>NC_016642.1:2707071-4079571 GCF_000236645.1 Pseudovibrio sp. FO-BEG1
CAGGCCACATATGAAGATGCTACTGAAGAGGCCGACAAGCTTTATGGTGGCAATCAGGATGATGTCATTTCAGGGCTTGGTGGCGATGACATCATCTCTGGTGCCAATGGTAATGATACGCTTAATGGCGATGCCGGGAATGATAGCCTCTCAGGAGGAAGTCATGATGATGTCCTGAATGGTGGTGAAGGCAATGACAGTCTTTATGGCGGCAATGACAACGACACGCTAAATGGCGGAGTTGGAAATGATCGCCTGCGTGGAGACAACGGAGCCGACACTCTAACTGGTGGTCTCGGTGATGACACACTTGAAGGTGGACTTGGCAATGACACCTACCATTACAATCTGGGTGATGGCAACGACACGCTGGCAGAGTATCGGTACACTAACTCAGATACCGACCGTTTGATCCTTGGTGCGGGTATTGAGTTGGATGAAGTCCAGTTCACCCGTGTTACAACCGGTAGTAATGTTGATCTTCAGTTGACGTTCAAAGATGGTCACACCTTGCTCATCAGTAAGCAGTTCAGCAGCAACTACGGTGTTGAGTTCATCGAGTTTGCTGACGGCACGGTTCTTGATGCTTATGGTATCATCCAGGCCACATATGAAGATGCTACTGAAGAGGCCGACAAGCTTTATGGTGGCAATCAGGATGATGTCATTTCAGGGCTTGGTGGCGATGACATCATCTCTGGTGCCAATGGTAATGATACGCTTAATGGCGATGCCGGGAATGATAGCCTCTCAGGAGGAAGTCATGATGATGTCCTGAATGGTGGTGAAGGCAATGACAGTCTTTATGGCGGCAATGACAACGACACGCTAAATGGCGGAGTTGGAAATGATCGCCTGCGTGGAGACAACGGAGCCGATGTCTTTAGGTTTGATGGAAATTCCTTTGGTAAGGATACTATTTCAGACTTTAATGTAAATTCTGATACTATTCAGGTGGATGAAAATGTATTTGCAAATTTCGAAGATGTTCTTGAATTGGCAAGTAACGTTGGGAATGCGGTTGTTATCCAACTAGATGACGACAACTCCATTACAATGAATGGTGTCCGGACAGAAGACCTTCAGGCAACGAACTTTGAGTTCCTGATCTAAACGGTGTTCATAAAATGCCGAACGGTAGCAGAGGCAGTTAGTGTAAACTAACTGCCTCTATCTTATATCAACTGGAAGTTGGTAAATCTGCTTCTCAGCATAAGATTCTTGCTTCTTAGTGCTAGATAACTGATATAAACCTATGGTTGCTGTCATTTGATTTTGTATTACAGGCTTCCCAATGTCACCTCTGAAGATACTCAAAAGCCCGCTCTGGATTGCTGATATTGCGTTGGGGGGGAAGTCATTTCGGGGCAATCCGATTATTGGGAGCAGATATCTGAACGAGCGCGGGTTTCATGTGTGGCGCATGGCACTGGCGGAGCGGATGGCGCAGATGCGACGCAGACAGATGGAGCACTTTCTGCCAGCTGAAGACCGGCAGTTCTTTCATGAAAATGGATATGTGGTGCGGCATAATGTGTTGCCGGAGGATGTCTTCAAAGCAGTGCAGGATGAGCTGGAGCAGACAGAATTTGCGGCGCGGGAGATGAAGCAGGGACGAACGGTCACCCGTTTCATTGGCTTGACGCCTGCTATATTGAAACAACTACCCGGCCTGCAAGCCGCTGTGGGGGCCGATATCTTCCAAAAAGGCCTGCGCTATGTAGCATCCAACAATGCAGATCCGCTTGTCTATCTGCATACCGTTCTGTGGGATTTGGATGAAAAGCGCAAAGACCCGCAGACCAACTTTCATTCAGATACATTCCATCCCACAGCCAAAGCCTGGCTGTTCCTGAAAGATGTTGAGGTGGCAGATGGCCCATTCCATTACGTGCCCGGCTCACACAGACTGAATGAAGCGCGCAGAAAATGGGAGTATGAGCAAAGCCTCACCGCAGCAACACATAAAGATGGCAATCATGCTGTCGGATCGTTCCGTGTAACAGAAGATCAACTGCAGGAGATGGGCTTCAGCAAGCCTGTGTCTTTTGCTGTTCCTGCCAATACACTCGTCATAGCAGATACACACGGCTTCCATGCCCGGGGCATCGCAACACGCCAGGGCCTTCGGGTTGGTCTGTACGGCTCTGTCCGTCGCTCTCCATTCTCCCCATGGGCAGGGGGAGATGTTCGATCACTCCCCGGCATCAAGGGCCGCCAGACCGAAATCTTCGGCGCCTACCTTGATTGGCGCAGCAAAAGAGGGCACGGCGTATCTCATTTAGATGTTGGCAAAGTCAAAGCGATGGCACCGCGGGTGCGATAAAGCAAAGGCATGTAGTTCTTCAATTATTTTCTTTTTAGAGCACCCAACTTCCTAGTGTACATGTTTAGCAACATTGAGCATTATCGACATTGATTCAGCTATTGTTTTCGATTTTTGGATTTCCAAATGCGTGCTCCCCTAAAAGTTTCGATATTGTTTTTTTGTGCTGTTCTTCTTCTCGGGGGAATACTATTTGCATTACCATACATCTCAAATCTGACTACAAGCTCCGAACCTCTTCAGACACCTGCGGACTTACAGAATAAAGCGCATGCAGGAGATGCTGATGCGCAGTTTAGTCTGGCTGTACTTCGCCACAAAGGTACAATTTTCAAGCAGGATGATGAAATTGCTTTTGAATGGGCATCTAAAGCTGCGGTTCAGAGCCATGCTGGTGCACAGAACCTCTTAGGTTTCTTTTACATGAATGGCCGTGGGGTTAAGCAAGATTTTGAGCAAGCGGCTAATCTCTTTGAGGAATCATCTCAAGGCGGCAACGCTGACGCAAAACTTAATTTGGCGATTTGCTATTGGAATGGATCTGGGATTGAGCAAGATAAATCAAAAGCTTTAGCTCTTTTGGAAGAGGCTCGGCAACTTGGTCAGAGTGATGCTACGCATAAACTGGCTATGACCTACTTTAATGGAGAATTTGTCAAACAGAATAAGCCAAAGGCTCTCCAATATCTGAAACAGGCTGCGGATCTCGGCAACGACAAGTCACTTTTGATGCTGGGGGAGCTATATCTGAAAGGTGAACTCGTCGAGAAAGATGAAGAACACTCTGCGAAACTCTTTTTGCAGTGTGCCAAGAAGCAGAACTCTGCCTGCCAGTTTATGACTGCATTAAATTATCACAGGGGACGTGGTCTGCCTCAGAATAACAAAGTAGCAAAAAAATGGGCGAAACAGGCTGAGCGGCGTGGCCAAGAACCGGCAAGAGAGTTGCTTGATTTCTTGGAAAAATCTGAAACAGCTCCAGCGAGTAAGTAGGCCTGAGTTCTCTGATGTCTTTAGTGGGCCAGCTGTTTACTCCCACCTCTCCACCTTAACCATGCACCTCACCATTCCATCCCGCTCATAGGTTTCTCAGTGCTGTGACTTGCCAATTTTGTGCAGAAAGGGCAAAAGACTGCGACTTGAGACTGTTTGAGACCGTCGTGAATGACTGAAGCAACAAAAAAACTCTATAATATCAATAGCCCCGTCTTCGCGGTCGCGCCGATGCTTGACTGGACGGATAGGCATTGCCGTGCATTTCACCGGGTCCTTTCCAAGAATTCGCTGCTCTATACTGAGATGGTCACCACTGGCGCCTTGATTCATGGCGACAGGGACCGTCATCTGAACTTCTCCAGACAGGAACAGCCGGTTGCCTGCCAGCTGGGTGGGTCTGATCCCAAAGTATTGGCTGAGTGCGCCAAAATGGTGGAGGACTGGGGCTACGATGAAGTCAACCTCAACGTTGGGTGCCCGTCTGACCGCGTACAGTCTGGCAAGTTCGGTGCCTGCCTCATGCTGGAGCCGGATCTGGTAGCAGAATGCATCGCGGCCATGAAGGATGTTGTTTCCATCCCGGTCACCACCAAATGCCGCATCGGCGTGGATGATCAGGAGCCGGAAGAAGCACTCAACGCACTGGCAGATAAAGTCATCGCCGCTGGTACAGACGCGCTGTGGGTGCATGCCCGCAAGGCATGGCTGAAGGGCCTTAGCCCAAAGGAAAACCGTGATGTGCCGCCGCTGGATTATGACCTTGTTTACCGCCTGAAGCAGCGCCTGCCGGATGTGTTCATCGGCATCAACGGCGGTGTGGCAACACTGGAAGAAACCTCAGCACATCTGGAAAAGCTGGACGGCGTTATGATGGGCCGCGCAGCCTATCAGAACCCAATGTTGCTGGCAGAGGTTGACCGTGTGGTTTACGGTGAGGACGGCACTGCGATCACGCCGGTTGAAGCAATGGATGCCTACCGCGGCTACATCGAAAACGAACTGACTGCCGGAACCAAGCTGGCATCCATCACCCGCCACATTTTGGGAACATACCAAGGTGTTCCGGGCGCTCGCCATTTCCGCCGTATCATGACGGTGGAAGCCAACAAGGTTGGCGCTGGCATTGAGGTGCTGGAGGACGCGCTGGCTGCGGTTTCACATCATCAAAGCGTTGCGCTTGAAGCACGTGAGCAGAAAGAGGCAGCGCTGATTTAGCGTACTCCCGAAAAGTGGCTTCCGGTTTTCGGACGAGAGTACGCGAAAAGAATGCGTACTCCCAAAAAGTGGTCACCGGTTTTCGGATAAGAGTACGCGCATGAAATGCAATTGGAATTGAGGAGGGGACAGCATGGACATGATTTCTGCGTCTATGCTGGGGTTCGGAGCAGCATTGATTGCTTCTGGTGCACTAGCAGGTTTTCTGGCAGGGCTGTTTGGTATTGGAGGCGGCGCGATCCTCGTGCCGATCCTTGTAACCATTCTGACAGAGGTGGGTGTTGATCCGGACGCTGTGGTTCATATCTCAGTGGCCTCTTCTCTGGGCGTCATCGTACCAACCTCTTTGCGCTCCTTCTTCGCACACAAGAAGAAAGGCGCCGTTGACCTGTCCTTGCTGAAAAGCTGGATCATCCCGGTGCCGATTGGCGTGCTGCTGGCCTCATACGTGGCGGCGCTCGTTTCAGGTGATACGCTCAAAGGCATCTTTGCGGTGATCGCGTTTGTGGTCGCTATGCGCATGCTGTTCAATCGTGAAAGCTGGAAACTGGGATCAGACATTCCAGGCAACCCGGTGCGGGCGCTGATAGGCGTGATGATCGGCTTTTTCTCAACGCTCATGGGCATCGGTGGCGGCGTCATGAACAACACCTTCATGACCCTGTTTGGCCGCCCGATCCATCAGGCCGTTGCCACATCTTCTGGGGTTGGTGTGCTGATTTCCATTCCGGCAGTCTTTGGCATGGTTGCAGCCGGGTGGGGCGCTCCCAACCTGCCGCCATTCTCCGTGGGCTACATCAACCTGCTGGCTATCGCGCTGATCATCCCGATCACCATCTACGTGGCTCCTTTGGGCGCACACTTCGCCCACAACCTGCCAAAGCGCAAGCTGGAGCTGGCATTTGGCGTGTTCCTGTTGATCGCTTGCGCAAGGTTTGCATACAGCCTGCTGTAAGCTGCAAGCCATAAGAAACACAAAAGCCGCTGACATCCCTGTCCGCGGCTTTTCTTTTCTCTAAATACTGCGATTTCTTTTAACGCGCCTTCAGGATCAACTGGTTGCCTTCTACGCGCCAGCTGGCGAAGGTGTTGAGGGCGCTCATGCCGAGCAGGCTGGTTGAGAGCATTTCTTCCTGCGCCACAAATGCGGGCACTTCGTTCAGGCGCCAGTCACCAATCTGCATGTCCTGCAAACGCACGCGGGCCACAAAGCCCATGCCGTTGGCGGTAGAAACAGGGATGCTGTAGGAAAGACTATTGGTGTCGATGCCAACCCGGCGTGCGTCTCCGTGAGACAAGGTGATGTGAGAAGCACCGGTGTCCACCAGCATGTCGACAGAAACACCATCCACTTGCACATCAATGAAGAACTGATGGTTGATCCCGCGGGAGATCACCATCTCGCCATCTGCAGATTGAGAGATGGAGCCGGGAAACAGCTCGGACATCACCCGGTCGCGCACGGTCATCAGCTCATAACGGAATGAGTATCCAATCACCAACAGCAGCGCCAGACCACCCCAAAACACCACGGCACCAAACACTTCGCGGATTTGCGGGCGACGAATGAATACGCCCATCATGATCACGATGCCCATGGCCGCAAGGGCGACCAGCCGAGGGCCGTCCTCCTGAAACTTGTCGCCAAGAAACTCAGGTGTTCCAAGATATCCGGTGGCAACGCCAATCAACATGGCGCCGATGAGAATGACAAGGCCTATCGTCCAGCGCATTGCACATCCTCCTGTTTCATAGCCAGAAACTCAGCTTTTCGCGCAGGAAGCTTGGCAAGAATGGTGTGCTGAGCCTGCGCAGAAAGGGAACCCCATCCGGCAATCTCGCTGAGCAATCTCCAGCAACTCACACACATCTTCCGTTCTTCATCCAGCTGGCACAGTTTTAAACACGGGCTGGCTGGTCTTTCTAAAGTACCTGACAAAATACTGTCCTACAAAATCATCGGGTTCAAACCGCTGTGTTCAGCGCGTATCTCCGAAAAGTGGAAACCGGTTTTCGGATAAAGATACGCGAAAATAACGATTAAAGCAGTTCAAGTGTTCACCTTAAATGCGAACTGCTTTAGCGCGTTGCGCCAACGGATCCAGGCGTGCTGATCACGATCTTCGCAGTGTTCCCCAAAAACTCGGTGAAACTGCGTCCAGCGTTTCCAAGACGTCCGCCAATGCTCTGCTGGCTGCGGCTCATCGTGCCTTGTTCAAGGGCATTGACCAGCTGCGGTCCAAACTGAGCAAGTTGCGCGAACTTGTCGTGGTTGACGCTATCCTGACCCTGCACATCCGTCAGGTCAATGACCACAACGCCCAGACTTGTCAGCTCTGCATCATTCTCGATACCGCCCACACGTGCCTTGCCACCGGCAATGCGGCGGGAGAAGCGCAGCGCGCGGTCATCACGCGAAACCAGCACAAACACAGGGTTTGCTCTGTATCCAAGAGAGGTAATCATTGTTTTGAAAACATCAATATCGATGTCCGGTGAAGCCATCACAATGGTGACTTTCTTGTTCTTCAAAAGCCCGTGACCTTTGAGCTCCATCTGCCGCAAGGTCTCCAGCAGCAACAGGTTGCCAAGCGAGTGCGCCAGAATGGTCACCCGCTCTGCATCAGAGTTCACCAGCTCCCGCAACACCTGCTCTAGCCCGTCGCGGGCAACGGTGACGCTGTTGGTGTCGTAAATGTAGTCGGTCAGATTACCAGCGGACGCCCAGGTGAACAGGATCGGCACCCGGTTGATCTTGGCATCTGCTGCCATCTGCGCAAGGCGGAACACGCCCTCAGAAAAGCGGGTGTTGTAGCCATGAATGAACAGCACAGCCTCGCGCTCGCGGCCAGCACGTTTTGCAATCGCTTGGTTGACCTGCTGGCGGAAAGCCGCATTGCCGTCAATGTAAGCCGCCTGCCGCACCACGAAGTCGGTGTTCGGGTTGCCCGGAGGCGAAGAGGCCCACTCAATCCTGCCGGGCTTGTGGGTCGGCGGAATGGAAATGGTGGCCGAAGCAAAGTCTAGCTCTTCAGACCGCTTGGAGGTGTAAAGGGCAGGGGGATGTTCAGCACGCGCCCGCGTGGTCGCCACAAGGATATGAACATCCTTGGTCCCTTCGGCTTCTTCAAGCGAAATCTCAAGTGAATCCGGTCCAGGCCTGGAGGCACAACCGGCAAGGACGGCAGCGGCCAGCCCAAGGGCAGCAGCTCGTTTGAATGCTGAAAGTGCACAAGCAAAGGATAGCTTCATAATGTCTCCGGCCCGAGAACTGTAAAAAGGGTTTCACGCGCTTGTAGGCAAACAATGCGCGTAGATTAAAGCTAAAATGCTAGCAAATGATTGCACAAAAATGGTTTCTTGCAGCGCCTTACCCACAAAAGCAGAGGAATGCCTCTGGTTTTTAAGGGGGCGAACACAGCTTCTAAAGAGAAAGGACGCCCAGCAGGAAGCCCAGTGAACCGATTTGTTGCGCAGCCCCCAAAACATCACCCGTAATGCCTTTGACTTTGGTGAGGGACAGCTTCGCCAGCGCCCACACCAGCACAAAGCTCACACCAGCCCCAATCACCACCTGCCAGAAGCTCAAGAAAAACAGGCTGACAGCAATCAACGGCAGCGCAAAGCAACCAGCCCAGTAAACCGCGATGTTCTCAGGCACGCCAAAGCGCGTGGAAAGACCGCCCTGATACGCCGCCGGCATAGTGTGCCAGATCCAGACCATGCCAACCCGGCCAATCGTCTCCGCTGCCAGATAGCCAAGAGCTGTCCCAAAGCCGCCAAACGCCTCCAGCAAGGTGGCCAGCAGCAGCCAGCGCAGGCTTAACGAGAGCACAAGCGCCACAGTGCCAAACGCACCAATCCGGCTGTCCTTCATGATCTCAAGCCGCCGCTCAGCCGTATGACCACCAAAGAACCCGTCTACCACATCAGAAAGGCCGTCCTCATGCAGGCAGCCCTGAACAGCAGCCGCTACGCCAACCGCAATCAACGCCACAACAGCGGCGGGCAGGGCGCTTTGTGAAAGCAGCCACAATACTAGCATGCTGGGCAGGGAGATCACCACACCGGCCAGCGGAATACTGCGGGAGCGCAAACGAAAATCCGGAGCTGTGTTCAGATCATCCCATCTTCCCAGTTTTGGTAGAGGAATACGGGAGAAAAAGCGCACCAGCTCAGCCACCTCCGCCAGAATATGGGAAGAGGAAGGAAGAGAATCTTCGTTGCGTTGATCGTCGGACATGATGGTTTCTCACAGAAATAAATCAGACCAGAACGGCCACCGAAATCAGTTAGAGCAACAATTTGTAGTTTGCAAAGCCGTGGAAACCACAAATAGTTGATAAGTCTCATTTGTATTCTGCTTCCGGTGGCTTATAGATCTGCGCAAACAACAAAGCGCAAAAACTCATTTTGCGGGTTACCAAAGTTCGGAGAAGCGTATGTCTCTTGCAACGTCTGCACTGCCATTCGATGATATCAGAAACCTGGTCGGCGCAATGCCGGGTCCAAGCCTTGAAGCGGTCGAGGCGGTGAAAAAACGTGATGCGCAGCTGACGAAGCCTCTGGGGTCTCTGGGCCGTCTGGAAGAGCTGGTGGAATGGCTGGCTGCCTGGCAGGGCCTGCCAATGCCAAAAGTCACCCGTCCGCTCGTAGCTGTGTTTGCAGCCAACCACGGCGTTGCTGACAAAGGCGTCTCTGCTTTCCCGAAAGAAGTGACCGCGCAGATGGTCTCCAACTTTGCAGCTGGCGGCGCCGCCGTGAACCAGCTCTGCATTGCCTATGACCTCGGCCTCAAAGTGTTTGAACTGGCGCTGGAAATGCCAACCCCGGACATCTCCGAGGAAGACGCCTTTGAAGAATCCGAATGCGCAGCAACCATGGCCTTTGGCATGGAAGCAATCTCTGGTGGCACAGATCTGCTCTGCCTTGGCGAAATGGGCATCGCAAACACCACCGTTGCAGCAGCCATCTTCTACGCCCTGTTTGGCGGCACAGCAGAAGAGTGGGTCGGTCCGGGCACTGGTGTTCAGGGCGACGCGCTGAAAAACAAGATTACCGTAGTTGAGCAGGCTGTACAGCGGATCGGTGGTCCGGGCAAAGTTGAGCCTCTGGAAGTTCTGCGCCGGATTGGTGGCCGCGAAATCGCAGCAATGGCAGGTGTTATTCTGGCAGCACGCATGCAGCAGGTTCCTGTTGTGATTGATGGCTTCGTCACCTCCGCAGCAGCTGCCATCCTCTACAAGATGGACAAGACCGCATTGGAGCACTGTGTGTTCTCTCATGCCTCCGCTGAACCAGCGCACCGCCGCGCTCTGACTGAAATGGGCGGCAAGCCACTTCTGGATCTGGGCATGCGTCTTGGTGAAGGCTCTGGCGCAGCAATCGCGGCAGGCATCATCAAAGCAGCAGCAGCAACCCACTCCGGCATGGCGACCTTCGCTGATGCAGGCGTTGCAGCTCAGGACTAATTTGAGAATAACCCCTCCGCTGAGGAGGGGGATAAATTGAAAAGGCCGCCTCACTCGCACGAGTTGAGGCGGCCTTTTCTCATCTCAGTAAAGAACGCAGAAAAAACGCATTTCTTTCAAACCAACGCACATTTCAACGCAAACGCGGTTTGATGAGCTGCGTTAATCGACAAAGCGCCAGGTATCAGCGCCATCAAAATGGCGAACACGGATGTCTTTGACGTCCTCAGCAGGCACCAGGCGCGTGTTCACCGCCATTCTATCCCCCTCAGGGTCAACCGGCGCCCAATGCGTAGTGTTTCCGCATGTCTTGCAGGTATGGAACTCCAATTCCTTGTCGCCCCACACATACGCAAAAGTCGCGTCCGGCTCTTTCTCGATGGTTACGTTCTTCGGCGAGCCATGAGCCCAGACAGTTCCAAAACGGCGACAGGCAGAGCAGTTACACTCCGTCAGCCACTCTGGGTTTTCCCGATATTCAAACTTAACTGCACCGCAATGGCATGAGCCACGTAGCATGTGTTTCTCCCTGATAATGAATTGAAGCACGATCCGCAAAAGCAAAGCCAGACGGCTCAAAGGATCACGCAGAAAAAGAAAGTGATTTAATCCAGAAACTGCCCTGTATCCGCACCATCAAAATGGCGAATGGGAATGTCTTTCACATCCTCAAACGGAACAAGCCGCGTGTTGACCGCCATGCGATCATAGTCCTCGTCCAGATCTGACCAGTGAGTGGTGTTTCCGCAGGTTTTGCAGGTGTGAAACGCGATCATCTTATCACCCCAGATGTAGGTGAACGTCGCATCCGGCGCTTTCTCAATGGTCACGTTCTTGGGTGAACCATGCGCCCAGATGGTGCCGTAACGACGGCATGCAGAGCAGTTGCACTCTGTAAGCCATTCTGGTTCTTCACGGAATTCAAACTTGACTGCGCCGCAGTGGCACGACCCTCGAAGCATACAATCCCCCAACAGATGCATCTGGAACAAATAAGGAACGTATATCCTTATCCGGCCCGAAGCAAGGGCTCTCTGTCTTTGCCTGTGGTTGGGTCTGGCGTCGGGATAGGATCGATATGGCTCAACACGCGCTTGGCGGGCAGGGAGATGGTCGCCTGCGTTCCTTCACGCAGCTTGGAGGCCAGCTTAAACTCGCCCTCATGCATATGCGCCAAAGCCTGCACAATGGAAAGGCCAAGGCCAGTGCCTTGCTCTGCATCCTGAATAGCCTGCGTGCCCTGCCCAAAGGCCTGCAACACCACTGGGATCTCTTCCTCAGGAATACCGGCACCCGTGTCACTGACGCTGATATACTGTCCTCCAGCACCATCAATGCCCACGTGAATGGAGATTTCCCCCTCAGGTGGAGTAAACTTCACGGCGTTGGTGAGCAAGTTCAGCACCATCTGGCGCAGTGCTTTCTCATCCGCCCAGACCTTGCTCAGGCCCTTCTCATAGACTTCGTGGATCTCGATGTTCTTCGCCGCCGCCCGCATATGCATCATATGCTTACAGGCCGCTGCCACATCACGCAGACAGACAGGTTCTTCCTGCAGCTCATAACGACCAGCTTCAATGCGCGACAGATCCAGAATCTCGTTGATCAGATTGAGCAGATGTTGGCCCGACTGATTGATATCCTTGGAGTAATCCAAGTATGTTTGATTATGCATAGGGCCAAGAACTTCGTCCTTCATCACCTCTGAAAAGCCGAGAATCGCATTCAGAGGTGTGCGTAATTCGTGACTCATTGTCGCAAGAAAACGCGTCTTGGCCAGGTTTGCTTCCTCCGCACGGCGCCGCGCTTCCTGAGAAATTGCATTCACCTGTTCCATTTCTGAAATCAGATGATCCTTCTCGGCGCGGTACTCAAGCAGGGTCAAAGCTGAGGTATGGAGCTGCTTGCTGAGGATGTAAAAGAACACTTGTGCCCCAATGGCCATCAGCCCCATCGCGTAGTGAGGCATGCTGTCATACTGCCAGAAACTGAAGATCAGGGCACCTGTAATCGGGGCTGTGGCAGCCAGCAAAGCACCGGGCAGGGGAGAGGACAACATGGTCGCCATAGCAATGACGATCAGCATAGTCGCAAACTGGAAAACACCGAACCCATAGTCCGTGTTGAATTGCAGGTTGCTGATGAAAAAGATAGCCCAAACAATGCCATAGAGCATATCGCCTGCAAAAAGTTCCCTGCGGATTGAACGCAGATTACCTTCCTGACTAAGGCTCTTTTCCATGCGTTTTGTAGAGAGAATAATGATGGAGTGCGCGAGCAGCATGGCTACAAGCCAGCCGCCAGCCACCTCCACGGGAAGCCAGACGCTGGAGATGGTCGCGGCCACAATGGCGATCATCGGCATGGCATAGGCCACCGACAATCTGTTCTTCACGAACATCAAAATAAGATCAGCTTCAAAGCTGGGGCGGACCCCCTCGACCGTGCCAAGACGTTCGCGAGCATCCTTTACGGTACGTGCAACTTCGCGCCGGCGATTTGCTCGGGCGCGATTAATAGTTGTTTTGTCCTTACTATTCTGCGACGATCCGTTGTTCATGTATTCTCGGCCTCTGTGTGCCAATAGATTGACGGGATACTTGCCCTTTTGACCAGAATGAACATGATCTCTTAAGATTGCTCTGATTCATAGGGTTAACGTCGAGTTTACGGGGACCACAAAATGGTAGATTATCGCCCCATTTTGGGACAGTTTCTCCTGTAGATTGTGAGGGCAACAGCTCGTGGTTGTTGGGAGGCACCATTGAAACTTTATAGCCATAGGCAAGCACCTAACCCCTTTCGCGTCACCTTGTTCCTTGCGGAGAAGGGCGTTAAGGTTAACACTGCCTACGTAGATTTCATGCATGGCGAATTGAAGGCAGAAGAGTTTAAAGCGATCAATCCTTGTCAGCGATTGCCCGTGCTCGTGCTGGATGATGGAACGGCAATTTCCGAAAGCTGCGCCATCTGTCGTTACATTGAAGAAATGAACCCTCTCAAGCCTTTGCTGGGCCAGACGGCCAAGGAAAGAGCGCTGATCGAGATGTGGAACCGGCGCGCTGATCTGGGCTTGTTAAATCAGGTTTCTCAGGTATTCCGCCACACCAACCCGGCCATGGCTCCGCTGGAGCAACCGCAGGTGAAAGAGTGGGGGGAGGCCAATCGCCCCAAAATTCTCGAAACACTCGCCATCTTCGACGCGCAGCTTGCCAACAATCGCTATGTAGCTGGAGACCGATACTCCATTGCTGACATCACATTGTTCGCAGCAATCAACTTTGCCCGCGTAATTAAGCTGCAAGTCCCTGAAGAACTTGGTAATCTGCGCCGATGGTATGCAAAGATGATAGAGCGTCCGGGAGTGCAGGCAGCGCTTCAGGTGATGAAGGAAACCTCCAGCGCTTAAAAGAGCGCATAGCCGCGTGTCGGGTCTGTGTTGAGCAGCCCATCCGTCAGCCATTGCCTCATGAGCCAAGGCCAGTTGTTGTGCTGTCGTCTACGGCGCGCATTGCCATATGCGGTCAGGCACCGGGAACCCGCGTCCACGCCTCTGGTAAGCCGTTTACAGACCCTTCTGGAGATCGCCTGCGCGACTGGATGGGCATTGGCGAAGAGGTCTTCTACGACCCCGCCAAACTTGCAATTATCCCCATGGGCTTCTGTTTTCCGGGGTTGGACTCCAAAGGTGGCGACAAGCCCCCAAGGCCAGAATGCAAGAAAACGTGGCATCAAGAAATATTCAGCAATATGCCGCAAATCGAAACATTGCTTGCAATAGGTGGCTACGCGCAGGCCTATCACATGCCCGAACTCACCAAACCCCGCCTCTGGGAAACCATCGCTGAGTTCAGATCAGTCTGGGAAACCACCTGCGATCGCCACGCCAAAGGCCTCGGCCCAAGAGTTCTCCCTCTCCCACATCCCTCCTGGCGCAACAACGCCCACATAAAAAAGCATCCCTGGTTCGAAAAAGAGCTCCTTCCGCTCCTGAAAGAAGAAGTCAGCCGCTTACTCATGTGATTTGAGAGATTCTTTTTTCAATCCACCCATGAATATGGCAACGCATTCCTTTAGCTCTTGCCAAATTCTATGTTGATGAAAATAAATTTCACCGATTTAAGGTGATGTAGAATGAAAACCTATATTCCTGCGAATATCTTGGCGTTTGAAGCTGGAATAACATTTCCCATGACCTTATGCTTCCTGCAATGATTTTGCGCCAAACAATAATTCCGGTGGGAGATAGGGGTATAATATGATCGATAGGATCGACCGTCGCATTCTGTCCATTCTACAAGAAGACAGCACCGTTCCTGTAGCTGAAATCGGCCGCCGTGTTGGCCTGTCCACCACCCCTTGCTGGCGCCGCATCCAGAAGATGGAAGAGGACGGTGTCATCACCCGCCGCGTTGCCGTGCTTGATCCAAAGAAGGTCAACGCCAAAGTCACCGCATTCGTGGCTATCACCACCAATGAACACACCGATGACTGGCTCCGCAAATTTGCCGATGTGATCCGCGAGTTCCCAGAAGTGGTAGAATTCTACCGCATGGCCGGGCAGGTGGACTACCTGCTGCGCGTCGCCGTGCCGGATATCGATGCCTACGACGATTTCTACAAGCGTTTGATTGCAAAGGTAAACATCGCAGACGTGTCCACGTCCTTCGCGATGGAGCAGATCAAATACACCACCGAGCTGCCACTCTCTTACATTGTCGCTGAAAAGCCAAAAGCGAACATGTCCTAAGAGTTTGAAGCGTTACGCACTATGAAAAAGCCCCGGTCATGTGATCGGGGCTTTTTGCTTTATTATTTCTTATCCGCGTTGTTCAGTCGGGCAATCAGACTGGATGTATCCCAGCGGTTACCACCCATGGCCTGAACTTCTGCATAGAACTGATCAACCAGAGCAGTCACCGGAAGGCGCGCACCAACCTCGTCAGCAGCTTCTAGACAGATCTTCAGATCCTTGCGCATCCAGTCCACCGCAAAGCCGTGCTCAAACTCGCCATCACGCATGGTTTCCCAGCGATTTTCCATCTGCCAGGACTGAGCCGCACCACCGCGCACTGCTGAAATAGCTTTCTCAACATCAAGGCCAGACTTCTGCGCAAAGTGGATCGCTTCAGAAAGACCCTGCACCAGACCAGCAATACAAATCTGGTTCACCATCTTGGTCTGCTGTCCCGCACCCACAGGGCCCATAAGGCCGGCGAACTTGGAGAAGCAATCGATGAACGGCTTTGCACGATCAAAGACCTCCTGCTCACCGCCGATCATCACGGTCAGAACGCCATTTTCAGCACCAGCCTGTCCACCAGAAACCGGCGCATCAAGGAAAGAAAATCCCCCTGCGCGCGCCGCTTCATCCAGCTCACGCGCAACCTGCGCAGACGCTGTTGTGTGGTCCACGAAAATGGCGCCAGCCTTCATGCCGTGGAATGCGCCATTCTCGCCGGTCGTGACAGAGCGCAGGTCGTTGTCGTTGCCAACACAAGCAAAAACAACGTCGCAACCCTCAGCGGCCTCCTGAGGCGTCAGAGCGAATGATCCGCCATACTCTTTGGCCCATGCCTCTGCTTTAGCTGTTGTCCGGTTGTAAACGGTAACGTCATGCCCCCCGCGAGAGGCCAGAAAACCCGCCATTGGGTATCCCATTACGCCCAAACCAATAAACGCGACCTTTGCCATCGGACTATCCTTATAAACTTGAATCAGAGCGCAGCAACACTATCAGTTTCATCGGCAGATACCACGTAAATTCACTGGTTCTAACAATGAAAAAAGCGCAGGCTTTTGGACCTGCGCTTTCAAGTATTCATCAATGCCAGCTGGCTTATCTGTGCAAGTGACGCGTCAAACGAGCCTCAATGCGATCCCATGCCCGGCGCAGTGTTTCCACCATCACCAGATAGGCAATCGCCGCCCAGACATACGCCTGGAAATCATAGGTCCGTGAGAACGCACGACGTGTCTCACCCATCAGATCGTAGATGGTGATGATCGCCACGATCGCAGAGCCTTTGATCATCAGGATGATCTCGTTACCATATGGACGCAGAGACACGATCAGAGCCTGCGGGAGAATAATTTTCCAGAAGGTCAGCCACTTCGGCAGACCCAGTGCAGACGCTGCTTCCCACTGGCCTTTCGCGATGCTCTCAATAGAGCCACGCAGGATCTCAACCTGATAAGCTGCGGTGTTCAGAGTAAATGCCAGAACCGCACAGTTCCACGCATCACGGAAGAACCACCACATATCTACGGACTGCAGCGGCTCGCGGAATGTGCCCGCACCGTAGTAGATCAGGAATACCTGAGCCAACAGCGGCGTGCCGCGGAAGAAGTAGACGTAACCATATGCAATACCGCCAAGAATGCGGTTCTTGCTCATCCGCATAAAGGTCATCGGAATGGAGAGCAGAACGCCCAGCAGCATGGAGACGGCAACAAGCTTCAGCGTGATGATGAAACCTGAAACGAACTTCTCACCATACTTGATGAGGAACTTCGCATTGTGCGTAATGGAAACAGGCAGAAGGCCGTCACCACCAAACACCACTGCAACACTGTTGGAGTTCAGCAGGAACCACAAAATGCCAAGACCACCTGCAATCCAAAGGGTCAGCCAAGTGGTGCCCACAACGCGGGCAGGCGTCCACGGACGGTGCTTTGGTGCAGGAGGAGGTGCTTTCGCTGCAATAGTCTCAGACTGAACGTAGCTCGCCGAAGCGCCCATAGTAACATCACTCATCTGGAAGCCTCCCCACGCTTAGCCCAGGCATCAAGGCGGGAAATGCCACCGGAAGAAATCACGGCCAGAACAAGGTAGATCGCACAGGCGACGGCAAAGAACAGGAACGGCTCTTTGGTGGTGCGCGCTGCCATGTTGGAGTAACGGATGATGTCTGCCAGACCAATGATGGAAACCAGAGAGGTCTCCTTCAAGAGGATGAGCCATAGATTGCTCAGCGCTGGCAACGCCAGACGAACAAGCTGCGGAAGAATGACAAGACGCATGGTATGCGCATAGCCTAGACCAAGCGCAGCAGCACCTTCATACTGGCCTTGCTTAATCGCGCGGAACGCAGAAAGAAACGCTTCAGAAGCGTAGGACGAGAACACCAGCGACAGGGCAATCATACCTGCGATAAAGGCGTTCACCTCAAAGTAGATATCCCCAAACAGCGAGAGTACTTGCTGAATGAGGATCTGACCGCCGTAATAGACGAGAAAGAGCGTAAGGAGCTCTGGAAGCCCCCGGAAAATTGTTGTGTAAACGTTGGCCGCAGCGCGCAGAGAAGGTTCTTGAGACTTCTTCGCAAGCGCCAGCAGAAAGCCTAAAAGCAAGCCGAAGGGAAGGCTTGCCAACGCAAGGGAGACGGTCATAACAATGCCAAGTGCTATCTCGTCGCCCCAGCCCATGTCCCCAAAGGACAAGAGTGTGAAAATTTCATTCATTACGGGGATTGCCCCTATTCTTTTTAGAACGGCGGGAAACAAGTCCCGCCGTCAGAGTGTTTTGCAGCTTGACGCCATCACTCTCCGTAGGCGTCAAAGTCGAAATATTTGTCGTTGATCTCTTTGTACTTTCCATTCTTCCGTAAAGCAATAACCGCTTTGGAGAATAGGTCAGCCAAGTCTTGGTCGCTCTTACGAACGCCTACACCAACGCCTACACCATGTATCTCTGGAATAGGTGACATAGTGCCGAGCAGTTTACAGCAGTTGCCGTCCTCTGACTTCAGCCAGTCAGAAAGAACAACTACGTCATCAACTACAGCATCAAGTCTACCACTTTCCAAATCGAGTTTATATTCATCAGCAGTAGGGTACAGAGACACTTCTGATTTAGTCAAAATGTCTTCAGCAAACACTGCGTGCGTCGCACCAACCTGCGCGCCGACAAGAGCACCGTCCATTCCCTCAACAGAGGCCTCGGTGATCTTGCTGTCTTTTGGTACCGCCACACCTGGAGGGGTCTGGTAATACTTGTCAGAGAACTGAATGCGCTGCTTCCGCTCTGGTGTGATGGACATGGATGCCATGATGGTGTCGTACTTGCCTGCAACCAGACCAGGGATCAGACCGTCCCAGTCAACTGGCATCCATTCACATTCAACTTTCAGTTCGGCGCAAAGCGCGTTGCCCAGTTCAATTTCAAAACCAACCAGCTTGCCGTCTGCAGTGGTGTAAGCAAACGGAGGGTAGGAAGCTTCAGTGCCAATTCGGACTTTCGTCCATTCCTTTGCCTGAACCTGAGTGGAAGCAAGAAGTGCGAGTGTTGCAACAGTGGCAAAGCGCATGAAGCCCATTTGTATTCCCCTTTGTAAATTCTTGGCAGGGGTCATCACGATGGCTCCCTGCACAGCCGGGGCGCATGTTTAAATGGAAGAAATTATATTTCAACCTATTTGAGTAGGTGTGTCGGCAGAAAATAGCCAATTTAATCCATCTTGAGAGGGCTAAGTTTCCATTTTGACCAGTTTTGCGCATTCATATTCTGCAAAACGGTGATGCATCACAGAAACTTTCCCCAGCTTCGAATCTTTCCTGCTTCTTTTCAGCCCTTATTCTCCAAAAGCGTCCTGAGAGAAGTACTTGTCGTTGATCTTCTTGTAGGTGCCGTTTTCACGAATGGCGACAATGGCCTGAGAGAAGCGATCTGCCAGCTCTTCCTGTCCTTTGCGAACTCCAACACCAATACCCTGACCATGAAGCTCAGGCTGGATTGGCAGAGAACCGATGATCTTGCAGCAGGAACCTGCTTCAGAATCCACCCAGCTCTGCAGAACGCCCAGATCATCGATGACAGCATCTAAACGACCGTTCTCAATGTCCAGCTTGTATTCCTCAGAGGTCGGATACAGCGCCACATCAGCATCAGCGTAAACTTCCTCCGCCACAACTGAGTGTGTCGTACCACCCTGTGCGCCAATCAGCAGGCCTTCCAGAGCTTCTGGCGTAATCTCAGTTACCGGAGAGTCCCTAGGAACTGCGATGGTTGAAGGGGTGTTGTAGTAGCTGCGGGAGAAGGAGATGCGCTCAAGGCGCTCTTCTGTGATGGACATGCTCGCGATGATCGCGTCGTATTTGCCAGCAACCAGACCCGGGATCATACCGTCCCATTCCTGTGTGCCCCACTCACATTCAACCTTCATCTCTGCGCACAGTGCATTGCCGATCTCAACGTCAAAACCAGTCAGAACGCCATCTGAACCGGTGAAGTTGAATGGAGGGTAAGCGCCCTCCGTGGCAACGCGCAGTTTGGTGATCTCGTCCGCCTGAAGTGCTGAAGCAGCAGTGAAGCTCATAAGTGTGGCAAGCGCCATGCGGGGAAAAGACATCCGTGCATCCTTGTTCTTTTTGGCAGAGTGGTCGTTTTGGTTGTGCTCTGCATTTGTTGCCAAGGACACTATAAAAAATATGCCGGACTTCAACTGAAATAACGGAGATATCGGAAGAAAAATGTGCCAAGTGCCGTTATTGTGAAGTGATATCCGTTATAATAACGGGTTGTGTGGAGGAAATATTTCTCTCATCTGACTGGGTTAGTGAGAAAACTATGCCTGATCGTCCCGCAAAGCTCTGAGGAGGGACTAAGCGGAATCAAACCGTATTTTCCAAAATGAAGGCCATCAGCTGCCATTTTGCCAAACTGGCAATGTGGACTGACCAAATTGGCAAAACAAACCCCCGGGCGAACAAACACCCGAGGGTTCTGAAACTGACAGCTGAAAGGTCAGCTGATCGACAAGTTATTCTTATTCGCCGTAAACGTCGAACTTGAAGTACTTGTCGTTGATTTCTTTGTATTTACCGTTAGCGCGCAGAGCTGCGATGCCTTTGGTGAACAGAGCTGCAAGGTCTTCGTCGCCCTTACGAACGCCGATGCCTGCGCCTTTACCGTGGATCTCTTCGACAGACTGCATGGTGCCGAGGATCTTACAGCAAGAACCCTTGTCAGAGCTGATCCACTGTTCCAGAGCCATCACGTCGTCAACAACAGCGTCAACACGGCCGTTTTCCAGATCCAGCTTGTACTCTTCAGAAGTAGGGTACAGAGCAACGTCAGAACCGTTCAGGATCTCTTCAGCGAACTGAGAGTGCGTGGTGCTGCCCTGTGCGCCAAGACGAACGCCTTTCAGGCCTTCAGGAGTTGCTTCGGTCAGCTCGGAGTCCTTGCGAACAGCAATGCCTGGAGGAGTGTTGTAGTACTTCTCAGAGAAGGAGATCTTTTCCATACGCTCTGGAGTGATGGACATGGAAGCAAGGATGGTGTCGTACTTACCTGCAACCAGACCAGGGATGATGCCGTCCCAGTCCTGAGTAACCCATGTACACTCAAGCTTCAGCTCTTCACAAAGAGCGTTACCAATTTCAATATCGAAGCCGGTCAGTGTTCCGTCAGCGGTGGTGTAGTTGAATGGAGGGTAAGCACCCTCAGTGCCCATGCGAACCTTTGTCCATTCTTTTGCTTCCGCGCCAGAAACTGCTGCCAACGCAATTGCTGCTACTGCTGCCAAACGCATAATACGCATATTATGTCCCCGAATTAATTATCTTGGCAGGGCTTCTTTAGGTAGGCCCCTGCATAACCGGGCCTTATGTTTCACTAAAAGCATCCGTAGATCAACCTATATGGTGGGCATATTAGGCTAATTAATAGCAAACTGACGATACTTCGCGGTAATATCTTGCAATTTTTCGCAGCTTTGAGGGTAAATTTGTTAAAATTGCAACTGCTGATCTAAACGTGGAAAAAAGGCTCGCACGCGATTCTGAAAATGCGAGCCAGCAGAGTTACCTAAGGCCAATTTCATCAAAACTGACAAATGGCAGCAGATCACCTTTCTGAACAGAAGACACATCTTCCTTCAGTTCAATGAACCCATCCGCAAACGTCAAAGAGGACAAAAGGGCGGAACCATCACTGTGATACTTGGTCAGTTTAACGCCTTCGCCACTGACCACCCGGCGGCCTCGCAGGAACTCACGGCGACCGGTCTTGCGATTGGTAATCTCAAAATCTGCGGCAATATATTGGCGTGGGGCTTCACCAAAACCGGACCCGGCAAGAGCCTCAATCAGCGGTCGCGCAAGGAATGCAAATGCAACAGTCGCGGCCACCGGATTGCCCGGCAGACCGATAAAGACGCAATCAGGCAACTCACCGACCATGAAAGGACGGCCCGGCTTGACGGCCAGATGCCAGAAGGTGGTTTTGCCGAGTTTAGAAAGGGTGGCTGAAACAAAATCCTTATCGCCACCACCAGCGCCGCCAGAAGTCAGGATGACATCGCATTGCTTGGATGCAGCTTCCAAAGCGCTCTCCACAATCTCACGCTGATCTGCCAAAATGCCAAGATCAATCAGTTCAACCGGCAAATTGGCAAGCATCCCACGCAGCAGGAAGTGGTTTGCGTCAAAGATCTGCCCATCTTGGCGCTCAGTGCCCGGGCGGATCAACTCATTGCCAGTCGAGAACACACCAACCTTAAGACGCCGATATGTCTTGAGCTGACCAAGGCCAATAGAGGCAGCAGCAGCAATCTCTTGTGGGCGGAGCAGGGTGCCTGCCTTAACAATAGGCGCACCTTTGGTCTGATCCTCGCCCTTGCGACGGATGTTACATCCCGCTGGATAGCTGCGGGAGAGGTCAACGCGGCGCTCACTATCTGCTTCGCTCTCAGAGCAATCTTCCTGTGGTGCCACGAAATCTGCGCCTTCCGGAACGGGTGCTCCGGTAAAGATCCGCGCAGCTTCTCCCGGCTTCAGCGGTGTTTCTGGCATGGAACCAGCAAAGATCTCCATCACCACCGGAAAGGATGTCTGCCCTAACCCAGCTTGTGCAATCGCGTAGCCGTCCATCGCCGAGTTATCAAGCGGAGGTAGATCACACGTGGCGATGATATCCTCTGCGAGTACACGCCCATATGCCTCATAAAGTGACGTTTCCTCTGCAACGACTTTACAGTGACCTAATCCACGCAAGTGATTGAGGGCTTCGTCAAAGCTCAGAAAAGGCGTTTTCGTACTCATGCTTATTCCAGAAGATTTGCTAGTGGTGTTCCCTTTATTTACCAGAGGAACGCCTTAGGATTTGGCAAAAATCAAAGTTCTCACAGTGATCTGGTCGATTTCACGACTATTGCACGCGTAATTTGGCAAGATGCCCCAATGCGATCGGCACATCCTCCGGCGTATTGATGTTGAAAAATGGATCCACGCCATTGTGAGCCTCGAACTTCACGATGACAGGAGGATGTTCTTTAAAGAACCCTTTGATGCTGCGCCCGCCATTTAAAAGATACTCCTTCAATGGATCCGCCAGTGCAACCGGCCACAGGCCAAACGCAAAGTGGTCTCGGTCGCCACTGGAGCAAATCACCGGACAATCAGCGTTTGCTTCGCGATGGGATACCAGCACCTCCACCATATCCATGGGAAAAAATGGTGTATCTACAGCAACGCTCACCACGTCTCGTGCGTCAGGTGTGTGCTTCTCTGCCCAGCTCAGCGCAGCATGTATACCCGCCAACGGACCTAAATGCCCAGTTAGCTCATCTGCAAGCAAAGGCACCCCAAGGCTCTCATGAAGCACGCCCGGCTCATTCACGCTCAAAACAATCTGCTCAACCTGTTCCTGCAAACGAGACGTGATGTGTTTAAGGAGAGGAATGCCATCTAAGTCCAACAGTGCCTTATCTGCTCCACCCATACGCCGGGACTTCCCACCGCAGAGCACACAGCCCACTGTCAGGTTTTGATTGCTCAAAGCATCAGACATTCTTGAGTTCCCACTTCCAACAAGCATGCAAATCACCAGACTTACTTGTGAAGCAGGCGAGCGCTGGGTGCAAAGCTTCATTCCGTCGCAAACCACAAAAAAACGCTCCTAAAGGCAGTGGGAGGAGAGGTGCCTTTAAGAGCGTCGTGGAGCGGTGGTCATGCCACCGTGGGGAGCATAGGTATGAGCTACATCAGCGCAATTCTGCTGGTCAGCTGGCTTTCACTCATGTTCATGGAAAGCAGAAGCAACAGTTCCATCACCTCTTCACTGCAGGTGCGGTCTGGATGGGCAAGGAGATTGCCGAAAAACTTGGGATAATGGCTGTCTACTTCCTCGCGCAAATCGCAGAAGTGCATCCAGCAATTATGGAAGAGCCTGAAATCCTGCTCTTCATTAGAAAGTACGGTTAGGTCGGAATGTCGCCTGTCTTCAAGCACACACTCAAATGTCCGTTTGACTGACGGCCAGGGCCCTTCCAGCAACTGGAATACATGATTGTCCGTCAGGATCAGTGCGCCTGTTACGCCTGCCATGGAGTTGATACGCCGGATACGTGTCAGCGACCGTTCAACTTCCTCATCAAGGCTATGGCGAAGCGCAGGCCAATGAATGCGACTTCTATAACATAACTGCGTAACACTCATTGTCAGATCCTCCAGTTCATGAAAGCCTGACAGCAAATTCTTCTAAAAATGTAAAATACAGTGTTTAAAACGCTGAAATGTCTTGCTTTTTGCGAAAAAGGAAAAGGCGGAGCACATGGCCCCGCCTTTCTCAAATCATGTAAGTCATTCAGACTTAGAGCGTAATGCGGTACATCGCAAAACCGTCTTTGCCTTCACCTGCTGCCTCAATCTGCACGCCTTCCACGTTTTTCATGTGTTTCTCAGCTGCAGGGCCGGTTTCGAATAGAACAGTCGTGTCTGCAACAGGCTTGAACTTCCAGTTCGCATCAGCGGATGGGTTGATTGTACCCTGTTCCACGATGTAGCGAACGATCACGTCACGGTTTGTATCCGGACCAACAAAGATGATCACATCATCATTGATGCCTGGGAAGTTGCCGCCACCGCCAGCGCGGTAGTTGTTGGTTGCCACAACAAACTTCTGATCCATATCGATTGGCTTGCCTTCAAACTGAAGGTTCACAATACGGTTTGCATCAGGATGGGCCACATTGCCTTTGCCATCGTACTTGGAAGGCTGGGTCAGATCGATCTCGTAGGTGACGCCATCAATCACATCGAAGTTGTAAGAACGGAACTCAGCGTCCAGAAGAACCTGATCTTTCTTGCCTGCTTCGATCTGGTTGAACATACCAGCAGAACGCTCAAGCCATTCCTTCACGTCTTTACCGGTGATCAGCACTGCACGAGTGGTGTTCGGATAAAGGTAAAGGTCAGCAACATTCTTGATTGCGATATCGCCCGCAGCAACGTCAGTATAGTAGTCAGCACCACCGCGGCCACCAGCTTTAAACGGAGCAGCAGCAGAAAGAACAGGCAGGCCAGCCCATTCAGTGTCTTTGAGCATTTCCTTGGTGTACCAGGTCTGCGCCTTGGACACGATCTGTACGGACGGATCATCCGCCACCAGAGCGAAGTAGGAATGCAGCGGAGCAGAGGTCTTACCAACAGCGCGGCGAACGTAAGACAGTGTCTTGTTGTGATCGTCCTCAACCGCTGCCAGCACTTCTTCATCACTTGCAACAAGAGGAATACGCTTACGGCCTTCTTTCTTGTAGATAGACGGTACGTCAGTAGTGAAGTTAGCAATGCGCCAGCCGTTGTTCCCATCACGCTCAAGCATCAGGTCAATCACACCAAGGTGCGAACCCCAGAAACCGCCCATAGCAGCCGGCTTGCCCTGCAGCGTGCCTTTTTCTGCATCAACACCTGGGATGCCTTCATAGTTAGGACCTGGGAAGACATCGTGCTGGTGACCTGTAAACAGGGCATCGATACCTTCAACGCCTGCAATGTGTAGCGCGGTGTTTGCAGCACCTTCTTCGTGCGCGCCACCAGCAATACCGCCGTGAACCAGAGCGATGATCAGGTCACAGCCCTGTTCCTTCATTTCCGGAACCCATGCGCGAGCTGCATCAACCATGTCACGGCTGTTTGCTTTGCCAACCAGATGACGGGAATCCCAGTTCATGATCATTGGAGGAACGAAACCGATGAAGCCCACTTTAATGGTGTGCTCAGTACCAGCACCGTCTTTGATCTTCTTCTCAACGATTGTGTATGGCTTCAGGAACAGATCATCCTTACGGCCGTTGGAGCCTAGGGACGTGCCTTTGGATACGTTGGAAGAAACAACCGGGAAGTTCGCGCCGGAAAGAACCTTCATCATAAAGTCCAGCCCGTAGTTGAACTCGTGGTTACCCAGAGTGCCGGCATCATAACCCAGAACGTTCATGCCTTTGATGACTGGGTGCACATCACCTTCACGCATGCCGCGCTCATAGGCAATGTAATCGCCCATTGGGTTACCCTGCAGGAAGTCACCGTTGTCTACCAGCATGGAGTTGGTTGCTTCAGAGCGCAGCTTTTTGATGATGGTAGCCGTGCGAGCAAGACCAGCTGTGTCCATTGGACGGTCTGCATAATAATCATATGGAGCGACGTGGACGTGAAGGTCGGTTGTTTCCATCAAACGCAGGTGCGCAGTGTTCTCTTTTGCAAGAACAGAATACGGATGCACCATTGCAATTGCACCGGTAGCGGCCATACCTCCCAGCACGCTACGACGATTCATCAAAATAGGATTAGACACGATTGCCTCCTAGCCCGTGGAAAATGCAGAACAGAATTGTCAGCATGAATTTCGCCCGATCCTCCCGCTCCCGTGCGCAGCAGCAAGAGGGTTCTTAGCTTCCTAAATATCACGCATTACTCTCAGTTTGTTGAGTGATTGTATCAGGAGCATGAAACGAGCTCTCCAAAACGTAAGGTAGATCCCCTAGCGTGCACTCTAATCCTCAGAAGACGCTGGGTTTTATCTTCAATGAAAGAATTTGCGGAATGCGCAAATATCTGTGAATTTGTGTTGGTGACCTCAACTTTGCGTGAACTCCGCTCAACTGATAGCGGCGTGGTTTAGCAAAACAGATTGCGAATGCGCAAAGGACAAGGTGTATCTTTCATGAATTCTGTATTGCTCAATTCTTCTTGAGAAGTATACCAAGATACCAAAGAACCAATGGCAAAAGCTTGCAGTTTCAGCTGACAGGCATATTTACCAGCAAGATCATATTTATCCCTCTCTGCTTGGCAGAGGCTTTAAAGGGTGTGCACGATGGACAACGACAAACCAAAAGGATTGTGGGGACGCCTGAAAGGCGGGTTCACATCAGGCAAAAACCATAAGGATACCGAAAAGGCTATGGCTGGATTGACGCAAGAGCGCGTTCTTGAGGTGCTCAAACAGGTGAAATCTCCTGATGGCAAAAGCAACATTGTTGATCAGGATCTGGTCGCAGACCTGTTTGTCGCAGATGGCCGTGTCGTCTTTTCAATCAAGGTGCCTGCAGAGCGAGCCACAGAACTCGAAGGTCTGCGACAGGCAGCTGAAAAGGTTGTCAGTGTTCTCCCCGGTGCAGAAACTGTGTTGGTTGCTTTGACGGCTGAAAAACAGCCGGGTTCACCATCAACACCTCCTCCAGCTGCACGTAAAGCGCCACCCAAAGGCGCCCCGCTGCCGGCGAAACAGGATGTTCCGGGCGTAAAGCACATCATCGCAGTAGCTTCCGGTAAAGGCGGCGTCGGCAAATCCACGACCTCCGCAAACCTGGCACTGGCCTTGTCCGCAATGGGATTGAAGGTCGGTTTGTTAGATGCTGACATCTACGGCCCATCCATCCCGAAACTCATGGGCGCATCAGGGCAGCCTGAAGTCACTGAAAACAGAATTATGAAGCCGCTTGAAGCGCATGGAATCAAATTGATGTCCATCGGCTTCCTAGTGGAAGAAGATACCGCCATGATCTGGCGTGGTCCAATGGTTGTCTCTGCTCTCAATCAGATGCTTCGTGAAGTGGACTGGGGCGAGTTGGATGCGCTCATCGTTGACCTGCCACCAGGAACCGGAGACGTGCAGCTCACCATGGCTCAGAAGGTACCTCTGACAGGTGCGCTTGTTGTTTCTACGCCTCAGGATCTGGCGCTCTTGGATGCTCGCCGTGGTATCGCAATGTTTGAAAAAGTGGCAATCCCTGTGCTCGGCGTTGTCGAAAATATGAGCCACTTCATCTGCCCGGATTGTGGCGGAACACATGAGATCTTTGGACATGGCGGAGCAAAAGCAGAAGCCGAGAAGATGAAGGTTCCATTCCTTGGTGAGGTTCCACTGACCATGGAGATCCGCCAGCAATCCGATACCGGCGTGCCAATCACTGTGAGCAATCCTGATAGCCCGATCGCGAAAGCTTATGGCGTGATTGCAGCAGGCCTCTGGCAAGGCGTAATGCAGCCTACCGGAGACGCAGCAAGGTCAGCTCCCAAAATTGTTATGGGCTGATAAGCTGGCTTCTAATTGATAAAGTTAAGTGTGAAACGGCAGGGTCTTAAATCCGACCTCTGCCGTTTTTATTTGTCGTGAGGCTAAGATGCCTTCTGCTCAGACGGACAACTGATTTCAGTTTTCAATACATTTGGCTCTTTCTTCATTTGCGCTTGGCAGGGCGCGCGGAAAACTTGCTTGGCTAAGCTGGACAAAGTTCTTCAAGTTCAGACTTGATCCAATCAATGAAAACCTTGCATTTGTGCTTTTGAAAGGAGTTCTCCAAGCCAACCAACATGTAATGAGCGGTTGCAGGGATCTTCAGATCGAACGGGTTTGTCAGCAAGCCAAGTCGCGCATCATAAGCACAAAGAACCTTTCGTCCCAGGATTACTCCGGCCCCTTCAATCGCCGCATCCTGAGCATGATCAATCTGCGAAAAGTGCATGCCTTTATCTGCCCAGGCCGTGCGAGAAACACCAGCCGATCTTAGCCAATCTTTCCAGCTTGGCGCATTCAAAAAAGTCGCCATGCTGTCTTCGTGAAGCAGCGTAAAGTTCTTTAAGTCTTCCGGTTGCCGCACCTGCTCCGCCAATCGCGGCGCGCACATTGGTGTCAGATAATCTTCCATAAGAAAGTCGACATGCAATCCCGGATAGGGGCCCCGTCCAAAGCGTAGCCCAAGATCAACGTCATCCTTATAGAAATCCACCAATTTCAGATTGGCAGAGATACGCAGTTCAATCTCCGGATAAGCTTCCATGAAGCGGTAAATACGCGGCGCTATCACCTTTGAGGCTGTGCCGGGACCTGTTGAGATGACCAGTACATTATCCTCGTCCATCCCTTTAACCCGGGCCACTGCTTCACTGAAATTTTCTAAGCCAGCTTCCACTCCCGGTAACAACCGATGCCCTGCTGGCGTAAGCTCGATGGCTCTGTTGAGTCGCACAAACAACTGTACCTGCAACTGCTCTTCCAGCATTTTGATCTGATAACTCAACGCAGACGGCGTAAGCCCAAGCTCATGAGCGGCCTTCGCAAAACTCATATGTCTGGCAACACACTCAAATGCCCTGAAAGAGTTGAGTGGAGGAAGCGAGTAACGCATATCACCTCAAATAATTTGATCTGATTGCTTGAAATTACTCGTTTGTCGAGGCCTCCACCACAAGACTATTGTCCCATCCAGGCGATAAATGGAGACTGTTTTGTCGAATTTTCTTGAGACTATGAGCTGCGCAGAGCAAAAACGACGACGCACTGCACCAATGCACTCTCTTATGATGAGAGGCCGCTTTGAACGATCCCGAGCATTTCACGCTTTATGGCGCGTGCTTTGGGGGAAGCAAATTAAGTTTAAGTCGTGAGTAGATACTAGCAGTTTACACAGTGGAACTTTGCACCGAGAAATTTGATGATTAAATGATAGAGTTAATAAATGGTAAATTTATTAGTATAAGTTTTATCTAAGTGAAAGTTCAACAAAAACAATAATTTATATAGAATTTATGTATGTTGAATTTGAATGCGTTTTGAGTTGATGTTGCACTCTCTGCGTAATTCCAACAATCCTTAATTACACCGAGAATTTGATTCATAAATTGGCAAGAAATGAAGGCCTAGTTTGCCGGTAGTCCCGATGAGGAGTGGGGCTTCTAGGGTTCAAAACGGAGTTTAAAACAATGTTCGCTAAGTTTCTTAAGGACGATTCAGGCGCAACCGCAATTGAATATGGTATTTTGGCAGCATTCATTGCAGTAGCAATCATTACTGCAGTTACATTGCTTGGTGATGATTTGACAGCAGTATTCAAGAATATTTCTACTCAGCTTCAAGGTGCGAAAACTGCTGCGCCGAACACTTAAAACATATAAAACCCAGCTGTCATTCAGCTGGGTTTTATCACGAATTTTGGTTTGTTTTGCATTTATCCACCCGTCATACTCATGTGACGAGAAACAGATCCGGACTTATTATCCCTATCAATAATAAAGTCATGGCCTTTCGGCTTTCGGGCAATCGCTGATTCAATCGCTTCCGAAAGTACTTCATTTCCTTCAGATGCGCGCAGTGCAGCACGAAGATCTTTCTGGTCTTCCTGACCCAGGCACATGAACAGCTGGCCGGTACATGTCACTCGAACGCGGTTGCAGCTTTCGCAGAAGTTATGGGTCATTGGCGTAATAAAGCCGAGACGCCCACCAGTTTCCTCAATCCGCATGTAACGAGCAGGACCGCCAGTCTTGTACGGAATGTCCGTTAGAGTGTACTTGGCTGAGAGAGCTTTGCGCACATCGCTCAAAGGCAAATACTGTTCGTTTCGGTCGCCATCAATCTCACCCAGAGGCATTGTTTCAATGAAGGTGAGGTCGTGACCACGTTCGTGCGCCCACTCCAGCATTGGAACAAGCTCATCTTCGTTGAAGTTCTTCAGAGCAACGGCGTTAAGCTTGATTTTGAGCCCTGCCTTCTGAGCAGCCTCAATCCCGCTAAACACTTTCTGGATATCACCCCAACGCGTAACGTCCTTGAACTTCTCAGCGTTCAATGTGTCGAGAGAAACGTTGATGCGGCGAACCCCTGCTTCAAACAGCTCTTCGGCATATCGCTCAAGTTGTGTGCCGTTCGTTGTAATCGTAAGTTCATCAAGAGCTCCGCTGTCTAGATGGCGCTTGAGGCCACGGATAAAGCTCATAATGTTTTTACGGACGAGCGGCTCACCACCTGTCAGGCGAATTTTACGAACGCCTTTTTCGATGAAAACGGTGCAGAGGCGATCCAGTTCTTCCAACGAAAGAACGTCTTTCTTTGGCAGGAAGGTCATGTGCTCTGACATGCAATACACGCAACGCAAGTCACAGCGATCAGTCACAGAGACGCGAAGATACGTCACGGCGCGGCCGAACGGGTCAATCAATGCTGGGTGCGCACCCTGCTGTTTGTCCTCGGCATACTGCCCCATGGAAACCTCCACTTCCGTCTCTCTGAAACCGTCGAATTTAACAATTCTAATGTAGTACGCAATGAGTTAGCGTCAATCCATCAGTAAGGAGTTCCAGTGGATTTACCTAGGAAAATATCTTAGAACCACAGGTATAATTCCTAGATCATCAATACTGAGTTCCGTGAACTTGGGCAAGGACAAAAAAATATGTCAGATACACGTTGGCCTACGCAAATTCACTTAAAAAACAATGGAAAAAATCTTGAAATTACTTTTGATGATGGCTTCGAAGTTTCGTTTACCTCGGAGTTTCTGCGGGTGATGTCGCCCTCAGCAGAGGTTCAGGGCCATACACCAGATCAAAGAAAAGTGATCGCGGGAAAGAAGGATGTCTCGATAATCGGTGTTGATCCGGTCGGAAATTACGCAGTTAAACTGACATTTGATGATCTGCACGATACCGGCATTTTTACCTGGGCGTACTTCCAGGAGATGGAAGAGCAACGAGATTTTTTGTGGAATCGTTATCTGAAAGAACTGGAAGAACGTGGGCTCTCAAGAGAGCTTGGCTAAAAGGGCTGGCGAGCAACCAGCCCCATGCATTTTAGCGTAGAACAACAACCTTCGTGCCAACGTTGACGTTGTCATAGAGGTGAATGACGTCTTCGTTTGCCATTCTGATGCAGCCTGAAGATACAGCAGAACCGATAGTCCATGGCTCATTGGAGCCGTGAATACGATAGATCGTGCTGCCGATATACATGGCGCGTGCACCAAGTGGGTTGTTCGGACCACCTTTCATGAAGGAAGGCAGGATGCGGCCTTTGCGGCGCTCACGTTCGATCATGACCTTCGGTGGTGTCCAGCTTGGCCATTCCGCCTTGCGGGTGATGCGGTGTGTACCTGCCCACTGGAAGCCTTCGCGCCCGACGCCAACACCATAAACCATGGCCGTACCATTGCCACGGATATGATAAAGACGACGATCTTTCGTGCTGATTACAATCGTGTTCGGGCCGTAAGAGCCATTGTAGCGGACTTGCTTGCGTTTGATGGGAGACTTGCCGTGTTGAGCGGAGCCATAAGTCACCCACTTCTTGGATGCGTGATCAAAGAACTTTCCAGAAGCCGCAGCGTCTGCCTGTGTTCCGGTAAACAGTGCTGCAAAGCAAAGTGCAACACTCGCGATAAGTATGCGCATTGAATACCCCCTGGGATATTGTTGTTTGTTTTATCTCGTTTGCATGAGGGAATTTATGCAGCGAGTAGGGAGACGCTCGCAGCTTAGAATGTCAAATCTATTAATTGTTGAAGTAATACAGACTACAACTGCCGCTATATGCTTCTTATGGCAAAGGATTTTACTAATGATCCATTCGAAGCTGATTTACATTCGTCTCGAGCTTAAATTGCATCTAGCTAAAACACTAATTAATCGACAAAAGTAAGAATGAATAATGCTAATTTGATGTTTGATTGATTGAAATTGTCACGAACTTTGGGCACAAAAAAGGGCACTTCGAAAAGCGCCCTAATTCAGTAAATCCTGAGACCGAGTAGTTAGCTCAGGTTCAGCTCTTTAAAGAAGTCATTCCCTTTGTCGTCAACCACGATGAAGGCAGGGAAATCTTCCACTTCGATCTTCCAGACAGCTTCCATACCAAGCTCTTCGTATTCAACCACTTCAACGCTCTTGATGCAGTCCTGAGCCAATCGTGCAGCTGGGCCGCCGATGGAACCTAGATAAAAACCACCATGAGCCTGACAGGCACGACGTACGCCCGCAGAGCGGTTACCTTTTGCCAGCATGACCATGGAACCGCCAGCAGCCTGGAACTGATCGACATATGCGTCCATGCGGCCCGCTGTTGTCGGGCCGAAGGAACCGGATGGCATGCCTTCAGGTGTTTTTGCAGGGCCTGCGTAATAGACAGGGTGGTTCTTGATGTAATCAGGAAGCGGTTCACCGGCCTCAAGGCGATCACGCAGTTTCGAGTGCGCAAGGTCGCGGGCCACGATTAACGGGCCAGTCAGCGACAGACGGGTCTTGGTTGGGTGCTTTGTAAGCTCGCCGAGAATTTCGCTCATCGGGCGTGTCAGGTCGATCTTCACGACATCATCAGAAAGATCGCTATCAGTGACTTCTGGCATATAAACTTCAGGGTTCCGCTCCAGATCTTCAAGGAAAATGCCTTCCTTGGTGATCTTACCGGTCGCCTGACGGTCAGCAGAGCAGGAAACACCAATGCCGATTGGTAGAGATGCGCCGTGGCGTGGCAGGCGGATAACACGCACATCGTGACAGAAGTACTTGCCGCCAAACTGAGCGCCAACACCGCTGGACTGGGTCAGCTTGTGAATTTCAGTTTCCATCTCCAGATCACGGAAAGCGTGGCCGCCTTCTGAGCCTTCAGTTGGCAACTCGTCCAGATAACGGGCAGACGCAAGCTTCACGGATTTTAGGTTCAGTTCAGCAGAGGTACCACCAATAACAATTGCCAGATGGTAAGGAGGACAGGCTGCAGTTCCCAGAGTAAGGATCTTCTCTTTTAGGAACTCAATCATACGATCACGGGTCAACAGGCTTGGAGTGCCCTGAAACAGGAAAGTCTTGTTTGCAGAGCCGCCGCCTTTTGCCATGAACAAAAACTTGTAGGCATCATCCCCCTCAGCATACAGCTCAATCTGAGCTGGCATGTTGTTCTTGGTGTTCTTCTCTTCGAACATGGAGAGAGGTGCCAGCTGGGAGTAGCGCAGGTTCTTCTTGAAGTAAGCGTCACGAGCACCTTCGCCAAGTGCCGCTTCATCGTTGCCATTGGTCCAGACCTTGCGGCCTTTCTTACCCATCACGATTGCTGTGCCGGTGTCCTGACACATAGGCAGAACGCCAGCTGCTGCAATATTCGCGTTTTTCATGAGATCAAAAGCAACAAACTTGTCGTTTGCAGTTGCTTCAGGATCATCCAGAATTTTCCGCAGCTGCTCAAGGTGAGAAGGGCGCAGGAAGTGGTTGATGTCTTTAAATGCTTCTTCAGCAAGCAGGCGCAAGCCCTCTTGCTCCACCTTCAGGACTTTTTCTCCGTCAAACTCAACTTCGCTAACAAACTCGGAAGTCAGCTTGCGATACGGGGTCTTGTCCTTACCCAATGGAAAAAGAGAGGTGTGAACGTACTCGGGAGCAAGTGTTTCAGACATCTTGGCACTCTCTGGCTATTTTGGTGTACAGCTGTACACTGTTGAATTTGCTGAGCGCCGTTTTATAGAGAAAAAGCCGAGGGGCAAAGCCCCTCAGCCTTCAAAATTCGTCAAATTTACTAGATTACGCCGAATTGACGAGAGACGTGGTGGAAAATGCAAGCCTCTCTCACGGGCAGGTCATTAACGTGTCGCGTAAAGATCCAGCTTCACAGTAACTTTGTTGCTGACGGTGCTGTCTGGCACGCCATCACCAATCTTGAAGTCACCGCGTGAAAGTGTGGCTTCACCAACAGCGTGAGCCGTGTCACCTTCAATGGTCAAAGTGAAGGGAAGGAACACAGCAATCTTGGCGCCTTTAAGCTCCAAAGTGCCAGCTGCTTCATAAAGATCACCGCCAGCTGGAACCACATTGTCAACGCGGAAGATGGCATCTGGGTAGCTGGAAATGTCCAACCACTGTGCTGTGGTGATTGCACCCGCAGCCTGAGCGTCTTCTGTCTTCACGCTTCCGGTGATGATGGTGGCCTGAATCTGAGCATTCTCAAGATCAGCTTTGTCGAAGATGATCTTTGCATTCCAGGTTGCAAATGTACCGGTAACGGTATTTCCGTTATTGATGACTTCAAAGCCAAGCGTACTTTTGTTGCGATCTACGTACCATTCTTCAGCAGAGGCTGTAGAAGCTGCTGCTACCAGAATGAATGCCAAAATTGCGCTGGCTTTAAAGAACAAATCGGTCAATCGTTTCATAGTTTTCTCCGGATCCTCAAATTAAGCCTTTGAGGACAACATACGCTGTAAGACTTTATCCTTGGATATGAAGTAGTGCTTAAGGGCAGCTCCAACATGAGCGAGGATCACTGCGATAAACGCATACGCAGCCCAGCCATGCACTGCGGTGAAGAACGCAGACACATCCGCTTTTTGCCCCAAAAACTCAGGTGTTGGTAGGTGCGGAATCTCAAAGAGGTTAAAGAACACTGACGGAAGACCCAGCGGGCTGGATGAAACCAGAAGCCATCCTGTCAGTGGCATAATCAGCATTAAAGCATAAAGGCTGATGTGTCCCAGATGCGCAGCCAGCTTCTCCCAGCCAGGCATCTCAGCAGGCAGATCTGGGGTGATGCTTGTAATCTTCCAGAGAATGCGCAGCGCAACAAGCGCAAGAACGACAAAGCCAATGGATTTGTGAAGCTGATAAAGAGAGTAGGTTGCTGGCTCAAAAATTGGCAGGGTCACCATGTAGAGACCAAACCCAAGCATACCAATAATGAGCGTGGCTATGGTCCAGTGCAACGTGATCGCAACAATGCCATAGGCTGATCGTGTATTTCTGATCATGGAGAAATCCTTTGATCAAGGGAAGGGACGTTACAGCCCCTTCGCCAAGGTTATATGGTCTGCTGGGACATTTGCTTCCGCATGCAGGCCAGAACCATTACTTAATGGTCGCTTCGAAGCTGATTTTGATGTTCACTTCGTCAGAAACGTAAGGAACAGCCATTGCCATGCCGAAGTCGGAGCGCTTGATGGTTGTTGTTGCATCAAGGCCAACAGCTTTCTTCTTAGCCATTGGGTGTTCAGCGATCTGGTTTACAACCACTTCAAGAACGGTTGGCTTGGTAACGCCGCGGATAGTCAGGTCACCAGTCACTTCCAGATTCTTTTCACCAACCTGCTCAACCTTGGTGGACTTGAATGTTGCGGATGGGAATTTTGCAACGTCGAAGAAATCAGCGCTCTTCAGGTGCTCATCGCGTTTTGCCCAGAAGGTGTCGAGGGAGTTAACGTCAATCTCAACATCAACTTTGGAGTTCGCAGGGTTTTCTTCATCGATGATCAGGGTAGGGGTCCAGGTGCCAAAGCGACCATCAGTGGTGGAGTAACCCAGGTGGTTGTAGTCGAACGCCAGATTTGCGTGGGACATATCAACGTCGTATGCAACTGGTTCAGCAACTGCTGCTGTTGCGAGGAAAGAAGCTGCAACTGTGAGCATTCCGAAGCGAACTGATTTCATTGTAATCTCCAATTTCTGTTGAACTGTGAACGTCAAGCTTGGGCATACAATTGGCACATGTTTCGGGAATTGCAATTAAACGCATTGTTCAGCCTGAGTGCACAATCACGGAAAAGTCAGCAATAACGCCGATTTTTGCAAACATTGTTACGGAAATGAGTTGTCACTGTGGCAACATAATGGAGATTGTAAAACCAGCTGATACAACTGCAAAAATATAAGGGTTTTACATCACATTTTCGTGTGTGATCTATCAGTTGCTGGCTGTTTGGTAACAGCAGAAAAGGAGGCACGCCAAGGCGCCTCCTGAAATAGCCTCTAAGGCTTGTAAGTGAAGAGAATTCCGTTCTTGTCACGCAGAACTTCAAATTTCTCTTTCTTCAGCGCATCACGCAGATTTGGCAGAACACTCTTATCATCTGCGATAAGCATATAACCACCAACACGAAGGTACCCAAGCATACGCTGCAGAAGTTTGACGCGCGCATTGTTTGGCAGCTCGTGGAAAAAGCGGTCAGCCACAATCGCATCAAGGTCTTGAGGCGGGGTGTAACCAAGCGCATCAGCATGGACGATCTCAATCGGCAGGTTCTCAGCTTCAGCACGTTCCTGTAACTGGTTCAGGCCAACTTTGGAGCTATCGACCGCAATGACGTTGTAACCGCGCTTGGCGAGAAAAATCGCATCACGTCCCTGTCCGGCACCCAGATCAAGAATAGTCCCGCTATCGAAATCCAGATTGGAAAACAATGTCGTAAATTGCTTGGAGGTATGGCCGAAGTAACTTTCGTCCTTGGCGTAAATCTTATCGTATTTCTGCATAACTCAGCCTGCATGGATCTTTAAAGAAAGCATATACAGGATCGCAGAAAATGAACAAGCCCAACCAGTGAGTTGCCAGCTGGGCTTATCGCTTTAAGTAAAGCTTTGCTTCATGAAAACTGTCGGACTACCCATATAAGTTCCATCTGTATACTTCTCAAAGCCAACTCGCTCAGCAAGGGTGACGCTGGCTTTGTTTTCTGGCGCAATAATACAATGTGCTTCAGGAAATAAACGGGAGTCCTTCAACCATGAAAGACCAAGCTCAACCGCTTCACGCGCATAACCTTTGCCGTGGAACTTGGGAGAAATCACCCAACCGGCTTCAGCCAAGCCATCAAGGCTTGGAGTGATATCGCGTTTGAAGTCAGAAAACCCAACATCGCCAATCAACTCGCCCGTATCTTTCTCAATGACGGCCCAGTACCCAAAGCCAGAAAGGCTCCAGTGCCCGGCGTATTTGAGAATACGCCCCCATGTGTCTGTAGGGCTGGAAGGCTTACCGGAAATGTAACGCACCACATCAGGATCAGCCCACAAAGCACAGCAGGCGTCAAAATCAGAGGCTTGGTGCGCACGCATAATGATGCGCTCACCTTTGAGTGTTGGCGCAGCCGTACAACGTTCTTGTTCTATAATCACGAAAGCAGTCCCCAAAAGAAAAAGCCGGAGTGATGAACACTCCGGCTCCCCACAAAATTAACAATGAGCTTTAAAGGCCAAGCCCACCAATGCAAGAGTATTTGATGTTGATGTAGTCATCGATTCCGTATTTGGAACCCTCATTGCCCATGCCGCTGTCTTTGTAACCACCAAACGGCGCATACTCTGTGGTGATCACGCCTTCGTTTACACCCACGAGACCGTACTCAAGAGCTTCCATCACGCGGAAAGTCTGCCCCAGATCCTGTGTGTAGAAGTAACAAGCCAGGCCGTACTCAGTGTCATTGGCCATCGCGATGACATCTTCTTCGCTCTCGAACTTGAAGACAGGTGCAAACGGACCGAATGTCTCTTCTTTTGCAACCTTCATGTCAGGTGTCGCGTTGAGCAGCAAAGTCGGTTCAAAGAAAGTCCCGCCCTGTGCATCCAGCTTGCCGCCGGTGATGACGGTTCCACCTTTCTCAACGGCATCTGCGATGAGTTCTTCAACTTTGGCAACTGCACCACCATCAATCAGAGGACCCTGGTTCACACCTGGTTTCAAGCCATCACCTACACGCAGCTGATCTTCAATCGCTGCCTTCAGCTTGGCAGAGAATTCTTCATAAATGCCCGCCTGAGCATAGATACGGTTGGCACATACGCAGGTCTGGCCAGAGTTTCTGAACTTAGAGGCAATCGCACCCTCAACAGCCTTATCCAGATCAGCGGAGTCAAACACGATAAACGGCGCATTGCCGCCAAGTTCCATGGAAACTTTCTTCATGTTTGCTAGTGCTTTGGAAGCCAGTTGCTTTCCAATTGGAGTGGAGCCGGTGAAGGTGATCTTGCGAACCTTCTCGTTCTCGCAAAGCTCATCTGCAATCTGAGCTGCAGAGCCTGTGATGATGTTGATGACACCAGCAGGGATGCCAGCCTTCTCAGCAAGCTCACCAAGGATCAAAGCGGAATAAGGGGTCTGGCTTGCAGGCTTGGCAACAACCGTACAGCCGGAACCAAGAGCCGCAGCCAACTTGCGACCCAACATGGAGCTCGGGAAGTTCCATGGTGTAATGGCACCAACAACACCTACTGGCTCTTTGGTCACCATGATGCGGCGGTCTTTCCATGGAGAAGGGATCACATCACCATAAACGCGCTTGCCTTCCTCAGCGAAGAAACGAATGTAATTGGCCGTGATAGCAACTTCACCTGTCGCCTCTGCAAGAGGCTTACCCATCTCAATAGTCAGCAGTTCGGCAAGTTCTTTCTGGTTCTCAGTAATCACATCAGCCCAACGCAGCATAAGATTGCAACGCTCAACCGCAGTCATCTTAGACCAGACCGCAAATGCTGCCTGTGCTGCATCGATGGCTTCAACCGTTTCAGAGCGACCAAATCGAGGCACACGGCCAATGATTTCACCGGTTGCTGGATTGTTCACTGAGATGGAGTTGCTTTCATCTCCGCTAACCCATTTGCCCCCTATGAGACAGGCTTCACGAAGGAGCGGAATTTCTTTGGTGAGTGAGAGTGTTGAACTCATGAGTATCTCCTGAATGAAGTCATATCCCGGCAGAACTGGGGAAGAGACAGAGAGGTAAGATCGGCTAATGGCGTAACCCGACTACACATATAAGTGGTAGATCTAGGAAAAACACCTAGTTCCCCTAGGATTTGCAAAGAATGATCCATTCTGCAATGCAAATCCGTGGTTCAAACCACTGTCTCTTTCTCAATGGATTGCGGATAGATCCAAAACTCACGCAGTTATAAGCCGTTACGGCACAGTCCTTCGGACAGAGCCTGCCGGAAAAATCTGGAATGATATCATTCCCAAAATCCCGTTATCCAGTATGTTTCTGCTGTTTTGTCATCCTCGTTTCTTGCATGCCTCAATGCATCGAGGTTTGCACACCAATCGAGAGCAGGCTTCAATTGTGCTCCGGCGCAAAATATGTCACGAGCGATTTGTTAAGAACGCAAATAGTTTAAAGGCGCCTCATGTCAGACACGGTCAATCTCACATTACAAGAAGCACGCAAACTTACCATCGATGCTCTGTCTGCGAATAAAACAGATCCAGCAGTTGCTGAGATTGTTGGGCAAGCGCTGGTGAATGCTGAGGTTGATGGACAGGGAGGTCATGGCCTTTCCAGAATACCATCCTACACAGCACAAACCCGCACCGGAAAAGTAGATGGCTATGCCAAACCGGAAGCCGAACTGATCACGCCTGTCGTGCAACGGATCGATGCCAAGTTTGGTTTTGCCTACCCAGCCATCGAAGTTGCATTGCCTTTCCTGAAAGAAGCCTCAGCAAAAAACGGTCTTGCATTAAGCGCAATCCGCCATTCCCATCACTTCGGACAGGCAGGCGCGCATTGTGAGCGGCTGGCTCGGGACGGAATGGTTGCGTTCATCTTTGGCAATGGACCAAAAGCAATCGCTGCCTATGGTGGCAAGAACCCCATGTTTGGCACCAACCCAATTGCATTTGCTGCACCAAATGCAGACGGCGAGCCACTTGTCATCGATCTGGCGCTGTCTCGTGTAGCTCGCGGAAAAATTATGGCTGCACAGCGCACTGGCAAAACCATCCCAGAAGGCTGGGCACTGGATGCAGAAGGTCAGCCAACCACGGATCCGGACGCAGCACTGGCCGGAACCATGATCCCGATTGGAGAGGCGAAGGGGGCCGCGTTGGCAATGATGATTGAAATCCTCGCAGCAGGCTTGTGCGGAACAGCATTTGGGTTTGAGGCCTCCAGCCTGTTCTCAGGAGAAGGCGATGCGCCAAACCTTGGGCAAGTCATCCTCACAATCAACGCAGATCTTGTCTCAGACGGCGCATTCGCAGAACGCATGCAAACAATGGTGGCAGCTATTGAGGCAGAGCAGGGGGCTCGATTGCCGGGAACCTCACGTCTGGCAGCACGTGAGAAGGCCCGTCTGAACGGTATCAATTTGCCAAAGCCAATTTATGAGGAAGCTGTCCGGCTCGCTGGGCACTCAGCCTAGTCGTACTCCCGCTCATAATAGAAGCCAGCTTTTGCATCCCCGTCTGAGCTGGCTTCCCCGCGCAGCTTCAGGAACTTGGTCACATCGATATCTACCGTCGCCGCATTATCACCTGTGGTTGGTTCTTGCGTGACGCCTAGATAAATGCGCTCGTTGATATAACCACCCACGGCCAGTTCTGGATTACCTTCAGCATCAAAGTTGATGTCGATATCACTGACGCCCAGTAGATTGCGCAATGTACCCAAAGGTCCTTCTGCTCCACTACCACCTGTAAGCGTAGCAATGGCGCTCGCAAGCCGAGCCAACTCAACTGGCGACAGATCATTGACAGATTCACCAAAGAGCAGCTGAGAGACGATCTCATCTTTCGGCAGGCTTGGAACAGATGTGAAGTCAATCACAGGAACGTTCGCAGGGCCACTAACCAAAACAGTCACCTCAGTTGAGCCAGAGGTTGTTGTAGCGGCAAAATCAAGAAACGGCACCAGAGACCCACTGAAAGTTACATTTCCGCGGCTGAGGGTGAGTCTCTTGGAGAGGATGTCGATCCGTCCGCGAACCAGCGAGAAGGCTCCCACGGTCTGAATATTGCTCACCGTACCGCCAATGTTGAGGGAGCCACCTGCTTCAGCATTCACACCGCGCCCGCGAATAAAGATCTTACCCGGAGCTTCAACATCCACATTCAATGTGGCTTTCTCTATTGGGCTGCTCTCATTGCCTTTCTTCGGGTTCTCACGACCTTCATCCTGAGCAAGTGCCTTTGATTGAGCTAAAACAGGCTTCGGTGCATTCAAATGCCGAACAATGACCGGATTGATGCTTGAACTAAAGGAACTTGGGATCTCAATATCAGCTTGCTCAATAACCACTTTACCGCCAATTGCAGGTGGTGATCCCGTATCCCCAAGAGAACCTCGAAGCGACAGGTCTGCGTTAATCAAGGCGCTGACAAACGTTCCATCAACATACCGACCACCATCAATGACCAGATCGATCTGCGCAGGAAGTGCTTCACCCAGACCTAGCTTGCCATCCAGTTTGAGCGTTCCGCCATTGATGAACTTGGCGCCTAGAGCATTGATGATAACTTCTTGCCGAGTTATATGAATGGCACCGCTATAGTCATTCAGCGTCATGCCAGTTGAGAGCTGCGTTGTTTCCAGCTGATTTGGCCGAATCTCCATCGCAATCTGCGGATCTCGCAGACTTCCGGTAACCGAGCCGTTCAACTGGAAACCGCCGCTACCGCCAAAGCCCAGTTCGATCAGTTTTGCTCCAACAACGTCTAGCGGGATGTTGCCGTTTGCAGTCAGTGAAACATTCTGAGCGCCGGCAATGCCGACTTTTCCGTTCGCTTGAAGGTTCAGTCCGGCGCCATTTGTAACCGCTGTTTTTTGATTGACCTCGTTTCCCGCAAAAGAGCCTGTGCTCGTGATTTGCAGCGGCAAAATTCTGTTATCTTTGAGCGGTTTTGCAGAGAAGTCATTCAGTGCAAGGTTCCAGCTGACTTCTGGCGTATCCACCTTGCCAAAAGCCCGTGCTTCTCCGTTGAGCGTACCGTCCAGTTCCAGAGACGGAACAAATGCATTGGCCAGCGAAAGCGGCAGTTGGTTCATCCTGGCGGTAATGTTCAGCTCAGTGCTGTCGGTGCCCGAAACTTGCAGTGATCCGCTACCGAGTTCTAGTTCAAAGGACGTGACAGTACGCCGATCTTCCAACAACGAGATGGTGGTAGGCTGCTTGAGATTGGCTTGAATGCCTTTGTAAAGTCCTTGCAATTTGCTGACTTTGATCTGAAGTCCGTTAGGTACAGCCTGCAGTACACCGCTGCTTTTAAAATTGTCATTGTTTTCCGCAAAAGCCGCATCAATCGTGAAACCAGTAGCAATGGCTGAGCTGGTTGAACCTTCAACCGGCGTTGCCTCAACAGTGAGAGCATTCAAAGCCACACCTTCAACCTCAACGCCTTCCAGCTTGATACTGGCATTGGCAGAAGGGCGTGTGAAAGCTTTGTCGATCCATCCCTTGGCCATGAAAGAGCCAACGGAGCTTTCAGCAAAACGAAGGCCTTCGCTGCTAAGATCAAACTCAACCTGAGTGTGGCCATCTTTTTGCTGGATATCGATCTCCCCTTGGGCCCGGCCTTCCATCTCAGTCAAGGCCAGCGGGGAAAGTGTGCTCAGATCATTTGCTGCAATTGAGAAGTGCCCCACCAATCCCAATGGAAGCTGGGCAAGATCATCCGCATGCGCATTACCGGAAACCTTGTTACCACCCAGATCGAACTCAAGTGTTGGAACTGAGAGTTTGCTATCTTCACTCACCAGCTTGAACTGACCGGCCAGTTCTTCTCCCTTGAAGCGCCCGCTCAGATTGATGTCCGCATTGGGGGAGGTCTCAGAGAGTTTAGCGTCTGCGGATAGCTTCAACTGCTCAAGAGGCACGCCATCCATTTCAATCCGCTCAGACTGAACCTGTAACGTAACATTTGGTGCATTGGCACTGCCTGATATTGTGCCGTTTGCAGAGAGCATACCTCGGACACGTGGCTCCAGAAGCTCAAGTTCGCGGATTAGAGCAGAGAAGGCACCTTCTGTTTGCCTATCTTGTAAGCTGCCATGGGCTTCAATCTGGCCAAAGGCATTCTCAAAGCGGAGTGTCTCCAACTGTCCATAAGACGCCAGCAAATCATTGCTATTGAGTGTGGCTGAAAGCTTAGCTGCAAACCGGCTTGGAGAAACAAGAACACGGTCCAAACTCTCATTTTGCAGGCGCACCCGGCTGCTGGTGCCTTCTAGATTTATATCACCTGATTGCTTAGTGAAATCTGCCAGAACTGCGAGTTGAGCTTCCACAGAACCAGCAAACTCTTGCTGCACAAAGCTCGAGATAAATCCGAGATCTGAAATTGAGATACTTCCCTGTGCCTGCCCGTTGCTTGGAGTAACTTCGACCAAGTTAAACCGTGCAGTCGCTCCAGCTGTCTCCGCATGAAGCTCGCTCAGCTCCAGTTTTTGCTGGTTGGGAAGAGCGGTTCCTTTCATGGAAACCGTAAAGCTCTCAAGCACTTTATTTTGTGCTGCCGCAAAGTGAGACCCGTTGACCTGAAGGTCGGCTTCCAAAGGAATGGAGATCAGCTGTTCAGATATCTTCGCTCTATCGCCTTTTGCTCTAAGAGTAATCTGGTCTACATCGACATCTTGTGTGGTCAACTGATTTGCGTTTGCAAACAAATCCCAGTTCAGGTTCTCCAGAGGCCCGGAAGCGGAAGCATTAAGAGCGAAGGATCCTAGACCAACAACTTGCCCATCAGTGACAAACTGCAAAGGACGGTTGCTGCCTTCAATAGTCTGAGCCTGAACCTTCGCGATTAAGGCGCCGCCATCAGCCGAGTAGTCATTTTCCACCTGCAACACAATGGTTCCGGTCGAAAGCTTAGCTTGAGCCGACAGAGGCAGATAACTCTCATTCAGCGTAGCTGTTGCAAACCACGACGTTTGTCCTGCAAAGAGGCTGGAGGCTGTTGCTGGGAGAAACTGAGCCAGTTCTCCTGATAGGTTTGTGGTCAGCGTTTTTTGCATGCCGCTTTGCGTTAGCGAAACATCTCCCTCAACTGCACGGGCATTGTTCAGATCGACCTGAAGGGAGGAGGTCCAATCTGACAACGGTCCGCCACCTTCCATACGAAGAGCGAAACTAGGTGCTCCTTGAAGGTCGAGGAGATGTGCGGCCAAACCGTTTGCTGCCTCTGAAACAGTCGCCTTGAAATTGAAGATGCTATCAGCGGGAGCAAAGTCTACATCTAGGTTTGCCGAACCCTGTATCTCTCCAAAACGAGTGATGCTGATCTGGCCTTTAACTTTTTCTGGAGTGCTGGAATAGGCTGCTGAACCATCGATCATAAACTTCGCAGGCATCCCGGCAATCTCTGCTGGAAGTGTAACCTCTGAGATCTTAAGCTGCTTAAACTCAATAGAGCTGAAGGGAAGGGAGATACCTGTCTCTTCTGAAGCGGGGGGCTTTTCAGTGGTTGTTTCTGTAGCTTCAGGAAGACGAGCAAGCATCACCTGCTGCGCTGCAATCTCTTGCACATCGAGTGATCCAACCAAAAGAGCTAGAGGGGACCAGTGTACAGAAGCTCGCTGTACCACCAGCCACTCGCCCTTCATATCTTCAATTATCACGCGTTCAGCATAGATGTTGCCTTCTGCTGTCAGCTGAGGTTGATCGATTGTAATGTCAGGCAAAAACGAACTGAGTGTTGATCCAAGAAACTGTCGTCCGGCACTAAAACTAGTCGTCACCACAAGTCCGGCATAAATCACCAGTACCAGCACAAGAAGAAGAGCCAGCAGTTTGCCAAACAGGGCAGTGATGCGTCGAACCAGTTGCATTCGTTCTTTGATCTTTCTTTATTGTTCGCGCCAGACACAGGCGCACCTATCAGAAGGCCTGACTTAAACCAATATAGACCGCAAAGGGCGGGTCATTGCGTTGAGGCTCCAACGGAACGCCCACATCCAGCCGCAGCGGACCAACAGGCGTGAAGTAACGCACACCACCACCCACGCCGACACTCAGCGGCTCATCAAAGTTTGGGAACTGGGTTGAGTAAGCCGCACCTGCATCAACAAACCCAACCAGCCCAACGGTTTCAGTAATGCGTGTTCTGACTTCACCATTGAACAACACAAAGCTGCGGCCCCCGGTGACTTCATCATTGATGCGAGGGCCAACGTTTTTATAAGCATAGCCGCGAATGGTGCCACCACCACCAAGGAAGAAGCGTCGTGCAGCAGGCACTTCCTGAACGGCTGGCGCAATGATTGCACCAGCTGAAACCCGGCCAGCTAAAACAACACGATCTGTGCCAACAATCGGCAGATAGCTTGCAATGGAGCCTTGAGAATATAGGTTCTCAGTATCGCCAAGTACGTCATAGGCCGGTTCAAAGAACAGCTTAGCTTCAATGCCGTGGGTTGGGTTCAGCGTGTCATTGCGCGTATCAAAGGTCAGATCTGCGGGGATACCGAGCAGGAAGTAATCGTTGTTGCCAAACACATCCCGTTCATTGGCAAAGTAAACCTCGGCTCCAATCCGTCCACTCAAGGCCGGGGTGAAGTCGCGTGAGAGATAAGCGTCATAAGCGAATGATGTACTGCGGTAGTTGTCTGGGTTTTCCTGTACTGCTGCCACGCTCGTTGAAAACGCTGTTAAAGGCCCAATTGCACCCGGTTTTTCGAAGGTGATGCGAGCCGCATATTCAATCTGCTCATTGTTAACAGCAAGCAATTGCCCGACAGCGCCAGTAACTGAAAGCCTCTCGGCTTTGCCAAATAAGTTGCGATGACGCCAGTATCCTTCAACGCCAACACCTTCGTTGCTGGAGTAATTTGCACCAAGCCCGAAGACCTTTCGAGGGCGTTCAGCGACAACGATCGTGACTGGTAACTCTCCATTTGGATCGAGCTGATCGGCAGGTTCAAAACGTATGCTGGAAAAGACTTCCAGATCGCGCAACCGGCGTTGCGCTTTCGATATGACGTTAGCGTCCCACTGCGCTCCCTGAGGAAGGTTTGCATACGTGCGAACGAACTCCGGATCCATATTGACTGTACCAGTGACTGAAACCGGACCAAACTTGGCATAGGGACCGCTGTTAACATGCAGTTTGACCTTGAGTGCACGATTGGCATGATTGGCCAGCAGCTGCCGGTCAGCAACCTTCGCAAACGGATAGCCCTCATCTTTCAGGAAACTGACGGCCTGACTTTCTGCAGTAAGCACCTTGGCAGAAAGTGCTGGTGTCCCCTCTACCAAGCCAAGTGTCTGTGCATCTGGCAAATCGAGGCCGTTTTTCGTGGCGGGTCCTTCGTAAGAGACTTCAGCCGAGCCAAAGTGGAACTGCGGTCCGCGATTAACAGCCACGAGAACAGGGATGGGGCGCTCAGTTATCTTTTCAGGATGCAAGATCGCCTGATTAAGGGGCATACCTGCAACTTCGATCTCAACAAGCGCACCATAATAGCCGTCTTCATAAAGCTTACCGATCAGGCGCTCAAAGTCCTTTGTCGCACGAGCAAGAACACCACTTGCACCAGAAGGCAGTTTTTTGACGTCCTGAACCAGAAGGCTAACGGATTGCAGCTCTTCTTGCACGTCACTTGGTGCTTCCTCATCCTCACCATTGACGCGAAACTCTACAGTGTAGGGGGTTGGGTCTGGAACGCCCACATTCTGATCTTCATCACTCTCGGCTTTTTCGCCCCATAAATGGTATCCAAAAAGCTCAAAGGCATGAGTGGGAGAGGCGGAACTCAGAGCAAGGAACAGGCACGCAAACAGCACAAAAAGCCGCGGCACCTTAAAAGGCCACGCCAAACCAGAGGCAAAACTGCCTCGCTTACTTGTTTGCTTGTAAAGCAACTAGGAAAAGCTCCCACAACCTTCAAATATGCAGATTATTCTCAGCTCAAAAGCTCTTGGGATTAGCTCTGAGAGAATCTGCGCACGCGATAATTAAAATTCGCATGACTTGCCCTTTGAAAGCAAACCGCAATTGTCACCTCTGTGGTAACAGCACTGAAAAATGGGGCAAGGATTTGGAGAGTTGGAAAGATCCCGGTGAAAAAGTGCTTCACCGGGACAAATCGATCAGATTTCTTCGTCAGGACGACCAATACAGGTGTAGGAGAAGCCGTGTTTTTCAACTTCTTCTTTACCATAGATATTCCGAAGGTCGACAAGGACCGGTGAAGCCATCTCTTCTTTCAGGCGACCAAAATCAAGAACGCGGAATGCATCCCATTCAGTTACAATCACGAGGGCATGCGCATCCTTTGCAATCTCATAAGCGTTGCTTCCGAAAGTCACATCATCCATGAGCTCAACCGCAGCTTCCATGCCTTCTGGGTCGTAAGCGTGAATGTCAGCGCCTTTGTCCTGCAGCGCCTGCACAATAGAAAGGGCAGGGCTGTCACGCATGTCATCTGTGTTTGGCTTAAACGTAAGACCAAGAATAGCGATCTTCTTGCCACGCACATCACCGCCAACAGCTGCAGCCACTTTCTTGGACATGGAGCGTTTGCGCTGGTCATTGATAGAACAAGTGGTCTCAATCAGACGAACAGGGCTGGAGTTGTCCTGTGCGGTTTTAACGAGAGCGAGCGTATCTTTCGGGAAGCAGGAGCCACCATAGCCAGGACCGGCATTCAGGAATTTGGAACCAATGCGGTTATCAAGGCCAATACCACGTGCCACATCCTGAACATTGGCACCAACTGCTTCACTCAGATCCGCAATCTCATTGATGAAGGTGATCTTCATCGCCAGGAAGGCGTTACCAGCGTACTTGATCAACTCTGAAGTACGGCGGCCGGTAAATAGCAGCGGAGAGTGATTGAGATAAAGCGGGCGATAGACTTCAGTCATAACCGCTTTTGCGCGCTCGCCGGAAAGACCAACCACAATACGGTCCGGGCGTTTAAAGTCACTGATCGCAGCTCCTTCACGCAGGAACTCTGGATTGGAGACCACTTCGAAGTCCGCATCTGGATTTGTCTGGCGAATAATACGCTCAACTTCATCACCAGTTCCAACAGGAACAGTGGACTTTGTCACAACAACGGTGAAGCCATCCAGTGAAGATGCGATCTCTTCTGCTGCGGCATAAACATAGCTGAGATCAGCGTGTCCATCACCACGGCGGGAAGGGGTGCCAACGGCAATGAAAACAACGTCTGCTTTACGCACAGGTTCTGCAAGCTCTGTAGTGAAGCTCAGGCGCCCAGCCTTAACATTGCTTGCAACAAGTTCTTCCAGTCCCGGCTCGTAAATTGGGATCTCACCGTTCTTCAGTTTTTCAATCTTGTCTTCTGCTTTATCTACGCAAATGACTTCGTGACCAAAATCAGCGAAACAGGTGCCTGACACCAACCCCACGTATCCGCTGCCTATTACTGTAATTATCATTGTGTCTCCTGCACGAGCCGACCGCTTTTGGGTGTGCAAATAGGTTTGTTAGAGTTGAAACGCAATAGTACATAACCTGAGATGAAACACATCCCACAGTTAGGTATAGCCCCCTGATAAAGAGGTATCCTTGCCTGAAAAAAGAATGACATTGTGGTAAAATTGTAGTCGAATTGTGACGAGTATAAGAGAGTAATGCACCCTGATTTATCTAAACTTCTAGGAGAATACATTTCTTTTATAAGTAGGAAAATAATGCCTACTAAGAATTGAATGGTTAATATGTCAATTTAGATAAAATTACATTAGTCAACTCAATTACTGTAATAAGTATAAGTACGCCCGTTTTTCTCATATTTCGAAGCTTATTTTGATTCTACTCCTTGCATATGCAGATGCTAACTTAAAATTGCTAATAGTTTATCCCAAGGATTTTTCGCGTTAAACGGGAACTCAAATATGGAGAGGATGTGGCAAAAATATGCCTCTCTGCTTTTTGTCCTACAAAATTTAAAGGTATAAAAATTTGAGGGTGAAATGCATCATTTTCCGAGAAACGGCAGAAAACAGCACCTGTAAATTGAATTAAGATAAAATTGTAAATAAAGTTTATTCTTATTTTCTATTATAATTACTATAGTTTTCTGTAGGGTTTTACTTGGTTTTGAAGGTAAAAAATCTTCAAGAGAAATTGACAGAATGTGTTTCTCTGATTTACCAGCGATATATTCATTTGGGAATGAATGGGTTGGGGTTATGTATTTAATTGTTGATGAACAACAGCTTGTAACCGATGGGTATGCATCTGGATTTGAGCGCGAAGGCATCTCGACAAGCGGCTTTAGTCCGGACGACTTTCGGGATTGGCTAAATACTGCGCCTGATACAGAGTTTGAGGCCGTCGAGGCCATTTTGATTGGTGAGATTGGTGAGCGAGATAAGTTTTCTCAGATTATTCGCCGTAGATGCTCACAAAAGCCGGTTTTGGTTCTAAATAGCAGTCCAGTACTTGAGCAGACCTTGAAACTGTTTGCTGCTGGTGTTGATGATGTTGTCCGCAAGCCGGTCCATCCGCAGGAAATCCTTGCGCGTGTAAATGCGATCAAGCGTCGAACAACAAACCAGAGCATCAATGTTGAACTGGGTGATCTGACAGTCTACTTCGATGGAAGGGATCCAGAGATCAAAGGCAACACGCTTGCATTGCCACGCAGAGAGCGTCGTATCCTGGAATACCTTGCGCAAAACAATGGTCGCCGTCTGACAAAAACTCAGATCTACAACTTCGTTTATGGAATCTTTGAAAGTGAAGTAGACGAGAACGTGATCGAAAGCCATATCAGTAAGCTTCGCAAAAAGCTGCGCAGTCAGATGGGATACGATCCCATCGATTCAAAACGCTATCTTGGCTACATTATCAATTCGCTGTAACAACAAAAAAGGCTGCATTTGCAGCCTTTTTTGTTGTTCAGAGTAACTCAGCAACTCTTATAGTAATTGTGCCAGTTCGTTGAAAGCATCCTGGCTTGAGGGTGCGTCTAAGCCCTGCACAAGCGCGCTATAGATTTTAGGGGCGATCTCAATAGCCTGATCTAAGAGCGGGTCTACGCCCTCTTTATAGCCGCCCATCATGCGTAAATCTTTTGTATCCTCGAACTTGGCGATCATAGCCTTGAGCTTCGTGATAAGTTCTCGCTCTTGAGGAGACCAGCAACTCTGTGCAAGGCGTGAAATGGAGCCAAGTACGTTAACAGCTGGATAGCGGCCTTCCTCAGCAATATGCCTGTCCAGAACCACGTGACCATCCAACAGGCCACGAATGTTGTCGGCAACTGGATCGTTGTGATCATCGCCGTCCACGAGAACGGAGAAGATCGCAGTCATCATGCCGCTACCTTCAATTCCAGGTCCTGCGCGTTCTAGGAGGAGAGGGAGCTCGGAAAAGACGCTTGGAGGGTATCCTCGCGAAAGAGCCGGTTCACCTGCTGCAAGCGCCACATCACGCAATGCATGCGCATAGCGTGTCACGCTGTCGACAATAAGAAGAACGGACTGCCCTTGATCTCTGAAGTGTTCTGCAACAGTCATCGCAGTCTTTGGAGCAAGGCGCCTCATCATCGGGCTCTCGTCGCCCGTGGCAACAACGACGACGGACTTTGAGAGTTGATCCCCAAGGGTCTCTTCGACAAATTCACGCACTTCACGACCGCGTTCACCAATCAGGCCGATCACAACCGTATCGAAGGAGTTGCTTCGGGCAATCATGGAAAGCAGCGTAGATTTACCGACTCCAGAGCCTGCAAAGATACCAAGGCGCTGTCCATGGCAAATTGGCGTAAAGAGATCGAGGACCCTCACGCCAGTCAGTGCAGCGTCTTTTACACGCGCTCTATGAACCGGGGGAGGGGGGAGATTGTTGAAAGACGCAAGCGTAGGTCCTTCAGCCATTGATCCCAGACCATCGATAGGATGCCCAAACGCATTGATGATGCGCCCTCTCCAGCTGTTGTCGGGGTAGAAGCTGAGTTCACCGCAGCGTTTGACTTTGATGCCCAGTCCAAGATCTGATCTGGACGCATAAGGCTTTACGAGCACGCTATCCGGTTCAATTCGGATGACTTCGCCAAATTCTTCACCGTTGTTGCTCATATAGGAGACCTGATCTCCTAAGTTGACACCGCCGGAAAGGCCTTTAACTCTGAGGTGATTAGGGGTGACCTCACAGAGGGTCCCACTTATCTCAATATTCCATGAACTTGATGGAATCTGAGCGGTAAGTTCCTGAATGCGCGCAAGGGCGGTCATAAACAACCTATTGAAGTGTTAGCTGTGTGCAATCGTATTGCGATGTCGTTCCTGCAACTGCTTAAGCAGATCTTCAGGGAGTAAATTTCGAGCATCCTGAGAGAGCTTCTCTACAGTCGGGAGTGTTGAGGAGCCACTTGGATCCTCAGAGGCTTCATTCACCTCTGATTTACCGGCAAGCGCTTCAATCAGTTTATCTTCGCTTCCCATAGAAATTGCTTCAGCCGATGCGATATCGCCAAACAGTGGTGGTATTTCTTTTGACTGAACCGGAAGAATGGGTGTCCCTCGTTGCAAAGAGGAGGTCATATCCGGTGCAGGTTGTGGCATAGGTGGAGGAGTACTGATCTTCTGCTCAATGACATTCAAAGCTGTGGCTTTTTCAGTCTTAGCATTTTCAGCGTCCAGTACACCAGTGATCTTCATTTCAGCGATATTGCCAGCAACAAGACCAGCCATACCAAGTGGACCAGCAATCATGCCATAAAGAGAGCTGCCCGCGACGCGTGAGCGAACAGACGCTTCGTCACCAGTTATCTCTCGATAAAGCGTGTTGACACCGGGAATATGCTGCAGGGGATTGATAATATCCAGTAGCTCTCCAAGGCTAAAGGGCTCAGAAGATGACTTCTGATTGACTTCAGGCGGGTTGGTTCGATCATCGCCGGATGAGGCGTTGATTGACTGTACTGGATTTATCGCCATTAGCCTTCTCCCAGCTTACGAATAGTCTGTTGCCGGATGCTTTCAACGCTCTGCATCATCGAGTTAGTGCTTTCAAATGCACGGGTGATGGTGATGAGCTTTGTGATCTCGGAGATAGGATTGATGTTGGCACCTTCCACAAAACCCTGAGCAAATCCATTCTCAGCAAAGTCCAGAACAGGTTCTGCAATCGCATCTGGAATGACGCCAGAGTTCCCGGTTCTGCTCAGTTTTGCATCTTCGGGTATAGAGAAGAGGCCAAGAACACCAACCTGACGGCCTTCCTGATAGATCGTTCCATCCTTGGAGATCTCTGGTGGGCCGCCCAGTGGGTCAAGAATAATAGGTGCATTGCCGCTATCAAGAACTGGGTTGCCCTCAATGCTACGCAGGATGCCGTCTACGCCTATCTGGAAACGGCCATCCCGGGTATACGCTACGCCATTGCCGGTCTGAATGCCGAGCCAGCCAGATCCTTCGATTGCAACATCCAGAGAGTTCCCTGTCTGCTTAATGGCACCAGCCTGTCTGGAGATGTAATTCTCACCAGTAGAAGCGAAGGTAACAGGATCTTTGCCAGGGCGTTTAACGAGGCTGTCGAACTTAACTTCGTCCGCCCGATATCCCGCAGTTTCCATGTTGGCCACATTACGCGCAACGGTTTCCAGCCTCCGCTCAAGAGCCATTTGGCCGGAAAGGGAAACATAAAGAGAAGGGACGACCATAGTTAAGTCTCCAGATCCAAACGATAAAATCCGCAGAATTCTGCAAGCTTGGATCGCTGCTGCTATGCATAAAGCATGTACAGAGGCGATCAAAGCAAACCTATCTGCACTCAAATACGCGTAGAGAATGCGTCAGATGGCTTGTCTGAAGCTGTATGACGGATTGCGCAGGTTTGTTTTTCTGCACGCCAGCTTCGGACAAGTAAGCCTCGCTACCACAAACTAAGAAAAGTGCTTGTCCGGTAAGTGTGTGGAGCGCAAATTGAATATTCTAGTTGGCCTCGTGATCGTTATTGGATCAATAATTGGTGGTTATGTTGCTATGGGTGGCTATATGAAGGTGCTTTGGCAACCTTTTGAGCTGCTGATTGTTGGTGGAGCTGCCTTCGGTACCTTTGTGGTGGCTAATACCTTTAAGACGATTAAGGATACCGGCCGCGGTATTCATGAGGCTTTGATGAATGCAAAGCCGAAAAAGCGTGATCATCTGGATACGCTGAGTGTGCTTTACGGGCTTATGCGAACCCTTCGTGCAAAGGGTCGTAATGATGTTGAGCAAATCATTGATAATCCGGCGGAATCTGAGCTGTTTCAGCGTTTTCCGCGGGTTCTTGCTAACGTCTCTCTGACAAGTTTTATCTGCGATTACTTCCGTCTTATTATCATTGGTAATGTGCGTCCGCATGAGATCGAAGCTCTGATGGATGAAGAGCTGCATACTCTTGGTCGTGAAGAGATGAAGCCTTACCAGGCTCTCAGTATTGCTGCTGAAACTCTTCCAGCGCTCGGTATTGTTGCAGCGGTGTTAGGTATTGTGAAGGCGATGGGCGCTATTGATCAGGAGCCGGAGATTCTTGGTAGTCTGATTGGTGCGGCTCTGGTGGGCACATTCCTGGGTATTTTTCTTTCCTACGGCATCGTTAGTCCGATCGCGGTGAAGATCAAATCAATCCGTGAGCAGCGCTACCGGCTTTACATTGAGGTTAAGCAGACGCTTCTCGCATTCATGAATGGTGCGGCGCCTCAGATCGCACTTGAGCATGGTCGTAAGACAATCGGTGCTGATGATCGTCCGACAATTGATGAAGTTGAAGCTGAAACTATGAATGCTGGTCCTGTGACGTCCGCAGCTGGGAGTGAAGGTTGATGGAGCCGCAAGATCTGGAAGTAGGTGATGAGGTTATTAGTCCTCAAAACGCCAAAGTTGATTTGCCTTCGCGTTTGCTGGATGCAGCAGGTTTGGGTGTCGATCGTCTTCCAATGCTTCATGTGGTCTTCGACCGTATGGCGCGACAGTACATCGATACGCTTCGCCAAATGGCGGCAACCGCTCCTTACTTGGCTGTTCAGTCTGTTTCAAATGAGCGAATTGGAGATGCGCTTGAGCAGTACGAAGATCGTGCGGTAGTTGCTGTTCTTCATGCTCAGGAGTGGGATGCACGCATTCTGCTTGGCTTTGATCGCACCTTTATCTTCTCCATGGTCGAAGTCCTGCTTGGCGGAGATGGGGAGGAGGAGCCGTTTCTTGAAGATCGCTCTCTGACTAACGTGGAGCAGCGTCTCGCCTATCGCATGTTTGAAGAAGCAGCGACTGCGCTTGAGACAGCTTTCGAGGCAATCGCGGATACGTCTTTGAAAGTCGAGCGTCTCGAAAATCGTATGGAGTTTGCGCAGACAGGTCGTAAGAGTAATCCTTGCGTACTGGCAAAAATGACGGCTGAGATCATTGGTCGTGAAGGCGAAATCTTCATCATTATTCCGCAGTCAGTCCTTAATCCGCTTCGTGAAAATCTGACGCAGGTTCTTTCTGGTGAGGTAGCTGGTCGCGATACACGCTGGACCAAGCAGTTCCAGCAGGAAGTACAGCGGACTGAAGTCAAGCTCACTGCTATCCTTGAAGAGCAGCGTATGACGCTGGAAGAGGTTGCGCAGTTCGAGGTCGGACTTGTTCTTGAGCTTAATGCTACGCCGAAAACTGCCGTTCAGCTCGAATGTAATAGTCAGCCATTGTTTAACTGTCGCCTTGGGCAGGTTGCAGGATCTTACACTGTGCGCGTTGAAGAGTTGATCGAGCAGGAAGGGGAACTTCTCGATGATATCTTATCTAATTGATGGATTTTTACTTTTTGCTCTTTTGATCACCACTTGGCGCGTCGTTGTGATGTACCGTCAGCTGAAAAGGCTTTCGAGTTATCATGAGGAGTATCAGCGGATTTTTGATCAGACCTCTGAGGCGATGGATAACATCGGTCTGTCTTTGCAGGAAATCCGCGTTCGTGGCGAAGAGATCTTGAGTAATCTTGGTCAACGTATCGATGAAGCGCGGGAGGCGACCGTCGATATCTCTGGTGTGATCCTTCAGGCGCAGACTGAAATGAAGGCGCTTCAGGAACACATTGAGTGGTTGAGCAAGAAGAGTGACGAAGTCGGTATCAGTATGGATGATGCGCCACCGCGTCCAGGTGGAGACAGGGGGCGTAGGTCTGGTCGCGCTGCAAAACCAGCTGCCACGCGCGCTAAGCAGAAGCAAAAGCCGGTTTCAAGCGCGTCCTCAAATGCGGCAGCTCTGCTTCTTGCTGGTGGGTTAGGTAAGCCTGCAGCGGAAGAGAAGGCTGAGAACACTGCGGTGTCGGCAATTGATAATCAGAACGTCAGAGTAAGAAAAGTTTCTTTCGGCCAGAGCGCCACATTCCGATCTGTAAATGTAAAGGACGACGAAAGTCCTGAGAAGGAGAATGATCCGCAATGAGCAGCTCAAATGAAATGAGTGATGAAGCCCTCGCACTGCAGTGGGAAGCAGCTGCTTCTGAGGCCGAGATGGACATGGATATGGCAGCTCCGGCTGCGTCTGCCCAGCCCGCGGCTTCTGCGCCAGAGAAGGGCGTCAGCGATGAAAACGTTGATCGTAACCTTGATGCAGTTCTCGGTATTCCTGTCGATATGCAGGTAGTTCTTGGCTCTGCGACCATGCCAGTGGCAAGCTTGCTGAAGCTGGGTCGTGGTGCGGTAATCCCGCTAGATCACCGTGTTGGTGAGCCGGTCGATATCGTTGTGAATGGTCGTACCGTGGCGCGTGGCGAGATCGTGGTAGTTGAAGATGATAACTCCCGATTTGGCGTTTCGCTGACCGAGATCGTAGGTGCAAAAGGCAACTACGCCTAATCTCACCTGAGCTGTGCTTGATTTATATGTGTATCCGAGGCGCGTAGAGAATGAACAGTGTTGTTCCAGCTGAAATGGGAAGCGTCATTTCCAAAAAGAATGGCCATCAGAAAGCAGCAGCTTTGCTGTTGGCTATGGGAAGTGACAAGGCAACTCGTGTTCTGAAGCATTTCGATAATGATGAAATGCGGATGATCATCCGGGCTGCAGCTGATCTGGGCACAGTTCCTGCCAGTGAACTCGATGAGTTAATTGAAGAATTCATCGAGTTGTTCTCAGGCGGGGTCAACCTGTTCGGCACAGCAGAAGGTGCGGAAAGCCTTCTGAAGGGCATTTTGCCAGAAGACCAGGTCGCAGAAATTATGTCGGACGTTATGGGCTATTCCAAGCGTTCGATTTGGGACAAGGTCTCACAAATCTCGGAGCATGTTCTTTCTACTTATCTTCAGAAAGAGCACCCGCAAACGGCAGCAGTTATTCTTTCCAAAATCTCTGCCAGCGGCGCAGCGCGTGTGATTTCCCAGATCCCGCGTAGAAAGCGTAACCAGATTGTCCGCCGTATGTTGACGCTGAAGCCAATCGTGGAAGATGTCATGGAGGAGGTGCAGAAGACGCTGCACGAGGACTTCATGGTGAACTTCGCAAGAACCGTGGGTACAGATGCTCACGTTCGTATGGCTGACATCCTCAACAAGATGGAGCGTGACGATCTTGAAGATACATTGGGCAATCTGCGAGAGGCTCTGCCAAAATCCGCAGAACAGCTCGATGCACTGCTCTTCACCTTCGACGATATCCAAAATCTGGATCTGCGTACCAGAACTGCCATCTTTGATGATGTTACCAGTGAAGTTATCACAGCAGCTCTTAAAGGCACCAATCCAGAGTTCCGTCAGGCTATCCTTGCAAGTATGGCCTCCCGTGCACGCCGTATCGTTGAGAACGATCTGGCTTCCGGTGAGCCTATGACACAGCGCGAAGTTATGGATGCGCGTAGAGCGATCACCGACCTTGCTCTGGAAAAAGCCAATGCGGGTGAGATCGATCTTGAGATCGGACGTGGAGAAGAGGTCTACGTCTAAAGCTTCGGCATGACTTTCTAAGTTTGTCAGACCACCTTGAGAAGCGGCAGGTTTCATGTCTGAAGATCAGGATCCCGATAGCAAGACCCAGGAACCCACGGAGAAAAAGGTCCGTGATGCCTTGGAGAAGGGTAACATCCCAGTCTCCAAGGAAGCTTCTGTGCTTGCCTCAATGCTGGGGCTTCTGCTGATCCTGTCCTTTATAGCTGTCGATAAGGCGCAAGGGCTCGTGCAGTTTCTGAAATGGTTTCTCGATAACCCTGGTGAAATCAGTTTTGTCAGCGCGGCGGAGCCTCTTCAGTTGATGTCTGCTGTGGCGTTTGAGTTGGTCTGGTTTCTTGGTCCGATCGTGGCCCTTCTGATTTTCTTTGGTTTGGCTTCATCTTTTATGCAGAACACGCCGCGACTTGTGCTTGATCGGATTGAGCCAAAGCTCAGCAAAATCTCATTGAAGAAGGGATTTGGCAGGCTTTTCAGCGTCAACGGCGCTATGGAGTTCGTGAAGTCTCTCTTTAAATTAGTGACAGTCATCGTTGTTGCTGCGTTGGTTTTGAAATCGCAGCAAGCAGTCGCGCTAACTTCCATGTACAGCGATCCAACTCAGCTGCCGCAGCTTATTTTGTCTGTTGCGATGACGTTGCTCTCCGGTATCTGTGTAGCCACCATTTTCCTGGTTGGCTTCGATTTGGTTCTCGCCCGGTTCCAGTGGCGTAAGAACCTGCGTATGTCGCATCAGGAGCTCAAGGATGAGTTTAAGCAGGCGGAAGGTGATCCGCTGATCAAAGCCCGGTTGCGTTCTCTTGCGCGTGACAGAGCGCGTAAGCGTATGATGTCATCCGTGCAGGATGCGACAGTCGTTGTTGCAAACCCAACCCATTTCGCCGTTGCGCTGTATTACGAGCGTGACGGTGACCAAGCTCCGCGGGTTGTTGCAAAAGGGCAGGATATTATCGCCCTGAAAATCAAGGAGCTTGCCTATATTCATGATGTTCCGGTTGTTGAGGATCGACAATTGGCACGTTCACTGTATGCCGCCGTAGAGATAGATCAGAGTATTCCAGAAGAATATTATCGCGCGGTAGCAGAAATTATTTCATATGTTTATTTAAAGCGCTAAACACTTAGGTGAAGCGCATTTTCGCCTTGCGAGGGTAACTTTGTCGATTAAGACCACTTTGAAGAATAATGACTTGCCAGCAAAGTCTGAAGATGTCCTGCGGGAAGCCTTAATTGCAAACGCGATGAAGCCGATTGCCGCTGAACTGCGGCTTTGTGACTTGTCATCGCTTGCTCGTCATATCCTTTCCAATGAATCTGCAAATCTCACTGATTTGCTGGAGTCCTCAACGGAGCTTTATTTCAAGCCAGAAACACTGATGTATGCGGGGACGTCCTCCATTGATTTGAATTGGAACGGGGACGTGACGGTTTGTCTGCATATGAAGTTCACCAATGAGGGTGTGAGCGTTATGTTCCACCTGTTCTTGTTGGCATTAAATTCAGCTGTTGATGTGAAATTTATCGCTTTTGATCAGCCTTCTGATGATCCACAGGAGAACACAAAACGGCTGGAAACTGCGCTTTCAGATGCGCGCCTAAACTCCTAAATATAATTTTTACGTTTTATTAAGTTAAAATTTTAAGATAAAAAGATATACTTGACTAACTAAGTATATCTTTTTTGCTTTTCTCGGAAATATTGATTCCACCAGCTACGGACAAGATTGCGCTGCTATCCACTTTGAGCAGTTTTTGTAGTGGAGTGGAATTTTTGGAGCCCGTATATCTTTTTAGTTTGGTTTCGCGGCAAAATTCTTGGCTGTCAGTTCGTCAGTCAACAATTTCCGAAAATATCGCGAACGTTGATACTCCTGGTTTTGCGAGTAGGGATGTCGAGCCTTTTAAGGATGTCCTGGACAAAACCAGTATGCAGATGGCTGCAACGCAAGCCGGTCACATTAGCGAAGATGGAACGAACTCTCGTCGTGTTCGCGTGAATGATGGTGAAGCGTGGCAGGTGACGGTTTCCGACAATTCCGTTTCCCTTGAGCAAGAGCTGATTAAGTCAGGTGAGGTCGCTAGGCAGCACTCGCTTAACACCCAATTGGTTGGGTCCTTCTACGGTTTGATGAAGTCCAGCTTAGGGAGATAAGTTTTATGATTGATCCACTTGTAGCTTCTCTGAAAATTTCCTCCTCGGGTTTGAGGGTTCAGTCGCAACGCATGCGCATTGTTTCTGAGAACTTGGCGAACGTTCAGTCGACTGGTGATACCCCTGGTGCAAACCCATACCAGCGCAAGACCATCACTTTTAAAAGTGAGGTAGATCGTGCGCTTGGAGCTAATCTTGTTGCTGTAAAAAATATTGGCTCAGACAAAGGTGATTACCGTGTTGAGTTTGATCCATCGCACCCGGCTGCAGATGAAAACGGCAACGTAAAATATCCAAACGTTAATACTCTGATTGAGCTTGCAGATATGCGTGAAGCCTCCCGTTCTTATGAGGCCGGTCTGCAGATGATGGTGAAATCCAGAGAAATGATTACCCGTACAATTGATTTGCTGAGGAGTAGGTAATGGCGGATCTTTCGGCGTTGAGCACAGTATCTCGCGTATCGATGTTTACCAGTGGCGTAAATGACGTTTCTTCTACTGCTCGCACCCGTCAATACCTGGTTGGTGGTCCTCAGGATGCTCAGGCGACACAAGGCGTTCAGGGTAGTTTTGCCGATACAATGGCGGGCGTGGTTCGTGAAACCGCAGGCGATCTGAAAGCTGCTGAAGCAACTTCTGTCGCTGCTGTGCGTGGCGAAGTTTCTGCTCAAAAGGTGGTTGAAGCCGTAATGAAGGCAGAGCTTTCCTTGAAGAGTGCAGTTGCTGTGCGTGACAAGGTTGTTGAGGCCTATCAAGAATTCTCTCGTATGAGCATCTGATTGTTTGAGAAAAGGTTTTACTCATGAAAGCTCTTGCTATTGCTGCGACGGGTATGTCTGCTCAGCAGAAAAACCTCGAAGTTATTTCCAACAACATCGCAAACATGAACACGACTGCGTTTAAAGCATCCCGTGCAGAATTTTCTGATCTTCTTTATCAAATGGATCGTGCAGCTGGTGTTTCTAATCGCGGCGGCGCAGCTCCAGTTCCAGAAGGCATTCAGCAGGGCTTGGGTGTGAAGACTGCAGCTGTCCGTAAGTTGCATGCACAAGGTGCTCTACAGCAAACCAATAACGCTTTCGATCTTGCGATTGACGGTCAGGGTTGGTTTGAGATTACAGGTCCTGATGGAGAGGCACTTTTCACTCGTGCAGGTGCTTTTAACGTGAATGGTGAGGGTGCTCTTGTCACGCTCGATGGTTACGAAGTCCAGCCTGGTATTACGGTTCCGATTGAAGCTGTTAAGGTGACTGTCAATGAAAGTGGCGAAGTTTTCGCAACTTACGCTGATGGTAATCCAGCAACAAATATTGGTCAGCTGAGCCTGACAAGTTTTGTGAATGATGCTGGTTTGAAAGCAATCGGCGGCAATCTGTTCCGTGAAACTGAAGCCTCTGGTGCGCCAAATACCGGCATCGCAGGTGAGGGGCCTCTTGGCGTAATTCGTCAGGGTTACCTTGAAGGTGCCAACGTTGATCCAGTGAAGGAAATCACCAGCCTAATCAGCGCACAGCGCGGCTATGAGATGAACTCCAAAGTTATTCAGGCTGCCGATGATATGGCTGGAACCGTATCTAAGGGCATTCGCTAGGGCCTGAGCATGATTGCCTCAAAGCGCCTCCCTAAACTGGCATTGCTATTATGCTGCGTGCCGCTGGTAATTACAGCGGCATCAGCAGCAAGTCGGCGCGAAGTTGTAAAGCTTCCTGTGCCGGCCATGATGATCTACCCGGGCGATAAAATCGAAGAAGGAATGCTTCGCGAGCACGGGTTCTTCAAAAAGTCTGTTGCGCAGCTTTCGATTGTCAATCGGATGCAGGACGTAGTTGGTCTGGAGGCGCGACGTACTCTTTTCCCTGGAAAGCCTATCCCAAAAAACGCAGTTCAGGATCCGGTTGTTGTGAAACGCGGTTCCTCTGTTCTGCTTGTGTTTAAGGAAGAGGGGCTGGAGATTCGCGCCATTGTTGAGGCGCAGGAATCCGGGGCAATTGGTGCAAACATCAGGGCGCGTAACCCTGATACTGGTTTAAGTGTTTTGGGCAAAGTGCAGGAAGACGGATCTTTGCTGGCTGAAGGAGAATAAAATCGTGCGTTCTGTAGGCCGTTCTCTGGGAGCAATGTACCTTGCTTTTCTTGCATTGTTTTTGTCATTTGATAGCGCATCCGCGCTCGTTCGTATCAAGGATATAGCTGACCTGCGCGGCATGCGTTCAAACCAGCTTGTTGGCTATGGTATTGTGATCGGCCTGAACGGCTCTGGCGATACCATGCGTAACTCTCCTTTTACTGAACAATCCCTGCAATCCATGTTGGAGCGTATGGGCGTGAATGTTCGTGAAGCGAACTTGAGTTCACGAAATGTAGCAGCAGTTGTTGTAACGGCTGAGCTGCCTCCATTCATTGGCAACGGTGCGCGTATTGATGTTTCTGTTGGTTCCTTGGGAGATGCAAAATCGCTTCAGGGCGGTACATTGCTCGTGACACCTTTGATGGGTGCTGATGGTAATGTGTATGCAGTAGCGCAAGGCTCTGTTTCAGTTTCTGGCTTCGCTGCAGAAGGTGATGCGGGTAGTTTGACGCAAGGCGTGCCAACCGCTGGTAACGTTCCAAACGGAGCTCTCATTGAGAAAACGCTGCCGGACTATTTCTCCTCTATGCCGCAATTGGTTCTGGAACTTAAAAATCCAGATTTCAAAACCGCTGTACGCGTGACTGATGCAATCAATGCATTTTCTCTGAACCGCTATGGTCTGAAGCTTGCGAGTGAGCTTGACTACAGATCTGTCCAGGTGCAACGCCCGGCTGGTATCAGTTCAGTGCGATTTATTTCTCAGATCGAAGGCCTGATGGTTCAGCCTGATACGCCCGCTCGTGTTGTTGTCGATGAACGTACAGGCACCGTTGTTATTGGTCAGAACGTTCGGATTTCAACAGTTGCGGTGACACACGGTAATCTGACTGTTCGTGTCTCTGAGCGTCCGGAAGTCTCTCAGCCGAATCCGTTTGCGCAGCAGGGTGAAACGACTGTTGTGCCACGCACAGACATCGACATTCAGCAGGAAGATGGTCAGTTGCAGCTGATCGGTGGTACCGACTTGCAGACCTTGGTGCGTGGTTTGAACCGCATCGGCCTGAAACCAAGCGGCATCATCGCAATCCTTCAAGCGATCAAGCAGGCAGGGGCTCTGCAGGCAACTCTCGTGGTCAAGTAAGACAGCACGGCAGTTGGATAAGCCACGGGCAAGCTTGTGGCTTCAATGTACCGCTAAACCTATTGGAACTGAGTTGTAATGCCTCTCTTAAAGCTCTCTAAGAAGACGTTCTTTCCCCTTAAGTGTGCAGCGGTGTCTCTTGGTTTGTGCATGTCACTTGCCTCTGCAAGCGCACAAAAAGCTGAAACTAAAACAGAAGATCTGAGCGCAGCAATTGAGCAAGCGAAGAACTACTGTGAAGCGATCGCTGATCAGGCAAAGGATGCTCGGATTGCATGGCAGATGCGGGCGCTCTTTGATGTTGAGCATCAGATGAAAGCTAAAATCACGGAGCTCGATGCTAAAATTGCCGAACTGCGCAGTTGGGTGCAGCGCCGTGATGAAATCCTGCAGAGAGCTGAAGGACATGTCGTCGATATTTACGCAAACATGCGCCCAGACGCAGCTGCACTTCAGCTGACGTCTTTGGATGATGAGACTGCTGTTTCTATTCTTCTTCAGATGAAAGCGCGTAAAGCAAGTTCAGTTCTCGCTGAACTCTCTTCTGAGCGTGCGGCTTACCTGACTGACATGATGGCAGAACTTACAGCTCGTAAAGCCGGCAAACTGAATATGGGAGTTTCACAGTGAAGCGCACCTTGGTATGCATTCTCGCCGCAATTACGCTCACTGGCTGTAATGCCATGAAGAACGTCGGCAAGGAGCCGCATCTGACCCCGTTAGGGCAGGGGCTTCAGCCAAGTGTTGCAAGCCTTCCGGCAACTCCTGCAAAGAGCAGTGGGCGCAGCAATCGAGCGTATCACGGCCTCTGGGCTGATGGCGAGCAAGACTTCTTCCGTGATCCGCGTGCAAAACAGGTTGGCGATGTGCTGACTGTCGCGATCAAGATCAAAGACAAAGCAAAGCTTGATAACTCAAGCGAGCGCAAACGTGACTCCTCTCGCTCTACTGGCCTTAAAGGTGCATTTTCCTGGGCTGGCGTAGATTCCGGCGAAGCAGACGTGAGTGTCTCTGGCACAGGTGCCACCGCCAGCAAAGGCGAGGGTGCAATCGATCGAAGTGAAGAGATTGATCTTTCTATTGCTGCTGTTGTGACCAAAGTGCTTCGAAATGGAAATCTAATCATCTCTGGCCAGCAGGAAGTGCGAGTGAACTATGAAGTTCGCGTTCTCTCAGTTGCAGGTATAGTTCGTCCTGAAGATATTACAGGTCGTAATACCATTCAGTACGACAAAATCGCTGAGGCGCGCGTTTCTTACGGTGGCCGTGGCCGCATGACAGAAGTGCAGCAGCCGAGCGTTGGTCAGCAAGTTATTGATATCATTAGCCCGTTCTAAGAGAGGCTCCGATGGCTATTAAAGCTCAATTGCCAAAGCCGCAGTTGCCAACCTCCGAGAACTCCTGGGTGAGTGTCGCGATAGCTGCAACAGTTGTTACTGTCGTTGCAGGTGCTGGTGGTATGGGGATCGGCTCAACGCTCGTTGACCAGGTTCACAGCAAGTATCTGGAAGAGCAGAAAGCCAACAGTGGTGCTCTGATCAATCCAGAGTACACCGAAAGCAGTCAAATCGTTTCTCTTAAACCGATCGTGACCAACTTGCTCTCTTCTTCCAAAAACTGGATCCGCATCGAAGCATCTGTTGTACTTATGCAGCGTGGCATCGAGGAGCAGGATCATTCGCTTTTGGTGAAGCAGGTAGAGCAGGATCTGTTACTCTACGCGCGTACGCTTGGTCCTCGTCAGTTGGAGGGTACGCGTGGCTTGCTGCGTCTGAGAGACGATCTCAACGAACGCGCTAAGATGCGTGGCGGAAAATTCGTGAAAGAACTCGTACTTGAATCCGTGGTGATTCAGTGATGCGTTATCTTGCGTTTTTTACGGGTTTTCTCAGTTTATTTGCGTTGTTTTGGGTGGCTCCGGCCTCTGCGCAGGAAATCAACCTAAGTGACCTGCTCCCAGCAGGGCAGGCATCCGCAAGCGGTCGCATTATCCAATACGTCATGATCCTGACGGTGCTATCTTTGGCGCCAGGTATCCTGATCATGGTAACAAGCTTCACCCGCTTCGTAGTGGCTCTGTCTTTCTTGCGTTCCGGTATCGGTCTTCAAACGACACCAGCAAACATTATTCTCATCTCGCTGGCTCTGTTCATGACTTTCTATGTCATGGCACCAACTTTTGATGCCGCCTGGAAGAATGGCCTCCAGCCGCTCATCAAAGAAGAGATCTCTGAGGAAGTTGCCTACGAGGAAATGACGAAGCCCTTCCGGCGCTTTATGTTGGATAACGTGCGTGAAAAAGATCTCGTTCTTTTCGATGATCTGGCCGTCAGTGCATTTAACTATGAAAAAGATGCGCCAGTAGAAGAGTTGGACCTCCGTGTCCTCATTCCAGCCTTCATGATCTCCGAACTCCGCCGCGGTTTCGAAATAGGCTTCCTGATCGCCTTGCCTTTTGTCGTCATCGACATGATCGTAGCAACAATCACCATGTCCATGGGCATGATGATGCTCCCACCGACTGTTATCTCGCTCCCCTTCAAGGTGCTGTTCTTCGTCCTGATCGACGGATGGTACTTGCTAACGGGCGGGCTAATAAGGTCGTTTACATGACGTTAAGCATAAAGAGCCCCAATGAGGGGCTTTTTTCTTGCCTACGTAAAAGAGTCAGTTTCGCGTAAGTTAAGTGAGTCATCGTTGGCTTCTGTTACAGGCTTTGACTATTCAAAGTGCATGATGCAATTCTGTAACTCCGGCAATTTGATCCGGAATGTCCCATTTCTTCTATTAAGGGACAATTATTATGTCTTCTCTTTTGACTAACTCCTCCGCAATGGTTGCTCTTCAGACACTGAAGGGTATCAACGGCAGCATGGCGGAAACTCAGAACCGTATCTCCACCGGTATGCGTGTGAGTGATGCGTCTGACAACGCGGCTTACTGGTCCATCGCAACAACCATGAAATCAGACAACAAAGCCCTAAGCGCTGTTCAGGATGCTCTGGGTCTGGGTGCTGCAACTGTAGACGTTGCCTTCACTGCAATGGACAAAGCAGTTGACGTTGTTGATGAAATCAAAGCTAAGCTGACCACTGCTAAAGACGGAACCGTCGATAAAGGCAAAATCCAGGCTGATATTGAACAGCTTCAGGAGCAGCTGCAGACGATCGCTTCTTCTGCAAACTTCTCCGGTGAAAACTGGCTGCAACAGGACAAGGCTGCTGACAACCTCAATAAAGAGATTGTTGGTTCCTTCACCCGTACCGCTGATGGTCAGGTTGAAATTCAGAACATTGACGTAGATACAAGTTCTATTGTTCTGGTTGATACCAATACTGATGCGGCTGCAAACAGCGGTATTCTTTCACAGCAGTTTGGCGCTATTGACGGCAATGATGTCGATCCGGCCCACATTATTGTTGGTGGTAACATCAATATCTCCGGTACTGTTGCAGGTGGAGATTTCGCCGTTACCTTTGAAGATGGTGCAGGTAATACATACGAAGGTCTTGAAGCAGATGCGTTAGAGGCATTGGTCGTAGATTACTACAACGGACTTGGTACGGATCCTGCTAACGCTGCTGCTATTGCTACTGCGCTTGATGCAGGTGGTCCTTTGAACACACAAGCCGCTGCAATTGAGACTAAGTTCAACGAGCTTGCTGAAGACAACATTCTTACTTTTGATGTTGGCGGTCTGACAGACTCAGTTGAAGATAAAGCTATCCTGAATGCGATCTACGAGCGCGTTGATGCGACGCTTCAGACCATGACTGATGCTGCAACCGACCTTGGTTCCGCTAAGGCTCGTGTTGACATGCAGAAGCAGTTCGCAAGTGATCTGTCCGATGCAATTGACCGCGGTATCGGTCAACTTGTTGATGCGGATATGAATGAAGAGTCTACTCGTCTGAAAGCGCTTCAGACTCAGCAGCAGCTCGGCATTCAGGCTCTGTCCATTGCAAACAACGCTTCTCAGAACATCCTCAGCCTGTTCCGTTAATCCGGAAAACTCTGAGAACCCTGGAAACTTTAAGGTCCCGGTTTGCCGCCGGGGCCTTTGTTTTGTAAGTTTGGTGGCTTTTGTGTCATATTTTATGTAAGTGTTCAGCTCCGCGTAAGTTACGTGAGTCATTATTAGGTTCTGTTACAGGCTTTGATTATTCAAAGAGCATGATGCAATTCTGTAACTCCGGCATTTGGACCCGGAATGTCCCAATTCTTCTATTAAGGGACAAATATTATGTCTTCTCTTTTGACTAACTCCTCCGCAATGGTTGCTCTTCAGACACTGAAGGGTATCAATAACAATATGGCGGAAACTCAGAACCGTATTTCTACCGGTATGCGTGTAAGTGATGCGTCTGATAACGCAGCTTACTGGTCCATCGCAACAACCATGAAATCAGACAACAAAGCACTGAGTGCTGTTCAGGATGCTCTGGGTCTGGGTGCTGCAACTGTTGACGTTGCCTTCACCGCAATGGACAAAGCAGTTGACGTTGTTGACGAAATCAAAGCTAAGCTGACCACTGCTAAAGACGGAACCGTCGATAAAGGCAAAATCCAGGCTGATATTGAACAGCTTCAGGAGCAGCTTCAGACGATCGCTTCTTCTGCAAACTTCTCCGGTGAAAACTGGCTGCAGCAGGACAAGTCTACTGACAACCTCAATAAAGAGATTGTTGGTTCCTTTACCCGTACTGCGGATGGTCAGGTTGAAATTCAGAACATTGACGTAGATACAAGTTCTATTGTTCTGGTTGATACTAATACTGATGCGGCTGCAAACAGCGGTATTCTCTCACAGCAGTTTGGCGCTATCGATGGAAATGATGTCGATCCAGCTGATCTTGTTGCTGCAAACATTACTGTGTCTGGTTCCACTGCTGGTGGTGACTTGGCCATCACCTTTACTGATGGCGCTACGGCCTATGAAGGTCTTGAGATTGATGAGCTGGAGGCATTGGTTATTGCTGAAGCCGCATCCTCAGGTGTTGATCCAGCTGATGGTGCCGCTGTTGAGGCATTGCTTACAGGTACTTTGGCTACAGCTGCTGGCGCGATTGAGACCAAGTATACCGAACTCGCTGAAGACAACCTTCTCACTTTTGATGTTGGTGGTCTGACAGACTCTGTTAGCGACAAAGCTATCCTGAATGCGATCTACGAGCGTGTTGATGCAACACTTCAGACCATGACTGATGCTGCGACCGACCTTGGTTCTGCTAAGGCGCGTGTTGACATGCAGAAGCAGTTCGCAAGTGATCTGTCTGACGCGATTGATCGTGGTATCGGTCAGCTTGTTGATGCGGACATGAATGAAGAGTCTACTCGTCTGAAAGCGCTTCAGACCCAGCAGCAGCTCGGTATTCAGGCTCTGTCCATCGCAAACAACGCTTCTCAGAACATCCTCAGCCTGTTCCGTTAAGTCGGAAAGCTCTGAGAACCCTGGAAGTTTTAAGGCCCCGGTTAGTCGCCGGGGCCTTTATTTATATTTATGATAAAAATTTAGATAAAATTATAATAAGTCAGGTTAGCGCAAGTTCGATAAAATATACCAGTATTTGAGATAAGCTTTCTTAAGCTTTATCTCGTGTTGGGTAGATTTGAGTTAAGCGGTGCCGGATGTTGAGTAATCAGTTGAATATCCCCGGAGTAGGGGAGCGGGAAGTCGAGCATCTGGATCTCTCTGAGCTTGCGTCAGAAAAGAAGCTCGAAGGTTTGACATTTGCTCTGCGTGGTAATGAGCGCTTCTGGAGTTCTGTCGTTGCTCTTGCGCGCGATGTTCTCTTTGAGCAAGAAGGCCAGTTGCGCCAGATTGACTGCGGTGCCAACACTATTGTAGCGATCAATGCAACAGCGGATCGTGTGAGTAAGCGCCTTAAACAGCAGAGTTGTGGTCTGTCGGTAAAAGGCCTGCCGAGCATTCAGCGTATTTCGAATGCTGGTGTTTATCTCTAATCTGCTTTGGTTTCGCAGTGAAAGCGCCTTAGGTCGCTGAGAAACCGTGGATTTTCAATCAATGTAAATCCTGATCACGTTCGCGCAAGGTTGAAAAGCGAAGGTAGCGCCATTGATACACCTGCAGAGGTCGCAATGGCAGCTCGTGAAAACGCCGAAAAAATCTATAGTAATCTGGCAGAGTTAGGTGCAAAGCGCCTGATGGTGCTCGCATTTATTGGGTTATTTACGTTTGTTGCGATTGGCGCAGCAGCATATCTCTTGTCCCGTCCAGAGCAGGAAGTGCTCTACGCAAACCTTGAGCGGGATGATGTTACTCAAATCGGTATGGCGCTTCAGGCCAGTGGTATTCCATTTGATGTAAGTGCAGATGGCTCAGCTATTTCTGTAGGTGTTGGCGCGACAGCGCGCGCTCGTATGTTGCTGGCAGAGAAAGGTCTGCCGCGTGGTTCCGGTGCAGGTTATGAGCTCTTCGACGAGATGGGCTCCCTGGGTCTGACATCTTTCATGCAAAGTGTAACCAAGATCCGCGCCCTCGAAGGTGAAGTGGCGCGTTCCGTTCAAAGTATGCAGGGTGTGAAAGCTGCTCGCGTGCATTTGGTTCTGCCTGAGAAGGCGACGTTCCGCCGTGAAAATCAAAAGCCGACTGCATCTGTTCTTATTCGTACCGAAGGCATTCAAACCAACTCCATCGCGCAGTCCATTCGCTATCTGGTTGCAGCGGCGGTTCCTGGTCTGACAGCAGAGGCTGTAACGGTTCTTGATACTGAAGGTCAGCTGCTTGCGGCGGGTGAGGATGCTCAAAGTGCGTCGACTGGCCGGAAGGCTATGCTGGAATCTGATCTGGCGTCGCGCAAGGAAAATGCGATCCGCCAGGCTTTGGCGCCTTATCTTGGTGTGAACAACTTCGAAGTCAGTGTCTCCGCATCCGTGAATACAGACAATCAGCGTGTTTCTGAGACTTCCTATGATCCGGAAACTCGTGTTGAGCGATCCTTCCGTGTTGTTCGTGAAAACGCAACCTCACAAAATGCAAGCCTCGAAAATCCAACAACTGTTGAGCAGAATTTGCCTGAAGAGGCTGTGTCTTCTCAGTCTGGTGAACGATCTTCTGAAGAGAATGAGCGCCGCGAGGAGTTGACCAACTACGAGATTTCGTCTCGTACCGTCGAAACCATTTTTGATGATTACCGCATCGAGCGCATGAGTATTGCGGTTCTCGTTAATCGTGATCGCCTTGTTGAGGAAATGTCTCGTCGCGTTGAAGGTCAGAAGGGTGATGCGGTTGTTGAAGGTGAAGCTGCTGATCTGACTGCCAAGGTTGAAGAGATCGAAGAAATCATCGCGACAGCTGCTGGTGTTGATACCGCGCGCGGAGATAAAGTCTCCGTTTCTGCAGTAAACTTCGTTCTTGCCGGTCAGCAGTTGGCGGCTATCCCAGAACGCACCTGGCAGGATGTGCTGATGCGCAATATGGGTTCCGTTGTAAACGCGGGTGCTATCCTCATTGTGACGCTAATGATCATCTGGTTCGGTCTGCGTCCAGCTGTTGCTTTCCTTATTCCGAAAACAGAGGTCGTCGAGGAAGGGTTGCCAGTTGGTGCAAACTCCAACAGTGCTGCTGTTCGTGATGGTGAAATCGAAGGTGAAGATGGACAGTTGCCAGACTACTCAAATGGAGATGGTCTGAGTGGTGAAAGTGTAGACGCTACTGTCGTGAACCGTGATAATCTTCGCAAGCTGGAACGCGCTGTTGAAATGGATGATATGCAGGCAGCAATCATTCTGAAGCAATGGATGTATGATCAGGAGCGTGCCGTATGACACGCGGCATCAATGACTTCCTAGCTGATTTTACCGCGGATACGGGCGTCACCACTAAAGACCTGCAGGATATGCAGGAAGTGATCTCCATGTTGCCCAAGGGTTACGGAGAAGGTGGTGACTGGGTCAATCGCGTATTTGAAGCCTACGAAAACGGCTTTTCTGAAGGCGAAGAGGCTGCAAAATCTGGTGCCGAAGAGCGCATCAAGAAAATGAAAGAAGATCTGGAAGTCGAGCTTGCTGCACGCGAAACGGCTTTTAAGGAGGGGGAGGGTGAGAAGCTTAAACTGGCTTTTCAGGAATCCCTCATAGAAATCGAAGATCGTCTTTCAAAAACTGTCTCTGAAATTCTTGTGCCCTTTATCGAAGAAAGTGCGCGCAATCGTGCGGTCTCATCATTGGTGCAGGTTTTGCGTCGGCAGCTTTCTGAGACCCCGGAGATTCTGATCAATGTGTCAGGGCCGGAACACCTTTTTGATTTGTTCAATAAGAAGACTGGTGAACTTTCAAACACCATTAAATTTTCTGAAAACTCCAGCACTGATCTCGAGGTGAAGGTGTCAGACATGACCCTTTCAACCGGTTTGACGGAATGGTGCGAGGAGCTTCGTAATACGCTGGGAGAGTAGTAGCCATGGCGTTGGAACCACAAGAACTGATTATCGTTCGCAGGCGTAACAGCGACATGATCACCACACCTAAATCAGGTGTTTGGAAGATTGCATACGCTGATTTTGCAACAGCAATGATGGCCTTCTTTCTTCTCATGTGGTTGGTCAATGCATCCGATGAGGCTTCTCAGCGCGGAATTGCAAGCTACTTCAATCCGATCAAACTGGTTGATTCAACCGCGAGCCCCAAAGGCATTCGTGATCCGGAAGAAACGCCATCTCCTACTGATAGTGACGAGGGTGTCGACAACGGTAAGCCAATCGGTGCTGGTGGTACTGAAAAACAAGGTCCGACTTCCGGCGGTGGAGCTGATAAAGCAGAGCCAATCTCAGACCGCGATACAGGTGAGAACTCCACATTCGCTGGCGCCAATGCTGAAGACGGCGGTGCAAAAGCGACCAGTGTGTCCAATCGTGATTATGAGCGTGAAGCCCGCTACACCGAGGCGCAGCTCTTCGATAATCCATATGCTATTCTTGCAGCACTTGCTGCTGAAGCGGAAGCAACTGTAGAGACTGATGGGTCTCCAGGCACTGGTGGTATCGGTGCTTTGAAGATGGCAAAGACGCCAGTTCTCTTCGCACTTCCTAACCGCGACCCTGACGGTCAGGGCCTTGCGGATGGCACTAGTTTCCGAGATCCGTTCGATCCTTCTGGTTGGCAGGAAGATGAGCTGCCAGGTAATGCTCCGCTTCTTGCGCAAATTCCCATCCTTCACGAGAAGGAGGAGGGTATAGCTGCGAATGAGCTGACTGCTGAGCAGATTAAAGTTCTTGAGGAAGCCTCTGAACTAGCTCGTGGCGGTAAGGTCCTGCCATCCGTTGCAGGTGAAGCATCTGCTGAGAGCTCAGTTATCGTGATTGGTGATGCACCTGACGGCGAAGGTGAGAAGTTGGCTGAAGGAGAAATCCTGAAGCAGCTGGCTCAAACCCAGGCTGATGAAGCAGGTGAAGATGCCGTGATGACACGCCTTGTTTTTGCTGAGGTGAAAAAAGGTGAAGCTGCGGCGAAGGTTGATGAAAAAGACGTTCCAGAGCTGGTTGAAGAAACCGAAGAAACGCTGAAAATTGAGATTGTCGAAGCAGAACCAACTCCGGCAGAGCCTGTATCCGAACCAATAGAAGTTGCTCAGACAGATCCTGAAACTCTCCCAATGGTCCCTGCAGCCAAACCAACAGAAGCAGCTCAGGGAGCGGAGTCTGGTGATGATGAAGACGACGATGGTGATAAGCAGCTCGTCTCTATCGCAAACTCTGTCGGGGCTGCGCTGGATGGCCTTAAAACTGGCGCAAGTATCGAGTTTACGCATTCCCGCGATGGTGTGCTGATCCGCATAATGGACAATGATGACTTCGGAATGTTCGCAGTTGGATCTTCAGAGCCGCATCCGGATGTTGTGAAGGCAATGGAAAAGATCGCCAAGGTTCTGGAAGAAGAGAATGGTGAGGTCGTCATTCGCGGACACACAGATGCACGTCCATTCAAGTCCAAACGCAATGATAACTGGCGTTTATCGACGGCGCGCGCACACATGGCTTACTTCATGCTTGTTCGTGGTGGGCTGGATGAAAATCGTATCGTTGGCATTGAAGGATACGCTGATCGCCGATTGAAGGATGTTGAAGAGCCATACGCACCGCAAAACCGTCGCATCGAAATTATGCTGATGAAAGGGCAGGCCTGATGCCAGTGAGAACTGCAAGCCGTACTGGTACTTCTCTCCTGAAATCAGCTTTGCTCTCTGCTGGCCTGCTTGTGGCTGCCGGTCCTCTCGCAATGGCACCGCAGCCTGCATCGGCTCAGATGATTTCAACGGCTGATCCAGATCTGATGGTTTTGGAGCTGCAGATCCTTCAAGATGAGATCATCAAGGGGAACCTTGAAGCGTACAACCTCCTGCAGCCATCACTTATTGTCATCGGCCGCCGTTTCCTTCGGTTGGATCGCGAGTTGTGGAAGCAAGAGAAGAACTCCCGCGCTGCGATCTCATTTATGCTCAGTGGTGGTTCTGGATCTGTCTTTCAGGAGCTTGCAGTCCAGGGCGTTGTGTTCAATGCAGATCCAAATCTGTTTGCAGGTGCGATGGCCTACTCGCAGGGCAACCGCGAGATGGCACTGAACCTGCTGTTGAAGGTGGACCCGCTCACGCTTCCAGTTGCTGTCGCAGGACAAGTAGCACTGGCACAAGCAATTCTAATCTCTAACAACGACCCCGCTGGAGCGCAGCGTTATTTTGACCTTGCGCGCCTCATGATGCCAGGAACTCTGGTTGAAGAGAGTGCGCTTCGCCGGCAAGCGCCAATGGTGGCAGAGCTTGGAGATACTCAAAAGTTCGAGCGCCTGTCTCGCCGTTATCTCTTCCAGTACAGCACTTCCGTATTCGCATCTGAGTTTCGCGATACTGTCGCCGATGTGATCAGCGGATCGGAGTACCTGAAGAAGGAAGACGAATGGGACCGAGTTTTTCAGTTGGTCTCTGAATTTGATGCTGAGTCTCAGAACATTCTCCTGCTTCGCTTGGCAAAAGCGGCCTTGATCAGTGGCAACACTGCGTTTGCGGTCAAAGGCAGCGAAGCCTTTCTGGAGCACGGCTCAGAGAACGCTGAACAGATTAATGAAGCGAAGCTCTATCTGTCTGCTGCAAAAGCTTCTGGTGAAGATTGGGAAGAGGCGATCACAGGTCTGGTTGATGTGAAATCGACAGATCTAAGCCCCGAAAATCAACTACTTCAGATCAGCGCTATTGCAATGGCAAACACCATTCGGGAGTGGCCTCAGCCAGAAACGCCGGATGCTTCCGAATATGTTCCTTATGTCCCCAAGGTTGGGCTGAAGAGCAAGCTTCACAATGTAGACGTACTGAATCCTTTCGAAGATGCACTGAATGATGCCGATGAGGCACTGAAAGAGGCTGAGTTTTGATGAATACCACTCTTCCAAACATTGATCGTAGTGCACCTGTGAAAGACGCAGCAGATGCGCGCAAGGAAGCAGCTCGCAACGATAATGATAACGGCAAGGATCGTTTTGATAAGGTCATCGATAAGGTTCGTGATGACCGGAAAGTTCCTGAGCGCCGCAATCCTGCTGATGACCGGAAAGCAAGCACCACTGACGACAAAAGCGCATCAACTGGTTCTGAAGAGACCGAAGCCTCTAATGCGCTGAAGGAGCTGATCAAGAAAGCGAGTTTAGGCGTTGCTGATCAGAGTACATCAGAAATGCCGAAGGCCACGAATAATGTAAATGTTGTTAGCAAAGCAGTTGCTGAGAACGAAGGCGGAGAAAATCTGCCGGATCCAACTGAGGAGCTGGCAGCAAAACAGCTTGTGGCAAATGCAATCATGACCGCTGAGCAAAAAGCCGGTCTGCAGATGAGCGCGGTCACAGGTCTTGTGAATGCCTCAGGTTCGGCCTCTGCAGACAAAACAAGTGCGATGGCACAGGTGTTGAACGCACTGGGGACACGCGACCAAAAAGCTTTAAATGGTGATGTTCAAACCTCCGCGCCTAAATCCGACGCTGAGACTGTTAAACAGGGTGCAGCGGCCAACAGCGATATCAAGTCAGGCATACCCTCTGCAAAGTTGGAGAGCAGTGGTGCGATCAACTTGCCAAAGAATGACGGCCTCACAGTTGGCAACAAGCAAACACCTGCTGATTTTCTTTTGAAGCAGGGAACGGCTCAGCCTAAGGTCTCTGCGAACCAGAACGCTGGTAGGGCTGCAGGTAGTGAAGTTAAGGTTGTCAGTGTTGAAACGCATCTGCCACCAGCTGATATGGGCCGTCCCGCACATCAGGTTGCAAGTGTGCTGACGAAGCAGCTTCCAGCTGCCGCATCAGCGGCCAAAGCGGCTCAGGAAGTCCTGGCGCAAACTGCAGAGGCACAGGCTGCAAAGCCAATGAAGGCGCTCGAAATTCAACTGCGCCCGGATAATCTTGGTGTCGTCCGCGCGAACATTCAGATGCGCGGTGGCGAGCTGGAAATTTCCCTTATCACCAGCACTCAGGAAGCTGCTGATATGCTGAAAGGTGACCGTCAGGCTTTGGCACGTGTGCTTCAGGATGCTGGATATCGCACTGAGACACAGAACATCACCGTCAACTTCAAAGACGAGATGTCCGACCAGATGCGCCAGCCAGGTCAAAACCAGGAGCGTTTTGGCCGAGGCAACAACAGTGACAATGAAGCAGGTGAGGGCGGTTCTCAGCAAAACTGGGACGAGCAACCTCAGGCAGAGTTTGCTGGAACAGGGCAGAATGAAGCGAACACTCAAGATCTTCGCAGCGGCATCTATCTGTAGCCTTCTGGCAGTGTCTGCTCATGCAAGCGGAAAGAAAACTGCCATTCGGCTCTGCGAACGTCAAATGCAACACGCGGCACAAAAATATGATGTGCCGCTTGGCATCCTGTATGCGGTTGGTCTGACTGAGACTGGCCGCAAAAATTCCCTGCATCCTTATGCCCTAAACATCGCGGGGAAAGCCTATTTTGCTGATAGTGCAACTGAAGCGCTTGCAGCAATCAAGAGATCCCGCAATCGTGGCGTAAAGCTGATTGATGTTGGCTGCATGCAGATCAACATTTATTATCACCTCGATAAGTTTCAGGATCTCAAGGCAATGCTGGATCCCACCCAGAATGTGGGGTACGCAGCAAGGTTCCTTTCCGAGCTGAAGCAGCGTGAAAAAAGCTGGACAATGGCAGTCGCCAGATACCATGCAGGGCCCAACAACAATCCCGCACAAAAGCGCTATGTTTGCCGTGTTATCAAGAACATCGTCGCTTCAGGCTATGGCCGCTGGACGCCGAACTCATTAAAATTTTGTAAATAATTCAACGGGTTTCGGGTCAGGCTCAGACAAGATTAACAAGCTTTACTGCGATGAGTTAATTTTGCAATTGATGTAGCCAGGAGCAGATCATGGGCCTCTACGGAATTATGAATACCAGCGTGTCAGGTATGAACGCGCAGTCGAACAAACTCTCAACTGTCGCGGACAATATCTCCAACGCCAATACCGTAGGCTACAAACGCTACAAAACAGCATTCTCTTCCCTCGTTGGCTCTGGTGGTAGCTCAGGGCACGAGTCTGGCATTGTGAACACAACAGTTGTTCAAACCGTCCGCCAACAAGGCGCCTTCAACTTCACTTCTCGTGGTACAGACCTGGCGATCAACGGTAAAGGTTTTTTCCAGGTTCAGGATTCACAAGGTAGTACGTATTACACACGCGCTGGTGATTTCGTCCTCGATAAAAACGGACAGATGGTGAACTCGGGTGGGTACAAGCTGCTATCAGCAAATGGTGCTCCTGTTACAGTTGATCTTAATACTCCTGTCTGGCAGGCAAGCTCTGAAGGTGAGCTTGGTGTGAATTTGGCATCTAGTACTCCGGTAAGAACCGGTGCTGTGGGTCTGCCGTCAAACTTCGATTACAAGACCTCTGTTAGTGCCTACGATCAGAACGGTAATGTCGTTAAAATTGATCTGGTTTATTCGAAGACTGGTCAGAATATGACTGGTACGACGGTGGATGACTCCACTTGGAAAGTTCAAGCATATAGTACAGCTACGCCACCTGTAGAGTTGGCAGATGTTGATTTAGTCTTTGATGGTTCAGGTAACTTGATGGGAGGGGCGACGCCATCACCAACAGAGCTTGCATTTACTGTACCTAATGGTGAAACCCTGACTTTGGACTTGAGTAAAACCGTAACCGCTGGAGATAAGTTCAGCGTCAATAAGGTTGATATTGATGGTTACGGACCGTCTACTATTAAAAATATTCGTATTGAATCCGACGGTCGTGTTTTTGGGGTGTATGAGGGTAGTGCCGAAAAACTACTCGACCAAATTCAGATCGTGAATTTCTCCAATCCTGATGGTCTGCAAGCAAAAAGCGGCAATGTGTATGCTGCAACAGATGCCTCAGGTGATCCAGCAGTTGGCTTTCCGGGAGATAACGGCTTTGGAACGCTTTACTCTGGTGCAGTAGAGGGCTCAAACGTAGACCTCGCTGCTGAGTTGACGGAAATGGTTCAGGCGCAACGTACCTACAGCGCGAACACCAAGGTGTTTAACGCAAGTTCTGAGCTGCTCCAAGAGCTGAATAACCTTCGCTAGGGGCGCTTTAGTATGTCACTTACCTCCGCTATGCTTACGGCTCAATCTTCCATCGCGGCACGCTCTGCTGAGATGGCGATTGCGTCGCGCAACGTCGCTAATGTCAATAATCCAGGCTACTCGCGTCAAGAAGCGGTGGTTCAGAATATTGTCAGTGACACTGGCTCTGTTGTTTATGTTTCGCACGCATCGCGAATGGTCAATCAGGCGGCGTTTAAGGCAACTCTGAAGACTGGCAGTGCTGCAATTGCTTCAGGTTCGTATGCAAATATGTTGGACCAGCTCAATCCGTCGGGGCAGGTTCCTTTTGGTACCGGTGTTGCTTCAGGGATAGGTACTTTGGGCGAAGCTCTGGTTTCATACAGCAATGACCCTTCAAACCAAGTATTAGGGCAATCAGTTATCAACTCAGCGAACTCGCTCGTTGATAATATGAAGCAGTCTTCGGAGACACTGAAAGAAACTCGCCTTGAAGCTGATGCAGCTATGGGGCGCGCTGTAGACAATATCAATAAGATTTTGTCGGATCTGGAAGATGTAAACGCAAAGATTGTAACTGGCTCCAATGCTGGTCAGGATGTAAACAGTCTAATGGACCAGCGTGATGAAATGCTGCGGGTTCTTTCAGAAGAGATTGGTATTACTGTTCTTGATCAAGACGATAACGGTGTGGCGGTTTATACCGATAGCGGTGTTACTCTTTTTGAAAAAGTTGCACGTGATGTTTCTTTCGATACTTCCCTTTCACTTGGCTCAGGTGAAGTTGGAAGAAACATTTTAGTTGATGGGATTGCTGTTGCGGGACCTGGCGCCTCGATGCCTGTATCTGGTGGGGCCATAGCGGGTTATGCCAAAATTCGTGATGATACTCTTGTCACAATGCAAACCCAGTTAGATGAGGCAGCTAAAGCTCTTGTTGATGCTTTTCAGGAGCATGAGCCATCTCCTGGAACAGGTTCTGGTGATGGCCTCTTTACATTTGATACGGGCGCCGGGGATTTGGTGAGTAGGCTGAAGGTCCACGCTGATGTAGATCCCGCACAGGGTGGTGATGTGAAGCTGCTGCGTGATGGTGGTATTAATGGCGCTTCATATGTCCATAACGCGGATGGCAATGCCGGGTATTCAAGCTTACTGAGAAGCTATACAGACGCGTTAAATGAAGAGCGGACGTTTGTTACTTCTGCGGGTGTCAACCCAACCTCAACGCTACAGGACTTCGCCGCTAATACAGTAAGCTGGTTTAGTGCTGAGCGTAAAATGGCAACAGAAACGTCTACGCTTGATGCATCCGCTTTCAGCTCAAATGCGCAGATGCTTTCCAATAAAACCGGCGTCAATATAGATACTGAAATGCAGCGTTTGCTAACGATTGAGACAGCTTATTCGGCCTCCGCCCGTTTGATGTCTACTGTTGACAACATGTTCAAGGAACTTCTCGGAGCTGTAAGATAGTTATGGTCTATTCTGTTTCAACACTTTCAAGTTCGCTTCGTCTAACGGATTATCTGATCGATCATCGCGCTAGATTAGATAAAGCTGTGATCGAGAATGCCTCAGAAAAACACGCAGATATTGGTTTGGCGCTCGGATCGCAGACAGGTTTAACTACGTCGTTCCGTACAGAGCATTCACAGCTTGTAAGCCAACTTGATACGAACCATCAATTGGTCGCTCGTTTAGACGTCATGGAAACCGCCTTGGATAATGTCCATACGAATGGGTCAGAGTTTCGGTCGAATTTAATTGCGCTTAAGCAGAACTCGGAGTCTCTTAAAACAGCTTCGGGTCTTGCTCGAACAGAACTTGGGAAACTTACTAACGCGCTGAACTCAAACGTTGGTGGTGTTTATGTTTTTGGTGGTGTCAATACTGGAACATCACCGGTCCGAAATTTTGAATATGAATCAGATCCGGCAGACCCAACAGATCCGCTTGGACCTGAAGAAGCGATTAAGGATGCATTTAACACTCATTTTGGCCTGACGATTGGTTTGGATACCGATGAGGCAGCTATAGAAGCATTGTCTGCTGCTGACTGGGAAGCGTTCTTAGATAGCAGTGATTTCAACGATATTTTTGATGCTGACTGGTCTCCGACTTGGTCCTCTGCGACCGATCCTGATGAGAAAATGACCGCCACGATCGGAAATGGCGTCACGACAGTTGGTTCAGGTTCTGCGAATGAAGAAGCTTTCAAGAGTATGGCAAAAGGCTATTCTATGATTGCTGTATTCGGCGGTTTGGATATTCAGAAAGATGCTGAAGCTTTGATTGCTGACCGTGCGATTGATAACCTCAATCAGGCTACTGGCAAAGTTATCGATTTGGAGGCGAACACTGGTGCGATCAAGGCTAATGTTGAACGAACCAACACAGACATAGAAGCCAAGAGAGATGTGCTTAATTTGCGCATCAATGATCTGGAAAACGTTGATCCTAATCGTGCTGCAGTTGAGTTAAGTATGGCACAGACGCAGCTTGAAACAACGTATGCGATCACAGCGAAAATCCAAAATCTCAATATTATGAAGTATTTGTAAGAGCATAGGCCGATAAAATACTTTTGGGGGTACTGAATGTATCAGATGTCATATGCGGAAACGCTTGAGGATTCTGCTGAAGACAGAAGAGGTCAGGAGCGCGAGTTGTTTGCGCTCGTGATCGCACAGCTTCATGCCGGAAAAGAACATGGCAGCCGGTCAAATGAAGCCGCGCAAGCACTCACTTCAGTCCATAGGTTATGGAGCATTTTGATCGATGATCTGGGACATCCGGAAAATGGTTTGCCGGCTGAGCTTCGCGCCGATTTGATCTCCATTGGAATTTGGTGCGTGAAGCAAGCCGACTTAATCCGGACAGGTAGCTCTGACGATTTTCAGGGGCTTATTGAGATCAATGAACTTGTCCGTGATGGCCTGAGCTAATCAAGGAGATTTTTTATGCGTTTGCACCTTAAAGCAGGTGAGAAGGTTTTCATAAATGGGGCGGTTCTGTCGTTCGAACAGAAAACCTCGGTGAAGCTTTTAAATGACGCCAGTTTTCTTCTTGAGGCTTATGTTATGCAGCTTGAAGAGACTACGACACCTCTTCGACAGTTGTATTTCTTTATTCAGAGTGCGTTGATTGATCCAAAAACTGAGCTGGACAGTCTTCAGCGCGCTTTACTGTTACTGTCATCTATACGTAAAGCGGTAGAGAATGAAGAGATTTTGGCGGGTCTCGAAGTTGTTGAAACCAAAGTCAACAAACGCCGCTATTTTGACGCTCTTCGTACTCTGAAGAAGCTCTTCGCTGTTGAGATGGCTATTTGGTCTGATGAGCAGTCGAAAGATGAAAGCGAACAGTCTGAAAACGTTGTTATGCCATTTGCTCGCGCGGTGGGCGAGAATTAAAGGAAATTGAGATGAGTGTTGACCCGGTAGGATCCGCTAATGGAGCTTCATCCAACGAGCCTGTTTTCAAGCCACAGGGCAGTGAGCAGGCCTATTTGGATTATAATGCGTTCCTGATGCTTTTCATGGAATCTTTGAAGAGCCAGGATCCGACAGATCCGCTTGATACAGCTGAGTATATGGGGCAGTTGGCGCAGTTCTCTGCAGTGGAGCAGTCCACCAAGACCAATACCCACCTGACAGCGATGCTGCAGCAGCATTCTATCAATCAGGCGAACAATCTGATTGGCGCGACTGTCGAAGTCCCAAATGCAGATGGCACTGAGACCACCACCGGTGTGATCAAGTCAGTTCAGATCCTGACTGACGGCTCTATTGCGACACTGGAAGACGGCACAAAAGTGGCTCTCGTACCAGGTATTGAGATTTCTCGCCCTCAGGCAGATCCTCAGCCTGAAGCTGATGCTTAAGGTGGAAGAGAGACCATCCGGCGATGAATGAGGCAGATGCACTCGATATTGTGCGAACAGCAATTTGGACTGTTATTACAGCGACAGGCCCCGCAGTAGCGGGCGCCATGTTCGTTGGTTTGATTATCGCCTTGTTTCAAGCGCTCACGCAAATTCAGGAAATGACGCTTACGTTCATTCCCAAGATTGTCGTGATCTTTATTTTGATTGCTATGACCGGACCATTTATCGGTTCACAGATCTTCTCACTGACTGAGATGGTCTACGGTCGCATTGAGCACGGGTTCTGATCCCGGCTGTTTCAGCTTTTACTCTTTAAGCGAGGAGGGGATAGGTCAACTACGATCCCCTCCAGACCACCCTCACACAAGCTTCCTTCTTCAATGTTTCGGCCTAAGTAGCCGCAGTATGCTTATGCCGAATTGAAGGGTGCGAATGTCTCAGACCGTGACGGGGATTGCTGCTCCAAACAGCAAACGTGATATTGGATTTGCAGTCGGAATTATCTTCATTCTGTCTGTACTGTTTCTCCCCATGCCGACGTTCATGATCGACTTCGGCCTTGCAATTTCAGTCGCATTTTCCGTTCTCATTCTGATGGTGTCGCTGTGGATTCAGCGCCCGCTTGAGTTCTCCTCTTTCCCGACCATTCTATTGATTGCGACCATGCTCCGGTTGGCGCTGAATATTGCGACAACCCGTGTCATTCTGGCGAATGGTCACGAAGGTCCACTGGCGGCTGGTTATGTGATTAACGGCTTCTCGCAGTTCGTCATGAGCGGCGACTTTGTGATTGGTCTGATTGTCTTTGCAATTCTCGTAACAGTGAACTTCCTCGTGATCACCAAAGGTGCGAGCCGTATCGCTGAGGTTGGTGCGCGCTTTACTCTGGATGGTATCCCGGGCAAGCAGATGGCGATTGATGCTGACCTGTCAGCAGGGATGATCGATGATAAAGAAGCGCAGCGCCGCCGTGCTGAACTGGAGGAAGAAAGTTCTTTCTTCGGTGCCATGGATGGTGCGTCCAAGTTCGTGCGCGGTGATGCGGTCGCTGGCCTCATCATCACCGTTGTAAATGTTCTGGGTGGCATCATCATTGGTGTAACCCGCTACGGCATGGATCTTGGGGAAGCGGCTGATGTCTTCACTAAGCTCTCTGTCGGTGATGGTCTCGTTTCTCAGATCCCGGCACTGATCGTTTCACTTGCTGCAGGTCTGCTCGTTTCCAAAGGTGGCACAAGAGGCTCAGCAGAGCAGGCTGTTCTCGGTCAGCTTGCGGGCTATCCGCGGGCGCTTGCGGTTGCTGCTTTGCTGCTCATGCTGCTGTCATTGCTGCCAGGCCTTCCATTCCTTCCGTTTGTTCTGCTCGGCGGCGCACTCGGCTTTGCGGCCTATATCATTCCGCTGCGGGTGGAAGAGGCGAAAGCTGAGCAGGCGAAAGCTGAGCTGCAGAAGGTTGAGATGGAAAAGGAAGTTAAGAAGGAGTCCGTCAAGGACAGCCTCGAGCTTGCTGAAATTGAAATGCGCCTTGGCAAACAGCTCACTGCACGTCTTCTTGCAGCAAAGCCTGAGATCGGCAACCGCATCAACAAGATGCGTAAGAAATTCGCTGAGCAATACGGCTTCGTGGTTCCGGAGATCAAGGTCACCGACAACCTTAATCTGGAGCCAAAAAGTTACGAGTTCCGCATCCACGGCACCATTGTCGCCTCTGAGAACATCAAGGTTGGCGAGCTGATGGTCATCGGTGGCAATCGTGAACTACCAGCACTTCCGGGCACAGAAACACGTGAGCCAGCATTCGGTATGCAGGCCATGTGGATCCCGACTGCGTTTGAACATGAAGTAAAGCGTCAGGGCTACACCACAGTCGATAACCTTTCCGTCGTGCTGACACACCTATCTGAGGTGATCAGAAACAACCTGTCTCAGCTGCTTTCCTATCGGGATATGCGTAAACTGCTGGATCGCCTCGATCCTGCGTATAACCGTCTGATTGATGATATTTGTCCGCAGCACATCTCTTACTCCGGCCTGCAGGCGGTGTTGAAACTGCTTTTGGCGGAGCGTATCTCCATCCGAAATCTGGCGCTGATCATGGAAGCAATTGCAGAGATTGCACCGCATGCCCGGCGCCCAGAGCAGATTGCCGACCACGTGCGCATCCGCATGGCTACGCAGATCTGTGGTGATATCGCAGGCGATGGCAGCCTGAAAGTTCTGCGCCTTGGCAACCGCTGGGATCTAGCATTCCATCAGGCACTGCGCCGCGATACCAATGGTGAAGTGATCGAGTTTGATATGGAGCCACAGCAGGTCGAAGAGTTTGCTCGCGACAGTGCCGAGGTTATTCGTGAACACATTTCCTCCGGCCAGCGCTTTGCTGTAGTGGTTGCACCTGAAGCACGCCAGTACGTGCGCATGATCACAGAACGCATGTTCCCAGCTCTGCCAATTCTTTCTCATCTGGAAGTGGCGCGCGGCGTAGATATCGAGGCATTAGGATCAATTTCGTGACCCTAGAAAATGCTCCAGAGGCGATCCTAAGCGTCTTCGTGGTGTTCTGCCGCGTTGGAGCCTGCCTTATGGCTATGCCAGGGTTCTCGTCACCACGTGTCATGGTGCAGGTGCGTCTCTTCATCGCCATCTCGGCAACTCTGGCAATCTCTCCACTCATTCTGGTGCTGGTTGAGCCAATCATTTCTGCTGCATCTCTGGATGAGCTGCTGCGCATCATCTTCGTTGAGTTGTTGATCGGCTTTCTGATTGCTGCATTTGGGCGTGCTTTCTTCGGCATGCTGCAAATGATGGCGGGAGCTGCGGCTAACGCTTCAAGCTTCAACCAGCCTGCGCCGATTGTCGAAGAATTCCAGCAATTGCCACCTATGGCAGGTCTGATCACTCTGACAGCCACGGCCATGCTGTTTATCACCGGTGCTCATGCCGATGTCTTCATTGGATTGGCGGAGAGCTATCAAGCGATCCCGGTGGGGGGAGACTTCGTTCCGTCTGCCGCTGTTGATCAGTTTTCAACCAAGCTCATGCAAGGACTGCTGTTGGCATTGCGCATCACCAGCCCGTTCCTGATCTATGGCATCGTTGTAAACCTGACCCTCGGCCTCACCAACAGGCTTATGCCGCAGATGCCTGTTTACTTCGTTGCACTGCCTGTTGTGGTGATGGGTGGTCTCTTTGTTCTCTGGCAGATCATCACAGAGCTTCTACGCCTGTTCTATGCTGGTCTCGGAGACTGGTTGGTATTGCAGTAACCCATGGATAAAGCACGCGTCACACGCCTTCGTCGCATCATGAAGGTTCAGGAACAGAAAGAGCAAATAATCAAGTACGACATTGCTGTTCTGGAAAGTGAAATTCAGCGCTGTGATGAAGAAGAGGGCAAGCTGGTTAGCCACTGGGGGCAGCACGAAGGGGAGCTTCGTGAGGTGATGAACCGCGCGATCTCTAGGCGCCTTGATGCAAATAACCGCAGCAAGTCTCTGAAGCAAAAGCAAAAAGGTGAGTTGCTCGAAAAGCTGCTGGATCAGAAGCGTCAAACCAACATGACCGAGAAGCATCACGACAAAGCTCTGGTCTCGTATCATCGGACCGAGGAAAAGAAGCTGCTTCAGGAGATTGCAGAGCTGCACGCAGATACCAGTAAGGTCAGGTCCAGATAAGTCTCAGAAACTAGGGTCTTTTCGACTATACATGCCCTTCTTGTGACTAATGGGAGTGCTTATGGCCATTCAGCCTGTCAGCGACCTTGTTCTGGACGTTATTAATCAAGCGGATCCTACAGAAGTGAGAGCTGCCACCCGTGCGCTCAAAGCTCCCGCCGTTGTTTCAAAAGATCTTCCGGTGTCTGAACCGTCCTGGGCATCCAGCAGTTTCTCCAGATTTATGGCAGAAGCTGAAAGCGCAAAGACGAAAGGGCAGGGGGGTGTTGAGCAACTCAACTCGATGGCCAATCGCTATTCCCAAAAGCTGGATAACGCTGATCTTGGCGAAAAGCTTGAAAGCGCAATCCTCCAGACCTTCGTGAAGTCCATGCTGCCGAAGGAAATGGAAACCGTTTACGGCGGTGGAACAGCTGGAACCATGTGGAAGGGCCTGATGGCTGAGCAACTTGCCAACCAGCTGGCTAAATCCGGATCTATCGGTCTGGCTGAGATGCTCCTGCCGGATACCATTCGTCCTACTCTCCCTAAAGAAGAGGCATAAATGTCTGAAGTGATCGACAGCGAACGCAACGAGCTGGTTCTGCATGAAGAAAAGCCGGTGGTTCAGGATGCCGAGCAATCAGAGGACAAGGATGCCTACATCCTGCCTGAGGATTACATCGCCCTGTCCAAAAGCATCGACCGTGTAGACAATCTGCTGAACGCAGAAAACGAAGCGCTGGTCGGCAAAGGGGATATTGATCTGGAAGAGAGCGCCTACCTGAAAGGGCGCGCCATGCTCGATCTGGATATGGCTGGCAAAGCCGTAGGCCCGGAGAACCTACCGAGCGAGATTGTTGTACGCCTGCAGGATCTTCAGGAAAAATTGTCAGTCAACATGAAGCTGCTGTCCACCCAGCTGAATGCTGTGAAAGAGGTCTCGGGCCTGCTTTCTCAGGTCATGAAGGATCACGATTCCGATGGCACTTATGAATCAATGGTTGGAAGCTGGTAAGAGCGTATGTTGAAAGTTCTCGTAACCGGAGTTTGGATTTGTCTTGTAACGGTTGTTGCAGCGTATTTCACTGCACTCTACAAGACCGATTTTGATCCGATGCTGCAAAAGAATGCGCATCTGGAAGGCTTGGATTATCAAAGCACCCCGACAATCAACGTGCCGGTGCTCGAAGACGGTAAGATCCACGGTTACATCGTAGCTCAGTTTGTTTTCACCGTTGATAGTGAACTGCTTGCCAAGCTCGCCGTTCCACCACATGCATTTATTGTCGATGAAGCCTTCCGCCTGATTTACAGCAAGGCAGACAAGGAATTCGCTCAGCTGAAGAAGTCCGATCTGAAGCAGCTGACGGAAGAGGTTCGTGATCGCGTCAATGAGCGCTTCGCAACCGACATCGTGCAGGACGTCCTCATTCAGGACTTCACCTTCCACGTGCCTGCGAGTTTGAGGGACAACATCATGGAGAATGCTGCGCAGCAGGCAGCGGCTTCATGATGTATCGACGACGATTGATCAGATGAGTTGCCAATATAAGATTTTGCACCGGGCCGTTGGCGCCGTTGATGCCCAGGATGAAGGGCGTGATATCAGAGCCAACGCTGTAGTGGTCATGCGCCCTGCAGCAGCGCCGCCCTCCTATGAGATCCTTTATGCCCCTGTCATGCTCTCTCAAGTGTCCACGGGCATGTTTGAGGGCAAGACACCACACGGTGAGATCCGTGTACGCCTTTCCGGGATCTACGGTGCAAAGCGACCGGTCATTCAAAGAGATCAACCGTATCTGCTCCTGTTAGGAGCCAGTGGGCGAAACGCCCGGATTGATGTGTTTACGCCCCCAAAGAGCGGGCAATAAAAAAGCGGAGCATGTGCTCCGCTTTTTGCTTTTCAGTCATCTGACCTGATTAAACGCTGTCGCCAGCCTTTTCAGCCTGCTTCACTGCAAAGTTGGTCAGGTGATCCATCATTTCAACAGTTGCAGCCTCAGCCTTCTCAGCATCATTGTTTGCCAATGCTTCTGCCAGCTTGTGGTGACGAATAGCAGAATCTTCGAGCTTCTCAGCGCCGCGGAAGGCGCTCCATGCCCGGCGGCTCATGGTCTGCAGAGGAGCCACAGCGCGTGCTGTAAACGGGTTACGGGACACAGCGCAGAGCACTTCATCAAACACCTTGTCAGCGCGCAGGTAGCCCTTCACGTCGCCTGCACGTGCCTGTGCGAGGATCTCCTCAGCGCACTGGTGCAGAGCTTCACGCTCTTCCGGTGTCGCACGTTTAACAGCAGAAGCCACCAGAAGCTGCTCCAGAGGCTTTCTGGTTTCCAGCACCAGCACGTACTCGGAGGTTTCGATCTCTGAAACGAACAGCCCTTTACGAGGACGAATGACGATCAGGCCCTCGGTTGAAAGGCGCTTGATGGCTTCGCGCACTGGGGTCCGGCCAATTCCGGTCCGTTCGCAAAGGTCGCCTTCAGTCAGGGCCATGCCCGGAGCAAGGTCAAGGTTGACGATCAACTCTTCAATCAGACGATAAGCTTTATCAGCAAGGCTCTCCTTTTTATGGGTCGCCAGAATCTGCTCAATAGCCATTGGGTTTCTTTCTCATCCAGGCTTTTTTGTTCCCAGGTGCTGCGCAAAAAGTACAGCAGTGGCAGCCCTTATAGGCGGCGGAACAGAAAATTGTATTCTTCACTCGCGTAACGTTGAGTGATCCACGAAAAAAGGGCCTGCGTTCAAGCAACAGCAGACCTGTCATCTCTTAATATCAGGTTTCCCCTTACCTGAGTATACCTATCTTTGCTGATGTTCAGCAGGAAAATAGTTTCCTCTTGGTTTAGGAAAGCCCTGTTTGCTCAGTAATGTGGAGGTTTCTGGTTGGCTGGTGCTTGTTCAACCAACTCCTGAATATCAAGCAAGTGGTCTTTCATCTGTCCCATTGCTGAAACGAGTCGGTCGATCACCTGTGCCTGATTGGAAACCACATCATTGAGCGTTTCGATCGTCTCGTTCTGATGTGCGATATGCACTTCCAGATCGTCGATCCGTTCCTCAAGACTCTTAGTCATAACTTATCCTAGAACGTGCCTTCGCCTGCAGTCATCCGCGTTAAGACGGTGGCTACACATACATGTAACTGAAACAACCTAAGCCAAAGGCAAGCAGCTTCAGTAGGCGTCGTAGCGGCAGAGGTCTTCCAAATGGCCAAAATTGTCAAGTGGAGCGATTGCGGCTGCGCAATTAAAATTCAAAAATGCGCAGCTTAATGAAGTTCTATGGCATCTCCTGTGGGTTTATCCCGTGCTTTTTTACAAAGCGGTTTCGATTTTTCGCAATATTACCTATCCGGCTAATTGCAATTTATGGTAATTTCTGATGGTTATCCTATAGGTAAAGATTAGGAAGATAACGAGAAGTGGTAAACCTGCTGACAGTTTAGTGATAGAGTGTAATCACACTGGTAAGGCTTTACGAGGACGTTAGGTAACGTCAATTGGACTTTCTCGATAAGGGGGATGCATGTCTGTCAAAAGAGAAGAAACGCGAAACCCTCTTGAGGAAGCGGAAAAAGCCAGCGGTCGCTCTGATCAGGAACTGTTCGGTATTGGTGATCTGGCTGAAGAATTCGAGATCTCAACCCGCTCCATTCGCTTTTATGAGAGCAAGGGGCTCATCTCTCCTCAGCGTGTGAATGGCGTACGCATCTATAACCGCAAGGACAGGGCGCGTCTGGCGCTAATCCTGCGCGGGAAAGCCATCGGTTCCTCACTCTCCGAGATCAAGCACTTCCTCGACCTCTATGGTCAGCACGGGGAAGGGCACCGTCAGCAGCTTGAATACCTCGCTTCGCGAACGGGGGAAGTCCTCAAGGAGCTCAGTGCAAGAAAAGATGCATTGGAAGTGACTATTTCTGAGATCCAATCCATACATGACGAGTGTATGGCCAAGCTTACAGAAGAATAAACTCAGCCCAAAACTGTTGGAATTACAGGCTTGTGTGACACGCTTTACGTGTGTCTGCAGGCCCGTAGTCGTATAAGCTCCTGATAGTATTGTGTAAAAACTGTATAAATATTCGTCTCCGATTCTAAAGTATAATTACCTCCTCGCGAATATGTGGTAAGAATACCTATGTAATTTCAGGTAAGTAAGAAGGAATAAAACAACCTGAAGATGCAGTTCTAGGTAGTCGTACCGATTAGACAGTGCTTCTGAAATTTTTAATTATTTCCGAAGTCAGAAACGAAACTTAATGCTCTAAAATCATCTGTCGAAGAATTAATCGCACATACTTGTGCGGTGTCGGTGATTTGGTTTGAGCTATGAGTGAGTAATCTCGTCGCGGAATTACGTGCAAGCCGAAATCGAAAAGCCCGAAGGATGCTCGTCCTTGCAGTCATGCGTGTGCACCTTTGCGTTGAGAAGACGGTCTTCCATCCTCCCGCTGCCTGAATAGTCCCTCACGGCAAAGATCCCTGAAGAAACTGCAGCAATAAGCAGTAGTGAAGATCAACTGGAACAAGCAAAAAATAACGGAATGAGAACACTGATGTCCTTGAAGAAAAGCCTCTTGCTTGGTGGTAGCCTGTTCGCAGCAGCAGTTGTGGCTGGTCCTGTAATGGCAAAAACTCTCGTGTACTGCTCTGAAGGGTCTCCGGAAGGCTTTACACCGTCTCTCTACACCGCAGGGACCACATTTGATGCAAGCTCGCGTCAGATCTACAACAAGCTGGTAGAGTTCAAGCCTGGTACAACCGAAATTGTTCCGGCACTGGCAGAAAGCTGGGAAGTCTCCGATGATGGCAAGGAGTACACCTTCCACCTACGCAAAGGTGTCAAGTTCCACACCACAAAGTGGTTCACACCAACACGCGACTTCAACGCTGATGATGTAATTTTTTCATTCGACCGTCAGGACAACAAAGACAATCCGTATCACAATGTGTCCGGAGGTACTTACGAGTACTTCAACGCGATGGACATGCCTGATCTGATCGACAGCATCGAAAAAGTTGACGACTACACCGTCAAATTCAAGCTGACCCGTCCAGAAGCACCGATGATCGCAAACCTGGCGATGGGCTTTGCGTCCATCCAGTCAGCTGAGTACGCAGACGCGATGTTGAACAGCAAGGAGACCTTCGATCAGAAGCCTGTTGGTACTGGTCCTTTCCAGCTGGTTGCTTATCAGAAAGACGCTTTGATCCGTTATAAAGCGAACCCGGATTATTGGAGAGGCAAAGCCCCACTGGACAATCTGGTGTTTGCAATTACTCCGGACGCATCCGTGCGCTACCAGAAGCTTGCCGCTGGCGAATGCCATGTGATGGCTTATCCAAACCCGGCTGATCTGGAAGCAATGTCCAAAGATCCAAACATCACCCTCCTGCAGCAGGAAGGTCTGAATGTTGGTTATCTGGCCTACAACACCCAGCAGGCACCGTTTGATAATCCAAAAGTGCGTAAGGCGCTGAACATGGCGATTAACAAGCAGGCCATTCTGGATGCAGTGTTACAGGGTGTAGGGCAGGTTGCGAAGAACCCGATCCCGCCGACCATGTGGTCCTACAACAATGAAGTTGTTGATGATCCATATGATCCGGAAGCTGCAAAAGCAGCGCTGGAAGCTGAAGGTGTCACAGATCTTGAAATGAAGATCTGGGCAATGCCTGTACAGCGTCCTTACAACCCGAACGCACGCCGCATGGCTGAACTTCTTCAGGCTGACTTCGCAAAGGTCGGTGTTGATGTTGAGATCGTGACCTACGAATGGGGTGAGTATCTGAAGCGATCTGCTGACGAGAAGCGTGATGGCGCAGTTCTGTTGGGCTGGACCGGTGACAACGGTGATCCGGACAACTTCCTCGCAGTGCTTCTGTCCTGTGACGCTGTGGGTGGCTCAAATCGTGCACAATGGTGTAACGATGAATTTAATGAACTCGTTGAAAAAGCGAAACAGGTATCTGACGTAGATGAACGCACGAGACTTTATGAAGAAGCTCAGGTAGTATTCAAGCGTGAAGCGCCTTGGGCAACTATTGCGCATTCTCTTGTCTCTGAGCCTATTAGTGTTCGTGTTGAAAACTACAAGATTGACCCCCTCGGCGGTCATTACTTCTATGGTGTAGATCTGAAGTAGAAATAATTTTCCGCTGGACAATTTGTATCCCGGCGATGTATTCGCCGGGATACTTTTTTGGAAAAGTCTTCCATACCGCAGGTGGTTTCCTGCGGATAAACAATCCTCTGATTGGTGTGACTGAAGTATGCTTCGTCTCATATTTAAAAAACTGGGTTTGCTCGTCCCGACTTTTATCGGGGTTACATTGACCTCGTTCTTCTTCATTCGCCTGCTTCCGGGCGATCCAATTTTGCTTCTGGCTGGCGAGCGCGGTGTCAGTCCTGAGCGTTACAACGAGCTGATGGTCCAGTTCGGTTATGACAAACCGGTCTGGGAACAGTATCTTTCTTATCTGGGTAATTTGTTCCAGGGCGACCTTGGCGTATCTATCGTCACAAAACAGCCGGTTCTTCAGGAGTTTATGACCCTGTTCCCGGCAACCGTAGAGCTCTCCATCTGTGCGATTATCTTCGCCGTGGTTGTTGGTCTTCCTGCAGGTATTATCGCGGCAGTAAAACGCGGTAAGACTTTGGACCACACCGTGATGACAACGGCTCTGGTTGGGTATTCCATGCCAATCTTCTGGTGGGGCCTGCTGCTGATCATCTTCTTCTCCGGTATTTTGGGATGGACGCCGGTATCAGGACGTATCTCGCTGCTCTACTGGATTGAACCGGTCACCGGTTTCATGCTGATTGATACGTTGCTGGCTGATGAGCCAGGTGCATTCGCCTCCGCGGTGAGCCACCTGATTCTTCCAACAGTCGTTCTTGGCACAATTCCACTGGCTGTGATCGCTCGTCAGACACGATCTGCCATGCTGGAGGTTCTGGATGAAGATTATGTGCGTACCGCGCGTGCAAAAGGTCTGTCCAACCTCCGCGTGATTGGCATTCATGCACTGCGTAATGCATTGATCCCTGTCATCACCATCATCGGCCTTCAGATCGGCGTTCTGTTCGCCGGTGCGATCCTGACTGAGAGCATCTTCTCATGGCCAGGCATCGGCAAGTGGATGGTTGATAGTATTTTCCGCCGTGACTACCCGGTCGTTCAGGGCGGTCTCTTGATGATTGCTGCAATTGTCATGATCGTGAACCTGATTGTGGACCTGATGTATGGTCTGATTAATCCGAAAATTCGGCATACGGAGTAAATCATGGCTGACGTGACACAAAATTCCGCGCCGGATACCCGGTTTGAACTTATCGTCAACTTCTGGAGACATTTCCGCACCAACAAAGGGGCTGTTGCGGGTCTGATCTTCTTTGTCGCGCTTGTGATTATCGCACTTGGCGCTGTGGTCATCGCACCACACTCACCAATCGAGCAGTATCGCGATGCGCTGCTGTTGCCGCCTGCATGGCAGGAAGGTGGGGACTGGTCCTACATTCTCGGCACCGACGCTGTTGGACGTGACCTGCTGTCCCGTCTGATCTACGGCAGTCAGTTCTCACTGTTCATCGGTGTGGTGGTTGTTTCCGTAGCGCTCGTTGTTGGCGTCTGCCTCGGTCTGGTGGCTGGTACGTTTGGTGGTTGGATTGATACCATCATCATGCGCATCATGGACATCATCCTGGCATTCCCATCCTTGCTGCTTGCCTTGGTGCTTGTTGCAATCTTGGGTCCATCGCTCATCAATGCGATGATCGCGATTGCGATTGTTCAGCAGCCATACTACGTGCGTCTGACCCGTGCATCTGTGATGTCCGAGATGAGCCGCGAGTATGTGATGGCCGCACGCGTGTCTGGTGTTGGCACTCTGCGTCTGATGTTCGTGACCGTGCTGCCAAACTGTATGGCACCGCTCATCGTTCAGGCTGCACTGTCCTTCTCCACCGCGATCCTTGACGCTGCAGCTCTTGGCTTCCTCGGCATGGGTGCGCAGGCTCCGGATCCGGAGTGGGGCACAATGCTTGCTGAATCCCGTGAGTTCATCCTGCGTGCACCATGGGTCGTGACCTTCCCAGGTCTTGCGATCCTGTCCACTGTGCTGGCGATCAACCTGATCGGTGATGGTCTGCGTGACGCACTCGATCCTAAGCTGAAGAGGAGCTGATCATGGCCCTTCTTGAAATTGAAAACCTCACAGTTGAATTCGACACAGTCGATGGGCGTTTTCGTGCTCTGGATGGTGTGAGTTATTCCATTGAAGCAGGCGAAGTGCTTGCTGTTGTGGGCGAGAGTGGCTCTGGTAAGTCCGTCGCCATGCTTGCTGTGATGGGGCTTCTGGCAAACAACGGTCACCTGTGGGCCGATAAGCTGGAGTTTGAAGGCTACGACCTTCTGACCATGTCTGCAAAACAGCGCCGTGAGATCATTGGTAAAGACATTTCCATGATCTTCCAGGAGCCAATTGCCAGCCTCAATCCATGCTTCACCGTGGGCTCTCAGATCGATGAGACTCTGAAAGAGCACACCAGCATGAGCCGCGGCGAGCGTAAAGCACGTGCGATCGAACTTCTGGACTCTGTTGGGATGCCAGAGCCGGCAAAGGCTTTGAAAAAGTATCCGCACCAGATGTCTGGTGGTCAGTGTCAGCGCGTCATGATCGCCATGGCAATTGCCTGTAAGCCAAAACTGCTGATCGCGGATGAGCCAACCACTGCGCTCGACGTGACCATTCAAAAGCAGATCCTTGATCTTCTTTTGGACCTTCAGCACGAAAGCGGCATGGGCCTGATCATGATCACCCACGACATGGCCGTAGTGGCAGAAACTGCGGACCGCGTGATTGTGCAGTACAAGGGCAAGAAGATGGAAGAGGCTGACGTCTTATCTCTCTTCGAAAGCCCGAAAAACGCATACACCAAAGCTCTGCTGTCAGCGCTTCCGGAAAATGCGACAGGAGATCGTCTGCCAACGGTGTCTGATTTCCACCTTGGTGATGGAGGTGCATCCTAATGGCTGGCGATATCATCCTCGAAGCACGTAATCTGGTGCGTGAGTACCGGACCAAAGAAGGTCTCTTCGGCAAAGAGCACGTCAACCGTGCGCTGAAGGGCATCAGCTTCTCTCTGGAGCGCGGCAAGACCCTTGCTGTGGTTGGGGAATCTGGCTGTGGTAAATCCACACTCGCCCGTATCCTGACTCTGATCGATCCGGCAACCGAAGGTGAGCTCCTCATCGAAGGCAAGCCAATCGATATTTCCAAGGAAAAGCTGTCCAAGGACATGCGCTCCAAAGTGCAGATCGTGTTCCAGAACCCATACGGTTCTTTGAACCCGCGTCAGCGCATTGGGGACGTGCTCACTGAGCCGCTCATGATCAACACCGACATGACACCGGCAGAGCGTCGCGATAAAGCGATGGAGATGCTGGTCAAGGTTGGCCTTGGTCCTGAGCACTACAGCCGCTACCCGCACATGTTCTCCGGTGGTCAGCGTCAGCGCGTCGCCATTGGACGCGCTCTGGTGCTTAATCCGTCACTGCTCATCCTCGATGAGCCAGTTTCAGCGTTGGACCTGTCCGTTCAGGCGCAAATCCTGAACTTGCTGGCGGATCTGCAGGACGAATTTAACCTCACTTACCTGTTCATTTCTCACGATCTGTCCGTGGTGCGCTACATCGCAGACAAGGTAATGGTGATGTACTTTGGTGAGGTTGTTGAGTACGGCACCCGCGACGAAGTGTTTGGAAATCCTCAGCATGAGTATACCCGTACACTCTTCAACGCGACGCCTCAGGCGGACATCGCGCACATCAAGGCGCGACTGGCTGCTTCTCAGTAAGCTAAATTAGCAATTTAATATACAAAGCGGCGGTTCCCAAGAGGGAGCCGCCGCTTTGTCATTTCATTAACGATTTTCCCCATTCAGTGCAATGTTGAAACAAATTCTTTGAAAAATACGCAATTAAGAGGAGATTTTACCGACAATTACGTATAAGGTACTCCCGTTTGCAGCTGTTGCGTATGGGGTGTGCTGGGGAGGACACAACGCAGCGGAGGGGAGGCTCAATGTTGTGCTCTATCCGCGCTATTTCTTCCCGATAACACTCTGAACTCGGCTTTCTCCTGGTGGGGAAGTCCGTAGGCTTGAGGTGAGCCTGCGGCATGGCACTGCAAAATCCTATGAGAAGAACTGCATCAAGCAGCTTCGACAAAATGATCAAAGGCCTAAGCTTTTGCATTCACTTTAGGTGATTGGGGACACGAGAAATGAAAAAATCAATTCTTATGGGCAGTGTGTTTGCTGCGACATTGGCGTTTGCTGCACCAAGCATGGCAAAGACGCTTGTATACTGCTCAGAAGGTTCTCCTGAGGGCTTCACACCAGCTCTCTACACAGCTGGTACAACATTCGACGCGTCTTCCCGTCAGATGTTCAACCGTCTGATCGAATTTGAGCGTGGCGGCACCAACATCGTTCCAGCTCTGGCTGAAAAATGGGAAGTTTCCGAAGACGGTAAGGAATACACCTTCTATCTTCGCAAAGGCGTAAAGTTCCACACCACAAAGAACTTCACTCCAACCCGCGACTTCAATGCAGACGATGTGATCTTCTCCTTTGAGCGTCAGGGTAAAAAAGATCATCCATACCATCTGGTATCCGGCGGTACCTATGAGTACTTCGGTTACATGGATCTGGCGAACCTGATCGAAAAAATCGAACGTGTTGACGACTACACAGTTAAGTTCGTTCTCAAGCGTCCAGAAGCACCAATGCTTGCAAACCTGGCTATGGACTTTGCTTCCATCCATTCTGCTGAATATGCAGACAACATGATGGACAACAAGGATGCATTCGACCAGAACCCTGTCGGCACCGGTCCATTCCAGATGGTTGGTTACCAGAAAGATGCGATGATCCGCTATAAAGCTCACCCAGACTACTGGGCAGGCAAAGCGCCAATCGACAATCTGGTCTTCGCAATCACTCCAGATGCATCTGTTCGCTATCAGAAGCTGAAAGCAGGCGAATGTCATGTCATGCCATTCCCGAACCCAGCTGATATTGAAGCAATGAAGGAAGATCCTGCGATCAACCTGATGCAGCAGGAAGGCCTGAACGTTGGTTACCTGGCTTACAACACCAAAGTTGCGCCATTTGATAATCCAAAAGTTCGCCGTGCTCTGAACGCAGCAATGAACAAGGATGCGATCATCGACGCAGTCTTCCAGAGTGCTGGTAAGATTGCTAAGAACCCACTTCCACCAACAATCTGGTCATACAACGATTCTATCGAAGATGATGTGTATGACGTGGAAGCTGCAAAAGCTGCTCTGGCAGCAGAAGGCGTTAAAGATCTCAAGATGAAGATCTGGGCAATGCCAGTTCAGCGTCCTTACAACCCGAACGCACGTCGTATGGCTGAAGTTATTCAGTCTGACTTTGCTGAGGTTGGCGTAGAAGTTGAAATCGTTTCCTACGAGTGGGGTGAGTACCTGAAGCGCTCTAAGGAAGAAGATCGTGACGGTGCTGTTCTTCTCGGCTGGACCGGTGACAATGGTGACCCAGACAACTTCCTTGCTGCTCTTTTGAGCTGTGAAGGCGTTGGTGGTTCCAACCGTGCTCAGTGGTGTAATGCTGAGTTCCAGGACCTGATTTCTAAAGCGAAGCTGACTTCAGATATCGCTGAGCGTACCAAGCTCTATGAACAGGCACAGGTGGTCTTCAAACGTGAAGCTCCATGGGCGACCATCGCTCACTCAGTTGTATCTGAGCCAGTCTCCGTAAAGGTAGACAACTACAAGATTGACCCGTTCGGTGGTCACATCTTCTACGGTGTTGGCCTGAAGTAATTCAGAGCTCTCTGATCTACGGAAAGCCCCGGCCTTGTGCCGGGGCTTTTTTTTGTTTGGGTATACGGGAGTTGAAAAACTTATTCCCCTCGCTTGAAGCCATGCCCATACTAAACCCATGCCTACGTAACGGGCTGCTGGCGGAGCGACCGTCAGTGTGTCGTAGGCTGGGCGGGGCTATCGGGAGAGATAGCGCAGCTTTCGGTGGTCCGGTGAACCGAACTTCAAACGTGGCCGCATGGTTTGAGGGGAAGGGCCCAGGAATATAGGGTATCACGCGGTGATGGAGACACGAGCACCGGCAAGGAGACTTGCTTTTGCGACTGTATTTGTCAGAGACGGAGGAACTGTTTGGGCAGGGAAACCTGACTGGATAAGCCACTGTCTTTCCGGGAAACCGGTTATCGTGCCTTATAGGCAAAAGAGGCGACGTTGTTCATCAAAAGAAAGCCCGGGCAAGGCGAGTAGCCAATGCCGAAGACTCATTACTAACAAACAGCGCAGGTATTGCCTGCTGCCTTGCTCATCCCGCTTATCGGGAAATCCAGCTTCACCACTGCATGGTATGCCATGCGGTGCTTTAAGTGCTTGTTTATTTGTCAAGAAATCAGTGACTAGTTCCAATTGCCAGATGGATCGGCCCGCGCAGCTTAAAGTAGCATCACTCCTACACATATAATCAATGGGCTGGGAGAGCGTGAGCAGATGGACAATTACTTAAAAGAGTTTCCAAACAAAGAAGGCTACTTCGGAGAATACGGTGGTGCATTCCTGCCGCCTGAGCTGGTACCTCAGTTCGAAGAGATTGCCAAAGCCTATGACAAGATCTCAGGCGATGCTTCCTACATCAATGAGCTGCGTTACATCCGCAAACACTTTCAGGGCCGTCCAACGCCAGTTTCTCACGCCCGCAACCTATCCAATCGCATTGGGTCCGGCGCGAACATATATCTGAAGCGGGAAGACCTCAACCACTCCGGCGCTCACAAGCTCAACCACTGCATGGCAGAAGCTCTGTTGGCCAAACACATGGGCAAAAAGAAGCTCATTGCGGAGACCGGGGCAGGGCAGCACGGCGTGGCCCTGGCAACCGCAGCCGCATATTTTGAGCTGGAATGTGAAATCCACATGGGTGAAGTGGATATTGAGAAAGAGCATCCAAACGTAGTCCGTATGCAGCTGCTCGGTGCAAAGCTTGTCCCGGTTGGTTTCGGTGGCCGTACACTGAAAGAGGCCGTGGATTCAGCCTTCACCTCCTATCTGGAGCAGGCAGATGAGGCTCTGTTCGCAATCGGCTCTGTGGTTGGCCCGCATCCATTCCCACGCATGGTCCGCGACTTCCAGCAGATCGTCGGGATCGAGGCGCGTGAGCAGTTCACAGAAATGACCGGCAACCTGCCAGACCACGCCGTGGCCTGTGTCGGCGGTGGGTCTAACGCCATGGGCCTGTTCTCCGGCTTCATTCAGGACAAGTCTGTTAAGCTCCATGGCGTTGAGCCAATGGGTAAAGGCCCAGAGCTAGGCCAGCATGCAGCAACCATGACATTCGGTAAGCCAGGCATGCTTCATGGCTTCAAGTGCCGCGTTCTGGAAGATGCAGAAGGCAATCCGGCACCAGTTCACTCAATCGCATCCGGTCTGGATTATCCGGGTGTCGGCCCTGAGCATTCCTACCTGCACGACATCGGCAAGGTGCACTACGGCTCTGCAACGGACGACGAAACTCTGCAGGCGTTCTGGGTGCTATCCCGCTATGAGGGCATCATTCCAGCGCTGGAAAGCTCCCACGCTGTCGCCTACGCCATCAAGCTGGCCAAGGAATGTCCGGGTGAAACGATCCTCGTGAACCTGTCCGGTCGTGGTGATAAGGATCTGGATTATGTGGCTGATAACTTCGGCACAGGCGAAGACCTGAAGATGTAAGGCACGCCATTACCCCTCGGGATAGGGGAATGAAGTGTAGGAACAAGATACATAAAGGGAGCTCAGGCTCCCTTTTTCAAAGCGAAGGTGTGCCGTCACACATTCCTGTTTCGGATCGCCATATAAGATGTGTAGGAAACGCCACCTGCGCCAGAGATAAACGCTGCCACATCCCGTGCCGGACCGCCATACATGACAGTTTGGAAAACAACCACGAAAAAGAACAGCATCACAGAGGCTGCAAAGGTTTTGCCGATAAACAAGAAAATCCGGTTCATATGCGTGATCCTGACTGAATAACTGCCCAAAGGAGTGAAGCTCATTTTAGAAAGATGACTTGCTTCAAAACAAGGCGTTACAGCGCTTTGCAATCAATGAGGTGTTTGCAAAGTGCTTTAACTCCCATTGAGCCAATATGGGGTAGGGGATTAATCCTACAAGGTAAAAGCTGTGAGAAAATAAAAAAGCCTCCGCGAATATTCGGGAGACTTGAAGTCCTCTGGAAGAGGAATGGTGGGCGATGAGAGACTCGAACTCCCGACATCTTCGGTGTAAACGAAGCGCTCTACCAACTGAGCTAATCGCCCCCGTAGGGTGGTACGCCGTGTGGCGTGAGGAGGTGTTTAGGCCCTTTGCCGGGTTCCTGCAAGCCCCCTCAGAAACTTTTCCCAAAAGAATTCAAAATATCTCAGATATATCGTCGTGATGGGTACGGCGCATCCAGACCGGTCTCCTATTGCTTATATTTATCAGAGGGTTGAGCTTGGTGGTAATTCGCATAAGGCATGTTGCTCACAATCAGCAAAGGCTTACGGGATGGCCGGCGGAACATGAACAGCTTGGCTACATAAAGCCGATAGGCCGTGAACAGCGCCAGAGAACCACTCAGGCTGATCAGGATGAAGTCAGGCGTCTTGGAACCAAGAATAGGGGCAAGGATACTGATGAGCGTAGGACCAGCCACACTGCCAGCTGCCCAGATAAAGAGCAGGTAAGTCGACAGCGCAACACTGCTCTCCGGCTTCCGCTCAAATGCGTGCGCCACGCAAATCGATTGCAGCGGGAAGGCGAGGCCACCAAGCACAGCCAGCACCAGACCCAGCATGGTCAGCAGGTGATAATTGCGCAGGAAGCCAGAGTTCCAACCGGTAAACGGATCAGCAAGCAGGAATGTCACCATGATCGCAGCGATCAGCGTAGAGGAACCAAGGATCAGCCATCTGCGATCCATACGGTCAGCAAGGGAGCCAAACGGCCATTGGAACATCAGACGCCCAATGTAAAGCATAGCAATCATCAGAGCCGTTGTGCTGCCACCAACACCAGCTTTGGAAAGGGAAAACGGCACAATGGTCAAAAGGCTTGTCACAATCGCACCGGAAGCAAACGCACCCAGCACCGCAACAGGAGACTGTGCCCAAATCTCCCGAAACTTCACACGCTTGGACTTGTAGGTCCGAGGAGGAACAGAACGCGTCATGCAAAGCAGAACCACTGCGGCCAGCAAAATGGCACTCAACAGCTCCAGCATCTGCAAAGGAACCTCAGTGTAATGGGCAACGAAAATCTGTGAGAGAATAGCCATTGCGCCGATCACGATGGAGTTCACGGAAAGAACACGTCCACGAACCTCATCTTTCACGGTTTCGTTCAGCCAGGCATCCGCCGTTGCAAACAACATGGCAAAGGCAGCGCCCATAAAGAAGCGCAGAACAGTCCAGAAGATAATGCTCTCAGAGTTTTTGAAAAGGAGGACCAACAAGGCAGTCAGACCAGCCGCACCAGCAAAAGCCCGGATATGGCCAATCCGGTTGATCATCCGCACACCGCGCATGCACCCAGCCATAAAGCCAAGCGAATAGGCACCCGCCACAAGGCCCGCCTGGGAGGCAGAACCTCCGATACTGGCGATCTGAAGCGGCAGGCTCGTCAATAAAGCAGAGCTCGCCAACTGTGCAAGAGCACTGGCAAGAATGATCGCAAACAACGAAACAAGTGAAGCTTTTACCATGCAGCAATAGACCAGCGCCTGTCCTGACGCGGTGTTCCTGTGTTGATTTCATTTAGTGGAAAACAGAGCTTTCCGATGCTGGATGTTTCGCAGGGGAATGTGACTGCATTGAGCGAAAATTCGCACCAAGCGGTGATTTTATGATGGGATTTACGTGGGGGAAATACGTCGGATTTGCGGCTGCAAACAAAACTGCCGCCCAATGCAAAAGCACGGGCGGCAGATTAATCTTTATCTGTATCAAAGAGTTAGGAAGGAGCGTTCTCTTCACTCAGCTCTTTAACAGCTGCTTCCAGCTGATTGTAATGAGAAATCACCACATCCGGGCCAAGTTCGCGGACCGGAATGTCGGTGTAACCGAAATCAACTGCAATCACTGGCAGGCCAGCGTTGCGCGCAGCAGAAATGTCAGCTTTGGAGTCACCTACGAAAATGGAACCGGCACGGGAACCGCCCGCAATGTCGATTGCGCCAAACACTGGCATCGCATCCGGCTTGTTCTTGGAGAAGGTGTCACCACCGACTACCGAGTCAAACAGATGTTCCATTTCCATGGCCCGAACCAGAGGCTTGGCCAGTTTTTCCAGCTTGTTTGTGCAGATAGCGGTTTTCCAGCCTGCTTCTCTCAAGCGCGCAATTGTTTCCAGCGCCTGAGGAAAAGCGTGAGTGTGATCGGCAATGTGGGTTTCGTAATAACGAATAAACTTGGCAAGCAGCGGTTCCAGAACTTCGTCTGTCACTTCAATCTTGTTTGCCTCAAGCCCACGGGTCATCAGCACTTTCACGCCAGCACCCACCATTTTTCTGACCCGTTCAGGTTCAATGGCTTCAAATCCGGCTTCTACCAAAACATGATTCATCGACGCTGTAAGGTCTCCCATGGTCTCCAGGAGAGTACCGTCTAGGTCGAAAACCAGAACTGGTGTTGTCATACTTAAGCTCGTTTCTGTTGAGAAAATCCGCGCCACCCTAACGAAATTCGCCGTGAAGTCAATTTGCGAGGAAAACCTATAGTGTGTTGGGTGGATTGCTGCTTGGCGGGGCTGGCACCTCATGGTAATCAGCAGGAGTTATGTCAGAGTAGACCCAAGCGGTATAACTAGGCAAAATTGTTCTGAATTGTGAATGTTTCCTAAGAAGCTTAGGGTCCGGGGAAGAGAAAATAGTCAGATGGCAATGAGTTTGAAGGCGCAGGCCGCAGCTGCAGCACTCAAGGAAGTTAAGCCCGGCATGAAGCTGGGGATAGGTTCTGGATCAACAGTCAACGAAATGATCCGCCTTCTGGCAGATATGGTCAAGGATGGTTTCGAGATCATCGGTGTTCCAGCCTCCTCTTACTCTCAGGCGCTTTGCGATGAACTGGGAGTTCCACTGACCACATTGGACGAAACGCCGGTGCTGGACCTTGTAATTGATGGTGCGGATGAGATTGATCCGCAGCTGAATCTCATCAAAGGCGGCGGTGCGGCACTGCTTCGCGAAAAAATCATCGCGGCAGCATCTGGCCGTATGCTTGTCATCGCAGATGAGAGCAAAATTGTTGATACACTCGGAAAGTTCCCGCTTCCCGTGGAGGTTATCCCATTCGGGCTTGAGGCTACCCGGCAGATGATGCAAAACAGCTTGGACGCTGAGGGGCTGCAAGGCGAGATGATCTTGCGTATGGCAGGTGATAAGCCACTTGTAACCGATAACGGCAACTACATTCTCGATTGCCATCTGAAGGCAATCAGCGATCCGAAGTCACTAGCAAAACGCCTGGAAGTTATTCCGGGTGTCGTTGAACACGGGTTGTTTATTGATATGGCGGTACGGGCTTATGTCGCCGGTACTGATGAAATTCGTGTCTTGGAACCTTAAGCTATCCTGACAGTCATTTAAGGACAGCTGATTAAAATATAGGGGAGCCATTTTATGCTCGCTAAGTTCAAGTCTGCAGCAATTGCAGGTGTCGCATCACTGGTTGTTGCTGGTGTGCTGATTTCCAGCCCGGTCATGGCTCAGGACAATTCCATTTCTGAAAGCCACATCGAAGCTGCAAAAGCAGCCGTTCGTGCAACAAAGTCCATCGAGAACTTCGACAACATCCTTCCAGATGTTGCCGAGCGCACGCGCACCCTGTTCATCCGCTCCAATCCGGCAATGAGCGCTGAGATCGACATTGCTGTCAACGAAGCTGCTGTTGAACTTATCCCACGCCGTCAGGAACTTGACCGCGTGATCTATGAAGTTTGGGCACGCCGCTTCACCGAAGAGCAGCTCAACGAAATCGCTACTTTCTACAACTCTGACACTGGTAAGCGTCTTGCTGACCTGTCCGGTACACTGTCCGCGCTGACCATCGGTGCAGCAAAGCAGTGGGGCGACGCAATCAGCACCGACATGGTTGCGATTGCACGTCAGAAACTTGCTGCGATGGCTGCTCAATAAGCGATCACGAAATCGCCATCCAAAATGAACAGTTAGATCAGATACGCCCCTTGAAATTTGGGCGTATCTGGCCCAAGTCTGAGCCTACGTTTTTATAAGACAAGACCTTAGAGCGAAACGAAACGTCGTTGCATAAGGTTCTATTGCTAACGAAAGTGGGCTGTAATGACTAATTTCGACTACGATCTCTTTGTTATTGGGGCTGGTTCCGGCGGTGTGCGCGCAGCACGTATCGCAGCAACCCATGGCGCCCGTGTTGGTATTGCTGAAGAATTTCGCTACGGCGGTACCTGCGTAATCCGCGGCTGCGTTCCAAAAAAACTCTTTGTATATGCCTCCAAATTCACCGAAGAATTCGCCAACGCTGACGGGTATGGCTGGAGCCTGAACGGCACGCCGACTTTCGACTTTGATAAGCTGGTGGAAAACAAAGACAAGGAAATCACCCGCCTCGAAGGCATTTACCGCCGCAATCTCGACAAGTCCGGTGTTGAGTTGCACGACAGCCGTGCTGTGATTGAAGGTCCGAACACCGTTCGCTTGCTCTCCACCGATCAGGTCATCACAGCAGAACGCATTCTCGTTGCTGTTGGTGCAACGCCAAACGTGGATGCTGGCCTTGTTGGCTGTGAGCACACCATCACGTCCAACGAAGCGTTCCACCTCTCCGAGTTCCCGAAACGCACCATTGTTGTCGGTGGCGGCTACATCGCGGTCGAGTTCGCTGGTATCTTCAACGGAATGGGCTCTGAAACCACGCTGGTTTACCGTGGCGAAGAGATCCTGCGCGGCTTTGATATGGACCTGCGCACCGGCCTGCATGAGCAGATGGAAGAAAAAGGCATCACCGTCAAAACCAAATCTACCATCGCTTCCATCGAGAAGCATGAGGGCGGCCTGACAGTGACCACCCATGCTGGCGAAGTAATCGAGGCAGATCAGGTGCTTTACGCAATTGGTCGTCGTCCAAACACAGCAGGCCTCGGCCTTGAAGAAGCCGGTGTTGAGCTTGACAAGGCAGGGGCGATCGTCGTGACCCCGCAGAGCCAAAGCTCCGTACCAAGCATCTTTGCTGTCGGTGACGTAACCAACCGCGCCAACCTGACCCCAGTAGCGATCCGTGAAGGCCATGCGTTCGCTGACAGCACTTATGGTGGCAAGGAATGGCACGTGGATCACTCGATGATCCCAACCGCTGTTTTCTCCCAGCCAGAAATCGGCACTGCCGGTCTGACGCAGGAAGAAGCGGAAGCACGTTTTGACAACATTGATATCTACACCTCTTCCTTCCGTCCAATGAAGAACACGCTTTCTGGCAAGCCGGGCAAGATGTTCCTCAAGATGCTGGTGGATGCAGACACCGATAAGATCCTTGGCATTCACATCATGGGCCCGGACTCTGGTGAGCTTATCCAGATCATCGGCGTCACGCTGACCATGGGTGCCACCAAGGCAGATTATGATCGCACCATTGCGGTTCATCCAACTGCCGCGGAAGAGTTGGTGACAATGCGCGAACCAACTGAGCGCATCCGCAAGAATTAAACTTTAGTCGACTTTCAAAGAACCGCTAGTCCTTGCTAGCGGTTCTTTTTTGCCTTGCGACAGGAGCAGGGCATCTCTCAAGTTTTGATAGGAATACCCGTGACTGACCTCACACAGGACCAGATTTGCTATTTTGGTTATGGCTCACTTGTAAACGAAGAAACCCTGCCAACCGGCACAACTGTGATTGCCGGCCAGCTGAGTGGATGGAAACGGGAATGGCGTGGCTGCTCAAAGGGCAAAGAAGGCAATGGCCGCATGTCCGGTGTCGGCGTCTGTGCACTTGGCGTTCGCCGTGAAGAAGGCTCTGTCATCCGCGGTGCAATGGTTCTCGATACCAAAGCCAACCTGCCTGCACTTGATAAGCGCGAATGGCACTATTCCCGCAAGTCTCTTGCTGAAGGAAGCTTCGTGCCAGACTGTGGCAGACGAATGCCAGCGGACACGTTCCTCTATCAGGTTCAGGACCAATACGCCCACTGGGGCAATGAAGAGCATCCAATCCTGCAGAGCTATGCAGACTGCGTCATGGCTGGTTTCTACCGCTTGTGGGGGCAGGAGGGCCTGGAGCACTTCGTGGAAACCACCGATGGTTGGGACCGCGTGCCGATCCTGAAGGACCGCGAGGATCCGTACTATCCACGGGCAATCGTGCTCTCCAATGAGCTGGCTGCGACTATTGACGATCTGCTCAAATCTGTGAATGCTCAATATTTAAATCGCTGAAATATGCCTTGAGGATCAGCAGTGTGAACGCTTCATGTATCTTTACACAAGTGTTCATCCGCGATCCCAAAGGGTGCTTTGAAATAATTCTCTACCAAGTTTCGATTATTTGGAACATAATAGCTCTAAAGAAGATTGGTTTGATGGATTCTCGTGAGAGCTGAATTTTTTGAGGTATCCTCAACCTACAGCGATAAAACAACGTATACGTACCCCTAGTCAGACAAACGGGCGGCGTGTATAAGCCTTTCTGGGCTTTTGTCAGAAAATGAGAACTGCTCGAAAGAATTAGAGCTGCCAAAGACAAGTGCATTGGGCGCGCTGGCAGCATTCCGTATTGATGGAGTTTTAAAATGGCGGAGAAATGGACACCGGATTCCTGGCGATCAAAACCGATCGTGCAGGTGCCGGACTATCCAGATAAGGAAGCATTGGCAGACGTTGAAAGTCGCCTCGCATCTTATCCGCCGCTCGTGTTTGCAGGTGAGGCGCGCAAGTTGAAAGCGCAGCTCGCTGATGTTGCCGAGGGGCGTGGATTCCTCTTGCAAGGTGGTGATTGTGCGGAGAGCTTTGCGGAGCACCACGCTGATCACATCCGCGACTTTTTTAGAGCATTCCTGCAGATGGCTGTGGCCCTTACCTATGGTGCACAGCAGCCGGTTGTGAAAGTAGGCCGTATTGCAGGTCAGTTCGCAAAGCCACGTTCTTCTAATATTGAGAAGAAAGATGGCATCGAGCTGCCAAGCTACCGTGGTGACATTATCAACGGTATCGAGTTCAACGAAGAGTCTCGTATTCCGGATCCTGAGCGTCAGGTGAAGGCATACCGTCAGTCTGCTGCGACCCTGAACCTGCTGCGTGCATTCGCGCAGGGTGGTTTTGCAAACCTTGACCACGTGCACCAGTGGATGCTCGGCTTCGTAAAAGACAGCCCGCAGGCGCACCGCTATCAGGAAATGGCGGACCGTATCTCTGATGCGCTGTCCTTCATGCGCGCTTGCGGCATTGACCCGGACAACACACCTCAGCTGCGTTCCACTGAGTTCTTCACCAGCCACGAGGCACTGCTTCTGGGCTATGAAGAAGCTCTGACCCGTATCGATTCCACCACTGGCGAATGCTACGCGACCTCCGGCCATATGCTCTGGATTGGTGACCGTACCCGTCAGCTGGATCATGCACACGTTGAGTTCTTCCGTGGCATCAAGAACCCGATTGGCCTGAAATGTGGTCCATCTCTTGATCCTGAAGATCTGATCAAGCTGATCGATGTTCTGAACCCTGAAAACGAAGCTGGTCGTCTGACACTGATCACCCGCTTCGGTCATGACAAGGTCTTCGAACATCTGCCAGCAATGGTTCGTGCTGTTGAGCGTGAAGGTAAGAAAGTCGTCTGGTCCTGTGATCCGATGCACGGCAACACCATCACCGCAAACGGCTACAAGACCCGTCCATTCGAGCGTATCCTGCGTGAAGTGGAAGCATTCTTCGCGGTTCACCGCGCTGAAGGCACCCACGCTGGTGGTGTTCATGTTGAAATGACTGGTCGTAACGTGACTGAATGTACCGGTGGTGCACGCGCACTGTCCGCAGAACAGCTCGGTGATCGTTACCACACGCATTGTGACCCGCGCCTCAATGCGGATCAGGCTCTGGAACTGGCGTTTACAATCGCTGAGAACCTCAGAAAAGAATCTGAATCTCGCGTTGCAGTGAACACTTAACTCTATCTAGAGTATTCAATTGATGATCAGGGGTTGCACATTGTGCAGCCCCTCTTTTTTTGATAAATACTCATATGCGATGCACATAGAAAATTGGAATTATGTGCTTCCTGCCTTTAACAGCTCGGTTTATTTCTAGGTTTTTTCGCCCTCAGGGAGAGTTTGTTGCTTCAGAGCGATTCTTTGTTGTCTGGCTATTCAATCCTCATTGTAGATGACAACAACTACATGCGTTCCATCTTGCGCACCATGGTCTCCGGCTTTGGTGTCCGCTCGATCTATGAAGCTGGTGATGGAGCAGACGCGATTGCTATCCTGCTTGATCGCCGACCAGACATCGTTTTGTGCGACTGGATCATGCATCCCATCGATGGCAATGACTTCCTCCGTATCCTGCGGCAGGATCAGGATTCTGAAATTGCAAAAACGCCGGTGATCGTCATCACCGCAGATTCCCGACGCTCCGTGGTCGTTGCTGCGCGCAATGCGGGCGTAAACTACTTTCTTGCCAAACCAATCGCACCAGCCATTCTGTATGACCGCCTGAAGGCGATTGTCATGCAGGGGGATGAGTGCGTTCAGGCCAGAGACATGGCGCAACTGCCCATGGGAACACGCCTGCAGCAGCATCTGGATGTGATGGCAAAAGCAAAAGACTCCGGCACCTTAAAGAAGAAGTCCTCTGACTGATCGGAGACTGTGAATCCTTTCCTCCAACCATCAACTATGTGATGGATCGACTTTTCTAAGCTATAAAAACGCTGTACATGAGATGCAAAGCTACGAAAGCTCGAAGCAATCAGGGCAATCCCGTTAACCCATTATAGCCTTTGAAGTTCATATGATGATTAAAGACCAGTTCCGTCTGGCCGTCGTGCAGGCCAATCCGTGTGTAGGTGATATTTCCGGTAATGCTGAGAAAGTTCGGCATCACAGAAAGCTGGCTGCCGAGCAGGGCGCTGATCTGGTCTTGTATTCCGAACTCTTTCTTGCCGGTTATCCGCTGGAAGATCTGGTGCTTAAGCCTTCCTTCGTTGCAGCTTGTAAGCGCGAGCTGGAAGCTTTGGCAAAAGAAACCGCAGATGGTGGTCCGGGCCTTCTCGTAGGTCTGCCATGGGCCGAAGGAGAGAAGCTCTATAACGCTGTGGCCTTGTTGGATAACGGCAAGGTGGAAGGCCTACGCTACAAGGTCGATCTGCCAAACTATGGCGTGTTCGATGAAAAGCGCGTCTTCGATGCCGGACCAAACCCGGGCCCAATCAGCTTCCGCGGTGTTCGTCTGGGTGTTCCAATCTGTGAAGACACATGGACTGATGAGGTCTGCGAATGTCTGGAAGAAACTGGCGCTGAAATCCTCCTTGTTCCAAATGCCTCGCCTTACAACCGGGAAAAGACCGAAGAGCGCATGCAGCTCATGATCTCCCGTGTGGTTGAGACAGGTCTGCCATTTGTCTACTGCAATCAGGTCGGTGGGCAGGACGAGCTTGTCTTTGATGGTGCCTCCTTTGCACTAAATCATGATCGGTCGCTGGCAATGCAGCTGGGCCAGTTCACCGAAGAAACTGGCTACCTCAACTTCAAAAAAGATGCTGACGAGAACTGGCTGATCGAGCCTGCGCGGGTCGTTCCGATGCCAGATACTCAGGAAGCTGACTGGCTCGCCTGCGTGCTTGGCTTGAAAGACTATGTAAACAAGAACGGCTTCCCAGGTGTTGTCCTCGGTCTTTCCGGCGGTATCGACAGTGCCATCTGTGCAGCTATGGCGGTGGATGCGTTGGGTGCTGATCGTGTTCACTGCATTATGCTACCATACCGCTACACCTCCGAGGAAAGCATCAAGGACGCCAAGGCGTGTGCTGATGCCCTCGGCGTGAAGTACGACACCATTCCAATCGCTGAGCCTGTAGAAGGCTTCCAGAAGACGCTGTCCGGCGTTTTCGCTGGCACTGAGAGCGGCATCACAGAGGAAAACCTCCAGTCCCGTTCTCGCGGTGTCATCCTCATGGCGGTCTCCAACAAGTTTGGCGCTATGGTTGTCACCACGGGCAACAAATCAGAAATGTCTGTTGGCTATGCGACCCTTTACGGCGATATGAACGGCGGCTTTAACCCGATTAAGGATCTGTACAAGACCGAGGTCTACCGCTTGTCTGACTGGCGCAACAAACACCACCCGGCAGGTGTTATGGGCCCGGCAGGTGAGGTGATCCCGAACAACATCATCGTCAAAGCACCGACGGCTGAGCTGCGTGAAAACCAGACGGATCAGGACAGCCTGCCAGAGTATGATGTTCTGGACGACATCCTGCACTGTCTCGTGGAACAAGAGTTGAGCCTTGACGAGATTGAAAAGCGCGGTCACTCTGTTGAGACCATCCATCGAGTCGAACACCTTCTTTACATCGCTGAGTACAAGCGTCGTCAGGCAGCTCCGGGCGTCAAAATCACACTAAAGAACTTCGGACGCGATCGCCGCTACCCAATCACCAACCGTTTCCGGGATCGAAACTAGAAACAAACGCGACTTCAGATCTTAGTTTAAGATCTGGCGCACTAGGCTTGATCTCCCGTGTTCAGGCAGGCATCCGGCTTTGCCTGAATCACTTTCTACACTTCTTAGGTTAAGTCTATGACTTTGTTTGAATTTCTCCAGCGCAACCTGCGCTGGGTCGCGGGCGGATTTCTGCTCGGCTTTGGCTCCAGCTTCGGCCAGACGTTCTTTATTGCCCAATTTTCCTCCCAGATCCGTGAGACTTATAGCCTGTCTCACGGTGATTTCGGCTCAATCTACATGTTCGCCACGCTGGCAAGCGCGGCAACGCTTATCTATCTCGGCAAAATTGTCGATTATTACCGCCCGGTCGTCGTGGGCTGCGCTGCAATTGTGATCCTTGCCGGATTCAGTTTCTTAATGAGCTGGCATAACTCCATAATATTACTGGGTATTTGTCTCTATGGCTTGCGTTTGTTCGGGCAGGGCATGTTGCCCCATACCTCACAGACGGCCATGTCGCGCTGGTTCCATGGCTCCCGAGGCAAAGCGCTGAGCCTTGCCTCCTTTGGCAATATGGCCGGTGAAGCTCTGCTGCCATTGGCAGCTGTTACCCTCATGGTCTCCATGTCCTGGCGCGATCTCTGGTCCGCTGCCGGTGTTACTCTGCTGCTTGTATTCCTCCCTCTCGCATACCTGACACTGAAGAAAGACCGCACACCGGAAAATCCGCTCGAGTCATCCCGATCAAATGGCCCGGCTGTCAGCTGGACCAGAAAGCAGGTGATGGCGGACTGGCGCTTCTGGGTTGTGATGACCGCAGTGCTTGCTGTGCCATTTCTGGTCACCGGCCTCATGTTCCATCAGGTCCACTTCATGGAAGCCAAGGGATGGGAGCGCACTGTGATGCCGTCTTATCTGCCGCTCTATGCTGCTGCTGGTGCTCTATTCTCCATGCTGGCTGGCATGCTGATTGACCGGTTCTCCGCTGTCTCTCTGCTTCCGCTTTCTGTTGTGCCGCTCGGTGTCAGTGTCCTCGTGTTTGCTTTTGCTGGCGAAGAGTACTTCGTCCCTGTGGCGTTTATCATTCTGGCCATGACTGTCGGGTCATGGGGTGCTGTTGCCTCCGCTGTTCTGGCTGAGCTGTATGGCACAGCCCACCTTGGGTCCATCCGCGCCATCTACTCCGCCATGATGGTCTTCGCCTCTGCTCTGGCTCCGGGGCTTATGGGCGTCCTGCTGGACTACGGAGTTGAGCTCGACACACAGTTTGCTTTCTCCAGCCTCTACTGCTTCGGTCTGGGCTTGGTTCTGTTTGCTGTAAAGCCGCAGCTGATGCTGGTGCGCTCTCCAGCCTGAAAACAGGAAAACCCGAGATATTCCGTAGGTATTCAAGATTGGCTGGTTGACCCGTACCGGCCAACGCGATACCCGAGTGTCAAACTTGTTTATTGATGAGAAGGCTCAGCCATGAGTGTTACGGTTCGCTTCGCGCCATCTCCGACTGGTCACATCCATATCGGCAATGTGCGCCCGGCGCTTTTCAACTATCTCTTTGCCAAAAAGCAGGGCGGTAACTTCGTTCTGCGTTACGACGACACCGACGTGCAGCGCTCTAAGGAAGAGTATGCTGTCGGCATCGCCGAAGACCTGAAATGGCTGGGCATCAACCCTGATCGCGTCGAAAAACAGTCCGAGCGCTTTGCATTGTATGATGCAGCTGCCGCCAAGCTGAAAGACGCCGGTCTGCTCTACGCCTGTTACGAGACACCGGAAGAGCTGGAACGTCGCCGCAACCGTGCCCGCGCTCTGGGCCGTCCTCCTGTCTACGACCGTGCTGGCCTGAAGCTCACCGACGAGCAGATCGCTGAGTATGAGGCAGAAGGCCGTAAACCACACTGGCGCTTCAAACTGCCAAACCACGTAGAAGGCGATCCGTTCTCCTTCAACAGAACAGAAGTTCACTGGGATGATGTGATCCGCGGTCGCCAGACTGTTGATCTTGCCTCCCTGTCTGACCCGGTACTGGTGCGCGCAGACGGCACATACCTCTATACCCTGCCATCCATCGTGGATGACGCGGATATGGGCATCACCCATGTCATCCGTGGGGAAGACCACATTGCGAACACCGGTGTCCAGATTGCCATATTCCAGGCACTGGGGGCACAAGTTCCTGAGTTCGGTCACCACAATCTGCTGACCACAGCTTCAGGTGAGGGGCTTTCCAAACGCTCTGGCGCTCTGTCCATCCGCTCCCTGCGTGAGGAAGGCTACGAGCCAATGGCAGTCTGCTCACTTGCAGTTCTGACCGGCACCAGCCATGCTGTAGAGCCAGCAAAGTCCATGGAAGCTCTGGCAGAAATGCTCGACTTCTCCGGCATCTCCAAGTCCGCAGCAAAGTTCGACCCGGAAGACGTTGGTCATCTGACCGCAAAGCTGGTGCACGACATGAGCTTCGCTGATGTTGCAGATCGTCTGAAGGCAGACGGCGTTAAAGGCGATGAAGCGTTCTGGTCTGCTGTGAAGGAAAACTGCTCCACCGTCAGCGATGCGAAACAGTGGTGGGAGCTTGTAATCGGATCAGTCACCCCGGAGATTGCCGAGGAAGACAAAGAGTTCATCACTCAGGCCAAAGATCTGCTGCCGCAAGAGCCGTGGAGCGAAGAGACCTGGGGTGAGTGGACCAAGGCTGTGAAAGGCGAAACAGGCCGTAAAGGCAAAAGTCTGTTCATGCCACTGCGTAAGGCAATCACAGGTCTGGCCCACGGACCAGACCTGAAGAACATGCTACCGCTTATCGGTCGGGAAAAAACTTTGGACCGACTTTCCTGATAGGCCCTTCGCGGGGTTCAACCTCGCGAGGCACAAATTTCTTCTGAGCAAGCGGAGGCTCGGAGATATCACTCTGGGCCTCTGTTGCATCTACGGTCTGACGCAGCTCACTCTGGTTCGGAATAGCCGGATAAGTCGCAGTTGCACCCGGTGTCAGATCATCCAGTTCCGTGCCCGGAATGGCTTGCTCCAAAGATGGAATCGCGGGTGTTGGCTCAATGTTGTTCGGCTGGCCAGCTGCTGCATCACAGGAACAGGCCGGATTGTTCTGCTGCCTGAACAGATAGGCATTGGCAAGCGAGGTATAAGGCGCGCCGGAAAGAGAGCGCATCTGCGCAGGTGTTTCTTGCGGAACCTGGAAAACGTAAAGCTCCGTATCCTGACTTGGGCACAGCGCCTGACAGATCTCTTCATCTTCCGCCAGATCGCCCGCACTGGAGTTCGGGTTGATCGGGAAGTAGTAGCCATCACACTTGCGCACGCACATGGTGGCGTATTGCTGGCCGCCGGAAGAGAAACCTGCCGTAGAGCGCGGCTCCAGCTGCAAAGGCTGGTTGGCCTGCACTGGCGGTGTCAGTGGCTGGATCTGCTGATCAGAGCGATCAGAACAGTTCAGATCAACCAGTGCCTGCTTCACTTCATTCAGACGGTCCTGCATAGCGCTGGAATAGAGTTCCTGCTGTCTCTGACTATCAAGATAGCTCAGGTTCTCATTCATCTGCTGCAGGGAAGAACTGAGCTGCTGACATTGTGGTGGACCAAAAGACCCGTCACAGCCAAAGCTGGACATCTGACTTTGAACATTGCGGATGTGCACCTGCTGCTCTTCATAGGCCGTCTGCCAGCTGTTGGAGCTGCCATTGGCCTCGACCTGTTCTGAGAGCTCGATAAACTCCGTCTCCAATCGGTCACAGACCTGGGGGCGCGCGCTCGCACTCTGGGTCCAGATAAAGGACGCACCAAGGGCGAGGGCCGCAACTGCGCATGAGTGAGCGAAGGGGAGTTTGGAAATGGTCATAGCCCGCAATTTTACGTTTAGTCAGAGAGGTTTCTACAGATAAGCTATTCTATGGCCTTATTGGGGCAAAACCAACGGATTCCGGATGGTTTTGCAAAAATCTCTTCTTCTCTTGCTGGTAGTTGCCGAAAAACATCTTATATCGAGAGTGATTTGATTTGATCTTTTGTGATGGAGGGGAGCTTTGCAGATGTCTGCGCTTGGCAAGTCAGTCCTGAAAATGGTGGGCACCGTAACTGTGGCACTTGGTGTAACTCTGAGCATGCTCGGCACAGCTGCGCAGGCACAGGACCCGGACCTGATCTTCAAAAAATCCACGGTCTGGAAGTTTCTGAGCCCGGACCACAAACTGGCCACCTACGCGCTGGATGACCCGGAAGTAGAGGGCGTTGCCTGTCACTTCACCGTGCCGGAAAAGGGCGGTTTCTCAGGCTGGCTCGGACTAGAAGAAGAAACTTCTGACGTGTCGTTGGCCTGCCGTCAGGTCGGCCCAATCAAGTTCAAGAGCAAGTTTGAGCAGGGCGACGAAGTCTACCGCCAGAGCCGCTCGCTGTTCTTCAAGAAAATGCGCATCGTGCGTGGCTGTGACGCAAAACGAAACGTGCTGGTCTATTTGGTGTACTCCGACAAACTGGTCGAAGGCAGCCCTAAGAACTCAACGTCTACGGTGCCAATCATGCCGTGGGGTGACCAAGTGCCGGAAAAATGCGCCGACTATCTGGACGATTAAATCGCGTTCCGAAATAGCGACGCCGTTCTTCCTGTTAGAACCCGCTGCACAAGCAGTTTTAGCACCGCTGGGATATCCCGGCGGTGTTTGCATTTGAAGATCCCGTTTAAACGGGTGGAGCAAGGCGAACAGGCTCTGCCTGCGCTACTTGTTAGAAATGTTTCTTCGGCATTGGCTGTTCGCCTCGCCCGGGCCTTTTATCATGAACACGCGGGCTCCCTCTCGGACAGACGCGACTAGCACATCTGCGTATCATTGATACGCTTTTGTACCATCGGCAGTTTCCTGCCACCACCGGACGCCCTCCGGAACGACCCCAAGCTCCCTACTACCACTGTGGTCTCAATAGGGTATGGCGCTTCACCGGACCTCCCGACACGATACGTTACCTCATGCCGGTAGCCCAACCCCGCCCACGCCACGGAGCGGACGGTCCACTCCTGCCCGAATGCGTGGGCACGAGAATTAGAATAGGGGAAGCTTTGGGTGAGGGGGATAAGTTTCTTGGCACTGCACCACACCACCCCACGCCGTCATCCCGCACAAGTGCAGCGCGATGCGGGACCCAGAGCCACACACTAGAACCTCTCCACTGGATACCGGATCTCCGCTTTGCTCCGTCCGGCATGACGGCAAGAGGTGCTCGCCCGCGCCGTCATCCCGCACAAGCGCATCGCGATGCGGGACCCAGAGCCACACACTAGAACCTCTCCGCTGGATACCGGATCTCCGCTTTGCTCCGTCCGGCATGACGGCGAGAAGCACCACCCTACGCCGTCATGCCGCACAAGCGCAGCGCGATGCGGGACCCAGAGCCACACACTAGAACCTCTCTACTGGATACCGGATCTCCGCTTTGCTCCGCCCGGCATGACGGCAAAAGCACCACCCCGAGCCGTCATTCCGCACAAGCGCAGCGCGATGCGGGACCCAGAGCCACACACTAGAACCTCTCTACCGGATACTAGATCTCCGCTTTGCTCCGTCCGGTATGACGGCAAGACGCACCACCTCATACAAGCACAGCGCGATGCGGGAACCTGAGCCCAGCAACCAGCATAACCTTGAGTGATGGAGCGTCGTGTCGGTGACTGATAAATTTTCATTTTGAATAAGTGTGCTTCATATTTAGGATTATGGTTCTTGGGCTCTCCTGGATTTTTTCATTTTCAAAACTGAAATTTTATGAGGCTACTTCGCATGAAACGCCGGTATCTTTTGGGTGCACTGGTCTTTGTCACGATAGCAGCATCCCTTCTGACTTATCTCATCCAGACCGGGGAACGTGGATTAGCGCGTCAAGCTCAACCCTCTCGCGATATAGATGTGACCCGACTTGGCGCATCTGAGGTCAAGAGTTTGGGGTGGGATCCGAAGGGATTGGATGCGGTTTTCAACTATGCTGCCAGCTTGAGCACCGACACCTTTATGATTATCACAAATGGCCAAAGGGTTGGGAGATTTGGCGAACTTTCAAAACCCTACAATGTCCATTCAATCAGAAAATCTCTTTTGAGTGCTGTTATTGGCCAGCACCTCGCTTTGCCTGAAAATCATTTGCGCCTGGATGCAACGCTTAAGGAAGTCGGCATTGATGATGCCCCGATTTCGCTGACGGATTTGCAACGAGAGACAACCGTACGCCACTTACTGCAAAGTGTTTCAGGCATTAATCACCCGGCAGCTGCATCAGGTAGTCTGAGAGAGGAAATCGACAAGCGTTTGGGGCGTACAGAGAACCAGCCTGGTACCATTTGGGCTTACAACAACTGGGATTACAACACTCTGACGACTGTCTTCGAAAATGCAACGGGCTCCGAGGTTGGGGCAGCTTTCGAGGATGGGATAGCAAAACCAGTTGGAATGCAGGATTTTGATCGTTCCGCAGTATCGTATGTCTTTGATCCTCAGAAGTCTGAACATAGAGCAGCAATGTTCAAAATGTCTGCACGTGACCTTGCCCGTGTTGGGACCCTTTATCTCAATTACGGAGTTGTAGACGGTCAACGCATTCTTGTAGAAAACTGGACAAGTCTCATCACAGAGGACTTTGCTGAAACAGGCTATGGCGGACTGCGAATGGGGCACGGCTATCTGTGGTGGATACCTGCAAAGGAGACTGGTCTGCCTAAGGAGACTTTCTGGGCATGGGGTCTGGGAAATCAGGCTCTCATGGTGATCCCTGAATGGAATACGATCGTGGTCCACCAATCAGACACCACTGAGTTTTTGAAGCGGTTTCTCCCATTGATCAGCAGTGAAAACATGACAGGAGAAGCAGCCTTGGAGCAGCTTATTTTCTCATGTCTTAAACGTGCAGCCCGTGAAACTGAGTATTGCATTGAGCACCGTTTCACCACGAAACGTGAGTTCACAAAGCTCATGTCGCTGATCATGGCCGCACGGGAGTAAAGCAGCTAATGCGTATTGCTGAAAAGTGGGAACCTGGATCTCATTTACCAATCTCCGCAGGTGTTGTGCTGGATACTGGATCTCCGCTTCGCTCGTCCGGCATAACGGCAAGAGGTACTCGTCCGCGCCCTCATCCCGCACAAGCGAAGCGCGATGCAGGACCCAGAAACTCATTATCCGATCTCCGCAGATGTTACACTGGGTACCGGATCTCTGCTTTGCTCCGTCCGGCATGACGGCGAGAAACTCCACCCCACGCCGTCATCCCGCACGAGCGCAGCGCGATGCGGGACCCAGAGCCACATACTAGAACCTCTCCACTGGATACCGGATCTCCGCTTCGCTTCGTCCAGCATGACCGCAAGAGGTGCTCCCCCCGCGCCGTCATCCCGCACAAGCGCAGCGCGATGCGGGACCCAGAGCCACATACTAGAACCTCTCCACTGGATACTGGATCTCCGCTTCGCTTCGTCCAGCATGACGGCAAGAGGTGCTCCCTCCGCGCCGTCATCCCGCACAAGCGCAGCGCGATGCGGGACCCAGAGCCACACACTAGAACCTCTCCACTGGACGCCGGATATCAACTTTGCTCCCTCCGGTTTAACAGCAGAAGTCACTCCTCTTGAAACACAACCAGTGCTGATCTCACAAAAGCACCACAGCTACCCCAACATCACCTCGCCAGAAACACAAAGCTGCCAGCTTACCCAATTAACCAGTTTAGATGAGTGAAATTCAGGCAAAGAAAAAGGCAGCGCAGAACGCCGCCTTTAAATTTTCGGGAACTCACACTTTTGTCTGGACCATCTGAAGAGATGGGCTGGAACTCATGCAGAGTTCATAAACAGGTAAACCGCAAGGAAAATGATCGGGCTCGAGATCACACTAGCCACAATCATAGCTCCCATAGCCTGCTTCAGCATAATCAACCCCCGTTTGAATTATGAAACGCAGCTCTATGTCGGATATATTAGCACAGTTAATTCAAATATGCACTATTAACCATACCCTGAGAAGGGGCGTGGCAATTTGCGCAGTGCGATCAGGTCAGTAGGTGGAGGCCATCTTCATTTTGAATGCATCTTGCGAAGTCAAAAGCGCTTCTAAAATAGCTTTGTCCTGTTTGTAGATGTCTTCCCGGAACTGCAGCTCCCCATCAACACCGGCAAAGGCGGTGTAGTAGCGCAGATGCACTGGCACCGTCTCCGTCAGCTTCAGGCGAACAGTTTTGCCACGCGCACGCAGCTTTTCCATCTTTGCACGGCTGTGGCCGGAGCCGGAAAGCAGCACCTCGCCGAAGGTGAAGGGATCCTGCACGCGAATACAGCCATGGCTGAAGGCACGTTGATCTTTGTTGAACAGGCGCTTGGACGGCGTGTCGTGCAGATAGATGTTGTGCTTGTTGGGGAACATGTACTTCACCGCCCCCAGAGCATTCTTCCGGCCTGCCTTCTGGCGCAGCTGATACCCAAACTTGCGCTTGCTCACATTGCTCCAGTTGATCGCTGTGGGGTCAACCCGTTTGCCGTTCTTGTAAACGTTGATGCCTGTGCCGGAGAGGGCGGATGCGTTCTTGCGAAGCTTCGGCAGATACTCATTGGTGGCAATGGACCACGGAACACCCCAGGTCGGGTTGATCTCAGCGTACTCAAAAGTATCGGAAAACAGCGGTGTCGCATTGCGCGGCTTGCCCACCACGCTGCGGGTTTCATAAAGCACATCCGTGCCTTCCATCACCCGCACCATCTGTTCAGCCACGTTCACCTTCACATAGCGACCTGATGGCAGCGGATCATCCCAGCGCATGCGCTCCAGATTGACGAGAATCTGATTGCGGCGATCCTCTAAGGAAGCATTGAGCGCGGCCCGTGTCTTCTTGCCAACAACGCCATCGACCGTCAGGCCATGGCGCTTCTGGAAGTCCTTGACCAGCTCAACCATGTCATCATTGTAAAAGGTTGGTGGCACCTCAGTTTCACTTGTGCCCGTATAACCGGAATAGTAAGGCGCATAGCCTTCAGCTTGCAGCCGCTTTTCCAGCTGAGCCACACGACCTCCTGTATCACCGGGCCGGATGCTTGGGCCATCTTCAATGTAAATGGGATAGTCAGAAGTCAGCGCCGCGTTATAGCGGGCCAGCTGATCCTTCAAAATGTCGTAGGAAGGTGCTTCCGGCTCCAGCCCGTCGAAGAACTGCGCCAATGAGCGGGTTTCTTCCATCTGGGTGAGCATGTCGTTCAGCTTTGGCACCTGAGGTGAGATGAACACGTTCTTCAGCACCTTGGTCGGCCGCACAACACCGCCTGCAATGTGAGCGCCATAAGTGGCAAAGGCACGGGTCAACTGCAACTCGACAACCGCAATCTCATGAAGGGTTGCAGTCGCGTTGGACGCTTCCATGACGGCCAGAATGGAGGCGAGCTGACGAACACCATAGGCTTGCGGATCAAGCCCATGGGCCGGCGCCTTGCGAATCTCAGTGACCAGATGATTGGCCAGCGGCGTTAAAGACTGGTCCTCAAACCACACAGGACGGAACTTACGTAAGGCATACGCCTCAGCCAAGGCGTCAACCTGCTTGGGGCTGAAACCAGCCTTCTGGATGTCTGCTTCAGAAAAGATCAGATCCCGGATGGTCTGCTCCAACTCAGAAAGCTCTGAGCCCGTTGGCTTGGCCACCTGTCCGGCAGGGCCAGTCAGAGGAGGGGCCTGCGGTTCACTCTCTGGCATCACCAGCGGCTCAATTACAGGCGGGGACAGGTCTTCCGGTGCTGGCAGGTCAGGCAGGGCCGCCGGATCTTCGTTGAAATTCAGCGGATCTATAAGTCGCTCGGAGGAAGTTGCATTACTGGTCGCACTTGATGGCGAGATCATTCCAATCAGACTTGCAGCGAGAATGGTGGCACAGATACTCTTGTGAGACACGTGTAACTTCCCTGTTTTTTCTTGGCTTTCCCTTAGAATTGCATCTTCGGGTAGAAATTTTGTATTTAACTTAGTTAGAAATGTGGGTGATCCGGTGAGACTAAGACTTGACCTGTAAGCCACAATCAGCGAAAAGCAACATATGAAAACGGCGATGCACACTTCTTCTTGCACCATCATTATTTGCAGCTAGCGACAACGCTGGCTGTGGCCGTTCTATCCTGCCTATTTTCTGCGTGAGATGAACGCCCGGCCAGCTGGCCAGGAGACGAACCACTATGAGCGCAGACACAGCCCAAGGCGAAAAGGGACTTCTGCTCACCAATACTTTGACACGCACAAAAGAAGCTTTTGTGCCAATGGATGCGTCTAACGTGCGCATGTATGTGTGTGGTCCCACCGTTTATGACTACGCCCATATTGGTAATGCGCGCCCTGTCGTCGTTTTTGATGTTCTGGCAAGGCTGCTTCGCCAACTCTATGGCAAAGACCATGTCACATATGTGCGAAACATCACAGACGTGGATGACAAAATTAATGAGCGCGCAGCACGGGAAGGCATTTCCATTCGCGAGCTGACCGAAAAAACAGCCGGTCAGTACCATGCGGACATGGAAGCGCTGGGCGCTCAGGCTCCGGACATCGAACCGCGTGCAACCGAGCACATCGAAGAGATGAAAGAGATGATCGAAACGCTCGTCGACAAAGGCCATGCCTATGTCGCGGACGAACACGTTCTCTTCCACGTGCCAAGCATGCCAGAATACGGAAAGCTCTCCAACCGCACACTGGACGAGATGGTCGCCGGTGCCCGTGTGGAAGTGGCCTCCTACAAAAAAGACCCGACCGACTTCGTGCTCTGGAAGCCATCCAAAGCGGAAGAGCCAGGCTGGGAAAGCCCATGCGGCATCAAAACGCCGGGCCGTCCGGGCTGGCACATCGAATGTTCCGCAATGTCTGAAAAGCATCTGGGCAAGGTCTTTGATATTCATGGCGGCGGGGTCGACCTGACCTTCCCACACCATGAAAACGAGATTGCACAGTCCAGATGTGCGCACGACACCCATGCCATGGCAAACGTGTGGCTGCACAACGGCTTCCTGCAGGTGGAAGGCGAAAAGATGTCCAAGTCTCTGGGCAACTTCTTCACCGTGCATCAGCTGCTGGATACAGAAGAGGGCGGCGGACGCAAATGGTCCGGTCAGGCCATCCGCTACGCGCTGCTTCAGACCCAGTATCGCCAGCCAATCGACTTCACGTTCAAAAGTCTGGCAGAAGGCGAAAAGCAGCTCACCCGCTGGGCAGAGCTACTGAAGAAGCATGATGTCACCGCACAGGAAAATGGTGCACCGGATGAAGCCGTTCTGGAAGGCCTGAAGGACGATCTGAACACACCACGTGCTTTTGCCGCTCTTCATAAGCTCGCCCGTGATGCACGCGGTGGCGATGCAGACGCTGCTCAGAAATTAGCTAATTCTATCAAGTTCTTGGGCTTTGATCTTGAATCATTTTCCAAAGCGCAAACGCAAGAAAAAGCTGAAGCGGATGTCTCTCCTGAACTGAAGGCAAAGGTGGAAGAGCTGATCGCAAAACGTCTGGAAGCCCGCAAGGCCAAAGACTTTGCCGAAAGCGATCGCATCCGTGATGAGCTGGCAGCTGACGGCATCGTGCTCAAAGACATGAAAAACAAGGAAACAGGTGAGATCGAAACCACCTGGTCCTGCGCTTAACGGAAAAGCGGACAATGGAGTAAGCAGATACCACAAGGAAACTTGAAGTCTGCTCCATGGTTCTGAATGGGATAACCCGTTAGGCTTGCTAAGTTTTCTCAAGGCGCGCGTTGTGTGTGCCTTGAGAGATCCTACGGAGGCAACAGGGAAGCCTCCGTCAAATGAGGGGAGCCTGAGGCAAAGCTCAGGACAATAAGCAGGGTAGGCATACTATGACGAAAGAGCGTCTGTATCTTTTCGACACGACATTGCGCGATGGGGCTCAGACCTCCGGCATTGATTTCTCCGTGGACGAAAAAATTGCCATTACCGACTTATTGGAAAGACTGGGTGTCGACTATATTGAAGGCGGCTATCCGGGTGCGAACCCCACAGACACAAAGTTTTTCTCAGAAAAGAGAACCCAAAAAGCGATCTTCACCGCATTTGGCATGACCAAACGGGCAGGGCGCTCCGTCAGCAATGATCCGGGCGTGCAGATGGTTCTGCAGTCTGCAGCAGATGCCACCTGCTATGTGGCAAAGAGCTGGGATTACCACGTCGATATCGCGCTGAAATGCACCAACGAAGAAAATCTGGAAAGCATCGCTGACACCGTCAAAGCCTCCGTCGACGCTGGTAAGGAAGCCATGATCGACTGCGAGCACTTCTTTGATGGCTACAAAGCGAACCCGGACTATGCTCTGGCCTGCGCGAAGACTGCCTATGAAGCCGGTGCGCGCTGGGTGGTCCTGTGCGACACCAACGGCGGTACGCTTCCGCACGAAGTCACTGAGATCGTCAACGCCGTGATGCAGGTGGTGCCGGGCAGCAATCTGGGTATCCACGCTCATGACGACACTGGCCACGCCGTCGCAAATACGCTGGCAGCAGTTGTCGCTGGCGTTCGTCAGGTACAGGGCACGCTGAACGGCATCGGTGAGCGTTGCGGCAATGCCAACATGATCACCCTGATCCCAAATATGCTGCTGAAGAAGCCGTATTGCGATCTGGTGGAACTTGGCATCAAGGTTGAAGATCTGACAGAATTGACTGCAATATCAAGGAGTTTTGACGAGATCCTGAATCGATCTTCCAACGTCCATGCTCCCTATGTTGGCGCAAATGCCTTCGCCACCAAAGCAGGCATTCACGCTTCTGCCATCCTGAAGAACCCGGACACTTACGAGCACATTCCACCAGAAATGGTCGGCAACCAGCGCCGTGTGCTTGTCTCAGATCAGGCAGGAAAATCCAACCTGCTTAACGAGCTGAAACGCCTCGGTGTGGACGCGGACAAAGCAGATCCACGTGTTGATCGCCTGCTGGCAGAAGTGAAGGAACTGGAAGCACAGGGCTTTGCCTATGAAGCCGCAGACGCTTCCTTTGAACTCCTCGCCCGTAGACGTTTGCATTCCGTGCCGGATTACTTCGACGTCCTGTCCTTCCGCACCGGAGTGGAGCGCCGCTACAACGCGCTGGGTGAGCGGGTGACCGTTTCCGAAGCAGTCGTGAAAGTGGAAGTGGACGGCGAGACCTTCATGTCGGTGGCGGAAGGGAATGGCCCGGTCAACGCACTTGATCTGTCACTGCGCAAAGATCTCGGCAAATACCAAAGCCTGATAGCTGACCTTGAACTGATCGACTATAAAGTGCGAATATTGAACGGCGGTACCAGCGCGATCACCCGCGTTCTCATAGAAAGCCAGAACAAGAAAACCGGCAAGCGCTGGTTCACGGTTGGCGTCTCTGAAAACATCGTAGACGCCTCCTTCCAGGCTCTGGTAGATTCCGTTCGCTATTGCATTTTCAAGGCGAATGAGTTGGAAACAGCCTGATAGATGCTGATAAGGCATCTTAAAACGTATCGCTGAAAAGTGGGAACCGGTTTTCAGATAAAGATACCTGGGAATAAGCGCTAAAAGATTTGTGGTCGCGATCGCGCGGCCATTCCTACCTTTATTTCATCGGCGTCAGGTTCTCTGGCGCCCATTTATTTCGTAGTATGAGGGTTTAATGAGCCAGTCAGCATCCGCTGCTGACCAGCTGAGCACGCCGGAAGCGTTCAAAGCTGGCTTGATTGCAGCGATATCTGCTTATCTCATGTGGGGCTTTGCACCCATGTACTATAAGCTCACAGCAGACATGCCAGCGATCATCGTGATTTGCTATCGCGTGATTGGCTCCGTGCTGTTCCTGGGTGCGTTTCTGGTCATGAGCAAGCTGCGCAAAGAGGTCTTCGCCATCTTCTGCGATTTCTCTCGCCTGCGCTATCTGCTGGTCTCTGCCTCAGTCATCAGCATCAACTGGACCGTCTTTATCTGGTCCGTTGAAACGGGCAGGGTGCTGGACGCAAGTCTCGGCTATTTCATCAACCCACTCGTCAGTGTGGGCTTGGGCGTTGTGCTGCTCTCCGAGCGCCTCACCAAAGCGCAGATGCTGGCTCTAGCCATCACCATCTTCGCGGTGCTCTACAAAACCTATGAGGTTGGGGAGTTGCCGTGGGTCTCCGTGGTGCTGGCCCTCAGCTTTGCGCTCTACGGCTTCGTGCGCAAAAAAGCCCCTGTAGGTGCTGTTGCCGGTCAGTTGGTGGAAGTTCTGCTGGTTATGCCGTTTGCGCTGGGCGGTCTTTGGTACTTCACCGTAGTGGGGTCCGGCGGTATCTATCCAACCATCCCAACCGAGCATCCATGGTTCCTGTCCTTGCTGCTCTTTACAGGGGTGATCACAGCCGTGCCGCTGGTGGTCTTTGCCTTTGCCGCACGGCGCTTGCCAATGGTCTACATCGGCTTCCTGCAATACATCGCGCCTTCCATTCACTTCCTTAGTGCAATCTGGTTGTTTGGAGAGGAACTGTCGCTGGAAGGTCTGTTTGCGTTCGGCATGATCTGGTTCTCGCTGGTGGTCTTCTCCATTGATGGCGTTATGGCGCGCCGCCGTATGGAGAAAATAGCGTAAAAACAATCACACTCAGAATTAAGAAAAGCCGCTCAATCAGCGGCCTTTTTCATTACATGTCTTTGACATCCGGATGTTCAACTTTGCAGCCCTCAATGGCCTTGCAAAGGATATCGACGCTCTGCGAAACGTCTGAGGTGATCTCATAGGTGATGTCGCTGTCTGGACGAATGAAGCCAAGGCCTCGCATATGGTCGAGCAGCTCAACCAATGGCGTCCAGAACTGATCCAGATTGAGCAGCAGCATTGGCTTGTCGTGACGGCCAAGCTGAGCCCAGGTCAGCATCTCCACAAGTTCCTCAAGTGTGCCGATCCCGCCCGGAAGAGCGATGAACGCATCCGCTTTTTCAAACATGGTGCGCTTGCGCTCATGCATGTCCTGCGTCACGATCAGTTCGTGGGCTTCTTCCAGCATCACTTCCCGTTCCTTCAGGAACTTAGGAATAACGCCGGTCACTTCACCACCGTTTTCAAGAACGGTTTTTGCAACAGCTCCCATAAGTCCAATGGATCCGCCGCCATAAACGAGTCGAATCCCTTCACGGGCTAACAATTCACCAAGCTGAATCGCAGCTTGTTCAAACAGCGGCTGGCTCCCCGCGTTGGAGCCGCAATATACGCAGATGCTTTTCAAGGTTTTCATAGGTATTCTGTCGCATTAGGCTAGGGGGAACGTCAAGCAAGGCTCGTAAAATGAGGTTAATTCACCCAACATGTGCAACTTGCCTGACATGGTGCACCTTGCCCCTCGGGTTAAACATGTATAACAAACACGATTAAAGTCTGTCTTTTTTGCTCTAAACTCGGCAAAAGAGACAGCCGGATAAACTGATATCCGAGCAATCTGATATAATGTCAAAGCATGCCATGTCGAGTGAACTATGGTCTGCTTGAGGAGCAATTGAGAACCATGTCGAAATCGGGGATGAACTGGTTGCTGACAGTTGCTGTAGCTGTTGCTGCGGGCGCAATCGGTGCGGGGGCGTACTACCTGAGCAAGGAAGACACTTCGGTTGTAGCAGAAGCTGAAAAGGCTGTTGCAAAGCTGGAGGCCGCTGCAAATGGCAAAGTACAGCTCAACTCGTCGGGCGCACAGGTAGATAATGCAGGGGCCGATAAAACTCCTGAAGCGACTACCAAGCTGGAGACAGCAGATGTTGCCGACGACAATGTCCCAAGTTTCGATGTGATGCGTGTTGAGCCATCAGGTGATGCAGTGGTTGCAGGCCGCGCTGAAGCCGGCTCCATTGTCGCGCTCATCTCCAATGGCGATGTAATCGGCAAAGGCATCGCTAACAACCGCGGCGAGTTCGCAATTGTCCTCGATAAACCGCTGAAACCGGGCGACCACGATGTCAGCCTGGAAGCGACCAATCAGGAAACTCAGGAAAAGAATGGCTCCGAGCAGCACATTGCTGTCTCCGTGCCTGAGGATGAAAGCGGTGAAGTCCTCGTTGTCCTCAATGAGCCAAACGCACCATCCAAAATTCTTCAGCTTCCGGAAGCGCCAGTTACGGCTGAACCAGTAACAACCGTCCAGACAGAGCAGCCAAAAATGGATGCTCCGGTTGAAACAGCCGCCGCTGAAACACCGGGCGCAAAAGAAGAAGCACCTGCACCTGTTGCCACCGCTGAAAAGCCAGCAGCTGCACCAGCTGAAACCGCCGTTGCTGTCACAGAGACACCAGCTCCAACCTCTGAAACACCTGCACCAACAGCAGCAGAGACTGCTGAACAGCCTCAGCCAGAAGCACCTGCTGCCGTTGCAACGCAGACCGAAACCCCAACCGACGCTCCAGCCCCTGTTGCTGTTGCGCAGGCAAACGAAGAGCCTGAGCTGACCGTGAAGGCTGTTGAGACCGAGCAGGGCAAGGTCTTTGTGGCAGGTGAAAGTGAGCCGGGCGCGCAGGTTCGTGTCTACGTTGGCGAAGAGTTCGTCGGCGAAGCTAAAGCAGGCAAAGAAGGCCGTTGGCTGGTGGAAGCTGAAAAGACCATTCCGGCTGGCAACGTAGAAGTGCGCGCCGACAAGGTAGAAAACACCGAAGGCAAAGTGGAAGCCCGTGCGCAAGTCGTCTTCACCAAAGGTGAGAACGATGTGGCCATGATCCCGGTTCGCCTCGTTGCAGAAGGTTCCGGCTCTAAAGGCTCATCTGCATCTGTCGGTATTGGTGAGCTGCCAAATGTTATCATTCGCCGCGGTGATAACCTCTGGACCATTTCCCGCCGCCTGTATGGTCAGGGAACGCGTTACACCACCATCTATCAGGCAAACAGCCAGCAGATTCAAAATCCGGACCTGATCTTCCCGGGACAGGTGTTCATGTTGCCTGTGGCTGACCTGAATTGGAAAACAATTAATAACTGATCTGGATTCTTCTCTTCGAACGTCCTATTTAAGAAGAGAAAGCTTTCCAGATTAATCTTTCGGAAAGCGCTGGATGAGCAATCCAGCGCTTTCTCTGGTTTGCAAACCTACTGCGCACTCCCGAAAAGTGGTTTCGGTTTTCGGATGAGGGTGCGTTCCCAAAGAGGGCATAAGACCCTTTCCAATCTGATGACAATGGCGCGTTCAGGACCATTGCTCTTCTGATAAGACATTCCAAATTCGCCAAACCGCTTCTGCGTATTGAGAAGCGTGCCGGGCAACAAGGCACTAGCATGACTGCAACAAGCAAAAAACAGCAGGAAAAATCCGCCCCTGCTTTGGATGCAGACGATAAAGGCTTGCTTCGTTCACTGAAAACTCTCTGGGTTTACATGTGGCCTGATGCAAGGCCGGAGCTGAAAAAGCGTGTCGTTCTGGCCCTCGCGGCGTTGATTGTCGCAAAAATTATTACCGTTTTCGCACCCTACCTTTATGCATGGGCAACCGATGCCCTGACTGACAACAGTGTTCTGCCAAACTGGTTGCCACCAATCCTCATTGCGCCAATCATGCTGGTGATTGCGTATAATGTCGCCAGAACCATGGCTGTCGGTTTCAACCAGATCCGTGATGCCATCTTCTCAAGCGTCGGCTTGCACGCTGTCCGCGAACTGGCCAACCTGACCTTCCAGCACCTCCATGCGCTGTCCCTGCGCTATCACCTGTCCCGTCGCACCGGCGGTCTGACCCGCGTGATCGACCGTGGTGTGAAGGGCATTGAAGGCATCGTTCGTTTCACGATCCTCAGCGGTATTCCAACAGTCGTTGAATTTGCCATGATGGCGGTTGTCATCTGGTTCCAGTTCGGTTTCTGGTACGTGGTCGTCGTTGGCGTCACCGTGTTCGCCTACGTCTACTACACCGTTGTGGCTTCCGATAAACGTATCCAGATCCGCCGTGACATGAACAACGCGGACAACGACGCAAACAGCAAGTCCGTCGACAGCCTGCTGAACTTTGAGACCGTAAAGTACTTCGGCAACGAAGAGATGGAGCGTGGCCGTTTTGATAAGGCAATGCGTGGCTATGAGCGCGCGGCCATCAAAACATGGACATCTCTATCCTGGCTGAACTTCGGGCAGGCGTTGATCCTGGGCGTCGGTATGACAACCTGTATGGTCATGTCCGCAATGGCAATCCAACGCGGCGAGCAGACTATCGGTGACTTCGTCATGATCAACGCGCTGCTTATGCAGTTGTCTGTTCCGCTCAACTTCATCGGCTTCATCTACCGCGAAATCCGTCAGGGGATCGCTGATCTGGAAGCCATGTTCTCTGTTCTGGCTGTTGAACCTGAAATTCAGGATGAGCCATTGGCTGAGAACCTGAAGGTCAAAGAAGCCACCATCAAGTTTGAGGACGTGCACTTCCACTACGACGAAGAGCGCCCGATCCTCAAAGGCGTAAACTTCGAAGTCCCTGCTGGCAGCACCATCGCAATTGTTGGACCGTCCGGTGCTGGTAAGTCCACCATCTCACGCCTGCTGTTCCGTTTCTATGACGTCACCTCAGGCCGCATCACCATTGATGGCAAGGACGTGCGTGAAGTCACTCAGAAGTCCCTACGCGATCACATCGGCATGGTGCCGCAAGATACGGTGCTGTTTAACGACAACATTGCATACAACATCCGCTATGGCCGCGTGAACGCAACGGATGAAGAGGTGAAGGAAGCAGCAAAGCTGGCCCAGATCGACCACTTCATTGAAGCACTGCCGCATGGTTATGACAGTGAAGTGGGGGAACGCGGCCTGAAGCTCTCCGGTGGTGAAAAACAGCGTGTGGCAATTGCGCGAACCATTCTCAAGAGCCCGCCAATCCTCATCCTTGATGAAGCAACGTCCGCTCTGGACACCCACACCGAGCAGGAAATCCAGTCCGCTCTGGATGTGGTCTCCAAAGACCGCACCACGCTCGTCATCGCCCACCGTCTCTCAACCGTGGTGAATGCAGATCAGATCCTCGTGCTCAAAGCCGGTGAAGCCGTAGAGCAGGGCACCCACGCTGAGCTTATGGCCAACGATGGCCTTTATGCCTCCATGTGGAGCCGTCAGCGTGAAGTCAGCGAAGCAGAAGCACGTCTGGCTGAAATGCGTGAAGATGATCAGGGCTTCATTTCCAGAGGCAAAAGTGCTGAAGAAGCCGTAATTGAGGGCATAAACGACAAGAAATAGTGGGTTGAAGGGAAAGCTCTGCGCGCAATCAGGGGAATCTCTGTTTAAATAAGCTAGAGTTGCTTGCACAGAACTCTCTGAGTTGCTCTATGAGCAGAAACTTAACGTCTGAGGGGTTCAATAGCTGAACCCCTCAATTGAGCAAAGGTGGTCGACGATGTCGTTGGTAGACAGCATTTCCAAGACACTGGTTCCCATTCACAGAGAAGGTTACCCGTTCATCGCCATTGCTGCTGTCCTGACCATCATTTTAGGTTGGTTCTGGTCACCTCTTTTCTGGATAGGCCTCTTTCTCACCGGATGGGTCTGTTACTTCTTCCGTGACCCAAAACGTGTCACACCTGTTAAAGACGGCCTGATTGTTTCTCCCGCAGATGGCACCGTGTGCCTGATGGGCTCCGCCGTTCCACCGCGTGAGCTGGATTTGGGTGATCAGCCGATGATGCGTGTCTGCATCTTCATGGATGTCTTTAACTGCCACGTAAACCGTGCGCCAATGGCAGGCCGCGTCACGCGCGTTGCTTACAAAGCCGGAAAGTTCCTGAATGCGGAGCTGGACAAGGCAAGTGAGCACAACGAGCGCAACGGCCTGATCATTGAAAACGACAATGCCCGCATCGGCGTTGTGCAAATCGCCGGCCTCGTAGCACGCCGTATTGTGTGCTTCGTCAAAGAAGGCGAAAACATTTCTGCAGGTGATCGCTTCGGTCTGATCCGCTTCGGATCCCGTCTTGATGTTTACCTGCCACAGGGTACAAAGCCACAAGTTGCCTTGGGCCAGACCATGATTGCTGGCGAGAGTATTCTGGCAAATCTGAAAGATGAAGAAGCAGGCGACGTCGTTGCCCGCGTTTCTTAAGGTAGTATAGCGTGTCAAATCCATTTCCTCCCTACGAACCGGGAGGTCAACCCGCCAATGGAAAAGGGAGTACGCGCAAGCGCATTCCCCTTCGTATTGTTTTACCAAATGTCGTCACCCTGCTGGCGCTGTGTTCTGGCCTGACAGCCATCCGCATGGCCATGGAAGACAGGTGGGATATGGCAATCGCTGCCATCTTCCTGGCTGCTATTCTGGATGCACTGGATGGCCGCGTTGCGCGCATGCTCAAAGGCACCACCAAGTTTGGCGCCGAGCTGGACTCGCTGGCTGACTTTGTGAACTTCGGTGTAGCACCGGGCATCATCCTGTACGCATGGATGCTGGAAGACGCCAGCTCCCTCGGCTGGATCGCCTCACTGCTGTTCTCTATCTGTATGGCACTCCGCCTGGCGCGCTTTAACGTGGCGCTGGACGATCCGAATAAGCCGAAATGGGCTAACAAGTTCTTCACCGGTGTTCCGGCCCCGGCAGGCGCACTGACAGTTCTGCTGCCGATCTATCTTGAGCGTCTGGGCGTACCGCATTGGAACGAGCTGGCATTGCCAGTTGCGCTCTACACCATGTTCATCGGCCTCCTGATGGTCAGCCAGCTGCCAACCTTCTCCGGCAAGCAGATCGGCACTCACATCCGCCGTGAATGGGTTCTGCCGCTGTTCGTCGTTGCTGTTGGTATCGTCGCACTCGCCGCGAGCTATCCGTTTGAGTGTCTGACTGTGATCAGTCTCGGCTACCTCATCTCTATCCCGTTCGCATGGCGCTCCTACAAAATCCACTGTGTAACAGGGAAGGGGCCACACGCGGACTGTGATGTGATGACAACCGAGATTGAAGAGGAAAGCGTGTCAGAGGACAAAGCCTCTTTGAAAGTCAGCCTCGAAGACATCGCCAAAGCAGGCGTGCCTGATCCAAAACAGGATCAGGAGGACAGCAAGACTTAACGTCTCGCGGAAGCACTGAGATTTATGAAAGGCCGTGGAACACTCCGCGGCCTTTTTTGTTGACCTGACAGCGCCATATGCAAACGCTCTCCCAGCTCCCAGCTCCCAGCTCCCAGCTCCCAGCTCCCAGCTCCCAGCTCCCAGCTCCCAGCTTTGTCCTTAGAATGCAGGCAACAAAAAAGGCTGCCGAAGCAGCCTCTTTCTTACTCGTATCTGAGCCAGCTTTATTCAGCAGCCTCTGGAACGCGTTTGACCTCTTCAACCTCGTCTCCGAAGCTCGGTTCTTTCGTTCCCACATTGCCATTAGCAAAGGCATACTGATCCGCAGGCATTTTGCCCTGACGACGGCTGGAGAACCGCGTCACGCCATTCTTCATGTGCATCGGCATCACCAGAGCAATCGGGATCACCACCAGCGTCAGCAGCGTGGAGAACGCCAGACCGGAGATTACAGCTGTTGAGAGCTGTACCCACCAGCTGGCCGTTACGCTGCCAAAAGTGGTGACCTGATTAGCAAAGTCGAAGCTGATCTGCGTCGCCATTGGAATGAGACCTGCAATCGTTGTGATTGTGGTCAGCATCACCGGACGGATACGCTGTGCACTGGTGCGCAGCGCTGCATCTACCGGGCTCTGTCCGTCTTCACGGAAGCGATTGTAGGTATCGATCAGAACGATCGCGTTGTTCACCACGATGCCAGCCAAAGCCACGATGCCAGTTCCGGTCATGATGATCGAGAACTTTTGTCCGGTCACCAGCATGCCCAGCAGCACCCCAAACACACTCATCACAACGGTCGAGAGTGTCAGGAAGCTTTGGTAGAAGCTGTTGTATTGGGTCAGCAGAATGATGAACATCAGGAAGAGGGCACCAATCATCGCCTTCATAAGGAAGGCCTGAGATTTGGCTTGCTCTTCGTTCGCACCACGGAACTTGATGAACACACCTTCCGGCCACTGCTGAGTGTCAAGCCAGGCCTGAATTTCAGCCTCTTTCTCAGTAATGAGGAAGCGGTCCTTATCAACGCCAGCCTTCACGTCCAGTGAGAACATGCCATTACGGCGTGTGATGCTGGAAACCTTCTGCTTCGGTGTGCGTTCCACAAAGTTGGACAGAGGGATCTGGCCCAAAGAGGTGCGCAGGCGCAGCTCATCAAACTTGTCGAGCGTGCGTTCCTCCACTGGCAGGCGAACGCGAATGTCCACTTCATCTTCAGAGTCAGATGGACGATAATCACCAATCAGAACACCGTTGGTCACCAGCTGAACCATCGCACCCACAGCAGCGATATCCGCTTTATAGCGTGCCGCTTTCTCGCGGTTGATGGTTAGCTCCCAATCGATACCTGGTAGCGGACGGCTGTCTTCCTGATCACGCAAACCATCGATGGTGTCGATGTGGTTGCGAACACGATCAGCAGCAGCAACAGCAGCTTCGTAGTTGTTTGAGCTGATCTGCAGCTGAATGTCTTTACCGGTTGGAGGACCACCTTCAACCTGACGGGATTCAACCTTGATGCCCGGAATCTGGGTGGTCTTCTCACGAACGCTGTTGAAGATCTCCTGCGCCGAACGACGGCAGCAGAAATCAGCAAACTCAATATCGATGGAACCGATCAGATCCGCAGGTGCATTGTTGCCGCTACCACCACGTACTCCAACAGGGAAGGCACGGGTCACAACGTTCTCAATGCCTGGCTCTGCCAGAATGACGTTATCAACCTGACGAACAAGCTCCAATGCTTCCAGCGCAGACATGTTACCACGCGCTGTTACATAGAACTTACCTTGCTCTGGCTCTTCATCTACGAAGAACTCAGTCCCGGCATTGTTGCCCATAAAGGTAATGAAGATACCCGCACAAAGAGTCAGCATGGCAACAATAGCCATCATACCAGCCCACCATCTGCGAACCAGAAACTCCAGAACAGCTATGTAAGCGCGGGTGATACCGCGCAGCTTGGTGGTGTCGAACGGACCATGTCCAGAGAACACTTTTGCTGCTGCCAACTCTTCGGTCTTGCGACGCTCAACACGAGCGCGCGAGTAGTTGAGGATTGGCTTGAACATCTTCATCAATGGTAGGTAGGCAATCGCGAGGACTGCTGCACCCAGCAACTTAGAAGCTGGCCCAAGCACCGCAACGACAGGTGTGAGGCTGGAAACCACAACAGCAAGCGCCATCGCTATAATAAGAGCCAGAAGATGCTCACCATACTTGCTCATGAACGCAAACACGGAAGCCAAGATGCCACCGGTCACCGGTAGGAACACCATAGCTGTCAACAAAGAGCCGGACAGAACGATGATCACCATGATCGGCAGGTAGCTCATGAACTCGCCCGGAACGCCCGGCCACAGCAGCATCGGTAGGAAGGCTGCCAGTGTTGTTGCAGTGGAAGAGACAATCGGCCAGAACATCAGCTTGGCTGCACGGATATAAGCGTCCCGCGGAGGCATACCTTCTGCAGCCTTACGGTCTGCGTATTCCACCATCACGATCGCACCATCAACCAGCATACCAACGGTCAGCACGAGGCCGAACATCACCATGGTGTTCACGGTCATGCCGATGGTTGTCAGTGTCAGGAAGCCGAGCATGAAACTGGTCGGGATTGCCAGACCAACAAGCACCGCAGAACGCAACCCAAGAGCTGCCACCACAACGATCATCACGAGGAAGATCGCGGTCATGATGGAAGATTCAAGGGAGTTGAGAACCTGGAAAATGTTGTCGGACTCATCGAGCATGTAACTGACCGACACAGTTGGTGGCAGATCTTTTGTGATCTCCTCAACAACAGTGCGCACAGCTGCGTTGTTCTCGATGATGTTCTCACCAATACGCTTCACAACGTCCAGAGAAACAGCTGGTTGGCCGTTCACCAGAGTGAATGTGCTTGGATCTTTGAAGGTCCGCTTGATGGTCGCGATATCGCCTAGAGTAACAACACCTTCGCCGGATTGTTTCACGGGCAGCGAATAAACATCATCAGCGTCAAGGATCAGGCCCGGTACTTTGATGTTGAAGCGACCGGCACCACCATCAATAAAGCCCGCAGCAATCAGCTGGTTGTTCAGGCTAAGGGCGTTGATCAGCTCACTCTGGCTGATGGAATAGCTTTCCATCTTCAGCGTATCGATGATCACTTCCAAAAGCTCATCGCGCTGGCCAGTCAGCTCAACCTCTTTCACGGACGCAATGGACTCGATCTCGTCTTTCAGACGATCAGCAAGCCGATAGAGCGTGCGGGAAGGGACATCACCGGAAAGGGCGATGGTCATGGTTGGCTGAAGCGCCATGTTGTGGGTGCTGACAGTAGGCTCTTTGGCGTCCTCAGGGATCTTGCTTTTCGCAGTATCCACCTTCTCGCGAACGTCCGTCAGAGCCTTGTCTTTATCGACGCTGATGTCGAACTCCAGCAAGATACCCACGTGCCCTTCAGAGGCAATGGTGGTGATCTCCTTAAGTCCTTCAAGGCCTCGGAGCTCTGTTTCCATCGGCTGACCGATCAGGCGTGTCCCATCTTCAGGAGAAATGCCGGACTGGCTGACAGAAACGTAAAAGAAAGGAACGTCAATATCAGGAGCTGCTTCCTTCGGGATCGCGATGTAGGACATAATGCCTGCGATCACCATGAAGAGCATCATCACAAAAACTGTTTTGGGGCGATGGAGCACCCCTTCCAGCATGGAAATCATTGTGAAACCTCCGCGGTTTCAAAAACAGGATGAACAGTACGGCCTTCTTTCACGAAGTCCTGGCCCACAGTAATAACAGTCACCTTTTCTGGCAGGCCTTTCAGCCATACGCCTTGTGTGTCGCCGCCGATCAGTTCAACAGGGTAGAAAATAACCTTGTTGTCCGCATCAACACCGCGCAGACCAATGTCGCCATTGTCAGCAAGGGTCAGGATGCCTGGAGAAACGAAGTGCGCTTTCTCTTCCGCAAGCTGCAGCTGCGTGCTGGTGGTGACGCCGTCCTTCAGTTCAAAGTCAGAATTTGGCAGTTCTACCTCAACGCGGAAGGTGCGGGTGTCAGGATCTGCAGAGCTAGCAATGTAGCTCACCTTGCCTTCAACACTCTGGCCGGTCACCAGATTAACAACCGCAGTCTGACCAACCTTCACCGCCTGAATATTGGATTCAGAAACCGCGCCAATGGCAAGCATTGGGTCCGGAGCCATGATTGTTGCGCAGACTTTGCCAACGCCAAGCATTGCACCAACTTCAGTCAGCGGTGTTTCAATAATGCCATCAATCGGTGCGCGGATTTCGGTGCGGCCCAACTCCAGCTCCGCTTCTTGCAACTGTGCTTTGGCCGCATCACGTGTTGCCTTCAGTGCGATCACACGGTTTGCTGCAGAAAAGCCCCTGTTGTTCAGCTTGCTGGCAGCTTCATAATCAATGTTCGCCTGCGCCAGAGCGGCATTGGCCTGCAAAACCCGCGCTTCACGTGCACCGCGATCTAAAGAACACAGCAGATCGCCTTTGCGAACAAACATACCTTCCGTTGCCGGACGTGTGCGAACCACGCCAGAGGTTTCCGAATGCACCTCTACGCGAGTATCAGCCTGCGTGCGCCCTCGCATTTCCAGAAACGGCGTACGCGTTGTCGCTTCCAGGGTTTCCACTTTTACGGCAAACGGTAAAGAGGCTTGGGCTTTCACGCGTTCGGCTGGCGGCGGCGTGGAATTTTCGCCGTTACCCTGACCCATCACAACAGTGGTGCCAGTTGCCATCCAAATACCAATTCCGGCCGTAAGCCCCAATGCCAGAACATGTGAAAATCGAATTGCCATTTTTCTCTCCGCCGGTTCTAGGCGATTATTCAGCTGCTTGAGCGTGGGAGACACGCTCGCTGGCGATGCGCTCAAGCTTGCTTCGGTTCATTTTCAGGTAATCAAGGGAAGCACTCAGTGTGGTAATTCCGTATCCCAGCGTCCAGGCGCTCGCCGGATCTTCACAAAGCTCAACCTCGTGTTTCATGCCCCCGATCTTCAGCTCAAGATGCTCGATGCGGCGGTCGATCTCGCGTGAGATGAACTCGCCTCCAACCCATCGGCTATAAAGAGCAAGAAGAAGGAAAGGGGATCTGAACAGATCTTCGACAGGGGTCTCAGTCAGCTCTTGCACAAAAGCATCACGCCCTGCTTGCGTAATAGAATAGATTTTTCGGGACGGTTTGCCTGAGGAGGTCTCTTCGCGCCACGTCACAAGCCCTTCCTGTTCCATCTTGGCAAGTGACGGATAAATCGACCCGTAACTGGCTTCAATGAAATGGCTAAAATGACCTTCTTGCGCAGTCTTGCGAATTTCATATCCCGTCGCGTCTCCGCTGGACAATATGGCAAGACAAAATTTTCGTGTGCTCATACCCACCACATGGCACTGAGTGTTGAAAACAGAGCCCATATTGCGATGAGCTCGAATAAACTACTGAACTTAAAAGACTTAATTTCGACTAGAGCAAAAGTCTGATCACGTTCGATATATATCGATTAGATATATGTGAAACTTTTCTACTTAATGCTCTGAACGCTGTCAAATGTAGAAATGTAACAGGATGTCCCACTCTTGCTACATAGGGTTCAGATTGGTTACGTGCTCAAAAATTCAATGGGTCTCTCTCATTTTTAATAAATAATCTGCAAAAGAATGTGTTTGCCATCACAGGTTGTTCCAATTTTCTTCGTTTACGAAGCAGTTGTGCATTGGATTTCTGCACAAACCTACTTGTCTTGTCTTGCTGTTTTGAGGTGAAGTGTCTCCGGTCAACTTCAAAAAGGTATTTCATGATGGATTATGCACGCGATATGATTGGGTATGGCCGGAACACACCGGACCCTAAATGGCCAGGCAATGCGAAGATCGCGGTACAGTTCGTCATCAATTATGAAGAAGGCGGCGAAAACAACATCCTTCATGGAGATGCCGGCTCCGAAGCATTCCTTTCTGAAATTGTCGGCGCGGAATCGTGGCTGAACCAGCGCCACATGAATATGGAGTCTATCTACGAGTATGGCTCCCGCGCTGGCTTCTGGCGTTTGTGGCGTTTATTCCAGAAACATAAGTTTCCGGTCACCTGTTATGGTGTCGCAACAGCATTGGAACGCAATCCCGGTGCCGTCGAGGCAATGAAGGAAGCAGGTTGGGAGATCGCCTCTCATGGCCTCAAATGGATCGAGTATAAGGATTTCTCTGCTGAAGAAGAACGCTGGCACATAGAACAGGCGATCAAGATCCATGAGGACACCACCGGGGAGCGCCCCTACGGCTGGTACACAGGCCGCACCTCGGTCAACACACTACCGCTGATCATGGAAGAAGGCGGCTTCCTGTACAGTTCAGACAGCTACGCAGATGATCTTCCATACTGGTTGGAGGGACCAAAAGGCCCGCATCTGATCATCCCTTACACGCTGGATGCCAATGACATGCGCTTTGCAACACCGCAGGGCTTTAACAGCGGTGACCAATTCTTTACCTACCTGAAAGATAGCTTCGACACACTCTACGCTGAAGGGGAGGATGGAGCGCCCAAAATGATGAATGTTGGCCTCCATTGCCGCCTGGCTGGTCGCCCTGGCCGAACTGCTGCTCTGGCCCGCTTTCTGGATTACATCTCCACCAAACAAGACGTCTGGGTGCCGCGCCGCATCGATATTGCACGCCACTGGCACGAGCATCACAAACCGTAAACTCTTCAAAAACTGAGACAATTGCCTTCCTTGCCGCAGGTGAGGGAGGTTGCCTCGCTATCTGTAGAAAAGCCATTTTGTTCTTGAACTGGCCGCAATGCAGCCATTTGCAGGCCAGACACACCCTATATTGCCTTGTTGGTCGCACCCTTTGAATCCACATAGTGAATAATGCATAGGTTCAAATTGTCGTGACCATCTGTCTTCCTCAATTAGTTATTGATAGAGACAAGTTAGAAACGCAAATCGGCTGTGCGGTATGCCTATTGCATCATCCTCGGCAATCTAACTTAAGGAACAATAATAGGGTGACCATGAGCTTTTTAAGTGCAACGGCCGAGAAGGCGAGGCATTCAAGCAAAAGTAGTTTGTCCCGGCGTGGTTTTGTCATCGGAACAGCAGCTCTGGCGTTGGCTGGCTGTCAGACCACAAGTGCACCAAAACGTAAGACGGTCGCTGATCTTCGTCAGGACCCATACTATAAGGCTGTTTACGGCCCGATGCCGGAAGAAAAATTCCCCGTCCCGGCAGTGAACCTCAATGAAATTCCTGATGGCAAATATCTCCGTCAGGTCGTCAACTACACCGGACCTGAAGCGGGCGGCACCATCGTCGTCGACCCATCCAACCGCTTCCTGTATCTGGTGCGTGGTGACGGCACCGCGATGCGCTATGGCGTTGGTGTAGGTCGCGCAGGCTTTGGCTGGAACGGCGATGCTGTGATCCAGTACAAGCGCCAGTGGCCGAAATGGACACCACCGGCAGAAATGATCGCACGTCAGCCAGAGCTGGAAGAATTCCGTTATGGTATGGCACCGGGTATTGAAAACCCGCTGGGCGCCCGTGCGCTCTACCTGTTCCAGAACGGTAAGGACACCTTGTACCGCCTGCATGGCACCAACGAGCATTGGTCCATCGGCAAAAACGTGTCCAGTGGCTGTATCCGTCTGCTCAATCAGGACGTGATCGATCTTTACAACCGCGTACCAAACGGATCTCGCGTTGTGGTTCGTCCTGCCAGCAATCCGGTGGAACCGTTGAGCGTCTGATAAAAAACATCATCGCGAAAAAGACTGAAAGGCCTGATATCCCCATCAGGCCTTTTGTGTATCCGCCTTTGGAAAACGCGAGGGAAGGTTGAGGAAAGTGTAACGAACTGTAGCAAAACACCGGTTCAGACAATGTCATTACGTTTTTACAAACTTCAAAATGCACATGTCTCACAAAAGCAATGTAAAACACTCTCAACTAATATGTTCTTTCAAGCATACTTGTTTCGCCAAGAGGCTCCCCATTGATCCAGTGAGCCTGCATAGCCGTAAGTACTGCGAATTCTTGTAGGAGTTGGGTGTATATGTCCCGTTCTAGGCAGGCTGTAAAAGTTGGTCTGATCGCCATCTCAATTGGCGTTGCAGGATTGTATATCGGCAAACCAGCGCTGTTCTCAAAGCCGGTTCCATTTCTCTCTTCCATTGGACTAACGCTCTGGCCTGCGGAAACTTCCGAAGTTGCTGTGCAGGGTTCTGGCAATAAGCAGCAAGGCAAGAAAGGTGGCGGCAAACGTGGATTTGGTGGAGGCGGCAATCAGGAAATTCTCGCCCGTGCCCGCAATGTGACCACCGGTGTCACCGACACATTTGTCCGCGCCATCGGCACTGGCCGTGCGGCCAAGATGACGGATCTTTACCCGGAAGCCTCAGGCCGCATTCAGGAGCTTCCACATAAAGCAGGCACACGTGTTTCTAAGGGAGACATCGTCCTGCGATTGGATGATGCTGAAGAGAAACTGGCCGTAAACAGAGCTAAGCTGGCGCTGAAAGACGCGGAAGAGCAGGTCGAGCGCTACGAAAAGCTCATGACCTCTCAGACTATCTCCACCGTGCAGATGCAGAACGCTCTGCTGGCGACAAATCAGGCACGCCTTGATCTGGACAAGGCCAGCATCGATCTGGATCGCAGACTGGTGAAAGCTCCGTTTGATGGTGTGCTTGGCATCATGGATGTTGAGATTGGTGATTACGTCACACAATCCTCACGGATCACCGGCCTTGATGACCGCTCTAGCATTCTGGTGGAGTTCGTAGTGCCGGAGCGTTTCGCGAACAAAGTGAAGCGCGGTGACAAGGTGGAGCTGCGCACTGAAGCCATGCCGGGCCGCATTTTCAGCGGTGAGCTCACCGCCATGGAAAATCGCGTAAACTCAGAATCCCGCACACTGAAAGTACAAGCCACCGTCGACAACCCGGATGACCTGCTGCGTTCTGGTATTGCCTTTGATGCACGGGTACAGCTTGAGGGAGACGAATGGCCGTCTGTTCCATCAATCGCCCTGAAATGGGATCGCTCCGGACCACATATCTGGCTGGCTGAGGGGGGCGAGGCTCTTCGTACTGATGTGATCGTTATCGAGCGCAGTGCAGATCGCGTACTGATCGAAGGAGAAGTTGAACCGGGTGATATTGTTATCACAGAAAGCGTTCGCGACTTGAGGCCAGGCACCAAAGTGCAGCTTAGCCCCGAACCAGGCTTTACACTCACTCAGCCGGAAGGCAACAAACCACCGCTCGTGAGCGAAACCCAAACCTCTGAGGGTAAGGCAGAAGGGGAGCGCAAAGGCAAAGGCCGCGGTAAAGGCAAAAACAAGCCCGCAGATGCTGAGCAAACTCAGCAGGGAGAGCCAGTTAAAAGTTCAGGCTCGCGCTCCGGTGCATCCCGTGATGATGCCAACCAATCCAGCTCCTGATTGACGGACCCCAAGGTGTTTCTATGACCACTGACAAAAACTCCAAACGGGAAAGTCATCTGAGCGGATTGTATGCCCTGTGCGTACGACGTCCGGTATTGGCGATTACCCTGAACCTTCTCATCATCGTTGCTGGTATTGCAGCGCTTCTGGGCGTTGAAGTGCGCGAGATGCCCAACGTAGACCGACCTGTTGTAACCGTAACAACCACATATTCCGGCGCTCCGCCGGAAGTCACTGACGCTGAAATCACCAGCGTTCTGGAAAAAGCCATCGCTCGAACGGCTGGCATTGAATCTGTCTCATCCTCCTCAAAGTATGGCCGCAGCCGGATTACAGTTGAGTTCAATGACGGTGTAGATGTCAGCGAAGCCGCCAACGACATTCGCGATGCCGTCAGTGGAGCAGGCCGTAACCTGCCTGAAGACGCTGATACGCCTGTAGTGGTGAAAGCAGACGCTGATGCTGACCCGGTCATGCGCCTCGTGGTGACATCCGATGAGATGCGCATTGAGGAACTCAGCAAGTTTGTTGATGACGAGATCATCGACCGCATCACCTCGGTGCCCGGAGTGGCCAGTGTCGATGTTTACGGCTCGCAAACACCGGTCTTCAAAGTTGCGATTGATGTGCAGGCTATGTCATCCAGAGGCCTGACACCAGATAACCTGCGCAGTGTTCTGCAAGAACTGGCCTTGGATACCTCTGGCGGTTCTTTGGAAACAGGCGATCAGGAACTCTTCGTTCGCGCCAACTCTGATGTGAAGACCGCCGAACAAATCGGTATGGTCAAACTGAATGACACAACGCGTATCCGAGATATTGCGTTTGTAAGCTACGGCCCAGAAAGAGCATCTTCTGGTGCGTTCTATAACGGCAAACGTGCTGTCGGCATGGGCATTATTCGCTCGGCCAACTCCAACACCATCGACATCTCCAATAATGTCCGTGCTGAAGTTGCACGGATGCAGGAACAGCTGCCCAAGGATGTAGAAGTCAACATCAGCAGTGATGATGCCACTTTCATTGGCGGCGCAATCAAAGAAGTGGTGTTCTCACTTTTCCTCTCCACCAGCATCGTCGTTGGTGTGATGTTGCTGTTCCTTGGATCCATCCGCGTCACACTCATCCCAGCCGTCACGGTACCTGTAGCCTTGATCGGTGCCTTGGTCGGCATCTGGCTGGCAGGCTTCTCCGCCAACGTTCTCACACTATTGGCTCTGCTCCTTGCAACCGGCATGGTGGTGGATGATGCCATCGTGGTGTTGGAGAACATCTCCAAGCGCGTTCACAAAGGGCAGGGACCACGCGCTGCTGCAATCCTTGGTACGCGTGAGGTCTTCTTCGCGGTGATCACCACCACTGCAACATTGGCCGCTGTCTTTATTCCGATCTCGTTCCTGCCGGGCAGCGTCGGGAAGCTTTTCTCCGAATTTGGTTTCGTGCTGGCAATCAGCGTTATGCTGTCCTCCTTCGTTGCGCTGACACTCGCGCCAATGATGGCATCACGCCTGCTGCGCACGAAGAACTACGAGGACACACACAAGCCGTCTGCCGCATGGAGAGCAATCTCCAGCGCGGGAACTGCCATAGAACGCGGTTACTCCAACGTGTTGGACTGGTCTCTGCGCCGACCATTCGTACTGCTGGGCCTGGCCACCTTGTTCGTTATCCTTGGTGCTTCACAGTTCACATCGCTGCCGCGACAGCTGACACCTTCCGAGGACCGCTCTGTGATCTTTATGATCGCCTCAGCACCGCAGGGGTCCAGCTTGGATTATACGGCTGCCAAAATGCGGGAGCTGGAAATCATTGCTCAGCCTTACGCAGAAAATGGCGAAGCGCGAAGCATCATGAGCCTTGTTGGCATGGGCGGGCAGATCAATCGCGGCTTCCTCATTATGTCCCTGAAGGACTGGGCGGAACGCGATCGCTCTCAGCAAGAGATCGTCAACGAACTCCAACGCAAAACCTCCAAGATCCCGGGCCTCAAAGTACGGGTGGCTCAGCCCAATACGCTTGGCATCCGCGGAGCCGGGCAGGGCCTTCGTTTTGCTGTGACGGGCACCAACTATGATGAGCTGGCGGAAAGCGCGGATGATATCGTCGCAGAAATGCAGGCCCGATACGGTGATAAGGTCGGCTTTGCATCTGTCTCCTACGAAACGACCCAGCCACAGCTGTTGGTAAGCGTGGACAGAGAGCGCGCCAATGATCTGGGCCTCTCGTCCGACCGGATTGCCTCCAACCTGCGCATGCTGCTGGATGGGTCTTCCGTTGCGGACCTCTTCGTGGAAGACGACGGTATCCCGATGGTCATGGAAGCAGGTGGCCTGCCACTGCGCTCAACCCGCGACTTGGAAAACATCTTCATCAAGAGCAGAGACGGCACCATGCTGCCCATGTCTTCCATCGTGTCCATCGAGGAAGAGGCAGTTGCCCCAAGCCTGACGCGTGAAGAACAACAACGTGCAGTCCCGGTCACCATCGCCATCAATGAAGGCTATGATCTGGCTCAGGCGATTTCAGACATGAAACAGGTCGCTGAAGAAGTCCTGCCCGAAGGAAACAATGTCACGCTCCTCAGTGAGGCAGCTGTTTTGGAGAAGACCACTTCTAACGTCTACATGACGTTCCTCTTTGCGATCCTTGTGGTCTTCCTCGTGCTGGCTGCGCAGTTTGAAAGCTTCATGAGCGCCTTTGTGATCCTCTGCACAGTGCCATTCGGAGTATCCGCTGCGATTATCTCAATCGGCCTGACAGGAGGGTCCATCAACGTCTACTCCCAGATTGGCATCATCCTTCTGGTCGGCCTCATGGCGAAAAACGGTATTCTGATCGTAGAGTTTGCCAATACGCTGCGTGAAGAAGGACGTTCTGTGTTTCAAGCGATCCACGATGCTTGCCTCATCCGCTTCCGTCCGGTGGTGATGACTGTTGTCTCCACCGTGTTAGGCGGTGTGCCGCTCGTCATGGCGTTTGGGGCCGGTGCTGAAGCGCGTATCGAGATGGGGTGGGTGATCGTCGGCGGTCTGGGCTTTGCAACGCTCTCAACATTGTTTGTCACACCTGCAGCCTATCTGCTGCTGATGCGCTTTACGAAACCACGTAAGGCCAGTGAAGAGAAACTGCACAACGAGCTGGACGAAGCGCTGGGAACCACAAACACGCCAGCGGAGTAACACCTGCTACGGACAGGCCGAGATGATGACGATACTCGTATTGCCTTCGTCTCGGCATCTCTGCGCAAGATAATAGATGTCGAGTCGCAGTGTGACCAGATGTGAGTTTGCACCCGGCTGCGTCGTCTCATTCACCCGGTGCCCGAGGTCTTGAGAGAGCTCCAGCTCAAAGAAAGCCTCACTCTGGGAGAAGTAAGAGAGCAGCAAATCCAGATCCAGAGCTTCATTGCCCGCAGCGTCGACCACGCGGGTTTGGCGCAGCTTATCGCGCCACATGAGCTCGCCGCAATTATCAAGAAACTGCTCGCAGGAGACCAGCTGGTCAAACAATTGATGCACAGTGGAACGAAGCATCTACACCCAATCCAAACCTTCAAATGCAGGTAACAGCGCAAGTATAGCGCACAGATCTGATTTCCCCTCAAAACCAAACAGTAAAATTGAAGGCAAGCGTCACTTTACTGCGTTCTACCTCCCCAACTAGTCCCGGATCACCCCTCAATTGTCACAGAAATGCAATAAAGCGCATTGAGTGCGCTTTGTTTGTGATATGCTTAACTTTTCCCTAACGGAATTAAAGGTGCGACCCCGGAGAGATACCATGCGCTTACTCAAGCTTTTTCCATTGATGCTTGCGTTTCTTACAGGCCTGTTGCTGCCGGTCTCAGCCAATCAGGCACTGGGCATTCAACAGCTAACAGAAGTGAGCGGCAGGGCTGAAGTGGTCGATAAACGCCATCTTGATATCTACCATACCTACGGCATCGTCAGAGTAGGGCTCATGTGGCCTGCCAAGAACCACTATTCCTTGCGCAGGCAACTGGTGACGGCGGTAAAAGTGAAGTGCTTGATGTTTGGCTCTGAAACCCATGCCAGCTGTGTGGCGATCGATCAGTTTGGCTCCCGCTGGATGCTGGGCAGCGCAGGCCAGATGGCCTTTACCAAATAGGGGGAGGAAAAGCGCCAAACTGCATTAAGCTTCGGCGCTCATCAGATTTATTTATTCTTCGCGAATGTGTCCATCATGATGTCGACGAAGAGCTGTGCGTTCGCATCAAATGCCACCTTGCAGTTCACCGGCTTGCCGCCACGGCGGTTCTTGTCCACGACGGTGCGACCAACGGTGAGTGCGCCTTGTGTTTCAATGTCGACAGGGCACTCTTCCAGCGTAATCACCTCAGGCTGAATGAGGTGCGCAATACAAAGCGCATCATGCACCGGAGCACTGTGCTCTACATCCATCTTCTGGATCTTGTCGTGAATCCCAATGCGGTGACCTGTACAAGCTGCCATTGCTTTACCGGCTGGCGTGCCCAGCTGATCAAACTGACGGCACTGCGTTGCAGTCACCAGTGCTTTGTGGGTCGCATCCAGCGGCACCATGGTCAGCTTCTCAAAGCCAGCATTGAACACGGCATAGGCCGCTTCTGGGTCCGCCCAAATGTTGAACTCAGCAGCAGGGGTTACGTTCCCCACATCGTGACCACCACCCATGATCACAACTTCAGGAATAAGATCCACCAGCTTAGGCTCTGCAGCCAGTGCAGCTGCAATGTTTGTCAGCGGAGCAACCGGAACCAGTGTGATTGGATCAGTCGCATTCCGGTAGGTCTCAACCAGATACTCAACCGCATGCTGCTCCTGTGCTTTCAGCGCAGTTTCAGGCAGGGGCAGGTGCTTGCCGTGGATTTTCTCGGTCAGATCGTTCTTGGTGCGTGGTACTGGAAAATCATTGCGCACCAGAGGTTTTCGGCAGCCCGCATAAACCGGGATTTCAGGCTTGCCGATATAGTCGAGCACGCGCAGAGAATTATCTGTGCAATAATGCAGCTCAGCGTTGCCGTTGACTGTGGTAACGCCAATCAGATCAAGATCTTCATGCAATGCAGCCAGCATAATGGCAACGGCATCATCTGTGCCGGTGTCCACATCTAGTATCAGTTTTCTTTTCATTATTCGCTCCCGGAAAGCTGATCGCTGCTAACGCCATGGGTGCGCAGCGGCAGCCTTATATGCAGATGCATCATCGCGGATGATTGGGTACATGCGTGTGATGCATGAAAAAAGAGATAAGAAACAAGAGACTAGATTATTCTGGCAAGGTCAATTACCTGTGTAATGGAACTGACGATATATCACAGCTTCATCCCATTTTTTGACGAGTAAAGCATGCCTGCAAATCCCATTTTCTCTGATGACTATTTCGAAGCTCAAGAGCGTTTCATCAACTTATCCCAGCGCCTCGGTCTCGAAATGGAAGTGATCCCGCATCCCACCTTCAAAAGTGAGGAAGGGCCTGTGCAGATGGCTGTCGCAGTGCAGGGTAAGCAGGAATGTGAGCATGTTGTCTTCATCACATCCGGCGTGCATGGAACCGAGCTGACTGCCGGCTCCGGCATACAGTTGGACCTGATGCAGCGCTATCTGGATCAGGTGCCGTCAAACACGAAAGTGGTCTGGGTACATGCAGTCAATCCGGCAGGCTGCGCGATCTTCACCAGAACTGACGAGAACAACGTCGACAACAACCGCAACTCCATCAGCTTTGACGGGGAACTGCCGCAAAATCCGGATTACGAAGAGCTTCACACCGCCATTTGTGCACCCGAAATTACCGGTGAGCCATGGGCAAAAGCCAATGCTGAGATCAAAGCCTACACCGACAAGAACGGCGCTGGCGCACTCACCCAAAAAGTCCTGAAAGGCCAGTACACAGTGCCAATGGGATTGTTCTACGGAGGCGTCGAAACCTCCTGGTCCACCACAACGTTGAAGCAGGTGATCTCGCGGTACGGACAAGGTGCAAAACGCGCAACGATTATCGACCTGCACACAGGCGTTGGGCCAAGCGGCTTCTGTGAGGTGATGGATCTGAGTTCCAAACCGGGAGAAGAGGTGGAGTGGAGCCTAATCGGTGGCTTCATGGGTGATGCCATCGATCTGCTGGATCTGGACGAACCACCCACAAAGCTCATTCTTGAGTTTGGCACGATCCCGTTTGAGCAAGTGCTTGATGCCCATCGCCGCGACAACTGGCTGAAACGCAATCGCGATACTGTTGCGCCAGAACTTGCAGCAGAGATCCGGCAGGAGCTCAAAGATGCACTCTTCGTGGATACGCCGGAATGGTGTGAAGCGTTGCTAACTCAAAGCCGCGATGTGTTTGAGCAGTACGTTCTGAAAGTCGGCGCGGAAGTTTAAGGCAAAATCTCAGTCCCATCATAGGCCAGACATTTGCCTGTTTGGGACTGATCCACTTTGCTGATTACATCCAGCAGCATTGCGGCAGACTTGGCAGGGCGCATCATTTGCCCCTCTGGAATGTTGCGCTGAAACGGTTTGGAAAGATCGCTGTCGACCGTCCCCGGATGCACACCAATAACAACCGAGCTTTGATGCGTGCGCTGCATCTCAATTGCCGCGCACCTGATCAGCATGTTCAAAGCTGCCTTCGACGCGCGATAAGAATACCATCCTCCGAGATAGTTATCGGAGACACTGCCAACACGTGCCGAGATTGCTGCAAAGACCGCCTTTTTATGCTTCGACAACAGGGGCAGGAAATGCTTCATAATCATCGCTGGTAAGATCGTGTTGGTGTGAAGAGTTTCTTCCATGCTGGCGATGGAAAGCGACCGCATAGTTTTCTCTGGTTTGGCTGTGGCACTGTGAAGCTGCCCTGTCGGCACAAAAATCAAATCAAGCCCACCAACCGCTTTGATTGCTTCTGCATTGGCCTGCAGACTTTCCAGATCTTCCAAGGAAAATGCGTGGCTCTCAATCCTGTCGTGTTTAGGAATGCGTTCAGGTGAGCGCGCAAAGCAAAACACTTTGGCTGTGCCGTATCGGTCCAGGCATTCCTGCGCAAAAGCAGAGCCAATAGCGCCGCTTGCACCAAACACTGCAATTCGTTTGGGAGAAAAGGGCATGACACATCCTTCGCAGTTTGAAACCGCGGGAAGTGTTCTTGAGCCATGCACAAACGTCAACTAGCGGAAAACAAGAAGAACCGCGAGTACGATTATAAGCATCAATGTCAGGAAGAGAATGGCTGGGGATCCTGGACTCGAACCAGGACCGACGGAGTCAGAGTCCGCTGTTCTACCATTAAACTAATCCCCAGCAGAACAGGAGGGTGGTGTTCCCTGCAATGCAGAAGCTTAAACTGAAATTGGCTGGGGATCCTGGACTCGAACCAGGACCGACGGAGTCAGAGTCCGCTGTTCTACCATTAAACTAATCCCCAGCAATAACAGTAAGTTAGCTACTGCTCGCCGACAAACAGAAGCAAGCTGCTCAATTCGTCGGTGAGAGGGCTTTTAGTGTCCGTACCGTACCTTGTCAACTTGGTTCTGGTGAGTTTTAACAAAATCAGTGGTCTAAGCGGATTTCTGGACCCTCACTTGTGAATAAGGATCTCGCCTCTGCGTGTTTTTGCGCAGCCCATCTCTCAGAGAGGCCACAATAAGGCAGCTGCTTTCCTGCACAAGTCGGGCAGTAAGCTCTTGGAGTTTCCTGCAATTTGAGAGAACCCGTTTAAATTTAGGACTGTACCATTCGAATGGGGCGATTGCTGTTTGCCATTAAACTGTTACAATGTTGCCAACTTGAAATGACTTCGGTCCGGATCGCATCCAGATGCCGTCAGGACTGCACAAAGGCATAGCACTTGAAAAAAACGGGTGAGCGGTCCTCTTCGGATGGAACGAGAACGCCCGGCGTCCCGGGAAGCTCCAAAAAGGGCAGACGGAAGCAACGCCACAGAAAGCGCCAGTCAGGAGACGCCAAAAGTGTGTCTCCGCAACGCGCTGAAACCGGTCATTCTGCTGTAGCGGCGGAAGAGACTGGCAGTTCTCGTCCTGAAGGCGCCAAGCGGCAGAGGAAGGCACGTCGCGCAAAGCCTAATCGGGCTGAAAGACGTGCGCTCTTAAACCAGAAGCTACATCCGCCCGTTGTCAATATTGATCCGGGCGGCACATCAGTAGAAGTTTTGCCACCTGCTCCTAAAAAGGAGGAGGCCAAAAAGCATGTGCCGACGCCGGGAAGGCAGGATGGAACTTCCGACAGAAAATCTCCGCGGTCTTCCCAAGGCTACAAAACCAGAGACAACGATAGCAACCGGCGCCGACACCCTGCAGATATGCGGGGCGATGGCACGCATCGTTTCCCAAACCGTCACAGACATCATGCAGCAGGGCCGCAAGAGCTGTATGCAGCGCTTGATCTGGGTACCAACAACTGCCGTTTGCTGATTGCCAGGCCTGAACAGCGTGGCTTCCGCGTGATTGATGCCTACTCCAAGATTGTTCGCTTGGGGGAGGGTGTCGGACGGAACCGGAGGCTTTCCGATGACGCCATCTCTCGCGCCATCGAAGCTCTGCAGGTCTGTCAGCAGAAAATCTCTGAGCGTGGTGTTCAACGAGCAAGACTGATTGCAACGGAAGCCTGCCGTGCGGCTGAAAACGGCGAGGACTTTGTCAGCAGAGCCAAAAAAGAAGCCGGACTGGAGCTGGAAATCGTCAGTCAGGAAACTGAAGCACGCCTTGCTGTGGCAGGGTGCGTGTCTCTGGTCGATCCTGAAGCTGATGGAGTTCTGCTCTTCGATATCGGTGGTGGTTCCTCAGAGATCGTCTGGTTGGATCTGCGCAACCGCTACGGAGCCAGAGGCTACGCTCTGACCCGCTTTGTCAGAACGTGGACCTCCTTGCCACTTGGCGTGGTCAATCTGGCTGAGCGGCACGGCGGCGTGCATGTGACGCCAGAGGTTTTTGAGGCCATGGTTGGTGATGTCTCAGAAAGATTGCAGAATTTCCCTCTTGGCAATGAACTCTCCCGTGCTATAGAGCGCGGCAACGTCCATATGCTGGGAACATCCGGGACGGTGACCACACTGGCCGGGGTCCACTTGGGCCTCAAACGCTATGATCGCCGCCGCGTTGATGGAGCATGGATGGAACAGGAAGATGTTTCAGCCATGATTAACCAGCTTTTGAATATGTCCTATCAGGAACGGGTGGAAAATCCTTGTATTGGTGAGGACAGAGCCGATTTGGTGCTAGCAGGCTGTGCGATTTTGGAAGGGATACGCCGCAGGTGGCCGTGTCAGCGTTTACGTGTCGCTGACAGAGGACTGCGTGAAGGTATTCTTATGGAGATGATGGCGGCAGACAAAGTCTGGAGCAACTCCAACCATAAGCGCCGGCGCACACCTAGAAAGGAATATAACAGATGACCCGCAACTCAAGTGGTCGTGGATCAGGTGATCGTGGCATGTTTCAGCGCGTGAAAACCGCGCGTAAACGGTCCAATTCCTCAACACTCTGGCTACAGCGCCAGCTGAACGATCCATATGTCCGCCGTGCAAAGGTAGACGGTTACCGCTCCCGCGCAGCGTATAAACTGATTGAGATCAACGAAAAGCACGAGATTCTGAAGCCAGGCATGCGCGTAGTGGATCTGGGCTGTGCACCGGGTGGCTGGTCTCAGCTGACCGCACCAATCGTTGGTTCCACAGATGATGACCCGCTGGTTGTTGGTATCGACTATTTGGAAGTTGAGCCAATCCCTGGCGTGGTGATCCTGCAAAAGGACTTTCTGGACGACGATGCGCCGGACGAGCTGATGAAAGCGCTTGGCGGACATCGCCCTGATCTGGTCATGTCCGATATGGCGGCCCCAACAACAGGTCACCGTCAGACAGACCACCTGCGCACGACCTATCTGTTCGAGATCGCAATTGATTTTGCGCGCCAAAACCTCAACGAGGGCGGCACGTTCCTCTCCAAGGTGTTTGCTGGCGGTGCAGAAGCAAACTTGCTTCAGGATTTGAAAAAAGAATTCAAGTCCGTGGTGCACATCAAGCCACCAGCAAGCCGCAAAGGCAGCCCGGAGATGTTCATTCTCGCCCGTGGCTACAGAGGCAAAAAGTAATCATCAAAAGGCCGGTCTTGACCGGCCTTTTTGCTGCATGCAGTCTAGTGGTGCAAGTGTGCCTGCTCATCCACTTTGTTTTTGCCAAGGTTCACCGGCAGGAACCAGAAAAACACAGCGGGCAACAGCGCAAATAATCCGGTGCAAACAGAAAGCCAGATGAAATCTGGCCCAGTCAGCATATCTGCACCCGTCACATTTTGACGAACATGCAGCACTGCCGCTGCAAATCCCACAGCCAGCGATATGGAAAGCTGCTGAACAAGGCCCGCAAAGCTCACGCCTTGATTGACCAGACATCGCGTGAGATCCGCATAGCTCGCTGTATTCGCGGACGTGAATACAAGGCTGCGCGTGAAGCCTATCAGCAGAATAAGCACTGCGACTGCTGCAAGTGACTGCGTGAGCCAGACAAAGCCCACCGCCAGTGTCAAAATGGAAAGCGCAGCAGTGCAGGGCAACAGTACACCGCGGAAGCCAAGCGTCTTGATCAGGCGATGCGCAACGGTTCTGGATAGCAGGGCGCCCACCGCTGCAGCTCCCATCAGGAGGCCTGTGGTCAAGCTATCAAGCCCCATTGGTATCTGCAAAATAAGCGGCATCACAAACGCAAAGGAAGCCACCCCAATGCGCAGTGGCACCGCTGCAAAAGTGGAAAGGCGATAACTCACATTCGTGAAGAGCTTTGGGTCAACCACGGGATGTGCCGCCCGTTTTGCGTGCCAGATGAAGGCCAGAGCGCAAAGAAGACTGGCCGTGAACAAGCTTCCCGGAATAGAGGCCTCGCTCGTTACCTTGGTGAGATTTGCTATGCCCGCAAGCAAGAGAGAGGCAGCGCTGCCAAGCAGGATGAAGCCCGGAAAGTCAAAAGGGACCTTGTTTTTGCGTTTGTAGTCTCGAAAGTAAAAACTGCTCATCGCTCCCACAGCAATGCAAACGGGGACGTTGATGAGAAAGATCCAGCGCCAGCTCAGATAATGAACGATCACCCCACCCAGAAACGGACCAAACGCAATCCCGAATGCTGCCGGCGTCACCACCCAGACCATCGCTTGCACAAGGTTCTTCGTACCAGCCATGCGAATAACTGTCAGGCGTCCAATTGGCATCAAAAACGCACCAGCAACACCTTGCACACTGCGGGCAATCAGCAGGTGGGTGAGGTTTGTTGAAAGCGCACACGCAACAGACATACTAAGGAACAGGATCGTGGCTGCAACGAACAACCGCTTGGAGCCAAACCGATCTGCGGTCCAGCCTGAAATGGGAATAAACACCGCCAGTGTTAGTTGATAGAGCGAAATCGTCAAATGCAGCGACAGCGGATTGATGTTGAGATCCCGCGCTATGGTCGGGATAGCAGTTCCCAGCACCGTCGCATCCAATTGCACAAGCAACAGCGTCATGCCAACGATCACAGTCGTCATGCGGAGGCGGTGTGGCATGCGTTGGGCTTTCTGGTTTCCAAAGGGTGAGGGGCTTTGTCAAAGGCTCAGCACCCTGCACTGGTGATCTGCTGTCAAAAGCTCACCCTAGAGGAACTCAGTCTACCAACAATCATTGGTCCACCACGTAATTTAATAAAATCAATGGGGTAGGGCGAAAACATGCAATCTGCTTTCTGAAATTGACAAATGACCCCTTTTCAAATCGGAAAAGCCGTGGTAGTGACCCGCGTCAACTTCTCTATCATTTCAGGCAACTCTGCAATCAAATCCACTTGAGCAGGGAGTGGATCAGGGTGGTCTATATCTATCCGAAGGGAACTTGGCGATGCCTACATTTTACGAACCATCTTCAGGTCACGAAGCGCTGACTTTTGATGATGTTCTGCTCCTCCCAGGGCATTCCGAGATCATGCCAGCGCAGGTAGATCTGCACTCGCGTATCTCTCGCAATCTTCATTTGCATTTGCCGATCCTCTCTTCCGCAATGGACACGGTGACCGAAGCACGCCTTGCGATCGCGATGGCACAGGCTGGCGGTCTGGGTATCATTCACAAGAACATGCCTCTTGAGCGTCAGGCTGAAGAAGTCCGGCAGGTGAAGAAGTTCGAAAGCGGCATGGTGGTCAACCCATTGGTGATTGGCCCGGATGCTACGCTGGAAGACGCGCTCAACCTGATGGAAGCCCACAAGATCTCCGGTGTTCCGGTTGTCGAAAACGGTGGCCGTGGTGGTACCTCAACTGGTCGCCTTGTTGGTATCCTCACAAACCGTGACGTCCGCTTTGCCTCCAACCCAGAGCAGCTGGTATGTGAGCTGATGACCCGCGACAACCTCGTCACTGTGCGCGATAATGTGCGTCAGGATGAAGCCAAGCGCCTTCTGCACCAACACCGCATCGAAAAGCTGCTGGTGGTAGACGAAAACCAGTGCTGTGTTGGCCTCATCACCGTAAAGGACATGGAAAAGGCACAGCTGAACCCGAACGCATCCAAGGATGAGCAGGGACGCCTTCTTGCAGGCGCTGCAACCAGCGTGGGTGAAGAAGGTATGCGCCGCGCAGAAGCGCTTATCGAAGCAAGCGTGGACCTTCTCGTAGTAGACACTGCACACGGCCACTCTCAGGCTGTGATTGATCAGGTCGCAGCGATCAAGAAGCGTTACCCGAACGTGGAGCTGGTAGCTGGCAACGTGGCTACACCAGCTGCAACAAAAGCGCTGATTGATGCTGGTGCAGATGCGGTGAAAGTGGGCATCGGCCCAGGTTCCATCTGTACAACCCGTATCGTCGCTGGTGTTGGTGTGCCTCAGCTCACCGCGATCCTCGACTGCGCTGCAGAAGCTGCCAAAGCAGACGTGCCGATCATCGCAGACGGCGGCATTAAGTTCTCCGGCGATATGGCCAAAGCATTCGCAGCAGGTGCAGGCTCCTGCATGGTCGGTTCTCTTCTGGCCGGTACGGAAGAAAGCCCGGGCGAAGTTTACTTGCATCAGGGTCGTTCCTATAAAGCCTACCGCGGCATGGGCTCCGTCGGCGCAATGGCGCGCGGTTCCGCAGATCGCTACTTCCAGGCAGAGGTCTCCGACAAGCTCAAACTGGTTCCGGAAGGCATTGAAGGGCAGGTGCCATACAAAGGCCCACTCTCATCCGTCCTGCACCAGCTCGCAGGCGGCGTCCGCGCCTCCATGGGCTACGTCGGTGCACCAAACCTCCCAGAGTACAAAGAACGCGCCACCTTCGTCCGCATCTCCGGCGCTTCTCTAAGAGAAAGCCACGCTCACGATGTGACGATTACACGTGAGAGCCCTAACTATCCGGGTGCGGTTTAAAGTTAGTCGCTTAAAAACAAATGTTTACGCCTGCTTGATGTTGTTTCAAGCAGGCGTTTTTTTTGAGGACGCAGCTTGCTCTTGCTTCGACTGAGTTATGCTTAGGCTGAGCCTGTCATTTGCTTGAGGTACTCCCTTTTTCAAAAAAAATGCTTGCCAGCAGCGGGCGTTGTAATGTAGGAAGCCGCTGCTTCATCGCCATAAATCTGGAGAGTTTTTGTTTAAACAAGAGAATCGGTAACCTTGCTGACTGCCTTTTTACAGACGCGCATGTTGTTCGCATTGTAAAAAGGGTTGGATCTATTGCTCGCATGCGAGTGATGCCTGACCCGGCAGGAAGCTGAAATCCATGCACCCGCTCTAACTCGGTTGGAATGGGAGAGACTACGCATGTATTTGGGTAACCAGTTCTTATGGACATCTCCAGACAAGAGCAGAAAATTCTGCATATGTTGGCGCAAGGCGGTTGCATTCGCATCGAAAAAGACGATCACCGCCGTATTTCCAAAATTGAATTATTCACCCGTGAGGGGTGGAGGTTTTCTGGCCTGAGCGACGAGCTATTTCGCAAACTCAAGCGTCGAAAACTGATCGCGTCCAAGAAAAGCGCGCCTTATCGTGTCACCAGAAAGGGTCTTACTCTTGTGAGATCGCAGGCTGATAACCGATAAGCCGTCGCAAGCGGACCAGGTCGAGTGTTCGGCGTCGATGAGTAACGCGATTTATCGGTCTCACACTTATCTTTCAGCGCCATAACTCAACAGAGGCTGATGCTTAGTCTCTGCTGAGGCCTGCGAAGCACAGGTCCGCATAACGTGCGCAATCTGAAATTCTGATGGATCTGGTGAAGCAAAACACCAAACCAACAAGGATAAGTTCGCATGATTCATGCTGAAAATGAAAAACTAGAAATTCAAAATCTTCACTTGCACGCCTTTGGTGAGCAAGAAGGTCCAGTCATTCAAAAGATGGCAGAAGAGTTTTTGCAGCTACCAGAAACTATCTCGATAAACGTCTATCGAGGACTGAGGATAGCTGGAAATATACTCTTTTCACCATTCAGTCTGGATGATCATCCTGAGAAGAAATGCTTTCTTCTGGCACCACTTGGCGTTTTACCAGAGTACCAAGGCGTAGGCATTGGCAGGGAGCTGATTGAGAAGGGCATCTATCACCTCAAGCTCATAGGTGCTGATGCAATCTTCGTACTCGGCTACCCGAAATACTACGCCTCCAGAGGTTTTGCTCCAGCCAGAGTCCTCCCGCCTCATCATAAGTTAGTGGGCGAAACGGAAGCCTGGAGAATGCTGGAGATCAATCCAGGATCCATGGACGATATCGGTGGCACTTCTGTCGCCGCCGCACCGATCATGAACCCGATGTTCTGGGATACTTCAGGAAGACCTGACTAGAAAAGCTAAGCGTGTAGAAGGGACATAGCTCCCTTCTACTAAACAAAGTAATTCGGAAGAATGTACTTTGAAATTGGAGGGGGAATGAGCTTGAGGAAGGGTTTGAGATCATGAAGAGGGGACAATTGATGCACTTAGTTGATGTCGTTTCGCTTCAACTGGCTCCATGTTGATATATTAGAATAAATTTAGCTGGCAAAGTAACTTGAAGCATTTAAATCGAGATCATGATTGAGTCGCGAAATATATGATCCCTGCATATGGAATAGAAATATTCAGCTATATTGCAATTTATCTCACGCAGAGAAAATATTTTTGCATCTTTGTCGATTATTTGAATGTTTCAATTAATTTAGAAAAAGCAATGAGTTGTATTGATAAAAATTAAGTGCGGCAAAATGTATTACTAGGTTTTCATTGGAAAACACTAGACTTAAGTTGCAATTAATTTTTGAGGGGTAGAGAGGTTGAGAATAAATTGAACTAATTCAATGGAAAATAACCATGTCACTGCGCCTCAGGATATTCGCTGCTGCGAATGCCGTGTTTTTGCTTGGCTTTATTGCCCTCATCACAGTTGTTTCAGTCCTTATGTCCAACTCTTCAGAAGAGGCAGGACAGGAGTTACTTATTGAGAACGCACAGGTTCAAGCAGATCTGGCCAATCAAACCATCAGCGAAGCCCAAATCATCACCGCAAGTTTTGCAGATCAGCTGGAACAAACGCTCCTTCATGCAGACTTGTCCCGTGAGCAGGTCGCCAACATTGCGCGCGACTTCTTTTCAAACAACCCCACTATTGATGGCCTGACCACCTCCTTTGAGCCCAACACCATCGGCGAAGATGCTGCTCATGTTGGGCAGGATTACAACAGTGAGGCAGGCCGCTTCTCTCCTTACTTCTCCCGCAAGGATGGCAAAACCGGTTGGCGGATTGCTGGTGCGGATGAGGCCGATGCAGACAGCTGGTACGGCCTTCCCCTCAGACTGGGTCGTGATGTGGTAACGCCGCCATACAGCTTTGAATCTCAGGGCGATACCGTCATGGCAGTTTCCATGTCCTCGCCTGTGTTTAATGAAAACGGCAAGGCAATCGGTGTTGTCACTGGCGATGTGTTCCTCAACGGCCTTATTGCGAGCCTTGAGGCGTCCAGAAAGTTCAAGAGCGGTTTTGTAGGTCTCGTAAGCGATGACGGCAAGTGGGTCGCACATTCCAACACCGAGCTAAAAGGTGAGGAGATCCCGGCAGATATCGCACAGCTTATTATTGATGCAGGTACGCAGCCGACCGTGATCGAGTTGGGCGACAAGGAGATTGCAACTTATCCGCTGACACTGCGTGGTACTGAGCAGGTCTGGTCTGCAATCGTAACCGTCGATAAAGCAGAGCTCCTAGCCGCTGCAAACACCACCCGCACCAACGCCATTATTACGGCGCTTATCTGCCTAGCACTGGGTGTGGTTGTTCTGTGGTTCGTCGGCTCATCTATCGCAAAGCCGGTTGTTGGTATCACTGCGCGTATGAACTCCCTGACAAAAGGGAACGTAGACGAACCTGTCGCCTTCACGGACCGCAAAGATGAAATCGGCCAGATGGCGAAAGCGCTGGAAGTGTTTGTCAGCAATGCTGTTGAGCGCCTGAAGCTGCAAAGTGAATCTGAGCAGGAGCAGGAAGCCCGCGCACTGCGTCAAAAGCATATTGATGAGCTTATTACAGACTTTGACGATACCATTCAGGAAAGTCTGACCACTGTGGCAGATAACTCCACAGAGATGGAAATCTCGGCAAAGGCACTGACAGGTATTGCGGAGCATGCAACAGAGCAGTCAACAACCGCTGCTGCGTCTTCTGAAGAGGCTTCCACCAATGTGCAGACAGTTGCGTCTGCAGCTGAGGAGCTGGCAGCGTCTATTGATGAAATTAGCCGTCAGATCGGGCAAACACAGAAGGTTGTTTCTGATGCCACATCAACAGCGCAGATAACCAACGACAAAGTCTCCAGTTTGGACAGCGCTGCTCAGCGAATTGGTGAAGTGGTGACCCTCATTCAGGCAATTGCAGAGCAAACCAACCTTCTGGCTCTCAATGCAACAATCGAAGCTGCACGTGCTGGCGAAGCGGGTAAGGGCTTTGCTGTGGTTGCAGCTGAAGTGAAAGAGTTGGCCAATCAGACCTCCAAAGCTACCGAAGAAATCTCCAGCCAAATCATTGGCATCCAAAACTCTTCTCAGGAAGCTGTTGGGGCGATCAGTGCCATCACCAGAACCATGGCTAATGTGAATGATATCACGGCAACAATTGCAGCTGCAGTGGAACAGCAAGGCGCTGCAACAACTGAGATCAGTGAGAATGTACAGCAAGCAGCTGTTGGTACGCAGAATGTTGCAGAGAGCATGGCAGGCGTCTCTTCAGCTGCCTCTGAAACCAGCGCTACTGCAAGTCAGGTCCTGTCATCCTCTCAGATCCTCAACAAGCAGGCTGATATTTTGAAAGACAACATCGCAAGCTTCCTGCGCAATGTAAAAAGCGCGTAACTGCGATCAGATACAAAAAGAAAGATGGCTCACTCCGGAAGCGGGTGAGCCATTTTTGTATTTAGCTTATCGATGAATGCGAAGAGTGAAGAAGCTGAGAATACTCAAGTATGTCAGCAGGCAAACAACTGAGTAATACCATGTCGTGGAGACTGCAAAGACTAGCTCCAACAGCGCAAGGCTGCCCAAAGAAAGAACGGCTGAAAGCAGCGCATCAGTCGTAAAAGCGCCAGCTGCGAACATGTAATGGTTTTGCTTTGCACTAACCGGGGAGTTGGATGCAATCGAAGCGCCAATAAGATCTGCCTTCAAAAGAAACAGAATGGCATTGCCAAGCAGAAAGATGGAGACCTGATAAAACATAGAACGCAACACGGGTTGTTTACAGGATTGCGACGAGTTGCGAGACAGCATCTATGTTTTTAGTAAAATGCGCTATGCGTCACGAGGTAGCGGATGAATCCCATAAATATCTGTATTTTTACTGTTATCTGCTAAATCCCGCATATGTGAGCGATGCAACACCCAAGAAATTGTTGAATGAGTTGATGTGAGCTTTGCCTCACAGATGCTATGCACTATTGAAATGCCTTGAGTATTGGCATACACGCTGCAAAGCCAAACGAATAAATCGTAAAATAGAATTCACGGAATTAGGGATCATTCATGCGCGACGGTGGACGAATTGCGGCTGCAATTGAAGTGCTGACAGAAATTAATGACCGCCGCCGTCCTGTGCAGGAAGCTCTGAAGGATTGGGGCAACAAGCACAGGTTCGCAGGATCCGGTGATCGGGTCGCCATCGGCAATCTGGTTTTTGACGCGCTGCGCCACAAACTCTCCCACGCACAGGCGATGGGATCTGAGAGTGCGCGCGCTCTTGTGCTCGCAACTTATATTTGGGGCTGGGGCAATCAGGTCGAGAAGCTGGAGCAGGTGATGGAAGAAGACCGTCACGCGCCAGAGCCTCTCTCCGATGCAGAACGCACCGCGCTGATTGAAAACAAGCAGGTCGGCGACAACGATCAGATTTCCGCAAACATCCCGGAATGGCTCTGGCCACACTTTCAGGAAAACTTCGGTGACGATGCATTGGCTGTTGGTCGCTCTCTTTCTGAGCGCGCACCAATCGATATGCGCGTCAACACGGTGAAGAGTTCGCAGGATAAAGTTCTCAAACGCTTGTCACACCTGCATCCCGAAGCAAGTGGTCTCTCACCAGTTGGTGTTCGTTTGGAGCCTGTAGTGGGGCCGCGTAAGTCACCGCACGTTCAGGCAGAAGAAAGTTTCCGAAAAGGCTGGTTTGAGCTGCAGGATGAAGCATCTCAGATTGCCTCCATCCTTTCTGGTGCCCAGCCCGGTGAGCAGGTTTTGGATCTTTGCGCAGGCGGAGGTGGTAAGAGCCTCGCCCTTGCAGCGCAGATGCAGAACAAAGGGCAGATCTACGCCTATGATGCCCACAAAACCCGCCTTGCACCGCTTTACGACCGAATGGCTCGTGCCGGTGTGCGCAACATCCAGACAATTGATCCGCAGACTGGCTCTCTGGACATCTGTGATGGCAAAATGGATCGCGTGTTCGTTGATGCGCCGTGTTCAGGCACCGGTGTTTGGCGTCGTCGTCCGGATACCAAGTGGCGTGTAACTGAAAATGCGCTGAATGGCCGTATTGAAGATCAGGCGCAGGTGCTGGAAACAGCAACCCGTTTCGTGCGCTCAGGCGGTAAGCTGATCTATGCAACATGCTCACTTGTACCAGCAGAAAACCAGCTTCAGGTTCAAGCGTTTCTCGAAAAGCATCCAGACTTCAAGCTTGTTGATCTGGCCCCAGTCTGGGAAGGGCATTTTGGTGAAGTTTCCTCTCGCCGTCCGCTGTTTAAGGATGGTGGTATGATCACGCTGACACCGCATCACACAGGAACGGACGGCTTCTTCATTGCGATGATGGAACGAGACTAAGGGTAAGCCAGCCAACGCCTATAAAAATGAAAGCCTGTCGCAGCATACCTGCGGCAGGCTTTTTTGCTAAAAGCAAAATGCTTAGTTTGAAGACTTCTCTTCGAGCTCTTCAGAAAGCTCAGGCTTTTCTTCAGTCTCGTCAGCTTGCTCCACATTTGCTGCTTCGCTGCTTTCTTCCTGAAGTGCTTCCGGCTCGTCTTGCTCTACATTCTCTGTTCCGTCAGGCTCATCTGCCTCCGCAATCTCAGTCGCACGCTTTTCTTCACGAACAGGACGTTCATAGCCTTGCTCTGCAAGGTACTCGATTTCTTTGATGGCTGCGATTGTGGCTTCCATAAACTCATGACCTCTTGCGTGAGAGGTCAGCACGTCACGGGCAGCATCGCTTGCACCTGCTGCCGCAAGTGCGGCACCAAGCGCATTAGCAACCTGCTTGTTGCCGGGCGCGAGACGCCAAGCTGCCGCAGCATGATAAACGCCAGCATACACCAGTCCCATCTTCCGCTTACCGATGCTCAGGTGCACAAGAGCCGCCGCATTGTCTGGTTCGCATGCATGGGCCAGCTCAAAGCTTTCAACGGCGCTGGCAGTGCTGTCTTCCAGCAAATAAGCATGGCCCATCGCGACAAGCACTTCCACATTGCGCGGTTGCAGATCATGTGCCTCATTGAGGCGGGCAAGAGCCTCTTCGCTCTTTTTGCGGATAATCAGCACTTTCGACAGACCAAGAAGCGCTGGAACATAATGCGGATCAAATCTGAGGGCTGCACGATAGTTCAGGATCGCTGCTTCTGCGTTCGTCTCAGCGCTTAAAGCATCGCCAAGCAATGAAAGGGCAGCAGCGCTGTTTGGTATTTGCTGAACAAGGCGTCTGGCGTAGGGCTCAGCTTCTGCATGCACATGCATCTTGATCAGAATAGTCGACAGCCCATAAAGCGCATTGCGATTTTCTGGCTCGGCTTCTACGACAGCGTCAAATGCCTCTTTAGCTTGCTCTAGATAGCCAAGCAAAAGTAGTGCGTTGCCCATATTGGCGCGCGCTGGCAGATGCTCAGGCTTCATGAACAGAACTTTGCGCAAATGGGCAACGGACTCTCGAAGGTCTCCATTGCGCAGCATGATTGTTGCCATCTTGAAGAGAAGTTCCACATCATCCGGGTAGCGACCCACGAGATCCTGATAAACAGGGATCACTTCATCAAAGCGTTCGTCCTGTTCCAGATAGGAAATCGCATCCAGTGCAGCGTTGATTTTCTCTTGCCGGGTATCGGCTTCCGGCGTTCCACGCAGTGTCTCTGTCATCTTTTACGGACCCCCTTGTTGGGCAGTGCCGTCCGTAGATCCAACCGGATGGATCTGCTGACAGGCAATTCTGCGAATCAAATTCGTATCTATGCAGTAGGAAGCCTAAGCGCTTGGCAAATCAGCGTCAAAGGTGGAACGAGTGGATCGGGAAGGAAGGCGTGGATAGATGATCTTGAACGCATCAAAACCACAATCAGGGGCTAGTGCCTGGGAAAAATCACCAATATTCAAGTCAGCTTAACCATTTTCCGTTTTTCTTATCGGTCAATGGAGTGAAGCAAAGCATTTGACGCAGGGCAAAAGGGTTATGGCCGAGAAGTACCGTGCCAACATAATGACACAGGCAAGTCTGTTTGAAGACGAACATAACGTCGAGCTGCTGAACTATTTGCCGCTTCGCATCATTGCGACAGGCCGCTTCATCGAGCGACGCCTCTCTGAGCACTTGCAGACAAATTACGGACTGTCTCTTCCTTCCTGGCTGGTCCTGAGCGCCTCTGAACGTTTGGGAGCAGTCTCAGTAAGAGAACTCGGTCCGGTCATTGGTCTGGATACGGTTGCCGTTTCCCGTGCTGTAAAGCGCCTTTCAGAAGCCAACCTCATCAAGAAGCGGGAACATCCAAGAGATCGGCGCCTGGTTCGCCTCAGCCTGACAGAAGAGGGGCGTGTTGTTCTTCGTTCTTTGGAGGCGCAGTTGGAGCAGCTCGAAAAGAACCTGCTGCCACAGCTTGATGTTCAGGAGCGCATCAGACTGGGTCAAATGATGAGCAATATCGAAGAGCACGAGCAGTCCATTTTGTAGCTTGGCGCGGCTTTGTTCAAAGCTCACAGAAAAACACCTAGCGCTCTTAGCGTAACTCCAAAATTTCCTCGGAATAGACCTTCCCAAATCAATGCGTACAGAGTAGAAGCTGCGCATGACTGACCGCATCCTCATTATTGATTTCGGATCTCAGGTCACTCAGCTCATTGCGCGCCGTGTGCGCGAGTCTGGTGTGTATTCTGAGATCGTTCCGTTCCAGTCTGCAGAAGCTGCTTTTAAGGAAATGAATCCAAAGGCGGTGATCCTGTCAGGTGGTCCGGCATCCACGACTGAAATGGGGAGCCCGCGTGCACCCCAGATCGTATTCGAGGCTGGAATTCCTGTCCTCGGAATTTGTTATGGTCAGCAGACCATGTGCGCCCAATTGGGCGGCGAAGTTGCCACATCCGACCATAAAGAGTTTGGCCGGGCGTTTGTTTCCGTCGAAAAGTCTTCTGCACTGTTTGAAGGCTGCTGGGAACAGGGCTCCAAGCATCAGGTTTGGATGAGCCATGGCGACCGTGTTGTTTCCCTTCCAGAAGGTTTTGAAGTGATCGGCACTTCAGAAGGCGCGCCGTTTGCAGCAATTGCAGACGAGAAACGCCACTTCTACGCCGTTCAGTTCCACCCGGAAGTGGTGCACACGCCAGATGGGGCGAAGCTCATTGAGAACTTCACCCACAAAATCGCAGGCTGTTCAGGCGACTGGACCATGGCGGAGTATCGCCAGCAGGCCATTCAGGCGATCCGTGATCAGGTTGGCGACAAGAAAGTCATCTGCGGCCTTTCTGGCGGCGTCGACAGCTCTGTTGCAGCAGTCTTGATCCACGAAGCCATTGGTGATCAGCTCACTTGTATCTATGTAGACCACGGTCTGATGCGCATGGGTGAAACGGAACAAGTTTTGTCCATGTTCCGCGATCACTACAACATCCCGCTGGTTCACGTAGACGCTTCTGATCTGTTCATCGGCCAGTTGGAAGGTGAAAGCGATCCAGAAGTTAAACGCAAAACCATCGGTAAGCTCTTCATCGAAGTTTTTGAAGAAGAAGCGAAAAAGCTTGGTGGCGCAGACTTCCTAGCACAGGGTACGCTGTATCCTGACGTGATCGAGAGTGTCTCCTTCACCGGCGGTCCATCCGTAACCATCAAGTCTCACCACAATGTTGGTGGCTTGCCAGAGCGGATGAACATGCAGTTGGTTGAGCCACTCCGTGAGCTGTTCAAAGACGAAGTTCGTGATCTCGGTCGCGAGCTGGGTCTTCCGGACAGCTTCATTGGGCGTCACCCATTCCCAGGCCCAGGTCTGGCAATCCGTTGCCCAGGCGGTATCACTCGCGAGAAGCTGGACATTCTCCGCCAGGCAGATGCCATCTATCTCGATGAAATCCGCAAGGCAGGTCTTTACGACGCTATATGGCAGGCATTCGCAGTTCTTCTGCCAGTGCAGACCGTGGGCGTCATGGGCGATGGCCGTACCTACGAGTTCGTCTGTGCGCTGCGTGCGGTGACCTCTGTGGACGGAATGACAGCCGACTTCTATCACTACGATATGGAGTTCCTCGGCCGGGCAGCGACCCGCATCATCAACGAAGTCCGCGGCATCAACCGCGTCGTTTACGATGTGACCTCCAAACCTCCGGGAACCATCGAGTGGGAATAAGATAATCAAAAACCGGGGAAGGGAGCTTCTCCGGTTTTTTTGTTTAAGCAGCAGGTAAAGCATAGACCAGATTTCAAACACTAAAATAATATGGTTTGTGTCTTTCTCTGTTCAGTAGGATGATCGGCGCAGGAAATGCGACTGAGAGGCGTTGCTGCGATGACAACATCGATTTTGCGTATGTTTAAGAAGAAAAAGCCGTCCAAAATGGAAACTCCAAAGGACGAGCTGGATTTTTATCTGTATCGCTACGATTCATACGAAACCTACAAAGAAACGCAGATCTTCTACAACAAGAAGAAGCTTCAAAAGATTTGGGCGGATAAGGCAACGCTTGATCGAGTGAAGAACATTGTTCGAGAAAACTTCCAACATGATCGGTTTAGAGGTATCTGCCACGGATCGAGAAACGGATTTGAACAGAACTATCTTGTTGAGGACAAAGCATTTGATGTTTTCGGGACGGACATCTCTCCCACAGCCAACCAGTTCAACCGCTCAGTAGAATGGGATTTTCACGATGAAAAAGAGGAATGGCGAAATACCTTTGATTTCGTTTACTCCAACTCGTTGGATCAAGGCTGGAACCCAAGGCAAGCACTAACGACTTGGCTCAACCAAATACATGGCGACGGCCTTGTGATTATAGAACACACAGACGCTCATGGCCCTTCAGAAGCAGGAGCCAAAGATCCATTTGGGGTGACGCCGAATGTCATGCCCTATGTATTTGCAGATTGGTTTGGCCATCAGGTCAGTACGTCGTTTGAGATCGCGAAAAAAGACAACATGGACATGCAGGCTTGGTTGTTTGTCCTGAAACGTAATGTTGAAGTGGTCGTCTAGGAAAACCATTCACCCAAACAGCTTCGCACAGCTCACGCAGTAAAGGGCAGCAGGATCAACACGCAGGCGGGCTTCGGGGATGTCTTCGCCGCATTCCAGGCAGTAACCGTATTCGTCCTCTTTGATACGTTGAAGTGCGCCGTCGATGCGTTGGAGTTCGCGGGCGCGTTGGCGATCATTGGCTTGTGCCATGGCTTGGCGCTGCATGGCGTCCATGCGGGAGAGGCGGCCAACGGACTGTTGATCGAGCGTAACGGTTGCGCGATCACTCTCAGAAATTTCAGTCAGTTCCGTAAGTTCAGCTTTGCGTGCCAGGAGTAAATCCCGGGCTTCATTGAGAGTAAGTGTCATCCGATCATCTCCCACCCAACACTCTGGGGTCAGTATGAACGGGAAACGAGAAGCTGTGCAAGCAAAACAAAAACGCCCATCAATGTGGGCGTTTAAGAAGGTACTCTAGATTTTCATCAGGCTGGAAACGGTTTCCTTTTCACCAATGAACTCGACACCTAAAGTGTCAGCCGTTCTCCAGCGAACTTCAGCCTTCACGCGTTGGCGCAAATGCACCAGATAGAGCATGAACTCATCTGGAATATCGATTGTTGTTTCCATCTTCAATCGGGCGCCGAAATCGGACAAATCGCGAATAATGCAATCGAAAACCATGGACTGGCTCGCGAAGACGATCCGTCCTTCCTTGAGCGTACGCCGACGGCGCACTCGGCGACGTTCTGTGATCTCTGTTGCACTGTCACTCTCGGACATAGAACTTTCCAGGCGCTGTTTCTGTTTGAGAATCCTTAGATCTTGCGCAAATATAGGAGTCAAACAGTCAAGTTATGATATATGCAGATAAACCACTCACCCTGATTTAGCGAGAAAACAAGGATGACCTCAAGGGTTCCTTGAAAAAGAATTGGGTAAATGTAGAAAACACCTTACGCAGGGACGATCAGGCTTATTGATATTTCACGGCGTTTGGTCACAGTGCACAAGCTCAGCTAAGGGCTTTAACGTAAAATACAAAACTAAAGGGTCACTCGATGACGCTGTTACTTGTCGGGCTTTTCATCTTTTTGGGAATTCACTTTGTCCCATCGTTTCCGGGCTTTCGTGATTCCGTCGTCCAGCGCATTGGACTAAATCCATATCGCGCAGTCTATTCGCTGATCGTGCTGACTGGCCTGTTCTGTATGATCTACGGCTTCGTTCTGGCGCGGGAAGAAGACCTGTTCCCACTGTACGTGACACCGTTCTGGTTGCGCCACCTGGCTATGACACTGCTGCTGCCGGTCTTTATTCTGGTCTTCGCGAAGTTTATCCGCGGCAATATCGCCAAGTGGACCAAAGACCCTGTCATTCTGGCCGTCAAGATCTGGGCAATCTCACATCTGCTGGTGAATGGTGAGCCATACTCCGTTGCTCTCTTTGGTGGTTTCCTTGTCTGGGCGATCTGGGCACGCATTTCTTTGAAGAAGTTCGACCGCAAGAACACCGAGACTGAGCAGTTCCCGCATGCCATTCGCAACGACATCATCAGCGTTGTCCTTGGCTTCCTGCTCTATGGCCTGTTTGTTTGGAAGCTGCACGAGTTATTGATCGGTATGGCAATCCTGACCTAAACGGGTTCTGAAACTAAATTTTTGAAACCGCTCGCATGAACAAACCATGCGGGCGGTTTTCTTTTTGGGTTGACGCTTTCGCGATGCGGAAGATTGCTTTGCAAATGAGATATCCGTGAAATACCTTGTTCTCAATTGATCTTGGGAGAGAGCAAGACATGACATTATTGATTTCAGGACTTACCGCATTTTTCACGGTGCATTTGATCCCGTCCTTTACTGGCCTGCGGGAGAGTTTGGTTCAGCGGCTTACATTCAACGGATACAGAGGCATTTACACGCTTGTCGCGTTGGGCGGGCTAGTTGCCGTTGTCTACGGTTTTGGCGCGGCATGGCATGGCGATTATACGCCGTGGTATGTGCCGCCGAGTTGGGGGCGTCATGTTACCATGCTACTGATGCTTCCAGTCTTTCCGCTGTTCTTTGCCTCTCAGCTGAAAGGGAACATCACCCGCATCACTAAACATCCGCTCATCAATGCAACCAAACTCTGGGCCGTTGCACACCTGTTTGCTAATGGTGAACCTTACTCTGTGGTGTTGTTTGGCTCGTTCCTGATCTGGGCAATCATCGTCAGGATTACCATTGCCAAACGTGAACGTATCACTCCACCGAACCGAGACTATCCGAACGCAATGAAGAACGATGTGATCTCTGTAGGGCTTGGCTTGATTTTCTACGGCCTGTTCGTGTGGAAACTACATGCAATTTTGATTGGCGTGCCGATCATAACTTGACCTTTTGCATGCGTTAAGGTTTCAAGACAGACACCAAAGTGGTTCCCTCCGGCATTTACTCTTGTAAATGTTGGCAGGGAAAACTCTTTTCTTGCCCTAATTAAGCCACTAATCGGTTGAAAGAGGTAGAGAAAGAGGTTTGCCTGCGGCTCTCTTAGTTTTAATGTGACGCCGCCCATTGGGATACCACAAACCTAAGAATCGTTGCTGCAGGAACATTTGAAGTTATGTCCGACATTTTTCGCGAAGTCGATGAAGAAGTAAGAAGCGACCAGTTTTCAAAGCTTTGGAAGCGCTTTGCTCCGGTTGTATACCTGACAGCAGGTCTTATCGTTGTAGGTACCGCAGGTTACCGCGGCTATGAGTACTGGCAGACCAAACAGTCTCAGGCAGCAGGTACAGAATTCCTGGAAGCAGTTAAGCTTTCTGATGCAGGCAACTACGCAGAAGCTCAGGCTGCTTTTGTCTCCATGGAAGGCGCAATCGGCGGCTATCCAATGATGGCTAAGATGCGTGTTGGCACCGAGCTGGCGCTGGAAGGCAAGTCTGACGAAGCCATCAAGGCTTTTGAGGCCGTCGCAGCAGACAGCTCTACACCAACCATCTACAAGGGCCTCGCAAACATCCGCGCAGCTTACCTGCTGCTGGACAGCGGTGACCTTGCTGCTGTGAAGAAGCACACTGAGGTTCTGGCTGTTGCAGGCAACACCTGGCGCTTCTCCGCTTTGGAAATTCTGGGTGCTGCTGAGTATAAGGCAGGCAACCTGGAAGCGGCACGCACACGCTTTAGCGAAGTTGTAAATGATGCAGCCGCCCCATCTGACATTTCCGGGCGCGCACAGATTTATCTAGAACTGATCACCTCTGCATTGGGCAAAGACGAAAAGGGGACTGAATAAGTGAGCGAGACCAAAAGAAAGTCTTGGAAGGCTTTGATTGGAACCGGCGCGCTTGCGCTGACGCTGGCTGGTTGTTCTTCTCTTTCCAGTCTTAATCCATTCGGCGGCGATGACGAGTTCCTCGAAGGCGATCGTCAGCCTCTGTATCAGGGCGCTCTCAAACCAGCTGCGACCGGTGGCGATGCCACGATCGGAGCGGCAACCGGTGGCTCTACATGGCCAACAGCAGCTGGTCCGAAGAGCAATGACCCGGGCAATATTGCAGTCAATGTAGGCGGCGGCGTTGCATGGTCCTCCAGCATCGGTCAGGTTCGCTCTCCAGGCTTCTTCGGCATTGGCTCCAGCAACCCGCGCACTGCAGCGCGTCCGGTGTCTGATGGTCAGCGCATCTACGTTTATAAGTCCGATGGCAATCTTGTTGCTCTGACAACAGGCGGTGCCAAGGTCTTCACAAAGAACCTGGGTCTGGAAGGCGAAAACGAAGTCGCTGCAGGCGGCGGCGTTGTGCTTGATGGCGGCAAGATCTTTGTCGCAACCGCATACCGCAATGTTTATGCTCTCGATAAGGGCGGCAACATCCTCTGGACCAAGACGCTGGAAACCCCGGTTCGCGGTGCTCCAGCAGCGTCTAATGGCAAAGTCGTTGTCGTAACCCAGGACAATGAAGTGATCGGCCTCAACCAGTCAGATGGTGAGCAGGCATGGTCCTTCGCCGGTATCGCAGAGCAGGCAGGCCTGCTTTCCTCTGCAAATCCGGCAGTTTCAGGCAACACTGTTGTTGTGCCGTTCTCCTCAGGTGAGGTTATGGCGCTTGACATTAACAGCGGTGAGCCTAAATGGATCGATACCGTTGCACGGTCCTTCCGTACACGCGCACTTTCTGGCCTGACAGATGTTTCAGCAAGCCCGGTTATTGATGGCAACAAGGTTATCGCAACCTCCGTTGCTGGTCGTACACTCGGTATCTCGCTGAAAGACGGTGAGCGTTTGTGGGAGTCTGATTTCGGTGCCGTACACACGCCGGTTGTTTCCGGTGGTACGGTATTCCTGATCGGCTTGGATGACAAATTGCATGCAATCTCAAGTAAGACCGGCAACCTTATCTGGAGTGCCAAGTTGCCAACTGGCGAAAGTGACGCCAAGAATGTCAACTGGGCAGGTCCAATTCTGGCCAATGGCCAGCTGATCGCCATGTCCAGCAATGGTTACCTTGCATCTGTGAATGCAAAGACCGGCCAGGCATCCGCATCGCGGAAAGTGACCAGTGGCGTATTTGTATCACCAATTGTTGCTGGTGGACGTATGGTCGTCCTCACCAGTGACGGAGCGGTTGCAGCGCTGAATTAAAACGTGCCTTCGCAACTGTGGCATTGAGCCCGGTTTTCGGATATGGGTACGATTAAGAACAAAAGCTTGGAGCATGGTGTCAGATAACGCCATGCTCCAAGTGCTGTAGACCAGACGAGGAGTATTCGCGTGACTGCGACAGTCGCCATTATTGGCAGACCTAATGTTGGCAAGTCGACGCTCTTCAATCGCCTTGTGGGCAAGCGCCTCGCGCTTGTCGATGATACCCCAGGTGTGACCCGTGACCGTCGGTCCGGTGATGCGCGCTTGGGCGATCTGCGATTCAGGATCGTTGATACTGCCGGCTTGGAAGAAGCAGAGGCATCTAGCCTCGAAGGGCGTATGCGCGCTCAAACAGAAGAAGCAATCCGGGAAGCGGATGCATGCTTGTTCCTTATTGATGCACGCGCAGGCTTGATGCCGCTCGATGAACATTTTGCAAATCTGCTGCGCCGCAACAGCACCCCTGTGATCCTTTGTGCCAACAAGGCAGAAGGCAAGGCTGGTGATGTTGGGCTCTATGACGCGTTCACGCTCGGCTTTGGCGATCCGATCGCGCTGTCGGCTGAACACGGTGAAGGTCTCTCTGAGCTCTATGACATGCTGCGTCCGATCGTGGATGAAGCTGAAGAGCTGGAAGCCTCTCAGGAGTTCACCGAAGCGCGCACAGACGTTGACGTCGAAGACGAAGAGATCGACGAGCCAGTCGGTACGCGTGAGCGTCCACTGCGCATGGCGATTGTTGGTCGTCCAAACGCAGGCAAATCCACTCTCATCAACCAGATGCTGGGTGAAGAGCGCCTGCTGACCGGCCCTGAGGCTGGCATCACCCGCGACAGTATCTCTGTTGAGTGGGAATGGCAGGACCATCACGTCAAAGTCTTCGACACCGCTGGTATCCGTAAGAAAGCCCGCGTTCAGGAGAAGCTGGAAAAGCTCTCCGTTGCAGATGCTCTGCGCGCTGTGAAGTTTGCGGAAGTTGTTGTTGTCACCCTTGATGCGACCATCTCCTTTGAAAAGCAGGATCTGCAGATCATCGATCTGTGTGCCCGCGAAGGTCGCGCGATCGTAATCGCGGTCAACAAGTGGGATCTGATCGAAGATCGTGAAGACGCCTGGGGCCACATCAAGGATTCTCAGGAACGTTATCTGAACCAGCTGCGCGGCGTTGAGATTGTCACCATGTCCGGTATCAACGGGCAGGGCCTTGATAAGCTCATGCAGGCCGTGTTCCGCGCCTATGAGATGTGGAACAAGCGCATTGGTACCTCCAGCCTCAACCGCTGGCTGGAAGGCGTTCTGATCCACCATCCGCCGCCAGCAGTGTCTGGCCGCCGTGTTCGTCTGCGTTTCATGACGCAGCCTAAAACACGTCCACCGCATTTCGTGGTGTTCAGCTCCAAACCGGACAATCTGCCGGAGAGCTACACCCGCTACCTTGTGAACGGTATTCGCGAGCGCTTTGACATCAAAGGCACGCCGGTTCGTCTGTCCTACAGAAAAGGCGAAAACCCGTACCACAAGAAGAGAAACTGATTTCAGTTTCCCATCAGTTTGAAAGGGCAGCACCGCGCTGCCCTTTTTTATTTGCCAAAATCGTAGAGAACCGGAAGCTGTCAGGGGGCAGGCCACTAGAGATTTTGCAGGTTCGGCTTTACTCACAAACAATCTCTTTCTCATTTAGGAGAATGAAACACCAAGAGCACCGTATGGTTTTCCATGCAGTGTTGAAACCAGCAACCCCGATGACCGGGATGAGCAAGGCGAACAGGCAATGCCTGCGCATTTAGTAGGTAGTAATTTCTTCGGCATCAGCTACTCGCCTTGCCCGGGCGTTTTTGCAGGAGGCTAAGGCCAGGATCCAGAAGACACTTGGAAGACTTAAGGCCGTTGGAAAGCCTCAGGTCTCAGTGCTGGCGCCCTCTGGTCTGGCCGGACATCCGCTATCCCTCAACACTGTTGGTGAAAGGGGAACCTCCACGGACCTGCTGCGAAATACGTTACCTTCCGCAGTAGCCCCGCCCAGTTCACACCAGTCTGAGGGACGTTCCCTCAAACCACCCGTTTGTATGAACATGAAACCTAGTATGAGACGCCTTTCGGGGAAGGGGATAAGTTTTGCACCACCATCACATGCTATGATTGTCTCTCGCACAAGCAAAGCGCTCTGTCGAAACCACAGCCCCACCTGTCACCCACTTGAAATTTTCTCTAGAAATATCAGCGAGCGCCGCTAAGAAGTTGCAATTCGTCCTGAATCTGCTTTTAATCGCGCTCGTTTCCAGCACTCCGTACTTTAAATAGGAATCTCATGTCACAAGACCGTTTTACGTTTGCCAACGCACTGGTTAAGCGCGCTGGCGCTTTTGCGCACGAATACTATACGCGTTTGGAAACTCTCAACATCGAGAGCAAAGGTCATCAGGACATGGTTTCTGAGGCTGATCGCGATACTGAAATACTGGTTAGAAATGCAATTGCTGAAGCATTTCCTGATGACACTATTGTGGGGGAAGAGGGCGATCCAAAGCAGGGCACCTCTGAATACACTTGGATCATCGACCCGATCGATGGAACTGCAAATTTCGTCTCCAGCATCCCGCAGTGGTGCGTAATCATTGCCTGCGTGAAGAACGGTGAGAAGTACATTGGCGTAGTTTACGACCCATGTGCAGACGAACTGTTTGCTGCTGAAAAGGGCAAAGGCGCCACATTGAATGGCGTGCCAATCAGCGTGTCCAAAAGCGCATCCCTGTCCAACGGCTCTCTTGGCCTTGGCTTCAGCGCGCGCGGCCGCAATCAGGCTGTAAAAGACACCGTGAACATGCTGCTCGATGAAGGTGGCATCTTCTTCCGCAATGGATCTGGCGGTCTGATGCTGTCCTATGCCGCTTCTGGCCGTCTCATCGGTTACATCGAAGAGCACATGAACTCATGGGACTGTATGGCAGGCATGCTGCTCGTGGAAGAAGCTGGCGGCATCTGTCAAGAGATCAACGTTCAGGATGCTGTCATGAACGGCTGTAAGGTCGTGACAGCAGGTCCGGACGTGTTCAATCAGGTCAAGGCCCTCACAGACAAAAGCTTCATCTAGAACCATGAACATGTAAGAGGTGTTTGGACAACATGATTGTGGACTGATAGATCTTCATTGATTAGCAAAACACTCTTGTCACAAGTATAGAAGAACTTGTTGGCAGATATCATTTGCTTTGTATTCGCTAGTCCTACGATTTGCTCGTTTGCTTCAAACACCTCTTCCTTAACCGCTCTGTTCTGAGCAACTAAGAGTACTTTTCTTGTGATTGGTACGCAGATTTCAATGTTTGGTGTATTGAGCCCGAAGTACATACCATCCCCACCATTGGGGTGGCTCAAAACAAATGGGCGATCACACATAATAAAGTTTGGTTCTTCACTTTCGATAATGTGTAGCTGATAGTACTTCTGGGACAGACTTTTTATAACGGTCTCTATTAAATTGAGCTCTGTCTTAATGAGATCAGTTTGATTGTATTCAAACTCACTTTTATTGGCCAAGTTCACATCATCACTGATACTGTCTACTATTTCTTTTGCTCGCTTCATCGGGGCCTCCAAAGTATCTCTAAATGAAGGCACGCGCAAAAATAGTGTTGCCAAAAGTAAATCTAGGTCCGGACGCTCTGAAGATAATGGTAGAGCACTCGTATCACTGATACGGGAGATCACTCGCTCAATTTTGGGCTCAATTGTTTCTCCATACCAGTCTTCTATCAATAGAGGGTTGGGATGTTGGACCTTATAATAATCACGTTGAGCGCAGGCGTCATTGGGATTGGTAATGAATGGTTGGCTGTTGTTTTTTGGAACACATAGGAAAGGTGATGATTTCTTGCCTTCTTTTGTAAAGCCCTTCAGATATCCTCGAGGGATGTAATGATGTTTTGCCTTTCTGCCCATTTCAGTTCATTTCTCTTGTGAGCGTAATCATATTAATGAAGTTTCGAAGTAACTATCGCACATGTTTCTATTTCTAACAAAAAAGCCCCGGCAACGACCGGGGCTTTTCGTTTCTTGAAACAGGAATGGATTAGCTTGTCAGCTGCACGAAGTCGCGCAGTTCCTTGCTTGGGAAATCGTAGAGACGACCGTTCTCTTCATTTTCTGGCAGGCAGAAACGAACGATGTCCTCGGAGATCTCAGAAGGATGCGGCAGCGTCTTTGGATCTTCACCCGGCATAGCCTTCGCACGCATACCAGTGCGCATTGGGCCTGGGTTGATCAGCATGGACTTCACGTTGGTCTTGCGTGTCTCGTTCACATACGTGCGTACAAGAGCCTCCAGAGCCGCTTTGGACATGGAGTATGGTCCCCAATAGGCACGGCACTTGTGTGGGGCTCCTGAGGTCAGGAAGACCGTGCGACCCGCATCAGACTGACGCAGAAGCGGATCAAGTGAGCGGATCAGACGCCAGTTGGCAGTCACGTTGATCTGCATCACTTCATCGAACTTCTTCGGAGCCACGTGACCCAGCGGAGAAGTTGGGCCAAGAATACCTGCGTTGCCGACCAGAATATCGAGCTTTTTCCAGCGTTCAAAGATCGCAGCGCCCAGACGGTCAATCGCATCAAAGTCTGTCAGGTCAAGCGGAACAAGGGTAGCAGAGCTGCCCAACTGCTGGATTTCATCATCCAGTTCTTCAAGGCCACCAACGGTGCGGGCAACAGCAATAATGTGCGCACCTTCTTCAGCAAGCTTTTTTGCAGCAAAATAGCCAATGCCACGGGAGGCTCCCGTGACAACAGCAACACGACCTTCAAGTCTTTTCGAACTCATTGAACTTAACCAGTTTCTACAAGGCGAGGAGCCTGACGTGTGTCCACATCGTCAGACAGATCTGTAAGCGGGGTTGGATAGTCCCCGGTAAAGCAGTGATCAGTGAACTGCGGGTTCTCGTTGTCGCGGCCATTCTCATGACCCATCGCACGGTAGACGCCGTCAATGCTCAGGAAGGCAAGAGTGTCTGCGCCAATGTAATTGCGCATACCTTCCAGATCATATTTGGCAGCCAGCAGCTTTTCGCGCACTGGCGTATCGATACCGTAGTAATCGGAGAACTTGATTGGAGGTGAGGCCAGACGGAAGTGAACTTCCTTCGCGCCAGCATCTCTGATCATCTGCACGATTTTCAGGCTGGTTGTCCCGCGCACAAGGCTGTCATCCACCAGCACCACACGCTTGCCTTCAATCTGCGCTCTGTTGGCAGAATGCTTCAGCTTCACACCAAGCGTACGGATTTGCTGTGTCGGCTCAATAAAGGTACGGCCAACATAGTGGTTGCGGATAATGCCCAGCTCAAACGGAACACCGCTCTCAGCTGCAAAGCCAAGCGCAGCCGGAACGCCGGAATCAGGAACCGGAACAATCACGTCCGCTTCAACAGCGCTTTCCTGTGCCAGCACACGGCCAAAACGCTTGCGAACGTCATAAACGGAATGACCATTCAGAACACTGTCTGGACGGGAGAAGTAGATGTACTCGAAGATGTCCGGACGGGCAGGGCGCTTGCCAAACGGGAAGTAGCTCTCGATGCCACCAGGAGTACAAACAACAACCTCACCGTTCTCAACCTCACGAATGAACTTCGCGCCAATGATGTCCAGCGCACAGGTTTCACTTGCAAAGATAGGAGCACCGTTCAGGTCACCCAGAACCAGAGGACGAATGCCATAAGGATCGCGCGCACCAATCAGCTTCTTGCGGGTCAGCGCCACCAGAGAATATGCACCTTCCATCTGGCTGATCGCCTCGATGAAACGGTCCACGATCTTCTTCTCGCGCGAACGAGCAACCAGCTGCAGAACCACCTCACTGTCAGAAGTGGACTGACAGATAGCCCCATCCCTGATCAGTTGGCGGCGCAAGGTCAGCGCGTTGGTGAAGTTGCCGTTGTGACAGATCGCAATCCCACCACCGTCAAGTTCAGCAAACAGTGGCTGAACGTTCCGCAGCGCTGCTTCACCAGTGGTGGAGTAGCGTACGTGACCGATCGCGTAAGGACCTTTCAGGTTGTCAATGGTCTCTTGCTGGGTGAAGTGATCACCTACAAGGCCCATATGGCGTTCTGAGCGGAACTGATCGCCATCAAATGTCACAATGCCCGCTGCTTCCTGTCCGCGGTGCTGAAGCGCATGAAGCCCCAGAGCGGTCAGTGCTGCTGCATCGTCATGTCCAAGAATGCCAAAAACACCGCATTCTTCGTGCAGGGTATCGCCGTCAAAATCTGCTCTCAACTCTCTCAAGTCGGCAGAATTGTTTGATACACCACTGCTCATGGCATCACTCCTTGGTTCTTCCTTAGGCCAATTCTCAAAATATCAGCTTAGTTCCGGCCATCGCCAGAGGCCGTCAGCTGGTCCAGTCCGCGCCGCTCACTTGGGGAGTAGCGGGCTTCTTCATCACTGGACGCTCCGTTCGCAGAGCCGGTTGAACCGCCCTGTTTACGGATCTGATCCATAATAGCACGCTCAGGATCTTCCGGCAGCGCCGCCACAAGGCTCTGGCCGCTGGTCACCAGCAGGTGACGGGATTTTGCATCCATGATCCAGTTTGGCTGGCGTGGTTCTGGTACAAACCAGTTAAAGAACAGCAGCGCAACAACAACAAGCAGGAAGCCGCGGGCAGCGCCAAATACGAAACCGAGCGTACGGTCGAGCGCGCCAATCCGGCTGTCCAGCACGAAGTCTGAAATGCGCATGGTGATGTAGCTCACCACAATCAATGTCACGAGGAAAACAGCACCTGCTGCGATCGCAGTTGCAAGTGTGTCATTGGCGACGTGTTGCAGCACAAATGGTTTCAGACTTCCGTAGAATAAATAGGCGGCGACTGCTGCTGCGACCCAGGATGCTATGGAGAGCACCTCACGAACGAACCCGCGAATCATCGCAAGAACGCCAGAGATCAGCATGATAACCAGTAGAATTCCGTCTAAGAGTGTGATCGGCATCTGTCGACACATGTCCCTTGTTTGACTGGCAGGCAAACCAACAAAAATGCCTGCCGGTTAAAATCAGCCTAGGTTAAACCCTTAAGCGTTTTCCATTTTCTGCGCACTGGCGGCAATATTTGCTACCAGATCTCCAAGCTCCTCAAGTCCTTTGACATGACCGAGAGCGTTGGAGCCTTCCTTCATATTCCCGTCAGGGATTACCGCCTGACCAAATCCAAGCTTCTGCGCCTCCTTCAATCGGGAAGCAGCCTGGGCCACTGGTCGAACTGCACCAGACAGACTGATTTCGCCGAAATAGACGCATTCGAGGGGAAGAGCAACCCCACTAAGCGATGAGATTAAAGCTGCCGCAACGGCGAGGTCAGCTCCTGGCTCATTAATTCTTAGGCCACCAGCAACGTTCAGATAAACGTCATGCTGAGCGAACTTAACACCGCAGCGCGCTTCAAGCACGGCCAAAATCATGGAGAGGCGCGCGCTGTCCCACCCGATCACCGCCCGGCGCGGTGTGCCAAGCGGAGAAGGGGCCACAAGCGCTTGCATTTCCACCAGCAATGGCCGCGTACCTTCTATACCGGCAAACACGGCTGAACCTGGAGCAGTTGCGCTACGTTCACTCAGGAACATAGCACTGGGATTCTTTACTTCCCGTAGCCCCATATCAGACATCTCAAAGACGCCGATTTCATCCGTAGGACCAAAGCGGTTCTTCACCGCACGCAAAATGCGGTACTGATGAGCGTTGTCGCCTTCAAAGTAGAGCACCGCATCAACCATATGCTCCACCACGCGCGGGCCAGCGATCTGACCATCCTTGGTCACATGGCCGACAATCACAACGGTGGTGCCGGTCTTCTTGGCAAAGCGTACAAGCGCCTGAGCAGAAGCGCGAACCTGTGTCACCGTTCCCGGAGGAGAATCGGCCATCTCGGTCCAGAGGGTCTGGATACTGTCGATGATCACAAGGTGAGGGCGCTCGTCCCCCTTCTTGTCTTCCAGCGTTGTCAGAATGTCTTCAACGCTGGTCTCTGCAGCCAGCTGAACCGGCGCATCACGAAGTCCAAGGCGTTCGGCACGCAGACGCACTTGATCCACCGCTTCCTCGCCAGAGATGTAAACGATGTTGTGTCCCTGAAACGCCAGATGCGCACTTGCTTGAGTAAGAAGGGTGGATTTACCGATTCCAGGATCACCGCCAACAAGCAGCGCAGAGCCTTTAACGAAGCCGCCACCGGTCACGCGGTCCAGCTCGGCAACACCGGTGATGATACGGGGAGCTTCTTTTGTCTCTCCAGACAATCCAACCAGCGGTACGACCCGGCCTTTAGCTCTTGAAGCCGTTTTAGGGCCAGCACCAATGCCACCGGCCTGCTGTTCTTCCTGAATTGTGTTCCATTCGCCGCAAGATTCGCAGCGGCCTGCCCATTTAAGTGTGGTTGCCCCACAGGACTGACAGACAAATGAAAGGGAGCGTTTCGCCATATCGAATTCAGGTTCCTGCCAGTGTTCTCTCGCTAGCGTTTATAGTGGCGTGTATAGCGTGCTCCAAGGCTACACAGCAATTCATATGGGATGGTTTGCGCAAATTCTGCCAGTTCATCCACGTTTACATGCGCCCCCATAATCTCAACAGGGGCCCCGCGTGACAGATGCTCCTCAGGGATGTCCGTCACATCAACTGCAATCATGTCCATGGAGACGCGGCCAAAGATTGGCGCAAAGTGCCCACCAATGTAAACCCGCGCACCATTGGGCTGATCATCAGAGCTTCCAACCAGCCGGTGCAGACCATCCGCATATCCGGCATTTATGGTTGCAATTCGGCTTTTTCGCGGTGTTACGCGGGAAGCCCCATAACCCACAGGATCACCATGTGGAACCTCGCGCAAACTGATGATCTCTGCCTGCACATGTGCCACCGGAAGCATCGGGTTGGTCTCGTCCGGAACCGGATTACCACCATAAAGCGCGATGCCTGGGCGAACCATGTCGAAATGGTAATCGTCACCCAGGAAGATACCGGCTGAGTTGCTCAAAGACTTGCGTGCTTCAGGGAACAACTCGCACACGCGCTGGAAGCGGTTAAGCTGTTTTTCATTGAGCCCATGACCCGGCGTATCCGCACAGGCCAGATGGCTCATGACCAGATCAATCCGGATGCCTTTCAGAAGATGAGCCGACTCACCAATCTGCAGGGCGTCACCAATGGACATGCCCAGCCGGTGCATCCCAGTGTCGAAGTGAAGCGCCGCTGGCAACTCCTCTTGCAGGCTTTGTGCAAAGGAGGACCATTCCGCAACTTCTTCAAGGCTGTTAAGCACTGGCTTCAGATCAAAATCGTAATAGAACTTCTCGCGATCACGGAACAAACCGTTGAGCACGTAGATTTCGGCGTGCGGCAGTTCTTTGCGCAGCTCAATGCCTTCTTCCGGAAGAGCAACGAAAAAGACGCGGGCACCGGCGTGATAAAGTGTTTTGCCAACTTCCGCTGCACCTGTTCCGTAGCCATTGGCTTTCAGAACCACTGCGCAGGTGCAACCGTCTCCGACCTTGCCGTTCAAATAGCACCAGTTGGAGCGTAGAGCAGTAAGGTCAATGGTTAGTTTTGCAGCGCCGCCAGCAGAAACTGCAGGGCGGTCAGATGTAGGAGCGGCAGAATGTGTCACGCGAATGCCTTCAGATTCTTTGAATGCCCAGTAACCTACAAAAAATCAGAGCAATAAAAAAGCAAGACCCGGAGCACTGCACAACTGATGCGCGTAACTCCGGGTCAATCGCTAATTCAGTAGGATGATCCTGCCTTACTCCATAATTCTGTCAGGAATATGGGCGTCATCTGCCAGATCAGAGAAGCGGGTGAACTCACCCTGGAACTGCAGATCCACAATGCCGGTCGGACCGTGACGCTGCTTAGCGATGATCACTTCCGCCTTGCCGCGCAGCTGTTCCATCTTGGCGTTCCACTCTTCGTACTCAGGCGTACCTTCAGGCGGTTCTTTTTTGCCCATGTAGTACTCTTCGCGATACACGAACATGATCACGTCCGCATCCTGCTCGATCGAACCGGATTCACGAAGGTCAGACATTTGAGGACGTTTGTCATCACGGTTTTCAACCTGACGGGAGAGCTGGGAGAGGGCGATAATCGGAACATTGAGTTCCTTCGCCAACGCCTTAAGACCCGTGGTGATCTCTGTGATTTCCTGAACGCGGTTGCCCTGGTTCTTGGAAGAACCTGTCAGAAGCTGGATATAGTCCACCACGATCATGTCCAGACCCTTTTGTCTCTTCAGGCGGCGTGCCTTGGAAACGAGGGAAGCGATGGAGATACCACCAGTCTGGTCCACGTGCAGTGGAACGTGCTGCATGTGCTGAGTCGCAGCCACAAGCTTCTCGAATTCAATCTCGTTGATGTCGCCGCGGCGAATCTTGGAGGATGAGATTTCGGTCTGCTCGGAGATAATACGAGTCGCCAGCTGTTCGGCGCTCATCTCCAGAGAGAAGAAGCCAACGACGCCGCCATTTACAGTCCGTACAGTGCCATCTGGCATCTCTTCAGTCTGATAATTCTCGGCAATGTTATAAGCGATGTTCGTAACCAGCGATGTCTTACCCATCGCAGGACGACCAGCCAGTACGATCAAGTCTGAAGACTGCAAGCCACCCATGAGCTTGTCCAGATCGCGCAAGCCCGTGGAAACACCGGAAAGCGCACCTTCACGCTGGAACGCAGCCGCCGCCATCTCGATGGTTTCAGTCAGCGCGCTGCCAAAGTCCTGAAAACCGCCGTCGGAACGACCGGTTTCAGCCAATTCAAACAAACGACGCTCTGCATCATCAATCTGAGAGGAAGGTGGCATGTCGATCGGCGCGTCATAAGCGATGTTCACCATGTCTTCGCCAATGGTGATCAGGTTACGGCGAGTTGCCAGATCGTAAATGGTCTTGCCGTAGTCTTCCGCGTTGATCACGGAAGTCGCATCACCAGCAAGACGCAGCAGATACTGAGTTGCAGACAGGTCTGCGATCTTTTCATCTGCCGGGAAAAACGTTTTGAGCGTAATAGGCGAGGCAATCTTGCCAGCCTTAATAAGTGCCCCGCACTTGTCGTAGATATCCTTGTGGGGTGCCAGGAAAAAATGCCGAGCTTCCAGGAACTCCGAGACACGATAATAGGTCTCGTTGTTCACCATGATGGCGCCAAGAAGCTGACGCTCCGCTTCGGCGTTATGTGGGACCACACGCATGGTCTCACTAGCCTTTTCTAATTTTTGGACTGTGCCCTTCATTCCGCCCCTCGTGCCGCTTGGCACCCTGAGTACAGCCATTCGTTGAACAGGAAAAGAGGCTCTGAACACCTTAAGCCCAGTTCTTTAACAAAATTAAATCAGCGGGGAAAATTGCAGGTTGCCAATTGACAGTCGACACTCTCCAAACGCGAGAAAAGCTTAGATTTTTTGTTTAAAATCAGCTGTATTCAGGGATTTTCGCCCCAACTACAATTATTAACAAACTCTTTTTTGAGGAACAGAATCAGAGGAGTTTTTGCCGATTCTGTCAGGTGTAAGGCATCAAAAAAGGCGGAGTCAGAGACCCCGCCTTTTTCATAGAGGAATGAAGAAAAATTATTCTTCAGTTTCTTCTTCTTCGCCTTCACCAGCTTCTTCAGAAGCTGCTTCTTCGCCTTCTTCGAGATCTTCATCTTCATCAAGATCTTCGTCGAATTCAAAAGCGTCGTCGTCCTGTACGGTGAGGTCTTCACCTGCTGCCTGACGCTCAGCTTCGTCTTCAGAACGAGCAACGTTAACAGAGATTTCAACTTCAACTTCAGGGTGAAGAACGATGGATACTTCGTGCAGACCAATGGTCTTGATTGGCGCGCGCAGGGAAACCTGGGAGCGAACAACGGTGAAGCCTGCTTCGGTCAGCTGACCTGCGATGTCGCGGGTAGCAACAGAACCGTAGAGCTGACCGGTTTCGCCAGCAGCGCGGATAACAACGATGCTTTCGCCAGCCAGCTTTGCGCCAACTGCTTCTGCTTCGGTCTTGCGCTCAAGGTTACGAGCTTCCAGCTGAGCGCGTTCGTTTTCGAAACGCTCAAGGTTAGCTTTGTTAGCACGCAGAGCTTTTGCCTGTGGCAGAAGGTAGTTACGAGCGTAACCGTCTTTAACAGTTACAGTGTCGCCCATCTGGCCAAGTTTAGCCACACGCTCAAGAAGGATAACTTTCATGGAATTTCTCCTTTGCTGTCCTGCGGAAAGAGTGTTCCGCAGTTAGAGAGAGGCGTCGCGATCGCGATCAGTCTCTCAACCGTGATTCCGGCGGGGCCGAAATCATGAAAAAGGTCAGGATGCAAAGCACCCTGACCCAATAATCAAGACTTACTTGATTACGAAAGGCAGCAGGCCGAGGAAACGAGCGCGTTTGATGGCACGAGCCAGCTCACGCTGTTTCTTTGCAGACACTGCGGTAATACGGGAAGGAACGATCTTGCCGCGCTCAGAGATGTAGCGCTGCAGAAGACGGATGTCCTTGTAGTCAATCTTCGGAGCGTTCGCACCGGAGAATGGGCAGGTCTTACGACGACGGAAGAATGGACGACGTCCTGCGGATGAAGATTCAGCCATTTTCAATTACTCCGCTGCAGGTGCTTCAGGGCGACGATCTGGGCGAGGACCACGATCTGGACGTGGGCCACGATCATTACGATCGCCACGACGACGATCATCGCGATCACGCTTCTGCATCATAGCGGACTGTTCTTCGTCCAGCTCTTCTACGCGAATGGTCATGAAGCGAAGGATGTCTTCGTTCAGGCCCTGCTGACGTTCCATCTCAGCAACAGCCGCGTGAGGTGCATCTACGTTCATCAGAATGTAGTGAGCCTTGCGGTTCTTGTTGATGCGGTAGGTCAGGGTGCGCAGACCCCAGGATTCGATCTTGCCGACTTTGCCGCCGTTTTCTTCGAGAACAGTTTTGAACTGCTCAACGAGGGCTTCAACCTGCTGGGTAGAAATGTCCTGGCGTGCCAGGAACACGTGCTCATAGAGCGCCATGTGATTGCCTTTCTGAGTTTAACAATCCCGGTATCGGCGCAAAGCCCCTTCGAATGGCCCTCAGAAAAAGGCCGCAAGAAGATGTTTCACAAGAGCGGAGACACGGGAAGCCGGAAATCCTTCGATTCCTACAGTCCTTATAAGGGCTGCCTCCCTTTAAGCCTCCGGCCAAATACCGGAAACGAGAGGGGCTTTATAGCCAATCCCCTGTAAAAGACAAGTCCTGTCGGGGAAAAATGCCTTTTTTCCAGATGCAGCCTTGACATTGCGCTTGCAAGACGGCTCATGTCGCCCCGATGAATACGCAGGCAACCAAGGTTTCCCCTAGGTTTCTTGAAGATGCAGGCAGCTGACCCATAGGGCATCTGGACTGCTACTTATTTTGGCGGCGGTCATAATTTGCACGTATTTGCTGAATTTATAGCCGCCCCATCTTGGAATACAAAGTGGGACACCCACATTTGAGGCGATTGGCCCACATTGACGCAATAAAGTGCGACGGAGCTATTTATAAATGACTATTGCATTTACATTTCCCGGACAGGGTAGCCAGGCGGTTGGAATGGGTAAGGAACTTGCCGACACGTTCCCGGAAGCGCGCGCTGTATTTGAGGAAGTTGATGCAGCTCTCGGTCAGTCTCTGACCAAGATCATGTGGGAAGGTCCGGCAGACGAGCTGACCCTCACTGCAAACACCCAGCCAGCTCTGATGGCTGTCAGCCTCGCCACCATGCGTGTGCTTGAGGCAAAAGGTGTTGACCTGTCCAAAGCTGCAAGCTTCGTTGCTGGTCACTCTCTTGGTGAATACTCTGCACTGGCAGCAGCTGGCTCCCTGAGCATCGCTGACGCTGCCCGCCTGCTGCGTGTCCGTGGTGATGCAATGCAGAAGGCAGTCCCGGTAGGAGAGGGCGCAATGGCAGCTCTCCTTGGTCTGGACTTCGATCAGGCTATGGAAGTGGCGCAGGAAGCTGCGCAAGGCGAAGTCTGTCAGGCAGCAAACGACAACGCAACCGGCCAGGTTGTTGTGTCCGGCCACAAGGCAGCTGTAGAGCGCGCCTGTGAGATCGCAAAAGGCAAGGGCGCACGCCGCGCTGTTCTTCTTCCTGTATCCGCACCGTTCCATTGCTCCCTGATGCAGCCTGCAGCAGACGCAATGGCAAAGGCGCTGGCTGAAGTCGAAATCAAGGCACCGGCAGTTCCGCTCGTTGCAAACGTTCTGGCAGCTCCAATCACCGATCCGGAAGAAATCCGCACCCGTCTGGTTGAGCAGGTCACAGGTACCGTGCGCTGGCGCGAATCTGTAAGCTGGATGGCAGACAACGGTGTGACCACTCTGGTTGAGATCGGCACCGGCAAAGTGCTGACCGGCATGGTGCGCCGCATCGTGAAGTCTCTGGAAGGTGTTGCAGTCAACACAGCAGAAGACATTGATGCACTCGTTGCGCGTCTTGAAGGCGCTGAGAGCTAATACACAGATTTTGAAGGCTCATAGGCACCGCATTTTGCCGCGCGTATAGACGGAACCCATAGTTCCTCCCTATGAGCTTTCTTTAAACGGATTTAAAGCCGAGGAGACCAACGGCATGTTCAATTTAGAAGGTAAAAGCGCACTTGTAACCGGCGCGACCGGTGGCATTGGTGAAGCAATTGCACGCGCACTTCACGCGCAGGGCGCAACCGTGACCCTGTCCGGTACCCGCGAAGCAAAGCTCGAAGCGCTGGCATCTGATCTGGGCGATCGCGTTCACATCAAGGCAGCAAACCTGTCCGACCGTGACAGCGTAGACGCGCTTGTCCCGGCTGCTGAAGAAATGATGGGCGGCCTCGATATCCTCGTGAACAACGCAGGCATCACCCGCGACAACATCTTCATGCGCATGAAGGACGAAGAGTGGGATCAGGTTCTGGAAGTGAACCTTTCCGCGACTTTCCGTATCTGCCGCGCAGCAATCAAAGGCATGATGAAGCGTCGTCAGGGCCGCATTATCGGTATCACATCTGTTGTTGGCGTCACTGGCAACGCAGGTCAGGTGAACTACTCCGCAGCAAAAGCTGGCATGATCGGCATGTCCAAATCTTTGGCGCAGGAAGTGGCTTCCCGTAAGATCACCGTAAACACAATTGCTCCAGGTTTCATCTCTACTGCGATGACCGACGAGCTGAACGAAAAGCAGCGCGAATCGATCCTGGGCAACGTTCCAGCGGGTCGTTTGGGCACTGCTGATGAAATCGCAGGTGCAGCTGTTTATCTCGCAAGTGATGAAGCAGCGTACGTTACCGGTCAGACACTGCACGTGAATGGCGGTATGGCGATGATTTAACGAAGAAATACGCAGCCGGTCCGTCCCTTGTACAAATGGGGCAATCACTACTGGCGGCTGGTAAACCAGTGCTAATTGTGCTAGGAACCCGCCGATTAGAAGTGACCTCTTGGAAAGAGGAACGGAAAAGCTGCGGTTTTCTTTGGAAGCGGCTTAACATATAGGCCGTTGCGTCTTTTCAAAAGAACCAGAGTGTGCAACACGGGTGCCGAGTGAAATAAGGCCCCGCGAAGCGGACCGAAACACTACCTTGAAAACCAATTGAGGACTTAAAATGAGCAATGTTGCAGAACAGGTAAAGAAGATCGTTGTCGAGCACCTCGGCGTAGAGGCTGACAAGGTCGTCGAATCTGCAAGCTTCATCGACGATCTGGGCGCAGACAGCCTGGACACTGTTGAACTGGTAATGGCTTTCGAAGAAGCATTCGGCGTTGAAATTCCAGACGATGCTGCTGAAACCATTCAGTCTGTTGGCGATGCTGTAAAGTTCATCGAATCCAAGCAGGGCTAATCCTGTTTAAAAAGCTAGGCACGCGGTGGGTCATTAGCGCTCGCCGCGCCTGTTTTCTTTTAAGCTGCATGCCCGTCGCAGCGAGAGACACTTTGTCCTCCAAAAAGCGACAGATGAGGCTGGCAGCGCCATTCTAATTAAAGTGCAGGAAATATGCGTCGAGTCGTTATCACAGGCATTGGCATGGTCAGCCCGCTTGGCAACGGGGCTGAAGTTTCATGGCAACGAATTCTTGAAGGCAAAAGCGGTGCAGGTCGCATCGAAAACTTCGAGACCGAAGATCTTCAAACCAAGATTGCTTGTCAGGTCCCGCGCGGTGATGGCACCGATGGCACATTCAATCCAGATGACTACATGGCTCCGAAGGAGCAGCGCAAGGTAGACCCATTCATCGTCTACGCGATTGCAGCTGCCGATCAGGCCATTGAAGATGCAGACTGGAAGCCTGAAACCGAAGAAGACAAGTGCCGCACTGGTACGCTCATCGGTTCTGGTATTGGCGGCCTTCAGGGGATCGCTGACACAGCTCTTATGATGGAACAAAAAGGCCCGCGCCGCGTAAGCCCGTTCTTTATCCCAGGTCGTCTGATCAACCTGGCAAGCGGCTACGTTTCCATCAAACACGGTCTTAAAGGTCCAAACCACTCTGTTGTAACAGCTTGCTCCACCGGTGCTCACGCAATCGGTGATGCTGCACGCCTTGTTGCATTTGGTGACGCGGATGTGATGGTTGCAGGTGGTGCAGAAGGCACTGTTTGCCGCATCGGCATCGCAGGCTTCAACGCCTGTAAAGCTCTGTCCACCGGCTACAACGATGAGCCTGAAAAAGGTTCCCGTCCATACGACAAAGACCGTGACGGCTTTGTGATGGGTGAGGGCGCAGGTATCGTTGTTCTGGAAGAATACGAGCACGCAAAAGCACGTGGTGCAAAAATCTACGCTGAAGTTGTTGGCTACGGTCTGTCCGGCGATGCATACCACATCACTGCGCCAGCATCCGATGGTGACGGCGGCTACCGCTGCATGGAAGCTGCACTGAAGCGTGCTGGCATCTCTCTCGGTGATGTTGATTACGTCAACGCACACGGCACCTCCACCCCACTGGGTGATGAGATTGAGCTGGGTGCTGTTGAGCGTCTTGCAGGTGAAGATGCTGGTTCTCTGACCATGTCTTCCACAAAATCTGCAATCGGCCACCTGCTGGGTGCAGCTGGCGCAGTGGAAGCGATCTTCACCGCTTTGGCGATCCGTGATCAGATTGCTCCACCAACCATCAACCTTGATAATCCATCAGTTGAAACTAAGATCGACTTGGTCCCTAATAAAGCCAAGAAGATGGAGATTAACTACGCTCTGTCTAACTCATTTGGCTTTGGCGGCACAAACGCGTCTCTGGTTCTCAAAAAAGTCGAAGCATAAATCGCTTTTTTGATAATGGAAAAAAGGGCCAGACTCCGTACGGCGGAATCTGGCCTTTTATATTGCGGCTCCCGAATGGGTTAGGCTCTGTAATGAGTATTTAAAGTGTATCGCCGAAAACAGGGCATGTTCTCGGTTTTAGGTACGCTAATGATGGAGCGCTTGTTTTGCGCTCCCATATAGAGGGTTAATATGGCTCAATCGCCTGAAGACAACTCAAATGGGCCTCAGGATCAGTCTGATCTTCATATTCAGCCGGGTGGTCCGTCTGCACCGCGCAGTCCAAGTCGCGCCATTCAGCCGGAAGCTGCGCCACCACCTCCACCGCGCTCACGTCACGCGCGTAATCCTATCGTCATCACCATCAACTTCCTGCTTTCCATGGCAGTCCTCGGCATCATCGTTGCCGGTGCTGCGCTGTATTGGGGTAAGGGCGAGTTTGATGCCGCTGGTCCGCTGACAGAAGAAAAGCTCTTCATTGTCGCGAGCGGAATGAGCCTGCCGCAGATTGCTGGCAAGCTGGAAGACGAAGGTGTCATCACCAATTCTCTCGTGTTTGAAGCGGGCACACGCCTGTTCAAGAACGAAAACAAGATCAAGGCAGGGGAATACGCATTCCCGGCAGGGATCTCCATGAAGACTGTCATGGAAGACCTTGTTGGTGGCCGTGCTGTGTACCATTCCGTGACGTTCCCGGAAGGCTGGAGCAGCGCTCAGATCATCAACCGCCTGAATGCCAACAAAATCTTGACCGGCGAAATCTCTGCAATCCCTGCAGAAGGCTCTCTGCTGCCGGAAACCTACACCTTCACACGTGGCACCACGAAGGCGCGTATCATCGAGCAGATGGAAAAGTCCATGGACGAGCACATCGCCCGCATCTGGGAGAAGCGCTCGCAAGGTCTGCCGATCGATACACCGGAAGAACTCGTGATCCTCGCGTCCATCGTGGAGAAAGAAACCTCCAAGGTTGATGAGCACCCACGTGTTGCCTCTGTCTTCGTCAATCGCTTGCGTAAAGGCATGCCGCTGCAGTCCGACCCGACAATCCTTTATGGCTTGTTTGGCGGTGATGCATGGACAAAAGACCGCTCTGCGATCACCCGTTCCATGTTGAAGGAAAAGAACCCGTACAACACCTACCAGATCAAGGCACTGCCTCCGGGGCCAATTGGCAACCCGAGTGTGGCTGCTCTGGAAGCGGTCGCTAACCCGGCCCGTACGAAGGATCTTTACTTCGTTGCAGATGGAACTGGCGGTCACGCATTCGCTGAAACCTATAAACAGCACCAGCGCAATGTCGCCAACTGGCGCAAGGTCGAAAAAGAGATCCGCGCAAAGCAGGCCGCAGAAAAGAAAAACAACTGATCTGCGAGCTCTGCAGGACCAAAACAAGAAAAGCCTGCCCAGGAATGACACCGGGCAGGCTTTTTGCTAGAGCGCGTTCCATTTGATCGAACCTGATCAAATGATAAGAACTCGCTCAGAATGTAAGTATGGAGCATGATGCGTGAATGGTAATGAACGCGGCATGCTCCCGCGTATCGACAAACGATAATTTATGGATACGCGTGAGGGCAGGCACGACATAGCTCATGGGAATCTTCAGTCCGATGAGTATGCTTTGCTCCGACACAGATTTATTATGAGCATTGCCTAGATGGGGAGTGCTCGCAAAAGGAGTTTCAGGGATGGCACTGGCTAGCATGACCGGCTTTGCCCGCGTGGAAAGCAGCTACGAAGAGACACGTTGGGTGTGGGAGCTTCGTTCCGTCAATGGCAAAGGGTTCGATGCACGCCTGCGTCTGCCTCAGGGGCTGGATGGCGTTGAAGCAGAAGTTCGCAAACGTCTTGCTGCCAAACTGAAGCGTGGCAACGTCTCTGTTGGCCTGCAAATGCAGCGCTCCCAGTCCGACACCGCTCTAGTGGTCAATGAAGAAGCTCTGGAACAGGTGCTCAAAGCTATCTCCATCCTGCGTGATCGCCTCCCGGATGCCCCGGAACCAACACTCGACGGTATCCTTGGTTATAAGGGCGTTCTGGAGTTTGAAGAGGCGGAAGAAAGCGAAGAAGAGAAAAACGCTCAGATCGCAGCGCTCCTGTCTTCCTTCGATGAAGCTCTGAATGAGCTGGTGGATATGCGCCGCAGCGAAGGCAGTGCCATTGCAACGCTGCTGAAGGGCCAGATTGACACCATCGACGCGCTCACCAAACAAGCTGAAACTCTGCCGTCCCGCAACCCGGAAGCCATCCGCGCCCGCCTTGAGGTGCAGGTTCAGGAACTTATTGAGGCAAGCAGCCAGCTGGACCCGCAGCGGCTCCATCAGGAAGCAGCAATCCTTGCCACAAAGGCAGACATCCGCGAAGAGCTGGACCGCCTCTACGCCCACGTAGAAGCTGTTGGCGAGCTGCTCGTAAAGGGGGGGGCAATCGGACGTCGCCTTGACTTCCTGGCACAGGAATTTAACCGCGAAGCAAACACCCTCTGCTCAAAATCCAACAGTGTGGAATTGACCGCAATTGGACTGGAGCTGAAGACTGTGATCGATCAGCTTCGTGAGCAGACACAGAACATCGAATAAGATGCAGACGCTGTAAACGCAGAAAAGCAAAAGAAGACAATCTGGAAATGACCTCAGAAAACGCAAGCGGAACAACCGTATCAGCTCAGGACATCGAAGATGTGCGCCGCGGCTTCATGCTGGTGCTGGCAGCACCATCTGGCGCAGGCAAGGGCACCATCGCAAACCGTCTGCTGGCTGACGATGACAAACTGGCCCTGTCCGTGTCTGCAACCACCCGTCAGCGCCGCGCGGCTGAAGAACATGGCGTTCACTACTACTTCCTTGAAACGGACGAGTTTGAGCGCAAGATCAAAGCCAATGAGCTGCTTGAGTGGGCCAAGGTACACGACAACTACTACGGCACTCCGCGTGAGCCAGTGGATGCCAGCCTGAATGCGGGCAAGGACATCCTGTTCGATATCGATATCGCAGGCGTTCGCCAGCTGCAGGATCAAGCTGGTGAGGACGTGGTCGCAATCTTCGTGCTGCCACCATCCATTGCTGAAATGCACGCACGCCTGTCTGGCCGTGGCGATGACGACGATGCTGCCATCAAGCGCCGTATGAAGACCGCCATTGATGAGGTCTCCGGCTGGCAGGAGTTTGATTACATCATCGTCAATGATGATCTGGACAAGGCCGTTGAAACTGTTCAGGCAATCATCACAACTGAGCGCCTGAAGCGGATCCGCTTGCCAAAACTTTCCGGCAAAATGGAAGGCATGATTGCCGATCTGAAGACTGCCACAGCGGAATAATTAGACAAGGAAACTGCAAAATCCTGTAAATTCAGAGCGTTGACGCAGTTTCGTGATTCAAACTATTAGCTACTTGAATCAATTTGTGAGCCAGATACAAGCAGGGCGTCATTTGCAGGAAGCAGATGCCCTGTAAACAGCAGCCGTCGTGAATAGCCATTGACCAGCCAAGTACAGAGACGGGCTGAACTTGAGGACAAAGAGCAATGATCACACGACGTCAGGCGCTGAAAGGCGCCTTGTTTGGCGGTGCTGCCGTGGCCGGTGGCTTGGCAGGGGCGTCCAGTCTCTGGGCAGTGCCAAAACGCCATGACATGATTGCCCGCAACATCGACCATCAGTTGATGAAGGATGCACCTGCCACAAAACGGATGTTCACCTTCGGCGATGCTATGCCGCCAACCTTGCGTGTTAAGCAGGGTCAACCGTTCCACAGCCGCCTCATCAACAAGTTGGAAGAGCCAACCACCATCCACTGGCACGGCATGCGCCTGCCCAACGACATGGACGGTGTTGCCTTCCTGACCCAGCACTACGTCTATACCGACGACCACTTCGATTATCGCTTCACGCCGCATGATGCAGGAACGTTCTGGTATCACCCGCACTGCAACTCTCTGGAGCAGCTCTCCTACGGCATGACCGGTCTGATGATCGTGGAAGAAGACGAAGATCCGGGCTTCGATCACGATATCCCGGTGAACCTGCGTGACTTCCGCCTTGGCAGTGATGGCCAGTTCGTCAAACTGTTCCAGCCCCGCAAATCAGCGCGGGCAGGGACCTTCGGCACTCTGCGCACCTCCAACTGGCAATCTGCCCCTGTGATGGATGTTAAAGCCGGTTCTCTGGTCCGCCTGCGCCTGTGCGTGACCGATGTAACCCGCATCTACAAACTGTCCTTTCCGCATGGCACCGACGCCAAAGTCATCGCCATGGATGGCAACCCAGTAGAACCATTCGCAGTCAACAAGCTTGCACTGGGACCGGGCCAGCGCGCCGATATCGCAATGCGCATTCCTGATGGGGAAGGTGAGCAGATTGAGCTCACCAACTACTCTTCATCCTCGCCGTGGTCAGTCTTGTCTCTGCGCGCCATTGGCCAGTCCCTGAACCGCGATCTGCGCGAGATCAAGCCACTGCCAGCCAACCCGATCCCTCAGCCGGATCTGAAGAACGCCGAGTACATCCCGCTGGAATTCTCAGCCACAGCCGAGAAACGCCCCGCCAACCCAATCTGTGGAAGTCTTGGCTTCTCATTCTGGGCCGTGAATAAAAGAGCATGGCAAGGTGCTGAACGTGGGCCGCTGGACCCGGTAGACGTGCTGAAGCGCGATAAGTCCTACGTGTTCGAGTTCATCAACCGAACCCCGCACACGCACCCGATCCACATCCACGGCATGACGTTCCAGCTCCTCAAGAGCAACAAACGTCAACTCGCCCCCTGGTGGACCGACACCGCACTCGTACTCCCCGACGAACGCGTCCAGGTCGCCGTGCGCCCCGACTACGAAGGCGACTGGCTCATGCACTGCCACATCATCGAACACCAAGAAAGCGGCATGACCGCCTTCATGCGCGTGGAATAAACCATCGCTGCGGATCTAATTAATAAAGCCCTGAGACCAGAAATGATCTCAGGGCTTTTTTGTTGTTGGGCACTTTAAAATCGATGCTTAAATGCCATAAGTGCAGATGCGCCAAGCTCACCACGAGTATGTCCGTCATTGACAGAAACTGCGCCACCTAAGCCCAGCACCGTATCTTCCATAAAGTTGATATCGTAACGAAGGCCGAAATCGATCTGTCGTGCACTAGGGACAAGTTCAATTTCGTGTTCAACATATGAGATAGTACCATCTGCTGCACGCCCGTAAGGAAGGCGAATAGTCCCGTTTCCTTGTTCGATGCGCAACGGTTGCCGAAGAGAGAAGGTGAGGAGATCTTTGTCGGAGAAGAGACCTTCAAATTTTATGCCTGCACTAAACGCACTGTGTAAGGCTGGGTCGAGTGACTCGATGTAACCCGCATCTCCAGACAGCGTCATACCAAACTCAGCATTTGCAAAAAATGACAGGCCGGGTTGATATGTCCACTCACCTGCAAATGAAAAAGCTGAACTGGCTGCTGAAAGAGCTTCATCCCTCTGACTTTCAGCCGTTAACCCCAGCGCTGTTCCTGTCTCTCCATTGATGGCAAACCCAAACACACCGGTCAGATTCGGAAGCAATGTTTTTGCCATAGAAAGGCCAAAGCCAGCAGAGGCGATACCGTCGCTGGTGCGCTCGACATAGGTCAGAGCGCCGACACCACTTCCATCTGTCTTACTCACGGTCGCAAAGGCCATAGTGCCGGGACCGTCCGCAATTATAGAAGAATCGCCTGAAAACAGCCCGTCTCCAGATTGAATGAAACCTAGTTCTTTGCCAATTTCTGACGTGCTACCGGAGACGAACTGGAAACCACCAGTATCTGAAGACAGCCCACTTCCCATGAAGGAGTAGGATGGCGTGCTTTGTGCGCTAGTCTTGTTGTTGGACCGGAATGTCTCAAGTCGGATGTCAACATTCTGCGAACTCGATCCAATAAGTGCACCAGCATCAACGGCAAAGTTTGCGCCAAGGGAGTCGTAAATCGCCATCGTTTTTCCCTGGAGCGCATTTGATATGGCGTCACCATGAGCAGTACCAGCAGTGATGCTTACCTCTGAAAGGGGAACGACGCCGTCATAAGCGTTGTCAGAAAGAGGTGCGCCAACATTACCAATGGGCATTAAGGCTGCTCTCAGATCGAGAAAACCATGGCCAAACTCTCTATTATAGGCGTGGGTCACTCCATTTCCGAAGTCGACACTTCCAGTTGCCGTAAAGAAGCTGTTATCTGCTGATGCGAACAGTCTGTTCAACAGGTCTTTGGCAGGTAAAGTCGGGAAGGCTTCTGCAAGTAGAGCAATTGAGCCTGACACCTGCGGTGCAGAAAATGAGGTCCCGGTTGCTTCGCTATAAGAAGAGTCAGAGGATGAGGTGCCTCCGCGAGTGGTTCCGTTCGTTGTCAGACAGTATTCCGCAGTTTCAATGCAGCCGGCGGATACGCGATGTACTTTGGAGATGTTTCCATTAGAGTCGTACTCGGGCAGCCCATTGACAGCAACGGCCCACCCTCCTTTCAACTCAGGAAAGATTTCAGGTAAAGCGGCAGTTAAAGATGAACTGAAGTCATTTTCATCATTGGATTGAGCGAAAACAACAATCCCTTGGCTAATGAACTGACTAAGGGCAGCTCTATAGTTCTTCCATGCTTGAGTACTTTGACCGGAGCTGATTGCAAGAATGGCTTCTGGTGAGAGACCGGGGTACCCATCTGTTTCTAAATGATAATCGGCAAGTGTAATCGATCTTCCATTTGCAAACTGGTAGCCCCAGGAATTGTTTTGAGCAATTGCTCCTTTGTTGAAGGCATCGTTGGTTGCTGCCGCAAGGTGTTGTACGCCAGTACTAGACGAGCTTCCACCATCTAATGTGCTCAGGTGAAGGTCTGCTCCAGCAGCGACCCCCATTACGCCCGATCCATCCTCTTCACCTGCTGCAATTGTTGCGACGAAGGTTCCATGGTCTTGCGCTGTGTTCTTTCCGTAAAGGGTGACGTTCTTGTTCTTCAGATCCTTATGTGAAAGAAGAAAGCCCGTATCAAGAACAGCAATGGTCTCACCCTTGCCAGTCAATCCAACTGAGCGAGCATATTGCAGGTTGATATCTGCAAATGCGTTACTTTTTATCGTGTACCCAAGACCACTTAAAGCAGAGCTGATTGTAATTTTTTGAACTGTAAACTCATTCGTCTTAGAAATGAGGTTAGCCGTCGTCGTATCGAATGAAGTTGTACAAGATGAGGAAAAGGCGTCAGCGTTCCCTGAAATGCCGCTGCATGATTGAGTTTGGATGACTGGAGCACTTGAGCTGCTGATCTGCCCAGAGCCTCCGCCCCCACCATTGCATCCAGATAAGCCAAATAATAGGATCGAAATGCCAGCCCAATATACGGAAACCTTCATCAGAACCCCAACTTGATTAGCTTCAGTTGCTCTCATCTCGCAGGGTTAGGAAGCGTTTCAAAACTGTCAATTAGTGAGTTGGGTTGAAGATGTTTGATGTGTAGTTTGAAATAATGTTTATTTCACTTGCGTTTAGATCCGTCTGTACAATGCTGTAATCAGTACGAACTCGTTTGCTTGATGCAGCAAATTTACTTTTGAGCCACTTTTGCAACTTACATGCCGCGCGACAGTTTCGCTGAGGTGTTTAAGAGTTGAGTGTTGCCTCGTTGCACGTGATATTTCCTCCACATGCATTGGGAAATGTGCTTTCGATGCTCTTGTAAGCTGCAGCCTTCGAATCGAACGTGCAATCAGTACTGGCACTCAAAACCGTGCGTCTGACCCCAATAAAATGTGGGGCTCAGATTGCATATGCGTCATCTACATCATCGCGCACCGGGGAAGCGCATGACCGCCTTCATGCGCGTTGAATAAACCATCGCAGCAGCCCGAATAAAAAAGCCCTGAGACTTAACCAGGTCTCAGGGCTTTTTATTGTCTCTATGAGTGCGCGAATGCTCTAATCTTTATCAAACGCATGAGCCAGAGCAACGAAGCCGGCCACGTCGATTTCCTCAGCACGAGCAGTTGGTTTAAGGCCAGCTGCTTCAATGCGAGTTTCTGCATCTGGTTTAAGGCCTTTTAAGCTGGCTCTGAGCATCTTGCGGCGTTGGCCAAAGGCATGAGCAGTCACGCGCTCCAGCGCTTTCAGCGGGCAATCCAGAGGCTTTTCACGTGGGTGCAGCTGCACGACAGCAGAAGTCACTTTCGGCGGAGGTGTAAAGGCCTTTGGGTTCAGATCAAACAGAATGTCCGTATGACACCGCCAGTTGGCAAGAACGCCAAGACGTCCGTAAGCTTTGTCACCTGTCTGAGCTACAATACGCTGTCCGACCTCCTTCTGGAACATCAGCGTCAAAGAGCTCCAAAATGGCGGCCATTCCTCTGTTGTCAGCCATCCCAGAAGCAGCTGGGTGCCAACATTGTAAGGAAGGTTCGCAATGATCTTGATAGGACCATCCGCAAGCTCTGCTGGATTGTACTTGAGCGCATCGCCCTCAATTACTTCCAACTTGCCGTTATAGTGCTCTGAAATCTGAGCAAGGGCAGGCAGACAGCGAGTATCCTTCTCAATCGCAATAACCTTCTTCGCACCAGCCGCTAGCAGCGCCCGAGTGAGGCCACCTGGACCAGGACCAACTTCAATGACGGTACAGTCACTCAGGTCTCCGGCACTGCGGGCAATGCGCGAAGTCAGATTAAGGTCGAGAAGGAAGTTCTGACCAAGAGATTTGCGGGCATCGAGCCCATGCTCTGCAATCACCTCGCGCAGAGGTGGCAGATCATCAATTTGTGCCATTAAACGAGCTCAGGTTGTGCGAGGGCTGCTGCAAGTCGCAGAGAAGCCATCAAACTGTTTGGAGAGGCCTTGTCGGTGCCTGCAATGGAAAATGCAGTGCCGTGATCTGGTGATGTGCGCACATAAGGGAGGCCAAGCGTCACATTCACAGCTTCATCAAAGGCGAGAGTTTTAACAGGGATAAGCGCCTGATCATGATACATGGCCACCGCCACGTCATAGGTATCCAGCGCTTCACTATGGAACATAGTATCAGCAGGCAACGGACCGCGTGCATCAATGCCCTCACTGCGCAATTGGGCTATGGCTGGAGAAATCGTCTCAATCTCTTCGGTGCCCATGGAGCCGCCTTCACCTGCATGAGGGTTCAGACCTGCAATCGCAATACGTGGTGAGGTAATGCCAAATCGTTCAACCATATCCTTGTTGATGGCGCGGCATCGATCCACGATCAGTTCCTTTGTCACCAGCTTAGGGACTTCAACAAAGGGAACATGAATGGTCAGCGGCACGGCCATTAACTCAGGACCGGCAAGCAACATGATCGGCTCAACATCCTTGTCCCAATATGTCTTCGCCAGATCACCCAGAAACTCTGTGTGTCCAGGATGGTGAAAGCCACCATCATAAAGGATCTTCTTGGAAATCGGGTTTGTGACGACTGCAGATGCGCGTCCTTCTTTCACATGACGGACCGCAGTTTCAATGGACTCGATCACAAGTGCGGCGTTTGTTCCGGAAGGGGCTCCAGGAGTAACCTGGACAGGGCCGGAGAGAGGAACCACTGGAAGGGCTTCATCAAAGCAATCACAAGCAGCTTCGGGCTCAACAACCTTGATCGGAATTTTGAAGCCGAGATGCTTCGCGCGGGCTTTTAAAAGCTCAGGATCGCATAAAACGTAAAATGGCTGAACATCTCGTTCAAAGCGCATTTTCCAGGTCTTTAGCGTAATATCAGGGCCAATACCTGCAGGCTCGCCCATTGTCAGGGCGAGCGCCAATTTCACTCTGCGCATGATTTAAAAACATCTCCTGCTGCTGATCAGGCGATCAGCGCTGCTCGATTACAGCATTGGAGCGCAGGTCACGAAGGTAACGGCGAGAAAGCTGTTGCCCTTTTTTATTCCGCAACTCGCCCTCAATTGTGCTTCGCGCAGTCGCATCACTGTCGATTGTCTCTTTACCACAAAGAGCAATCATCTCAAATCCGGAGTCTACAGGGGTAGGCGCTGTGACGCGGCCAATGGAGATTTTATTCAGCTTTTGCACGAATGCAGCTGGCAGGTCTGTTTCAAGACGCTTGCCAATTGGACGAACAACAACTTCATTCAAACCAGATGCAATACGGGTACCTTCCTCACAGGAGGTAAAACGGGCTCTGAGTTTCTTCATCTCAGCAACGCGCTTGTTTTTAAAGGACTTGCTGGAGTTCTTAGGAACAACAAAAATGATGCGCTGAAGGTCATACTCGACACTGGTGTCACCGTTGTCATCTTTGCTTTCTTTGCCCTGAAGAGCAGCAATAACGTCAGATTCATTGATCCGGACGGTTGCGCGGAAACGCTGCATCACTACTTCAGACCATGAGATTTCTGCACGCAAACGGTTTTTCAACGTACGCGGGTTCACACCACTCTGAGAAAGAGCCTGCTTGAACTGAGAAGGAGACAGCTTTACGCGCTGAGCGATGGTTGCAAACGCATCATCAACTTTGCTGTCAGAAATAGAAACGCCAACACGTTTTGCTTCTTCAAGCTTCAAAGCTTCATCGATCAGCTCATCTTTAGCTTTGCGTTTTGCGACGCTAGAAGGAGCGCGTGTGGTCAGGGAAATCAGCTTGGAGCGCTGTTGGAGCTCATAGCTCGTAATCGGGCGGCCATTAACAACAGCAACAATTTTACTTGCAGCTTCCGCAGAAGTCAGCATTGGACCAACCGGAGCCAGCATGCTGGCAGCCACAACAAGCGAAGCACAGAAGCGAGTAAGTTTCATTTTGTTAAGCTCTCCGTCCCAAAGGCACATGCCCTCTCTAGACGCTCCCTAGATAGCACTGATGCATATTTGGCACAGCTTGCCTCAAATTAGAAGGGTGCAGCCCGGAAAAATTTATTCAAACTAATAATAGCAAATGAAGGCGACAATCTGTCATTCCTCTGGCTATTTCTTGTGTACAGCCAGAGGTTTAAGCTCAAATACCTACTCAATCATTCGGGGATGAGTCAGAGGTAGAGGTTGAGAGGCTGGTATCGCCGATGGTTCTCAGGCCGAATCGGAAGAAGAAGATCCGCTCAACCGGTTCACCATTATTTCGGCTTCTGTCTTCACCATAGGAGATCGAAGCTGAGAAGCCTTCGTCGTCATAACCAAGACCAACCGTATCCTGAACGATATTCTCATTGATCACGTCATAACGAAGCGATCCAAAGACACGCCAGTTTTCCTCAAGGTTCAGGTTCAACGCCCCAACGAGCTCTGATCGCTGTTGGTCAATACCAGCATCAGGTCGCTCGGCCAGATAGGCATAAGATAGAACCGTGGAGGCTGGACCATAACGACCACTTGCACTCACTTCAGCACGTTCTACCCCAAAATCATGCTCGCTAAAGCGCGCATTGCCGCCTAAGCGGAAACCGGTATTGGTATCGAAGTAAAGACTGGTGACATAGTCAGACCCAGTTGTCTGTAGTCCTGAATCACCTGTCGCATCAAGGATGCCTGGTACAGCGTAGGAGTTACGTCCTGCCAGCTGGAAGGAACGACCGAACAGGCCGCTGATGAACGAGCCTTTATCGAACTGAAGCTTGTACTGTAGGCCAAGGTTGGCGCGGGTACCACCTTCGTTTCGGTCAAAGCCGGAGAATTTGTCCCATTCGAACAGAGTAGATGCATCAAACACGATGGATTGCGCATCTTCATTCGGGAGCTCACCAATCGCAGCTTCGTTCGGACGAACGATCAACTGTGCAATCGGCTCAATAACCTGATTGCCGCCGTTAAACGTCGCAAGGAATGGGTATCGATATTCCAGACCAACTGCTGGCATGCCACGGAAGACAACGGACTCGTCTGAAAGGGCGGTTACATTGTTATCGGCATTTGCGAGGAAGTACAGATTGGTCTTTGCATAAGCAAAAGGAGTAAAGACCTGTCCAATTGGGTCAATCAGCGTACGTTGCCATGTGAGGTTCGCACTCACGCGCGTAAATGTGCCTTCAACACCACGGAAACGGTTTTGTCCATTAACTGAGAAGGCGTCTGTGGTTTGACGTGTCAGACTGGTTAAGTTGCCATCATAGTTTAGCTGTCCACCAAGTATGGATTTTTCAAAATAGATTGAGTTATCGATAACAGGATGAACATAAGGCTGCTTTTCTTGGAGGTCAGCATTTACGGCAGAGAACGGTGCGCTCGGATTTGTAGGTTGGGTTGGGCTTGGGTTGTCTTCCTGAGAAATCTGGAAAGCATATGCGTTCGCATCAAAAAGATTACGCTTTGTCTCACCTGTCAAAAAGATTTTTGAAACTTCTTGAGCAGTACCAAAGCGCGCGAAGCCATAGTCTTCACGGAAAGCACGATCAGTTGCGTAAGTGATATCCCAGCCAGTTTCCCAACGTTTGCTCAGGTCGAAGCTGCCGTTTGTGTTAACAATGAAACGTCCCTGAACATCACCGCTGGAGCCATCAAATGCACTAGGATCTGCTTGAGAAATTCCGCCCAATGAAACATTGTAAGAGCCAGTATCAAACTGCTGACGCCAATCCAGTTGCCCCAAAACACCTTGCTGTGTCAGCGGTGTGAGAGTGACTGTTAAGTCATATGTCGGAGAAAGCGACCAGTAGTAAGGAATGACTGCACCAAACCCAAGTCGGTTCTTCGTCACAAAACGCGGTAGCAAAAAACCAGACTTACGTCCAACAGACGGGTCGGCAATCGAGAAGTAGGGGATCTTTGCGATCGTATTCCCAAACAACTCAATCGATGCACCTTCAAAATAGATGCGCTGTTTCTGCTGGTTGTGAATGATCGTTGTGGACTTGATCCGCCATAAGGGAGGCTTTGGAGCCTTCTTATAAACGGAGTAGGTGCCGTTTCTTAATGTGGTGACATTATCGCCTGAGCGTTCAGCGCTCTCGGCCTCAAAATGCGTAAATTGAGGTGTATCGATCTGAAGCGCGTTCACGAAGCCTTCTGAAAAGTCATCACTCAACGTCAAATTGTCGGCGAGAATAAGGTTCCCGTCTGGCTCAGTCATCTGCACATTACCGTGAGCTGAAAACTTACCATCCTTACGATTGTAAGTCACACGATCTGCGAGCAATGTGTAGTTATCGAAATAGATCTCAACACTGCCAGATGCGATTATGACGTCATTGTCAAAATCGTAGCGAAGCTCTTTTGCTTCAAGCAGCATTGGTTGAGAAGTATCGATTGACTGCTTGGCAGTCTGTGAAAGGTCGATCTGCGCAACAGCAGGCGCGCTGAGAACCATAAGGCCAGCGCCGCACAGCAGAGCAAGTGCAGAGACAGTGCGAAGATAGTCTGGCGATACGCAGCCAGCTCCAACTCGCTTGATTTTCTGTGTCAGGATCAAGGTCGAACCCATCAACCGTCCTCCTGATTCAACAGAATAGTAAAACCCATAAGAACCCCAAATACGCCAGGTGCCCATGCCGCAACCGCTGTGGGAACGATTCCGGCTCCGCCCAGATCCTTGGAGACTTCGGAAACGGCATAAAGCACGAAACCGGCAATGATGCCCCATATGATCAAGCGGCCAATCCCCCCAAAACGCGATACACGCAGCGAAACAGCAGCAGCAATGACAATCATTGCCACAAGTAACAGGGGTTTGGCTAGAAGAGTCTGATATTGTAAAGAATACCTATACGCAGGTAGTCCAGCCCTTTGGGATAACTCAATAAAGCGGGGAAGACTCCAAAAGCTAATAGATTCCGGCGAACCTATGCTCTCTTTGACCTCTGTAGGGGTCAAAAATGTGCTGACACTATAGTTATCATAATGTTGTGGATCAGTGTCCAGAGCATAGACGACAGCGTCAGTTAAGCGCCACATGCCTTCTGCAAGCACTGCGCGGCGAGCTTCGATTCTCTCTGAAAACTCGCCCTGACGGTCAAAGGAGAAGATCGTCACGCCGTTCAATGTCGCACCTTGCCCACCAATATGCCGGGCATGCAGAACCGATTCACCGTCAGTTCCGTTCTGTCTCAGCCAAACCTCGCCAGAACCTTCCAGCAGGTAGGTTTGCTCCACGCTGAACAGACCTTCGGCCACCTCATCCGATTTTTGTTGCAGATAAACGGCGCCGGGATTGTATCCGATGACCGCAGCAATCCCGATGAACAGGCCAGTGAGAAGAGCAGGGGCTGTAAACTGCCAAACGGAAATGCCAGCAGCACGCGCAACAACCAGCTCGAGGCTTCTGCTCAAGGTCACAAAAGCCCAGATTGAGCCAAACAGCACCGCAAATGGGATCACCTGTTCCAGCAGCAAAGGCACGCGCAGTGCGGAAATCGCTGCAATGCGCAGCAGCGAAAAGCCCTCACGATCACCGCCGCGACGCACAAGTTCCAGTACGTCAAAGAGCAGGATCAGCACAGCTGCAAACAGGAACAGGGCCAGAATCGACTTCAGGAACCGTTTGGATATGTAAAGACTAAGCGTTCTTCCGGTCATTACAGTCCTGCTGTCCCTTGGTTTTTACGGCCTACCAGTTTGGAGAACACACGCCCAACTCCATTCAGGAGGGTGTATATCCAATCGACCAGACGCTGAACAAACCAAGGTCTTCTGTTCAGGCTAATGGACCACGCAGCAAGCGCAATTGCGATTATTGGGATTGCATAGAGCAACGGGAACATATCTGGAGCCGCACTCACGATGAGCGTTGCGCCGAAACCTGCTGTTCTCAGCAGTGTCGCAACAGCGATTGTTGTAGTTATTGCAAGGCCTTGGTCTTGCCTTGTGGTCTTGGGAGAGCCAAGGAAGGCATAGATGATCAGACCAAAGGCAATGGGGTAAAGAGGGACACTTAAACGGTCGTGGAATTCCACAACTAGCTTGTCCCAATGCTTTGCAGCGTAAGAATCATCAGGGTTTGCGCTCAACAATTCGAAGGTTGGACGCTCACTTGCCTTGAATGTTGGCTCGCGCGCCTCGGGAATCATCGAGGACAGATCGAAGCCATAACTCTCAAAGCTCACGATGGACATATCCTGCCCACCTTTGGGGCGGCGCTGGATTGTGCCATCAAGCATCACAAGCAGCGTTTTGTCTGCCGCTTCAATAATGCGCCCGGTTTCAGCTGTATAAGTAAAGGAGGTTTCCGGATCTCTTGCGTCATCCAGCAACAGCCCTTCAAGCACACCATCACCACTTCTGTTGCGAATATGGAAGGTCAGGTTCTCTTCAATGGGAATGAACCGCCCGGGCTTGATGATGTTGGCCACAAGGTCAACGCGCACACGCGTCAGCTCACTGCGCAGTTCTGCCAATCCTGTCGGGGACAGATAGATCGACAGGAAGTACATCAGTGCTGTGACGCAGAGGGAAAACGTCATAATAGGGCGCAGAACCAGCCACTTGGAAGCGCCGGACGCGTTGATGACAATAAGCTCACTGTCACGGGACATGCTGTTCAGCACGATTATAAACGCCAGCATCATTGCGAAAGGGGCAACGATCAGGATGAGGAAAGGCAGGGCCAGAGCGGTGATGTAACCGAACTGAAGCAGGGTCTGACCTTTCGACGTTACCAGATCCAGCTGGCGCAGCGCTTGAGTGGACCAGACAACGCCGGTCATGGCCGCCAATGTTACGATGAAGGCGGTAAAGCTGCGTCTGATGATGTAGCGTTCGATAGTTTTCATTGTGCCGTGCACCAGAACCTTTTCTTGTTCGTTATGGGAGAGGCCAAGCCACAAATTGATTCAAGACCACTCAATAGCACGGAATGCGGCAGAAAGTCGGTTCACTGGATCTTTTAATGAATAAACTCGCAAGTTTCTTCACATAGCCTTGAAACGGGACCATTATCGCGCCATGTTCTGCCATGAATTTTACGAGTAGCTGGACCACGCGTCCGCCTGTGGTCGCTAGCATAATCTGCTAGAAATTGCCTGCCATAGGTCATTCCGAGGAAAGAAACCACATAATGACGCAATTCACATCCATCAAGATCGCGCAGTATTCTGATGCAACCGCACCCGTTCAGGTCGTCTTTGCAGGTGAAGAACTCAGCTTTGCAGCAGAAGCTGAGGGTGTGATGGGCGCCGCTGGAAAAACTGTTGAGCGCGCTGCAAAAACCGCTGATTTCACCGGTAAGAAATCTGGCATCATGCATCTGCTCGCTCCGGAAGGCATGAATGCGGATCGTCTGATCGTTGCTGGCCTTGGCAAAGCAGATGAGCTGAAAGAACAGGACTGGATCAATCTGGGTGGTGAAGTTGCTGGCAAACTGCTCGCACTCAAGGCAGAAGCTGCTGAGATTACATTCCCGGCAGCAGCGACAGCGCAGCAGGCAGCAGATTTTGCGCAGGGCGCTTACCTGCGTGGTTACAAGTTCGACACCTACCGCACTGTTAAAAAAGAGGCTGACGGCGACAAAGCCTGCGAAATCACATTGAAAGTGCAGGACGCAGCTGCTGTTGAGCCACTCTGGGCAGAGGCGGCAGCTGTTGCGGAAGGCACCTTGCTGGCACGCACACTCGTTGATGAGCCTGCAAACACTCTTGGTCCTGTTGAGTTTGCTGCAAAAGCACAGCAGCTTTCCGATCTTGGTGTTGACGTGGAGATCCTCGACGAAGCGAAAATGCAGGAACTGGGCATGAATGCTCTGCTGGCCGTTGGTCAGGGGTCTGTGCGTCCATCCCGTCTGGCTGTCATGAAATGGAATGGCGGTAAAGAAGGCGAAGCACCAGTTGCATTCGTCGGTAAAGGCGTTGTGTTTGATACCGGTGGTATCTCCCTGAAGCCAGGCGCCGGCATGGAAGACATGAAGGGCGACATGGGCGGCGCGGCCGCTGTGATCGGTCTCATGAAGGCGCTGGCAGGCCGTAAGGCGCCAGTCAACGCAATCTGTGTGCTGGGTTTGGTTGAAAACATGCCAGACGGCAACGCGATCCGCCCAGGCGATATTGTGAAAACCATGTCTGGCCAGACCGTTGAAATCCTGAACACCGATGCGGAAGGCCGTCTGGTTCTTGGGGATGCGCTTTGGTACACGCAGGATCGCTTCGCTCCGAAGTTCATGATCGACCTCGCGACCCTGACCGGCGCGTGTATGGTTGCACTTGGTGGCCACCGCGCAGGTGTGTTCTCCGCTGATGATGAACTGGCAGCGCAGATCTGCGAAGCAGGTGAAACCACAGCTGAGAAAATGTGGCGCCTGCCACTGGGTGACGAGTACGACAAAATGATCGACACCCCAAATGCAGACATGCGTAACACTGGTGGTGCACGCTGGGGCGGTGCGAGCACCGCTGCTGTTTACCTGCAGCGTCACACCAACGAGACCAAATGGGCTCACATCGATATTGCTGGCACCGCAATGGGTTCTAAGAAAAATGCAATCTCTCAGGGCTGGGCATCTGGTTTCGGCGTGCGCGCTCTGAACCGCATGATCAAAGATCATTACGAAGGCTAAGCCTTGTTAAGGGCATGAGAATGCCTGCATTGATCTAATCCAAAAAGGGCCGGTCACACCAGGTGTGGCTGGCCTTTTTTGTTGCCTTGAAGCCGGCTGGATATGAACCTCTGAAACTGCACAAAAAAAAGCCCCGCTTCAAACAGAAGTAGGGCTCCAAACTGATGAAAAGAGATTAACGCGTTAAACGCTATTTTCTAAGAAAATTGTTGTTTTTGAAAGAGGTAGCTGGCTACCCAGTCAATCAGCAGGTCTGGTAATGAGCACAGGAACTGGTGGTTGCTGGAAGCATTGCACCCACTGCAGCAGTTACGCCAACAAGACCGGATACAAGAGCAAAGAACAATACAATACGCGCTGCCATTTGGACGTTTCCTAAATATACAATGCCTGCGGACCCACAACACCACAGAGATGAGAGCATTTCACCCTCCATAATTTGGTGTCGGTTTCACTAAGCTTAACACCACACCGAAATTCCCCAGGAATGCGGTGAAGTCCAGCCCTTTAAAGCGTCTGGGCGGGGTTTATCAACGATTCCTATGAATATCCCGATCTAATTGGGATCATTCACGACAATTTTTAGATTAAAATGTGGTCAAGTGAGAAACACTGCGATTTGGGGTTTACATATTCCATGCGCAGCCTGAGGAAGCATGCGTCGCAAGGTGCATCGGGCTGCAGGAAAGTGAGCCTGCCGGATAAACGGGAAACCAGAATATGAGTGAAGTGCTGTTCTACCAGCTTTCTAAATTTCCGCTGGAACGGGCTTTGCCCACTCTTCTTGAAAAGTGCCTGGAAAGAGATTGGGTCGTCACAGTTCAGTTCGGAACGGAAGAACGGTGCGACGCCATTGATTCTTATCTCTGGACTTACTCTGACGATGGCTTCCTGCCACACGGCACTAAAAAGGAAGGCCATCCGGAGTTCCAGCCCATCTACCTGACAACAGAAAGTGACAACCCGAACGAGGCAATCGTGCGCTTTCTGGTAGACCGTGCGCCCCTGCCGGATCCGGCTCAGTATCAACGTGTCGTGTACATGTTTGACGGCAACGATCAGGAAGCGCTGCAGGAAGCCCGCCAGCGCTGGATGGAAGTCAAGAACAGCGACCACGAACTCACTTACTGGGCGCAGACCGACAACGGCGGGTGGGATCGAAAAGCATGAGCACGGACGTACTTGATCATCGCAAGCAGCTCCGCGCCCGTCTGGACACTCTGGAAGGCGCAAATGGGGGCGGCTGGGAAAACCGGAAAAACTGGTTTGAGCAGGTCTACACCACGGCGCAGGGCGACACCAACGAGATCCCGTGGGCTGAGCTGAAGCCAAAAGCACCGCTGGTGGAATGGCTGGAGACCAACAAGGGGGAAGGGCGAACCGCGCTGGATGTGGGGTGCGGACTGGGCGACAACGCCAACGCGCTCCATGAAGCTGGCTGGAAAGCATCTGCATTTGATGTTGCCCCAACAGCCATCAAATGGGCAAAGAAACGCTTCCCATTTGGTGAGATTGAGTTCCGCTGTGCTGACCTGTTCAACCCACCTGCGGATTGGGTTGGCAAGTTTGATCTGGTCTATGAGTGCTTCACCCTGCAAGCCATTGGCATTGAAATGCGCGGCAACGTGGTTGAACCGCTCAAAAGCCTCATTGCTCCGGGGGGCACGCTCATCATTCTGGGCCGCTATTACGACGGCAACGGCGAACGCTCCGGCCCACCCTGGCCGCTGACTGATGAAGAGATCGCCGCATACTATGGCGACGACTTCAAAGAGACCGCCAGAAGAACCTTCGTCCAACACAAAGACGATGGCCGCAAAATCCCCCACATCTGGCTGGAACTGACGCGCAGCATCTGAGTGCTGCATGGTCTTAAGCAGATGACAATCCGTAAAACAGAGCGTCTCAATCCATTGCTGGAGAGAGGCGCTTTTTCTTTTGAGAGGGGCCCGCGTCGACACACGCAGCGATCTGCGCATTTTCTGGAGACCGCAGTGCTCACCGGCATCAGCAATGAACGTTTGCTTACTCTTTAAAAAATCACTGCAGCACTCTAGTGTAGTGTGGCAACGCACTTGAATCAGTTTCTGAACCTCGTGAATCTAACTGCGAGAAAATTGCAGTAATTTATTGTAATATAATATTTTTTAGGAAAGTTTATATTGAAGCAGCTATTGTTGAAACTTGGCTTGTTAGCGGTCACACCAATACTTCTGCATACCTTTGTGCCGATGCAGGTTTGGTGGCCAGCCATCTCGTATTCTGGTTTCTCTCAAAGTGCTATAGAAGAACGAGTAGTCGAGTTTGATGATCTGACAGTCAAGGTCGCTGGCGAAGCTATAGTTGTATTATCAGACCAGCAAGCAACTCACATCTTCAGCGAACGCAGGTTCTCAAAATTGCAGACATTGCAAAAGGAGGGGCGTACACCAGCTTCAGTCACCATGCAGTGCAAGCAGAATACATGCGTGGCTCAACCGAGTGATGCCCACTTCGCAACGTTTCTGGTGACCTTCATCGCATTGCTTTTGGCTTTCACCACAACGTTCGGGATACGTTATTTCCCCACTATCGGCGGATTTCTGGACATGGACACTTCAGACACAGACGCATAAGGCTTTGCCGCCCACCCAAAACAAAACCCGGCACCATCATCAGCACCGGGTTCCAATAATCTCAAAGGTCGAGCCAGCTTAGTCTCCAGACAGCTCTTCCAGTTCGGCTGACATTTCCAGCCAGTTCTCTTCGGTTTCTTCCAGAACCTTCACATAAGCCGCGCGGCGGATGGCGTGTTCTTTGGCCTTATCCGGTGCTTCCGTATAGATCCGCGGATCAGCCAACAGAGCATCCAGTTTTTTGATGTACTTCTGGTACTTGGAGATTTCCTTCTCCGCAGCCTCAATGTTCTTCTTCAGTGGGGCCAGCTTGGCGCGGCGTTCAGCAGCTTCCTTGCGGCGGGCCTGCGCATTGCCGCGCTCGCTCTGCGGCTCAGCATCCGCTTCACCCTGAGGCTTGGCGTTCAGCTCGCCTTTCAGGATCAGGCGGCGATACTCGGCCATGTCGCCATCAAACGGCTTAACGCCACCATCTGCTACAAGCCACAGTCGGTCCGCACACGCTTCCACCAGATGCCTGTCGTGGCTGATGAGGATGACCGCGCCATCATAATCGTTGATCGCGTGCACGAGGGCTTCGCGGCTGTCGATATCAAGGTGGTTGGTCGGCTCATCGAGAATAACTAGGTTCGGCCCATGGAACGTCGCCAGACCCAGCAGCAGACGCGCTTTCTCACCACCGGAAAGATCCTTGGCAGGCGTCAGCATGCGGTCCGTCGGCAGACCAAATCGGTCCACACGGGCACGCAGCTTGGATTCTTGCGCATCCGGCATCAAAGGCCGCACGTGCTCAATCGGATTGCTCTCCGGCATCAAATCATCCAGCTGATGCTGCGCAAAAAACGCCGTGCTCAGCTTGTTGGCGCAGGTCATATCACCGGACATAAGCCCCAGACGCCCCGCAATCAGCTTGGCGAAAGTGGACTTACCATTACCGTTGGCACCCAGAAGGGCGATGCGGTCATCATGGTCAATGTTCAGGTTGATGTTGCGCAGGATGGCCGTGCCGTCATAACCAACGGACGCGCCTTCCAGCTTGATGATCGGTGGAGACAGCTTGGCTTCAGGCTGCGGAATATGCAGCTCCAGACCGGAGGCTTCATCCAGCACGGAAATCGGCTGCATCTTCTCCAGCATCTTGATGCGGGACTGCGCCTGTTTCGCTTTGGTCGCCTTAGCGCGGAACCGGTCCACGAAGCTCTGAATGTGCTTCCGTGCCTTCTCTTGCTTTTCTGCTGCTTTCTTCTGCAGCAAAATGGTCTCGCGGCGCTGACGGTCAAAGCTGTCATAGCCACCGCGATAGAAGGTCAGCTTGCCCGCATCCATGTGCACGATGCTGTCCACCGCGTTGTTGAGCAGGTCGCGGTCGTGGCTGATCAGAACAACCTGATACGGATAGCGCGCAATGAAGTTCTCCAGCCACATGGTCCCTTCAAGGTCCAGGTAGTTGGTCGGTTCGTCCAGCAGCATCAGGTCCGGCTTGGAAAAGAGCAGGGCAGCCAGAGCCACACGCATCCGCCAGCCGCCAGAAAAGTTGGCGCACGGCTCCTGCTGTTGCTCAGGCGTAAAACCAAGACCGCTCAGGATGGCCGAGGCCCGCGCTTCAGCACTGTGGCTCTCAATATCCGCAAGGCGGGTATGGATCTCGGCAATGCGGTGTGCGTCTTCAGCAGTTTCTGCTTCTTCCAGCAAAGCCGTACGTTCTGTATCTGCCGCCAGAACCACTTCCAAAAGCGTGTCCTGCGTGCCCGGCGCTTCCTGCGCCACCTGACCTACACGCGCCTTTTGTGGCATATGCACACTGCCGCTCTCAACGGCCAGCTCACCACACAGCAGCTTGAACAGTGTCGACTTGCCAACCCCGTTGCGACCAACGAGACCGGTCTTCGCACCACTTGGAATAGTCACGGAGGCATTGTCGATCAAAAGACGCCCGGCAATGCGGTATGTAAGATTAGAAACCTGAAGCATGCCAAGCTGTTTGCCCGCAAACCTCTTGATGTGCAAGGGGAGAAACACCGCTGCGCGCAAAATTGTGCACGCAATCGGCACGTGCGCAACGCTCCCTAAGATTTGCGGGGTAAACTGAGCTCTAAAACGCCCTCACGTCCGCACCGCTTTCCCCTTTGGCCGGTCTTTCATCGCCACAAAGCTGACGGACGCGATGATGAAGGCAGCGGCCACGTAAAAGTTGCTGCCGGGGATGATGTTGAAGATGAGCAGATCGGCCAGCACCGCAAACACAAGAGAGAGGTACTCGAACGGTGCCAGCTTGGAGGCCTCGCTGTACTTGTAGCCAAGCGTCATCAGTATGTGGGCCACACCACCGGCAAACCCGGCCCCGATCAGCAAGGCGTACTCTTCCAGACTTGGTGTTGCCCAGCCCAGAGGCAGTGTCGCACCTCCAAACACAGCGCAGGTCAGGGCGAAGTAAAACGCAATCGCACCGGCATTCTCAGTCTTGGTCAGGCTACGCACCTGTATCATAGCCACCGAGGTCAGCATGGCGGTGAGGAAGCCCAGAGAAACGCCAATCAGATAGTCTTCATTACCTTGAATGCCCGTCAGCTGCGGCAGGATCAGCGTGAGGATACCGGAAAACCCGAGCGCAACACCAATCCAGCGGGCACTGGTGACCTGTTCACCCAAAATGATGCGCGCCAGTATCACGGTGAAAATCGGCGTCACATACCCAATGATCGTGGCCTCCGCGATGGGCAAATAGCGAATGGTCGCGAACGAACTGAACATGGCCGCCGCCCCAAGCAAACAGCGTCTGATATGCCCAAATGGTCGCTTGGTGCTGAGCCCGCCGGGGAAATCATCCGACAGACGCAAAAATAGCACCAGCGGAATCAGAGCAATCGCACTGCGGAAGAATACCATCTGCCCAAGAGGGATCGTTCCAGACGTCAGCTTCACGCACAAAACCATTAGCGTGAAGAAGAGTGTCGCGCCAATGCGCATGGAAATGCCAATTTGATCGTTCGTCATATCACACCAATCAGCAGACAGCAGAAGTCGCTGCACGCCTGCATTAAAAGTGACTTTGGCGAGCCGGAAACGCATCCGTCAGGGCTACTGGAACACTTGCTGAAATGAAAAGCTTCTCTGTGGGAGCAGGAAGCAACTGAAAAAATCTAAGGCAGCAACTATATGACGGTAACTAGTTTTCATCAAGAAAACCTGGTGTGAAAAAATCTTGTTCTTTTAAAAATTCAATCTGCTCTTTTTTTAAGAACTTAGAATACAAATTGATATCGTCTAAATCGATCAGCCAGTCGATTTTTACGCTTCGACAGAACCTTTCTGGGTCATGAATAATCATCCAATCTCTAACAACGCCAAATATATAGGAACTTATTGAGCTTGTAACTTTTACGTAACTGGGTGGGATAATGTCTGCTAGTTCGGCTATTGTAGTAACGCCGTATTGTGATAGCTCGGAAATCAGGTTGTTTATATGGTCGGAATTTTCTGAAATATTGACAGTGTAGCTATTAGCTTTAGCCCAAGACTTAAAATATTCTAGTAAACTAGTGTAAGTAATTGGTATTTCGAGTATTCCATGTGAAGTCGCTTCCGATACTTCTTTCTGATAAGCATCTATTTCCCTAGAGAGGCGATCGAAGCCTTTGTCTGCGCTTTCGAGTAATCCAGATAATAAGTAAAGTTCGCGCTCTAAATGTTGAGGAAGTTTGCCTGAAAATTTGTAACTTCTATCATGTGCCATTTCAGCCCAAGCATGTTGTAGAACTGTTCGAACTTGGAACTCAAATTTAAGCTTCTTTAAACCTGAATACTCGGGTAGATCATGTCGTGTTTCTCCGATGTCGCAAACAAAATGGACAGATCTGTATCCCACTTCGTTCGTGGACAGAAGGTCTTGTTTGTTTAAGCTGTTGTCATAGTCAACTGCAAAGTGTTCTTCGACTAACTTACAGACGCGATCAATATCGCTTTCGAAAAACAATACTATTCGAACACCAGAAATATCTGTCATTTCGTTGCGTGGATTTTGGTATGATTTTCTCGCAGCCTTCTCTACACAACTCGCTTTATCTTTTGTTCGCCCAGTTATAGTTAAGTATGGGACCTTATGATTTGCCAATAAGCTTTGAGTGATGCTCACCACTGCGTTTGTAAGATTTTCGTAATGACGTAAATTGTCTTCTAGCCATTCATTAAAAATATCGGACAAAGAAAAACTCCATTAAAACAATAGGTTTTCGGGCTATATGCTAAAAAAGTCAACGCCCATACCTGAACGCCTCAGACACAAAATGCTCAACCGCATCACGTGGATAAGCCCCCATCGCCGGTATCCAGAGGCAGCGGTTGCCGTCGAAGGAGAGGACGTCGCCATAAAGGGCACGCATCTCGGAGATCACTGTTGTCTGGCAGTGAACGAAGAGCCCCACTTGATCACCAAACTTGGGCTTCCAATGCAGTCGCACAGTGGTTCCGCCGTGCTTAGGCAACGGGCGATAGGACGGCTCACCCCATTTCAGGCTCTCAGTCACAGAGGCCGGGCCAAAGAGACGCTGGGCGCAATCAAGGATCAGGCCCCGCAACTCCAGAAGGCGAACGCGCTTGTCCGCTGGATAGCTTTCAAAGACGGCAGCAACATCTTGAGGAAGAGGAGTGTCATCCCCCTTCACAGAAACATCTTTTGAATGCTCCAAACTCACTTCCCCATGTCTCAATAAGGCGTAGATCAGCAAAGCGGTTTGTTCTCCCCTTGAATAGGGGAATGCCAAACAGGAGAAATCGCAGGTTTAATCAGAAGCACCGCAAAGGACGGTCACCACCATCACCCGGGCGCTTCTTATGTCGAAATCCAGATTCCCCACCGCGTTTACGATCCTGTTCACGCTAACCATTTTGGTTGCAATAGCAACCTGGTTCATCCCGGCGGGCAAATACGATCGCACATTGAACGCAGAGCTGGGCAAGGAAGTGCCGGTCCCCGGCAGCTATCATCAGGTGGAGCGAAACCCGCAAGGCCCCATCGATGTGCTGATGGCCCCAATCGCCGGGCTCTATAATCCCAAAACCGGACAGGCCAACGCCATCAACGTCTCTGTCTTTGTGCTGGTCATTGGCGGATACCTCATGGTGGTCAAACGCACGGGCGCTATTGATGCAGGCATTGCTCATGTGCTGATGGCTCTGAAGGGACGAGAGCGACTGATGATCCCCATACTGATGGGGCTGTTTGCGCTGGGCGGCACGGTGGATGGCATGGCGGAGGAAACGCTGGCCTTCTATGCCCTTGTCATCTCCATGATGATCCGCGCAGGCTATGACTCTCTCACTGGCGTGGCGGTGATCATGCTGGGGGCAGGGATGGGCACGCTGGGCTCCACCATCAACCCGTTCGCCACCGCAATCGCATCGGATGCCGCGGGCATCCCGTTCACCAAGGGCATCGGTCTGCGACTGGCGATCCTTGGCATCGGCTGGGTCTTCTGCGTGTTCTGGGTCATGCGCTACGCCGCCAAAGTGAAGGCCGATCACTCCAAGTCTCTGATTGCGGATATTCAGACGGACAACGAAAAGCACTTCCTGCATGGCGTAACCATAGATGAACTGCCGGAGTTCACACATTCCCACGCCAGAGTTCTGGTTATCTTCGCAGCGTCCTTCGGCATGCTGATTTACGGCGTATCTGCGCTGGGCTGGTGGATGGCGGAAATGTCGACCCTGTTCCTCGGCTCTTCCATCCTGATCGCTCTCATCACCCGCATGGGCGAGCACGCCTATATCGACAACTTCCTCGACGGCGCTAAGGATCTGCTGGGCGTTGCCCTGATCATCGGTGTCGCTCGGGGCATTGTGGTGGTCATGAATGCAGGCTCCATCACGGATACGGTGCTCCACTGGTCCGAACAGCTCTTAAGCGGACTGGGTAAAGTCGCTTTCATCAATGTGGTGTTCTGGCTGGAGCTGATGCTCTCGTTCTTCGTGCCATCCTCATCCGGGCTGGCCGTTCTCTCCATGCCCATCATGGCCCCACTGGCGGGCTTTTCCGATGTTGGGGCAGAGTTCGTAGTCACGGCCTTCCAATCAGCCAGCGGATTGCTCAACCTGTTCAACCCGACTTTCGCCGTCGTCATGGGCGGTCTGGCCATCGGGCGCGTGCCGTATCACACATGGTTGCATTTCTGCATGCCGCTGGTGCTCATGCTGTTTGTGCTGATTACACTGGCGCTCTCTTTGAGTGTCTACTGAAGGCCCAACAAAAAAGCAGCTTGCCATTCCAGTAGAAAGGCAAGCTGCTTTGCGAAACTGTTCAGGGAGAGACAAGAGGACCTCCGCTGAACTTTATGAGGGATCTATCAGGCCGTGATCATATCCTCTTCTTTTGCCATCCATTGACCGGTTTCACGCTGGAAGTAGATCATGTCCAGAGCTGCAGGAGTCCGGCCAAGCTGTGTCAGCATGGCGTGTGCCTGTCCGCGGTGGTGGGTCTGGTGGTTGAAGAAGTGGAAGAGCGCCGCGCCAAGAGGCTGCTGCATCACCAGCGGCTTACGAACGGTGCGATAGATCATGGTGCGCAGGAAGTCTTTTTCCTGCATCTGGTCAACCACCGAGCAGATACGGTCATCCAGCAAACGGCGTTTCTCTTGCAAGGTTGCAAAGTCGCCGGTCAACTGCTCATCAATGCTGTCGATCGGGTCACCCTGACCGGTAAAGCGGTAGAGCCAGACCTTATCGGCCACAAACTGGTGATCCATGGTGCCGTGAATGGAGTTGAAGTAGACGCCCAGATCGCGGTGGTATTCTTCCGACGTGATCTGATCGCATTCCTTAAGCAATAGATCGTTTGCCCACTTGTTATAGGAGGCATACATTACAAATGCTGCTTTCATAGGGGTGTCCTCTTGCTATGTCTGTTGCAAGAACAATGCACGCCTTTGAACGCCTATAAATTGACCCACCTCAAACAAAAGCGGCCCCAGGGGGAGACGTGTAGTCGCAACCTGAAATGCATATCTGCCATGCAAACACCCGAACCTGTTGGAACAGCAGTTCTTTTTCTAAAATGGCCAGATTTGCGTCACTCTGTCCTGTGTAAATCACCCCTAAAATCTAATGGACGCTTCCCAAAAGCATGCTGAACTCTCTCAGGGGCACATTGCCGTAAGCCCGTCCTGAGGCAGCACAAGCGTCATCAATGAGTCATAATTGCCCGTTTTCTGCTGTTTCTGCGCAGGACAACGTGGGAATACGGATATACCCTCTTGCTTTTTACGGGAGAGTTTAAGTATATCTCGCGCGAACCTTTGTGGCGGCTTTGAGCTGTTACAGGAAAAAGATTTTTTTAAAGAGAGCTGCCTTTTGGAAGCTCGCAGAAACTGCAGGTAATAACGATGGCGATTGAACGCACGTTTTCCATGATCAAGCCGGACGCAACCAAGCGCAACCTGACCGGTGCTATCACCGCTAAGCTCGAAGAAGCTGGCCTCCGTGTTGTTGCATCCAAGCGCGTTTGGATGTCCCTGCGTGAAGCAGAAGGTTTCTACGCAGTTCACAAAGAGCGTCCTTTCTTTGGCGAACTGACTGAATTCATGTCTTCCGGCCCAACCATCGTTCAGGTTCTGGAAGGTGAAAACGCAATCGCGAAAAACCGTGAAGTCATGGGCGCAACCAACCCAGCAGACGCTGCAGAAGGCACCATCCGTAAGGAATTCGCTCTGTCCATCGGCGAAAACTCCGTACACGGTTCTGACGCTCCTGAAACAGCAGCTGAAGAAATCGCTTACTGGTTCTCCGGCACCGAAATCGTTGGCTAATTTAGCTGAATGATTTTGGTTGATCGCTGAAATCCAAAAGGCCCGCTTGATGCTTGATTGCGCCAAGTGGGCTTTTTGTTTGCCAAAATACTCATAGAAGTGCCCGAGCTGATCAAAAGTTACTGTATAAACTCAGCTTTGCGCTGGGCGCCCCTTGCTTCTGACACAATTCTCAAATTAAGTCCGCGCGCACGTGGGAATTTGGAGCGCGAGATAAATTCATGAATATTAATGCAAAATCTCTTCTCTTGGGCGCATCTCTGGCACTGGTGGCGAGCGCGGCAACCGCTCAGGAAAACACCCGGCCATATTTGAGCCTTGATGCAGCTGGCAAAGGCGTCAGCGCTTGTGTGGCTATGGCCAAAGAGAACGGTTGGAACATGTCCATCGTCATCATCGATCGCGGTGAAGATGTGGTGGCGTCTGCGCGCATGGATCAGGCCCTGCCTGCCAGCTACAAAGGCGCAACGCTGAAAGCAAACACCTCTCTGTCCTGGGGCATGCCAACAGAGCAGGTCAATGAGGTTCTGGAGAACGCACCGGTCTACAAGCAGTTCCCGGGCATTCTGGGCATCGCAGGTGGTCTGCCGGTCATCAAAGGTGAAAATGCACTCGTCGGCGCAGTCGGCGTGGCAGGCAGCTCCATGGAAAACGACGCAGCCTGCGCAAAAGCAGCTGTTGAGGCCATGCGCTGATCTCAGCCAGCCTATAAAGTTTCACAAAGCCAGTTCCGCCCAAACGGAGCTGGCTTTGTTGTATCCGCTGAAAAGATCAGAGCCACATCTGCGTGTGGTCCTGGCTCGGCAGTTCAGTCGCCGCTCCGCCTTTAATCTCCGCATACCATTCAGAAACCTGCAGGAAGACAGGGAACAGCTGCTTCAAGTGGCCGACCTCAATCTCGTCATCGGGAATGCGAACCTCGCCATAAGCCGTGGACTGGCCCACATCAATGCCAAACGCCAGATTGTAGCCTGCCACATCCAGCGTATTGCTGTTCTGCAGCAGCTCGCTCAGCACATGCACATCTGTTGGCAGGTCATTGAACAGGATGCGCAGCACGCAGGTTTCGCTCACCTGATCAAATCCAAAAACCAGAGAAAAATTCTGGTTGATCTCAAGAACGAGCTCACCGTCCAGATCGTCCTCCAGCATTGGGCTCAGATCAATGCTCTCCAGAAACTCATTGGCAGCTGATTGAAAGTTCGACACGGGCGCTCCTTTAGGCGTGATAATTGATCTGAACCCTGTCTAGCAGAGACAATCCATCCACTTGCGTGCCAAAGGACACAACACGCCCTCCTGCTTTCCATATGCTTGGTCTCAACAAAGCGCATCAAGCGCCACAAAACAACGAATTTAAGGGACGAGATATGGGAATCGCGACAGGAGCTTCACCAACAATTTCACCGGCAGCCACTCAAGCTATTGATATCAATGCTGTAAATCAAAGCACAACAGCGGCTGCCGAAAACACCTCCACAAGCACATCGGAAGTGCGCAGCGGCAATGGCACCCTCTACAAAATTGTGGCTTTTGTCAGAGAAAAAGTCTCCAGCTCCTCCCACAACAGCCTGGCCGCACGCGTGAATACACCGTCGGAAGGCCGTGAGACCCAGAGTGTCCTGACCCGTATCAAAGCGTTCTTCACCGGCAGCGCACGCACCACTCAGACTGAGGCCACACCGGCTCAGACGGGCGCCACGAAGTCTCTGGTCAACAACAAAGTTGCTGAGTTCAAAGCAAGCAACAACGGACTGGACACCACTGTCGAGAACATCAAGGCACGCGCTGAAACCCACGTAAGATCAGCTGCAAATGATGCTATTGGGGAGTTGAGTGGAGCAGGGTTGAGCACCCATCAGGTCATGTTTAAAGCCGCAGCGCGCGGTGGTGTCGAGCAGGCGTTCGATCGACTGCAAGCCAAGATTGATGACAATCCAGAGGACATCAAAGGTATCGCCAAAGCGTCTAAGGCGCTGAACAAAGATATTCAGAAAGGAGTTGTCGAAGCTTACAAGCTGGCAGCAACTACAGAAGGAGCAACAGTCTCCAAAAGTGATATTAAGGCGGTGAAGAAAGAGTTTCAGCAGCTTTTATCAGCCCACATCACCCAGTCTTTGAACAAGGCTGAGGCCAACTGGCAGACCACGACTGAGACGGTGAAGCTCGATGCTGCAACGCAGAAGGAGCTGGGCGCAACTGGCACGGGTGAACTGCCAGAACTGTCCTTCACTGCGACATCCACACCTGCTGCAAAGCTGGAAGTGTTGAAAGATGGCTACCAGACCAGTGATGTAAACGGCATCAGCTCCACCGCGACTTCGGAGACCGATCACGCCGTCAACCTCTGGGTCAGCGAGCTGAAAGGGGATACCACCAATTATGCAGCCGTTCGTCATGGCGTGAACTTCCCGTTCGGTGTCAAAAACAAACCCGAGTTGGCAGCTAAAGGTGCAGATAACCGCACCCACGAAGTCATCACCGCAGCGGCCTCCACAAAAGCCTCTGATATCGCTGCATGGCGAGAACAGCACCCGGGAGAGCCATTCCCGTTGAAGATTGTCTCCACCTCATTGCTTACTGCGGCGTCTAAGGCAAAGACATATGAGACGGGCCAACAGGAAGCATGGGGCCGCGCACAGGGCGAGCGGACCATCACTGTTGACCTGCCGGGTGAGGGGCCGACCGAAGTCTATGTAGATGTAGAAGTCCTGCCATTCAGCATGGGCGTGAACGGCTTCGCCAAGCTCGGCATGTTGTCCGGCACCATCGGCAAGCATCTGGGAGATCGTCTCACCGGCTGGAAATGGGCAGACAATCACAACCAGCCGCTCATCGGAAAACTGGATGAAATGGTCGATCAGGCGAAAGCCGATGCAAAAGCGGTAGGCGATACAGGTAAAGTGGCCCGTCTTGAGAACTACAGCACCCAGCTGCATGAAGCGATCAACGATGGCAAGCAGCGCCGCTCCGCAGGCAATGCCTACGGTGTCGCGGTTCTGGTGAACCTGATTGCCAACGAAGCCGGTGCCGTGCCAGCGATCAACTGTATGTCCGGTAAAGACCGCACCGGTTATCTGGACGCTGCAGTCAAAGCCCGCCTCATGGAAGTGGAGAGCCTGAATGCAGGGCGCACTGAAAAAACAGAGGTGCCGCAGATCTACGGTCAGCGCACCGAAGCCCAGAACGCCATGTTGAGCCTGTCTTCTGAAGTCATGGGCGGCAAGACCGTACAAAAGGCATGTACCGGTGTGGCTGGCTATAAAGTCGGTGAAGGCGGAATGTTCAAAGTTCAGGCCAACCTGGACAACGTGCTGGACTCCAAGAGCCTGTTGGGCCTCTCCGCAGCTGTTAAAGCCTGATCCGTCCAACAAGGCAAAAAACGAAACACCACGAAGAGCGGCCAATGCGCCGCTCTTTTTATTTGGCACAGCGGAACCTCATTCAAGAAGACTAAGAGCATGCCTTCCATGCCTTGGAGCCCCAAAGCCCCGCCGCAAGGCCCTGCGACAATCTGTCATTATACCTTAGCGGTATGGACACTCGGCGATTTCACTAAAACATCCCTACGGGTTTTTGCATAACACTTTGATATGCATCAGTAATACGTGGGTGGGGAGGGTGATATAATGCAGGAAACCCTAGGAAGACCCTTGGTAAAACTATGATTGATTAAAATTTCAATCAATATATATAGTGATCGCTATGGAAATGGAAAAAGCCCCCCGCGGCAGACCCCGTCGGTTGGATAAAGAAAAAATACTGGAGATCGCGAGCAACCTGTTTTGGCAACAGGGCTATGAGGCGACTTCGATAAATGAGCTAGTCACTGCAATGGGTATCACACCACCAAGTCTGTATGCAGCCTATTCCTCCAAGGAGGAACTGTATCTGGCTGCCATCGACAGATATTCCGCCAGCTATGGTCGGCAAATGCTGTCAGGCCTTGCGCTTCATTCCTGCGTTTACGAGGCACTTCGCACCGTTCTTTACGAATGCGTGGAGGTTTTTGTCGGCGGAGACCATCCTTCTGGTTGTATGATTTCTACCGGATTGGTCGAAAGTTCTAATGCTCAAGGCGCATTGGCGCGCAAATTGGCAGATCTGCGCCAGCAGACCATCCAGATCATCGCAGACAAGTTCAAGTCCTGCGAAACCCAGTTTGTCGAAGGAACTGACCTTCAGGCCCTTGCCAGCTTCTTTGGCGCCACAATTCAGGGCATGGCTGTTCAGGCAAGAGACGTTAACTGCCCGACAGAACTGCATAAAATCGCAGATCACAGTTTGAGTGTCCTGCAGGCCTGTCGTCGTTTCTGACCATAATTCAGGCTCTAAAATTACGTTTTGAGGCGTGATTTCGTAATAAAATTACGTGATCACGTCTTTTTTATTTTGCAATATTACGCAAACTAAAGAATGTGATTTACATAATATCTCCGAGTATCGCGAATGATTGTGTTAAGGGTGTTTCCCATGCACTCGTGAGTTTGTTGTTCTTAGCCCTTGGTCTCTTATTCTTTTGGTTAGGTTATCCACCGCCAAAGGGAGGCAGACGATGGAAGCAGAGACCATTACCTTCAACGAGACTTTCCCGCATTCTATGCAAGAAGCCCTCAGAGCGTCCCTTAAAGTTTTCTGGCGCTTGGGAGTGCATCGTACATCTATAGATGACGTCTGCCGGGAATCCGGCGTGTCCTATAACTTCCTGCGTGAGAACTTTGAGAGCAAAGAGCATCTCTATCGCACAGCAGTGATGTGGTACCTGGACCAGTACGGACGCCAGCTGCTCTCAGAGTTCGCGTTGCATTCCAACCCGACAGAGGCTTTGCGTGGTGCGCTTTATGAATGTATCGGCCTGTTCTGCAACAAGCAGTGTGAGCACGCCAAGCTGCTGTCCTACGCACTGGCAGCAGTGAACAACAGCGACAGGATCCTCATCTCGGAGCTACTGGCGCTGAGGCGTAAGGTATATGCCACTATTCTGTGCAAGCTGAATGGCAGCAAACGCCACCTGAAGGACACTGCGGACATCCCCGTGTTGGCACGCTTTTATATTACCACGCTCAGAGGTCTCGCCAGTCAGGCAGCTGATGGTATCCCAAGCGATGAGCTGTACCGTGTGGCAGATCTAAGCCTTGAAATTCTGGAGGCCTATCGAAAATGAGTATCGATAGCCAATCCCGACCATAGGGCCTGATGGAACATGAACTTCTGTCAGGCCCTTTTCTTTGCCCTTTGGGGTGCCTTAAATTTGGAACGTGCCTTTCAACTTTTCACCTCCCACAGGTTGCAGTTTTCAAAACGCCGTTTTTAAGGGCAGGGCGGATAAAGCCAATCTGGGCGGTATTGATAGCGCCGCTTTATTCTGGTCACGCAAAAGCCCAGATTTCATTTGTAACAAACCGGAAAATCGCTGCGACAAAACATCGAAATCTCGCCACAATTGATAGCAGCAGACGTTAGGTCATACATCTTTAGCAGAATAAAGAATCGATAAAATCAAGCGTAATAATATAACATGACAACACTTGGTTACATCAGTTTTCCTCAAAATCAAAAGATCCTGCAGTCCTTTGTTAAGCATGCGTTTCGTTCGCTTGAGGGTAAGTTGCCGCCTACGTAAAAGGGCCTATCATTGAATACTCGTTCAATAAAGAACGGGAGATTTACAATGCAAACCGAGACAGTTGATCCTGATCGACCGGTACCGATTAGCCTCACGAAAACCTTTGAAGCCTCAATTCATGAGTTCTCCAATTTTGGGGTGACAGCCACGTCGCTGGAGCAAATCAGCACGGCGACAGGCGTGCCAACAGAGCGTTTGTCTAAGACCTTTCATGACACCGCCAATCTGTTCTCAAATGTGGTCAAATGGTACCTGACCAGATATGAGCACCAGATCCTTTCTGGCTTTGCCATGCATTCCAATCCTATCGAAGCCATTCGCATAGTCCTGTATGAATGCATTGAGTTGTTCTGCGAAGATGACTGCCCACATGGGAGCCTCCTTTCCGTAGAACTGATGGAGATCACGGATACCGACGGTGTGATTGCCAAAGAGATGGCACATCTTCGGGATCAGGTTCACACACGTATTTTCCAAAAGCTGGAGAGTTGCAAAAGGCGCTTTTCTTCCCGTTTTAATCCAGAAGAACTGGCAAGTTTCTATACGGAAGTTATGTCCATCATCATCAAGCAGGCCTGTGATGGCGTTGACCATACAGCCCTTTACAATCTTGCAGATGCCAGCCTGGAAAGACTGGAGAACCAACCTGTCATTCACTGAAACTCTCACAATCCGAAAATGTAAAAGGTGGACTGAACGTGCCTCAGGAACAGCCCACCTTAAAATCGACCCAAAGCCACCCACATCCCCAGCAACCGTCAGATCGTAATTTTTTCAATTTATCCGGAATTCTTGCAGAGCGCCTTAAGCGTAAATTTCCTAGCATTAATAATCGGTTGTTCTTTGTCTTATGCAGGGTAATATGTAGTTATGCCTATGAAGGATGACTTGCACGTGGAAACAATATCTCCGGACATAGAGGCCATGCTTGAGGCCTCGGTCAGAATGTTTTGGAAGCGCGGCTACGAGTCCACTTCCTTTGATGATGTCGTAGACGCCATGGGCGTTCCCAAAGAATTTGTAGAAGGGGCCTTTTCCAACAAGGAAGAACTCTACACGGCAGCCACCAGATGGTACCTGCACAATTACGGTCGCCGTCTGCTATCTGGCTTTGCTATGCACTCCAACTGTGTCGATGCCATTCGCGTTGCGCTCTACGAATGTGTGGACGTGCTCTGCGATAAAACCGACTCCGATGGATGTTTGCTGTCGACGGGTCTTTTGGAAATCTCCACTCAGGACAGCATCCTGGCGCGAGAAATTACAGAGCTGCGAAACACCATGGTGGATGCGATCACCCATAAGCTCACCAACTGCAAAGACAGCCTGAAACCAGACACCGATATCGAAACGCTCGCCCGTTTCTACGCCGCCACCCTGCAAGGCCTTGCCAGCCAGTGTAAGGACGGCGCCACCAAAGAACAGCTCTACCGCGTCGTCGACATGAGCATGAAGGTGCTGGACTGCTACCGCATAAACTAAAACAGCATGCCTGTGCTCACCCTATAGGTGCTACTGAGAACAAAATAAGAACATATCACTGTTTGCGGGCTGGAGGACGCTTGGTAGAGCCTCTACGCCCCGCTACGAGTATGCGTGAACCTGCGTTGCCTGAAAACCTCATGGCCGAGGTCAAACGACTGTTTGTCAACGCCTCCTGCAAAGCCACGAAACAAGACTAAGCACAAAGTTTAATAGGCTAGCCAAGCCCTTTCGCTGGGCTGAGAAAGACCACACCCATTCACATAATCCATTGTTTTAAATGATGAAAACGGAAGGTGGGTGCTTGTTGAAACCTTGCCTTACATGGAACGTCAACAGTTGTCGCTTAGCGGAAGGTTTTATTCCTTTACAGAACATGAAAAGGATTGGTGCAGTAAGCGCGATGTCTTTGCAATGTTGTTTTCCATGTGATTAGAACGGCGTTGAGGAGCACCTCTGACACCATATACTCGGCGCCATGAAATCGTGCGATAAGATAGTGGACGGTAAGGTAACCCCCGAAATTGAAAACCTGTTCGATCAATGTGTGAAGGTCTTTCTGCTTAAGGGGTACGAAACAAGCACCTTGGAAGAAATTGCCGAGGCCGGCGGCTGCACGCCTGAATGCATCAAAGAACATTTCTCCACCAAAGAAGAGCTGACCGCAGCGGCTATGCGCTGGTACTACATCAAGTACAGCCGTCAAATGCGCGCCGAAATGGCCATGCATCAGGACATCTACTCCGCCATGGAGGCCGTCCTGTTCGCCTTTATCGAAATCAGCTGCGATCAGGTCCACGCCAACAAAGGCCTCTTTGTGCGCACCTTTATTGATATTGCCTATGTCGATGATGTGGTGAAGAAGTCCTTTGAGGATCTGCAGGATGATTGGGAAGTGCAGGTTCTTGATAAGTTCAATCAATGTAAGGACGAACTCAAAGACCCGTCTGAAGTTGAGGCGCTCGCCCATTACTTTCTGACGGTCATCGAAGGTCTGTATGAGTTGATTAAATACGGCACGCCATGTGAGCTCATGTACAAGGTTGCGATCATGAGCCTGGATACGCTGGAAGTGCGCATGAAACACGGTCAGCCCAAGAAAAAGAAGGGCTCCAAAAAGAAGGCTAAGTAAGTCTGCAGGCCAGTATGGCTGGTCTGAAACGGATAATGAGAATGACCTTGAGTATGGTTGGGAGGCCTTGGGATTTAAAGAAAGTACAGTGTACTTAGTGTGAGAGCGCGTCGAAATATGGATGCCGAAAAACTATCGCCGGAAGTCGAGAACATCTTTGATACCTGTGTTCGGGTTTTTCTGCTGAAAGGCTATGAAACGTCGACCATGGAAGACATTGCCGAGGCGTGCTCTATTTCTCCAGAGGCCCTCAAAGGCTACTATGCAACCAAGCATGATTTAACATTCGCAGCTCTACGCTGGTACTACCTCAAATTCAGTCGCCATGTCCGTGATGAAATGGCCATGCATTCTGATTTGTATGCTGCCATGGAGGCCGTTCTCTTTGCGTTTATTGAAATCTGCAGTGATCAGATACATGCAAACAAGGGCCTTTTTCTCAGAACGTTCGTCGATATTTCCTATGTCGATGATGAGGTGAAAAAAGAATTCGAGGCCCTGGAAGCCGACTGGCAGGGCCAGATGCTCAACAAGTTCAGACAGTGCCAATCAGAGCTCAAAAATCCGGAGGATGTCGAAATCCTTGCGTACTATGTTCGTACAGTGATTGAGGGGTTCTACGAGATGGTGAAGTTTAACACCCCAGACGAAGTCATGTACCAACTCGCTCGTGTAAGCTTGGAAGTGCTTGAATCTCGGATGAAAACTGCACCGCCTCCAGAGCAAAAAAGGTTCTTCGACAGAACTTGAATGGCAACAGGGATTATCTGTCCTTCCTTAGGCCATACCAGCATTACTGACAGGGTAAGCACTGGTTTCCAGAAGATGAACTAAATCCACCAAGACGCGAACCCGGTCTTCTTCACTCGTTTCCCATAGTGGGAGATCGAGATTGCTGGCCTTCACCCAAAACGTATACTGACCTCATGTCCTCTTTAGATCCCATACACGATGGTGAATTGTCACCTGAACTCGAAACTGCACTGGATTCCTGCGTAAAGGTCTTCATGTTGCAGGGCTTCCAGCACGCTACGCTGGAAGATCTCGCCATCGCAAGCGGGACGTCACGAGACTTCATCGAAGGCCACTTCGCCACCAAGGAGCAGTTTTGCGCCGCGGCCCTGCGCTGGTACTTCGCCAAGTTCTACCGCCAGCTCAGATCCGTTCTGGCACTCCATTCTGAGATCTACCCGGCGGTGGAGGCTGTGCTCTACGAGTTCATCGAGCTCTCTCGTGAGCAATACGTCGCTGGCACGGCCATGCGCTTCCATACCCTCATGGATATCGCTGGGCTCGATCCAGACCTTTCCGAAGAGCTGCGCAAGATGAAGCTCGAAGGTCTGGAGCACTTCATCTACAAGTTCTCTGAGTGCGAGAAAGAGCTGATCAACCCTGGTGAAGCGAGGGCTCTCGCCCAGTATTTCGCCACCATCTTTGAAGGTATCTCCATCATGGTGCAGCATGGCATGTCCCATGATGACCTCTATAAGATGGCCAACTTCAGCATGGAAGTGCTCGCCAATCACCTCAAGAAGGGCAGCAACTACTAAACAGCGTATTCCCGAAAAGTGGTTCCGGTTTTCGGATAAGAATACGCCAAACTCTAAAAGGCCTCAAAGCAATCATAGTTGCGTTGGCGATGGATCAGGCCATCCTTAAAGTCCATGCAAACCGTAGAATGAGAGCGCATTGTATCACCCGGTGACAGTGTCCCGATGGAGATACCAAGCTCTCCCTCCCAGATAAACTCCAGCATAACGCGGTCATCTGAGGCCAGTTCATTGGAAACCCGGTAGCTTTGCTTGCGTAAGATGTCTTTGGAGCGGGTAAAGTCGGCGACCAGTTGCTCCAAAGTCCGGTGATCACCCTTAGGCTTTAGCTGATTGGGCAGTTCGGTCTGCTCCGCATCTTCCGTGTAGAAACCTTTCAGAGCATCAAAGTCAAATTCTTCCAGTACCTTTAAATATCTCTTCGCGCTAATCAGGTTCTCGTTTGCAGACATATCGCAGATCTCCTATATTAGAACATCGTTCTAGCAGGTAATAGAACGATGTTCTAGTCAAAATAGAATGGTGTTCTAGTGGCCAGCGAAAACAATCGATATCAATCCATTCTGGATGCAGCCTTGGAGCTGTTTCTCAGGCAGGGCTACGCAAACACGTCTATTGCGCAAATCCGCAGTAAAAGCGGGGCCACGACAGGCAGCATCTACCACTTCTTCAAAGGTAAGCCGGACATAGCTGTCGCCCTGTGGGATCAGGCGGTGGCTGGCTGGACCAGAGAGACGCGCAATACCCCGCAAAGCCCAAGCGCTGAGGACACCATCAAAGCCTCGGTCAACGGCCTGCTGCGCTGGGGAAGCGCCAATCCGGATCTGTTCCGCCTGTTTGAGGAACTGAAGGTCAAAGCCCAGTCAGAAGAAGACTTCGCCGCTATCAGACAGCAGATGGAGAAGGTCCACATGCAGGGAGAGGCCCTCTACGCCACATGGCAGGTGCTGGGGGCCGTTAAGCCAATCTCTTGGTCCGTTGCCTCCGCGCTGATTGTCGGGCCAGCCTATACACTGCTCAGCACAGAGCGCGTTGTTTCCGATAAGGACAGAGAGTTCCTCGTCAACATGGCGTGGGAAGCGGTGAAGAAGTAAGGGCAGGGACTAGAATGAACCCAGCACCTTGATGATCTGCTCTCGGGTGTTTGGCGTAAAGTGCAGCGCCCGCCACCCCATATCCAGCGCGGACATGATGTTCTCTTCCCGATCATCAATCAGCAGCATCCGGTGCGCCGGAACATCCAGCTCCCCCATAATATGCATGAAAAACTCTGCGCTGGGCTTGGCCACACCCATACGCCCGGAGGAGAACACGGTCTCCACGCGGTCCCTGTAGCCCATCTGCTCTTCAATATAGCGGGTCCGCCGCGCACCATTGTTGGTGGCAATCACTTGCCGCACATGGGTTTTGGAGAGCTTACGCATTAAGGCCAGCAGATCGAAGTCCGGATGGGCGTCTTTTTCGAACCAGTAAAGCAGAAACGCATCCAGATCGCCCGTGTACGCCGCTTTCTCTGCCCAACGGCCCAGCAAATCGCGCAGGTCCAGACGCCCCACGAGAACCTCATCAAAGTCCTCGGTAAACATCTCCTTGGCAAAGGTGTTCCAAGAGATACCCATGTCCTCTTCGAACTGCTGCATCCAGATAAAGCGATCATTGACCACATTGCGGTTGAGCACCCCGTCAAAATCCCAGGCGATGACGTCGATATCCTGCAACATGGATGGCCCTCATGCTTCAAACCGTACCTCATGAAACCCCAGAACAGGCACCTCTTGCAAGCCGAAGCACTCAGGGGGACGCAGCAAAACCCACGGGGAACCTCAAGAAATCGTCAATTCAAGAATTTTTTGCCCGTGCTTTCTTGACAATTTGAGCGTTACCCGTGATCTGTCTGTGCAAAGAGAACAAGTCTAGAACGCCAGAGTTATCGAGTACGCCAAGCATGTCTAAGCCCGAAAAGCCACAAAGGTTTGCCTCCGCATGTCCTCACGATTGCCCATCCACATGTGCAGTCGAGGTTGAAGTACATGCAGACGGGCGCATTGGCCGTATTCATGGTACCCGCGATAACGATTACACCGCTGGCGTCATCTGCGCCAAAGTCGCCAGATACGCTGAGCGCTTGCACCACCCTGACCGTCTGACCAAGCCACTGCGCCGCACAGGCCCGAAAGGCTCCGGCCAGTTCGAAGAGATCAGCTGGGAAGAGGCGCTACAGGAAGTTACCGAGAAGTTCTTAGAGGCTGAAAAGAAACACGGCCCGCAAACCGTCTGGCCTTACTTCTTCGCCGGCACCATGGGCCTTGTCCAGCGCGACAGCATCAACCGCCTACGCAACGCCAAAAGCTACTCCGGCATGTACCAGACCTTCTGCACCAATATGGCGTGGACAGGTTACATCGCAGGCACCGGCAAGCTCGCTGGGCCGGACCCGCGCGAAATGGCGCTTGCCGACGCTGTGGTGATCTGGGGCACCAACCCGGTGGCAACACAGGTCAACGTCATGACCCATGCCATCAAGGCGCGCAAAACCCGCAAGGCCAAGATCGTTGTCATCGACGTCTATAAGACCGAGACCATGAAACAGGCCGATATCGGCCTCGTTCTGAAACCGGGCTCCGACGCTGCACTCGCCTGCGCTGTCATGCATGTCCTGTTCCGTGACGGCTATGCCGACCGCGCCTACATGGAAAAATACGCCGACGCACCGGCTGAGCTGGAAGAACACCTGAAGACCCGCAGTCCTGAATGGGCCAGCGAGATCACAGGCCTTTCCGTCGAGCAAATCGAAGAACTCGCAAAACTGATTGGTGAGACCAAAAAGACCTTCTTCCGCCTCGGCTATGGCTTCACCCGTCAGCGCAACGGCGTGGTCTCTATGCATGCGGCCAGCTGTATTGCGGTCGTGGGCGGACATTACCAATACGAAGGCGGCGGCGCTTTCCATAACAACGGTGCCATCTTCGGTCTCAACATGGATATGGTCGAAGCTCGCTCGCTGCACGACAGTTCCATCCGCAAGCTCGACATGTCTCAGGTCGGTCGCGTTCTGACTGGCGATAAAGAAGCGCTTATGGACGGCCCTCCGGTCACCGCCATGCTGATCCAGAACACCAATCCGGTATCCGTGGCTCCGGAGCAGGCCCTCGTGAAAGAAGGCTTTGCCCGCGAAGACCTGTTCACCGTGGTCCATGAGCAATTCATGACCGAAACCGCCCTGATGGCCGATATCGTCTTGCCAGCAACCCAGTTTCTGGAGCACGACGACATTTACAAAGGTGGCGGACACCAGAACATCCTGTTTGGTCCAAAACTGGTTGACGCCCCCGGCGAAGCCAAGCCGAACCTTTATGTGCTGAACGAACTCATCGAACGCCTTGGCGGAGAAGAGCACGAAGCTCATAAGATGACCTCGCGCGAGCACATCGACTGGATGCTCAGGAACTCCAAGTATTCGGGCGGCTTGAAAGAGTTGGAAGAAAAGCGCTGGCTTGATTGTCAGCCGGACTTCGATGAGGCGCACTACATCAATGGGTTTGGTTATGAGGACGGCAGTTTCCGCTTCAAGCCGGACTGGGCGAAAGTACCTGCGCCAAACAACGGCCCTATGGGCCCATGGCAACAAATGCCAGTCCTGCCTGACCATTGGGATGTCAATGAGCTGCCGACCAAGGACTATCCATACCGCCTCGCCACATCACCGTCTCGGTCTTTCCTGAACTCCACGTTCAACGAGACACCGAGCTCCGTGAAGAAGGAAGGCCGCCCAACGGCCATGCTGCATGCTGACGACGCTGCCACGCTGGGCGTGGAAGAGGGCGACAAGATCGTGCTCTCCAATCACCGCGGCGAAGTCATCCTGCATGCCTCAGTCGGTTATCGCCCGCAAAAGGGAACCATCGTCGCAGAAGGCATCTGGCCCAATGCAGCGCACGAAGGTGGAAATGGCATCAATACGCTCACCAGCGCCGACCAAACCGCCCCCTTCGGCGGCGCCGCCTTCCACGACATCCACGTGGCTGTGCGCAAAGCGTAAGGCAGATATCCTTGACATATTGGGAGCGGTGATCCCGCTCCCGTTATGTGCGTGAGTGATGTTTTCCTCAGTTCACAAATATTGAACGCATATGTGAACGAAAAAGAGCCCTCATAGTATTAAGCGACACTCCGAACTTCGTCAGGTGACCTAAGGTATTTTTACTTAAGGGGTTCTGGTTGAGTTTTATGACTCAGCGTTAGTCTGATGTAGTGAAGGGTGTTAGGATGAGTGGATTAAGTATTAGTGGTTCAAATAACTTTCACGGTGCTGTCGAAAATCTTGTGAACCGAGCGCGTGTCGAGCATGCGACCCAGTTAAATGTAGATACGGATGATCTGATCGTTTCTTTTGGCCGCCGTGAAGGGGATCCGAAGACAGGAGAACGGATCTACTCTGTTCAAGTTGATCTGCCTCAGCAGAAGCGCGGGCTTGGAGATAATCTCAAATCTGCTGCAAGCGCTTTGTCACACGGTCAGTTTGCCAACGTGAAACAGTCCCTGTCAGATGCGTCGAGAAGTATCGGTCATTTTTTAGGACGAACCCAAAGCTCTCCGGAACAGGCGAAAGACAACTGGGCGCCTTTCATGGAGCTGGCAGAGCAGACGATCGCTCAGACAATAAAGCAGGCGTCCACCAAGGCTGAACCTGTCGTTGACCTGAAAGCAATGATGGCCGGTATTCAGGCCAGCGTTTTTGAAGGTGTTGAGTATAATGAGCAGGATGGATCTCATCGCAAACTCGCTGACGTTGCCAAGGTTGATATCCGCAGCCTGAAAGCTCTGGACTCTGCAGTGTCCAGCGCGCAGGGACGCATTTTGGGTTATGCAAGCAGCACCCGAACCGCTGAGGTCTCGGGCTCCGGCGTGCAGCAAACCCCTCTTTACGACACTCCACGTCTGCCAGCACAGCCTCTATACGATACCCCGCGTATACCAGCGCAGCCTCTGTATAATACCCCGCGCCCACAACCGCATCACTACGATACTCCAAGGCCGCAAAACCCATACGATCATCTGGAGCCAAAGGCCACTGTGGCGCCAATATACGACGAGGTGCACACTGGCACCGCCTTACAGAACGTGGAAGCACAGAGCTTGGGTGAGAACACAGAGAGCTACTCCGCACGGCGTACTGTGGAGATCACAAACCGCAACTTCGGAACCAACTTCCAAAGCCTGGATGAACTAAATAAATTCATGGAAGGGAAGGAAGTCTACATCGATGGCTATATGGCTCAATTGCAGACGACAGGAGAGTTCAAAACATTCGAGTCATACTTCGCCCAGTTCAACAGGCCAGTCCCACAGTCAGCCCAGCAGGTGACGCCACCAGCGGAGCCAACTGTGAACTATGCTGATATGCAGATTGCGCCTGACGAAGATGGGATCGAGCAGCCGGAAGTTCAGACCGAGCGCAGCGCGACGAGCCAGTCCAAAATGGTGAAACTCGAAGATTTGGTTCTGCAAGAAGGCGAAGTTCTGATCTGACGCTTTTGACAGGCGGTAGCTTGGTACCAACTTCGCTTTGAACGCAGAAAAAACGCAAATCGCGCAAACGAACGCACATAGCAACGCAAACGAAAAAAGGCCGGAGACAGATGCGTCTTCGGCCTTTTGTTTATCTCTTTAAAAGAACCTTATCCTATTAGCAAATAAGGCTTTCTTCCGTTTGCTCTGCGCCATTAATCTTCACGCGAAAGCCGTCTACGGACGCTTTGCCGCTTGCAACAGCCTCCAGAGCTTTCGGATAGATCTGATGCTCAACCGCCAGCACACGCGCCGCTAAGACCTCCGGGTTATCCCCGTCCAGAACGGGGACAGCGCCTTGCGCGATTATCGGGCCCACATCCATCTCAGCGGTAACAAAGTGCACCGTCGCCCCATGAATGCGAACGCCCTCGGTGAGCGCCCGCTCATGGGTATGCAAACCCGGGAAGCTCGGCAGCAGAGCAGGGTGGATGTTGATCATCCGGCCTTGCCACTGGTTCACGAACCAAGGCGTCAGCAAACGCAAAAAGCCAGCCAGAACAAGCAGCTCTACATTGTGTTGTTCAAGCATGGCGTGCAAATCACGCTCAAACGCCTCACGGTCTTTGCCATAAAGCTTGTGATCCAGCGCGAACGTCGCAAAGCCCTCGTCAGCAGCGCGTTCCAGACCTTTTGCGTCAGGTCGGTTGGAGCCAACCACGACGATTTCCGCCGGATAATCAGGGGCTTTTGCGGCCTCAATAAGAGACAGCATGTTGGAACCGCGCCCTGAAATCAAAACACCAACGCGTTTCTTAGGCTGCGTGCTCATTTGGCAAAACCCAGCGCGCCGTCAAACACAACCTGCTCAGCCCCGTCCTGCGCTGCTTCCAGCGTTCCGAGGGTCACAACAGTTTCACCTTCACGCTCAAGCACTTCGCGAACAGCATCCGCTTTGTCAGCTGCAACCGCAACCACCATGCCAACACCGCAATTGAACGTGCGCAGCATCTCAAACTGCTCAATACCACCAGCATCAGCCAGCCAGCCGAAGACAGCAGGGGAGGAAATCGCAGAAAGATCGATCCGTGCAGCCAGTCCTTTTGGCAGAACGCGCGGCAGGTTCTCAGGAAGACCACCACCGGTGATATGCGCCAGCGCTTTGACGCCATTGGTTTCTTTAATGGCTGCCAGCAGCGGCTTTACATAAATACGGGTCGGCTCCATCAGCGCTTCGCCAAGGGTTTTGTCTGCGTCAAACGGAGCTTTGTCAGCCCATGTCAGGCCAGAAACCTCAACGATCTTGCGAACCAGAGAGAAGCCGTTGGAGTGAACACCGGAGGAGGCGAGGCCAAGCAGAACGTCACCTTCGCCAATATCCTTGGATGGCAGCAGTGTACCGCGTTCAGCCGCACCAACTGCAAAACCGGCCAGATCATAATCACCAGCCGCATACATGCCCGGCATTTCAGCCGTCTCACCGCCGATCAGCGCTGCGCCAGAGATCTTGCAGCCCTCAGCAATCCCAGCAACAACATCGGTCGCCATGTCCACGTCCAGCGCGCCAGTGGCAAAGTAATCAAGGAAGAACAGCGGCTCAGCGCCTTGCACGACAAGGTCGTTCACGCACATGGCAACCAGATCAATCCCCACGCCACTATGAACATTGGTGTCGATCGCAATTTTCAGCTTGGTGCCCACGCCATCATTGGCCGCCACAAGAACAGGGTCTTTAAATCCGGCGCCTTTCAGATCAAACAGGCCGCCGAAGCCGCCAATATCACTGTCAGCACCCGGACGACGCGTTGCTTTTACCAATGGGCTGATACGCTTGACCAGTGCGTTCCCGGCGTCGATATCGACCCCCGCTTGTGAATAGGTAAGGCCGTTTTTGCCGTTCTGGTCCTGGCTCATGGATACTGCTCCGCATCATCAAGAGTGTGGCGGCGGGGCCGCCTATGTAATTTGGCGGCATAAAAACAAAACTGCAGGGAATTGCAAGGCCGAAACAGGGAGGAATCGCAGCTGGTATCTCAGAAAAACGCAGATCTGTGCAGAACCAGCTAAGCTTTTGCAAATAAATGACGCTTTGAAAATCTCTTCATTTGAGGGAAAGATTTTCACCCCTATGAAGGTTCCCTATAAATCACGCTGGCAAAATGGTGGAGTAGCTACTCTGGCAAACCTGATGCTGCGACTTGACGTAATAAGTCTATCGAAACTACAACCAACGTAAATTTTAAAGATGAGTTTGCGAGCAACCGCACCGCCGAAGATCCGGCTGGCCGCCGGGCTCCCTGCCTCCACCTGGAGATCGTTTATGAGTGTAAACAAGCAGTTGTTCTTCTGGTTGCTGTCTTTAGCGGCCTTCATTCTGTTTCTGACAGTATTTCAGGGCATCCTGCTGCCGTTTGTCGCCGGCATGGCACTGGCCTATCTGCTTGATCCGATCGCTGATTATCTGGAAACCCACGGCTTCGGGCGTATCTGGGCCACGGTCACCATCCTGCTCATCTTCCTCATCGTCTTCGTCGCAGCCCTGCTGATCCTCTTGCCAATACTCGGTAAGCAGCTGATCGCATTTCTGGACTACCTGCCAGAACTGGCCGCGAACCTCGAAACCTTACTCCGCGAAGGCCTCGGCCCGCAGCTGGACCGCCTCGCCAACCTGTCAGGCCAGGGCCAGAAGATCGACTGGGGCGCTTTCGTTGGTCAGGCAGCCAACTTCGTCGGCGGCTTGCTCTCTTCCATCTGGAGCGGCGGCCAAGCCCTCATCTCCATCATCGGTCTGGCAGTCGTCACACCTGTAGTTGCTTTCTACCTGCTGCTCGACTGGGACAACATGATCGAGCGCATCGACAGCTGGCTCCCGCGCGACTACCAGCAGACCATCCGCACTCTTGCGCGGGATATGGATTCCGTAGTCGCTGGCTTCGTGCGCGGACAGGTCCTCATGTGCCTGATCCTCGGCACGTTCTACGCCGTCGGCCTGCTCATCGTTGGCCTGAAGTTCGGTCTGCTGATCGGGCTCACTGCCGGCCTCATCAGCTTCATTCCATATGTGGGCGCGATCGTCGGTTTCGGTCTCTCAATCGGCGTTGCTCTGGTCCAGTTCTGGCCTGATCCATTCATGATCGGTGCCGTACTTGCCGTTTTTGTGGTGGGGCAGTTCCTCGAAGGAAACGTCCTTCAGCCCAAACTTTTGGGCGGAAGTGTCGGTCTTCACCCTGTCTGGCTCATGTTTGCACTGTTCGCTTTTGGTTCTCTGATGGGATTTGTGGGGATGTTGATAGCAATTCCAGCCGCAGCAGTGGTTGGGGTACTAGCAAGATTTGCTCTCAGGCAATATCTTGCAAGTTCGCTTTATGCAGGTCACTACAAAAATACCAATAAGACGGAAGGACTGGAATGACAGGATCGACAGGGCCACAACAATTGCCTTTGGTCTTGCCCCATGAGGAGGCATTGGGGGTTGATGATTATCTGGTTTCAACGTCAAATCAGGCTGCATTCAATCTGGTTACCAACTGGCCGGAATGGCCATCTCCAATCGTAACCCTGCAAGGGCCGATTGGTTCGGGTAAAACACATCTGGTCAACGCCTGGCAGGAGCTCAGCGGCGCACAGATTGTCGGCGGCGATGAACTGGAATACCTCGACCTGACAGCACTGGCAGAAGCCGGTCCGGTTGCGGTGGAAGATCTGCACGCAGGCTTTGATGAAGCCTCTCTGTTTCACTTGTTCAATGCGGTGCGTCTGACTGGTGGTAACATGCTGATGACCACCCGTGAATGGCCACACACATTTGATCTGAAAACCAAGGATCTCGCATCCCGTTTTCGCGCAGCAACGCCTGTACAGGTCGAAGAGCCGGATGACATGCTGCTCGCAATGGTCATGACCAAACATTTTTCAGATCGTCAGGTAACTGTTGACTCCAGTGTGATAGATTACCTCGTGATACGAATTGAACGGTCACTGGATGCTGCGCGCAATGTTGTAGATATGCTGGACAGGCACGCACTGGCGACGGGTCGGAAGATTTCTCGCGTCATGGCCTCCAAAATCTTGGAGAGTATGGGCGAGTAGCCAATTGGCTTTATTTTCCCGTCAAAAATGTGTGGTCTAAATGACCAGAATCATACAATTGCCAGCGCAATCGCCAGATAATCTTAGGCGAGGTGCGCCGATACTGGCGAACCCGGTCCACGGGCTGCGGAGGTACACGGAATGAATGAGTTTACGGAAATGAACGCTTTGGAAGACGAGACCACCGACACCGCAGATTATGAGGTGAACACAGGGCTGGCTCTGATGCAAAAGCCGGAGCGCTTTGTAAACCGTGAGCTCTCGTGGCTGCAGTTCAACCGCCGCGTTCTGGAAGAATCCATGAACCCGAGCCATCCACTTCTGGAGCGGCTTCGGTTCCTGTCCATCTCGGCCAACAACCTTGATGAGTTCTTCATGGTGCGTGTGGCTGGTCTGCGCGGCCAGCAACGGGCAGATGTGACAACCATCTCTGATGACGGCCTGACGCCGCCAGAACAGCTGGAAAAGATCTCTGTAGAGGTCAGCAAGCTGCAAAGTGAGCAGCAGGCACGGTTCCGTCAGTTGCGTTCTGAGTTGGCTGATGAAGGCATCTTCATCGTGGAAGCCCAGAACATGAGTCAGGCAGAGACCGATTGGCTGGAAGAGTACTTCCTCCAGCACATCTTCCCGGTTCTCACGCCGCTGGCCATCGATCCGGCGCATCCGTTCCCGTTCATCCCAAATCTGGGCTTCTCGCTGATCCTGGATCTGCGCCCGGTGGATGGTGGGGCAGGCATGACAGCACTGTTGCGCATGCCGAGCCAGATTGGCCGCTTCGTTGTTCTGCCAACGCCGCGTGATGCAGGGCCAAAAGCCACCCGTTTCATCCCGATTGAAACCATCATCTCGCTGTTCATCGGCAAACTCTTCCCGGGCTATGAAGTCTGCGGCAAAGGCGCGTTCCGCGTGCTGCGTGACTCAGACTTGGAAATCGAGGAAGAAGCGGAAGATCTCGTGCGCGTTTTTGAAACCGCACTGAAGCGCCGCCGCCGCGGATCTGTGATCCGTCTGGAGATTGAAGAAAGCACACCAGAAAGCCTGCGGGCCTTCGTCGCCAATGAGCTGGAAGTGACCGAAGAGGAAACGTTCCTTGCCAACGGTCTTCTGGCGCTGAACGACTTGTCTCAGGCAGTGAACGTCAAGCGTGACGACCTCAAGTTCCCACCATACAGCCCACGCTATCCGGAACGCATCCGTGAGCATGGTGGTGATTGCTTTGCTGCGATCCAGCAAAAAGACATTCTGATCCATCACCCTTACGAGAGCTTCGACGTTGTCGTCCAGTTCCTCCGTCAGGCGGCGCAGGATCCGGATGTTGTGGCGATTAAGCAAACGCTGTACCGCACATCAAACAACTCACCAATCGTGAAAGCACTGGCAGAAGCGGCAGAAGCCGGTAAGTCTGTGACCGCGCTGGTTGAGCTCAAGGCACGCTTTGATGAAGAAGCCAACATCCGTTGGGCACGAGATCTGGAACGCGCTGGCGTTCAGGTGGTCTTTGGCTTCCTGGAGCTGAAAACCCACGCAAAGGTCTCCATGGTCGTGCGCCGCGAGCAGGGCGGATTGAAAACCTACTGCCACTTCGGCACCGGCAACTACCACCCAATCACCGCGCGCATTTACACCGACCTGTCTTACTTCACAGCTGAGCCAGCCATGGCCCGTGATGCAGCCAAGGTGTTCAACTACATCACCGGTTATGCTGAGCCGGGCGAATTGGAGCGTCTCGCCGTCTCTCCAATGAGCCTGCGCGCCCGCATCATTCAGCATACAGAAGAAGAGATCGCTCACACCAAAGCGGGCCGTCCGGGCCAGATCTGGATGAAGATGAACTCGCTGGTGGATCCGGGTGTCATTGATGCTCTGTACCGGGCCAGTCAGGCCGGGGTGCAGATCGATCTGGTCGTACGTGGCATTTGCTGCCTGCGCGCAGGCGTGCCGGGCCTTTCTGACAACATCCGCGCAAAATCAATTGTGGGAAGATTTCTGGAGCACAGCCGTATCTTCTGCTTTGGCAATGGTCACGGGTTGCCCTCAGATGAAGCCCATGTCTATATCTCCTCAGCGGATATGATGCCGCGCAATCTGGATCGCCGGGTTGAGACACTTGTGCCTGTTAAAACGCCAACAGTTCACAAGCAGATTCTCGACCAGATCATGGTTGCGAACTTAGAAGATAATCAACAAAGCTGGCGTCTGCTTCCAGACGGTAGTCATGAGCGCATTGTTGCAGAACCAGACGAAGATCCGTTCAACGCACACAAGTTCTTCATGACGAACCCATCTCTGTCTGGTCGTGGTAGCTCGCTACAGGGTGATAGCCCGAAACTTTTTGTAGAACGGCCAAATAGTGACAGATATCTCGACGAGTGATGAGCCTCGAGGACGATTTACAGAACCCGGACCAATAGCAATCATTGATATTGGTTCCAACTCTGTCCGTCTTGTAATTTATGAAAGACTGGCGCGTAACCCGACAGCGTTGTTCAATGAAAAAATCCTTGCAGGACTGGGGCGCGGCGTAGGCGCCACAGGCCGCTTGGGAGAAGAAAATGTAGCCACTGCACTGCGTGCATTGGTGCGGTTCCGTCGTGTCTGCGATCATGTTGGTGTCATCAAACTGCACATTCTGGCAACCGCAGCGGCTCGTGAAGCCGAAAACGGCGCTGACTTCATTGCAAAAGTAGAAAATATCTGCCGCGCTAAGGTGCAGATCCTGTCTGGCCGCGACGAAGCATTCTACTCTGCCATGGGCGTTTACTCCGGTTTCTGGCGTGCTGACGGTCTTGTAGGCGATCTGGGCGGTGGATCTCTGGAACTGGTCGACATCAGTGCCCATGGCATTGGTGATGGTCGCACGTTCCCGCTTGGTGGCATTCGCTTGCAGGAGTCCTCTGAAAAGGACCTTGCACTGGCTAATGAAATTGCCCGCGAAGAGCTGGAAAAAGCCGATTGGCTCGGCAAGGCCAAAGACCGCAACTTCTATGCAATTGGCGGTACTTGGCGTTCTCTGGGACGTTTGCACCTATACCAACAGGGCTATCCGCTGCACGTGATGCATGACTACACCGTACCTGCGGAAGTTATGGTTGATTTCTGCGAGCAGCTCATGCGCGATGATCTGAGCAATGAGCCAAGCATTCAGGTGATCTCCAAAGCTCGACGTGCGCTACTGCCATACGGTGCAACCGTAATGCGTCAAACACTGCTGCACTGTCAGGCCGATCAGGTCGTCTTCTCCGCCCTCGGCGTGCGCGAAGGCTATCTTTATGATCAGCTTGATGAAGAAGGCAAGAAGCAGGATCCTTTGATCACGGCAGCGCATGAGCTTGGGGTTTTGCGGGCTCGTGATCCATCCTATTCAGCCGAAGTGGTTGAGTGGAGTGAGCAAGCCATGCGTGTTGCTGGTGTTGATGAGAGTGAGGGCGAACGCCGCCTGCGCATATCAGCGTGTCAGCTCACAGATATTGGCTGGCGGGCACACCCGGACTATCGCGGTCAGCAGTCACTGAACATCATTTCCAACGGTGGCTTTGTCGGCATCGATCACGCGGGCAGGGCCTATCTGGCACTCACCGTGTTCTATCGCTACGAAGGCCTGATGGATGATGCTCTGTCTCCTGCAATCCGCAGCCTGAGTAACCCACGCCTGATGAAGCTGGCGCGCATCCTTGGCGCGACCTTGCGTGTTGCCGCTCTGATCAGCGCTTCCATGAAAGGCGTACTGCTTAAGAGCAAGCTGTCTCTGGTCAATGGCAAACTCGTACTGGCACTGCCGGCAGAACTTGCAGACATGCAGGGCGACCGCCTGACTAAACGCCTGAACCAACTCGGAAGGGTTATGGATCTGGAAGCTGAAGTCAGAGTGCTCTAAGCCATCAAGTTTGATACAAACAAGAAAGCCCCGACAAATCTTGCCGGGGCTTTTCTTATTTATCAGTAGGTTATACTGAATACTGGATTCAAAATCTCAGGTCAGGATTTTGCTTTTCCGTTACGGCTACCACGACGGCGAGAGCTGTTTTCAACGCGCTCAACGGGCTCGCCTTGCTCGCAGATGACAACCTGACGACCATTAAAGGCAAGGCCAATCTCACCCTTCTTCAGGCGAAGGGCGTCTTCACCAAAGAGTTCTCTGCGCCAGCCGGAGAGAGCCTGTACATCTGCTTCATCATGGGAAGCAATCTTGTCCAGATCATCCACGGTCGCAATCACTTTTGGCGCAACACCAAAGCTCTCGCTCTTCATCTTCAAAAGCACTTTGAGCAGATCAACGGCTGCAGATGCCCCATCCGGAGAAGGGCGGCCCTTTGGAACTTCAGGCAGATCCTCTTCAGCAATGGCCATAGCCCGCTTCACAGCGTTGAGGATCTCTTCCGCATGGCGAGAGCGCTCAAAACCGCGTGGAATGGTGCGCAGATGGCCGAGGGCTTCAGATGTCTGAGGCTTTTGAGTGGAGACTTCAAAAATCGCATCATCTTTGATGACGCGGTTGCGTGGAATGTCGCGCTTTTGCGCTTCCTGCTCACGCCAGAAGGCCAGCTCTTTCAACACAGCAAGATCACGCGGCTTGCGAACACGCAGTTTCATGCGCTGCCATGCCTTTGCCGGGTCACTGCGATAGGTGTCGATGGAAGACAGGGTTGCCATCTCATCTTCTACCCAATGGCTGCGGCCCTTCTGTTCCAGCTGCTTTTTCAGGAACAGGTAGACTTCGCGCAGGTGGGTCACGTCAGCCAAGGCATAAGCAAGCTGCTTGTTGGTCAAAGGACGGCGGGACCAGTCGGTAAATCGGGAGGATTTATCAATCCGCTCACCAGTCACTTTGGACACCAGTTGGTCGTAGGAAACGGAATCTCCGAAGCCACAAACCATGGCGGCAACCTGGCTGTCGAACAAAGGTGAGGGCACAAAACCGCCCAGATGGTAGATTATTTCAATATCTTGCCGTGCTGCATGGAACACCTTCACGATGTCCGTATTGCGCATCAATGCAAAAAAAGGTTCAAGATCCAGATCTTCAGCCAGCGCATCAACCAACACAGCGTGATCTGGATTGGCGATTTGGATCACGCAGAGTTTTGGCCAGAAGGTGGTTTCCCGCAAAAACTCGGTATCAACTGTTACGAAATCTGAATTAGCAAGCTTGGCACACGCTTGCGCAAGCTCTTCTGTAGTTGTGATCATCTTCATGGTGACAAAGTCTATAGCGCAAGCGAAGGTGCTTGTCCCTATCTAACTTTCTCGTTTTCTCATCAAGTGGTTGTAAATGTCGATTTTTGCTCTCTGGCGACCAAGGGGTCGCAGTCAAAGCCTCGCGAAAACCACGTAGGTAGAGGAAACTCGGGAAATGTCCGCAAGAAACAGCGCCAAAGTCACTCACTTACTTGACTTTAGGATGCTGACATGTCTTTTCCAGCCGGATGACCTTTTGAATGGGTCAACCAGTTTCTGAATTTTATGATTCACTTGAATACCACTGAGGACGCTATGCATCGTTATCGAAGCCATACCTGCGGAGAGCTGCGGGCAAACAATGTAGGTGAAACCACTCGCCTTTCTGGCTGGGTACACCGTGTACGCGATCACGGCGGCCTGCTGTTCATCGACCTGCGTGACCACTACGGCATTACGCAGTGTGTTGTTGATCCGGACTCCGCAGCCTTCAAGCTGGCTGAAACCGTCCGCTCCGAATGGTGCATTCGCATCGATGGTGACGTGAAGAAACGTTCTGACGAAACCATCAACGAAAACCTCGGCACCGGGGAAATCGAAATCTTTATCCGCGATATGGAAGTTCTCGGTGACTCTCAGGAGCTGCCTCTGCCAGTCTTCGGCGAACTGGAATATCCGGAAGACATCCGCCTGAAATACCGCTTCCTAGACCTGCGCCGCGACACACTGCACGCAAACCTGATGAAGCGCACAAAGATCATCAACTCCATGCGTAAGCGCATGAATGATGCGGAATTCAACGAGTTCCAGACACCAATCCTGACCGCGTCTTCCCCAGAAGGTGCACGCGACTTCCTGGTGCCATCTCGTATTCACCCAGGCAAGTTCTACGCACTGCCACAGGCACCACAGCAGTTCAAACAGCTGCTTATGATGTCCGGCTTTGACAAATACTTCCAGATCGCACCATGTTTCCGCGACGAAGATCCACGCGCTGACCGTCTTCCAGGCGAGTTCTACCAGCTCGACGTGGAAATGAGCTTCGTTACTCAGGAAGACGTGCTGCAGACCATGGAACCAGTGATCCGCGGTGTGTTTGAGGAGTTCTCTGAAGGTAAGCCAGTTACCAAAGAATTCCCGCGCATTCCTTATGCTGAGGCGATCCGCAAGTACGGCTCCGACAAGCCTGACCTGCGTAACCCGATCGAAATGCAGGAAGTCACTGAACACTTTGCTGGCTCCGGCTTCAAAGTCTTCGCACGTATGATCGAGAGCGATCCTAAGGTTCAGGTTTGGGCAATCCCAGCTCCTAAGGGCGGCTCCCGTGCATTCTGTGACCGCATGAACTCATGGGCACAGAGCGAAGGTCAGCCAGGCCTCGGCTACATTTTCTTCCGCAAAGAAGAAGACACAATCGCCGGCGCAGGCCCAATTGCGAAAAACATCGGCGCTGAGCGCACCGAAGCTGTCCGCACACAGCTTGGCCTTGATGAAGGTGATGCAGTATTCTTCGCTGCTGGCGATCCTAAGAAGTTTGCTGACTTTGCTGGTAAAGCCCGTACCCGTGCAGCTGAAGAGCTGAACCTGATCGACGAAGATCAGTTCGCACTCTGCTGGATCGTTGACTTCCCAATGTACGAATGGGACGAAGAAAACAAGAAAGTTGACTTCTGCCACAACCCATTCTCTATGCCAGAAGGCGGTATGGACGGCCTTACCAACGTTGAGCCGCTTGAACTGAACGCCTACCAGTACGACGTCGTCTGTAACGGTTACGAAATCGGCTCCGGCGCGATCCGTAACCACCAGGTCGAAGTCATGAAGAAAGCCTTCGAGATTGCTGGTTACGACGAAAGCCTGCTGGAAGAAAAGTTCGGCGGCATGTACCGCGCGTTCCAGTACGGAGCTCCTCCACACGGCGGTATGGCGGCTGGTGTTGACCGTATCGTTATGCTGCTGGTTGGCGCAAAGAACCTGCGTGAAGTGACCCTGTTCCCAATGAACCAGCAGGCACAGGACCTGATGATGGGTGCTCCAAGTGATGTGTTCCCAGCTCAGCTGCGCGATCTTCACATCCGCCTGAACCTGCCGGAAGCATAAGAGCCGCTGGCAGAAAAGCAGGTATGGCGAAGCTCGTCATAATGTTATAAATCTCATGAAAGGGCGGTCGTAGATCTACGGTCGCCTTTTCATCTTCTACCGGTAGCAAATTAAGCAGCCATACTTAATTTCGCTGGAAAAGCTGAGGGTTTTAGGTGTTCGACGCCATAAGCAAAAAGCTGTTTGCGGACGATGAAGGCGCTCCCAGCCTCATCCGCCGCCTTCTCCGTGAAAACTTCGGGCAATACAAGTTCCAATACATGATCGCGTTTGCTTTCATGCTGGTAGCCGCAGCCGCAGGTGCAGGCAGCGCAGCCATCATGAAGAATGTGATCAACCAGGTCTTCATCGATCGCAACATCACCATGGTCTACATCATCTCAGGCGCAGTGGTGACAATCTTCCTGACCAAAGGATTGGCAACCTACGGGCAGACAGTCGTTTTGAGCAAGATTGGTAACTCGATCGTTGCCAAGCTCCAGCGCGACATGTTTGAAAAGGTGACGCGATTAGGTGTTAGTTATTTCGACCATACGACCTTTGGAGATCTAGCAACGCGCTTCAGCCATAATACTGGGGCTGCGCGCGGTGTTATGGATTTGATCATCTTGTCCGCAGGTCGTGACGTTATGTCCGTAATTGGTCTTGTCACCGTTATGGTTTGGCAGAATCCATTGCTCTCGTTAATCTCCTTGGCAATCATGCCTCCAGCTGTCTATGCGGTGTCAAAGCTTGTACGTCGAGTGAAGAAGATCGCAAAAAGCCAGTTTGTTTCCCAGACATTGATCCTTTCGCTGGTCAAGGAAATGGCTCTGGGTATTCGTGTTGTTAAGTCTTTCAACTATGAAGAGAAGATGCATGGAGCAATGGATGATGCGGTATCCAGCGTAGAACAGCAGTCCAATAAGATCGCGAAGCTAACAGCCAGAACGTCGCCATTGATGGAAACTTTGGGTGGCATCGCAATTGGTATCATCATTCTCTATGGCGGTTATAGTGTGATTGCATTGGGTCAGGACCCAGGTGCGTTCTTTGCCTTCATTACCGCGCTGCTGCTTGCATATGAGCCAATCAAACGCCTTGCACGGTTCCAGGTCAATTTGAATACGAAGCTTGTTGGTGTGCGTCTGATGTACGAACTTCTGGATATGCCAGAGGAAAATCAGGTCACCTCTGATAAGCCTGACCTCGTCGTTTCGAAAGGCTGCATTGAGTTCAAAAAGGTTGAGTTCGACTACGGTGAAACCAAAGCTTTGAACGGTCTGGATATCGTTGCAAAAGCGGGTGACGTTACAGCTTTGGTCGGTGCTTCTGGTGCTGGTAAGTCGACGGTCTTTTCTCTGATCGAACGCTTTTATGAAGTCGATTCTGGTAAGATTATCATTGATGGCCAGAACATCCGTGACTTCAACATGGAGAGCCTGCGTAGCAACATCGCGATCGTAACACAGGATACGTTCCTATTCGATCGGACTATCAAAGAGAACATCCTCATCGGTCGTCCGGATGCGACAGATGAAGAAGTCATCGAAGCTGCTAAGAATGCGAATGCCCATGAGTTCATCGAGAAGATGGAGAAGGGCTATGACAGCAATGCAGGTGAGGGCGGTACACGCCTCTCAGGTGGTCAACGTCAACGTTTGGCAATTGCGCGTGCAATGCTTTCTAATGCTCCAATCCTGCTGCTTGATGAGGCTACGTCTGCTCTGGATGCTGAATCTGAGAACAAAGTGCAGACGGCTCTCGCAAGGCTGATGAAAGGGCGCACCACATTGGTGATTGCGCACCGCCTCGCAACAGTACGCGATGCAGACACAATCCATGTTCTGTCACATGGCAAACTTCTGGAAAGTGGTACGCACAATCAGCTCTACGAGATGGATGGTTACTACCGCCATTTGTGTGAGCTTCAGTTCACCAACACGAAAGAAGAAACTCAGGAAGACTCTTCAGAAGCCTGATGTTCCTCTTAAGTTTGGGCTCAGAGCAGAAAACTCTGATCCAGAACAAGAAAAGCCGCTGTGATCATCCAATCACAGCGGCTTTTCTTGTTCTGGATCAGATGAACTTACTCGGTGTAAGTCACTGTCGCACCCAGCAACTCAGGCAACTGTTGAGGTGCCAGAGCTGCAAGACCTCCAAGCTGCATGAGTGGGACCGCAGACTGTGGCGCCAAAGTTACGCGGATGTTGGTTGGCTTGCCAGCAAATTTCTTCGCAGCATTTGCCAGTTCCAGTGCAAACTCAGTCTCAGCCAGCGGGCCAGCCTGCTGCAGAGAACCATCAATCATCATGGATGCCAGCATCTCAGCTGGAACGCCTGCCTGTTCAGCCTGTGCCGCCAGCAACTCACGGATCAGTGGGGAGTCCAGCACTTCAATCTGAGCGCCTTTGAAGGTAGCCAGCGCAATCACAGCTTCTGCTTCATGCGGCTTTTCAAAGAGGGAGCGAGGAATGCCGCCCAATTGAATGTCAGCACGCAGCTTCAGGCCGTTCTCCAGCTCAAACTCAAACTTCTCAAGAGTGAGATCTTCTGTGCTCTCATCCCAAGCGATTTTGAAGTCTTGTGTGAGATTGACACGCTCAATACCAAGACGGTCAAGCACACCTAGTACCATTGGCTCTTGAAGGAGCACAGCATCAAAGCTCAAGCCACCAATAACTTCAGACAGGCTTGTCGGGATAGGGCCGATATGGTTGCCCATCTCGATGGTGAGCTCATCAAGGGAAACAGGTGTTGGCAGATCGTCAGCCTGTATGTTTAGACCAGCAGCAGAAATGCGACCAATTGTTGGAATGGCTTTCATCGCCGCTTCAGGATCAGCTTCTGCTACTAGAGAGCTTTCAACAATAGTACGTAGGCTAGGCCATGCAAGATTCGCAAGTTCAAAGGTATCCAGATCAAACACCGCATCGTCGCCTTCGACGGCACCATGCAAACCTTCAAACTTCATCTGCCCAAGACTGTTATTTGTCAGATCAGTCATTGAGACGTGCTTTATTGTGGCTTCAAAGCTTGGCGCTTTAGTGTCTTTCATCCGAGCACGGATTGGATCCCAGACTTTAACCGCCATATCATTCACGTCAGAATAGGCGATAGAGAAAGACCCAAGAGCATCAAGAAGACCAAAAAACTGCTCTACCGCTTCTTCGCCTTCTGGTTTGCTCTTGAGATTGTTAAATGCCTGCCAAAGCTTACCGGCATCTCCTCCAGACATGCGCACATCTTTGGTAACAGAAGCGCCTGCGCTGGATTCCATGACGCCAAATGGGGCAGATGCTGGCCCGCCCTCTGTCTTCATTGAGCTTGTGAAACTGCCAACACTGTACTCACCAACCAACAGGTCAGATGGAGCGTCGCCAGCACCTAACAGTGCGAGCAAAGGTCGTAAGTCTTGATTTTTGATTTTAAAGTCATTGTAGACAGTTTCAGATATTGTCGAAACATCACGACCGTCTGTAACAACTGAAGTAGTTGAAGAGTAGGCGACTTTTTCAAAGGTGTTCAACGCGATTACGCCGTCTTTCGCTTCGGAAAAAACGCCATTCTTGATTGAGTACGTTCCAGTAACCGCGTCGGCAACAACAAAATCTGCAGCTGCTTCAGCAATGCTGCTGTGATCATAAGAAATACGAGTTGCCGCAACGAGTAGTTGCTGAAACTCATCTGCTGTGATGCCATCGGCCAGAACAGGCAAGTTAATCCAGTTTTCAGTGTACCCTGAAACCACATAGCCTGTCGCACTGCTGGTGACCTTAAAGACATCATTGGAGGCCTGAGCTTCAGCGACGCTATTGACGTTCTCTGTTTTATCAAAGAAGCCAAGTTCGATATTCACTTTATCAGTGGTAACGGTGTCAAAACTGAATGTTTCACCATCGCGCGATGAGCCTTCATAGACTGCTTTAGGCGTGTTTATGATGTAGTAAACGCCAGCTTTAGGTTTGTCCTCGTCGAACGAAAATGTGAACATTCCTTCGATTGTATGATCCAGGATTTCAGTTTTCGATCCGTCGTCAACTGCCTGCGCATAAGATGCTTTCTCTGCACCGTTTGCAAGGAACCAAGCATTGTACTTATCAAGAAGATCGGATGCTGGGCTGGAAAGGGCAGGTTGGGCGGATAAACCTAATACAGTGATTGAAACGGCAAAAAATCCCTGCCGCTTAAAATTTTGGAAAGGCATTAAATAAACCTTCAATGGTCAGTAGGAGGGTTCCTCTCTAGTTTACATTTGCTTCAAGCGCGATGCCAAGCAAAGAAATGATCGAGACGGGAGAAATTGCAGATACCCCAAGAATTTGTGTTACACTTATTGGTGCCTTAGGGGTAGCGCTCAGCGTGATACTCTGCGGATTTTGCAAAAAGCTATAAACGGCTTCTGTGAACTCCAGCTGCTTGGCTTGATCCGGTATCCTCTTAAACTGCTTCTCAGCCCGATCAGTCAGTTGGCGAACATACGCTGATTTGGACTGACCCTGCCGATGGGCCTGCTGTTCTAAAACCTCATCCAGGCCACCTTCATTGACCAGCGACAGGTCGAAGTTTGCCACTGCCGCGCTTTGCAGCAAGTCCAATGCAATAACGTTGTCTTTGGTCGCCAGCTCGGCAATCTGTTCAACAACGGTATCTGTGAGGCCTTCTAGCTGAACAGAGAGCTGCACGGAAAAGAGATCTCGCAAAACAATGGCTGCGCTGGGAATGTTCACTTCGCCAGTATCGCCATTCCATTCGCCTTCAAAATCAATATCTGCATTCACTTGCGGCAATCCCAACTCATCAAGAAGCTGCTGTTGGGGAGGCGCAAACATCGTTCGGTTCAGCACTATGTTTGCAACCTGAACGCTGGCAACAATCGGAAAACCGCCATTATTGATGTCAAAGTCAATCGTCACCCGCTCAATGGGCATGGATTGACCGCTGGAGCGGTCCTCAAACAGCAAGCCCATGACTTCGGCAGTGGAATAAAGCGAAGTAGGGAGATCTGATGCCGGATTTTTCAAATCATCTTCATTGGGCAGATACAGATCCGTAATCGCAATCCTTTCTGCTGAGAACTCGAAATCTGTTTCATCAATCTCAAAGTTCGAGGCTGCAAACGCGCCAACAAAAATCCGGCCGTCACTTTCCAACGATGCTTGCGCAAGACCAAGATCACCGATCTTAAAACGTGTTGTCTTATCCGCAGTCGGGTAACCTTCAATGCCGCCAATTGAGAGCACGTCATTGTCAACCGTTACTGGCCCCACATGTGTGAGCGTCAGTCCGTGATCCTGCAGGTTTTGCAAAAATGCCTTGGCAACAGGATTGTCAGTATTGATCTGAGCTGAAGCCGCAGTTGCGAAAATGTAGCTAAAGAAGAGGGCAAGGAAGAACGCAAAAGCAGAACGATGACGTGGTAACTCAGAACTGTGCATGTTTCGGCTCCAGGTTTGCCGTTTGAAGGCAGTTGGAGCGTAAAATGGCATAGTGAGGGTTAGGGGCGCGTGTATATCACTGCAAAAAGTCAAATCACTCTAAGAGAAAACAAGTCGCATTTGCGCGTTTGGATGCAAATTTTGAAAGCATCTGGGGATCGTTTGGGGTGTTTGGATGATTTTTACAGTTTTAAGTAAGCCTTAATCATAGAAATAGGTAGCCGTAGTCTGCAATTTAAGGTCGTTGTTGTGTCTCGCCATTATTTCGTATTTGTCCGCGCAATTTTGGTTGCTTTGGGATTGGCGCTTCTGCCACTGCTCATCGGAAATATGATCCTTGAGAACTTCGCGATGCATCAGGCGCGTAACGAGATGAACGCGATTGCAGACCGGTATATTTCTCGCAGTGAAGCAGCAATCTCCGATGTGGTGGAAGTTCTGCGCCAGATGCAGGTGAAAGGGCTGACGTCCTGTACGCGCCAAAATCAGGGCGAGTTTGAAAAGACGCTTTCAGAAAACGTCATCATCAACGCCATTGGCATCGTGGATCATCGCGGTGTGCCCATGTGCTATGTCCCAGCTCAGGTGCGCCGCGGCAGCAGCATTCTGCCCGCACTGAAGCCCGATGCTCCCCGCGTTGGAATTGGCATGTCCTGGATGGAGTATCAGGGCATCCGCACAGCGTTGGTCTCATGGAAACTGCGCAATGGCTGGCGTTTGGTGGCCAACATCTCGCCAACCGTTCTGGCTATCGAACCGGGTCCTGACTATCTGCGCCACGCTTCTGAAATCGAAGTGCGTCTTGGCCGCGACCACGTCTGGGTGAACCCGGCCAACAGCAATCTGCCGGTGATCATGGGCAGCAACTTCATCGAAGAGTTTGCAGCCTCCACCATTTATCCAATTAATGTGCGCATCAGAAGCGACCGTAATGCCGTCATGAGCCTGGTTGGAGAACTCAAAATCGTCGCTGTGATCGCCTGTTCTGGTATTGCTATCTTCCTCATCGCTTTGGGCGTCTGGCTTTCCTGGAAGCCGGAGAAGGACGCAGAAGACGACTTTGTCGCCTCCATCCGCAACAACGAGTTCATTCCGTATTACCAGCCTGTTGTTGATATCGTGACAGGTGAGCTACAGGGCTGCGAAATGCTGATGAGGTGGCAGCTTCCCAACGGTAAAATGGTGCCTCCCGGCCAGTTCATGACCTATGCAGAGACCTCAGGCCACATCTTCGAGATGACCCGCAGCATCATGCGTCAGTCCATTGATGATCTGGGAGAGCTCTATTCCAAGCATCCGGAACTCAAGCTTTCTGTGAACCTGTTTGCAGGCCACTTCAACGATCGGTCCATCGTGGATGATCTCCTCGATATCTACGAGGATTCTCCAATCGCCCTTAATCAGGTGGTGATGGAGGTGACTGAACGACAGCCTTTGGAAGATATCGATCTGGCCAGAAAAATCATCGCGGAGCTGCAGGCGCACGGCATTCGCGTTGCGCTGGATGATGTGGGAACAGGTCACGGTGGTCTGGCATACCTGCAAAAGCTTGGCATGGATATCGTCAAGATCGATAAGATGTTCATCGATCCTCTCGGCAGTGAAGAAAATGCATTCCGTCTGGTTGATGCAATAGCTGAGCTGGCTGACACCATGAACATGGGCATCATTGCAGAGGGCGTAGAGAAGTACGAGCAAATCGTTCTGCTACGCGAGCTCGGCGTATCTTCCGCACAGGGCTACATCTTCTCTAAACCTCTACCGGCTCGCAAGTACCTTGAGTTTGCGGAAGATATCTTCACAGATCGCCGCAATCCGGTGAAGGTGCTGGAAGAGAAGAAAGAAGCCTCAGACGCTGCATTAGAGCAAGTCGCGTCTCAGGACAGCACCAACTAATCCACCCAATCTCGTTCGTACAGAGCCTTCGTTTATTGCCTGTTGAAGGGCATTAATCACGCCGCCGCATGCACAACTTTGCATGTACCGTTGAATAATCAGTAATTATTCCATAATTAAATAAGGCGTATGTTGGATAGATTACTATACTGCGAGGGCTTCCAAGGGGGATAGGTTGATTTCTTGCTCCTGTAGGGGAGGTGGAAGACAGCATTCTACGGAACAAAGCAACTGGAAAAGAAATATTCACTCGCACGGGTTTAATTAGCTGCATGTGCCTCAGCACAGCCTTCAGCTTGGGTTAGCCTTTGCCAAACTCATCAATCGGAGCAAGGCTAACGATGAACCAGATCATAAAGGGTGCGGAATTGGAGAGCGCAGTTCCTGCAAATGTCTTTGTAGAAACAGTAACGGAAGTGACTCATTTCACGGACCGTCTTTTCCGGTTCAAAATCACGCGCCCAACAAGCTTCAGATTCCGCTCTGGTGAGTTTGTGATGATCGGTTTGATGATCGACGGCAAGCCTCTGTTCCGAGCGTACTCTATTGCCAGCCCATCCTGGGATGAAGAGCTGGAGTTCTTCTCCATCAAGGTTCCGGATGGCCCACTGACCCAGCATCTGCAGAAGATCAAAGAAGGGGATCATGTTCTTCTGAAGAAGAAATCCACCGGTACCCTTGTCCTCGATGCACTGTCTCCGGCAAAGCGTCTTTACATGTTCTCTTCCGGCACTGGCATCGCGCCATTTGCCAGCCTGATCCGCGATCCAGAAACCTACGAGAAGTTTGAGGAAGTGATCCTGACCCACACCACTCGTGAAATCGCTGAACTACGCTATGGGGAAGAGCTGGTCGCTGACATCACCAATGATCCCCTGATCGGTGAAGTCGCAGCGGGCAAATTGCACCTTTATAACTCCGTAACCCGTGAGCGTTTCAAACGGGAAGGGCGCATCACGCACCTGATCGAAAGTGGTAAGCTCTTTGATGATCTCTCAGTGCCACCACTGGACGTTGCTGAAGACCGAGCCATGATCTGCGGTTCCATGCACATGATCGCAGACACCAAAGCGCTGCTGGAACAGCGCGGCTTTACGGAAGGGGCCAACAACCATCCTGGTGATTTTGTTGTTGAACGTGCGTTCGTGGGCTAACCTGCCGCAAAATATGTGATAGCTCATTTCTGTTGCAGCGTATTCCCGCAAAAGAGTTTCGATTGTCGGGTGAGAATACGCTCTAAGAAAAAGATTTAGAGCCAGATGCGCGAATAGATATGAGCGCAGACTGCTCTGGATTGGAGATGGGCTCACGTGGGCAAGAAAATATCCTCTGAATATCTGCGCCGGGCCGCGCTACATTATCTCAACAGATACAGCGCGTCCGAAGACAGCTTGCGGCGTGTTTTGAAACGCAAGATTGAGCGTCGAGCCAGAGAAGCAGAAGAAGAACCCTACGAGTATTATGAGCTGATCGAGCCTGTGGTCGCGTTTTGCCGTGAGCACAGCTTCATTGATGACCTGCGCTTTGCCCAAAGCAAAATCAGGTCTGGCACGGTCAAAGGCAAGTCCAAGTCCCGTATCAAGCTGGAACTCAGCGCTAAAGGTGTGTCTGGCGAAAACATCCAGACTGCCTTTGATGATGAAGAGCACGACGACCAGCGCGCCGCCATCTCCTATGCCAAACGTCGCAGACTAGGCCCATGGCGCACAAAGCCAAAAGAAGAGCGCCGCGACAAGGAACTGGCCAGTCTTGTGCGGGCTGGCTTCCCATATTCACTCTCCCAAAAGATTGTTGATATGACTTTGGAAGAGGCCGAAGACATCATCTACGCGGCAGTGCTCTGAGGATTTTCGTCAAATCCTTTGAAAAATCCCAAGGGCCTTTTGTAAAGGCAGCAAGAATTCTTCTCTAGATTGATCTGATCTGTACTTAATCCAGCACCGCACCTTTGGGAGAAAAGATGCCGGGTTCAGATCGACGCACCACCTTCAGAAAACACAATCTGCTGATTTCTGCGCTTGCCGGAGTGAGCCTGCTGATATTGCCAGCTGCTTCCTTGGCAAATGATCGAACACCCGCAAATGAGCCCCCCGAAAAAAAGGATGTCATCGTTACGCCCGAGCAAGGTGGAGGTCTACACGTTGACCAGATGCGTCAAACCAAGTGTGCTGTTATCATCGATGACTTCGACGAGTATCCCAGCCCGGAAAACTGGGACATCCACCGGATGAACAAGCCGGAAAACTTCCAGATTGAAAGTGATGTGGTGCGCGATGGCGGCCATGCGCTGGCAATCACGGTCTTCGGTGATGATGAGCTGGATTCGGAAGGCAATCTCAAAAACGAACTTTGGGAAGCCCGCCAGAAGCGCTGCGATTTTGGAGATGAGGTTTGGTATTCGTTCAGCTTCAAAATCGATGGAACAGTTTGGCCTGCAGGCTCAACCCGATGGGTGATCGGTCAATGGAAAGAAGATTCCGGAGGCAGTCCATTTCTCGCGCAACGGTTTGACAACGGCGTCTTTCATATAACGGTGCAGCACAACGATACACGCAAGTTAGTGGCACAAGCCGAGGGTAGCTATCAACAGGACTTCAAAGGCTTCTCGCGTGAACTCCAGCAAATGCTGAGTTTAGATCGTCAGGGTTTTCGTAACAGAAATGACGCAACCCGAACCTCAGACGAGTTCCTTGGCAGCGGGCTCACTCTGGAAGAGCTGAAGAAGGCGATTGAAACGCAGGATACCTCCAAGTTCCCGTTTCTGGCAGATCCACAAACCTATTCAGATTACCCCGGCATCAAGATTGAACTCTCCGATGATCCTGTTCTGCCAGACCCCACTGACGGCTGGGTGGATATGCGCTATCGGGTAAAGGGAAGTCGCGTCGGGCAGGGGATTATCGAGATCTGGGCCAATGATAGGTTCATCGCCCGTGTTACCGGTTATATCGGCAATGATGAGTTCTCCGGTAACACCCAATACTTCAAGTTTGGGCATTACCGGGATTATGATCGCGATGATCTGCAATCAACCGTCTATCTGGACCGCTTTCGCAGAGGCCCACACCGATCAGATGTGGATTAGAACAGCCCTTCAACCTGACCGTTCTCATCAAGTCCAATGGTTTCCGCAGCTGGATGGCGTGGCAGACCCGGCATCACCATGATGTCACCCGTCAGGGCCACAATGAACCCGGCACCGGCTGAAAGCCGTACCGCCCGCACATGAATGCTGTAGTCAGTAGGTGCCCCAAGCAGGCTAGGATCGGTCGAGAAGGAGTAGGGGGTCTTCGCCATACAAACGGAAAGATGCCCGTAGCCTTGCTCTTCATAGGCCTTCAGCTGATTCTTCACAGACTGATCGCAAGTGATTTTGGAGGCACCATAAATCTTCTTGCAGATGCGGCGGATCTTTTTCCAAAGACCCAGATCATCCTCATAAAGGTGCTTGAAGTCAGATTCAGTTGTCTGCAGAATTTCAGAAACTGAAGTTGCGAGCTGCTCAGTGCCCTTGGAACCATTGGCCCAGTGTGTGCATGGAACGGCCTTTACACCAAGTTTCTCCATACGCTTCATTATGGTGGCGATTTCCTGATCCGTATCAGGGCCATAGCGATTGATGGCAACAATTACAGACACGCCGTAGCTCTGGCAGTTTTTGACGTGGCGCTCCAGATTGCTCATGCCTTTTTCAAGTGCGTCGATGTTCTCTTCCGTCAACGCGTTCTTGGCAACGCCGCCATGCATCTTCAAGGCACGCACAGTTGCCACAACCACTACCGCATTTGGTGTTAAACCAGCTTGGCGGCATTTGATGTTGAAGAACTTTTCTGCACCAAGATCTGCACCAAATCCTGCCTCCGTCACCACATAATCAGAAAGGCGCAAGGCAGTCTTGGTCGCGATCACCGAGTTGCAGCCATGTGCGATGTTCGCAAATGGGCCACCGTGAATAAAAGCCGGATTGTTCTCCAGTGTCTGCACTAGATTAGGGCGGAAGGCATCTTTCAGCAGAGCCGTCATCGCACCATCAGCTTTCAGGTCACGGCAGTAAACTGGTGTCTTGTCTTTACGATACGCAATCAGCAACCGGCCAAGTCGGTCCTGAAGATCCTGCAGGTTCTCGGCTAAGCACAACACCGCCATCACTTCAGAGGCAACGGTGATGTCATAGCCAGACTCGCTTGGGTATCCATTGCTCACACCGCCAAGGCCAGTGGTAATGGATCGCAGTGAGCGATCATTGATGTCCACCACGCGGCGCCACACGATGCGGCGCTGATCAATGTTCTCCGCATTGCCCCAATAGATGTGGTTGTCGATCATGGCTGAAAGCAGGTTATGAGCTGCGGTGATTGCATGCAGATCGCCGGTGAAATGAAGATTGATATCTTCCATCGGCACCACCTGGGCATAACCGCCACCAGCAGCCCCACCTTTCATGCCAAAACACGGGCCTAGAGAAGGTTCACGCAGGCAGATGGTTGTTTTCAGGCCAATGCGGTTCAGTGCATCACCAAGGCCAACCGTCGTTGTTGTTTTACCCTCACCTGCAGGAGTAGGGGAAACAGCAGTCACAAGTATGAGTTTTCCATGTGGCCGGCTGTTCACCTCTGGCATCTCATCCAGGTTCACTTTGGCCTTGAAGCGACCATAAGGCTCAAGAGCATCCTCCGGGATCTCCAGATTTTGAGCGATACGCGCAATTGGTTTCATGTCTGCTGCGCGGGCAATTTCAATATCTTTCATGGAAAAACTCCAGATTAGAACAGGTCACCAAAGGAGCCGGAGAGAGCGTCAAAACGCAAATCAGGCAGGAACAGCAATGTAATCCCTACGTAGAAGCTCTAACGAATGCACGTAGAAAGTTCAAGATTGTGTCTGATCACTTGAAAGCAACTTAGTTAACGGCTGTCATTTGCATTTTTGCTGAGACTGGAAACATTATTGCCTGAATAGCTGTTGGTCTGTTCTAAATATCACCAAACTGAGCTTGCGCGACAAAACCAAGGGCTTTAGAGCTGTTTGGGTTTTCAAAATTATCTACGCCAAGGCCGTAGTTTCGTCGGTTAGGTCACCCCATGTTTTTATTCGAAGTTGCCGCGCTCGGTGCTGCTGCCACCTGGGCCATCGGTGGTCTCATTTCTGCAAAACCTGCTGCGCATTTAGGAGCCATCGGCTTCAACTGTGTGCGCATGTGGTTCGTTGTGCTGTTTCTGGGCGCCTATATGTTTGCAACCGGCACATGGAATACCGTTGATTCTAGCCATGCATCACTCATCTTCTTGTCTGGCTTTATCGGCATCTTCATGGGGGACACACTGTTGTTCCTCACCCTCAATCGCATGGGGCCGCGCCGTACAGCCATTCTGTTCTCTATGAACGCACCCATGTCAGCTCTGCTGGGCTGGTTGTTCTTGTCTGAGGAGCTGTCTCTGCAGGCCGTTATCGGCATTGCCTGCGTTCTTGTCGGCGTTATCCTCGCCATCGCATTCGGAAAGCGCAAAGACCAACTGCATAAATGGGAAGCAATCAGAGGTCCGGTCGTGGTCGGCGTCCTCTTCGGCACTTTGGCGGCTCTCTCCCAGTCCGTGGGTTCGATCATCATCCGTCCCGTCATGGAAAGCGGCGCTGATCCTGTCGCGATCTCCCTCATGCGCTGTACTATCGCTGCCTTTGGCTTGCTGGCGCTGTTCTACCTGCCAGGCCGTCCATTCCGCCTTGCAAACCCGATCAACAAAGAGATCGTCGCACTCGCATCCTTGTCCGGCATGCTTGGCATGGGCATCGGTATGACCTTGATCCTCTATGCGCTCAGCGGCGGCGAAGTAGGCATTGTCTCTACGCTTTCCGCAACAACACCAGCAATGATGCTGCCAGTTCTCTGGTGGCAGACCAAAGAGTTCCCAGCCATCGGTGCATGGATCGGAGCACTCCTCGTTATTGTTGGCTGTGCACTGATCTTCATGAGCTAATCAGCGAGAAAGATCATACTCTATCTAACCACCACAAGCAGGTGCGACCGACTAAGGCCGCACCGCAAGATCTGGTAGTGGAACAATCACTTGCAATTTCTGTGAGTTTACCCGGCAATTGGTCGAATTTTATCAAGTTCCTTGCAGAGGCAGTTGACGGAAGCCCCCGAAATCTGATCAATAGCCGGGTATTTGGTATTTTTATCGATCAGATGAAAATGAAAAGGGAACACGGTCCTATTGGATAAGCCGTGGCTGCCCCCGCAACTGTAAGCGTAGAGTTGTTGCTCACACATGCCACTGATGCTGTTGTTTAAAGCAGTGTTGGGAAGGCGGAGCAGCAATAAGGACGCGCAAGCCAGGAGACCTGCCAGATGCAGTCACTCACCCAAAGCACGGGGCGTGCTAAGGGGCGGTATTCCGTTCAGGTGACATTCACAGTGCGTCTGACCGGCAATCAAACACACCTCTTTTCAAGAGGTTAGAGTAGATTTCTCCAAAGACGCACAATGCAATCAACAGCATAGCAGTTCTGAAAGCTGCTGTGAATGGTGGACCAAACTCGTGCGTAACACATCTTGGATCGCAGCTACCCTCAAATCCGGCGTAGCTCTCTCAGCACTCCTCAGCTCAACCCTCGCATCAACTGCGCAGGAAGCTGATCTCGACGAAGTCATCGTCATCGCCAACAGAACGGAAACCGAAGCCGGCAAAGTCGGCTCCACAACCCATGTCGTCACCGAAGAAGACCTTAAAAACGATGGCGCTACGTTCGTCTCTGAATACCTGATCAAACTCCCAGGCATTTCCTTTTCGCAGAACGGAGGGGCGGGGAAAGCAAGTGCTCTACGCATCCGTGGAATGAGCGGCTACTACACAAAAATCCTTGTTGATGGGGTCGATATTGCAGACCCATCTGGAACGCAAGTCGAAGCGCGTCTTGAGCACATTCTGTTAAACGATGTGGAGCGAATTGAGATTCTGAAAGGTTCGCATAGTGCTTTGTATGGCGGACAAGCTGTTGGTGGTGTCATCAACATCATTACCAAGCGAGCTGAGCCTGGCACCGTAAAACACAATGCTGCGGTGGAGGGTGGTAGTTACGGGACTGTGAATGCGTCCTATGGGTTTCAGGCTGCTACTGATAAAGCAGACATTGCAGTTAATGTGCAGCGTTACCATACCGATGGTTTCAGCGCGCAAACTCCCAAAGGCGGGGCTGCAGATGAAGACGGATATGAAAACCTGACCTTCTCTGCAAAAGGCTCCGTCGATGTTACAGATGCATTGAACTTATACTTTGTCGCTCGCGGTACAGATGGTCATAGCGAGTATGATGGCTTTAATAATCCTGATGCCCGCAACGAACAGGACTATCGCCAATACATTGGTAAACTGGGAGCAAATTTTGCTTGGTTGGATGACCGTATGACAACCGATGCTTCATTCCAGATTGTTGATACCACTCGTAAATACTACGGTGACAATCCTGGTACATATAAAGGCGATCGCTATAAGTTTGATGTGTTGAACACCTTCGATGCAACCGATGAAATCACGTTGAATTTTGGCGGTGATTGGATGCATGAAGATTATGCTGAATATGGCAGCAGTCGTATATTTGGTGGCTTTGTTGAAGCAATGGTTGAACCGACTGACGAGCTTAGTCTCTCTGTGTCATCCCGTTTGGATCACCATTCTCGTTTTGGAACATACTGGTCTGGTCGCGCGACCACGTCCTACCAGTTGCTGGAAGGAACACGCTTCCGTTCAAGTTTTGGCAATGGCTTCCGCGCACCTTCTCTCAACGAGTTATTCGGCAAATGGGGAGCCAATCCAGATCTGAAGCCAGAAACAAGCGTGAGCTTTGATGCTGGTATCGATCAGGACTTCCTGGATGGTAAAGTACGTCTTGGAGCAACTTACTTCCACATACTGACTGAAGATCTCATCGCGTACACAAGCAAGTACGAACAGATCGACGGCTTGTCCCGCAGTCAGGGCGCAGAACTCTCCGCCAGCTGGGATGTGCTCGATAACCTGAGTTTCAATGCTGCTTACACCTACACATGGGCTGTTGGGCCGGATAAAAAACGTCTGCGCCGTGTGCCTCTGCATGATGTCAATGTCGGCGCCACGTATAAGCCGGTGGATGTTTTGTCTCTCAACCTCAACACCAGTTATGTTTCTGGCATTGAAGACAACGGAGACCTCGACGATTTTGTCTTGGTCAACGCAAAAGCGGCTTATCAGTACAATGATAATCTGACATTCCACGTTCGCGGCGAGAACCTGTTGGATCAGGACTATGAGCGGATCAAGGATTATCAGACACCGGGCCTTTCCGTTTACGCTGGTGTTAGCGCCAGTTTCTGATTAAGTATGCCGCTCAGCAAAGGTTGGGCGGCATTCTCTGGTTTCTTCAGTACTGCCCGATGCTGCGTCCCAAACTCTCACGCTGCTCAAAAGGTCTAAATGCGAAATAAGATCAAAAAGATCATGCAGACCGCACTGCTGATGACGCTGGTTATCAGCCCGGCAGCGGCCCATGCAGATGTGAGTGGAGTGAGTGCACCCAGACGGGTCGTATCCATGAACCTGTGCACCGACCAGTTTTCCATGTTGCTCGCAGGTGAGGGGCAGCTTGTCTCGGTTTCCAGATTGGCATCAGACCCAACGCTCTCTGTCATGAGTGAAGAGGCAAAAGCCTACCCGATCAACTTCGGCGGGGCAGAAGAGATCTACCTGATGAACCCGGATCTGGTGATCGCAGGCACCTATACCAATCAAACCACCGTGCAGATGCTACGCGGCCTTGGCATCACCGTGGTGCAGGTTCCGCCGGTGCGCACTATCCCGGATATCGCCAGAGAACTCCGCCGTCTCGGTAAAGTGCTGGGACAAGAGCAAAAAGCTGAGGCACTGGCCAGCCGGTTTGAGGCTACCGTTCAGCGTTTTGTAGAAGCACAGCCCGATGAGAAAGCACGGGCAGGAGTCTATTACGCCAACGGCTACACCGCTGGGGATGGCAGCCTTGTCAACGAGCTGATCACGACAGCAGGCCTGCAGAACATCGCCAACAATATCGGCCTCAAAGGCACCAGCAAACTGCCACTTGAACTGCTGATCCTGGAAGACCCGCAGTTGCTTGTTGAGGGTACTCAGTTTTCCGACAAACCTGCATTGGCATTTGAGCTGCTGGCTCATCCGGCCTTAAAACGAACACTCGGCAACAGTGGACGCGTTTTGATGGAAGACAAATATACCATCTGTGGCCTGCCGTTTGTCGCCGAAGCCATAGAGAAACTGGCTAATCAATCCAAACGCTTGGGGGCACAAGCTGAATGACAAAGCATCCTGATGCCCCTCTGATCGTAATCCTCGGCCTGATCGCAATCACGCTGTTCCTGACCTCTCTCATGATCGGCGCTGCTGATCTGACAGTAACTCAGCTCATAGAAGCAGCTTTCGCTGCCGAGAAAACGCCGGTTTCCATCGTCTTCTGGGAGATCCGTGTGCCGCGTGCTCTGCTGGGGGTGATCACCGGCGCAACGCTTGGGTTGTCTGGAGCAGTCCTCCAGGGCCTTTTGCGCAATCCACTTGCAGAGCCGGGCCTGATCGGCGTCAGCTCCTCCGCCAGCCTTGGAGCTGTGATTGCAATCTACACCGGTCTGACTATCACCATGCCTTACGCACTCCCAGCTTTCGCGCTACTGGGGGCTGCGATTGCTGCTGTTCTACTGCCAATGTTGGCAGGGGGAAGAGGGCAGACGCTGACACTGATCCTTGCAGGCGTCGCCATTTCCAGCATCGCCACCGCGCTCACGTCTTTAGCGCTCAACCTGTCTCCGAACCCGTTCGCAGCCATGGAAATTGTGTTCTGGATGCTTGGCTCGCTCAATGACCGGTCCATGCAGCACCTTTTCATCATTGCTCCATTTATTGTTGTCGGTTGGAGCTTGTTGCTCACCACCGGCAAGGGCCTCAATGCCTTGTCTTTGGGGGAAGAAACTGCCCACACCATGGGCGTCTCACTGCCTCGCCTGCGCTTCTGTGCTATTGCCGGAACTGCGGCCAGTGTCGGTGCTGTGACAGCGGTAACCGGCACCATCGGCTTCATCGGCCTGATCGTCCCGCATTTGCTGCGCAAGATGGTAGGGGGAGAGCCGCAGCGCCTGCTCATTCCAAGTGCGATTGCGGGAGCTTGCCTGCTGACCCTCGCTGATATCACGGTAAAGCTCTTCGGTCCTCAGTCCAACCTGAAGCTGGGTGTACTGACGGCAATCGTCGGGGCGCCGTTCTTCCTCTGGCTGATCATCAAACAGCGGAGGGCGTTGATCTGATGCTGCTGCAACTCAAAGACCTTTCCGTCAACTACGGGCCAAAGAACATCCTCTCTTCAATCAATCTGGAGATTGGGAAAGGCGAGATTGTTGGCCTGATCGGACCAAACGGATCGGGTAAGTCCACCTTGATGAAGGCGATGGTTGGGCTCATCCCATCAAATGGTGAGATCAGCTACGACAATCGGCCTCTAAAAAACATCTCCGCACGCCAGCTATCAAAGCATGTTGCTTACATGGCGCAGGAGCGGGATGTGGCATGGGATCTGTCTGTAGAACGCATCTTGGCGCTAGGTTGCGAAGCCATTGGTGGCTCCGTTCGCACTCCTAAACATAAAGCAGAACTGGAAGAAGTCGTCTCAAGTCTTGGCCTGGAACCAATCCGCAAAGAATCCATTCTTCAGGTCTCTGGCGGAGAAAAAGCCCGTGCACTTCTGGGCCGTGCTTTGATGCAGAAGACGCCACTCATCATTGCAGATGAACCAACTGCAGGACTGGATCCGGAACACCAGCTGGAACTTCAGGAAATCTTCCAGAAGCTACAGCAACAAGGCACATCCATGCTGGTTAGCCTGCACGACTGGACCTACGCCGCCCGCCTGTGCACGCGTCTGGCAATGCTGAAAGAAGGCCGACTGGTTGCTTACGGCTCACCGGAGGAGGTACTGACGCAGGAACGCGTTCAGGATGTCTACCGTGTCAAAGCGCATATTCTGGAAACAGAGCAGGGGCCAGTCATCACCCCCACGACACGCTTGTAAAACAGTGACTTATTCAGCTGCAAGGCTTTTGCGGAACATCCGGTCCAGGTAAGACGCAGCTTCTTTGAACCGGTCCTTGGACTTGTCCGCAGGCAGCAATGTCTGTACCTGACTGTCAAAGTCAGCGTAGTGCTGTGTGGTGGACCAGATAGAAAACAGCAGATGATAAGGATCTGTCTCTGCAATCTTGCCAGCATCCATCCAGCCCTGAATGACAACGGTCTTCTCATCTACCAGTGACTTCAAAGGTCCAGCAATCAGGGATTTGATGCGCGGGGCACCCTGCAGGATCTCGTTGGCGAACAGACGGCTTTCACGCGGATAATCTCGCGCCATTTCCAGCTTGCGTCGCACATATGCGCAAATCTCTTCAATCGGCTCGCCTTCAGGGTTGAGCTGATGCAGCGGATCCAGCCACACATAAAGCAGACGCTCGATCAGCTCTGCATGAATGGCGTCTTTGCTGTCGTAGTAATAGAAAAGGTTGGGCTTGGATAAACCAGCTTGCTGAGCCACCTGATCAATAGTGGAGCCACGAAATCCATAGGTTGAGAACACATCCAGCGCGGCAGCGAGGATCTTCTCGGTCTTTTCCATCTGAATTCGTGTTTTACCTTTTGCCTCAGAAGCTTTAGCCATACTCTTTTCCAAAATTACATAGGCGCCGAGCCTTAAATACACGCTCAGCTAATAAGTAAGTTAGCACCTACGAAAACAACGTGCTCTTATCAAGCTAAACTCTGGTAGAAAAGTTGTGATGCGACAGCTCACTCTAATCACTGTTGTTTTTCTGCAATAGATAGAGAAAAGGCCGAGCTCACATGAAGCCCGGCCTGTTTTTATCAGCTGACAGCTTCCGGTGTTTTTGCGTTGTCCGCGTTAAAAGCCGGAATGATCTTTTCGCCATAGTCCGCGATGATCTTCTCTTCATCGCCGCTGTCCAGATAGATATTGAACTGCGTGATGCCTGCATCCTTCAGCTTATTCAGCTTCTCGATGTGGTTCTCAGGTGGGCCAAGCACCGCAAAGCTCTCGACGATATCATCGGTGATGAAGTCCAGGAACGGGTTGTCGCTCTGACCGTGCTTGGAATAATCGTAACCACGACGGTTCTCGATGTAAGACGTTAGAGAAGCTGGTACCTGATCGGTATTGGAGCCATACTTCTCGACGATATCCGCCACGTGGTTGCCCACCATTGCCGGGAACCATTTAGTCTTTTCAATGCCTTCTTCCAGAGTGCCAGTATGCGCTGGAGCAGCTGCCATGATGCCGAAGTTGCTCATGTCGCGGCCAGCTTCCTCACCAGCAGCAACAGCCTGATCACCTAGCCACTTACAAATGCCTGGTTCTGCGATCTGCAGAATAAGACCATCACCAACACGACCAGCAGAACTCAGCGCTTTTGGGCCATAAGCGGCAACCCAAACAGGCAGCTCATAACCATCTGCCCATGGGAACTTCACTGGCTCCGGACACTCGCCGTATTGCGCTTCATCGCCGCGCACCAACGCTTTAACCACGTGGGTGAACTCTTCCAGACGTTTCAGCGGCGCAGGCTTTTTGCCCATCACGCGCACAGCACTGTCACCACGGCCAAGGCCGATATCAAAACGACCACCGGATTGCTTGGCAAGGGAGCCAAACAGGCTGGCTGCGTGAGACCAGTCACGAGTGTTTGGGTTGGTTACGCAAGGTCCAAAGCGCATGTTTTTGGTGTGTTCCATGCACATTGCCATGGCCACGAAACTCTCACGCCACAGAATGTGGCTGTCATAGAACCAGCAGTATTTGAAGCCGGCATTTTCGGCCTGACGAACCAGCGCTTTTGCGCGATCAGGTTCCACGAACCCTTTAAAGCAAATACCAAAATCCATGTGTCTCTCCTCCACGAAAGTTAAGTTCTGGAATTAATGATCCGGTGCCCAAATGCGGATGCCCGCATGCGTAAATGGCACGGCTTTTGAAATATTCTGACGAATGAGAATTGGGGTGATCGCCTCAATGCAGCGCGCTGCTTTTGCATTGCCGCTGTTGTAGGTTGTCACATCCAGTTTATTGACCAGTTCCATCACCACCTTGCGGGCAGCAAGGCTGTCACCACACACGAGGATGTCGCAATTGATCGCCCAATCCAGATTGTTCAGCGTTGTGGCAGAAACATTGTGCAAGGCACCCACAACAGGAATATCTGGGCCGAGCAACGCCTGAGCGGCCTCAGTGGCAGAACCTTCTGGCGGCATTTCAACCGTCTTTGGATCACCCGGCGCCAGCGGTACAACAATGTCGATGAGGATCTTGCCGGAAAGATGCGGCTTCAGAGCTTCCAGCGTCGCATCATGCGCTGCATAAGGCACTGCCAGCATCACACATTCGGTGGATGCAGCCACAGCATCTTCATTGCCCATGCCTTCAATCTTAGCAGAGCCTTCCGGAAGCTTTGTCATAAGCTCATCGGCAATGTCCTTGCCGCGCGCAGCATCGCGAGAGCCGAGCGCAACGGGCACGCCAGCCCGGGCAAACCTGAGCGCAAGCCCCTGACCCTGTGGCCCGGTTCCTCCGATAATCGCTAATGTCATCGGAACATGTCCTCCTTCTTCGATCTTATTAAATCCTGTGCTGAACTTGCTTCTAACGACCAGTTGAGCCCGCGAAACAGAACCACTGGTGTTTGTCCGGCTTTGCTGATCACCAATCCAGAGGCCGCTGCCAACTCATCTGCAAACGCAGGCTCCGTCACACTAAGCAATCGCCCGTGTGCATCTGAGTTGCCTTGTTCTTTGATGGTTGCCGGAACACCGGCAAGACCCACCGCTACATTCACCTGACCAAGCCGCCAGGGACGTCCAAATGTGTCGGTAATCGCAAAACCGATCTGCGCATTGAAACGCCTGGAAAGGGCTTCCTGCATACAGGCAGCGCTGGCATCGGGATCTTCCGGCAGCAAAATCAGCGTCTCATCCGCGCCGCTGTTGGATTCATCCACTGCGGCATTGGCGGAAATGAAGCCCAAACGATGCTCACAGATCATAGTGCCTTCATTCTGTGTTGGTCGCTTGAAATGACGAACCACACGCGTGCTTTCCTGCAGGATCACCTCGACCTTGCGGGGATCTTTGTTCAGCTCATTTGCATAGCCTTGGGCTTCCTCAGAGGGAGTGACATCTGCCAGATTGACAATGCGCCCCTCGGCCTTGGAAAAAATCTTATGCGCCGAGGTCAGAACATCTCCGTCCTGTAAAGAAAGGCCAGCTGCTTCAATCGCATCACCAAGAATGCTTGCCAGATCATCGCCCGGTTTGATCTCCGGAATATTCGGGATCGCGTGTAATGATAGGGTATGCATCAAACAGCTCTCCGATCGCCATGTTTTGCAAGAAGCCGGGGCTGAAGGTCTGCGAGGTCTTCCATATAATCGATATCTTTTGAAAAGGAGGAGGAGGGAGCAATCACACAGTCCAGCCCGCGCTCTGCAGCCTGGGCCTGATGTTTCTGGAAAGAAGCATTGCCGTAAGTGAAGGTGATCGCATCCGGTGGCGTCGCAATCAGCACGTTGGTACCGTAGTCATGAGCCGGGCACAGCACGAGAGAACGCGGTGAACCTGCAAGGCTCAAAAGCCGCTCAAACTCATCGAAGTCTGGCGCGGCAATATCCGCTGGCAGAACGCAAAGCGTCTCATAGCCATGAGCCTTGGCCCAAAGGGCTGCCGTTGTCAGTGCAGAGTTCAGCCCATCTTCCTGACCTTCAAGGATCAGATGAACAGAGCATTCGTTCACAGTGCTTGCGATCTCAAGTGAACTGGTCACCACAGCAATATCAAAGGCAGTGCTACACGGTTTCTGTGCGTCCTGTAAAAAACGAAGTGTCTGTGCAAACAGGTTTGCCGCCACAGTTGCGCGTTCAGTGGCATCAAGATGTGGTCCAAGACGAGACTTCGCTTTGGCAAAGTCCTTCACGGGCACAACAACAAGTGTTTTAGGAGCTAGCCCGGTCATGCGCTCAGCTCCTCACCAGAGCGATCAACTACACCAGAAACAGCGAGAAGCTCAGCTGCAAGCCGCACCTTGTCTTCTCGCGTCTTCATCAGGATTGCATCCTGTGACGTGCTCAGACCCAAACCGTTGATGGCAGAGATGTGTTGCTCGTCCGCATGATCAATGATGAAGCAGTCCAGAAACTCAGCATAAATCTGCGCAACACCAAACGCCGTGGATTCGAAGCCGAGGGACGCTAGCATCCGGTCCGCCGGACCTTTCACAACGCCGCCATTGATGATTGGCGAAACACCAATCTTCGGGGCTTTCGCAGCCTTCACCGCCTCCAGAATGCCGGGAACCTTGAGGATCGGCAGAATGCTCACCAGTGGGTTGCTCGGTGCAACTACAATCAGATCAGCCTCTGCCAGCGCCTTCAGGGCTTCCTCAGTCGCATGAGCCTCTTCAATATGGTCGTAATGCAGCTCCCGAACCTCAGGGGCACAGCGCTCCTTGACAAAATACTCCTGAAAACTCAGCCAACCCGCATCCGTTTTCACCCGTGTCTGCACCACATCATCCGTCGGCAGAATAAGGTTACAGCTCAGCCCAAAACTCCTGGCGATATCTTGTGCAATCAACGTGGGTCGATCGCCCTGACGGCGACGATGCGTACGGTAGATGTGCAGGCCGAAATCGCGATCCCCCAGAGACATCCATGTGTCGTCGCCAAATTTGGAAAGTGTCTCCAACGCACGGTGGCTCTCATCCGCCACACCCCAGCCTTGCTGGCGGTCAATTACGTCGGCCAGTGTGTAGGTGAGGGTGTCGATGTCCGGCGATACCCAAAGGCCGTGGAAGGCATCATCATCGGCAATGTTGCCAATGATGGAGAGCTCCACATTCTCCAGATGATAAAGGCCTTCCGCCATCTTGGCGCCGCCAACACCACCGGCAATCAGAGTAACTTTAACAGGTGCGTTTTGCGTCATCCGGCACCTCCAACCGCCTTTGCTGGAACGCCATCTTCTTCCGTCAGGAAGCTCAGAAGAGTCGAGTTGGCGCGTGCAATCAGCGGTGCTTGTTGCTCTGGCAGGCCATCGGCAAAATCATTGATCACATCATAAACGGTATTGCGCTGGATCGGCTGACGGCCCGCATCCTGAATGATCTGGCACATTTCGTGTGCGGTGATCTCCTGACCATGCGCTGCACCGGCAGAACGGGAGATGCTCTCGTTCATCAATGTGCCACCTAGATCATTAACCCCGCATTGCAGCAGATCAGAGGCAAACTCTGGTCCCAGCTTGGTCCATGACACCTGAATGTTATCGATCCAGCCGTGCAGCATGATCCGCGAAACCGCATGCATCTTGCGCACTTCCAGATCTGTCGGGCCGGGGCGCACGTTCTTTGGATCAAGCGTATAAAGCGGGCTCTCTGAATGGACGAAACTTAACGGAACCAACTCGGTGAAACCGCCAGTCTCTTGCTGAATATCCCGCAGTAAGGCAATGTGAGCGGCCCAATGCTCCGGCCCATCAATATGGCCATACATAATCGTCGCTGTGGTCGGAATGCCCACCTCATGCGCGGCCTTGATGATCTCCACCCACTTCTCGGTGCTCAGTTTGTTGCGTGTCAGCTGCTGGCGGATGTCGGTGTCCAGAATCTCCGCTGCCGTGCCGGGCAGGGAGCCGAGGCCGCAGTCTTTCAAATCCTGTAAAAACGCATGATAGGACTGTTTGGTCTTGGCGGCGCCGTACCACACCTCAAAGGGTGAAAATGCATGGATATGCATGTCCGGGAGGGCTTTTTTGATCGCCAGAACGATCTCACGATAATAGGTGCCTTCCATCTTCGGGTGCAAACCACCCTGAATGCAAACCTCTGTTGCGCCGCGATCCCATGCTTCCTGTGCACGGGCAACGATCTGCTCCGGCACCAGCCATTCGGCGTCGGGATCTTCCGTCCGCTTGGCAAAACCGCAGAACTTGCAGCCCATGTAGCAGATGTTGGTGAAGTTGATGTTCCGGTTGACCACAAAGCCAACCTTGTCGCCATTCACCCGCTGGCGCAGCGTGTCCGCCACATAGGCAATGGCAGGAAACTCTTGCGCAGGAGCGCGGAACAGGTGCTCACCATCTGCCTCTGAAATCTCTATACCAGACAGCGCCTTGCTCAGAATATCGTGTGTCGGTGTGCTCAAATCGTGTGAGCGCAATGCATCATTTGCTGAGCGAGGGAAACTGTGAAGCGTCATAGGGAACCTCCTGACTGAACTGCGGCGGAGGAACCCATTTGCTCCCAAAGCCCCTTGGATTTTGAAAGCACAACAGGATCCACAAACTCACTCTTCTCACGCAGATAGCTCGGGTAGACGGTCAACCGCTCCTCCAGCTTCTGCCCGGCTTGCTGTGTTGACTGGGCCAGCTCATCAATCACAGGCCAGCGATGCTGCGGGTTGATGAAGTCAATGGTCACCGGAGAAATGCCGCCCCAGTCATTGATGCCAGCGCTCAGGTACTCCATATGCCGTTCGCTCAGGTTCGGCGGCGCTTGCAGGCTGATCTCAGGGGACAGGATCAGGCGCGCAACGGCCAGCGTGCGCAGCATGTTATCCAGCGATGGTTCTGGATGGTTCTCCATCCCGATTCCAGGCTTGCGCTGGAAGTTTTGGATGATCACTTCCTGAATGTGTCCATGACGTGCATGGCTTTCGTTGATCGCCTCCAGCGCCTCAATGCGCTCTTCCCACGTCTCGCCAATGCCAATCAGCAAGCCAGTGGTGAACGGGATCTTCTTTTGACCAGCCCGCTCCAAGGTCCGCAATCGCTGAACCGGCGCTTTGTCCGGGCAACCAAAATGAGGCTGGCCTTTCTTCATCAGACGGCGGCTGGTGGTCTCCAGCATCATGCCCATAGAAGCCGCATAGGGGCGAAGCTGATCGATTTCCTCATCGCTCAGTGTGCCCGCATTCACGTGCGGCAGGAGGGTTGTCTCCCGCAACACCATCTCGCAGGCATCCGCCAGATAGCTGACCATGGATCCGTAACCCAGCTGTGCTAGAGCAGCTTTCGCTTGCTCGTAACGCAGCTCTGGTTTCTCACCCAGACTGAAGAGGAGCTCCTTGCAGCCGGTCTCTTCTCCCTGCTGCGCCGTCCGCATCACCTGTTCAGGTGTCATGATGTTGGCTTCGGGCGAGCTGGGGTGTTTGACAAATGTGCAATACGTACATGTATCTCGGCACATGTTTGTCAGTGGTACAAAAACTTTACGGGAGTAGGTGACAGTATCGCCCCAATACTGGCGCTTTACTGTAGCGGCCTGTTGCATCAGATCCCGAAGATCTGAGCCTCGCACTTCCCCCAGGTGTCGCGCTTGGTCAGCAGTCAGCATAATTTTTTACCTCTCGGTCAAAAAAATATCTGCAACTATCAGTTAGTCAAGCGTGAAATATCTCCTGGGTAGAATAATTATGCTGCAATGCAAATAAAACAAGCACAATAAAAGGCGTATTTGAGCAAAGAAAAGCTTTATTTTGCAACGCATTCTGTAAAGTTGCTCTGCAATATTTATGAAGTTTAAGCTCATTTGCGCAAAAGTTTAGCAGTACATGCAAAAATATGCACCTTTCCAGATTGCTATTTTCTTTTGTAAGCAAATGAAGTGGTTTTGATTCCGATAGATCGGATTTTTTCATCAAAAAACCTTAGGAACCTGTGGAGTTTTCTTGTCTGCAACACGCTTATTCTCTGGATTTGGCAGGGCTTCTAAGTGTTTTACCTATTGGAATATCAGGAGAATTTTTGAAGTTGGCTGGTGAAATTGATCCATTTTTGAAGGTGGGTTGACAGATAATTGACTGTTTGGTCCAATTTACCCCAAGTTTTGGGAGGGGAATATCCAAGATTTAAGCTGAGTTAAGCTGTTGCAAGAGCGAAAGATCTCTGCAAACTACATCTATCTGTTCCAAATGGGAAAAATAACCCTGCGGGAAATCTAGAAGATTGAATTTTTGACATAATTTGCCTGCAACCTGTCTTTACGCGGTTGTAGACCGTCAGGCATGTCAAAAAAGAGATAGAGCTTGAATCCTGCGAATATCCTCATCGGTTTTATCAGTTTTATGCTCCCTCGGGAGATTAAATAACGACAGCTAACCCGTTGTATTTCAGAAGAGTATTTCTCGGGTAAGTTAAATAAAACGGCGTTGAAAAGACGTTATCGGAGAGACCTATGAGTAAACTTGGCTCAAATCATCGTATTAATGGTGACAGACTGTGGCGTAGCCTGATGGATATGGCCCAGATCGGACCCGGCGTCCGTGGTGGCAACAACAGGCAAACGCTGACAGATGAAGATGCCGAGGGCCGTAAGCTTTTCACCAGCTGGTGTGAAGCCGAAGGCATGACAATGCACGTCGACACAATGGGCAACATATTCGCCCGTCTAGAAGGGGAAGACCCAAGTCTCGATCCGATTATGATTGGTTCTCACCTGGATACGCAGCCAACTGGCGGCAAGTATGATGGTGTGCTTGGCGTACTCGCAGGTCTGGAAGTGATCCGCTCTATCCGTGAGCGCGGCATTAAAACCAAACGTCCAATCGAAGTGGTCAACTGGACCAACGAAGAGGGCACCCGCTTTGCCCCGGCCATGCTGGCCTCCGGCGTGTTTGCAGGCATGCATACGCAGGATTGGGCTTATGATCGTGAAGATGCGGAAGGCAAGAAGTTCGGTGATGAACTCAAACGCATTGGTTATGTGGGGGAAGAGCCTGTTGGCCAGCGCAAGCTGCATGCCATGTTTGAGCTTCACATCGAGCAGGGGCCAATCCTCGAAATTGAGGAAAAGGACATCGGTGTTGTCACCCATGGTCAGGGTCTCTGGTGGCTGCAGGTCACGCTCACCGGCAAAGACAGCCATACCGGCTCAACCCCAATGCCAATGCGCAAAAACGCAGGTCTCGGCATGGCACGCATTACTGAGCTGGTGCACCAGATCGCCATGGAAAACCAGCCGGAGGCTGTCGGCGCCATTGGTCATTGCGATGTCTATCCAAACAGTCGCAACGTGATCCCGGGTAAAACCGTCTTCACCATCGATTTCCGTTCCCCACATCAGGATGTTCTGGATGGTATGAAAGCCAAGCTGGAAGCGGAAGCGCCAAAAATCGCAGAAGAACTCGGCCTTGATATCGAGATTGAAGCTGTTGGTCACTTTGATCCGGTCACTTTCGATGAAGGCTGTGTCACCGCTGTTCGCAACGCAGCTGAGCGTCTGAACTATTCCCACCGCAACATCATCTCCGGCGCAGGCCACGATGCCTGCTGGATCAACCGTGTTGCACCAACGGCCATGATCATGTGCCCATGCGTGGATGGTCTGAGCCACAACGAAGACGAAGAAATTTCAAGAGAGTGGGCAACTGCAGGTGCCGATGTGCTGTTCCATGCAGTGCTTGAGTATGCCGAGATCGAGCAGGATACCACAGAGCCAGCCGAATAACCCTTAGATCTGAAAGAGTTGAGAGACCAAAATGTCTACAGTGATTAAAGGCGGCACGATTGTAACTGCCGATAGAACTTACAAGTCCGATGTCCTCGTGGATGGTGGCAAGATCATCGAAATCGGCGAGAACCTCTCCGGTGACGAAACGCTGGATGCCTCCGGCTGTTATGTCATGCCGGGCGGTATTGACCCGCACGTGCATCTGGAAATGCCGTTCATGGGAACGCATTCCGCAGACAACTTCGAGATCGGCACAAGAGCGGGCCTTGCGGGCGGTACCACCATGGTCGTGGACTTCTGTCTGCCAGCGCCGGGCCAGTCCATGATGGAAGCACTTGCCATCTGGCAACAAAAATCCGGCGCTGCATGCTCTGATTATTCCTACCACATGGCCGTGACCTGGTGGGGGGAACAGGTCTTCAATGAAATGCAGGAAGTGGTTGATCGCGGCATCAACACCTTCAAGCATTTCATGGCCTACAAAGGCGCACTGATGGTGGATGATGACGAAATGTTCGCATCCTTCCAACGCTGTGCAGCCCTTGGCGCAATGCCGCTTGTGCATGCCGAAAACGGTGATGTGGTCGCTACCATGCAGCAAAAACTGCTGGCAGAAGGCAACAACGGACCAGAAGCGCACTCATACTCCCGCCCGCCAGAGGTGGAAGGCGAGGCAGCCAACCGCGCTATCATGATCGCGGATATGGCCGGTGTGCCGCTCTATATCGTGCATACCAGCTGCGAGCAGGCCCATGAAGCCATTCGCCGCGCCCGCCAGAAAGGCATGCGTGTCTATGGTGAGCCGCTGATCCAGCACCTGACACTGGATGATAGTGAATATTCCAACCCAAGCTGGGATCATGCCGCACAGCGCGTCATGTCTCCTCCATTCCGCAACAAACAGCATCAGGACAGCCTCTGGGCTGGTTTGCAGTCTGGTTCCTTGCAGGTGGTGGCAACAGACCACTGTGCCTTCACAATGGAGCAGAAGCGGTTTGGCGTCGGCGACTTCACTAAAATCCCGAACGGCACCGGCGGCTTGGAAGACCGCATGCCAATGCTCTGGTCAACCGGTGTGCGCACTGGCCGCCTGACCATGAACGAGTTCGTAGCTGTCACTTCCACCAATATCGCCAAGATCCTGAATATGTATCCTAAAAAGGGTGCGATTTTGGAAGGGGCGGACGCAGACATCGTTGTCTGGGATCCGAACCGCTCAAAAACAATCACTGCAGCCAACCAGCAGTCCTGCGTTGAATACAACGTGTTCGAAGGCAGGGAAGTGGTCGGTCTGCCACGCTTCACACTCACCCGCGGTAAAGTCGCGATTGAGGAAAGCACGGTCAAGACTGAACCTGGTCACGGTGAGTTCGTTGGTCGCGAGCCAAATGCTCCGGTCGGCGCAGCTCTGTCAAAGTGGAAAGAAATCACAGCGCCGCGCAAAGTTGAGCGTCGGCCAGAATTGATGCCAGCAGGCGTATAAGCCTGACCACAGAGCGAACGGCGCATCTCCGAAAAGAGGGCACTGGCTTTCGGAATCAGATGCGCCGGGAAGCAACAATTTAGAGCATGTCGCGGGCTTGAAAGTGCTGCGATATGCCATCAGGCCCACGTGGGGTACGCGGGCTGGTCATTAATCGCAGCGGTATTTTTAGAGGGGATCTGCTGCTTTTAAGCTGAGGGGGTAAAACTCAATGTCGGATTCAACTCTAGGCTCAACCGGGAATGTAGTACCGGACGAGTTTGGTATTATCCATCAGGAACTTGTCGGAATTGATGCCGATCTTTACAACGAAGATCAGTTGCCAACCGCGCCTGTTGCACGCACATGGAACTGGGTTTCCATTGCCGCGCTCTGGGTCGGTATGGTGGTCTGTATTCCAACCTACTTGCTCGCGTCCTATCTGATTGGCGCAGGCATGAGCTGGGATCAGGCGGTCATGACAATCCTGCTCGCCAACGCAATCGTTCTCATTCCAATGGTTTTGATCGGCCATGCAGGCACCAAATACGGTATTCCGTTCCCGGTTCTGCTGCGCTCATCCTTCGGTCCAGCTGGTGCGAAATTTCCAGCTGTTGCCCGTGGTATCGTAGCCTGCGGTTGGTTCGGTATTCAGACATGGGTCGGCGGTTCCGCGATCTACGTGATCCTGAACACGCTTATGGGTGGGGGCCTTGCTGGTGACCCGTTGCCAATCCTCGGCATCAACGCAGGCCAGTTTGCCTGCTTCATGGCGTTCTGGGCACTGCACCTGTACTTCATCAAAAATGGCACAGAATCCATCCGCTGGCTGGAAACCTACGCAGCACCATTCCTGCTCGCAATGGGTCTGGCTCTGCTGGCATGGGCCTACGTCAACGCAGGTGGTTTCGGCGCAATGCTCTCCACACCAAGCCAGTTCGCTGAAGGTCAGCCGAAGGAAGGCCAGTTCTGGTCCGTCTTCTGGCCAAGCCTGACAGGCATGGTCGGCTTCTGGGCAACCCTTGCACTGAACATTCCTGACTTTACCCGTTATGCGAAAAGCCAGAAAGATCAGTTCATGGGACAGGCTATCGGCCTTCCAATCCCAATGGCACTGTTCGCGTTCATCGCGTCTGCTGTGACGTCAGCAACTGTTGTGATCTTCGGGGAAGCCATCTGGGATCCAATCGCACTGGCTGAGAAAATGGGCGGGATGAGCATCATTATCGCTCTGTTTGCACTCATCGTCGCAACGCTGACAACCAACCTGGCAGCAAACGTTGTGGCTCCGGCGCATGGGTTCTCCAACCTGGCACCAAAGGCGATCAACCTGCGCATGGGTGGCTACATCACCGCTGCGATCGGTTTGGTGATGTTCCCGTGGATCCTTGTGAACCACATCATCGGCTGGCTAATTGCATACTCAGCGCTGCTGGGTCCGATCGCAGGCGTAATGCTGGCAGACTACTACCTGCTGCGCAAAACCAAGCTCAACGTGGAAGACCTATTCAAGCACAACGGCATCTATGCTGGTTCCAACGGCTGGAACTGGGCAGGCGTGCTGGCACTGGTCATCGGTATCCTACCAAACCTTCCAGGCTTCCTGGCAGGCGTAGGCCTCACCGGTCCGGCATCCCCACTGTTCGCAACCATCTATACATATGCATGGTTTGTCGGCCTGTTCGTGGCTGGCATCGCTTACCTTGCTCTGGCAAAAATCCTGAACAAGTAACAGCGAACTAAGCTAAATAACGAGAAGAGGGGGCGGCGTATCAAGCGCCGCTTCCTCCTGTTTTAAAGGAAGAGAAAATGCCAAAAGCCTATTGGGTCGCTCACGTCACAGTCACAGATCCTGAACCATACAAGCTGTACGCAGACGGAGCCTCTGCCGCTTTCAAAAAGTACAACGCCAACGTTCTGGCACGCGGCGGCAAATTTGAGGATCTGGAAGGCACCAACCATCCCCGCAACGTGGTGATCGAGTTTGCCGATATGGAAACCGCGATGGCTTGCTACAACAGCGAAGAGTATCAGGCCGCCAAAAAACATCGCGAAAACGCTGGCATCGCCAACATCATCATCGTGGAAGGCGCATAACGCGTCACCTGCATCTGATGAAACGAAAAAAGCCGCAGCGATCAAACTGCGGCTCTTTTTATGTCGTCTGACAGGAAACTTACTTGTCCCGCAGTTCCCGGCGCAGGATCTTGCCCACGGTGGATTTCGGCAGCTCTTCCAGAAACTCCACGTGTTTCGGTACTTTGTAGGCTGCCATCGCTTTATGGCAGTACTCCTGAACCGCTTCCGGCGTCACATCCTCACTGCTGCGCACCACAAAGGCCTTCACAGCCTCACCGGTCCGCTCATCAGATGTCCCTGCAACGGCCACTTCAACCACGCCCTTGATCTCGGCAATCACTGCCTCAACCTCAGCCGGATAAACGTTGAAGCCGGACACAAGCACCATGTCTTTCTTTCGGTCCACGATCTTGAAGTTGTTGCGCTTGTCCATGATCGCAATGTCACCAGTACGGAAGAACCCATCCGGGGTCATCACAGCAGCTGTTGCATCCGGCTTGCGCCAATATCCCTGCATGATCTGCGGACCGCGCGCACAAAGCTCACCCGGCTGGCCAAGCGGAACTTCATTGTCCTCCGCGTCCAGCAGCTTAATCTCCGTCATCGGCATGGACTGACCAACAGTCTCGGTAAACTCTTTGCTGTCAAACGGGTTCACAGAAAGGATCGGTGACGTTTCACTTAGGCCATAACCTTCAATAATGTGATGACCGGTCACCTGTTTCCACTTATCTGAGATCGCCCGCTGAATGGCAGAACCGCCACCCATGGCGAACTTGTAGTTGCTGAAGTCCAGCTCATCAAAGCCCGGCGTATGCAAAAGACCGTTGAAGAGCGTGTTCACACCAGTGATCACGCTGAACTTCCAGTTCTTCAGCTCACCCACAAACCCCGGCATGTCGCGCGGGTTGGTGATCAAAACGTTCTGCGAGCCAAGCCAGTAGAACGACAGGCAGTTCACCATCAACGCGAAGATATGATAGAGCGGCAGAGCCGTAATCACGATCTCTTCACCCGCGCGCATAAAGCCATCTGTCGCCGCATCAAACTGCGCAATGTTGGCCACCAGGTTGCCATGGCTCAGCGCAGCACCTTTGGAAAGGCCAGTCGTGCCGCCCGTATACTGCAGATAGATCAGATCGCTTGGGTTGATTTGCGGCGGCGTAAACTCCAGCTGTTCGCCTTTCGCAAGAACGTCTTTGACCGTCAAACGATCCGCAAACATCTCATGCGCAGGCGGCGAGGGCATGTCCACTCCGGTGGCATCTCCCACATTCGCGATCAGCACATTCTTGATCGGCGTATCAGCAACCACTTCTGCCAGAGTTGGGCTGGAGCCGGAGAAAATGAAGATGGTGTCCGTATCCGCATCATTCAGCTGATGCTTCAACTCGCGCGGAGTGTAGAGGGGATTGACATTCACCTGCACCAGTCCGGCGCGCAATATGCCGAACATGATAACCGGAAATGCCAGAATATTCGGCAGCATAATGGCGACTCGGTCGCCTTTTTTAAGCCCCAGCTCATTCTGCAAATAGGCAGCGACTGCGCGTGACTTCTCATCAACTTCTTTAAATGTAAGTGACTGACCAAAGTTGGTGAAGGCTACATTATCTGCGAAGCGGCCATTTGCCTCCTCAAATATTTCCACGACAGATCTGTAGCCATTCACGTTAATTGGCTTGGTAAATACAGTAGGTGTCCACGCTGGAGCACTAAGTGTATCAGTCATAATTCCTCCCAAAATTAAAACTTATACGCGTATATTAGAATATTCTTTGAGCTTACGCTTTAGGAATATCGGTCATCCTTCAATATCTGATGGATTTTCTCTTTTTGACTCTCAAACTCTTTTGATGGAGTACGCCCCAGCACACCCATAGCGGCCAGGAAGAGCATGTCGACCATCGCTTGAGACCCAAAATGGGCAGGGCCAGCATTGCGGATCGCCTGATTGGCTGTAAAGCCAGTGATCAGCTGAATCGCCTGACGCACCTGAAGCTCCCAATCCTCAAAGGGGATCTCGTCTTTATAAGGCTCGCAGAGGGTCAGAATGCGCTCTGCAGTAGCAAGAGTCAGCTGCTGGAATCGCTTCCAGGTTTCAGGCTCTTTGGCGGAAACTTCATGGGCAGCACGGTAAAGCCCGATATTTTCCTGAAGCAGTTGCTGGTTCAGGGCTGTGACAAAGTAAATGGTGCTCTCTAAAGACCCCAACGGGTCCTGCAAGTCCTGAATAAGGCCTTGCGCATGCTCCTCGTATATTTCAAAAAGGCGCTCGAACAACATCTCTTTGTTCTTGAATCGAAAGTAAAAATTGCCCGTTGAAGAGCCCGCGAGTTGAACGATATCTGAAACCCGCGCCCGTGCCACACCTTCCTTGGCAAAAATCGTTTTTGCAGCTTGCAGGAAATTCTGCTCCGCCTCATAGCCTCGTTTTTGTTTTGGCTTATAAGATTTCATTTTACACTCAAACTAGACGATAAGTTCTGTTTTTGATAATGAGAATAGAGTTGCCAAACTATAGCATCTCTTAGGTTGGGGCCACCGATAATAGCAGAATGCATGTGTGATTTGGGAACATATAGGGGGGACGATGAAAATACATGGATTATTGCTGGGTGCCGCTGTATCTATCGTAGCGTCAGCTGGGGGCGCTGAAGCCGCGAAAGAACTGAAGTTTGCAACAAGTGCACCTCTGGGTACCCCTTGGGTAAAACATGTTGATGCCATCGCCGAAAAGATCAGCACAAATTCTGAAGGCAAAATAAGCGCGAAATTATTTCATGCAGGCCAGCTTGGTACAGAGCCTGTGATGGTCCAGAAAACAATCCGCGGACGCATTGATATTCTCGGCTCTTCCATGACTGCATTTTCAACTGTGGTGCCCGAAATGGCCCTCATGGGGGTCCCGTTCCTGTGGGACAGTTACGCCCAGATCGATTGCGCCATGGACAAGCACCTCACATCTGTTTTTGAGCCGCTTTTTGAAAAGAAGGGCCTGAAGTTCCTCCAATGGAATGAACTCGGTTGGATCCATGCATTCGGAACCAAACCACTGGTCACGCTGGACGATGTCAAAGGCGTCAAAGTCCGTGCTGCTCCTGCAAAATACTCCGCCAACTTCTGGCAGGGCATGGGCGCAAACGGGGTCGTGTTGCCACTGGCCGAAACCCCATCTGCCATCCAGACCGGAATGGTGGAAGGCGGAACCCTGCCAGCCATGACCTATGTAGCAATGGGTATGGGCAAACTAGCGCCCCATCTCACTCTTTCTGCCCACCTGCATCAGTCTGGCGCGCTTGTCATGAGTATGCGCACCTGGAGGAAGCTGAGCGCAACGGAGCAGGAGAGCATCACCAACGCACTGGTGCCAGTTCAGGGCCTGAGGGACGAAGTACGCAATATGGCAGAGGGCATGGTTGCTGGTTTTCAGGAAAACGGTGGTCACGTTCATAAGCTATCATCGGAACAGCGCGAAGCGTGGAAGACAGCCGTTGTGCCACTGCGAGAGCAGCTGGTCAGCTCAATTGGTGGTCAGGCAGAAGAAATCTGGCCAAAAATTCTGGAGGCAAGACAAGCCTGCACACTCTGACCTGATCTAGAAAGGAAGAGCCCATCCGTTTTAAGGGCTCTTTTCATTTTGCATGAAGCGATTTTTCCATCTGCTCTACCGCTTTGAAGCGACCTTCGCGGCTCTGGCCTACATCATAGTTGTGGTGGCTATGCTGGCAGATGTAGTTGCGCGCGAGTTCTTTGAGACCTCGTTGATGCACAGCAGCAAAATCGCTTTGTTCTCCGCCATTTTCGCCGGCATGCTTGGCTTGGGGCTAGCAACGTTCTCCGGCACCCACATCCGCCCCAAGTTCACGGATAATGTGCTGCCACACGCATGGCAGGCCCTGCTGCAAAAACTGGGAGATGTCTTGAGCGGATGCCTCTTCCTGCTTGCTGGCTACATCTCTTTTGAGCTTGTACGCTCGTCCTATGAGATTGGCTTTCTCGTGCCCGTTGTGGATTGGCCACTGTGGTGGTTCCAAACCATCATGCCCTACGCCTTCTGTTCCAATGCGCTCCGCCATTTTGGCTTTGCCGTGATGCCCTCGTTGAAACCAGCGGAGGCTGATCTGGAATGAGCACCGCTGTCCTTCTAACACTCGCTGTCATCCTCATGCTGGTCTTGCGCCAGAACCTGATCGTGATCCTGATGGTTCTGGGCGGTGCTGTGCAGCTGTTTTACAGCGACGGTGAGCTGATGTTCATGGCAGAGGACTTCTGGGCGGCACTGGACCGTGAGGCGCTGCTCTCAATCCCGGTCTTCCTGCTTTGCGGGTCCATCATGAGCCGCGGTGCCATCGCAGAGCGTCTTGTAAATGTGCTAAAGCAGCTCACCGGCTCGCTGTCCGGCGGCCTTGGGGTGGCAACTATTTTGTCCTGCGCCTTCTTTGCAGCGATTTCCGGCTCTTCAATGGTCACACTGCTGGCCGTGGGCACCGTCCTTTATCCGGCTTTGAAAGAGCAGGGCTATTCAACCCCATACGCCCTTGGAGCTCTCTCCAGCGCAGGCACACTGGGGGTCGTCATTCCGCCAAGCATCCCGATGATCATCTACGGACTGGTCACGGAAACGTCGATCACCGACATGTTCTTGGCCGGGATTGTTCCAGGTTTGCAGCTCACACTCATTCTGGCCTCTTATTCCGCATGGGTGAACAGAACCATACCGCGCATCGGCTTTGATCTGGCAGAGGCGGGCTCAGCCATATCCAATGGCATCTGGTCTTTGCTCATGCCCGTCATCCTACTCGGCGGCATCTACTCCGGCTATTTCACTGCAACTGAAAGCGCGGCCATTGCACTGGCATATGCGCTTGCTGTTGAGCTGTTCATCTACAAGGAGTTGACGCTGTCGCAGCTTTGGGATGCTGTCATTCACACCACTCAGTTGCTCGGCGGTCTGCTGCCTATCGTTGCCATAGCCGCAACCCTGAACATGGTGCTGACCACCGAGCAGGTCCCGGGCCAGCTGGCAGATTGGTTGTCTGCCCATGTTGAAGAAAAATGGCTTTTCCTGATTGGCCTCAACATCCTGCTTCTGCTGGTTGGTTTCTTTATGGAAATCATCTCGGCACTCCTGATCATGGCGCCAATCCTGCTACCCGTTGCCGTCGCTTACGGCATTGATCCGGTGCATCTGGGCATCATCATGATCATCAATCTTGAGATTGGTCTGCTCACACCGCCCGTCGGTATCAACCTTGTGGTGGCCTCGCAGGCCTTCAAGGAAAGCTTCTGGACAGTCACCAGATCTATCGTGCCCTTTGTCCTGCTTATGCTCATCGTCTTGCTGCTCGTCACTTTCCTGCCAGAACTCTCCCTGATTTTCGTTAGCTGAGGAACCTGTAAAATGACCGACAACATCTTCAAACTGACAGCTACCGAAGTCGCAGCCGCGATCCGCAACCGCCAGATTTCCAGCTCTGAGGTGATTGACCAGCATCTGGCCCGCATAGATGAAAAAGCTCATCTGAATGCAGTGACCACCCGATATGACGATAAGGCCCGCAAAGCAGCTGAACTGGCAGATCAGGCTGTTGAACGCGGCGATGAACTCGGCCCACTCCACGGCGTACCCGTGACTATCAAGGAAAATGTTGATCAGGAAGGCGCCTCAACCAACAACGGTGTCAAAGCCTTTGCTGGCCTGATCGCCAAACAGGATGCGCCTCTGGTCGAGCGTCTGAAACGGGCAGGGGCCATTCCCATTGGTCGCACGAACACACCGGAAATGTCGTGGCGCTTCCATACAGAAAACGTCCTGTTCGGCCAGACGCTGAACCCGTGGAACCCGGCCCTCACGCCGGGCGGCTCAAGCGGCGGAGCAAGCAGCTCTCTGGCTGCAGGTATCGGCTACATCGCCCACGGCTCAGACCTTTCGGGCTCCATCCGCCTGCCGGCTTTTTGCTGCGGTGTCCTCGGCCTGCGCCCATCCCATGGCCGCATACCGTTTTACAACGCCACCAGCCCGGCAGAGCGCCCCATGACCATCCAGCTGTCCTCCGCCCAAGGCCCGCTCGCACGATCCGTCGATGACCTCAAACTCGCCTATGATGTCATGCGTGGTTATTCTGATCTGGATACGTGGTCTCTGCCAGACATGGACGAGGATAAGTCCTATCCCAACACCGTCGCACTCATCACACCGCCTGATGCTGACCCGAAAATCAACGAGGTGCTGAAACAGGCCGGAGAGGTGCTGGCGCAGCGGGGATACAAGGTGGAGAGCACCTCAATTGACTTCATTCAGGAGGCCTTCGACCGCTACTCCTCTTTGCTGATCACCGAAGTGGCGCTGCAAAAAGAGACAATCATCGACAAGTTCGCCTCAGAGCAGCTGCGCACCGTATTTGAGTACTATACACAATTATCCCCGCCCATGGACTATCACAGCTATGCGCGCGCTTTGGCCTCCAGATCCCACTACCACCGCCTGATTGACCAATTTCAACGCAAATATCCCGTAATCATCGCACCCGTTTGCACAAAAAACGCATTTGAGGCAGGTGCCGACGTTAAATCAGTTGAGAGCCTTGAAGAAATAATAAAAACAACCACTTACCTCGGATCTATGAACTTCCTCGACCTGCCGTCCATGAGCATCCCAAGCAAAGAGAAACATGAGGGTGTTCCAATCGGCATCCAACTCATTGGCCCGCGCTACGGCGAGGAGCATTTATTCAAAACTGCTAAAGTACTGGAGCAAAACGGCTTTATCTCTTCACAGCTGGCAGGTGAAGACGCTGCGTCAAGCATGGCCGATTCTGCGTAACTTCCCTCATTTGCCGTGGTTTCCGGAAATTTAGAATAGAAAACGGGAAGAAATAGACGCCGCCGCCCCATAGGTTTTGCTCAAAGGTGAGCTGCAGGACGTTCGTCTCAAGGCTTTCCGGTTATCCCCTCAAGAACTATGCAACCTGAAGCGCTGGCGAGCCCTTCGGGAAATGGGAGAAAAGCATGGCCCGAAACCCCAAAATTACCTTTGTTGGTGCCGGTTCGACCACCTTCATGAAGAACATTATCGGCGATATTCTGCAGCGTCCCGCGCTGTCTGGAGCACATGTTGCTCTCATGGATATCAACGAAGAGCGCCTTGGTGAATCTGAAATCGTTGCCCGCAAACTGATTGCGACCCTGGGAGTGAGCGCAACTGTTTCAACTCACACCAACCAGATGGAAGCACTTGATTCCGCTGACTTTGTTGTGGTCGCCTTCCAGATCGGCGGCTACGAGCCGTGCACTGTTACCGATTTCGAAATTCCGAAGAAGTACGACCTGCGCCAAACCATCGCCGACACCCTCGGCATCGGCGGCATCATGCGCGGCCTCCGCACCGTTCCGCACCTCTGGAGCATCTGCGAAGATATGCTCAAGGTTTGCCCGGAAGCGGTCATGCTGCAATACGTGAACCCAATGGCGATCAACACTTGGGCCATCGCGCAAAAGTACCCACAAATCAAACAGGTAGGCCTCTGCCACTCTGTTCAGGGTACGGTGAAAGAACTGGCCCACGACCTTGATCTGGATCCTGCAAATATCCGCTACAGATGTGCAGGTATCAATCACATGGCGTTCTATCTGTATCTGGAAGAGATCAAGGAAGACGGCACTTTCGAAGACCTCTACCCACGTCTGATGGAGGGCTATCGTGAAGGCCGTTATCCGAAGCCGTCTACCTGGAATCCACGCTGTCAGAACGTCGTGCGCTACGAAATGCTCACCCGTCTTGGTCACTTCGTGACTGAAAGCTCAGAGCATTTTTCCGAGTATGTTCCGTGGTTTATCAAGCGCGACCGTCCTGATCTTCTGGAGAAGTTCTCCATACCGCTTGATGAATATCCAGTCCGCTGCGTCGAGCAGATCGAACGCTGGAAGTCTCAGGTGGAAGACTACAAGAACGCCGAGAGTATCGAAGTGGAGCGCAGTCAAGAGTACGCTTCCACAATCATGAACTCCATCTGGACTGGCGAACCATCCGTAATCTACGGGAACGTCCAGAACAAAGGCTACATCACCTCCCTGCCGCAGGACTGCGCGGTGGAAGTGCCTTGCCTCGTTGATCGCAACGGCATTCAGCCAACGCATATTAGCAAACTGCCTGCACAGCTGGCTGCACTTATGCGCACCAATATCGGCCCGCAGGAGCTGACAGTTGAAGCTCTCATGACCGAGAACCGTGAGCATATCTACCACGCAGCCATGTTGGATCCGCACACCGCTGCGGAGCTGGATCTGGAGCAGATTTGGGCAATGGTGGACGAGCTTCTGGAAGCGCACAAGGACTGGTTGCCAGCATGGACGCAGAAGCAAGTGCTTGAAACAGCGTAAAAAGAACCTGTGCTTGTTAGAGTAATGCGATGACATAAGCGGTTGTCTGGAACGAGGCAGCCGCTTATGTATATTCTGATATATCAAAGAAGAGTGCCAAGCACTCCCTGGGGGAACAAATGTCTGGGAATGTCACCTTTCATGATCTGAAGGACGCAAGTGTATTCATCACGGGCGGCGGAGCAGGGATCGGCGCGAGCCTCACTGACGGCTTCATGCAACAGGGCGCCAAAGTCGCATTCGTACAGCGCTCAGACGCTTCCGAGTTTGCAGAGCAGATGAAAGAAAAGCACGGCATCGCACCTTTGTTCATCAAGTGTGATGTCACCGATATTGATGCTCTGCAGGCTGCCATTAAACAGGCTGAAGAAGCGCATGGTTCAGTCACCGTGCTGGTCAACAATGCTGCAAACGATACCCGCCATCGCCTGGAAGAGTTCACGCAAGATCAATGGGATGCGTCTATGAACGTAAACTTGCGCCCGCACTTCTTCACCGCTCAGGCAGCTGCAGCTGGTATGAAAGCAGCAGGCGGTGGATCAATCATCAACTTCTCCTCCATCTCCTACATGATGGGCAACGCAGGTTATCCGGCCTACGAGACCTCCAAAGCAGCGATTACCGGCTTGACCCGCGCACTGGCCCGTGAGCTGGGACCGGACAACATCCGCGTCAACGCTTTGATGCCGGGTTGGGTACTCACACAGCGCCAGAAAGACCTCTGGGCAACGCCAGAAGACCTGAAAGCGCATTTAGGCCGTCAGTGCCTGAAGGAGCATCTGGAACCAGACGATATCATTGATGCAACACTGTTTTTGGCGTCAAAAGCCAGCCGCATGATGACCAGTCAGGCGCTTGTGATTGATGGTGGTGTCGTCGTCACTGGCTAAAAGCAAAGAGCGGGTGGGAAACTGCCCGCTATATTTTTCCTATGTTCCGCGCCTGCTTGCGAAACGCCGCTGGGGACGTGCTGAAGTGGTTCTGAAACGCCTCATAAAAGCTTGAAAGCGAACGGAAACCGGAGTCCATGGCAATGGAGAGGATCTTCATTTCAGACTCTGCAAGCAACATGCGCGCATGAGAAAGCCGCACGCGGGTCAGATGCTCCTTGATAGGCAGCCCCACAATCCGCTTGAACAGCGTCATCGCATGGCTTGGTGATAAGCCAACAAATTCAGCAACATCACTGACGGAAATATCGGAGGTGTGGTTCTCGGATATGAACCGTAACATCTCTTCCACATGCAACATGGACTTTCCACGACCCACCACCGTGCTCGACTGACGATAGTCATGATGCAGAGTGTTCCAGCCATCCAGTGCCAATCTGGTAAAGCGCGATGAGATCTCACTCAGCACCAGCTTGCGCCAGTTGATGTCATCTCTTTTGAACTCAGTTGCCCAATGTCCAAAGCGAACAGCATCAATCGGGCAGGGCGCCTTGTTGCAAATCACATCTCCGGAAATGAGTGCATCTGTGATGCGTGTTGGCAGCCCCCACTGCAAGATTTGTGCAAAGGAGATGTAAAGGTTGACCATATCACCATCACCGCGGACATCCACAACACCGTGCGGCGCAGCCCCCCAGAAACAAATCATGTAACCGGGATGTACCGTCACATGACTTCCCGAGAAGGAATAGTCCATTTCACAGTTGATCAGGAAATTGACTTCAATAGAAGCATGATGGTGGTATGGTCTTTTGGAGAAGACATGAGGTTTATGACGCATAATTAAGAAATTATCTGTCGAGGGGATAACGCTCTGGTCCAGATATTGGCGATATAGATCGTCGCTAATACTCAATTATACATCCTCCTCTTACGTCAATATTCAAAGAGCCTAATGAATCGATATTTATACGAGAGTTCGGCTCTCTGTTTTCTCCCATGTGTATAGTATAGAGAAATACGCAGTTTAAAAGCATCTACGAAGAAAATCGGAATTTTTGAGTAGAAAGCCGGAGGAAAATGAACTGCACCGGTGGCCATGATGGTGTTGGGAGTAACGTAAAAGGGGGAGGAATTGATGTCTTCAACAAACCTTGTGTCTAAAATTTGCTTAGCTGCAGGCGTAAGCCTCTGCGCTGTCATGGCAAGTTCGGCACTGGCCGATAAGATGCCGGTTGAGCAGTCCATGTCCACATTGGAATATGAGCTGTTGTCGCGCGGTGATCTGTGGACCTACAAAAAGCTGGATGGGTACAGCGAAGCACCATTCCTGAATGATCTGGTCAAAGCAGGTAAGTTGCCACCAGTCGAAGAGCGCTTGCCAGCAGAACCGCTTGTCATGAAGACCATGGCAATGTCCGATGGTATCGGGGTTTACGGCGGTGTGTTCCGCCATGTGATCGGCGGTCGTCCGGAAGGTTGGAACTGGCTCGCTGGCCAGCATCAGGGCTGGGGCGGCATTAACATGGCCGTTCAGGAATGTCTGGTCCGCAACGGACCGCTCTGGCAGGTTAAAGCTGAAGAACAGTCTGGTCCGCTGCCAAATCTGGCTAAAAGCTGGGAGTGGAGCGAAGACAAGACCGAGCTGACCATGCATCTGGTTGAAGGTATCAAATGGTCAGATGGCGACCCGTTTGATACAGAGGACATCCGCTTCTGGTGGGAAGACAACGTTCTGGATGAAAACGTTGCATCCCGTTTGCCAAAAGGTGGTCTCGGCGACGGCACCACTCTTGAAGTGATTGATGCTTACACATTCAAGTTCACCTTTACCAAGCCGCAAGGCCCGGAAATTCTGAAGTCTCTGGCTTACATTCAGGGCTGCCCTGGACCTGCACACGCTTTAAAAGCAAAGCATCCGAAATACAACAAAGATGCATCCTACGAAGAATATCGCAACGCAATGCCAGCTGATGCGGTGCCACCAGCCGTGCTGGGTGCTTGGGTGCCAGTGCGCCACAAAGCCGATGAGCTGGTCATCCTGCGCCGTAATCCGTTCTATTGGAAAACGGATGAAGCCGGTAATCAGCTGCCATACCTAAACGAGATGCACTTCAAGCTGACCACATGGTCAGACCGTACCACACAGGCGGTGGCTGGCACCGGCGACTTTTCCAACATGGAAAATCCGGGCAACTACGTGGAAGCGCTCAAGCAGACCCTTTCTGCAGATGCGCCAGTTAAAGCCAACTTCGGTCCGCGCGTTCTGTCTTGGCGTTTGGAGTTCAACTTCTCTGAGACCAACGGCGTTCAGGATGAAGTCGATGCAGAACTGCGCAAGTTCTTTAGAAACAAAGACTTCCGCGTCGCTGTCAGTCATGCGCTGGATCGTCAGGCAATCGGCCAGTCCGTTGCGCGTGGTCCGTTCATGTATCCATACTCTGGCGGCTTCTCCAGCGGGTCTCCGTATTACGACTACGACAGCACCGTTTACTATCCGTACGATCTGACAAAAGCCAACGCCATGTTGGATGCTCTGGGCCTGAAAGACACAGATGGCAACGGCATCCGTAACATGCCGGGTACTGGCGCTGATCTGGAAATCGATATGATGACCGATCGCCAGCAGGTAACGGACAAAAAGCAGGCAGACGCTGTCATCCTGATGCTGGCAGAAGCAGGCATCCGCGTCCTCATCCGCAACGTGGATGTAATCGACACCGCGTCCAAGAGCGGCGACTTCAACATGTTGATCCGTCGTAAGGAATGGAACCTGCCAACCCGCGAGACCTGCTATCAGCTTCCAATCGCCAACAGCTGCCCATCACGGCACCTGCCGGGCTCAGATGGCTCACGCAATCTGATGGACTTCGAAGTTGAGATGGTCGACGCCTACAACACCATCCTGTCCAGCTGGGATGCCGTTGAAGCAGCTGAAGCTGCCAAGACAATCCAGCGACTGTGGACCGAAAATGCCTACACCATTGGCACCGTTCAGGCTCCTGCTGCGCTTCTCGTCAACAAGCGCATCAAGAACGCTCACCCTGGCACACCAGTCAACATGTTCGAATGGGCAGAAGACGGTGTGGTGCGTGAGCGCCTCTGGACACCAAAGGATCAGCAGTTGAAAGAACTCCTCCCAGGAACAATCGCTGAATACTAAGGCAGAAAGGGCGGGCCACTTCTGGCCCGCCCTCGTAATAATAAGCAATAAATGCTCATAGCTGGGAGGGCTAGATAGATGGGCCTGTTACGCTTTTTGGCGCAACGTGCAGCTGCAACACTGGTCTTGTTGATTGGGATCTCCATTGTATCCTTCGCAATCATACAAGCCGTACCGGGCGACTACGTTGACATGTGGATGTCAACCACAGCCGCACAAACCGGACAATCCCGTGCAGCTTTGGAACCTCAAGCAGAAATTCTTCGCGCGCAGTTAGGGCTGGATCAGCCCGTTGTTGTGCAGTACTGGCGCTGGATCGTCGGCATTGTCACCGCTGGCAATTTCGGAGACTCGTTCTTCTTCTCCAAACCAGTCACGGAAGTTATCGGCCTGCGTCTGCCACGCACATTGGCTCTGGCATTCACCGCAATGGTGCTCGCCCAGTTCATCGGTGGTGCGCTTGGTGTTTACGCAGCGATGAACCAGTACAAACTTGGCGACACCATTTCGACCATCGTTGCTTTTCTCGGCATCGTCATCCCGAAATTCGTGATCTCGCTGATTATTCTGTATTATCTGGCCTTCGTCTGGCACTCACCCTACATCGGCGCGCTCCAGTCGCCTGAATATCTTCTGCAGGATCATTGGTCCCTTGATAAGCTTTGGGACTTCCTCAAGCACGTCTGGCCAATCTTGCTCATCTCCATCTGGGCAGGGCAGGCATATACGCTGCGCATGATGCGCGGGAACCTGCTGGATGTGATGAAATCCCAGTACATTGAAACTGCTCGCGCTAAGGGCCTGTCCCGCCGCCGCATCATCATGGTGCACGCCATCCCGAATGCACTACACCCTGTCATCATGAACATCGGCAGCCGCTTTGAGTATATGATCAAAGGCGAAATCGAGATTGCAATCGTTCTTGGTGTTCCAACCATTGGTCCGCTGATCCTGTCTTCAGTTGCGGAGCGAGACATGTATGTGGTCGCTGCCATCTTCATGCTCGTCGCCACCATCATGGTGGTTGGAAATTTGGTCGCTGACCTGCTTCTGGCCGTTGTAGACCCACGTGTCCGTCAGGCTGCAATGGAAGGAAACACGTGATGACCCAGATTGATAGCGATGCAATTGAACACGGCAGTGTAGATGCGCAGCAACTGGCAGAAGACCGGCCTTCCATTTCGTACTGGGGCCTCGTCGTTCGCCGCTTCGTCCGCAACAAATACGGCATGGTCGGCTTCATTGCCTGCATGCTGATTTTCCTGACGGCCATTTTCGCGGGCTTCATCGCGCCATATGGACCGCAGACAGCCAACCGTGCGGCGTTGTACTCACCGCCGCAAACACTTCATTTCTTCACACCAGACGGTAGTTTGACCTCGCCATACGTCACCGGCTTCAAAGAAGAAATGAACATGCAGACCTTCGAGATCACATTCGTACCTGATCTCGATAAGATCTCCTATGTCTCTCTCTTTGTGGAAGGGGAGCCCTGGCAGTTTCTGGGCATGACCTTCAACACCCACCTGTTCGGCACAACAGACGGCAGCAAGTTCCACATTCTGGGCACGGACAATCTGGGACGTGATGTGTACTCCCGTATGATCTACGGCACTCGAATCACACTGCTCATGGCACTGCTGGTGATGGGCTCCGCTTGCGTGATTGGCATCATTATGGGCGTCAGCTCAGGCTACTTCGGCGGGCTTTATGATCTGGTCGTCCAGCGACTGGTGGAGTTCATCAAAGCATTCCCGGATCTGCCGCTCTATCTGGCTCTGGTTGCCTTGCTGCCGCGCCGCGCTGAACCGATCACCATCTTCATCATGTTCGCATGCATTCTCGTACTGCTGAGATGGGCGGATCTCTGCCGTGAGCTGCGCGGTAAAGTCTTCTCCATGCGCAATCTGGAGTATGTCCGGGCCGCTGAAGCTGTTGGCGCATCCAACAGCCGTATCATCGGTGCTCATATTGTGCCGAATACATCGTCACACATCATCGTCTGGGCGACTTACCAGCTGCCGGAAATCATCTTGCTGGAAAGCTTCCTGTCGTTCCTCGGTGTGGGCATTCAGCAGCCGATGGTCTCTTGGGGCAGCATGCTCAACCAGATCCTCGACTTTCAGTCCTTCAGCGCCGCGCCATGGATGATGGCACCAGTTGCGATGATCATCATTTCCGTACTCGCCTTCAACGCCGCTGGCGATGGCCTTCGTGATGCAATGGATCCCTACAGCAATGCCTAGTATCGACCAAACACAACACAAAGACCTTCTCACCATCCGCGATGTGGCCGTCAGCTTCAAGACCGTGACGGGAACAGTGGAGGCGGTGAAAGGCGTCAGCTACTCCGTGGCAAAGGGCGAAACGCTGGCCGTGGTGGGCGAGTCCGGCTCTGGCAAGTCCGTCACCGCCCGCGCGATCATGGGTATGCTGGCTGAAAACGCCACTTTGGCGAAAGGCTCGCACATCCAGTTTGATGACCGTGATCTTGCAAGGATGAGTGAGCTGGAGCTGCAAAAGATCCGCGGCAACCGTATTTCCATGATCTTTCAGGAACCACTCACCAGCCTCAATCCGGTCTATCGCATCGGCGATCAGATCATCGAGATGATCCGCTCTCATCGCAAAATCTCGAAGGCAGATGCCAAAATCGAAGCCATCCGCATGCTGGATGAGGTGAAGATCCCAGATCCCGAAGTCCGCTTCAGCCAGTATCCGCACCAGCTCTCAGGTGGCCAGCGCCAGCGTGTCATGATTGCCATGGCATTGGCAAATGAGCCGGATCTTCTGATTGCAGATGAGCCAACCACGGCGCTGGACGTTACAGTGCAGGCCGAAATCCTGAAGCTCATGAAAGAGCTACAGCAGCGCCACAACATGGCAATCATCCTCATCACCCACGACCTCAATGTGGTGCGTCAAGTGAGTGATCGTGTTTGTGTTATGCGGGCAGGGAAACTGGTGGAGACCGGAACGACCAAAGAGGTCTTTGAAACACCATCCCACCCGTACACCCAGCATCTGATTGCCAGTGAGCCAACAGGCTCGCCGGATGAGCTGGAAGAGGGGCTGTATGATCTGCTGCAGGCAGATAAAGTGCGGGTCACGTTCAAATCCAAACACGGCAGCTTCTTTAACCGTAAAACCAAGGAACTGGTCGCGGTCAATGACATTTCTCTCAAAATCAAATCAGGCGAAACGCTTGGGATCGTAGGGGAGTCTGGATCAGGCAAGTCCACTCTGGGCATGTCGATCCTGCAGCTTCTGAAAGCTGATGCTGGTGCCATCACCTTTGATGGCAGCCGGATCGATAACCTGACCAAGAAGGAGCTGAAACCGCTCAGAACAGACCTGCAAGTGGTCTTTCAGGATCCGTTTTCTTCGCTCAACCCGCGTATGGTCGTGGGTGAGATTGTGGGCGAGGGTCTTAAGGTCAATGGCATCGGCGGCAGTCATAAAGAGCGTCAGTCCATGGTCGCAGAAGCTCTAGATGCTGTGCAGATGCCGCGCAGCACCATGGATCGCTTTCCTCACGAGTTCTCTGGCGGACAGCGCCAGAGGATCGCCATTGCGCGCTCCATCGTTTTAAAGCCCAAGTTCATCCTGTTGGATGAGCCAACGTCTGCGCTGGATCTATCCATTCAGGCGCAGATCATCGACCTGCTGAAAGACCTACGCGACAAGCTGAAGCTGAGCTATCTCTTCATCAGTCATGATCTGAAAGTCGTTAAAGCCTTGTGCCATAACGTGATGGTCATGCAGCACGGCAATGTGGTGGAGGCTGGCAAAACGCTGGATGTTCTGCACAGACCGCAAACCGAATACACGCAGCGGCTGGTTTCCGCGGCGTATCTCTAAGAGTTCCGATGGCGGCGTGCATCGTCGCCATCACTGTCCCTTCAGTGCGCTGCCTTGAGTTTTCTGAGGAAGTACCAAAGCACCCCAACCACCAACGGCACGGATGCCGCCATGCCCACAGCGGGATCAATCGGCGACCCAAGCGTCTTGGCACCTTTCAGCGCATACCCAATCAGACTGATCACATAATATGAGATCGCCGCGATGGAGAGGCCTTCTACGGTCTGCTGCAAGCGCAACTGAAACTTGGCACGCTGATCCATCGAGCTCAACAGATCCCGGTTCTGCCGTTCCAGCTCCACATCCACCCGGGCCCGCAGCAAACCCACTGCACGCGTCAGCTTACGGGATAGGTTGGCCTGTCGCTCCTCAATGGCTCGGCAAGTCTGCATGGCAGGGGCGAGCCGGCGGTTCAAAAAACGCCCAATCATGTCGTAACCAGAAACGCTGGCCTCTCCCAGTGTCTCAAGACGACGCCTCACAATGTCAGAGTAAGCTCGCGTCGCCCCAAACCGGAAAAGGCTTTCCATCGCAGAGGCTTCCAGATCAGCGGCCAGCGTGGACAGCTCTGACAAAAGCTCTTCGTTTTGAGCCAGTGACTGTGGCTCTTTACTGCCGGAACTGCGAAGTTGCGAGGTGATCTGAACCAACTCATCTTCAATCCGGCTGACGATGACCTGCTGCTTGCGCGCTTCATAAAGCCCCAGCAGAGAAAGTGTTTTGTATGTTTCGAGTTCCAACACCCGCCGCACAGTTGCACCGAGTTCCAATGGAGAAAGCCCATGATCCAGCAGCAGAAAGGAAACAATGCCTTCCTCATTGGCCCGAAAGTCAGTCACTAACGTCGCGCGCCCTTCAATCACTTCAGAGACACTTAGACTAGCTTGGTTGAACTCTTCAAACAGGTCTTCTGAGAGTGAGGAGGCAGCGGTTTTTACGGTCAGCTGAACAGCAGCAATCAGCTCGCCGGGAGGAGAGAGTTTGCCACTGGCGAACAAAGAGGAGCTGATAGACTGATCATAACTGAGAGCTGCTTTCAGAGGCTTTTCAACGGCATAGGTCGAAAACTCGCTATGTTGCTCCCAGCGCAGTGAATAGCCCTCAAAGGCATGGTGCAAATAATGCTCTGAGGCCTCATCAGAATGCTCACCAGTAAACGTGGAAAGCGCCTGTCGCTCCGCGTGTTTGCAGTCCTGATCCACCATGAACGCATACTGCAAAATCTGCCATTCACCGTGGATCGGCACAAATGGGCGTGCATGGACTTCCGCAAGAATAGCTTGTCGAAGCGGATGTTCAGCAAATGGCTGAGTTGCAGGTATTGCCTCCAACAGATCGTCTAGTTCACTCAATGCGCCCTCATGATCTTCATGCCCGAAAGGTTGAGTGTGAAGCAGACAGCATTTGCGATCTACACAAAACTACGTATTGCGCGCGATTGTCGCAGGGCAGTCGTTGCAAACAATACGAAATCTAAGTCGAATTCTTAGGGTTCATCACAGTGAACTCTAAGACTTGTAAACTAAACACAGCGCCCAAAACATCACCTGTTGAGGGCTGAATATGAGAGTGCCACTTGCTGCGGTCCTGTTGACCTGTTCTACCGCTCTGGCTTGGGCAGAGCCTGATTTTCCTCAAAAAAACAATCGATGGTTCGAGGCTGCGGAAGCTGAAATCCAGAGCAAACTGGCTCGACAACCCATCACAAAGCCTGCCAAAAACATCATCCTGATGATCGCGGATGGCAATGGCATCGCAACCAACTACGCCACACGCATCTTTCAGGGCCAGCAAAACGGTTTGCTGGGGGAAGAAAACGTTCTGCCTCAGGAAGCCTTTCCTCACAGCGCATTGGTCAAGACCTACAACGTCAATGCGCAAACACCAGATTCAGCTGGAACAGGTACTGCTTTCCATTCAGGGGTCAAAACCAAATCTGGTGTGCTGGGTGTCGATGAGACGGTGAACTTCGCCGATTGCGCCGCAGTGGAAGCGGGCCGTGTCGCGACCATTGCTGAAGTTCTGGCCGCCCAGGGCAAGGCTGTTGGCATCATCACAACGGCCAGCCTGACCGATGCAACACCAGCTTCAGCTTATGCTCACGTTGCCTCAAGGCGTTATGAGGATGATGCCAGCGTGCCGGACGGCTGTGATGTTCCTGATATCGCTGTACAGCTGCTGAAGCAGATCAAAAACGGCACCATCGACATCGCTATGGGAGGAGGGCGCCGCCACATGCTCCCTGAAACGGCAACAGACAAAGACAGCAAAGATCGAAACCGCAGAGATGGCCGCAATCTCATTGACGAAGCCAAAGAGTTTGGCGTCACCTATGTGTGGGATGAAAAGTCTTTCAGCGAACTTGATCCATCCGCGGGCAAGCCGGTGCTTGGTGTTTTCAGTTCAGGTCACATGGATTACGACTATGACCGAAAAGACCAGCCATCCCTCGCAGAAATGGTGAAACTGACCATTGAATCGCTGCAGGATAATGAAAATGGCTTCTATATGCTGGTGGAAGGAGGCCGTGTTGACCATGCCAATCATGCCGGAAACCTCTTCCGCGCTTTGACTGATGGCGTTGCTTTTGCTGAAGCAGTCGCCATGGCAGAGCAGATGACCAGTGATCAGGACACGCTGATTATCGTGACAGCAGACCACGCCCACACGCTCTCTTTCAATGGCTATTGTGGACGCGGCTCACCCATCAATGGCCTGTGCATGGGCATCGACAACAACGGCGTCAAACACACTGATGAAATGCTTCTGGGACTGGATGGCAAGCCCTTCACTGTTGCTGGTTATCTGAACGGCACAGGCTCAATTCTGACAGAAGAAAACAACTGGTTTGGCACACGTCCTGTCGTCTCTCAGGAAGAAGCGCTGGACTCGGAGTACAAGCAACAATCGCTGCTTCCGCTGGACAAGGAAACACATGCTGGAACGGATGTTGCTGTCTATGCCAAAGGCCCATGGGCGCACCTGTTTGATGGCACGATTGAGCAGAACTACATCTTCAACGTCATGAACTACGCCGCCAACGCCAAAGAAGAGGAATGAAGGCGCCTGGTACCTTGGTGTATCATGCACAATATCGACTTTGGCATCTCTCGGACCTTGCGAAAATTTGTCGGGGGATCAGGTCAGTTTAACCTCGAAATGCACACTGACCTGACGTAGGTTTCGGGCTCATTTTGCAAAAGTGAGTTCCGATGATTGAGTTCGAAAAGAAGTTGGAAGCCGCGCTGAAAGCGCATGATCAGAGCGATGATGCCAGTCATGACCTCTACCACGCCCGCCGCGTAAAATTGGCTGCGCTGGATATCGCTGGCCGTCGTGGCGAAGGGGACGAGGAAGTGCTTGTTGCTGCGGCCTATTTGCATGATCTGGTCAACGTTCCCAAGAACTCCCCGGACCGCGCAAAAGCCTCCAAGCTCTCCGCAGACGCCGCTGAGCCAATCCTTCAGGAACTCAGCGTATCTGCAGATAAAATCGAACGGATCAAACATGCGATTGAAGCGCACAGCTTCTCAGCGGAAATTGAGCCACAAACCATCGAGGCCAAGATCTTGCAGGACGCAGATCGTCTGGAGTCCCTCGGGGCTATCGGCATCGCGCGCACGTTCTACATCGCCAAAACCATGAACTCCAACCTGTTCCATGGTGGTGACCTGTTCGCCAGTGAGCGTGAGCTTGATGACAAAGCCTTCGGTGTCGATCACTTCGCACTGAAGCTGCTGAAATTGCACAAAACCATGCAGACCAAAGAAGGCCGTGAAGTCGCCCGCGAACGCACCGACTACATGATTGGTTTCCTGAAGCAACTGGCCGCTGAAACAGGCTTTACCTATCCTGAAAGCCATGATCTCTGGATCGAAGAAGAAGCGCCGAAAGTCGTCTCCTGAACCTCAGTCCTGAAAGGACTTGAGAGACGGGAAAGTGATATCCGGATCCTGGATGGTCTGCTCGAATGGGCCATCCGGATGTTCCATGGTTTTCAGCAGGTTGGTACCCAGCAGAACGCCAGCTTCTTGAATGTCTTCGCTGATGTTGTCGATGTGCGGATCAATCTGATGCAGCGTCTGCGAACTTGATTTCACCACAGCATCAAAATCCAGCCCACGGGCTTTCCCAGCCTGACGATAGCCGTTTGCAATCGCAAGGAAGGATGTCTCACCTGGACAGATGAACCCATCCGGGGCTTCCGGGGAACTGGCGATGTTCTTCGCCCATTCAAACACCTCCGGCATATCTGAATCCAGACTGATCCCACCCGGAATATAGCTCTGCAGCCCTTCCTGACGGATGGCGCGCATATAGCCGTAGTTCAGATGCTGGTGGAAGGTGAACTGGTTAGGGGGCAGAATAATGCAAATCCGCCGCCGCCCTTTCTGCATCAAACGCAGCACAGATTCGTAGGCAAACTTCTCGTTGTCATAGTCAACATAGGAGTGCTGATAGCCGAACTCGGTCCGCCCATGAGTGGTGAACGGAAAACTGCGCTCCCGAAGAAACCGCACCCGCTCATCAAAAGGCCGCGTCCGCGAGAAGATGATTCCGTCCGCCAGCTTATTGCGCACGATGTACTCAACCGGCTCAATCGGATCACCGCCAAGAAACTGCGGTGTCACATTCAGATGATAATCCGTCCCCGCCAAAGCATGGGCCACACCGGTGATCAGGGAGTTCCCAAACCCGAGGATTTCGTTGTGTGGATCGAGAATCAGCGAAACAACTTTGGTCTTGCCCGTACGCAACCTTTGAGCGGCGCGGTCAGGAACATAGCCGATTTCTTCAGCAACTTTACTTACGCGCAGGCGGGTTGCCTGTGCAATCTTTTCATCCCCCTGAAGCGCCCGCGAGACAGTTGTCACCGCAAGACCGGTGATTTCCGCAATTGTCTTCTGCGTCGGTTTCGAAGCGGAGTGAGAGGAGGAAATTGTTGGTTTTTTCGTCGGCATATGAAACCAGTTTACCTCCCGTAAGTCAGCCAGATCTTCATTATAACGATGCAACAAATTCAGTGAGTAGCATTTGATACAAAAAAGATCATTCAAGTCAATGGCTTCACTTTTGGCATTGACAGATCCGATATTTGTAACGTTATAAGTACTATGTTAGTCGTATTTTTGTGTAGAAATTTTAAGTTGTGATCGGGAGGCAACACATGCACAAACTACTAGTGAAAACCACATCCGCTCTGGCACTGCTGGCTGCAACAGCAACCACATCCGTAGCGGCAGACGTGGAAGTTCTGCACTGGTGGACTTCAGGCGGTGAAGCGGCTGCGCTGAACGTACTGAAGAAAGACTTGGAATCTCAGGGCATCGGTTGGGCTGATATGCCTGTAGCAGGCGGCGGCGGTGAATCCGCAATGACCGTTCTGCGTGCACGCGTAACAGCTGGCAACGCGCCAACTGCAGTTCAGATGCTCGGTTTCGACATCCAGGACTGGGCGAAAGAAGGCGCTCTGGCTGACCTGAACGCAGTTGCTGCAAAAGAAGGCTGGGACAAAGTTGTTCCTGCTGCTCTTCAGCGTTTTGCGAAGTACGATGGCAAGTGGATCTCCGCGCCAGTAAACGTACACTCCACCAACTGGGTATGGGCAAACAAAGCAGTGCTGGACAAGCACGGCATTGCAGCTCCAACCACTTGGGAAGAGTTCACTGCGGCGCTTGATAAGCTGAAAGCAGCTGGCGTTACTCCACTGGCACACGGCGGTCAGGCTTGGCAGGACGCAACCCTGTTCGACGCAATCGTCATGAGCACCGGTGGCGCAGACTTCTATAAAGCTGCATTCATCGATCTGGACGAAGCTGCTCTTGGTTCTGACACCATGAAAGAAGCGTTTGACCGCATGGCAGTCCTGCGCGCAAACGTTGACGAAAACTTCTCCGGTCGTGATTGGAACCTTGCAACTGCAATGGTCATCAACGGCGAAGCTGGTTTCCAGATGATGGGTGACTGGGCAAAGGGTGAGTTCCTCGGCGCTGGCAAAAAGCCGGGCGAAGACTTCCTCTGCTTCCGTTTCCCTGGCACTCAGGACAAAGTAACCTTCAACGCTGATCAGTTCGCAATGTTCGATCAGGGCGGTGAAGTGTCCAAAGAGCAGGCAGCTCTGGCAAGCGCGATCCTTTCGCCAACCTTCCAGTCTGCGTTTAACGTAGTGAAGGGTTCTGTTCCTGCACGTACCGACGTTTCCGACGAAGCGTTTGATGCATGTGCAAAGCAGGGCATGAAAGACCTGGCAGCAGCTGCAGCAAGCGGCAACCTCTTCGGTTCCATGGCGCATGGCCACTCTGCACCAGCATCCGTGAAAAACGCCATTTATGACGTTGTAACTGCACACTTTAACGGTGAGTACGACTCCGCTACCGCTGTTGAAGAGCTGGTAGACGCTGTCTCCATCGCGAAGTAATTTTAAGTGGGGCCGATGCGTCGGCCCCATTTTTCCCAAAACAACATAAAATCTGGGGGCAGGGATCATGGTCGACCAGACCACTTCATCCGTTGCCATGGCCGCTGACTACCAGGCGCCAACGGCAGTAAAACCGGACCTGCGGACAAGACTCCAAAATCTCATTCCAAAACTGGTGCTATCACCCTCCTTGGCTCTGATCTTAGTCTTTGTCTATGGATTTATCATTTTCTCCGTATATCTCTCCTTCACAGGAAGCCGCATCCTGCCGGTTTATGACTGGGTAGGGCTGGAGAACTATGAAAAGCTATTCCGGCTGCGGCATTGGTCCATTGCCATCAAAAACCTCGGCATCTTCGCTGGTCTGTACATCGCAATCTGTACAGCCATCGGCTTGAGCCTTGCGATTTTTCTGGATCAGAAAATCCGTGGTGAGGGCTTCTTGCGTCCAATCTTCCTGTATCCGATGGCGCTCAGCTTCATCGTGACAGGGACAGCGTGGAAATGGTTCCTCGATCCGGGCATCGGCCTTGAGCACACCATGCACCTGTGGGGCTGGGAAAGCTTCGAGTTCGACTGGATCAAAAACCGCGACTTTGCAATCTACACCGTTGTGATTGCTGCGGTCTGGCAAACATCTGGCTTTGTGATGGCCATGTTCCTGGCTGGTTTGCGCGGCATCGATAATGAGATCCTCAAAGCAGCTCAGATCGACGGTGCGTCCAACTGGAACATGTACCGCCGCATCATCATTCCGCAGCTGCGTCCAGCATTCCTGTCAGCCTTCGTGATCCTGTCACACCTCGCCATCAAGTCCTACGACCTTGTCGTGGCATTGACTGGTGGTGGACCGGGCCGCGCTACTGAGGTGCCAGCGACCTTCATGTACTCGTACACCTTCACGCGCAACCAGATGGGTATTGGTGCCAGCTCCGCTGTTATCATGCTCATGACCATTGCCGCGATCATGGTGCCGTACCTTTATGCCGAACTGCGGGAGAAAAAATAATGTCCGTAGCCTCGACAGATAATGCCATCAACACTGGGCGCATCACGCGCGCGTTCATCTACCTGATGTTGATCCTGTTCGCCACGTTCTACCTGCTGCCTTTCGGCATCATGGTCATCAACTCCGTGAAGCCGCTCTCTGAAATCACAGGCGGCAACATGATGGCGCTGCCTCAGGTCTTCACACTGGAACCATGGCTGAAAGCCTGGAACAGCGCGCAGATCGGCGTTGAGCCAACAGGACTGAAACCGTACTTCTGGAACTCCCTGAAAATGGTGTTCCCGGCTGTTGCGATTTCAACTGTTCTGGGTGCTTTGAATGGCTACGTGCTGACCAAATGGCGCTTTAAAGGGGATACCATCCTGTTCGGTCTGATGCTGTTTGCCTGCTTCATTCCGTTCCAGATCGTGCTGATCCCAATGGCGCGTGTGCTTGGTTTCCTCGGCATCGCAGGCTCCACACCAGGTCTTGTTCTGGTGCACGTGGTCTACGGCCTTGGCTTCACCACGCTGTACTTCAGAAACTACTATCAGGTGTTCCCAACAGAGCTGATCCGCGCAGCACAGATTGATGGGGCAGGGTTCTTCCGCATCTTCTGGCGCATCATGCTGCCAAGTTCAGGTCCAATCATCGTGGTTTCCGTCATCTGGCAGTTCACCAACATCTGGAATGACTTCCTGTTTGGTGCGTCCTTTGCGGACCTTGATAGTCAGCCAATGACCGTGGCTCTGAACAACCTCGTCAGCTCTTCAACGGGCGTCAAAGAATATAACGTTCATTTTGCCGGAGCGATCCTCGCCGCATTGCCGACACTGCTCGTGTACATCGTGGCTGGCCGCTACTTCGTAAGAGGCCTGATGGCCGGATCGGTGAAGGGATAAGACCTATGAGCTTTCTGAAAATCAACAATGCGACCAAGTCTTACGGCTCAACCAAGGTGCTTCACAACATCGATATCGACGTGCAGGAAGGGGAATTTCTTGTACTCGTAGGGCCGTCTGGTTGCGGTAAGTCCACGCTGCTCAACATGATCGCTGGTCTGGAGGACATCACCTCCGGCACCATCGATATCAAAGGGCAGACCATGAACGGGGTTCACCCGTCCAAACGTAACATCGCCATGGTGTTCCAGTCCTACGCGCTGTATCCAAACATGACCGTAGGCCAGAACATCACGTTCGGTCTGGAAATGCACGGCGTTGCTAAGGCTGAGCGCGACAAGTCCATGAACGAGGTCGCTGAGATGCTGCAGATCAAGCAGCTGCTGAACCGCAAGCCGGGTCAGCTCTCAGGTGGTCAGCGTCAGCGTGTGGCCATGGGCCGTGCTCTTGTGCGTGACCCGGACGTGTTCCTGTTTGATGAACCGCTCTCCAACCTTGATGCAAAGCTGCGCGTAGATATGCGCACCGAGATCAAGAAGCTGCACCAGAAGCTTGGCACCACAATCGTCTACGTGACCCACGACCAGATTGAGGCAATGACGCTGTCCACGCGCATTGCTGTGATGAATGGCGGTTACGTGCAGCAGTTGGGCACGCCAAAAGAGATCTATGACACGCCTGCAAACCTGTTTGTGGCAAGTTTCATGGGCTCTCCAAGCATGAACCTGGTGCCTGCAAAGGTCGTCGCCAACGGCGATGGTATCTTCGCGCAGCTGCCAACCGGTTTGAGCGATCAGGTGAACCTCAAGTTCTCCAACCCGACAGAAGCTCTGAAGGGCTTTGATCAGAAGGAAATCGTTCTGGGCATCCGTCCGGAAGCGATCACCGATCCTGAAGGGGCGGACCGCAAGGCAAACCACATCGAACAGATCACCAATCGCGTCATCGTCACTGAGCCAGCGGGCTCTGACACCTACGTGATGTCTTCTCTGGGCGGAAAAGACTGCAACGCACGTATGCGTGCCGATGCGCAGGTAACTGCTGGTCAGGATGTACCGTTCGCGATCAACATGGATAAAGCCATCCCGTTTGATCCATCCTCAGAAATGCGCATCGCGTAAATTCAAAGGTAAGAGCATGTTCAAAAGCCGGAGTGGTTCACTCCGGCTTTTTTGTTAGTCCAAGATCTCCCAGATTTTCTCGTCTATCAGGTCGTGCCATTCAGACTGTGTGACTTCCACGATCTCATAGTGACCCATGGCAACGCTGCAAAGGATCACATCCACAGGCAGCTCTCTTAGTCTGCGCAATGTGGCGACCAACTCCTGCCTGTTACCCCCATCACTGGTCATCACCAGCGTTTTGAAACGGCCATTGTCCAAATAGATCGTATCGCCGGTAAACAGGTAGTTCTTTCCAGTGGGAGAGGCATAATAAAAGCACAGATTGTTGTCCGTATGCCCCGGCGTATAAAGCGCCTGAAATCCGTCGTTTCCAGCAAACGGTCCGGTGCCTTCAAGAAGTCGATCTGGAGCAACATCACCAGAAAAGAACTTGGCAATGTTCTCATGCCCGATGAGCTTTGAGCCAAGCACGAAACGCAACTCTCCTAGGCTCTCTGAGATTTCGTGATTGTGAGTCAGATACTGCTCATCAACGCCGCCCATCTCACGTAACTGATGTGCGATATCCTGATTTTCAAAATGTGAAATCAGGACGTTCCGATCTGGTGTTTTCAGAAAATAGGCGTGGGAGAGCAATGTCGTAAATCGCTTCTCCAGAGGGACCTGCCACAGATCATCGTAAATCTTCTTCATCAGCTATTCCTTATTAGCTCTTGATTGTTGCCATGATCTCTTCTAATTCCTCAAGTAATGTTGAGGTCAAGGCAAAAAATGAAGGAATGACAATGGTCTCCTTGCAAGGGCTAACCGTCGGGCAGGTCGCCGAGCGCAGTGGCATCGCCGTCTCAGCGGTACATTTTTACGAAGAAAAAGGGCTCATCACCTCCTGGCGCAACAACGCGAACCACAGAAGATACTCCGCAGCCGTGCTGCGCAAGATCGCGGTGATCAAGGCTGCTCAGAAGCTGGGGGTGCCGCTTAAAGAGATCAAAGCAGCCATGGATCAGCTGCCCAATGAGAAGAAAATTTCAGCAGGTGACTGGGCCAAACTCTCCACGTGGTGGCAGAAGGATCTGGACAACCGCATCGCGGAACTACAGGACCTGCGTGAAGGCCTCAACGAGTGCATTGGCTGCGGCTGCTTGTCGATGACAGACTGCCATCTCCTCAACCCAGAAGATAAGATGAAAAGTCAGGGCCCAGGCGCACACTTGTTGGGATGGCGCAGAAAACCATATACCGAAGATGCCTGACTCAGCGGCATCAATCAGCTACGCGCATGACCTGAATCTGATTCAGAACTTTAAGTTAGAGCAGGGCCGTCCCCACGCTCATGCCACCACAGACAAACAGCGTCTGCCCGGTGATGAAGCTGGACTTGGGATCTGCAAAGAACATAAAGGCATTGGTGATGTCTTCCACCGTGCCAATGCGGCCAACAGGAATGCCATCAGCCAGCTTCTGCTCTTGTTCGCTCCCCTTGGGAATAATGCCCCAGAAGTTATCTGTCTTCACCGGACCGGGCGCAACCACATTCACGGTAATCTGATGCTGCGCCAGCTCCAGTGCCCATGTCCGCGCCATACCAATCATACCTGCTTTGGTGGCACTGTAAGCCGTCCGCGTCTTGGCACCCAAAGCCGCACGTGACCCATTAAACAAAACCCGCCCAAACTGCCGCTCTTTCATGCTCGGCAAGAATGCCTTGAGCAGCGTCAGAGCTGATCCCAGATGAAGCTGGGCCAGACCCGTAATATCATCCGCTTCAGCCTCCTCAATCAGGTTGGGAAAGATAAGCCCTGCATTGTGAATGAGGTGTGTCACCTCATGCTTCCCCGCAATCGCCTCCGCCGCCGCACTCACTTGCGTCTGATCCAGCAGGTCCGTTTGATGAAAATGCAGCTTAGGGTGCCCAAACTCAGGTTCCCGACGCGACAGGCAAACCACCGTATAGCCAGCCTCCAGCATCTCCTTGGCCAAAGCCGCACCAATGCCCTTGTTGCCGCCAGTGATGACCGCAGTGAACTCTTCAGACATCAACGTTTCTCCTTCGGCACAAGCGCCAGCACGCGCAAGGGACTGCCAGTCCCGCCCTTAATCTTCAGTGGCGCACACAGGATCATGGCACCTGTTGCCGGCAACTGATCCAGATTGCACATGCATTGCAGTCCATATTTGCCAGCACCATGCAGATAAAAGTGAGCCGGATAGGGCGGCGTATAATGCGCGCCTTGCCCCGCATCCGTCCCCACAGTTTCTGTCCCAAACCCGCGTATGCCGCGCTCATCAATCAAAAGCTTGATCGCCTCTGGCGTTGGTCCCGGTGAATGCGGCCCATCATCACTCATATTCAGGTAAGCCGCACCGCTGCGCTTACTCCAGTCCGTGCGCATGAACACCCAGCTGTTCGCTGGAATGCGACCATGTTCAGCTTCCCACCCGGCAATGATCTCCGGTGTCAGCTCAAAGTCATCATCCTGCGCAGAACCTTGTGAGCAATCGATCACCACAACAGGCCCAACAAAGTGCTCAGGTGGAATGGAATCCACAGTGTTATTGGGCAGATCCCTACCGGAAATCCAATGGATCGGTGCATCAAAATGGGTGCCGGTGTGCTCTGAGCAGGTGAAGGTGTTCCACTTCCACGCTGGCCCACGATGATCATAGGAAGAAATCTCTTCCATCCGAAAGCGCGCGCATTGGCCAAACTCGGGCGGCAGCACGATCACCGGAAAATCCGGATCAAGCGTGTGCGTCAGGTCCACCACCTCCACATCACCGGAAAGCAAAGCAGAGCTGAGCAGCTCAACCGGGTTCACCAGTTTCTCTTTCAAGGCTTCCATGGTCACAGCGCCTCCAGACTTGTCATTTCTTTTTCAAGCACCTTCGGGCTTTCCATGAATTTGCGCCGGATATCCTTGGCAATGTCGCCCACATACACATCCTCCAGCCCCGCTTGCAGTGCCTTCACCAGCTCCCGCGCCAGCGTACCAGCAGGAACCTTAGGCGGCGGCAAGGGCTGATGCCACTCATCCTCAGTCGGTCCGCAATACACATTCACCACCCGCACACCAGAGGCGGCCATCTCCGCCCGCAGGCACTGTGAGAGAGAATGGGCGGCGGCATTGGAGGCAGAAAAGCTGCCAAAGCCGGGATTGCTCACCAACGAGTAGGCCGAGAGCACATTCACCCACGCCACAGCGCTGTTCACACCATCCGCACTGCGTCCCGCCATCGCTGGAGCAAAGGCCTGTGCCAGCCGCATCATGCCGAAATAGTTGACCTGCATCTCATCCATGGCAAAGCCCACATCGCCGCGACCCTGAATGCCGCCGGGACGCACAAAACGGGCATTGTTGATCAGAATGTCGACCTTGCCACCAAACTCACCAGCAAGCTCCTGAACGGAGGAGGTGTCAGTAACATCTAAAGAAACCAGCTCAACATCTTGAAGCGACTCCAGTTTCGCGCGATCAGGGTAGGGCCGCCAACTCTCGGCTTCCCCCACAAACACAGTAGAGGCGCCAGCCTCCAGCAGGCTCTTTGCCAATGCATAGGCATTTGGATTGCGTGCATCCGTAATCAGAATGCGCCGGAACTTCGGATCACAGGTAAGCTCACGAAGCTGCATATCATCCTCCTGCAACTGGGCTCTCTCCAACGGCAAAGCAAGCAGGACACTTTGCCCGGATTTATCCAGCCGATTGATCAACTGAACCTCATCACCAACCGCCACTTCACTGTGCAGATGGCATATAACGGAAGGCCCAATATCCAGATGTACCGTCCCCAGCCGCCACGGCGTACGTTCGCGGAAATAAGTGTTCGTGCTCGTGCGAACTGTAGATGTCGCAATCAACTTCCCGCGCGGCGATACATCTTGCCAGACCAGTCGGTCCGATAAACAACAGGCACAAGCATCTCGCGCAGGGTATTGAACTGTTGAGCAATCTGGTTCCGAACAAACCTGCAGCATAAACCGCCCCTCAGCGGCCGCTGCTGCCATAAACAGCGCTGATCGGCTGCGATAATGGGAAGGCAAAGTAGGCACGCGGGTGCGCACCTGCGGGTTCTTTCTTGGAGGCTTTTGGAGTGGTGTCACCATCAGTTCGCCCCCTCCAAAAGTGTCGCACTGGTGCAAACGCCGCGGTCGTAGTTGATGACCCCGAAGCCGGAAACGAGCGCGCGCTTGGCACCTGTAACCTGCGTCGCACCAGCTGTGCTCGTCACCTGCCGGATTGCCTCAACAAGCCCGATAAACCCACCAGCAGCGCCGGCCTGACCAGCTGAAAGCTGCCCGCCTGAGGTGTTGTGCGGAAAGTCGCCGGAAACCGTCAGGTCTTTGTCAGCAATGAACCGCGCCGCTTCACCTTTTGCGCAAAAGCCAAGGTCTTCCATCTGCATCATTACGATGACCGGATAATCATCATAGGTCTGCAAAAGGTCCACGCACTCCGGTCCATGCCCCGCCATGCCATAAAACTCGTCAATATCCATCGCCCAACCACCACGCATCTGGATCGGGTCTTCTGGAAATGCATTGTGCCGCTCAATGGTTGCGCTGATGTGCGCATAAGGAATGCCAGCAGCCACCGCATCTTCCTCCCGCATCACCAAAAACGCCTCAGCCCCGGCCACCGGCATCACGCAATCAAACAGGGTGATCGGATCACTGATCTCACGGCCTGCCAGATAGGCATCCATGGTTAGCGGCTTCTTCATCACCGCATTCTCATTGCGCAAAGCATTGTCACGCTGAGAAACGCAGATCCGCCCAAAGTCCTCGCGGCTCACTCCAAACTCGCGCATGTAATAGTCGGTGAGCAGCGCAAAGCAGGCATTGGGCCCGCCAGAGCCATAAGGGTAAGAGGCATCCTGTGCGAACCGGGAAAAACTGGAGAGCATGCGGCGGAAACTGTCCACGTGGTTGGTGTCACCGGCAACGCAAGCCACCACAGAGGCATCTCCGCACTGCACCGCCCGTGCAGCCCGGCGCAGCGCACTCGGCCCACTGGCACCGCCCTGCGGTATATGATCCAGCCATCGCGGAACCAGCCCCAAATGCTGGGTTAATCCCACTGCGGTATCTGGAAACAGCGAAAAGCTGGCGACAGAAAACCCATCAACATCGCGCGGTGTCAGTCCAGCTGCTTTAATGGACTGCCGCAGCGCCTTGGCAATCCACCAATGGGCCGTTTCAGTCGAATAACGCTCATAAGGCGTGCTGGCTGGTGCCGCCACCACAACCCCGTCATACCCCATACGTTTGCGCGGTTTGATCATGAAACCAACTGCCTCCGCTTCAGGTGGATGGTATCGTACGCCTCAGATTTCTCCAGCAACTCCAACGCCATCTGCTTTTGTGCTGCCCGCTGGATTTTCTGCGTCCCCGTCAACTTCAATGAGCTGCAAAATGCAATGTAACCGGGCACTTTATAATAAGCCATGCGCTCCAGCCCCCAACGCACAATCGCCTCTGCTGCATCCTTGCTCTGCTCGCCGCGCCAGACGATGGAGGCAAATACCTCATCGCCGCGAATGGCATCCGGCACCGGACAAACGGCCACCGCTTCAATGTCTGGGTGCTGCATGAGCACGGACTCCACATCCACCGCTGCAATGTTCTCGCCACTACGCCGGATCACGTTCTTCTTGCGGTCCACAAAGAAGAAATCACCATCCTCATCACGGCGAACAATGTCACCCGTATGGAACCAGCCGTCCGCCCAAGCCTCATTAGTGGCAACATCATCCTTGAAGTAATGGGAATAGAACCCGACCCGCGGATCATCTCCCTTACGTCGCACCAGCAACTCTCCAGGCTCGGTGCCTGCAATCGGCACACCATCATCGCCCATGATGCACACATCCATCTCTGGGCCGGGCTTGCCAAGACAGTTCATGCCACGCTTGCGCGGCTCCTGATTGGCGGCAATCACGGAGCCAGCACCCGTTTCTGTCATGGCCCAGGCTTCCACCAGAGGAATGCCAAAACGCTCTTCAAACGGAATGTGCAGCTTGGCATCAATGCCAGCGCCAAAGCCAAAGCGAACCGAATGCCTCTTATCTTCCGGCGCTTCCGGCAAGCTCATCAGAATGGACGGCATCACACCCAGATAATGCAGGCAAGTTGCACGGCTATCGCGCACATTCTGCCACCAGGATCGCGGATGGAAACGGTCCAGAACCGTCAGACAGCCGCCGACCGCAACCATCGCCATCGCCGAATATGCCATCGCATTCATATGGAAGATCGGCAGCGGCGTGATCATCCGCTCAGCATCTTCTTTCAGCGTGCACGTGCCACCTGCATTGGCGTACCAGTGACCCGCTTCCAGAAAATACCGATTGGCCAGCACGCACCCCTTTGGGCTACCAGTCGTACCCGAGGTGTAAAGCATTGCCGCCGGATCATCCTGTACAGCCGAATAACTCGCAGTGTCAGAAGCACGCAGAACGGGCAGGGTATCTGCCAATGTCACGCAGGCAAACTCTTGCCCACTGTCGCGCGCAGCCTGTTCCATATCGCCCTTGCGTTCAGGCGTTGAGATCGCCAGAACTGGCTCCGCATGTCTGCCGATATACTCAAGCTCAGAGCTTTGCAGGTCCGGATTGATCGGCACGATCACCACGCCAAGCGCATTCAGCGCCAGCCAATGCAGGAAGAAGGCAGGGCGATTCTCAAGCAACATCAGAACCCTGTCACCAGCTTGCAAACCCACAGCGCAATAGCGTTCCTGAGCATCTCGCGTCTGTGCCAACACCTCAGCGTAAGACGTTTCACCCGAAGCAATCCCGTAGACCTTTGCGGTTTCCGGCAAAACATTCAGAAAAGGTCGCTCCGGCCACTTTTCAGCAGCGGCACAAAACGCGCTGAAAACAGATTTATGCTCAATCATTCAAAAAACCTGTTTTCTTAAATGAACAGCTGAATGTTGCCAAAGGCAGCATCGCAGTTGAGCAGATCAACCCGCTTCAGCTTAATCTTCAGCTCATCCTCAACCATCTCAAAATGGTGGTGAACGGTCGCCGCCAGCAAAAACTGGTCATCCAGCCGCGTCTCCACATAATGAACGGCAGTACGGGTCACGAACTCACCCGCCTTTGGATCAAATGCCTCAACACTCGGGCGATTCAGAACGTGAGAACAGCGGCTCTTAGGTTTTTGAGAGAAGGTGCGCAGGCCCTTAAGGCGCTCAACACGAAGCTTCCGCAAAAACGCATCCTCATACATAAGTGAGGTCATGTTTTTTGGATCTTCCTGCTGATAATCCAGCGGCATCCAGTAGTAACTGTCCGCAGCCCACAGCTCCAGCCACTCATCAAAGCGGCCTTCGTCAATCACACGGGCTTCATGGTAGACAAGGTCGATCAAATCATCACGCGTCGGCAAGGTCACGAGCTTCGGCCTCCATGCTTTCAACGGTAAACTTCTTCCAGGCGTGGAACTGATTGCGCATCTGTCGTTCCGTCGTGCCGTTCTCTACGGCCTCAAGGTCGAGGTCTTCGCCTTCCTCATAAAGGCGTTGCACATTCACCCACTCAAGCTCCTGACAATGCAGGCCTTCCTGCGCCCGCTCATACATCTCCAGATCATCATGCCCCACGATGGAGGTCGGTGCGTTGATCAGACGGTTGTACATGGCCGTGCGCTCTAACAGCATGTCCGGCGCCCCTACGAGGCGGAAGATGTAGCTCTCCACTAGCGTCTTGTTGGCAGCCAGCGGAATGAACACACGCAGCTGTTGGATAGGGCCCTTGATCATGATGTTCGGGAAGTAGACCGTGTTGTGCCGGTTCTCGCCCAAAATGGCTCTTGCGCGCTCCTTGCCATAAGCCTCTTCCATCATCTCCAGATAACCGGGAATAGCGGAATAATCTGAGTGAATGGAGTGATGCGCGCCCGTATGGCCATGCCCATTCGGCCAAGTGCGAATGCCCATATCCTCAAAGAACTCATAGGGCGACATGAACGGCGCAATCACCTCCATCGCCATAGGCGTTTTGGTGTTCTCGTCCTTCTCAAGAGACTCCCAGATCTCAACCGCCGTACCCGCAGAGCTTTCGTGGGCAACCATCGGGTGGCAGGTGTCCGTTTGGTTGTCGACCAGCATCTTCCAGTTACAGTTGTGCATGTAGCGCAGTGGTGGGCCTGCCACCTCCAGCTTTCCAACCGGAGAGCGGTCAATCATGTTGTCCAAAGAGGAGAGGGAGCCACCGAAGAAGTCTTCGAAGCTGATGCCGTCCTGCTTCATGCGCACAAAGATAAAGCCGCGGTAGTTCTTCACCGCTCCCACAGGCGGCAGGCCACTTTGCCCGGCCTCGCTCTGCTCAAATCCGGTGTCTTTGTAGCCCTTCTTCAAAGGGATCGCGAGCAGCTTGCCATTGGTGCGGAACGACCACGCATGATACGGGCAGCGGAAAAACTTGCCCGTGTTACCAGCACGATCAATGACGATCTTGGTGCCTTTATGTGGGCAGCGATTGTGTAGCACATACACTTCGCCATCCGTATGCCGTGCCAACAAAATAGGCTGTGCGGCAACTTCGGTTGCGAAGTAATCGCCCGCATTCGGCACCTGACTTTCATGCCCCACGTAAACCCACGTGGAGGCAAACAGATGCTTCATTTCAAGGTCAAAAACTTCATCGTCTATATATAGATCACGATGCACCTCGGCAGGGCGTACAAGATCAGCCACCGCCTGCGGGTTATCTTTGTATTTCATGGTCATAAGCTTCCCTCCCAAAAAGCTTAGATCACAGGCCTCAGAGCTAAAATCGCATCCCTCCAAAGCCTGCGAGAAAAAGATCTTCTACAAATCTAGCACCAGTCGTTTGGACTTGGCCCGCGATACGCAAATATGCATCACGTCACCAGCCGCTTTTTCATCATCTGTCAGCACCACGTCGCGGTGGTCCGGTTCACCCTCCAGCACATCCACTTGGCAAATTCCGCAGTCCCCACGCTGGCAGTCGTAAACGAGGTCAACGCCGCCATCTTCCAGCACGTCCACGATGGATTTATCCTGCGGCACCCAGAACACCTCACCAGAGGACTTCACCTCCACTTCAAACCCGTCTCCGGCATCATCACCGGAAGGGGCAGCGCTTGCAAACAGCTCAAAGTGGATCTGCTCTTTGCTGAACCCAGCGCTCAGCGCCTGCTCGCGCACCGCTTCAATCATGCCTTTAGGGCCGCACACATATATGTGGCTGGAAGTATCGAGCGTCGGAATGAGGGCGCTAAGATCGAGACAGCGCGCAGGATCATCATCGTGGTGGAGCGTCAAAGCCTCACCACACAGCTCGGAGAGTTCCTCCTTAAACGCCATGGTTTCAAGCGAGCGGCCAGAGTAGTGCAGGGCGTAAGGTTTGCCCGCGCGCTTCAGCGCAGCTGCCATGCTGATGATCGGCGTTACACCAATGCCGCCTGCAATCAGAACAACCGGTCTGCCGTCCTCAGTCAGCGGAAAATCGTTCTTAGGGGCCTCCGCCTGAATCGCATCGCCCACCTGCAAAGAGTGCATGAAAGCCGAACCGCCACTTCCGTCTTGCTCCAAAAGTATACCAAGAGTGTATCGTTGATTCTCGTAAGGTAAGTTTTCACCAAAATCGATCAGAGAATATTGGCGTGAGGAGTCATCCTTAAGTTGAACAGCGATATGTGCACCAGCTTCAAATTGCATGAGCGGCTCATTATCTTCGGCTTTTAAATCAAATCTTTTGATTTTCGGGGCGACCGTCCGAACCCCCTCAATAATAAGTGTTTTCATGCTTTTTGGCGTCCTCCCTCAGAGCCAAAACAAGGAGAGTCTCCTCTCGCATAAATGATAAATATAATATGCGATATCATATAAAACGATGTCAATGCATGAATCGGAATTAGTTTCCATTTCATATTTGTGCTTGATTAACGTACGGTATGTGTGCACATTTTTCTCATTCATCCTGTATTCTCTGGGGAGGGAGAACATGAATAGGAAGTTCAAGATATTTGCAGCTGCAACTATTGCCGCGCTCTCCGTCAGCGCATCTGCCATGGCGCAGGAAACCGTATTGCGTATGTCCAGCTGGCTGCCACCGGCACACCCAATCGTAAAAGGCATGATGGTGCCTTGGGCTGCCAAAGTAAAGGAAGTGACAGAGGGGCGCGTCTCTGTTCAGATCCTCGACGCACCGCTTGGCCCGCCACCAGCTCACTTCGATCTCGCTGCCAACGGTATCGCAGATCTCACTTACGGCGTGCACGGCTACACACCGGGCCGCTTCAAGCTCACACAGATTGCCGAGCTGCCGTTCCTCGCAAAAGATGCCACCAGCCTGTCCGTGGCATACTGGCGCCTCTATGAAAGCACACTGGCCAAAGCCAATGAGCACCGCGGTGCCAAGGTGCTGGGCGTCTTCACCCACGGCCCGGGCCTGTTGTACACCACTGATCGTGCCGTCTCACCTCTGAGTGAGTTGAAAGGTGCAAAAATCCGCGTGGCGGGCAGCATCACCAACCAGCTCGTGCAAGCCATGAACATGGTTGCCATTCAGGCGCCAGCGCCGCAGTCCTATGAAATCCTCTCAGGCGGCATTGCGGACGGTATCGTGTTCCCGACAGAATCCATCCCGTTCTTCAAGCTGGATGGTCTGCTCAGCAACGGCCTGCGCGTGGATGGCGGACTTTACAACGTTTCTTTCTTCTTCATCGCCAACAACGCCAAGTTCTCCAGCCTGTCTGAGGCAGACCAGAAGGCCATCGAGGCCATCTCTGGTGAAGCATTCTCCCGCCTCGCTGGCGCGGCCTGGGATGCAGCTGATGCCTGGGGTCTTGAGCAGATGCAGGGCAAGGTGACCATTCACGACGCCACCGCAGAAGAGCGTGCTCAGTTGGAAGAAGCCACCCGTCCAATGTTTGACGGTGTTGCCAAATCCTACGGCGAAAAAGGCATCGACTTCGAAGTTGCCATGGACATGCTCCAGAAAGAAGTTGCAGCGGTTGCCTCTGAAAAATGAGTGGGAATCTGGTTGATATAGCAGCGCGCGCCCGGCGAAAACTTCGCTCGGGCGCCTCTGTTCTCTGCGGACTACTGCTTCTGGCGCTGGTTGCTGTAACAGTGATCGACGTAATCGGTCGGTACCTGTTTGCCAGCCCATTGCCCGGAGCGCCGGAATACACCGAACTGCTGCTCATGGCGGTGATCTTCACCGGTCTGCCTGCGGTCTGTCTGGATGACGGCCATATCACAGTAGACCTGTTCACCTCCAAGTTCAGAGGCGGTCTGGCCTCTCTGCAGCTGTTCTTCTCGCGCATCTTCGTCGCCATCGTACTAGCAGTGGTGGCGTGGGAGCTGTGGAAGCATGGAAACCAGCTGGCGAGCTATCAGGAAGTCACGGTCTATCTGCGTGTGCCGCTGGCGCCGTTTTCCAAAGCAGCCGGTGTCATCAGTGCCTTTTGCGCATTCATCACATTTGTGCTGGCAGTTCTGAGAATTCCAAGAGGTGTTGGGGGCGGTTCCTGATGGAATGGTATTTGGGTCTTGCCATCCTGATGGCATTGATTTTTGTGGGCGTGCCTATTGCCTTTGCAATGGCAGCCGTTGGTTTCTTCGGAGTGGCCTCCATTATCGGTCTTCCTCCGGCATTTCACCTTGTCGGGCAGGTCTATTTTGACAGTGGCCGCAGCTACACCTTGTCTGTGGTGCCGCTGTTCCTGCTCATGGGCAATCTTATTGTACAGTCCGGCATCGCTAGCGACATGTATACGGCAGCGAACGCATGGCTGCGCCACCGCAAAGGCGGTCTGGCCATGGCAACAATCGTGGCCTGTGGTGGCTTTTCTTCCGTTTGCGGATCATCTTTGGCAACCACCGCGACCATGGCCCGCGTCTCGCTGCCCGCCATGCGCCGCTTCGGCTACTCTGACCGTCTGGCCGCATCGTCAATTGCTGCAGGCGGAACGCTGGGTATTCTGATCCCGCCCTCCGTTATCCTCGTCATCTACGGCATCCTCACACAGCAAAACATCGGCGCGCTGTTCCTGGCTGGCATCCTGCCGGGCCTCGTTGGCGTCATCGGCTACATGCTCGCCGTGCGCCTGTCCCTTGTTATGTATAAGGAAGAGCTAGAGGTTCAGAGTAAACTGCCATTGATAGAGCGCATCATCGCACTGCGTGGTGTCTCCTGGGCGCTGCTGCTGTTCATCTGTGTGCTTGGCGGCATCTATCTTGGCGTCTTCACCGCAACTGAAGCTGCTGGCATCGGAGCAGGGGGCGCACTGGTGCTCACCGCTGCACGAGGCAAGCTGACGTATCGCGACACGCTCAACACTTTGTTTGAGACAGCAAAAACCACCGCAGTGATGTTCTTCATCCTGTTTGGGGCGCTGTACTTCCTCAACTACGTCAACATTTCCGGCCTCACCACCGATCTGCGGGGCTGGGTCAATGCGTTGGGTGTGGGGCCATATGCCATCATCACCATGATCGTGCTGATCTATCTGGTGCTGGGATGTCTGCTGGAAAGTCTGTCCATGGTGACACTCACTGTACCGATTCTCTTTCCAATCGTGACTGGCCTTGGGTTTGACCCGATCTGGTTCGGCATCTTCGTCATCATCGTTACGGAAATGAGCTTCATCACCCCGCCAATCGGCATGAATGTCTTCGTTATGCGCTCGGTTGCCCCTGAAGTGCCGGTCGAGAAGATATTTGTCGGTGTAGTTCCGTTTGTAGCTATGGATGTTGTGCGCTTGATCCTGCTAATTGCAGTTCCGGGACTCGCACTTATTATTCCGTACTCAATGTAGCGCGGCGCAAAAACAAAAGAAGAGGTAGGCCGGTGGACGCAGACCTGAAAGAGATCGAAGCTCACGAAAAGGAGCCCGGCTTTGTTGATGGATACCTTTTGTATCTGTTGGCATCTGCAAGCCATCTGGCTTCCGGGCAATTTCATGAAGAACTCCGGGGCGCAGGCATACGCGTCCCGGAATGGCGTGTACTGGCCTGTCTGCGGGACGAAGACGGGCAGATGGTCACTCAGCTCGCACGCTTTGCCCTGATGGAGCAATCTCACCTGACCAAAACCATTGACCAGATGACAGAGCGCGGACTGGTCACAAGACGCTCTGATGAGGTGGATCGCCGCCGCGTGCGCATCTTCCTCAGTGACAAGGGCAGGGAGCTGGCCAACGGGCTGGTGTCACAAGCCAAAGCCCATGAGGATCGGCTGGTCCAGCAACTGGGGGCAAGCGACATTGCTCAGATCAAAAGTTTTCTCTCTCATATGGTTGAGACTCTCGAAAACAATGAATGATCACATATTTAAGATATAATCTGCAGGATTGCAGTTGCTATAAATATGTAAATGCATATAATAACTTTCAAGCTTCATGGAACAGATGGAGTTTGTTCAAAAAAGAAAGAGTGCACCTCATGAACGAGATTCTCGGTGATCAAGCTCCCGAAACTGAACAGGACGGACAGCACGCAAAACCGGTAACTGCACCAAGAACTCTGGGCGAGGTCGGGCTCAATCATTTTGCGCCTTACCTGATGAACCGGATCATGGGCAGGTACAATGAGAGTTTGCGTGAAAAACTGACACGATCAGGGTTGTCGGTCGCCAAAATGAGAGCCTTGGCTGTGTTGTCAGTAGTGGACGGACTGATGATCAACGAGCTCTCTGTCTATTCGGTGATTGAGCAATCAACCCTGAGTCGCACGCTGGACGCCATGGAGAAGGAAGGCCTGATCCATCGCAAGGCTAGCGAGCAGGACAACCGCGTGCGCCATATCTTCCTGACGGAAGCTGGACGCGCAGCGTTTGCGCAGATGTGGCCGCATATGCGCGACGAGTACACCGCAATGTTCGAAGGCGTCTCGCAAGCCGAGCATGATGCCTTTCTGATGACACTGCGCAAGGTACTGACAAACATTCGAAAGCACGACTTCTAGGGCGCGGAACTCCTAACAAAGTTCGCGTTCACGGGATCTGTCATGCTTTCACGGGAGGGAGTATGGCAGAAAGATCCTTTGTAAAAGAGGTCGAGAAACTTCGCGCAGGCGAGGGCGAGGTTTTCCGCGGTGAGGGTATTCTCGCCATCACCAAAGCACTGCTGGAAAATGGCGTGGGCTATGTGGGCGGCTATCAGGGCTCTCCCATCAGCCACCTCATGGATGTACTGGCCGACGCGCAAGATATCCTAGGCGAACTGGGCGTGCATTATGAAGCCAGCGCCAGTGAAGCCGCCGCAGCAGCCATGCTGGCCGCCTCAGTTCATTATCCCATCCGCGGCGCCGTCACGTTCAAATCAACAGTGGGCACCAACGTGGCCTCCGATGCTCTGGCGAACCTGTCATCAGGCGGCGTCACCGGCGGCTCGCTTGTGATTGTGGGCGAGGACTACGGTGAAGGCTCCTCCATCATGCAGGAGCGCAGCCACGCCTTTGCCATGAAAAGCCAGATCTGGCTGCTCGACCCACGCCCCAACCTGCCATCCATCGTCAAAGCCGTGGGCGATGGGTTTGAGCTCTCCGAAGCTTCAAATACGCCCGTCATGCTTCAGGTCCGCATCCGCAGCTGCCATGTGCATGGGGAGTTCACCACCAAAGACAATGTGCGCCCATCTATGACAGTGGCTGACGCACTGGAAAATCCCCGCCGCGATCTCAATCGCATCGTCTTGCCACCAGCGTCCTTCCTTCATGAGCAGGAGAAGGTGACCAAACGCCTGCCAGCAGCGCTGAACTATATTCAAATGCACAAACTGAATGAACTATTCGGGCCTCAGGACCGTAAGGTTGGCATTGTGCTGCAAGGCGGCATGTACAATGGCGTGATCCGTGCACTGCAACGCCTTGGGCTGGCAGACATCAACGGTGAAACCCAGATCCCTCTCTATGTCATGAACGTGACTTACCCACTGGTCCCCGCAGAACTCATGGATTTCTGCAAGGGCAAAGATGCCGTGCTTGTCGTAGAGGAGGGCTACCCTGACTACATCGAGCAAGCCATTGGCGCCATGTTGCAAAAAGAGGGTCTCAGCACCAAGCTGGAAGGCAAAGGCCCATTCCCGGAAGCAGGCGAGTATACAGGTCAGGTGATGCTGGACAGCATCCAAACCTTCCTGGCCACCCATTCAGATGCGCTGCCCGGCAAAGGGCGCGCCCCAAACACGCCAGGGCCGCTGCCAGATGTAGAACAGCTGAAAGAAGTCGTTCCCATGCGGCCGCCGGGGTTCTGTGTCGGATGCCCGGAACGCCCAATCTTTGCCGCGACAAAGCTGGTGGAGAACGAGCTGGGCCCGCATCACATCGCCTCCGATATTGGCTGCCACCTGTTCTCAATCATGCCGCCGTTTGGAATCGGCTCCACCACCATGGGGTACGGACTTGGTCCGGCCTCAGCCTCAGCCTTTAATACTGATGAAACGGATCGTCGCTCCATTTCTTTCATCGGCGATGGCGGTTTCTGGCACAACGGCCTGACCACCTCCATCGGCAATGCGGTCTTCAACCAGAATGACGGCGTGATCGTTGTCGTCGACAACTACTACTCAGCAGCCACTGGCGGGCAGGACATCCTTTCCTCGCGGGCTAACAACAAGAGCAAATCCACCAAACACCCAATCACGGAAGCGGTGAAAGGCGTCGGCGTCAAATGGGTCCGCCAGATAGATCGCACCTACGATGTCACTCAGATGCAGTCTGTCCTGAAAGAGGCGCTGACGACGGACGTCAAAGGCCCGAAGGTGATCGTTGCTTCCTCTGAATGTATGCTAAACCGTCAGCGCCGCGAAAAGCCGATCATCAATCAGGCCGTCAAAGAGCAAAAACGCGTGGTGAAAACCCGCTTCGGTGTCGATGAAGACGTCTGTACCGGCGACCACGCCTGTATGCGTCTGTCCGGTTGCCCGTCCCTGACAGTTAAAGAGTTGGATGATCCACTGCGCGATGATCCGGTCGCCCATATCGATCAGAACTGTGTCGGCTGTGGCAACTGCGGGGAGGTGGCAGACGCCGCCATCCTCTGCCCATCGTTCTATCAGGCCGACACCATCCATAATCCAAGCAAGTCTGAGCGGTTCTTCCGCAAGATACGCGACCGTATCATCAGCGCCCTGCAAAACTGGCGTGAACGCCGCACCCTGATCATTGAGGAGGTAAACTGATGGAAATCGACACTCAATGGCAGGCCTTGGGCACAGGCGAAGACGCAACCCGCACCATCACCAAGATCGCCATTTTCGCCGTCGGCGGGCAGGGCGGCGGTGTTCTGACGGACTGGATCGTCAATCTGGCCGAAGCCAACGGCTACAAAGCACAGTCCACCTCCGTCGCTGGGGTCGCCCAGCGCACCGGCGCGACCATTTACTACGTGGAAATGGCACCTGATAACGGCAAAGCCCCGGTCTTCTCGCTCAGTCCATCACAAGGCGATGTCGACATCGTCATCTGCGCCGAGCTCATGGAAGCAGGCCGTGCTGTCATCCGTGGTTTCGTGACCGCTGACAAGACAACGCTCATCGCGTCTTCCCATCGTATCCTCGCAGTCTCAGAAAAGATCGTGCCGGGCAAAGGCGAGCAGGACAGTACTGCCGTTCTCTCCCGCCTTGGCAGCGCCTCGCAAAAGCTGGTCGCCTTCAACATGGAAGATGTCGCCGCAGAAAACGGCAGCGTCATTTCCTCAAGCCTCTTTGGAGCACTTGCAGGCTCCGGCGCACTGCCGTTCCCCAAAAGCACATATGAAGAGACCATCCGCAAAGGCGGCAAGGGCGTCAACGCTAGTTTGGCCTCCTTCAACGCCAGTTTCAGTCATGCTCAATCCGCTGGAGTTGCCGGATCGCCTGTTACCAAGCGACCAGAACAACCAAAGCCAGCAACTTCGCTCACAGCTCGCGGACCAGCTCGAAAACTGGCCGCCTGGCAACTGCTCTTATCCCGCATCGAAGCGCTTCCGGATCAGGCTCGCGACATAGCTCTGGCAGGTCTTCGTAAGACAGTTGAGTTTCAGGATCTGGAGTACGGCGAAGAGTATCTCAACCACCTCGAAATCGTGCTCGCCAGTGATACCGAAAATGAGAGTTGGGAGCTGACCCGAACAGCAGCTAAGTATATCGCAAATGCTATGTGTTATGACGACACGATCCGGGTCGCCGACATAAAAACGCAAAAAACACGCTTTCAACGCGTTCATCGGGAAGTGGGTCCAGCGGCGGGTAGTCAACTGGAGCTGACTGAATATCTTCACCCCCGTATGGAGGAAATCTGCGGTACACTGCCAACACGGCTTGGCAGATGGATCGAAGCGCGGCCTGCAGTCTTCAACTGGCTGGACAGGCGCGTCAACAAAGGTCGCCGCATCAGGACCCGATCCGTTCGCGGGTTCCTAAGTCTCTGGCTCATCAGCAGCTTAAAGCCGTGGCGCCGTAGTTTCCTACGCCATCAGATCGAGACGGATCACCTGCAAAGCTGGCGCGATATTGCGCTCAAGACAGCCCACTCAGACTACCAGCTCGCCGTCGAAATCCTCAAATGCCGCCGTCTCATCAAGGGGTATTCAGATACACATATCCGCGGTCACTCCAAATTTGACCGGGTTTTATCCTCTCTTGCCCTGCTGAAAGGGCGAAAAGACGCTTCAGACTGGCTCAGACGGCTTCGGGAAGCTGCTTTATTGGATGAAAAGGGGGATGCTTTGGAAGGTGCATTGAAGACAGTTCAAACCCTCTGATTGAAATCAGGGGGAAAGAATGACGCATTTGAAATTTTTCCTCCGATTATAATTAATGTATGCATTTGTGTGCCTTAGCGAATTTTGGCGATTTTGCCGGGCGCACAGAATGCGCACGCAAGAGGCATATTGTCGTCATTTGAAGGAAAGTAAGCGCGCTGGTTTAAAGCATACACCAGCATGCAATAATACGTATTTTCAATACTTCAGATACCCCAAAGTACCTCTAGGTTAGTGATATACCGTTGTGAAACAGTGTGTTGACTGCATATATTAGCAAGGCGTCATGTTTAAGTAATGTGAAGTCTTCAGTGACGCAAACGGCAATTAATCGGGTTTCCGTGAAAAATACTATTTAATCGAGTGATTTACGCGTCCGCGGCAGATTGTTGCACACTTCATGGTGCTACGCGCTATTAAACGGAAGTCGTATCTTGTATCGCTGCGTTATTATGGCGCGCATGATGTGTATTTAAACGTATGGTCTTAAAATTTTAACATAAGTATATCAGGTCCCCGTCCTAGAGAGACTGGGAAATTCTCCTAGGGCACATGAGTGGCACATGGGGATATAAAAGAAATGTCAAGCATTAATGCGACCGAAGTCGAAGTCGCCCCTAAAGAAACGGTAAAGTTTACAAAAGAAGATCTTACCTGGTCTTTGTCCATGTTCGGTACTGCAGTAGGTGCCGGCGTTCTGTTTCTTCCAATCCGTGCAGGTCTTGAAGGCTTCTGGCCACTGATCCTGATCGCAGCTCTCGTAGGTCCAATGACCTACTTCTCTCACCGCGCACTGGCTCGCTTTGTTCTCTCCTCCAAGAACAAAGACGCAGACATCACTGACGTGGTTGAAGAGCACTTCGGTAAAACAGCAGGTCTGCTGATTACCTTCTTCTATTTCTTCGCGATTTACCCAATCGTGTTGATCTACGGTAACGCGATTACCAACACCATCGACAGCTTCATCGTCAACCAGCTCGCAATGCCTGCAATCCCACGCTGGCTCCTGTCTGGTATTCTCGTTGCAATGATGATGGGCGTAATGATCCTGGGCCGTCGCCTGATGCTCGTAGCAACTGAGCTTCTGGTGTACCCACTGGTTCTCATCCTGTTCGGTATGTCCGTTTACCTGATCCCATCCTGGTCTTTTGAAGCAATGAGCTTCGACAACATTCCAGAAGTTGGAACTCTGCTGACAGTGGTGTACCTCACCATTCCAATGCTTATCTTCTCCTTCAACCACAGCCCAGCCGTTTCCTCCATGGCTCTGGCTCAGCGTGAAGCGCATGGCGATAACGCAGTTGCAAAGTCCGACATCATCCTGAAGCGCGCTTCTGTGATGCTTCTTGGCTTCGTTATGTTCTTCGTATTCAGCTGCGTTCTCGCACTGTCTCCTGAACAGCTGATGGAAGCAAAACAGCAGAACCTTCCAGTCCTGTCTTACCTTGCAAACGTGTTTGACAGCCCACTGATCTCCTTCATGGGTCCACTGGTTGCGTTCCTTGCAATCTTCTCTTCCTTCTTCGGCCACTACCTCGGTGCAAAAGAAGGTCTTGCAGGTATTGCGAAAAAGGCTGCTCCAAAGGCTGTCGAAGGCCTCGGCGAAAAGAAATTCAACACTCTCCTCGTTGCATTCTTCTTCTTCTCCGTCTGGGGTGTTGCAATCATCAACCCATCCGTTCTTGGCATGATTGAATCTCTGGGTGCTCCGTTCATCGCAGCAATCCTGTTCCTGATGCCAATGTACGCAATCAAAAAAGTCCCAAGCATGAAGAAGTACGACGGTGCGCTGTCCAACATCTTCATCACCGTAATGGGGGTCATCGCAATCTCCGCGATCGTAAAAGGCCTCTTCTAAGAAGGTCGACCAACAAAATTGAACCGGTGTCTTCGGACACCGGTTTTTCTCTCCCACTGAGGTTCACGTTATGTTCAGCGTTTTTGACATCTTCAAAATCGGTGTAGGTCCATCCAGCTCCCACACAGTCGGGCCTATGAAAGCGGCAAAGCAGTTCATTGATAGTCTGCGTGCTCAGGATAAACTACGTGATGTGACGCGTATTGCAGTCGACATATATGGCTCGCTGTCTTTGACAGGTAAAGGTCACCATACAGACACAGCGATCATTATGGGACTTGGTGGAAACTCTCCCGAAACCGTTGATATTGACAGTATTCCAGAGTTCATCCAGCGCGTAGAGCAGACAGGACGCCTTCCGGTTGGCATGCACTGCCACGTGGTTGACTTCCCAAATGATGCAATCACATTCCACCGTCCAGCGCTGGAGTTACACGAAAACGGCATGCGCATTCATGCCTTTGCAGGTGGAGAAAAGATCTTCTCCAAAACCTACTATTCCATCGGCGGTGGCTTCATCGTTGATGAAGAGAATTTCGGCAAGGAAGCAACCAACGAAGTTGCTGTCCCTTACCCATACAAATACGCAGCTGAACTGCTCGACCACTGCCGCCAGAACGGCATGAGCATCTCTGCTCTGGTTCTGGAAAATGAAAAAGCATTCCGCAGCGAAACAGAACTGCGTGAAAGTTTCGGCCGTGTCTGGAACGTCATGCGCGATGGCATCGAACGTGGCAGCAACACCGAAGGTCTTCTGGCTGGTCCTTTGAAAGTCCCACGCCGTGCAGCAGCTTTGCGCCGTCAGCTCACAGCAACAGAGCGCAGCAGCAACGACCCAATGGCAACCGTAGACTGGGTCAATATGTTCGCGCTTGCTGTATCAGAAGAAAACGCAGCAGGTGGTCGTGTTGTAACAGCCCCAACCAACGGTGCTGCAGGCATCATTCCTGCGGTTCTCGCGTACTACGACAAGTTTATCGAACGCCTTGAGCCAGAGCACTACACAAAGTTCTTCCTCGCTGCAGGTGCCATTGGAGCGCTGTATAAGACCAACGCCTCCATCTCTGGTGCTGAAGTCGGCTGTCAGGGTGAAGTTGGCGTTGCATGTTCTATGGCAGCAGCTGGTCTTGCAGAGCTTTTGGGTGCAAGCCCGGCTCAGGTCTGCATCGCAGCTGAAATCGGCATGGAGCACAATCTGGGCCTCACATGTGACCCGGTTCTGGGGCAGGTGCAGGTGCCATGTATCGAGCGCAACGCAATCGCCTCTGTCAAAGCGATCAACGCGACCCGCATGGCAATGCGCAGAAACTCAGACCCATGCGTTTCCCTCGATAAGGTCATCGCGACAATGTACGAAACCGGCAAGGATATGCTGGCCAAGTACCGCGAAACTTCTCAGGGCGGTCTGGCGCTGAAAGTGGTGCCGATTGCAGCCGAGTAAACACGGCAATCAAACCTATGAAGAAAGCTGGCCCTCGGGTCAGCTTTTTGTGTTTGAGCCTTCAAATTCCTGAAACATTTAAAACTGCACGGGCACTCGGAACCGGCCACTAACTCCTGTTTGGTACTCCCAAAAGAAAAAAGGGAGAAACCCATGAAATCCTTGTTACTGGGCGCAACGATCCTGGGGCTGGCAATGCCAGCAGCTTATGCCCAAGACAAACCCGTCACGGTCGTCAGCTACAACGTCCAAAATCTTTTCGACACGATCGATGACGAGAACAACCCACAAGATGACACCTATCTCTCCAAGGAAGAGAAAGAAGCCCGTGGCAAGGAACATGAGGAGGCTTGTGAAAGCTACAATGAAAAGGGCTCCCACTATTACAAGCAATGCATCGAGTTGAACTGGGGTGAAGAGAGTTACTCTAAAAAGCTGATGACCCTTGGTGAAGTCATCCGATCCTTCCCGGAAACGCCCGATATTCTTGTTTTACCTGAAACAGAAAACAAGCAAGTGCTGGATGATCTGCTCGATAAAGCTCTTTCTGGATTGGATTACAAGTCTGTCATTCAGCTCGACACCTCCAACAACGAGCATAACCGTGGTATCGACGTCGGTATCATCTCCCGCCTTCCGTTGAAGGGCGAGCCGGAAACCATCACCGTGTTTGGGGAGGGGGATGAGAACACTCATGATTGTAAGCCAACCCGAGACATCGTGAAGGCAGAGTTTGAAATGCCGGATGGTGAAAGCATGTACGTCTTCGGCGTCCACTTCCCATCAGGTGCTGCTTATCAATGCCGCAAAGATGCGATGGAAGTGCTCAACAAAGAGCGGGCAAAGCTTCCTGAGGACGCCAATGTGGTGGCTGCAGGTGACTTCAACTTCAACTGCACCGACGTGCAAAATGGCGAGTTTCAGGCCTTGGCGCGAGAAGGGCACTGGAGTTATCCGCCTGAGATCGTAGGCTGTGCAGCACCCGGTAGCGCGTTCTACTACAGGGACCAGAGCTGGTCATTCCTGGACATGATCCTTGTCTCCAGCGCTTTGCGCCCTGATCAAGACAGCAACAGCACATGGTTTGCAGATTTGGGCAGCTTCCATACAGTCGTCACCCACCCAAGCCAATATGCGCAGGATGCCCGCAATAAGGTGCGTCCAAAACGTTTTGACGCCGACAACAATCAGGGTGCCAGTGACCACTGGCCAGTCCTCATGCGGTTCCTGAGACGCTTCTGATAGCATCTCTTAATCGCTCAGCTCAAAAAAAGAACCGGCCTGAATGCTCAGGCCGGTTTTTCAATGCCAGTTATTTCATTGCTATGCGGTGTTATAGAGCTTCAGGTCCGCTGTAATCTCACGATGCACCAGCTCAATCTGCGCAGACATTGCATCTACAACAGCTTCCATCTCTGAGTGACGCTCACCAGCGGTCCATTTCTCAACCTTCGGATCAGTTGGCTTGGCAGCCACAGGTGAGTAGGCATCCAAAGCCTTCTTCAGATTTTCCAGTTCAGTATCCACCTGAGTGGCATACTCAACAACAGCTTTCATGCCATCAGGCTTACTGAGCTGCTCATCGCGTACTTCTGGGTACTTGAACGGATCACCATGACACAGATTGTGCAACTCTTTGATGGACCGGTCGATATTCGGTGTCAGCCGACTATCCTGCGACATCCGTGGATAAGCACGGGTAATTGCTGCTTTCTTGAACAGGAACCAGGACTTCAACGTCAGATCCGGCGTGCAAGGATGCCAGTTCTCGACTTTTGGAACACGGCGTAGGACCACGGGGTCATCGCTGTAAAGTGTCTCAAAATACCGGACAACAGCGGAGCAAACATCAGTGCTGGAAACCAGCACCTCTGGTGTCAGACCGCAGTTTCGTCCAACCTGACGGGCAATAGGGTCTTTCTCCTCCACGATACCATAGGCAAGCACACACTTAGCGAGTGTAGAGTTGCCGGCAATCGCGGCGCGGGCAGCCTTACGGTTGGCAGGGTCTTTGCGGGCTTCCTGATACTTCTTCCAACCATAAATGATCTTCGCGCGGCCATAAGTTTTGTAGCCGAAGTCAGAAAGTGCACGGCCCATGTTCATACCGGCAGAAATCCCGGCAGAAGCTTGGGTTGCGTCAGCCAGACGCGCGATCTCGGCAGCCACACCAACAACAGAGAAGAACGTATTGAGCGTCTTTTGGCTCACCTGAATGGCAGCCTGCGTATGGCGCTCTTTGATCGCATGGTAGTAAACTGAGTTACTAGCTTCCGCGAGATTGACGTTCTTCCGCCATTTCTCAACTTCAGCTGATTTTTTAGCCAGTGCAATCGCATCCATGGTCAGCTTGCGAATGGCTTCCGCAAGACCTGTGACCGGGAAGATGGTCGTGACCGCTTTCACACCACCATTGGCGATGGTTTCGATCATTTTCATCTTCATCTGAGAAGCCTTGATATCTGCAAGCAGAATATCGATCGCTTTCAAAGATTTCTCGACGGCCTTCGCATCATTTGGATCTTCAGGAGACGAAGCTTCTTCGATCAGCTGTTGCAGCGCTTTATGCTCTTCTTCCGCTTCCTTCTCGATCTTATCCATGTACTCCTTGCGTTCTTTTGGATCAGCGAGTTTCGTCTTCAGATCAGCAAGAGCGTTGCCTGTCTTTTGTTCTTCGATTTTTTTCAGCGCAGCAGCCGTGTTCTTCTTGACGATCTCTGCGTCTTTCTCATCGCGGCCCGGCTTCTGCAGTTTGCCGATACCGCCAGTCAGCAGAGCATTGACGTTTGCCATGATGTCATCATCAGAAAGCAGCGCCATGCTCTTTTCAACGCTTTGCACACCAGCACTTGGACCAGCAAGCTTCAGCTTTTTCTCAAGAATTTGCTGTGGGGTCAGGCCTTCTGTTTCCGCTTCGCCTTCTTCCGTCAGCTCACCTTGGTCAGGCTGGATCTTTCCGGAGATCGCATCACCGATGGCATCAGATCCAGTTGCACTGGCAAGGTTCGCAAGACCACCCGTCAGCGCCTCAGCAAAGGCCTGATAGTCACCATCAATCAGTGCTTTCGTGGCTGCCCCGGCATCCGTCGTGGCAATCATCGCGGCTTTAAGAGCCTCACCAACAATTTCAGGTGTCGAGGACTCTGTTCCACTCAATTGTGCACCGGATGAAATCGTCGTGCTCAAGGAATCTGCCAGTGTTCCAATAATGGACATGACAGCTTCCTGCGCACCTTCTTTATCCGGTGCCTGAGTGGCCTGAAGGATCTTTTCAGAAACGCGGCCACCAGCCATGGCAACGTCAATCAGGCCGGATATGCCTTCAAAAATGTTGCCGTGATCGTCTTCGCCTTTTCTATCTGAAGCAGATTTGTCAAAGGCAGCACCAACAGAAAGAACATTCTTGATCTGCTCACCAATCAGCTCTCCCGCTTCATTGGCAAAACTTAGCTTATCCGCCGCGGTCTTACCTTTCTGTTCGGAAAAGACGATACCTTTCTCAGCTGCTGCCAGACCTGTATCGAGCAGAGTGGTTGTTGCAGTGAACAGGGCCCGCTGCTCGGCAACCCAGTTCGCGTCTTTGGAAAGGTTGTCACTCAGAGAGTTCAAGGCATTGTCGATGTTGGAAACCTTCTGAAGCTGATCTCCATAAGATCCGGCTTCCTTCGCCGCCTTTAGCACATCTTCCGAACTTGCGTTCGCATCCATATTGAGCGACTTGCGTAGGTCTCCAGTCACCTGACCTTTCTGATTGTTCAGAACTTCCTGCTTGGCAGAAATCTGGTCTTTATCTGGTGCACCTTCTGCCACTGTGTTCAGGTTGGCCAAGGTGATGGCATTGGACCCGATGGAAGTAGCAAGAGTAACCACATCACGCGCAAAGCCGATTGCCTCAAGCGCATTCTCATGTTTGGAGGCTGTCTCGCTATGCTCTTCGAGTTTTTGCTCGTAGATCTTGGAGCCGCCTTTGAACATCTTCTCAAACTGGCTGTATCTGGAAGGCACCAGATTGGAAGGAATAATCCCTTCACGCACCAGAGGTGTCCAAAGCTCTCGTGTAATGTCCTCTTCAGAGAACATATCGTTACCGTCTTTGTCTTTTGCGGCGATCATCTCAGCCTGACGAGCCAGAATGCGCTCGAAAGCGGCATTCAGCTTTTTCAGCGTTTCAGCATTGATCTCACCACTGTCAGCGCGAATATCAGCACGGGTATCGATTTCTGTCTGCATATCCCCGGTCATCCAGGGCATCTTGGTGCCAGAGCCGGGAAGTTTGAACCACTTCTCATTCCGCGCCAGCGTGACTTCAAAATTCTGGGCCTCGCGAATGGTTTCCTTGTCCCCATCCAGCTTGGTCATAATGTCATTCAATCGGCCAGCTTTGGCGGCAACACGCTCGGAGTTTTGTTCAAACTCACCGGCGCCTTGTTGCGCTGTTTTGAGCCAATCAAGCTGCTTTGAGGTAAAAGTCATGACAAACTCCAAATCACAGAGGAGAACGGGTTAAGCTGTGTAGGCTTTCAGATCTGAGTTCACATCTCGAAGGATCAGTGTGGCCTGCGCTTTCAAAGCATCAGCGACTTCCGACATTTCGACATGCAACTTTCCACCTTGCCACGCCTGAGTTTTAGGATCTTTCGGCTCAGCGTTGACCGGCCGGAATCCTTTGAACTCTTTCTCAAGGGTTTCCAGATGCTTTTTCACGTCGGTGGCCAAAGTGACGATCTTTGCCTGCCACGCTTCATCGGACATCAGATCATCACGTACGGATGGGTAATTGAAAGGGTCACCACCACACAGCGTGTGAAGTCCCTTCAAGGCCTGATCAATGGCCGGTGTCTTACAAGAAGCCTTCGCCATCAGCGGGTAAGCCTTTGTGGAGGCCGCACGCTTGAAGCTGAACCAGCTCTTGAGGGTAAGGTCAGGTGTACCTGGATGCCAGTTGGTGACCTTTGGAACGCGGCGAAGAACAACAGGGTCTTCGCTATAAAGTGTCTCGAAGTAGCGGACCACCGCTGCACAAACATCTGAGTTGGAAACAAGTACTTCAGGCGTCAGGCCGCAGTTCCGACCAACCTGTTGTGCAATCGGATCGCGCTCCTCAACAATGCCATAGGCCAGCACGCACTTGGCAAGCGTGGAGTTCCATGCAATAGCTTCACGAGCCTTCTTGCGGTTCTCTGGGTTTTTGCGCGCATCAAGATACTTCCGCCAACCAAAGACAATCTTTGCACGGCCATAGGTCTTGTAACCGAAGTCAGAAAGAGCCTGACCCATGTTCTTGACCATCGACATGCCGGTGGCGGCCTGTGTTGAGTCAGCAAGACGAGCAGCTTCAGTTGCAACGCCAATCATGGACAAGAACGTATTGATCGTCTTCTGGCTCACCTGAACAGCTGCTTGCGTATGGCGTTCTTTACAAGCGTGGTAGTAGGGTGAGTTTGAGGTTTGTGCCATCTTCACATTGCGGCGCCATTTCTCAACCTCAGCTGCCTTCTTACCAAGGGCGATTGCATCAAAAGCAAGCTTTCTACAAGCCTCGACCATCCCTGTAGCTGGCACAACGCGCACAAGCACTTGAACGCCGCCCTTGGCGATTTTCTCAATCAACTTGTACTGCATCTCAGAAGCCTTGATGTCTGCAATCAACTTCTCAACGGCTTCCATCGATTTAGCAAGCGCCTCGCCATCCTTCGGATCGGGAGGAGGGGAGGCTTCCGCGATTAGGTTCTTGAGAGCCTTGGTTTCAGCTTCCACGTCCGCTTCGAGTTGCGCCATAAACTCTTCGCGGTCCTTCTTTTTTGATTGTTTCTTTTTGAAGTCAGCAAGAGCATCCCATGATTTCTTGGCTTCAAGTTTCTGGATTGCGGCATTGGTGCGCTTCAGCGTTTCCGCATCCATCTTCTTCTTTTCATTCGCCTCGCGAAAAGCGTCCTGCATCTCACGCATATTGTTGGTGATTGTGTGCAGGTAGCTTGGATCCTGAAATCCATCGAGAAATTTTTCTCGCTCCGTTCGCACAAAAGCACAGCCAGACCGATCCAGTTTCCGTGCCATCAACTCGCGGGGAGTGAGATTGCCGAGCTCTTCTTTTTCTTCTTCAGTGTTTAGAGCAAGGTCAGGTTTAGCCATAGCGGCGAGGGGGCCTGTAGTCGCAGATGAGGCAGCCTGCATGAGACCCAGAACTAGAGATTCTCCGAAGGCTTTGTAATCTTTATCTTTTATCGCCTTGATGGCTGTGCCGACATTAACGCCTGCTACAAAAAATGCCTTGATTGAAACACCGATAAGCTCGGTCTGGTCAGCTGCATTTCCAGGACCTGGACCGGAATCGGGATCACCATAGGCGAACGTCTTACGTTCATCTTTGAGAGTGTGTTTGGAATCTTCTTTGCCGGTATCGACGTATCCCTGAACATCACCTGCTGCAAAAAGCGCTTCAGCGATTGTATCGGCAACTGAACCAGCAATCTGTAAAACAGCATTTTCTATTTCTTTAGTGGTTTTTGCTTGTGTTGCTAATACAATTTTCCGCGCAACCTGATTGGCCTCAATAGCTGCAGTGATAGCGCCAGATGCGTAAGACAGGTTCTGGAGAGTTTCCTTATCAGCTGCGCCTGCAAACTCAATTTTGTCTGTTGTTTGATGTTCTTCGTGCTCATAGGTTTTGCTGGTTGCTTCCAACGCAAGTTTCACCTGACTGGCAACGACGTCTGCCGCATCTTGTGCAAATGCAAGAGTGTTCCTCGCATTCTTTTCCCTATCTGCGAACTGGATGCCTTTCTCAGCCATGGCCAGACCACCATCCAACAAAGAGGTGGACATGGTCAGCAAAGCCTTCTCTTCTTCGAAGAGCTTGGTTTGCCCCATCAGCTGTTCAACCAGCTGTGTTTGAGCGAGTTCAACATTCTGGTAGCTTTGGATTTCACAGGCGTACTTGCCATCTGGGGCCGCTGCAGCAGCATCCAGGACTTCTCCATCTGTTGTATTCGGTCCAAGTTTCAACTTAGTGCGAAGATCACCTGCAATCTGATCCTGCTTGCTTTTGAGAACCTGACGCTTGGCGGCAATCTCGCGCTTTTCTGCCAATGACTGAGATTGGTCCTCAAAGTTTGCAATTGTAATCGCAGTGCTGCCAACGGTACCGGCCAATGAGACCACATCCCGCGCAAAGCCAATAGCCTCGAGGGTATTTTCATATCTGGAAGCTGTTTCACTGTGCTGTTCAAGCTTGTTCTCGTAAATCTCCGAAGCGCCCTGAAACATCTGCACAAACTGGCTGTACTTATCCGGAACCAGGTTGGAAGGGATGATCCCTTGACGAACTAAAGGAGTCCACAGCTCACGGGTGATGTCCTCATCCGTGAAAAGTCGTGTTTTTCCATCCTTCTTTTTGGCAGCAAGCATTTCTGCCTGCCTCTGAAGGATTTTGTCGAATGCAATGTTTAATGCATCAACATTTTCGGCAGGGATCAGGGGTGTTTCGGAGGTCACATCGGCATAGGAGTCGACCTCTGTCTGCATGTCACCCGTCATAAAATCCATTTTGGTTTTCTGCAGCTTCCGCTTGAAGAAACCAGGATCACGAGCCAGTTCAATCTGGAAATCCTGAGCCTTTTGGATGACTGCTTTGTCTGCATCCAATTTGGCTAAAATATTGGTCAGTTCTGCAGATTTCTTCTCGTCGTTTTCGCTATCTGCTTCGAAGCTCTCAACACCGCCCTGGGCTTGAGAAAGCCATTCGATCTGGGAGGGAGTTAAAGACATAACAAACTCCACGATGAGGCCGTTTTCGGCCCTTCTTGTTTATATTTTAGCCGCCAAGCGACAGAAGTTTCACTTCAAGCTGGACCAGCTCAGGGCGCAGAATGTTCAGATCATTCGGCAGATCACTGAACGGATGCCGCATATAGAGCTGAATAGCCTTACTGTTATCGAGCTGCGCAATCAGTGGACGAACCTGCCTAAGGGCGTTCTCACGGGCCTTTTTGCGCTCTTTCAGGTCTTTTGACTTGTCAGCGATCACAGCAACATTCTTCGGCAGTTCTGCAAGAGCCAGAGGCTGTGAAATACTTGAAGTAAACTTACGCAGAGCCGCCACATCCACGACTTCTTCACCTTTATCTTGCTTGCCTATCACCGCATTCACAAATGTGTTGTCAATGTACTTTTTGGCTTTCTCAAGACATGTGATGCAGTTGTCAGAGAACTTGGAAATGTCCTTGGCAATGTCTTCGCGGAAACCGGTGATTTCACTGCGCATTGCATCCAGAGCACTTTCCAGCTCTTTCAGCTTAGCAAGGTTCTCTTTATGCGAATGAGACGCATCTGAGTTCTCTTCAAGATCCGCAATTTCAAGCCGAAGTTCCTTCAGCCGTGAGGTATCGAACTTGCTTGGATCAACACGTTCAACACCCTTGTAGTAGGCAAGGATACGCTTGATGGAGATGTCTTTCGACGTCATCATATCCAGCTCATCTTTGAGCGGGCCAGACTTGGCAAGGAAGGCTTCCTTCGCTTCCTTCTGCTCTTTCTTGCGGGCAACACCCTTCTTGTAGTCGTCTTCCAGCTTCTTGAAGTGTTTCAACTCTTCAGCGCTGAAACGATCTGCATCGGTGATCTTCTCACCTTTAGCTTCCATTTCAGCAAGCTTATGTAGGTGACTCAGCTGGCCTTCCAACTCAAGCACGAAACGATCAACACGGAAGATCAGGCGGTTTGCCAGATCCAGCGAGTGAGCGAGTTCATCGTTCGTGGTTGCGTTATAGGCAAGGTCTTTCGCCTGATCGAAGTATAGATCCAGATCACCATGATATTGCTTGATCTCATCGGGGGCAAAGAGAGAACCGATTGTCTTAGCAAGTTTAGGGTCAGCCTTGCCCATTTGAGAGAGCAGCTTAGGTATCTCCATAAACTGGCCCTCAATAAAATAGACTTTACTATCGAACAACTCGCGATTCTTCACCGCTTTTCGAACGCCTTCCTCAAGCGGATGAAGCTGCTTGGCTTCCATATCAGTGCAAACCGCCAAAGCCTTTTCAATATTCATTGAGAGAGCTTCGTCCTCCAGCTCATCGATGTCATCCTTCAGGCGCAGGCGTTCTTCAATGTAGTAAGCGCCTTCTTTACCTTTCGAGATTTTGTCGATTTTCTCGCGAAGTTTATCGAGGTTTTTAGTGAGTTTTTTGTAACCACCTGGATCTTTCTGAATTCCAGACAGAATCGCTTCTGCTCTCAAAAACTCTTCAACTGCGACATTTTCCACACCGGTAACACCAGAGGCCTTCAGTTCATCTAGGAAGTCAAAGGTTTCAAGCAGACTATCGATGGTCTTGCGAGGTATCTCCTTGGCATCTTTCGGACGCCGAGGGATCTGGATCATCACATCCTTATCCAAACCAGGAATATCCCCCGCACGCTTAACTGCGCGGCGCTCATCCGGTTTAGTGACAAGATTGCCGTCCTTGTCATAAAGAACCAGTTTCTTCAGATCATTACGGAAGCGCTCAGTCCGTTCACTTAGTTGAGCGGTATCCCACTTTTCTTCCTTCCGCATGCTGTTCTTATGCGCTGCAGAAGCTTTGAGGGACGTCAACAAACTGCGAATGGTTGGAACTGTATGGGCAGAGTCGGCCATGTACTTGTCGAGGTCAGACTCAACATTCCCAGCAGCATCCGTTAAACCTGAGTTTCTCAAACTGGTTGAAAGCTTCTGAATATGAGTTTTAAGCTGATTGAACTCAACAACGGCTGCCACCGCCATCTCAGTCTCATAAAGCAGGATTTCCCATGCTGGGTCGTTTTTGCCTAATTTGGCAGCTCTGACATCCTTCAAGGTCTTGCCAAGTCGCTCTGCCGGACCGGAAAAGCCGATAGCAGTCATGGCTTTAATACCATGACCGACATCCATCACATAGTCCTTTAGCTCTGCTGGAACTGGTGGCTCTGCAGGCTGGCTTTTGGCGGCAGCGACAACGCCTTGCCAAAGCGTCTGCATGTCATCAATGGCAGCTTCTGCATCCAATAGGCTGTTGTGCGCACCGTCTGTATCTTTGGTTTTGATTTCCAAAGCAGCGGCCTGGATAAGCGCCTTCGCGTTTTCATAGCTCTTATCAAAAGCGATCGCTTCACTTGGGTACTTCTCAAAATCCTTCTTATGCCCATAAACAGAGTTCAATCGTTCCAAAAGCTGCTTGCTTTGAGTTGCAAGTGCCGCCATAGCGTCTGAATCTGTGTCTTCATTCTCATGGACAAAGTGATCTTTGACGTCTGCTTTCAGGTCCGTCAGCTGAGCAGAAACGTCTTTGAGTTTTTCATCACTCTCTTGCTTAATGCGCTCAGCAGTTGCTTCAGTAACTGCAGCGCCAACCTTCTTGTCGTCTTCAGCTTTGGTTTTCGCAGTGGCCTGCGCAATCTCTTTTTCTTCTTTTTCTTTGATTGCGGCAGCTGTCTCACGTTCAGCCTCTTCCTTTTCCTTAAAGGTCCAGCCAAGAGCTTTATAAACCGCTTGCACCCATTGGAGTTGTTCGGGTGTTAGTTGATCGTCAGACATTCGAGGCTCCACTCAGTATTGTTATTTTTGAGAACCACTTAACCTGGTGTTCTAGGTGTTGAGCTCCTTGGGGCAGGTAAAATTCTGAAGTAGCCTTGCGGAGAATGGATTGTTCACGCTGTTCGCGATGAGATTGAAGGTGGCAAAACGATTTCCAAGCGAAAATCTCACCTTGTATTGATCAGGTATATCGGTCTTCGTTACGCGTGCCTTTTCCAATAATCTAAAGAGGGACCAAGGTCCGCTGAGGTTGATGGAGTTTGCTTCTCCGGCAATCTCAGGAAAAAATGCCAAGCTAGCAGAAGGGACGCCATCGCCGGGCCAACTCAGTTCAATGGGGCGAGACGGACCATGTGCATAGCTTACTGTTGTCCCATCCACGGTGAGCGCAACACGGGTAGATCCGATATCCAGATCCAGTGGGGTCATCGTGAATGCAACAGATGGTTTATCCCCCCCATTTGCGAAATATGCGTTGCGAATATCGTTAGCTTTTTCGAAGACTTGAAGGCTGTCTTTGGAGACGCCAATCCGCGCATTCTCACCATCTCTCCATTTCCAAGGCGTACTGGAGGTATCGACGAAGGATTTGATGTTGGTATTGAAAAACGCTTCAATCTTACCGCCGGGTTTAAATAGGGTCGAAAAATCATCCAGCATGACAGCAGCTTGTTGACCATCTGTCACCGGATACCGATTTGTCAGAGCTGAACTGCAAAGCGGCAAAACTTCAGAATCCCATGCAGCATTGATTGCTTTTTGTGCATCATTAGACGTCACCTGAGATGAAAACTGAAGCATCTCCTGTATCCAGCTCTGCAATGGCATCGGCAGGTTTGGAGCCTCGTCCTTAAGCGTCTTAACCGCATCACTACCGCCACCCAATATGTAGCTAAGCGCATCCTGCTGACTATTGTTGGCAAGTAGAATTCGGTTCAGTTCACGATAAAGATCAGTGACTTGCATCAACAACGCATCTAAGGGCGTCGTGCCACTGCCGCTGCCCAATGTATAGTTATCAAGGGCCTCAAACCTGGACTGAACGGATGACCCAGGAGGTGCAGTTCTTGGACCACCTTCACGGGTCGGGACAGCTTGACCAAGAACTTCAACCAGCTGCTGCTGTCTCAGATTGGTTGTTGCGCGGGCTTCTTCCTCTGCAATCCGTGCAGCACCACCAGCCACGTTCTGAGCAATGCCAGTGGCGCTGGAAGGGGCTTCAGTGCGGGTTAGCTGGGTTTGTTCTGCAACAGAAACAAGCATGTTACGGATTGGCGAGTTTGGACCGGATGCGGTGTTAATGACGTCAGTGGCTTGTGCGAGACTTCCGAATTTCACGATCCGCAGGTCTGCCAACATCGCATCCCACATACGTGCATAGTCATCCAGATAAAGCCCAAGGACACCGCGTTCGATACGGGTAACCGTCTCTTCCTTATTCTCAAGCTGCCCGTTGGGACCCAGCACCCAGCTTTCTCGAACGAAGCTCTGAATGCTGTCCACCAGTTGAGGCAGGAAGACACCGTGGAAACCATCATAGGTGTAAAGTCCAGGGATTCCTTCGGTTAACGGTTTCCCTGAGGAGCGGGTAAAGACGCGTGTTGTGGCAGAACCGCCAGCTTCATCAGGACGCCATTCAGGTAGGTTCTGTGCAGCTTGTCCGGCCTTGATAAAGGAGTAGGCGAGCTCTGCAATTGGCTGCGCATTCAGGATTTCCCGAACCTGGCTAACCAACTGTGTATTCACATCAATTCGAACCTTGAAAGGTTGTTGAAGCAAAGCGGCAAGGTGATTGGAGAGCTGTTCGCGTTCCGTGACCTGACGTGGATCACTGTAGAGCGTTTGCCAGTCTGTTTCTTCCCAACGCTGAATGATTTCAGGTTCAATCGGTCCTTTATCAGCAAGCTCGAGATAGATGCGCAAAGCCTCGAACAGAAACTCAGGATTGTCGATGTTCGCAACCATTTGCTGCTCAAGACGCAACATCATACGGGGACGGAGATAGCGTTCTAGCCCGTTGTGATAAAGCGCGTCAGCATCCTCAGCGACAATCGGAATCTGGTTAAGACCCCAACGCTCATTCTGCGGTGGTTTCTCCTGCTGATCAGAGTACCCTCCGGGCAGATCACGAAGATAGTTTAGCAGCGGCAACACAGCCAGATAGTTCGCATCATTCACACGCACCGCATCAATACGATCTGCAAATTTTGGAAACTCTTTCAGGTCCGCATTCGCGCGATTGATGATGTTTTCCTGATTAAGCTCATAGCTGATGACCCAGACGGTTGTTAGGAATGCCAGAGCTATAAAGCAAGCGGCCAGTGAAAGACGTTTCCTGATCTTTTGCTTGCGCATTACTTGCTTGCTTTCGCCTGCAAGGTTGCCCTCACCAAAAATCAGGTCAAAGAACAAACGCTCGAGGAAATAGGAATGCCGCTCATATGGCGCTGAGGGAAGGGCTTGCCGGCCAACCCCATAAGCCTGCGCAATAGAACCCGCCAACAGATCGACAGGCTGCCCTTCTTGAGTTGCTGAGGTGAAGTAAACACCACGCAGGAAGCTACGATCTTCATAACGATTGGGCCGGAACATCTCAGTAAGAAAATCGTTCAGCACCGTCTGCAAAGATGCCATTTGCTGCGGGAAGCTGAAGATCAGACTTCTGTGTTGAATGTCGGTTTCTTTATTGAGGTAGTCGTATACACGCGAGTTGAGCTGCTCCATCAGCAGCTCGTATTCCTCGTCAAAGTGACTGATCGCATTCTCTGAGGATTTCCCGTCATCAACAGGGAAGGTCATACCCCAAACCTGATGCCGTTCATCACGACCAAGGATCTGGAAGTAATCCGTAAAACCAGCGATCAGATCCAGTTTGGTGAACATCACATAGATCGGAAATCTAAGCCCCAGCTGTTTCTCAGCTTCTTTGACGCGTTGCTTGACTGTCCGGGCCATATCAAGGCGCTGGTCAGACCTCAACGTAACCAGTTTTGCCAGATTGATCGCAATGATCATGCCGTTGAGCGGCTGGCGACGACGATTTTTCTTGATCAAAGTGAGAAGCGTGTTCCAGCCGGACGCATCAATGATCTCGTCCTGATCCTGCATCGTGTAACGACCAGCACTGTCCACGATAATTGCGTTATTGCTGAACCAGTACTCACACTCCGCCGTCGGCTCCACGGTCGCAGCATCCACTTTCTGACCCAGCTTGTGAGCCAATGGAAACTTCATGCCTGACCGGAGTAGGGCAGTGGTCTTGCCGGATTCTTCCGGACCAATCATCAGATACCACGGAAGCTGGTAGATAACGCGGCGCCCGAGCTTTCCGTCAACACTGGCTGTTTTAAGAATGTTCAGGCTCTTTTCCACCTTGGTGGTTACAAGAGCAGCCTCGTTCTTTGCTAGCTCGTCTGGGTCGACCTCAGGCTCTTCTTCCTCTTCTTCCTCTTCGTTTTTCGCCTCAGCTTCCCGCGCGCGGCGAGATAAGCGTGCAATGTTGATAGCCGCCCAAATCATGAGCAGGCCCATCACGACCAGCATACGCACCACAGCCATCGCAAATGGTTTGGCACCAAATATGGAAAGGCTTGGACCATAGATCCAGACAACCGCACACAGGATCAGTGTGATGAGGAGTGTAACGAACCAGAAGGGGAAAAAGCGTTTGAGTCTACTCATTGCTGACCTCCCTGGCCAGTGCTAGGGATCAGCGTAATATCAATGCGCCTGTTCTGCGCACGCCCTTCAGCCGTTGCATTGGAAGCAATAGGGTCAGCAGAACCTCTGCCAATGGCCCTTACACGGTTCTTGTCAGACAGACGAACCTTGATCAGATCAGCCACAGTCTGCGCGCGAGCTTTGGAAAGCGCCACATTGTTTCTGAATTGGGCATTTCGGATCGGAATGTTGTCAGAGTATCCAACCACATTGATCCTGCCCGGACGTGTGTTGAGCGCCTCAGCCACACGGTTCACAACTGGAATAAACCGGGCTGTCAACGTATCGCGTGCTGTCGCAAACATACCTGAACCGGTCAGACGGATAACAACATTCCCATTGGCATTCATCACAACCACGAGGCCTTGCTGGATTTCAGTGGCAAGGAAGGCACTGATTTGCTGATACGCCGTTGAACTGCGAACAACCTGTGGTGATGAAGGACTACCCGGTGTGCCCGGAGTAGCCTGCTGCTGAGGCAGGTTAGGCAATGCTGCGCGTGGTGGTGCCGGTTGATGCGTCAGATCGATTGGACTGGTGTTGATGAGGGATTCATACTGAAATGCAATACGCTCACTCTTCTCACCAAGCCAGAACAGCAATATGCCGTAAATCAGCAGTCCGAGCACAGCAGCACCGAAGAAGATCCCCCAGACCGGAATAGACCACTTCAGCGGCCTGTAGGCATCCTCAACACCGCGCCAATGGGGGGAAAGGTCAGTTTCCTGATCTCCACGTAAGGAGCGAATGAGGCGAGAGATACCATAGCGCAGCCGCGACATGGTGTTGGTGCCTTGCGGCATGATCCGCAAGCGACCTTCAAACCCGAGTGAAATACAAAGATACAACAACTCCAGAAGATCTTTGTCACGACTTGGATTGGCCTGCGTCTTCCTCAATAGATCATAAAATCTGTCACCACCGGACACGTCCTTATGGAAATTGCTCACAAGGCTCTGAGTTGCCCAGATACTGCGGCTCCCCCAGGGGGTGTTGAGAATGATGTCATCAAGCGTGGCACAGAGAACATAGCGTGCAATGCGAATGGTCTTGGACGAGAGGCCACCCAGCATCGAGTTGTGCTCAAAAGCGCGGATTTCAGAGATAACGTGAGACCGAAGAGCATTTACATCCCGGTGCTGCGCATGGTTCCGCAAGCGTGCGGCAAGCGCAAGCAAGCTGCTTGCGGCTTTCACGAGCGCATTGTTACCAAGGGGCACGAACTGAATGTCATCCGCCCCGAGGAACCAGTAGCCTGCAGGGGTTTGAGCCGGAAGATTGGTGGCACCCGGCTCCATATGATCCGGATTAGGGGCATCAGTAGAGATGACAGTGTCGATCGAGTCCACCGAAAGGGCAGTGAAATCCTTCTTTGCCATAATCTCAGCTCCTCTGTCCGTTCATCGCCTACTGCTCTCTGATCGCCCAGAGTTCCATCACAAGTTTCGGGAAGTCGCCCGCAACATGCAGCGCAAGGCCGCCTGAAACGCGGATTTCGTCCCAATGTGATGAGGCCGGATCCAGTTCGAAATATGCTGTGCCCGTGTGATACGGGATCTGTCGTGGCGCAACCGGCAACTGCTTCACCGCAATGCCTGCCAGCGCCGAGTTCACAAAGTCGCGGATTTGCTCCACTGAGCCGATCGTGATCTGACCTGGGAAGTGACGATTGATCACCTCAGATGGCAGATCAGCACTAACAGCAAGAACAAAGCGCGCTGACTTGATCAGGCTGCGGTCGAGCAACATACCAACCCGCACACCGTACTTGCGCTCCTCCAGTGGGATCGGAACAGCTGTCTGCTCCAGAACCGCTGAAAGATGCTGCCTCAAATGGGCAATAACCGGCGCAAAAGACTCTGTCAGAGCCTCATGGCGGTAGGGTTGAAGCGTCGAGGGTCGCCGTGCCGCCGCTGTAAATGTCGCCAGTTCACCCACCAGCTGAATGGAGATGCGATAGAGCGCTTCCGGATGAAGGGAGGGCGTCTGAGCAAAGTGTGCGTAAAGTGGCTCGTATCGATTGACCGTCTGCAAAAGCAGGAAGTCAGAAATCTCTGCAACACCCTTGCTGCCAGAGTTGGAGACACGGCCCGCCAAAGCATCTGCACGGTGACTCAGCATGCCCCAGATTTCGCGAATATAGCCGTAAAGCACTGAAGAGGAATGTGCGGCAAGGCAAGTGGAGATGTACTCGTCATCCAAGATCACTTGCTTATCAGCCCGCACCTCAATCACACGTGCAATAGGCAGGCAGATCCAGCCATCCAGATCCTCAAAGTCAAACTTGAAAGTAAAACGCAGACGTCCGGTTTCCATCTGCACGCTGGCATCACTGCCAGTAATGGCATCCCGCGCTTCAGATTCATGCACCACATAACGCGCTGCAGTTTCCTGAACGCCTGGATACTCGTACTCATAAGCGCCGGGTTGCCGAATGGGCAGAGCTAAATAGATGACAGAGTTTTTAACGCTCTCAGGCACTGGGATGGACGCAGGAGCGTCACATTCCTGTGGCATCTTGAAGGGTGTTCCATCCGGCATGACGCCGCTGGCAAAATTGAGCGCGAATTGTCCTAGTTTCAGAGCTTCCTGATTGATTTTCAGCTCTGTATGCCCCCATGGGTGAGGGCGAATGCTCGAGATACTGTCACTGACCAGCTGTTCCAGATAGCGATCATGCTGCTGAAAATGCTGCGGCTGTAGAAACAGGCCTTCTGACCAGACAACTTTGTTATGAGTGGTCATTAATAGAACCATCCTTCTTTTACTGTCTTGTCGGGCTGCAGAGTAATTTCAAGCTTGCTCAAGTAAGCGATGAGGCTCGATGGTTTGTTGTTTGGAACCATAATCACCGAGCTCCAGGTCCCTGTATCCACTTTCCGAAAGGCACCAAGCACAGCAACGAAAGCCACACTCGGATCAACCTTGACTGCTACCTTCATGATCTTTCCGGGAGCTATGAAAACTTCCTTCATATCCAGCAGGTTTTTGCCGAGAACTTGGTCTCCTTTTTCAAACAGAGTGAAAAAGTCATGAGTTTTAAACTCGGCATCAGAAGTAAGATAAAAGATCTTGACCTGAACAGGTGTCGACATGCCTTCTGCGTTCTGGTTCAGTTCCTTGTCCGCGATGACAGTAGTCGTGATCATGACAGGCATAGGCATCTCGGCGGAGCAGGAAGCCAGGCCGATACTCAAAAGCAAAATGTACGCAATGCGTTTGATGTGGCTAATCGTCATGTGGTTTACGAGCTTTGTTCTCAATGTCTTTTTTCGGTTCTACATCCCAGTCCTCCGGAATGGTCTGGTGATGCGTTCTAGGTAATTTAAAGGCGTCAGATTCAGTACGATTGTGGTCCCAGGCACTTGCACCTTCTTCGCTGGAAATGCCGCTGTCGCTTTCAAAAGGTACAGAGCTTGAGTATTTGTAACCTTCAAAGCCATAACTCACTGGTGGAATTGGCTCTTTTCCTTCGCTAGCAGGATAGGAGTCCAGCGTTTCAGTAGCTTTGCGAAGGATGGACTCAGGAGACTCAAGCGGGTCATTCAGAACTTCAGAGAGTTCGTCCTCAGAAGACACAATCTGGTCATCAACCCAGTCATCATCTTCACTCTCAAGTTCTTTGGGAAGCAGATCCGCAAGTGGATCAGGATTTTCTGGAGCATCCAGGAAATCATCGGTTTTCAGCCGTGCATCGGCACCTTCGGGCAGAAACTGGGTGCTGATGTAATAGCCGCCAATGCGGATGATGTCGCCTTCCTCCAAACCACAAGCTTCGCCGTTCGGAATAGGCTCATCCCAGTCATTGACGAATGTTCCGTTGGAGCTAGTGTCAACAACGCGATACCCGCCTTCATGCCACTCAATAATGCAATGACGGCGTGACAATTGGTTTGCAGGATCGGGAAGTATCCAATCCGCAGTACTGCCACGTCCTATAACGCAGCGTTCCTGTCGCAATATGCGCGTGCATTTTCCTGTATCGACCAACTCATGCCCCTTGGTCAAAATGAGTACTAAAACGATGCTCGTGTTATCAGCCATATCCTCAGCCCCCGATAAGTACTGTGGGCCAGCCAAGGATGATGGTGCCGCCATGGGCAGTGACATCCAGCATACGCGCCGCCGGCAATCCGACGATCAAAGTGGTGACACTGCCTTTCATTATCGTGTCCGGAGGCCCAACGCAGACGCACATATCCGACATGCGTGCCGCCGGAAGGTTCCCGATTAAGACGGTTGGCGCTCCTAGGGATATCGGGCCTCCAACGTGAGGAACGATACCGTTCACCATTGGACAGACATGCATGTCTGTCATACGTGCTGCCGGGAAACTCATAGGGCCTCTATTTCATTATCTGCGAGTGCTCGTCCCAACTTGAAAGCTTTGACTAAGAACTCTTTGGGGTCCTCCACGTTGCTGTCATATACAGACAAAACTATAGATGACCCTACGGCAATACTAGTTAGGTTTTCTGGGGGAGGCGCAGGATCGAACTCGGGGGAACCCATACTTCCACCGCTCCATCCCGCTGCTGCAGCAGCCAGACAAGCGGCAGTTTTGTATCCTCCGTCATCGGCAATTTTCATTGCTGCACGACGCAGGTCTTCTTCAGGTTTTCGGACCCAGTCTTCCGCAGCTTTCAGCGCTATTTCCTCATCATCCGTAGGCACGGTACCTTCCGGAAAGGACGCTCTGCTGACTTGACTGGCCCACCACACTGCACGCGGTTTACTCAGGGCGTGAGCAAGTACCTTCACGGCATCTGACAGGAGTTCTGCATCCGCCAGGGTATCCACAACTTCGATAGAAGACTTGTTATCTTCTACAAGTGGTGTTGCCTCATCTCCAAGTTCTAAAGGTCTCTTTTCGAGTAGTTCCTTGTAGGAATTGAGGAGCAATGTAGTATTTGTCACACTATTTTCCATAATGCGCCTCAATTAATCTTGACGAGGGCACCTTGTACCGTCGTGATGCCAGCACCTTTTAAGGTGGTCAGAGTTCCGTCGACGGTCGCCTGAACATCACCCTTAACGGTCACCATCAAACCTTTCAGCTCTGCCTGAGCCGCTTCCAGTTTGAGAGAACTTGGGCCAGCTGTCAGAGTGATCGACATGGGATCCATTTTGATTGAGCTGCCGCCGCACGTCAGTTCGATGGCCTGCGTGCCAGACACTTTGACCGAACCGGCTGAGGCGTCGACTTTCACATCACCAGTTTGCGAGGTGACACCGATGTCTTTCATTGCTTCAACAGTCTGCGCGCCTTGTTTCATGGAGATCGACTGATCACCACTCTCAACCGTGATGGTGTGATTGCCGGATTTGACGGACAGGGCGTCATCTTTTTCAACCGTGGTCGTGCGGCCACCGGTCTTGATGGTGTAGGTCTCGTCACCTTGATCAACGGTCAGGCTACGGTTGTTGTAAACCTCGATGGTCTGATCACCATCCTCCTGCTTGTCGAACCCGATCTTGACCGTCTCGTTGTTCTTGACGGTTCGCTCGTAGTCCTTCTCAGCGGTAAGCTGAACGAGTTCTTCGTCCTTTTTGTCTTCAAACAGGAACTCGTTGTTACCTCCGCCTTCTTTGGAGGTTTCACTCTTGATCGTGGATTTGGTTGCTTCACTGGGAAGGTCATAGGGAACAGTCTGCTCGCCATTATAGACACTGCCTACCACAATAGGGCGGTCAGGATTTCCATCCAGGAAGTCGATAAGAACCTCCTGTCCTACGCGTGGAATGTGTAAGCCCCCCCAACTCTTACCGGCCCACATCTGAGCAACGCGTACCCAGCAGGATGACTTGTCGTCGTTCTGGCCGTCACGGTCCCAATGGAATTGTACCTTGATCCGGCCATACTCATCAGTCCAGATCTCTTCACCATCTGCACCTGTAACAACAGCAGACTGCAGGCCGCTCATGTTTGGCCAGGGTGTCGTCGAGGCTCTGCGGTACTGAACACTGGAGTCGATCGCTTCGATCTCATAGGTGATTGCATCGTAGAACTCTTGTTCCTCGTCACGCGCAAACTCGATAGAGACCTCGCAAACAGCCTTGGTAATCAGATACTCTTTTTCCTGACTTGGATCGTCTGGGAACTTGTCCAGTTTGAAGAGATAGCCGGGGCGTAGGCCTCGCGCGTTACCGCGGGCATAAACCTTGGCGTAGGCGGCTGAAGCTTCTTCCACGCGTATTTTCGCACGCTTTTCACCTGCACTGACTTCTTCATAATCGCCGGGATACATGTAGCGCGTGCGACCAGAAAGCTGATGCGATTTCTTATCGCTTGCGTTGGCTTTCAAATCACTGGTTGGCTTTGTGAAGTCATAGTCGTTGATCTCTACTTCATCAGTCTGGATCTCTTCGTTATGTCGCCAGTCCCAAAGGTGGTCTGCTGCTCGGCGGAAGTGATCTTCCTCTGAATAGAATGGAAGACTTGACTCGCCTTTGATGTCCTCGTGCGCACTATACGCATCCGCAAGAATCATAGTGTGCTGGCCGTCTTCATGTTCGAAGTAGTAGTAAATACCTTCCTGTTCCATGAGTCGGCAGACAAAGTTGAAGTCACTCTCTTGAAACTGCACACAATAGGGGCGAGGATCGTAACTGTCGCTCAGTTTGTTCTTGAAGTCCGTAAACCCAGCATCCTGGAACACTTCCTTCAAAATATCCGGTGTCGACTTTTCCTGAAAAATTCGGCAGTTGCTGGTCAGTGTCAAAAACCAGAGCCACGGGCGCACTAAAAGTCGATATGTCGAGTATCCGTGATCCTGACCGGTATAGATTGCTTTGGTCACAAATCCGTTCAGATATTGATCTGAAGACAGACTGGTGCCAGAGACCTTTTTCATTTCCAAAGTGAGGGACTGCCCAAGCATTTTATCGAGGGGCAGGTCATGTTCAAATGATCGGCAATCGACGACCATTTCATAAAGCTCACTCATTTCGCTGGTCATTTTCATCTTCCAAAGATGGAAGCTGTCATCTCCGCCATCGAAATTGATCGTGAACAGCCGGTTCTCAGTTACTTTGCTTGCACACATTCCAGGACCTGCCTATCTCAAAATCGGGTTACAGTCGGGTCTCAGGCGTTGAAGCTGTCTGAGGTCAGTTTGCGGTTGTCCCGCTCCATCCGTTCAACGATGCCTGGATTAAGGATCCAGGGCATGGATCCACCGGAGTTTTCCCAGTTCAAAAGAATCTCGTCCCAGGTTTTGACGGATTTGATAAGGACTGGGAAACCCAATGGCTCTTTGCCAAACAGGATTTGATCTAGGTACTGGGCACCGCGCACAAGGTAGTAATTGCCGCCGAACTCCATGACGTAAACTTCAGGAAGGTTATCTATTTCAACAACTTCAGCCATATCGAACTCCATTATTTATTGTTATAGGTCGGCAAGCAGAGCTTCGAGCTCTGGATCCATACCTTCTTCGTCAGCTTCGTCTTCATCATCTGCAGATAGATCAGCTAGCAGGTTGTCCAGCTCAGATGTGTCATGGGCAGGTTCAGGTGGAGCAGCCGCTGCTGCAGGTTTTGGTGCAGGTGCCGGAGCTGCTTCTTCGACGTCTTCGTCCTCGTCTTCTGCAGCCGCAGGTTCTTTAACTTGAGGTTCAGGTGTTTCTGTTTCGATCCTGAAGACGGTTTCCGGGGTCTTCTTAGGATCCAGGATGGTTTCAACAACCACAGCACCCTTCGTTGCCTGAATGGCAGGGTTATAACCGTCACCGCCAGCAATGCTGACGCGCGCACCAGCACTTGCGCTTGGGGTTTCTGCTGCTTTGGAAACCGCAATCTGATCACACCAGCGACCGGAAACAATATCTCCGGCAAGGCCACTCAGAGAGGCGATCCGGACTTCCGGCTGTCCTTTCATGGAAACAATCGGCATGAACCGCTGTCGCATCAAAGGTTCAACGCTGCGGTGACTGATCATGCGGTCTGTACAGGGCAGGGCGACTTGATCGCCGTACTGGTCATGCACGTAATGGAACGGCATATCGTTGATGGTCAGGATCGAACCTGGCCGCATGCCGCCACCATTGGTCTCATAGTCTTTTGCGAGCACAAGGCCGACCAGTGCTGCCGGGTTACCCCACAACATGGCTTTCAGGCCAATCTTCTCGTCAAACTCTTCAAAGTCGAATGCATCAATCGGATCGGTTTTTGCTCCATAGGGCATCCGAAGCATGAAGCGTGGCAAGCTCAGACCAATGTAATTGCTCTCTGGCATAGCCTTAAGACTCTGCCACGTCTTTTCGGTAATCTTAGGAAGCTCTTCAAATTTTCTGTTTGCGTTGTTGCGATCCAGAGAAGTCAGGAACGGCGCATGAGCATGAGCACAGATCTTTGACATGCGACCAAGAAGCTCCGCATGCGGAGGTGTCATGTCGAATGTGTAAAGGCCCACGATAGCACTTGGCGTGCCAACACCTTCATCCTGCAGTGCATTTTCTACGAACAGACGATACAGACCTGTTTCTTCCAGCTTGTTGGTCGCGCTCAGGTCACGAGCAAAATCTTCCGCTGAAATGTCGTAGAGCGTGATCTTCAAGGATGTGGAAGTCTCAATCCGGCGTGACAACATATCAATAACCCGCCAGACACTCTCCAATGCCTGAAAATCTGCATTTTGCAGGATCTTGCGAAGGGTTGTCGTCATCACTTCCTCAACGATCTCAAGATAATCGTCGAGCTGCGGATTGTCGGCTGCTTTGATGTAAGGCGAGACCATTTTGCCGATCATTTCGGAAAGATCATCGACTTCTTCATGCTCTTCGACAGGCCGGTCAATCAAAGCAGAAAAGTCACTGAGCTTCTTGTCAACGGCAATCACAGAGCCGCGGGAGTTCCGCTGAGAAACAGGCTTCTCGCCCTGGTTTTCCAGCCATTCATCAATGGTTGCAGCTGCGCTGCTGAAGGTCCCTGGGTTCTTCAAAGAAGATCGCAGAGCTTTCAGCTCATCAAAGATCTCGAACTCTTCGATGATCTCATCGGGATGGAAGTCTTCAATGCAGCGTGGTTCAAACCGGATAACCTTGTCATCACCTGCAAGGTCCAGCTCAATGTTGATCTTAAAACGGGCTGGGAGATCTTCTGCCGTATCAACATCAACATTATGGCCTTTAAGCACAGCAAGCTCATCTGCTGTATAAAGCGCCATCCGATTGGCACGGCCTGAGAAATCGCCAATGACCGCCAGATGGAAGGGGCTTTCCAGCGTAATGTTCAGCTTTGGCGCTTCGCAGTCGATCTCGCCAAAATCTGGTTCAAACACGCTGGCAGAAGCGCTCTCGGCACTTCCACCTTCGGCAGGGGCGTCACTTTCCTCGATGATGTCGTTAAGCAGCGAGTCAAGGTCATCGTCTTTTTCAGCGTCATTCATCACGATCTCTCTTGTTATTTTCTATTTGTTCTTCAAGACGTTCGAGGGTTTTGATCACTTGCAGCTGAGCAGCTTCCAGCTGGTGAGCAATCGCGCGGTTTTCTGCGGAAACGAGGAGGCGAAGACGTTCAACATCTTCACTGTGTTCTTCCTGATAGATGCCCTGCATGGAGCTGACGATCAGACCGATGAAAAGGTTGAGCACCGCAAAGGCTGTCAGGAAGATGAAGGGTATGAACAGCGCCCAAGCATATGGGTAGATCTTCATCACCGGTCGCACGATCCCCATGGACCAGCTTTCAAGTGTCATGATCTGGAAGAGCGAGTAGAGGGACCGGCCAATATCACCAAACCAGTCCGGGAAACTTGCTCCAAACAAACCTGTCGCCATCACGGCAAACACGTAATAAATCAGTGCCAATACGATCATCACGGAGAACATGCCGGGCAGAGCGTCAAGCAGCGCCTGCATCACCTGCCGGTACTGAGGCAGGAAGGAAAGCACGCGCATGGCCCGCATGACACGAAGGGCACGCAATACGCTCAGGTAGCCGGATTGTGGTAGGAGCGAGAAACTGACAACCGAAATGTCGAAGATGTTCCACCAGCTTTTGAAAAAGCGAACGCCAAAAGCCATGATCTTCAGGACAAACTCCAGAATGAAGAGCCCGATGATCACGTCATCGAAGATCACCTGACCATCGCCAGTGATCCGGCGCACGGAGGGGGATGTTGCCAAGCCAAGACTGATGGCATTGACAATAATCAGGAAGAGAAAAGTGTACTGAAATGCATCAGAACGAACAATACGGCGCAGAGTGAGGCGCCACGCAGGAATGCGCGTCGACCGTCTCCTTGCCGATTGCTTGACTTTCTGCATCGTTGGACTCCTCGTCACTTGGAAAAGTAGTTCCGACGTGTTTTGTTTCAGTTAGTTTCTGTGGTAAAAAAACTGATAAGCCTATGTTCCTATTTTTCTTTTAGGTTTATTAGGTTGTCAGGTCAGGCTCTCACTTCTTCTTATGCTTATCCTTTTTCGCCACAGGTGACTTCTTGAACTTGTAGTCAAAGGCATCACCATCTGTATGCACTTTGAGCTCTGTGATCTTCTTGTCTTCGCTCATGTTCTTGAGGAACTCGGTGCTGATATCAGGCAGCAGCGTGTTGGTCAGGATCGCATCAATCATGCGGCCACCACTCTCAATCTCAGCACACCTGCTTTCAATCAGCTTCACAACAGAGTCATCCCAGGTGAACTTCACATTGTGGTTCTCAAGAATACGATCACCAATGCGGCCAAGCTGCAGGTTGATGATCTTATGAATAACTGGTGAGCTGAGTGGGTAGTAAGGCACAGTCACAAGACGACCGAGCAAGGCGGCTGGGAAGGCCTTGAGAAGCGGAGGTCTCAAAGCCTTGGCAATGCCATCCGGATCCGGCACCAGATCTTCGTCAGCACACATATCCAGTATGAGATCACTGCCCACGTTCGCGGTGAGAAGGATCAGCGTGTTCTTGAAGTTGATCTTCCGCCCTTCACCATCTTCCATCATACCTTTATCAAAAACCTGGAAGAACAGCTCGTGCACATCTGGGTGGGCCTTCTCAACCTCATCAAGCAGCACGATGCTATAAGGTCTGCGGCGCACAGCTTCTGTCAGAACGCCGCCTTCACCGTAACCCACATAACCCGGAGGTGAGCCCTTCAGAGTCGAAACAGTATGGCTCTCCTGAAACTCACTCATGTTGATTGTAATGAGGTTCTGTTCTCCGCCATAAAGCGTCTCGGCAAGGGCCAGAGCGGTTTCAGTCTTACCGACACCACTTGGACCCACAAGCAGGAAAACACCGATTGGGCGGCTTGGATTATCCAGATTGGCGCGGGAGGTCTTCACACGGCGTGCAATTACTTCCATCGCATGGTCCTGACCAATAATCCGCTTGCGCAGAATATCGCTCAGATGGAGGACGGTGTTGATTTCATTGGAAACCATTCGGCCTGTTGGAATGCCAGTCCAGTCAGAAACAATGGTGGCAACCGCCTGAGCGTCTACCTCTGGCAAAATGAGCGGATGCTCGCCTTGAAGCTCCGTCAGCTCTTCTAGTTTCTCGTCGAGCTCTTTCTTAACTGGCGCTGTATCGGCATTCTCATCGCCATTGGTTTGGCGGAATACCTCACGTAGTTTCAGAATGTCCCCAACGAGCGTTTGCTCTTTGATCCACTCAGCTTCTAGACCTTCGCGTTCTTTCTCAAGTTCGGTCAGTTTCTTTTTAACGTCGGTGAGCTTCTCACCTACATCAAAACCAGATTGAGACTCGCGTTCCAGAATGTCTCGCTCTGTCTCCACCATCACTTGCCGCTTTCGGCAATCATCCACTGCTGCCGGTGTGGCGTGTTGGGAAAGGGCAACGCGGGCACAGGCCGTATCAATCAAACTGATTGCTTTGTCGGGCAATTGCCGAGCTGGAATAAAGCGCATGGAAAGGTGAACTGCAGCTTCCAATGCTTCATCAAGGATCTGCACCTGATGGTGCTTTTCAAGCATTGCTGCTACTCCACGCATAATGGCAACGGCTTTATCCGGATCTGGCTCTTCAACCAGAATGTTCTGGAACCGGCGAGCAAGAGCTGGGTCTTTCTCAATATGCTTCTTGTATTCTGACCATGTGGTCGCCGCGATCGTCCGCAACTCACCACGAGCCAAAGCCGGTTTCAGCAGGTTCGCGGCATCACCGGTACCAGCGGCGCCACCAGCACCAATCAGTGTATGGGCTTCGTCGATGAACAGAATAATCGGCTGTACAGAGGAGCGAACCGCATCCAAAATCTTGCGCAGACGATCTTCAAACTCACCTTTAACACCAGCACCGGCCTGAAGCAGACCCACATCCAGCAGCAGAACACGAACGTCTTTGATGGACGGTGGCACATCGCCCTCTGCAATGCGGATCGCCAGACCTTCAACAACAGCAGTTTTACCAACACCGGCTTCACCCGTCAGGATAGGGTTGTTCTGGCGGCGGCGCATCAGCGTATCAATGATCTGCCGGATTTCTTCTTCGCGGCCAATAACAGGATCCAGCTGGCCTTCTTTTGCCTTGGCAGTCACATCCGTGCAGTAAGCATCAAGGGCTTCATCTGCAGTCTTTAATCCAGGAGCTGCAGCATGTTGCTCACCTGCATCCAGTTGCGTACCATCCTTGGCTTTACCTTCCTCAGGAGAGCCTTCCGTAATCTTCTTGTAACGGGCTGCTGTATCGTCTGCAGATATGTTCTCAAACAACCGAGAGATGCCAAACAGGGTGTTGCGCAGGCCTGGGGTCTTGAGAATGCCAATCAGGAGATAGCCACTGCGGATGGCGTTGTCGCCAAACATCAGCGTGGCATAAACCCAGCCACGTTCAACCGCTTCCTCCACGTGTTGGGAAAGGTCGCTGACAGAACTTGCGCCGCGCGGGAGTTTGTCCAAAGCCTTGGTGAGATCCGACGCAAGCCGTGCCTCATCGATACCCGCATCGCGAATGATACGGTGTAAATCTGAATCCTGTGCACTCAGAAGCTGCTGGAACCAATGTTCCAACTCCACATAGGGATTGCCGCGCATCTTACAAAAAGTCGTAGCGCTGTCGATTGCCTGATAACAGGTCGGATTTAATTTACCGAAGAGGGACGCTCGTTTGATATCACTCATGGGAACTCCTAGGCAGCCTTCGCACTACCGTTGCTATGAACAGACGCTTTTTTTGATTTTTCAGTAACTTGACGTGGGCGCAAATTGAGATCTCGAACCGGGCCACCCTGTTTCTTGGGCGAGAGCCACGTGGTCCAACCAAGTTTTCCGTATTGACCCAGACGAGTTGTGGGCACCTGGTTGCGTTTAAGTACCAAAGCCACATCCCATTCCAGCTCATCACCACAATAGGCACGAACAGCAGAAAGCAGCCGCGGCATGGAAATGCCGTCAGGCAACAAACCTTCGTAATCGCGCAGAGAAAGCGGTCCAAATGCAACACGAAACTTGGTGTCGCTGGACCAAACACGACCACCCAAAGCTGCACCAACTCCAAGAAGGCCAGCGTTGCGGAAACCATTGAGCGCAGTCACCTGCTTCTTAGGTAAGTAGAGCCACTCACCAATAAACTCTTCAAGCTCAACGGGGAGGTTGAAGTAACAGCTGAGGATCGCCAGCAGACCATCTGCACCACGTGTTTGAAGTGCGAGCCGTCCCGCAAAGTGGTACTTCACCACGTCTGGCAGATCATCTCGATGCCGGAATTCTGTCGGCCCAAAGCCTGCCAGTGCTCCGGTATAGATTGAATACCGATCCTGTTCAGGTCGATCAAAGCTGAAGGCAGGTTCACCGGTGATTGCGGCCCGATAAAACAGGCTGAGAATGCGGTGATGAAACACATCCGCAAACGCCCGCATGGTCGTATCGCGGTGCTGATGCTCTCGCTTAAACGCATATTCGGTCAGATGCAGGGGCATCGGCCCATTCGGGCCAAAGAGACCGAGGAAACGGCTGGTCATTCGACTTGGATTAGTGCCAACACCCTGCTTGAAAGCTGTGATCGTCGAAGCTTCAAACTGCAAATGCGGCTCATGAGAGAACCGAACAGGGTCATCCTGACATCGGCGGGATGTCCCGATGCGGGGCTTGTCTGGATTGGCACATTCAATAAGCCGGACCAGAGGCAAGAACTCGTAGTCGAGAAAGTCTTTCTCAGCCGAACGCAAACGCCCCCTCCAGCGCGCTTCCTGTGTTGGAGGCTGCTGTGTTACCGCAGGGACCTTGTTTGCACCATTGGGAGGCGTCGGTTTTGGCGGCGGACCAATAGAGGGAGGAGGTGTCTGGGAACCAGTCATAGCCTATGACGCCTCCCAATCTGACATGGCCAACGCATCACTTCACCACGAACGCTCGATCTCACCACGGTTTCCGTGAAGCTGTTGATCGATACGTAACGCGCGAAGAACTCGTTGAGCACCGCTCCCAAGAGAAACACACCCGTGCCTTCAAACGCGGCTTCATCGAGCGTAATGTTCAGCTCCAGACCACGGGCAACAGAAGAGAGGCCACGCCCAGGGAGACGACGCACTGCTCGGGTAGATTTGATAGATCGAACACCATCTATCTGCTGCGTCGTAGAGGTATCTCCCAGCGGCGCATAAAGATGCAGAATGGAACGCAAGGCTTGTGCTCCATCGGTGTCGTTATTATCCGCAATGCTGAGGTAGTTCAGTGACAAATGGTTGATGAACCGCCATGCCGTTTCACCAAAGATGTTGGAGGGACGAGGGCGGCTTGGTCCGTCAATACACTTCACCGCATTAACTGGACCACCTTCTGGAAGCGAAAAGTCTGATTTGCCTGCGCCAATCGGCATCATCAACGGCAAGTCGCGGTTTGTGCAAAGAGCGCGAATGCCCAGCTGATTGAGCGATAGATTATACGGCGCATCTTTCGCATCTACGAGACTGATGAAGATCTCGGTGCCCAGATAGTTACTACGACCGCCCGTAATCTTCCGCTTAGCGGTTGCTAGGCGTTGTTTTCGATGAACTGTGTAATAGGCGCTCTCACTGCGAATATCCTGAGAACTTGAGAGGCTGTAAAATGGCTTGAAGATCTGCGGCGCATCACCCTGAGAGCTGTAGCCTTCCACTTCTTCCAGCTGATAGATCTCATAGTCCAGCGGCTTGGAACGATCCGGCACCACATGGTGATCGCTGCGCCTGTCGTTTATGTGCAAGCGATCCAGTCGCGTGGAGAACAGATTGATGGCTGGCGTACAAAACAACGCAATATTAGCGCGATCAACGGCGCGCTCCAGATCCCTGTCAACCCGATTGAAGAGCAGGAAAACATCCATCTCATCGGTTTCACATTGGCGAACAGCTGGTTGTAGATTCGTCAGTTCTGCAAACAGGAACCTATGGGGAAAAGCAAAGTACTCCTGCAGCAAACGATATCCGCTGAAAGATTGAGGGCCGTAGGGGAGCAGAGCATCTTCATCTCCATAACCGCGTGTGTTCACGATTTCAGAGGGGAGATTGATTTCCCATGGTGTCGGCAGGCTTGTCGGGCGAATGGCAACGCCCGCACAGTTACCGATAATCTGCTCGTAGAGCTTCACCGGCTGTGAACCGCCACCTCGCAAATAGAGAGGGAGTTCATCCAGCGCCAATTCATTGAAGGGAATGTTGCCAACGGTCTTCAGCCGTATGCGAAGTCCAGCCTTTGCACCGTTGCGCACTTCAACCTTCTGTGCCGCCAGTTCACTCGGGCTCGCAAGATAGTCGACTGCTTCTACGCTGACAGGCCATAAGGTCGTGTCGTGAGCCGTCTTGTAGGTACAAGGCGTTGCTCCGCGTGCACTTTTCCGGCTGCGCAATTGAGTTCCGCGAGGAACCAGATAGCCTTCCTTCAATGAGCCCTGTGTCATGTCTGGCTCAAGGCTGGCAATCAACATGGATGGCACGGGCGCCAGAAAATGCGGATACACCATCTCAAGAAGATGCTGCGTAAACTGAGGGAACTGAGCATCCAGCTTGTATTGAACGCGCGCTGTCAGAAACGCAAAGCCCTCTAGTAACCGCTCCACGTAAGGGTCTGCACAGTCAAAGCCACTCAGCCCGAGACGGCCTGCAACCTTGGGATATGCCTCTGCAAATTCTGAGGCACTTTCGCGTATGTGCTGTAATTCTCTGTTGTAATAAGGAAGCAGCCAAGGCTTCATGTCAGGAACCTCGCTGGCGCGGTTTAGCTATCTGCACTGCATGCACATCAAGATCGAACTCAGTGCGCAGATACAAAGCTTGTGGCAAAGGTTGAGACCACAGCTGCCCTTCAATCTGAAAATCCAGACGGTTGGAACGACGTGGCTTGTTTGGTTCAACGATGGAAACCAGCAGACTTTCTTCGATAACGCGAGGCTCGAAGTTGACGATGGCTTCGTGCAGGATGTCTTCAATTTCCTCGGCACTTTTGGTTGTCATCGCACCAAGGTCTGGAATTCCAAAGTTTAAGACGGAGGACTGGACTTCAGGGTAAGGTGTTAGATTGATGTCGGAGCCAAGTCGCGTTGTGTTAAAAAGCCACTCCAAATCACGCTGAATGGAATACCGAAGATTAACCGAGCTGGTGACGCGGGCTTCACGGGGCTCTACCTGCTGAAACGGGTTGTCATCTGTTAGACGGTCCAGCAAAGACGGGACCAACCGATCAGCAAGTGGCCGTTCAGCCATGGCCGCCCTCCGTTGAAGTAGTAGTATCGCCGCTACCCACGACAGGACCAATGTCCTTGTGAACGTCTACTTGAGTGTCAAAGTTGATTGAACGGACCTCAAGAAGTGGGATTTCGGATGTCTCATGCGCAAACATGCGCTGCCCAATTGGTCTGTCTCCGTCCCATGAGGTAAGGCGAGAAAGTTTCAGATTGGCATCATCGGAATGCACGGTTTCCACGTAACGTGTTGGAATGAAACCATTTGCAGGTCCGCCGTTGACCCAGAGGAGATTGACTGGTGTCCAGCACATATCTCTTAAGTCACGTGGCTCAGGAATTCGGATGGATTTGATGGCTGAGTAAGGAACCCAATAATAGGCATTGCTCATCATGAGCTCTAAAACTGGACCTAAACGGGGATCGGCGTCAGCGAGCCATTCAAACTTTTCGCCGTTGATGGTCCCTGAGATCGCTTCTGCTTCCTCAAAAGCCTGATCACGAAGCTCTACGGCGGCTTGTTCGTTCTTTTCAACGTCGAACTTCAGCGCCTGGATAAGAAAGGAAAGCCACTCTTTGGGTTCGCCAAACAGAAGAGGGGTCTTTACACCTGCAAAGACTTCCTCACGCAGTTGCTCCATATCGAGTAAACGAGAGTATGTCTCCACCATAGGAATGGCGCTATCATCAAACTGTCGAATGATTGGAAGTTGTTTTTTAGCCTTCAACCAGTCTCCGTTCACACAATAGAGCTGGAAGAGGAGGATACGCTCTTTGACGTCCTCAGGATTTTTTCGCACTTGCTCCTGAGTGATTTCGAGTGCTTCTTTCAGGTTACCTGTGGCTAGATGTTCCTTCGCAGGCATACGGGATCACTCCGGACTAGGGCGCATTGAAAGTTTGCCGGGGGAGCCCCGGCAAACACACAAGGGGGAAGAAAAATACTCGACTATTCCACGGCGAGGTCGCGAGTATTCTTGATGCGGCTCCACTTTTCTGTAAGTGTCTTGCCCATCGCACCAGTGGTATCCATCATGGTGTAATTTATCTCTACGGCACCATATTCCATCTGGATGGATTCTTTACACTCTTCGTCGTTGCCTTCCCAGCTGATTTCTTTGATAGCAACCAGCTTCATGGTGAAGGTGAGGAAGATCACACCTGACTTACCGGATGCACCACCTGAACGACGGAGAATTAAGGTAACCGTTTTGTAGATACCGCCGTTACAACAAGCGAGGAAGAGCCCAGGCGAACCGCGATCACTTTTCTTTTCAATCTGGAATTCTTTAAACTTCACGCGGCCGGCACCAGAACCACCACGCATGGAACCGATGTCCATAGTGTTTTCAGCACCCATGCTGAAAGTGGTGATTTCGAAAGCCTTTTTCTTGGCCATTTCGTCATCTTGTGTTTCGCCTTCAATGGCGATAGCACCGGCACCGGGCCCCTCGAAGATTACATATGCATCAATTGCCATGACGCTTGCTCCACTTTAGGTTTCTTTTTTGTTGTGGCACTAAACGGCTTGCCGCATGAGGCGTAGTGCCGATGAACAGCGTTTTGGATGGGTACTATGAAAAACGCTGTCGTCCTTCTCGTCAGCCTAGGACTTAACCTCCCTTGGCTGACGGAAGTTTTGAAACCAGTCGCAAGGACACAGTCAGTCCTTCCAGCTGGTAATGCGGACGCAGGAAGAACTTCGCGCTGTAGTAGCCTGGGTTTGAATCGTCTGCTTCAACGACTACTTCAGCCGATGCCAAGGGTTTTTCTGCCTTGGTCTGTTCACTGGAACCTGCAGGATCGCCATCTACGTAACGCATGATCCAATCCTGAAGCCAGTTCTGTAAATCCTGACGTTCTTTGAACGAGCCAATCTTGTCCCGAACAATACATTTTAGATAGTGAGCGAACCGACAACTTGCAAATAAGTAAGGTAACCTAGCTGCAAGGTTGGCATTTGCTGTCGCATCCGGATCTGTATACTCTGCAGGTTTTTGCAAAGACTGTGCGCCGATGAACGCAGCTAGGTCCGAATTCTTGCGGTGTAGCAATGGCATCATGCCATTCTTTGCAAGCTCCGCCTCGCGTCGGTCAGTGATCGCAATCTCGGTTGGACACTTCATGTCCACGCCGCCATCATCCGTTGGGAAGGTGTGAGCAGGCAGTCCTTCAACAGCACCACCAGATTCAACACCGCGGATACGGGAACACCAGCCATACATCTTGAAGGATCTTGTGATGTTGGTCGCCATCGCAAACGCTGAATTGGACCAGACGTATTTCTTTGAATCAGCACCTGAGGTGTCTTCTTCAAAGTCGAATTCTTCCACCGGCTCCGTATTTGGCCCATAAGGCAAACGAGCCAGGAAACGCGGCATTGCAAGGCCAATATAGCGAGAGTCTTCGGCTTCACGCAGGGACCGCCATGCGGCATATTCTGGTGTCTGGAAGATTTTGGTGAGATCGCGAGGGTTGGAAAGTTCTTGCCAGGATTCCATCTGGAAGAGAGTAGGGCTGGCACCGGCAATGAAGGGAGCATGTGCCGCCGCAGCAATCTCAGCCATCTCATTGAGAAGAGCCACATCTGGCGGGGTGTGATCGAAATAGTAATCACCGATCAGCACGCCATAAGGTTCGCCGCCAAACTGGCCATATTCTTCTTCGTAGATCTTCTTGAAGACCGGGCTCTGGTCCCAAGCAGTACCCTTATACTTCTTCAGGGTTTTGCTGAGGTCTTTCTTTGAGATGTTCATCACCCGGATCTTCAGCATCTCGTCAGTTTCAGTGTTGTTGACGAGATAATGCAGACCGCGCCACGTACCTTCCAGGCTCTGGAAATCTTCGTGGTGAAGGATTTGCTGCATCTGCTCAGAGAGTTTCTTGTCTATCTCAGCAACGATTGCTTCAATCGACTTAAGCGTATCATCCGAAATCAGTGTTGTGTTTGCCAAAGCCTGTTCGGCCAGCGTTGCCACTGCGCCTTCTACGGCTTCTTTAGCACTGTCTGATTTTGGCTTGAATTCCTGTTTGAGAAGAGATTCAAAGTTATTGGGATCAATAGCTTCAACCTGCGCCTCTTCGGCTTCGACTTCCGGTTGTTTTTCAGCTTCAGCCATTATTCTCGTCCTTCTCTTCAGCAGCAGCATCACCTTCCTTCGGTGCGGCTGCTAGTGTTTGCAAAAGGGCAGGATCATTCAAAACCTTGCCGATCAACTCCTCGGCACCGGACTTGCCGTCCATATAGGTCATCAGGTTTGCGAGCTGTGTGCGGGCTTCAAGTAGAGTGCGTAAGGCATCAACTTTGCGTGCGACCGCTGCGGGCGAGAAATCGTCCATGCTCTCAAATGTCAGATCAACGCTGAGATTGCCTTCACCCGTAAGTGTGTTGGGAACACGGAACGCAACACGCGGCTTCATAGACTTCATACGTTCATCAAAATTGTCTACGTCAATTTCGAGAGCTTTTCGATCTCCTACAGGAGGAAGCGGATCTTCTGGCTTGCCTGAAAGGTCAGCCATAACGCCAGCCACAAATGGAAGCTGGATTGTTTTTTCCGCGCCATACAGTTCAACATCGTATTCAATCTGAACTCGAGGGGCTCTGTTCCTCGCTATAAATTTCTGACTACTTTGTTTTGCCATGTGATCGTGTTCCCGGTACTTTTGTTCTTATTCGGACCTGGGTTAGTCGATTGAACCGTGCTCGTCATCGTCCTCGGGACGTGACCCTCGGATATTCAAAACTTGTGCCTCCCCATCAGGAGCGAGGTCCTTGATGATGGAATAGAAGTCGAGATCAACGAGACGTCGGGCCCGACCCAGTAGAAGAGGAACCGGACTTGAAGGTTCACTACGCTTGTAATACGCACAAACTTCATCAAGAGCCCTTAACACGTCAGTTCGGTTTATAACTGTTCCGGTAAAACTTGCGCTTTTCTTGCCGGAACGGGCTTTAACTGCACCTTCTTCCTCAGAGGAAGATTCCTCGTCTTCTTCGTCCTCCTCCTCTTCCAACTCCAAGGCTGGAGCCAATAAAAACTGGGCCTGCCGCAACTCTCGCAGTAGATCATCAAGGATCAGGCCACCATGTTGGGCGAAGAAATCGCGAACGTGCTCAGATGTTTTGATCGCGGTTTCGATTGCATTAACGACCTCTGCAATGTTTTCGCGATCTGTCTCCCTGAGGGCTGCATCATAGGAAGCGATATCTGGTCGGTCGCGACCTTCAGGCAATTCTGTCTCACCGCGTGCGATCGCAATTTCGTTGAGTGACCAAGTCCCGAAGATGCGCGACTGCACCAAGGCAGTGTTTCGGAGCAACGTGAGGGTTGTGCGCCTGTCATTGAGAGCAGACAAGACATTGGCACGCATGATGGGGTCATGCCCCTCAGCCGGATCTAATTCCGGGTGCAGAGTATCCCAGAAGGTATCCAGCATTTGTGCAATGAATTCCATGCTTTTGGCGAAACCTGGAAAGCCTTCGATTGCAATTAGTGACTGTGCATGGATTATGGCAACCCGAAGATCATAGGTTCTGGTGAGCAGCTGCGTTGAAAGACGGAGCGCTTCCTTCCAGTCGGGCTCTTCACCCTTGATAATGGCTTCCCCGATCTGGTGATCCTGGGTGCCACTGGCAGCAGTTTCCATCGTCAGGAAGTCAGGATCGTACTCAAGATCCGGCCCGCAAGGTGCGTTCTCCTCAATAGGTTGAAGGGAAGCCGTTGGATCCATTCGAAATCTATCCCGCTCTGCTACTGCTTTATGGGACTGGAAGTCCTAAAACTACCAAGTATTTGCGCATAATATTGGTAGAGGTTGCCAAAAGAGTGGCTAGCCCACTCCAGATACAACCATATTATTCCGCAAGGTCATTTCATTGTGTGTACGGTACTTGAGGAACTGGTAATATCGTTATTAACTGGTTGACTTGATGGAGAAAAATATCTCTGCAACCGGAAGGCCTTGAGACATAAGAGGATATCGTGAACGAACCTGCAAAGCGCACATCAACCAGCACTGTCAGGTTTTACAAGTGTCCCAGGTCAAATCGCATGTTGGCGGAAAAGAAACTCATCTCAAAAACGGCGCCACAGCAACTTTTGATGCGTGAAGGGAAGGCGCTACAGCACCTTTCCGGATCGATCGCTCCGACCTTCATTGAGCTGAAAGAAGAGGAGGGTGAACTCAGCTTGATCATGGAGAAAGTGGAAGGGGAAACCCTGTCTCGCGTGCTGAATGAAACAACACTTTCTTCCGATGAACTTGCCAATCTTTGCCGCAGCCTGATAAAGACAATCAATCAGCTTCACAGCAGTGGAATTGCACATCTGGATCTGGCTCCAAACAACATCATACTCAGCAACCAGAGCGCGTATGGTATAGTGCTCCTAGATTTTGCCTACTGCGCTTTTGCAGAGGAGCTGCCCTTCATGCGTCCACGCAGCAGCTTTGCCGGTCATTTGAACTATGCCGCACCAGAGCAGTTGGGACTCGGATCCAATATGATTTCTGATAAGGTTGATCTGTATGCTTTGGGCCTGATCATTCGTGAAGTCTTCGGATATCAGGATCATGTAAAAGACAATTACAATGATGCGATCGAGTTTCGTCGGTGCAGCTCTGATCATAGCAAATTGCCGCCTGACTGGCTGCAAATGGTTACTCAGCTACTGAAATTTCCACCAGGTGAACGTGTCAGAATATTAACGCACAGCGACTACAGCACCGGGTCGTCGGCTTGATGTTAAGGGCAGCTGAAAGGGCATAGGCAAGCCCGATAGCAGCCTCCGTTCTGGCAAACAATCCGGCATTCAATCGGGCGGAGGCTCGTAGTGATGCACGTGCGGATGCCCTGACAGAAATGCGATTGGCATTCCGCAGCCAGTCAGCCTGACCGATGTTCAGATCCAAATCACTCAAGTCAACCTTCGCAGTTGGAAGTTTCAGATTGAGCTGAGGAAGCAATCTGGAGAAGAGAGCCAATTTTGCTGTGATGCGTGCCCAAGCCTTGACGTTTCCTGAGAAAAGACTTTCACCAAATGCCAGCTGAAGAAGACCAATGATGTTTAGCGCGGCGAGAATTTTGAAAGCTGCTTTCAGATCGAACTTAAATCCAAGATTCCAGCGACCAAAATCTGCGAGCATCTTGGCAAGAGCTTTCACGTCAGCCTGAGCGTGCATGTTCAGATTTTGTTTCAAGCCCAGATCGACCAGCCCCAGTAATGGCAGATTGATCCTCGCTTTAGGGAGCACGAGATTCAATCGTCCAAGATTTAGATTAAACGGGTTCAGCCCCAGTCCTTTGATCTGCAAAATAAGCTGAGCAGCAAGCCCTAGTCTTGCAAGGATGTGCCCAGGCAATTTCCCAAGCTGTAGTCCGAGCGGAAGCGCAAACTTTGCGGTCGTTTGCGCGAGCTTTTTCAGCTTTATCTTCGCTGCTGGCAGAGTAGCAGATTCAGTGACACGAAGCGCCAGATCAGCTGCGGCAGTCAGGCGGTGATTGATGCTGGCATTCAGCGCCAACAATTGTGCGAGGCTGAGAAAGTTGAAAGGGCGAAACCGCATAAAAAGATGAGCAGGAGTAACTCGAAGGGAGGGCCCTTTGATACGGGGGAGCGCTGTTGCCTCACCTGCTTTGAGTGCCAATGGCACCAACAAGTTCAGATTTAAATCTGGAATGATGTCTGGGCAAAAACAGAAGCAAGGCAATGGGAGGCTCCTTCGGCTTGTTCCCGAAACAAAGGTTGCCCCATGTTACATCACGTGCAACATAGGGCGTTTCGATCAGATAGAAATTTTCTGTTCGAGATCTTTCAATGCTAGAGCGATGGGTTTCTTGATCGAAACTGACACACCAAGCGGATTTTTCTCGAGCAAGTTAATCAGGTTATCTGAGTCCATATGGCTGTTGAGAGTAGCGATGCTAGCGGAAAGCTTCTTCGCAGCAGCAGGGCGTTTGTCAGTTGGAGCTCCACCCCAGGCTTTCAGGTCTCTGAGAACCAAATCGAGATTCCCCTGAAGTAGGCTTGCGTTGCCTAGTAATGCTGCGCTTGGCCCCTTTGCTGCGATGAGACGCATGCGGGGGTCGGGGTGGTTCTTCAAGCTTGACATGAGGTTGCTTATATTCGACTCAGCGGTTGTTCGCTGGATTGTCAACTGCTTGATTGCCGCAGCAACTTCTTTCTGGTCAACTTTCTTGGTAGCTGGCTGTTGTGCGATGAGTGCTAAGATAGCCTTTACACCAGCTTGTGTTCCTTTGTCATCGAGTGCATTTACGGCGTTCTCAATGACACCAAGCTGTTGTCTCAGGGCGACGTCATACTCATCGTCCTTGCCGAGCGCTCTCTCAACCTTATGGGTGAGCGCCGCCAGGATTGCAGTCAGCTTATCGCGAAGGATTTCTTCCTGAGCAGCATCTTCAGCAGCAGCGGCTGCTGCATCTTCTGCAGAAGTATCCTCGTCCTCTTCAGTATCTTCAAGATTTTCGCCGCTGGCAGCCAACTCTTCGTCGGTGAAGGCTTCATCGCTGCTTGAATCTTGAACCTCATCGGTTTCATGAGAGAAAGTATCCAGCAGATGATCTGGAGTCTCCGCACCTTCTTCCTCAGCATAATCATTGTGAACCGTATTGCCGTCTTCATCCTTCACATGGATTTTGAAGTTTAACTTCTGGCTGATAAGGAACTTACGCATCATCTTGATAAGGCCTTGGGTCGGCGGCTTACCAATACATTCGATGGTCATTTCCTTACTTTTAATGGTCACAACCCCGCACATGCTCTTGGGGTTCTGAGTTTGCTTCTTCACCGCAACCAAAAGCATCTTTGGCTTTTTGCGCGGGTGAATAATCAATGCATCGTCTTCCTTTGGATTCTTGTTTGGAGAATACGCAAAGTTGACTTCTTGCTTGCGAGCCTTCTGAATGCCTGCTTTGAGCTGTTGTAGTTCTTTAGCGTCCATTGGGTGACCTCGGTGTTTGACCTTCCGACCTACTTACTAAACTTCCTTTTGTGTACTTTACATAAAACTGGTCTCGACGGTTTTAAATAAAGAGTACTGTCCGGGCGTACTTCATCTGTATTGACCGTTTCAAAATCAAACATACTACACAATCTTGCGATTACTTTGATGCCAAGGAAGGTGACGTAGCTGGCGCCCGTACACATCCTTGGTCCTAATCCGAACGGAAAATAACTTCCCAGCGTTGCCTTCGCTTCCCCGCGAGAAAAGCGATCCGGATCAAACATATCCGGGTTTTCCCAGAAGGAGCGGTGGCGATGGACAACCCATGGGCTGATAATCACCATGGATTCCTTAGGGATGAGCGTATCACCAAGCGTGGTGTCTTCACGGGCTATGCGAGAGAGATACAGAACAGGCGGATAAAGACGCAGAACCTCTTTAAACACATCGCGTGTGAAACGAAGGCGCGGCAAATGCTCGTAGGAGATACGACCACAAGCGGTTACCAGCTGCACTTCGGTTCGGATGCGCTCCACAATCTCTGGACATTGCGCAAGAATATAGACTGACCAGCACAGCGCAGCGGACGTTGTTTCGTGGCTGGAGAGGAAAATGCTCGCGACCTGATCAACAAGTTGTGACTTCGTAAAACGCTTACCAGTGGAGGGAACACGCGCTTCCTGGAAGATCTGAAAGAAGTTTTGAGTGTTTGGTGGCTTGTTGTACATATGCTCGTCGATGATTTGGGAAATCACCGCACGAACGTTCTCAGCAGTCTTCAAAGCAGCCTCAGTAAAGGCCGGCTGACCACCGCCGGAAAAGCGTTTCAGATCCAACGCAGTCCCCGCAACTTCCTCCTCATACTTCATAATGGAATTGAAGCACTGATGCTCCAGCTGAATCTCAATAGGCTTGGAGAACACGCAGCGAAAATTGACGTCAGCCACAAGGAAGTTGATTTCCTCAGCCAGTTTGATGGTCTGGCCGGTTTCAGAATAGGTCAGCAGCCGTTCCACGAAGGAACTTAGCGCTTCCTGCAAATAGCCGAATGAAATCCGAACGCTGGAGTTGGAGAAAATCGGCGCAACCATCTCATGCTGATCCTGCCAGTCAACGCCCTCGGCTGAAACAAGACCGTTATGTAGGATAGGCTTCAAAAGCTCAGCAATTCCGCCGCCTTTGGGGAAAATAGCTTGTTGTTCTTCTAAAACTCTGGACAGCAGCTTAGGCTCGTTCACAAGGAACTTACGTGGATCATCATCATCGAACTGAAAAATCGCGCACTCGTAGAGCTCCTTAGGAATGACGCCAAGAGGGTCTGAGCTCAAATAATTGCTGAAGTTTCTCCAGCCTTCTGCGGCTTCTCCCGGATAGGGTGCTGGTGGTCGATATAATGAAATCTTGTTTTCCATTATCTACATTCATGTTGCGGCGGAAATTGGAATACTTCCGCACATTTCCCAACATCATCAGCGCGAGCCGACAGGAGAAGTAGGTGAGAACCCATGCGCAATAGTGCTTTGCGGGAATATAGAACAGCCCTCTTAGAGATTTGCTTTCGGGACTCTGTAAATTTTGTTTGATTACTAATCAAGAGAAAATACTCTGAGTAACCAATGGGTTTGGCCCTCTGAGCTGCACCCGTAAAAGCAAGCGCCATAGGGCCTTAGCGCTATTGGAAGTAGCACGAAAGCACAGTGGAAACTGCCAGAAGGTGACGCTAGGAAATGTCTTGTAGCCTTACCTGAATCTAAAAGCAGGCAGCAAAAGCACAGGGTTACTCAGAATATGCTGGATTTGGAGCTGCAGTGCTGTTCCGCAAAATCAGGCGGCAGCCGAGCTCTACACGGCGCGCGCTCCGTTCGCCGTCAGGCAAGGTCAAAGCTTCTTCCAGAAGGTTAAGAGCGACGTGGCCGATCTCTTCCATAGGCACATGAATGGTTGAGAGAGAAGGGCTTGAAAGCTCTCCGAATAGTGCATTGTCAAAGCCCATAACAGAAACATCATTGGGAATGGAATACCCAAGGTTCTGCAAGGCCTTCATTGCCCCAAGCGCAACGTTATCAGCTGAACAGAAGAAGGCAGAGTAGGGGGCTGGGCCTTTGTGATCACTCAGCCAGCGGCTGAAGTTTTCTTCCACCACATCCTGCTGATAATCGCCCACATCAATGATGTCTGAAAGGGGGGCTTCAAGTCCCGCCTGCCGATAAGCGTCCAGAAAACCTTCCATACGCTGCTTGGCAACACGCCGGTTGCCCCAGGTCAGCAAAGCAATCCGTTTGTGGCCTAGCTGCAGCAGATGATCAGTAGCAAGCTTAGCGCCAAAGCGGTTACTTGGTGCCACGGTGTCCACGCGCATGGACTGGTCCTGACCACTCAGGATCACGGCAGCAGACGGCAGTTTGTAGAGCATGTCGATCAGACATTGCCGGTCATCTTGCATCACTGCGATGCCTTGTGGCCGATGCTTGGCAACAGCCTGAATTATGTTGTCCGGATTGATCTCATCCTCTTCCTCAATCTGCGGAATAAGGCGAACACCACGGCTTTGGCATTCCTTTCTGAATGCATTCAGCATGGTCCAAGCCACGAAGTTTCGATCAGATTTGGGGAAGGCCTTTTTAGTGCCAACAAGCAGGACGGTTGAGAGCAGGGAGATGGAAGCTTTGCGCCGTCTCTTGGCCAGATACCCTGTCTCCCGCGCAATGCTCAGCACGCGCTCCTGCACCTCATTTCCTATGGGAGCAGAGGCGTTTAAAACATGAGACACCGTACTGATTGAGACATTTGCGAGCTTCGCAATCTGCTTGATACCCGTTGCCACGAGACTTCCACCATACATCAATTAGACAGGCAATTATTGAATGAAAAAGTTTTCATGTGCAACGCCTACGTGCGCGCTGTTGTGTATCACTGACACTAAGTAATTGATGAAGTCACCTTATCCAATAAATCAATTTAGGCTCAAATCAGAGGTCAAATCACATATTTGAAGACCGTAACATATTGATAATAAATAATATAAGTGGAGTGGAGCTACTTTGTGCTGATGTTGAAGAGGATTGAGCTATTACTCAAAAGTCGCCTCGAAAGCTAATCATGAAAAAATTTTCATAAAGTTGCCTTGTTGTCAAACGGTGCTCCTGTCATCTTTGCCGGGTAACTGATTGTCAATAAAGGCCGTATTCGGGCTGCCAGGGGCAGTGGAGCGGGCTTGTTGCATATATGGAAGTAACTCGTTTTGCCAGGGAGGATCTGGGAAGGCGAGTTGGGGGAGAATTTGATGAAGAGCGTTACACTCACGTCGATTGCTGCTTTGACGCTGCCGTTTCTGGCCGCCAATGGCTGGGCCTATAATGAGGCACCAATGCTCAAGCAGCTGGTCGAAGCCGGTCAATTGCCACCGGTTGAAGAGCGCCTGCCGAAAAATCCACGCGTCATCCCGGTCTACGACAGCATCGGCACCTATGGCGGTGTCCTGAAGCGTGCCTTCAAAGGCCCAAGCGACCGCTGGGGGCCAACCAAGCTCATGGAAGAGCGTGTGGTGGAAACCTACATGGACGGCGAGAAGAACCTGTCTCTGGTTCCGGGCTGGATCGGCGAATACTCCGTGAGTGAAGATGCCCGCGAGTTCACCTTTACAATCCGCGAAGGCCTGCGCTGGTCTGATGGGGCTCCTGTCACCACTCGTGATGTGCGCTTCTGGTATGAAGATGTGTTCCTTAACGAAGACCTGATGCCATCCATCAAGGCGCTTTACACCTCCAACGGTGTGCCAATGAAGCTGTCTTTTGCCGACGATTACACTTTCACCGTCTCCTTTGAAAAGCCATATCCGCTGTTCCTGACCGTTCTGGCCAAGGAAAGCACAGGCCGTCCGGGTCTCGATCGTCCGGGCTTCATTGAGCCGTTCCACTACCTCAAGGACTACCACCCAACCTACGCTGATCCAGCCAAGCTGGACGCGGCTATTGCCAAACATGGTGCCAAGAAATGGACTGATCTCTGGGATTCCAAAGGCCAGATCCAGGCATGGTGGTTCAACCCGGATATGCCAGTCCTGACCGCATGGCGCGTGAAAACACCGCCACCATCTGACACTGTGGTGATGGAGCGCAACCCTTACTATTACGGTGTCGATGCAGAAGGAAATCAGCTTCCTTACATTGACCAGATCGAGCACCGCCTGTTCCAGGACCCGGAAGCCATCAACTTCATGGCCATTCAGGGCGAAATCGACCTTCAGAACCGCCACATCAACGTGGCCGACTTCACGCTCCTCAAAGAGAACGAAGCCAAGGGCGACTACACCATTGAGAAATGGACCAAGGCGCTCACATGGTCGATCATTCCGAACCTCAACTCCGCCGATAAAGTGAAGCAGGCACTGTTTGAGGATATTCGTTTCCGTGAAGCTCTGAACATCTCCGTGGACCGCGAAACCATCAACGAGCTGGCGTTCTCAGGCCTTGGTGAATCCCGTCAGGCCTCCCCAATCTCTGGTTCTCCTTTCTACGATGAAGAAGCGGAAATCCGCTGGACCGAATACGATCCGGATAAAGCCGCTGAACTTCTTGACGCAATCGGTCTCACAGAACGTGACGATGATGGGTTCCGCCTGATGTCTGACGGTCGCCGTCTCAGCCTCGTACTGGAAACGCGCTGGGACATTCAGGGCGAGCTTTTGGAAGTGGTTCGCACCTACTGGCAGGACGTTGGTATCGAAGTACTCGTTCGCATCATCGATCGTACGCTCTATCAGCAGCACGTTGATACCGCTGACTTCGACATGGTGCTCGACACGTTCGATCGCTCCTCTGTCATCACTGCTGACCCGCTCCGCTTCCTCGGTCGTTATGGCTTCGCACCAAGCTACTTCAACTGGTGGAGCACCAACGGCAAGTCAGGTGAGGAGCCACCAAAAGATCACCCGATCCGTGACGTCTGGAAGGCATGGGAGAATGCCCAGACCGCGCACAGCCTGGAAGAGGCAAATGCCTACGCTCAGGAGATGGTGAGCTTGCATAAACAGTACGGCTGGCATGTGGGACTCGTGGGTGAAACCCCAGCGGTCTACGTGCGCAAGAACAGCTTGAAAAACTTCCCTGCGGGGTTCGTCCACGACGACGCGTTACGCGGCGTTGGCCTCGCATATCCGCAGCAGCTCTATTTCTCCCAAGATTAAACTGCCTTGCGGTTGAGTTGGTGGCGGCGCTCCCGATGCCGCCACCGGCTCAATACTTCAAAGCTTCCTTGCAAGTACAACAAAACGGAAAAGGGAAATGGCAGGTTATATTGCGCATCGCCTTTTGTGGTCGATCCCGACATTGATCGTTATTACGATTGCCACATTCGTTATCATTCAGCTTCCACCTGGAGATTATGTAACGGCATACATTGCTGAACTGGTGGAAACTGGCGAAGTTATTGATGCGGAAACAGCTGCTCACATTCGTCATGAGTTTGGTCTGGATCGCCCAATGTATGAGCAGTTCCTGACCTGGATTGGCGGTATTCTGCTCCATGGTGACTTCGGACTGTCTCTTGACTGGAAACTCCCGGTTTCCGAACTGATCTGGGACCGTATCGGCCTCACATTGATGATCTCCGTGCTTTCATTGCTGATGACATGGGCGATCGCTATTCCGATTGGTGTCTATTCTGCGACCCGTCAGTACTCTTTCTTTGATCATCTCTTCACGGTTCTCGGCTTCCTTGGTCGCGGTATTCCAGACTTCCTGCTGGCCTTGGTGCTGATGTGGATGGGCTTCCTCTACTTCAATTTCCATGTTGGCGGCTTGTTCTCTCCTGAGTTTGAAAACGCTCCATGGTCCATTGCCAAGTTTGTTGATTTGCTCTCCCACCTCTGGGTGCCGGTTCTGGTACTCTCCACCGGTGGTGCTGCTGGCCTGCTGCGTATCATGCGCGCCAACATGCTCGAAGAGCTCGGCAAACCTTACGTTGAAACCGCCTATGCGCAGGGCCTCAGCGAGCGACAGGTTGTCTGGCGCTATCCGGTTCGCGTTGCGCTCAATCCGTTCATCTCAACCGTTGGCTGGGCACTGCCAGCACTCATTTCCGGTGATGTGATCACCGCTGTGGTGTTGAACCTGCCGACAACTGGTCCACTTCTTCTGCGCTCCTTGCAGAACCAGGACATGTATCTGGCCGGTGGCTTCATTCTCATACTTAGCGTCTTCACCATCATTGGCACGTTGCTTTCAGACATCCTGCTGGTGCTGACCGATCCGCGCATTCGTCATTCGTGAGGCACTATGTCAGAGCAAACTCTTAGCGATACCGCTGTTGAACCTGCTGTAGAGGTGAAGGAAAACTCCTCTTACACCGCCAAGCCGCTGACGTTGATGTGGTGGCGCTTCAAAAAACACAAACTGGCCCTGTGGTCTCTGGGCGTCATTATCGTACTGTATCTGGTCGCTGCTTTTGCAGGCTTCCTGGCACCGTATGATCCATTCAAACACAACCGGCTGCATCCGTTCGTTCCACCCCAGTCCATCCACTTCTTCAGTGAAGATGGCACGTTCCAGGGCCCGTTTGTTTATGGCCTCAAGCGTCAGCGCGATCCGAACACCGCTCGTCTGTCCTTTGAGGAAGACACCAGCAAGATCAACCGCATCCGTTTCTTCGTGGAAGGTGACAAGTATAACTTCTGGGGTTTCATCCCAACCAAGCTGCACTTGTTTGGCGTCGAAGGAAAGCGCAATCGTATTTACATCCTTGGCACAGACAAGCTTGGACGTGATCTGTTCTCCCGTCTGGTCTACGGCGCACGTGTCACGCTCTCTGTCGGCCTCATCGGTGTGTTCTTTTCCTTCGTGATCGGCATTACGCTTGGCAGTCTTGCAGGTCTCATTGGCGGAACTGTCGACACTATCATCCAGCGCATGGCAGAGCTTGTCCGCTCTATCCCAACCATCCCACTCTGGCTTGGTCTGGCCGCTGCGCTGCCGGTGAACTGGGATCCGATCCTTGTCTATCTGCTCATCACAGTCATTCTGGCACTTATTGGCTGGACCAACCTGGCACGTGTTGTGCGCGGTCACTTTATGACCATCCGCAATCAGGACTTCGTGCTGGCGGCCCGCCTGTCTGGCGCAACCAAGACCCGCATCGTGACCCGTCACATGCTGCCATCCATGACATCCTATGTGATCGCAGCGATCTCTCTGGCGATCCCTGAGATGATCCTTGGTGAGACAGCGCTGAGCTTCCTTGGTCTGGGCCTGCGTCCTCCGGTCATCAGTTGGGGTGTGTTGCTGCAGGATGCACAGAACCTGCGCTCAATCGCACTGGCTCCGTGGCTCCTCATTCCGGGCGTGGCGATTGTTGTGACAATCCTTGCTTTCAACTTCCTTGGCGATGGCTTGCGTGACGCTGCCGATCCCTACCAAAAATAAGGAGAACGGATCATGCAGGATGAAACCATTCTCGAAATTAATGATCTCAATATCTGCTTTGAGATGCGTGAGGGAACCGTCAATGCCGTAAATGGCGTCACCTTCTCGGTAAAACCGGGTGAAGTGCTTGGCATCGTTGGTGAAAGTGGCAGTGGCAAGTCTTTGAGTGCACGCTCCATCATGAACCTGCTGCCCCGCAACGCAACGGTCACCAACGGCTCCGTGAAGTTCCGCAAAAATGACGGTGAAGTCGTCGACATCCTCGCTGAAAAACGCGAAAGCCGAAAGATGCGTGAGCTGCGTGGCGGTCACATAGGCATGATCTTCCAGGAGCCTATGACAGCCCTCAGCCCGGTGCATTCCATTGGCAAGCAGATCATGACAACGCTGAACCTGCACACGGACCTTTCCAAGAAAGCGCAGGTGGAACGGGCAGCAGAACTGCTGGCTATGGTGCAGATGCCAAAGCCAATGGAGATGCTGAAAAAGTACCCACACCAGCTCTCCGGCGGTATGCGCCAGCGTGCCATGATTGCCATGGCTCTGTCCTGTAACCCAAGCCTGCTGCTGGCGGATGAGCCGACGACAGCGCTGGATGTAACCACAGAAGCGCAGATCCTCGATCTCATCATGTCCTTGCAAGATGAGTTGAACATGGCGGTGATCTTCATCACCCATAATTTCGGTGTGGTGGCAGAAATCGCAGATCGCGTCTCGGTTATGTATCTGGGCAATGCGGTGGAAACGGCTTCGGTGGATGACATCTTCTATCATCCTAAACATCCGTACACCCGTGCGCTGTTGCAATCCATTCCGCGTCTGGATGGGCAAAAACGCCGCCGTCTGCAAACCATCGAAGGCATGGTGCCGGATCCGTTCAACCTGCCAACAGGCTGCGTGTTCCATACCCGCTGTGCTGAGAAAATGGCAGGCAAATGCACAAGCCAGATCCCTGAGCTGACGCATTTTGAAAACGATCAGATGGCCCGCTGTCATCTCCATCAGGCATAAGAGCGATACTCCCATGACTAATTTTCATATACCTGATGATGCTCTGATCAGCGTTGAAAAGCTGCAGATGCATTTTCCCATCAAAAAGGGTTTTCTGGGCCGTGAGTTAGGCGCTGTTAAAGCCGTTGATGATGTGTCGTTTTACATCAGAAAAGGCGAGACCCTGGGCATCGTGGGCGAAAGTGGCTCCGGCAAATCCACCACGGCACGCGCCTTGCTGCGAGCCTATGAGCCAACCGGCGGCACAATCCGCTTCAAGGACCCAGAAGGCAATTGGCATGACCTGACCCACAAGAGCGAAGCAGAAATGCGCCAGCTCCGTCAGTACATGCAGATGATCTTTCAGGATCCTTATGCCTCACTCAACCCGCGCATGACGCTGCTGCAGCTGGTCAGCGAGCCGTTGGTCAACAACGGCATCACCAATAAAAGTGAGCTGGAAGATCGCGTTGCCGACTTGCTCATCAAAGTGGGTTTGCGTCCGGAAAACATGACCCGCTACCCGCACGCCTTCAGTGGCGGTCAGCGACAGCGTATCGGCATTGCCCGCGCTTTGGCTCTGAACCCGACCTTTATCGCAGCCGATGAGTCAGTGTCCGCGCTGGATGTATCCATCGCCGCGCAAACCATCAATCTGCTGCAGGATTTGCAGGAGCAGATGGGGTTGACCTATCTCTTCATCACCCATGATCTGAGTATGGTGGAGCACATCAGTGATCGCATCGGCGTCATGTACGCAGGCCGACTGGTGGAAGTGGCAGATACGGTCAGCTTCTTTGAACAGCCGCTGCATCCATACTCTGAAGCGCTGCTGTCTGCGATCCCGATCCCTGATCCAAAACGCGCCCGCGCCAAAAAGCGTGGCCTCGTCAAAGGGGAGGTGGCCGATCCGGCGAACCTGCCAGTGGGCTGCGCATTTGCAAGCCGGTGCCCGCACGCATCCGAGCTCTGCCACATGTCCAATCCGGAATTGACCGAAACAGCAGAAGGCCGGTTCGTACGCTGCCACCATTCTGCTGACCTGAAGCTACAAGGGGCCAACTATGACCAATAAGAACGGAAGCCTCATTGCCTTGAGGCAGGGTCTTCAGGAAACTGACGAACTCAGTCTTGCACGTAAGTTTGCACCAGTCCTGCGACTGGACAGATCCGAACCATGGCGTCCAACCGCGATCGGCTTCACTGTCTTCGTCAAAGCGGGCAAATCCCCAAGCAGCAAGTTTGAAATTGCACCCAAAGCTGACCGCGTCATCGAATATGCGATCTTTTGGGACTACGACATCCAGCATTTGTACGATCTGGAGCACGTCTGGGTTCATCTGAATGCAGAGGATCAGGTTATCGCTGTTGAAGCATCTCAGCATGGCAAGCGTGTTGAAATGAAAAACGGCGACGCTCTGCCGCTTGAAAATGGCCGCGTAACGCTTTGGGCAGAACCTGGCAAACACGCCCATTTTGCATCCCGTGATGCCATGAAGGAACGTGAAGCACACACCCGTTACGAGTGCTCGTTGGGGGCGGGGCTACATGGTGTTCATATGGGGAATCCATTCTCGCAGGAGTTTGGTGAGGTCACTCCATATGAACACCGCCTCGCACGCCTGCAAATGCAGCGTTTGGTGCTGGAGCCATCCTACGGTGAAACACTGCGCTGGGATTGTGCTGAAGGCGATTTGCTGTCGTGGGCTCGTGTAGAGAGCTGGATTCCCGAGCGTGTAAAGCACCTCATCAGCGACCTGAGTGAAACCCTTCCGCATTTCAAAGCCATCTTCCTGGATTGTGGCGACACACTCATCGATGAAGGCACTGAAATCAAAAAGGAAGGCAGCGATGTTGCTTATGGCGCTGAGCTGTTGCCACATGCCCGCGAAGCGCTGAATACGTTAGTCTCCCGCGGCTATCGCTTAGCCCTCGTAGCAGATGGCCCTCGTGCAACCTTCGAGAACATTCTGGGACAGCACGATCTTTGGGATCACTTTGAAAGCCACACCATTTCAGGTGATGTAGGTGTGCTGAAGCCTGACTTCCAAATGTTTGGAGCAGCAATGACATCACTCGGACTGAGCGAAGTTGATGCACCGAACATCGTCATGGTGGGCAACAACCTTGAGCGCGACATCAAAGGCGCGAACGGAGCAGGCCACAAGAGCATCTTCCATAAGTGGACGCAGCGCCGCAACGTGGTGCCGACGGATGTCAGTGAAGAGCCAACCCGCACCATCGCCTCCCTTCATGAGCTGGTGAGCTGTATCGAGCAGATCGAACTCTCGCTCTCCTGAAATCCCGAGAAATACCCCATTTACAAGGAGTGGTTTTGTGCCAAAGACACAATTCCCCTGGCAAATCAAAAAGGGTGAGCCCTTAAGCTATTGGGAGGTCTCTGGACTGACGGAGACGCCCTTTGCTGGTGAGGCAGATACCCTGCCGGATAAGGTGAACTACACCTACATCAACGGCTTTACGGATGTGGGCGACCTGCCATGCCGCATTGCCTTCTGGAATGACATGAAGGGCAGGCAAGTGCCATGCCCCGCGGGTGTTGAACTCCCTGAAACCCGCATTCAGCCTTCCCAATCTGTGCTGGATTTTAGCGGATTCTGGTTCTGCCCAACCCACCTGCAACGCGTTTTGCGCTGTGTGGTCAATGCCCCGATTGCGGGCAATTATCAGTTCCGTGTTCGTACCGCTGGTGGTGTGCGTGTCTGGGCTAATGGGAAGCTTGGCTTCGCGTTTGAGCCCTTGGTGCGCAACAAACCGCAGGAGAGCATCGAAACGCTGGCCCTGTCTGAAGGTGCTAACGAGATTCTCGTGCATCTGGAAGACATCGCTGAGCGCGATACTGTCTACTCCCTGGAGCTTATCTATGAAGGCTCTGAGGCAACAGACGCTGATCTTCAAGTTGGTCTTAGCGCCTCCTATGATGCAAAGGCGCTCAAAGAAGCTGAAGCATTCATCTCCAGCGTCCAGCCGGATAAGCTCTACTATTCTGAAGGCCATGTAGAGCTTCAGTTCGACGGCGCCTTGCCGGAAGAGGCGCAGATCCACGTTGAAACGCTGCCATTGCTCAAGCCAACGCTGGCAGGCAGCAAGAACACCTATACCCTGCCAAAAGGCTCCAATCGCCTGATCGGCCCAAGTGTTGATGAGCTGGCTCCAGCCACCAACCTCGTGCGGGTGACCCTTGTCACGCAAGGGCTTGGCGTTGCCCGTGAAGTCGGCGTCGTATGCCTCAAAGATCTGCAGCAAGGCTTTGGCACAACGCTGGAAGAACGCCGTGTAGAGCTCTTGGCATCCAGTGCGCAGACTGGGGGAAGCCATCTCTCCCACGCCCTGTCAAAGCTACATATGGGCTCTGATCTGGAAACTTCTGAGAGACTGCTTTTAGAAGCTCTGAGCAAGATCTCCCGCCGCGAGGATTGTGCAGACTTTGCCTTCCTACCACTGCTTTGGATCTGGAAAGACCACGCTTGGACACAGCTTTCAGAGCAAACCTGGCGCCGTGTCCGTTCCACCATCCTTGGCTTCCGCTATTGGTTCGATGAGCCGGGCAATGATGCCATGTGGTTCTGGAGTGAAAACCACACACTCTGCTTCCACGCATCTCAGTATCTGGCGGGATCAATGTTCCCGGAAGAGCTGTTCCTCTGTTCTGGTCGTAAAGGCCAGCAACAAAAGCAGGTTGGTTATGAGCGGCTGTTGAAGTGGTTTGAAACCGTTGAGCGGGATGGTTTGGCAGAATGGAACTCCATTCCATACTACCCAATCGACTTCATCGGCCTGACAGCGCTGTATCATCTGGCTCCGGATGCAGATATTCGTGATCGCGCCAAAGCGCTGATGGATTCCATCTTCCAGATGATGGCGCTGCACACCCAGTCCGGCCTGCCAGCTGGCACCATGGGGCGGTGCTACGACAAGGATATCTTTGCCGGTCCAGCCAGTGAACTGGCAACGCTCTGTCACTTTGCATGGGGTAATGGTTTTGTCTCCTCCGGCAACTTCGCCTCAACCATGATTGCGCTGAGCGATTACACACCGCCGGAAGAAACAGGTGCCTACGCGTCTGTGCCGCAAGGCCGCGCGCTGGAAACCAGCTACACGCAGGGCCATGAGCATGCAGGCAAGCTGAAACTCTACAAAACGTCAGAGGCGCAGCTTTCAACCGTGGTGGATCACAAAACCGGTCAGTACGGCCATCAGCAGCACGTGCAAGATGTGATGCTCGCAGGCAATCCATATGCGCGGTTCTGGGTTAATCATCCCGGAGAAACGCAGGTTTGGGGCAGTGGACGTCCATCCTACTGGTCTGGCAACGGAACGCTTCCGCGCGCCGATCAATCAGGCCCAGCTGGTCTGATGATTTTCAACGGAGTTAAGGACGAGGCGGACTTCACCCACCTCTATGCACCACTGCATGTGTGTGATGAGCATGAACTCACCGGCAACTGGCTCTTTGCCCGCGTCAAAGATGGCTTCACCGCCTTCTTCGCTGCAAACGGTATTGAACCACTGCAAACCAGCTGTTTCGCAGGTGTCGAGTTCCGCAGTGCAGGCCGCTGCAACGCATGGGTGACCGTAACTGGCTCAGCGCAAACAGAGACCTTCGCCGAGTTCAAGGCTCGTCTGCTCGCCAGCAAAATCAGCTGGAATGCAGAGACCTTGACCCTGAGCGCTGAGATCGAAGGACAAGGCTCTCTCTCCCTCAATTGGGAAGGGGAACTGAAAGCCAACGGTGAGTGCATTAGCTTCGAAAACCTCAGCCCCGTTCCTCGCATCGGCTTGAAACGGTTGGATCAATTGTGCTCACCTCAGGAGGCAGCTCATGTTTGAAGCATCCAGACTTGAAGAAGCGCTGGCTCTGACAGCAGATGGGTTCCGCAGCCTGAAGGGCATCAATGATGCGCCATCAGAGCTTGATGGCGATGGATCCATCCACTTTGATGAGTGGGACTGGGAAGTCGGCGTCGGCCTCTACGGCTTTTATAAGCATGCCTGTAAAACGGGCGATGAGCGCATGAAGCGCAATCTGGCCAACTGGTACGACATGCAGATCGCGCGCGGCCTGCCACCGCGCCAGATCAACTCCACAGCGCCCATGTTGTGCCTGGCCTTGCTGGCGCGGGAAACCAACAATGAGCGCTGGAAGCAGATCGTGACTGACTGGGCCGAATGGCTGGTCAACGACATGCCGAAGACCGTTGATGAGGGCTTCCAGCATCTGGTCAAGGAACGTGAAAACGACGGTCAGCTCTGGGATGACACGCTCTTCATGGCGGGCCTGTTTATGGGCGTGGCCGGGGATTGGCTGGATCGCCCGGATTGGGTGGAAGAAGCCTACTACCAGTTTCTGGTCCATGGTCGGTATCTGTCAGATCCGGTAAGCGGCCTCTGGTATCATGGCTGGACATTCCTCGGAAACCACAACTACGCCGAAGCCTTCTGGGCGCGCGGCAATGCGTGGATCACCATCGCTGTACCGGAACTGTTTGAGCTCGTCGGCGAACGCTATGGCCCGGCAGCTCGCCAAATCAAAGCACTCTATCGCCGTCAGGTGGAAGCTCTGCTGCCGCTTCAGTTGGAAGATGGCATGTGGCCAACTCTGCTGGATCAGCCAGACTCTCCTCCAGAAACCTCCGCGACCGCAGGCTTTGCCTATGGTCTGCTGCGCGGCGTGAGGACGGGAATTCTGCCAGAAAGCTATTTGCAACCAGCGCTCAAAGCAGCTTCTGCTGTGCTGGAGCGGATAGATGGGGCTGGGATTGTTCAGGAAGTCTCTGACGGGACGGCCATGGGGCATGATTTTGAGTTCTACCGGAACATTCCGAACACCCCCACACCATACGGGCAGGCTCTGGCAAGCCTTCTTTTGATTGAACTTCTTGCTGCTAAGGAAATTTTGCAAGATGTCGCTTAACACACACCATGTCACTGTCACAGACGGCGAAAAAGACATAACGCAGGCCGTCCAGCAAGCGATTGACGCAGTTCATGCTGCTGGTGGTGGTCAGGTCGTGCTGCCAAGAGGGCAGTGGGTCTCAAAGGCCTTAAAACTCAAGTCCTTTGTGGATCTGCACCTGCCAACCGGCTGCGAACTTTCCTGTTCAACCGACTACGCAGACTACGAAGCTGGTAAGGTCTCCGTCATTGCGGAAGATTCTGACCGTGCTTTCATCACAGCGCGTGACCAGCAAGGCATCTCCATTTCCGGCAGCGGAACGATCCACGGACACAGCGATAAATGGTGCGGTCGTGATGGGCTTTTTGAAGGCACGTTCTGGCCGAAGATGCTACGCCCGCGTATCGTCGTCTTTGAAAACTGCAAAGACATCAGCCTTACCGGCATTTCCATTGTAGAAGCGCCCATGTGGACCATCCACTTGATCGCCTGCCATCAGGTAAAGGTGGAAAGCCTACGCATTCTCAATGACATGCGCATGCCAAACACAGACGGCGTCAACTTCGACAGCTGTACTGATGCTTCCATCTTCAACTGTGTGATCCGCGCCGCAGATGATGCGGTCTGCGTGAAGACCTGCCGCAAGGAAGATGAAAGCCTTAATGGTCCGGCTGAGCGGATCATCGTCAGCAACTCCATCCTGTCCTCAAAGTCCTGCGCATTGAAAATCGGCACAGAGACCTATCAGGATGTGCGGGATGTGCTGTTCACCACCTGCACAATCACAGAATCCAACCGAGCCTTTGGTATCTTCTCCCGTGATGGCGGTGATATCGAACGCATCCGCTTCTCCAACTGCACTGTGCAGTGTGAGCAGACACCGGATGGGTTCTGGGGCAGCGGTGAAGCGATCACCATCAACGCTCTGCCACGTGTTGTAGGTGATGTGCCGGGATATGTACGCGATGTGGCTGCTGATGGCATCACAGGCCGAGCGCAAGGAGCGATCAACATCGTTGGTCACGAAACCCAGCAGATTGAGAATATTACCCTCAGCAACATCCAACTTTCATTGGAAGCAGGCAAGTTCCCGGATGCTTACTATCTGGACCTGCGCCCAAGCCCACATGACGTGAATCTGCTCGATAACCCGGAGCAGGGCCGTCGCAACGCGTGGGTCAAAAACGAAGCTGGTCAGATCCTCGGCCTAGAGCCGTACCCGAACGGATTGCCGGGTCTCTGGTTGGATCAGGCCAACAACATCACGTGCAACGATGTTGTCATCCACCGGCCTGCAACACTGCCGAAAGGCTGGTCTGAACAGGAGACCGAGCTCGGCCACGTAACCAACGTTTGCTTCAGCAAACCTGCAAGTTCTCTTAGTGCTGTTTAGGAATAAGACATATGCTGAATCAGTTTGATTTGAATGGAAAAACTGCAATCGTAACGGGCTGTGACACTGGCCTTGGTCAGGCGATGGCTGTTGGGCTCGCCAAAGCGGGCTGCGATATCGTTGGCGTCAATGTGGTGGAGCCAAAAGACACAATTGCCGTAATGGCCGAAACAGGCCGCAAGTTCTTTGATCTGCGCGCAAACCTGAGCAACAAAGAGGCTCTTCCGGGTGTGGTCGCCGACGCTGTTGCGGCCACTGGCAAGGTCGATATTCTGGTCAACAACGCTGGCATCATCCGCCGCGAAGATGCGCTGGATTTCTCTGAGGACGACTGGGATGCGGTGATGAACCTCAACATCCGCTCGCTCTTCTTCCTCTCCCAGCTGGTAGCAAAGCAGTTCGTTAAGCAGGGCAACGGCGGGAAAATCATCAACGTCGCCTCCATGCTCTCCTATCAGGGCGGCATTCGCGTTCCATCTTACACCGCCTCCAAGAGCGCTGTTCTGGGCCTGACACGCGCGCTGGCGAATGAGTGGGCAAAGCACGGCATCAATGTCAACGCGATTGCACCGGGTTACATGGCAACCAACAACACCGCAGCACTGCGTGCCGATGCAGACCGCAATCAGGCCATTCTGGAACGCATTCCGGCAGAGCGCTGGGGGGAGCCTAGTGACGTGGCTGGCCCATGTGTCTTCCTAGCCTCTGAAGCAGCCTCCTACGTCAACGGCTTCACACTGGCCGTCGATGGTGGCTGGCTCGCCCGCTAACTGAACTACAAAACCAAAAACGAAGAACGCGCAGTTGAACAACTGGGCGCACGGAGACCTGCGCCCAATCGCCGAATTTTAGGAGATTATCATGGAAGTCAGACAGGCAATTCATAGCGAGCACGCCAAGACATTGGACACAGAAGGCCTGCGCCGCGAGTTCCTCATCGAAAGCATTTTTGCTGCCGATGAAATCACCATGACCTACAGCCACGTAGACCGCATCATTGTGGGCGGTGTCATGCCGGTGAACACGGAAGTGGTACTGGAAGCAGACTACGGCAAGAAGCTGGGCGTTTCCTACTTCCTGGAACGCCGCGAAATCGGCTTCATCAATGTGGGTGGTCCGGCTGTCATCACCGTTGATGGTGAAAACTTTGAGATCGCACAGGAAGAAGCGCTTTACGTCGGCATGGGTGCTAAAGACGTCTCCTTCAAGAGCGTCGATAAGCAGAACCCGGCCAAACTGTACTACAACTGCGCTCCGGCTCACAAAACTTACCCGAACAAGAAGGTGACGCTGGCAGAAGCTTCTCCGGTCACTCTGGGCGATGCTGAAAACTGCAATGAGCGCACCATCAACAAGTACTTCGTGCCGGATGTGCTGCCAACCTGCCAGCTGCTTATGGGCATGACCAAGCTGCATCAGGGGTCCATCTGGAACACAATGCCAGCGCACACCCATGATCGTCGTATGGAAGTGTACTTCTACTTCAACATGAACGACGACGCAGCCGTTGTGCACTTGATGGGGGAGCCGCAGGAAACCCGCCATCTGTTCGTTCACAATGAACAGGCCGTGATTTCTCCAAGCTGGTCCATCCATAGCGGTGTCGGTACCCAGTCCTACACCTTCATCTGGGGTATGACCGGTGAAAATCAGGAGTTCACCGACATGGATCACATCGCGGTTCCTGACCTGAAATAGTCATCAGTAGATCCGATGAAAACCAACGAGCCTCGCTTCGAAAGAAGCGGGGCTTTTTGCTGGGTGGGCAGGAGAGGGAACACATATCCCCAAAAACTCAGAGTGATAAAACAGGCGCAAATTGTCTCAGTGGTACATCTGAGAGCTGCCGTTACAGTCATCTGCAGACCGAAATCTGATCCGCAATAAATCCATATAACCTCTGATATTTTTGCTACTCGAGCTGAACGAGCAAGGCGCCCATGCATTCAGTATGCCTGAAATGAACTGGAATAATTCCAGGAAATGACTCACGCAAACGTTTGCGCAAACGGTTGCGTGAGTCATGCGCGCCTGTTAACGTCTCTTCAATCGAGACAACGCGGAGGACTTGCTGCAATGAAGAAGGGCGTACTTTTAAACGCTCCGGTCTCTAGCATTATCTCTCATATGGGCCATGGGGATGGTCTTTGTGTTGGAGATGCCGGGCTCCCAATTTCCAAGGATGTCGAGCGCATCGACCTTGCAATTACAAAGGGCCTGCCGGGCATGCTGGAAACAGCAAGCGCGATCACAGCTGAAATGCAGGTGGAGCGGGTGGTTATTGCTGAAGAGCTGATCGAACAGCAACCAGCCTATCATTTGCGTTTGTGCTCACTGATTGCCGAAATCGCAAAGTGTCAGGGCACCAACGTAGAGACCACAACTGTCTCTCATGAGGAATTTAAGGCATTAACGGGCAAATGCCGGGCCGTGGTGCGCACGGGAGAATGCACACCCTACGCCAATGTGATTTTCTATTCAGGCGTGACGTTCTGAGGAAAGTCTGCAAAACCATTCGGGCTTTGGGAGAGGACACCCAGTGACAACCCTTCTTCAACTTCAGGGAATTGAAAAATCCTTCTCCGGGATCAACGTGCTCAAATCCGTTGATCTGACCATCCGTGCCGGGCGTGTTGTGGCTCTGGCCGGTGAAAACGGAGCCGGCAAATCAACCCTGATGAAAATCATATCGGGCATCTATCAGCGCGATGCGGGTAAAGTGGTCTACAAGGGCAAGGAAGTAGAATTCACCACCGCGCGCCAGTCCATGGATGCCGGAATTGGCATTATCCACCAAGAACTTAACCTTCTTCCTGAACTCTCCGTCGCGGAGAACATCTATCTGGGTCGCGAGCCGACCAAACTGGGCAAAATCCAGTGGGATGTGATCGAACGGGAAAGCAAAAAATACCTCGCACAGCTGAAGCAGGATATTGATCCAAAAACCCCATTGGGCAGGCTTTCCATCGCGCAGCAGCAGATGGTTGAGATCGCAAAAGCACTCTCGCTGAATGCTGAAGTGATCATCATGGATGAGCCGACCGATGCGCTCACCGATATTGAAACAGCAATCCTGTTCGAAGTCGTCGATGAGCTGCGCGCCCAGGGAAAAGGCCTCGTCTTCATCTCACACCGTCTGGGCGAAATCTTCCAGATGTGTGACGACATCGCAATTCTGCGTGACGGTGAAATGGTCCATCAGGGCCCGGTCTCTGAAATCACAGAGGACGACCTGATCCGCCACATGGTAGGCCGCGAACTTTCTGATCAATATCCATTCGTGCCAGCTGTTCCAGGCGATGTACGCATCGAAGTTGAAAAGCTCACCGCACATGGCGCTAAGGAAATTTCCTTCACAGCCCATGCTGGTGAAGTGGTTGGCTTTGCTGGTCTCGTAGGGGCAGGGCGAACGGAGCTGGCAAAGGCCATCTTTGGCGCCAACCCAATCAAAAGCGGTGCAGTCAAAATCGACGGCAAGGAGATCCGCCTCAGATCTCCGCAGGACGGTGTGAAAGCACAGATCGGCTATGTCACCGAAGACCGCAAGCAGGAAGGCCTCGTTCAGTCTCAGGAATTGGGCACCAACATGTCCCTCACTGGACTGGACCGTTTCTGCAATGCGTTCGGTTTCGTCAACAAAGCCTCTGAAGCTGTCACCATCAGCGAGTACATCGAAGCCTTCGCCATCAAGACCAGAGATGCAAACACCATCATCTCCAACCTGTCCGGTGGCAACCAGCAGAAGGTCTCCATCGCCAAGTCACTGGTGCCGGAGCCAAAGGTTCTCATCCTCGATGAACCAACACGCGGGGTGGATGTTGGCGCAAAACGCGAAATCTACACGCTGATCAACAAGCTGAAGGCAGAGGGCCTTTGCATCCTGCTGATCTCCTCCGACATGCCAGAGCTTCTGGGCATCTCTGATCGCATCCTCGTCTTGTCCAGCGGCAAGCTGACCGGATCGTTCGACAGAGACGAAGCCACACAAGAAAACATTATGCGCTGCGCCGTTGCTGGCCAAACAAACGGGTAAAACAGATGAAGCTCAACGACTTTATCAGTGAAAATAAGTCTCTGATTGGCCTGATTATCCTGATGGCCGCAGTGTCCTTCGCCAACGCCAATTTCCTCGGCGTTGACAACATGCTCAACATCCTGCGTCAAACCTCGATCAACGCCGTCATTGCCATGGGCATGACCTTCGTGATCCTGACAGCGGGCATCGATCTGGCGGTTGGATCCATTCTGGCATTTGCAGGCGCCATCTGCGCCAGCCTGATTGGCATGGATACACCGCTTGTGATCGCGCTGTTCATCACCATCATGGTGGGTGCGGGCCTCGGTGCCACCAGCGGTGTGATCATCAGCTACTTCAACGTCCAGCCATTCATCGCAACTCTAGTCGGCATGACCATGATCCGCGGCGCAACGCTGGTCTACACACAAGGTCGCCCGATCTCCACCGGTTACTTCGATGTGGCTGAAAGCTTCTACCAGTTTGGCGGCGGTTACATCTTCGGCATTCCGAACCCGGTGATCCTGATGGTCGTCATCTTTGCGATCTGCTGGTTCATCCTCAGCCAGACCCGTTTCGGTCGTTACGTTTACGCCATTGGCGGCAACGAGAACGTGGCGCGCCTGTCTGGCATCAACGTCAAAAAAGTCAAAATTCTTGTCTACGCCCTCAGCGGTGCGCTCGCAGCACTGGCAGGCATCATCCTGACAGCACGTCTTGAATCTGCACAGCCAACAGCTGGTCTTGGTTACGAGCTCGACGCGATTGCAGCGGTGGTTCTTGGTGGCACCAGCCTCGCTGGCGGCAAAGGCCGGATCTTCGGCACCATTATTGGTGCCCTTATCATCGGTGTGTTGAATAACGCACTGAATATTATGGATGTTTCATCCTACTACCAGATGATCGCAAAAGGTGCGGTTATCCTTCTGGCGGTTGTCGTCGACAGCCGTGGCAAATCAAACGCGTGAGCAAACAAACTGAACCTCGGGAGGTTTCTATGAAAAAACTAGTAAGTTTGGCAGCAGGTGCTGCTCTTCTTCTCGGCTCCACAGCAGTTTCTATGGCACAGGACACATTGGCTCTGGTTGTGTCCACACTGAACAATCCGTTCTTTGTGACCTTGAAAGAAGGTGCAGAAGCTCGCGCAAATGAGCTTGGCTACAAAATCGTTGTGCTCGACAGCCAGAACGATCCGGCTAAAGAGCTGGCAAACGTGGAAGACGTTCTCAGCAAAAACGTTGCTCTGCTGATGATCAACCCAACCGACTCTGACGCAGTTTCCAGCTCCATCCGCGCTGCAAACCGCAAGGACGTTCCAGTTGTTACTCTGGACCGCGGTGCAGCACGCGGCAAAGTGGTTTCCCACGTTGCGTCTGACAACATCCTTGGCGGTGAAATGGCTGGTGAGTTGATCGTTGAAACCCTGCGCGGCAGCGGCAAGCTCGTTGAACTGGAAGGTGTTCCAGGGACTTCTGCAGCACGTGACCGTGGCACAGGCTTCAAAAAAGCAATGCACGGCGCATCCGGCATCGAGCTGGTTGCAGTTCAGCCAGCTGACTTTGACCGCACCAAAGGCCTGAACGTGATGGAAAACATCCTGCAGGCACAGCCAGAAATCGATGCAGTGTTCGCGCACAACGATGAAATGGCTCTGGGCGCAATCAAAGCGATTGAAGCTGCAAACCGCGACATCCTCGTTGTTGGCTTTGACGGCACCGACGACGGCGTAAAAGCTGTTGAAGAAGGCACAATGCTGGCAACTGTTGCTCAGCAGGCTGGCATGATTGGTTCCATCGGCGTAGACACTGCGGATAAAGTTCTTAAAGGTGAAAAAGTAGATGCGTACACTCCAGTGGCGCTGAAACTTGTAACCAAGTAAGTGCACGTAATCTGAATAAAATCGGGTTTGGCGTAAGCGCCAGACCCGACTCTTTAAACCGGAGCGGAAATGGTCAGTATCAAGGATGTTGCACAGGTTGCGGGGGTCTCCGCATCTACAGTGTCTCACGTGATCAACGAGACACGCTATGTTGCTCCCCTGACCAAGCAAAAAGTGGAGGAAGCCATCCAGTCCCTTGGTTTCCAGCCAAGTATGATGGCCCGCGCGCTCAAGGTAAAACGCACCAACATCATTGGTATGTTGGTCTCCAGCAGCTCCAACCCATTCTTCGCAGATGTTGTGCGCGGTGTGGAAGAGGGCTGCTACCAACACAATTTCAGCCTCATCCTGTGTAACTCAGGACATCAGTCCGACAGGCAGCTGGCAAATCTCAACACCTTGCTACAGCGCCGCATTGATGCCCTCATGGTGATGACTACCAAAACAGACCCGGCGCTTTACGAGCAGCTCAGCAAGCTGGGCAAGTTGCCCAAAGCCATTCTGGATTCCGCCCCGCACCCCAACGCCTGCACGCTGCAGGACGACTCCGTACTGGGCGGCAAGCTGGCAACCGAACACCTGATCAATCGCGGCCTAACCAAAATCGGCTGCCTCATGGGCCCGCAGGATCATCCGCGCTCTATTGAACGTTACAAAGGCTTCAAAGACGCCATGCAAGCAGCAGGCCTGCAGGTAGAAGAAAAGTGGCAGTCTGCGGGCCATCTCACCGCATCCGGCGGCTATGAAGGCATGAAGCAAATTCTGCAAGCTGACAGCCAGCCAGAAGCCGTCTTCGCTTTCAACGATCTTATGGCTATGGGCGCCTACCGAGCCATACAAGAACACGGCCTGCGCATTCCAGAAGACATCTCCGTGATCGGATACGATGACGTTGAGTACGCTTCTTACATGGCGCCAACGCTGACAACCATCAAACAGCCCAGTTTCGAGCTGGGGTTGAGCGCTGCTGAAGCGCTGATCAATCATCTGGAAGAAAAGACAGAGATGCCGCCAGTGATCAAACTGGTGCCGGAGCTCGTCGTCCGCAGCTCTGTTGTTAACTAGGAAGTATTCATGTCCATCGTCATTGTCGGTTCCATCAATGTTGATATCACAACCCGTTCTGACCGGCTGCCACAGCCGGGTGAAACACTGCATGGACACAGCTACGCCATCAATCTGGGTGGCAAAGGCTGCAATCAGGCAGTTGCGGTTTCCAAACTAGGCGGAGGCGCTCAGTTGGTAGGGCGTATCGGCAATGATGGATTTGGAGACATTGCCGCTCGGCATTTGGAAGACATGGGTGTTTCAACAGAACATGTGCTCACCCACGAAGACCACGGCACTGGTATCGCTGTGATCGGTGTCGATTCAAACTCCGAAAACAGTATCACTGTGATTGGTGGCGCAAACTTGGCTATCGATGAAAGTGACCTGAAACGCACATCAGATGTTTTGGAACACGCTCAGATTTTGCTCCTGCAACTGGAGATCCCAATTGAGGCCTGCCTGAGCGCTGCTAAAAAAGTCCGTGCCTCTGGCGGCAAAGTGATCTTTGACCCGGCGCCTGCACCCGTCAATGGCCTGCCGGAAGGCTTCCTGCAAAACGTGGATGTTGTCACGCCAAACGAGACTGAAACCGAAATCCTCACAGGCTTCCGCCCAACCAACGCAGAAGAAGCAGCCCATGCTGCGAACCTGCTGAGAGAGCAGGGCGTTGCTGCGGCTGTCGTGAAACTGGGTGCACGCGGCGTCTACTTTAAAGATGAGACAAGTGAAGGGTTCGTGGAACCGTTCAAGGTGAACGCGATCGACACAGTCGCAGCCGGTGATTGCTTCAACGGCGGTCTGGCCTATGCGCTGGCTGGTGGTAAAACTCTGGCAGAAGCTGTCCGCTTCGCAGCTGCTTGCGGTGCACTTTCCACCACCAAACACGGCGCAGCCACATCTGCACCAACACTGGCTGAAGTTGAAGCCCTAATGGGCTCTAAAGGCTGATCAGAAAAAGCAAAGTTGGGGTTGGCAGCCTTTTCGCAACCCCAACTGATACTGCATGCGCCGCCTCGCTAGATAAGAAGGCGCCGCACCAAATTGCTTAGCCGCGACCGCGATACGTCGGCACGCTCTGTTCTGGAATCCAGACGCCTTTTGGCTCTTCACCTGTCTGGTAGAACACATCAATCGGAATACCACCACGCGGATACCAGTAACCGCCAATACGCAGCCAGATCGGGTTCAGCGTGTCCACCAGACGCTTACCTATGGAAACGGTGCAGTCTTCGTGGAACGCACCGTGGTTGCGGAAGGATGTCAGGAACAGTTTCAGAGACTTGCTCTCAACCAGCCACTGGTCTGGCACATAATCAATCACCAGATGCGCAAAGTCAGGCTGGTTGGTGATCGGGCACAGGGAGGTGAACTCCGGCGCAGTAAAGCGGATCGCATAAGGCGTACCCTGCTGAGGGTTTGGAACCTTCTCCAGAACAGCTTCTTCAGGGGACTGCGGCTGAACAGTGTCACCGCCCAGCATGGTCAGATTTTTATAGATATCGTCTTTGCTCATTGCTCTCTCGAACTCGTTTGTCGGTTCAAAGGAATATTGCGTTAAACGCCGCGTTTGTTGCCCCACAGCAGCACATGCAGCTGCGGCAGAATGCGTGGCTTAAACCATTGATCGGAAACAGTTTTGTCCACCAGCCAGTGCATACGATCCATGATGCCGTCCATGTCGATGATCGCATCATCATCCTCAGGTGGAGGAGGGGTGTGGTTGCCCGGCTGCAGGTACATCGGCAGGTAAGGGTAGCGCTCACTAACGTCTTTGGCCCAGTCGTAGTCCACATCATCAAACACCACCACTTTGATCACACAGGTGGCAGTGTTGAGTGCAGCATCCAGACAAGCGTCAAACTTGTCCCAGTTCACGACTTCACCAGAAGAAGGTGGCTTAGGGCTCAGCACCAGCGTATCCAGATCCGCAAACCAGTCCCGCGCAACAGAGCCTTGCGTCTCAATCGCGAACTTGTAGCCCTTCGCTTTGCCAAGCGCGATCAGCTTTGAGAAGTCCTGAATGGCAGGATTGCCGCCAGAAAGAGAAACGGTGATTGGCTGACCGCAGGAAAGCTCCTCAACCTTCTTCCAAACGTCCTCACTGTCCATCTGGTCCCAGGTATGACGATAGGCGCTGTCCACCGCATGCAGGGTGTCACACCAGCTGCACCGGTAATCACAGCCACCAGCCCGCACAAAAACGGTTGGCTCGCCAATCAACGCGCCTTCGCCCTGAATGGTCGGCCCAAAGATCTCGCTGATACTGAGTTTGCTCATGGTCGGTATTCCGCCCACGTTTTTGGAGTTTCACTCACACGTACTGCGCAGGTCTCCGTCCAGTGGCCTTTGCAGAACTCGTAAATGGTCTTGGCCAGAAACTCGGAAGTCACCTGATCATGCCCGAACACCTCGTTCAGGTGCCGGTGGTCCAGCTCATCATCAATGAAACGCTTGAGCGGTTTCAGCTCGGTGAAGTCCACCACGAAGCCGTATTCATTGAGAAACTCGCTGGCAAGCTCAACCACCACAATGTAGTTGTGCCCATGCAGACGCGCGCAAGGATGTCCCTCCGGCATTTCGCAGAGTTGGTGCGAAGCCGAGAAGTGAAATTCCTTTGTGATTTTGTACATTATGGTTCCGCTCGTTCCACCGCGGATTTCCAGTAGTCCGGATCCGCGTATTCCGTTGGGTCCTCAACACCCGCAATGTCAAAGGCTTCGCGCCGTTCAACACAGGTGCCGCACCGCCCGCAGTGTTTCTCTCCGCCTTTGTAGCAAGACCACGTGTCCTCAAACGGCACGTTGATCCGGGCACCTTCTGCAACGATGGCACCTTTGGAAATTTCTACAAATGGCGTGTAAAGGCTCACATTGGCATAGCCGTCCAAAGCCAGCTTCTGCATGGCTTCAAAGCTTTTGATAAAGCCAGGGCGACAGTCCGGGTAGATGAAGTGATCACCCCCGTGCACCGCCGCAGCCACAGCATCGGCCTGCTGCGCAGCCGCAATGCCAAAGCCGATGGACAGCATGATTGCGTTTCGGTTGGGAACCACAGTGACCTTCATGTTCTCTTCGGCATAGTGCCCGTCAGGAACATCAACATCATCTGTAAGAGCGGAGCCGCTCAAATGCGCTCCAATCTGGCTCATGTCCAGAATATGATGCGGCACGCCCAGCTGTTTTGCAGCATGCGCTGCATAATCCAGCTCTTTCTTGTGCCGCTGACCATAGTCAAAAGAGACGAGGCCAAGCAATTCGTGTTCACGCGCAACCTTGTAGGCAAGCGTGACCGAATCCAATCCGCCGGAGCAGATTACGATAGTCTTCATAAGGTTTAGTCCTTGTTTTCGCTGTTGCCGGGTAGGCTGCGACCGGCACTCATTGCTGAGCAAGCCGGTACCTAGCAGACTAAATGGGCAAGGAAAAGGACTATTTCGCACTCTGCATATATCTCATGGATAACCTGCTGAGTATAAATGCAAATAACACTTCAGGGTTGAGAGTGCTTGCTTCTGCGACCTTATCCAAAAGCCGCAAAAGCAGTGCGTGTCTACGCTGCCAACGTCAGCAGTTTAACTTCCAGCTGCACCAAAACAGGCCGCAAGACATTGACGTCATTATCCAAACCGAATGGATGGCGGCGGTACAGCTTGATCGCCTTGTCCCCATCCAAACGCGCCATCAAGGGTCTCACAATGCGCAAAGCCTCTTCGCGGGCTTTCTTGCGTTCCTCAAGCGACTTCTTTTTATCGCCGATGATCTGCGCTTGCGCCCGCAAATCACCAGGTATGATCGGCTTGGTAACGCACGCAGCGAACCGCTTCAAAGTGCTGGTATCAACGATATTTTCACCAGCGTCCTGCTTGCCAGCCACACCGGTGATAAAACCACCTTCAGCAAAGGTCTTCGCTGTCTCCATGCGGGCAATGGCCTTCTCGGTGGCTTTCACAACGTCTTTGGCGATGTCTTCCCTGAAGCCGGTCAGCTCACCGCGCATCGCATCGTACATGCCTTTCAGCTCGTTCAGTCGGCCCATGTTCTCTTCATAGGAAGAGTTCACCGCGCATTCCTGTTCCAGCAGTTTCACTTCCGCCAGCAGATCCTTGAACCGGGTTGGGTCATAGTTGGCCGTATCAATGCGGGGGAAGCCTTTTAAAGCTGCTTTGGCACCTTTCCAGCTCTTGGCCTTCGCCGTGAGCATCTCCAGCTCATTCTTCATCGGACCGGACGTTTCATTAAACTTGCCTTTGGCAATCTTCCGGTCTATCTCCAGCTGAACACCTTCTTTGTAGTCCGCCTCGATTTTGCTGAAGAACTCATCCCGCTCAGGTGTGGTGTGAGGGCCATCTGTTTCTTCTGCAAAAATCACGACCCGAGCTTTAAGCTCCGCCAGATACTTGTCAGCTTTAACTCTGACTGCGTTTACCTGCGAAATAGCGTCTTTCAGGTCGTCAATGGTAGACGCGTTATGGGCAACGACCTTGGCTTGTTTCAGTTCCATTTCCAGCTGACCGTGATAGACCTTCTCCTGTTTTGGTTGCAAAAGCCGCTTAAACTTTTTAGCAAGCTCGGGACGAGCAGCACCCAGCTTGGCGAGAAGAGGGGGAATCTGCTTGAAAATCTTTTCAATCGGATCAAGCTTCATGTCAAAGACAGTTCTGTAACTGACTGCCTCATTAAGCTGACTCAAGAGAGGCTTCAGGCGCGATCCATCCAGCTTGTTGCACCGGCCCAAAGCCTTGTTGATGTTCATATCCGGCGCTTGTTCACGCAAGAGACGAACATCTTCTTCAAGGTTCATCTTGGCTTCAACGTAGTAGATCGCTTTCTTTCCTGTCTTGGTGTCAGCGACTTTATCGAGAATTTTTTGGGTACGGGTCTGAAGGTCATCGTATCCTGTTGGATTGGTGTTGATGCCTTCCAGAATGTCTTCTGTCTTGATGAACTCCTCAAGGGCGATGGATTCCATCCCGGTTACGCCGGAAGAGCGCAACTCGTCTAAGAATTCCAAGGACTCCAAAAGCTTATTAATCGTTGCACGGGGAACGGCTTTCACATCCTTACCACTGGGCCGCTTCGGAACCTGAGCCATCACATCTTTGTCCAACCCTTCAGTTTCAACGGCACGCGCTCGTGCTTCTGATTTGCTTTCCTTGGTCACCACCTGATGATCTGCGTCGAACACAACGAACTTCTCAAGCTGTTTTCGATACTTTTCTGTACGCGAATCCAGATGCTTGCTGGCCCATTCGTCATGTTTGATCCACCGTTCGCGGCGTTCAGCCTTCACACTCAAACTGGCGATTACGCGCTTGGTGGCGGTAAGGTCGCGTGAGCTGTCACTTTGGTAATCACGAAGTTCGTCAAGCGTGTCGGAAGCTGCGGTTGTTGGCCCTGCTGTAGACATACTCTCGCACAGGGTTTCGATATATTTGGCTGACTTGCTCAAGTCTGGGATGGCTTTTTTGCAAGCGTCCGCATCGGACAGAACTTCCGTCCAGCGAGGATCATCTGCGCGTGAAATGACATCCTGATACTGATTCATTTCAAAAAGTAAACCGGCACCCAGACCGGAGTAACCGGCATCCTGCAGGTTAAAGATAGTTTCCTTGATCTTCCCGATGTCCTGAGCAATCACGACCTGTTCTTCGCTGATGACATAGGTCGCAGGATGGATTTGCGCATCCAACAGCAGTTTTTTCATGTCTTTGAGCTTGTTGTCCACTTCTTCAAGTGTCACTTCGCAAGCTGCAAAGTTGTAAACGCTGCTTTGGGTATACGCTTTGTCTAAAAGCAGCCCCACCAACTGATTGGCATTTGTGAAAGCCTGCTTTTCGTCTTCCAGACCGGTAAAGAGACGCACGTCAAGGAAAAGCTCTTCTTTTCTCAGTTTTAAGGCGGCGATTTGCTCGGTGATCACCTCACTATATCCGGGTTCAGGGGTATCTGGCATATCAACGGCATCAAGCGGATTATTTTCCATCAGTTTCAGCTCGTCTTGGAGCTCATACAGCCGCTCGCTGTCGTAAAAGAACATCGTTTGGGCTGCGTCGCGGCGGGCTTCTTTTTCTGCCTCAACACGGTCATGTTCACTCATCCGCGCAGTAGCTTCCGCGACTTCAGTCCGCTCTCGTTCCCGTTCCACCTCATAAAGATCGGCAAATGCTTGTGACATCAAGGGGAACTCTTCGCCGAGCACCTTATACATCTGCAGCGCCCAGGATTCCTCAGTGGAACTCATCAGATTTTCAGGGGAGGTTGTTCTGGCTTCAGGTTCTGGCATCGAAGGTTCACTCACCTCAATTACGAGAGATAGTCAAACAGGAAAACCCGCGTTCAGATGCATCCGGCATCTCCGCAGGGCTCCACTCCAACAAACATCGCGCACACGCGCACCAGACCGTTATGACGAACCTTCATGAAATATGCGTTGTGATAAATGGTTCGGTTTTCTCTTATTATTGATCTATTTTCGGCCACCTCGGCACGCCAAAAGTAACCCCACTCAGATCGCAGGATTTTCATGAGCCAAGACCGTGTAATCTGGTCTCAATCATCGCCATGAGCGAAAAGGAGAATGCCGCGTGAAAGCCATGGTCCTGACCGAGATCGGAAAACCGCTCACCCTGCAACATCGTGAGGCGGCGCCATCACCGCAAGAGGGCGAAATCCTCGTTGAAATAGAAGCCTGTGCCGTATGCCGGACAGACCTGCACGTGGTCGATGGTGATCTCAAACACCCGAAACTCCCACTGATCCCCGGCCACGAAATCGTCGGCAGAGTGTGCGCCTGTGGAGCAGGCGTCAATGACCTGAAACCGGGTGTGAGAGTAGGTATTCCATGGCTAGGGCACACCTGTGGCTGTTGCTCGTTCTGTCAGAACCATCAGGAGAACCTTTGTGATCATCCCATCTTCACCGGCTACACCCGGGACGGTGGCTTCGCCACACACACCGTCGCCGATCGTCACTACGCGTTTGAGCTGGATGAGGATGCCGACCCGGTCGCGCTCGCACCTTTGTTATGTGCTGGATTGATCGGCTGGAGATCACTGAAGAAAGCAGGTGAGGGTACAAAGATCGGCATCTACGGTTTTGGTGCCGCCGCCCATATTATCGCGCAAATCTGCATCTGGCAGGGCCGGGAAGTCTACGCCTTCACCAGAAGCGGTGACACACAAGCACAGGACTTCGCTCGGGAACTGGGTGCCACATGGGCTGGAAGCTCTGAAGAAGACCCACCCACAAAGCTGGACGCCGCGATCATCTTCGCCCCGGTCGGAGCGCTCGTTCCAGCTGCACTCAAAGCCCTGCGTAAAGGTGGGCGGATCGTCTGTGGCGGTATTCATATGAGCGACATCCCGCAAATGCCTTATTCGCTGCTATGGGAAGAACGCGAAATTGTCTCCGTTGCCAACCTCACCAGAGAAGATGCACTGGAGTTCTTCCCCATCGCCAAACAAGCAGGCGTGAAAACCCACTGCATTCCTTATAGGTTGGAGGACGCCAACACGGCGCTGGAAGATCTGCGCCATGGCAGACTATCCGGTGCAGCTGTCCTCATCCCATGAGCACTAGACTGCACCAGTCTCGTCAGGTTCGGTTAGGCCTTGTGCCCACCCGCATATCCGCTTCGTTTCGCAGATGACCAACCTTTTAGTGAGCCCTCTGCTGGCTTGAAGATCTCCACCAGAAGTGGGTAGCACGGTGTCTTGTCATCGGAATGGCTGCTGCCGCAGTCCCCACCCGGACAGGTGGAAAGCGCACCCAACAGATTGATCTCGGCAAAGAATTCGATGAAGTCTCCCGGCCGCACCGGGCTTGCCTTCATGAAATACTGGTGCGTGTCGCGCGTGAACCCGGTGCACATGAAGACATTCATCACATCATGCACATGCGGCTCAGCCCCATCCAGTGACAACCCGCGCGCATCGGCCAGAGCGCGGGTCAGATTGGAATGGCAGCAGTGGTTGTAATCCACGTTCTTAAGCATGTGGTTTGTGTAAGGATCACAGCGCGTGCCAATCACATCATGGACACCAGCGCCATCCTCATCCCAGCCATACCAGTCCAGCGTATCCTGCGTGATCGTTGCCATTGGACGCAGATAAGGCATGTTGCTCCACAGACGATCACCAGTGGAAAGGTGAGAGGCATGCAGTTGGCGTGTTTTACCGCTAAAGAAGCGCTCGTTCAGATCATTGGCGTTCCAGAGGTTCAGATCACCAACCTGCGGGCCTTCAACACTCACAATGCGGAAAAAATGCCCGGCTGGCACATGAAAGTGGCCCCCATCACGCGGTGGCACGACAACTTCATCCACCTTTTCCAGGCTCTCCTTGGCCTGCTGGTAAAGCTCGGCATCAAAAGCGGGCAGGTGGTCCACTTCGTAACAGACAATCGGATTTTTTGACCGGCGGTCATCAGATGGGGCAGGAACATCTGTAGAGATCGAGCGGGAGGCAAGTTTTGTCATAAGCCAATGTCCTAAAAACCAGTAGGAATTATTGGTCTGATTGAACCCTCCGGAGCTCAATTAATATATTGATTTAATTTCATTGATCCCTTCAGTCCTAAACCTTTCGAAGGGGGCGGCACCACAAAAAAAGATAGCTGCACCGGCAGACAGTGCAGCTATCCTCTAGGATGGCCAAGGTTACTTGGCCGGGGCGAACTTTCCAGAATACTGAGTGAGGCGCTCAAACAGAAATCTGAAAAGCTTTCGAAAACCAAGGCCGGAGCGCATCTGAAACTCCTCGTAATGGAATTGGCGTAACGGATACTTCAGCGCTTTCAGATCGCGCATCAGGGTCTTGCGCATCACTTCCGGCCCACAGAACGCAATCGGCATCACATCGAAATAACTACCCTGCAGAATTTTCAGCAACCGCCCGTCGATGTACTCGCCCATGTCCGACTCAAACCACTGGATGTGCAGGTTCGGCAGACGGTTTTGCAGCTCTTCTAGTTCTTCCTCAAACGGGCTCTCGAGCCGGTTGCGCACGCCGTAGTAAAGGTAGATCTGGCCAGTTTCTTCACCAGTCAACGTCTGCGCCCAGGCCAGGAATGGGGTGATACCCACACCACCAGCAATCCAGATCTGATCCCGGTTTGATGCCATCCGGCGGAACCCGCCATACCCTTTGCTGAGCTGTGCTTTGGTACCAACCTGAAGCTGGTGAACACGGGAGGTGTAATCGCCCAGCGCGGAGATACAGAACCGGATCTTGCCATCTTCGCGCGGTGCTGAGGCAATCGTGTAAGGGTGCACTTCACCCATACCAGCCTGATCAAAAGAAACGTAAGCAAACTGTCCTGCATCATGTGAAATAGGCTTGCCTTCCGGCTTCAGGGTCACACTGGTGATGCGCCCGTAAATCTGCACATCTTCCACCTCATAGGTCTTGGTGCGACCGACCATGCCTTTGTAGGTCAGGTAAGCGAAGGAAGCGATGCCAGCAAAACAGAAGCCAGCCACATAAAGCCCAACCGGATCACTCCACGAAAACACATTCGGGATCATCAGGAAGTGCGCGGCAGCAAGGGCAAAGAAGATGCCGATCAAACGGTGGGTCCAGCGCCAGATGTTATAGGGAATAAACGTCGCCAGAGAACCAAGGCCCAGGATCAGAATGCCGTAAAAGCCGATCTCACCCAGCTCTTTGGCCAATCCATCAGTCTCACCACCCTTGGAAATCGCATCTGCATCAATGCTGTCATGAAGAAAAGCAGCAGCAATTGCCAGAATGGCCAGCCATTTGTGCAGCACATAGACCCGGTCGAGCGGCCCAAACACAGCCTCAACACCTTTCATGCGTGTTGCCATCACCTGCAAAAGCCCCATGAAGATCAGGGAGACCATGCCAAGGTACTGGCTCAGCAAAACACCATACTCAACCTGTCCGCCAAACTGAGAGAAGATCATCAGAGGAGGCAGGATACTGGCAAAGATGAAGAAGAGGCCAAAGGGTTTCATTCGGGTACGCTCGATCTGTATTGACGATGCGCACTCAGAAGAAACGAGCTATGAAAGATGACTGATATCGTTGGGGGACATCACGCACCTTTCATAGCCCAAAAACTCCGCCGTTGTTTGTAAACGCAGCCTCGGAGTAGGTTTCTTTCTGAGTGCACCCCCTAAAATCACTAGGAAGCTGAAACCTACCTGAAGTTTGCGACACTACTTTTTCAGCTTGAGCACAAAACTTGCTCCGCCAAGGCGTTCACTCTTGCCAAGGGAGATCTCGATCCCATTGCGGCGACATAGAGTTTGCGTAATAGAAAGGCCAAGACCAGCCCCGGAACTGGACTGCCCCGGCATGCGGAAGAACCGCTCAAACACCTTCTCACGGTAGTCTTCAGGAACGCCCGGCCCACTGTCTTCCACGCTCAGCTGAATGTGGTCTTCAGTGCGGTCCAGCACCACAATCACTTGCCCGTCACTTGGCGTATGGCGGATGGCGTTGCCGATCAGGTTGTTCAGCACAGTCGCCAGATCCTCAGGGTCAACCACAGCTTCCACGTGTTCGGACTGAAGCAGCTGAAGCTCCACGTTCTTGTCATGGGCGGCATGGGCCTGCTGGGCCAGACTTTCCTGCAGCACCGGCAGCAGATCTTGTTCTTTTAGCTCTTTCGCGTCCTGACCCGCCCGTGCGTGTTCCAGAAGCTTGGCCGCCAGATGGGTGGCACGGTCAACACCCTCAATGATGTTGTCAAACCGCAGTTTGGTCGGCTCATCCAGCTTGTCTCGCTCAATCACCTGACACTGCGCTTTCACCACCGTCAGCGGTGTTCGGATTTCATGGGCCGCGTCATCAATGAACCGCTGTTCTCGGGCCAGATACTCGTCAATCCGGTCAAACAGCATATTCATAGAGTCCACAATCGGCACAAGCTCATCCGCCTGCTTCTCTGAGGTGATTTTGCCAAGGTTCTCCGGCTCTCGCTCCGCCAGCGTTTCAGAAAGTGCGGTGAGGGGGCGTAGACCCCGTTTGACGATGAACACCGTCGCAATAATAGAAAAAACCAGCACCAGTGCCAGCGGAATGGAAACGGTGGCCACCGTCTGGTCTGCCAGCTCAAGGGCCTCATCAAACACAACGCCGATAATGTACTGCTTGTCGCTCTTTAGTCCCGGAAAACTCCAGACCACCCAGCTGTCGCCATCATACTCGATTTCCTGCCCACCGGGCCGCAGGTACTTGGGCAACTCTATTTTGTCGGATGATCTGTAAATGTCGTTGCCGTCTCCATCGCGGATGATCACGAAGTAATCATTAAGCTCATGATGATCATCCAGAAGATTGGGAGAAATGGCGTCCCCCTCCAGCTGCGCAATCGCGCTGACAAGCTGAAAGGCCTGTGCATCATGGGTCTCGTAAAGCTCTTCCTCTGTCAAATTATAGACAATGGCGGAAAAGACGCCCCAGACCACGAACAAAAGCGGGATCAGAAAGACGAGGATGCGACTGCGGATCGACGAAAGTTTCATGCCGGTATGTCCTCATCAACAATATAGCCCACCCCGCGAATGGTCCGGATCAGCTTGGACGTGGTCTTCCGGCGGATCTGCGAGACATATACCTCAAGCACATTGCTCTCCGCATTCTCTTCCCAGCCATAAAGTTTTTCCATGAGGTCGGATTTGGAAACCACACGGCCCCGCCGCTCCAACAATATGGTCAGCAGACGAAAGGCGAGGGGCTGCAGCACCACCTCAGCGCCGCTGTAGCAGGCTTTCTTCTGGTCCAGATCCAACGTCAACGCTCCATGCTGCAACAACATGCGCGTGCGCCCCACAGAGCGCCGCACCAGTGCACGGCAGCGAGCCAGAAGCTCTTCCATGTCAAAAGGCTTGGTCAAGTAATCATCGGCGCCAAGGTTGAGGCCATCAATACGGTTCTTGGTGGTCTCCCGCGCGGACAGGATCAAAATCGGCACGTCTGCCTTGTCATCGCGCACAGCGCGCAAAAACTCCAGTCCATCCTGACCGGGCAGGCCCAGATCCAGAATAACCAGGTCGAACTCTCCGGTTCTCAGAGCGTCTTCTGCCAAAAGACCATCATCGACCCAGTCCACTATAAATTCATGACGTTCCAGAAACGCTTTGATTGCGTCGGCGATCAGCCGCTCGTCCTCAACCAGCAATACGCGCATGTGTTCCTTCCAGCACGGTAATGTGCACCCTGTAATTGCCTCAACTCTTTCACATCTACAAAAAACATGAAACTGAATTGTGCCTGAAGAAACCGCATAGGCTGTTACAATGCCAAGGTAAATGGAGAAGTGCCGGCGAGCTGGCTTGTGTTAGACGCTAAACGCTCAAAGCCGTCTGTGCGCACAACACCTCCCGTATGAACCGGTCAATGCCTCTCGGCGGGTGTCCGCACATCTGCTGCACCGTGTCCGTGGTAAAATCACCCCAGCCACTGCGATAGGCCTGCGCATAATCCCGCGAGATCCCGGCGATCCATTCATCCCAACCGGCACCAACGATTCCCTCGTAAACATCCTGCGGTGAAACCGGCATATAGGAAATGGTGCGGTTCAGTTCCATACTTAACGCCTGCGCCACATCAAAGTAGGAAATGCTTTGTGGTCCCGTCACTTCATAAATGTTTCCATCGAACTGATTACTAAGCACACACTGCGCCGCGCATTCTGCCACATCGCGGGTATCAACCATCCCCATCTGAGCATCTCCCGTTCCAAAGAAAAAGCTGTTTTGCTCGGAAATGGTTTGAGCAGCCAGAAACATATTTTGCATGAAAAGGTTAGGCCGCAGGATCAGATAGTCCAGACCAGAGCTGATGATCTCCTGTTCTGTTTCGCCGTGAAGCACCGTGTTGGCCGTTGGCCCATCAAGAGCAGCTTTGATTGCTGAAACACGCACCACCTTGCGGACACCGCAGTCTTTGGCCACCCGCAACGCATTGGATGCCTGTTGTGCTGCATCAGGATTGGCCGAGGTGATCAGTACAAGCGTGTCTACGCCCGCCATGGCCTTACTAAGCGAAGTCTGATCCATAAAGTCACCGTAATACGCCTGGGCGCCCAGCGAGGTGACCAACCGTTCATTCTCAGCACTGCGAATGAGTGCTCGCACGTCCCATGGGGTGGACCGCAACACTCTGAGCAGATGTGTGCCAATGGTGCCATTAGCGCCTGTGACCAAAACGCTGTTGCTCATGACGACGCCTCCGTCCAAACGGCCAGTTCATTGCCATTGGGATCAGCGAAGTGAAACCGCTGCCCACCGGGGAAGGAATAGATCTCCTGTAAGATCTTCCCGCCAGCCTCGCGCACCGTTGCCAAAGTGCCAGCAAGATCTTTTGCATAAAGCACCACCAGCACACCGGGCGCCTGAACCGGTGTGCCGCTTTCACCGTTAAACCCGCCTTCAACACCGGCACCTGAAAAGCTGATGTAGTTCGGTCCCCAATCCTCAAAAAGCCAGCCAAACACCGAACCATAAAAGCTCTTGGTCTCCTCAGTCTTGAGCAGAGGAAATTCGATGTAGTTGATGGATTTGTCCTGATGTTCCATCTCATAAGTCCTTTCATCCTGTGAGTGGACCTATTTTACTATTCTTGGATATTTGGTAGTATCGCCTCAATTGGAAAGCATATTTTCAAATACGGGAATATAATGCAGGATCTGAACGCGATCGCCATCTTTGCAGAAGTCGCCAAAGCAGGCAGCTTTTCTGCCGCAGCAAAGAACTTGCACGTGCCTCTTTCTACGGTCAGTCGCAAAGTCTCAGAGCTGGAAGCGCAGCTTGGCACCAAACTGCTGGAACGCACCACGCGCCGCATGCGCCTGACCGAGATTGGCGAGCAGTTCTACAAAACCTGCCTGCCGGGTCTGGAGGCTTTCAGGGCTGCTGACAGAGTGGTCGAACAGCGCCAGTCGGCGTTATCCGGCGACCTCAAAGTGACGATCCCGCCCAATTTGGCCGAAGCACTCTTCATTCCCGTCATCGGCCAGTTCCGCCTGCAATACCCTGAAGTCCGGGTGCAGATGATTGTCTCAGAGCGCAATCTCGATTTCATTGAGGATGATGTGGATCTGTCGTTCCGTGTCGGTCCCAAACCGGATTCTGGCCTGACCCTCACCAAACTGGCCACCTATCGCCATGTGCTGGTGGCATCACCCACCTACATCGCAGAACACGGCGTGCCAGATCATCCCGATAAGCTGCCAGAACATGCCCTGATCGGGTTTGGTTTCTGGCAAAAGCCTGAAGTGTCCTGGAGTCTGAACCGCAAGAATGACGAACGGGTGATCAGGTTCACCCCGGAAATCGGCATCAACGACTACGCAGCTATGCAATCCGCCATCAAGGCAGGTTTGGGGATAGGGGAGCTGCCGTCCATCCTCTGTCAGGACGCCTTGGCAAAACGTGCGCTGGTGGAAGTTCTGCCGGACTGGACATTCCCGGAAATTGACCTGCACGCCATGCATACCGGCAAGGAAAACCAGTCCCGCATCGCACGGCTGTTTCTGGAGGCCTGCATCAACAGGATCCGGCCCCAACTCCGGCAATTCTCTTAGGAACAGACCCCTAGTATGAGCCGTAACGCACCAGTTGGCTGAAGGCTTCGACAATCTCATCAACGCTGTCATCGACGGGTTTTTCAAAGGTATCAATCACAAGCCGGTGTTTCTTCCATGGCTCATAGCGCCGCCGCTTCACCGCATCCCATGTGGGCAAGGTCATGGCGGAAATGTCGTTGGGCCGGTTCTCAACGCGTGTCTTGTGCTCCGCTTCATCAGAGCAGATCACTTCGATGTTCATGGCTTTCACTCTGGCGCCCAGCGCGGCTTCCATCCAGATGTTGCGGGTGATCTCAATCGGGTTCACCGCATCCGCAATCACGTTGTTGCCAAGGAGCAGATTATCTTTGGCAATGGCTGCAGCCACCACATATCCGGCGTCTTCCGCAGGCGAAATGGCGAGAACTGAGGTCTTGAGCGCAGCCTCAATAGAATCGATACGAAGATGAACAGCCTGCAGGCGGGGTGCCAGAGCCTTTGCCAGTGTTGTCTTTCCAACGCCCGGCAGCCCTGAAAATACGAATAAGATAGCCATGGCAGGCTCTTAACAGCCTAAGGTTTCACGAGGCTTTCCTCACAACCTCTGTGCGGATTGGCCTCAGGCGATCCCGCGCACTTCCATCGGCGTCTTGCCTGTCCAGCTCTGAAACGCCCGGAAAAACGAACCCGTATCTTTGTAGCCCAGCAGATAGGAAATCTCTGGAATGCTCAGATCGCTGCGCACCAGATAGTGCTGGGAAAGCTCGGAGCGGGTCTCACTCAGGATATCCTGAAAGCTCTTGCCTTCTTCCTTCAGCTTGCGCTGCAACGTCCGCTTGCTGGCATTCAGGCGCTGGCTGATCACTTCAATGGTGTTCTGACCCGCAGGCAGACTTTCCAGCAGGGCATTCTTCACACGGCGAGACATTTCATCGGAAGAACCGGAGCTTTTTAGCTTCTGGCGCAAGCCATCCTCAAACGTATCCCACATGCCTTCCATCTGTGTGATCAGCGGGCGGGTCGCGTCCTCCAGTGAAAGGGTAATGTGCGCCACGGGAGCAGGGGTGGCTTTCACGCCGCACTCCGCCTCAACCGCAGACCAGTCCAGCTTACCTACCGGACCGCCCACACTCAGCGGCACAATCGGCTCCCCGGTGAACGTGCGGCTGCAATTGGTGAAATACAAAATCTCAAACTGTGCCAGAATCTCCGGAAAAGGCTCAGTTGGATCCGAGGAGGTGAACAGGATGGAGACCGTACTGTCCGTCCGCTCCACCTCCAATCGGATAGGCGCAATCAGCGGTTTGAACAGCGCCAGACGCTTCACGCCTTCCTCAATGTTGGGGCTGCAGGAAAACGCAAACAGGTGCGGCACAAACGAGCCTTGCTTGACCGTGCTGCCCAGCTTTACTGCAAGATCATTGCCGCCATACTCCTGATAAAGAGCCTCCCAAAGTGCGAAATACTGCGCCTGCGTGATGCCCTTGGCCGTCGGGCCAAGCTGCTCAATGGAAACGCCGGCACGACGCATCACCCGGTCCACAGGCAGATCAAGATATTGGATCACTTGCGCCATCATGGCAGCGCCAGGGTAAAGGTGTGCGTGTTTCGTCATGTTCGGCTCGGTCTTATTGATTGTTGCCACTCTTTCATCTCGAAATTTTGCTAGCTAAGCCAGTGCTAAATTCAATAGTGGCGCGAAATGGCAGTACTTTGGCGTGATTTGGCACTATTTTGGCGTGATCCGCTAATGAAAGCCAGCAGAGCCGATGCTAGGGATTAATACCGATCATTCGTTTCAGGCGTAAAAAGCAGAAAAAGCGCACGCGCACATAACACTGCCCCATTCAAAAGTGCCTGAGATTATTGCTGAACCCAGCCAACCGCTACGGATCAAAAAAGGAAATTTTTTGATGGCAATTTCTTTAAAACTCAATGGCCAGACTCATAGTGTTGAAGCCGAACCGGGCACCCCGCTTCTGTGGGTGATCCGCGACGAACTCAAGCTCACCGGCACAAAATTCGGGTGTGGTGTTGCCTCCTGCGGGGCGTGCACCGTTCACATGGATGGCGAACCGGTTCGCTCCTGCCAAACCTTTATTGAAGATGTTGAAGACGCAGAGATCACCACAATCGAGGGCCTGAAGTCCACCCCGGCTCAGGCAGTTCAGCAGGCCTGGACGGAACTTGATGTGGTTCAGTGCGGTTACTGCCAGTCCGGCCAGATCATGTCCGCCGTTGGTCTTCTCAGCGAAAACGCCAAGCCAACACTGGAAGAAATTGACGATTACATGGATGGCAACGCCTGTCGCTGCGCTACTTACCAGCGCATCCGTGCTGCCATCGTTCGTGCATCAGAAATCATGGAGGCTTGATATGAGCGTTTTGACCTCTCGTCGTGGCTTCCTCAAAGGCGCAGCAGCCTCTACCGCAGCCGTTCTCGTCATCGGTGTTGCACCATCCGGCGCCATGGCCGCTGGCAGTGCAGCTGACACCACCATGCTCAACCCGTTCGTGAAGATTGCAGCTGACGGTACCGTCACCGCCATCGTCAAGCACTTCGAAAAAGGGCAGGGACCGGCAACCGGCCTCACCACCCTGATTGCCGAAGAGCTGGGCGTCAGCATGGATGCGATTGAGTATGAGTTCGCGCCGTCCAACCCGAAGCTTTACAACAACACCGCATTTGGTCCTATTCAGGGCACTGGCGGCTCCACCGCCATGTTCAACAGCTTCCAGCAGTACCGCAAAGCGGGCGCTGCAGCCCGTGAAGTTCTGCTTCAGGCCGCTTCTCATGCGTGGGATGTGCCGGTCGCACAGCTCAAGCTGGAAGATGGCGTGATCTCTGGGGCAGGCAACAAAGCGCCAATTGGCGAGTTCGTTGCAGCCGCAAGCACGCTGACAGCCCCTGAAGAACCACGCCTGAAAGATCCATCCGAGTTCAAGCTGATCGGCAACGCCAATGTCCGCCGTAAGGACACGCCGCCAAAGATCAACGGCACCGCCATGTACGCCATGGACTTGCAGCTCGACAATCAGATGGTCGTGGTCATCAAGCGCCCAACCCGCCGCGGTGGTACGGTCGCTTCCTTTGATGACAGCGCAGCCAAGGACGTCAAAGGCTTTATCCGTGCAGCCACTCTGCCAAACAAAGCTGGCGTTGCGGTTTATGCCGAAAACACCTGGGCAGCTCTGCAGGCCCGCGAAGCACTCGACGTCACCTTCGACAACACCGTCGCTGAGCGTCGCAGTTCTGAAGATGTCTACAAAGAGCTGATGGCCGCGGTAAACACGGCACCGGAGTACAACCTGACCAAAAACGATCAGGCTGAAATTGCCAGTGACATCGACAAAGCCGACAAGGTGGTGGAAGAGACCTTCTACTTCCCACTGCTGGCGCATGCTCCAATGGAACCGCTGACCTGTACCATTGAAGCGACGGAAGATGGCGGCGTGATCCTGCATGATGGCGCACAGATGCCAACATCACCGCACGCAGCTCTGGCTCAGATCTTCCAACTGCCAATGGAAAAGGTGCAGATCAAAACCATGTTCGCAGGGGGCTCCTTCGGTCGCCGGGCAACACCAACGGTGGATTATCAAGTGGAAGCCGCACTGGCCTTCGTTATGACCGATCGCACCCGTCCGGTGAAACTGGTCTGGTCTCGCGAAGATGACATCACCGGTGGCTACTACCGCCCGGCCTTCGCACACAAAGTCCGCGTTGGTCTGGATGCTGACGGCAACATCGTCGGCTGGGATCACCGCGTCGCAGGCCAATCCATCTCCAAAGGCACACCGTTTGAGGCGTTCTCCGTTCATGATGGTGTAGATCACCTCTCTGTAGAGGGTGTCACACCAACGGCGTACTCCATCCCAGGCATGTTCGCCGGTCTGACAGACATCAAACTTGCAACAACCGTGCTCTGGTGGCGCTCCGTGGGTCACACCCACACCGCCTATGTGATGGAAAGCATGATGGACGCTGCAGCCGTTGCTGCTGGCCGTGATCCGGTCGAGTTCCGCCTCGCGCATTTGGCGGGCGACACGGCAGATCAAAAACGCCTGACCGGCGTTCTGAAACTGGCCGCTGAAAAAGCGGGCTGGGGCAAGGCAGCAGACGGACGTGCTCAGGGCGTCGCGGTACACAAATCCTTTGGTAGCTATGTAGCAGAAGTGGTCGAGACTTCCGGCGATACTGAAAACGGCGTGAAGATCGAAAAAGTCACCTGCGCTGTCGATTGCGGCATCCCGGTCAACCCGGACGTGATCAAGGCACAGATGGAAGGCGGTATCGGCTACGGCCTCGGCCACGCCATGCGCGATGAAATCACGCTGGAGGACGGAGAAGTTATCCAACAAAACTTCCCGGACTACGAACCACTCCGCATCGGGGATATCGGCGAGATCGAAACTCACATTGTCCTCTCCACTGAGGCCCCAACCGGTGTCGGTGAACCGGGCACACCACCATCTGCTCCGGCACTGGCAAACGCCATCGCTGCAAAGGGCCCACGTGTGACCGAGTTACCAATGAACAAGGCTGGCGTCACCTTCGCGTAAAGCCAAAACAATCAGGAAAGGCGGGCTCAAGGTGTTTGGGCCCGCCTTTTGCATTTCAGCGCAGAAAAAACGTAAAAAACGCAGATCAACGCAAGTTGCGCACATAGCAACGCAAACGCCAGCCTGATCATTCTTCACCTCACAAAACACAAAATGTGAGCTGTGCATCTGTTGATCCCGTTTCTTCAAATAAATCAGCGACCATTCATTTTGTGAGAAATGATTTCACTCAACCCATGAAACCTCTTCAGCTCACATTGTGAACCGTTAATTGTCGCAGTTTGAAAGCTGACTGCTCTCCATGTTCCCCTTAAACGCGTGGGGCAATGCTCCCGATTTCTGTCCTTAATACCGTAATGGACAAGGCTTTTGGGAGCTGCACAATGGATTTTGATCAACAGGCCTGCAAAAGCCTCTATCTGGCGCCAAATACGGGCGATAATGCCGGTGGTTTCGCTTTTGTTGTCAGTAAGATAGCTTCCCGCAAAGTAAAACTTCCCAAACGCATCTCGCTAAAAGACGCACTCACCAACAAAGCTTACTCAGGTTCATTCATCTACTGCCCAGACCCATTGGACTGCGCACATAAAAAAGACCAGCAGCAAACGCTGGTTTCCGGTTTGCATGAATACCTTGAAGCTATGCGCGTCCCACGCGGTTTCATGTGGCTGCCCAGAGCCTCTACACCGCTTCCCATTCCCGAAGGCTATCAGCACCAACGCCCAGCGTTTTTCTCCATCAACACCACTGGTACCGAGACAACAAGCAGTCTCTCTTACCCACTCGCCCCAAACCTCACCATCGAGTTCTACTCCGCCGCCTATATCAAGGTCTCCGAGGATGAAGAGAACTTGCAGCTCTCAGAAGCCGCTATTCAGTTGGGGGGATATCTGAGCCCCGACACAGGGTCCGTAAGCAAAGCAGACATCCGCTGCTCTGGCCCGGATCGCGGGGCCATCGTCTTTGATGCTGATTTTGATCGGAATGCGCTGCACGACCAATGGAATTTGGGATTTCAATGGGTTGCAAGCGATCCCAACACCAAAACCGGTCTCAATGGCCAGCGCTTTGCCTTGGGAACTGGCGACAACGGCGCACGCGAACCGCTCCCCATGCGGCTGGTGGTGGACGTCACCGATGCGTTGAATATCTACCCCACCCATAACCGCAGCGATCCCAACCGTTGCGCTTTCTACTTCCGCCCGGAGGCTGAAACGGGTCATGGCCCAACCCTCAACAGCTTCTACCGAACCACCTATGGCGCCACCGTTGCCCTGACGGCGATCACCGGGGATAGCTTTGAAAGCACAGGCAATCCGGCAGGTATAATCCTCACGCCCAGCTATGAAGAACCCTCGACACTTCATAGCTTTATCGCCAGCCCTCTTGGAGATTTCCTCGTCTGCGCCCCAGCCGGAGAGGGAACAACCAAAGCCCGCATCATGTGCGGCCTCGGCGGAACCGAGTTTCTGGAAGTGCTGGGGAATGATGAGGACCTTGCATCCGCCGCTCGGCTGCGTTTCATCCCAAACCAGCCCGCCTATGCACCTGTCTTCCCCTTGCCCAAATCCTCCCCAACAGGCCGCCCAGCCCCCAAAGGGGCTCCTCTGAAAGGAAGCTACAAAACATCCTATGTGGAGGTCTTTCCAGCTGGATCTGATGCAGAGAGTGCAGGGGACCCAATCACATACGTCGCCCAGCCTCACGGTAGCGCCCTGCATGGGTACGATGATGAAATCTGGCAGGAAAACAAAAGCTTGCTGGGTACTGTCAACCCTGCCTACACCTTGCCTCCAGCTGATACGCTAGCGTTCCCCATGTTCCCATATAGCGGCACGGATGAGGGCGATCCCACGTATTCTCAATGTGATGTGGCGCTCTTTGAGAAGAGCATCATTGCCCCCACACGGCGAAAGGTGATCGCCGCACTTACCAACGGCCAATCCAACACCAGCGCATCGGAGGCACAAGGCACAGAAGCTGAAGCCACTTTAACGACCCCGCTCGGCGTCATTGCAACGCTGCAATCACCAACGGACGCAAACCACTGGAAAGAGGTCAAACTCGCGCAGATCAAAACGCCGACAAGTTCTGAGTTCGCCTTTAAAGAGTTAAGCCCAAAGCTGATCGAAGCCTTTCAAACCAATCAGCTTTTTCTGGTCGCTGCCAATCCCTCAGAACTGGGAGAGGCGGGGAAAACATTCCTCAACACCCTCGACATCGAAGACTGGCAGATAGAAGCCGACGTCGGCAACTCTCCTGACTTCGGTGACTACGCCAACATATTGATCATAAAAGGTATTCGAGGTCCACTCTACGATCCAAAGGGTGATCCCAAAGACAACCTGATCTCCAACCCGCAAAAATGGACCCAAAAGGAAACCTTCGCCGCGCCAACCACAAAACGAGACACCACACCAAACCCAGCCCAGCTGGTCAACCTCTCCTCCTGGCTGCAGGACTACTTCAAGGCCGCACAAGATAATCCCGCCACAGAGTACTTCGAGGACTTCAATCAACTGGCCGCCGATCCCAACTGGACTGGTGTGCTTATGCTACGCGCGCGTATCAAATCACCACCTGAGCAGCTCGCTGGGATCGTCGCAGGTGTGCGTGATCCGGCAAAGTTTTATGCCCATCACCTCGCCATCCGCATCAACCAGATCAAGGCCGGGACGGATGGTGAGAAGATCGCAATAAAGAAGCAAAGCTCGGTGTTTGGCTTGATTTACTATGAGGACCCCGACCTCGTGGTGCCAAAGGGGGCGGCAAGCCCGGAGCCAGTTGTTCCCTCCGCGACCCGTACCTACGATTTCATCCTGCTCTCCCTGAAAGTACTCTTTGAGAACTCTGCCATCAAAAAGTTCTCCTCCTTCGCTCAGCTCTCTCTGAACAAGGTATTCGGCAGTGAGGTCATCAGCACGCAGCCGGTTATCCCCGCAGGCAAAGCCAAGCCCAAGGGTAGTCAGTACAAATCCCTGATCATGAAAGCCAGCTATCAGGACAACAACGGCCACCCATCATACACCATGGCCGCCCCGCAGCCTTACCTCTTCAAAGTCGACAACAATATCCTCCAGCAAACCGAGTTCACTTCCGCCAGAATGAACACCATCACTGGTCACGACAAGGAACAGGAAACCCAAACCGAACCACTTATCCGCTTCGCATTTACGGGTTTTCTCGATTTTGCAATCCTGAAAGCGGATAAAGATCAAATGGTTGACCTGTTTTCCTATGGAACGGAGAAGGGGCAGATATCAACGCAAACAGGTCTCGGTTTTGGCAATCTGGCCCTGCAAATGAGCTTCTCTCAAACCAATCCCTATGAAAGCCAAAAGATCATCTGGGTCAGCGACCAACTGACATTCGACACCAAAAACAGCACCCCGCGCAGCGGCAGTCTGGTCGATACCATGCCATTGCAATTGAAAGGTTTTGTCAGCTCAACCAGTTCAGACAGAACGCCAGCTTCTCTGGGTTATCTGGACGTCATCACCAACGCAAATCAGCAGGGCCTCTCAAAAGATTGGAATGCTTTGCAGTTCGAAGTTAGCCTCGGCACCGCAGGTGATCTTGCTGGCAAACTGGGCCTTTCCGCAGATTTCCTGCTCGCGTGGTCACCCGATTCAACTGGCAAAAACTACAAATCCCAGAGCGCCATCCATATGCCGGGCTCCTCCAACGGCGCATCGCTCATCAGCCTGCAGAACGTTCTGTCCATGTCCTACGGCCCAATTCAGCTGCTCTATACGAACAAGCCCAAGGAGCATGAGAGCGATTCAGACAAGCAATATATGTTTGTTCTCAATGAGATCGCCCTGAAGTTCCTCGGCCTCGCCAAGATCCCGCCAAGCGGTGCCACGTCTTTCTATCTGTTCTCTGATCCTGATGAGAACAGCAAGAGCTCTGATGAGACTACAGGTCTGGCCTGGTACGCGGTCTACAACAACGAGCCGCCCGAAAACTGCAAAACACCCGCAAAGAAATAGCCTGAAACGTCAACCATCAGTGGTGCAGGAAGATGAACGAGCACAGCCCAATCGAACCCTTCGAGCCCGCCGTCCTACCGCAGGACGAAGCCCTGTCTTCCGACCTCACCAACCTCATCCAGCAATTCATGTCTGCTGCCGATGACCTGAACACCTCACTCTCCAGCAGTATCATCGCTAAACTCACAGGAGTTCTGAAGGGCAAGAAGCTACGGTATTTCGTTTGGCAGGATGAGAGATCCGGCAGTGTCGCAAACACAATCAACATGCTCCGCACAATGATTTCGTATGGATTTCAGGTAGATGTCGAGCTGATCTACAACAGCGCCCAGAAAACACTGCTGCAGGAACTTGCCGAACTGCTCCCCGGTTTTGATCCAGTAACCCGCGCCCCATACACATTAAACGGCATCACAATCACATTCTTCGCCTATGAAGAAACAACAGTCGGCAAGATCACCCATCGCCAGGTGCGCGGCCTGACTGGCAAAATGCCTCTCTGCCTGTGCGGTGGTGGCGACATTCCCAACATCGACAACACAAGCATCGCAACAGCGGTAAAATGCGATTACTTCGTCCTGCTGCAACCCTATCTCTGGACTGCCGAAAACAGCACAAGCAACTCCAAAATCATCCTTCCGGGCCTGAAGCGCTCCATAAATCTGGATGACCAGCTCGTCCTGCAGGGTGATCAGTTCGCCTATCGCAGCTTCAAACAGGATCTGTCCGCCAAACCCAACTGGACAGCGCTTCAGAAAATCCCGAAGGTCAATAAAAAGGCCCTAAGTGCTGCTCCGAACATCACAAATGCCATTGGAAAGTCAGCACAAAGCGGCATTGAGTTTCTACCAGTCGCCAGCTTGCCCAGCTCCTCAAGAAACAAAACCTCTCTGGTTGGCAGTACAGAAGGGATCGCCTTCGAGCTGATCGCGGCCGCCACTCTACTGCAAAAGCAAAAGGCATTTTCAAAAAAGCCAGTTGTCATCGCCATTCTGGATGACCTCTCCAGCTCCACATGGCAAACACTGGAGCACTATTTCCCAGAAAAAAACGCGCCTATTCAAAGCACAACGAGCAATCAGGATGCGCTGACAAAGAATGTGAGTGCTTACTGCAAAGCGCAGCAACTTTTCCGAAATACCTCAGGCTCAGGCACCGGGATCTATTTGAACAAGGATCTATCCGGCGCGGCTGGTAAAGCGTTCCTGAGCAAGTTGAAGCCCGGTTCAACTGTCGTCACCACATTGCAAGGCTTGCCGCCGGAAGCGATCAATCATCTGTATGCCGTAGCCACTTTGCCCGGCGTTCTGCAAGGCACCAAGACCTCTAACCTAGCGGTAAATCTGGGTAAGCCATTCTTCAAGCTGACGGATTTCACAGTAAACCCGTACCCCAGCACATTTGGAAACGGCAGCGGAAAGGCAGCCAGCAGCACATCACCAACAACCGCAGCGCTGCTCGATATTTCCAAGAACCAAATCGCCCTGGGTCTTTCTGCGTTTCAAGACGGCTTCAAAGCCTCCATGCCGCCAAACGAGCTTGCCAGATCAATTTCCGAGATCACCACGCAGTACAGATCCGGAAAAGGTGAGTATTTCGAATATTTTGACGGCCTCAAACAGTACTACACCGCCCCGCAAAACGATAAACTCCTGCAAGCACTTGGCTTTCTTGCTGCCAGATTTGCCCTTATCAAAATGGCAGGCAGTATTTTCGCCGATTTGAGCAAGCTGAAAGAAACTCTTCAGGAGGCAACGACGGACGGCAAGCTATCGCTCATCCCTGACGTTGTGACAGAGGGACCATTTCACCAGTTCCTCACGAGCATCTTAAGGGGCGGTACTCTCAGTATAGGCTCTGCAAAAAATCCGGTCTCCATCAAGCCTGTCTATAGGGCGAAGAAGTTCAGCCAAATCATTGTCACAGGAAAGACATCCGATTTTCTCGGCACAGAACTCACAGTCACGCTCACCGTCTCCAGCGTAGGCCGTGCCACGAAGAAAGCTGGCCAAAACTATAAGGTCCGCTTGGAAGTTGACCTGCAAAAACTCTCGCTGCCCGGTGTGGAATGGTTCGCGCTTGAGAACACAGACTTGTTCGCGGAGTTCTCAAGCAATGGCGCAAGACTGACGGGCGGTGTACAAACCTCGGTTGAACTTGGTGAAACGCTGGTGCCGTTCCAGATGAACTTCCCAAGCTCTGCCAGCAACAAAATGGTGGTGCAGGGGGCGTTCGCCAACGAAGCCACGCCATCGCTGAATGCTGTGTTCACTCTAATAGGCGGCATGAACTTCGCCAACTCAATCCAGACGGAGTTTGCGGATCTGAAGGAACTAAATATCGACGGACTGCGGTTCAACTACGATTCAACGGCCAAAACTATCGAGAGCTTTCAGATCTCGCTGAAAGATGACAAGGAATGGGATCTGTTTGGCGGGCTGAGCATCAAAGATCTGAGCTTTGATGTAACCGCACAGCAGCCGACTGGAACTCGCAAGGTCAGTTGGGTTGCCTCTACACAAGCCGTGATTGGAACAAGCAAGAACCCACCAACGCTTAATGTTTCCGCCACCTATCCGCAAACCACAGTCACTGCAACGCTAAACCCGGAGGGACCAAGCTTACCGGTCGAAGATCTCGTCGATGCATTGCTGCCTAAAGGCTATCACCTCAATGTGGACGCCAATATCGCGAACCTGTCTCTGGAGTACAGCCCAGGACAAAGCAACAGCAGCAGTACATACGCGGTGCAGGCCGCGGTGGATCTGGCAGGCTGGGAAATCTCTCTGGCCCCGGCAAACTTTGAGCTGAAGGACATCTATATCGATGTCAAGGGCATCGGAAGCAACTCCACTGGCACCATAAAAGCCTCCACAATGCTGTTTGAGGGGCTACCGCGCGTAAAGGCGGTGCCTGTGAATGTCTCTGCAACCTTCGATACACAAAACCATCTCTGGACCTTTACAGGAGAGCAGGGCGACACACCGATAAAGGTCAGCCAGATCATTGCAGCCTATCTCGGCAGTGGTTGGGCAACCGACAAGTTCGATCTAGATGTTACTGGCCTGAATGTTACGTTCTCAACGGGTAGCGGAAAAACCGCTTCCAGCTACGAGTTTGGCGGCACAGTCAACTTTTCAAATAAAGGCAAGAATAAAGTCAGTTGGCTGCCTGAAAACGTCACCTTCACCGCAAAGATTGGCAACTCCGGTAGCAACGAACTTTTGCGCCCCATCAACAAAGCCCGCATTCCTGTGCTGAACGGTCATGAAGAGATCGTTTTTCTGGAACCAGCTCATTCACTTCCTCGCTTTGAGAAGGCTTCCAACAACAACCAATATGCTTTGCTGACCGCTGATATTGTCTGGAACAAAATCGACCTGACAGCGTTCTACCAATACGGAAAAAAGAAGTCCGCCTTCGGCATTCAGTGGGGTGCTTTGAGTGCCGAGGTCAACGAGCAGCAGATTGCCAAGATTAAGTTCACCGAGGCAACCACTCTTGGTGGCATTATTGAAACCTTTGTCGAGTGGATGACAGGCGCCAGATTTGGCCTTGCCGCACCGTTTGATTTGCTCAACGACGTGAAACTCTCCGACCTTGAACTCACCTGGGATCTCAAGAACGAGAAAGTGTGCTTCAAGATTGATATTGGACCTATTGATCTGGTGTTTGCCTCAGTTAAAGGTATCTCTCTGAGTTATAATAGGAATTCTGGTGTCTGGGTCGAGTTGGATGGTGATTTCCTTTGGTCGGTTCACAGTTTGGAAAAAAGTGCGAAACCTAAGTGGCGCGCCGACCAACCCTCAACAACCCCAAGCCCCGGTGGAGCAGGAAACAAGTATCTGGATCTGAGGCTTCTGGCAGGTGGTCAGCATGTGGATGTCAAAGGGCTGCAGCAGGTCAATACGGCGCAGCAAGCCGTTGATATTCTTGGCTGCCTTCCTGAACCATCTGCAGACAAGGTCCCGGATATTGGCTTTGACGGCAATATCAACTGGCTGTTCGCCACGGATTTTGGTGTTTTGCGTATCGACTCCAGTAAAGAACTTGGACAGGAGCATTGGGGAGAGTTGGAAAAAGGCGGTGCCCAGTATGCGTTCACGCTGCAAGTCGTTCTGACGGATCCCAGTCTCTACGCCCTGCGTATCGCGTGCAACGGAAAAGCCGCCAAGGTATTCTCCGGTCTCGACTTTCAGGTGATCTACAAGAAGGTCTCAGAAGGGCTTGGCAAGTTCTCGGCTTCCATCCAACTGCCGGAGATTATGCGCCGCATTGATGTGGGGGCCGTCACCATCACGCTGCCCACGTTTGGCATTGAAGTCTACACCAACGGAGACTTCCAGATCGATGTGGGCTTTCCCTGGAACAACAACTTCTCTCAGTCCTTCTCCGTTGAGGCCATCGTGCCTCCGGGCATCCCGGTCAAGGGCGGTGGCGGATTCTACTTTGGCAAGTTACCTGCAGCTTCAGTAAAGGGTCTACCTATATCGAAAAATGGCTTCTTCAATCCCAATCTGGTCTTCGGTTTCGGAGCTCAGCTGGGGCTCGGGAAGTCCTTCGAGATGGGCATTCTGAAAGCAGGTTTCAGCCTTACGGCCTTCGGCATTCTGCAAGGCATTCTGGCCAAATGGAATGCGTACCAAGACCAGTATACCGACAGCAGTAACGCCTTGTCCTTGCAGGGGGAATACTTCTTCTCGCTCACCGGTACCTTTGGCATTATCGGCAAACTCTACGGCTCCATTGATTTCGCCATCATCAAAGCTTCCGTGAACATCAGGATCGAGGTTAGCGCCCAGATCAAGCTTGCGTCCTATGAACCAATCCCGATAACCATCGCAGCCAAAGTGGACGTCAGCGCCTCTGCAAGCATCGATCTTGGTCTGTTCACCATCAAAGTAAGCTTCAGCTTCTCCGCCCATGTGCACACCACCTTCACATTAGGCGCGCTTCAGAACCCAAAAGACGCACCGTGGCTGGATCATTCAGAAAACCACGAGGGGCTGTTGGCATCACCACTGGCAGAGCGTCTGGCTCTCTACAGCCGCTTCCCGATGCTGCCAGCTGGCTATGAAGCGGAGCCCATGGAGTTCAACTGGGCCAATCTGAGAGCGGCCTCAGATCCTTCAAAGAACCGTTTGGAGATCCATCTGGGCTTCGGCTTGACGCTGGCCAAAGATGAAAACTGGTCCCCATCAGCGCAGGGCCGCCCACCACAACTGCCATGCTACGTGGCCAATCTGTTCATTGAAGCGCCAGCACCAGCAAAGCCACAGGACACCGAGCTCTTTGAGAAAGCCTCTGGTGCGCAGCCGGACACTGCCTTTGAAGCTCTGGCAAAGATGACCACGCGGTGGTTGATCGCAGCTACAATGGGTGATGAGGAAGTGACCGCAAAAGAGGTCGATAGTCACCCCATCAGCGCAGTGGAGATCGGCTCCATTCTGGACAGTCTGAGCACTCTGGAAACCTCTCCCGATGCGCTCACCGAAAGCGATATCTCGAAGTTCCTTCAGCAGCAGTTCCAGCTGGATATTGCGGTGCCAGCAAGGACTGGCGAGGCACAGGCCACTTACTTCCCAATGGTGCCGGACCTCAGCCTCGCGCTGAAAGTGGGAGGCCAAACAACACTTTCCTACAGCTTTGCCGAGTTCAACAAAATCAGCTCCAACTATCTGCAGGACTTAACACATTACTTTAACCAGCTTGCCATTCAGGTGGAGAAAGAAAGCGGAAAAGATCCTTCTGAAATCACATTTGAAAACGCACAAATATCAATTGCATCATACATTTATCAGAACTACTTCATGCTGATCATGAAGCAGATGATGCAAAGCCTTCTGGATAGTCTGCGCGACTTCAACTATCCGCTTGTTTCAGGGGAAACACCAGATGGCATCGTGGCTTGGGTGAAAGGCAAAGGTGGAGCCGGTTACACGCTGGCGGACCTTTTCAAGACCAACGGAGCCCACCCGCTAACAAGCAATGTTGAGCTCACAATCCCAACCGCATCATTGGTGGTGCCTGCAGGCAAAACCCTCAAGCAGCTTTCTGAAAAGAACCAGCTCAACGCGGTGGTCAATGTCGCTGATCTCATCTGCAAGAACAAAGACGTCGCAGGTCTGCTGATCAATGGAGCGAAGATCACCTACACAGCATCTGATGGCACCAAAACCTCCCACATCACGTCAGGCAGTGAAACCTTCTGTTCCGTGGCCAAGGCTTTGGGTGTTTCACTGGAAGAGCTGAGCACCAACAGCTCAATCCCCACCCAGCCAATTCTGCTGGTTGCCGGCACAACATTGCAACTGCCTGAGTTCACGCATAAGACAGGCGACGCCGATACGCTCTCTTCAGTCGCTCAGAAGTTTGAGACAAAGGCCGAAGCACTCGCTCTGCCAGCAAATGGAACCATCACAGACCTGTTCGTCGTGCCTTCTGGTGGCTCTTCAAGCAGCCTCAGCATCGCGCATCTGCCGCAGTTCTGTGTGGGCGAACTCATCAAGGAAGTGCAGCGCACAGGCGGCATAACCCATCTGTCCGGTATGGCATCGCGCTATTACTTCCACGGCATGCGCTTGCCCACAAAAAACATCGCATCGCTCAAAAAAGGCATCACACCACTGACAGAAGGCATGTGGGTTCAAAAGGATGAGGCCGGAAAACTCACCCTGCCGGAAAAAGCTGGCCTATTTGCGCTTTCAGGGCAGCAGATCCCCATCCCAACACCGCTCACCACCTCATTCTCCATGCTGCTCGGCAAGCCTGAGGATGCCGATTGGATCACACTCGGCAACGATACAAACCCGCTGAAGTATCCGGTGGTAGTGCCGAAGGATGAAGAGAAACCCAGCAAAGACTATGAGCGCATTGAAGCGATAATCAAATGCGGTGCAAAAGGGTATCTACCAGCAGGACCCTGTCAGCTTTCTCTGCTTGCAAGTGTTGATCAGCAGCCAAGCGCATTCCCAATCCCGCATTACATCAACTGGCAGAGCGCAGAGCCAATCCCGGTTCCTTCCAGCTCCAGCACACAGAAATCCAACTCCCAGTACCTACGCCTCTGGACACTCTCAGGAGCATTGACAGCACTGGGAACGCAGGATGGTGATGCGCTACCACTGCGCATGATCGTCGAGCAGGCCGCTCAGGATGCGGCCACTGGCAAAACCATCAAAACACCGTTGGTGAACTTCGGTTGGACGTCAACCATCGAGTTCTCCATCAAAAAACTGCCTCAACAGCACAAGAGAACGAGTAATGAGGCTACAGGATCATCAGAGAATGCGCTGAAAAACACCTATGAACTGAACGGTGTCAGCTCATCCGGCACTGTAGTGCTGGAGCGTATGCTGCAATCGCTGCCTGATGACCACAGCTTCACCTCCATCACCCTGGGCTACACCAAAGGCTCTCAAAGCAGCGGAACTCATTTTGTCGGCGAGGGTGGCAGCAACGTCACCTTTGGCGTCTCGCAGACGAACCTTTCAACTGTCACAAATCCGGGTGGCGAGCTTTTCCTGCAAGAGAGCAGCCAAATCTCAAGTCCAACGCTGCTCAACACGCCGATGAACCTTGTGAAACTGCTGTGGGAAGCAGGCATCACCAACTCGGGCGGGTTCTACCTCTACTACACCGCTGATGATGGAGAGTCGGGCCTCCCTTCAAGCATCTTCAACGAAAAGGGCGAGGCCACACTAACGCTCGTGATCATTCACGAGGACCAGCAACACCTGCATCCCTATCTCAACGGCCTGGCAACAGCACAGCCATTGGCAAGTTCTGAGGCCTCACTGACAGCTTCGGCCAAAGGGGAACTGGTGGAGCATACCGTGCAACAGGGCGATACACTGGCAAGCATCGCACGGTTCTACCACTCCAACCTCAACTCACTCATCACTAACACTCTGTCGTCGGATAGCGCTGATATCGAGCTGACCAAAGGCAAAACAATCACCATAAAGCAGGGCACTTACATGGTCCCACAAGGCACCAGTGCGCCTGGAGCCTCCTTTGCCAGCATTGCCCTGCGGTTTGGCACGAGCGTCGATAAACTCGAGAAGATCAACCCGCGCCTGAAAGGCGAAAACCTGCCCGCAGGCACAGCTTTGCGGTTGCCTGCCATTGAACTGACCATTGCCGCGAAAACCCTCAGCAACGATCTGATCAAACTGACGGATCTGAAGAATATCGCAAAGTACTACGACACCGAGCCGATTGTGATCGCAAACAGCAATGCAGAACAGGAAGACCTTCTGGTACCAGGCCAGACCCTCACCATGCGTGCTGGCCCACTGTCCGTACAGCCGGGCGAGCATCCAGGAGTTCAGGTGCTCAACGCCCAAAGAGTCAAACCGCAGCCAATCCCATCAGGTGGTACCGACATTGATTACGCCAAGGCTCTGCTTCTCAACAACTACAGCCTGCTGGCCTATCAGGTGACAGAAAATCAGGACTTCAAATCGAGCAATATGGGGCTCCCCATTGGTGCCTCCGGCAAGTCCACATCACCTGATGAAAACAAAGTCAGGTATGTGTTGGAAGCATCAGCTGGTGATGCTGAGCAGTATCATGGCGCTATTTCTTATCTGGGTCTTGTGAAAAACAAAGAAAAGGACAAGCCGCTCAACCCTTACATCGCAAACGGCAGACTGCTGCAAACCAAACTCGGCTGGAACGACTATTACGGCAATACCATCCTTTCCACTCTGGATGATTATGCCAAACCAACCGGAAAGCTCAGCAACAAGCCCGCTCTGCAAGGCTACACGGACCAGATCATCCCGCTCTCCCAATGGCCTTCCACATCCGCCCGTTGGACTGTTGCAGTGAGCAAGGAACCTGAAAAGATCTTCACGCTCATGGTTTCTTTCAGCTTCGATACCAGCCCCTTCATTCCACAAAAGGGTCAGAACCCATCCATAGCCCAGCAACGCGCAGGTTCAGCTCTGGTCATCGTGGAAGATATGCTGGCTCAGTTTGAAGACCCCAACGGGTTTGAAGTGGAGGTCGACACGTCACTGGTAAGCGAAACTTATGCGCTGACAGCCAGCGAACTGAAGCAACTCATAGGCTGGTGGCAGCATATTCAAAAGTTCCTTCAGGAACACAGTGCTGCGGAAGGGAGCGAAGCAGACCCCAAACCAATCATTCCATCTTTGAAACTTCCGGTCACAATGGCGCTTGCGGATGTCCGTACTGATCAGGTTTTCGAGCTGGTGACAAAGCTCATCTTCAAACGCACCCATGGCATCGCGGTGGGAGACTATGCAGCGGACCCACTGGCGCGTTCAGTGGCAAATACAATCGCCATTAAGACCAACGTTTCCGCACCAAAACACTCTGACAAAGAGCCTAAGAAGCCCAAACCGGATATCCTGGCAGAGTTCGCAGAATGCGTTGCAAAAGCTATTCAGGGGCCAGATTTCCAGATGATGGTCGCTTCTGGCATCAACCGCTACGCCCCGTCTGCGGGCCTGTCTTCCAACGCCACATGGGCGGTCAGAGTAGGGCGCCAAGATGGGGAGCCAATCTCGTTCCGGATCACCGATGAGTGTCAACCAGAACTCTACGCGCCACTGCCAGTCAGCAACACACTGATCTCCCGCAGTGCCTCCGTCTTTCCGTACACCAGTCTTGATGACTTCGACCCTCAAACGGGTAAGTTCACGGGCACGCCAGTCAAAAGCACATTCTCCAACGTGGAAATGGATGTGTGGCTTAAGCAATACTTCGAGTTTTTCGACGGTCTGCTCTCGCCAAAGTATTCATCCTCCATCCTGTTCATCGACCATCATCTGCAGTCTCAGGCCGTAAAAGATGGAACGTCGAAGCCCACTGGCTTTATGGAGCAACTGGCAGAACAGAAGGAAAGCCTTGCCGGGATCACGGCCAATATGCTCGCGCCGATCTATCAGGATGGGACGAGCACCCGCTTGGCCTCAGCGCAAGAAACCTTCCGCCAGTCCCTGTTGAATGAGCTCTCCAACCTCTACACCACACAAGCAGCCATCTCCTTTGGTGCCGATGTGACCGCCAGCATCCAATTGCAAGGAAACGAAGAAACACCCCAGCTTTACGGCAACATAAACCTCAACAGCATCAAAAACTGCCCGCCGCAAGCTGAGGAAAACGCGAGCCCGACAACCAGCAAGACGCTCGCCAGCCTGATCTCCATGACCTCGCCAAAACTGAAGCTTCAGCAGGACGAGGAACAGCCACTCACATTCCTATTGGAAGCTTCTGAGAAACTGGGTGAGACCACAGAGTGTCTCTGTCTGGATCTTTGCTACAAGGTCACGGCTCTGGAACACCAGATCAGTCCTGTAAAAAATATCGAGGGCTATAAGGCGTCCAGCTGGTTGTCGCCAATCACAGCCGAAGACACGCCGGTGCTGGAAAAGTCTCTGGGCTCTTTCAAACTGCCAATCCTGTTGCGCAGCTTCCCCGAAACCCCGCGCATGGTCTCACAAGCTGGCCCAGCCTTTGATAAGAAGGCCACGCAGCTGAGCAAAATCACCCGATGGGATTATGAATACACCTACGGCCTGAACTTCCACTACTTGCAGGACAAAGCCCACGGCCAGATCCAGTTCAACATCAAGGATAAACCTGCAAATGAACTCGCAGGCTTCCTCGATGCATTTGCTCAGTTGGCCCAGTTCATTTCCGTTGCAAACAATCTCTCAGCCATTCTGGACCAATACGTACCCGTCATCAGCGCGGCAAAGCAGGACGACGCGGCAATAGAAGATGCAGCCAGCGTCTTATCCGCGATCATCAAGATCAATGAGGACATCATAAAAGCAGCCTCAGCCGCTGGAAATCTTAGCATGCTGGCAGCCCCGGTAACAAAGGAAGGCGCTGAGAGCTACAAGTTCAGCATTCTGGAGGAAAATCAGGCCTACACCTCAAACAACGAAGGCACTGCAGATCGTTGGGTGGTCAAACTCATTATAGAAGACTGCAACAGTCTCAAAGGCCTCACCGGAGAACCCTCTGTCGAAATCCCTGAGTGGACCAGCCATCTGGCCTCAAAAGCCTGCGAAAAGGGCAAGAAAACCTACACCTACTATTACACGCAGGAGAAAAAGAAGAAGACCACGTACCTGACGCAGGACATCGCACAGTCCATCAGTGACCGGCAGGTGATTCTACCGGGGATGCAGGTGCTGGCCCGACAGGATGCCATCGCTTCCATGTATATGACCCGAAACAACAACATCTTCGGCAAGATCAATGAGGGCTTTGTCTTCAGAACGCCGACAGCTACCTTCAAAAACCCGTTCCACCCAACTCTCTCCAGCTATCAGCCGCTTAACATCGCGTGGCTGGATGAACCGAAGGGAGAGCCGAGCAAATGCAGTCTGACAGAGCATCTGAACAATCTGTTTTGCAGGCTGTTCAAGAATGAGTTTGTTGGTGACGTCACCCTCCAGCTCAACATCGGCTATGCCTATCACTTTGCTGAGGGACTGACAGAAGAACCGATTGATTTGCCAATCGCACTCCTGCCGCCAACCCCGATCAGCATAACCACGAAAGGCAAGCCGAAGGGGAACATCATCAAGAACATTGCCAAGTCTATCACAGCCTGGGCTGAGACGCACAAGCCTTCTTGCAACAATGCCAGACTAACTTTCGCGCTCAACATCATGTCCAATCTGACAGAAAACCCGATGCCCTTGCTCAACCTGCAGGATCTTTACCTCTGCACCGATGACATCGAACCGCCACTCCCGTCCTATGAAGGGCAGATGGAAGAGGCTAGATGAAGCCGGGAAAGGCCATGCGATGGGATGTAGTGTGCACCATGCTCGCAAGGGTGATGATGTCGAACACGGGTCGGTTGACCTTGGCCTGCAGCTGATGCGCATACGGCGGTAAGTCAGTGCATTCCAGCACGATCGCACCAATCTCGGGCGAGCGCTCCACCATGCTTTCAGCAGCAGCCAACAGCTCGCTAGTCACTTTGCCCAGATCCATCTGCGTGCGCTCACCGCGCAGGATCACGGAAGAAAACTCCGGCGCCTCATCCAGCCCTTGCACCACAATTGGCACATCAGAGGCACCAACACCTTCCAGATGCTTGTCCGTCAAGGAAGACGCTGAGGCCGTGATAACGCCAACAGGAGCCTTGGTCATATGATAGGCGAGCGGCACCTGAATAAGAGATGACACAAACACGGGGATGGAAACCGCTTCGGCTATCTCCTTTTGAAAGATCGCCAGAAACCCGCAGGAGCCGGTAATCGCATGGACACCCTGATCCTCCAGCCGCTTCGCCGCGCTGATAATCGGCTCCAGCAGTTCTGGCGAGGGATCAGCCAGCAGCTTCTGCACAGTCAAACCATGAAGGATCTCATAGGTCGTTGTAAATGGCAGGCTGGAGGGGTTCTTGATGTGTCCCGGAGGCTTCGGAAAATAGCTCTCCAGCGAAAGAACGCCGATTGAAACGCCGCAGATGTTCTGGCCGCCACTATGAATAGTCATAGATTTTCCTTCAGTAGCGCGTCACGCGATAAGGTGACATGTCGATGTTTGGGGTAAGTCCGGCAACAAGGTCCGCAACCAGACCTCCGGTTTTCGGGGCCATCATCAGGCCGTAATGGCTGTGTCCGAAAGCGCCGATGAGGTTCTGAAAACCAACGATCTGCCCAATGCACGGCAAACTGTCTGGCAGGCTGGGCCGCTGACCGGACCATGTACTGATCTGTGTTGTATTCAGATCCGGTAGCAGCTTGCTCGCAAGGGCAACCAAGGCATCCAGCCGTTTTTGGTTGATCGGCGCATCCAACCCGGCGAACTCAGCCGTTCCCGCAACCCGGATTGCCTTTTCCATGGATGAGGCGACGAATTTCATGTCCATATCCATCACGGAATGGCTCAGAGAAACGCCCGGATTATCAAAGGAGACGTGATACCCGCGTTCCGCTTCCATTGGAATCTTGATCCCGAGAGGCTTCAAAAGCTCCGCAGACCAAACCCCCATGGAAAGCACAAGCTTGGGCGTAGAGTGCTCACCTTGCTCAGTCACATAGGTCCAGCTGCCGTCCTCTTGCGGACAGATCTTGAGCACCTTGGCCCGCTCAATGGTTCCGCCCATGGCCAAAAGCTTTTCAGCAAGCACTTTGCCGATCTTGCCGGGAGAAACGGCCCGTGCTTGTCCCTTGATCAAAACTGCAGCCTCAAAGTCGTGGGTGAGGGATGGTTCCAACTCACGCAGATCAGAGGCGCCAATCTGCTCAATCTCCGCCCCAACAGCCTTGCGCATGGCATAATCAGGCGACGACAGGTTGACCTGTGAAGCATCGCGGAACGCATGCACATACCAGCTGTCTTGCAGCAGATGGTCATGGCCAGTGCCCGCCAGGTGATGCCGGTAAAGCTCCACACAATCATGATTGAGCGCATACATGGCATTACTGATGGGCTGAATGCGTTCCTGCCGTCCCTCATAAAGAAACCGCAGGCCCCATGCAGCCACGCGCGGCAGATAGCTGGGCTTGATGCTCACCGGTCCTTGCGGGTCCAGCAACCAGCCCGGCACCTTCTTCCAGATCCCCGGCATGGATTGAGGTACCACGGACCATGGTGAGATGATGCCCGCATTCCCCGCAGAGGTGGCCTGACCGGGAGCGTCCCGGTCAACCATGTGCACGCGAAAGCCTTTTTCAGCCAGTGACAGTGCAGAGCAGATGCCGACGAGGCCGGCACCTAGAACAGTTACATCAGATCCTGTCATTGCGTGGCTTCCTGCAAAGTGCGCTGGCTGGCAAACTGCTGGATCAGCACAGGCGCGATCACCAGAAGGGAGGCCATGTCAGAGCCCAGGCTCGGCGCCACCAGCATCAGACCACCAATCGCCATCAGCACACGCCAGATGCCGTTAAGCGGAGCAATGAAGTAACCCGAAACCGCTGTGGCAATGGCAAACACACCCAGCGCACAGGTCAGTGTCACTTGCAGGAACGACATTAGCGTGAAGTACTCTGGCAGAACGATCAGCATGGTCGGCGCATAAACAAACACCATCGGCACCATCAGCTTGCCCAGCCCCAGCGTGAATGCATTCACACCGGTCCGGAACGGATTAGCGCCCGCAATCCCCGCCGCTGCATAGGCTGAGGCACACACTGGTGGTGTGATCTCCGAGATAACGCCGTAATAGAGCACGAACATATGGGTAGCGAGAGCAGGCACGCCCAGCTGTGCCAGCGCTGGTTGCGCCACAGCCACCAGCATGATGTAAAGCGCTGTTGTTGGCAGGCCAGCCCCCATCAGGATACAGGCAATGGCAATCAGCACCAGTGACAGGAACTGCTGAATGGAAGACTGCTCGAACACCTCAAGAGAAGTCCAGTCCAGCAGTGGAGCCAACGAGGCCGCCATATCAGCAGCCCCGTTGGTGACCATGAAGCCCAGACGGAACCCAACACCGGTGGTGTTGATCACACCAACCACAATACCAACCGCCGCAGATGCCGCACCAACGGCTAGGGCGTACTGAACACCGACGTGACAGCTGTCGAACAGGTCTTTGAAGCTCTGCCGCTCATTGCGATGCAAACATCCCAGCAGGGTCAGAGCACCCAACACTCCGGCCATAGTTGGAGAAAACCCTTCACCGGAGTAAGGTGAGGCCTTCCAGAAGATAAACCCAAGCAGCATCAATGGCACAGCAAGCGAGAGCGGCTTGTCGATGGCACAAAAGCCCACCACGATACACAGCGAGATGCCGATGAATGCTGCCATGTTGGGCGAATAACCGGAGAACAGCACCACCAGCAGCCCGATCAGCGGCAGAACGGTGAACCACCCCTCACGCCAGACCTGCACAAACTGCGGGATCTGGTCTTTCGGATAGGCTTCCAGCCCAAGGCGTTTTGCGGTGAAGTGCACGATGGAAATGACGCCGATATAGTGCATCAGGGCAGGGATAATCGCTGCAATCACGATTGTTGTGTAGGGAACCTCCAGATACTCCGCCATCAGGAAGCTCGCGGCGCCCATAATAGGAGGCGTAATCTGCCCACCCGCACTGGCCGCCGCTTCCACACCGCCCGCAAAGTGGCCCGGATAGCCAAGCTTTTTCATGTTTGGGATGGTGAGAGAGCCAGTTGAAACCGTGTTGGCGATGGAAGAGCCGGAAATCGTACCGAAGAAGGCGGAAGAAACAACGGAAACCTTCGCCGGACCGCCCGTATAGCGACCGGCAAGGATCATGGCGTTGTCGACAAAGAACTGCCCAAGCCCCATGCGCTGCGCCACAACACCAAACAGAACGAAGTGGAAGACAACAGTGGAGACCACCCAGAGCGTCACCCCAAAGATGCCTTCAAACGGGAAGTACATGTTGTTGACGAACTGACGCCAATCCACACCCGGGTGTTTCAGGATCTGGATCGGAATGTAAGGTCCGAGCAGCGCGTACCCGATAAACACCAAAATGATCAGCGGCAACACAATGCCGATGGTCCGCCGTGCAATCTCCAGCACCGACAGGATTATGATCGTCCCAAAAAAGATGTCTGGCCCGGCAGGATTGCCTTGTCGCAACGCTTGTTCGGACACATTGAAGCCAAACAGATCAAACCCGCGCCAGCTGAACCACAGATAGAGCGATCCCATCATGGCCAGAACCATGATTACCCAGTCAAACAGCGGCACATTGCCAAAACTCAGAAACTTGCCAGGCGTATTGGCATAGGCGCTATCTGATTTGAGAAACGGAAAAGCGAGGAAGATAAAGAAGTAGAGCCCGGCAAGGTGAATGCCCATATGAACGTAGTCAACCGGCGTGCCAAACCCCGCAGTCCAGAAGTGGTAGAGCGCATACGCAATGGTCGCCCAGTAAACCACTTTGGTCAGGAAAGGTCCGTTGTCACGGGTGTGCAGAGCCGAGTCGTACTTTTTCTCCAGCTCTTCCAGAGCCTTGTTATCAAGGTGCGATTGCAGGGGCATGAAACCCTCCGGGATATGGGGATGTGTCATGCGGTGGCACATGGTTGGCAGCACTCAACTGCTCAAAAGCAAAAGGCGCGCATCAAAGCCATGGGAAGACCCACCGGTGGCAGCAAACAACAGCGGAAGAGAGCTCCCGCTGCTGCTCAGAGTATTGCTGCTGTTAGTCGAGCAGACCAACTTCCTTGTAGAAGCGCTCAGCGCCCGGATGCAGCGGCACACCAATGCCATCAATGCCGTCCAGAGCGGTCTTCATGGTGATCACTTTGCCCTTTGGATGGCCGTTATCCAGCAGTTTACGCGCTGTCTTGGACCATAGAGCTTTGGTGATCTCGTAGACCAGTTCTTCATCAATATTGGCATTGGTCACAAACATGCCGCTCACTGCCACCGTATTGGTGTCATGCGTCACGCCCGGATAGGTGCCAGCCGGAATGGTGGACGGAATGTAATAGGGTACAGTCTTGTTGGCCTGTGCGACCTCTTCATCGGTAAAGGAATAAAGATCCATGCCCTTGGTGTTGTCCAGCTGGATCATCGCCGCAACCGGAGTACCTGCTGCATAGAAATAAGCATCCAGCTGACCATCAGCCGTCCGTTCTGCACTTTGTGCGTTGTTCAGTTCGGCTTCATCAATGTTGTCACGGTTGACGCCGTGGTCCGCAAGGATCAGCTCAACAGCAATCTGAGTACCGGACCCAGCCTGCGCAATACCAACGCGTTTGCCCTTCAGGTCCGCAAGGCTCGCCAGCTCACCGCCTTTAGGCAGCACAAGATGCAGATCCTCAGGATAAAGGTTTGCAATCACGCGCAGGTCCGGCTTGGCATTGCCCTCATATTTGCCGCTGCCGTGATAAGCAAAGTGCAGGGTCGCAGCGCCCGTCAGACCCGCTTCCATCTGACCAGCCTGAATCGCATTCACATTGTGCGCTGATGCGTTGGTGGACTGAGCAATCGCCACCAGATTTGGCACACCGCAGTTGCCGCCCTGATCACACGGGCGAGAGCCCGGTGGATTGGAAATAGCGTTGGCAATGATGCCACCAATCGGGAAGTAGGTGCCGCCAGCACCGCCCGTGCCAATGCGGAAAAACTTGATGTCCTGCGCAACCGCAGCTCCACTCATCATTGTGCAGGCCAGTGCTACGCCTGCGAACTTACTGAAAAATCCCATGATATCCCCCCTCTAACAAATGTAGATGTTCCCAAATAAAGATGATCCGTATTTCTGATTATTTGTGTCATGGTGGGGTAGCCTTATGCATAAAAGCAAATTCGAAATATTATGGTTATGATAGATTTCGTTTATGTATTGAGGGGCGCATGAATCTGCAGCAATTGGCGGTTTTCCGCGAGATTATGAAAACGGGCTCCGTCAGCCATGCCGCGCGCAACCTGCACCGCACCCAGCCCGCAGTGAGTGCCTCGCTCAAAGCGCTGGAAGATGATCTGGATATGCCGCTGTTCATCCGCGAAGGGCGAAGACTGATTCCTGTGCCTGAAGCCCATTATCTTCTCTCAGAAGCCTCAGGCATTCTCGACCGCCTCAAGACAGTCGAACAGAACCTCGGCAACATGCGAGATCAGGTGCAGGGCTCACTGGGCATCGTTGCCATGCCGGGCCCATCCTCCTATCTGCTGCCAGAGTTCATCAGCCAGTTCACTGCCGACAAGCCGCAGGTGAAAGTCACCCTCGCGACCCGCAGCTCACCGCAGATCCTCAACCTCATCGCCGCCCAAAGTTTTCAAGTCGGCTTCTGTGATGCCGCTGTCGGCTCAGAGCAGGAAAAGCTGTTCCATAACACCACAATCCCGTGCACCTGCGTCTGTGCTGTTCCAAAATCGTCTCCACTGGCAGAGAAAAGAGTCATTCAGGCCAAGGATCTGGATGGCATGCCTATGGGTGTGCTGCAGCCAAGCCATTCCACTTATGAAGCCACAAAGGCTGCGTTTCAGGCGCAAGGCGCGCGCCTCAATATCCGCATCGACACCCAATACTTCCTGCCGCTGTTCCATTTTGTCGAGGCAGGGCAGATCTGTTCCATCGTCGATGTGCTCAGCGCCGTCAGTTACCAGCGCAGCCGGGGAGATGCCTCAAAGATTGTCTTCTTGCCGTTTGAGCCCGCAGTCCCGTTCGGATACTCCATCGTGGTGCCACACCAGCGCCCGCTCTCACGCCTTGCCGGCTCCTTTGTCAGTTCCTGGCAGAGCTGGGTGGAGGAAACCATTGCCCAGCCCATCAAGTAGCCGAGAAATCACCCAGTTAGCGCTCGGACAAGGAAGACAGCTGCAAATCATTCTAAGCTGCAGAAAACTAGAATTTCCGCTGGAAGGGTGTAATGGACGAGATCTGCCAGAATGAAGAAGAGAGCATGGAGCGGGTCTACCGCCAGCCGGTCTCTCCATGGGCACTAGAAAATCTGCCGGGCGATCCCATGATGTGGATCCTGATCGTCAGCGAAATCCTCGTATTCGGCGGTGCGCTTTGGGCGTTTGCGGGCAATGAACTGCTCAATGTTGAGATCTACCGCGAGGCTCGCACCCACCTGAATGTGCCATTGGCAACCCTCAACACGATCATCCTGCTTACCTCCGGCCTGTTCGCAGCCATTGCAGTTCGCTTTGGTAAGGTCAAAGAAGTAGCAAAGGCACGCCTGTCCCTGCTGGGTGCTGGGGCTCTGGGTGTCGTGTTCATGGCACTCAAGATCTATGAGTATAAAGAAAAGCTTGCCCTCGGCCTCGATGTTGAGACCAATACTTTCTATACGCTCTACTATCTGGTCACGGGGTTCCACCTGGCCCATGTCATTTTCGGCCTGATCATCCTTAGCATCGTTGCCTTGTGGCCCACGGAGGACAATCTGGAATCGGGAACAGCCTTCTGGCACATGGTGGATCTGATCTGGGTGATCATCTTCCCGATCTTTTATCTCATGGGGCAGGGAGTGTAGTCATGCAGAACGAGAAAACCACATCCCGCAGTGTTCCCATGAACGATCTCTTCAAAGCATGGGTCGTGCTGATCGCTCTCACAGTGCTGGGATATGCACTGAGCCTGATCAACAGCGAGCTGCTGGTTTATGTCGGCCCGCTTATCATCGCAGCCCTGATCCTGTTCAAAGCCCGTATCATCCTCACCCAATATCTGGGCTTGAACAGGTGCCCCGCATGGCTTTCCATGCTCTCCAGCATGATCGTCGCCATAACAGTCATCTGCGCCGGATTGCTCACCTTTGTTTCAGCTGGCCTGATGCAATAGAGCGTATCTCCGAAAAGTGGTAACCGGTTTTCGGATAAAGATACGCATAAATAAGAGCTCATAGGCATATAAAAAGAAAACCCTCACGGCCTGAGCGGGCAGCGAGGGTTTCTTTCAAAGCCTCTCTCCAAACCGTGGGTTCTGGTTCTAGGAAAGAGAGAGGCCTCGGGGGTAATCGTTAGCTCGGCAGGAACTCCTTGCCCCAGCCGGTGCCCGCAATGCGGCGCTCGATCATGTCGCTCACCTGCTCATCACTGTAACCAACGCTGGCCAGTACTTCGCGGGTGGAGTTGCCGTAAGCTTCCGTGCTTGGCAATGCCTTGATCGCTGCTTCTTCCGGACGGATGGAGTAGTGATCAATCAGCGTCACACGGTGTCCGCTTGGATGGTCCTCATAGGTGGAGAACGCATAGCTGCCACGGTCGATGCCAACGGTGCCATCGGCGGTGCGTGTGTAAGAATCACGTAAGTGTTCGATGCCAAGTGGCTGGGCAGCCGCAATATCCGCAGCTCTCAGTTTCTCACACCAGCTCTCTGCAGTGTCCTGCGCAAACGCAACGCGGAGGAACTCAGCGGTGTCATTGGCTTCATCAACACCTGCAAGGCCTTCCACACCTGCCAGCTTGGCAAGCTCATGTTCTTCAGCGTCCATGAACAGCCAGCCATCAGAAGCTTTGTAGAAGTGAGAAAGCGCGTGGTTGCCAAGTGCGTCACGGCCAGAGGCTTCGTCAAACGCAGCACGACCTTCATAATCAAACGCAAACTTCACCTGCGCCAGATTGGTCACTGCAGACAGAGACGTACGGGCACGGGAGGTCTCACCGGTCTTGTGCTTGTGGTAAAGCGCCAGCGCCATACCCAGACCAGCTGCAAAGCCACAGTTCACGTCCAGCGTACCAAGGTGTGCGTGCTCCTCTGGTGTATCCGGACCGCCAAAACGGCTCATGATACCGCTGTTCGCCTGAATGATATCATCATAACCAATGTAGTTGGTCTTAGGACCCGGCTTAGGGCCACCCAGACAGTCAAGGCGGCAGAACAGAACGCCCGGATTGATCGCCTGCAGGCTGTCATGATCCAGCCCAAGCGGCTTCATCTGACGGTCTGGCGCGTTGATCACCACAAGGTCTACGGATTTCACGAGACGCTCAAACGCTTCACGGCCTTCGCCGGTTGTGATGTCCACCAGAGCGCTCTTCTTGCCGATGTTAGTCTGGAAGGTGAAGAGCGTACCGATCAGCGGATCATAAAGCGGCGTTACCGGATCCAGCTTCACCACCTCAGCACCAAAGCGGCCAAGGAACGCAGTGGAGTGCGGGCCTGCAATCACGTTGGTCAGGTCCAGAATGCGCAAGTCTTTCAACCAGCCAGCTTTGTCGGCAGACTGAGCGGAAGGGGCTGGCAAATTATCGTTGTTGCCGACAGCTTTCAGAGCAGCAAGTGCCTCATCATAGCTCACGTTCTCGCGGGCTTTGGGGGTGAGGAGATAGTCAGCAATCTCTTCAAACCACACGATTGGACCCGGCTGCTTCATCACGCCGTATTCCGGATCGTTCACTTCTACGATCAGCCCGGAGGTGTTGGTGTGTTCGCTGTTCACCCATTCCTGAGTGGTGCGGTGTGGTGCACCCGGAATCTGGCCTTCACCAAAGATCACGCCCCATTCCTCAGAAGTTTTGGTCAGGAACACCTTCTTCATTTTTGCTGAAATGATATCCGCCCACTTCTTCGGCAGCGGATAAACGCCAATGGAGGTTTCACCGTCCCACTCTTTGATTGGCAGGTGCAGATCGTTCACCTCAGGCAGACCTTCCGCCAGCAGCTCCTCATAGATGCCAAGTGCCTGAAGACAACGGCGGGCATGGTTTCTGTGAGACGGGCAAACCGCGTAGAAGTAACGGCCATCCGCACATTCATAGGTGCGGTAGAACGGATCGAGATACTCCTGAAGATCCTCGTAGGACAGGTCCATCTCGATGTCGTTGTCGCGGCGATGGGAAATTTCGTGCTCGCGCATGGTCATATAGCGCTCTGGCATGCCTTCAATCACAACAGAGTTGTAAGAAAGGCCTTCCATCAGAGCAGCTGCAATCGGCACCTCAATAGTGTCACCGCGGCCAGTCTTTTCGCGGGCAAGCAGCGCCATAACCACGGAGCTTGCTGCCATTGTTGTGGCATAGGAAGAACCGAGTGGGAGCGGGGAGAAGCTAGGGTTCAGCCCCATCAGCACGCGGTTGAAACCCATATCAGTAAACGCACCGGAAGTAGCCGCAACAATCGCTTCAGTTGCTTTCCATTCACGGCGCAGTTCGTCATTGCTGGCAAAACCCGGCACAGAAAGGGTCACCAGTTCAGGGCGCTCAGCCCGCAGCGCAGCGAAATCAACGCCAAGCCCCTTCATTTTGCCTGGGCGGAAGCTTTCAACCACCACATCAGCGTTGGCGATCAGCTCAAACGCCTGCTGCAAACCATCCTCAGACTTCAGGTCCAGCCGGATGCATTTCTTATTGCGGTTCAAAATCGCATTAGCTGGATGATCCCATTGTGGCCCCTGAGGCGGATCAACGTGAATAACGGTTGCGCCCATATCCGCAAGGATCATGGCAACAGCCGGACCTGCAATTTGCTGACCGAAGTCGACAACTCTGACACCTTCAAGGGGAAGTCTTTTTTCCATGCAACATCATCCTCAGAAACCGTCCTTCAACGGATCTCAGTTTATTCCAGACATAATTCGTCTTTTATTTCAGATTGTTATGAGTGAAATGGTTCGCAGCTGCGGGTCATTTCATTGAAAAAACAATAGGCAGGCATATACGTAGAAACCAGCAATTTAAATTTCGGTGCAGACATAAAATTATTTGTAGCTCGACTAATTCTGAACTGACTGCACGGGTCTTTGAAGGGTTGGTGGAAGATGAATTTCCTTCCACCATTCCCGAAAATTGATCTTTGGATTGAAATAGACCGTTACCGGCAAAAAGGCTGCTTAGCCTTCATGTATTTCGTTCAAAATCCAGTTTCTGAAAGCAACCGCATGGGGGTGCTCAAGACTGTTATTGGAGTACACGAGGTAAAACGCTTCTTCCGTCGGAACCCTTTGTTCCAACGGCGCGACCAGCTGTCCGGACTTGATTGCATTTTCCACAAGGCTGGTTCTCCCCAGCGCAACGCCTTCTCCCAGAGCGGCCATTTCCAATGCAGTTACAAGGGTATCAAACTGATAGCTCTGGCCCAACTCCAGATCACTATGCTTGGTCTGCTTCAGCCAGTAACCCCAACCTTCCTGATAACCGATCACATGCAAAATCGTGTGGTTTGGCAGATCCTTAGGTGAGGTAAGAGGCCCGTTCTCCTCCAGGTAGCACGGGCTGCAGACTGGAAAAAGTTCATCCCGTGTCAGCCGATCACACTGCAGGGACGGCCACTTGCCCCGGCCATACCGCACTTCCATATCGCAATCGCCAGAGCTTTCCTTGTTGTCCAGCCAGATGTTGGAGGTGATGCGCAGATTGATCTTCGGATGCAAACGGCGGAACTCCTTCATACGCGGTGCAAGCCAGCGCATGAAGAACACCATATTGATCTTCACTGTCAGCAGATTGTTTTGCCCCTGACCGAAGATTTCTTCGGTCGCCGCCTTCAAGCGCTCAACGGACTCATGAACCGCAGGAAGATACGCAGCCCCGGCGTCTGTCAACTCCAACCCACGTGGCAGACGCTTAAACAATACACACCCTAGCTGGCACTCCAGTCCCTTGATCTGGTGACTGATCGCAGCCTGCGTAAGGTTGAGCTCTGTTGAGGCATGCGTGAAGCTCAAATGTCGCGCGGACGCTTCAAATGCCCTGAGCCAATTGAGCGGGGGTAAATTCTTCTTCATTTGGTTCTCCCATTCGTATGGGTAGAATTCCATATTCTACGTAAAACTATTCATAAATATTTTTATATCATTGGGTCTTTTTTTGTTGATTGATAACAATTTAACCCTCCGGCAAAAATTCAAGCTTCAATCAGGACAGCAAAAATAAAGCTTGAGGGGGACAAATGTATAATAACAGCAATACTGGAAGAAGGACGGGGGAGGGCCTGTTTACAGGTGTTAATCCTGTTATGGCCGTCGGGTCTACTGTACTCGTTGTTGCGTTTGTTTTGTTTACTGTAATTGTTCCTGAGACCGCCAGCTCAATTTACAATTCAGCTAAAGGTTTCATCGCAAATAATCTATCATGGTACTATATCGGTCTGGTCAGCTTTTTCCTGTTCCTTGCCTTTGCGATGACCATGAGCCGCTATGGCAACATCCGCTTGGGGAAGGATGACGAGAAGCCGGAATACAGCTTCTTTTCTTGGTTTTCGATGCTTTTTGGAGCAGGCATCGGCATCGGTATCCTGTTCTGGAGTATCGCAGAACCAATTTACCACTTCCAAAGCAATCCGTTCATTGCAGAAGGGCAGGAGAGTTCCGTAGAGGCAGCCCAGATTGCAATGCGTATTAGTATTTTCCACTGGGGACTGCACGGTTGGGCACTGTTTGCACTCTCTGGTCTGGGTCTCGCTTATTTCCACTATCGCAAGGGCCTGCCGCTGTCCGTTCGTTCAGGGCTCTACCCGATTTTTGGTGATAAGATTTATGGCCCAATCGGTCATGCAGCTGACCTGCTTGCAGTTTTTGGCACTGTCTTCGGTATTGCAACATCTCTTGGTTTGGGAGCCCAGCAGATGAATACCGGCCTGAACTACCTGTTCGGCTTTGAAGTCAGCATCATGAACAATATCATCATCATTGTGATTGTTTCCGTATTGGCGACCATGTCCGTTCTGAGTGGCGTGAACAAGGGTATTAAGATCCTGAGTGAGTTCAACATGCACCTGACAATGGTCATGCTTGTGTTCTTCCTCATCTTTGGCCCAACCGTTTACGTTCTCGGGTCTTTCGCAACCAACCTGGGTGATTACCTGACGAACGCCATTCCGCTTGGCTTCTGGGTGGAAACCGATCCAAATAACAGCTGGCAGGGTGGCTGGACCATCTTCTACTGGGGCTGGTGGATTGCATGGGCACCATTCGTTGGCATCTTCATTGCTCGCATCTCCAGAGGCCGCACCGTAAAAGAGTTCCTGCTCGGCGTTCTTCTGGCACCAACACTGCTCTCCACTTTCTGGATCACAACTTTCGGCAACACCGCAATGTTCCTTGAACTGTTCGGCGTTGGCGGCGTGACAGAAGCAGTGAATGCAGACATGACCTCGGCTCTTTACAAAACAATCGAGCTGTTGGATCTCGGCTCAACGCTCACCATCCTTGGTGCAGCTATGTGTACCGTCCTGTTGGTGACCTACTTCGTCACCTCTGCAGACTCCGCAACACTCGTCATCTGCACCATCCTGTCCATGGGTGATGAGAACCCTGCAAACCGCTACCGCATCTTCTGGGGCCTTTCCATTGGCGCAGTTTCCGCGGTGCTGTTGTTCGCAGGTGGCCTGCGAGCCCTGCAGACAGCCTCGATCGTCGCAGCTCTTCCGTACTCCTTCGTGTTGATCCTCACCACGTGGGGTCTGCTGAAGTCACTGCACCTTGAGGTCTCTGAAATCATCTCCACCGTCGATGATGAAGAGCATTCCTACTCCGCAGACGGCGCAGCCTCCGCTGCAACTCCGGCTGAGTAAGAAGCTCGCCCCCTAAGTCATCTGGGATGTTCCCGGCATCCCAGATGACAACCACAACTAAAGGTTCATTCTAATGACATCTCAGATCATTCTGCCGCGCATCATGCAAGTTGGTGCGGGAGCCAGCCTCCAATTGCCTGCAGTTCTGGCAAAAATCGGCTGCAAAAAGCCTCTCGTCGTCACAGACCCAATGATGGTTCAGCTGGGATACTCCGAATCTATTCAGGACAGCCTCAAGGCTGAGGGCATCGAAAGCGATGTTTTTGCTGATACCCTGCCTGAACCAACAGTTGCCTCCATCCTTCCGGGTGTGGAAAAGGCAACAGCCGACAGTTATGACTGCATTGTGGCCCTCGGCGGTGGTAGCCCGATCGACAGTGCAAAGGCAATTTCGATTCTGGCAAAGTTCGGCGGCGAAATGCGGGACTATCGTTTCCCAAGAGACGTCACAGAGCAGGGCCTGCCAGTCATCGCAGTGCCAACCACAGCCGGTACCGGTACAGAAGTGACCCGCTTCACCATCATCACGGATGAAGAGCGCGGCGAGAAGATGCTGTGCGTTGGCATCGGCTTTATGCCTGTTGCAGCGCTGGTGGACTACAAACTCACCATGAGCCTGCCACCACGCATCACCGCAGACACCGGTATCGATGCCATGACCCACGCACTGGAAGCCTACGTTAGCAAGAAGGCAAATCCGTACAGCGACAGTCAGGCACTGGCAGCGCTCAAGCTGATCGGCCCGAACCTGCGTGAGGTCTACCACAACGGCACAAACGAAAAGGCCCGCGAGGAAATGATGCTCGGCTCAACGCTGGCCGGTGTCGCATTCTCTGCTGCTTCCGTTGCGCTCGTTCATGGCATGAGCCGCCCGATTGGCGCGTTCTTCCATGTGCCGCACGGCCTTTCCAACGCCATGCTGCTGCCGGATGTGACAGCCTTCTCAATTCCAGCAGCACCTGAGCGTTACGCGCAAGCGGCTCGCGCGCTTGGTTTCGCTTCTGAGCAAGATGATGATGCCATGGCAAACCGCAAGCTCCTGATCGAGCTGCGCGCTCTCAATGATGAGCTCTCCGTTCCAACACCGGAAGAGTTTGGCATTGAACGTCAGGTCTTCATGGATCGTTGCGAGACTATGGCAGAACAGGCGCTGGCCTCTGGGTCTCCGGGCAACAACCCGATCACCCCAACCATCGCAGAAATGGTCGAAATCTATCAGGGCCTGTGGGATGCCCGTGGCTCTGACAGCGAGTCAGTTGCAGCTGAATAAGCTGAAATTCCCGCTCTCCCGAGAGGCCAGCTCACGACCAATGCCGTGAGCTGGCTTTTTTGTTGGATAAGCGGGCTAGGGAGCGGGTTAGTCGCCCAGCTCTAGCACAAAGCGAGCGCAGAAATCACCTTCCCACCACATCGGGAAGTTGGTGCCCCACTTGTTGTTGTAGATGTTAAACCGCAGACCCTCACCATAAGCCGGTGCCTGATGCTGGAACGGCATGAACGGCAGCTCAGCAGGTGCCACAAGTGGTGTATCCAGCGGAGCAATGCGGATCTCCTGACCAACATCAGCCTTCGCACCAAAGATCGCCTGCAACTGACCACCGCTCATATCCGGCACATCATGGGCATCCACCCAGAAGCCGGTCTTGTTGAACTGCCAGCTCTTAGCGCCATCCGGTGCAAACCGCAGGAAACCAGCCTCCGGCATCCGGTTGGCAATCTTGCCGTAAAGCCGAAGTGTAATCTCCAGCTTGTCGCTTTCTCCATTCAGAACCAGCTGAATGTTATGGATTGCGCCGGGAATGTCAGAGGACATCACATAAGATAAAATAGCCCTGTCATCTGCAATTGCCAGCCCTTCAAACATCGGGCGGTGGCTCTTGGAAACAGCTGTCGCTGCCTTATTCAGCCCCGGCTTGATGTGATCCAGAATAGCCCACTCTTCCTCATGGGTGAGGTAGGCATCCATATGCGCTTTCACATCCGCCGCATTATAGGTCTCATGAGCAAATGAGATCAGATTGTCATCCAGCCCGAACAACTCTTTGCCATCTGGTGATTTAAGGTGTTTGATCGCGCCGCTGTCCCGGTCAATCTTGATGGACCAACCGCCAAACTCAGCTTCGCTGTCGATCTCAAACGGCCCTACATGAGGAAGCGGACAGCAAATTTCAGAAAGAGCGGCTTTCGCAACGGCCTGATCGTTCGCTTCAAGGGCGGCAACCGCATCATCACAATAAGCGCGCTGTTCCTGCCAGGAGGCTTCTGCATATTGGAAGCGCGGATCGTTCTCCCGCGCCGCTTCAAAGTCATCCCGGTTCCACGCCTGCTCATCGCGCAAATAAGTTTTGATATCCACCCCGCACGTATGCTCAGCAACCATGGAAAGCTTGCGGCCAAAGGAAAGACGGGACGGCGTGATTTTGTCTTCAGCGAAACGATCGTAAACCCGCTGCAAAGCACGGTAGCATGCGGACTTTACAGGATCTGTCGCAGAGCCATGGATCCAGCTGTCGCCGATCTCCTGCGTCACAACCGGGAAACTCTCGCGATGTGGCCACAGCACCTCAGCAAACTCATCCAGCGTCGCCGCTTTGATGCAATAATCCGGATACTGCCGCTCCATGGCGCGGTACACGTTAACAGTCTGGCCGGTGTTCTGCGGGCCAATGTTGTCTTCTGTATGCGCAAAGCTCAGGCCATCAGGCACACCGGGAATGAACTGCGTCGCGCCATAGGAGTTCTGATAGAGCACTAGAATCTCTTCACCTGTTGGAGCCTGCCAGCGGAACACTTCTGGCAGTTTCGGCGTTGGGGAAGCGGTGTTCACACCAAGATGCAGGAACTTGATGCCCGCTTTCGCCATCAACGGCACGATACCCAGAGTATGACCCGGAACATCCGTCATCTTGGCTGCAACAGTCTGCACCCCAAACCGCTCATCCAGCTCTTTGGAATAAGATAGACCTGCCTCAAACAGCGCCGGAGACATCAGCTCAGAATGCGTGGTGAACGGCAGGCCATGCCAGCGGATCAGGCCCTTTTCAATGGCAGCTTCCAGACGTTTGACGTCGTCTGCACCAGCCTCATTCAGATAGTCCCAGATCAACCATGCACCGGTGGTCCAGCGAAACTTAGGATCCTGCGGATTTTCAAAGTAGAAATGCTCTGCCGTATCAAGCGCTTGTGGCAGGAAGTACTTGTGATAGCGCTGGCGAACCTTCTCTGCATGATCAGTGAAACCGATATCCAGATGGGTTTTGAAAATCAGGTGAATAGTATTTGGGGACATATTTCTTTGCTTATTTATGAGCCCACAGTACCGCGCACAATCAGGCGGGTCTGCAGTGTCTCGATCATGGCAGGGGCATTGGGGTCTTTCAGGCGCCGCAAAATCAGGCGCACAAGCGCACGCACACGGTCTTCCAGATCAATCTTTACAGTGGTGAGGTTATAGCTCAGCCATCCGGACTGAGCGATGTCATCGAAGCCGACCACTTTCACATCTTCCGGAACCCGCAGGCCCAGTTTGAAGCGAAGTGCATCAATCACCCCGAAGGCGCCAACGTCGTTGGCTGAAAAGATGCCATCAACACCTTCACCAACCTGAAACAGATCAAGCGTGGAGGCGAGGGCGCTCTCATAGGTATAATCACCTTGCAGCACCAGCGGTTCCGGCAGGCCGCGCTCATTCATTACGCATTTGAAAGCGCGCTCACGCTCTGTGTTTGCAAGGGAAGTTGTTGTACCGCCCAGATAGGCAAATCGTTTGCAGCCATAAGCCTGCATCAAAGCAACCGCCTGATCGATCCCGTTTTTCTGGTCCACGATCAATCGGTCAAACACAGACGTAGACTTCGGCTGGTTCGGCAGGCTGCCGTCTTCAGAATAGCTCACATAAATCGGCACCGCACGGCCCAGAGAATGGGCGAGGGTGTCCGGTGTCACGTTCTCCGCAAAGGCGATGATGCTGTCCAGATTGAAGCCCTTCATATAGGTCAGCAACCGCTCATCCATGCTCTGATCAGTGCGGGTCTTGAAGAGCAGTGTAGCAAATCCTTCCGCCTGCAGAGCGGAGGTCAGCGCATCAATCTCCTGCGATTCCCAGGGGCTGCACACATCCGGCACGATCACGCCCACCAGATGCGAGCGCCGTGTCACCAATGCGCGGGCCGCCATGTCCGGCGTGTATCCCACATCCTTTGCGATTTTGAGAATCAGTTCGCGCTTTTCCTTTTTCAAAGAGGCATGCGGGTTGAAGGCGCGTGAAACAGCGACTCGCGAAACACCGGCAAGCTTGGCAACTGTATCTGCCGTAGCGCGTTCCGGGCGTTTTACCTCTTGGATGCTTGATTGATCAGACACTCAAAATTACTCGATAAGTGAAAACGTGTTCACTATTAATGCCGTATCTAACCCTAGGATGTCAATCGAACAATCTTTATGCACGACGAAAATATGACAGTTTTAAGCCGTTTATATAATATATCTGCTCTCAGCCATTTTCAGAATCCTCTTGATTTTTTCAATAGTATTGACGGATAGTGAAAACGTGTTCATTCTAATTTCACTGATCGATTTCTCATGATTAGTGACAAGGCACACCAACACAGGATGCCCTGGGGGGATTTTTTAGATGAGTAAATTGCGTAGTTATGCATTGGGTCTTGCAGCTGCCACAGCGCTTGCTGGGCCAGCGATGGCAACCGACGTAACCATCACTTGCCGTTGTGTGGAAGGCGGCGTGAACAGTGCAGCCGCTGTCTGGCTGAAAACAAGCGTCATTCCTGGCTTCGAAAAGATGATGAAAGCCACCGGCAAGGACGTAACAGTGAACTTCAAGGAGTTCGCAGGCAAAGATGAGCAGCTGACCCAGCAGCTCGCATTGGACTTCTCAACCGGGGCAGGTGCAGACGTTTCCTCGTTTGATGGCTTCCTCATTCCAAACTTCGTAGACGCAGGTCTTCTGAAGCCATTGGAAGATGTTGCTGGCGCAGAAGTGAACACTTGGGAAGGGTGGTCCCACATTTCTGAGGGTTCCAAGGAGCTGATGTCCTACGGCGGCAAAGCCTACGGCATCGCACTGGGCACTGACAGCCGCATGATCTTCGTGCGCAAAGACATCTTCGCACAGGCCGGCCTTGATGCAGACACATGGCAGCCAACGTCATGGGAAGACGTTCTGGATGCCGCACGTACCATCAAAAAGGCGATGCCAAAGTCCGCACCACTTCAGCTGAACGCTGGTGTGTCCATGGGTGAAGCAACCACCATGCAGGGCTACTGGATGGCAATCCTTGGCACGGGCGAAGGCATGCTGGACGACAACGGCAAGTGGATCGTGTCCTCACAAGGCATTCTGGATACACTGAACCTGTACAAAACCATCTACATTGACGAAAAGCTTGGCGACAAACGCGCTCAGCTGCTCGGCGATGGCCGCAACCGCACCTTTGCAAACTTCCGCGATGGCAAAACAGCCATGTTGGTGGAAGGCGACTGGTTCTATCGCTCAGTTACCAAGCCGGGCGCAGAGTTTGAAGTCAAAGACCGTGACGTCAACATGACATGGAAGAAGATGCCAGCTCAGGAACCGGGCAAGGGCTTCCGCGGTCAGGACTTTGTGACCATGTCTGGTGGTACTGGTTTTGTGATCAATCCAAACACCAAAGCGCCAAAAGAGTCCTGGGCACTGCTGTCCTACATGAACTCCAAAGAGCAGCTGGATGCCTTCCAGGCCATCAACCCACGCGTTCGTATCCGTGATGACGTCTGGATTCCAAACTCTGACTTCCTGACAGAGACCTCACAGACACTTCTGCCTCTGACTACAGCGCGTCCAAACAACGCTCACTACAACAAAGTCTCTGTTGCAGTTCAGCGTATGACCGAAGCGGTTGTTTCCGGTGAACAGACACCAGAAGAAGCAATGGCACAGTACAAGTCTGACGTGATCGCCATCGTTGGCGAAGAAAACACAGTCAGCAAGCTGTAATCAGCCGAAAAAAGGACAACAGAGCATCCATCGCTCTGTTGTATCCGGGAGGGCGCGCTCCTGCGCCCTCTGATCTTCCAATAAGAAGAATGTTTCCCTCCCGGGAAGGTGTAATTTGAAGAACTTCTCATTGTTGTCTGCGCGCGCGGGAGCGTTGTTTTTCTCCCCTGCAGCAGCCCTTGTCGGAGCGTTTGTGATTGTCCCGTTTTTCTGGGTCATCTTTGTCTCCTTCACCAACAGAACTCTGCTCGGAAAAACGGCTCTCAATCCTGAATTTGTCGGGTTTGATAACTACATAGCCCTGTTCAACATGAGCACGTTCTTCACCCGTGGTCAGTTCGGCTTCTCCCTCATCCTGACCATCCAGTTCGTGCTGCTCTCCGCTCTTGTCGGTCAGGCGCTGCTCGGCATGGTGCTCGCATGGCTGCTCCAGTCCACGCCTAAATATGTGAAGGTCTTCTCAGAATCCGCCGTTATCGTTGCCTGGATCCTGCCGGAAGTGGTCATCGGCTTTGCGTGGTTCGCCTTCCTTGATTACGACAACGGCACGCTCAATATGCTGGTCACGTCGCTGGGGCTGGAACCCGGAGACTGGCTGCTGGAAAATCCGTTCTGGGTGATCGTCTTCTTCAACACCTGGCGCGGTGCAGCGTTCTCCATGATGCTGTTCAACTCCGCGTTCTCCTCCATTCCGCCAAGCTATTTCCAGGCCGCAGACGTTGCAGGCGCAACCTCCTTCCAGAAGTTCAAGGACATCGCGCTGCCGCTGATCAAAGGCCATGTGGTCACCGATCTAATCCTCATCACCATGTGGACCTTCAACGTGTTCACGCCGTTCCTGCTCACCAACGGTGGCCCGTCCTACCGCACAGAGCTGCTCTCTATCTACACCTACCGCGTGGCCTTTAAAGACTTCGAGTTCGGTAAAGGCGCTGCTGTGGGCGTGGTGATCATGCTGATCAATCTGGCCTTCGCACTTGTTTACCTGCGCATCGCCAAGCAGAAGAACAAAGGAGCAGCATAATGACACTCTCATTCCATCAAATGCTGTCCCGCATCAGCTTCTCTGTTCTCACCGCCATCATCGGCATCGCATTTGCCTTGCCTCTGCTGTGGTTCCTGTTCGCACCGTTCAACGCACGTGCTGAGCTCGGCCTTGAGATTCCGTCGGTCTTCACACTGCAGAACTTCTACACGGTGTTTGAAAACAAGTTCGCCATGCGCGGCCTGCTCAACTCCTTCATTCAGAGTGTGGGCGGTGTGGTTCTTGTCGGCATCTCCGCAACGCTGGCTGCATATGCGCTGTCACGTTCTGACGTGCCTGGCAAAAAGAGCATCACCTACATCCTCCTGCTGTTCTCCTCCGTGGTGTCCGGCAGTGCGGCCATGGTGCCGATCTTCCTGATCATCTCCAGCCTCGGCCTGATTGACACCCACATCGCCGTTATTCTGGTGTTCGCAGGTGGCCTTCTGCCAACTGCCATGTTCATCCTGCGCGACTTCATTGATGGTATCCCGAAATCCTACGAGGAAAGCGCCATGGTCGCCGGAGCCTCCTCCATGCAGGCCTTCCGCGATGTTGCATTGCCAGTCATCCGTCCGGGCATCGTGGTTGTGGTGGTCTGGGCCTTCGTGAATATCTGGGGCAGCTTCCTGATCCCGTTCATCCTGCTGCGCTCTGACGAGCTGATGCCAGCCTCTGTGGCCATCTACTCCTTCTATTCAGAAGCAGGCACCCCAATCGTCACGCTGCTGGCAGCTTATGCGCTGATCTACTCGTTCCCGGTCATCTCACTCTATCTGTTCGTAAACTGGAAGTTCGGTTTCCGGTTCTTTGGCGGCATCAAGGCATAATCGAAAGAACAAAAATGGCTTCTATTTCATTCCAAAACGTCACCAAATCTTTCGGCGACTTCAATGCTGTCTCAAACGCGACTTTTGAAATCAACGACGGCGAGTTCATCTGCCTGCTTGGCCCATCCGGTTGCGGTAAAACCACCAGCCTGCGCATGATCGCCGGTCTGGAAACCCCAACCTCTGGCCGCATCTATATCGGCGATCGGGACGTCACAGCCCTGCATCCGCGTGATCGTAAGATCTCCATGGTGTTTCAGGATTACGCCCTCTACCCGCACATGAACATCTCCGACAACATCTCGTACCCACTCAAGGTGCGCGGTGAGAACGAGGCAACACGTGGTGAGCGCGCACAGGAAGTGGCTGATGTGCTGAAAATCGGCCACCTGCTGGACCGCCTGCCAGCCCAGATCTCCGGTGGCCAGCAGCAGCGTACCTCTCTGGCGCGCGCACTGGTCAACCCAAGCCAGGTTTACCTGTTTGACGAGCCACTCTCCAACCTGGACGCCAAACTGCGTCTTGAAGCCCGCGGCTTCCTGCATCACCTGCAGCACAGCATGGGCATGACCTCCGTCTACGTGACTCACGATCAGGCCGAAGCCATGGCGCTGGCAACCCGTGTCGCGGTGATGGATCAAGGCCGTATCGTGCAGTTTGCCACCCCGATGGAGATCTACCGCAAACCAGCGACCACCTTCGTAGCAAACTTCGTCGGCAACCCACCCATGAACCTGCTGCCAGTGGAAGCAATGGTTGCTGATAATGTGCTCAAAGTCCGCGCAGATGGGTTGGAAGTCGCAGATATCCCGATGCAGCGCTCCTTCGCAGAAGCCGTTGCAGGCAACTCGAAAATTACCATGGGTGTGCGTCCAGAACACCTGCGCGCAACCGCAGAAGCGGAAAACGTGGTGCGCGGCAAACTGTTTGCCAACGAGAACATGGGTGCTGAAAAGCTCGTCACCATTGAGCGTCCTGATGCAGCCCGCTTTACCGCGCGCATCTTCACCGATGACGACATCATTCTGACCGAAGACGTCGCGCTTGGCTTCTCAAGCAAGCACATCACCCTGTTTGATGCAGATGGAAACAGACTGGCGCTTGATGATGAGTGAAACGCTGGACCTCCTCAAGCTCCACAAACACATCACGAAGGCGGATCAGATAGCTGATCCGTACTTCTATCTGGAATTTGAGGTGCCCGAAGGCACGACACGCTTTGACGTGTCACTGGAATATCCCAAGGCTGAAGATTGCATCATTGATCTTGGATGCCTTGACCCTGACATTACGCCGTTTCCGGCAAGCTCGGGGTTTCGTGGCTGGAGCGGGGGCGCCCGCGACAGCTTCTTTATCGCACTGGATGACGCCACACCAGGCTATGTGCATGGCAAGATAGAGCCGGGCACATGGCAAATCATCCTTGGCCTCTACAAACTGCCGGAAACCGGTGCGGATGTAGACCTCACCATTTCCTTTGATCAGACACCCAGAAAGATTGCGCCACAGCCCGTCACGCCAAATCCAGTGCGACAAGGGGCAGGGTGGTACAAGGGAGATCTGCACTGTCATACCTTCCATTCCGATGCACGCGGCGGACCTGAGCTGCTCCATGCAGCTGCTAAACAGGCTGCACTGGATTTTCTGGCAGTTGCAGATCACAACACCACGACCCAGCGCAGATACTTCCATCCGCACTCCTCTGAAGATCTGGTGTTCGTGCGCGGCATGGAAGTCACCACTGCCGTCGGCCACGCCAATGTGTTCGGCATAGATGATTGGCTTGATTTCCGCATGACGCAGCCAGACCACTCCCATATCGTCGCCAAAGCGGCCCATGATCGTGGTGGTCTGTTCTCCATCAATCACGACAAGCCGCCCATCGACTGGACCTATGAGCTGCCGGAAACCGACTGCATGGAAGTCTGGCAATCTGCATGGCTCATGTACAACTGGGTCTCTCTGGCCCGCTACCAAAAGCGCCTGAGCGATGGTCACCGTATCTCGCTGATTGGTGGCAGCGACTTCCACCAGCCGGATAGGCTACTGCCGGAAGGCCCGCTGGTGCTGGCCCGCCCAACAACAGTGCTCTGGCTGGAGGAGCTCAGCGAACAAGCCGTGCTGAATGCCATGAAAACAGGCCTTGGTTACGTGACAGAAGGCCCAGACGGACCGCACCTGTCTCTCACCTCCGGCATGGCCCGCATGGGCGAGGAGGTTACGGCAGATACTGCAAGCTTCTCCGTACATGTGGAGGGCGCCAATGGTGATCTGCTGCGTTGGGTGGATGCCAGTGGATGTCGTCAGGAAGTACTCATTTCAGGCGATACAGCACAGCTCTCTTTCAATGAGCCGGTAACAGGGTTCCTGCGCGCGGAGATCGTCGCCAGAGCGAACCATCAGGATTTACTCGAAGAATTTCTGGGAGCCTTCAAAGGCAAGAAACTTCCTCTGGGATTGTCTGAGGAAGAGATACGGGAACAGCCCATCATCCGGGCTCTTTCCAATCCAATATACATAAAAACGGAATAGGACAGCACGGCATGTTGATTGGGAATGCACCGTGTTCATGGGGAATTTGCTACCCGACTGGCAACGCATACACGCCAGATGAATATTTAGATCAGGTCGCAAGCGCGGGTTACCGAGGGACCGAACTCGGGCCATTGGGATACCTGCCAAAGGACGCAGACCAGCTGAAGACCATGCTGGCAAAGCGCAACCTGACCCTGATCGGTGCCACCCACGTGCACACGTTCTCTCTAATTGAGACCAGTAACAAGTTCCATGCGGATATGCAGGCGCAGGGCGAGCTTCTGGCATCACTGGGCGCAAAGCACCTTGTGGTGATGGACGAAAGCAATGTCTACCCATCTGGCCAACTGGGCATGATCACACCTGACGCACGTCAGCAGATGTATGCAGACCTCACCAAATCTCACACCATGCTGGCAGAAACCTTCGGCATCGCACTGAGTTTTCACCCACACATCGGCACATGCGTTGAGCTGGAAGCGCAGATCGACGACCTGCTCAAAAACACGCCGCTCAATCTGTGTCTCGACACCGGCCACCATGCGTTCTGGGATCAGGATCCTCTGGCCTATATGCAACGTGTCTGGGATCGCATCGACTACATGCACTTGAAGAACGTGGATCCAAATGTGTGTGCCCGTGTTCTTTCTGGCGAAATCAGTGTTCAGGAGTCTCTGGCCGCTGGCGTCATGTGCCCGCTTGCAGAAGGGGCCGTTGAAATTGCGGCAGTTATGGATTTCCTACGGGCAAGGGATTTTCAGGGGCCAGTTGTTGTGGAACAGGACGTTGCAGGGGATGCAACGGAAACACCGCTGGAACTGGCCCGCCGCAATTACTCCTACATCGCCGAAATGAGCCAAGCCTAAGGAAAACAACAATGTCACTGTCCGTTGGAATTATTGGGCTGGGCGAAGTCGCGCAGCTGATGCACCTGCCATTGCTGGCAGACGATCAACGCTTCACCATTGTAGCCATCAGCGATGTTTCTGAGGAGCTGATGGAGTATGTGGGCCAGCGCTACAACGTCGAGAAACGCTACGCAGCCGCTTCTGATCTGATTGCCGATCCGTCATTGGATGCTGTTTTCATCCTGACGCCCGATCACCTGCACGCAGACCTTCTGACCGAAGCCATGAAAGCTGGCAAGCACGTCTTCATCGAAAAACCGGTCTGCCTCAACAAACATCAGATCCCGGCACTGCTGGAAGAGCAGAAGCAGTGCAGCAGCGTTGTGTTTGTCGGCTACATGCGCCGTTACTCCCGCAGCTTCCTGGCGCTGAAGGAGTACATGCCAGACTTGGAGAGCATCCGCCATGTCCGCATCCGCGACATCATCCGCGAAGCGCCATACTTCACCCGCCAGACACGACCAGTGGTCCGAGGCAAGGATGTGCCGCAGGAGGTGATTGCGGACGGTCAGCAACGTACCACAGCCATGCTCCGCGAGATAATGGGAGAGGACGCCACAAAAGATCAACTGCGCGCCTATCAGGTGCTCACCGGCCTGTCCTCCCACAGCTTCTCCGCCATGCGCGAGTTGCTCGGCCTGCCAAAGTCCGTCAGCTACGCCAAGCAGCACGGCGGCGAGACGGTTATGGTCCTGTTTGACTACGGTCACTTCACAGCAATGTACGAAGCTGTCATTTCCGATATTGCTGAATTTGATGCAGGCATCGAAGTGCTCACGCAGAGTGAGCGGTACCACGCTACCTACGACACACCGTACATCCGTAACCTGCCGACACAGCTCAGTATCACCCGCTCTACAGATGAGCAGACCATCACAGAGGTGATAGGCCCATCCTATGAGGATCCATTCCGCATTGAGCTCGATGCGTTCTACAAAGCAGTCACCGACGGAGCGTCATACAAAACAACGCTAACCGACGCAGCAAATGACCTGAACCTTTTTGCTGAAGTTGGGCAAAAATTCTTAGGTGCAGATTGAATATATAAGGCGCTATATCAATGAATTATATGACATTCCTGATTCAATTTATCAGGAATGTTGGCTCTTCTCCGGGGCAATGCGTCCACATTTCAACGCAAACCAACGCAAAACCATTTTTCTATCAGCTCCTGATGTAAAGCCTGCTCTGATTTGCGTATATAAATCTTGCCTCAAATACAGATTCACACTGGATCTAAACTTACCTTAACTTAATCAAGTATCAGCAACGCATTTTTCAGCGAAAGACTTGAATTTTCCCATATCCGAAGTGCAGCAACGCATAATTATGCGCAGCGCGACTAGAGTGTGAAACAGCAGTTTCCCCGAACTTCGGAGTTTCCAAATGCCTGAGAATGATCTCCCTCAAGAGCACGAAAACTGGGCACATGAAGTCCTGAAAGCAATCAAAGTTGGATACAATGTCGAGTTTGATGTGCCGGAAGACGAGCAGGTATCAGACAGCGAAAATGGGCACGACAAAACAGCTGCCCCCGAAACTCAGGAAACTCCGCCAAAAGCTGCTGCAGAGCAGCCCGATCCAAAAGATCTTGCAGCACAAAAAGCACTTCACCAAAAAGAATTATCTAAAACAAGCAGGCACTTAAAGGCGCTTGCTAAAGCTGTACATATAGCAGGCAGACGCAGTGACGTGTTCATTGAGGACGTCACGAAAAAAGTCCTTGATGATGCCAAACAGTTGGCAGAAGCCAACATCAGGCAAGCCAATGAGATCATGAACAAGCCGGACAAAAAAGGCTTTGTCGATCTCGATAAAATGCAGGCCTTCATGGATCGCGGGGAAGAATACCTCCGGATCATGCAGACCAACTTCAAAGAAGGTCAGGAGATCAGCGTTGAAGGCATGAAGGGACTATCTGCTGAACTTCAGAAGAAAGCAGATGACCTGCACAAGCAGCGTACACCGGCAGAAGCCTGGGGTGTTGATCTAACAAGGCTGGACGATGTCCATGAGCAAACCTGTGACCGCATAACAGAGCTGAACAAAGCACTGAATGGCGGTAGCGTCGCGACTGCGAAGCAAAATATGCTCGCTGCCTCCAACAATCTTGCAATCCTCAGAGAAGTGCTGGCCAAAGCGCAAACGCAGGTGGAAGAAGCGAAAAAAGACGTCGAAGACAGGGTTCAGGCGACGGAAACTGCAACAGCTGAGCTCGGTGCGCGCAAAACTGAAATCGAACATGATCCCAAAGTGTTGGCTGACTTTGAAAGAGAGCACGATGCTGTCGTAGCGGACTGTAAGCAGGCGTCTGTCTCTGCATCCGCTGGCAAGGGTGTTGAGGCTGTCAAAGCCATAGAAAGCGCTGAGGCTCACTTCAGTACGCTCCAGCAGGTTATGCTCCAAAGCCTGGCATCTGCACCTGAAACCTCTCAGGATGAAGGCGGCAACCAAAGTGAAGTGAAGGTGCTTTTGGGTGATGCAATTGAGCTGACCAGAAAAGCAGATGAACTGCTCACTCAGGAAGACCTCATCAAGGGAAGCAACGGCCTGCTGCCGCAGTTTAAAGACGCGGATAAGTCTACTCGTGCCGCCATTGCAGAAGCGCAAAATGATCTCCTTACAGGAGATGTCTCGGCGGCTGAAACCAAGCTCATACGCGCCCAACATAATCTGTCTGCCATGCGCGGTCTCACTATTGAGGCCCAGTCTGCCATTGATATTGCAGCAGAACAGCTTTCTCTCTTTCAAAGACAAGTGGCACCAATGATTGCCCGCCGTCAGGAGTATGTAAAACTCGCTGAGACAGATGACAGAAACATTCGGTATCTGGAGAAGTTTGATCTGGTTGTCGGTGAAGTGGAAAATCACATCAGTCAGGCGGAAACGGCCATCGCAAAGGAAAACCTGAGCGAAGCCAATCAGGAAATCGCCTATGGACAGGCAGCCGTGCCCGAGCTGCAGAGAGAAGTGAAGAAACTTCAATACCTTAATACGGTCAAAACCGCTGCCACCAAGGAAGAGAACGCAGAGCTGTTCGCCCAGACACTGGACAAGCTGCGCGAAGATATCGCTTACTTTAATGATCGCGATGACGTCTTTAAGGACAAAGAAGAAGAAGCAATATTCGATAATCTATACGAAAAAGCAGCCAACTACGCCAATCAGGCCGAAATCCTCTTCAAACGCAAGAAATTTGAGGAAGCTGATGATGCGATCGATAACTCCAACATCGCCCTGAGCGGTCTCGAAATAGCCTACGAAAGAGGCGTTCAAACCGCAGCAAAAGTTGAGCAGCTTAAGCTGGAGGTAAAAGAGGCAGCTGATAAGGTCCAATCCTTTGAAAACGTTGCCAAAGCTATCGTAAATGAAGAGCTCCGCGGGGAGTTCCTCAGCTACAAAATGGTGGCCACAGACTACGTAAACGAAGCGCTGGATTACATCAATCAAGGCCGCATCACCAATGCCTTAAGTGCGCTTGCTGATCTGAAGCAAGCCATGACAAACCTCAACGGCTTCCTCACCAACCCACCACAACCAATGCAGCAAGAAGGCAGTCAGCTAGATGAACCTGAATGGGTAATCATCGAGGACAACCCCACTGAGGAGCAGCTGGCGAAAAAACAGGACCAGGAAGATCTTGTGTTGTTTGCCAGTGAGTTGAAGCTGCTGCTTGACGAGATCAAGCAGATGAAAACCGCTGTTAAGGAGGGGTATAAAGTTTGGGAACGCTTCTGCACCGGCGACTACCTGCAACGCTTCCAGACTGCCTTCGAACAAGCCAACTCCAGCCTCAGCGACGCAACCGACTGGACACTCAACGCCGGCAAGATGACCACTCCCGGTCCGAAAATGAGAGAAAACCAGGAACTCTTCCTCACCAGCGCAAGAGAACCTCTCTCAGAAGCCAAAAAAGCCTACCGGGAAATGCAAAACGCCTTCGATGTCAGCAAGCAAATCATGACATCCGAGCTCTCCGGTCTCTCAGCAGGTGCAAAGTACTATCTTGCTGCTGTTGAAGGCATTTACAAAATCCACGAGTACGTCCGCGGATGGGATGTCGATCTCACCACCTTTGATGCCGCTTACCTTGCAGCAATGGATAACATCGCTGAGCTGAAGGTTGCCATTGAAAATCAAGATGTTGAAACTGGTCGAGAGTGTCTGGATAAAGCCGAAACCTATCGTCAGGACTTCCTCAAGAGTGGAGATCTGGCGCTGAACCAAAGGGAAATCGAGCACAACGCATTCGTGTTTCTATATGCAGATGTGCAATCCGATTATATGAGCGCATCCAATCAAAGGGAAAATGTAGCAAACTTCCCAGATTTGAAGAAACTCTATGATGGCTTAGAGGCTGATATCCTCAACAGATTCAAAACAGTTGGTGAACTTGTCAAATCAGAGGCCGGAAAAGCTGCGACAGCGGAACTCTTAATAATCAAGGAGGTCAACAACAAGCTGTTAGATGTTCTTGCCGACGCAGGCATCGCTCTGGCCAACGCAGAACTGGAAGATCAAGCACAAGGTCTTGCTGAGATGACCGTTTTCCAGATGCGAAGGGATAAGATTTTAGAGGATGCCGACAAACTGGCCGAAGTTGCCCCCGCATCCTACGAAAAATGGCTTCCTTTCTGTAGAGGGGAATATGAGGACATATTCAACCAGTATTTTGAAGGCTTAAAGCAAAGCGTAGAAGAGTTACACAAGATCCCCCAAGGCGTGGAACGCGCGGATATCGAAGCGGTCACTGAAAACATGAGGGCGCTGCTAAAGGATGCTCGGAATTACTACAGCTCAATGGAGGGGATCCGCAATGTCAGTGAGCAGTTTGTCAATTCTCAACTGAAGGGCCTGAGCAAATGGGCCGACTTGCATGAGAAGCGCATCGATAACTTGAGCCTCAGCCTTGATAAATATGCAGATTGGGGCCTGGACTTTGCCGATTTCGACACAAGCTACAATGAAGCAAAGGGGTTGATTGAGCAAATGAGAGGGGCTCTTCAAAGAAGAGATCACGTCGAAGCTCGGGACCTCAACGTTTTGGTAGGCACCGCAGTAAAAGCGGTTGAAGACGAGCAGGAACATTACGCTGGCTTGTTTGAAGATGCGAAAGCTAGCTTTGCAGAAGGATTTGAACTCTACCGACAGCAGATTGCAGAGACTGTGAAGCGGCGCCCGGAACTGGAGAACATCAAACATCTTGCCGCAGATTTTGATGACTGTGAGCGTTCAGCAGTTCAGGCAATTGAGCGTGCACTTGATCTTATAAATCTGGGCGATCGTTTCGGACCTGATAAGGAAAGCGCATACATTCTGCGGCAGCAGGATCGCCTGCTTGAACTCCTGCAGGAGGCTGTCCCTCTATCTAAGGATCCTGAAAAACTTGGCACAGCAGTCAAGCAGAACAAGGAAAAACTGGCCGAGTTTGAGGCCATGAAAGAAGACATCAAGGATGGCATGGACAAGGAAGTCTTCGCGGCCATGCAAGTGCGGGGCGAAGAACACGCCGAAGCAGCACAGCAGTTGATGGACAAGGGAGACTACGAAAAAGCTGAGTTTGAGTTGTTTGCTCTCCGGGTCATCAATGATGCACTGCAGACAAGGCATGATTCCGGTGTAGCGATCGCAGATCAAGTTCCTGAGCTTGAACAGGAAGTTGAGGACGTCACGACTGACCTCGCAGATATGGAAAAACTGCGCGATACCATCAAAAATGAAGAGGATGCCGCAAACTACGGCAAGTATCATTCCATTGGTATTCGGACCGCTTTGGAAGCGAAAGACTTCCTTCTCAAAGGCGAAATCAGACGCGCCCAGGCCTCACTGAATGCGCTGCAATACTTCCTCGATAAGATGGAGGAAATTCTCGACAAACAAGGCGCAAAAGGACCGAAGCGCAAGTCTGGAAAGAAAAAGTCTGGCTCTGAAAATGAAGTGGCCAACGCAGGTGAAGTAACCGTCAAGCCATCAGAAGAGCTGGAGCTGGAACGTGAGAACAGCTTTGATCCGACCGATGATGAAGAGCGTAAAGACAAGCTTGAGGAAGCCATTGCGATTACTGATGGTCTTCTGGAGACAGCCAAAGCCAATGTGAAGGACATACTTGATGTCTCTGAGGTTGAGTATTACGGCCTGATCCTCCAAAAAGCAGAGGAGCATGCAGCCGCTGCGAAGGACCATCTTGAGAATAACAAGCTCGAGGAAGGTGAAGAAAGCATTGAGTTGCTTAAGATGGCCTTGGACACACTACAGGATGCTCACAAGGTAGGTGTGGCGACATCGAAACAAGCGCCGGACTATCAGAAAGAGATTGATGAAATCGGTCAGACACTCATCCTGCTCAATCTTAAACGCAACACAATTGGCGATGCGAGTGAACAGAAAGAGTTCGATACCGTCCGTAATGCAGCAAGTGCCTCAGTGTACCAGATTATCCGCATGCTGAACGAAAAGAACATCCGCAAAGTCAAATACGAAATGGACACTCTGCGGTCTCACGTAGGCAACCTGGAAAAAATCCTAGGCCGCCACGTCTCCAGACGCCAGAAGCTAAAAGACATGTTGAAGCGGAAGAAAAAGTAAGCTGGAACACCCTAGAAAAGCAGCCTGATCCTAATAATTATCAGGCTGCTCAACTCTGGCCTCAGCGGTCAGGCAATCCAGATCTGGCGAAGTTAAACTTCGCAGAAACGCCTCGAGATCAGTTCTCTCAGTGCCCGTCAGCTTCAGCGGACGTATTCGGGGATCTTGACCGGGCAGGCCTGAACCGCCTTGATCGTAAAACCTGATGACCTCGGTCAAGGTACTGAAGTGTCCATCATGCATGTAAGGTGGGGTGACGGTGAGGTTGCGTAGCGTTGGGGTACGGAATTTCCAGCGGTCGGATGGGACTTCAGTGACTTCATAACGCCCCAGATCTGCTTCTCGCGTTGCACTGACGGAGAGCACTTTGGAAAAGTCCATCTGATGCACAACGCCGGGTGCAACCTGTACTGGGATGCTTGCCGGTGGGTTTTGCCGCTCATTTTCGCGCATTTGGCCATAGCCGGTGTCGTGAAACTGATCATCGGTGAAAACAGCGTGCTCCTCCTCAATCAAGTGACAATCGCTGCAGCCGCCTTTGCCTGTAAAGATCTCGTAGCCGCGTTTTGCTGCGTCAGAAACAGCTGCCTCGTTTCCTCCAAAGTGCCATTGGTCAAAGGGACTGTTTCCGGCCATTACAGACCGCTGGTAGGCCCCAAGAGCCATGCCAATGCGGTCGAGAGAAGCATGTGCGCCAAAGGCGCTCTTAAACAACGGCTTATACTCAGGCAAATCGTTTAAAAGCGAGACCACATGACCAGCCGATGGGTTGGCCATTTCATTGCGTGCTGTAAGAGGTCCGATGAACTGAGTTTCCAGCGAAGGATCACGTCCATCGTGGAAGAGAGCGCTGAGATACCCAACATTGAGAATACTGGGCGAATTTCGCTTGATGCTGCGTCCTTCAACACCGATCGCCGTGCTCAGCTCCCAGTTGGTGAACCCTTGCTCCGGTACATGACACATGGCGCAGGACATGGTGCGGTTGATGGATAAACGTCGGTCAAAAAACAACTTTCGGCCCAGCTCAATCTTCGCTCGTGTTGGTGGATTATCTGCGGGATGAGGAATGGGAGGCAATCCGAGCGGAGTGGAGAGAGAGCGTTGTAAAGCGGCCTCAGACCAGCTTTCCGGATCAACCTCACAACTCGGTTGCGCGGCTGTGTTACCCGAGGAAATCAGAAGACCAAGCAAGATGCATGATAATGAGAAGCGCCGCATCAGGACCTGCTTTCTTCCATCATAAGTGTCTCAACATCCGTGATTAGCAAGCGTGGATCAATCGTCCCCAATCCATAAACGTTGCGGATGTTCCCTTGACGATCAACCAGATACATTCGCAGCAGGTGGTTGATCACATCCTGATCGTTAGAACGGTCAACCACCTGACCATATCCATCCAGAATAGGCTGCAAGGCTTTCATGCCGGAGGTCGTCAGCACATGCCAGGGGAGTTTTTTCTCGGCATGTTCATCAATCTGCATGGGGTAGGCGAAGGAGTTGATTGCCTCCACCGTATCGCGTGAGGGATCAAAGCTGATAGTCACTAGTTGAACATCTTTGCGAAGACTTGGAAGCTTCTCGCTTGTCTCGTAAATCTCAAAGAGCGTCGACATTGCAATCGGGCAACCGTTGACATCACCGCACATGAGATAAACGAAACTCACCAGACTAATCTTGCCGCCAGTGAGATCGCTCAGGTTCTTGGATGCCCCGTGAACATCGAGCACCTGCCCATCAGGTGCAGCTTTGAATGTGTTCAGGCGATAAGAGCCCGGTGCAGGTGGTTCAAACTGGAATTCTTCACTGGCACTGAAGGCCGCTGCGAAGGGGCGTGAGGCAGCCGCCTGACTAGTTACCATGGCATACCAAAGCAAAGGCACAACCGCAGCAAGACAACTCACCGCAAGGATTTTCTTGAGTAAACGCATGTTACCGACCAGCTTCATGAAACAAGCACGGGGCAGCAATCAAGCCGCCCCGTGTCGAACCGGAGTTAGCTTGAGTAAAGCTCTGAGCTGCCGAAACGCATGATGTGCGCGCGCCCAAGGCCAAGCTTGTAAAAGTCGATGTTAAAGTCTTCGATGAGCTCTTTGCCATCCCAGTTAAAGGCCCGTAGATACTGGACGTCATCATCACCTTTCTTGTCCCAGTTGGCGAGCAGAGAGGATGAAAAGTACACGCGTTTGCCGTCCCAGCTCTGGCTGACCATATTGACCTGCCGATCGATGGTTTTCTCGTAAATCTGAAAAGGCTTATGCGGATCGGAAATGTCAAAGAGGCGGGTCTTGCCATCCATGAAACTGTTGACCCAAAGGGTTTGGTCATCAGCCGCGATGGAAATGTCGACCGGTAGTGGAATGTCTGCCGGGTTGCCAATGTCCGCCACATCCTTGGCCTGCCACTCGCCATCTTCGTCCTCGTAGATCAGCCAGAGTTTGGAGGTCAAGGCTGTGGTTGAGAAGGCATAGTTCGCATTCGGCCCCCACGGGAAACGGATCTCCAATGGAGCTCCCGGCACATTGAACACTTTGCGTGGCTGGCGTGTATGCAAGTCCCATTGCACGATGGTGTTTCCGAACCGCTTCATGGCGTCGGCATCCTGCAGCATCTGGCCAAAGTCCATCATGTAGTTGGACCAGCCAGTAAAAGAGGAGGTCAACATGACGTTCTTGCGGATCAGCGCACGAATGTCATACCCATACCCATCAGCAACAGCATCCCCAACGGCAACGGCTCCTTGCATGTTGGCTGTCGTCGGCATCCAGTAGGTCGCCACATAATCACCAGCATCGTTGTACTCTACCAGCGCGGTACGTCCTCCATGATCATCATCATTGGAAAGTCCGGTGATCATCATACTGCCGGGCAGGGCGAAGAAGGTATGTGGGCCAACAACACCGCCGGAATCCTTGACGAATGTCTCAATGGTCTTGTGCAGGATCGGTTTTGAAGGATCTGTATGCACATCGAAAATAAAGATGCGGTTGGTGTCCAGTCCGCCTGTCCAGAAGTAACGGCGATCCGCTGAAAACCCTCCGTGATGTGCTTCATTGCGCCCACCAACGGACAGGCTGTTGATCACCTGACCACGCGTTGGCGAGTCTGGACGCAGGTCAACAGTGACCAGTTTATCTTGCTCATCGCCCATGCCTTCCACGCCCAGTGTCCAGACATAAACGAACTCTTCCTGACCCGTAATCTTAGGCATGTATGGTGACTGGCAGGTCTCATCCGCAAAGGCTCTGAATGGAGCCGTCATGGCCGCAGAAGCTGCAACCAACGCAACAAATTCCCGTCTATTCATAATATCCTCCCCAAAATCAATAAATGAGTATTCCGTGGTGCCTCCGGTTAGTTCGCAAGAGCTTCTGAATGCACTCTTTCTGCATCTACAATTGAACAATGTTGTATCGCTGCCGCCGCCCGGATGTTCTCTTCCATCAAAATCGGCAGAATACGGCTGTGAAGGTGCGTTTTGATCCGGTTTGTTGGGCCCACTACACCCATGCTGAAGATGGACCCAAGCCGATCCACATTGATCGGAACGGCAACGCTGGTAACACCTTCCTCGATCTCACCATCGCATAACGCATACCCAGAGCGCCGGACTTGCTCCAACTCCGTCGCGATTTGAGAGGCGTCTGTCAGCGTGTTTGCGGTAAAACCGTGTGGCTCGCCTGCGAGTAACTCCTCGCGCAGCTCCGGCAATATGAAAGCAGCAATGGCTTTGGCAGAGGAGCACGCATGGGCTGGCCTGATGCCAAGGCCTGGATAAATGTAGGGGATCGCTGGATCGCTCGGCGTTTCAATGTGAATGAGATCAACCCGTCCCCCGCGATAACGGGCCAGATAGGCAGTCTCGCCAATATCGATGACCAGCCGGTGGATCATAGCCATCACAGCTTTGATAACATGGGAATCCGATTTACCTGTCAGGGCAATTTTGACAAAGCGGATGCCAAGAACATACCGCTTGCCGTCATCCACTTCATCCAGAAAGCCACAGTCCAGCAGAGACGAGAGATTCCGATAAATCGTTGCTCGTGGCAGCTTCGTCATCTGCGCAAGATCATTCGCACTGACAGGCTTGGCAGACCCCGCGACAGATTCCAGAAGCTGTATCAATCGTTCCTGCATAGAAATCTCACAATTCGGACGCTTTGAGCGTAATCTGAGAAAACTTTTTGCAGCAACCCATAAGAAATCATGGGTCCAATTCGCCCGAACTGGATGAGGCGGAAACGGAAGTCATGTGAAACGATGTTTCACTTGCAAGCGGCTTTAACTGGCAGATAAGCTGGAAAAATCTGAGGAGCTAGCCTGTAAACGTGGGGAGTAATCTGCATGTCATTTCGCTCGATGATTAAATCCAGAATTGCGGAATACATTACAAGTGAAATCAGATTACGCAGAAAACGCGAGGTCTTTGAAAAGCAGCGAAAGCGTCAGGGCCGTCCTCATGAGGTTCATTACTTCCATCATGTGTCTGACCCATACTCACATCTGACACTTCAAAAACTGTCAGGGTTCCAACATAGCTACAAAATCAAGCTGACGATCCACCTCATCTCAGGCCCACCTGCATGGGCAACACCTGATCGGACCGGCTTGGATGCATATGCTTTCAAGGATGCCAACCAGCTCGCGGTGCATTTGGGATTATCTGGAGTCTCTCAAAAAACGCCCAGTACGGAACGTATCGCCCAAGCTGAAGCTGCAATGGCAGCTTACCTCAATGCGGGCATGGATATCGGGAAGCTGCAGGACATCAGTAACGCGTTGTGGTCAAACAACGAAATTGCACCGGTCTCTGAAGTGAATGTAGAAGCTGTAAAGGCGCAGGGAGATGCCTTGCTTGAAAAACTCGGCCATTACCTCGGCGCCACATTCTACTATGGAGGAGAATGGTACTGGGGCGTTGATCGACTCCATTATCTAGAAGAGCGCCTGCAACAGCTCGGCTTAGGGCCAGCGCCTTCCAGTGACCGAAGAAACGATCCGGATCAAGGCGTGAGTGATGCCAGGATTTCCTGCAATGAAATAGATCTCTTCCTATCCTTCCGAAGTCCATATTCTTATCTCGCCTTCAACAGAACATGCGAACTCAGCGATCGGCTGGGAGGCAAACTTAACATTCGCCCCGTACTGCCCATGGTCATGCGTGGCCTGCCAGTACCACCGGCTAAGCGAAAGTACATCCTCATGGATGCTGCTCGCGAAGCCCGCTACCACGGCATCCCGTTTGGTCGAATTTGCGATCCGTTGGGACGCCCGATCGAACGTGGTTACTCATTGTTGCAGTATGCCGAAGAAGAAGGACGCCTCAGAGAATATTGCAGTGCCTTCATGACAAGTGTTTGGTCCAAAGGAGTGGATGCAGGCACAGACAACGGACTGGCGAAGATCGTAGAAGCAGCTGGACTGGATTGGAGCAAAGCTCGAACCATTGTCGACAACGATGACTGGCGTGTGCAGATTGAAAAGAACCGGGAAGATCTGACCGCTCTCGGCCTCTGGGGCGTGCCGAGCTATCGTGTCGGCACAACCGCAATCTGGGGGCAAGATCGCCTTTGGGCGGTCGAGGCCGCTTTGCAGCACACCACGACACCCATCGTTAGCTGACAGCCTTAACCCAGACTATCCTTGAACGCATTGATGCGCACAGCAAGATCACGAGGATTTGCAGAGTGTTGGCTCAACTTGGCAAGCAACTCCACAATCGTCACACAGCGCGCGCGCAGGGCTTTGTCTTCTGCAGTAGGCTCGTAGCCATCTAACTTCTCATTTTCCTGCAAAGCTGAAACAGCATGTTCAGTCCGGGCAATTGCCTGCGCCAAAACCTTATCCAGGATGACCTGTGCGCGACCTTCAAACTCTTTCTGCTCAGTCATGTTGGAAAGGTGAGGGCACATGAAGGTGATGTCTTCGGCAATAGCGCTCTTCATCGCAAATGAAACACGCTTCAACGCTTTGGAAACCACCGGTGGCATGCGCCCGACAGAGATATCATATCCCGCCATCAGCAGTGAGTTCGGCAGGTTTTCTGAGTACTGCATCAAAGCAAGATAGAAGAAACCTGAGCACTGGAACAAATCGATCGCAGCACCTTGTACCGCATCGCTTTTTTCGCTCTCACCGTTCAGCAAAACAGTCAGCTCACTCAGCGCATTAAAGCGCTCTTCAATAAGCTTCCGCGCATCATCCAAACTATTGGCAAACGCTTTGGGAGACCCACTTGCCGTCGGCAAAAGCGGGCTGGAAGTATCAAAAAGATCAGCCAGCGTCCTGGCAGCGATTTCGATTTGTTCAGACAAGGTGCGTTTCCTGATCATAAGAGCCGAGCATGCCGCTTCCTACCCCACGATCAACGACTGACGCAATGCGCAACATCGCACAGTTGCTCAGGATCACTGAGTAACGCACTGATAAATCGAAGCCCCAAAATGAAAACGCCTCCATGATCATTTTCAGGAAGATCATGGAGGCGTCTTTCAAAAATCAAAGCTTACAGAACTATCAATTATAATAGCCATACCCATAGGATGCCTGATGCTTGTTGAGACGTGCTTTGCTGACGTCAAAGTTGTTCAACACCACACCAAGCGTCTTACCCGGTGTCTGATCAAGCAACTCCTTCGCCTGCTCAACAAGCCCACCATCCGTATGGTTCCACGAAGCAACCAGCACAGTGCCGTCAACTACATGAGACAGTACGCGGCTATCAATGAGGGGAATGACGGGTGGGCTATCAATCACAATGAGATCAAAACTCTTACGAGCACCTTCCAAAAGCGTTTTCATCGCTTGAGAGGACAGAAGCTCGGCAGTTTCCCAAAGCTCGCGATGATTTGGAGCAGGAAGAGCGTAGAAGTTTGATCCTTCCTCGTGCTTTACGGCATCTGCAATAGTCACTTTGCCTGTCAGCACATCAGCTAGGTTCTTCTCGCTTGAATCTCCCTGAGTTTCGGAGGTTAGCTGTCTGCGCATATCTGCATCAATAAACAGCACTCGTTCTCCAGCTTTGGCCGCGTAGTGAGCCAGATTGCGAGAGATCGTAGACTTTCCTTCACCCGGGATCGCTGAGGTGATTAGCAGTGTCTTAATAGGCTCGTCCATCCTCGCAAACTTTACGGAGGATCGCAGAGCGCGAATTGACTCAGCGTAGTGGCTCAAAGGATTTTTAGATGCAAATTGCGCAACCTCAGACCGCGTGGCGTCATCATTACCGGCAGTTTTTGATCTCACCAAACCCTTGCCAAACAGCAATCCGAAAAAGGATTGGAGCGTTGAAGTTGACGCATAACCTTCAATCAGCGGCACCTGAGAGTAGAGAGGAAGGCCGAGACGGCGTTCGACATCTCTTTTAGATTTCAGTGTGTTGTCAAACTGCTCGATCAGAAGGGCAAGAGCGGTTCCCAGAATGAGGCCTACAACGGCAGAGACCAGCAGGAAAAGCTTCTTGTTCGGGAAGCTTGCAATGCTTGGAACCTCAGCCGGGCTGAGCACGCGGCTGCTGACAGAGTTCATTTTCTCGAACTCTTGGGTTTCCTTCAGGCGTGCAAGGAAAGATTCATAAAGAGTTCTGTTTGCATGGGCTTCACGGATCAACTCACGCAGGTAAACCTGAGCGTGGTTCTCTGAGTTGGTGACATCACGCAGTTGCTCAAGACTGTCGGATATGGAAGCTTCACGACGTTTAGCAACAGCCAGCTCATTCTGCGCCGTATCAACAATACGCTGGAGCTCTTTCTCGATCTGGTCCCGAAGGTCTTTCAGCTGTGAGCGAACACTGACCACAGATGGATGCTTATGGCTGTATTTCACTGTGAGCGCTGCTTCCTTACGCTCCACTTCAGAAGCTTTCGCGCGCAGTTGTGTAATAACGGCAGATTGGGCGGCATCGGCAAAGGAAGAAGTGGAACCGCCACGCACCAGCACTTTATCAATCTGATCAACCCGCGCCTGAGCTTCAGCAGTTTTTGTCCGGGCATAGACGAGTTGCTGGTTTAATGCCGCGATCTGCTTTTCGTTGATAGTACCGCCACCAGCAACCTGAAGGTTGAACTCGTTTCTGAACTGTTCAACAGCCTGTTCCGAGCTGCGAACCTTAACACCTAGCTCGGACAAACGAATGCTAAGCCATTCACTGGCCTGACGAATGGCATCGTATTTGGTCGCTAGACGATCTGCTAGATAAGCTTCAGCAAACGCGTTAGCAAGTTGGGCAGCCATCTCAGGAGAATGTGCCCGATAGGAAAGGTCGACCACGGTCGTATTACGGTTCAAAGTCACGTGAAGCCCATCAAGCACACGCTGCTCAAGACTGACCGTAGCTGGTGGCTCACCTGTCACTTTCGTAAAGACTTCCGACAACAAAGAAGGCTTTGATTGAAAGGCTGGCGAGTTCTCAAGATCGTTTTCTGCAATCACGCGTTTGGCAACCGCATTCGATCCGATAATCTCAATCTGGCTTTGCAGCAACTTGTTGTCAGAGCCAAAGCCGCTCAGAACAGCTTTTACGTCAACCACATTAGACGCGCGCGTTTCGATGTAAACGGAGGTCACAGCTGTATACTTAGGCGCTGCAAGAAACGCAAAGGTGAGGCCGAGCACTGTCACAAAACCGGTAACACCAAGGATCAGTGACCAATACTTGCGTACATACTGAAAGGCCAGGCGAAGATTGATAATATCTTCTGTCGGGGCATTCGATGCCAGGGAGTTTTGCATGACTCTCAATACTCTACTTTTGCGGTTATCCCTATCAGATGCCGGTCGTAGCTGTTGTCAGCTTCAGATGACTTGCGTGTTTCAAAGTCATAGTAGGCACCGAATTTCAGGTTGCGGTTGATAAGATGTTTTGCTTCCAGTCGTGCACGGAAGGTGTTGTCGCGGCGATCCGAGCCGGCGTAATCTTCACGTTTGAAAGAAAGAAGCGGTGAAAGGATGAGGTTACGACGGAGTTCGTAATCCAATGACAGCCTGGCATTCGAAGTAAGCTTGCTAACCTGTCCATCAAGTGAGCTTTCTTCAACGGCTTGTCGCCCTTTGACTTTTACAACCAAAAGCGGAGAGGGCATCCATTGCATGTCCACATTGAAGGAGTAGGTGGAGATATCCCCGCGGCTACCCAGCTGATAATTTTGATTGAGATACCCAACACCTGCAGCGCCATGGAAGTTGCCGCGTTTGTCAACTTCCAGCCCTGCCAGAACCTCAAAGCCGCTTGAATCTCGGTTTTCTTCCCCAGAAGCTCTCCAGTTGCGTGCGTTATACTCCGCACTCACAAAGGTGCTCAGCCCAGGCGAGAAAGCGTAGTTCACTTTGCCAATTAAACTGTATCGCGTGCCATCGCGCGTATCCTGATCGATGGTGCTGCCGTCTCTTGCTTCAACGTCATGATAGTTAAAGTGACTGACGGTACCTCCGCCGATGAACCTCAGACGATTGAAAACTTTGGATATACGAGTCGTCGCAGAGTAAGCTTCCCGTCGAATGCCGTGTTTGGCATCCGAAGACGTATCGGCTTCACCCAGTTCATACTGTCTTGCTTCCATGCCAGCGCCCAGATCCAGCGTAAAGTCTCTGAGAACTTCCAACCTCGCGCCTGTAGAAACGCGGCCAGACAAGGTGGAGGCGTTCGGTTTTGAAAAAGCATGCTTTTTCTGGCCTGATAGGTTTACACGAAACCGATGACGAGAGATCTCTGAGCTAATGGACAGTGAAGGAGCAAATAGACCAACCATGCTGCTATCGGCAGAACTTCTGGTCTTATAGAGATTGCTGTCAAAATAGAGGCCGGAGGTTAGGGAGGGCATGAAAATCCAGTTGGCGTGTCGAATGCCTTTGGCGTTGTACTCTGGATGAGACTTAAGGCCATATCCTCCGGCGTTTTGCAGCAAAGCCTCTGAAAGATCCGAAGCGGTTGCCGCCTCGAAAGCAGAACCGGCCATGCAAGTTGCCAAAATGAACTTTAAGCTGCGCATTGGGAGAAACTCATTTTCCGTGACTGTTTCAAACTCTGTGTCAAAAGGGAGGAGCGCAGTCTTGACTGTGGTGCTCAGGAAGTTTCATGCAAGAGAGGTGCTGAGGGACTTGGGAGCTTCGAAAATGGTTTGCTGCCATCTACACAATGTGCAGTGGCAGCATCTCTCGGTTTTCAAGCAGCTCTGCTTCAGCTCATGCGTCGAAGCCTAGTCCTTTTGCTGCACTGAGAGCTGACTTCCCCGAAACTCTGGCATGGTTGCATGCCCCGCTGCGCTGATGCCTTCACGCTTTAGAACGATGATCATAGTCATGAAGATGATTTTCATATCGAGCCAGAAGCTCTTGTTCTCCACGTACCAGACATCCAGCTCAAAGCGAGAATCCCAGTCGATGTTGTTACGTCCATTCACTTGAGCCCAACCGGTGATGCCTGGCTTCACAAAATGACGCATCATCTGACGCTTGGAGTAATGCTTCAGAAAACCAGCATGCTGTGGGCGAGGACCAACAACAGACATCTCACCCTTGAGAACATTCAGGAAACCTGGCAATTCATCGACACTTGTCGCACGCAAAATGCGTCCGAATGTTGTGAGGCGTTGATCGTCTGGCAGAAGGTTTCCATGTGCATCGCGCGCATCGGACATGCTGCGAAACTTGTAGATCTGGAACACGTCGCCGTTCAGCCCGGCACGGTCTTGCTTGAAGATAATAGGGCTTCCTAGTCTCGTGCGCACCAAAATAGCTGCGATAATCATCAGAGGTGATACAAACAGCAAGACAGCAAAACTAAAGACTATATCGAATATTCTAATCATGGTGCATTTCAACTACTGTCACTCACGGCGCGAATTACTTCGCTCCGTCATGGTCTCAATTTGAGCAAGCCCCCAACACCCTCAGAAGAGCCACCTCACGAACAGGTTGCGATTTAACGCAACAGAAATCCTATGTGGCAGTGTATTGATTAGATTTTTCATAGAAATCTCACCAATGCCAATCTGATTTCAGTTGGGCTAGGTATTTGATTCTAAGTATTAAAGTCAACGAAATAAATATAGATAGCCACACAACTTAATTCATAAAACTACATATAATAGTTTAACTATCTTAACTCGGGATTATATGAATATTTTAACTAATATATACTTTAATGAAAGGGTGTAATGTTTCATCAAAATTCACTAAAATTCTTGATATTTATTATTGGCTGATTTCTGCCAAAAATAGCTTTGACAAATTTGATTTCTCAATTTGTTTTCAGAGGGGGAGGGCTACGCAATTGAAGTTTTGATTGGTGTATAGTTATATGTAGTTAACTTAATTTGGTATGATTGATTGTATTTTATCAGTGTGTAATTGAATATAATTATAATGAAATAGTAATGGCAATTTATTAAGTTAGATATCAATTCCAATAATCCTCATAATACTTATTGTTTTTGCTTTATTGGATTGACTTGCTTGTGTGTGTCGAAATATTACCCTTCAGGTTGCTCTGAATGTTAGATGATCACTGGGGTAAGTGAGTAAAAGTTTAAACTAAAGGCAACAATAGCGGAGGCTGTTCACCAGTCTCATTTGGATCACGTCTCATTGCTATGAGAGAGGCCGCTAGCTCGAGAGAGTGCGGTATTATGGCAATTGAGTTCGATCACCATATCTAGTTTACTTGATCGACCAAGACAAATGCGAATACTTCTTGTTGCTAATAGTAGCTTTAAGCTAATCAACTTCCGGCGTTCTTTACTTCAACAACTACAGCGAGAAGGGCATGAGCTTGTCGCTGCCACTCCGCGTGATGAGTACACGTCTGAATTTCAAAAAATGGGAGTGACTTATGTTGAGCTTCCTATGGATGCCACAGGGACTTCTGTTGTTGCAGAGCTGAAGTTGTTGTTACGGATTTTTGAAATTACAAGAAAGCATAAGCCTGATGCTGCGCTTGGCTTCACGATTAAGCCGAACATCTATGGCGCAATGTCTTCTCGTTTGCTTGGTGTGCCATTCATTCCCAATATTACTGGGATGGGTAGTGTTTTCGATCGTGATGACTTGTTCGCGCGTCTGATCAAGACACTTTATAAAACCGCCTTCCGGCGCTGCCCTCGTGTTTTTCTTCAAAACCCTGAGGACTTGGCTTACTTCGTAAGAAGCGGCCTCATTACAAAACAACAAGCATGCCTGTTACCCGGTTCCGGTGTGGATCTGACAAACTTCCAGATCACAGCATTGCCTGGCACTGGCAGTCAAAGAACGTTCACTCTTGTCGCTAGAATGCTGAAAGAGAAAGGGGTCTTGGAGTTTGTTGAAGCTGCACGTGCGTTAGCTCCCAACTTTCCCGATGCACGTTTCGTCCTGCTAGGCCCGTCAGGTTCCGGAAAGGCAGGTGGACTAGATGAAGCTGACATAAAGAGGCTAACAGCCGATGGCGTAGTTGAGTATCGCGGGTCAGTTAAAGATGTTCGGCCTGTTGTAGCTGACGCTGATTGCGTGGTTCTGCCCTCTTACTATCGAGAAGGGACTCCCAGATCATTGCTTGAAGCTGCTGCAATGGGACGCCCGATCATCACCACAACCATGCCGGGATGTAAGGACGTGGTCGATGAGGGGCAAAACGGTTTTCTTTGTAAGCCAAGAAGTGGCCAGTCAATTGAAACCGCCATGCGGCAATTTCTTTTGATGAGTGAAACCGCCGTGAATGAAATGGGCTCGGCCTCACGAAGAAAAGCTGAGCAAACGTTCGATGAGCGGATCGTTATCAATCACTACACCTCAGTTCTGCAGCAAGCCTCTTAAGGTAGCATGGGCTGTACAGGGTCAGATCACATAGAAAACTCGTAGAGTTACTCTTCTCAGGATGCAGTGATCGCACGTTCGATGATCACTACAGAGATGAGGAATGGGACAAAAGAAAAGGGAAATGGCGTGAAGCAAAGATGGCTCAATGGCTTAACAAGCCTCTTTATCCTCGGTCTCTTGCAGGGCTGCGCTTCAGGTGAGTTTGCAGGACAGGAAGCGCAAAACCAGATAACGTCTGACCGTATCTTTTCTCAGCCCGAAGCTTATCGCCTTGGCCCCAGTGACAAGCTACGCGTTATGGTGTTTGGAGAGCCGGACCTGTCAGGTGAGTTCGTGGTTGATGATCAGGGTAAACTCGACTTGCCACTCATCGGCGACATTTCGGCCAACAACAGCAGCGTAAAAGAACTTGAGAGCCGTATCGTATCTGCCCTTAAAGATGGGTATCTCAAAGAGCCGCGTGTAAGCTTGGAAGTGCTTAGCTCTCGTCCATTCTTTATCCAGGGTGAGGTGGCCCGCCCGGGTGAATACTCCTACAAAAATGGATTGACCCTGCAAGATGCTATTGCTGTTGCAGGCGGTTATTCCTACCGCGCAAACACATCGAGTATTTTCATCCGTCCGGTAGGGAGTAACTATGAGGTCCCTGTAAACCTCACCGGTGCTCGCCTTTACCTGCGTCCGGGCGATAGCATCCGCATTCCTGAAAGATACTTCTAGATCCGTGCAAGCTTCAATGAACAATCAGAAAAGCCGTAAAAGGACGCATCTATGATCTCGCGCCTGCTAAGACATGCAGCTGGCATTAAGGTACTCGTTCTTAAAGGAACCGAGGCACTGGCAGGTGCGGCCATGACGATCTATCTGGCGCGCATTCTTGGGCCCGCAGAGTTTGGCGTGTTTGCCTTTGGCTTGGCTACAATCATGCTGCTGGCGATTCCGATCAAGAATGGCGCTTCCACATTGATCACCAAACACGTGGCGATCGCTCGAGAAGGTAATGGTGCCGAGCAAGCCTCACCACTCCTAAAGACAGGCATACGCCTATCATTGATCTACGCATCTGCAATCATCATGGCTCTTTGGGGTGTCGTGATGATGAGCGATAGCGAGAACGTGTTTATTGCGAGCGTTGCGGTATTCTCTCTGGTGCTGCCATTCCTGTGCGTGACAGGCCTGATGGAAGGTGTTTTACGCGGTAGTTTTCGTCCAAATGCTGCCATCCTAGTCGGCACTGTTCTCGTGCCGCTCTTGGTCCTTGGTGTTGCGTTCCTTTTAACAGAGCAGATGCGCAATCAGGGATGGGCCTACGCTGTACACCTTTACATCGGAGCCGGTGCAGCAATCACTGTTTTGAGCATCGCACTCGCATGGCCTTACCTTCGCTCACTGTTCTCACAACACGACAGTTCATCAATGAATGGCACCGAATGGCTCAGCCTTGTCGCACCATTCGCCATTGTGACTGGACTTTTGATCTTCAACCGGCAAATAGACACCATCCTTCTGGGAACACTTGCTGGCGAAAAAGAAGCCGGTATCTACCGCATAGCAGCTCAAGCCTCTGTGCTCGTCACATTTGGAATGCAGGCTATTGGCCATCTGTATGCACCATACCTCGCAACAGCAGATAAAACCGCAGCGTCATCCAAAATCTCAGGTTACTTGCGCAAAAGCGTATTGTTCTCAGTCGCATTTGGCGGGCTTGCATTGATCACGCTGGCGCTGTGGGGGGATGAGGTTATCAGGCTATTGGCTGGTCCTGAATATCTGGAAGCCTACCCGGTCATGCTCGTCCTATGCACCGCTAATCTTGCCGTCGCTGTAAATGGTGCAACCATGCAGGCGCTTTACATGCAGGGCCATCAGAAACGAACGGCCTGGATCTTCTTTGCTGCCGGTGTCCTATCAGTTGTCGCAAATGCTTCACTGATTCCGTACCTGGGAATCAACGGTGCTGCAATTGCAACCTCAACCGCCATTGTCACGTGGTCCCTCGGGCTCCGCTGGTTAGCCTGCGATGTCTGGCAACTATCCTTTCTTACACTTTCACCACGCCTTCAGGAGCAAAAACCATGAAGTTACAAAACTTCCTCCCAACCGGACATTTCTGGGACAACGCTCTGTCAATTCTAAATGCACGCAAGCGTTTGGGATATTTTCCAAACCCACGTAATCCGCGTAGCTTCAACGAGCACATCCTCGCGCAGAAATGGGCGTTCAAAGGTGATCTGTCATTGGCAAGTCGGGTAACCGATAAAGCCGAAGTAAAAAACTGGCTGACTGAAATCGGTATGGAGCACTTGATTGTTCCAACTCTGGGTGTCTTCGAAAATACGTGGGAAATAGACGCATTCCACTTTGCAGGAGAACTGATTGCCAAGTCCACTCATGGAAGCGGTAAAGCAGTGATCCGGACTGCTCAAAATGGCAGAGCGTTCTCCATGGAAGATATGGAAGTCTTTCGCACGTGGTTCACCGAAGATTACTACAAGCGAAGCCGCGAGCCGAACTACAAAGGTCTACGCAAACGCATTATTGTAGAACCAGTATTGCGTGATGAGACAGGTGGTCTACCCAAAGACTACAAGTTCTTCTGTGCAGATGGGGAACCATTCGTGATCCAGGTCGATCATGGCCGTCACACGCGTCACACCCGTCAGCTCTATGATGCTAATTGGCAGCTACTTCCATACTCAACCATTTATGAGCGTGATCCAGCTCCAATGCCAAGACCAGCTTTGCTGGATGAAGCGTTGGCAACAGCTCGCCAGCTGTCAAAAGGTTTCGGATTTGTCCGTGTTGATTTTTACTTCATTCCATCAGGTCTCAAACTGGGTGAAATGACGTTCTTTCCTGAAAATGGAGCAGGGCGGTTCTGTCCAGCAGAGGGCGATCTGCAAATGGGCCTGCAGTTCGTGAAAGCGAGCCAAACTGGAGACATGCATACAGGATCATTAGAGCAAAGGGCCTAGTACCTATGTGGCCGTATGTCATCATCAGTGGGGTTGTTTACTCTGGCAGCATTCTCTCAGTTCTTGACAGGCGTACGTCTGTCCTGAGCTGGACTGTGCTTGCATCCTTTGCCATCGCACTAAGTGCCTTCATCGGTTTTCGTTTTGAAGTTGGAAAAGACTGGATCCAGTACAATTACATCTTCAAGCTGATAACCGAGCTGCCCTTTGTCGAAGCAATGGACTTCACTGATGTTGGCTACAGTTTTGTAAACTGGCTTGCCTTTCAATTAGGCTTTGGTATCTCAGCGGTCTTTTTCTTTTGCGCAGTCGTTCTTGTTGTCGGGCTGATGATGTTTGCTGCGCTAACACCTTATCCCTGGCTGGCCATGGCCATTGCGATGCCCCATATCGTAACGATCATGGCCATGGATCACATACGGCAAACAACGACGCTCGGCTTCATCTTGATTGGTCTTGCTCTTCTGGCTCGTGACCGGGTTTGGGCGTTTATGGGTTGCATCGTGTTAGGCGCTCTGTTCCATCGCACTGGCATCATGTGTCTCGTTTTTGGATTGTTTCTTGTCCAAAAAAATCGGTTGCTGCTTTATCCAGCCGTGCTTGGCATCAGCGCTATCCTCATGAAGTTCCTGCTGGCAGATCAGATAGGGGTTTATTTCCTGCGCTATGTCGAAACTTCAGCAGGCTCTAGAGGGGCGTTGATCCGGCTGCTTCTGAATGCTCTGCCAGCGGTAGGTTTCCTGATCTATGGAAAGTACGCAAATCTTCCCGAAAAACTGGATAAGGTGATGCGCGCCATGGCATGGTCCGCTGTGATCTCCCTTATGGTGCTGCCACTGCTCCCCTCTGCCGTCATCATTGACCGCATTGGCAAGTACTTCCTCCCGGTTCAAATTCTGTTCTTCCCACTCCTCGTATCTCTGCTCCATGGATACGCACTTCGCTTTATCGCGACATCACTGCTGTGCGCCTATTTGTTCCTCACGCAGTTTTATTGGCTCTATACAAGTGAACTGGCGGACTACTGGGTGCCCTATAAAATGACACAGTTTTGAGGACGGCTCCGAAACCAACAAATAACCCGGCCCAAACCGGCAAAATCTGTTGCGTCGTAGGTGAGGTGATATAGGTTTCCTCAAAACACTTTGAGCAGACGCTCGGGTTCGGGGAGGATGTTTTATGTTGGATGCGGCTGTTAAGGCTCTGACGGACGAGCAGCTGGAGGAGCTTACGAAGGTTCGCCAGACTCTGCACATGTCGCCGGAAGCTTCTGGGGAAGAAGAGCAGACGGCGCGGTTTGTGGTGGAGCAGCTGAAAGAGATTGGTGCGGACCGTGTTGTCAGCGGGATTGGCGGCTTTGGTGTTATTGCCGAATACCAAGGGGCTGCAGACGGGCCAACGGTAATGATCCGGTGTGAGCTGGATGGTCTGCCTATTGAGGAAATCTCTGAGGTTTCTTATCGCTCACAAGTTCCGGGTAGGGGCCATCTATGCGGGCATGACGGGCATATGGTGATGGTACTGGGCGTTGCGCATATGCTGGCAAAGCATACGCCGCAAAAGGGCCGTGTACTGCTCATGTTCCAGCCTGCGGAAGAAACCGGGTCAGGTGCGCCAGCTGTCATTGCGGATCCAAAGTTCGCTGAGTTCCGCCCTGATTTTGCATTCTCATTACATAACCTGCCGGGACGCCCGATGGGAGAGCTGAGCATATGTCGGGAATATGCCAACTGTGCATCTCGCGGCATGCAGATCAACCTGCGTGGCAAGAGCTCTCACGCGGCAGCTCCGGAAGATGGCCTGTCTCCAGGTACTGCAATGGCAACACTCATGGGAGAGTTGGCTGCACTAGGTGCTGGCGGAGAGATGAATGATCAGTTTGCGCTCAGCACCTTAACCCATGCCCGTTTGGGAGAGCCGACGTTTGGCATTGCGCCGGGCTTTGGCGAGCTGCGCGTCACGCTGCGCTCCATCAGTGATGCTTTGATGGATGATATGGTCGCGCGGGCAGAGCAAGCTGTTGCAAGTGCAACGAAAGAGCTGGAAGTCTCTATCTCCTGGCACGATATCTTCCTGGCTTGCGTCAACCATCCAGAGAGTCGTGATCACATCATTAAAGCAGCAAGGCACAATGGTGCGGCGCTGAAGGAACTGGACTTGCCAATGCGATGGTCAGAAGATTTTGGTCGGTTCGGATTGGATGGAGCCAAATCAGCTATGTTCTTTTTAGGCTCAGGCGAAAACCAACCTCAGCTGCATAATCCGGACTATGACTTCCCAGATGAGCTAATCCCAATAGGTACAGCAATGTTCACCACATTGATCGACCAGCTGCTTGGGTTAAATGATTGATCATTAAAACTCATGCCCGCCGAGATTGAGCGCGGCGGGCATGAAAATTCATATCAGTGGCGCGGTGACAAGTGCAGTCCCGCAATCGTGCAGCGCACGGAACCTCCAGCCAGTTCCAGTGTCGGAATAGCTAGCGGCAGCAATGTCGCAGAAGCTGAAATTCGTTCCCGCTGTTCTTCCGTCAACACATCATAAGCTGTCTGCGAAAGCGCAAGCAGCGGGCCGTCTTTGCCCATCAGTTCGATTGCGTTGCCTGCAAAGGAAGACACCTGCGCATTGCTCAGTTCAATCACGTCCCGTCCAGTCGATTGCAGACGGGAGATCACTTCAGCACGCCGTGCAGTGTCGGTGATCATCTCGGTCCCGATCAACGCAAAGTTGGTTCCAACGCACATCAAAACATTGGTGTGGTAGATGGAGGTGCCTTTGTCGTCTTCCGCCGCGAACACCATTGGCTCGAAGTTGAAGTGCGTACAAAAGCGCTCCAGTGCAATCGGGTTGGTCCGGTCACTCTCAACCGCATAGGCCACACGGTCGATATGGTCGAGCACCATGGCGCCCGTGCCTTCCAGGAAAAGGCCATCCTGCTCAAGGCCGGAGTAATCAATCACATCCTGTACACGGTAGTTGCTCTTGAGCATCTCAAGAATGTCCTGACGACGCTCAAGGCGGCGGTTTTCTGCCTTCATCGGGAAGATGGCCACATGACCGCCCGCATGGGTAGAAAACCAGTTGTTTGGGAAAACGCAATCCGGGAGCCCCGGATTGTCGCCCTCAAACACATGCACCCGAACCCCATGAGCTTCCAATTGTGCAATCATAGCAGAATGCTCATCGTAAGCTTGCTTAGCATGGTCCGCATCTGTCGTGATCTCAGCCTGAAAGGCGTTGTCAGCAGCAGTTTCAGCGTTAACTGAGAAGTGATGGGGCCGAACCATCACAACGGCACCCGGGGCCTGAACTGAGGTCCGGTTCATGCAGTCTCTCCACCTTCAGGATTGGCGCGCATCACCATCCCAAAGAGGTCGCGTGGATCATCCGGATCTGCCAGCATGTCCAGATCATGATAAAGGCCAGTGCCTTCCAGCTGATCGCGAACGTAACGCAGAGCGGAGAAGTCTTCTGTCGCAAAGCCAACGCCATCAAACAGAGTAATCTGACGGTCGCTGGTGCGGCCTTCTGCCTGTCCGGTGATAACCTTCCACATTTCAGTAACCGGGAAGTCTTCAGGCATCTGCTGAATTTCACCTTCAACGCGGGTCTGCGGTGGATACTCAACAAACACGTCAGAGCGGGAGAGGATGCCGCTTGCTAGCTCGGTTTTGCCCGGGCAGTCGCCACCAATCGCGTTGATGTGTACACCAGTGCCGACCATATTGTCGGAAAGAACGGTCGCGTTCTGCTTGTCAGCCGTACAAGTGGTGATGATCTGCGCGCCAAGAGCAGCTTCCTCCGGGCTCTTGCATGGCTGCAAGGTCAAACCACGACCTTCCAGATTGCGCATCAACTTTTCCGTCGCCTTCGGATCGATGTCATAAAGGCGCAAGGTTTTGATGCCGCAGATTTCCTTCATGGCCAGCGCCTGAAACTCGGACTGGGCTCCGTTGCCGATCATGGCCATGGTGTGGGCATCCTTGGGAGCCAGATGCTTGGCCACAACGGCAGAAGTTGCAGCAGTACGCAGAGCGGTCAGCACGGTCATCTCGGTCAGCAGCACCGGGTAGCCGGTGTAAACATCAGCCAGAAGACCAAAGGCAGTCACAGTCTGCAGACCTTCCTTGGTGTTCTTTGGGTGGCCGTTCACATACTTGAAGCCGTAGGTCACGCCATCAGAGGTCGGCATCAGTTCAATAACGCCTTCCTTGGAGTGGGAGGCCACGCGAGGGGTCTTGTCAAACAGCTCCCAGCGACGGAAGTCCTCTTCCACATACTCGGCAATGCCGGAGAGCATGGTTTCAACGCCAATGCGGTGAACCAGTTTCATCATGTTGTCGACGCTGACGAATGGAACGAATGCACGTTCTGACGGGGCAGGGGGTGACATGAGCTTTCCTCAAGTAATTACAGTTTCCCTAGTATCAACTGTACAAATTGCAAAAAACATATCAATCTTGCTAAGTATGCAAGATAGTTTTTGACAGATTGCTATGTGATTTTTATATTATTGTTAAATCCATGGGTTGAGGCGGGGCATGAAGCAAAACCAGATTGCGAAACACATATATGACGACCTTGACAGACAACTGATCGGCCTGTTGCGTCAGGACGGGCGTGCTCCGGTTTCAAAACTATCTCAGATTATGGGAGTCTCAAGGGCGACCGTGCAGGCACGTATGGATCGTCTTCTGGAGACGGGAGCACTTCTTGGGTTTACTGCCCGAGTACGTGAAGATTATGACAGCGGCGAAATCAGAGCGGTCATGATGATCGAGGTGATGGGGCGCAACACCTCGCAAGTTATTCAAAAGCTTCGCGGATTGCCGGAGCTTCAGGTGCTGCACACCACAAGTGGAAAGTGGGATCTGGTCACAGACATACGTGTCGAAAACCTCTCAGAATTTGACCGCGTGTTGCGAGAGGTGCGCCTGATTGAAGGTGTCATGAACAGCGAAACCAGCATCCTCCTCTCAAGCGTTTAAATCACTCTGTCCTGCAGCAAGGCCTTGATGAACCACTCCACGGCCTGTCTGTGAGACTGGGATTTACGAGAGGCTACGTAAAATTCAGAGGTCCACGTCAGGTTAGGGTGCTCCAGCAAACGCATATTGCTGGTTTCAACCCACTGCGTAGCATAATGATCTGGCAAAACGCCCAGAAACTTACCGCTCAGAATAAGCGCAGCGGCAGCTTCCATGTTGGTCACTATTGCCTTTGGCTCAGGTGTTTTGGCATCGCGCGCGACAATCATATCATAGGAGCGCTGGCACACAGCGTGATTGCTCAGGATCTCCGGTGAGATCTCGTCCTTGCCCGCGTCAAACAGCTCATGCTCGCGACCACAATAAAGAAAGTGGTTCTCGCTGCAGACCTTGATGTACTCCAGCTCATCTCGCTTTCGTTTAAAGGGCGCCAACGCAATATGAAGGCTGCCGGTGATCAGGCCTTCTTTCAGATCATTGGGAGAGGCAACGACGATCTCCAGATTGACGTCGTTTTCCTTTGAAAAGAACCGCTGCAGTGCAGGCACAAGCGGAAAGCCCGGCAGGCTGATCACCGTATCCACGATGCCAATGCGCAACTGCCCGGTGATGGTTCCGCGCAGCTCCAGAAGCTCTGCATCAAAGTCCTCAACCATCCGGATGATTTCGCAGGCTTTTTCATAGGCGATTTTGCCGCGCTCGGTCAGTTGAAAGCCGCTGCGCCCACGCTCACACACGCGATATCCCAGCGCAATTTCCAGATCTCGGATCCGGCAACTGATGGCAGATTGAGAGATTCCCAACCGGAACTGAGCCTCTGAAAAACCACCACATTCCACCACAGCACAAAATGCTTCCAGGAGGTTGTTTCTGAGAAGTTTCATCTAATGTTCTTTCTGTTCTCAGATAATTTAATTACATTGATATATTTCATGTAAACATAACTTATTTGATATTTTTTCTCAGTTCAACATCGAGTGTGCTGGTGGCGAGGAAGGAAGAGCGAGTTCTGTGGGAGGATCAAATGAGCTCAATTCTTAAGTCGCTAAAAGCAATGACTGCTGCAATGGTTCTGAGTGCTGCACCGCTCAGCGCCCATGCGGAAGACTGGAAGTTCGCTATTGAGGAAATTCCAGGCTCCATCATGGATGCGTATGCGCAGGAGTTTAAAAAACGTATTGAAGCCAAAACCAACGGGGATGTGACCATCACAATCTTCCCGATGGGCACACTTGGCACACCAACAGACACGGTTGAACAGGCAACGGACGGGCTGATCCAGTTCACCAATGTTTCCATCGGCAATCTGGGTACCATTGTCCCGGAAAGTCAGATATTCCTGCTGCCTTATCTGTTCCCCTCTGATGCCAAGGCAGTCTCTGACATTCTGAACAACTCCAAGACCATCTACGGTGATCTGAATGATGATTTCCGAAAGCGTGGTCTGGAAGTGCTGACCATGTACTCCGAAGGACCGCAGGTCTGGACGACAAACAAAGAAATCAGAAACCCGGATGATTTCTCCAACTTCAAGATGCGTGTGATGGTCTCTCCAATCTTGCTGGAGACCTACAAGAACATGGGCGCTAGCCCGACACCGCTGCCATTTGGCGAAGTGTTTGGCGCATTGCAGCTCGGTGCCGTTGATGGACAGGTCAACCCGGTCCCAACCATCGAGGAAATGAAGTTCTATGAAGTAACCGATTACCTCATCTGGGCAGGTGAGCAAGAGCTGGTGACCACAGTTGTTGCCGGTACAGACTGGTTCGACACACTCTCACCAGATCGTCAGAAACTGGTCCGGGAAACCATGGCCAGCATGTCCGGGTTTATCGATGGTGTTGTCACAGACTTCAACCAGAAGCGCCTCGATATCATCAAGTCCAGCAAGCCGGATATCAATCTCGTTGTTCTGTCAGAAGAAGAGCGTGATGTCTTCCGCGCCCGCAGCGAAGCAACCGAAAGCGCCTATGTGGAAGCAGCTGGAGATCGCGGCAAAGTACTGCTCGACGCTCTGAGAACTGAGATCGCGTCAACTCATCAATAAAGGAATACCCACACTCCAGCCGGTGGCATGGGGTGTGGGCTCACTGGAGGAGGGAACCGATGGAACCCCGTTCTGTCCCCTTTAAGCTCCTCGGGAAAGTTGACGGCATAATCTGCAAGATTGAGGTCTTCATCCTCAGTTGGGGCATCATCGCCATGGCCGTAAACACCATCGCGAATGTGTTCGGGCGTTATGTCTTTCATCAGTCGATCTACTTTTCAGAGGAACTCAACGAGTTCTTGATCGTCATCATCACGTTCATGGGACTGGGTTATGCCACGCGAAAGGGCATCCACATTCGCATGTCCGCCATCTACGACGCATTGCCGAAAAAGATGCGCAAGATTCTGATGATTCTGATCACAATCATGACCGCAACAATGATGGCCATCCTCACATGGTACGCCGTTGAATATGTTGCCAAAGTCGCCAGTCGTGGCCGGGTCACACCAGCGCTGCAGGTGCCGCTTTATCTCACCTACATCTGGGTGGTGATCGGCCTCGCTTTGGCAACCCTGCAATATCTCCTGACAGCCCTACGCAACCTCAATCTGGCTGAGGAGGAGATCTACGTCTCCTATCTGGAAGTGGACAGCTACGAAGACCCGGAAACAGCCGCTGCTGTGGCGCGCTTCGTGGAAAAAGAAGAGGGGGCTGCAAAATGACAGAACTCATGCTCACGGTCATGATCGCCCTGCTGCTCTTCGGCTTTCCCATGAAGATGCCGCTGATCTCGGCGGCGTTCATCGGCTTTCTGATCTACTTTCCAAACTTCAGTCCGCAAATCCTGATCCAGCAGATGATCGGCGGCGTCAAGCCATCCGCCTTGGTCGCCGTGCCCATGTTCATTCTGGCAGCAGATGTGATCACACGAGGTCATTCAGCCGATCGCCTGATTGATGTGGTGATGCGGTTCATGGGGCATATCAAAGGCGGTCTGGCCATCTCAGTCACCAGCGCTTGCGCGTTGTTCGGGGCGGTCTGCGGCTCAACACAGGCCACCGTAGTGGCGGTTGGTGGCGCCATGCGTCCACGCATGCTCAAGTCCGGCTATTCAGACAGCTTCACCATCGGCCTCATCGTCAACGCCGCTGATCTGGCCTACCTGATCCCACCATCCATCGGCATGATCATTTACGGCGTTGTCTCAGGCACCTCGATCTCTCAGCTCTTCATCGCGGGAATTGTACCAGGACTGATCATCGTGGCGTTCTTCTCCGCCTACTGCATGTGGCATGCCTATAAGCACGACATTCCGGTGCTGGAACGCTCAGACTGGGGCGAGCGACTTACGGCTGTCAGACGTGCCGTCTGGCCCATGGGCTTCCCGGTCATCATCGTTGGCGGCATCTATGGCGGTGTCTTCTCACCAACAGAAGCTGCGGCCATCTGTGTGCTCTATGCGGTTGTTCTGGAAGCGTTGATCTTCAGATCCATCCGCCTGAGGGACCTGCCGGATATCGCGCTTTCAACGGGCGCAATCACCTCTGTGGTGTTCATCCTGATCGCGGCTGGCGCGGCGTTCTCATGGACCCTGTCTTTTGCGCAGGTGCCACAAACCATCATCAGCTCACTGGGCCTCAACGAAGCCGGTCCAATGCTCACGCTGACGGCGATCATTCTGGCCTTTTTCATCGGCTGTATGTTTGTCGATTCAATCGTGGTGATTTTGATCCTGGTGCCAATCTTCGCACCGCTCATCAAATCCACAGGGTTGGATCCGGTTCTGGTCGGTGTTCTCATTACATTGCAGGTCGCCATTGGGGCAGCCACACCGCCATTCGGCTGCAACCTGTTCACGGCCATAGCTGTGTTCCGCAGACCCTTCGTGGATGTTGTGCGCGGCGTACCGCCGTTCCTGCTGATCCTACTGCTGACCACGGCACTGGTGATGGCGTTCCCACAAATTGCGTTGTTCCTCCCGGAACTCGCCTACAGATAATCAAGTAACGGAGAAAAAATATGTCTGAACATGGATATGCGTCCGGGCGTTTGAACCTGCCATTTGTCGGCATCTCAACCTTTGGCAAAAAAGAATACGTATGGGATTGGGATGCCATTGATGCAGATGTTGCAGTCCTGGGCGCACCATTTGATTTCGGTGCCCAGTGGCGCTCCGGTGCTCGTTTTGGCCCACGTGCTGTCCGCGAAGCATCCACGCTGTTTTCCTTCGGTCACGCGGGGGCTTACGACCATGAGGATGATGCAACCTATCTGGGCGGGGATGTCCGTATCGTTGACATCGGAGATGCAGATATCATTCATACGAAAACGGAGGAAAGCCACGCAAACATTCAGGTGGGCGTAAAGAAAATCCTGGATGCCGGCGCGCTGCCTGTGGTGATCGGTGGTGATCACTCCATCAACATCCCATGTATTCGTGCGTTTGAGGAAGACTGTGCCAAGAATGGTCCAATCCACGTCATTCAGATCGATGCACATTTGGACTTCGTGGATGAGCGCCACGGCGTGACTGAGGGCCACGGCAACCCGATGCGCCGCGCGATTGAGAAAGACTACGTTTCCGGCATGACCCAGCTTGGTATCCGCAACGTGTCCTCAACCGCCAAAGAAGGCTACGACGATGCTCGCGCAAGAGGCTCTGACATCCTGTCCGTCCGTCAGGTGCGTGAACTGGGTACGGAAGCTGTACTCAGCCGCATTCCGGAAGGCGCACGTTATTACGTGACCATTGATATCGACGCTTTCTGCCCATCCATCGCATCCGGCACCGGCACCCCAAGCCATGGCGGCTTCCAGTACTACGATGTTCTGGAAATCCTGCAGGGCCTCAGCAAACGCGGCGATGTGGTCGGTATGGACCTGGTGGAAGTAGCCCCAGCATATGACCCATCTGATTCAACCCAGATCCTCGCCGCCCAACTCCTCCTCAACTTTATCGGCTTCATCTTCCATAACAAGAAGAGCTGATTGAGCTGAAAGCACTTAAACCAAAAGAAATCCCGGGTCACAGCCCGGGATTTTTGTTTTGAGGCGTTGGAGTTGAGAACCGCAAATCAGCTCCGCGGTTTCAGGTTCTCCGGGTCATACAGCGGAGCGTAGCCGATGCCGACAACTTCTACCGGATAGACCTCGTCGAAGTAAGAAACTTCAAGCTTACGGCCTTCCTTGCAGTACTCTTTGGGCAGGTAGGCCAGCGCGATGTTTTTGCCGACGCTCGGGCCATAGGCGATAGAGGTTGTATAGGAGCGCCGCCCCAGTTCATCCATCAGGGTTTCACCCGTCTCAGGATGCATGACAGGCAGATTGCCAACCGGGAAGCGGGCCACTCCATCCTTGTCGATGTTGTTTGTCATCACCAAAGTGCAGAGCATCGCTGGCTGAGCCTCACGAGCACGATACACAACATGCTTCTCCTTGCCCCGGAAATCTGCGGCCTTCACCTTCGGACGGGCCAGATCAGCTTCAAACAGATTGTACTGTGTATGCAAATCAGCATTTTGCAGGCGCAGGGATTTTTCAAGACGGCGCGAGTTTGCGTAGGTCTCAACACCAACCGCGATCACTCCAATCTCACGAAGGGCATCCCAAACGGCAAGGCCGTCTTCATAGCGCATATGCAGCTCCCAGCCTTGCTCCCCCACATAGGAGATGCGGAAGGCAGAAACCGTTTTGCCTGCAATAGTAATCTCTCGGATAGCTGCAAACGGGAAGTTCTCCACGCTCAAAGCGTCAGGATCATCAACCACCTTCTGCAGGTTCTCACGGGCATTCGGGCCCCAAATGCCAATGGTGGTGTAGTCCTCAGTCACATCGGTGATGGTCACGTCCCAGCCGTTGTCATCCGCAACGCGCTGCATGTAAACAAGATCACGTGGCCCTGCATCAGCGCCATTCACCAGTCTGCAGCGATCTTCCATGCGGAACAGAGTAAAGTCTGCACGCACATTGCCATCATCATCCAGCATATGTGTGTAAATGCCTTTGCCGATGTTGTTGTCACCGCCAATCTTGGCCGCACATAACCACTCCATAAGCGTGATATGGTCCGGGCCGGAAATATCCGTGATGTGGAAGTGCGAAAGGTTGATGATGCCGCAATCCTCACTCATCTCCAGATGCTCAGCATTGGAAACCCGCCAGAAATGTCGGTTGTCCCACTCGTTCTCGCGCTCAGGCACTCGGTTGCCGTGCTTGACCAGCAAATGCTCGTTGGCCGCATACCCATGGGCACGTTCCCAACCGCCAAGTTCCATGAAGTATCCGCCCAGCTCAACCTCACGCTCATAAAACGGCGAGCGCCGGATGCCGCGCGCATTGGCAAACGGTTCACGCGGATGAACCGGCGGGTTGTAGATCTTCTTCGCTGTTTCCCAGCAGCGATCATGAATGTACTGCTCGTTCAGCTGGAATTCGTTGAACCGGGAAAAATCAACGGAGTTGTGGTCGATATGGGTCTTGCCGTAGGTCATCCAGTCGGCAATCAGCTTGCCCATGCCCGGACCATCTTTGATCCAGATGCCAACCGCATACCAAAGCCCGCGCAGCTTGCGGCTTTCACCCATGGACGGGCCACCATCAATAGACGTTTGCAACAGACCGTTGAAAGAATGGCTTTCGTTGAACCCCAGCTCTGCCAGAACCGGTGTCAGCTCCATGGCTTTCTCAAGCGGTTCAATCACGTCTTCGAGCACCAGATCTCGCTGAGATGGCGATAGACGGGCCTGATCTTTCTCCAAAATCTCACGTGGGTGCACAAGGCGAGGGTTCTCTTCGTAATAATAGCCCCATTCGATCTGGCCACCCTCAGTGCTCTTCGGATCGCCTGTATCACGCATATAGGCTGAGTTACCCTGATCTCTCAAAAGCGGCATGCCGATCTCGGCGCCGGTGCCTTCAAACTCGTTGTAAGGGCCGAAAAAGGTGAGGGGGTGATCCACTGGCATAACGGGCAGGTCTTCGCCTGCCATCTCCGCAATCAGGCGGCCCCACAGCCCCGCACACACCACCACATGATCTGCATGGATCGTACCACGCTCTGTCACCACGCCGGTGATACGGCCATCTTCTGTCACCAGTTCAAGCGCGGAGGTGTTTGCGAAAATCTTCAAGTTGCCGCTGTCAACGCCCTGATCAATCAGCTTACCCGCTACGGTCTGCGAGCGCGGTACCACAAGGCCCGCATCTGGATCCCACATAGCACCCTGGATCTGATCTTCTTCCAGAAGCGGAAACTTCTCTTTTGCTTCTGCTGCGCTGATGATCTTTACATTGGTGCCAAACGCCTTGCCAGAATCCACGCGCCGCTTCAGCTCTGCCATGCGTTCGTCATCGCCCACACGGGCTACTTCCAGACCGCCGATGCGCGCGTAATGGCCCATCTTCTCGTAAAAATCCATGGAATACATGGTGGTCCAACAGGTCAGTAGATCGTGGCTGGTGGCATAGCAAAAGTCAGAGGCGTGCGCCGTGGACCCGATATCTGTCGGAATGCCAGACTTGTCGATGCCGACAATGTCGTCCCAGCCGTTCTCAATGAGGTGATGAATGACCGAGGCTCCAACAATGCCGCCAGCGCCAACAATCACAACTTTCGCTTTGCTTGGAAATGCGGACATGATCTCGATCCTTTACTTCAGTAGAGCACTCGCTGGTGTGGGGGAGCATTTATGAGGTGAAGACGACGGTGCTGTTTTCGTTGAGCATGACACGGCCTTCCAGATGGTATTTGACCGCCCGGGCCAGCACGCGCGATTCAATATCGCGGCCCGTTGCCACGAAATCCTCGGCTGTCATACCGTGGTTCACACGCTCGGTTTCCTGCTCAATGATCGGCCCTTCATCCAGATCCGGCGTCACATAATGCGCCGTCGCGCCGATCAGCTTCACACCGCGGTCATGGGCCTGATGGTAGGGCTTTGCGCCTTTGAAGCTTGGCAGGAACGAGTGGTGAATGTTGATGATCATGCCGAAGAATTTGCTCGACATTTCATCGGTCAGCACCTGCATGTAACGCGCCAGAACCACAAGCTCAGCATTGGTGCTTTCAATCAGTTCCGATAGCTTGGCTTCTTGTTCAAGCTTGTTCTGCTTGGTGATCGGCCAGTGATGGAACGGAATACCTTCGTGATCTGCAACACCCTGACTATCCGCATGGTTGGAGACGATTGCCACAACCTCCGCATCCAGCCAGCCCACTTTGATCTGATAGAGCAGATGCAGCAGCGCATGATCAAATCTGGAGACCATGATGATGATCTTGGGTCGCCGTGAGAAATCCTCCACCTTCAGCCGCATCTTGAATCGATCGACCGCAGGTGACATGGCCAGCTCCAGCGCGGCCTTGTCGATGTTTTCAGGCACACGCACGGCTACGCGCAGGAAAAACTGGTTGGTCTTGCGATCACAGAACTGGTTCGCTTCAACAATATTCGCGCCGCGCGACGCCAAAGCAGAGGTCACTGTCGAAACAATGCCCGGCTGATCAACACAGGTGAAGCGGAGGATGAAGGTGGTCTCACTCACTGGAATTGTCTCTCCCAATCAAATTCCCAAATGAAACAAGGCGTTTTGCAGCGACCTTGGCATCATCAAACCATCAATTTGGCGAGATTTACCGCCCGGAAATAGGAGATTTGCGTCACAATGGGATTACCCAGACGACATTTGCCGGCCCCAACACTCCCGAGCTCACGCCTGATCAATTTTCACGGCAAAGCAAATTCATTGCATAGCCAACCAGACTCAAATTAAGTATAAATACTGCATGACTTAGATGCGTTTGCTGCATCTCTTCTCATTGGCAGGTCCACGATCAAACAGGCCACCAACGGGAAGGGGAATGACAAGTGCAGATCAAGTCGAGATGGTCAGAGCAACAGGATATTTGTGCCACTGAAGACAGGTGGAAACTGACCGGGATCGCATGGACCCGGAGCGCGAACGCCAATGGAGACATGGGCTGAGACCGCTCCGCATTTTGGGAGAGCATCTTGTATGACACAAGCGACCTCGCAATCGACCACCGCGCTTCGCAAACCTGTTGCCAGGCAGGAGAAAACCCGCTTGTCCGTGGGCTTCATCCTCGCTAAACGCTTCACCCTCTGCGCCTTTGCCAACTTCGTGGATGTGCTGCGCCTTGCCGCTGATGAAGGTGATCGCAGCCGCCCGATCCTGTGCAACTGGACGGTTCTCTCCGACACCATGGACCCGATCCCGTCAAGCAGCGGCATCTCCGTGCATCCAAAAGAACGGCTGGGTGATCCGCGTAGGTTCAACTATATCGTTGTCGTTGGTGGTCTCATTGAAGACGGCACAGATCTGAGCGCGGGTTATCAGAACTTCTTGCAGGAAGCCGCCGCCGCCGGAGTGCCACTCGTGGGCGTTTGCACTGGCGCATTCCTTCTGCACCGCGCCGGATTGCTGGATGGGTACCGCAGCTGCGTCAGCTGGTTCAGCCACTCCGATTTCAAAGAGCAATTTGATGGGCTGGATCCGGTCACTGATCAGATTTTTGTCGTCGACAGAGATCGTCTCACCTGTGCTGGCGGCGTCAGCTCTGCCCATCTGGCCGCCTATCTGGTGGACAAGCACGTGGGCACGGCACATGCCAACAAAAGCCTGCACATCATGATCATTGATGATGCCCATCAGGCGGAAAAGCCTCAACCGGGCATCCCGTTGGATCTGAAAACCCAAAACCCCATCGTGCAACGTGCGCTGCACATCATGCAGCAGAACATCGACGCTCCGATCTCCATTCAGGAAATCGCGCAGCGCATGGGCAAGAGCAAGCGGCAGATTGAACGTTACTTCCGCCTGTCTCTGGAAACATCCCCACAAGTCGCGTTCCTCAACATCCGTCTGGATCTCGCCCGACATCTCATACTCACCAGCCAGAAGTCTGTTGCGCAAATTGCGGTCGACTGTGGGTTCTGCGATTCATCTCATCTCAGCCGCATGTTCCGCCGCCGGTATGGGTGCACGCCACAAGTCTTGCGCGGCCTGCCAGCGCCTCAAGAACAGGTTGCCTGACACAAAAAATGCCGCCGAGGCTTAAACCTCAGCGGCATTTTCATTCGCAATATTAGTCAGCTTTATCGTGGTTCGTTCGCCAGACCACGCCAAATCGCAACGCACATGATAAGCAGCACGATCGTGAACGGCAGACCAGTTGAAATCACCATGGATTGCAGCGACTTCAGACCACCTGCAGAAAGCAGCAGCACAATCGCGATCAGGCCTTCAAACAGACACCAGAACACACGCTGTGGTGCAGGCGCATCCACTTTACCGCCAGCTGCGATAGTGTCGATCACCAGTGAGCCGGAATCGGAGGAGGTGACGAAGAACACGATCACCAGAACGATACCGACAAAGCTTGTGATGGTTGCCCATGGCATAGCGTCCAGCATGGTGAACAGCTGAACCGGCAGAGCAGCCTGCTGAACTGCAGTGTAGCCGTCATTGACGATCTGGCTGATCGCAGCGCCGCCAAAGATAGACATCCAGAGCACGCACACCAGTGACGGGATCAGCAACACGCTGACAAGGAACTCACGGACCGTACGCCCACGGCTCACGCGTGCAATGAACATGCCCACAAACGGCGACCAGGAGATCCACCAGGCCCAGTAGAATGAGGTCCAGCCTTGCATGAAGTTTACATCTTCACGGCCCACCGGACTGGAAAGCGCAGGCAGATACTGCAGGTAAGCGCCGAGGTAGTTCAGAACATCCGGCAGCAGGATCATGCTTGGGCCAGCAATAACAACGAACATGACCAGCAGAACGGCAAGGCCCATGTTGATCTCAGAAAGCAGCTTCACACCTGCTTCCAGCCCGCGCACAACAGAAACCAGAGCAACAGCGGTGATGCCGGTAATCAGAATAACCTGCCAAGTGCTGTCAATCGGCATACCAAACAGCTTGTTAAAGCCGGAGTTTGCCTGCACGGCACCAAGGCCGAGAGAGGTTGCCAGACCGAACAGGGTCGCGAACACTGCCAGAATATCAATGATGTGACCCGGCCAGCCCCACACACGCTCACCGAAGATCGGATAAAAAGCAGAACGGATGGTGAGCGGCAGACCTCTGTTATAACTGAAGAACGCAAGGCTCAAACCAACCACAGCGTAGATCGCCCATGGGTGCAGACCCCAGTGGAAGATGGAGGCCGCCATGCCCAGACGGATCGCTTCTTCCTGCGTCGCCGCAGCCCCAAGCGGTGCCCAGTCTGTGCGCACGCCATCAGCCCCAACAGCGGTGCCTCCAAGGGCGGAGGAGAAGTGACTGATCGGCTCAGAAACGCCGTAGAACATCAGGCCGATGCCCATACCAGCGGCAAACAGCATGGAAAACCAGCTCATATAGCTGAAATCAGGGGTCGCTTCCTTACCGCCAAGGCGGATCTTGCCATAAGGGCTGACCACGAGAACCAGACACAGAATAACGAAGATATCGGCGGCGCCGATGAAGAACCAGTCAAAGCCTTTGGTCACTGTCGAAAACAGCAGGCTGAAAACGGAGTTTGCCTGTTCTGGCAAAAAGAGGGTGTAAGCAACAAAAGCAACAACAGTCAGCGCTGAGATCGCAAATACCGGATTGTGAATGTCAAAGCCGATTGGCCCAAGTTTTCCTTCAATATTATCTTGGCCAAGACTGTAATCCGAGTCTGCCAGTTCGTCCGATGGACTATCTAAAACCCCCGCTGGGGGGCGGTCGGAATTGCGTAAATCAGTCATGCAGCTTCTCCTGTGTTGGACCTTCTATTTTGTGGTCAGGAGAGATCCTTTGGCTGGACCTTTCTTATCGTTCTTGTTGATCGGATACCCGTTTTTTGTGTTTGTTTTCAATGGTTGGGGGAGCGTTTAACACTAAAGTTCAACTTCAATGTCAGAAAGTGGTGTCGTGCAGCAGATCAAGATTTTGCCCTGATCGATCTCCCGTTTGCGAATGCCGCCGCCATGCTGCATGTCGGTTTCACCCGAAACGAGTTGAGATTTACATGTCCCGCAAATGCCGCGTTGGCAGGACGCCATCGGCAAGATACCAGCCTCGCGGGCCGCAGAAAGGATCGTCATACCCGGACCGCATTCCACCACATGACCGGTCTTGGTGAAGCTGATGCGGTAGGTCTGATCGCTGATCTCTGGTGCGGCAACCTGATCTTCAAACGTGCCAGCTGTTTCCGCACCAAAGTCGAAGCTTTCTTCATGGTAGTTAGCCATGTCGAAGCCTGCTTCCAGCAGCATGTTCTGCACGCCTTCCATAAAGCGGGCAGGGCCACAGCACAGGATCTTCCTGTCCTTGAAGTCCGGTGACATCAGCGAAAGCATCTGCAGGCTCAAGCGTCCCTCGAAACCGCTCCAGCTGTTATGGCCGGATGTGGTGCTGCACGTGAAAGACAGCTTGAAAGCCGGGTTTTGCGCTGCCAACAACTCCAGCTCATCCTTAAAGATGATATCTGCCGGAGTGCGTGCTGCATGAATAAAATGCAGATCAGTCGGCGCACAAAGATCACAGGCCGTGCGCGTCATGGACATCATCGGTGTAATGCCACTGCCAGCCGAAATGAAAAGCAGCTTCTCTTCCTGCGTCGCATCCGTGGTGAACTCGCCAGCAGGACCGGTTACATTTACTTCCTTGCCCGGCACCATATTGTCCAGCAGCCAGTTGGACCCCGGACCTCCCGGCACCCGTTTGACTGTGATTTCAATGCGGTAAGGCCGCGCAGCACTGGCTGAAATCGTATAGCTGCGCATGATCATGCCTTCGACAGGAAGTTCAAAGGTCATGTGCTGGCCAGGATAAAACCTGAAAACACGGGGCTCACGTGCCGAAAACAGGAATGTCTTCACATCATGCGTTTCCTGCCGAACCTGCCGACAGACCAGAACATCATCCACCTCCGGATCCCACATGGGGATCCGGGTTGCTTCGGTGAAGTGCTCTTCATCGTAGTCCGTGACGGTCTTCAGATCATCAAAAGTTACATTCTGGGTCATGCATCCGCCATTTCAATTGTATCGGCAGGCATGTGCGCTTTATGACGCTCAATGTACCATTCACACAGCGCTTCCACATGAGGCTCCGTGTACTCAGAATAAGGGCCTTGCTCATAAGCCGGGTCTTCACTGCCCAGCTGTGCCAACCGCACAAGATCAGCATCCTGTTGGTTGGTCATCATCCAGACCTGTTTCAGATTATCGAGATTGTAATCCTCTCCCTCAATCGCATCCTTGTGCACCAGCCACGTGGTCCGCACCAGCGTGCGATCCGGCGACAGCGGGAAGGACGCAAACGTCACGATGTGATCGCTCATGAAATGGTGCCATGAGTTGGGGTTGTGCCAGAAGCTCAAGCCCCCAAGTTTGGCGTCTTTGAAATCACCAAGCAGCTTTTTACAGGCAATCTTGGTGTCTAGGGTATGAGACTCGCCTTCGCCCATCAACGGCAAGCGAATACAGCGGAAGCTGGTCGTGTTGGAAAGCTTGTCCACCTCAGCAGAAGGTAGGCCTGCAGCTTCCCAACGCTTATGCTCGCTCTCAAGCAGAGACAGGTACTTGTTGACGTCCGCAGTGCGCCGCTCATCCATCTCATCAGGCGAGAAGCCAAAGCCGAACTCGGAAAGCGGCACGGTCAGCTGCGGATGCGTACCTTCGCAGTGATAGCACTCGCGGTTGTTCTCAAGCGTCAGCTTCCAGTTGCCTTCCTCAACAAGATCAGCGGTGTAAGCCACCTTACAGTTGGCAATATCATGAGGCGCAATATATCGCTCCATGGTCTGCGCCATCTCTTCGATGTCTTCCGGCGGGTTCTTGGCAAGGCAGATGAAGAGCAGACCAGCAATGGAACGGACATGAACGGTCTTCAGACCATGACAGGTCTTGTCAAAGTCCTTGCCCATATGCTCGGCCAGAATGAGCTCACCATCCTCGTTATAGGTCCAGCCATGATAGCGACACACGATGTTGCCGATGGTCGCTTCAGGCTCATCAATGAGCTTCGCGCCGCGGTGTCGGCAGATATTGTGAAAACCACGGATCTCCATGTCATCACCGCGCAAAAGCAAAACAGATGTCTTGCCAATCTCGACGGTGATGCAATCACCTGGTTCGGGAAGTTGAGGTTCAACAGCCACGAAAATCCAGTGCTTGCGAAAAAACACTTCCATGTCCAGATCAAGAATGTCGGGAGCACTGTAGAAGGGGGCTCTGAGGCTTTTGCCCTTTTCGCGGTGAGCTATAAGATCTTTGATATAAGACGGAACGCTCATGTTCAGATACCTCGGCTAAAAATGGTGCCTGGGGAGTTGACCGGTGCAGGTTGCTGAGATGATCAGGGATGTAACCTGATCGCGACAAACGAGTGAGTTGAGGGGCGAATCTGACTCTAGGGAAAACGAGTGCAGATTCCTTTTGGGATTTAGATGCTTGGGGCATCTGGTTAAAGTGACAAGTAAAAGGCGTCGGGAGACTTTATTATAGCTCTGCCGAACCTGAGGGGGACAATGATCAGCGACCACCATTGGCTCAGCACAGAAGAGCCGTTGGTCTGCTTGCAATCCGGAAGACTTGAGCGGAGCACAAGCCCTGAAAAATGCTGACTGATACACTTTAAGCCTCCCTCTTATAGTGCGGCAGCTCCCCTAATTTTCAGGTGCCGTATCTTTGCGTCACGCACCGAAAAATCGAGAGTAATCAGGAAATCTAGTTCGAATTAATCTCACACTGGCAGGAAGTTTGAGGCATTTTGCCAGTAAAAATGCGACGCCTGAACACTGTGATTGGTGTAATCATGACAAGCGCTCAACTGCACGCAGCAACGCCTTGCCAAATCAACGGATGCTGATGCAGCCCATGTCGCAATACTTCTGGTGGAAACTGTTAGACCTTGCTGATCACTCAAGGCGAGTGCCATAAAAAATGCGGCCCTAAAGGCCGCATTCAAACTCTTTTGTAGCAACGGAAAGCAGCCCCACCACATGGGGCACAAACGATCGCCAGACATCTAGCCGAAACTGGTCCTGCTCCTCCCGTGTCAGGATCACCTGCACACTATCAAAAATCGTGCGTACTCCACGCCCAACAGTCAGCTCCCTCAAGTTGCGGGGACATGACGTGGATAACAGCTCCTCAGCTTCCGGTCCCGAAACCCGGATACTCACTTCACGGCTGGAAACCTCCGTCAGACTATGAACAGCATCTGCATACACTGCCGCCAGAGCTTCTTTGATCTTCGCTCGCCCATCCATCGGGCAGGTCAGCATCCACTCATCCGGTCCCAACTTGAGAGCAGTCACGTTGCCGGACCGAACCAGCTCGCTGATGGAGGAAGGCAGCTCAAATCCGAGGGCTTTTGACATAGCAACGGTGTTTTCGCGTTTACAACGCAAACTAAAACGGCCCATCGCTGGCAGAGTTTCGACTGTGGTGTTGAAAGCCATTTGCGCCGCTCCTTTAAAGATTAATTCGCTCGCCATCAGGATCGTAAAACACGGTCCCGGTAACGGTTGCACGATGGGTTTGCCCCGGCATCGGAACGTCAATCGACTTACCGTCTCGCTCAAAACCACCTTCAATCAAGGCCATAGCAATGGAACGCCCCAAAGCTTCACTCCAGTAGGAAGATGTCACATGTCCCAACATCTTAGCCGGAATGGAGGTATCTCCAGATTCCACAATCTGCGCGCCTTCCTCCAGCACAACACTCGGATCTTCCGTCAAAAGCCCAACCAGCTGCTTGCGGTTTGCGAGCAACATATCAGGCCGCGTTAAAGACCGTTTGCCAACAAAGTCAGGCTTCTTCTTACCAATCGCCCAGGTCAGTCCCGCATCAGCAGGAGTTACTGTGCCATCGGTGTCCTGTCCGACAATGATGTAACCCTTTTCTGCGCGCAAAACATGCATGGTTTCAGTGCCGTAGACACACATGTCATATTTCTTGCCTTCCTGATAAAGCATCTCCCAAAGTGCCCGCCCATGCTCAGATGGAACATTCACCTCAAAACCAAGCTCCCCGGTAAAGCTCACCCGGAACAACCGCGCCTCAAACCCGCCAACTGTACACTCCCGTAGCGCCATATGCGGAAACGCTTCGGCAGAAAGATCAGTGCCTTTGACAAATGGTTCCAATACCTTACGCGCATTCGGACCATTGAGCGCAATTGTGGACCACTGCTCCGTTGTTGACGTTAACCACACATCCAGATCCGGCCATTCCGTCTGCAAAAAATGCTCCATCATGGTCAAAACCCGCGCAGCACCGCCAGTTGTCGTCGTCACATGGAACCGATCCTGACTTATCCTCCCAATCACGCCATCATCACGAATGAATCCATCTTCACCCAGCAACAAACCATAACGACACCGCCCCGGCGCCAGCTTGGTCCAAGGGTTGGTGTACATCCGGTTCATGAACTCGGCAGCATCAGGCCCAACCACCTCGATCTTACCGAGAGTAGAAGCATCGAACATGCCCACAGAAGCGCGGGTTTCTCTGCATTCTCGTGCAACAGCCGCGTGTAAATCTTCCCCAGCCTTTGGATAGTACCAAGCACGGCGCCAGAGCGAGACTGGCTCAAAAACAGCACCGTTCTCTTCGGCCCAACTGTCAATATTGGTCTTGCGCGTCACCTCAAACAGCTCATCCTTATGGTAGCCAGCAAAGGTGCCAAAGGTGGTCGGCGTGTAAGGCGGGCGGAAAGTTGTCAAACCAACCTTGGGGGCAGGGCGTCCCAACTCGTCAGCTGCGATCTTCAGCCCGTTCATGTTGGACATCTTGCCCTGATCGGTCGCCATGCCATTGGTTGTAAAGCGTTTTACGTGCTCAATAGAGAGCATACCTTCACGCACAGCAAGACGAATATCCTTCGCTGTCACATCGTTCTGGAAGTCAACAAAAGCCCGTCGCGCCAACTTATCATCATTGCTCGGAAGCTCTTCCATCACGATGCCAGATCCGGCACGGTCTCCATCCACATCAACCGAAATAGTTTTCGCAGTCTGACCTAAAGACACCAGTGCTTGCTCTGCTGCATGCACGCCATCATCAAACGCCGCCTGCTGGCTCCACAAACCACGACCACCACCCGCAATATGGCAGCGCTCGGTTTTCTCACCGGGAAGGAAGACCTCGTTTTCCTCATCCCAATGCAAGCTGCCCTTGGTGTGAGAGAACAAATGTAGCGACGGCGTCCAACCGCCACTCATCAACACTATATCGCAGGAAACCTGCGTAATATCAGCGACCTTACCGTCACCGGTTACCCTTCCAACCTGAGTGCCTGAAACGCGTTTCTTACCTGCAACACTCGTAACTGTGTGACCTGTCTTGACAGTTATGCCCCGCGCTCGCGCCTCAGATAGCAAGTGATCACCAACGGAAGAGCGCACATCAACCAGAGCAGCGATCGTCACACCCGCATCAGCCAAATCAAACGCCGCATACCAGGCAGAATCGTGCGAAGTCATAACAACAGCCGCAGTGCCAACCTTCACTCCATACCGATTGAGGTAAGTCTGCGCAGCACTTGCCATCATCACGCCCGGGCGATCATTGCCATCAAACACCAAAGGCCGCTCCAGCGCCCCTTGAGCCAGAATGACTTCTTTCGCCCGAATACGCCACATCCGCTCTCGCGGTGCACCTGCTGGCGGATATGCCAGATGGTCCGTCAGCTTCTCAGCCACGCCCACCATGTTCTCATGGTAATACCCAATCGCAACAGACCGTGTCATGATGCGTACATTCGGGCAGGCTTTTAGCTCTTCAATACACTCAGAAAGCCACGCCTCAGCAGGCTTACCATCAATGCTGGCTGGTGCTTCAGAAAGCAGAGAGCCACCCAGCTCCCGGTTTTCATCCACCAACACCACATCCGTGCCATTACGCGCTGCAGTGAGCGCCGCAGCAAGCCCTGCAGGGCCAGCACCAACAATCAGCAGCTCAGCGTATAAGTAGCGCGATGCATAGGTGTCTGCATCCGGCTCACTTGGTGAAACACCCAAACCAGCTGAGGCCCGAATAACCGGCTCGTAAACCTTGTCCCAAAAGCTCTTCGGCCACATGAAGGTCTTGTAGTAAAAGCCAGCCGCAAAGAGTTTATGCAGCTTGTCGTTGATCGCGCCAACGTCGAAGTTCAGGCTCGGCCACTTATTCTGGCTGACCGTTGTCAATCCCTCATAGATCTCCTGGACCGTGGCGCGTGTGTTCGGCTCAAACCGCCCGGCGCCTCCACGAGACGTCCCAATCAGCGCATTGGGCTCTTCTGATCCTGCAGTAACAGGCCCACGAGGGCGATGATACTTGAACGAACGCCCCATAAGATGCACGCCATTCGCCAGCAGGGCGGAAGCAACTGTATCGCCCTCAAACCCTTCATAGGAAACGCCATCAAAGGTGAAGCGAATGCGCTTGTCGCGATTGATACGACCTTTGCCATCAACTCTCAAGTTGCTCATTGCTCTCTTCACCTTCTTCAGAACCAGTCGGACGAGCCTGCCCAATCTCATAGGTCGCGATAAACTTGTCGCTTACGGTGTTGCGCAAGGCATTGAAATAACGCCCACATCCATGCGTATGGCGCCATTGCTCAGCGTGGTCACCGCGCACATTGGAGCGAATGAACAAGTAATCCCGCCATTCAGCATCATTCTGCTCAGCAGGGTTCAGTGGACGATCAATATGCGCTTGTCCTGCATATTCAAATTCAAGTTCGGGTAGTTTTTCCTTGCAATAAGGACAGTGAATTAAAAGCATCTGCTACCTCCTTAATGCGCAACAGCAGCAGCGGCTGCTTCGTCGATCAGACGTCCGGTTTCAAAACGCTCAAGCGTAAATGGCGCGTTGATCGGGTGAGGTTCATCTTGTGCAATTGTATGCGCAAACACATGCGCAGAGCCCGGCGTTGCCTTGAAGCCACCCGTGCCCCAGCCACAGTTGAGGTAAAGCCCTTGCACTGGTGTCTTGCCGAGGATTGGAGAACGATCCGGTGTTACATCAACAACACCGCCCCATTTGCGCAGCATCCGCATGCGTCGGAAAATCGGGAACACCTCGCAAATCGCAGCCAGCGTATGCTCAATCAGCGGAAGCCCGCCGCGCTGGGAGTAAGATACATACTGGTCAGTTCCGGACCCAATCACCAGTTCGCCCTTATCAGATTGGCTGATGTAAGCGTGCACGGTGTTGGACATAACCACTTGAGGGAAGATAGGCTTTACGGGTTCTGAGACAAGCGCCTGCAAGGGATAGCTTTCCAGCGGCAGGCGAACCCCAGCCGTATCCATCACAACAGATGTGCCACCTGCCGCTGACACCGCGATTTTCTTCGCTTTCACGAAGCCACGCGCCGTTTGCAGGCCAGTCACGGCTCCGTCAGGCCCGCGCTCAATGGAAAGAACGGGGCAGTTCTGGATGATATCAACACCACGCGCTGCAGCTGCACGCGCGTAGCCCCAAGCCACTGCATCATGCCGCGCAGTCCCGCCACGCTGCTGGAAGGCTGCTCCCATCACCGGGTAACGTGCGTTTGGCGAGATGTTGAGCGGCGGACACTTCTCTTTTGCCTGCTCGGGTGTGAGCCACACATTGTCGACACCGTTCAGTCGGTTGGCATGGATATGACGCTTAAAGCTCTGCACATCATGAATATTGTGCGCCAGCATCATCACGCCGCGCTGCGAAAACATGACGTTGTAATTGAGATCCTGACTAAGCCCATCCCACAGATCCACAGCATGGTCGTATAAGCGCGCGCTTTCGTCATAAAGATAGTTGGAGCGGATAATAGTGGTGTTGCGACCCGTATTGCCACCGCCAAGCCATCCCTTGTCAATCACCGCCACATTGGTGATGCCATGTTCCTTGGCCAGATAATAGGCTGCACCAAGACCATGGCCACCAGCCCCCACGATGATGACGTCATACTCGCTCTTAAGCTCAGCATCAGGCCATTGCGGCTCAACATTCTTATAGCCCGTAAGCGCGCCCTTCAGGAGCGATACTGCGGAAAATTTTGACAAGGCTACCTCCTTGGAATTCAAGCAAGTTTGCCCACTAAGTAAAATCGTGTATGGTACTCTTGCGAAGAATTTGGAGTATTTTTGCGCAAGGGGTGCAGATGGCAAATACCGTTAGTCCTTCCCGGAAATCTCGATCTGCACTCAATGTTGGCTTCATTCTTGCCAACCGCTTCACGCTTTCCGCTTTCGCTAGTTTCATCGATGTCCTGCGCCTTTCTGCAGACGAAGGGGACAGCAGTCGTCCGATCCTTTGTAACTGGAGTGTTATTGCTCCCGACATGAAACCCATCCGCGCCAGTTGCGGCGTGCGCATTCATCCTGATAATGGCCTGGTTGATCCATCAAGCTTTGATTATCTGGTTGTTGTGGGCGGCCTGATTGAGCACATCGAGCGATTGGATCGTCGTTATGTAGACTACCTGCAAAGCGCTGTGGCTAAGGATGTCCCGCTGATAGGCCTATGTACCGGCAGCTTTATTCTGCACCGGGCCGGCCTTATGAATGGATACAAATGCTGCGTCAGCTGGTTCCACCGTACTGATTTTCTGGAACAGTTCGATGGCTTGGAGCCAGTCTCGGACCGGATCTTCGTAGTAGATCGGGACCGGATCTCTTGCTCTGGCGGAACAAGCGCTGTGCACGTGGCGGCCTATTTGGTGGAGCGACATGTCGGTCTGCGCCAGGCGCGCAAAAGTCTGAACATCCTCATGGTGGATGAAGCGCAGGATGACAGTAAAGCTCAGCCGTTCCTACCCACATCTATCAAGGCCAAAGATAACTTGGTCCAGCGTGCAGTCCTCATGATGCAGCAGGAAACAGAAAACCTGCGCAGTATCGAACAACTTTGCAAAATGCTGGGAGTAGGGCGCCGCAGTCTGGAGATGAAGTTCAAAGCCGACTTGGGGAAGTCTCCCGCCGAAGCCCTCAGTCACATCCGTGTAGAAGAAGCCAAGCGTTTACTGGATGAAACAGACGCCACCGTAACAGATGTAGCAATCCGCTCCGGCTTCTTCGATGCATCCCACTTCAACAAGGTCTTCCAAAAACACACCGGCCAAACCGCCAGCACCTATCGCAAATCCAAGATAGCTTAGCCGCGCAGTTTTTTAATCCCAAAACCGATCAGCCCAAATACAGTCGCCCAGAAAGCAACCGAGAGTACTGTTGACCACACAAGCAGCAGTGCTGACATATCTCCTAATGGGATACCAGAGGACCAGCTGATAGTGATTAAGGGTAGGAGGAGTATGTTCGCCAACACAGGCGAAACCTGCAGACCGACAAAAAAGCCCAGAGGGACAACGATAATCCCGAAGAGAGCGCCGACAATGATGAAGATGTCTGTCATGATCCAACCCGAAGCGCAAAACTAAGGCAATTCTCAAGCTGCCTTCTAACTTAAGGGCTCTCAGTAAACAAGAAAACCGTAAGCCGGTCGGTTCCTTAAGATGCCCTCACCGAAAACGGTACCTGTAAAAAATGAAGTTGTGTCTAAAATATAGTCACGACCAGAAAACGCATAAATAATAATCAAAAATACTCACTTATGAGCAGTGCCTGATAAACTCCGTGCGCTCAAAGAAATGTAAAATAATCAAATATTACAAAGCAATATTGATTTTTCTCAACTCCTCGAAATGCTCTGGCACAGGATTTGCTGAATTCATGCTGACCTAAACGTTTTGTGGTCGCCGAGCACTCTGGAACAACCAGTGGTGCCGTCACTCATACAATTGGAGTTGGGAATGGTTCGTTTCAGCAAAAAAGTGATTTCAGCAGCAGGTGCATCTCTTTTGGCATCTACGATCATCAGCGGAGCAGCGAAGGCCGAAGATACCATCAAGGTTGGCGTCCTTCACTCACTTTCAGGTACCATGGCCATCTCAGAAACCTCACTCAAAGACGTCATGCTCATGCTCATTGAAAAGCAGAATGAGAAGGGTGGTCTTCTTGGCAAAAAGCTGGAACCCGTTGTTGTCGATCCTGCTTCCAACTGGCCTTTGTTTGCGGAAAAAGCACGTGAACTGCTGGAAGTACATAAGGTCTCAGCGGTATTCGGCAACTGGACTTCGGTCTCCCGTAAATCTGTTTTGCCAGTCTTTGAAGAGCTGAATGGTATCCTTTTCTATCCAGTGCAATATGAGGGCGAGGAAAGCCAGAGGAACGTCTTTTACACCGGTGCGGCCCCAAACCAGCAAGCCATCCCAGCAGTTGATTATCTGCTTGAAAACGAAGAAGTGGAGCGCTGGATTCTGGTGGGAACTGATTATGTCTACCCGCGCACGACTAACAAAATTCTAGAAGCCTACTTGAAGTCCAAAGGTGTGTCTGAAGAAGATATCATGATCAACTATACTCCGTTTGGTCATGGGGATTGGCAGACGATTGTTGCTGATATCAAAGCCTTCGGTTCAGCTGGTAAGAAAACTGCCGTTGTGTCCACCATCAACGGCGATGCGAACGTGCCATTCTATAAGGAGCTGGGCAACCAGGGCATCTCCGCAGAAGATATCCCGGTTGTGGCCTTCTCAGTTGGAGAAGAAGAACTGGCAGGTCTGGATACTGCACCACTCGTCGGTCATCTGGCTGCATGGAACTATTTCCAGTCTGTCGACACAGAGATCAACAGTGAGTTCATCGAAACATGGCAGGCCTATACGGGTGATGAAGATCGTGTCACCAACGACCCGATGGAAGCCCACTTTATTGGCTTCAATATGTGGGTGAAGGCCGTCGAAAAAGCAGGTTCCACGGATGTGGACAGCGTGATTGATGAAATCGTTGGTGTATCTGTGCCCAACCTGTCCGGCGGTCACTCCACCATGATGCCAAACCACCACATCACAAAGCCGGTTCTGATCGGTGAAATTCAGGAAGATGGCCAGTTTGATATCGTCGATGAAACGGACGGTCTTGTTGCAGGCGATGCATGGTCTGACTACCTGCCAAAATCCTCCAAACTCATAGCTGACTGGCGCAAACCGCTCTCCTGCGGAAACTTCAACGTCACTGCCGGCTCCTGTGGTGGCGCAGCCACCAACTGATCCAATTCCCACCAAGCCATTGCGGGTGCGCTCAAAACGCATCCGCGATCATATGACCCTTTAAAAATGAGGAGCACATGGGGAAGAGGATCTACCCAATAGTACTCTGCTTGTTCATGGCGTTTGTCCTGGCAGTGCCGGCACATGCAAGCGCGACACTGGAAGAAGCTGTTCAGACTTTGGCAACGGGTAAGCTTAAAGAACGAGCCACCCAGATTGATCAACTGGCAAGCTTTCAGGATGTGCGCGTGGTTCCCGTACTGGAGGCTCTCGGGGCAGGGACACTGTTTTACCGGAAGAGCGACAAAGCGGTATTCAGAACTGCGCCAACCAGGGATGGACTTCAGCTTATAGCGCCGTTGACCGGTTCAATTGTGGCGACCGAAGCCCAAAAGAACCTGCGTAAAATCAAGGTCAACAACAAGCTGCGTCGTCAACTGAAAGCCGTAATTGCGGATCTCACATTAGCAAGCCCTGATGAAGGTATGCGCTTGCAAGCAGTGAATGCTCTTGCAAAAGCTGGAAACCATAATGCCTTGCCGGATTTGAAGGCAGCCCTTGCAAAAGAGCAGCATGAAGCCATCAAAACAGCGCTGTCAGACGCTATCGCAGCCTTGACTTTGAAAGATCCTGAGGCAACCGAAGAGGAAAAGTTGTCGGCCCTCATTCTCCTTAAAGAAAAGGGCAACCAGCAAGCACTCGCAATCATATCCGCTTTTGCAGCGCATGCTTCTTCGCCGCAGGAACAGGCTGCTGCTCAATCGGCTCTTGCGTCTGTCGAAAAAACACTGGTCTTCTGGGAAGCGGGACAGAACATCTGGTATGGCCTGTCGCTCGGATCAGTTTTGTTGCTGGCAGCTATTGGGCTTGCCATCACATTTGGTGTTATGGGCGTCATCAACATGGCCCACGGCGAAATGGTGATGATTGGCGCTTACACCACATTTGTGGTGCAGGACCTCATCCGCACCAGCTTCCCGGGAGCCTTTGAGTATTCACTGGCCATCGCACTGCCTGCCGCTTTCCTCGTTTCAAGCGCTGTCGGATTTGCGTTGGAACGCAGTGTGATACGCTTTCTCTACGGTCGGCCGCTGGAAACTCTGCTGGCGACCTGGGGTGTCTCACTGATGCTCCAGCAAGCGATACGCTCCATCTTCGGCCCAATCAATCAGGAAGTCGGCAATCCAGACTGGATGTCCGGTGCGTTTGAACTGGGCGGCCTCACACTTACAGCTAATCGTTTCTGGATCTTGGTTTTTGCGCTGTTTGTGTTCGCGGTGTTGCTCGTGGTCCTCAAACGCACGCACTTCGGCCTGCAAATGCGTGCCGTCACACAAAACAGAGGCATGGCCGCCTCCATGGGCATTCGCACGCCATGGGTCGATGCGTTCACATTCGCTCTTGGCTCGGGCATCGCCGGGATCGCCGGCGTAGCTCTTTCTCAGATCTCTAACGTCTCACCAAATCTCGGCCAGCTCTATATCATCGACAGTTTCATGGTCGTCGTGTTCGGCGGCGTTGGCAATCTGTGGGGCACGCTTGTTGGAGCCATGAGCCTCGGCGTGGCCAACAAGTTCCTTGAGCCATACTCTGGCGCAGTTCTGGCAAAAATTCTCACTCTCACGGCCATTATCCTGTTCATCCAAAAGAAACCGCGCGGCCTGTTCGCGCTGAAAGGACGGGCGGTAGAAGCATGATCTCCCGATTTCTTCTCGAAAAACTGGAAGGACACATCCTCTGGTTTGCAGCTGTTATCATGATGCTGGCTGTTCTCGTGCCACTCTTCAATCTGGTTGTACCGGCCGAACACCCCTTGCATGTGCCGGGTTACATTGTCGGCTTGCTGGGCAAATACCTGTGCTACGCTATGCTGGCGCTAGCCCTTGATTTAGTCTGGGGCTATTGCGGAATTTTATCGCTTGGTCACGGAGCCTTCTTCGCGCTCGGCGGATATGCCATGGGCATGTACCTGATGCGCCAGATTGGTGACCGGGGTGTCTATGCTCATCCGGTACTGCCAGATTTCATGGTGTTCCTCAATTGGCAGGAACTGCCTTGGTTCTGGCATGGCTTTGATCAGTTCTGGTTCACAGCGCTGATGATCCTCGCTGTGCCAGGTATGTTGGCCTTCGTGTTTGGGTATCTGGCATTCCGCTCACGGGTCACAGGTGTTTATCTGTCCATCATCACACAGGCGATGACCTACGCCTTGCTGTTGGCGTTCTTTCGCAATGATATGGGCTTTGGAGGCAACAACGGCCTCACAGATTTCAAGGATATTCTCGGTTTCTCATTACAAGCTGCTGAAACCCGGGCAGTGCTCTTTGCTGCAACAGCTGTTTTCTTAGCAATGTCACTTGTAGCGTGCTCCTTTGTTGTGCGGTCCAAACTCGGCAAGGTCATGCTGGCAGTCCGTGATGCTGAGAGCCGTACACGCTTCATCGGCTACCGTGTTGAGCATGTGAAACTGTTTGCCTTTATCCTCTCTGCCATGATCGCCGGTATCGCAGGGGCGCTCTATGTCCCACAAGTGGGCATCATCAATCCGGGAGAGTTCGCGCCAGCCAACTCTATCGAAGTGGTGATCTGGATTGCTGTCGGTGGCCGGGGAACATTGATTGGTCCGATCATTGGCGCAGTGCTCGTCAATGGCGGCAAAAGCTACTTCACCGCTGCATTCCCGGATCTGTGGCTCTTCACCCTTGGTGGCCTGTTTATCATCGTCACTCTTTTCCTTCCTAAAGGCATTGTCGGTCTGATGGAACAGTTACGCCACTCATTGGCACGCCGCATTCCTCAAAAGCAAAGTATAGCAACACTGGAGGCCGCGGAATGATCCAGACGCAAAACGCACCCCTTCTTTACTTAGATGGCGTTTCAGTCAGTTTCGATGGGTTCAAGGCCATCAACAACCTGTCGCTCGTGGTTGAAAAGGGGGAGATGCGCGCCATCATCGGCCCAAACGGTGCTGGGAAAACCACCATGATGGACATCATCACTGGCAAGACACGACCCGATAAAGGTGAAGTCTTCTTTGAAGGAAGCACTGACCTGACGCAATTGGATGAAGCCGATATTGCCCGTATAGGGATCGGCCGAAAATTTCAGAAACCAACCGTTTTTGAAAGCCAGAGTGTCTTCGATAATCTGGTACTGGCTCTAGCAGGTGATCCTGGTGTTTTTGCAGCGCTGTTCCATAGCCTGGACGAAGAACAGCACAAGCGGATTGAAGAGATCCTGGAGACAATCCGCCTGACATCGCGCCGTGATGTACTGGCAACAGACCTTTCTCACGGTCAGAAGCAATGGCTCGAAATCGGCATGCTGCTGGCACAGGACCCCAAACTGTTGCTGGTCGACGAACCCGTTGCAGGCATGACGGATGCAGAAACCATCGAAACCGCTCGTTTACTGCGGGAGATCGCCAAAACCCGATCCGTCATTGTCGTTGAACACGACATGAGCTTCATTCGGGATCTGAACGTCAAGGTGACATGTTTGGCAGAAGGTTCTGTACTTTCCGAAGGCTCTCTGGCCCATGTTTCTTCCGATGAAAAAGTCATTTCAAGCTATCTGGGGAGGTAAAGCATGCTGAACTTGGAAGTCAGCGGTGTGGATCTGCACTATGGTGCTGCGCAAGCCCTGCGCGGTCTTTCTCTTAATGTGGAAGAAGGACAGATCACCTGTGTGTTGGGCCGCAATGGTGTCGGTAAAACCTCGCTTCTGCGTGCCATAACAGGGCATCAACGGATTTCTGATGGGGACATCTGCGTGGATGGAGCGAGCCTTGGCAGCTCAAAGCCATATGCCCGCGCCGCACAAGGCATCGCCTATGTGCCTCAGGGCAGGGAGATCTTTCCTCTGCTCAGCGTGCGCGAGAACCTGCAAACCGGTTTTGCTCGCCTGCCACGCAAGGAAAGGTTCATTCCGCAGAAGGTCTTTGAGCTGTTCCCGATCCTCAAAAAAATGATGGGCCGCCGGGGAGGAGACCTGTCAGGCGGGCAACAACAACAGCTGGCCATTGGCCGTGCATTGGTAACACGCCCACGCTTGCTGGTGCTGGATGAACCAACGGAAGGCATTCAGCCCTCCATTATCAAAGATATAGGCAGAGCCATCAAACAGCTGAAAGAGGAGGGGCTAACGATCCTGCTTGTAGAGCAGTATCTCGAGTTTTGCCGAGAACTTGCTGATGCAGTTTACATTCTTGACCGTGGTGAGATCGTCCATACAGGACCGGCAAGTGATCTGGATAAAGACCATGTCCGCCAGCATCTTACCGTTTAAGCTAGTTAGCCAGCCACTCGAATCGAAAGTGTCTCGGGTACCGGCTATGCAGCGCACAAAAGGCACTGGCAGAGTAGGGTTTAAAGCCGCTCAGCACGATGGACTGCCTCCAACCTTACAGGAACTCTATCAGGAAGGTGCAGCCAAAATCCGTCTGCCAAAGGTCTACGATGATATGGCCGAGGCCGCGCTCATAAACACCAGTGGCGGTGTAACAGGCGGGGACGTGTTGAATTGGCACGTGAACCTGCAGACAGGTGCCAAAGCCGTGCTGACCACACAGGCTTGCGAGAAGATTTACAAGTCTTCAGAAGGCACTGCACAGATCACCAACACATTGAAAGTAAAAGATGATGCTGAACTGCACTGGCTGCCACAGGAAACGATCCTGTTTAATGAGGCCAGCCTGTCTCGAGCGCTTCAAGTAGATCTCGCCCCCTCAGCGCGCTTTCTTGCGGTTGAAGCAGTCATACTGGGTCGTCAGGCCATGGGGGAAACAGTTGAACGCGCCTACTTCAAAGACACATGGCGTGTACGCAAAGCTGGAAAGCTTATTCATGCAGATGATGTGCTTTTAAACGGTGGTCTGGGAACGAGAGCAAAAAATGCTGCAGTCCTTAACGGAGCACGGGCCTTCGCCTCCATTCTCTATATCGGGCCAGATGAGGAAGACCTTTTGAAGGCACGCGCGCAAAACCTCCAGAAACTGCAAGATCCCAAGCAAGTAGCCCTCAGTGCTTTTCGAGGAAAGCTCGTTGGACGGGTGATGACGCAAGATGGCTATACTTTGCGCCAAACCCTGATCCCGCTTTTACAAAGTCTGCGGTTGGGACGTGAGCTGCCGAAGCTCTGGAACCTTTAAGAAATATCGGGAGAAATCATGAACCTTACACCAAGAGAGAAAGACAAGCTGCTGGTCGCCATGGCCGCACAAGTCGCACGTAATCGACTTCAGCGAGGTGTCAAACTCAACCATCCTGAAAGTATTGCCCTCATCACCGACTTCGTTGTTGAAGGTGCAAGGGACGGTCGAACCGTTGCCGAGTTGATGTCAAACGGAGCTGACGTGTTGAACCGAGAGCAGGTGATGGAAGGTATCCCTGAGATGATCCATGACATTCAGGTGGAAGCCACATTTCCGGACGGAGTCAAGCTCGTCACCGTCCACAATCCGATCCGGTAGGAGGCGTTCATGATCCCTGGAGAATTCATAACATCCTCAGGTGAGCTGACCCTAAATGAAGGTCGTGCGAGTGTAACGATTAAAGTCTCCAACACTGGAGATCGACCGGTGCAAGTGGGTAGTCACTACCACTTTGCTGAGGTCAATGGTGCGCTCAGCTTCGATCGTGCAGCAGCTCAATGCATGCGCCTGAATATCGCGCCAGGAACTGCCGTGCGCTTTGAACCGGGGCAAACCAGAGAAGTCTCTTTGATCTCCTTTGGAGGTAGTCAAACTCTCACCGGATTTCAGATTAAAGAAGTGGAGACCGCTTAAATGGCAGCCACAATTTCCAGAGCAGCCTATGCCGATATGTTTGGGCCAACTGTTGGAGACAGAGTTCGTCTTGCGGACACGGAGCTCTTCATCGAAGTTGAAGCCGATCTGACCACATACGGCGAAGAAGTGAAATTCGGTGGAGGCAAAGTCATCCGTGATGGCATGGGGCAAAGTCAGTTATCGCGAGCCGACGGCGCCGTAGATACGGTCATCACAAACGCACTTATTGTCGATCACACCGGTATCTACAAAGCGGATGTCGGTCTGAAAGACGGTTCAATTCACGCTATCGGAAAGGCGGGTAACCCGGATACGCAAGATGGTGTAACCATCATTATTGGTCCCGGAACTGAGGCCATCGCAGGCGAAGGCAAAATCTTGACGGCTGGTGGAATGGATGCACACATCCACTACATATGCCCGCAGCAGATCGAGGAAGCGCTGACCTCTGGCGTCACGACAATGCTCGGTGGAGGAACGGGACCAGCCCACGGCACCCTCGCAACCACGTGCACCCCAGGCCCGTGGCATATTGCACGCATGATTGAAGCGGCAGATGCATTTCCAATGAACCTTGCTTTCGCCGGTAAAGGCAATGCTTCACACCCCAAGGCACTGGAAGAGATGGTACTCGCTGGTGCTTGCGCCATGAAACTGCATGAGGATTGGGGCACAACTCCTGCAGCAATCGATACCTGCTTGAGCGTGGCGGATGAACACGATGTGCAGGTGATGATCCATACAGATACGCTGAATGAAAGCGGGTTTGTTGAAAATACAGTTGCAGCCCTCAAAGGCCGCACGATCCATGCGTTCCACACTGAAGGAGCAGGAGGCGGGCATGCGCCGGATATCATCAAGGTCTGCGGTCTGCCTAATGTGATCCCGTCATCCACCAACCCGACGCGCCCTTACACTGAAAACACAGTGGCGGAACATTTGGATATGTTGATGGTCTGTCACCATCTGGACACCAACATTCCAGAGGATGTTGCCTTTGCGGAAAGCCGTATTCGCAAGGAAACCATCGCAGCGGAAGACATCCTCCACGACATGGGTGCTTTTTCGATCATCGCCTCTGATAGTCAGGCTATGGGCCGTGTAGGCGAAGTGCTCATACGCACCTGGCAAACTGCGGATAAGATGAAGCGTCAACGCGGACCGCTACCTGAAGAAACCGGAGAAAACGATAACTTCCGCGTCAAACGTTACATCGCCAAGTACACGATAAACCCTGCCATAGCTCATGGTCTTTCCAGACATATAGGCTCCATTGAGGTTGGCAAACGTGCGGACTTGGTGCTGTGGTCTCCAGCTTTCTTTGGTGTCAAACCGGACATGGTACTTGTGGGTGGCACCATTGCAAATGCTGTGATGGGCGATCCAAACGCTTCCATTCCAACCCCTCAGCCTGTCCACTATCGACCAATGTTCGGCTCATTTGGCAAGAGCCTGGCAAACTCCTCGGTCGTGTTGGTTTCAAAGGCCGCTCAAGCGGCTGGTCTGCGAGAAAAACTCGGCACTGCAAAGCAGATGATAGCAGTAGAAAACACCCGTTCCGGCCTCTCTAAAACGTCCATGGTGCACAACAGTTTGATGCCGCACATGGAAGTTGATCCCGAGACCTACGAAGTGCGTGCAAACGGTGAGTTGCTGACCTGTGAACCTGCTGAAATCGTTCCAATGGCACAAAGGTATTTTCTGTTCTGATGATCAAAGCAACTTCTTTGAAAAGAGCTGGCGATTACGCTGGCACCCCCGCATTCACCATCACACTCGCTCATGATGAACGCCATTTACGGCGCAAACGCCTCACATCGACGTGTGGAACAGGCATTATTGTGGATTTGCCGGAACCAGTTGTTCTGGGTGAGGGGGACGTCCTTGTGTTAGCCGATGGCCAGCTTGCAGTGGTCGCTGCAACGATTGAACCACTCTACAAAGTTACAGCGCGTGATCCGCTGCATTATGCTGAGCTTTGCTGGCATTTGGGCAACAGGCATTTACCGGCACAAATCACGCCTCCTGCCATCTTCATTGGTCGAGACCATGTCATCTATCATATGTTGGAAGGACTTGGAGCAAGGATAGAGGAAGTAGAACTGCCGTTCTCGCCGGTGCGTGGTGCCTATCATAAACATGGTGGTCACGCCCATGAGCATAGTCATGAATGAAGTCGCTCCAACTACGGCTCTTCTAAAACTCATGACTTGGCTTTCACCCAGTTTTCCGACTGGAGCATTCGCTTATAGTCATGGGCTTGAAAGCGCGATCCAGCGAGAGTTGATCACTTGTAGGAGCGATGCAGAGGAGTACCTACATGATCTAGTTCACACCGGTAGCCTATGGAATGATTTGGTCCTCGCATCACTATCTTGGAAAGCGGTCACACAAGAAGATAATCTATTTCTTGGCCAACTGAATGAGCTTGCACTTGCTCTTTGTCCAGGAGAAGAGCGATTTCTGGAAACGTCCTTGCAAGGGGATGCGTTTTTAAAAGCAGCAAAACCATGGGGCTCTAAGAAATTTTCTCTTCAGTTCGATAGTGCTGATCTTGCTTATCCCATTGCCGTTGCCGCAATCGCAGCAACTAACCGCGTTCCCCTGATAGTAACTCTAGCCGCATATCAACACAGCTTCTGTGCAAATCTGGTCAGCGTCATGATGCGTCTGGTTCCACTTGGACAGACTGATGGCATGCAAATTCTCGCAGATCTGGAACCTCATCTGACTGAACTCTCCAAGAGGGCAGCTACTGCAAGCCTAGACGATCTTGGCAGCGCAACACTCCATGGCGATTTTCTTGCCATTGCACACGAACACCAGCACACAAGGATTTTTAGATCATGACCTCTTCAAACGGACCGTTGCGTGTTGGTATCGGTGGACCGGTTGGTTCCGGTAAAACCAGTCTGACCGCAGCTCTTTGCTCAGCACTGCGCCACAAACTCTCAGTCGGAGTAGTCACCAATGACATTTACACAAAGGAAGATGCTCTCGCGCTCGTGAAAATGCAGGCCCTTTCGGAAGATCGGATCATCGGTGTTGAAACTGGCGGTTGCCCGCATACTGCCATTCGCGAAGATGCCACCATCAACTTGCAGGCTATTGATCAGTTAAACAGGCGTCATCCGGATCTGGATATCGTCTTCATTGAGTCTGGCGGAGACAATCTTGCAGCGACATTCTCACCAGATTTAGCCGACCTGACGATCTACGTCATATCAGTATGCCAGGGCGAGGAGATCCCTCGTAAAGGCGGTCCCGGCATAACGCGATCTGACTTGCTGGTGATCAATAAATCAGACCTCGCGCCTTTTGTAGATGCTGATCTTGACGTGATGAAGGTCGACACCACTCAAATGCGCTCGGGTAAACCGTTTCAGTTTACCGACCTGAAAAGCAGAAAAGGGCTCTCCGAGGTTCTTGCGTTTCTCGAAGAGCAGGGTGGTTTTGAGGTGAAGCAGGCTTCGTAGATTATGCTTTCACACGTAACATCTTTGGATCATATAGCGGTGCAAGGTGTACCTCGCAGGGGACACGTTCTGTGGCGACTTCAAGTTCGTAGTGGCCATCCAAAACGAAATCTGAATCGACACCATCGCTGTTTCGGACATATCCAAGGCCAATGGATTTTTGCAGGGTATGTCCGAAGCCGCCTGAGGATAGCCAGCCGACACGAACCCCATCGCGATAGATCGTCTCGCGGCCTGAGAGGATGATGTCGCCACCTGTTACAAAGGTTGCGAGCATCTTCTTAACGCCGTGGGTCCTTTGCTGTTCGATCGCGTCGCGCCCTTTAAAGGCAATGTTCTTTTTCAGCTTCACAGCCCATCCAAGGCCCGCTTCTTCCGGCGTATGGTCGGGCCCGATATCGCTGCCCCATGCACGATACCCTTTTTCCAGACGCAATGTTTCAATGGCGCGGTACCCCGCATTTCGGAGGCCAAACTCTTTACCAGCCTCATGCAGAGCCGCATAAACACTGGTGGCATACTCCACTGGCAAGTGAAGCTCCCAGCCGAGTTCCCCCACATAGGTCACTCTCAGTGCGTGGACCGGGCAACCTGCAATGCCGATCTTGCGCGCTTGACCGAAACGAAAATTCTCATTGCTCACATCGTCTCGCGTCACGCGCTCCAGGATGTCGCGTGATTTTGGCCCCATGAGGGAGAGCACCGAATAAGCAGAGGTGACATCGATCAGCTGAACATTCATCCCCACGGGAATATTGCGCGAGATCCAGTCAAAGTCATGGGTCGCAAACCCAGTTCCAGTGACGATGTAGTACTCGTCCTCCGCAACGCGAACACAGGTCAGATCGCACTCGATACCGCCGTGATCATTCAGCATTTGGGTATAGATCAATGTGCCAATTGGCTTGTCGACATCGTTGGCAGCGATCCAGCTGAGCGCATCAACCGCATCAGGGCCTTTCAGAGTAAACTTGGCAAAGGACGTCTGGTCAAAAAGAACGGCAGCAGACCGCGCTGCCTCGTGTTCCCGGCCCACAGGTTCGTGCCAGTTTGGCCGTGAGAACGTGTAGATGTCTTTCTGCTGCTCACCGTTCTTGATATCTGCATACCAGTTGGGCCGCTCCCAGCCCAGTTTTTCACCAAACACAGCACCGTCTGCTTTCAGGTACTCGTAAAGTGGTGATTTGCGGCAGGGGCGACCACTTTCATGCTCTTCATTGGGCCACGCCATTGTGTAGTGTTTGGCGTAGGCTTCTTTGGTACGCGTTCTGATCCAGTCACTGTCAAAATGCGGGCGACCAAAGCGGCGAATATCAACGGGCCATAAATCAAACGGCGGCTCACCTTTGGCGATCCATTCAGCCAGGGCCATGCCAGCCCCGCCACCAGCAGCGATACCAAAGGCGTTAAAGCCCGCATTGACATAAAAGTTCTTCAGCTCCGGGGCTTCCCCCATGATGAAGTTGCCGTCGGGGGTGAAACTTTCCGGTCCATTGATCAGCTCCTTGATCCCGGCAGTCTCCAGTGCTGGTACTCGGCCAAGGGAAAGTTCCATTAAAGGCTCAAAGTGGCCAAAGTCGCTGTCGAGCAAGGTGTAGTGGAAGCCTTTTGGAATACCGTCCTCTGCCCAGCTCAGCGGATTGGCTTCATATCCACCCATCACAAGGCCGCCGACCTCTTCTTTGTAGTAGGTCAGTCTGTCTGGATCCCGCAATGTCGGCAGATCTCTGGGAACACCAGGAATGGGTTCAGTCACGAGATACTGATGCTGCATCGGAACCAACGGCACATTCACACCAACGCTTTTAGCAAAGTCTCGTGTCCATTGTCCGCAGCACGCCACCACAACAGAACAGCCGATCCGACCACGGGAAGTCTCAACTCCTTTGATCACACCCTTTTCAACGTCAACGCTCAGCACCTTGGTATCTTCAAAGATCTGCGCACCAGCCATCCGTGCACCTTTGGCAAGCGATAAAGTAATGTCCGATGGGTTTGCCTGACCATCACTGGGCAAAAAGGCGGCCCCCACCACATCGTCCACCTGCATCAGCGGCCACAACTCCTGTGCCTCCTTAGGTGTCAGCAATTGCATATCAAGCCCGAAAGAGTGGGCAGTCGTTGCTTGTCGTTGAACCTCTGTCCAGCGTTCATGATTGCAGGCAAGCCGAAGCCCGCCATTCATCTTCCAGCCCGTCGCTTGCCCGGTTTCCTCTTCTAAGCGCTTATAAAGATCTACGGAGTAGCCAAGCAGCTGCGTGATGTTGGCATTTGACCGCAACTGCCCCACCAAGCCGGCAGCATGAAAGGTCGTACCGGAGGTCAGCTTCTTCCGCTCCAGCAACACGACGTCCCAGCCCAGTTTGGCAAGGTGATACGCTGTTGAGCATCCAACAATGCCGCCACCAACGATCACAGCTTTGGCCGTTTTCGGTAATTCCTTCATTGCAACCTCATTTTAACTGGAGCTCAGCAAAAGCACGTTCAAACCGGAGCAGGTTTTCTCTGGTGTAATCGGCGTAATCAAACTGGATCTTGGATGTCTGCTCGGAAACCATGCTCCACATGCTTTCGCGCAGCAAAGACGCACATTTCATCGCGTTGTATCTCTCCCACAACTCATCTGAGACGGGCGTGTCAAAATACGTTTCCAGAAGCAATTTCTGCAGGCCTTCTGAAAGGCCGGCGTTGGTGGCTAAACCTCCAAGATCAAACAAGGGAGAGTTCATGCCGGCATACTCCCAATCCACCAGCCAAAGCCGACCGTTCTCATTCAAAATGTTGGCGGGCAGCAAATCGTTATGGCACAGCACCAGATGTACGTTGCCAACAGCAGCCTCAAGCTTTTGCGCTTTTTGCATCAGGTCATCCAGCTTGGATATGTGATCAGAATCGAGTAAGCGCAGGGTTTCTGTGTAGTCCCGCAGAATATGAAATACCCAGAAAGCCAAAACAGGCCCCCGGATCAGCTGAGTTGCGTCTCTATGAACTTTTCCGAGCAGAGCAGCGATCAACTCAAGCATCTTTAGCTGTTGTATTTCTTCCTCAACTAGTGGATCAGCTGGAATGTAATCCTGAACAAGCGCGCCTTTTTGAAAGTATCGAACCGCAGGGGCAACACCAGCTGCATGAGCGGCCCGGCAGGCCGAAAGCTCGTTAAATCGCATCACCCCATGTTCGACGATGTCTTCCCCCAGCCGAACAACATATGTGCGGCCTTCATCGGTGATCTTCACGTTGAAGTTCGTAATGCCACCGCCAAGTATCTCAGCATTGCTGGGCGCTTTCCAGAACGGCAGTTCAAGTGCTTTGGTTACGGCTAATTCCTTCGTCAACGTCTCAGTCATGTCACCAGCCCCAATCTTGCTTGAGAGGATTTAGCGAGCGCGGATAAAATACGGTCCGCAATGATGGCAATGAAAGCAACAGCAAGACCCGCCACGATGCCTTGCCCGGTGTTTGCTTTGGTAAGAGCAATGTAAACTTCCTGGCCCAGGTCGCGTGTTCCAACCAATGCGGTGATCACAAGCATAGAAAGGGCCAGCATAATGGTCTGGTTCAATCCCAGAAGAAGGGAAGGGACCGCCAATGGCAGTTTGATATGCCAGAGCAACTGCCAGCGCGTGCATCCTGAAACCTTGCCAGCCTCGATAACCTGCGGATTGATCTCGCGTATGCCGTGAGCGGCATACCGTAAAGCGGGCGCCATAGCGTAAAGCACAATCGCCACCATGGCGGAAAATTCGCCAACCCTGAACAGCATGACAACCGGAATGAGATAAACGAAGCTCGGAAGCGTCTGCAGCGTATCAACCAGTGTGCCAAGAACACGGTTCACCCGTTCAGACCGCCCCGCCCAAACCCCAAGTGGCATGCCGATGGCAGCGGCCAATAAGACGGATACCCCGCAAAGATAAACGGTGATCATCGCATCTCGCCAGAGACCGTTTACCGCGATGAACCCAGCAAGAGAGATGCAGAGTAAGCCAAGCTTGAGGCCACCAACACGCCACCCTACAAGCCCCAGTGCCACAATGCCCCATGCCCACGGAATGCCAACAAAAAAGCGCTTTATCGGTAACAGAAGATAGGTCAGCAGTGCGGTCTTGAACGCTTCAAACACCTCAAAGAAGTTGATGTTGATCCACTTGATAGCCTCATCCCAAAAGGAACCGGTCGTGATTGTTAATGTTTCTGGATAGCTTTGCAGAAATGGAAACAACTTGCCCAGCAATGCCAGCCCAACAATACTGAGAAGGGCAATCCCAACGAGAGGAAGCGGCTTGATACGATCAATACCGAGCCCGTCACTTTGTCCGTGGTCTTGCTGAGAAAACGCCTGGCTCAACCGGTCCAATGCAATTGCGATAACTACGATTGCCAATCCAGCTTCGATGCCTCCGCCAATATCCAATCGCCGCAGGGCTGCCAACACGTCATAACCCAACCCGCCGGCGCCAATGATTGATGCAATGATGACCATGTTCAGGGAGAGCATGATGACCTGATTGACGCCAACCATCAGTGTTGGCAGAGCAGAAGGCAGCAGAACCTTCCACATCATCTGTCGAGACGTACACCCAGCCATCTGCCCAGCTTCATGCAGCTGTGTTGGCACGGATTGAAGAGCAACCAACACAACGCGCACCATGGGTGGCATGGCATAGATGATGGTTGCGACCAGCGCGGAAACCGGCCCAAAGCCAAACAGGAACAGGATGGGCACCAGATAGGCGAAGATGGGAACGGTCTGCATAAGATCCAGAACCGGACGCAGAAGTCGTTCAAAACTCGCAGACTTGTAAGCCAGAATGCCAAGCACAAGTCCGCCAATCACACCAAATGGCACCGCAATAGCAATTGAAGCCAGCGTGACCATCGCGCTTTGCCATTGCCCGAAGATCGCGAGATAAAAGAAGCAGCCAGCGACCAACAGCGCCAAACGCCTGCCACCAACACGAAGTGCCACTAGTGTCAGCAGCAGCGTAACTGCAATCCAGCTTAAGGACGGCAGAACCTCAACAGCCTGCTGACCCACACCGGAGTTAAAACCGTCCGCTAGCAAAGCCCTCACAGCATCATAGGGAACTTCAATCAAGGCAGAAAAGAAACGTGTGAGCTCACGAAATGTGAAAAGCCCAAAACTGGCCTCTTCAACCAACCACGACATGAAACCGCTGATCCGGTTGTCCAATTGCCATTCCCACGCGCTGGGAAATTTAATGATCCATCGCGCCCCAAAGGCTTTGTACAGCTGAAAGGAATAGTTGGAGAGCAACCAGGTTGCGGTAAAAAGCACACCCCAAAACAGAGCAGGACTGCGAAAGCGTTCCGAGAGTTGGTTGATCATTCCACCAACTCCTGTTCCAGCATCAGGCTCACAATCTTATCGCGATCTATGGTTCCAATCGGCTCACCATCATCATTCATCACACGAAATGGACGGTTTGATTTTCCAACTTGAACCGCCACATCCGCGACCTTCTGGTGCGCATTCAAATCTCCGGCATACGAGCCTGCGGAGCATCCTTGCTCCATGATCGTTGCAAGCTGAATGACTTTGGTCTTAGGAATATGTTGCGTGAACTCTTCCACGTACTCTGTTGCCGGATGAGTGACCAGCTGTTCCGGCGTTGCAATCTGGACGATCTCGCCATCCTTCATCACAGCAATTCTGTCCGCTAACCGAATAGCTTCTTCAAAATCATGGGTGATGAAGATAATCGTCTTGTGAAGCTTGCTTTGAAGTCGCAAAAATTCATTCTGCATCTCACGCCGGATTAAGGGATCCAGCGCAGAAAAGGGCTCATCCAGAAACCAGAGATGAGGATCGCCAACGAGCGAGCGCGCAATCCCAACCCGCTGCTGCTGCCCACCAGAAAGCTCCCTAGGATAGGCGGATTCACGCCCGGTCAGGCCAACGGTGTCAATCATCTCCTGTGCACGCGCTTCGCGTTCCGCGCGACGCACACCCTGCACATCCAATGGAAAGGCGACGTTTTGAAGGACAGTCAGATGCGGCAGCAGGGCAAACTGCTGAAACACCATCCCCATCTTCTTGCGCCGTACTTCAATGAGCTCGCGCTCAGACATACTGAGCAGGTCTTGCCCTTTAAACCGTATTGCACCTGCGGTGGGTTCCACCAAACGGGAAAGGCAGCGCACCAAAGTTGATTTGCCAGAACCGGAAAGACCCATGATTACGAAGATCTCGCCCTTCATAATCTGCAGATTGGCTGCGCGAACAGCACCTGTCAGCCCAGCAGTATCCAGTGCCTCAAGGTCTGGTGTGGACGGTCTGTCACGCAGAAAGGTTTCTGCGTTAGTCCCATAGATCTTCCAAAGATCCTGGCAATCCAAAAGGACAGACTGGTTCATGAAACGTCCCCACAAGCGCTGATCGTCAACTGAAAGCAAAGGAAGATCTGGCCTCGTATCAAGGCCAGATCCGGGGCAGAGTTACTTCAACCAGCCCTGCCATCTTTCTTCATTTGCAGAGAGCCATTCACCGACAACGACATCCACAGCTTGCCCCTCCAGATCCACTTTGGAGATCATGGCGCTCATTTCAGCATTGCTGACGTGGAAGTTGGAGATTGCCTGAGCAGCGCCTGGCCATTTTTGACCTAGACCCGCCCAGGCAACCTTCCAGATGGGGCCAGTGGGTTTGCCACAATCATAGGCTGCACTGGGGTTAACTCCCGTTGTCGCATCCTGATAGCAGGCGGCAGAGTAGGGCGGAAACTCAATGAACTTACCGTCATACTTTGCAGGCGCCCAATGCGGCTCATAAAGCCAGAGAATGATGGGCGCCTTGCGTTGATAGGCAGACTCCAACTCTGCAAACAACGCAGCATCGGTACCGGCATGGACAACTTCAAAATCTAGTTCCAGAGCCTCAACTCGCTCTTCGTCAAACCCGCCCCAGGTGACCGGGCCACCCAGATAACGCCCTAATGGTGCAGTCTCTGCGGTTGAAAATGCCTCGGCGCAGTCCTTAAGAGCTTCCCAGTTTGGTAAGCCGGGACAAACGTCTTCCATATAGGATGGATACCACCATTCCTCGATGGCAATCATGCCGCTTTCACCCAGGCTCACTACATTCCCGGTTTCAATGGCTTCATCCATCGCTTCCCGACCTGTGGTTTCCCAGATCTCCATGGCAACGTGCAGATCGCCGGTCTTCAGGCCAGCAAACTGGGCAATGTAGTCGGCTTGTACATACTCGATGTTATAGCCAGCCCGTTTCAGAACTTCCCCCATGATGGTGGTGGTGATGATCTGTCCAGACCAGTCATGCGTGGTGATTTTGATTGGATCGAGAGATTCAACGTCGGCTTTGGCTGCACTGATGCTCAAAGCCATGACCAAAGCAATTGATGGAATTTCAGAGTATTTCATCCTGTCCCCTCCTACAGATGATTTTCCTCATCTCAACGCTGCAAGAATTGAAACCCAGCCCCCGAACAACTCCATCAGCGCGCACTTAGCTTACGGTGAGGTATTTGAGAAAATCAACATAATCCCACAGATATAATTCTCAAATAATGTGCTTATGTGTGGGTTAATGTGGCTATTTGAGGTATTTTGTGTTTTGAATAACGGGACTTAACACTGGCATATACAAAGCTGTTGTGGAGCGGATTTCATGGAAAACATCAATAATCAAACCCAAAGTGAAATCCTGGAAGCAGTCAGAAAGGCAGGAGGAACGAGCCGAATCGTAAGCCTTGCCAGGCACCTTGCAGTCTCCGAAGAAACCATCCGCCGCAACGTGAAATCGCTCGCGAAAGAAGGATTTCTTGAGAAAGTCCATGGGGGCGTGCGACTGCTCCATGAAGACAATGAGGAAAGCGACTTCCACGCACGAATGCTTGAGTGCCCGGCAGCAAAGAGAAAAATCGCAGCAGCAGTCGCAAACATGATCGAAGACGAAAGCTCACTCTTTTTGGATGTGGGCAGCACCACCGCTTTTATCGCCGATGCGCTTAAAGACCATAAGCGCCTGATGGTCGTCACCAACTCGGTAGCCGTTGCCTACAAACTCGCCACACGAAATGACAACCGTGTCTTTATGGCCGGTGGAGAACTGCGCGCCCATGATGGCGGTGCTTTTGGTGCCACTGCAGCAAGCTTCTTCGAGAACTTCCAGACAGACTACGCAATCTTATCGGCTGCTGCCATAAGCCCAAGCAAAGGCATCATGCTGTTTGACCTTGAAGAAGCTCAAATCTCCAGAACAGTCATGCAACACGCCAGCTGCAAAATCGTAGCTGCAGATTCCAGAAAATTCACCCGAACAGCCCCCATCAATGTCTGCGATCCAACTTTGATTGATGCGCTTGTCACAGAGCAGAAACCGACCGACACGTTCTATCAGTCAGCAGAATGTTGGAAGGCCAAAATAGTCGTTGCCAACTAGTGCGATTTAGAGCCATAGACCGCCATCAATGCAGGGCTGAATGCCATGCAGCTCATTCCATCAGTATCGCTTGCTATTCAACTGACAAGCAACGTCACTTACAGCTATGAGATTTAAGGAAGCTCTCAACCGTCACACTCAGCCACAACGAATTAGCTGGATCAGTTAATCCGTAGCAGCCGCTTCAGCTTTGTTTGAAAACCACCACGCTTTTCCTTGCGTGCCAACTCTTCCTCTGAAATCAAGAACGTCGTTTGCACCACGTAGCGCTCACCTTTGAACGACGGGTGTCCATGCCAGCTTGTTTCTGAGCGTTTGAAGGCGAAAACATTGCCAGCAAGAGGAGACACCTCTTCGGCATAGTCATCCATGTCCTTGTCACCGTTCAGTGCGCGAATAGCCCCACCTTCTGCGTTGTCCCAATCATCATTGAGGTAGATCAGCATGGTGCAGATCTTGGACTTGGAATCGTTATGTATCCGGCCATCTCCATGTTTGGAAAGGCGGCGCACGGTGATCATCCGTGGTTTGTCTATGAGATCCAGATCAAGTTTGTCAGAAAGGATCTCCGCCAATTCAGGCTTCTGTAAATCCTCAATCAAGCTCTGAAAGGCTCCAGTAGATTCCAACTTGGACAGAGGTAAGTAGCCAGTCTGTTTGATCTCAGGATAATCACGACGAATGTCAGCAGCTTGTTCTTTGGTAAGAACATTCTCTCCAACCATGTATTGGAAAGGACTTGTGCGAGTATTGGAGGCCCTGAGAGCATCGAAATTAATCATTTTCTGACTTCCCTGAAAGCGCTGCTGCCGCGTCGTTAAACTTATATGAATGCAAGCTGTAACACGCTGCGAAAACTTCCAAAATTGTCAGTTCTCAGTGCAGAATATTCACGTTTGGATTTTAAATGAGAAGAAGTCAGCTGCTGTTTAGAGTCACAGTTGTTTGCTTTTCTATAGATGGAAGTTGCTATTGAATCTCAGAATCCCTATGCACTAAATTTGGAGTTAAACTAAAGGACAGTACCCAAAGGTGACTAAATGAGCAGTGCCGAGAAAGTTGAGCCGGATGCGTTTGTGGCGATTTGCCCGTCGAGGCAGGTGCTGGTGCGGTTGGCTGAAAAATGGACAATGCTTACGATTGTTGCCCTAGAGGGTGGGCCACTACGGTTTGGAGATTTGAAGCGGAAGGTGGAAGGCGTTTCGCAAAAAATGTTGACCCAAACTCTTCGAAACCTCGAGCAGGACAAGCTTCTCACGCGGAAGGTCTATGATGAAATGCCGCTACGGGTGGAATACGAGCTGACCGCCTTAGGCAAAGACCTGTTGCCTCTCATCAAACAAATCAAGCAGTGGTGTGAAGCCCACTTCAATGAGATTGTGGCGCAGTAACACGTGAGATGGGAGAGGCAGAAACGAACTGCTGCACATCACATCGCGCCCATCGCGTCTGCTCAATCAAATCATCCCAGTAACGCCTCCAATAAGGTGCTAATTCGCGTTCATTGCACCTATCAACTCCATCAAAAATTGATGCATTAAGCGAGCAACAACAGGGGTGGGTGAAATTCTAATCTCAAAAATAGACACGCTCCATCGCATGCTTTTCTTTCATTATAACTAATTGAAATAGCTAGCTTTAAAATGAGCAAGTCACCTTCGTTTAGCTTTCGGCTCGCTCTCAATTCCTATCACTAAAGCTAAAAAATGCACATAGTTACCATCAGGTACCTAATTGACTATAGATACCAGATTGCAGATTTATACTCCATCTTGAAGCAAGACTGGAGCAGCAGATGAAAATCGGAATCTTAGGTGCAGGCAACGTCGGCACACGCCTTGCAGAACTGGCCCGCGCAGCAGGACATGATGTGTTGGTTGGCAGCCGTAAAGGAGAAACCTCACTTGTTGATGCATCCAGACACGGTGATATCGTCCTCATCGCCGTCCATTATCACGCCGTGGAAGATGCACTGAAACCGTTGAGCGAGTTGCTTGCCGGGAAGATTGTGATTGATGCAACAAACCCTCTCAATGACGATTGGTCGCCACGTATGCTGGGAGAAAACACCTCAGCCGGAGAAGAGATCGCAAAGCTCTTGCCGAACTCCAAAATTGTAAAAGCCTTCAACACAGTCTTCGCAGACATCATGAGTACCGAAGGTCTTTCGCGCAATGGCAGTGCAGTGACAGTCTTCGTCGCTTCCGACCTCGATGATGCGGTTAAGACGGTTGCTGACTTCGCAAAAAGCATCGGTTTTGCACCTGTCACAGCCAACAAGTTGATGGTTGGACGTTATCTGGAAGCAATAGCACACCTGAATATTGAGCTGGCTGTTGGACAAGGCGGAGGAACCAACGCAGCATTTCTGTACCATCGTGGTTAGATGAGAGGCTCTAAAGATGCCGATTAAAAGGATCAGCTTTGATGTTGCAGGAGATCAACTCATTGGCAATCTCCACTTGCCTTCCAGTAAAGGTGTTCACCCCGCTGTCGTAACGTGCGGCCCAATGACATCCGTAAAGGAGCAAGTGACGGGAACCTATGCTACTGAGTTGGCCAAACAGGGTATTGCCGCATTGGCGTTTGACCATCGCCACTTTGGCGAAAGCGCCGGGGAACCAAGGCACTATGAGTTCTATAAGGACAAGATTGCGGATCTCGAAGCAGCGTTTCATGCCCTATCAGCTCAGCCTGAAGTTGCCTCGCATCAGATAGGTGCAGTCGGCATCTGCCTTGGATGTGGTTACATGGCGCATGCAATTGCAAACCGGTCGGACATTCGCGGTTTTGTTGGGATTGCGGGATACTACCGTGATGTCGAAGCCATGAAAGCTGCTGATCCAATAGGCTTTGCCGACAAAGTTGCGCAGGGCAAGAAGGCACGGATGCATTACGAGGCGACAAGCTATGTCGAAACCATCCCTGCAGCAGCGTTGAGCCAGGATGCTGCTATGACGATGCAATCCACATTCGACTATTACACAAAGCGAGCCGTTCATCCGAACTACGAAAATCGCTTCGCTGTCATGTCGCGCGAGTATTTTCTGGAGTTTGACGTACAAAGTGCCGCGCCGCACATCAGGACGCCTTTTCTCATGGTGCACGGGCCCAATGCCCTCAACCCATCGTGGGCAGATAAGTTCTACAAGGCAGTGCCAGGGCCTAAAGAACAAGCAGTTGTTACGTCAGAAGGGCAGACGGATATCTACGATAATCCTGAGATCGTGAAGGCCACCGTGTCACAGGCAGTCGAGTTCTTGTTACGAGTTCTTTGAGCGACTGATCCGCAAAACAACAAAATGAATGGAAGGCAGCAACAGTGGTGTTCTGCCAATGAAGGAGTGCGCCTTGTGCGCAGCCTCACCGATTTGCCTTCTGAAACAATGTGCAGGCCCCATCAACCTGCACCGCAAACAGCTGTCCATACTTTTAAAATCAGAGCAGCTGAACTCTCAAAAAAATGGAGACAAACCCATGTTTATGAAGCAAGTAACGACCGGAGTTTTCACCGCAGCAACAATGGTGAGTTTATTGGCATCAGCTCAAGCGGCAGAGGAAAAACACATCTTCAAATTTGATGATGTGGCATGGCAGGAAACAGGGCTGGAAGGGGCTGAAATGGCCGTCTTGTGGGGCAAGGAAGAAGACGGCAGCGCAGTTTATGCTTTCCGCATTCAGCCGGGGGTCGGCATCCCACCCCACACGCACTCCCACGACTACTGGGGTATGGCAATTCAGGGAAACTGGGCACATACCGATGAGGAAGGCAGAGAAGTAATCACTGCACAAAACGCATTCGTCCGCATCAAAGCAGATGACGTTCACTCAGATCGCTGTGCCGGCCCGGAAGTCTGCATCAACGTGCTCGACTTCAACGGCACCCGCGACATTGCCTTCCCTCAATGAGTTAGAAGCAGGCCACCGCTCATAACAGAGCAACCTGCTCAGCAACCGTGTGAAAGCAACTTGTTACTCCCATAACAACAAGAACTGAGTGTGCCTCCAAGCTGACCTGCAAGTTCCTCAACTTACAGCCTGTTTGATGACAACACATCTCCCAGTCATTGCAGCTCGCTGCAACACCTCGCCCTGGTACTCTCTCAAGAGTGCTGGGGCTGCTTGTTAAATGGAAGTAGCCCAACTTGCTTCAATAGTTCAATCTGCTTACCTCTTTAATGATAAGCACGATTGGCAAAACAGGTTTAGCATACACTCAAACCTGAGTACCCAAGTTTATTGATTGTGTTCCAATATCATCATAAAGATCATTGGTAGGTTTTGGTTGTGAAGTCAACTAATGCAAAACCTTGCGGTGAGGGCTGAGCTGCGTTTATGCTGAGAAACTGACAGACAGCAAGAACAATGGATTAATCGGAAATTTGCGGTGGGCTCCGGTTGTCTGGTGGCAAGCGGTTACCTATATGGATATTTCCTTAGCACAGCTCAAAGCCAAGTTTGGCCCACAAGAGCGTGCTGGAAGGCAAACATAGCCGCGGAGCTAGGAGAATTCTCAGGTGACATTCAAAGGAATTTGCGAAATCGATTCCATCGGGCATCCGCAAATTTAGGACAATCGTCCTTTCACGAACGTCACATTCTTCCCATAATCAAAAATTCAAATTGCATTGCCAAAAACAGAGAGCTTTGAGGAGCTTACTTCGCTATGACACTTAATCGAATTCTTGCTGCAATCGGCATGACCGGAGCCCTCACAGTTGCGGCTCACGCTGAAATCGTTGTTTCTTCCAAAATTGATACAGAAGGTGGCCTCCTCGGAAACATCATTGCTCTAGCACTTGAAGATGCTGGCCTGCCTGTTGAGCGTCGTTTGCAGCTCGGTGGCACGCAAGTGGTGCGTGAAGCGCTGCTGGCGGATCAGATTGATATCTATCCGGAATACACTGGCAATGCCGCATACTTCCACAACGAAGCAGACAGCAATATCTGGAAAGATGCAAAGGCCGGCTATGCCCGTGCAGCTGAGCTGGATGGTGAGAAAAACGGTCTGGTCTGGCTGCAGCCAGCTCCAGCGAACAACACCTGGGCGATTGCCGTAACCGGTGCTCTGGCAAGCCAGAACAATCTTGCCACCATGTCAGATTTCGGCGCATGGGTTGCAAAAGGTGGTGATGTCAAACTGGCTGCTTCAACTGAGTTCGTATCGTCCCCAGCCGTTCTGCCAGCAATGCAGGAAGCTTATGGCTTCAAACTCTCTCCAGATCAGACAGTTGTTCTTTCTGGCGGTGATACCGCTGCAACCATTCAGGCAGCAGCACGTGGAACCTCCGGTGTGAATGCCGCCATGGCCTATGGCACTGATGGCGGCGTTGCAGCAACAGGTCTTGTGGTGATGACCGACGACAAGGGCGTTCAGCCAGTCTACGAGCCAGCACCGGTCATCCGCAGCGAAACCCTGAAAGAGTATCCGCAGGTTGCTGATGTTTTGAACCCAATCTTTGCTGGTCTGGATCTGGCAACGCTTCAGGAACTCAATGGCCGCATTCAGGTTGGTGGTGAGCCAGCCGCAGTAGTGGCGAAGGACTATCTGACCAAGACTGGTGTTCTGGACTAATTACCCACGTTATGCCTAGCAGGATCAAATCGACAGTCTCAGGGCCCGGACTTTTGTTCGCGGTTCTGGGGCTTTTTGCCTTGTTCGCACCTTTTCTGACGCTTGCCGCCAACCGGATCGTTGCAGGTGAAGGTATCCCTGTCTGGGCAGTTGCTGCACCGGAAGTGACGGGTCCCGGGCTGATCGTCATAGCCCTGAGCCTTGTTCTGGGCCTGCCTGCCACTCTGCCCAAGCTGCGATTGGCGGGTTCAGCCTTGGGCATAGCCGCTTTGGTCTGGTTGCTCATGCAAGGCAGTGAAACGCTCCTGCAAGGGGCAGGGACGTATGCAAGGGTGTCTTTAGGAAGCGGGTTCTGGTTCCTCTTTGCGATCCTGCTATTGCTCGCAGCTGATGCGTTGTCGTATCTCGCCCCCGGTCCGCTCACGCGAGGTGCGCTCTTGATTGGGACGATAGCGACTCTGGCCCTGATCCTGTGGTCAGGGGCTTTGACTGACCTTTCCATCTTCAAAGAATACGCCAGCAGACAGGATGCCTTCTTTGATGCTGCAGGACGGCATTTAGGATTTAGCCTTCGGTTCTTTGGCTGTGGCCGCAGCCATCGGCTTCCCGCTTGGTGTTCTGAGCCACCGAAACGAAAATCTGCGCAGTGCAGTGCTGCCGATACTCAGCTTTCTTCAGACAATTCCCTCGCTCGCCATGTTCGGTATCATGATCCCGATTTTGGCATGGGTTGGTACAACAGTGCCCGGTGCGCGGGAACTGGGCGTGGCCGGGATTGGATTTCTCCCGGCCTTTCTGGCGCTTGTCATCTATTCATTGCTGCCAGTTGTTGCCAACACCGTTGCAGGGCTGGAGGCGGCTCCACCGGCGGCAATGGATGCAGCGCGCGGTATGGGGATGACACGCAATCAACGACTGTTACAAGTCCAGTTGCCACTTGGCCTACCTGTCATGCTCGCAGGCATCCGAATTGTTCTGGTGCAGAACATCGGCCTTGCTGTCATCGCCGGACTGATTGGCGGCGGTGGCTTTGGAACCTTTGTTTTCCAGGGCCTCAATCAAACCGCAACAGATCTGATCCTGCTTGGAGCCTTGCCAACAGTTGCACTGGCTCTGATCTCTGCGATCACAATGGACATTCTGGTCGAGCTCGCCCAGCCAAACACAATGAGGCATCAATGATTGAGATCGACAACATCACAAAGATCTATGAGGATCGCCCTGCTGTTGATGCCGTTTCAATGACCATTGAGAGCGCAACGATCACCGCCATTGTCGGCACGTCCGGCTCCGGCAAAAGCACGCTGCTGCGCATGATCAACCGCCTTGTTGAACCAACTTCAGGCGAAGTGCGGATCAACGGAGAGCCAACAACGGGCATGGCGAAGAATGCGCTGCGCAGACGGATAGGCTACGCCATTCAGGGGCACGGCCTCTTTCCGCACCACACCGTTGCCCGCAACATTGGCACTGTTCCAAGGCTGCTGGGATGGGACAAGGCAAAGACACAGGATCGGGTCGACGAACTCCTCGATCTGTTCTCGATGCCACCCGAGGAGTTTCGCGGTCGCTATCCGGCAGAACTTTCAGGCGGACAGCAGCAACGTGTCGGGGTCGCCCGTGCTCTGGCATCCCGTCCGGATCTTCTGCTCATGGATGAACCATTCGGTGCGCTCGATCCCATCATCCGCACAAGAGCCCAGGCAGACCTGCACCGCATTCAGCGTACTCTTGGCTCCACAATCCTTCTTGTGACGCACGACATGGAAGAGGCCATCCAGCTGGGGGATCAGGTCGCGGTTATGGATCAGGGACGTCTGGTCCAGCATGGAACCCCTGCAGAGATCATCAGCAACCCAGCGACGGACTTTGTTGCAGAAATGGTTGGCGGCGTTGATCGACCACTCCGCTTGCTGTCTTTGCTACCCATCTCTGACATTCTGGAGGACGGAACTGCTGAGGGTGAGCCTATAGATGAGATGGCGAACCTACGAGAGGCTTTGTCTGCGTGTCTGTGGAGTGGAAGAGATGCTGTCCCAGTAGAACGAAATGGCGCTCTGATCGGTCATGTGACTCTGAAGGCAATCCGGTCCAGAGCGGAGGGCACCCATGAGCTGGGTTAACCTCCTGAGAGCTGTCGTTTGTGCCTTGATGCTGGCGCTTGTTTTGCGTCCTGAGTGGTTCGAACCCATGTTCGCGCCATTTGCACCACAAGGCGCTGCAATCATCTACGACCGTGCTTCACTTCTGTCGCTCTCGTTGAGCCACCTTGGCATAGTCGCGGCTGCATCAGTGGCTGCGATCATTGTAGCTGTGTTGTTGGCTATCCTTGTGACAAGACCGTCGGGCAAAGCCTTTCTGCCACTCTCCCGTACAATCGCGAATATGGGGCAGACATTCCCACCCGTTGCCGTGCTTGCGCTGGCTGTACCTATGCTGGGGTTCGGCTCAGGCCCAACGCTGGTCGCCTTGTTTCTTTATGGCATCCTGCCGATCTTTGAAAACACTATGACCGGCCTTTCAACTCTGCCACCCGCCACAATGGAAGCTGCCAGAGGAATAGGCCTCAGCCGTCGCCAGCGCCTGTTTCAGGTGGAGCTCCCTTTGGCACTCCCATTGATCCTCACGGGTATCCGCCTATCAGTCGTCATCGCCATCGGTACAGCCACAATCGGTTCAACTGTTGCAGCTCGCACACTGGGAGAGGTCATCATCGCCGGCCTGCTCACCAATAACACCGCCTACGTCCTGCAAGGCGGCCTCATCGTCGGCCTGTTCGCCGTCCTGATCTACGACGCACTCACCCAGCTGGAAGCCTTCTTCCAAAAACGCCTTGGATTGGCTCACTAACGGCTAAATCAAGCAGGTCTTTGCCGCCAGTTCATCAATCAGAACCCGTTGGTTCTCACTGTAATCAACGGGGACATCCACCAGATGCACGCCGCCAGCCTCGAAGGCTTTCTCGAACGTGGGAACCAGATCTTCTGTGCGGGTGATACGATGGCCAGTGGCACCATAGCTGTTTACATAGGCAACGAAATCTGGGTTACCGAATTGCAGGCCCCAGTCAGGGAAACCGGCATGGGCCTGCTTCCAGCGGATCATGCCGTATGACCTGTCATCAAGTACAACGACCACCAGATTGAGCTTTTCACGAACGGCGGTCTCCATCTCCTGGCTGTTCATCATGAAGCCGCCATCTCCGCAAATCGCCATGACCCGCTTATCCGGATTAAGCTTGGCAGCCATCATGGCAGACGCCAGACCTGCGCCCATGGTCGCCAGCGCGTTGTCCAGAAGAATGGTGTTGGGCTTATGAGCCTTGTAATTACGGGCATACCAAATTTTGTAGATGCCATTATCCAGGGCGATGATGTCGTCATCTCCCATCACCCTACGGGTATCCGCCACAAACCGTTGTGGGATCACTGGAAAGCGGGAGACATCGGACCCTTCTGAGGTGTGCAGGTCCGTTTCCTTTTTGATGCGCTCAAAATAGCTGCGATCAAATTCCAGCGGTCCGCCGAGGATATCTCCTAGACGCGTAATGGATTTTGCAAGATCACCAACCACTTCCACCTGAGGGAAATAAACCTGATCCACCTGCGCGGCCTTATAGTTCAAGTGAATGACCTTCGTACCGCCAGGCTCCATCAGGAAAGGGGGCTTCTCAACCACGTCATGGCCCACATTGATAATAAGATCCGCCCGCGCGATTGCGCAGTGGATGTAGTCACCATCAGATAACGCTGCCGTTCCCAAAAACAGATCAGAGCGCTCATCGATCACCCCTTTGCCCATCTGGGTATTAAAGAACGGAATCTGTGTTTTTTCAGCAAACGCACTCAGCGCAGCGTGCGCATCCTTCCGGTTTGCACCAGCACCTAAAAGGAGCAGTGGCATCTTGGCGTCGCGGATCATCTCCGCAGCTTCATCTAGCACCGTATCGCCAGCAATGGCATAGTATCGCGGATGAGGCAGCAGCAGTGGCTCATCCGTTTCTTCGATTGCAATGTCTTCCGGCAGCTCCAGAAGTACCGTGCCGGGACGTTCTTCTTCCGCGACCCGAAAGGCTTCACGAACAAGGGCAGGGATGGTGTTCCCGTTGATAATGGCCTTCGACATCTTCGTGATCGGCTCATAAAGGCTCACGATATCAACGATCTGAAACTGTCCTTGTTTGGATTGCTTGATCGGCTTTTGACCTGTTATCATGATCAGCGGCATCCCGCCAAGGTAGGCGTATGCCGCAGGTGTCGCCAGATTGGTGGCGCCGGGCCCAAGCGTTGCCATACATACACCAGCCTTGCCCGTCAGACGCCCATAAGTCGCTGCCATAAAGCCTGCGCCTTGCTCATGCCGGTTGAGTACCAACTCAATCGTTGATGTGCGCAGCGATTCAACGATATCGAGGTTTTCTTCGCCGGGAACGGCAAAAACGTACTCAACCCCTTCCGCCTCCAGTGCCGCCACAAGAAGATCAGAAGCTTTCATCGGCGCTTTCGGTGCAGTCTCAGGCATAAGAAGGCCTCCATTCAGTCAAGGCGTTGTTTTGGCGGGGCAGGTGGAAAAACCTGACACTCACCGCCAGCCTAAAGTGAACAGTTCGCGCCCACAATCTTGGGAATTAGAGGGAAGCGGCAGATAGTAAATCATCTACCATCTCCTGTTTCTCCTGTTTTATTAAAGAGATACGTACTTTCTTGTCTTTCAGAGCACCCAGATCGCGCTTTATCCTGATATGATGGGTCATGTCTGTTCGAGCAGCGAACAGACCAGCGCTAATACATTCGGTACCTAACGCGACCACCTTTTTTCAAATACTTACTCATCTCGCGGGTGATGAGTTTCTTGGTACTGTGAACGGTAAACTTACCAAAGGTTTTGATGTCTGCTTCAAACTGTGCGCAGTTCAAAAGCTCCAGGCTCTTGCAATCTTTGGCCCGACCTATCTTCGAAAAGTAAATAGAGAGATCTGGGGAAGGCGTGCCATGCGTTTCATAATAGCCCCTCAACACTCCAAACTTGTTTCCGATCGAAATGGTGCGGGGGGGATGGGTTGGACCTTTCACACCTAAGACTAGCTCATTATTCATCCACAAATGATAGGTGCCTTGCTTACTGCCCCAGTAAACACGGGACACCAACGTTATCCATTTGCCGGTTATTTTGTAGACAGGCTTGAGCCGCTCAATAGTAATATCAGCATCACAATAAGAGACATCTCCGCCTCGCCAGCTTGGTCCGACAACACATTTAAAGCTTTCATCTAGGGTGTGCTGGAAGCGTAACCAGTCGTGCGCAATCATGAGATAAAACACAGGGTCTAGACCAATAGTCTTCCCCCACGGGTGCATGCCAAACAGTGTGACATGATCTTTAATGTGGGTACCTGCGGGAATGAATATCGAAATACGGTGCCAATAAGTTTGGCCGGGTCGCTGAAACAACTTGCGTTTTTCAGTCAACTCATATCGCTGTGTCATTCCCGGTTGTTTGAGCTCTAGCCAATCATCAGGATGTCCTTTGTCTTCATAGTTTACAGCAATACGGGCCGCTGCACTTCCATCAGCAAGAGGCACAAGCTCCAGTGCTCTAGGGTTTTTGATGTTTCGTTTTGCTTGCTCATACCTACTCCCATGACCTCCTATAAAGATGTCGCTGAGTCTTGGTTTTGCATAACTGAATGACTTTACTGGTTGCTTGTCGCCTGCCAACAACCGTGCAAATTGGCGCGAAACAAGGGCATGCTGGCACCACTCATAAGTAGTCTCGCTGGAAAGAGTAGGGAGGCCACCACCTCTTTTTTCCTGAAAAGCCTTAGAGGCTCTAACTGTTTTAGCTCCAAGAGCGCCGTCGATTGGTCCCGGTTTTAACTTCCAGAAATCAAGAAAGGTCTGGACACATGCGATCTCTGACTTCTGATCGGCCAACACCGCATTTGATTGTGAAACGAGTATGAGCAAGCAAACAGCAGAAAATGCAGAAAAGAATTTTAAGAGGGACATGAAACACCTGAAAATATGAATGAAATCAGCTCAAGTAAATCACGCTTAGCCCGTATGAAAAATTAGTGAGTTTCAAGTTGGCGAAATGCATTAGGCTGCTGTCAAATAAGCCTGATCGGCAACGTCCATTTCATTTGCGAAGTTAGTGATGCGATGTTTGGCATTTTCCAAATTGTAAACACAAAAAAGGCCCCGAACCGAAGCTCAGGGCCTTTTTTGTAATCAGGTGTCAAAGATCAGCGGAGTTATCTCGCGCTGATCTCAGGTTTCAATCAGCTACAGCCGCTTGTGGAGCCGCAGGTGTCGCATTTCAGGCAGGTGCCGTTGCGAACCATGGTGAAGTTGCCGCATTCTGCGCAGCTTTCACCCTCATAGCCCTTCATGCGGGCCTGAGCGACCTGGCTGGCAACGGATGGTTGTGCAGCAGCTGGAGTTGCTGTGCCAACAGTTGCTGTTGCGGTTGCTTCGCCGCCACGCTGGAATGCGGTTGCAATGGCATCAGACTGAGCTGTGATTGCACCGGCCAGCTGAACAGCTGGATCACCACCTGGAACCAGACGGAACTTCTCGGTCTGACCACGAACAAGGCCGTGAGACACGATAGCCGGTCCACCTTCATCACCCTGACCTTCAGCAGAAGAGCGGGAGGTAGAGGTTGCGCTGTCCAGCGCTTCCGGTGGAACGTGTGCCAGATCGTTACGACCCAGATAAGACACAGCCAGCTCACGGAAGATGTAGTCAAGAATGGATGTTGCATTCTTGATCGCATCGTTACCCATCACCATGCCAGCCGGCTCAAAACGGGTGAAGGTGAATGCGTCTACGTACTCTTCAAGCGGCACGCCGTACTGCAGGCCAAGAGAGATCGCGATCGCGAAGTTGTTCATCAACGAGCGGAACGCAGCGCCTTCCTTGTGCATGTCGATGAAGATCTCGCCGATGCGGCCATCTTCGTATTCGCCGGTTGTCAGGTACACTTTGTGGCCACCAACGGAAGCCTTCTGAGTGTAGCCTTTGCGGCGGTTTGGCAGCTTTTCACGATTGCGAACAGCACGCTCAACGATGCGCTCAACAACACGTTCTGCAACAGCTTCCGCACGTGCAGCCTGTGGCTGTGCGAGGATGTCATCAACGGTGTCTTCTGCATCATCCTCATCGTCTTCCAGCAGCTGAGCGTTCAGCGGCTGAGACAGCTTGGAACCATCGCGGTAAAGCGCATTCGCTTTAAGGCCAAGCTTCCAGGAGAGCATGTAGGCGTCTTTACAATCCTCAACGCTGGCAGTGTTTGCCATGTTGATGGTCTTGGAAATCGCACCGGAGATGAACGGCTGAGCCGCTGCCATCATCTTGATGTGGCTGTCCACGGACAGGAAGCGCTTACCAATGCGGCCACATGGGTTCGCACAGTCAAACACTGGGTAATGCTCTTCCTTCAGATGCGGTGCACCTTCCAGGGTCATTGCACCACAAACATGGGTGTTTGCCGCTTCAATGTCTGCTTTGCTGAAGCCCATGTGGGAGAGGAGATCAAACTCCATGTCTTCAAGCTGCTCAGCAGAAACGCCCAGCTTGCCAGTCAGCAGATCGTCACCAAGGGTCCAGCGGTTGAACACGAACTTGATGTCGAAGGCAGAGCCAAGTGCACCAGCGAGTTTTTCAAGCGCTTCATCATCAAAGCCTTTTGCCTTCAGGCTGGCCTCATTGATTGCCGGAGCCTGAGCAATGGAACCGTGACCAACAGCGTAAGCTTCGATCTCGCCAATTTCAGCTTCAGAGTACCCCAGAGCGCGAAGAGCTTCAGGCACAGCGCGGTTGATGATTTTGAAGTAACCGCCACCAGCAAGCTTTTTGAACTTCACCAGCGCGAAGTCAGGCTCAATACCAGTGGTGTCACAGTCCATCACCAGACCGATGGTGCCGGTTGGCGCGATAACAGTGGTCTGCGCGTTGCGGTAACCGTGCTTCTCACCCAGTTTCAGCGCCTTGTCCCATGCCAGACGGGCACGTTCAACAAGGTCAGCCTGCGGGCAGTTGGCAGCATCCAGAGGAACAGGCAGAGTGCTGAGTTTCTCATAACCCTGCGTATCGCTGTGAGCGGCGCGGCGGTGGTTGCGGATCACGCGCAGCATGTCCTTCGCGTTTTCCTCATAACGAGGGAACGCACCCAGCTCACCAGCCATTTCAGCGGAAGTGGCGTAACATACACCGGTCATGATCGCGGTGATTGCACCACACAGCGCGCGGCCTTCGTCACTGTCATAAGCAATACCGGAGGTCATCAGCAGGCCGCCGATGTTGGCGTAGCCCAGACCAGTGGTGCGGTATTCGTAGGACAGCTCTGCAATCTGCTTGGATGGGAACTGCGCCATCATGACGGAGATCTCAAGCACGATCTGCCAGAGGCGGGTCGCATGCTCAAACTTGTCAAAGTCGAACTGACCGTCATCCTGACGGAACTGCAGCAGGTTCAGAGACGCCAGGTTACACGCGGTGTCATCCAGGAACATGTATTCAGAACATGGGTTGGATGCGCGGATCTCGCCGCCCTGTGGGCAGGTGTGCCACTCATTGATGGTGGTGTGGTACTGCAGGCCTGGGTCAGCAGATGCCCATGCCGCGTAACCAATCTGCTCCCAAAGCTCAGCAGCTTTGATGGTCTTCTTGGTTTCACCGTCAATACGGCCAATCAGATCCCACTCACCATCAGCGGTAACAGCTTTAAGGAAGCCATCAGTCACGCGAACGGAGTTGTTAGAGTTCTGGCCGGAAACGGTCAGGTATGCCTCAGAATCCCAGTCTGTGTTGTAGGTTGGGAATTCAATGGTTTTGTAGCCCTGACGTGCGAACTGAACCACACGCTGGATGTAGTTTTCAGGAACCATTGCCTTCTTAGCAGCGCGCATTTCGCGCTTCAGGGCAGGGTTCTTTTTCGGATCAAAGCAATCGTCACCGCTGCCTTCGCAGTTGACGCAAGCTTTCATCACAGCCTGAAGGTGCTTCTGACAGACTTTGGAACCTGTTACGATCGCCGCAACCTTCTGTTCCTCATGCACCTTCCAGGACACAAACTCTTCGATATCCGGATGGTCGATGTCGACCACAACCATCTTCGCCGCACGGCGGGTGGTGCCGCCGGACTTGATCGCGCCCGCTGCACGGTCGCCGATCTTCAGGAAGCTCATCAGGCCGGAGGACTTGCCGCCACCTGCCAGACGCTCACCGCTTGCACGCAGAGAAGAGAAGTTGGTGCCGGTGCCGGAACCATATTTGAACAGACGCGCTTCACGAACCCACAGGTCCATGATGCCGTTCTCATTCACCAGATCATCGTCAACGGACTGAATGAAGCAAGCATGCGGCTGCGGATGCTCATAGGCGGTCGCAGAGCGGGTCAGCTTGCCGGTTTCAAAGTCAACGTAATGGTGACCCTGGCTTGGGCCATCAATGCCGTAAGCCCAGTGCAGGCCGGTGTTGAACCACTGCGGGGAGTTTGGCGCAACTTTCTGAGTGGCGAGCATGTACCGCAGTTCGTCATAGAACGCCTGCGCATCAGCTTCGCTGTCAAAGTATCCGCCTTTCCAGCCCCAGTATGTCCAGGTGCCTGCCAGACGATCGAAGACCTGACGACTGTCGGTTTCAGAACCGAAACGCTTGTCTTTAGGCAGCTTGTTCAGCGCCTTGTCGTCTGCAGTTTTGCGCCACAGCCAGGAAGGGATCGTGTTTTCTTCAACGGCCTTCAGCTTTGCAGGCACACCCGCCTTACGGAAATACTTCTGAGCAAGAATGTCTGAGGCAACCTGAGAGAATTGCTTTGGAACCTGAATGTTCTCAAGGCGAAACACAACGGACCCGTCTGGGTTACGGATCTCACTTGTGGCATTGCAGAATTCAATATCTGCGTAGGGGGATTGTCCTTCCGCAGTATATCGGCGCTCAATTCTCATATTTAGCCCCTTATCGCACCCGGTGAAGGCCACCGCGGCGCATCTCGGTTTTGAGAGATCAGATAGCTAAGATTTTAATCAAAAATCCGCCGCCGGTTTCGACTAATCCGCCATCTGGTATTTATACTAGTTAACGCAGGCAAAGTGGTACGCAATCTGATGCTATCACAATATCTAGTGTGTCGATAATATATTAACACAATATTTAGCTTGCAATTGGCAAAAAAAAGCGACCGCCGGAACTGAAAATAAATCCAACTCCTAGCACTCGAAGCTACTTAAATTAGGTGAACTCCCGGCCGAGGCCGCACTATCCTGAACACGTCTTGATTTCGACCTCAAACTAGATTGAATCGGAAACCATCGTCAAGGTCGATCTGTCCACTGCTTGTGTGCATAAGAGGGATCGGAACACCAAATATTGTAATCTGTGTGGATTGTGTGGAGCTTCAAGTATGTCCGAAATGGGGCACAGGCAGCAGAACCCTGCCATTTCCGCAAAGCCAAGCGAAAAAGCAAACTCAACCTCATTTTTTCTGGGGGATATTTTTCGGAAAAATTATTCAGTGGATCACAAAAAATCGCAGGTAAAAAAGTCTGTGCACCCCACGCAATTTTACGCAGTAGTTGTATGGAGAGATCATATATAGTTTCTCAATTACCTTCAGTATCTGGTTAGGTTAAATTAGCGAGCAGATATGCATCACACCTCCTTCGGCAAGGACATTTCTCAGTTAGATGTGGTTCTTGTGGAACAGTCAAAACCCACCCAAGCAATCCTAAGGGGCATATTAGGCACCCTGAAGCTGGGGCGCGTACGTGTCTATGACAGTCCCAAGGATGCATTGCCGATGCTTATCTCGGACCCACCAGATATAGTGTTGTCCGGATGGGAGATGAAACCGGTCAGCGGCTTCCAGCTTTTAAAGCTGATGCGCTCAGGCCGAATCCCTGAACTCATCAACGTTCCGCTCGTCTTCATCACTGCTTACGGCACCCGTGCGCTCGTAACCCGCGCCATGGAAGCAGGGGCCCACCATCTGCTGGTGACACCTATTTCCTCCGCAGTGCTGAAGAAGTCGCTGGAATCAATCTGTAAGGATCGCCGTCAGTTCATACGCAATGAGGATGGTGGTTTCATCATTGATGGCACGGCAAGGCGTCTGGAACAGAATCAGGCCAAGTTCGCAGCGCTCAACAAAGCGCGCGAGTACCAGAAGGATGAAAACGCAGCTGCCCCCGAATCTGAACCGGTGCCACCGAAGCGCAGACAGCGGAGCAGGGATGATAATGAGCCGCTTTCCCTCAAGGATCTGGAAGTCGGCAACATTTCACCGGCAGACAAGTTCAGTCAAAACCCGTACTTGCCGCGCAGAGCCAAGAAGTGAAGTCGCAAAATGAGGGGCAGAATTGGGAAATTGCTAACTGACCCTAGGATATTTTAAGCGACTTCCGGTGAATAGTTGAAACTACGGTACTCAAAGACTGGACAGGCAGGCCAACACTCGTCATATTCCAGCAAAATTTACAAGCCAGCGATCTGGAAAGGCCAGACACATGAAACACCTTCTGCTTACGTTCTTCACATGGTGGAACAGTGACACGTGGGGCACTCGCTTCTTCACTTGGAGAAAGGGTGAGTTCGTCGGTACCGATGAGTTTGGCAACAAGTACTATAGAGAGCGTGGCGGCAAGCGTCGCTGGGTGATCTATAAGAACCTCGCAGAAGCCTCCCAGATCCCTGCCGGTTGGCACGGTTGGATGCACTACCGCACTGACACGCCTCCAACTGAGATGGAATACGTCAAGCGCGACTGGGAAGCAGATCACCAGCCAAATCTGACAGGCACACCAAACGCTTACCGTCCAAAAGGCTCCATCCTGACCCCGGAAAAACGTCCGGAAGTGACCGGAGACTACCACGCCTGGACACCTGGCGAATAAGTCAGAACATCAGTTACAAAAAAAGCCCGGTCATTTGACCGGGCTTTTTTTATTCGGAAAATCTGCGCTGATTACATCGCGTCTTCACCGATCAAACCGAGACGACGATCGAGATAACCGGCACAGTTATCAATCAGACCATCAACATGGTTCTCGAAGAAGTGGTTCGCGCCAGGCATTTCCTGGTGATCGATGATGATACCCTTTTGGGTCTTCAGCTTGTCGACCAGAGCCTGAACGTCTTTCTGCGGAACAACCTTATCCTGCTCACCATGAATAATGAGACCAGAAGACGGGCAAGGCGCAAGGAAGGAGAAGTCATGCAGGTTTGCTGGTGGAGCAACGGAAATGAAGCCTTCCACTTCTGGACGACGCATCAGAAGCTGCATACCAATCCACGCACCAAACGAGAAGCCTGCAATCCAGCACGCGCGCGCATCCGGATGAACAGTCTGCACCCAGTCCAGCGCTGCTGCTGCATCAGACAACTCGCCCTGTCCATGATCGAACTGGCCTTGTGAACGACCGACACCGCGGAAGTTGAAGCGCAGAACCGCAAAGCCACGTTTCGCAAACATGTAATACATCTGATAGATGATCTGGTTGTTCATCGTCCCGCCGAACTGCGGATGCAGATGAAGCACCAATGCGATTGGAGCATTGCGTTTTTTAGCTGGATGGAAACGGCCTTCTAGCCGCCCTGCAGGGCCATTGAAGATCACCTCAGGCATATACTGCAAAATCCTTTTGTTTTGGTCGGCAGCAAATGACCGCCGATTTTTTGGTACACTGGATCAATGTCGATTAAACTTGACTGCGAAGGGCAAGTTTATTAGAACCAGTTTAGAATTATTCTACGGTGAATCTCAAGGACTACACTGAAAATCGACCTCTATTGGAGAAAGGTATATCCAACTCGGCGCACTCACGTTATAGACCTCAACGAATTCAAAGGGAACTCACTAACCCTTATCGTAAGCACCGTGGAAAATATCAAGGTTTCCATTTCCATAGAGACCCAATTAGGGCACTAAAGAACCCCATTTTCTGTGTTAAACTATGACAACGAACCGCGAACTGACATATTTAGACTATAACGCCAGCGCTCCGTTGAGGGAAGAATCTCTTTTAGCTCTTCAGGAAGCATATAAAGCCGCTGGCAATGCGTCCTCTATTCACAGCAGCGGTCGGCGCGCCCGGGCGATCATCGAAGATGCAAGGCACAAAATTGCAGATCTGGTAGATGGCAATCCGGCAAACATTATTTTTACAAGTGGTGCTTCTGAGGCGAATGTAACGGCATTATCGCCCACTTGGTTGAAAAATGGCGAGCCCTATATTCTGACCCAGGTTTTTGTGAGCGCAATCGAGCATCCCTCCGTTATCGCAGGTGGCCGATTTGCAGCTCAGAACGTACAGAGCATTCCGGTTGACGAAGAAGGCCGTGTCATCGTCGGCGAACTTTCCAATATGTTGGATGCTCTGGGTGACGATGAAACAGTTCTTATTTCCGTGATGGCCGCGAACAGCGAAACCGGTGTTTTGCAGCCGCTGCAGGAAATAGGTGTACTGGTAGAAGATAAAGGTCACATCTTCCATGTGGATGCAGTCCAGATGGCAGGTAAGGAACCAATCTCCATGGCCATGATTGGCTGTAACTCCATGTCGATCTCCTCCCATAAAATCGGAGGTCCGCAAGGGGTAGGCGCTCTTATCTTAGGTAAGGGTGACTTCAGGCCAATCCCGCTGCTCACCGGTGGCGGACAAGAGTCGTGGAGAAGAGCAGGCACAGAGAACACAGCAGGGATTGCAGGATTTGCAGTTGCGGCAGCGCAATCAACTGATCCTGATGAACATGCTAGAATTTTGCGCCTGCGAAACCATATGGAGGAGAGAGTGAAACAAATCTCTCCTGATGCGATCATCTTTGGTAAAGATGTCGCGCGTCTTGGCAACACGACGTGTTTCGCAGTTGAAGGGATTTCAGCTGAAACCGCGCTCATCAACTTTGATTTGTTTGGTGTGGCAGTTTCATCTGGATCAGCTTGTTCTTCCGGCAAAGTAGGCGCATCCCATGTGCTTCTTGCGATGGGGGTGCCGGAATCACTGGCGCGGGGCGCAATCCGGGTAAGCCTGGGTTGGGCAACGACCGAAGACGACGTTGAGCGCTTTTTAGGCGCTTGGACGAAAATTTATAAACGAATGAAGCCCACACAGAAGGGGTGAGCGCCAAATATAAAAATAAACGAGGACAAAACCCTCGTATAAATAAGGATGCACTGTGTTGCGACAGCGCATCTGTTAGATAGGGCAAAAGGGTCCAATAAGGTGTACCCAATGCGGCTTTGAACCGCGTATGGAGACAAAGCATGGCGGCAGTCCAGGAAACAATTGATCAGGTCAAAGCAATTGACGTTGATCAGTATAAATATGGCTTTGTAACGGATATCGAAAGTGAGCTTGCTCCCAAAGGGCTCAACGAAGATATCATTGCGTTCATCTCAGCCAAAAAAGAAGAACCGGAATGGATGCTAAACTGGCGTCTGGAGGCGTTTCGTCGTTGGAAAACGATGGAAGAGCCAACATGGGCGCGTGTTGAATATCCGAAGATCGACTTCGAAGACCTTCACTATTACGCAGCACCAAAGAACACTGAAGGGCCCAAGTCCCTTGATGAAGTGGATCCTGAACTGCTGGAAACCTACAAGAAGCTAGGTATTCCGCTGTCCGAACAGGAAATCCTCGCCGGTGTCGCACCTGAAAACCGCGTCGCAGTTGACGCCGTGTTCGACAGTGTGTCCGTTGCAACCACCTTTAAGGAAGAACTTGCCAAAGCTGGCGTGATTTTCTGCCCGATCTCCGAAGCGGTTCGTGAGCATCCGGAACTGGTGCAGAAGTATCTTGGCTCAGTCGTGCCGGTCTCTGACAACTTCTACGCAACTCTGAACTCCGCAGTCTTCTCTGACGGCTCGTTCGTGTACGTACCACCAGGCGTTCGCTGCCCAATGGAACTGTCCACGTACTTCCGTATCAACGAGAAGAACACCGGTCAGTTCGAGCGTACACTCATCATTGCAGATAAAGGCTCTTACGTGTCTTATCTGGAAGGCTGTACAGCTCCTCAGCGCGATGAAAACCAGCTTCACGCAGCTGTTGTTGAGCTCGTTGCGCTCGAAGATGCAGAAATCAAATACTCCACCGTTCAGAACTGGTATCCAGGCGACTCTGAAGGCAAGGGTGGTATTTACAACTTCGTGACCAAGCGTGGCGATTGCCGCGAAAAGAACTCCAAGATCTCTTGGACACAGGTTGAAACTGGTTCTGCTATCACCTGGAAATACCCAAGCTGCATTCTGCGCGGTGATAACTCCCAGGGTGAGTTCTACTCCATTGCGATCTCCAATGGTCACCAGCAGATCGACAGCGGTACCAAGATGATCCACCTGGGCAAGAACACGGCCAGCCGGATTATCTCCAAGGGTATCTCAGCAGGTGTTTCTCAAAACACCTATCGCGGGCAGGTTTCCGCGCATCGCAAGGCATCTAACGCACGTAACTTCACCCAGTGTGACTCGCTTCTCATTGGCGATAAGTGCGGTGCCCACACCGTCCCATACATCGAAAGCAAGAACTCCTCAGCGGTGTTCGAGCACGAGGCGACAACCTCCAAGATCTCTGACGATCAGATGTTCTATTGTCAGGCCCGCGGCCTTGATGAGGAAGAAGCTGTCGCGCTGATCGTGAATGGTTTCGTACGGGACGTAATCCAGCAACTGCCAATGGAATTTGCAGTTGAAGCTCAAAAACTGATTTCCATCAGCCTTGAAGGAAGTGTGGGCTAAAACGCGGACAGATCCCGCGTTTGCCTCGTACCTATTGAAGAATTGAAAAGACGAGAACGATAGATGCTTGAGATTAAAAACCTGCACGCCGAAGTTGATGGCAACAAAATCCTTCGCGGCATTGACCTGACTGTTCGTCCGGGCGAAGTCCACGCAATCATGGGGCCAAACGGTTCTGGTAAGTCCACCCTGTCTTATGTTCTGGCAGGCAAAGAAGACTACGAGATCACCGAGGGTTCCATCACCTACAACGGTGTGGACTGGTCTGAGCTTGGCGCCGATGAACGCGCAGCAGCTGGTATGTTCCTGGCATTCCAGTACCCGATCGAAATTCCGGGTGTTGCGACCATGACCTTCCTGAAAACAGCTTTGAACGCACAGCGCAAAGCACGTGGTGAAGACGAAATCTCCACCCCGGACTTCATGAAGCTTGTACGTGAAAAGTCCAAAGAGCTCAAAGTCACACCTGACATGCTGAAGCGTCCGCTCAACGTTGGTTTCTCCGGCGGTGAAAAGAAGCGCGCTGAAATCCTGCAGATGTCGCTGCTTGAGCCAACACTCTGCGTTTTGGATGAAACAGATTCAGGTTTGGACATCGATGCACTGCGCATCGTTTCCGAAGGCGTCAACCAGCTTCGCTCCCCAGAGCGCTCCATGATCGTGATCACTCACTATCAGCGTCTACTCGATCACATTGTACCGGACGTCGTGCACGTTCTGTCCAAAGGCAAGATCGTAAAGACCGGCGGCAAAGAGCTTGCTCTTGAGCTGGAGAAAAACGGCTACGCTGACTACGTCGACGAAGAAGCTGCTTGAGCTGGAGGGTAACCGATGAATGCTCCGGCAAAAATTCAAGAGACAAAAGCAGAGCAGAGCCTGAACGCTCAGTTCAACGCAATTCTCGCGCAAACAACGCAAGATAACGCAAACCAACGCAAACAGGCGTGGGACGCTTTCAAAGCGAAAGGCATCCCGCACCGCCGCGTTGAAGAGTGGCACTACACTGACCTGCGCACCAAGATGGCTGATGCGTTTGCATTGGCATCCAAGACGTCGCCAAAGGCCGACGCTTTGACTGGTGCTGGAGATCTGGAGACCTACCGCATTGCGATCGTCAACGGTCGTTATGTGCCGGAATTGTCTTCAAATCAGACACTTGCAGGTCTCACTGTGACCGAAGCAGATGGCTTCCTGGCCGCTCAGCTTGGCACAGATGATGCCATGGCGCACCTCAATCAGGCTCTGGTTCAGGGCGGCATCACCATCAAGATTGATGCAGATGCAACCATTGAGACGCCAATTGAGATCGTTCGTTACACCGACGGCACGGAAGTCAGCTCCTATGCAGGCACCTCTGTCGAAATCGGTTCTGGCGCAAAAGCGCTCATCATCGAAAGCTTCGAAGGTGACGCAGAAGCTGCTTACCAGTCCAACGCTCTGACAGAAGTGAAAGTGGGCGATAAAGCCAACATTCACTGGCTGAAACTGCAGGTGGAAAGCGAAAAAGCGCAGCACATCGAGACGCTTAGCATTGAGCTGGGTGCGGAAACCAATTTCCAGCACTTCATCTACAATGAAGGCTCAGCTCTGTCCCGTGCACAGCTCTTCCTGGAGTTCAAAGGCGAGGGCACCCACGCAGGTCTGCGCGGTACATGTCTGCTCAAAAACAGTCAACATGCTGATATTACACTGTTTGTGAACCATGCAGTGCCAGAATGTGAAAGCCGCGAATACTACCGCGCCGTCGTAGACGACAAAGCCCGCGCAGTCTTCCAAGGCAAGATCATTGTGGAGCCAGGCGCCCAGAAAACAGACGGTCAGATGATGATCAAGTCTCTTCTTTTGAGCGATACGGCTGAAATCAATGCCAAACCTGAGCTGGAAATCTTCGCAGACGACGTTCAGTGTGCCCACGGTTCAACCACCGGCGACATTGACGAAGATCTGCTGTTCTACCTCATGGCACGCGGTATTCCGGAAGCACAGGCGCGTAAAATCCTCGTTCTCGCATTCCTCTCTGAAGCTATTGAGGAATTTGAAGAGGAACGCTCTGTAGAATTGCTGGAAGCAATGACACGCAAGTGGCTCCACGCCGACGAGATGGTGAGCGAATGACCAAGGTCGACAACACGGCTTTCACAGCTCCATACGACGTAGAGAAGGTTCGGAAAGATTTTCCGATCCTCTCCACGCAGGTCTATGGCAAGCCGTTGGTGTACCTGGATAATGGCGCTTCGGCCCAAAAACCGACTGCGGTGATTGACGCAATCACTAAAGCCTACAGCCAGGAATACGCCAATGTGCACCGTGGCTTACACTATCTGTCGAACACAGCCACTGAGAACTTTGAGGCGGCACGCGAGGTCGTGCGCCGCTTCCTGAATGCTCCAAGCGTGGATGAGGTGATCTTCACCAAGTCAACCACGGAAGCAATCAACCTTGTGTCCTACGGTCTGGAAGAGGACATTCAGGAAGGCGATGAGATCATCATCTCCATTCTGGAGCACCATTCCAACATCGTCCCTTGGAACTTCCTGCGGGAACGCAAGGGTGCGGTCATCAAGTGGGCACCGATTGCAGAAGACGGTACGTTTCTGATCGAGGAGTTTGAAAAGCTCCTGACGGATCGCACCAAAATCGTTGCAATCACCCACATGTCCAACGTCACCGGAACAGTTGTTCCTGTGAAGGAAGTGACACGTCTTGCGCACGAACGCGGTGCAAAAGTCCTGATCGACGGCTCACAGGCTGCAGTTCATATGCCTGTAGACGTTCAGGATATCGGCTGTGACTTCTATGCGGTCACCGGGCATAAGCTGTATGGTCCAAGCGGCATCGGCGTGCTCTACGGCAAGAAAGAACTACTCAACCAGATGCGCCCGTTCCAGGGTGGTGGTGAGATGATCAAGGACGTGACTGAGTGTCTCGTCACTTATGCCGAAGCACCGCATCGCTTCGAAGCTGGTACCCCGCCAATCGTCCAGGCTATTGGATTAGGGGCCGCTCTTGACTATATGGATAGTCTGGGGCGCGAAAATATCGCATTGCATGAAGCGTCCCTACGTGATTATGCAGAGCAGCGCTTAAAGGAAGTCAACTCCCTCAAGATCTTTGGTAATGCCAAGGATAAGGGATCTATCTTCTCCTTCGAGATTGAAGGGGTGCATGCCCACGATATCTCAATGGTGATTGACAGGGCAGGCGTTGCAGTTCGGGCAGGGACGCATTGTGCGCAGCCGCTGCTGGCTCGCTATGGTGTGACCAGTACATGCCGTGCAAGTTTTGGCCTGTACAACACCCATGAAGAAGTCGACCTTCTCGTAGAAGCCTTGCGTAAAGCGCAGATGATGTTTGGTTAGGACCTATGACAGACAACACACAAACAAGCGAGTTCTCTGACGGACCTTTGACAACTCCGGAAATCAACCAGAGCTCTGCAATCCCTGCAGAAGAACTGGAACGTTTGACCGGTGATATCATTGCTGCGATGAAGACCGTTTTCGATCCGGAAATTCCGGTCGATATCTACGAACTCGGTTTGATCTACAAGGTTGATATCGAGGATGATCGCACGGTCAAAATCGACATGACCTTGACCGCCCCAGGCTGCCCGGTTGCTGGCGAAATGCCGATCTGGGTAGAAAACGCAGTAAGTTCAGTACCTGGCGTTGGTGCTGTGCAGGTAGACATGACCTTTGATCCTCCATGGGATCCAAGCCGCATGTCTGACGAAGCTCGCGTCGCATTGAACTTCTTCTAAGGTTCGAACAGCGCTTACAATGTATGGCACCTCGACAGTGTTGAGGTGCCCATGGAGGGTGCAAAATGGCCTCAGGATTTCAGGTATTACAGCTGACAGAGGAAGCAGCTGAGCACATCCGCACACTGCTTGATGCAAGCGACGCTGATCCACTCGGATTGCGCGTTTCCATCAAGTCCGGTGGCTGTGCTGGTATGGAATACGAACTGGATCTGGTAACAGAAGCAAAGTCTGGTGACGATGTGGTGGAAGACAAAGGCGTGAAGGTCTTTGTTGATCCGGCTGCAACACTATACCTGCTTGGAACGGAAATGGGTTTTGAATCCACCAAGTTCCGCTCTGGCTTTACCTTCAAAAATCCAAATGAAGTATCTGCTTGCGGCTGCGGTGAATCCGTAGAGTTGCAGGCGGCTGATCTTTCAAAGTTCGCTCAGAAAAATTAATAGTGCTCCTTTAAGAGCAGCTATGGCAATAGGTGGGATGCCATGTCTCTTTTTAACTCATTGAAAAACGATAATCTCGAGACGTGGCATTCCTACATAAAACATGAGTTTGTCCAGGGCCTTGGCGACGGAACGCTGCCGATTGAGGCCTTCAAAAAGTATCTGGTTCAGGACTATCTCTTCCTCATCGAGTTTGCCCGTGCTTACGCACTTGGCATGTACAAATCCACTGATCTGACCCAGATGAGGAAGTGCCTTTCCTCTGCTAAAGGCATTCTGGAAGTAGAGATGGGTCTTCACATCCGCCTTTGCGAAAGCTGGGGGCTTTCAGAAGCTGAAATCGTAGCAACGCCGGAAGAGCCAGCCAATCTGGCCTATACCCGATATGTTCTCGACACCGCGATGAAAGGCGACATGCTCGACCTGAAAGTCGCGCTTGCGCCATGTGCAATCGGATATGGCGAAATCGGCGCGGAACTGGCAAAGCAGGATGGTGCACTGGATCCAGGTAATCCGTATGCGGAGTGGATTAAAGAGTACTCTAGCGATGAGTATCAGGAACTCGCAGCGGATGCTGTGAAAGAGATCGATGATCTCGGCGAACTCTACGCCACAGACGCCCGCTACGCCAAATTGTCTAGAATATTTAGAGAGGCCACTAGACTTGAGGCCAATTTCTGGCAAATGGGCCTCGAGCTATAATCACTCAAAAGATCACATCACATTTCTGTGAGTGGATGAAGTAGGCAATATTCTTGTCGGTGTTTGACTGAATATTGCAAGCTTTCGGTATATTTATTTCTTTTGGTGATAGCTTATGTCTTTGTCCGCATTTTTTCTATCTGATAAACGCCCGTTATTTCTAAAGAATATCCGTTGCCGCCCTATGTTTGGCGGTCACGGATACTATGCAAACGGAAAAATGTTCGCGCTTGTGCGTGAAAAGTCTTTGTACCTCAAGGCAGGTTCCGGCAATGTTGCAGACTTCCTTCTGACCGGTCAGTTGCCGTACATCCATCAGTGTTTTGGCGAGTATTTTCCGACAAACTTCTATTCAGTTCCGCTGGATGTTGTTGAGGATGAGGACCAGCTGACCAAGTGGATTGCAAAGGCAATCCGGCAGCTGGAACAAGCCGAAAAAACAGCTAAGGCATCCGTCACATTGGACAGTCGACAAAAAAAGACGGCAACCATACGATCTGCCGTCCCGAACCCGTTCTTCTTTTAAAGTTAGTCGTTTAAATCAGGCAACCTGTGTCACGCTGGGGATTTTTTTCTCTTCCTCAGCTTTCACCAGGTTGCGGCCAGCCTTCTTCGCTGCATAAAGCGCAAGGTCTGCACGAGAAACCATGCTCTCCGCACTGTCGCCCGGACGGAAGGTGGAGATACCGATGGAGATCGTGATGCGGCCAAGGTTCTCGCCCGTGGAGCGCTTCACCAGTTCCTTTGCAACAACGTTCTTACGGATCTTCTCCGCAATCACTTTCGCATCTTCAATGGTGGTACGTGGCAGAATGATGCCAAACTCTTCACCGCCGTAACGACATGCGATGTCGTTGTTTTTCACGTTCTGCTTCACAGCCAGTGCAACGAGGCGAAGAACCTGGTCACCGGTCTGGTGGCCGTAGTTGTCGTTGAACTGCTTGAAGTGGTCGATATCTGAAATCAGCAAGGAGAGGGGCGCATGGCTCTCTTCCGCTTCTTTCACCGCGCGCACCAGACTTTGATCGAAGTGCTTGCGGTTGTTCAGCGTGGTCAACTCATCGGTAAGCGACTCATAACGGATCGCTTCCAAACCTTCTTGCAGAACGCCAATCTGGCGACGAGAATCAACCAACTGTTCGCGAAGCTCCTGATTGCTTTCAGCAGTTTCAGTGGTCAGCTTGGCAAGATGGATCACAAGTTTGGAAAGTTGAGAACGATCACTCACGTTCTCCAGAGCGCTCAAAGTGCGGGCAAGCTCTTCACCGTATTCGGTGGTCTTCAGCGTGCCTTTATCAAGAGCAGAAATCAGCTCCCGGACTTCCTCGGAGATCTTGTCGCCAACTTCGTCAATGCGTTCGCCCAAACGGTTTGGCGACAAAAAACGGTTGTAGATCTTCTGAGTTTCTTCAGGAGAGATTTTGCCGTCACGGGCAAGAATCTTATTGATGGTCCGGTTGAGAGCCCGGTTAAATCCGGATGCGTAAGAATACCACAGCTCATAGTTGCGTGGAAACGCTGGAAGCTTATTCGTTTTGATGTAATCGAGCGCACTGTCTGCATAAACAATAGTACGCTTGAACTCGTCTTCTTGACTCATGATTGCATCACCGCGTCACGGATAGGGCTACCCCATAGTTAATAAGCTAATTTAACATTAGCTTATTTAATGGGATATACCTAACCAGTGGTTAACCTCAGGAAAATGGGCTATCGGCTTTGAACTTTGGAACGAGTTTCCCGCAGCAGGAACGCCGGAATGTGGCTTGCATTACGGAAAATCGCTTCATCCTTAGGTTGGTTAGCGCGGCGACCACCTCGTGCACGTGCTGGAGCACGGCGTTCGGTGTGCATTGGAACCATAGGTTGCTCTTCCAAACCAGCTGGAACAGAATCAGCTTCCTGAACTGGAGCCTCCTGTGCTTCTGTTTTGGACTTACGTGAGCGATTTTTATCTTTCTGGCCACGGGTAGAGCGGCGGCGAGATTTCTTTTCTTCGACAGGCGCTGAGAAGTCGACAGGTTCGCCAACCCATTCCAGTTCCTTGCCAATGGTCTCGTTGATCGCTTGCAATGCTTTCTCGTCCTTACCCGTCACAATGGAGATTGCGGTGCCGTCACGGCCTGCACGTCCTGTCCGGCCAATCCGGTGGACGTAATCTTCGGCCTGAATCGGCAGATCGAAGTTGAATACGTGACTTACGCTCGGAATATCCAGACCGCGTGCTGCAACATCACTGGCAACAAGGATCTTGATGTTACCTTTTTTGAAGTTGTCCAGCATGGTCATGCGGGAGCGCTGATCCATATCGCCGTGCAAGGCGCCAACGGAAAACTCGTGACGAACAAGCGAGCGGAAGAGGGTGGCCACATCGCGCTTACGGTTACAGAACACGATCGCGTTCTGAAGATCTTCAGCACCTTCGATCAGCTCACGCAGCTTCGCGCGTTTCTCATAATCTTCCGGCTCAGCTGCAGCAATACGCTGTGTCACCGTTTCAGCCGTAGTGGAAGCTTTAGCCACTTCAACCTTGGCAGGGTTCTGCAAGAATGTATCGGTCAGACGTTGAATTTCGCTCGGCATTGTTGCGGAGAAGAACAAGGTCTGACGCGTAAACGGGATAAGCTTACAGATGCGCTCAATGTCCGGAATGAAGCCCATGTCCAGCATGCGGTCGGCTTCATCAATCACGAGGATATCAACGCCCTGCAAAAGCAGTTTGCCGCGCTCGAAGTGATCCAGCAGGCGGCCTGGTGTTGCGATCAGAACATCCGCACCACGCTCCAGCTTGCGATCCTGCTCAGCGAAGGAAACGCCGCCGATCAGCAGTGCCACGTTCAGCTTGTGATTGACACCATAACGGTTGAAATTGTCTTCCACCTGCGCAGCAAGCTCACGGGTTGGCTCAAGAATAAGAGTTCTTGGCATCCGGGCGCGCGCACGGCCTTTTTCCAGAAGAGTAATCATCGGCAAAGTAAAGCTTGCCGTTTTCCCGGTTCCGGTTTGAGCAATGCCGAGGACATCTCTGCGTTCTAAAACGTAAGGGATGGCGCCTGCCTGGATGGCAGTCGGCTCTGTATAACCAGAGGCTTCAACAGCGGCGAGAACTTTCTCACTAAGTCCGAGAGTGGAAAACGACATATGGCATGTTCTTTACGATAATTAAGGAGAGAAGCTGGAATCCGTATGATTTACAGGTTTCTCCAACCAGTTTGGCGGAACACTACATTTCTAAGCAGCGTTGTCAATAAATTCTGCGGCATAACCGATATATTCCTTCAAGTTATGCCAAGGTTGCTGAGTTCTAACCTACGTAAAACTCAGCAACTATTCAGAATTAAGGCTCTTTTAAATATCCAGATCAGTCGCGAACTCCGCGCGCTCCTGAATGAAGTTGAAACGAGCCTCAGGTTTGTTGCCCATCAACTGCTCAACAGCGCTGCGGGTCTCAATCACTTCATCTTCGCCAACAACCACCTTCAAAAGAGTGCGGCGTTTCGGGTCCATGGTGGTTTCTTTCAGCTGCGCAGGCAGCATCTCACCCAGACCTTTAAAGCGACCAATTTCAATCTTGCCGTTCTTCTTGAAGGAGGTCTTCAGCAGCTGTTCGCGGTGTTCATCATCACGGGCATACAGCGTTTTGCCGCCCTGGCTGATGCGGTAAAGCGGAGGAACAGCCAGATAAAGGTGCCCGTTGTTGATCAGATCAGGCATCTCTTTATAGAAGAAGGTAATCAGAAGCGCCGCAATGTGCGCACCATCCACGTCCGCATCGGTCATGATCACGATGCGCTCATAACGCAGATCTTTGTCGTCGTAGTTGGAACGCGTGCCACACCCCAGCGCCTGAATAAGATCAGAAAGCAACTGGTTGGCCACGAGCTTGTCACGACCAGCGTTGGCAACGTTCAGGATCTTACCACGCAGTGGCAGAACAGCCTGCGTTGAACGGTTACGAGCCTGCTTTGCTGAGCCACCCGCTGAGTCACCCTCCACGATGAACAGTTCTGTGCCATCAGACTTGCTGGTGGAACAATCCGCCAGTTTACCCGGCAAACGCAGACGGCGAACAGCAGTCTTACGGGCAACGTCTTTTTCCTGACGACGCTTCAGACGCTCTTCCGCACGATCAATCACCCATTCCAGCAGTTTGTTGGCCTGGTTCGGGGAAGCCGTCAGCCAGTGATCAAAGGCATCACGAACAGCGTTTTCAGCAATACGGGTCGCTTCGTTGGTTGCCAGCTTGTCTTTTGTCTGACCAACAAACTCAGGCTCACGCACAAACACAGAAAGCATACCAGCAGCGGACGTCAGAACGTCATCACCGGTAATAATGGAGGCTTTCTTGTTACCGATCAGCTCACCATAAGCTTTCAGGCCGCGGAGCAGGGCATAACGAAGACCGGTTTCGTGTGTGCCACCTTCCGGAGTTGGAACGGTGTTACAGTATGAATTGACGAACCCATCGCCTGCAAACCACGCAACAGCCCACTCAACAGCGCCATGTTTACCAGTTGCCTGTGTGCGGCCAGCAAAGACCTCATCCGTCACGCGACGCTCTTTGCCCAACGCTTCTTCCAGATAATCCTTCAGGCCGCCCGGGAAGTGGAAGGTTGCACTCTCAGGGACACCATTGGCTTCATCAGCTAGAGACTTGGCACAGCGCCAGCGAATCTCAACACCGCCAAACAGATAGGCCTTGGAACGCGCCATCTTCATCAGGCGGGCAGGCTTGAACTTCAGTGCTTTGCCAAAGATCTCTGCATCCGGCTTGAAGCGCACCATGGTGCCGCGGCGATTATGAACATCGCCAACCAGCTCAAGGCCGCCATCAGCAAGGCCACGGCGGAACGTCTGGCGATAAAGTTTCCGGTTACGGGCAACCTCAACCACCAGCTCTTCAGAGAGCGCGTTCACAACGGAAATACCCACGCCGTGCAAACCACCGGAGGTCTCGTAGACTTTACTGTCAAACTTACCACCAGCGTGCAGGGTCGTCATAATGACTTCCAGTGCAGACTTGTCTTTATATTTAGGGTGCGGATCAATCGGGATACCGCGACCGTTATCTGTAATGGTCAGATAGCCATCTTCACTTAAGGAGACATCAATCCAGCTGGCGTGGCCTGCAACGGCCTCATCCATGGAGTTGTCAATCACTTCAGCAAACAGATGGTGCAGCGCTTTTTCATCCGTACCGCCAATATACATGCCCGGACGGCGACGGACTGGTTCCAGTCCTTCAAGCACCTCAATGTCGGCAGCAGTATATTCCGCATCACCTGCAGCAGGGGGAGGAGTCCGGCCTGCGCTGGATGATTTGGCAGGGGAGGACGGTGCGCTTGCTGCTGGTGTTTGTTTCTTCTCAGTGCTGCCAGAAGAGGATGTCAGCTCATCCATGCTTTTGGTAACATCTGCAAACAGATCATCAGGCGTGCTCATCGTACCTCTTTGGTCTTGCGCTCAGTAGTCTCGAATCAAACGGCAGTTTTGCAGGACTGAGAGAAAAGGGCAAAGATCTGCCGGAGTTCTACTCTTGTTCCTTGTGGGTAAGCGCCAGATATACGCTTTTTCGCTTACCTGATTGTGCCGAGCCCCACCTTTAGCGGGCATCTGACAGCCATATGCGCCATTCGCGGCGAAAATACAAATGGCATTTCTGATTACCCTATGGCCTGTGGTCAAAACTTTACACCGCGCATACACAATACAGTAGCGTCATGTGCTGTAGATTGTTGCGAGCTTGCAACATGAAATTACGCTGACCGGAATGGTCGAAACTGACACTGGTTCGCTAAAGGCAAATTGGATAGTTTGCCTTGTCCATGTTTGAGAGGTGGTCGAACTGTGTAGGTTTTTTGTCAATCAGATTGAAAGCTAGGCATTTGTAAGATCATTTGTGACAATTTGAAGATATGTCGCCTTTGGAAACAAAATTGACATTTTTTCCTTTCATAGCCTGAACCTACAACGACGGCATGAAAACATGAGAAGTCAGAACCGTTGATCATTCGATAGCGGTCAAGTGAGGCACTTTGAAAAAAGCATTGTTTAAAGATGGAATGGTGACGCACCGCGCTGCGTTTACGCGTCTTATAACAAGCTTGAGCTGTGTCTCGGTTCTCACGTTCGCTGCAATTGGAAATGTTTACGCGCTCGATTCAAATAAGAGTGCCGACGCTATGGCCGCCGTCAACCAGATGGCAAACGTCACACCTCAGCAGGCTCTGAAGGAAGGGGCCCGCGCTTATTACTCCGGTGAAAAAGACAAGGCACTTTCTCCGCTCCGCTACGCAGCTGAAAACGGGCAGGCCATGGCCGCCTGGAAGCTCGGCAGAATGTACGCGCAGGGAGATGGTGTGCCAGAAGATGATCTTCAGGCATTCCAGTACTTTTCTCAGGTCGTACGCGAATACTCTTCTGATGGTCCAAACGCGCGCTCCGCTCCTTTCGTGGCAAGCGCACTCGTTGAACTGGGCCGCTACTTCCTGACAGGCATTGGCGATACCCCAGTCAAGCAGAACACCTATAAGGCACGTGAGGTCTTCACCTACGCCGCGTCTTACTTCGGTGATGCAGACGCACAGTACAATCTCGGCCTTATGTATCTGGATGACAAACTTCCCGATCATGACCGCCGTCTCGCGGCGCGTTGGCTCAAACTGGCTGCGGTAAAAGGACATGTGGGCGCACAGGCTAAATTCGGCGAACTTCTTTATTTTACAGAAGAACTCACCACAGCACGCATAACCGGTCTGAAGTGGATGACTTTGGCGCGCAGGCAGATTGTCGGCGGTGCGAATGACACCTGGATCGTTACGCTGCATGAGAAAGCCTTCTCTCTGGCCTCTGAAAAAGAGCGCCGCAAATCCGCTGAATGGGCTGACGAATGGCTCGCAAAACGCGGTCACGTGGTTGCTTCCAGCAACTAATCCACGTCCTTCCTGTATTTTCTTCTAAATATGACTTGACCATTCAGGTTATTTCTGCGATTTAAATCATGAGTTCAATATTCAAGTTTTGTTATTGACCTCTGTTTGGCGATTGTAGACCCCGATGCGGGTCTCTGGAATGTACTTGGGGTGAGTCTTTTGGCTCACCCTCTTTTTTTGCCTGAACCCCGCAGAAAAGCTAAAATTTTCACAGTCTTCCCGCATATTGTTTAAGCCTCTGAAATTTCAGCCTTTTCAACAGCTGGAAACTGATTTCTCATTTTTCACGCATGATTTGGGAAAAACTACAAAACGCTATTGCCAAGCTTTAAAACTCTGCCTATATACCTGCCTCAACAAGACGCCGCGGGGCGTCACGTTGATGAGTAACGGAGCATAGCGCAGCCTGGTAGCGCATCTGGTTTGGGACCAGAGGGTCGCAGGTTCGAATCCTGCTGCTCCGACCATTCATCAACCCGAGATAGATCGGAGCATAGCGCAGCCTGGTAGCGCATCTGGTTTGGGACCAGAGGGTCGCAGGTTCGAATCCTGCTGCTCCGACCATCTATCGACCCGAAGATTAGTTCGGAGCATAGCGCAGCCTGGTAGCGCATCTGGTTTGGGACCAGAGGGTCGCAGGTTCGAATCCTGCTGCTCCGACCATCTTCTCTTTCTTTCTTAAAATCTAAGATTGAATGACACGGATCACTCTGTGTTTTTTTGCGTTTGCGCACCACTTTCAGAAATCCTGAGCGTATCAAGCGTGACGAAAAATTCCTGTACAGTCAAACTTTTACAGCGGAGCAACAGGCAGCTCTCAGGCTCCTGTGAATGCATTTGCGGCTATGGCAGCGCAGCGAGGCGCTGAAGCCTAAGACTACCGCTACAGGCGCCTCTCAGCGCATCATGAGGATAGGTCGACTTAGCAATGAGGGAAGGGCGCCAGCGCAACAAAAAAAGCCCGGAGGCGTGAACCTCCGGGCTTTCGAAATCTTATTTCGTTGAGCTCTTCTTAGAAGATGAAGAGGTCCACAACGAAGAACATGCAAGCAGACAGGATCGCTGCCAGCGGCACGGTGATAACCCATGCAGCAATGATGGTCATGAAGTGCGAGCGGCGAACCAGCATACGGCGCTTCTCGTCTTCCTTGACGCGATTCTGCTTGAAGGTCTCCATGCCGGTGCTCTGCTTTACGAAAGCAATGCGGCGCTTGGACTTCATGGTGTACCACTCACGGAAGAAGCCAACACCGAAGATTGCACCCACAGCAATGTGCGTGGAGCTCACAGGCAGGCCGAGCCAGCTTGCAAAGATCACGGTGATCGCAGCGGACAGGGACACACAGTAAGCGCGCATCGGGTTCAGCTTGGTGATCTTCTCGCCAACCATACGGATCAGCTTAGGACCAAACAGCATCAGGCCGAAGGAAATACCAAACGCACCGATCAGCATCACCCACAGAGGGATAGCAACAGCTTTCGCAATGCCACCCTCCTGAATGGTGTGCACGATTGCAGAGAGTGGACCAATCGCGTTCGCAACGTCGTTTGCACCATGCGCAAATGAGAGAAGCGCAGCAGAGAAAATCAGAGGCCAGCGGAACAGCGTACGCAGAGACTGGTTGCGGTTCTCCATGCCTTCAGACTGCTTGCGGATCAGTGGGCGACAAACCAGCAGTGCGATAACAAACGCAGCAGCACCAATCAGAAGAGCAATCTCGATGTCGATCTTGACGATCTTCTTCAGGCCCTTCATCGCCAGGTAAGTCGCAAACGCGCCTGCCATAATCGCGATCAGCAACGGCACCCAGCGGCGCGCCGCAGCGATTTTATCGTGCTGATAGATGATGAAGCTTTTGATAAAGGCCAGGAACAGTGCAGCAATAATACCGCCCAGAACCGGAGAGATAACCCAGCTGGCCGCGATGCCGGCCATAGTGCCCCAGCTTACAGAGCTGAAACCAGCAGCAGCAATGCCGCCACCCATCACGCCCCCAACAATGGAGTGAGTGGTGGAAACAGGTGCGCCGATCCAGGTCGCAAGGTTCAGCCAGATTGCAGCGGAAATCAGTGCCGCCAGCATCAGCTTTACGAAGTCGGTGTAGTCACCAACCTGACTTGCGTCGATAATGCCCTTGGAGACCGTTTTAACAACGTCACCACCGGCAATCAAAGCGCCAGCACTCTCAAAGATAGCAGCCAGCAGCAGAGCGCCGCCGATTGTGAGAGCTTTGGAGCCCACGGAAGGGCCCACATTGTTTGCCACATCGTTTGCGCCGATGTTGATCGCCAGATAGGCGCCAATACCAGCTGCAGCAACAATAATGATAGCGTTTGGTTGGTCAGAGACATAAAAACCAGCCATCGCCATAGCGAACATTAGAAAAACAAATGCGACCGCAGGAGCAACCAATGGCCGTGCCATTGCGTTGCCGGCCAGCTCTAGCCTGGAAAACTTTTCTAAGTCTTTGTCTAGAGTCGGCTTTTTTCTAAGGTTAGACATGCTGTATACTTTTTTCGCCGCGTCTTCTTCGCGTAGTTTCTCATGCACCGCGCAGCAAGCATCATACCCACTGCAATTTGGCACCCAACCCCTCATCATCCGATAAGGACAGGTGAGTGCATGTCATTTAGTGTGGCATCTTTGCCTTCAAATGAGCCTGCGCCGGAAACATTTCTCGAGGAACTTTGTGTATTAAAGTTACCTGCAAGCGCTTTTATTTCCGGTGAACGCTCAGTTCGCGCGCAAACTAGTTTTTGCGCCGGTATATTTCAAGTTAAAAATACCTATAAACTTTGGAGAAGTAACTAGTCACAGATATTTCACGAAAACTTCGCACTACCTTCACTCAAAATGGCTCAGCGTCAAGTCCAATAATACTGAAGTCAAAACCGCAAATATTGCACCTATGAGCGCAATTATTGCACTTGCTGCCGCAATGAGTGCATCTATAGTTATTTACTAAGAGAAATCGGTATAGGTTTACCAAGTGCATTGACACCAATGGCATAATTGGAGAAGAAACAGGAAAACTGGTATTTCGCCTTGGAAAACGTGTTTCCGATTCCGATGCGAGCAAGAGAGGTGACATGGTAGCTAGAATCTACAATCCAGCCAAAACGGCCATGCAGTCCGGAACCGCCAAAACCAACAACTGGGTGCTGGAGTTTGATCCGCAGTCTCCAAAGTCCATCGATCCGCTCATGGGCTACACATCTTCCGGCGACATGAAACAGCAGGTGAAGTTGAAATTCTCCTCCAAGGAAGAAGCGGTCGCATATGCCAGCCGCAACAACATTCAGTACCGCGTTGATGAAGAGGCCAAGCGCAAGCACCGCCGTGCATCTTATTCAGATAATTTCCGTTTTGACAGATTATCTCCGTGGACACATTAAGTTTCGCCATTGAGATTATTCTCTAACGGCCTTATGAAACATCTCACGCAAGGGGCGAGCCAATCGCCCCGAGCCAAAGCGGTCCCTTAGCTCAGCTGGATAGAGCACCGGCCTTCTAAGCCGACGGTCGCAGGTTCGAATCCTGCAGGGATCGCCACTTTTCTCTCCCTAAAAATCTAATTTCATTAGCAGTATCAATGCACTATGCAATATCTGCTTTTGCGCATTTGACGATGATTCGGTAATCCCGTAACATTTCCCGTAACAAATCCCGTAACATTTGGGGCGTCGTGATGGGGATTACGTGTGATCGTGGAAGATATTATTTCGTCAAAAGGGTGCCTAAGCGCTACCAGAAATTTGACCCGCGTTCTCGGGTGACAATCGCTCTTCACACGGACAGCAGAGAGATTGCCCTGACTAAGGCGGGGCCGATTGAGGCGCAGCTTTTATCCTACTGGGAGGCTCTGAGGACAGGGAGCAGCGAAGATGCTGATGCGCTGGCGAACGCTCTGCGTGAGTTGGCGCAGGCGAGCGGCTTTAACTACGCTCCCATGGATGACTTGGTTTCCAGCAGTCCTCGCGAACTCATTGACCGCCTGATGAAGCTGGAAGGCGCCTTGGAGAAGGTTGAGGATCCCTTGGTGCCAGCATTGCTGGGCAATGCCAAAATCCCGCCCAAGCAGCTTAGCCTTGCGTTTGAGGAGTATTTTGACTTCACCAAGGACCAACGCGTCGGCATGAATGATGACCAGGTGCGCAAATGGAGAAACCCGCGTCTGAAGGCCGTCAACAATCTTGTAAAGCTTGTCGGAGACAAGCCGATCCTTGAAATCACGCGTAATGATGCCAAGAGGCTGCGCGAATGGTGGGTGGATCGCTTGCTGAACGAGGGGAAGTCCTCCGTCTCTGCAAACAAGGATATCGGGCATCTGGCGCAAATTTATCAAGTGTATGGCCTGATGCACGAGCTGGATCTGGATAATCCATTTGCCGGAATGCGCGTGAAAAAGACAATGACAGCGCCGCGTGCTGCATTTTCTCCAGGCTGGATGCGCAATGAGATCTTAGCAGAAGGGGCGCTTGGCGGATTGAATGAGGAAGCGCGGGATGTTTTCCTGTTTCTGATCAACACGGGCATTCGTCCATCCGAGCTGATTGGGAGTCTGCCTGAGCATCTGATGCTTGATGGCGCCATCCCTTATTTTGAAGTGCGGGCCTATCAAGGTGGCGAGTATCAGCGAAAATTGAAAACGGAGCACTCTGCGCGTGACATTCCGTTGGTCGGCGTGTCATTGGCGGCAGCAAGGAGGCTGAAGGATGCGGGTGGAGTTAAGCGCTACTTCCTGAACTCCGATCTTTGGAGCAATACGGTCAATAAGTATCTGGAAGAGAATGGCCTTCGTGAGAGTGAGCGCCACACTGTTTATTCACTTCGTCATGCGTTTGAGGAAAATCTTCTAGAAGCTGGGGTTGATGAGCGCATCAGGGTTGAGTTGATGGGGCATGCCTACAATCGCCCGAAGTACGGTCCGGGCGGAAGTCTTGAGTTGAAACTGAAGGCAATTCAGAAAATCGCGTTTTAAGTGCCGGGCAGGGCGTAACGCAAAGCCAGATCCATTTCCTTTTGCTGCTTCTCGCGCTCTTCAATCAGTTCGTGCACCCGATTGAAGACAGGCAAATAGTCTGGTCCATAGTTTTTGACGATCGTAGCCGCGATCCCACGTGCTTTGATGAGCTCTTCTATGCTCACCTCTGCATCGTTTTGGGTCGCGGCTTTTCTCATATCAGCACCTAAGCGGCTTCATGCGAACGTGAGGAGGTGTAGCTTTCCATCGCATCCGCCCAGTCCATGGCTGCAATCTCGGGGCTTTTGGGTTTGATGGTCGCTGCTAATGGAATGGTTGGGCCTGTCAGGCTTCGGCGGGAGAGTTGGTTGAGGGCGGTGATTGTGGTGGCCTGCCGGATTTGCTCCAGCTTGGCGCTGTCAGTGCGCGAGATGGTGTTCGGGCGAGGAATGAGCTCACCAAGGGCTTTGGCAAGCTCACAGAGGCCGCCTGAGGGGCGCTGAAGGGTTGTCTGGCCGCTATCACAGTCTGTTTCCACGTAAGCAAGACTGGTCAGGATTACTTGTAGGCCAGAGGTCATCATCAGCGGGCGCAATGGGCGCGGTGTGAACCGGGCTGCCAGCAGATTGAACTGGGCCTGTGAGAGGAAAACATCTGTCAGGTTGGGCAGGGCAGCGACACGGCCCAGAACAATGCCCAGAGACCGCCAGCTCACTTTGGACGAGGCAGGGTGGCTCAGATTGATGTAGCAGCGCTCTGGCAGCGGAATGAGGCTTACGGTCTCTTTCATGATCACCCCCGACCCAGCTTGTTGAGAGTGTGCTGGCACAGCTGCCAGCCGTCTCGATAGAAATCCTGAAGGTTGCGGATCTGCGCCACGATCGCAGTGTTGTCCGCGGGCGTGTCTTTCAGGACCTGTTTCAGGTCTTCTCGCTTCAGCGCAATTTCGCCAAAGCTTGGGGCGATCTGGTCGAGCAGCTTGTGGCCTTGCTGCTCGGCGGTGGGGTTTGTGGGCAATTGTCCTGGTTGCAGGAGTGGGCCGGTGTTGTGTGAAGCAAGTGTCAGATATGAACTCATGCAGAAATCTCCTGAGCGCATGAAACAAGTGACGCGGGCACAAGGGTTGGAGGGAGTGCCCGCGCCTGTCACCTGCCTAGCGTGGGGAGCTGCATGGCAGGTACTTTGGAAAAATGTGTTTTCAGAGCAAAAAAGTTGTCTGATTGATCCTTATAAGAAATTACAAATATTTTGTATTGTCAACATGTATAATACAAAATATTTGTAGCTGAATATTTTTCATTGTGCCGAGATGCTGCAAATTTACTAAAGTTACCCCTAAATTCTAAGGGGCGCTTATGAAAGCTATCGCATTAACTTCATTGATTTTATTTTTGACTACCGCGTACTCGGATGCGTTTGAGGTTATACCTCCGCTGCCGGATGCGACTGCATCCGTTGCGCTTGAGCCTGCAGGGCGTATTAATTCTCCACTACGTCTGGCTATTTCCTGCACTGATAGGATGGTTGCTCAGTATAAATTCTCTATTTTAGGTCTTGGGGTAAATGGCCGTGAAGATATGCAAAATCTGAAGTTCGTGCTCTTCGAATTTCAGATTGATGAAGGGGGAGTTAGTAGCCCGGAACTGCGGGTAGAGCGTTATCTCGGCGACATTGTACTGTCTACTTATGAAATTTATCCAAGGTCCGCCTCTTATCCCGTAAAAGGCTTAAAGCAAGTGCAGGGCGGAATGGAAATGCGGGACTTTTATGGCAAGTCTTTTCTCTACGGTGCAGAGGACCTTGCTGCGGGGATGGGGTACCTAGAGCGAAAGTGTGAGGATTTGAGTTTCTCAAGTCAGCTTGCCAAGGCAGAAACTCCCGCAGATCTACAAAAGCACGGCCTAGTGCCGCTGCATTTCTATATGGGTGGCTACTACAAGCTCAAAGATGAGGGAGATGAAGAGAGAAATGAAGGCGGGGAGGTGTTTATGGTGTTCAGAGAGGTCGGGATTGGTAACTGGACCTCTATTGAGCGGGCAAGATCTCTGACTTCATTGGCAAAGTTAATTAACTCAACATTACCTGAGGTTGACATCGAGTTAACTTTGCTTGCTGGTGGCACCGACCGCATGGCTGCGATGGTGACTTCTTCTGTACTAACCTACTCTGCGAAGTCGGATACTCTCGTGGTGGAGGGTAATGATTTTCAAATAGGCGAAGACTTCTACTTACTCCTACAAAAGTACGTGGAGTCTGATTTGATGTGGCCAGGGGTGTTTAGGAATCAGGAAAAGCGTGAGCTTATATTCAATCAATATCGAGAAGAGTATGGGAGAGATCCGGAGCAGATAAATGATTATGCGATTCAGGAGCTTAAGACTAAGGAGATTAATTTAAGCATGGGTGATGCCCCTGTGCCATTTACTTACAAGCTTGTTCTCCAAGATGCGCGGATGGCGCTCTGTGATGACTTTGTAAGCCTCTGCTTTTAAATATTCAAACTGCATGCATTTTATAACTCAGCCCTTATTCCGTATTTTAAGGGTTGAGTTATGCGTGATGAATGTAGATTGAGACGACTGATAATTATCGCTTATTCGACAGGGCTATCGCTCGATTTGTTAGAGCTGCTCTCGCGTGGCCTGGATGCCCAGGCTTTCGCAATCTTCTGTGGCAATGCCTCAACTCTCCCAATGAACAAGAAGTCCAATGAGGTGCCGTAAGTGTCGTTAATGGCCAGCGCACCCTTGAGGGATAGACGCTGCGTACCATTCTCCCAGTTTGCCATCTGGGTGTAGCTCGCGCCTACACTGCTTGCGAGCTCTTTTGTGCTCAAGTCATAGTATTCCTTGAGCCATTTAAGGCGCTCGGCAACGTGCTTGGTCGAGGATTCTTCTGGTTCTTTCATGGTCTTAAAGATTCCAGATTACAAAAAAATTGGAAGCTTTTTTATTTTGTACTTGTGATGTAACAAAATATTTGTAATGTTACGCGTCATGACCGATGCAAAGCAAGTTCTCCAATCACTGGGCCGCGAAGCTGTTAAATCGGCTTTGGGCGTCAAGCAATCCGCAATTTATGCCGCTGAAGGCAAGGGCGTCTTTCCCGCGGCCTGGTTTGATGCGCCGGACAGTATGGGAGCGTCTCAAGGCGTTTCCGTTCCGCGTACGCTTTTTAATTGGAAGCATGCTTCAGAAGACGGAGAGGAGCGCCGCGATGACACTCCTCTCTGACCTTGCCCGAAAAACAACGCGCGAACCGGCATGCGGCGAGGGCGGTTTGCATCTGTCGCCGGCCATGGCCGTGCTTCCCTTCAGCATCGCGCTCCAGTTTTTCCAAATTCCATTTCTCTGCCTGCATCAGCTCGGCTCCGCTGTTCTGGAAGGGCAGTCTGCAAGACTGCCAAGACGCCGTCAGCGGTTATTTTAAGGAAGGTTTTGCATGTCCCGCGCACGAAACTCCCGCACTTTGCCAGCCTCTGACTATGAGCGGCTGGTGGCCTATTCCAAAGCGCTGGTGAAACGAAATGGCGGCGTAGAAGCGGCCAGTATGTGCACGCGCGTCTCGCCCAGTCAGCTCGCCCGCTATGGTCAGCAGCAAAGCGAGGAATCCATGCCCGTGGATGTGATCGCCGATCTGGAGCATGAGGCCGCTGAACCCATCCTCACACAGGTGCTGGCGCGCATGCGCGGTTATGCGCTGGTTCAGCTGCCACGCGAAGCTGCCGAACCTGACTGGATGGGCAATCTGGGCGAGCTCTCCGCTGAGTTTTCCGATGTGGTCTCCCGCGTGGCCGAATGCCTGAAGGATGATGGCAAAGTCTCTGCCAGCGAGGTCAAAAACCACCGACTGCGCAAGGAAATCGCCGAGCTGATCAGCGTGGCCGTCAAGCTGGACAAAACCTGCGAAGCCATAGAGCAGGGGGAGCTCTCATGATCCACTCCCCAACCATCCGTCGCAGAATTTTGGAGCACAACACCAACCGCATGAGCCACCGCGCCATCGCCCGCATCTTCGGCTGTAGTGAGGCTGAGGTGGGGGATGTGGTCAAGCTCGCCAATGCCGAGCGGATTGTGCTCTCCGGCGTGCCGGTGGTGAAGGGCGTGCCGCTGCACCCGGTGCAGGATCCCGCCCGCAAACTCACCCCGCAGATGCGGCTGTATCAGGCCCTGTCAAAGGAGATGCAAAGCTTTGCCAATGAGACCGCCCAAAAGTGCCATGTGCCGCTGACAAAGCTGTTCACCAGTAACGGCAGAAAGCCGGAAGATGTTCTGTGCCGCGGCTGTTTCTATTACGGCCTCAGCTGCCACTTTGACCTGGGCTATGAGTGCATCGCCACCACCTGCGGCGTCAGCCCCCAAGTCGTCCACCGCGCCGTCCGCCGCTACTGCCTCCAGGTTGGAGCACCACGCCCGAGTGAGTTGGCTGATACAAGGAGGGCTGTGGCGTGAGGGGGTTATTTTATGTCGGTAACCGTTTCTTTGTGAGGCATAGTCGGCTGACCAAATCCGTCAAACCATTGAATTTCTTCGATTTGATCTTTTGGAAACAAGTCGATGTATTCTATTGGAACTTTTGCATCCTTCAAAGTACATCCAATGAACTTAGTGGAGTGGTCAGCCTCAGCTTGGTTAACTCGCAAATCAAGCTTTGCTTGAGTAAAGTCAGTATTCGTAAGATTGCAGTTCATAAAGGTTGTGTACTTGAACTCGGCCTTTCGGAAAACACAGTCACACATAGTACAGCGATCGAAGGACGTCCTGTTCATTACAGCTTCTTCAAACAGTGCATTAGAGAAATTACACTCGATGAAGTCGTTGTTGGTGAGTTTACTCATATTGAAGCTTGCGCCCACATAGCCGGTAGATTGGGACACAAAGTTGAAAAGCCTAAGAGCCAGCAAGTTCGGCTTCCAATGGCGATCAAACTCAGGACCATAAACTCTCTTGAGTTCAGAGAACGCTCCGAATGCATCCAGAATTTCGTAGTTGTAGGGAAATCTTCCCGGCGATTGGTCAAAGTTCATGTCCGCAGCCTTCTTCTCTTGATCAATTTGCTGATAAGAAAGATCGCGGATGTGCCCACAAATAGCTTTTTGGCCAACGATATAAAATTTCGCTGGATCAAGCGAAATGACAGCACCGATGTTGTGTACCGAAGCTTCTCTTATCGGTGCACTTTCCGCACCAATTCCTTCAATGGCCTTTTGAAGACGATCTACATTGTGTCCGTGCTCAACCTGAAACAGGTTTCGATTTGCTGCATCAACCTGTTTAAAAGATGCTTCTGCTTGCCTATGTGCGGTTATGCTTCGCCATACCAAAAAAGGCAAACCAACAACTGCAATGACGACCAAGCCAAGGTTACGAAGGACTTCTGCCCTAGAGGCATTATCTGCCCCCCAATACTCCAAAGAGAAGCTATCAGGGCTTTGGGAGTAGACATTGCTGGCATACTCAAGAGCGATAAAAGTAAAAGCGCTAATTATGGCAATCGCAGCCAAACACACCAACCACCAAGCAAGTTTGGTGAGCACCGCACGCAACATAATCATCATCAATCTCAGCTCTCAAAACAGCATAAAGTAACTGCCTCGCACAGTAAGGCGCCCACCTCTGAGTCTTCAATCAGAGGATGCTGGTCGTCCAATGACAATTGGAGGGCTGCTGCATGATGTTAGGGCGCACGAATGATATTGAACAGCCAGTAGGTCGCAATACCACCGATCGTCAGGCCATAGATGGTCACGGGTTCCGCTGCCCACAACTCAAGAACTTCAACATAGTGCAGAATGGCGATTATAGTGCCAATGCCGATGAAGAGTGCGACCACGCCGACGTTTATCAGGATAACCAGGCTGAGCAGATTGATGATGTTGATCTTCTTAGGCCAGAGCCACACACCAACACCTATTGCAATCGGACTGCCGAGAAGCAAACCCAACCCAAGTATGGGGGGCATGTCATAAAGCTGGCGGTAAAAGAACCAGTAGCCCTGTCCGCCTGCAAAGAACGCGATGACAGCAACATACTTTTTTATAAGAGCAGTCTTGCTCAGGAGCTGATGAGGTTCGTCGGTAGCAGACCCTGTTTGCGTAGCATTGTTAGCAGACATCAATTAGCTCAAAAATTCCTAGGGTTTTCAATGGCGCAACTGTCACTCAGTTTGCGGAGGTATGTCCAGTCGGTCGCCAGTGAAAAGAATTCACCCGTTGCTCTGCCGCACCCAGCTTATGAAGGCGGAGAGGAGGGTTATGGGCACCATGAGGATGTAGACCGCCATAACCATTTGGGTGATGGTCAGCTGGTTGATGGCTTCAATCTCGAAGTCTGCCAGGCTCACGCGGATGAGGGCGATGGCGGCGAACATCTGCACCTGAAAGAACAGGGTGACCAGCAGGGCTTTGAACGGGCTGAAAACGGGCTCTATCCGTGTTGCCAGCCAGTAAACGATAACCGCCCCAATAATCCAGAGAAACCCAGCCAGAAACCAATCCCGCAGCGCGCTACCCTGATAAATCAGATAGACGCCCAGGCTCCACAAATTACCCGCAAAAACAAACCCAAACCCACGCAGTTGAGCTGGCAGGTAGGAGCGGAAAGGTCTTGGTGGAGCAGAGGGCAAGGCAGTCATCTAGCTGTCTTCCTGTTCGGGTTCTCGGATGTCGACTTCTGGCTGTTCGGCATTCTCTGCATCAGAGTTGAGAATAGGCAAGCCATGCTTGGTGGAGACCTTAATCTCATGCCATTGTTGTTGGCTGAACAAATGCCTCCATTTTTCTTCAACGAGAGCGCCAGTGAGTTTTGCATCCTTAAAAGAAGCACCTTTGAGATTTGCTCCAATCAAGTTGGCATTGCAAAGCTTAGCCATTCGAAAATCTGCGTTCCAAAGGTTAGCTCTTCTGAGATTAGTGTCATTCAGAGTTGCTCTTGTAAAATTAGCGTACGCAAGATCTGCGTGTTTCATTTTTGCGCTAGTCAAATCCGTATGCTTGAAATCTGGAGCTGCAGGCACAAACCGTCTCAGCAAAGGAATAGACTGAAAGAAACCGGTGAGGTAGTTATCCGTGCGATTTTTGAGTATGCGCACCACAATTGCAGTCCAAAATATAAAACCAAGATAAGTAAAAATGAGATCAGTGGGGTCGTAAATCCTCCAAAAAGCAACCGGGATAGCCACGATCAAGGGCGAAAATGTTACTGCGATAAACAAAAGTGCTGTTCTCATACCTCTGATAGCATTGGCATACCGAAGATCCGCACCCCGAAAGATAGCAGATGTAAAGTCAGTCCCTTCCAGTTTTGCACGTTGCAGATTTGCGTTAGAGAAGTCGGTCGCAGCGAAGTTGCCCAGACTCAGGTCACTGTCTTCAAGATTTACGCCAGGAAGATCACCCTTCTGAAGTTCAACTCCGATCAAGTTGCTTTTCGGAAACTCGCAATCTCTCAGAATTACACCATTCAGCTCGGGTTTGGTTTCCATAGCGTAGTATTGCCAGACTTCCTGACGAATTGCTCCCAAACAAGCCATCGCCGTGCCAACGTCAGTTGTTCGACTGCGGTCTTTCTGGTCAAGCGTTTCTGCTTTTCCCGAAACATCAGTGAACTGCAAGTTATAGAGCTCACCAATTTCTTCGGTACGGTGCTTGATGAAAGAACAAAGAAGGTCCTGTGCAAGGTCAAAGTAGTTCTTCGGGTCTTGCTCTACCAGAGCTTTCAAGGACAAGGCTCCAGCTTGTCGCAAAATCAACTGGTCATCTCCCAACATGCTCGCTGCTTTTTGATAGCGTTCATTGTTGAGGCCTCGTTCAGACAGGTTGGTCTGCCGTGTACTGGTACGAGTTCGAATAATAGCAAGCAACAAGGCGAGCAACCCAAAAAGGATCAAAGCTGCGTTTCTAAGGACTGCCATTCTATCAGCATCTTTGCCGCCCCAATATTCGTAGTCCAGCAGCCCTGTAGAGACCTCAGAAGTCCAAATAGATACGCTCGCCCAAAAGGAGGAAGAGCTAATGACCAATGCAACGACAGGAAGCAAAAGCAGTGCGATTATGAGGTTGCGAAGCAAACGATAGGCTTGCTTGGTCCTGAAGAAGTACCGCAAGAATTTCATTTAAGTATTCCCGATGCAAATATCTGCAACCTATCCGCGATTCCGGGTGCGTTGACAACAGGTACAAATCAGGCCATGATTCCGCTCAGCTGGTGGTTTGCCAGTGAGCGCGTCACACAAAGGCGTGCGGGGATTGGCCTCCCTTCCTATTCCAAAGGCGCACGCTATGCGCCGCGGCATGTCTATGCCAGCGGCGTTTTGCTTTTATGGCTAGGCGGGCGGGAGCGCTCACGCGCGCCGTTTTCCTTTGGGACGGTAAGGCCAATCCTGCTCGTCTGGCCGCCAGAGATTGGCCTCTCTTGCGGTTGGATACATTCTGACCAAAGGAGATTTGCCATGGTAGTACTGGCAGATGACACGACACGTGCGTGCCGAGACCTACGGAATTCCCTTGAAAATATTGATTTAGCTGTGGCCCAGTTCGGTGCGCTTTTGCACGCCATGTCCGCGCTCGGCAACAACCTGCCTCCCCATCAGTGCGAGGCGGTGCAGTCTATTGTGACCCTGCAATCCCTTCTTTTCACCCACCACAAAGAGATTTTCACCCACACCCAATCCGCGTGGCACTCCACCCGCACGCTTTTACCAACCCAAGGAGCAGCATGATGGCTACCAAGATCGTTCCAGTTGAATTCCAAGGCGACACTCTTTGGGGTTTTGAGCAAAGTGACGGTGTGTTCATTGCGCTGAAGCCGATGGTGGAGGCGATCGGTTTGGATTGGTCCGCACAATACCGGCGCGTCAATCGAGACCCGATATTGAAGGAAGGTATTGCCATCATGGCAACACCTTTGGGTCGTGGCGGCGACCAGAAGGCCATTTGCCTGCGTTTGGACCTGATCAATGGTTGGCTTTTCACCATCGACAGCAACCGGATCAAAGATGAAAGCATCCGGCTGCGCGTGCTTGACTATCAACGCGAGTGTTATGGAGTGCTGTCCCAGCATTTTCTGGGCCTGCGCAATGAGCAGATGTTCTCTGAAGAGAGCGTCGGTAGCGATCTGGGCAGCCAAACTGAGCTGGGCAACAAATCCAGACTGGTGGAGATCGCCAACCGCATCTCTGGCCCTCGTGCGGCCTGCGAGCTCTGGCATCAGTTGGGGCTGCCAACAGTCCCATCCTTTGGCCCCCGCGTTGCTGATGTGCCCGCTGGTGTGGTCATGGAAGCAGAAGACCAACTACGCTCGTTCATCGAGGATGGCTGCCGACTGGATCCAAAGCACACCATGACCGCCCGGGCCATGTTCCTGGCTTACAAAGACTGGGCCCACACAGAAGGCCACCCCATTATCTCCGAGACCGCCTTCGGCCGCGCTATGCTCCACCTCTCACAGGACTACAACTTCCTGAAAATCAAAGCCCGCATCGTGACTTATCGTGGTTTGCGGGTGAAGGAGGTGGGGTGATGGGAAAAGCGTTCGACAACCAATGCTTATGTGATCTTTTCAAGTTTTTTCAATTCTTCAGTAAGTGCCAATTGGCTCTTCCTGAGAATTTTGAGAGCAGAGGAAATTACGTCATCCATGTTTTCGCTGCCATTATCAGGTTGATGAGAGTAGCTGCAAAAAAACTCAGAGCCTTCTTTATAGTTTCCTTTGTCGAAATTAGCTTTCTCCGCATGTTCTCTATTCCCAAAATTGGACCGCAGGGTCACGAAGTCATCAATATCGATACATTGAATAACGTCATTTCGAAGGTGAAAGATTTCGCTCACTTGTGCCATGCGCATTTCGGAAACATAGAGCACATGATCCCAATCTCCATCGAAGAGTTCGCAAAGTTTCTTAGGGGTTATAGATCCAAGTTGCGCAACGGCTTTAATCCATTGGTGCAGTATAACAAGCTGTTTTCTCGTGTCCTTTGCTACTCTTTTCTTGTAGTCCCGTTGGGCTGTTTTAGATTGAAACAGCAACACAAAAATTGTTGTGATCGCAGCAATAGCTGCTACCCAACCACTCGTCGCACCAATCCACTCACGAACCCAATGCTCTTCGGTAGTTTGGATGGTTATAGTTCCTTCTGGAACTCCTCCCGCCCAATATCCGATGACAGATACGGTATAAAAAGAAGCGATGAGAGACGAGGCGATGCCAATCGCGGCAAAGGCAAAAAAGTGCTTCCAGTTAAACTTAGGCATGGAAAGGAACTCACAGTCTCATTTAGGCCGATGAGATATAACGGCAATTCTACTCATTTGCACGCTTCAGTTGAGAGGTGTGCTGCATGACTCTCAAGATAGATCTCCGTAAATCCCCTAGAACAACGGTAGCAGGCCATTCCGAGCATCCTTGCATGGCAGAGGGCTGCACCAACTGGGGCTCTCGTGGGTACACCGTAGATGATGCTGGCAAACGTCAGCAACTGTGGTTTTGTCCGGACCATGCCAAGCAGTATGAGGCGGATGTGGAGGCAGCCAAGCGCACGCCTCCGCCCCCACGACCGCCCAAACAAGGGAGGCTGGTGTGATGCGGTTCAGCGAGGTTCAGGTCGAGAAAATCAAGCAGAGCGCCAATCTATTTGAGCGCATCTGCCAGCACACCACACTGCGCCGATCAGGGCGGCTTTATTCCGGTAAATGTCCGTTTCCGGATCATGATGACCGCAATGCCAGCTTTGTGTTTGATCCGGTCAAAAACACCTTCCGGTGCTATTCTACCGAGTGCGATCGGGCGGGTTCTATCATCGACTGGATGATGGAGTTTGAAGGGTTCCGCTCGTTTCTGGACTGCATCAAAGACCTGAGCGGTGAGGAGCTGGCAAAAGAAATTGTGCAGGACAATGGGTACAAGGGGCCAGCCTATAAGCGCCAGAAGGTGGAAGAGCGGATTGCCACTGACCAGGAAAAGGCGAGGGCGGCAGGCTATCGCATTTTCCAAGCCGGGCGGGCATTGAAAGGATCGGTTGCGGAAACCTATCTGCGCGAAGCGCGGGGGCTGGGTGATCTTGATCTGCCTGAGGCTGTGCTGCGGTATGCGCCGGATCTGCCGTTTTGGGCGGAAGTGCGCAAAGGCAAGTTTGAGGTGGTGCATCGCGGCCCGGCGCTGCTGGCGGCCTTTCAGCACAAAGACAGTCGGTTTGCTGCCGTTCATCAGACCTGGCTGAAACCCGATGGCAGCGGCAAGGCAGAGATTGTGCTGGAGGATGGCCAGCGGTTGCCGGCCAAAAAGATCCGCGGGCCGTATATGGGTGCCAGTTTGCGCCTTGGCCCGGCAGCGCCCGTGATGGGGCTGGGCGAGGGCATAGAGACCTGTCTTTCTGTCATAGCCTGTGGGCTCTCGTGCTGGGCGGCGGGCTCTCTGGGAAATCTTGTGGGGCGGGGCTGGGTGCATGGGATCCGAGAGCCGCACCCCAAACGCATCGGGCATATGTTGCCAACCACGCAGCCGGATTTTGACAGCACTCGGATGGATCTGCCTAACAAGCTGAGATCTGCGATTGTTCTCGCAGATAGCGACAGCAAGGACCTTGATGGACTGAAGGCCGAACTGGAGCGGGCGGTGCGTCGTGCCCGCTGTGAGGGGCGCTCTGCCCGCATTCTGTGGCCGCCTTTGGGCATGGATATGAATGACTGGATCATGATGGAACGGAGGGATGCAGCATGAGCACCATGAAAGCGGCCATTGATGATGCCATGCAGCCCAGTGATGATCCCCTCATCACCCCTCTGTCTACAGAGTTTGCCGATAAACTCTCACGCTGTGCCCTATACGATCAAAACGATACGGGCAACGCCAAGCGGCTTATGGAGCATTTTGGCAGCGAATTTCTGCATGTGCGGGAAGTGGGCTTTTACACCTACAAAGGCACCCATTGGGATCTGACCGGCGGCGAGGAAGTGATGACGCGCTATGCGCAGCGCACGGCGGAGCTGATCAAGGAAGAGCTGGATTATCTGGGCTATGAGCCGTGGGAAGAGCTGATCCTGGACAAAGCCAAGCGTTTGCCGCCGCAGGATGATGATGCGCCGCTGACCAAAGAGCAGGAGGCCATTCTGCGCGATGCGGAAGGCGTGAAGAAAGCGCGCGGCAGCCGGCGAAACGGACGCAAGAAGTTTGCGGTTTCCAGCGGCAACTCCAACAAGATCAAAGGCATGATCTCACAGGCTTTGCCGCATGTGACCTATGCGCCTGAGGAAATGGATGAAGACGGGCTGGTGTTCAACACCCGCACGGCCACGCTGAACCTGCATCCGGAGCCAGATGGGGATGGAGGCCGGGTGATGAATGTGGAGCCGTTGGAGCATGACCGGGCCATGCGGCTTTCCAAATGCGCGCCGGTGGACTTTGACCCGAAAACAGAATGTCCGAGCTGGCAGGCGTTTCTGGATTACTTCCAGCCCTGCGAGGTGATGCAGCGCTTCCTGCAAGTGTTTTCCGGCTACTGCCTGACGGGGCTGACCAGTGAGCAGAAGCTGCTGTTCTTTTATGGCGATGGGGCTAATGGCAAATCCACCTTCGTGGAGGCGATCTGCGGGCTAATGGGCGATTATGCTGGGCAGCTGAACCCGGAAAGCGTGACCGGCACCGGGCAGCGGCGCGGTGATCAGGCAACGCCGGATCTCGCCACGCTGGTGGGGAAACGTCTGGTGCGTGTCTCCGAGTTGCCCAAGGGCGAGGCGGTGAAGGAGGAGCTGATCAAGGCCCTGACGGGCGGCGAGCCCATGCAAGTGCGACGGCTGCATCAGGGCTTCTTTGATATGACGCCGATCTTCAAGGCGATCATGAGCGGCAACGACAAGCCGTTCATCAAGGGCAATGATTATGGCATCTGGCGACGCTTGCTGATTGTGCCCTGGAACGTGCGCATCTCTGAGGACCAGAAGCGGCCCATGGCAGAGGTGCTTGCCGAGTTTGAGGTGGAGCGGTCGGGCATCCTGAACTGGATGCTGAAGGGCTTGCAGATCTACATGGAGGAGGGACTGGATGTGCCTGCTGCTGTGGAGGGGCTGACGCAGGATTACAAGACTGAGCTCGACCCGATCCAGCAATTTGTGGAAGCGTGCATCGAGTTTGCCGAGCCGCCCGGACAGGACGCAGATGAGCCCTCAATCACGGGCAGAACCATGTATGACACTTATAAGAAATGGTCTGAAATTTCCGGTCTAAAGCCCTTTACAGAAACGGCTTTTGGTCGCGAGCTTCCGAAGAAGGATGGCATGCGCAAGGTGATGGGCCGGATCCGCAAATACGCCAATGTGCGGTTCAATCTGCCGCCCGAAATGCGTCCTGATCCGATGGATTGGAGCGTGCCGGGATGAGTGCGTTTCGAGCTGCGAGCGTGCGAGTGTATGCGCGAGGGTTGAGCTTTGGGCCTCGCGCGGATTTCCGGTTTCGTGACAGGAGCTTACGGGGAAGCTGCGCGGGTGCGAGCGTTACTCGCGCACCCGCGCGTATAAGGGGAATTGGGAAAGGCTTTGTCCAAGACAATTAGTTATGTGCGTAATTCCAACTCTAACACTCGTACCCTCGCAAGGGGTTAAACAACAAATTGATTTGATTAATTAAAAGGGCCGCGAGCGTTGTGATTTCAACACTCACATAACGCTCGGAACACTCGCAAAGGTGCAAAATGGTTCAAACATTGCGTTCATCTCCTCAAAACTCAGCTCAGGTGCACAAGGATGTGGCGGCAAAGGCAGAGCGGCGTGTGGTTGATCTGGTGAGCTTGCTGGAATGGGTCTACGCCGAGCAGAAGGCGCATCAGGAACTGGTCGCGGATGACGAAGCCCGCCACCTGACCGTGCGCTGTTCGCTGGAACGGCTTGAGAATGTTCTGGCGCTTGGCACATTCGTGGATGGCGGCGGACGTTCTGGTGCAGATCTGCATCCGGATGCGGAGCTGGTGCATCGCACCGTGATGGACTTTGCGCGCTTGTCCGATGACTGCGCACATGCAGCGGGTCTGGTGATCTACTACGCCTCTCAAATGCTGCAGCCGGAAAAACCTCATGTGAGCGGCAAGCGGCTTGTTGCCGAGCGCAATCCCTCTGGCCGCGTTGCTATGAGCTACTGGAAGGATGGCGAGGAGCTCTTCGTTCAGCCCAACACCAAACTGGCAAAGCCGTATGGATACGATGGCCCGGGCTGCCGGGTGGGTCAGGCCTGTGAGTTGGCGGTCGTCTCAGTTGAAAGTGATTTGGAGGAGTTTTTGCTGGAAACCTATACCTACTGGTGTGCAGGCCTTCAGATGATAGCCGAAGCGATACCCATGTTGAAAACTCATAAAGTCAAAGAGTTTCAAATGCCTGAGTTTGATCGGAGCACCACTGCCAAGAACTTTTTGAAGCTCGATACTTGTAATGACCTAGAGCATTTGACAGCCTAACAGCGACCAGAAAACCGCTCTGAGGGACAACCTTCAGGGCGGTTTTGCTTTGATCAAAGGCTCAGGTGATGAACTTACCTTCTCAGCAATGAGGTGCGAACGTGTTTACCGTAAGCTTTGACACAAGAGACCTTGATGATCTCATGCGTGGGCTTGGCAACTTGTCCGGCGATATCAAAGGAAAGGCGATTGCTCGCGCCCTCAAACACACGACAGCAATTGCCAAAACGCGGGTTGTTCGAAAGTCCGCAGCCTCTACTGGAATGCGGCAAAAGGATATTCGAAGCGTTACCGTTGCGGTGAATACCGGTGCAGATATTGCCAGCGTTATTATGCGCTCTGGTTGGATACCGCTCTACCAGCTGGGGAGCGTACGCCAGACACGGGATGGCGTTTCGGTTCGTAATTGGGGAACACACCAAGGCACGTTCCTTGCCACGATGGCCTCAGGTCATACCGGCGTATTCAAGCGATCAAGCGCAGCACGCCTTCCAGTTCGCGAGCTTTGGGGACCGAACCCCGCCGCCGATGTTCAAAACCACGAAGATGAGTTCATGGATGTGCTCGAAGATGTCGCTGATGAGAAGCTGCGGCCTCGGCTGGAACACGAGATCGATCGGCTGCTGAGCTCCCTTTGAAGGCGCGGCGGCGGCTGAGAAAAAAAGGGACCGTACAAAACATCCTTTCCCCGCGGGGGGCGCAGCTCCCGGGGTTTCGCCAGTTTTACAGGTTGAAAATTTGAGTTGTCAGGGTTGTTAGAGTTGCCAGCAACCGGTTGCCAAGGTTGCCAGAACGGGGGTTTTCAGATGCACGAAGATGCACCACTGGTGATGGCAACATTTGTGCAGGTTGCCGATCGGGACGGGGTCTCCAAATCGGCTGTTTCAAAAAACGTGCGCAATTATGCAGACAACCATAGTTTGCCGGTTGAGCGGGATGGGCGCGGACGGATTACCTGCTTTTCGCTTGCCCACTACGATCACATCCGCTCCCGGTTTTCTAATCCGCTGAAAACAAGCACCAAGCTCCCCGCTGTTCCAACGTCACCAACAAGCCAGCCCGCCGCAGAGGGCAGTATGCCGGCAGCACCCGGTGCCGATCCGCAAAGTCTGAACGAAGGTAAGCGTCAGGAAACATGGCTTAAGGTTCTTCGGCTCCGACTGGCAATGCAGGAGGAGCTTGGAGCGCTTGTACGCCGAGATCTTATGGAAGATGCGCTCGCCAAAATGGGAGGTGAGATCAAATCCGTTGTTTCGCGGCTTCCCAATCGAGCGGATGACCTGGCTGCACGTGTCACCAAGGATGGTGTCCATGGCCTGCGCCTAGCGCTGAAGGATGTTGCCTTTGACGTTGCGCAGGAGATTGCTGAAGCAATGGAGGCTGCGTTTCAGGAAGCACCACAGTTTGATGACCTGCCAGAGGGTGTGGTCGGGGCTGAAGCCAGTGCAGAAGAACTCATGCTTGCAGGGGAGCAACAGGAGGAACTCTAACAATAACAGGTGAGCCATGCAGGGAACTTTGGGAAGTTTGCGAGGTGCACACACAAAAGTTTACGGCGCAGCTCGTCTTGTTACGCGAGTACTTGCTAAAGCGATCCGCCCTAAAAAGCCACTGCCGTTTCATGAGTGGCTTCCCAAAAACATTGAGCTGGTGGACGGTCCAAGACGCGGTGAGCTTTGGAATGCAAAAGACGCTCCTTACTTGCCGGAGATCGCCGCCTGTCTGTCTGCTGATCACCCTTGCAACTATGTGTGCGTGCGCAAGTCTCAGCAGACCGGTGTTTCTATCCTGGGGCTATCCTGGAGCATTTATCTGGCAGAAAACGCACCTGATAACATCCTTTACGCAGTGCCTGGTGATCAGGCGCTGAAAGAAACCAACTCCATGAAGATCATGCCTTTGATTGAGGCATGGGAGAAGCGCACTTCCAAACAAGTGATTGAACCTGTTGCGAGCCGTAGCGGTAAAGGGTCGACCACATATGAAAAGAAATTTCCAGGCGGTGCCTTGTCATTGGCCAATGCCAACTCGGAAATGGATCTTTCCTCCAAGACGATCAAGTATGGGGTGAAAGACGAGGTTTCCAAGTGGGAAGAGACAGACAATGGCGGCGATCCTGAAGAGCTATTCTTTGGACGCTTCACCGCCTTTCGCCGTGAGAAATCTTATAAGATCTTTGCTCTTTCTACCCCGGAACATGATAGTGGTGATGAAGATGGTGAAGGGCCAGGCCATTGCCGCATTGACCGTGACTTCAAGCGTTCAGACCAACGGTTCTGGCACATTCGCTGCCCGTCCTGCGACTTTGAACAACGGCAGGAGTGGAGCGGATTCCAGATAAACCGGGAAGATCCAGAGGAGAGCACCTACCTTTGTGAGGAATGCGGCCACTCCATTACAGAAGCTGAGCGCGTTGTTGCTGTTCGCAAAGGGCGGTTCATTGCTACAAAGCCAGCTGATGGACGCCAGCCGGGTTTCCATGTGGATGCATTTTGCTCGCTGATGATGAGTTACGGCGATATCGCGCGGGACTTCATCAACGCAGAAAAGCGCAGCGAAGCAGCCAAAAAGAACTTCACCAATCTGGTGCTTGCCAAGGCATATGCCATGCGCGGCAATGCTCCTAAGCATGAACGGCTTATGGAGCGGCGCGAGCAACTGGAGCGCGGCAAGATCCCGGCTGAAGGTCTGTTGTTCGTGGCCGGCGCTGATGTGCAGCACTACGGCATCTATGTGGAGGCGGTGGCCTTTGGTGATGACCGGCAAAGCTGGTGCGTGGATGCGCACTTTCTTGAAGGCTCTACGGACGACATCAAAGCAGGTGCCTGGCTAAAGCTGGATGAGTTTTACAAACAGCACTTTAAGGACGCATGGGGCATGGAGCGCCGGCTGGATGGTCTGGCGGTGGATGCTGGTGACAGTGGCCGCATGGAGCAAGTCCTCAGCTGGTGCAGAGCAAGGCCAGATACCTACGCCATTAAAGGTCAAGGGGGACGCGGTGTTCCTGCAATCGGGCTGCCTCAGAAAAAGTCAGTCAACAAGCGGGGCAAGCGCGTGAAGGTACGCGGTTCTCAGCTTTGGCCGGTTGGAACATGGGGCCTTAAGCATGAGTTCTATGGCAGCTTGCACAAGTCTGGCATGGCGGCTGGTGCTGAGTGTGATCCACCTGGTTACTGCCATTATGGGGTCTGGCTGGGTGAAGAGTACTTTCTTCAAATCACCGCTGAGTACTTCGACCAGAAGCTGGTGAAGGGCCGGCTGCTTGAGGAATGGAAGAAGTCCCGAAAAGACAACCACTTCCTTGATTGCCGGATCTACGCCATGGCGATTGCCGAGCATTTGGGCCTGACTTCAAATACTGACAATGATTGGGCGCGGCTGCGCAAGCGGCTTGTACCTGCAAAGGATCTGGATTTGCTCTCACCTGAAGTTGTGAAAGCAAAACAGGAAAGCACACCCTCCGAAAATACAGAGAAAAAGGCAGCTCAAGCTCACGATAAAGAAGGGGCAGAGAGGCAGGAACGCATCAGGAAGAGGCGCGAGAAATGGCGAAACCGTTAAAAGCGCTTGGTCGGTTGTTTAACCGGGGCGGCAATCCTGTTCCAACTGAGAAGGGAGTAGGGCAAGTTGCAGTTCGCAGCCTCAACCGATATCTGCGCGATACCCGATCCAGGGTTCTGGCAACACGTCCTGCACCGCTCACAAACAGCCGGGATGATATTCGTTTGTCCTGGCGCCGCTGCGCCGGGCTGGCTCGTGACATCATTCAAAACTCAGGCCGACTTAAAGGCGCTGTGGATCAGGTGATTGCAGATACGGTTGGCTCTGAGTTGCTGCTCAATCCAAAGCCGGATTTAAGTGCTGCGGGCTATGATGCGCAGGAGACCGCTGAATGGTGCCGGATTGTGAAGCAACGCTGGAAGCGTTTTGCCTGGGACCACGCTGAATGCGATATGCGCGGCAAGTTCACCTTGCCCCAACTGGTTGACTGCTCTTTGCGCGATTACATCACCTTTGGTGAAGTGACGGGTATGCTGGACTATATGGGCAGTGCTCAGCGGGCTCGTTACGGCATTAAGGCTGGAACAAAGCTTTGCTTGTTCTCACCACAAAAGCTGGTTCAGGACACGCTGGAGCATGAACGTCTGTTCCAAGGTGTCTACCATGATGAGAATGGTCGCCCGATTTCTTATCTGATTGAAGAGGCGAGAAACGGTCAAACAGTTAAAACGAGATATAGCGCACGCGACCTGGCTGGGCGTGTTCAGGTCCTGCATATCTTTGATCCCACATGCGCAAGTGACGTGCGTGGGATCTCTGTTTTGGCCTCTGCCTTTAGAAAGCATATCCAGCACGAGATGCTCGAAGATGCCACGCTGCAAACGGCGATCCTGCAAACCTTGTTTGCCGCTGTTTTGAAAAGCGAGCTGCCATCAGAAGAGGCTTTTGCTGCAATTGATGCGATGCAGGACACAGATGCAGGCAAGGAGTTCAAAGAATCCTTTTCTGATTATCTCCTTGGTGCCTTGGATAAGTCCGCTGAAAGCTCTGTGAGTTTGGGGAGTGATCCCACAGTGTCACATATTGCGCCGGGTGAAGATTTTGAAATCAAAACGGCTGGAACGCCAGGGCCTCATTACTTGCCGTTCTCAGGTTCACTTGGGCGGGAAATGGCGCGGGCGATCGGGATCACCTATGGCGGCTTAACCATGGACTATTCCAACGCCACTTACTCCAGTGTGCGGATGGAAAATGCAAGCATCTGGCCGGTAGTGACCCGGCGGCGAGAACGCATTGCTGCACCAACCTATCAGGCAGTTTACGAAAGCTGGCTTGATGAGGAAGTGGGTGAGGGGCGTATCCCGTTCAAGGGCGGATATGAAGCTTATTCTGCTTTACGCGAGGAAGCATCCTGGGCTCAATGGCAAGGCCCCGCCAAGCCAACGGCAGATGATGCAAAAAGCGCTAAGGCGTCCAGCACACGGTTGGAGAATGGCACGTCATCCCTTGCTCACGAATGCTCTGAAATGGGCATTGATGAAGAGGAGCTGTTTGAGCAGCGCCTTTCTGAGCACCGACGCTATCTGGATGCCGGCATGCGCTCGCCCTATGAGCCAAAGACTTCGCAGGTAGCGGAAGTCAGCCGTGACGAAACGCAAGGGGCTACCGATGAGTGATCAGGTCAAAATCGGTTCTGACATAGTTTCCATCAATCAGCCTTGTGACGTTGCAACGGCTCTTCGCAAAATTGAGCTTGTTGTTGCTGCTGGTGGTCGCCGGGAGACCGTCCGCTTCGGGCGGGATGAAGTGACCTACTCAGCTGCCAACCTGCCAGCATTGCAAAAGCTCATTGCCAAGTATGAGGCCAAATGCAGCCTTGCAGCTGGCGGCAAGGTTCGCCGCCGGGCTCGCTCAGTTCGCTGGTGCTGAACTCAACTTTTAAGGATTTTCAAAAATGCCTGATATTTATCACGGGGGCGAGCTTCTCCTTTACGGGGACGTGGGCGCCTTTGGTTGGGGGGATTACTTTACCTCTGCTGAAGTAAGGAAAGCACTTGCGCACCATGGAGGCGATAATCCGTTAACTGTTCGCATAAACTCGGGTGGTGGCTATGTTCGCGAGGGGAATGGGTGTTTCAACGCTCTGAGAGACCACAAAGGCAAGGTCACCGTTTATGTCGAGGCAATGGCCGCGTCTGCAGCCTCTATAATTGCAATGGCTGGTGATGAGATTGTCATTCGAACCGGTGCGGAGATGATGGTTCATGAGCCCTGGAGTTGGGGCGAGGGGAATGCCAAGGCTTTTCGTGATCGCGCGGATAAGCTGGAAAAAGATGCAGCTGCCATCGCTGCAATTTACGCTGTGAGGACAGGTAAAACCCAAGAAGAAATCCTTGCCTTAATGGAAGCCGAGACATGGATGAATGGCAAGGAAGCGGTGGAGTTGGGATTTGCATCATCTGCTGAAGGCAACCTGGCTGAAGATTATGCGCCTTTCAATTATTGCCTATATCGCAATGCCCCCGAAGAGTTGAGAAATCTCTCAAAAAACATGAACTGGAGCGTTGAAGCACAGCGCTCTCCAGCGGCATCCGTCGCACAACAGACTGTCAAACAGGAGATACAGCCGATGACGACACAACCTGCGGCGGGTGCCGACTCCGCCAGCTCTACGACAGACCATACGCAGGCCAATACTGGTGATGCTCAAACAGCAGAACGCGAGCGCATCGGTAAGATCCTCAACTGCGAGGAAGCTGCAGGACGAACTGAACTTGCAAAGTACCTCGCGTTTGAGACCTCAACGAGCTTTGAGGAGGCTCAAAAGGTGCTTGCCAAGGCTGCTAAAACGGAGGGAACTGAAAAGCCTGAAGATGATGTGCCCAACACGCAGGCAAGTACCTATGAGCAGGAGCGGCTTCGTTCAAGCAATCAAGCCAGCAATTACGGTTCTCAAAAGACCACAGCAACCGCAACTCTCAACCGCGCCGACATTTTTGCCGCACGCAAGCAGGCATAAGGATTGCACGACATGGAAACGAAAGTTCAAGGGGCCCGTAACTGGGCCTTTTTGCTGTCTGCTGCTCATGGAAACTTGAGCACGGATACGATCACCCTTGCCAGCGGGCAGAACACTTTGGAAGCAGGAACCGTGCTTGGCAAGTTAACTGCAGGTGGTGAGTACGTTACATCACCGACAGCTGAAGAAGCCGGGAAAGAAGGCGCTGAAACAGCAACGGCCATTCTGGCAATTCGAACAGATACAGCCTCAGGTCCAGTCGAAGCACTGGTGGTCAATGGTTTGGCTGAGGTGAAGTCTGACTTGCTGATCTTTGACGACAGTGTTGATGATGCCACAAAGATTTCTGCCAAACATGAGCAGCTGGCTGCTGCTTTCATCAAAGTTCGATAGGAGCAGCGATAATGCCAGGACTAGATATTTTTAATGATGATGCTTTCTCAGTTCAAAACCTGACGGCAACTGTAAACCAAATGCCTTATCGACCTGGACAGATCAGTAAATCTGGTTTGTTTGAAGAAGACAGTGTAACCACCACGCTGGTTTCAGTTGAGTTGAAAGATGGGAAACTGGGACTGATTGAGCCTTCGGCGCGTGGTGGCCCCGGGGAGACAACGAGTGATGACGATCGCAAGTTGGTTCCGTTTGAGGTGGACCATTATCAGCGCGATGATGCGGTAAAAGCAGATGAAGTTCAGAATGTTCGAGCCTTTGGCAGTGAAAACGAAGTTGAGCAAGTTCTGGACCGTGTGACATCCAAGATGGATCGCCATCTTGCTGATTGTGATATGACGATTGAACATCAACGTGTTGGGGCGATTAAGGGCCTGGTAAAGTCCAGATCTGGTGCAACACTGCATAATCTTTACTCGCGCTTTGATATTGCTGTCCCTGCTGCCATTTCTTTGAATCTGGGCAACGAAGATGCCAAGGTGGATGAACTCCTGGCCACTGATGTTCAGCATTCGATCGAAGACAGCTTGGATGCGTTTTATGATGGTTTTCACGTCTATACGGGGCGTGAGTTTCATCTGAAGCTTTGGGGCCACAAGCGCATCCGAGAAACGTTCCTTGCAACATCAGGAGCAGCTCGGCTTCGTGAGGCTGTGCCTGATACCTTCACCGTTGGTAGCTTTACGTTTGAACGTTACAAGACAGGCGCTGGCGCCAGTGCTAATGCAGGTGGGGCCTACATTGCTCATGATGAGGCACGGGTGGTGCCCGTTGGCGTTCCTGGATTATTTATCACGCGCTTTGCCCCAGCTGATTACATTGAGACAGTGAATACTCCTGGCCTGCCACGCTACGCCAATCAATATGCTCTGCCCAATAATAAAGGGATTGCTTTGGAAGTGCAGACCAATGCCATTTCACTTTGCACTCAGCCGGCAGCTCTTCGAAAGCTGACACTGTAAAGCTCCTTCCAACTACATCTCATTGAAAGGTCTGGTGGCAGTATTTTGTCGCCGGACTTTTGGAGTACGTCTATGTCGAAGAAGAAGAGAATTTCTCTCCATAGCTCTACCATGTTGAATGGCAAGGCAATGGGGAAAGAGGAAGACTTTCGTCAGGATCGTGACAAGCCCTTTCTTGCCCCTGAAGGTTATGCAGATCATCTGCTTGCCGAGGGGTTTGCTTATGTGCCTGACAAAACCAAGAAGTCGCAGGAAACTCCTACGAACTCTGGTTCTCAGGGCAGTAAGTCTCCCAAAGACCCTCCTGCAGGCGATGGCAAGAAGCCCGATGATCAATCCGGTGCCGGTGATGGCTCTGGTGGATCAGTTCAGGACTGATCATGTCAGAACTTGATGACCTTCGGGTCGAACTCACCGATGCGGTGGATGACGTCATGGGAGAGCCAGTTTTACTGGCTTTCCTTGACGGGGAACAGCAGAGCGATCCTTCCCGCGAGAATGTAGCAGTAGATGCGGTTTTGCGGTGTGGCGCCGGGCATGTGTTCAACCTTTCCAAGGGATCGAAAAAAGAACGCACCAGCCTTTCTGCAGAGCCTTCCTTTTTGGAACTTGCCCGCTCTGACTATGACGGGCCGATGCCCAGGATCGGGGACAAGGTGCAGGCCCTAGCACGTGCTGGCAAACCGTGGTTTGAAGTCCTTGATGTTTCTGATCGGGGCGCTTCCCGCATCATCTTAGAACTTGGAGAAGCCTGATGTCTCTTGCCCGAATTGCCTTGCGTCACTGCGCGGTGGAGGCGCTCAAAGCAGCTGGAACGCTGGTCGGTAACAATATTCTTGATAGCAAGGTGGCAGCGCTTCAGGTGAGCAGCGATGGAAGCTTGCGCACCGATGAAGAAGGGCCGTTTATTGCCGTCTATACGGATGTTTCCAAATCGGGCGAGCTGAATGGTCGCTCATTGCGCACCAACGGCTATCTGGATCTGGTCTTTAATTTCGGCATTACAGCCGCGATGACCCAGACCAATGATAAAGGTGAGAGCGTTGTGGTTGGTCTGGAGGTTCCGGCAACCAGCCCCAACTTTGAGTTCTTTCTTGATGCTTTAACGCGGCAAATCAAGTTCACGCTTCTTGATCCGCTCAACCCATGGTCTGAGTTGCTTAAAGGATTTGCTCCCGATTTTAAGGCATGTGAAGAGATGCGCCATGGCAACGCCCGCGATGGAGTGCGGTTGGTGAGCGGTCAGTTGCGACTGACCGTTGAGCTGGTTGCAGATCCGGTTCCCGGCGCAGTGCTGCCTGAGACCGGGATCTGGAGTCGGTTTCTTGCAAAGCTTGCAAAGTTTACTTGCCTGGGATGGGCAAGCAAAGGAACACCAGCTGCTTGCACTTTATGGCCTGACGGGCCTTGAAGCTGATGCTCTGCACCTAACCAGTGCATCTGTGCTCAATCGTTCTGCCGTCTTTTCCGATGATGTACCGGAGAGCACTCATAGCGCCGGTTCCCCCTAAAATGGAGCATCCGCAATGGCGCAGGACATGCCCGACCTATTTGCCGAGCTGCATTTTGAAGTTGCTGAGATCAAGCGTCGCCTGGCTTCGCGTACACGGGAAGGGGTGATTGCTGAGGTTGATGCGGCTAGAGGAAAAGCGCGGGTCAGACTGACGGATTCTGATAGTCCCATGCTCACAGGTTGGTTGCCATGGACGGAGCCAGCAAGTGGGGCAAACAAGACCCACAATCCTCCTTCAGTTGGTCAGCAGGTCACAATTAACAGTGAGAGCGGAGATTTAACCGATGCTCGCATTGGGGCCGCGCTTCCAAGTGAAGGCAATCCCAGACCGAGTGCCAAAGGGGATGATTATGTTCTGGCGCAGGTTGGGGCGACAAAAGTTATCGTTTCAGGTGGCGGTGAACAGCTCAAGCTCAGCGTTGGGAATGCCGCCATAACCTTGGTTGATGGGCAGATGACTTTCAGCGTTGCTGGCACCTCTATCACTTTGAGCCCATCTGGTATCACAACCGCAGGCGATGTGGATCTGAACGGCGGTTATGTGAAGTCTGAGGGCACCACAATCGATCACACTCACATTCATTCTGGAGTTACTCCTGGTCCATCTAACACCGGAACCCCTGTCTAATTGGAGAACACTATGGAAAAGAAACGCTACCGTGTTTTGCGTGAAGGCTTCTTGCATGGAACCTATCGCCAAAAGGGGGAAGAGATTGAGCTGTTTGAAAAGCAGGCTCAAGTTGACCTTCCACCCCTTGGCACCCGGCTAGAGGAAGTGAAGAGCAAAGCGGCAAAGTCGGCATCCGCTAAAGGCAAGGCCAGCTCTCGAAAAGTTGGCTAGAACATGGCCGGTAAGGACTTAAGTGAGACAACAGGCGGTGAAGTCTCTGGCTGGGCTCATGTGGTCCAGTCCATCAATCGGCTGTTTTCTACTCCCAAAAACACGCGGGTCTTCCTGCGTGAGTTTGGGTCTGATCTGCCTAGCCTTGTTGATGTTCCCTCAAATGATGCTGGCATTCTGGCGCTGTTTGTAGCTGTTGCCACAGCTCTGGAGCAATGGGAACCAAGGTTTTCTTTAAGCTCTCTAAACGTATCGCAGGCTGAGCCTGGCAAAATCCTCTTGAACCTGGTTGGAACCTATCTGCCAAGAGGTCATCACGGCGACACCACGCCGGAGGGTGACGAACAAGTCTTATCTGTGCCGATTACTGGCCTTTAACTCCCTACATCAGGAACACGCTATGAGCCGCTATGCTGCGCTTGATCTGGCAACATTGCCGGAGCCCTCCGCTGTGGTGGAGCTGGACTATACTGCTTTGCTTGAAGCTCGTCTTGCAGAGCTGGACGGTCATTTGCGTGACGGTCGTTTTGAGCAGGCTGAAGCTGATGAGATCATGGCTTTGGCACGCTCCATTGCAGCATCGCCCGCCCGCTATTTAAGCGAGGCGGGGGCGTCACGCGAGCTTTATATGAACGCGCGCATCAATGCGGCGGTGAGATCCGTTTTGCTGGCAACGGCAACCGGATCTGATCTTGATCACCTGGGTTCAGGGCGAGGCGTTGCCCGGCTGGTGCTGGATGATAGTGACCCTGAAAACATCATTTTTGAGGATGATGAGAGTTACAGGGCGCGCATTCAGCTGGTACTGGAAAGTTACTCTCCTTATGGGCCGGAAGGCGCTTACGTGTACTGGGCTTTGCAGGCTTCTGGTGATGTGCTGGATGTTGTGCCTTATGGGCCTGATGACAATCTGGACCCACCAATTGCGCCCGCTGAACCTGTGATCTGTGTTCTTTCCAGAACTGGAGACGGGGCTGCAAATGAAGGTCTGTTGGAGAGTGTTTATCAGAACCTGAAATCAGATAAGCGCAGGCCGGTGGGTGATAAGCTGACGGTGATCTCTGCAACGCCTGTTCACTATGAAGTTGAGGCAGAGCTGCAAGTTGTTTCAGCTGCAACGGCCTCACTCGTTGAAGAGCAAGCGCAAGCGACCTTGCAAAAGTTCATCTCAACCCGCTTGGCAATCGGTCGCCCGCTTTACCGAACCACCCTGGCAGCTGCTTTAAAGGTTGACGGCGTGGAAGAGGTGATTATCACCAAGCCTGCAAGTGATGTGATGGTTGGGCCTTTTGAAGCGCCGTATGCGTCTTCTGTGAAACTTACAGTCAACTCCATCACCGGAGGCTGGCGCAATGTCTGATAAGACTTCCCGCCAAACTGTGTTGCCTCCCAACTCTTCAGCTATCGCGGTGGCGCTGGATCTTGTCGAGGATCGCATGTCTGGCCTTCCGGCTGAGGTCATCCGTGATTGCCTTGACCCAATGAGGGCACCGGCAAGCCTGCTCGATCATCTGGGCTGGGAGCTGTCTGTTGATGTGTGGGACCGGGAATGGCCTGAACAGGTCAAGCGCCGGGTACTCTCCGTCTCGGCAGAGGTGCACAGATACAAAGGCACTCCATACTCAATCAAGACTGCGCTCAAGGCTCTTGGGGTAAGGGCGCGCTTGCTGGAGTGGTGGCAAGAGGGCGGCTCGGGTGTTCCTGGCACGTTTGAGATTACCGCTTATGCAAATGAGCAAATCTTTGCTGATGGGCCAGTTCTGGATGCGCGATTGCAAAAAAATATCTTGAGCACAATCTCTGCAACCAAACCCATATCACGCGGTTTCAGTTTCCAGATTGGAGCACAGTTTGAAAGCTCGCTCAGTATGGGACTAGCAGGCCGGTCCAATGCGTTTACACAGCCCATGGGGGAAACGGTTCTTCCTCAAAGTGGGGCAACTATAGGCGCTGAGGCAATGACATGCAGCGTGGCTTTTATAGCAAAAACAGCTGAGCCGGTTTTGCCGCAGATGGGGGCAGCGTTTGGCTGCGGGGCAACTGCGCGCGGCCATTCATTTCTTTCACTTCATGGAGAGTTTTTGATATGAGCCTTAAGGCCATTAATCCGACACTTACGCGCGCTGGTATGCGATCCATTTTTGAGGCGTCAGATGCTGGTCTTCATGCCAGGATCACACATCTTGCTTTTGGCACTTCGCGCTACACGCCAACTGGCAATGAGAACAACCTGAAGTCAGAAAAAGCTCGTGTTGAGATTGTTGGGTCTCGCTATCTGGATGATTTTCAGATGGAGATCACAGCCAAGATTGACGGAGACAGCGGGTTCACACTGGCAGAGCTGGGCGTCTTGTTAGAGGACGGCACTTTGCTTGCTGTCTGGTCTGATCCTGAAACGCCTTTGGCTCAGTACACTCCTGGCGTACCGATTGCGTTTTCCTTTGTTCTGGCGCTTGCCGCGCTTCCACAAGGTGTTGTGGAAGTGACAGGTGATGTGGACCTGCAACTCTTCTTTGGAGAAGAATTTGCCGGGTTTGCCTCTGCGATCCTTGCGTTGCAGTTGAACAGCTTTCAACAGCAAGAAATTTCCCGTGAGTTACGCCGAGATCTGCGGATTGCCCGTTCCAGCAGGGATGAGCTGCAACGTCGTCTTGAGGTTCAGGAGCGCCTTTAACAAAGCACTCAATGTCTCCTCAAAATTTCAACTCTAAGAGTATTCGATTGAAAGGATCAGTTTAAATGAGCCTGACACAACGTCTGAATGAGGTGGTGCAGGCCACCAAAGACCTCACCCAAGCCGTCCGGGAAACGTACTCCAAACATGATGAGCAGATCGAAGAGATTATGAAGGTTGCGCCAGACCTGCGCCGGACCTTCTACGTGGATGCCGTAAATGGTGACAATAGCAATGATGGAACACAGGAAAATCCGCTCAGGACGCTTCGCAAAGCCTTTGACCTTGTGCCGCGCCATGGCAGAGGGTTCATTTACCTTCTAAGTGACTATCATATGAATGAACCGGTCATTGCCAGAGATTGCCATATCAATCTGTATGGTGATGAGAGCAATCACCGCAAGATTACCTTTGGATCTTACATCCATGTCAGTGGGGGAGAAGAATCCACCGCGCTCAACGGTTTCCGATGGTATGGCTCAAGCTACATCAATTTCTGCTTTCTGGACTTTAGGTTGCCAACAGTTCCACCAGAATATGCAGGCCTTTCCTCAAGCTCCTATCTGGCCCTTGTTTCGTGCTCGACGTCTGTTCACACGGGCAATCAGGGTGTGACGTTCCGTTTTGGAAACATTCACATACCCACAGTTGAGGAAGGTACTCCGGCAGGACACATTCTCGCACACTTTGGGCCTGTTGGCGTTTTCTTCTCTGCCATGACAGCCTCTGGCGCTAATCTTAAAGACCATATCAGCAGGAATGATAATCCGGCTTCCTACGTCATGAACATCCCACTTGATGAACTGCCCTAAGCTTCTGCCACATTCCTATTTTGACCCTCTATCACGAGTGTAAAACCATGTCTGATTACTATGAACAACCTGAAGGCCAGAGCCTCAGTCTGAAGCATGCAGGCCGATCGTTTATTGCCTGGAGCGAAGCCGATTTGAAAGCTGCTGGTGTGCCTCAAGCTGCCATTGATGGAGCTAAAAAAGGAGCCCGTCTCACAACCATTAAAGCTGAATGCCGCAAGCGCATTTATGCGCAGGCCAGTGCAGAGACCCAAATGAATATGGCGACAGCTGCTGCTGCCGTTGCCGGTAAAGTACACACTGAACGAAGCGCGGAGGAAGCGGCACTTCTAACCAGCACAAAGGCTGCACTGGATTGGGTGGGCGCTATGCGGGCTAAGGTGGTTGAGCTGGCTGAAGATCCAGACATCAACTTCACGTTGGATGCGAGCTGGCCGGAGTGCCCGCCTGAAGTGGTTGCGCTGACAGAGCAGTTTTAAGTCACTTCTCTTCCCTTTTGAGTTTCATTCGTATCCGGTCCTGTGAGGCCGGTTTTTTTATGGAGAATTGAATGGCTGATGTCAGCTTTCACCACGGGGTGCGGGTCTTTGAATCTGCTGAAAACCCCATTCTCATTGAGATTGCCCAAACCTCGACCATTGCTCTGATCGGCACTGCTGAAGGAGCCGATGCTGAAACCTTCCCCCTGAATGAACCGGTGTTGCTTTTGGGGGACCAGAGCAAGGCAGCTAAGCTTGGGGACGGCAACCTGCGCGATGGTGTTGATGCGGTGTTCAAACAGGTGGGAACCTACGTGTTTGTGATCCGTGTTGCGGAAGGGGCAGATTCTGCCGCAACACTTTCCAACGTGATCGGTGAAGCCTCCGCGCTCACAGGCATCCATGCGCTCAAAAAATGTCAGCCAGCGCATGGTCTGATACCGCGCCTGATTGCCATTCCTGGCTTTACGGGCAGCTTTGAAGATAAGGGCCTGCAATCCATCAATGTGACAAATGGAGGTGCCGGTTACACCGATACCACAACAGTTACAATTGCAGGTGATGGCACCGGGGGAGAGGCAATTGCAATGGTCTCGGAAGGGGCAATCACTGAGGTGGTGGTTACTAAGGCTGGTTCTGGTTACACCAATGCGACAGCCACCTTCGCCGGAGATGGCAACGGAGCAACTGCGACCGTTAATATCGGTGCGGTTGGTGATCCGGTGATTGCCGAGCTTGGCGGTGTTCTTAATGAACTTGAAGCGATCGGCCTTGTTGATGGGCCTGATAGCACTGACCAGGACGCGGTGAACTTTAAGAAAGTAAATGCCCACCCGCGTATCTACATAGTCGATCCGAAGGCTGGTGATTGGGACACGGATATCAACGCCAACCGGTTTAAGCCAGCGGCACCTTATTTTTGCGGTGTGCAGGCGAGAACTGACCGCACACATGGGTTTTGGTGGTCGCTCTCCAACAAGCCAATCAACGGCGTGACGGCGGTATCTCGCCCAATCGCATATGGCCCTCAGACCGATTATCTCAATGAAAACGGCATTGCCACCATCATCAATGATGGGGAAGGGTTTAAGACCTGGGGTAACCGGCTTTCTGGTGGGGATGATCTTTGGCGGTTTATGGCGGTGCGCCGTACCGCTGATTTCATCAATGATGCCATTCGTAGTGCTTACATGGAGTTTGTCGACAAGCCGTTCTCCAAAGCCAACCTGCGGTTCATGGTTGAGAGCGGGAATGCCTTCATGGCCAAGCTCAAGGCAGAAGGGGCAATCCTTGGTGGCCGGGTCTGGCTGGACATGGAGCGCAACACCAATGAAGCCATGGCAGGCGGCAAGATCACACTGGCGGTGGATTTTGAGCCGCCAGCTCCCATGGAAGACATCCGCTTCATCGCTCACCGCAACATCACTTACTACACCGAGCTTTTGAACGGTGTTCTGACCACCTCCGTTTAAGGAAATCCCATGAAAGAGACCCCGCAATACATCTTGCGCAACTGCACCATTTTCGTGGATCGCGATTCCAAAGTGGGCAATGCAAGTGAAATCACCATTCCAAAGCTCACGGTGAAAACTGAGAGCCTGCGCAATGCTGGCATGATCAAAGAACGTGATGTAGTCCTTGGCTATGAGAAGCTGGAAATGAGTTTCAAAATGACGGCCTTTGATCCTGAGACGTTGAAACTCTTCGGGCTAGCTGCTGGGGTTGAGAAGGACTTTCTTGCCACCGGCGCGCTTGTTGATGAAGACGGCACCACCCATAGCGCAACCTGTTACATGCGCGGTTTCCTGCGTGAAGTTGATGCCGGTGGCTGGAAGCCTGGCGATAAAGCTGAGACCGATTACCAGGTCTCTGTCCATTCAATGAAACTGGAGATCAATGGGGCTCCCATCGTTGAGATGGACGATTTCGACGTGAAGATTGGCGGTGTGTCGCAATATGACAGCATCCGCAGCGCTCTCCAGCTGTAAGGGATCAAGATGAATCAGATCACCGTAAAACTACAGGTGCCCGTTGAGCATGACGGGCGGACCTACAACGAGCTGGTCTTCCGTGAACCTACAGTCGCAGACATGATCACAGCAGAGAAGTTTGAAAAAGAAACTCTGGAAAGCAATGCAGTGTTGCTGGCGGCTATGGCTGATGTCAGCCTTCCGGTCATCAAGCGCCTGAAAGTTTACGATTACAACGCTTGCGATACGCTCACAGTTCCATTGTTCCTTCCACCAGACAAAAGGCCGGGTGAGGGTGAAGACCCAAACGTGGAAGCGGTGACGGAAAAGCCCTAAGCTGGCTCCAGGTGGCGGCAGAGATTGCCGCCCACCTTTCCACTCCGCTCAGCCACGTGGAACAACTGTCACCGCAAAAAGCCATCGACTATTTTTATGAAGCCCAGAGGATCAAGCGGGAAGCTTTTGAGACCTCTCTGCGGTAATTGAAGCAAACTGGAGCACGCCATGCGCAAAATTGAAACCCAATTGAACCTGCGCGTGGTCTCCAATATGACCCGCGAGTTTCAAAAGGCCACGGGTGCAAGCGCGCAGGCCGCTAAGAAGTTTTCTGAACCCTGGGTGCGTGAGGTCAAGGCCCTTAACAGCAAAATGAACCAGCTCGGCGACTTCAAGAAGCTGGAAGGCCAGCTGGACAGCCTGAAGAGCAAAACCAAAGCAGCTTACGACACGCTCTCAGGACGGCGCGAACAGTTGGCTGGTTTGAATAATCAGGCGGCGTTACTGGCCGGATCTTATGAAGCGGCAAGTGAGCGGGTGAGGCAGCTTGCTGACCGCATGCAGCGCCTTAAAGCTCAGCAGGCTGAAACCAGCAAACAGCTGGCGAGCAATCAGGCAGCGCGAAAGGCTCTGGAAGAGCAGATGCGCGCAGCCAAAAAAGCCAAAGAGCCGATTGATGGCCTGAAAGCTGCTATTGCCGAGTTAAAGGCAGAAGAGCAGGGCCTGAAAGCAACTCGGGCTGCGCAGAAAGAACAGCTGACCGCGCTTAATACTGAAACTAACGAGGCTGGACAGGAAGCCAAAACCCTTTCCAAGCAGCTTGCCAGCACAACGCGCGAAGTTAAGAAAGTTGGCCGGGCTTATGACCAGGCCGAGGAGGGTGCTGAAAAGCTCTCCAGAGAGACCAGGAAGGTTTCCAAGTCTCTTACAGACATGAAGGCTGGTCTGCGCTCAGCTGGCATGAACGTGAAGGACCTGACTGCTGAAGAGCGTAAGCTCGCCGCTGCAATGGATAAAACCAGTGAAGCGATTGATGCGCAAAATACCAAGCTCTCTCAGCAGAAGAAGGCTGCACAGGTACGCGAGCAAAAGCAGCAGGCTATGAAGGGTAAGGCTGTTAAGGCAGCAGCTGCTGGTGCTGGCGGTGCCGCCGCTTTTTATGCCAGCCGAAATGCTTTGCTAGCGATGTATAACCCGGTTGATGTTGCGGTCGATGTAGAAGCCGCCTTTGCAGATGTGAAGGCAAAAACAAACTTTACCGATGAGGCGGAAGAAAAGAAGTACAAGCAAGCCACCATCGACATGTCGACCAAGATTGCCATGCCACTGCTTGAGCTGTTTGCCTTGCAGGCTGCTGGCAGTTCAGCTGGTATTGCCAAGGAAGATTTGCAGCAGTTTACCTCGCTTGCAGGTAAGGCCGGAGTTTCCTTTGATATTGATGGCGCGCTTGCCGGTGAAGTGCTGGCGAAGACCAGAACGGCACTCGATACCGACCTTGAAGGCCTGACCGATTACGTGGATGCGGTGAACCACCTTTCCAACCAGACGTCCTCGGCAGCACCAGATCTGCTTAACTACTTCTCCCGTGTGGCTGGCAGCTTTGAGAAGGCGGGGTTTACTCAGAACCAAACACTAGCACTTGGCTCGTCCATGATAGCGAGTAATTTTGCTCCGGAGGTTGTTGCCACCACCTTTAAGAACGTTACCAAGACCCTGACCGGCGCGGATACGCTCAGCAAAGACAAGCGTGAAGCCTTTGATGTGATTGGACTTGATCCTGTTCAAGTTGCGAAGGACATGCAGGTTGATGCTTTTGGCACTTTGCTCAAAGTGGTTGAAAAGCTTGGAGAGGTGGAAGAGTATCGCCGCCTCGCCATTGAGCGGCAGCTCTTTGGAGAAGAAGCAAACGCCTTTGGTGGTTTGACCAAAAACGTCCAGCGCCTGAAGGATACATACAAGCTGGTTGAAAGTGATGGCCAGTACGATCCCAAAGATGACTATGCTGGTTATCGTGGCTCTGCTGAAGCGGAATATGCATCCAAGGCCGACACCACAGCGAACGAGCAACAGCTGCTTGTGAATGAGCTTTATGCTCTTAAAGCTGAGTTTGGGGAGACTATGCTGCCCATTGTGCGGGCTGTCTCCAGAAGTATCCGTGAGTTCCTCGCTCCACTTCGTGAATGGGTGCGTGAGAACCCGGATCAAGCCAAGCTTGCTGGCACCATTGCAGCTGTTGTAGCCGGACTGGTTGCCGTAGGCGGGGCACTGACTGCACTGGTTGCTACTGCAACGGTTGCGGCGTTTGGTCTTAAGATGGCCACCAGTACCATCAAGGGGCGTCGCGCTTCCAGTCTGCTAGGGGAGGTGTTGCTTGGTGAGGGCATTGATGGTTCTGGTCAGAAGTCCGGCTCAGCAGTGAAAGGGAAAAAAGGGCTTTGGGGAGCAGTTGGTGGTTTCCTCGGCAAGGCCGGGAAATTGACCGGTGCTGTAACCGGGGCGCTTGCTTACAAGGAAGTTGCTGAAGCCACCGGCAATGGGCTTGATTGGGCGGCAGGAAAGGCATTTCCGTCGCATGCCGAGGCTGGTCAGAAGGCGGATCTGCTTCAGCAAAAGCAGGATGAGTATTGGGCCACACGTGATGACTGGTGGCAGCGCTATAACCCGCTGGCGGAAACACCAAAAGAGCTAACTGCAATCCGCGATCAGATCTATGGACCACGCGAAACCAAAACCCAGAGTGCATTTTCCGGAGACCTGGCGACAGCTAAGGAAAAACTGGCATTCATTGACGATAAGATTGCCAAGGTAAAGGGCACGCCTTTAGAGGCATCTCAGCTCATGACCCTGACCAGGGCACGTGACCAGCTGACACAAACCATTGCAAAGCTGGAGAAGGAGTTGCAAGCCTCTCAGATTGCCCAGGCTCTGCAACAAAAGGCCGATCAGATTAAAGCGGTGGCCGTGCAAATGGCCACGCCTCAGGCTAAGCCTGTGCCGGCTTTTGCAAGGGGCGGTGTAACAGGGCGAGGGCCAGCATTGGTTGGTGAGCGGGGGCCGGAATACATCTGGACCGAAAAAGGCCAGTATGTTTCCAACAACACTCAGCTGAAGCAAATGCGTGCACTTGCGGCCTCTGCTGCGATTGCAATGCCCATTGGTCTTTCTTTACCTCAACCACCGGCACAGGCGGCTTTGTTCACCCCTCCAGCCGTTCAGCAGCAAGGGGCTGGTGGGTCAGCTCGCAGTGCACCAGTGGTTGGTGAGCTTCACGTGCATGTATCTGGTGGCAGTGGCAGAGATGCGCGCTCACTGGGCAAAGACGTGGGGCGTGAGACCGTTAAGGCGATCCGTCAATACCACTCAGATGGTGGCATTTAAGCGGGAAGCCTTCTTCTTAAAAAATCAAGTTGGAAGGGGCTGCTATGGCTGGACCTATTCCCATGGCGCTGGGGCCGTTTATGTTCCACGCGCACGGCTTTGGCTACACTGAGCTTGAACGATCACTGGAAACCCGTTGGTCAACTTTGGAAACTGCCGGGCGCATGGATGCCCAGCAGTGGACGGGACCAGGCTCTGAAACCATCCGCATCAATGGTGTTTTGTTCCCGCAGGAGTTTGGTGGGCAAACAACGCTTGATGGTGTGCGCCGCGCTGCCAAGCAGGGCGTGCCACTCATGTTGGTTTCCATTGGAGGCCGGGTGTTTGGCACTCACACCATTCAAGGGGTGGAAGAGGCGCAAAGCCTTCATAGCCGGATCGGTACGCCTGGGCAAAATGAATACTCAATCGAGCTGCTGGCTTATCCAAGTAGCTTTTTTAATGTGATTGGGGCAGTCGCTTCAATCTTCTAACGCGGTTTGTGAGGCAGCTATGGCGGAACTGATTGAAGTGGATATGGATCGTCCGTTGGATCTGATCTGCTCTCGATATTACGGGCACACAAAAGGCAGTGTTGAAGCGGTGCTGAACAAGAATGAGCACCTTGTGGGAATTGCTCGGATGGTACCGCGTGGAACCAAAATCTCCATGCCGGTACTAGGTCAGAACGGAACAGCGGCCACGCTCAAACTCTGGGATTAGATCATGCGGCCAAGCGTAAAAGTTACCATTGATGGCAAACCGGTCTCAGGTCTATTTCTGCAGCGTTTGATTTCCATTCGTGTGGTGGACCGGGAAGGAACACGCTCAGATACTGTTGATCTTGAGCTGGAGGATGGACCGCCTTTTGTCGCCCTGCCAAAACCGAAAGCCAAGATCAAGGTTTGGATGGGCTATGCCACACATGGCCTAGTGTACAAAGGTGAGTATACGGCCAGCGAAGTTGAAGTGCAGTGCTTACCCTATCTTCTCAACGTGCCTGGAACGGGGGCAGATGTGACTGAGGAGCTGAAGACCCAGAAAGAGCGCCACTTTGATAACAAGTCCGTCAAAGACATTGTAAAGCAGATTGCCGGTGAGCATGGTCTGAAGCCTGTCATTGATGATGGTGTTGCCGCCCACGTTTATGAGTGGCTTGGTCAACAGAGTGAATCGGATATGCATCTTCTGGAGCGCCTTGCCCGGCGTCATGGAGCGCTGTTTGCGATCAAAGATGGCCGGCTCGTTTTTGCTGAAAAAGGCACAGGCAAAAGCGCAAGCGGTAAAGAACTGCCGGTTCAAACCATCTTGCCCGCCCAAATCATTGAAGGCTCATGCCGGGTGCGGTTTGGCGACCGTGGTCGCTATAAGACGATTAAAGCCTATTATCAGGACCCGAACAAAGCCCGTCGCGTTGGAGTGGAGGCAAAAGGCGATAAAGACGGGAAGGGCACTTACAAGATCCGTGAGACCTTCAGCTCAGAAAGCGAGGCAAAAGAAGCTGCCAAAGCACGAGCGAAAGAGCTTTTGCGCGGTGAGGTGACTGCAGCTGCCACAATCGAAGGCAGGCCCGATTTTCTGGCGGGGCAACCGTTCATTTTTGCTGGGGTTCGCCCTGGCGTAGATGGGCTGGAGTTCATCGCCGAAAGCGTGACGCACACCTACTCAAAAGGCGGTGGTCTGGTGTCTGAAATTGAAGGTAGGGCCAAGGCGGCATAGTATAGGCTTTACAGGTTCACCGTAGTTTTCAGAGCAAGGAGCTACGAGAACCAGCCGAAGTTGAACCCAATCAGAATTAGGATCACGATGGAAAGCCCGATTGAGGCTATTGCCAGTTTATCTTGCGTTGACATGATTGTGCTCCTATATTGAAAGCCAAGTAGTCCCCCTGTGCTAGAGAGGGACTACCGGCTTCAGGTTACCAATGGTGTATGATGTTCACTAGGAGCATCAAGCCCACGATAATCTGAAGGAGAATTGCTAGAAGCTGTAACTTCATTTCGCTTTTCTCCTTGTGGTGGGGATGGGGCATCCATCCCCTTCACCACACATAACAACATACTGCATTTTGCAGGTTTATTCAGCTCCTGGTTGCGTCATCCGCAACTAATCCACCCGCCCACCGAGGCGGGTTTTTTATTGGAGTAGTTCCCATGAACATCACTGAACATGAGCGCGTGGAAGGCTTTGAGGCCTTCTGCAAGGGCCTTGGCTTGCGCCATTTTTCACCCCGTGAGCTGCTGAGCAAGGGGAAGGCGCATGAGACACCGGGGCATCGTGGTTTCGGCCTCAATGCTGATCCCCCGCCAGAACTCTGGGCCAATGTTATCCCCGCCATCACCATGGCGGATAGAATGAGAGAACACTTCGGGCGACCGGTTGTCATTCTCTCTGCCTACCGCAACGCAGTCTACAACGTGGCTATTGGTGGAGCCTCCCGTAGTCAGCACCTGAAGTTTAGCGCCTTGGATCTGAGCTGTCCGGGCATCACTCCGCAAGCCTGTTTCGACTGGCTCAACATCCAGCGCGATCGCGGCGCGTTTTGCGGAGGCCTCGGCCTTTACCGCAGTTTCGTCCATGTGGATGGGCGCGGCACCAACGCCACCTGGATCAACACCTGATCATCCAACTTCAATCCTGAAAGGACATTTCTGATGCAACGGATCTTTTCCCTTGCAATGGGCCTGTGCGCCCTTTGCTGTGCGCTTCTCAGTTTTACCAGCGCTGTATGGGCGGCAACTGAGGCCAGTTACACCATCGACCTTGCTCCTCTTGCAGATGCCGTCCTGCCAACGCTGATCGCATTGCTGGGAGCACTCGTCTCTGCCGTTCTGGCATGGGCCGGTCGCTTGCTGCACCGATACGTAGGCGTATCGCTGGATGAACGTCATCGCAAAACTCTGGAAGAGATTGTCGTTTCCAAACTGCGCCAGATGTTGACCGATGCCTATGAGGGCAACCGGGCCTCTATGCGCATCCACTCCAGATCCCGGCTTGTGGCTGAAGTTGCCGGCTACGCGGCCAGAAAAGCACCGGACGCCATTCGCCACTTCAAACTACAGCCTGCAGATCTGGCGGAGTTCGTCTCCGGACGTGTGGGGCCCAAAACCCTGCAGAAGATCCAGCAGGGCACGCGGACAACCGGGCAGGGCAGCACATGAGCCAGTTACTGCGCCTCGTCCTCAAAGCTCTGGCTGAGGCGATGTTCGACCGCCTTGACCAGAAACGCACGCAGGCCCGCACCGATGAGCTCATCAAAACGGAGGTGCATCATGACTTTGAACAGCAGGCCAGAGCGGCAGAGGCATCCGCTCATCAGGCTCAGCTGGAGCATAGCCCTGATGACCTGCCTGAGCGCCTGCGCAAGCACGGGCTCTGATCCGCCCGAACCTACCTCAAGCTATCACTGGCGCTTCCCAACCCCAACACTTCAGTCCTACAGCCTTACATACTCCGCCGGGGTTGCGCAGGAGCTGGAGAACCTGCCGCGGCATTCAAAGCTGCGACAGATCACGGCGCACTATCAGGCCCTGCGGCGGGCTGTGTGCGCGATCGACACATGGCAGCAACCGGCTTGCCAAATTCTGAAAGGTTCCCATGAAACATCTTCTGACAGTCATCCTGTGCCTGACGATCTGGGCGGGCACACAGCAAGCATTGGCCAAGAGCCGGACGTTGCCCGGGCCTTACACCGCCAAGATCATCAAGGTGATTGATGCCGACACCGTGCGTGTGGACGTGGAAGTCTGGCCGCTGGACTTCAAGCGCGTAGATGTGCGGCTGGAGGGCGTTGATACGCCGGAGAAGCGCAGCACGGGCTGCTCAGTGTTCTATGGCGGCAAGGCAGCGGATGTGCCGGCGCATATCAAACAGCGGGAGAAGCAATTGGGCCTTGAGGCCACGGAGTTTGTAAAGGCCCATGTAAAGCCACAGGACACGCTGTTGCTGACTGCTGTGAAGCTCGGCAAGTACGCTGGTCGCGCCGTCGGCAGGCTTGCTCTGAGTGATGGCAGGGATCTGGCAGAGCTCCTCATCCAGAACGACCATGCGGTGCCCTATGACGGCGGCACCAAGGCCGCGCCCTGGTGTCTGGATCAGTAGGCAAGCATACCTGAAGGATGCTTAGACCTGGCCTCCCCAAAGGCCGGGTTTTCTTTTGAAGATTGGAAGCACAATGAGTGACCCACTACACGCTTTTCTGGGAATTAAACTTGTACATGTTTCGGCAGGCTTCTTCGGTGGTTTGGTGCGGGCAATTGTTTCTTCAAAGGAGGAACGAAAAGATGGCTGGCTCCTCTGGCTCTTAAGAACTGTTGGGACAGCAATTGTCGGCGCTTTATTTGCCGGTCACCTGACGCCCATAGCTGCACCCTTTATCTCCAGTTGGTCTAACGTACGCGACGCCAGTGTGGAAGGAGCTACAGGGTTTGTTTTGGGCTTGTGCGGTTTGGCGCTGTCCGAGGGGCTCGTCAAGATTGCACGGCGCTGGCGTGAGAATCCCAAGATCCCAAAGGTTGGAAGCTAAGTCGTTTGGCGACCTTCTAGTACGAAGGTTTGGCAATACGTAAAAATCCTAAAACATCGTCGTGTGCAGCCCTTATTTACTGAAAACATTACATTAATGACGCAGAGGAAGAATCAGATATGCATGCTGCGTCGAATATTGGTCTAAGTGATTTATTTGACTGAATTATTTTATTCTAAAATGGGTGTTAAGATATGGGTTATCACGTCGGTGATCACAACAACAATGATATTCATGGCAATGAAGAAAACGATGAAATTTGGGGCCTAGGTGGCAATGATATGCTTTACGGTGAGGGCGGCGACGACCTGATCTACGGCGGCGAAGGCAAAGACTATATTGAAGGCGGTTACGGCTACGACAGAATGTCAGGTGGCGATGATGATGACGCTCTGCACGGTGAGCAGGGCAATGACTATCTTTACGGTGATCAGGGAGATGATTATCTGGATGGCGGTAGCGGTAACGATCGCCTCTATGGTGGAACTGGCAGCGATACCTTGTTTGGCCGCGGTGGTAACGATCTTCTCGATGAGAAAGGTACGCAAGGCACTGACAGGCTCTATGGCGGTGATGGGGACGACTGGCTAGTCAGCTCCACGGGAGCTCATTCTTATCTATCTGGAGGAGCAGACAACGACCACATCGAATCCTATGGCAATAACAACACTATTGATGGTGGTACAGGCAACGACGTTATTGTCGTGGATGCGGCTGTGAGCAGAAACAAAGTCACTGGTGGTGAAGGTGATGACTATATCCTTTCAAAAGGCACTCATGCGACCATTGATGCTGGAGAAGGTGTCGACACAATCGTATCTATTGGTAACGACGCCGAAATATCCGGTGGTTTAGGAAATGATACGATCTTCACCGATGGGCTGGATGCACTCATCGACGCGGGTGAGGGCAATGACATAATTCACTCACGGGCTGGCACTGCAGTGATCGAGCTTGGAGCTGGTGACGACGAGCTCAAACACTATGAGAATGGCATTGTAATCGTTCGGGACTCTGGTGGAGCACAAGACCGGATCATACTTGAGCAAACTGTCGGAGCTGATTTGGCCTTCTTCAAAGTAGGCAATGACCTCTTCGCTTCATCTCAGGATGATTTTGCAGATGGACAGCTCAATTCTGGCGTGATCTTAGCAGATTTTTACACCAGCGAGGAACATGTGAATTTCGTCTTTGGTAGCGACGGTCAAGGTTATGATCTGAGTGGCTTCCTTCTCTGATGATAAGAGGGACCCACCCAAATCATTTTTGGGTGGGTCTATGCCGGATGGCCGATATTTGCGTGTTTGCTGGAATCCCCACTCCAAACGATAGGCGGCGGAAGCGTGAGAGCGTGAGCGGGTAGGAAAACCTCTGAGGTCAAAAGGGCTTCGAGAGCGTTGAAGTCTTTACGCAGATCATCACCGGCCAGATAGGACTGTTTGACCTGCTCGGATGATTGACCGGGCAGGAACTGGGCGACGTTATCAAAGTAGCCACGTTGTTCCATCCATTCGAGCTTGTAGTCTGGATCGTTCATTTTCCGCTTCACACCGTAAAGATGATCCAGCTCCTTCTGCGCGGCGTCCACGTGCAGCTGATAGACGGCACGGTCTTCCGGAGTTTGTGCCTGCGCTAGATTGCTCTGAGCCTTGGCAAGACGCTCTTTATCCTGCTGGATCCATCGGGGCATCATGTCCTGAACCGCCTGATAATGTGCCGTGGCTTCATCAAGATATTTCATGTTTCTGTCGAAGCCGTCTTGTGTGGTTCTGATCCAGCTGTCCCGCACCTCCGGGCGTTCCATCCACTCTTCAAAGGTAACAAGCTGTGCATGCACCTGCTGCCCGTTCTCAATGGAAAAACCATTGCTAAAATACTGGCTTAAATGATCAATCTGCATTCCGCCTCCGAGAAAATAGTGGGGCATTTGAAAATGAATGATGCCGTAAAATCAGGCACCACTCTGAAAAAAAGCTTGTATTAATCTTGCATGCATCAAGGTTCACCCAAAGCGCTCTTTTGGCCTTACCAACAACTGGGAGCAGGGCAGATCCGCTCGCTTGCAGAGCTTGTAATGAGCGTCATTTAAATCCGCTCATGCTTTCAAATTTTAGGGGCTCAAAAGTCTCTCAAACACACAAATGCAACCATCATAAAATGCGCGGGTGTAGGTAAAAGGCATGTACACCTTAGATTGAAACAGGGCTTGGCAGGGGAGCGCGGCGAAACTTAGGGTTGGGCCGCAGTACCGCAACAACTCCAGAAAAACCAAGAATAAGGAAACTGGAAATGTTACTCCCTATCAATTACGGCTCTGTTTTGGAATGTGCGCAAAGTTTTGTGTTGGCCACTGAGAAGACGCTGAATGTCTATGCTTATGGTGATCTTAAGTTCCGCTCAGGAGAGAAGATCGCGAGCCTCGATGATCTCAGAACCACTGACGCGTTCACGGATCAGCTGAAAGAAGCCAAATCACTTTTGACGTCTCTTACCAAAGACACTTACACCGTTTCAACCGTTGGTGTGTTTGGCATGGCGGCAGCTCCGGGCAATCCATGCATTGGCATCATTGAAAACAGACCGTTTGTGCTCACCGATTGCTCAGGCTTTATCAATCATGTTGTCTCTCATGTGTGTGGAGGTGTCGGCGCGGCTCTTGATGCGAAGGGGGATAGGAAACTCGCAAATGTTTATGCCGCACAGGCATCAGATGAGTTTTTCATCAAGCAAAACATCACGGCGCATGATGACTGTACGGTCAACACCGGCCCGTTTTACATCGCGCGAGGCTCCATACTGGCGTGGTCTTTAAAGCAAAACAATGATACCGGGCATGTGATGGTGGTTGCGGAAGATACGGTGCTTCACACCACGGGGGCCACTCAGTATCTGAGCATTATTGATTGCAGTGATGTGCGCGCTGATGGATCTTCCGGCGTCAGCCAACGAACCATTTCCATGAAGCCCAATGACAGCAAATGGCAGGTTTCACTCAAGGGTCATGCAGTGCCAGACAACGAAGTTGAGCACATCAATGTTCTAAGGCTTAAATGACTTTGCTCCAGACCGCAGCCAACGTGGTTTGGCTGTGGTTGCAGGATGCTTATATCCATGACCAGATAATGTTCCATTCTGCAAATTGAGAAAAGTTATTAATTGATAGAACGCCCAGAGTAAAAGGCACTAGAAGCTCGAAGAACAAGCTAAAAGCACTTCGTAGTAACTTCATAGACCTTTGCGTTTTAACAACACGGTTTAACTGCTCTAGCCTAGCATTATGTGCATCTTCGTCGAGCGATACATCAAGGTCTCCGCTCGAAAATTTTATCCATTTATCAGATTCATTCTTCTTGAATTCTTCAGATAAATTATTAAGGCGTGTTTCATATGCTTGAATAAACTTAATTGTAAATAGCTTATACAGTAAATAGGCCTGAATAATTAGGAGAACAACTGCGCTATCTCTCAACAAAAATAGTATTTTTTCTCCGTCAGTTTCAGATACAAAACCACTTGGTAGGGTAAAATTCATATCATAACGTACCATCAAAAAAGATATCACCGTTAAGACAATAATCGACTTCCGAAGAGATTTTTCGTCAGCATCACTTAGTTGCGTAAAGAGCACTTCTTACTTACCCCAACTTCAAAGTTTTCATCATCAACATCATTAATTTTTTGCTCTGCTCCGGGGTATAACTTCCATTATTTATCTCATCATAGAAATCACTCAGAGTTTGCTGCATTTCGATTGTTTCTCCTCTCTCAAGGCGCTCCGCAACAAAGCGAGTAAGTTCACATAGCTTAATTGTCTCAGTTCCCTTTGGGGTAAGCGGAGCATAGATGTCGTCTCCAATCCGATTGATATGTTCTTCATACTCATCAAAATGCGGATGCACGATCGAGAATGCGCCACTAGACCTTGGGTACTCCACCATTGCTTCTCGGGTTAAAACCGCTTTCGCGTTTTTTCGCCCATTGCAGGTTGAACAGGCAACAGCAAGATTACGTGGTGTAAACATGAACCTTGCGTCTGTACTGCGACAAACAATGTGCTCTACATGCTGTACAAATGCGTTGTTTGTAATTTCACGATCACAGTAGCAACAACGGCCATTTTGCTGACGCAAGTAGTGTGCCCTGATAATTGCAACAATCGGTCTAACCTCATCGGCTCCCCAGTAGTTGCTGTCTAGATCACTATTCTCATAAGCATCAATGACTGCTCGATGGTCTTCGTTAAACGAGACGGCCTCTTCAATCATTTGCCCCCTCCGATTTTAGCGCTAGCAGTGAAGCAATAATTTCTCTGGAGCCTTCATCTTCAGGTACCAACGGAAGAATGTGCTCCAGCTCGTTTAGTAAGTTTTGAAATGCAGGCGTAGATTGCTTGTTGTCCGTAAGCATTGACAGGCACTTCACAACTCGTTCTTTGACAAAAAGATTGTTGTTGGATCCAGTGCCAAATGCCTCGATCAAAAGTTGATCGATTGACTTCTTGGTGATGTCTTCTGCGTGAATGGATCTCGTGTTTTCTCCTGCTAAACTGACGATCGTCGAGTTTTGGGCTGGTAAACTGCTAAGCACGAGTGGGGAATGAGTGGCAAAAATAAACTGAGCAGGAAGGAAGTCCTCGAAAACATCATCCAGAATAGAAATATAGTTTTCCTGCCATTCTGGATGAAGACTAACTTCGGGTTCATCTATCAAAAACAAGGTGTCTTGGTGCCAAGTGCTAGCAACATTCAGAATGTTTGAGAACATAGTGAGTTCACCTGAACTCACATTAGATAACGAGATTAAACCACCATCCGTTTTATTAATCTCGATATCTGAAATAGTAAGGAAGCCCAATCTCAAAAATGTGGAGAGAGCTTCTATTGCCTCAGACTCCCAGTTATCATCCATAAAATTGCAATCGAAGTTCGACCTAAAATCGAAACCTTCATCTCGTTTGCCTGTTATTAAGTTTAGCAGAAGCTCAGAGAGGCGTTCAATATCCTCGCGTTCCAATATCGAGCTTTTATAACTGCCTCCGATCAGGCTACTATTTTTGTTATGCTCTTCTTCGTAAGTTCTTATTTTCTCAAGCTTATATGAGGGACTCTCGTTTCCTAATAAAGCATCAAAAATAAACTCATTTCCCGAAAAGAAAGTAGCTGTGTAGGTTAGGTGTGGCTGATAGCCGAGTGTGTTAAACACCCTTTTAAGTTTCTCTTTATTGCTTAAGAAGCGAAATATGTTGAGGTTCTGATTAAATAAAAGGTTCAAAAAGCCACTGAAGGAATCAGGTGTTATGTTGTAACTCGGAGCGTGAACGTATTTGTTGTAAATGTCTAAAACCATACGATCGTCAGGATGTTTACCGCGGTTCAGATCATTATACAGTTTATTGAATCGGCTGTGACTCGCATTGCTTATGGCCGTTATATTGCTTGGAACAGGTATATCAAAAGCATCAACGTTTTTCCCATCACGTCTTGCATTCACAATGAAAGGATATTGGAAGAAGACCTCATAAATACTTCCATTGTAATAGTATTTTATTCTTCTGAGATCTGTCCCAAATTGAGAGTTTAAATCTCTGTTCCGAAGTCTGATATGTAAAAAAGCGGTAATGATTGAGGTGAGCAGAAAACTCTTTCCAGCACCATTTCTTCCAATGACTACCGTATACTGATTGTGGTGCAGCTGCTCTAAATTTGAAAGCTGAGCGGTGGTATAGGCGCTTTGATCGACGTCGCTCACACTAAGTACTGGCTTACTGCTAGTGTGAATGTGTTCGGGAAAAAGTGGAGTGGTCACTCCTTGGTTGATTGGATACTCAACTTCAAGCAGTCGAAATGTCATCGGGCAAATCCAAATTTAAGAAACTTAAAGTTGTATATTCTTGATGCGTGCCGCATTCAATCCATATTCATTTATGGTTCAGCGTTCTTCCGAGACATTGCAAAAAGCCCCGCCAAAGTGACGGGGCTTTCTGGTTATCGTTTGATTGGGATTGGCCATGCTTCGTACCCGTAATCGTGGGCATCTAGCAGGCGGTCGGAGTTTTTGACCCGACGAAAACGGCGGTAGATGAAATTGCCTTTGGGCGTGGCAGGACGCTTTGTGTCAGACATAGTGCTGAACTCTCTTTTTTAGGGGCACCAAAGTTGTTGCCCCTAAACGCCCTGTCAGCTAGACTAGCTGATGTGTAGGGGGCTTTAAGGACCATCACCTTTGGTACTATTAAAGTTTCTCAAAAGCGGTTTCCTCGCCAAAGGGAACCGCTTTTCTTTTGATAGTGTTTTCTTCGCGTAGCTTATTGCAGCAACGAGAACTAAGGTTGCACATTGCACTTCCTTCAACAAGAGCGTTGATGGGAACGTTAGCTGTTAGACTCCCAATAATCCACAACAAAAGGTGCGTGTTTTTCCTATCTCAAAGTATGTGACTAGTTGTGTTGAGGTGAGGGGCTAGATCCAATCATATAAAGTACTTCGAAAATATTCTGATATCACTGTGTAATTATTGTGTAATTATTGTGTAATCATTGCATAATTATTATGTAATCATAGTGATACTATTTTGGTATCATTTTGATATCATTAATACATCATTTTGATGCCGTTAGTACTTCGTTAAACCATATGAGTTGATGACTAATGTGCTTGTGTTCATTGACGCAAAAGTGTGCTGCTCTTACAAGGCTCTAACTCCACTTATCCCACCTCCCTTGACAACCTTCCCATCCTCCGTCAACCTGTCCACGCTCATCTGAAAGCGGTGAGCCGGGTTTAGCAGCTCGCGTATGCACAAGGCGTCACCGCGCCAAAAAACCGTTCTTTTTGAGCGCGTTTTTTGTTGCGTCTATGGTCAGGCGCTATGGGAGGCTTCGGCCTGCCGGTTTACCTTGTGCACCGGTCTGCTAACCCGTGGTGTCTGGCCGCCATTTTAGCAGGTGACGCTCAGACTAACTCCATGCACAAGGGAATTAGTCATGACAGAATTTTCCCGGAATACCTCACTTCAAGCCCTTTCCTCCAGTCATTCGGCATTGCTGAGCCTCGCAGCGCGCATCGAGGGGCTGTTTCAGGCTCTGGGGCATGTCTCCAACGAGATCTCCAGCCCAAGCCCACTGTGGAACGCAGCCGTTGCCTTGCAGGATGAACTCTCCGAGCGTCACGGCGATCTCATCAAAGAACTGGATGTCATGGAGCGCAAAATCAGCTCTTTGAACCGGGGAGGGCAGGCATGAGCGCGCTCACCATCTTCGACTTTGAAGACCACAGCCTGCGCACATGGGCAGACGAGGGCCTGTTCTGGTTCATCGCCAGAGATGTCTGTGCTGCGCTGGATATCAAGAACAGTCGGCAGGCTGTCACCAAACTTGACAGCGATGACGTTCGTGTCATTTCAAATGACACGAACGCGGGCAAGCGGCAATTTACAGCGGTGAATGAAAGCGGTCTCTACTCGCTCATTTTTGAATCCCGCAAGCCAGCGGCCAAAAAGTTCAAAAAATGGGTGACGGCAGAAGTGCTGCCCGCGCTGCGCCAGTCCGGCACCTACTCCATGGGCCCCACACCGCAAAAGCAGCAAGGGCCAGACGCAAAGCAGGTGCTGCTGGTCAATGAGATGAACGCCCGCGCCAATCTGCTCAAAGAAGCGCGCTACATCTATGGCCGCGAGGCCGCCATGACCCTGTGGGACAGGCTCGGCCTGCCGGATATCGCAGGCGAGGGCGTCAACCAGCTGGCCGGCACCGCCGCCGATGATCCCGAAGGCTGCCTGACCCACCTGATCAACTTCACCTGCGGCAAAAACCTCTCCGTCCGCATTGCCCTGGCCTTCGCCCTGTCAGATGACGTCGGCGCCCGCCGCATGGAGCAACTGGGCATCAAACTCCGCCCCCAGGCCTACCCCGACGGCGTCGCTATCGCCTACGATCACGAGTACCTGTGGGAGGTCTTCCGCCTCACCCAATGGCACGGCAACTGGAAACTCGCCCTGCAAAAACTGCTAGGCGCCCACCAATCCCAAAACGCCATCACCATAGACGGCAAGCAGCGAAGGGCAGTGATACTGCCCCTCGCGCTGGTGGAGAGTTATGTCGGCTGAAGAGAAGCCTCACCACCTGTTGGGGTGGTGGGGGTTAGTCCGGGAACACACAGTTTGGATCATCTCTCAACAGATTCACTGGTACATCTCGACCACATACACTGACGCCGGGTGAATATCGTTTGGAAAGAGCCTCAGTATAATCAGATCCGGCCCCAGCAGCTATGTCATTGCTGAAAAACTCTGCGGTGGCATTAACAAAACCAATAAAAGATTGAGGGTTAACTGGCGCCATTGCTTCCATTAAAGCATCAGTGCAATTCGTTTGATTTGGAACTCCGTCGACAACGTCCGTCCATAAGTTCGAGATAGCTGCTCCAATATCACCTACATCTTGCTCCCATTCATCCAATGGAATTCGAGCAAGCCCATAGCTAAAGTCGGCTAGTTGCTGGGAGCCGTTCCCGCGAACTCCCACAGAACCATCCCAACCAGTAACAGACGATGCCTGGCCCAATGCTTCAGAGACAACAGAGACAGGGCTCTGCCCTTGTCCAGTCCCGGCCATGCAAGACGCTAGCACTACGCGTTCTGGTTTTGCATTCGGAAAAGCTTGATCGAGAGCACGACCAAATTGGTCAGCAGTAAACTGACCAATAGCCCCACAGTTCCCATGGGCGTGCACCCAGAGATCTGTAGTGTTTTCAAAGGGTGGAGAATTTGGAATTAGGGAGAAAACTTGACCAACTGCATCCATAAAATAAAGATTGTCGTACTGGTTGGTTGCGGTCAGCCAATGCACAGTGAAAATACCGAGGGGATAAACATCTTGGCAGATGTCAGCTTGCACCAAAATTGATCGCTGTGCTGAGGCATTTTGGATACCTAACATAGCTGCAAAAGCCGTCGCAGCCAGAGCCAATTTCATTCTTTTCTTTATTAGAGACATTTTTCACTCCTTTTCTTGTCCACTAGAAGACGAGGACGGGGAGTGATCGTGAGCCAGCCCTTTTAGAGCTGGCAAACAATGCATTAAAGCGTTCTCACGCTATTTGCGACAGCGGCTCTTCCATTCGCAGGCACGGTTCGGAGTGAGTTTGTTTTTGTATCCCACTTCCTTCATCGCGGTCTCAATCGACAGGTTGATCTTTTTTGGTAAGACCTTTGGCAACTTAGTGGTTTTCGCAAGCCGTAGCAGATCACCTTTGCGCACCTCATTGCGACGCAGCAAGTAAGAGGTTCCTCTCTGACATTCCCAATCGCCACCGTACTCACGTGTTACCGGGTTATAGCTGTTGCTTGGGTAAAGGAAGCAAATCCTGGTACTGGACTTCTTCTGTTCAATTTTCCAAAAGCCGGGCAGAACGTATTTGTTTCCCGGATAAACGAGATAGGTCCGGCCATTTGGAGCAAAATACTCATACTGTGTTCCGTGCCGCCGATCATAAGATTTAGATGTGGAACCGGACATCAGTTTGTGAAACTCTTTCGCATCCTCAGTGTACTTCGCCTCGGGAGACCACCGCTCCTTAAAACACTTTCCAGTGCCATCGCACGTTGTGTTACAGCCAGATAGGCCAATTGCCATCAACGCAAACGCAAAAAAAGTCTTCATAAATTCGTTCCACCACCAAAAATAACTTCTTTTCCGTTGCTTAGCATAGTCACTTGTGACGAGATAGATCGTGCAATTGTTTTGCTTATAATCTCTGGAACAGTGCGGTGGATGGATGCCTCTATCTCAAGTGCAAATCATTCAATCTCTGGGCGAAGCGCTTGCCTGGTTTGAAAAAGAGCTGAGTTGGGGTGTAGCTCCGGCTGAGTTAAACCACCTCACAGGTAGAATAGGTGAGCTTTACGCTGCAATGATCACACGAGGCCAAATGGCCTTAGAAACAAATCAGCACGGATATGACGTCATTAGCGCAGAAAACGAGCGGATTTCCGTGAAAACGATCACCTCCAGCAACCACGTTTCATTTAATCCTAATACGATCGATCTGGTTGATCGCGTCATGATACTGCGTGTGAACGTAGATGATGATCAGGGCGTTTCAGTCGAAACTATTCTCGATTGTAGTCCAGATCAGCTTCAGGATCAGGCTAACGAAAGCAATGGGAAAATCCGATTTACGATTGGTCGCAAGACCGAAAAGAGATCAACTGAGGATCTCAAGATCATCGATACGGAAAGGTTTGACGATTACGTTCTGTCCCGATTTGAAAATCAGAGCATCCAAGTTGAAAGAGCAGGAGAAATACTGACACCGACCAAACCTCATTTAAGAGAAGTTGCCAAACGCGTCGGTGTTGGCCTCATCAACGGCAGCGGAGGTGCAAAAAACACGCGCCAGCTCGGTGCTGACGTGATTAAAGCCCTTCACATTTTAGAGAGCACCCCATAACCGCTGTCATTAAAGCTTCATCGTATCATCTCAGTTGTGACAAAATTTAACTTTTATCTTAGGTTGTGGGTTCATTTTGAGCCAACCGATAATCTGGGAGGATTTTGCGATGAAAAAAGCAGTTTTAGCAATAAGCGTAAGCTTGCTTATGGCTTCAACAACAATGGGTTTTGCAAGCGAAACCTCGCTCTCCATCATGAGCTACAACGTAGAAAATCTGTTCGACACAGCAGATGACCCGAAGAATCCTCACGACGACACTTATTTGCCTAAAGCTGAAAAAGATGCCCGTGGCGCAGCGCATGTAAAATCTTGTGAAGACAACAACAATCGCGAATGGTACGTCAAAGACTGCCTGAATATGGATTGGAGCAAGAGCACATATGAGACAAAACTCTCTGCTCTGGCGTCTGTGATCACTTCATTTGATGAACTTCCAGCCGTACTGGTGCTGCCAGAAACAGAAAACAAACAGGTCGTAACAGATCTTATGGGCAAACTGCCTGCAGGTTCTTTCCCTGAAGTGGTTCAGCTCAACTCCAGCGCAGAAAAAGGCAATCGCGGCATTGATGTCGCAATGGTCTCGAAGCTGCCTCTCAAGTCAGATCCCAAAGCAATCAAGGTGTTTCCAGAAAATGGCGGAGAGGGCGCCTGCCGTGTGACGCGTGACATCGTCCAGGCTGAGTTCGAACTGCCAACGGGTGAAAGCCTACATGTGTTTGGTGTCCATTTCCCATCCGGCGGGCGCGGATTGGATTGCCGGCTTCAAGCCTTCGATGTGCTGAACGATGCTTTCAAAGCCTTGCCTCCAAACTCCCTGGCGATCGCGGCGGGAGATTTCAACTTCAACTGCGGTGACTGGACGCGTTCAGATAAGGTTGTTCAAAAGAAAGCTGCCGAGATCGGCTGGGCTTATTCCGACAAAGTAAACAGCTGTAAGGCTCCCGGAAGCTCTTTCTACTGGAAAAATAAGACCTGGTCCTTCCTCGACGTGATCATGGCGTCTCCAGCAATGACAGAAGCGTCTGCCTCATGGAAAGCTGACATCGGTTCCTTCACTGAAGTTATCAGTCACGACAGCCAAATGCGCACAGACGCAGAAACCGGCCTCGTCGTTCCAAACCGCTTCAATATCAAAACCGGCAAAGGTGTAAGTGATCATTTGCCTGTAGCAATGACTATTTCATCTGAAAAGTAGCTGTAAGAAGTACGCTGGTCGGGCTGAGTTTCAGCCCGATCTCTTGTTTTCGTGGATCACACTCCACAAAAAGTAGATGTGTTCCGCTGTATGAATCGCTTCAAGTTGAGAGGCCCTAAAACCGCTATCAACTTTTCGCCCATCGCAAACAACCTCAAATGCCCACAAGCTGCTCTTGTTGTCAGTGACACATCGATCAACCTTCATAACGCCTTTTGGATTTGCCGGATCCACAGCGATCCCGTGACCATCCCCCTTACTCGTACCGTAAGCGGGCAGCCACTTATAGCGCATCGCCCTGGATTTCATCGAGTTATGAAGGGAAGGCGAGTACAAGCTTGCTAAATGCTGCAGGTATGCAGTTTGGGCCATATGTTTTGCCTGGGTAAGGCCTGGCGACTTTCCTTCAGCAATACACTGGCTGTCGTCTCGCAACTCCCAGACCCATTTGTAAACAGGCATTTTCTCGAGACTAACCTGCACAAACATTACCAAATCAAAACTATGGCTACCTGTGCCTACATAATGGCTCGACTGGTTTTTGAAACGTGGGCGCCATTCAAACTCACGATCCTTTGCCATCATCACCTCTCTGATCAGTTTTAGAGTGGAATAATATTTGTACTTGTTTTGTTCTCATTATCAAGAAAGTTATAGTTGTAATCTGACCAGCCAACTTCATCCTCCATTTCCGACAAGCATTGCGCATCAGGCCGACATATATCGCAGGCATACTTTCGCTGGCGACCGGCGCCCTATTTCCCGTAACAAATCCCGTAACAAATCCCGTAACATTTTTGAGCAGATCAACGCATGATTTATTTGGAGAATTCAATAAGGCATTGAAATAACATAATATACAGCAACTGCAGCAAAATTTGGTGTTAGGGCTTTAGGGGTGCTAGAGTCCTGCAGGGATCGCCACTTTTTTCTCCTGAAAATTCAAGCGGCAGCGACACACAATGCCATCAATGGCGATGTTGAAACCGCTTTCTCTGTTTTTGCACCTAAAGAGTAAATTCGCCTCATCAGTTGAGCAGTGCAGCTTTGTATTCCACGATTGCAAAGCTCTTTGAAATCTCCAGTTTTGAACCTCTCGAAAGCCCAGTAAAACTGAAGGGATATAAGGTGTTCAATCCGCCGCAGTTTTAATAAATTCCTCTAATAGATCATTGTGCATGCCACATTTTTGCTGTATTTGACGGCAAAACACGCCCTAGGGGAAATCAACGAGTTGAACTGCGTGCAAAATTCATCAGAAATCCGTACTAACTGGACACGTGAAGAGGCTGAAGCCCTTTACAACCTGCCGTTTAATGACCTGCTGTTTAAAGCTCATTGCGTTCATCGCGAGCATTTTGACCCCAACGAGGTCCAGCAGAGCCAGCTCTTGAGCATCAAGACAGGCGGTTGCCCGGAAGATTGTGCTTATTGCAGTCAGTCCGCTCGCAACAACACCGAGCTTTCCGCTTCAAAGATGCTTGAAGTGCAAATGGTGCTTGAAGAAGCCAAGAAGGCGAAAGAAAGCGGCGCAACCCGTTATTGCATGGGCGCTGCTTGGCGCTCTCCAAAAGACCGCGATATGCGCGCCATCGAAATGATGGTGGAAGGTGTCAAAGAGCTCGGCATGGAAAGCTGCATGACACTTGGCATGCTGACCCCTGAGCAAATCCTGCGCCTGAAAGATGCCGGGTTGGACTATTACAACCACAACATCGATACCTCAGAGCGCTACTACAGCGAGATCATTACAACCCGTAAGTTCTCCGACCGTATCGACACCCTCAACCTGGTGAAGGAAGCGGGCATCAAAGTATGTTCCGGTGGCATCGTCGGCATGGGCGAGAAGGATATGGATCGCCTCGACATGCTGGTGTCTCTTGCCACATTGGACGAACATCCGGACAGCGTGCCGATCAACATGCTTATCCCGATTGAGGGCACGCCGCTTCAGGATGCTGAGCCGGTTGATCCGATCGACTTCGTTCGTCTGATCGCTGTTGCCCGCATCATGATGCCAAAATCCCACGTACGCCTGTCCGCAGGCCGTACGGAAATGTCTGATGAAACGCAGGCGATGAGCTTCTTTGCGGGTGCAAACTCCATCTTCAAAGGCGACACGCTGCTCACCACAGACAACCCTGAAGACTCCAAGGACGCAGCTCTGTTCAAACGCCTTGGCATCCGCCCAATGGGGCTGAAGAGCTGTGCGGCTGCCCATGAGCCTGCTGAATAAGCATCAGGGTGCGCTGGAGCGTCTGGCGGAACGGGGCAGGTCCCGTTCCCTGCTCAAAGCGCATGGCTGTGATTTCTCATCCAACGACTATCTGGCGCTGACAACAGCGCCAGAATTGCGTTTGGCAGCAGAAAATGCTCTGCAACGTGGCGTTGGCATGGGGGCAGGCGGCTCCCGTCTGCTGCGCGGCAATGATCCTGAACATGAGGCATTGGAAGAAGAAGCTGCCAAGCTCTTTGGGGCAGAGCGCACCTTGTTCTTCGGAGGTGGTTATAACGCCAATCTGGCCATGTTCTCCACGCTTCCTCAAAATGGCGATCTGGTGCTTCACGACAGCCTGATCCACGCCAGTGCGCACGACGGCATTAAACTGGGTTCAGCCCAGTCCATGGCCTTCCGCCACAATCAGGTAGCAGACGCGCAAGACCGTATCAGGCAGTGGCGCGAGCAGGGTGGCACGGGCCGCATCTGGCTGGCCTGCGAAAGCCTTTACAGCATGGATGGCGATCAGGCGCCGATCAGGGAACTGGTGGAGCTTGCCGATCAGCACGATGCCTTCCTGTTGGTTGATGAGGCCCATGCAACTGGCGTTCTGGGCGAGGGCGGTCGAGGTCTGGCAGCTGAGTTCGAAGGCCGTGAAAACGTCATTTCACTGCACACCTGTGGCAAAGCACTGGGCGCATCCGGCGCTCTGGTCTGCGGTCCATCGGTCATGATCGACTATCTCATTAACCGGGCCCGCGCATTCATCTACGCCACAGCACCATCTCCTCTGGTTGCGGCTATTGTCCGCGCGTCTTTGCAACTGGTACAGAACCAGCCGCAGCGCCGGGAGCAACTGGCAGATCTGGTTGCCCACGCAAACGCGGAGATGGAACGCCTGTGCGGTCAAAAGGGCAGCGGAACGCATATTCTGCCGTTCCTGATTGGCGATGACAAACGCACCATGCGCATCGCCAAGGCTCTGCAGGAAACGGGCTACGACATTCGCGGCATTCGCCCACCAACCGTTCCGCGTGGCACCTCCCGTCTACGTATTGCTTTGACCTTGCATGCCAGCAAGGCTGATGTATCCAGCATGTTTGAAGTGCTTGCAGAAGAAATGGATCTGGTTCCGTTATGACACAACCAATCATCGTTACTGGTACAGACACCGGCATCGGCAAAACAATCTTTTCTGCAGCGCTGACTCAGGCTCTTTCCGCCACCTACTGGAAACCTGTCCAGTCTGGCCTGGAAGAAGAAACAGATACGCAGGCTGTCACACGCCTCACAGGCTGTACGGCTTTGCCGGAAACATATCGCCTGCAAATCCCGGCCTCTCCGCATTTTTCGGCAGAGGAAGAAGGCGTCCTGATTGATGTCGAGAACCTGACCCTGCCTGAGATTGATGGTCCTCTGGTGGTTGAAGGGGCAGGCGGCCTTATGGTTCCGCTCACCCGTGAGACGCTCTATATCGACCTTTTCAAAAAGTGGCAGGCACCCATTGTGCTGTGCGCCCGCACAGGTCTTGGCACCATCAATCACAGCCTGCTTTCCATTGAAGCGCTGCGAGCCCGTGGCTGCAATCTGCTCGGTATCGTATTCATTGGCGAAGAAGTGGCAGATTCTGAGCGTACCATTGCAGAATACGCAGGCGTCAAAAAACTTGGCCGCTTGCCGCTGCTGAAAGAAATCACCCCAGAAACAATAAGAACAGCGTTTGCTGAGAACTTCCGTCTGGAAGATTTTCGCGCGCAAACCGGGGAGACTGCTTAATGTCCAAGAGCTCACCGATCTGGCATCCGTTCACCCAGCACGCCGTGCTGCAGGAAATGACCAAGATTACTGGCGGTTCCGGCGCTTACCTGACCAAGGCTGACGGTGAAAAGCTGCTCGACGCCATCGCATCATGGTGGGTCGTCACCCATGGTCACTGCCATCCGCACGTTATTGGCGCCATCAAAGAGCAGGCCGATAAACTGGATCAGGTGATCTTCGCTGGCCACACTCACGAACCTGCCGAGCGTTTGGCTCAGCAACTGCTGAACTGCACGCCAGATGGGCTGGATTACGTGTTTTTCTCCGACAGCGGCTCCACCAGTGTGGAAGTGGCGCTGAAGATGGCACTCGGCTATTGGCATCATCTGGGCGAGAACCGCCAGCGCATCATCGTGATGGAAAACAGCTATCACGGAGACACCATCGGCACTATGTCCGTGGGTGAACGCGGAGTGTTCAACCAGCCCTATAACCCGCTGCTGTTTGATGTGGCCAAAGTGCCGTTCCCGTCTGCGGGCAATGAGCAAGCCACAATTGATGAGCTCGAAAAACTCTGCGCTCAAGGCGATGTTGCCGCCTTTATTGTCGAGCCGCTGGTTCTGGGCGCGGGTGGCATGCTCATGTACTCCGCAGAAACGCTGCGGGCGCTCTATGAGACCTGCAAAAAGCACAATACACTGTTCATTGCTGATGAAGTGATGACCGGCTGGGGCCGCACCGGCAAATTGTTCGCCTGTGAGCACGCCCAGATCACACCAGACATCGCCTGCTATTCCAAGGGCTTGACCGGCGGGTCTCTGCCACTTGCGGTCACCATGTGCTCCTCAGAGATCTATGATGAGCATTACTCGACAGACAGAAGTAAGACCTTCTTCCATTCCAGTTCCTACACGGCCAACCCGATTGCGTGCGCCGCAGCAGTTGCCAATCTGGAGATCTGGGAGAATGAACCTGTCTACGAGCGCATTGAAAAGCTCATAGAAATGCAGGCAGCAGGTCTGGCGCGCTTTAAGGATGATGATCGCTTCACCAATATCCGTCAGACCGGCACCATCGCCGCAATGGATATCAACGTGAAGGATCACGGTTATCTGTCCGATGTTGGCCCGCGCCTCTATGAGTTCTTCAAATCCAAGAACTTGCTGCTGCGTCCACTGGGCAACACGCTCTATTCCATGCCGCCTTATTGCGTGACGCAAGAGGACATCAACCAGATCTACGACGCAATTGCCGAGGCCGCTGATGAACTCCTTTAAGGATTGCGGTGGACTGATCGGATTTGGGCACTATGCCCCGCAAAGACGTGTAGCAAACGCAGAGATCGAGCAGGATCTGGGCCTGGAAGACGGCTGGATTGAACGCCGCACCGGCATTCGCGCACGCCGCTTTGTGGCGCCAGATCAGGCCCTGACAGACATCGCACTGCCAGCGGCGCAAATGGCCATCGAAGATTCTGGCATCGATCCAGCAAAAATCGGCCTGACACTACTGGCCACCAGCACGCCGGATCATCTGTTGCCACCTTCAGCTCCTCTGCTGGTGCACAAACTGGGGCTGCCGAACTCTGGTGGCATCGACATGGCAGGTGCGTGCGCTGGGTTTCTCTACGCACTCGCCATGGCTGATGCCTATGCTAAAATGCAGGGCATTGCTGTTCTGGTGGTTGCAGCCAACATCCTGAGCCGCCGTATCAACCCGGAAGAACGTGCCAGCCGCGTGCTGTTTGCCGATGCGGCTGGAGCCGTTGTGGTGACACCGCCAACGCAAGATGGGCAGGGCATCCTTGCTTCCGACCTTGCCTCAGATGGTGCTTACTACGATCTCATCAAGATCTCAGGTGGCGGCAGCCGCAATCCGTATCGACCGGATATGGACCCCAACGAATACCTGATGAGCTTGAAGGGCGGTCAGACCGTGTTCGCCAAAGCGGTGAACACCCTCACAGATTCTGCCATGAAGATTCTGGACAAGTCCGAACTGAAACCATCTGATGTGGACCACTGGGCACCCCATCAGGCCAACGCGCGGATCATTCAGGCCGTCGGAACCAATCTTGGAATAAACACCGACAAGACTCTGATGACTCTGGGTGAGTATGGCAACAGCTCCGCTGCAACGATCCCATTCAGCCTGTCCAAATGCCGCGAAGAGCGCAGCTATAAGCCTGGCGACAAGCTGCTGTTGTCCGCTATCGGCGCCGGTTTCGTAAGCGGCTCTTTGCTGATCGGCATGTAACAAGGGGCGCCCACTCGCGGTGGAAAAACGAGCGGGCGCTGGCGCATCAAACCGCAGCTATTTTGATGCGCTGTCCAGATATGCCAGCAGGTTTTCAATATCTGCTGGCTTCTTCAGGCCCGCAAAGGCCATTCGGTTCTTCGGAATAAACTTCTTCGGCTTGGCGAGGAACTCAGTCAGGCTCGCAGCGTCCCAGGTCACATCTGCATTCGCCAAGGCTTTGGAGTACTTGAAGCCCTCAACAGCACCAGCTTGACTGCCGATCACACCATAAAGGCTCGGCCCAACCTTGTTCTGGCCTTCCTTCACGCTGTGGCAGGCTCTGCACTTCTTAAAAACCTTCTTGCCCGCCTTCACGTCACCCGCCAACGCCACCTGAACCGGGGCGGCCACTGGAGCAGGCGCAGCTGCTGACTGTTTACCATCTGCGTTCAAAACAAGGCGCAGGGTCACTGGCACAGTCCGCGTAATGCCGTTCAGCTTGGCAAGCACCTTCAGCTGATCAACGCCAGCGTTCACGCCAGCCTCTTCTGTCCCCAAAAACAACATGTCATTGGTGGTCGCCAGAACCTTGCCTTCAGAAATTCGGGCCACAAACACTTCTGTCTCCAGCGGAACCTCGGTTCCAAGCAGGTTCAGCGTGGCTTCCAGATCAACAACGGTCGTCTCCCCCACGCCAAGCTTGTTCAGTTCTGCCATATCCAGCTGCGCTGTCAGATCAGCCGCACCGATGCTCTGAAACACAATTTGGCGCATACGCTCATTACGGATGTCGATGTTGGTTTCAACGGAACCCAGATCGATCGCCAGCTGCAGCTTGCCGTCCTCCGACACCGTGCCGGAAAGCTTCTCAAAGCTGTTCACCTCGCCAACGGAGTTCTTCTTGATTGTGCCGTAGGAAAGACGCGAGCTGTCGCTGTCGACAGTCCAGCTCTGTGCAAGAGCGCTGCCCGACAACAATAAAAGCATCGCGGAGGTGCGGAAAAAGGATTTTACCATAGGTATGTCGCCTTCGTGATTTGATGTGATTGACGATTTTTGGTTGCTATCAAATGGGAAACACACGACAGCTGGCTTTTATTCGATGCATTTTGGAAAAAAATATCCGAAGCGTTTTCAGGGGGATCTGATCACGGTGATGCCAAGGCTCTGGCGCTTTGCTTTGTCACTGGCCGGACAACAGGATCTGGCCGACGATCTGGTGCAGGCCACATGCCTGCGCGCGCTGGAAAGAGAAAGCCAGTTCAAGGCCGGATCAAACTTTGCCGCGTGGACCATGACCATCTGCCGGTCCATCTGGCTCAACGAAATGCGCAGCCAGCACCTGAGAAAAACCGGACAGCTTGATGCTGCCGTGGAATCTGGCCTTATTGATCCGTCGCCATCTCCAGAAACGAATATTTTCGCCGCTGAAGTGTTTAAGCAAGTGATGCAGCTGCCAGAAGGACAACGGTCTGTGGTGGAACTTGTCTTTGTAGAGCAATTCACCTATCGCGAAGCAGCCGCAATTTTGGGTATTCCTATTGGGACGGTCATGAGTCGATTATCTGCTGCCCGCAAAACATTGGCACCTTTGCAACAGGATCACGCCAACCAGATGAAGAAAGGAGAGCTGGCATGACATACACCGATGCACAACTGCGTTCCTATCTCGCTGGTTCAGCGGAAGCCTCTCTGATACAGCAGATCGAGGCTGATCTGGAAACCGACCCGATCCTTGAGCAACGCCTTCTGGCTCTGGAAGGCCTGATCCCAGTCGTCCAGCACGGCTTTGCAGATCAACCAGCTCCGGAACACCTGAAGGAACTGGAAGAGAAAATCTTTGAAGATACCGCCAGTGAGCAAATCCCGACCACACCGTTCTATCGCCAATGGGGCGCCCGCGCGGCAACGCTTGCAGCAGGCCTTGTGATCGGCGCTGGTATGATGATCTGGGCGGATGATGCACCTGACTGGCGCCAGGAAGTTGCCAGCTATCAGGCCCTTTACGTCAAAGACACCATCGCCTCTCTGAACCGCTCAGAAGACGAACTGAAGCAGGAACTTGCCATAGCCTCTGCAGCAGTGGGCCAGCAGCTTAACCTGAGTGACCTGACGGACCTGCAAGGCCTGAAACTGCTTAGAACCCAGATCCTCGGCCATGAAGGGGCTCCGCTGATCCAGATTGTCTTCGCGGATCCGAACGGTGCTCCCATCGCATTCTGCATTCTGAAAGACACCGGCGCATCAGATACTGCCATGCACTCCGATAATCTGAAAGGCATGGCCGCCGCCGACTGGACCGGCAATGGCTACCGCTATCTGGTCATCGGCGGCGACAATCAGAACCGTATCGACACCGTGGCCCAGCAAATCCACTCCCGCGTTCTGTAGGTGGTCTAAGCACTTATCTTTCTGTCAGTATCTGCAAGAGCGCCTGCATTGACGGGAGTTCTTATGATAAGTCTTCCAGATTGCCGATCAGGATGTTGTTTTATGAAGACTTACAATGAGATTGAAGCGGAGAACCAGGAGGAACTGGCCAGTCGTGCCTGGTTTCACCTGATGCGGGCTCATCGCTACCTCTACCCAAGGTTTGAGCGGAGCTTGCGTGACTACGGCATTGATAATCCGGTGTGGTACGAGATCATGCTGGAGATTGAACGGGCAGGAGAGCAGGGCGCAAAGGCCGCTGATTTGCAGGACAAGCTCTACATGGCCCAGTTCACCATGTCGCGCCATATCTCACGGATGGAAAAGAAGGGCTTGGTGGAGCGGCATCCCGACAAAGAAGATGGCCGCGCTCATCTGATCTTCCTGACGAAGAAGGGCGCAGACGTCAACAAAGAGCTCTGGCCCCATTACTTCCGCACTATTCAAAAGGAAGTCGGCGCCCACCTTAACAAAGACGAGGCCTTTACGCTCTTCAAACTGCTAACAAAGATCTACTCATAAAAAAGGCCGCTCAGCAGCGGCCCAATTTCATTTTAAAATCTGTAGTTTGCCGTCAGGCTAAAGGACCGTCCAGGCTCTCTCAGGGTTTCAATACTGGTGTAATCTCCACCATATGTGCCACGATCAGAATAATCTTCATCAAAGATGTTCTTAGCATCAAACCGAAGCTTTAACCCGTCAATCTGTTCTGGCTCATATTCAGCAAACAACCCGACAACTGCATAACCTTCAAGGATCCGGTCTGAGTCACCCGTTGCACCGGTGTCATAGTCAAATGCCCCCTGAATGTCGCCGCCGAATGTCAGGTCATATTCTTCAAATGTATGGGAGACGTTGAAGGCGATAACCTGACCAAGCGGTGCAGCCAGATCGATAACTGAGTAAGAGCTTGCCTCACTGCCTTCAACTTCAGCTTCTGTATAAGAATAAGTCAGCTTTGCAGAACCAGAAAGCCAGTTGTAACCAGCAGAAAGATTGAAGCCTTTCGTGGTGACGTCTTTGTTGACGACTTCGTATTTGAAGGGGCCTCGGTTGAGCTTCTCTCCACGAGCGTTCTTAATTTCGGTTTTGAAAACGTTACCGGAGAAAGATAGGCCCTGTCGATTAAACTCAAAACCGGCAGTCACGTTTTGCGCACGTGATGGCTTGAAGCCGGTGTAGTCCCAATCGGTCCAGAACAGGTAGTTGTCTTCGAGCGCGTACCCACCAAACACATTTGCGTATCCGGCTTTCAGTTTGAAGCCATCGACAAGCTCATAAGAAACAGAGGCGTTACCACTGGCTCCTGTTGTTTTGGTATCAAAGTCCGAAATACCTTCGAAAGTCTGATGATCAACGCGTGCACCGACAGAAACCTCAAGGCCTGACAGAACTTCTGAACGCACTTGGCCGAATGCACCAAAGTTATTCGCAGCTTCAGTAGAATCGTCAGATGCGCCTTCGTAGGTAGAGGTTTTACGATAGAAGTCGAAACCCCCGGTAAAGCTTGTGAGATCACTGAAATGGAAGGTGTTGGCGAGTTTACCGTTTAGAGTGTTGGAAGTCCCTTTGCTGTTTTCCGGCTCCGGAACATCAATGTTACTTTCACTGAAACCAATCACCACTTCAGGATCATAAAGATCCGTTGGCTCAAGGTGCTCATAGCGGAATGAGAAGCTCTTACGGGTGGTGTCATACAGTCGTGTTGTATCGTTGGGCTTGGAAGGTAAAGAGCCAATATTCGCGCGATAAGGCCGCTCTTCCTTGTCCTTCAGCATCATTCCGGAAACCTCAAATCGGTGTCCCGTGTCTGAGGTGTAGCCGCCTTTGAGAAGGCCGGTTTGCAAGTTTGCGCCGGTACCCGGGATTTCCCAGTCACCGCCTGAGGTGTAATCCTGTCCTTTGGCGTTCTTGGCAAAGGCGAGAATATCAAAACCGTTGTGTTCAGCAAAACCCGTCAGGGCTTGAGAGAACGTGTTGCCGTTTGTGTCAAAGCTCAGCGTGGCTTTGCCGCCCATGGTCTCACCGTCTTCCAGCAGGTCCAGCGCATCGATCAGCTGAAAGGCGATAGAGCCGCCCAGTGCATTTGGACCAGAATCTGCAGCCGCAATACCTGCGTCCACACGCACGGCACGTAGCAAAGCGGGATCAATGGCATTGGCTGTCACATGGTGGAAGGCACGGTTGTTCTGCATCGCCCCTTCAATGGTCATGTTCAGATTGAGCGCGTCCACACCATTGACGAAGATCTTTTGGGCAATCGGAATACCGCCACCAACAGTCACTGAGGCGTCTTCAGCAAACACATCCCGCAGTGTGCCCATCTCCGCAGCTTCGATCGCCTGCCTGGAAACGTAGATTGAGGTGTTTCTGTCTGCAGCAACTGCAAAGCGGTCATTGTTGAAACTGTAAACAACAACAGGGTCCAGCTCTTCGCTGGCATCCACGCTATCTTGCGCTGCAGCCCCGGTAGAAAAATAAGCACCGTTTAAAACGCAAACGGAAACAAGCAACTGCCACCGAAGTTTCTTCATTAGGTCCCCACCCACATATTGGCCGTATTACCTACGGCGAATCAAATATGAGAAAATTACTCATGTTTATTCGCGTGGGTATACGGGAAGGAAATTATAGATGCAAGTGCATCTAAATAGACAAAATGGCACTGCAGATGGAGACAATCTCCATTCTTTATTTATATCAATATGTTAGTGGGTATTTTGCGCTGAATTGCACCTGTGTGTATTTAGCAATTTTTACAGGTACGAGCCGTAGCAGGCAGGCCAAAGGCACAAAAAAAGCCCCCACCAATCGCTTGGCAGGGGCTCATAAAAACAAAGAGGATTAAGCTTGGCGCTGACCCATCTGATCGTCCAGTGTCAGCAGGTGCCAACGGTCATCTCCAGCTGCTTTGACCTGATCAAGAACGCGGCGGAACAGGTCTTCCTCTTCAATCTGTTCTTCCAGGAACCAATGCAGCATGTTTTGAGTGCCGTACTCTTTTTCCTCATGGGCAAGATCGAACAGAGCGTGGATCTGCTCTGTTACTTTCACTTCCATTTTCATAGCCAGTTCAATCGCAGCCTGAGCTGAATCAAATTCAACAGTCGGAGCGGAAATGCCTTCCAGCGTCACGCGGGAATCGCGCTTGACGATGAAGTCGTAGATACGCATGGCGTGCTCAGTTTCTTCCTTGGAATGAAGGCGAAACCACTTTGCGAAACCTGGCAGTTCGCAAGAGTCAAAATAGGCAGCTACAGCAAGATAAACGTAGGATGCGCTCAGCTCAGCATTGATCTGCTGGTTCAGGGCGTCAGCAACTTTTGTGTTCAGTTTCATCATAATCTCCAATCAAAATTCGTGGAGACAGATTTGAAAAGCTACAAACTAATCGCCTTGACTAAAGTCAATTGCAGCAGAATTATCTTAGCAATTGCAAGTGATTAGCAATTTCACAAATACACTTGTGGCGCATGCTTTATCTCTCACGCCCGCCAGTTTTTCGGAGCAGAACCATAGACCCGTTTAAAGGCGTTGCTGAAGCTGGACGGGCTGTTGTAACCAGCCATATACGCCGCTTCCGCGACCGTAATACCGCCTTTGTTGATTGCTTGCCGTGCTTTTTCCAGACGCTGTTTGCGGATGAAATCAGAGACCGTCAGGTTGTACTTTTCTTTAAAATGCCGCTGAATGCTGCGCTTGCTGAGGCCAGTCTCTTTGGAAATTCGTTCAATAGAGAGATCCTCTCCCAAATGCTCCAGCAAGTACTCGCGAACCTTCAGGCCTTTGATCCGCAGTTTCGTATCATCTTCCTGCGCTTCGGCCTGCACAGCCCCGCGCAAATGTGCACACGTTTGCGCCAGAAGCCCCAGAGCCTCCGCCTGTCGCTGCAAACCGCCAATCTCATCGCAGCTCTCAGAGCTCATGGAAAGAACCCGAGTAGCACACTCCACCATCTGCTCATCCGGCTGCCAGATGAAGTAGTTCAAGTGGCCATTCATGAAGCTGCGCAGTTCCTCAGAAAGAGCAGAGGACTCCAGCCCGAGAGACCCAAACCAGTCCGGCTGTGCGGCAATGCCAACTTTGCGCAAAGAATGCCCGGCTTCACTCGGCTTCAAGCGCAGATTGGCACTCTTTTTCAGGTTAAAAAGCAGCGCTTGAGGCTTGGGCGCATTTCGATTACCTGCATCCAGATCAAAATAGACATCATCAATGTAAAACTGCTGCTGTCCTTCCAGATAAATGAAGATCTGAAAAATGGGTGAGAGCTCCACCAGACTATCATGCGCATGATGCCCCATGGTCTCATCAAGAACTTTGACTCGAATCTGCTGCGCAATCTGCACCGAAAATGCCCCCTGACTTTTCATTGGCGCGCATGAAGATGTTTTTGGCGCACACGCCAATGCATTTCCAATCGACGAACACCCCCTCATAAATATATTGTGAGTTTTGAAGTCAAGTTTAAAACTTCGTATGATTGAAGTTAGTCCAGCGCGACCTTCCAGCTAACCAACATCTCTGAATGAGGTGCCCAAAGTGCTTGTTATCCCCGCAGGCGCTCATGGTGCTGTGCTGCCGCGCGGACAGGATTGGAGAATGTCTCGATGACCAGCCGCGGCGTTGAAAAAGCACCTAAGAACGGCCTTTTCTGCAAAAAAACGCAAACCAACGCACTAAATCTCTTATTGGTGTCAACGGCGCTGACCTGCTCAACAGCGGCTGTCGCGCAGGAGAATAACTTGCTGGATGAGGTGGTCGTCACAGCCTCGGCCTCTGAAGTAACCTACAAGAACGCTCCAGCCAGCATCTCGGTTATCACCGCAGAAGAGCTGGAAAATCAGGGTGCTAAGGATGTTCGTTCCCTGCTGGAAAGTGTGGAGGGCCTCACATTCAACAGAGCAGGCAATCAGAGCAAGGTGCAGATCCGCGGCCTCAACGAGAATTACACGCTCTTCCTGATCGATGGAAAACGCGTCACCTCCGCCCCAAACGCTTTCCGCGGCAACGACTACGATTCCGGCTGGGTCCCACTGGAAGCCGTCGAACGCATTGAAATCGTTCGCGGTCCCATGTCTTCGCTCTACGGTTCAGACGCCATTGGCGGCGTGGTCAACATCATCACCAAGAAGGAAACGGATGAGTGGCATGGCTCACTTACCACCGAATATACCCTTCAGGAAAACCGCAAATCCGGTGATTATGGCCGCACAGGCTTCAATCTCTCTGGCCCGTTGTTGAAGGACAAACTCTTCATGCGCACCTACGGCAGCTGGGATTTCCGCCGTCAGGACTCTAGTAGCCTAAACCCGGATAGTCCGAGTGGAGGAGCCAACGCAGGCTTTGCTAAAAGCGATAACAAGTACATCGACACAACCGTGACCTGGGATGTGAATGAGGAAAATTCTCTCGATTTTAACGCAGGTTACAGCAAGCGCACACACGATAAGACGACTCTAGACCGGGTATCCGGGGGGATAACTCACCACGGCTCCTACGAGTTTGGTGAAACCGAGCTGCGTGCCTTCGGGGATCGGATCGAGAACTCCTATGGCCATGGCAACGCCGCAGGTGAAGACATGCCGAACACTGCCTACAACTTCACAGGAGATGGCAAACTCAGTTTTGACGCTGATCTGCTCGTGCCAAACTTCCTCACCGTGGGCGCGGCTTATCAACATCAATCCCTCGAAGACAAGTACGTTCTGATCGGCGAGGGCGGCTCTGACAGCTCCATCTGGCAAGCAGCAGCCTTCATCGAAGATCGCCTTGAAATCACAGAGAGTTTCGAGCTCACCCTCGGTGGCCGCCTCGACAAGCACGAAAAATTCGGCTGGAACGCCAGCCCCCGCGTTTACGGCGTCTACCACTTCACCGATGCCCTCACATTCAAAGGCGGCTGGTCCTCGTCCTTCAAAGCCCCAACACTCCTGCAGCTGTCTCCAAATTGGAAACAGGTCTCTTGCGGCGGGGATTGCTTCCTGGAAGGCGCAGAAGATCTGAACCCGGAAGTTGGCAGCAGCTTCGAGGTTGGTTTCAAATATGATCAGGATAAGTGGAGTGCCGGCCTGACAGGTTTCCATAACACAATCAAAGACATGATCCAGTTCCCACCCGCCAGAACCGCTGATATAGCAGTGGCTCAGACATACTCTAACTACGTTGGACTGACCTCTGACGGTAAGCCGATCTTCAAGTTTGAGAATATTGAAGAGGCCCGTACAATGGGGATAGAGGCGAACCTGACAGTCCGTCCAATCGACGAGCTGACAGTCTCCGCCAACTACACATATCTGGATGCTAAAAACACCAGCGCCAACGACGCTCCACTGGCGTTCCAGCCAGAACACTCTGCCAACATCAAGCTGGACTACGCCTTTAACGAAAAGCTGAGTTTTGCCTTGTCTGCCAACTATGTAGGCGAACAGTACACCTCAGTACCTGCCAATGGAGACATGACTTACGCCCGCAAAGTTGACGGTTATGTCACCGCAGATTTTACAGGCCGGTATGATGTGAATGAGAACTTCATCCTCCGGGCAGGCGTCCTGAACATCGCTGACAACCAGATCCTCAAAACGGACTGGGATGAGTTCAACGTCGATGGCCGCCGCTACTTCATCTCCGGCACTACACGTTTCTAACGAGTTGGACATTGAAACGGGAAGGTGGGTACAGCCCACCTTCTCGCGTAAAGGCATACCATCATGTTTTCATTCAAGAAAACTCTTCTAGGCCTGTTGGTTCTTATGATTTCACAAAGTGTCGTGCCGAGCAGTGCAGCACGTTCCCTCAGCCCCGAAACTCCAGCAGAAGCTGTGTCTCTTCAACAGGGCCAGGAGCTGTTGTTTGAGTTGCAGGCAGATCCGGGGGATTACATCCAGCTTGGCTGGTCCGCCTCATCAGGAAGTTTTCACCTGGACAGCGTTGAAAGAACAACCGGCAAACACATTCGCCGCTTCATCTCCGAAAACGTCGGCAGAGCCCCGTTTCTTTTGGTTGCCGGAGAGCAACCGATGGATCTTAAAGTCTCAGCAGTTCAAACAGGCCAGTTCACACTTTCTGTTTTGAGGGAGGTAGCTTCGAGTGAGCATGTTTCCTCACAAGAAGAATACCTTAGCCCACGCATCGCAAAACTGGCAGAGCACCTGAAAACGGGTGGTACTTCCGATGATTTCTGGTCGGAAGTGGTGGCAACTGGCACTCCTCTTGTTGAAGATCAAGGGAACGGTAATAGCATCCTGACGTTTCTGGCCAAAGACGCGAAAAACGCCGTTCGTTTGCTAGGCGCCCCAACCAGCAATCACGAAGAGTTGGACAGACTTGGCATCAGCGATGTCTGGTTCAAATCATTTGTCCTGCCCAACACGACCCGATTGTCCTATCAGTTGGCAAAAGACGTTCCTCAGATTACCGGCTCATGGATGGAACGCCGCAGAGCAATCCTTGCAACTTTATCAGCTGACCCATTCAACAAATATCCATGGCCTTCAGACGCAATCGATCCATATAATCAACACTCTACGGTTCTTTTACCCAAAGCCGAAAAAGGCCGTTTTTTGCAGGATCGTGGTGGCGCAAAAGGCTCTCTGACCAAACATGTGATAGAAAGCCGGATCCTTGAAAACAAACGCAACATCTGGATCTACCGCTCAGTAGGTTATGAGGTATCAAAAGAAACAGCTCCGCTCCTGCTGATGTTTGACGCAGAGCACTACAACGGTCGCATCTCAGTTCCAACCATTCTGGATAACATGGTCGCGGAAGGCGTTATCCCGCCACTTGCTGCAGTTTTCATCTCGCATATAGATGGTAAAGCACGGTCCAACGAGCTGCCAAACAATGCGAGTTTTGCTCAGTTTATGGCCAAAACTCTACTTCCGTTCGTGGAAGAGAAGTTGGGGGCGTTTTCATCACCAGATAGAACCATTTTAGCCGGCTCCAGCTATGGCGGTCTTGCCTCAAGCACTGTTGCCCTCCGCTATCCGCGACAGTTTGGGAACGTTCTCTCCATGTCCGGCTCCTACTGGTATTCAGAGGAGGGGGATGAGAACTATGTCGCAAAGCTCATTGCAAGCAAGCCAAAGCAAGACCTCTCATTTTTCCTGAGTGCAGGGCTGTTTGAGAAGGGAGTTGGCGGTCGAGATCGAGGTATCCTCTATTCCAATCAACATCTTAGAGATGTCCTGATAGCAAAAGGTTATCCCGTTCAGATGAGAATATACGCAGCTGGACATGATCTGTTTTCATGGCAAACCATCCTCAGCGATGGCCTCATTCACCTGCTTGGAAACGCCGCTCGAAAGTAGCCATGCATCACAATTAGATGCACCTGCATAAAATTCTGAGTGTAACCTTCAGGTATTGTTGGACAACCTTTAGTTTTGATTTTAGATAGAGACAAAGCTCAACAGCCAGGCTGCGGCCAAGCCATGAGACATCTATCCAACGGAGTTAGACATGTTTCATCGTGTAAAAAGGTCTGTAGCTGCATTGGCTTGCCTCGCAATGGCCGCGTCTCCAGCCCTTGCTGATCAGGTAGAAATCACCACCGCAACAGGCAAAGTCAACGTCACTGTCACACCAAAAAACCTCGTCGTGTTTGATATTGGCGCAGTGGACAACCTGAACGCCTTGGGCGTACAGCCTGCAGGCGTAGTCAATAAAATGTACGTTGATTATCTGGATGGCGTGCAGTCCAATGCTGAAGTCATCGGCACACTTTTTGAGCCGGATTTCGAAGCCATCAACGCTCTGGAACCCGAGCTGATCATTGTTGGCGGTCGTTCCAGCAAGCAGGCAAAACCACTCTCTGAGCTCGCACCAACCATCGATATGACCCCAAGCGCCTCTGAGGTCTCCCAGACGCTGCTTGCTCATCTTGAAGCATACGGCAAGGTCTTCAATAAGCAGAAAGAAACCGCCGAACTTACCAGCAAATACAATAGGTTGCTGAATGAAGTGAAAGCAGTGGTTAAAGGCAAAGGCAAGGCGCTTTTTGTTCTGACCAATGGTCCAAAGGTTTCCGTTTTCGGCCCAGGATCACGTTTCGGCTGGTTCCACGATGAACTGGAAATTGAGCCAGCAATGGCTGAAGTTGCAGTAGCTTCCCACGGTGAAGCCGTTTCCTTCGAATACATCCAGAAGGCAAACCCTGATTGGTTATTAGTTTTGGATCGTGCAACAGCAATCGGAAGCGATGCCGATAATGCCCGTCAAACATTGGATAATGAGCTGGTTACGTCGACTACTGCCTGGAAGAAAGGGCAAGTGATCTATCTAGACCCAGCAGCAACTTACATTGCTCAGGGTGGTTACCAAGCAACAACACGCATCTTCGAGCAACTGATCGAAGCCTTTAATAAATAACGAATATTGCCAAGAGCTGAGCATTCGTAGCTCAGCTCTAGCTTACCTCTCGGTGCTCCATGAAAAACATCGGCGTTGCCATCGTCGCTCTGTTCGCTCTTTCCTGCTTCAGCTTACTCGTAGGCGTCCAAGACGTCTCGATTGCTAATTGGTGGCAGGATCCGCAAAACACTGACCTCTTCCTAATCAGCCGCATACCACGCACATTAGCTGTCATTTTGACAGGTGCATCACTCGCTGTCTCCGGCTCTGTTATTCAGATGCTTGCAAGAAACAGTTTCGTCGAACCTTCAAGTGTAGGCACAGCTCAGTGTGCGTCCTTAGGTATCCTTTTGGTAACACTGCTTTATCCAGGCAGTCCGCTCATCATAAAGATGATTGTCGCTTCGATAACAGCAATGATTGGTATGGCGATATTCCTAACAATGATATCCAAGTTGCCTGTCACATCGCCTCTTCTGGTTCCGCTTGTCGGTTTGATTTTTAGCGGCATAATTGAAGCGATGACTGTGTTTATCGTGTTCGAAGCTGAAATGCTTCAGTTCCACGGTACATGGATGAGCGGTGAGTTCTCAGGCATTCTGCGCGGTCGCTATGAGCTGCTTTGGCTCTGCGGGGTTCTGGCAATACTGACTTACATCGTGGCCGACCAGTTCACCATAATCGGTATGGGCAAAGATGCCAGCATCAACCTGGGCCTCAACTACAAGCAAGTGGTTATTCTTGGCCTGTTTATTCTGGCACTTTCAACATCTCTGATTGTCGTAACGGTTGGCATGATCCCATTTGTCGGACTGGTTGTACCAAACATCGCAAGACGCATGATGGGAGATAACCTGCGCGCCAGCTTGCCTTGGGTGGCCGTTCTTGGTGCATTACTCGTGCTGACTTGCGATCTTATTGGCCGGCTTGTTCATTTTCCCTATGAGATTCCAGTGGGAACGATCCTAGGAGTGATTGGCTCCTTTGTCTTCCTATACCTGCTTTATGCGAGATCAACCCATGCACGCTAAAAAACTCATCATCATGAGTGTTTTGCTCGCGTTGGCTTGCATCGCGTTCATGACCATTGGTGCCAAGGGCAGCTGGAGCTTCCTTTTGGTGTTTCGCGGAACCAAACTCCTAGCACTATTGCTGGTTTCTGTTGCCATCTCGGTCGCAACGCTTCTATTCCAAACCATCAGCGGAAACCGCATCCTGACCCCATCCATTATGGGGTTCGATGCTCTATACTTGCTCGTGCAAACCTTACTGGTCTTCACTCTAGGGGGCTTCACCTACGTGGCTCTGGATGGTCAGCTGAAGTTTCTTGCAGAAGTGGGTGTCATGCTCTTCGCGGCTACACTTCTCTTCACGACGATCATGGGGAAAGGAAAGCAGGATCTCCACCGCATGGTACTGGTCGGGATCATCTTTGGTGTACTCTTCCGTAGCCTTGCAGGGTTTTTGCAACGCATTATCGATCCCAACGACTTCGCCATCCTGCAAGGTGCCAGTTTCGCCCAGTTCTCAAGTGTTGATAAGGAACTATTGGGCGTCAGTATTCTGCTGGTATCTGGCTGCTGCATCGCTATTTGGCGTCTCAGACACACTCTTGATGTCATCGCACTTGGTCGAAACAATGCCATCAATCTGGGTGTCAGCTACGAGCGGACAAGCTTTATCGTACTTGTTTTGGTCGCAACGCTTGTATCGGTCTCAACCGCTCTGGTTGGGCCAGTAGCCTTCTTCGGATTGCTGGTAACCAGCCTGGCTCATTTCATTATGAACACGCATCGCCACAGCATTCTTCTGCCTGCATCCATTTTGATCGCAGCGATTATTCTTGTGACTGGCCAAACCGCCTTTGAACGTATTCTGAAGAGCCAATCCACGCTCAGTGTAACTGTAGAGTTCTTTGGTGGACTTCTCTTCCTGCTGCTTCTTTTCCGAGGGAAAATGAAATGATTGAAATAACTGGTGTTTCTCATAGGTATGGAAAGAGCAAGATCCTGAGCGACATCTCACTCACCATTCAGGACAGCGGCATTACAGCCCTGATCGGTCCAAACGGGGCAGGGAAGTCAACGCTGCTCTCCCTCATGGCCCGCCTCCAACCACTACAAAGCGGCTCAATCTCCTTTGACGGACAATCAGTCACCCAGACACCAACCAGAGAGCTTGCCAAAACACTCGCAATCCTGCGGCAAGACAACGCCTTAAGCAGCCGTATGTCCCTGAGGGATCTGGTCGGTTTCGGTCGTTACCCTCACCACAAAGGCCGGCCAACTGCCAATGATCACAAAGCCGTCGACGAGGCCCTCGATTACTTTGATCTTCAGGATATGGCAGACAGGTTCATCGACGAGGTCTCTGGCGGCCAAAGACAACGCGCACTCGTGGCCATGGCTTTCTGTCAGGAAACCAAATACCTGCTGCTCGACGAGCCCCTGAACAATCTCGACATGTATTATGCTCGTAGCCTCATGAAACGCTTGCGAGAAATCGCCGACGCCCGCCAACGCTCCTTCGTCATCGTCCTCCACGACATCAACTACGCAGGCGCCTACGCCAACGAAATCATAGCCCTAAAAAACGGAGGACTCGCCATCCATGGAACTCCACATGACGTTCTGGAAACCCAAGCCCTGAAGTCTCTATACGCCATGGAAATCACAGTTACCCAGCACCAAGGCCAGCGCGTCGCGCTGCATCATTTGTAGAGGGATTCTTGAGTTGCCTACTGGGCCAAACACCATGCTTTATGTCTTTAGTAACGCATTTGCTCTCCACAAGTATCTCCAAGTTCTTTCGATCTAATACATAAGTCTTCTCTACGTAAGTAGCCTTGTAAGAGGTTGCCTGTAGGGAACACACTGGGTGGTGAAGGTGGTTTATTTGGGGAACGTGAGGATCTTAAGGGATCTCAATCTGTGCCTGTAGGACTTGGTGAAAAAAGCCTTTGCTCAGACGATAACAACTGAAGCAAAGAGCTCGCTGGGGCAACTGGATTGCGAAGTGAGTGCGTACGTAATCTGAAATCCGGCTTACTGGCAGGTTTAGTGCCTGTGCTGCAGTGAGAGTTGAACTCTAAGAAAGATCCAAAGCTTATCTCCAGTTCTGCTGATCGGTGGGAGGAACCGGTCGTTTCGGCAGAGCCACTTTGTAAATTGGGGGGCGGAAATGCCGTCCGGTCGAAAGTCATCCGGACCCGAACGGGAGGAGATTTATGTCCGAGAACTCATCCAACAACGCTTATTGGGCTGCCAATAAGCGCATCATTATGGTCAGCCTCGTCATTTGGGCGGTGGTTTCATTTGGGTTTGGCATTTTGCTGCGCCCGTTGCTGAGCGGCATCGCGGTTGGTGGAACAGACCTTGGCTTCTGGTTTGCGCAACAGGGATCCATTCTGGTCTTCCTGGGAATCATCTTTTTCTACGCATGGCGTATGAACCGTCTCGACCGTGAACACGGCGTTGAAGAAGAGTAAGGGCTGCAAGTCATGGATCAGTTTACTATCAACCTGTTCTTTGTAGGTAGCTCTTTTGCGCTCTACATCGGCATCGCAATCTGGGCTCGTGCGGGCTCAACTTCTGACTTTTATGCTGCTGGCCGGGGTGTTCACCCTGTCACCAACGGTATGGCAACAGCTGCTGACTGGATGTCTGCAGCATCCTTTATCTCCATGGCGGGTCTCATCGCGTTTACCGGCTATGATAACTCATCGTTCCTGATGGGATGGACTGGCGGTTACGTGCTGCTGGCATTGCTGCTTGCACCTTACCTTCGCAAGTTCGGAAAGTTCACCGTTTCTGAGTTCATCGGAGATCGCTTCTACAGCCAGACCGCCCGCATCGTGGCTGTTGTGTGTCTGATTGTAGCTTCAACCACCTACGTGATTGGTCAGATGACAGGCGTTGGTGTTGCGTTTGGTCGCTTCCTCGAAGTGGATAACACAACCGGTCTGTTGATTGGTGCATGTGTGGTGTTTGCATATGCTGTGTTTGGCGGCATGAAAGGCGTGACGTACACACAGGTTGCGCAGTACGTAGTGCTCATCACCGCTTACACCATTCCAGCTGTCTTCATCTCATTGCAGCTGACTGGCAACCCAATCCCAGGCCTTGGTCTGTTTGGTAATGACGCAGCAAGCGGCGTTCCACTGCTGACCAAGCTGGATCAGGTTGTAACTGAGCTTGGCTTCAACGCTTACACCTCGCATCACGCTGACACCTTCAATATGGTGCTGTTCACATTGTCACTAATGATCGGTACAGCTGGTCTTCCACACGTGATCATGCGCTTCTTCACCGTGCCGAAAGTGGCTGATGCGCGCTGGTCAGCTGGCTGGGCACTGGTGTTCATTGCCCTGCTTTACATCACAGCACCTGCTGTGGGTGCGATGGCTCGTCTGAACATCACTGAAATGATGTGGCCAAACGGCGGCGTGAAAGGCGAAGCAGTTGCTGTCGAGCAGATCCAGAACGATCCGAAGTACGACTGGATGCACACCTGGCAGAAGACTGGTCTTCTCGCTTGGGACGACAAAAACGGCGACGGCAAAATCCAGTACTACAACGACAAGAATGCAGACATGCAGACCCTTGCCGGTGAAAAAGGCTGGGTTGGCAATGAGTTGACTAAGTTCAACCGCGACATCCTCGTGCTGGCGAATCCGGAAATCGCAAACCTGCCGGGTTGGGTGATTGGTCTGGTGGCTGCCGGTGGTTTGGCGGCAGCGCTCTCAACGGCAGCAGGATTGTTGCTCGCGATCTCCTCCGCGGTCAGTCATGACCTCATTAAAGGGGCGATCAATCCGTCTATTTCGGAAAAGAGCGAGCTGATGTCGGCCCGTGTGGCGATGGCTGTCGCGATTGTTGTGGCAACTTATCTCGGGCTTAATCCTCCGGGATTTGCGGCACAAACAGTGGCATTGGCCTTCGGTCTTGCTGCGGCTTCGATCTTCCCGGCGCTGATGATGGGTATCTTCTCAACCCGCATCAACAACACCGGCGCTGTTGCTGGCATGCTGGCTGGTCTGGTTGTGACACTGGTCTACATCTTCCTGCATAAAGGTTGGTTCTTCATTCCAGGCACAAACAGCTTCACCGATGCAGATCCACTTCTAGGTACCATCAAGTCAACGTCCTTCGGTGCAATTGGTGCTGCGGTGAACTTCGCAGTGGCTTACATCGTGGCTGGTATGACCAAAGAAACACCTGAAGCGATCAAAGATCTGGTCGAAAGCGTTCGTATCCCACGTGGTGCTGGCGCAGCTGCAGACCACTAAGCTCAGGGAGCGGCTTACATAAAATCTGTAAGCCGCACTCTACAAAATGAATCCTGCCCGGCTTAGGCTGGGCAGGATCTTACTTCTTCTACCCAAAGGTGGAATCATGCCTCTCACATCTGCGCAAATCCTGCACTTCCTGAAATCTGTGCATCCTTATGATGCCCTTCCAGAGGCGGATCAGGAGGATTTGGCTGGACAGATCGGCGTCTGGGAAAAAGCGTCGGGTGAAGGCATTTACCAGCTCGGAGATGACCTGCCGGGCCTCTTTCTGATTTATGAAGGCACAGCTGAAATCCGCGACAAGAACAATGCGATGATCAGTCGCCTTGGAATCCGGAACTCCTTTGGCGAGCGTGGGCTTCTTCTTGATGGACGCGCTGTCACATCAGCTTACAGCGCAGAACCAACAATTCTTTTGGTTTTTTCACCCGAGATTATCGCTGGCCTGATCGCAAAGTACCAACCTGTTGCCCGTTTTTTTGACAGAACACAGAAGCCGCGAAGCCGAGAGAATGATCTGACGGCTATTCCCATTGAATCCTTCATGGCGTCCAATCCACTGACCTGCCGTCCTGAAGATACGGTTAAGCAAGCAGCGCAGCAGATGCGCGACGCGCGAGTTTCATCCCTATGCGTGACAGATGATGAAGGCAGGCTGATTGGGATCATCACAGTACGCGACTTATCTTTTAAGGTGCTGGCATCCGAGCTCTCGGTGGAGACACTGGTTGAAGCTGTGATGACGGCAAATCCAATTACTCTTGTTCCTTCTGCAATCGGATCAGATTTGCTTCATCTTATGATGGAACGTCGCATTGGGCACGTACCAATCGTGGAAGGTGGGCATCTGGTCGGCATGGTGACCCAGACAGACCTGACCCGTTTTCAGGCCATCAGTTCTGCTGAGTTGGTGAGCCAGATTGCAACGGCTAAAGATGCAGAAGAGATTGCTCAGGCGACAGCCAGAATACCAAATCTCCTCGTTCAGTTGGTCGCAGGTGGCAGCCGACATGAGATCGTAACACGCCTGATTACTGATATTGCAGATGCGGCGACCAGACGTTTGTTGTCTTTAGCAGAAAAAAAGTTTGGCCCTCCACCGGTGCCTTATCTGTGGCTTGCCTGTGGCTCTCAGGGGCGCCGGGAGCAGACCGGCGTAAGTGATCAGGACAACTGTTTGATTTTGCACGACGATGTCACTGAAACCGATCGTGAAGGATACTTTGCTGAGCTGGCCCAATATGTCTGCGATGGCCTGAACACAAGCGGCTATGTCTATTGTCCAGGTGATATGATGGCCACCAATCCACGATGGACACAGCCATTGGCCATTTGGAAATCCTATTTCGAAGGTTGGATCAACAAGCCAGATCCGGAAGCGCAGATGCTGAGTTCGGTAATGTTCGATTTAAGGCCAATTGGTGGAGACACAGCGCTTTTCGAGAACCTGCAGACTGAAACACTGGAAGCTTCCAGCCGCAACTCAATCTTTGTTGCACACATGGTCAGTAATTCGCTGAAACACACGCCACCTTTGAGTTTGCTGCGCGGATTGGCGACTATCCGCTCTGGAGAACACAAAAACACATTGGACATGAAGCACAACGGTGTTGTGCCTGTGGTTGATCTGGCCCGCATTTACGCTCTGCAGGGGCAGATTGGTGCCGTCAACACCAGAGCCCGTCTGGAAGAAGCTCGGGAAACCGGTCAACTGAGCAAATCAGGCGCCGGAGACCTGTTGGATGCTTATGACTTGATTGCAGAAACCCGCATTCAACATCAGGCAGACTTGGTCAAACAAGGGGCTGAGCCAGACAACTTTCTCCAGCCGTCTACTCTGTCAGATTTTGAGCGGGCGCATGTGCGTGATGCGTTTGTAGTGGTCAAAACTATGCAATCTGCCGTCGGGCATGGCCGTGGAATGCTGAGCTAAACAACAATCATAATGGCTGGATTGAGCGAAGGCTTATGAGAGCTGCTTGGGAGGAATTGAATGTTTATCGAATTGATTGGGACGTTTATCGCAGGTATCGCCGGAGCTGGCCTTGTGATGCTGATCAATCATGTTCTTCGTGGTCGCTTGCCGCGCTGGTTCGCTCCTGTTGCAGCGGGCCTTGCAATGCTTCTGACAACAATCTCAAGCGAGTACAGTTGGTTTTCTCGTACCAAAGACACTCTGCCAGAAGGTATGGTTGTGGCGCAAACGGTTGAAAGCAAAGCTTTCTATCGGCCCTGGACGTATGTGCAGCCCTTCACCGAGAGATTTGTGGCAATTGATACGGCAACCATTCAGAGGCACCCAGACCAGCCAGGCATGAAGTTGGCGCAGGCCTACTTCTTCGGGCGTTGGGCGCCAGTGAATAAGCTTCCCGTACTCACAGACTGCACGGAAGGTCGGCGGGCAGCTCTGGCAGATGGCATTGCCTTTGAAAAAGGTGGTGCAGTGACAGGCGCGCAATGGGTTGCAGCTTCCAAAGATGACCCGATCATCTCAACAATATGTGGGGCAGGATAATGTTGGTAGGGCTCAGTCTACGACTTCGGATTTTTCTTCTGTTTGCAGGTGTTGCCGCAGCCAGTTGTGCCGTCGTCGGGGCTGCGCTCTATTTCGGATACACCCGTATCCCTGAAACCAATGCTGCCTCCGGGTTTATTCTCGCCGGGTTGCTTTCCAGTTTTGGACTGCTTGCCATCTCTGTCAGCATCTGGCTGCTATTTGATGAAAACGTCGCTAAACCAGTGCAACAGCTTTCCGCAGCGATCCGCACAAGAACGCACGCAGATGTGGAAGCATCAATTGACTTACAAAGTGCAAAGTATTTGGGCGACCTTGCACCGGCTGCACAGGCTGTAACAGGGCGATTGACTGACGAAGCCGCCGGTGTGGGTGATCTGGTCGCCGATGCAACAGCGCAGTTAGCTGCCGAACGCGAACAGCTTGCCTTGCTTCTTACTGAAATTCCCGTTGCCATCGTTCTTGTCAGCCCAGCTCACAAGATCATGCTTTATGATGGACAAGCAGCAGATATCCTTGGGCAGGTCCACGTTCCACGTCTGAGTGCATCTATCTTTGATTACTTTGCTGAAGACGAGATTCTTGGTGCTTATGAGCAGCTCAAGGAACTGCGCACCGAAATTGCGGTGAAGGCCAAAGGGGCAAGAGGTAATCTCAACTTCCAACTGCGCCTTAAAAAGCTCAGTCAGGCATCGGGCTACATGATCCTGATCGACGATGCCACCGCACGCCTCGCACCCGAAGCTCCACGGCCATTGATCTATGATTTTGACGCCACTCAACATTTTGAGACCGAAAAGGCGATCGAGCAGCAACCTCTGAAAGATCTGAGCTTTGTTGTGTTTGATACTGAAACCACGGGTCTGATGCCGAACAAAGATGAAATCGTTCAAATCGGTGCTGTACGGGTTGTTAATGGACGGATAATTCCCGGTGAAACAGTAAATCAACTGGTGAACCCGGGCCGCCCGATCCCAGCCGCCTCCACGGGAGTGCACCGTATCACCGACGATATGGTGGCAGATGCCCCGGATCCTGTGACAGCGACTTCAGATTTTCACGTGTTCGCCAAAGATGCTGTTATCGTTGCCCACAACGCCCCATTCGATATGGCTTTCTTGCAACGCTATGGCCATATGTCTGGTCATGTATGGGATCATCCAATCCTCGATACTGTTCTGCTCTCAGCAGTCGTCTTTGGAGCAGAGCAGGAACACACCCTCGACGCTCTCTGTTCTCGACTTGATATCGAACTCCCTGAAGCCCTCCGCCACACCGCCCTAGGCGACGCCCAAGCCACCGCCGAGGCCCTCTGCAAACTCCTCCCCATCCTGACATCCCGTGGGTTCGATACCTTTGGGAAAGTTGTTGAACAGACAAGGAAACATGGGCGGTTGCTGAAGGATATGAATTAAAATTGCTGGGATAACAATCCCCAGAAATGCAAAAAATTCCCAATTGAAAACTTTACTAAACCTCTTAATATACCATGAGGTTAAATGGTGAGCCCGCACCGGTTCGAACCGTGGACCTACTGACTAGATGGCACTTCAGCGGGGAGCGTTCATTTGCGTTGAAGAGCGATTCATTACTATGAATCACAAATAGTTGCAGAAAATTATTTGCTCTGACCTACCTTGCTTTTCGCGCTCAATCTCATACATTTGCTGACAGAGAACGGTAAGCAGTTCGTTTTGACCTATCACGGTTTGGATGCTGTTTTGCACAGGTTCTAAAAGAACCTCCTAGTGGTCGTCACAGGCTGTCAGGCCTTCAGAAACGGCAGTAATCGGCTACGTATTTCAATTGATATTTTCGTATGTGTGGTGGCTCCTGTCACGAGCCGTCAGCGGGAGAGGTTTGTCTATGCCGAACATAACGAAGCGAACGGTGGATGCGGCAAGTCCAGCAAGCAAAAAGCGACTTCTAAGGGATAGCAAGCTCAAAGGCTTTGGCCTTCAAGTGATGCCAAGCGGTGCAAAAACATTCATTGTGCAATATCGCACGCATGAAGGCCGCTTCCGTCGTATGAGCCTTGGCAGAAATGGAGAGTTGACCCCAGATCAAGCTAGGGACTTGGCGACCGATGTTCTGGCAAAGGTCCGAAACGGGGATGATCCCTTGTTAGAGCGGGAAAACAAACGACCGGCTCCCATAGTGAATCATCTTCTTGATACTTACATGAGCAAACATGTGCAGGTTCATAATATGCCTAAGACAATGAACGTCTCCTAAAGCGATGTGTCGTTCACGACTGGGACACATGAAACTCAGCTCTGTTAGGCGGCAGGATATTGCAAAGCTGCACCACGCGTTGCGAGCAACACCACGTCAAACCAATCAAGTTCTGGCAGTCTTATCAAAGGCGTTCAATCTCGCTGAAGTGTGGGGATTGCGACCAGAGCACACTAATCCGGTTCGGTTGGTCAAGCGTTACAAAGAAAACGAGCGTGACCGTTTCCTAACAGGGGAGGAGTTGCAATGACTGGGGCGGACTCTTGAACTGGCAGACCAGGAAGGTCTTCCCTGGGTCATAAAAGCTGGGAAGAGTACAGCCAAGCACTTGCCCAAAGATATTGCAAAGCGGAAGACACTTGTTAACCCAAGAACTCTTTGTTGCTTGCGTCTGCTGCTTTACACCGGTGCGCGTTTGAGTGAGATCGCAACCCTGAAATGGGAGCATATTGATTTTGAATTGGCCACGTTTGCACTGCCTTCAAGAAAAGGGGATGAACGTAAACCTCATCCGGTAAGTATCAGCGCCGTCGAAATACTCTCTGAGATCCAACGAGTGCATGGTTCACCTTATGTTTTACCGGGCTATAAAGATCCGACACAACCTATTTCGATTGAGGTAATTGAGAATGCATGGCAACATTCCTGATGTTCGTATTCACGATCTGCGCCACCGCAACGTGACCATCACCAATCGCTATGTGAACCATGATGCACACCCGATCCGGGTGTTGTCTGAAACGATTGGGGAGCGGATTGCATCAGGATTGGAAGGAGGGGAATGAAAAATCGGCAACAGGCGTTTAAAGGTATCTAATTAGATATTTGCGAGCACCGTATGAGGCTTTTGACCAAAAGCTGCCATTCGCCTTGTTACGTGACTGCCCAATCCAGAGTACGAAATCAACTATAAGTTGCTCTGAAAATGAAGACCTGCGCTTCTCAACCCAAGTAACTCCTGTCTTTCAATGGAACCCTTTCAATTTCATCGCGCAGAATATCTATAAAGGCTGCTTCGGCGGGGTTATGGCGGGTTTTGGGGTTGGTGATAAGTGCGATGTCGTAGATTGGGAGATCTTCGAAGTTGGTTATGCGCCACAAACGTTGCATGTCGACGTAGGGCTTGGCGACATGTACTGGAAACGGCCCAATCCCAACGCCAATCTCAATAAGGCGGCGCAGCTCTTCCAGATAATATGAGCGACCAACTGGTGCGTGTTCTAAGCCCAGTTTGGTACGGGCCATTGCAAACTCACTCATTTCACCATCAGGCTCATCTGTTGGAAATGTGACGTAGGCTTCTCGGGCAAGTTCTTCTTTGCGAATATCATTTCGACCAAACAACGGATTTAGCTTACCGCAGTAAAATGCGAACCTCTCTCGGTATATGAGTTCATAATTCAACCCTGGCTGCCGAGCTGTTGTAAGTCCTATGCCGCAAGACGCTGTTTTTCTTTTTACTTGAGTAACAACATCACCGCTTGTTGCCACTTTAATAGAAAGTGTTGCCTTGGGATATGTTTTGTGAAAACGCACTAGTGCTGCGTCAATTACTGGCGACTCTGCATGTGTAGCTGTTGCTATAGAAACGTGCCCTGTAACATCTTCACGCACATCTTTAAGTGCTGCAGCTATTCGTGAGACACCGCTGTAAATTTCTAAACATTCCTCATAAAGAAGCTGCCCTGCTTTCGTTAACGAGAACTCACCTACTGTGCGGTCGATCAGGATGCAATCAAATTGGCTTTCAAGCCTTTTCAAAGCATTTGTAATCGCAGGTTGAGTGAGTAAAAGCCGCTTTGCTGCTTTTGTCACGCCCTTCTCCTCAGCAATAATGAGAAAAGTGTACAGCAGGTTCCAGTCTAAGCTTCGACAAAATCTTTCAAGAGAAGTGCGGTTCATATGACATAACTCATGTTTATGTCGATATTAAATATATGAATTTGCTTAATGCGTCCACTCTTGGTCCTATGAGTTTATGCGTAGGTTGTTAGGTGCAGCAAAAAGGGGTAGCCGCATAACCAGCACCCAGCATGCAAAAAACGATTTTCCGGAGGAGACGAACTTGACCAACATTTCAAAACTCGCCTTAGCAACTGCACTGACGTTTGGTTTGACTGGCGGAGCTGCTACTGCAACCACATTGAAACTCGCAGGTGTTGTGCCAGTTGAACACTACGGCAATACATTACTTGAGCAAATCAAGAGTGACATTGAAGCCGCCGACGTGGACTTGAAAGTAACCGTCTTCCCAGCAGGACAGCTCGGCGCAGGTGAGGAGCTTTTTGAAGCGGCGGCTCGTGGTAATGTCGATCTGGTTCACTCCGTTGTGTACGCTCACAGTGATCCAGTGTTGGAAATCAACTCACTGCCATATCTCGTGAGCAACTGGGACGAGGCAGAAAAAGTTTATCTGAACAAAGATTCTGCTTTTAACACGATCTTTGCTGAGCGCCTTGATGGTTTGGGTCTCAAACTGCTGGCAAATGCACCGGAAGGGTTCATCGGTGTAGTCGCAAACGACATTCCTGAGAATGCAGCGAACACAGGCGATAAAGGCATGAACATTCGTGTCTGGAGCTCTCAGGTTATCAAAGCGACAGTTGAGTCAATCGGCTTTAAAGCAACCACAATGAACTGGGGTGAAGTTTTCCCGGCCATTCAGGCTGGCACGGTTGATGGTGCGATCTGCTGCACAGCCCAGCTGGCTTACAGCGCATTCGCAACCTCTGACGTAGGCAAAGCGTTCATTCCTTACAATGCAGTCGTTGAGAACACGACTTATTACGCTTCTGCGCGCTCATGGGGCAAGCTTTCAGAAGAGCAGCAGGCAGCTGTTCAGTCAGCTTTTGACAAAGCAGCGCGAGACTACGCCAGCTGGGGCAGAAACAACGAAGCGCAATACGTCACAAAACTGCAGGAAAGTGGATACCAAGTCGTAGCTGTGTCAGATGAAGAGCGTGCGGCTATTGCTGAAAAAGTACGTACAGATGTATGGCCTCAAATCTCAGAAATTGTTGGCAAGGATACCATTGATGCTCTGATGGCAGACAAATAAGTCTCAAAATGCCTATGCGGACGGGTGGCAAATGCCATCCGTTCTATACCTGACACTAAGCCAGAACAATGAGCATTCATGTCTGAACTCTCACAACATCTTTCTCCCGGGTGGTCTCGGTTTGTAGATCGCCTGGTTACGATCAAGTCCTGGTTGCTTGCCACTGGCTGCATCATCATGGCCGGCACGTTTTTTCTCGTTGTAATTTTTCGCTACGGATTTGGCTCAGACTTGTTTGCCTATGAGGAATGGTTGCTGATTATCTGTTTCTGGATGTACTTTGCAGGTGCTGCATTAGGAACATACGATGGCTCTCATGTGAATGCAGACCTGCTGACCTATGTGATCAAAGATCCAAGGAAAGCGTATGTGCGCGCGGTTGTGATCGGATCAATTGAGTTCATCATTGCGATGGCGCTGGTTTATTGGTCAGCACTTATGATCATCGACGAGATAGATAGTTACCCGCGTTGGCGCGCGACAATCGCTCTGCGTATTCCGTTCTTTGTACCACGCCTTGCCATGTTGATCGGATTTGCAACCATGGCTTTCTACAGCCTGCTACATCTGATTGTTCTCATCAAAACAGGTCCCTCGATATCCAAAGCAGCGCCAGAGGTGCAACAGAGCAATGATGAGGTGACACCACCCATCATTTCAGTGACGACAAAAACAAAAGAGCCAGCGCTATGATTATTCTGGGAAGCCTTATTCTAATCTGTCTCATGCTGGTGATTGGTGTCAGTGTCCCCATGTCTTTTGGCGCAGTTCTGCTGTTTATTGCAGTTTTTGGTGGTCATGACGTCAGCGGTTTTATGCCAACCGGGCACTGGAAGGTGAGCTCACTCGTTCTGCTCGCAATCCCGTTGTTCATTCTAGCTGGAGCTATCATGGAACGAGGCCGCATAGCGGCGCCCCTTGTATCGCTTGCCGAACTTATGGTGGGCAACATTCGTGGTGGTTTGAGTGCTGCAGCAGTTGTAGCAAGCGGAATATTCGGAGCAATCTCTGGCTCTGCTGCTGCAACTCTGACCTGCATCGGTTCCATTATGATGCCGCACCTGCGTAAAGCCAATTATCCTGAAGGCATGGCCGCAGCACTCATTGTGAGCGCAAGCCCATTGGGTCTACTCATTCCGCCAAGCTCCTCACAAATTCTCTATGCTTGGACTACACAGCAATCTGTGCTCAAGTGCTTTCTGGCAACTGTCATTCCTGGGATCATACTGATCGGTTTCCTGTGCATCGTGAACTTCGTAATGCTGCGCAATGTGAAGGATCTGAAGACCGAACGTGTTGGAGGCAAATTTACATTTGAGCTACGCACCCGCGGTTTCAAAGCTATGCCAGCTCTATTGATGCCTGTCATTATTTTGGGCGGCATTTATGGAGGTGTTATGACACCGACAGAAGCTGCTGGTGTAGCCGTAATCTATGCAATTCCTATCGGTTTTTTTATCTATCGCGGCCTCAATCGGGAGAACTTCTTTCCTACGCTGCGCTATGCAGGCACGACTATTGGCGTCGTTATGATGATGGTGCTGATGGTTCTCATTGTCAGTCAGTTTTTGGTGTTTGAGAACATCCCAGCAATGGCAAAGGAGCTCATTTATTCGGTCTCTGACAATCCGATTATAATCTTGCTCATGGTCAATCTGGTGATGATCCTCATTGGCATGCTTATGGACGATATTTCTGGTCTGCTTTTATCTGCGCCACTTCTCCTGCCCATCGTGCAGAGCGTCGGTATGGAGCCTGTGCATTTTGCAGCTGTTCTCGGGGTCAACCTAGGTATGGCAAACATCACACCTCCGACTGCACCACTGCTTTATCTTGGCGCACGCGTAACAGACGCTCCGGTCAACAAGATGATGAAACCGACACTCTTGATGATCGCGTTTGCATGGCTGCCTACGCTAGTGATCACAACCTTTGTACCACAAGTGGCGCTCTGGTTGCCAGAACTGGTGTTCGGATAAACAAGTACTACCTCAGCTCATAATTTGAGCTGAGGTGAGTTATTACCAATAGTTTCACATCGGCAAATATGAAGATGACAACACCAATGTACACGTCTTGGTGCGAGATTTCGTGCGCCCAAATTGAGAAAAATTTGCAGATTGCACTCAGTCTGTTACCTGCAAACGCCAAGTTCTGTGCCGTTGTTAAATCAGATGCTTACGGCCATGGGATAGAGAATGTTGTTCCTATTCTCGTTCGCAATGGAGTTGACCATGTTGGGATCACATCCAATGCAGAAGCTGAGGCTGTTCGATCTGCTGGTTTTGATGGAAACGTATTGCGTTTACGAGGAACAACTGGACATGAAGCACAGGCCGCTCTTGGTTACAATGTGCAGGAGCAGGTAGGAAGCCTTGAAAGCGCGCTCGCTTTGGCGAACCTACCGGATAGATGCAACAAACCAGCCAAATTCCATCTCTCCTTAAACGCGGGCGGCATGTCGCGAGATGGACTGGAATTGTCTTCCCACAACGGTAAGGCGGTATGTAAGCAGATTGTTGATCTTCTAGGTGAACAGATAGTCGGTGTTTGCACCCATTTCCCATCTAACTTGCCAGAGGACCTGGGACAAAGTATCAAGCGCTTCCAGCAGGATCTGGATTGGGTTGTAGCCGAAACTTCTTTAAAACGGAGTGATCTTTTAGTTCATGCAGGCAGCACATTAACGCTCGTTTCGGGGCTTGCTCCTAATACTGATATGCTACGATGCGGAGCGATAATGTATGGTATCGTTAAGCCGGAGTTAGGTTTCAAAACGACAATGTCTCTCAAAGCACGGGTCACTAGCCTTGGCGACTTTCCCGCAGGAAGCACCATTGGTTATGATCGGTCCATGACTTTGGCTGAGGATCGGCGTTTAGCAACCGTGTCTCTTGGATACTCAAATGGATATCATCGTCAATTTTCAGACCAAAGCTGTGTCCTTGTTCATGGCAAGCATCTCCCAGTTCTCGGCAAAATCTCTATGAATACGATCGTCGTCGACGTCTCCGACCAACCTGAAGTCATCTTAGGAGATGAAGTTGTCGCATTTGGTCGACAACAAAACGCAGAAATCACTACCCAGATGATTGAAGACCTCTCCGGTACCATCATGGCCGATCTTTACTCAGACTGGGGTCAGCGAAATACGCGTATACTTGGGTGAGGCAAAGTATAACTGGTTAGGCTAGAGGCTTGTGCCGTAGAGCCAGCCAGTTAGTGAAGAGATCACGACAGACGGTGGAACAATGCCGCCCCCAAATGCTCATCAACAAAGGAATCTGGGGCATGATACTCCAGTGCTTTGTTTATGAAGCTTTGTTAGGGAGGCGAATAACAGTTATTGGTCAGCGAAATATATCCAGCTCGTCGATGAAAACTAACATGGAAGCCTTCGGGCGAACATACTTCAACCCATGATGGAGATGTCCGAAGATCCGCAGTGCCCCGTCAGCATCAAGCTGATTGAGGCCATTCATTGGTGCTCACGCGTGGTCCTAGATTAGTACCGTATATGATCAAAGGTTGGATCTATCTACCTCGACATTCAATCTAACCACCAACTGTCTCGTCTCAGTTTATATGGCAATGTACGGTCAATGCTTTTTTGCTTAACTCGGCGCTGATTTTGTCGCAAAAAATTACCGCTTTTGGCGCAGTTAATGTTTTCTGGCTTCTTGCGAAAACGAATTGAAAGCCCTGCTAAGGCGATGAGCAGACTCGCAATTGCAACAAGATAAACTGTACAAGAAGAATAAGAAGGGTCAAGCCAAGTTCGGACCAGCCAGAGAAAAGGCTCGAACGCCACAATCGCTGAGGCCAGACCAAACCAGAATGCCGCAAATTGATGGTGTGTAAGAATGTGTTTCATGCAAATCGTTGTGCCACGCTAGTTTGCAGAACCTATCCATCATCTGTGCAGATTTTCATCATTTTGGGAGGCTAAATACAAAAAAATACCGCTTAAACCACTCGGAGTTATGGCTGGGGATTCTTGCAAGTTTTAGTGTGTTTTCAATCGACGCGACATGACTATGTATGGGTTTGACTTGTAAGATCTCAAACTGGTGCATAAACGGTATGCAAAAATCAATACCAATTCTATTATTAGCACTTCTCATCATTTTCCCAGATAACCGAGCCTATGGTGAGCAGAGCAATGTTAAAGCACCAACGACGAGCATTAAGATTGCACAGGTAAGTACTACATCTAAAACTATAACTCGCATCACACCAAATGGATGTGTTGCCTCGTTTTGGGCTTTGCCAGCTTTTAGTGAGAAGGGACTGGCACGAAATGCAGAAAAACATATCTCCGGTAAAATTAAGCCGTCTCAAATTAACACAAATCTAATGTCGGCTGTTGTCAGAAACCAAGGTGGAGTGGTCAAAAAATTACTGGCTGCAGGTGTGGATATTAATGAAGCAAATGAGGCGGGTTGCACGGCTCTCCTGTGGGCCATCTCATTTGGGAATGTCTATATTTTTGAGTTACTTGTAGCAAATCAAGCTGACGTTCATCAAGAAGATGCCGTAGGTACAAGCCCCTTGATGGTAGCAGCGGTCAAGGGATCTGGTGTTATGGCACAAAAATTGATTGATGCCGGTGCAAATGCAAAACTACGACAATGGGGCGGTATAAACGAAAGAGACCGAACCGCATTACATTATGCGTCATACCGAAGAAGAAATACAGAAGTCTTGGCGCTACTCGTGAAAGCAGGTGCGGATATCGACGCAAAAGAAGAGCGTGGATACACCCCTCTGATGGCTGCTGCGCGAGCTGGAAATATCGAAAATGTTCGTTTTTTGGTTGAAAATGGAGCCGATGCATTGCTAGCTAATAATGCAGGATTAACAGCATGGCATATCGCTAAAACAAGAAACAAAAAAGATATATTAAAATACCTCTCTAGCGTCTCTGAAGAAAAAATAATACAATAGGGGCTGATCTCCCAGATTGCCCAGACCAAGGAAGCGATTAGTGAAAGCGCGTGCAGATCCTGCAGCTGGAAGAGGAGTTCCTTGAAAAGGTGCTCTCTGATCTCCAGACTATCCGCTCTTAGATTGCTGAGCTGGAATAACAGGAAGTTGCCGCTGAAGACCGCCTGAAGCGTATCGACATCCACGCGCCGCAGTCTGGCTAGGTGCGCCAGCTTGCAGTTCACACCGTGGGCGGCGTGATTGCACCGGGTGATACCTTGATGCTGGTGGTGCCCGAAGACAGCGAGCTGGTGATCGAAAGCCGTGTTCAGCCAATCGATGTGGATCAGCTGCAGGTTGGACAGGACGCTTACGTGCGCCTTGCCGTTTTCGACCAGCGCGCCACACCAGAGCTGAGCACCGCTGTGCTCAACGTCTCCCCGGACCTGACCCGTGATGAAGTCACCGGCGAGCCGTTCTATCTGGCACGTCTGAAGATTCTGGAAAGCGAGATATCAAAGCTGATCGGCCAGACACTGGTTCCAGGCATGCCCGGCGAACGCACCGTCCTCTCCTACTTCGTAAAACCCCTCTAAGTCCAAATCGCCCACGCGCTTAAGGAGAAGTAGGAAAGTACGTATGAACGCTAAGATATACCAAATACTTCGAGCAATCACAGGTTATTCGATGTATCCATTTGGCTCCTTACACCCACGTAGCTTCGTACCAAAAGGACTTCATGAGATGAAAGCTTCGGCTCGTCCTTAAACAGCATCTCAACCCTCGATGGAAGCAAGTGAATGTCCGCTTATGGCCCATAGCTGCTATTCGCTTAATGACGGAGCAGCCTATACAGAGAGTGATGTCGACTTAGGATTGGCTTTAATCCGCTTGGCGCTGAGGGAAACTAAGCGGACATTAGAGCGTTTCCATCAAGGGTTGATGGTATCTACATGGAAGGTACTCTGAATACCTTAGCGAGACCTAATTCTAAGTTCAAAATAGACCTTGAAACCAATCACTGAACTTAATCGTAGTAGGCTGGAGCATGTCGCAGAGTTGACCACTGCTCGCTATCATGCCCGTATATGACAAGAGCCGCATTTTCTCGATTTGCAACATCACAGATTTTCTGTGTACTGGCTCGTATGCGTGGTTCGTCATCCATATCAGTGATATACATCTCGCGTGTTGCAGCATCTGCCATTGAACTGTGCATCACAGCATCAATGGCCAACAGGATCGGTCCAGTTCGAGGTAAGCGGACAAGCAATGACTGGTGTGACCACTCGTCTCTAATAGCTCGACACCTGGTACCAACTCCATGTCACCGTTAATGACACGGTAGTTAAGTGATGCACCACCCCACACACCTCTATTTGCGGAAAAACGAGGATGCCCACTTTTGGCGAGAGCGTAATGTTCACGTTGAATGATCAACTCTGCGTTGGTGAAAAGGTCGTGGTTGCCGGAATGGTCATCATCCAAATGTGAGCAAACAAGGTAGTGAATATCCAAGGCAGAAAGTCCAATTGATGAAAGACGGGAGACGATAGAATCCTCCGCTGACATTTCGATAGTGAGGCCTGGTGGATTTTGTGGGTTGTCAATAAAGGAACGAGGCCAACCCGAGTCGATGAGAATATTGATGTTATCATCTGTTTGGATGACGTAACCAGGGACAGGTATATTGCCGGGTTGCATTGTAGCCAATGGAAGTAAGTAGAGGCGCATGGGTCAGATCCGTTCTGAAGACTGCACCGCTAATCAACCAGCGAACGAGCAGCTTTTATAACAGATTTTGAAAACTTATGAAGCTCAAGAAGTTTGTAATGAACGCAGACAAAACTGGTACTTGCTTCAAGGTTATGGTCATACCTGCGCTCATCTGGTGAATTTAGGATAGATATCGACGGGCTAACCGTCCACACCCCAGACAGTGATTTTCAGGTTTCCATCTGCCTCAACAAAGGCGACAACAAATCGACTGTCATAAATAGATACTTTGGATATCTCAGTGGTCTCAATTTGCGTAAAATGGCCGAGTACCGTCTGATTTCTCAGTTCTTGGAAACCTTCATATTTCAGCTCCCAAAGCCTAATTTTTGCGCAAGTGTCAGGTTCATCAATGGGGAGTGTGCAGTTGTTGTATGTTCCGATCTGACCTGTGGCGATGTTCCCCGTCGAAGTCATATGGACAGATCGATCGATTTGAGTAAGGGAGTGTTTTGGCCCATGATCACTAGACTAGGAGTGAACAATGGGGCAAAACACAAGGACCGCCAGCGCTGCAGCTGAGAAGGCGGTTAAAGACATCCGGCGCAAGACCCGAAAGCGCTATTCCACTGAAGACAAGATACGTATCGTTCTGGCTGGACTGCGTGGTGAGGACAGTATTGCCGAGTTGTGCCGACAAGAGGGCATCTCACAGGGGCTTTACTACAGCTGGTCGAAGGAGTTTCTGGAAGCCGGTAAGAAGCGACTTGCTGGTGATACGGCCCGTCAGGCCAGCACCGGTGAGGTCAAGGTGCTGCGCAAAGAAGCACGCGATCTCAAGGAGGTGGTCGCCGAACAAGCTCTGGAGCTGCGGCTTCTTAAAAAAAGCATGCTCGAGGATGGGGGAGACGACGAATGAGATATCCCGCCCACGAGAAGTTGGAGATTATTCGGCTGGTTGAAGGATCACATCAGCCAATCAAGCGCACGTTAGAGCTGCTGGGTATTCCACGCTCAACGTTCTATGTTTGGTATAACTGCTATCTGGAAGGCGGCGTTGAAGCGTTGGAGGACAGAGTTTCACGTCCCGCCAAGGTCTGGAACCGTATTCCCGATGAGATCAGATCACAGATTATCGAGATGGCGCTAGACGAGCCAGATTTGTCACCACGAGAGCTCGCGGTCCGCTTCACAGACACAAAAGGCTATTTTGTATCTGAAGCTTCTGTCTACCGACTACTGAAAGCGCAAGACCTGATTACCAGCCCGGCTTATGTCGTCATCAAGGCCGCAGACGAGTTCAAGGATAAGACAACAAAGCCGAACCAGCAGTGGCAGACCGATTTTACCTATTTCAAGATTATTGGTTGGGGTTGGTTCTATCTCTCAACTGTTCTCGACGATTACTCCCGTTACATCATTGCCTGGAAGCTGTGTTCCACTATGAAAGCCAAGGATGTAACCGATACCCTTCAACTGGCACTCGATGTCTCTGGATGCGAGCAGCCCAAGATACTCCATCGTCCACGGCTACTGTCCGATAACGGGAGCTCCTACATCTCTACCGACCTGGCTGAATGGTTGGAGGAGAAGCGTATGAAGCATGTTCGGGGAGCGCCATACCATCCGCAAACGCAAGGTAAGATCGAGCGTTGGCATCAGACCATGAAGAACCGCATCTTACTCGAAAACTACTACATGTCGGAGGACTTGGAAGCACAGATCGGGAACTTCGTCGATTACTACAATAATCATCGCTATCACGAGAGCCTAGGTAACGTGACACCAGCAGATGTTTATTTCGAGAGGGATAAGGCGATCTTACAAAACCGACAGATGATTAAACGCAGAACTCTTCAAAATCGTCGCTTGCGCTACCACGCTCAAGCCGCTTAACATCAACACGCAAAAGGGCCAGACACTCCACTATTCGAAAGCCAATCTTGTCCAACTATCTTTGATGACGGACACCCATGTGCGACGAAGTTCGTTACTGATCGCCGTTTGCAAACGGTCTGACATTAGCTTTTTTATCAACGAAATGCCCGCTGGCACCGTTACAAGCCTGCCCAAAATCTCAGCTTCTGCTTCTTCTGAAAGATTGGAAATATTCTCAAACCACTCGCAACCAAGCTCACCAGCCAAGTCAGCATCTTCATCACTACGCATAAGGCGATAAAGGCCAGTAACGTGTTGATGCCCGGCTTTGAGCTTGGGCTCTATCAATAATCGTTGTGTTTCTTCCCAACTCCTTATTGCGCGTAACTCATTCTCTAGCTGGCTCTTAAGCCCTGTGATTCCAGCTTTTTCAGCAATTGGATGCTGTTCAAGCTCAATGTAGCCAGCCATTAAACGCTCATCAGAAAGCCCCACGAACCCGCGTCCAGTGCGTGAGCGTTCAGCAAGAGCTGCAACGATGATGTCAGCTGCATCCCATCTTCGCCCTTCAGCATAACTACTAGCAATGTCCGTCGCAGTTGGTTTTGGTTCTTCTTTGGTCAGAAATACTTCAAAACCTTCGAGTACTGCTTTGCACAGATCGCCCCCCAGCCACAGTTCGACCCGTGCTGGCCCGTCTGAGGTTTCATCTCCAATATCTTTGAATAAGTTCAGATAAGCTTTTGCTGGACAAACTATGCCGCCATAGTCGCCGTTTCGCATCTCTTCAATACGATTTGCATATTCAGAGCGCGTTTTTTTGCGGGTCGCTTCGCGTTCGGCTGCTTCTGTTTGCTTCCGCTGCTCTTGTTCAACTTGCCACTGCGGGATTTTGGGGTTGGCAAGTTCATCAAGCCATGCTTGGTTCTCTACATTATCTTCAGCAAATCGAAGAGCAGCAGCTCTGATGTGTTTTCCGTCCTCTGCCCCGTGGTTGGATAGTTGGACCAGTTCGCGCCAGCGTGGATCTTCGTCCTTAATTTGCTTAAGCAGCCAAAGAACATCGTTTTCATTGGGATAAAGCCCGAATTTCCTCATTCGCCAAGCACGTTGCCAAATGCTCTGGTCGCTTTTCAGTTCCAGGAGCGCATAGTGTTGCACAGCGCGGCGTAGTTCATCTCTGGTGCTGAGAATTTCTGCAATGGCTTTTTTCGATGCGTCCTGATATCCGCGATCAGGGTCAAAGAGCATCAACCAACGCCAAAATCTTTCAGCGGTCAGTGAATTTTTTGAAATGTATCTGGCGATCAACTCAAAAACTAAATCAGTGAGTTCCGCAATACCGCCTTGCTCGTCTAATGTAAGTTCATCCGCTGCATTAAGATCTTCACCACCATCAGTTTCAGCTAGCATATCTACAATACCATCAAGGAGTGCAGGGATACGGTCAGCTGGAAGGTTACGACCTAAACTGAATAAGTTATTGACTCCGTCTTCGGGGAGTTCATTGTGCGCTTTAACGAGAGCAAAGATTTCAGTGTCGTTGAAGCTCTCGTAACCAACACCGTCCATTAGTTCGCCGCCAAGCCTCAAACAGTCTTCGCCACCTTCTTTAAACAACCCAGCAACAATACTAGTCCATTCGATAGAAGTATTGAGCTCTGTTAACCGATCTCCCGCCTCACTCCTTATTGCATACACCTCGTTTGCGTCGCGCAATAAGTCCAAAAGCTTATTCTGTAGTTTTGGCACCAAGTCAGAACTCTTTAGAACTTCCAAGATGAGCAAGCGGAAACCAAACTCATGCGACCTATCTGTGATGATCTTGCGTATCTCGGGCAACAACCCTGGTTGCACCAAGCCATCAGCCCGATACTCTGACCAGCCTTTAAAACGAGGATTTTCTTCTGAAAGTTTGTGCAATGCAGTTAGTAGTGCTCTGCTTTTTGATTCATCTAGCCAATTTGCATCCGCATACTCCAAAACGCCTATGGGATCTGCTGCAATGATTTGATTAGCCAGTTCGCCTGGATGATAAGCCAACCATGCATGAAGGCCTCGAAGGCTTGCTGGAACTAAAGCCAGACAGTGAAACAGCTGAAGCAGTCTTCGTTTCTTACGCGGAGTATCTGCTTGTTTTGCAAGCCAACGGGCTCCCAGAAACTCTGCAATAGCACGGTGCGTGTATGTAAAGCGCTTGGGTGAAAGGGCTTCAAATAAGCGGGAGCCCAAAATATCTCTTATCTGGCCTGCGCCCGGCAAGACAGAAATTTCTGCGACAGGAATATCGAACTCATTTGGGGCAACATCGCGGGATAATGCTTCCTTACCTGTAAGAATTAATGTGGCAAAAGCAGCTCCCGCAGCATCGAGAACCTCCGTTTCCGATAGGTTTGCCAGAACAGTATCAGCTTTTACCTGACGGTGCTCTTTTCGCAGCATTTTGGTTGCTTCAGCAAATAAATCTCCTTTAGAGTTCGGCTGGTCCCCTTGCTGGGCAACTGTTTTCACCATGTCCAATGTCTGAGGATTGCACCATATGCCGCTCAGCCCAAGTTCCTCCAAACGGCAGACTGTGAGCTCGGCCTCCTCGTCGCTTAACTCATCTGATAAAAAAGTGACTGCGTCTTCTCTTGAGAAAGGCTCCAGATGCAACTCAAGAGGTACGCTACCGTATTCTTCGAGAATGCTTTCTAAGGCTGTGGCGCTCCGCCAATCTGCGACGCGGCAGGATAAAATGAACTGCGGTACCCCCAGTTCAACTAACCGGGCCAAAACTCGGTCGATCACATCTCCATCGTGTAAGGCTGGGACTTCATCAAGTGCATCAATCGCCAACGTACTAGCCTCACCAATCAAGCGTTTTGGATCAGGAGCTCTAAGAAATGCGCGGGCAGTGCAATAAGCAATATTGTTTTTAGATTCCAAGCTTTTGAGCAGCATAGATTTGCCCATACCAGCTTCACCAAGCACGATCAGTGATCGGTTATCACTTTTCAAAGAATCTAGAGTGACAACAGAAGATTTTTGGCCTTCCCAGAACCTCAGCTGACGTTGAAGAATCCGTTTTTTCATGGGGTCTACTCTGCCGCAGCCACAACAAAAAATGCAATATGTTTCTATCTGTCTGCGTCAATAACATGTAGGTGATTTGGCATGCTCTGTAGCTTCAAGTGATTTGCGCTCATTTGCTTAGGCCGCTTATCTCATCAAGAAAGACGGTGACTTAAGAAGCAATCAGAAATTGAAAGAGAGCCACAGTGTTTCGTAACGACCCTATGCGCCAATGTCCGCAATTGATCACATTGAGTAAGCCTAAATCGCTCAAAGGGCTACCGTGAAACCTTCAGTAAATAGTCTTCCAATGATGGCTAAGGTCGTTTCAGAAGTTAAGCTCTCATTCAACTCGTGCGTCGCTAGAAAACAATTCTCATTGGCAGCATCTCTCTCGGTTTGCGATAGGTTACACTGAACGTCCGTGATCGTGAGTTTAGGGGGATCGAATGGGGGAGGCTGCTGAGTGTGATCTGCCGCTTGTTGAAGGGCCTTACTTCAAAGCTGCTTAGGAGATTGTTGTTTGATCAGGATGAAGTGAGTGAAGCTGAGAAGCTTCCATTGAGTGGCTCAAATTAAAAGTTAATGCATAGTTGGTCTCAGGTCCATCGCGATAATGTCTCCGGTGCCAGCGGGCGGCGACTTAGAGCACTGTAGAATCGTTTTTTGTTGTGGTGCTTCCTCCTGCTTTTAATGTTCTGAAAGCCATGCCATCATCTGTGCGATGATGTACATAGATATAGGGCCATTCGCCCAGTCAGCGAAGAATGCTGCATGGATCGGTGCTGACCGAGGACGCGGTAAACACATCGCTCGGTAATCTTCAATTGGCTGCAAACATGGTTGATGCAGGTCCGGCGATGGGACGGGCTTAAAAGTTTTCCTTAGCAATCTCAGTGAGGATCTACTTGTCCAGTACCAATTCAAAGACAACGCGGCGCAACCACTCATTTACTTTCTTGAGCCGTTTTAGTTCTTTGAGCTACTCCGTGCCCATTAAGCCATGCTTCTTCTTCTTTCGATAACAAGCTTGCTCAGTCACACCGATCAGCCTGATCACGTCAACACGCGTCAACCCTTATTAGGTAAGGACTTCAACCTGTCGCGGTTAAATGACAATTCCTCTGGTTTAGCTCTCTTGCTTCCCGTATCTGATCTTCCATTTTCTCAATCATAAACGTGGACCACTTCTGTGGGGAAAGCTCACGTTTCTGGCCAGCAAAAGTAGATGCTTTTAGCAGTGCGGTAGATTGAGCCTCTCAGTTGTTGAGGCAGAAGCAGATTCAAGTGCTGAAGAAGGTGGTGGGTTTAAGGCGACTGATTTATCTGGATGTGACCTAGCTCCTTCCTTTTCAAGGTACCGCGGGTCCTTCCTGGGCCTCTGCTTGCCTACGGGTAGTTCGAGACCATGGTGCAAGCGGTTATGTGGTTTTCGCGAGGGCTTGATGTTTATGTTAATGTTGTTGTTCTCACATTTTCGCCCCGCTAATCCCATGGGTTTGTGGAGGAATTCAGTTTCCTTGCATTGACACCTTGTTCCAATCATCGCATGTTCATCTTGAGGCGTCGAAACCTCTACGAAGCGGTAACCGCATCCGTTTATTGGCGGTTTTTTTGTGTCTGGAGTTAGCTCTCCAAACGCAAACTCTCGCTTATGGGCGGGAGGGCGGTGAATACAATACCCTTTGCGGGGGAATAAACCCGCCTGTCTTCGTCAGGTTTCGAACCTCCCGCTCGCCAGTGGGTTGTCGAAAGCTTTCTGCCGAGTGGTTTGTTCAACAAGCCAACGAAGAGGGCTTCGTAATGACTGATACTGGTAAAGAGAGATGTGCCCATACATCCCATCGCAATGAAGTGGACCAACTTCACCTCACAGCCAACCACCTCAAAAATCTGGTTTATTCTATGAGCGTGGTTCTGAGCGAACGCATGGAGCACACACAGGAATATGAAGCGTTGCTGACGCTGTTTGATACTGTGCGCAATCACATTGAAGATGTGCAGGGAAGTAGCGAGAAGATTTCCGAGCTGCTTGAGCCTTGTGCGCTGGAAATCTCCAAAGACTAAAAATACGGAATGAAGAGAGGTTTTGCCTCTCACGGACTATTCTGGCTTGGGAAGCGTGATGCTTCTCAGGCCTTTTTGATGTTCGCTTCAAGCAGATATGCCCTTTATCAAAGGCACTGAAATTGCGCTCTGACGACAAGCAACAGTTCTCTGACGGCTTTCCAGGGCACTAACTTTATGGGAAGCCTGCGTACTGACGACTAGTGACGACATTAACAGCTTTTCCAGAATAAATTTGAAAGGGTATTTGCAGGAGCAACGAGGGGCGAAATCGAGCTCTCAAGCGCTCTCATTTGTTGACATAATGCTGACACAAGGCACAAAAGCAAAAAGCTCCCGGGAGGGAGCTTTGCTAAACCTCTTTATATACCATGAGGTTAAATGGTGAGCCCGCACGGGTTCGAACCGTGGACCTACTGATTAAAAGTCAGTTGCTCTACCAGCTGAGCTACGGGCTCTTAGGCGGTGACCGCTGGGTCGCTGCCTGTGAGGGGTCTTCTAAGGATTGCAGGGGCTTAGCGCAAGAGCTTTTTTTCATTTTCCACACAGTGCATGAAAATTCCTTTTGACGAGATTGAGAGCCATCGCCTCAAACTTAAAGTGGGCTGGCATTCGTTGCAGCATCAAATAGATCTGTAAATATGAATGATGTAGCCATTACAAAAGTGGAAACTCATTCAACTCACGGAATCGCCCCGTGCACACCATTCAGACGATTGAGAGCAGATCAGCTTCAAAGAATTCTACATTGCGACTTTCTCCCTAGGTCAAATTGTCCCGATTTCTACGCAGAAATACAACCAAACACCTGACCACCTACGTATATTCACTGTATTTACTGTAATCTCAGTCCATACCTACGCATTTTAAAGTTTCGAATAATATCAAATAAAAACAATATATTAAGAGGATAAATCATACCAAATTGCGCGACGCATATCTTCAAAATCAATCAAAAGTTGTGAAATATCTAAATACTGTGGAGATGCCGGTTTTCATCGATAAGGGCAAAACGCTTTTTGATTTTTCGCAAAGAACTCCATCCCGAATAAGCGCACCTACTTAATGTATATTTTTCATGCGAGATAAGGTGTCTCGGAAATGCGAGCTCTCAGGTTGCGCACTGTCTTCCTTCTTATTTTTACGTTCTTTCTCAGTGCGTCGAACTACGCGATAGCTGCGTCGGACTCTTCAAATCGTGTCCTTAATTTCTCTAAGAAAGTTGAGGTCACCAAATTCTTCCCGAAAGCCGACAGATATGGGGAACTGCGCGAGGACATCGCGGTTCTACCTGCAATGGCTGGGGAGGAAGTGCTGGGCTGGGTCTTTCTGACCACCGACCTGGTCTCCACCACAGGATATTCTGGTAAGCCAATCGACACATTAGTTGGCATTGATCCAGATGGCATGCTCACCAGCGTGCAGCTGGTAAAACACGCAGAACCAATTGTTCTTATCGGCATCCCTGATAGCGAGATCAAGCAAGTCACTGAGAACTACGCTGGCCTCGACATCAAGAAAGAAGCGGAGCAGGGTGGCTCTGCTCACGAACTCGACATTATTTCCGGCGCAACCGTCACTATCATGGTGATCGACGATTCTGTTGTGAGAGCGAGCTTAAAGGTAGCGCGCACCCTTGGAATCGGCGGTCTTAAAGGTGCTGAGGCAGACACCGGTCCAAAGTTCGTCATTGATCCGGACAAGACTGCAGCCTCAGATTGGATGACACTAACGGGTGATGGCTCACTCCGCCGTCTCACGCTTGATGTGGGTCAGATCAATGCTGCCTTTGTTGAACAAGGCAATCCAAAAGCTATCAAACGCCCTGCAAAAGGTCCGGATACCGACTCTTATGTTGATATGTATATGGGCCTTGCTGACGTCCCGGTTATTGGTCGCACCATCCTGGGAGACGCAGAGTACGCCAACCTCAAGAAACGCATGAAGGAAGGTGACCACGCCATAGTGGTGCTTGGTCGTGGTCGGTATTCCTTCAAAGGCACTGGGTATGTTCGTGGTGGTATCTTCGATCGTATTCAGTTGATCCAGAACGATATTTCTGTCCGTTTCAAAGATCGTCAACATAAGCGTTTGAATGTAATTGATGCAGGTGATGCACCAACGTTCAAAGAACTGGACATCTTCACAATTCCAGCAGATTCAGGTTTTGATCCAAGCAAGCCGTTCCGCCTGCAGCTTTTGGTTCACCGCGAAATTGGCGCGATCGAAAAGACCTTCCTGACCTTTGATTTGGGCTACCAGTTGCCGCAGCAATACCTGAAGAAGGTAGAAGTTGCGCCAGTAGCAGCAGAAGGCTCAGGTGAGGGTGCTGCTGTAGCTCCTGCAGAAGAGCAGCGCGTTGAGTTGTGGCAACGCATCTGGAATGACCGTCAGGTGGATATTGCGATCCTCGGTGTCGCTTTGACGATCCTGACAGGCGTCTTCTTCTTCCAGATGCAGGTCGCCAAGTCTGAAAAATTCACCTTCTGGTTCCGCATCGGCTTCCTGACCTTTGTTTTGGTCTGGCTCGGCTGGATGGAAAATGCGCAGCTCTCTGTTGTGAATGTTCTGGCGCTCTTCTCAGCGCTGACCACAGAGTTCAGCTGGAGCGCATTCCTGATGGATCCGTTGGTCTTCCTGCTTTGGTTTGCAGTTGCAGCAGCTCTCATCTTCTGGGGCCGCGGCGCATATTGTGGCTGGCTCTGCCCATTTGGCGCCCTGCAGGAACTGTCTAACCGGATCGCGAAGTTCTTCAAAGTGCCACAGGTTACCTTGCCATGGGGGCTCCATGAGCGTCTGTGGGCTCTGAAGTACATGATCTTCTTGGGACTGTTTGGTCTCTCACTCTACTCACTGGCAGTGGCTGAGCATTACGCTGAAGTCGAACCGTTCAAAACCGCAATCATTCTGAAGTTCCAGCGCGGGTGGCCATATGTGCTCTTTGCAGTAGCACTTTTGGCAGCTGGTCTCTTCATCGAGCGGTTCTACTGCCGTTACCTCTGTCCTTTGGGAGCAGCTCTCGCAATTCCGGCACGCCTGCGCATGTTCGATTGGCTCAAGCGTTACAAGGAATGCGGCAACCCATGCGCTCGCTGTGAAAAAGAATGCATGGTCGGAGCTATCCATCCTGAAGGTCACATCAATCCAAACGAATGCCTGAACTGCCTGCACTGTCAGGTTCTGTATCAGAGCGACGATAAATGTCCGGTCTGCATCAAGAAGCTTGCACGACGCAAGAAGTTCGAAGCGCAGACGGGTATTTCAAAGACGGAAAAGGGCACTTCCGTCAAACAACCGGCTTAAGCCAAATCAACTCGAAAGTATCAAGGGAGACTTTCATGACTGATAAAAAGAAACAGGCCTTTCACGCCGCGCACTGCTTGGTGGTACCGCAAAGACCGCTGCAGTAGCAGGTTTGGGTGCCGTTGCTGCAGCAGGCGCTGGTGGTTTTGCACCAGCTCGCGCTGCTGAAGGTGGCCTCAAGTACCATGTAGGTCCAGGCGAGCTGGACGAATACTATGGCTTCTGGTCATCAGGTCAGACCGGCGAACTGCGCATTATGGGTCTGCCATCCATGCGCGAACTGATGCGTATTCCTGTATTCAACCGTTGTTCTGCAACCGGTTGGGGTCAGACCAACGAATCTAAGAAGATTCTGCAGGAAAACATGCTGCCAGAAACCAAAGAGTTCTTGGCTGCGCATGGCATGGAACACTACGACAACGGTGACCTCCACCACCCACATATGTCCTTCACCGAAGGTACATATGACGGTCGTTACCTGTTCATGAACGACAAAGCGAACACCCGTGTTGCACGTGTACGCTGTGACGTTATGAAATGTGACAAGATCACCGAGATTCCAAACGCACACGACATCCACGGTCTGCGTCCTCAGAAGTACCCACGTACTGGCTACGTCTTCGCAAACGGTGAGCATGAAGCTCCACTCGTAAACGACGGCACAATCCTGGATGAGCCAGATAAGTACAGCTGCATCTTCACTGCACTCGATGGTGATACCATGGAAGTTGCATGGCAGGTCATCGTAACCGGTAACCTGGACAACTGTGACGCTGACTATCAGGGTAAATACGCTTTCTCTACCAGCTACAACTCAGAAATGGGTACAAATCTGGCAGAAATGACAGCCTCTGAAATGGACCACTGCGTTGTATTCAACATCAAACGCATCGAAGAAGGCGTCAAAAACGGCGACTACCAGATGCTGAATGGTGTTCCTGTTCTTGATGGCCGTAAAGGCTCCAAGTACACCGCGTACATCCCTGTACCAAACAGCCCACACGGCTGTAACACCTGCCCAGATAAAAAACACCTGATGATCAACGGTAAACTGTCTCCAACAGTTTCTGTTATCGACGTGACCAAACTGGACGCAGTATTCGACGGCGCAGATCCACGCTCCGCAGTTGTTGCTGAACCAGAGCTGGGTCTTGGCCCACTCCACACTGCATTCGATAACCGCGGCTTCGCTTACACCACTCTGTTCCTCGACAGCCAGATGGTTAAGTGGGACATCGACAAAGCGATCCGTCAGTATGCAGGCGAAGACGTCGATCCAATTCACTCAAAAATCGATGTGGCTTACCAGCCAGGTCACAACCACACCTCTATGGGTGAAACATCAGAAGCAGACGGCAAGTGGCTTGTTTCTCTGAACAAGTTCTCTAAAGACCGCTTCCTGAACGTTGGTCCTCTGAAACCAGAAAACGAACAGCTGATCGATATTTCTGGCGATGAAATGAAAATCGTTCACGATGGTCCTACCTTTGCAGAACCGCACGACGTCATCATCGTACACAACTCCGTTGTGAACCCAGCATCTGTCTGGCAGCGTGACGACCCAATGTTCGCTGATGCTGTCGCACAGGCTAAAGCTGACGGTGTGGATCTGGAAGAAGCAGAACACGTCATCCGCGACGGCAACAAAGTTCGTGTTTACATGCATTCTGCTGCACCAACCTTCTCTCTTGAGAAGTTCACAGTTAAGCAGGGCGACGAAGTTACCGTTTATGTCACCAACATTGATGACATCGATGACCTGACACACGGCTTCTGTATTTCTAACTACAACGTGGCAATGGAAATTGGGCCTCAGGCAACTGCTTCCGTAACCTTTATCGCAGAGCGTCCAGGTGTTCACTGGTTCTATTGCCAGTGGTTCTGTCATGCACTGCACATGGAAATGCGCGGTCGTATGTTCGTTGAGCCACGCGACGCATAAGGGAGTTGCGGGCATGACGAGGTCCTTCTGGCAATTGCTGCTAGGTGCGACGGCTTTGGTTGGCGTGAGCGTTTCTGCTCACGCCGCTGAAATCATTGTACCGGCACAGCCTGATGCCTTAGCCCGCGCCTTGAGAGAGGCGCAGGACGGAGACGTTTTGCGCTTATCTGCTGGAGTTCATCAGGGACCGGTCGTCATCGATCGGTCTTTGGTGCTTAAAGGAGAGCCAGGCGCAGAGCTTAAAGGCAATGGCAAAGGCTCAGTAATAACTGTCGAAGCACCAGATGTGGTCGTCGATGGACTGGTCATCACCGGTTCAGGTCTTTCCAACCAAACAATCGATTCAGGCGTGAAGCTGACAAAAAAAGCAGATCGTGCCCGAATTACAGGTAACAAGTTCCTCAACAATCTGGTTGGTGTCGATGCGCACGGACCGGATGATGCTTACATTGCCGACAACCTGATTGAAGGTCGTCGCGATCTGCGCCCTAACGAGCGCGGAAATGGCATCTATGTCTGGAACTCACCAAGACTTTTGGTGGAATACAACACCATCAAATATGGTCGGGACGGCGTTTTCGTAAACACCAGCCCGAACGATACTTTCAAAAACAACTATTTCGAAAAAACCCGCTTTGCGGTGCATTACATGTACGGCAATAAGGGCACTATCTCCAACAACGTGTCAGTCGGCAATCACATCGGTTATGCGCTGATGTTCTCAGACAAACTCACGATTACGGGCAACATCTCTAAAGATGACCGTGACCATGGCTTGATGTTGAACTACGCCAACAATGCCGTGATTACCGGAAACTATGTGAAAGCTTCTCCTGAGAAGTGCTTATTCATGTACAACGCCAACAAAAACATTGTTGACGGCAACAAGTTTGAGCGCTGTGACATCGGGGTTCACTTCACTGCAGGTTCTGCAAAAAACAAATTTTCCAACAATGCCTTCATTGGAAACAAGACACAGGTGAAGTACGTGGGCACACGCCACCTGGAATGGACATACGAAGGTCGCGGAAACTTCTGGAGTGATCATTCAGCCTTTGACATGAATGGAGATGGAGTAGCCGACACCGCCTACCGGCCAAACGACATGGTCGATCAAATTCTCTGGACACAGCCTGCCGCAAAGCTGCTTACCGGAAGTCCTGCAGTTCAGCTCCTCAGCTGGACTCAATCGCAGTTTCCAGCACTTTTGCCAGGTGGCATCGTAGATACCAAACCTCTGATGCACGCTCCGGAAATAGCAATGCCGAAGGTAGGAGCAAGAAGATGAATAATACAGTTCTTCGAGCTGAAAACGTCCGCAAGACCTTCGATGGACGGGATGCTGTTAAAGATCTTTCCTTTGAACTGGGAGGCGCAGAGAGGGTAGCGCTGCTCGGTCATAACGGTGCAGGTAAGACGACATTCTTCAAAATGTCACTTGGCTTCCTGACACCATCTGCTGGACGGATTGAAGTTTTGGGCGCAGAGCCTGGTAGTGATAAAGCGCGCTCTTCCACCGCGTTTCTACCAGAATCTGTTGCCTTCCAAAGGACTTTGACAGGTGTTGAAGTTCTCAAATACTACGCCAAGCTTAAAGGCGAAGACCCGAAGAAAGCAGTTGGACTGCTCGAACGTGTTGGTCTCGCAGAAGCTGGTACACGCCGTGTTGGCACCTATTCAAAAGGTATGCGGCAACGTCTTGGCCTCGCACAGGCTCTAATTGGCACACCCAAACTAGTGTTGCTTGATGAGCCAACCAGTGGTCTGGACCCGATCTCCCGCCAGAACTTCTATGATCTCGTAACAGAGATTTCTGGAAACGGCGCAACCGTACTTCTGTCAAGTCATGCTCTGACAGAAATGGAAGCCCGCACAGATCGTATCCTGATCATGTCCAAAGGCAAACTGGTTGCCAACGACACTCTGGAACACCTGCGTACAGCAGCTCGTCTGCCAATTCGTCTGAAGGTAAAAGCCAAGGAAGAACCAGCCGAACAACTGGCAAACCGTCTTGGTGGCACTCCAGTTAACTGCCGCAGTGTAGAGATCATGTGCGCACATGAAGACAAGATCGCGAGAATTGCAGCTGTTACCAGCTTGGGTGCCATGATCGAGGATATCGATGTGCATCTGCCAACACTGGACGACGTCTATAAGCACTTCTCCGAAAAGGCGAATGCCGAAGATAGTGCAGGGGAGGCTTGAGTCATGTTTCAGCGTATCCTAACAGTAGCTGGCCAAGAGTTCCGTATCGGTCTGCGTAACCGCTGGATCCTGCTGTCCGTTGTTATTCTGGCAGCATTTTCCATGGCGCTCGCACTACTTGGTTCTGCACCAGCTGGTACACTCGACGTGAGCCGCATGACCATCACCGTGGCATCACTCTCCAGCTTATCAGTCTATCTGGTTCCCTTGATCGCACTATTGCTGGCTTTTGATGCAGTTGCCGGCGAGATCGAACGCGGTACATTGCTCTTGATCTTCTCCTCTCCAATGACGCGAAGTGAGTTCCTCATTGGTAAGGCAGTCGGTCACATCTGCGTCCTATTGCTGGCTCTGACATTAGGTTATGGAGCAACAGCAGGTATGCTGGCAGCAACAGGTGGTGGAGATACAAGCGGTTTCATCGATTTCGCACGATTGATCGGTACCTCTGCGATCCTCGGCTTTGCATTCCTCGCACTTGGTTACATTGTCAGTGCATTGGTGCGTCAGGTCACAACTGCAGCCGCAATGGCGATTGGTATCTGGCTTGTTCTGATCGTTCTCTATGATCTGGCTTTGCTCGGTGCACTCGTTGCAGATAGCGAAGGGTTCTTTGCATCTACCGTCTTCCCGTTTGCACTACTGGCAAATCCAGCAGATGCTTTCCGTCTCTTCAACCTGTCTGCGTTGAATGCAAACGCTATGGTTGGTGGTATGGCGGGCGTTGCAGAAAGTCTTCCATTCCCACCAGCAGCGGCACTGGCTTCCATCTTCGTGTTTGCTGGCGCTGCCATGTCTGGTGCTATCCTACTGCTTAAGAGGGTCTCCCCATGATGAAGAAACTGTTTGCAGTCGTTGGTGTCACGTTGCTTCTGGCAGCTTGTCAGGAAGAGCAGCAAATCGCTAAACCAGCGGCTATGGAGCTGAGTGCTGAAGCTGCAGGTCACTACTGCCAGATGACCATATTGGACCACGAGGGGCCGAAGGCACAAATCCATCTTGCCGGCAATCCATTCCCGCTATGGTTCTCTCAGATACGTGACGCTGTCGCATTCACGCGTCTCCCGGAAGAATCCAAAGACTATGTAGCTATCTATGTAAATGACATGGATAAAGCAGAAAGCTGGGAGCAGCCAGGTAACAACAACTGGATCGATGCAGATGCCGCTTTTTTTGTGATTGAGAGTTCACAGATAGGCGGAATGGGAGCCCCAGAGGCAATCCCATTTGGCACCAAAGCAGGCGCAGAAAAATTCTCAGCTGAGAATGGAGGTAAGATTGTTAAGCTTGCCGAAATCCCGAGTGAGTATGTGCTCAAACCAGTTGAGTTTACACTTAGCGATGCTTCCAACAATTAGCCGTTAAGCAAGCTTAAAAAAACAAAACGCTCCAGAAATGGAGCGTTTTTTGTTTGTTACGTCTGAGTTAGCTGATCACAGCCTCTATCAGTTTTTACAATGAACTGGATAGCCAACCCTAAGTTTAGGATCCCCGACCACTATCAGCTCATCAGGATCACACGTTACGCTTTCAGTTGGGGCACTATCAAAGGGCCTAAACTTGAACGCACGAAGCCCAGACAGCATCGTCGTCTCACCGCATACAAATCCAACTTCCTCTGTATCTCTATGCTTCACAATAGAACCCAGCTCGGGTTCACAAAGTGAGATGTCTGAACCGAACATGTTCAGAAAATCGACATCAGATCCAGTTTCAGAACCATGTGCAGTTGCTGATTTCAGAAGTTCATCAAAAACATCTTGCCGCGCAGTTGAGTGCTTATTTTCCACTTCATTAGAATGATCAGCGCGATTTAAGTCGATGGGCATAAGAGCTCTTTCAACTAGAGAACTAAAAGCAAAATCAAAAAGTACCAATCAAGACAAGCCGTCCAAACAGGTTTCCAATCCCCAAAGCTATTCCCTGCAAAATGGGACAGGGCATACAAATCAAAGTTGAATTGGATAATAAATCCATATCTTAGATTTAAGATGGTGGAAAGGTAAATAAACTCAAGCTTTAAATAACATGCATCATGCACATAGTTAGTGAATAGGTTCTTAAACAAGCATCATCCGAAATTATTTATAAAATACAGACGTGTAGGATTACATCAACGGCATTGGATAAGTTAACGAACTGATGAATACACAAAACATATTCCAAAGAAAATATCTCGGATAACTCGCAAAAAGAGTTTGCTTCTCATTCTACCCAATAGGTGGAAACCCCCTACAAGGTTTAACTGAAATCACGAACGGAGGACAAAATAGGATTTGAGGAACTTTAGGTCAGGGAGGCTAAGCTATTTCCACTGCATCGATTTTCAGAATGCTCACGCAATCCGATCTATCAGAGTTAAGCTGAACTCCTTTAACAGACAAACCTGCATTAGTTAGTGCTCATTACGCTTCAACATCTCTTGGTAGATACGCGCAAACATCATCGATACAAAATTTGTAGGAGCTTTACTCCCGGGACCGTACACTTGAGTTTCAATCTCAAGTGCTTGCTTCCAGGCACTATCAATCAGATCCAGATCAGTCTGGCTCGTATTTTCTTCCAACTCAGCCAAAATCTGCGCATCATCAAGATACGTTGCGTCTCCAACTCCATGAAGACCAAAACGAAGAAACTGTTCATTTACGCCAAGCGCTTGTGCCAGCTTTCCAAGCGTGTCCCCACGCGGATTCTCGATGAGACCTTTTTCGATCTTGTAAAGATTGTCATAACCAACGTTTGCACGCCTTGCCAAATCTTTAACTGTAAGGTCATTCTGCTTGCGAAGTTTTTGAAGTCGCTCTTGCCAAGTCATGGTTGCTCTGCAGTCGCTAAAAACAAAGTCTCATGGAGAAGTAATCCGGTTAGTGCAATTAATCTATCCCCCGATTGCTCGCAAATAAATAACCAAGAAAGATATCCGCAAAAAATCAGGGGGACATCCTGCCGATGTCTTCACATGGCTTACACCTTTTTGAAAACTACTCATTTTTCGACATCACCAAAATCTCAGATTGTAGATTTAATTTCCGCAAAAAATGATTTGTGCACCTGTTCTGTCCGCTCTGATGTTTAGAACACCAAGATTGGGCTTGTCAGATGGATACACCATGAGTAAATGGGGCAAAATCAATTCTGGAAGGGGATAAATGGTTGCCAAATAATCAAGGTACTGCTCATGCCATTTACGGCATGGGGCGCTGGGGTAAAGATCTTCTCTCTGTGCTGCCGAACGGCGATATTGCACTAAGTAATCCTTTGATGCCGGACGCTCCGAAAGTGAGTCTTCCAGAGATCGTTCACGACCTTGAACAACGTGGTATCCATTCTCCACTTTTGCTGCGTGTCAGTTCATTTCTTCAAAACGAAATCGCACACATCAACAACTCCATGGCAGACGCGATCAAGCGTGTTGGCTACAAGGGTAAATATCGCGGCGTTTTCCCAATTAAAGTGAACCAGCAGGCACAGGTCGTAGACCGCATCGTTGAGTTCGGTCGCCCTTACTCCTACGGCTTGGAAGCTGGCTCCAAACCTGAGCTAGTCATTGCACTCGCGCACCGTTTGCCCAAAGACGCCTTGATTGTTTGTAACGGGGTAAAAGACGAAGAGTTTATCCGTCTTGCAATCCTGTCGCGCAAGCTCGGCTTCAACACCATCATCGTTCTGGAAAGCCCAAAAGAACTTGAAACGGTCATCGATGTGGTTGAAGAACTGGGAGAAGAACCACTTCTCGGCGTGCGTGTTAAGCTAACCAACCAGATTGGCGGCAAATGGGAAGAAAGCTCCGGCGATCGTTCCACATTCGGGATGAACACCGACCAGCTCGTCTCTGTGATCGATAAGCTGCGTGAAGCGAAGCTTCTGCACTGCCTGAAACTTCAGCATTCCCACCTTGGTTCACAGGTGCCCGACGTCAATGATGTCCGCCGAGCTGTAGGTGAAGCTTGTCGCTACTTTGTTGAGCTGACAAGGGAAGGGGCTGAACTAACCCATCTTGATCTGGGCGGTGGCCTCGGCGTCGACTATACCGGTGAAAAGAAGGCCATCGAGAACTCCACCAACTACTCCGTTGAAGAGTACTGTGCCAACGTGGTAGAAACTGTTGCCTATGCAATGGACGAAGCTGAGCTCACGCATCCTACTCTGATTACGGAAAGTGGCCGTGCTGTTGTTGCAACATCCTCAATGCTGCTCTTCAACGTTCTTGAAGCGACATTGTTTGATGCGCCAACTGCACCAAAGCCTGAAGAAGACGATCACCATTTGGTTGCAGACCTCGCAGCCGTTGAAGGCTATCTCAACGCAGAGCGTCTTCAGGAGTGCTTGAACGACGCCACATTTTATCGCAACGAGCTGCGTGCCTTATTCCGCCGTGGTTACATCAACTTGCGTCAGATGGGACGAGCCGAACGCATTTACCTGCATTTGATGTCCAAGATCAAAGAACTCGCACCAACAGCAGGTACAGCGCCAGAGATTGATGAGCAACTGGAAAAAGTCGCTGACATCTATCACTGCAACTTCTCTCTCTTCCAATCCCTGCCAGACGTTTGGGCAATCGATCAGCTGCATCCAATTGTTCCGTTGCAGCGCCTGAACGAAGTTCCTGATCGCCGCGCGGTACTTTCAGACATCACCTGTGACAGCGACGGCAAAGTAGACAAGTTCATCCTGGCAGATGGTATCTCGCCATCTTTGCCGGTGCATACGCTTGAAGAAGGCAAGCCATATTATCTTGGCGTCTTCTTTGTTGGCGCCTATCAGGAAACATTAGGCGATCTGCACAACCTGTTCGGCGACACCAATGTCGCAACCATTGACCTGAGAGCAGATGGCGGATTTGATCTGCTTCAGGAAGTTGAAGGCGATACAATCTCGCAGGTTCTCTCGTATGTAGAGTATGATCCTCGCGATTGCGTAGATGCTTTCCGCAAACTCATTGATGAGGCGGTCTCCGCCGGCACACTCAAGAATGCTGACCGACGCACGTTGGTTGCTGCCTACCGTGACAGCATCAACGGCTACACTTATTACGAATAATCCAAGGACCGGGGAATAGACATGGGTAAAACTCTGGTAATCGGCGCTGGTGGTGTTTCCTCCGCTGCCGTACACAAAATGGCAATGAACTCGGATATCTTCTCCGAAATCACGCTGGCATCCCGTCGCAAGTTCAAGTGTGACGACATCGCAAAAAGCGTTAAAGAGAAAACCGGCATTGAGATCAAAACTGCTGAAGTAGACGCAATGGACGTCGCAGCTGTTGTTGCTCTCATCAAAGAAAGTGGCGCTGAGCTGCTGGTGAACCTGGCACTGCCGTATCAGGATCTCAAGCTGATGGACGCATGTCTGGAAGCTGGCATCAACTATCTGGACACCGCAAACTACGAGCCAGAAGACGAAGCAAAATTCGAGTACCACTGGCAGTGGGCTTATCAGGAACGCTTCAAAGAAGCTGGCCTGACCGCAATTCTCGGCTCTGGCTTCGATCCGGGCGTAACCTCCGTATTCGCAACTTGGCTGAAGAAGCACAAGCTAGAAAACATCCGTCAGATCGACATCCTTGACTGTAACGGTGGCGACAATGGCAAAGCATTTGCGACCAACTTCAACCCGGAAATCAACATCCGTGAAGTAACAGCAGACGCACGTCACTGGGAAAAAGGCGACTGGGTAACTAGCCCAGCAATGACCCACAAAGTGGCATTTGATTTCCCGGGCGTAGGTGAGAAAAACATGTACCTCATGTACCATGAGGAACTGGAAAGCCTGAAAACCCACTTCACCGAGATTGAGCGGGCGCGTTTCTGGATGACCTTCGGCGATGCCTACATCAACCACGTACGCGTGCTTGAAGGCATCGGCATGACCTCTATCGAGCCAGTCATGCACGAAGGCCACGAAATCATCCCACTGCAGTTCCTCAAATCTGTTCTGCCAGACCCAAGCGGTCTGGGTGAGCTGACCAAAGGTAAGACCTGTATCGGTGACATCGCAACGGGTCAGGCAAAAGACGGCTCCGGCGAGAAAACCTACTACATCTACAACATCTGCGATCACGAAGAGTGCTACGCAGAAGTAGGCTCTCAGGCGGTTTCTTACACCACTGGCGTACCTGCAATGATTGGTGCAGCACAGATCCTGAAAGGGAACTGGAAAGAGCCGGGCGTGTGGAACATGGAACAGCTGGACCCAGACAACTTCATGGACATGCTGAACGAGCACGGCCTGCCATGGCAGGTTAAAGAACTCGACGGTCCGGTTCAGTTCTAAGCTGATGGCAGAGTTTATGCAGACACAGGCTGGCGATGCGGGAGCGTTCAAATCTTTTGATCTCTCCCGAGCGCCAAGTCCCTGTTTTGTCGTTGATGAGGTTGCGGTTCGCCGCAACCTCTCTGTGCTTAAAGACGTTGCTGACCGCTCCGGCGCACATATCCTGTCAGCGCTGAAAGCCTTTTCCATGTTCGCATTAGCCCCAGTGGTGCGCGAGTATCTGGAAGGAACCTGTGCTTCTGGCCTTTATGAGGCGCGTCTGGGCCGCGAAAAGTATGGTGGTGAAGTAGCAACATTCTGCGCGGGCTATAAGGCCAGTGAGATTGATGAGATCATCGGTTACACCGATCACATGATCTTCAACTCAGCGGCTCAAAAGGACCGCTTTCTGCCAAACGTACGCGCCGCGAAGCACAATGTGGATGTAGGCCTGCGTATCAACCCAGAGCACTCAGAAGGCGAAGTGGAAAAATACGATCCCTGCGCCCCATGCTCACGGCTTGGTTTTCCCATTTCCCAGCTGAGTGCAGAAGTTCTGGCAGGCGTTGATGGCATCCATATGCACACGCTCTGTGAGCAGGAGTTCGAACCTCTCCAGCGTACGTGGAACGCAGTTAAGGATAAGCTTGCACCATATTTCGGCCAGTTGAAGTGGATCAACTTCGGCGGTGGTCATCATATCACCCGCGAAGATTACGACCGCGAAGCCCTTATCGCGTTCATCAAAGATGTACGCGCAGAAACGTGCCTGGAAGTCTATCTGGAGCCAGGTGAAGCTGTTGCTCTGGATGCAGGCATCCTGATTGGCGAAGTTTTGGACCTGCCAAAGAACGGCATGGATCTGGCAATCGTGGACATTTCCGCAACCTGTCATATGCCGGACGTCATCGAGGCACCATATCGTCCGGCCATGCTGGGTGAAGCGGAAGAGGGGCATACATACCGCTTCGGCGGTCCATCTTGCCTTGCGGGCGATGTCATCGGGGATTACACCCGGGTAGCACCACTCCAGATCGGCGATCGTTTCGCGTTTCTTGACCAGGGGCACTACTCGATGGTGAAAACCAACACCTTCAATGGTGTTCCTCTACCAACAATCGCCCTTTGGAACTCTGAGAGCGACGAACTCAAGATTACTCGCGAGTTCTCCTACAATGATTTTCTGAACCGTCTTTCCTAAAGGTACAAAATGTCTGTTTTTCTCGACAGTGAGCTGACTGAAGCAGAACGTAAGGCAGAAGACGTGCTCTTCACCATCATTCCGGTGCCTCTGGAGCGTACCGTTTCTTATGGCTCTGGCACCGTAAAAGGGCCAGAAGCCATCATCGAAGCAAGTAACGAACTGGAGCGCGGCAGTAATGGCGTTGAACCATGCGCCTCCGGCATTTCTACACAAGAGCCGGTAGCGTGTGATGGTCCTCTCCCAGAGGTAATGGAACGTCTAGCACAGCGCACTGAAGCTGCAGTCAAAGCTGGCAAGATCCCGGTCACGCTCGGCGGAGAGCATTCTCTATCTTATGGCGCTGTGTCCGGAGTCGCTCGCGCACTAGGTAAGCCAGTAGGAATCGTGCAGGTAGATGCACATGCAGATCTGCGCATTGCCTATCAGGGTGAAAAGCACTCCCACGCCTCTGTCATGAACCTTCTGATGGAAGAGGGGAATTCTCTCGCTCAGTTCGGCGTGCGTGCACTTTGTCAGCAGGAAATGGATAGCAGATCAGAAAACAAGGTGTTCTTTGTCGATGCGGAAGAGCTGGTGACCAAAGGCTTGCATGCTGTTGATTTGCCGGAAGACTTCCCGGAGGACATCTACATTTCCTTTGATGTCGACGGCCTCGATCCATCCCAGATGCCAGCCACAGGCACGCCGGTACCAGGTGGCCTTGGCTATTATCAAGCCATTCATCTGGTGGAGCATGCCCTCAAAGGCCGCAAGTGCGTCGGTCTTGATGTAGTTGAACTAGCCCCAGATGGGAATGCCGCATGGGATTTCACCGCCGCTCAGATCACATACCGCCTCATGGCTGCAGCGCTTAAGTCAAGAATATAACTTTTAAGGTACGCGTTGATTTTGAGAAAGCTGATACTGAAAGGTTACAGCTCTTCTTTGCTCGGAACGGCTGACCGATCTCCAAAACCTTCATGAACACTTGTCATGGCATCAAGTACATACGCCTTACTGTCGATTAGACAGAAGGCCATATATTAGACTGCGATAATCTTTGGTTTTTGAAGTGGTCAAAATATTGAGGACCATATCGCCAAGAAAATTCTATTTACAACCGTTTAAGAAGTTCGAAATTAGCATCGAATCTCCTAATGTATCACGTAGTATGCTGTATATTGAGGCCAGAGATATCGGTATTATTTACTTATCAAACTTGGAAATGCAAACTAATGAAAATTTATAATTCAACCATGCTGACTATATTGATATGTGCAGTATTGGCTGGCTGTCAGACGTCAAACACACAACCTGAAAAACGTGTCGCCCCTAACTCCAGTGAGTTAAGCGAAATGGAAAGGGCAATAGAAAAATACAAGTACTACAAACATCGGAAAGCCTTCGCGACTGCTATTGGTAAGAATGGTGCTTGGTCATACGGGTATAATAGAGGCAGCGCGACTCGAGCACACGCTGTAAAAGATGCTCTCAGACGTTGTGAGATTGGGCGAAAAAAGGCAAATATCAAGAAAAAGTGTACCATTTATATGGAAGGCAATAAGGTGCTACGGGATCTATAGCGATCAGCGCTTACTTTGAAGAATGCGTGAGCTTTCTCGCACATTGAAATTGCGAGAAAGCAAGTTGGAACATTAAGGCGTGCATCAGATGATCATACTCAATTTTTGAGGCGAACCCTGGTGAATGGATAAGTCAAAACCCGCCTTAAACGCCACAAACCCGCGCTTTTAGCTTACTTACCTAGCAGATTGAGTTCTTTTGCCCGCTCACGGATCTGAATACACACGACACCACTTGCATCCTCATGGGCATCTTCCAGTGTATGCTGAACCTCACCTGCCAGGCTGATACTTTGCTGAACATGAATGATGCAGTTGGGCGTAGTTTTGAGTTTGTTTTCCCTGATGTAATCCAGTGTCCGCTCGTGCACGATGCCGAGTTCACAGAAATTATCCATAGTGTCGATCAGAAAAATCTCTTTGATCATGTCTTTAGGTGCTAGTGCCAAAGCCGGCACAGCGAGCGAGCAGGAGAGGCCAGCAGCCAAAACTAAACGTTTCATAGAAAATCCCCGAGAAGAAAGTGCCAGTGTGACTATGCCGTTTCCGACTGTCCATCTTGCAATTCTCTCAAAGGCATTCTGAAGGACTGAGCTCCATTTCCTGATACAGCGGCCCCAGAAAGCAGCAAACACTCTCTCACTTTTCCGGAAGTTCAGGGCATTTTTCATTAGCCAGAAAGCAAAAAACCCACCGCGAAGTTGGGTTTTTTGCCTTATCTATCAATAAGATAGATGGCGGAGAGGGTGGGATTCGAACCCACGAGACGCTTCCACGCCCGCCGGTTTTCAAGACCGGTGCATTCAACCACTCTGCCACCTCTCCGGCGCTGTGTGGTGTGGGCTCTATTTCGTTCATGCAGCCCTCAAAGTCAAGCGGGCGTAAAACTTGTTCCACAGCATGAATTTATTTTTTCACAATGAAATCAAACAGTCCTATCAAAACCGCCATTTCCCCTAAGGAAGTTAGCTTAGGCAAAAATCTCTCTTTCTTGTGGAGACATTTTGATCGGATTCAGTTAAGGTTTATCGGCTATCTTTTTAATATTGGTTCAGTTTGTAGTGAGCTCGGGTATTTTTGCTCAACCAATCTGAAATCCGTCAGTGCCGAACATGTAGTGAGTAACAACGGTATGACTTCTTTACTGAATTGGGGCTATTCGGTGAAAGCACCAGCTCCCGAAACGATCAAACGCGTAGCGACCAGCATATCTGTGGTTGCCCTGTGCGCAGGCATTGCAGCCTGCGGTGGCGGCACGGATAAAGTGAAGTTCAGTGAAAAGAAATACGGCGTAGCTGCAAGTCCTCGTGTGGTGAAAGGCTCGAAGCCTGTTCCCAAAGGAGGAGGGCGCGCTGTTGTCGGCAAACCGTATAAGGTGGCCGGCAAGTGGTACTATCCCAAAAGGGACGATAACTACAAGAAAACCGGCAAGGCATCATGGTATGGCCCAACCTTCCATGGCCGCAAAACCGCTAACGGCGAAATCTTCGATCGGAACGCGCTGACCGCCGCCCACCCAACCATGCCGCTACCAAGCTATGCCAAGGTGACAAACCTTCAAAACGGCAAGTCCATGGTTGTGCGTGTGAATGACCGCGGTCCGTTCCATGACAATCGTATCATCGACTTATCAGAACGCGTTGCTGGCATGCTCGGCACCAAATCCAGCGGTGTTGCAAAAGTTCGTGTGGAGTATGTTGGTCGTGCGCCGCTCCATGGACGGGATGAGAAAAAGCTTCTGGCTTCTTATTCCGGCAATGGTGGCAACTGGAATGGCGGCAGCTCTGCACCGCGCACCATGTTCGCCTTTGCAAATCCTGTGAACCGTATCTCTGGCCCGGCACCAATGCCAAAAAGCAGGCCATACGACACACCTATTCTGGCAGCACAGAACGTTCTGGCGTTCAATGCCAACCAGCTTGATCCAGCAGTGGTTTACGAGCGTAACCTGAGCACAACACAGGTTGCGTCCATCAGCAGCTTCAAAAACCGGATCAACAGCGCATTGTCCACCAGCGCAAATCCAAACGCTCCGAGACCAGCCATTGCAGCACAGCCTGTTTCGACCTCCTTTGGAACATCTCTGCTGCCACCACCAAGCTCTGGGGTCTACAAAACACCGACCAGCACTGCGCCAACCTTCCAGACTGGCAATGCAATTTCATCTTATGCATCTGAGCACAGGCTCAACAGTGCGCATGATGCATTCAAGTCTGTTTCTGGAGGCTCAGGCCTGAAAGAGCTACTGCTATCTCGTACTGGTCAAAATCACTAAGTCATTTAGTTCTAAACGGCTTTACCCAGTCAGCACACCTGCGTTAGTGTTTGTTTTAAGGGATGGGGCGTAGCATAGCCCCACCAAAATCAATCAGGGAGACGCAGGCGTGCAAGTTGGGTGGCAGAAGTGCAAACAGCATAAATCTCAAGACAACTGCAGGTACTGGACATCTCCTAAAATCTGGAGAGCGTCAGCAATCGCTGTGTTGGCTTTTTGCAGCATACTCGCAGCCCCAACGGCTCAGGCTGTCGAAATCAAAGCCAAAGCTGCAACGCTCTACGACTTCACAAATAAGTCGCTCGTCTTCTCCAAAAACTCTCAGGTTCTGATGGCCCCGGCCAACCTGACAAAACTGATGACTGCCGTCACCGTGCAGCAGGCCATCCATGCTGGTGATATCACACCGCAAACCATGTTCAAAGTCAGTGAGCATGCCTGGCGCACTGGCGGTGCACCAGCACGCGTCACAACAATGTTTGCGCGCCTGAACTCATCTTTATCTGTCAATGATCTGATGTATGGACTGATCGTACACAGCGCAAATGATGCCGCAATCATTTTGGCTGAGGGGCTTGCTGGTAGCGAAGAAAACTTTGCCCGGGAAATGAACAAGCTGGCAAAGTCCATTGGTATGGAGAACTCAAACTTCACCAACCCAACTGGCTTTCCCGATGAGAACCACAAGACTACTCTCGAAGATCTGACTATTCTCGCCGCCTACGTTCTGGAACATGAGCCGGAGCTGCATTCCGTCTTTGCCATGGACCGCTTCACCTGGAACAAAATCACCCAGCGCAACAAAAACCCGCTTATGCGTGATATCGAAGGCCTTGATGGATTTGGTGCTGGGTTCTCTGAGCGAGAAGGCTTCGCAGCGCTCGGAACACTGGACAGCAACGGGCAACGCTACGTTGCAGCGATTGCAGCCTCTCCGACGCTTCAGGATCGTGTTCAGGACATGAAAACGCTGCTGTTGCCCACGTTTTCCGGCCTGAAGCTGCAGCAGTTCTATCGCAAAGGCGAACTTGTTAGTGATGCGCAAGTCTACGGCGGCAAGAAAACAACCGTATCTCTGAAGACAAATGACGCTGTCGCCACGCTCATCAACCCGAATGAGAAAGACAAGTATAAGCTGCGTGTCGTTTACAATGGCCCCATTCCGGCACCCGTCGAAAAAGGAATGGAAGTGGGAGAACTACAAGTTCTTTCCAAAAATGACGTGATTTATCGGGCAACACTGGTTACAGGAGAGGATGTAGCCATTGGAGACCTTCAGGGCCGCGCTTGGGATGCCCTTGGAGAGTTCTTCTACCAGTTGTTTTAGCGCCGGTTTTCAGCACTATTGAATTCCGAAGGTCTTGGAGGCCTGTTCGACGTTGTCGGGTATTTTTATCAGTTTTGAAGGCGGTGAAGGCGCCGGTAAGTCGACTCAAATCCAGCGCTTACGCGACAAACTCGCGGCCAAAGGAATTGAAGCTGTCACCACACGCGAACCCGGCGGCTCACAAGGTGCTGAGCTGGTTCGCGAGGTTCTCCTGTCTGGCGCGGCAAAAGACTACGGTGTCACAGCCGAAGCAGTTCTGTTTGCAGCAGCACGCGCGGACCACATCGATACGCTCATCAAACCGGCGCTTGAGGATGGCAAATGGGTTCTGTGTGACCGCTTTGCAGATTCATCCCGCGTTTATCAGGGCGAATCCGGCGTCCCTACCCCGACAGTAGAGGCTCTGCAGCAAGTCGCAATCGCAGGTCATAACCCGGATATGACGTTGCTCATCAACGTAACACCAGAAGTTGGCTTGGCCCGCGTCTCAAAGCGCACAGCACCCGTTGAGTTTGACGGCCCGGATCGGTTTGAAACAGATACACTGGAAACGCACCGCCGCAGGCAGGAACTGTTTCTGGAAATGGCCCGTAATGAGCCAGATCGCATAGTCGTGATTGACGGCGACCAGCCTCAGGATAAGGTAACCGAAGACATCTGGCAGGCGGTACAGGACCGCTTCGCTGAGCAGATCCAGCAGGAATCAGGCGAACCTGACGCAAACAGGGAAGGGTGAGTATGGCCAAGGCTCCCATAATCGAAGAAGTCCCTGAATTTGACGAGGTCGACGGCCTGCCGCTCCCACGCGAACAAACACGTCTTTACGGCCATGAACTAGCAGAAACTGAACTGCTTGATGCCTATAGATCGCAGCGGTTTCATCATGCCTGGATTCTCGGCGGCCCGAAAGGCATTGGCAAAGCCACGCTCGCGTTTCGCTTCGCCCGCTTCATCCTTGAACATCCTGATCGCTTTTCAACACCTGTCATGGCTGCAAACAGCCTGTACGTTCCACCAGAAAGCCATAGTGCACAAATGGTTGCCGCAGGGTCTCATGCAGACCTTCTGCACCTGCGCCGCCCGTGGGATCTGAAAGGCAAACGGTTCAAGCGAGATCTTCCAGTCGATGAAGTGCGTAGGACGACAGGTTTCTTCGGTTCCACGGCGGCTGGCGGAAATTGGCGCATCTGTATTGTTGATTCTGCCGATGATATGAACCAGTCCGCAGCCAATGCACTTCTCAAAATCCTTGAAGAACCGCCAAAACAGTCCTTGTTCATCTTGCTCTCCCACAATCCGGGTCGGTTGCTGCCAACAATCCGTTCCAGATGCCGCAAACTCACCATGCGCAAACTGGAAGAGCCGATGATTGAACATGCCCTCACAGAAATGGGATGTGGCCCATCCGGCAACACAGAAGCCCTTCACACGCTTGCCGATGGGAGCCTGCGACAGGCAGCACTGGCCGCAAACGGCGGTGCACTGGATATCGCGCAGGAGTTCACCGGACTGGTTGAGACCATCACAAATCTGGACATGATCCGTGCGCATGGCTTTGCAGATAAGATTGCAGCACGCGGTGCAGAGGATGCCTGGAACACATTTTTTAGAGCTTGCGCGCACATTCTTGAGCAATCAACTGCGTAAAGATGCAAGCACAAAGCCGGATGCGCTTGTCAGGTGGGCTGACTTGTGGGAAAAGGTTGGCCGCGCTGCTTCAACGGCAGATGCTTTAAACCTCGATCGGAAGCAAGTTGTGTTGACTTTCCTCGTTGACCTGCGGAAAGCAAGCTCTGGCTGACGTACGACTGTTATCTTTGAGCCAACACTCAAAGAACTTTCCAGATTTAGATCCCGGATCAAGAGATCACCTTAGGATATGACAGAAAAATCGCCTTTCTATATTACAACGGCAATTTCCTACCCAAATGGTGAGCCGCATATCGGCCACGCCTATGAGGCAATTGCAACTGACGTGCTGGCCCGTTTCCAGAGACTGGATGGCCGTGAAGTACACTTCCTGACTGGTACTGACGTACATGGCCAGAAGATGCTTCAGACCGCCGTCAAGGAAGGCATGTCACCATCAGATCTTGCTGACAAGAACTCCAAGCTCTTCCGCGAAATGGTGGAGATGCTCGGCTGTTCCAACGACGATTTCATTCAGACCAACGAAGAACGTCACTACAAATCCTGTCAGGCAATCTGGCAGAAAATGGCTGACACTGGCGACATCTACAAAGACAGCTACGCCGGTTGGTACTCCGTTCGCGACGAAGCCTACTATCAGGAAGGCGAAACAGAAGTTCGTGAAGACGGTGTTCGCTACGGCCCTCAGGGTACACCTGTTGAATGGGTGGAAGAGGAAAGCTATTTCTTCCGTCTCTCAGCTTACGAAGAAAAGCTGATTGAGCTTTACGAGAAGAACCCTGACTTTATCGGTCCAAACGCACGCCGCAACGAAGTGATGAGCTTCGTAAAAGGTGGCCTGAAAGACCTCTCCATTTCCCGCACCACCTTCGACTGGGGCATCCCGGTTCCAGGTGATGAAAAGCACGTCATGTACGTTTGGGTCGATGCGCTGACCAACTACATCACCGCGCTTGGCTATCCGGATATGGACGGCGATATGGCTAAGTTCTGGCCTGCAAACGCTCATATCATCGGTAAGGACATCATCCGTTTCCACGCAGTGTACTGGCCAGCATTCCTGATGTCTGCTGGTGTTCCATTGCCTGAGCGCGTGTTTGCACATGGCTTCCTCTTCAACTCCGGTGAGAAGATGTCCAAATCTCTGGGCAATGTCATCGCACCGCGTGATCTGGTGGAAACCTACGGTCTGGATCAGATCCGATATTTCTTCCTGCGTGAAGTTCCATTCGGTCAGGATGGCAACTACAACCACGAAGCAATGGTGAACCGCATCAATGCTGACCTCGCCAATGACATTGGCAACCTGGCTCAGCGTTCGCTCTCCATGATCTTCAAGAACTGTGAAGGCAAATTGCCGGTTCCTGGCGAGTTCTCCGCGGACGACAAGGCTATCCTGCAGCAGGCTGATGAGATGCTTGAAAAGTGCCGTGGCTTCATGGCAAAGCAGGAAATCCATCACGCTCTGGCGTGTATCTGGTCAACTGTTGGCGAAGCAAACCGTTACTTCGCGTCTCAGGAGCCATGGGCGCTGAAGAAGACTGACCCGGAACGTATGGGCACAGTGCTTTACACCACTGCAGAGATCATCCGTCAGGTTGGCATTCTGGCGCAGCCAGTCATGCCGACATCTGCAGGTAAACTGCTGGATCTGTTAGTACTTTCTGACTATGAGCGGTCGTTTGCGCAGTTGGGTGAAGCTGGCCGTCTGCAAAGCGGTCGTGAGTTGCCGAAGCCACAGGGCGTGTTCCCACGCTATGTTGAGCCGGAAACTGCAGAATAAAACGCCAATCTATCTGGCTTGAAGGGGGAGGCGCATGAGCCTCCCTTTTTTATGAGGGAAGTGCGCTGGCATTTTCCGCGAGGGATACCACAAGAGGTCGGTAAGGCCTATTGACAGAATCGCACTGGAGGCGCTTTTGCTGTGACCATGTTAGTTGATAGTCATTGTCATCTGGATTTTCCGGATTTCGCAGAAGAACGCGATCAGATCATCGAGCGCGCCCACGAAGCAGGCGTCAAGCTGATGGTCACCATCTGTACCCGCGTCCGCAAGTTTGAGCAGATCAAAGAGATCGCTGAAGCCTACGACAGCGTTTATTGCTCCGTTGGAACTCACCCGCATCAGGCAGGGGAAGAGACCGACGTGACCGCAGAAGAGCTGATCGAACTCTCAAAGCACCCCAAAGTGGTCGCAATCGGTGAAGCTGGTCTGGACTACTTTTATGACAACGCATCTCCAGAAGATCAGGAAAAGGTCCTGCGCACGCACATCAAAGCCGCGCGCGAAACGCAGCTGCCGCTGGTAATCCATAGCCGTGATGCTGACGACGATATGATGCGTATCTTGGAAGAAGAGATGAAAATCGGTGCGTTTCCAGCACTTCTTCATTGCTTCTCCTCCGGCAAAGAGCTTGCAATGAAGGGCCTCGAACTTGGCCTTTACGTGTCCTTCTCCGGCATTCTCACATTCAAGCGTTCTACGGAACTACGTGAGATCGCAGCAGAACTGCCAATAGATCGCCTTCTTGTTGAAACAGACGCACCGTATCTTGCTCCGCAACCATGGCGCGGAAAGCGCAATGAGCCAGCTTATGTGGCGCATACCAACAAGGTACTGGCAGAAGCTCTCGGTGTTTCAGAAGAAGAGATGGCTGAAGCCACGACACAAAACTTCCTGCGCCTGTTTTCCAAGGTGCCACAGCCAGTGTGATTGGCTAGACTGACGCGGATCGTATTGCCACTATTCTTTGAGAGGACCAATGACCAGCAATTTTAAGGTCACCATTCTGGGCTGCGGCTCATCGACCGGCGTGCCACGGATTGGCGGAGATTGGGGCGTTTGCGATCCCAATGAGCCCAAAAACCGCCGCCGTAGATGTGCACTGCTGGTCCAGAGGTTCTCCGAGACCGGCACCACCACCATTGTCGTTGATACTGGTCCCGACTTGCGTGAGCAAATGCTGGCTGCCAATGTCACGCATGTTGACGCTGTGCTGTACACTCATGCCCATGCAGACCACTTGCACGGCATCGACGATCTGCGCTTTTTTGCGCTCATGCAGCGCGCCAAAGTGCCGGTCTACATGGATGAGTTCACGTCAAAGCGCGTCCGTTCTGCCTTTGACTATTGCTTCGTGACACCACCGGGCTCCGGCTATCCGCCAATCTTGAGTGAGAACCGGCTGACCGACGGAACACCGGTTACCATTGACGGAGCAGGGGGACCGATCACTGCTCTGCCATTTCTCGTTCACCATGGTGACATCGATGCCCTTGGCTTCCGCTTTCAGGATCTGGCTTACACGCCAGATGTCAACGACATCCCGGAAAGCAGCTTTCATGCATTGAAGGGGCTGGACACATGGATCATCGATGCACTGCGTGAGAAGCCGCACCAAAGCCACTTCTGCGTCAATGATGCGTTGGAGTGGATTGAGCGGATGAAACCGGCAAACAGCATCCTCACCAACTTGCACTGTGATCTGGATTATCAGCGATTGAAATCACAGTTGCCAAATAAGGTTTCGCCCGCGTTTGATGGTCGGGCAGTCGAGTTTCCAGCACATGCGACGGTTTAAGGCCGTCGCATTTTTTATGATACCTACACAGAATCATTGCTTGCCACGGCTCCGCTTTTTGTGCTGATATAGATATATCAGCGGCGTGTGCGTGATAAATATATTTTCCAAGTCGGTTTAATCGGCTCACTCAAAATCAGACATAATTTCATAAAATACAATAGGTTACAGTGACTTTCTGTAGTATCACATATATTTTATGCTTAGATATTTTATGTTTGAAATAATTCAAAAAACCTGTCACGCTTGCCCCAAGTTGAAATTAGGCGCTTGCAGCCTGAGGGGGGAGAGAACAATGAAAGTCGCATGTCTTGGAGGCGGCCCGGCAGGTCTTTATTTCGCAATCAGCATGAAACTCCGTGATCCTCAGCATGAGGTCACAGTCATTGAGCGGAATAAGTTCGACGACACCTTTGGATGGGGTGTTGTTCTTTCAGATGAGACGCTGGACAACTTCAAGGCCAACGACGAAAAAAGCGCTGAAGCCATCCGCGCTCACTTTGCCTACTGGGATGATATCGCAGTCCACTACAGAGACACCTGCCATGTTTCCAGTGGTCACGGCTTCTGCGGCATTGGCCGCAAGCAGCTGCTTTTGCTCCTTCAGGACCGGGCGCGCGAACTTGGCGTGAACATGGAGTTTGAACGCAACTACACCAGCGCCAAAGAGTTCATGGGCGACTACGATCTCGTTGTTGCAGCAGATGGCCTGAACTCCACCAGCCGCACCGAGTTTGCAGAACACTTCAAACCAGACATCGACACCCGCAAATGTAAGTTTGTCTGGCTCGGCACGCACCAGAAATTCGACGATGCTTTCACCTTTATCTTTGAAGAAACAGAGCACGGTTGGATCTGGGCACACGCCTATCAGTTTGACGATGATACCGCGACCTTCATCGTAGAATGTACGGAAGAGACTTACGAAGCATTCGGCTTCGCAGACATGAGCCAGGCAGAATCCTGCCGGACTTGCGAAAAGATCTTCGAAAAGCATCTCGGCGGTAATGAGTTGATGACCAACGCGAACCACATTCGCGGTTCCGCATGGATCAACTTCCCCCGTGTTCTCTGCGAAAAGTGGTCCCACGAGAACCTCGTTCTGATGGGTGACGCCGCAGCAACCGCACACTTCTCCATCGGCTCAGGCTCAAAGCTTGCCATGGAAAGTGCAATCGCACTGGCAGACTACCTGCACAGCGAAAAGTCCGTTCAGGATGCTTTTCAGAAATACGAAGACGAGCGCCGCCTGGAAGTGCTGAAGCTCCAGTCAGCAGCACGTAACTCTCTCGAATGGTTCGAAAACGTTGAACGCTACCTGCATTTGGACCCGGTCCAGTTCAATTACTCACTTCTGACCCGCTCTCAGCGTATCTCGCACGAGAATCTGCGCGAGCGTGATGCGGAGTGGTTGGGAACTGCAGAAGGCTGGTTCCAAAATCAGGCTGGTGTATCTGACACCGACAATGCGCCGCGCCCGCCAATGTTTGCGCCGTTCAAACTGCGCGAGATGGAGCTGAACAACCGCGTGGTCGTCTCTCCTATGGCACAATACAAAGCAGAAAACGGAACTGTTTCTGATTGGCATCTGGCCCATTACGGCGAACGCGCCAAAGGCGGTGCTGGTATGGTGGTCGTGGAAATGACCTGTGTGAGCGCAGATGGCCGCATTACACCGGGATGTCCGGGTCTCTATGCACCAGAACATGAGAAGGCGTGGAAACGCATCACAGGTTTTGTCCATGAACACAGCCACGCAAAAATCTGCTGCCAGCTCGGCCATGCGGGACCAAAGGGGTCTACTCAGCTCGGTTGGGAAGAGATGGATGCACCTTTAAAAGACGGCAACTGGCCACTTCTCGCAGCTTCTCCAATTGCTTGGTCTGAACGCAACCAGACACCAAAGCAGATGGATCGTGCGGACATGGACCGCGTGAAAGAAGAGTTCGTGAACGCTGCCCAAATGGCAGATGCCTCAGGTTTCGACATGATCGAAGTCCACTGCGCCCACGGATATCTGCTGTCATCTTTCATCTCTCCGCTCACCAACAAGCGCGAAGATGAGTATGGCGGTTCTCTCGAAAACCGCATGAGATACCCATTGGAAGTCATCAAAGCCGTGCGCGAAGCATGGCCACAGGACAAACCAATGTCTGCGCGTATCTCTGCAACAGACTGGGTAGAGGACGAAGGCCTTACTCCAGAAGAAGCCGTTGAAATCGCTCGCATGCTCGACGCAGCCGACGTTGATATCTGTGACGTATCCGCAGGCCAGACCAGCACACGTGCACAGCCCGTGTATGGCCGCATGTTCCAGGTGCCGTTCTCAGACCGCATCCGCAACGATGCCGGCATGAAAACCATGGCAGTAGGCAACATCTACGAGCCGGACCACGTGAACTCAATCTTGATGGCAGGGCGCGCAGATCTTGTCTGCCTGGCACGTCCACACCTGTCAGATCCGTACTGGACCCTGCACGCAGCGGCTGAGCTGGGCGACAAAGGCGTTTACTGGCCAGAACCATATCATGCAGGTCGTGACCAGTTGTACCGTCTGGCAGAACGCGCCGAGACGATGAAAGTTCGCGTGTAAGGAAGAGCAGTTTGGAAAAGCATGCAGTCATAACAGGTGGCGGGACCGGCGTTGGGGCCGAAATTGCCCGCCACCTCGCGGGAGCCGGAGTAAAGGTCACCGTTGCAGGACGCAGACGCGAGCCGCTTGATCTGGTCGCAAGCGCTAACAGCCGCATTAAGGCAGTGACAGCAGACATCACAGATGAGGTGTCCGTTGCCCAAATGTTCGAAAAGGCTGTTGAGGCAAACGGACCGGTCAATATCGTGATTGCCAATGCCGGCGCAGCTGAATCTGCACCATTTGGCAAGATTGATCGGGACGGCTTCCAACGCATGCTCGACATCAACCTGACTGGTACTTTTCTGACCTTCCAGAAGGGGCTGGAGCACCTGAAAGGGCAGGAGTACGGGCGCTTGATCGCAATCGCTTCAACCGCAGGTCTGCGTGGTTACTCCTATGTGTCTCACTACGCCGCCGCCAAGCATGGAGTCGTTGGCATGGTCAGATCACTCGCTCTTGAACTTGCCAGCAAGCCCATTACGGTCAATGCTGTGTGTCCTGGATTCACAGAGACCCCAATGTTGCAACGCTCAATTGAAAACATCATGCAGAAAACCGGAATGAACGAAGAGCAGGCCCGCGCTGCGCTCTATAAGGACAACCCGCAGCAGCGTTTTATCCAGCCGGATGAAGTCGCCGCAACGGTTGCTTGGCTCATCAGCGAAGGCGCCCGCTCAGTCACCGGACAATCCATTTCAGTATCAGGAGGCGAGACCCAATGACAGCCTCTCAGGAAATGCTCAAAGCAAACAACGCAACCGATGACAAATCCCGTGTTCGCCTCTGGCTGAGACTGCTTCGCGCCTCTCGCGCAATTGAAAGCGAACTGCGGGAACGGCTGCGCACCACATATAACGTAACTCTGCCGCGCTTTGATGTGATGGCAGCACTGTACCGGGAGCCAGAGGGCATGCTCATGTCCCAGCTCTCAAAATACCTGATGGTATCCAACGGCAACGTCACCGGCCTCATTGATCGCCTGACCACGGACGGCCTGGTCCAGCGCACATTGAGAGACGGCGACCGCAGAACTTCTGTTGTTCTGCTCACCAAAGCTGGCAGAGAAAACTTCGAGCAAATGGCCGCCAGTCATCGTGAATGGATCAACGAGCTGCTTTCGCACTTTTCTCCGGAAGAAGCCGAAACACTTGCCGAGACCCTGAAGGTATTCGCCAGCGATTGGGAGGGGGAGGCCCGATAATGCTAACAACCTACAAAATGGCGGATCTGCAGCCAAAGCATTTCCTCTGGCGCATGGAAGGCGACGTCGCAATCATCCAGCTTGACCGCCCGGACCGCAAAAACCCGCTGACTTTTGAGAGTTATGCCGAACTGCGCGATACATTCCGTGATCTGGTTTACGCCGATGACGTCAACGCAGTGGTAATTGCCTCCAATGAGGGCAACTACTGCTCGGGTGGCGATGTCCATGACATCATCGGTCCTCTTGTCTCCATGGACATGAAGGATCTGCTGAAGTTCACCCGCATGACCGGTGATCTGGTCAAAGCCATGATCAACTGCACCAAGCCAATCATTTCAGCCGTAGACGGCATCAGCGTGGGCGCAGGCGCTATCATGGCAATGGCATCCGATCTGCGCATTGGTACACCTGACGCCAAAACCGCCTTCCTGTTCACCCGCGTCGGCCTTGCAGGCTGTGACATGGGCGCATGCGCCATTCTTCCACGCATCATCGGACAAGGCCGTGCAGCCGAGCTGCTCTATACAGGCCGTTCGATGAGCGCAGAAGAGGGCTACACTTGGGGCTACTTCAACTCCATGTCCACCTCTGAAGCCTTGGAGGCCGATGCCATTCGCATGGCACAGCGTATCACCGCAGGTCCAAACTTCGCCCATGGCATCACCAAGACACAGCTCAATCAGGAATGGAACATGGGTCTGGATCAGGCCATCGAGGCTGAAGCGCAGGCACAAGCCATCTGCATGCAGACCAAAGATTTTGAAACCGCCTACAAGGCTTTCGTAGCAAAAGAAAAACCGGTTTTTGAGGGAGCGTAAATGGCTGACACTACCTTCCTCACATGGCCGTTTTTTGAAGAAAAACACCGAGAGCTGGCCGAAGCTATTGAAACCTGGTGCTGCGAGAACCTTCCCGCAGACCACTCTGACACGGATGCTGCCTGTATCAAGCTCGTAAATGATCTTGGTACCGCTGGCTTCCTCAAGCTTACTGCCGTTGATCCAGCAGATCCCAAACCGCTGGATGTCCGCAGCCTCTGCATCATGCGCGAAACTCTGGCTCGTCATGACGGACTGGGAGATTTCGCCTTTGCCATGCAAGGACTTGGAACAGGCGCCATCAGCCTGTTTGGCACCCCGGAGCAGCAGCAGTGGCTCAACAAGACCAGAGCAGGTCAGACACTTTCTGCATTTGCACTGACAGAACCAGATTCTGGCTCTGACGTTGCAAACATAGAGCTGTCAGCCATCCGCGATGGCGATGATTATGTGCTCAACGGTGAAAAGACCTGGATTTCCAACGGTGGTATTGCTGGCCTTTACGTTGTCTTCGCAAGGACGGGCGAAGCACCGGGTGCCAAAGGCATCAGCGCCTTTATAGTGCCAGCAGATACACTGGGCCTGACCATTGAAGAACGGCTCGATGTCATGGCACCACATCCACTGGCACGATTGGGCTTTAAGCAACTGCGCATTCCTGCAGCAAACCGCATCGGAGGAGCTGGAGAGGGCTTCAAGATTTCAATGTCGGTTCTGGATGTCTTCCGCTGCACTGTTGGTGCTGCAGCTTTGGGCTTTGCCCGCCGTGCATTGGAAGAAGCCGTTGCCCGCGCCACAACCCGCAAGTTGGGAGACGGCGTTCTGGCAGACATGCAGATGGTGCAGGGCCATCTGGCAGAAATGGCCATTGATATTGATGCATCCGCACTTCTGATCTACCGCGCAGCCTGGACGAAGGATATGGGCGCTGCACGGGTTTCCCGCGAAGCGGCTATGGCAAAGCAGTTCGCAACAGATCAGGCACAACAAATTATTGATAAGGCGGTGCAAATCCACGGAGGCGAGGGCGTCCGTTCGGGCAATACTGTCGAAAAACTTTATCGCGAAATCAGAGCCCTTCGCATCTACGAAGGCGCATCCGATGTTCAAAAAATAATAGTAGCAAGGCAATTGCTTTCTCAGGAGGGGAGAAATGCTGGGACCAAGCGCACACAAAGACACCTTCACAAGGGACAGGCTGCCACCAGTTGATCAGCAGCCAGTTTTTCAGCTGGAGGGGTTTGAGTACCCAGACTACATCAACGCCGCAGTAGAGCTGACCGATAAAATGGTCGAGCGCGGATTTGGTGACAACATTGCTCTCATCGGCAATGGCAGGAAACGCACTTATAAGGAGCTTGCGGACTGGACAAACCGCATCGCCCGTGCCCTGCAGGAAGATTACGGCGTCGAGCCGGGCAACCGCGTTCTGATCCGCTCAGCCAATAACCCGGCCATGGTCGCCTGTTGGCTTGCTGCCACAAAAGCAGGCGCTGTGGTGGTCAACACCATGCCCATGCTGCGTGCTGGCGAACTGAGCCAGATCATCGACAAGGCCGAAATCAAACTCGCCATGTGCGATCTGCGCCTCATGGAAGAGATGGAACTCTGCCTTAAGCGGAACGACCACCTGACCAAAATCGTCAGCTTTGATGGCACTGCCAACTTTGCTGGAGAGCTGGACAAGGTCGCCCTGTCAAAACCGGTGCAGTTTGAGGCCGTTAAAACGGGCAGGGACGATGTCTGCCTCCTGGGTTTTACATCCGGTACCACCGGCCAGCCCAAGGCAACCATGCACTTCCACCGCGATCTGCTGATCATCGCGGATGCCTACGCCAAAGAAGTGCTGGACGTGCAGCCAACAGACGTTTTCGTTGGCAGCCCGCCTCTGGCCTTTACGTTCGGCCTCGGTGGTTTGGCGATCTTCCCGCTGCGCTTTGGTGCAACTGCAACCCTGCTGGAAACAGCTGGTCCTAAGCAGCTCATTGAAATCATTGAGACTTACAAAGCGACAATTTCCTTCACGGCCCCAACAGCTTACCGCGCAATGATGGCCGCGATGGAAGAGGGCGCAGACCTGTCTTCACTTCGCATCGCAGTTTCAGCGGGTGAAACACTGCCTGCCCCTGTTTTCGAGCAGTGGAAGTCCAAAACTGGCATTCCGATGCTGGACGGAATTGGCGCAACGGAAATGTTGCACATCTTTATTTCCAATCACTTGGAAGACGCCAAGCCGGCCACTACTGGCCGCGTAATCAAAGGCTACTCCGCAAAGGTGGTGGATGAGGAGATGAAGGAGGTTCCACGCGGCACAGTTGGCAAACTGGCTGTAAGAGGACCAACAGGCTGCCGGTACATGCAGGATGACCGACAGCAGAAATATGTGCGTGAGGGCTGGAATTTAACAGGAGATGCCTTTTATCAGGATGAAAAAGGCTACTTCCACTTCGCAGCTCGCGCAGACGACATGATCATCACGTCCGGTTACAACGTTGCCGGACCTGAGGTCGAGGCTGCTTTGCTAAGCAGCCCGGAAGTGTCCGAGTGTGCAGTTATAGGCGTGCCTGATGAGGACCGGGGACAGATTGTCGAAGCACATGTGGTGTTGGTGGAGGACCACCCACAAGATGCAGAGGTCATCAAACGTCTTCAGGACTATGTAAAATCTACTATAGCGCCTTATAAATACCCTCGTTCACTTAAACTGGTAGATTCGCTACCAAAAACCGCGACTGGGAAAATTCAAAGATTCCGCCTGAAGGAACAACCGGTCGAGGATAAATCAGGGGAACTTATATGAAAAAACTCGTTTCAGCCGGAGTAGCCGCCCTTCTGTGTTGTACAGCTGGCGTGGCGCAAGCCGAAGTCAAAATCGGCATGATCACCACCTTATCAGGCGGTGGCTCCACACTCGGTATCGACGTCCGCGATGGTTTTGAGCTCGCTCTCAAACAGGCAGGCGCTTCCGATGTTAAGCTGCTGGTAGAAGATGACGCCCGCAAGCCGGACGTTGCTAAAAAACTGGCAGACAAGTTCATTCAAAAAGACAAGGTTGATATTCTAACCGGCATTATCTGGTCCAACCTTGCGATGGCGGTGGTTCCTGCGGCAACACGCAAAGGCACTCTATACGTCAGCCCAAATGCAGGCCCATCTGCACTGGCTGGTAAAGCATGTCACGAAAACTACTTCAACGTGGCTTGGCAGAACGACAACCTGCACGAGGCAATGGGGTCGCACGCCAACAAAGCTGGCTACAAAAAGACCTTCATTCTGGCACCAAACTATCCAGCTGGTACGGACGCTCTGAAGGGCTTCAAGCGTATGTACAAGGGTGAGCTAGCAGGTGAGCTCTTCACCAAACTCGGTCAGGACGATTACGCTGCAGAAATCGCACAGATCCGAGCGTCCGGTGCTGACAGTGTGTTCTTCTTCCTACCAGGCGGCATGGGCATTGCGTTCATGAAGCAGTACGCACAGTCCGGCGTTGATGTGCCTGTCATGGGTCCAGCCTTCTCCTTCTCGCAGGACATTCTGCCTGCGATCGGCGATGCAGCTCTTGGCGTAGCCAACTCCTCACAGTGGGGTAAGGACATCGAGAGCGAAGTAAACGCCAAGTTCGTCAAAGGCTTCAAAGAAGCTTATGGCCGCTTGCCATCACTTTACGCTTCTCAGGGCTACGACGCTGCAAACCTGATCCTGTCCGCAATGGCGAAAGCTGATGTGAGCGACAAGGACGAGTTCCGCGCAGCGCTGAAAGAGGCAGATTTTACTTCCGTACGCGGTGACTTCAAGTTCGGCAACAACAACCACCCAATTCAGGACATTTACGTCCGTGAGGTGATTAAAGAAGACGGCCAGATCACCAACAAAATCGTTGGTGTCGCAATCAAAGGCCATCAGGATGCTTACGCATCTAAGTGCCGCATGAAGTAAGTCAACTTATTGAACTAACAATATTAATCAGCGGGGAATCCCAATTCTTCTCCGCTGATCCCCTCATACTGATCTGATAATGAAAAAGAAGCCTCGGGAATATCATAAATGACGGCAGCTTTGATTTTTGAGCAGATATTGAACGGGCTGCAATTCGGTCTCACTTTGTTTCTGATGGCAGCTGGCCTCACGCTGGTGTTCGGCGTGATGGGTCTGATCAACCTTGCTCATGGCTCGCTTTATATGATCGGTGCCTTTTGTTGCGCTTGGATCACTCAGCAGACCGGCTCTTTCTGGCTGGGTCTGGGCGGAGGTGTCCTTGGAGCAGCAGCAGCGGGCGCTCTCATCGAAATGCTTGTCATCCGCAGGCTTTATGACCGCGATCACCTGGATCAGGTGCTGGCAACTTTCGCGCTCATTCTCATTTTCTCCGAAGGCACCCGTATGGTGTTCGGCTCCATGCCGCTTTACCTCAACATCCCTGAGGCACTGAGCGGAACCGTAGCCTTGCCGGGCGTAGAAGCCTATCCGGTCTACCGCCTGTTTGTCATTCTGGCGGCACTGGCCGTTGCTGTGCTCCTCTACATGCTCATTTCCAAAACACGCCTTGGTATGCGGATCCGCGCCGGTGAAAGCGACCGCGAGATGATCGCAGCCCTCGGTGTTGATATCAAAACGCTTTACACCATCGTCTTCGCGCTGGGTGCTGCAATCGCAGGCCTTTCTGGAACGCTCGTCGGCGCGCTGCGCTCCGTTCAGGTTGGCATGGGCGAGCCCGTTCTCATTCTGGCTTTTGTGGTGATTGTTATTGGCGGCATAGGCTCCATCAAAGGCGCCTTAATCGGCTCTATCCTGATTGGTCTGGTCGACACGCTTGGCCGCATCTTCCTGCCGGTTATTCTGAAGTTCTTCATGGAAAACGCCAGCGCGAACAGCGTTGGAGCAGCTCTGTCGTCCATGCTCATCTACCTGATGATGGCTGGCATTCTGGCAGTAAAACCAAAGGGGCTCTTCAATGCAGCAAACTGATACAGCTCCGCAATCTGTCACCATGCCAAAACTCAACCGCGAAACCATCGTCAACATCGCCGTTATGGTAATTCTGCTGGCGCTACCACTTTGGGCATCGTCGATTGGCGAGGACTACTACGTTAATCTGGCGAGTCTGATCACCATCTTCGCGATCGCTGGCGTAGGCCTCAACTTTGCCATCGGGCAGGGTGGTATGGTTAGCTTCGGCCACGCAGCCTTCTTCGGTATTGGTGGTTACACTACTGGCATTGCAGCCTTTCACAGCTTTGAAGAAACGCTCTTCATGGCCATGCCATTCGCCATTTCCGGCACCAATCAGATGCTCATCATCTGGATTGTAGCTATGGTGCTCTGCGGCCTTGTTGCACTTGCCATCGGCGCAATTTCCCTGCGTACCGAAGGCGTTTACTTCATCATGATCACTCTGGCATTTGCTCAGATGATCTACTATTTCGCCATCTCCTGGCCGACTTACGGCGGTGAAGACGGCCTGTCCATCTACCTGCGCAACGAACTGCCGATGGTGGATGCAGAAAGCGCTTTGACGTTCTTCCTTATCTGCTTCATTCTGCTGCTTGGCGCGATCTTTGTCTCCGCTCGCTTGTCAGGCTCCCGCTTTGGGGCAGCCCTTGGCACAGCGCGCATGAACGAGACCCGATTGGCGACTTCGGGCATCGACCCATTCCCGATCAAACTCACCGGTTTTGTCATCTCGGCGATGATCACCGGCCTTGCTGGCGCTCTGTTTGCCGAGCTGAACGGCTTTGTAGGCCCTTCAATGCTCTCCTGGCACCGTTCTGGCGAGATCATGGTGTTTGTCATCCTCGGCGGCGTAGGGCGTCTCTATGGCCCTGTAATCGGCGCTGCGCTGTTCGTGCTGCTGGAAACTTATATCGGCGAATGGACAGAACACTGGCAGCTGCTGCTCGGCTTCGCCTTGCTCGGTGTCGTTCTCTTCGCCCGAGGCGGTGTGATGGGCTTGATCGCAGGGAGGGCGCGCCATGACTAAACCAGTTCTTGAAGTCAAAGGCCTGCACAAAAACTTTGGCGCTCTTCAGGCCACAAAAAACGTCAATCTGGACCTGAAACCCAATGAGATTCATGCTCTTATCGGTCCAAATGGAGCAGGTAAGTCGACACTCATCGGGCAGATTGCTGGTTGGATCACACCAGACGCTGGCAGCATCTATCTGGATGGAGAAGACGTAACTACTGAGACAGTTGCCAGCCGCTCCCGTAAGGGGTTGGGACGCAGCTTTCAGGTCTCTTCACTGGCAATGGAAGTGAGTGCACGCCGCAATGTGATGCTTTCTGTACAGGCCAGTCAGGGTTCCAGCTTCCGCTTCTGGAAGCAGACCAAATCCGATCAGGAACTGAGGGAAACCGCCGGAAACTGGCTGAAAAAGGTCGGCCTTGGCGGGCGTGAGGATATCGCGGTCTCTGAACTGTCTCACGGTGAACGCCGTCAGGTGGAAGTGGCTTGCGCTCTAGCCCTGAAACCAAAGGCGCTGCTGCTGGACGAGCCTATGGCAGGTCTCGGCCCGACTGGCTCAGTACAGCTCACTGAATTCCTTGAGGAAATCCGCCCGGAGATCCCGATCCTGCTCATTGAGCACGACATGGATGCAGTGTTCCGTCTGGCTGACCGCATCACGGTACTGGTCGGCGGTGCGGCCATCCTGTCAGGATCCGTCGACGAGATCCGTGCCAGTGCGTTGGTTAGAGAAGCCTATCTTGGGGAGGAAGCCTGATGCTGTTAGAAGTCAAAGGCTTAGAAGCTCATTACGGCGCAGCACAAGCGTTGTTTGGCGTCAACCTTACCGTCAACGAAGGTGAGATGGTGGCCATGCTCGGCCGAAACGGCATGGGCAAATCAACCACAATCAGCTCGATTTGTCAGATGGTTACACCAACCAGAGGCACCATCGAGTTCCGCGGCCAAAGCCTGAACCGCATGTCCAGCCATAAAGCTGCACGATTGGGGCTGGGACTGGTGCCAGAAGGGCGCCGCTGCTTCCCAAACCTGTCCGTTCTGGAAAACCTCACTGCCGCTGCGCGTAAAGGCGAGTGGACGCTGGACCGCGTTTACGACCTGTTTCCGCGGCTCAAAGAGAGGAAAAACCAGAGCGCCAACACGCTTTCGGGCGGTGAGCAGCAGATGCTCGCTATCTCCAGAGCCCTGATGACAAACCCGAAATTGCTGATCCTTGATGAAGCAACAGAAGGTCTGGCGCCGGTAGTCCGCGGGGAAATCTGGCAGGCCATTGCCAAGCTGAAGAAGGAAGGACTGTCCATCCTCATCGTCGACAAGACCTTGAAGGAGCTCCTGCCATTGGCGGATCAGGCCGTCATTCTGGAAAAAGGCGAGTCCGTCTGGGCGGGACGTCCGGACACGCTCACCGAGGAAATGAAGGACAGATACCTTGGTCTTTGAACGCACGATAAAGGTGGCATTCCAGCACTGCGATCCGGCTGGAATTGTCTTCTATCCCCGCTACTACGAGATGATCAATCAGGTCACCGAGGAGTGGTTCGAGCAATCGCTCGGGGCGTCGTTCGTAGACATTCATATAAATCAAGGGGATGCAGTCCCCACCGCAAAGATCGAAACAGAGTTCAAAAAGCCGAGTAAGCTTGGCGACACACTCTTGTTCACGCTTCAGGTGACAAAGCTGGGCCGTTCCAGCGTCCACCTGGAGTTCACGGTGACATGCGAGGACGAGCTTCGTCTCACTAGCCGCTCGGTCATTGTCTACGTCAAAGGCGAAGACAAGAAGCCAGTGAGTTGGCCGCAAACCATTAGAAAACAAATGGAATTTTTCCTGAAGGAAGAGGGACCTTCATGACAACACAACAAGCACTGTTCAAACATCTCCAGCCGGAAGGTTGGAAGCCAGCCTCCGGTTATGCCAACGGTATTATGGCGGAAGGCACTCCGATCTTTCTGGGCGGACAAATCGGCTGGAATGCACAGCAAGTATTCGAGAGCGATGACCTCGTCGATCAGATCAAGCAAACGCTTGAGAACATTCGCGAAATTCTCGCTGTCGCAGGGGCAAAACCTGAGCATGTGGTGCGCCTGACATGGTATGTGGTCGACAAGAAGGACTACACCGCACGTCTGCGCGAAGTGGGTGAGGCTTATCGCTCTGTGTTTGGGCGTCATTTCCCGTCCATGACCATGATCCAGGTGGCTGATCTGGTGGAAGATCAGGCCAAGGTGGAAATTGAAGCAACAGCAGTGCTGCCAAAAGCGGGATAACGTGATGCGGGATTGGGACGCGGCCTACCATAACTCCGGCGTAGTGCCGAACGCGCTAGAGCTGTTCGATCAATGGGTTGAGCGCTCCAAAGCGTTTCGCGAGACGTCAAACAACCAGCTGGATATCGCCTATGGAAGCGGGGAGAGAGAAAAGCTCGACCTCTTCTTCCCCAAAGCTCCCGAGGCATCCAAAGGGCTCGTTATGATCGTTCATGGCGGGTACTGGAAGGCCTTCGACAAGTCCGCGTTCAGCCACCTGGCAAAGGGGCCTACGGAGATGGGTTACACCGTAGCCGTGCCGTCCTATGACCTATGCCCAAATACGAAAATAACCAGCATTACCAAGCAGATGCATCGCGCTCTTGAAGTTGTGGCTGAACAAGTTAAAGGACCGATTCATCTGACTGGTCACTCCGCTGGTGGTCACTTGGTAGCGCGGCTTGGTTGTAAGAACGCGATGATACCAGATAGTATCACTGGCAGGATTAAGCACATCCTCGGCATCAGTGGTGTCTACGATCTGCGGCCGATCCGCAGGACGGCGATGAACGAGACGCTGCATATCGACGAGGCGGAGGCGCTGGCGGAAAGTCCGGTGCTGCACGAACCTCTTGATAACCTGCGCTTTACCGGCTGGGTTGGGGCAGAAGAGCTTGCCGAATTCCGCCGTCAGAATGCGGCCCACTGTGCCATGTGGGGCGGTTTTGAAACGCAGGTCACGGCCTATGAGGACCCGGGCAAAAACCATTTTACCGTGGTAGAGGCACTGGAACAGGCAGATAGCCTTCTCCTCACAACTATGTTGAATACATAGTTGTATCATACTGTAATATATAAATCTTTCTAAACCGCGCGATTTTGCGCTCTTATGTGCGTTCATTTGCGTGGTTTAAAAGATTCATGCGTTACTTTAAGTTGCTATGCTGCCCGCCAGATGAACGCATTTCATCATCAAGCATCATCAAACCTCATCGGGCAACATCTCCTCAAATTCCCAGCCCCCACAATCTCTCTTAACCTAATGGATAAGCTATTCACCAAATGGAGAGTTGTGGAGCTACCCTCAGCCACTTTAAGGTTGATCCAAGAAAGCGAGCCGGAGTTATCCGCCCAGCGCAGAAGTCGGGTAGACTGAATACTCAATTCTGCACTGAGGCAAATCAGCTCCGGCAATGAGCGCTCACCAAGGGTACTCATACGCGCAGAACTTGGCTGACTGGGGAGGCATACGTGACAGCAGCAAAAGCAGGACCACTTTCAGGACTTCAGGTGGTGGAGATGGCAGGCCTTGGCCCAGCGCCCATGGCTGGACAGTTGCTTGCCGATCTTGGGGCTGATGTCATCGTCATAGACAGGCGCACGGGCGAGCGCATCGACAAGGATGTGAACCGCCGCGGCAAGAAATCCATCGCGCTTAACATGAAGAGCGAAGGCGCCGTCAACGTGTTCTTCTCCCTGATTGAGAAAGCTGACATCCTGATTGAAGGCTTCCGCCCTGGCGTGATGGAACGTCTCGGTCTGGGGCCGGACGAGTGCCTCGCCAGGAACCCCGGCCTGATTTATGGCCGCATGACCGGTTGGGGGCAGGACGGCCCACTGGCCCATGTCGCTGGTCACGACCTCAACTACCTCGCCATGACAGGCATGCTCCACGCTATTGGCGAAGAAGGCCGTCCACCTGTGCCGCCTCTCAATATGGCCGCAGACTATGGCGGCGGCTCCATGTTCCTTCTGCTGGGTGTGCTCTCAGCCCTGTTTGAACGGTCCAGAAGCGGCAAAGGGCAGGTGATCGACGCGGCCATGGTTGATGGCGTACCAGCCATGATGGGCTTGATCTACTCTTTGATGGGTCGCGGCCTGTGGCAGGACAAACGCCAAACCAACCTGCTGGATGGCGGCGCACCGTTCTACCGCTGTTATGAAACCTCCGATGGCCGCTACCTGTCAGTGGGGTCTCTGGAGCCTCAGTTCTTCGCATTGCTGCTGAAAGGTCTGGACCTGCCGCCAGAGCTCTCCAAGATCCAGATGAACATGAAGGAATGGCCGAAGCTGGAAGAACAGATCGGCACGGCCATCAAAGCCAACACGCTGGATCACTGGACCGGTGTCTTTGCCGGAACAGATGCCTGCGTTGCCCCGGTGCTTTCCATTGAAGAGGCCAACGCAGCCGCTCTCAACACAGAACGCGCCAACCGCATCCGACTGGGCGGCGTCACACAGGCAGCACCCGCACCGCGCTTCAGCCGCACTGTTCCGCAAACGCCTGAACCAGCAGGAAGAACCGGAGACCATACTTCACAGGTTTTACAGGAGCTTGGTTTTTCTGAAAGCGACATCAATGAGATGCAGCAGAGCAAAACTTTGGCCTGAATCTGCGTTAATTAACGATGCGAAACAAACGGAGAAAGGAGGGGGCCTCAGCACTCCCTCCCACGTTATAACTGCCTCCGCCCAATCCTCTGAGAACATCCCATGACTGAGGGCATTCTCCCGAATCTCCTAGGGTAACTTTGATCAGTTACTGCGAAAGAGGTCTACCGGAGAATGCTGGTAACAGATGCTTTTGTCTTGTTGTTTCTTGTTACCCAGGGCCTCTTCCTCGTCGCCTCTTACGTCTTTGCGGTGTCGGGCGCGGATGACCTGTTTGTGGACACGCTCTATTACTTCTTCGTCGCCTGGTATCGCGGCCCGCTTGTAGGACGCACAGAAGAGCGCCTGTTTGACGAAACAGGCCATGTGGAGCCAAGGCCGCTGGCCATCATGCTGCCCGCGTGGGATGAAGCAGCCATCCTTTATCCCGCTGTCACCGGCATCATGCGAAAGCTGGATTATCCGTCCTACTGGATCTTCATCGGCGTCTATCCCAATGACGAGGCCACCCAGAAGGCTGCAAACCGGCTCGCAGCAGAGCATGAGAACCTGCGGGTCGTCATCACCAATAATCCCGGCCCAACCTGCAAGGCCGATTGCGTCAACACCATCATCGCGGAAATAGAAAAGTTTGAACAGGAGCAGAACATCTCCTTTGCAGGCATCGTCATGCAAGATGCCGAAGACATCCTCAATCCAAACGCCCTACATATCTTCAACGCCAGTCTGGAACTGACCGATGTGGTCCAACTGCCTGTTCTGTCCCTGCCACGCCGCCGACGAGACCTGACCGCTGGCCACTATATGGACGAGTTCGCTGAGTTCCACTCCAAGGAAGTGCTCGTCAGAGGGTTTCTGACCGGAACCGTCCCCGGTGCAGGCGTTGGCACCTGTTATTCCAAGAAGACAATTGAGACCGCCAAGTCCATATCCGGAACAGATGACAACGGCATACCGGAGGTCTTCAACACCGGCTCACTCACAGAAGACTATGATCTGGCCATGCGGCTCACAGGGAAGGGGCTCACTCACCGCCTACTCTGGGTCCATCCATCCCAAAAGAGCGATCACACGGACTTTGCAGTCACTCAGGAGCTGTTTCCCTCTGGCTTCTGGCAGAGCGTGCGCCAGAAAACCCGTTGGACCATCGGCATAGCCTTTCAGGGCTGGGCGCAGCTGGGGTGGAAAGGAGGGCTCGCCGATAAGTACTTTTATTGGCGCGACAGGAAGATGGTGTTCTTCAGCCACGCCATCATCATCGGCTATATTTCATTGATCTTCTACTGGTGCCTGCGCCTTTATGAGCACCTCGCACCAGACGCCTACCACTTGCCCCCATTGCTGCCGGAAAACAGCCCGTTTTGGTATGTGATTTGGTTCAACGTACTTTTGCTGGCCCACCGTCTCCTTCAACGCCATATCTGGACCGGCTATCACTACGGTCTGCGTGCACTCGCGCCTGTCACACTGCGCTATTTCGTTTCCATCATCATCAATTACATCGCCATGATGCGCGCCATCAAAACATGGATCCGTCATCTGGGTACAGGTGAGGTGATCGGATGGGATAAAACAGCCCACGACTACCCGGATGACGACAGCCTTCATAACATCCCGGTAAAACAGGAAGCACCCACATGACCCGCTTCCGCTCATCCCACAACGCACGAAAGGAGGCAAACCGGAACTCGGCATTCTATCTGCTGTGGGTGGTCATGTTTGCGTTGGGCCTGTCCATTCCAACCCAGTCCCAGAACCCAGCCCCTCAGCCTGAACCGAGCGCAATTACTGGCAACACGCCATACACCAACGCCCAAAAGGATGCCTATTACATCAGCTTGCTGAAGGATCGGCAAGACAGCCAGTCCCTGTTGCAAAGCAAATGGCGCGACTACCGCTCATACCCCTTGCTGGATCTGGCCTACCGACTACTTGCAGAAGGCAGAACAGAAGATGCCTTGCGCGAACTGGATGAGCTGCTCAAGCAGGATCCTGATCATCTGGTCGCCCGCTGGCAAAAGGTTCAGCTCCTGATTGGCCTCAACCGTCCGCTGGCAGCCATCGACCAACTGGAAACCCTGCAAACCCTCGCCCCCGCTTTCAGTCGTGGCTATCTCTCCCTCGGCCACCTGCAAATGCTTACCGGCGAGTATGCCGAAGCCTTTGATGACTTCCGCCTCGCCATCGAAACCGGCAAGCTGCTGCCGAGTGATCGGGAAGAGGCATTGGCCGGCGCCGCAGAAGCCGCCATCAAGCTCGGCAAAACAAAGGAAGCACTCCACGCCCTTAACATCCTGCGGGAGCTGGGTGCCGCCACACCAAGACAGCGCCTGATCCGCGCCGACCTCCTGCGCAACTTCAATCAACTGGAGGAAGCACGCAGCGAATGGGATGAGCTCTCCAAACTGGACAATGCGCCAAGAACCCAGCGCACAGCCATCCTCAACGAAGCTTTCCTGCTTTTGGAGCAAGGCAAGGACGAAGATGCCTACCGCCTGCTGCTCCGCGGTGAAATGAATGGCCTCTTCACCGGGCGCCAGTCCTCCGCATTGGAACAACGCACCTTTGCAAGAGCCCTGTCAGCCGCCGCACTCAACTCAGGTCACCTGGATGAGCTGCTGGCTTTTCTTCTCCCCGGTCGCATTGACCTTCTGGGATTATCGACACGGGTACAGCTTGCCTATGCCTTGGTGAAAAAGGGCTCCAGCGCTGAAGCGGAAATGGCGTTGCTGACCGCAGATGGCAGAATTCTGGACACCAAGGCCTCAGGGCCGGAAGAAGCCGCCAACTACTATCTGGCGCTGGCAGACATCGCCATCCGCGCCGGAGATGACGCCAGAGCCGTTACTGCGGGCCGTTTGCTGATCAAACTCACCCGCAGCCCGGAGTATGGCCTCCAGCTCAGCAAGGTCGCACTCGCCAACGGCTGGGAAACGCAGGCCATCAACGCACTTGTAGAACTGCGGGCCATCACCCAGTTCACAGACCGGCAAAAATCACCGGAAGCATGGGTGGAACTGCTGCAAACGCTCTCTGATCTGGCACGAAGAGCAGGGGATCTGGACCTCGCCAACGAGGTGCTGAAGGAAGCTGAAGCCTTAATGCCCAACTGGCGCATCACAGCAAAGCGCGGGCAGGTCGCCCTTCTCTCCAACAAACACCGCATCGCCTCTGCTGTGCTTCAGGATGCTCTTGCCCGCGCCAAACGGGCCCGTGCTGCTGGTGCCTTTAATGAGAACGACAAGAAAGCCTACGCACGGCTTCTGTTTGATCTGGCCGCCGTTTCCGCCACCAATGAGGACTGGACAAGCACGCTGGACTATCTGATCGCAGACTGGAAGCTTCAGCCTGATCCCACGCTTGTCCTGCCAGCCTACCTTATGCTCAAGGAAAGCACGGCGAAAAACATTACAGCCAACATGTGGCTCAACTACGTTTTCGCCTACACCAACACGGCGAACCTGACTATTGAGAGCAAAGAGATGTACGCCGCGTCTTTCCTCTCGCTGGCACGTCTCCTGAAAACAGAAGACCAGCCGGAAGAAGCGCAAAGAATGTACCGCCAGTCTCTGAGGTTAAACCCGGCAGTCGAAACACGGCTGGAAGCAGCTTATCTGGCCTTACAGCTCAATCACCCCAGACGCGCACTCATGCTGGTCCAGAAGCTCGACCAGACCAAGAACATCGACGCCATCATGGCCATCAAGTGCGAAGCCTATCGCTCTTTGGGCCGCAATCTGGAAGCGCTGGCCTGTGCTCAGGAAGAAGCACTGGCCCAACCTGCAAGCGCTGATAAACACCTGACACTGGCAAGCCTCTATTTGCGTCTGGGAGACCGAGACAAGGCCCGTCAGGAGCTTCAGCAGGCCTACGAGCTCAGCCCAAGCCTTGCCACAGCCAATCAACTGGGGTTCCTTTATCAGCAACTGGGTGAAATTGAGGAAGCTGAGGAATGGTTTGAGGAGAGCTTTGAAGAACACGACGACCAGACCGCCGGTATGGCATTGCTTTTCATCAACCTACGCCAGATGGACTATCCGCAAGCAGAAAAGCTTCTGGCCGAGCTCGACCCCGCAAAGCTCTCACAGGAGCAAATGGCAGGCTACTACGCCGCCAGAGCCCAGCTCACCCTCCACAAAGGCGATCAATCCTACGAGGCGCTGGAAAGCGCTCTGGACGACTTCCGCAGAGCACGTGCCATATCCTCAACGCCCGACAACCGCTTCTCCGTGGTTCAGGTTCTGTTCCAGCTGGATCAGTTGCAAGAGGCCGAAGCTGAATATGAGCAGTTGCCTCCCTCAGACAAAAACAACCCAGCCACTCTGGCCCTCGGTGGTTATCTTGCGCGGGCACAGGGCGATTACGACCTCGCCATCACCCGCTTTGAGCATTCGCTGCATGAAAAGCCGGATCAGGCCAATCTGGAGGAAGACCTCGCATATACCTATCTGGCAGCCTATGAGAACAAGAAGGCTGCTGAAATGTTTCGCAAGCGAATCCATGCTCTGAACCAGCAGCATCTCGACATCTACGGGCAAGACAAACTGGAGCGTTTCCAGCGCCAGCTCCGCATCCTTGAAATCCCGATCAGCTTCCTGTTCTTCGATGGTGCCAGCCCATCACGGCAAGACGAAGAGGATTTCGCAGGCGCTATCCTCGGCATTCCCTCAAGTAGCCCGTTCGGCTCCCTGGAGGTGGCATGGCGACCGCCGGTCATCGGCTACCAGAATGGCCGGGTCTTCGAGATCATCGCCCGCGCCCAATGGCTCAACGAACGCTACAGCTTCCGACCCAATCCGGACACCTACCAAACCATCGTCGGCCTGCGCTTCAAGCCTTTTATGACCCAGAACCTCAAGATCGGTCTGGAGCGCTTCTTCAAGGGCGGCAGCATCACCGAAGACAACTGGCTGGGGAGGGTGCTTTGGTCTTTCACCACCGGCAACGACTTCCTGCCCCTTTACGATATGTACTCCGGCGAGCCCATCGACAAAGAGCCTTACGTCAGTCTTTACGTGGAAGGAGGACGTTTCTTCGAAAACGAAAAAACCATTCTATTCTATGGAGATGGCCGACTTGGTTACACTTTTAGGCTCGATCCTAACCTGATTTTGTCGCCCTTTGCGTATTCCATAGGCAGCGGAAACTGGAACTCCCAAACCAGCGCTGTCGCCATAGAAGCAGGGCTGGGAGCATCTTTGAAGTGGAGAGGGTGGTACACCGAAACCTACGGTGACCTGCTTCAGCTGGAAGTGTTCGGGCGAGTAGGACATGAAGTACTGAACACCGATGACAGCCAAACCAGCCGGGTTCTTCTCGGCCTACAAGCAAACTTTTAAGCATTTGATTTTTGGGCTGCTCTGCCTCTCTTTCCTCACATTCATAGCACCACATAAAACCCTCGCACGACAAGATTCGGGCGCTCCGGAATGTATTCCTATCCGCATGAGTTTCATTCAGCCGTGGGGTGATGAATATTTTCCTAACCCCGGATTATGGCGCAGTGAACTCCTTTCACATCAAAGACTTGGCATAAATGAAGTGGTCCTGCAGTGGACCCTGTGGGGCACGGATGTCAGCCAGCCAGTCAAACTTCCCATGTGGGTGGAAGCAGCGATCCGCGGGGCAGATGAATCTGGCACCAAGATCTGGTTCGGCCTGCGTTACGATCCGTCCTTCATCGAAAAGCTGAAGCAAAACGGCAGCACCTATCTGCATCAACGCCTTCAGGAAACCAGCAGGCTCGCAAAAGCACTGAAATCACAGATCCTCTATGTCTCATCCGAGCCCAATAAGATTTTCGCGGGCTGGTATATCTCAGATGAAATCGACGGCGAACTGCTGTTGGATAGCAACCTCAGAAAGCTCGTCACCAGGTACACCACCCAGACCCGGGCAATTCTGAAAAGCATATTGCCGGGCCCGGTGGCCATATCTGGATACACTGATTTGAAAAGCAAACCGAAGAAACTGGCCGGTCACTGGGATAAGTTGATGAGCAAGTCCTCCATGGACATCTTGCTTTTGCAGGATGGGCTAGGGGCCAAGCTTATGGAACCTTACTCCAGCCGCAGCCTGCACAATGCGGTCAGCACAGCATTTCGCCAGCAAAAACATACAGTTATTCCGGTTGTTGAGATCTTCGAGATTGACCCACGCACCGCAGATTTCAAAACAATCCCGACCACCGTTGGCACCATGAAAAGCCGCCTGAAGAACGTGCGCTTTGCTCCGGGCAACCCGGTGGCTTTATTCTCATTATCCAGTCACGTACTCAAGTTTGATAACAAGCACAGCCGGGACATCGAGACGTTTTTGAAGCAAAACGCCAAGGTTTGCAACGGCCTAGAGCTGGAAACCGCCAACACCTCAACGCCGCAATAAAGGACAGAAGCACACAGGATGAAGGAACCAGAGATCATCGGATCGGGCGCGGCGAAAGTCCTGTGCATCATCGGCACACGCCCGGAAGCTATCAAGATGGCGCCGGTTATCTCTGCCATCGCAAACTGCCCAAATCTTCATGCCCATGTTCTCATGACGGGTCAGCACCGCGAAATCGCATCAGAAGCGCTAAAGTCCTTTGATATCACCCAAATCAACTGGCTCGATGTTTCCAGCACCAGCCACAAACTGGCCGATCAGGCCGGTGAGCTGCTCAAAGGCATCAACGCCTATATGGCCGTGCATCATCCCAAATACGCTTTGGTCCACGGCGACACCACAACAGGCTTCGTCGGTGCGCTTGCCAGCTTTTACAGCGCCGTGCCAGTTGGCCATGTGGAAGCCGGTTTGCGCAGCGGCGAGCTGACGGACCCGTTTCCCGAAGAAGCCAACCGGCGGCTGGCAGATCAACTGTGTCACAGGCTGTTCGCACCAACATCCATCGCCAAGGACAACCTGCTGCGCGAAGGCCTGAGCGAAGACAAAATCCTCACCACCGGAAACACGGTGGTCGACGCCGTGCGCCATCTGGCTCAGAAGATCAAACCAGCACGAGAGCTCCATGAGCTAAAGAACGTACTGGAGCCTGAAAAGCGACTGGCACTGGTCACCACACACCGGCGTGAAAATTGGGGCGATCCCATGCGCCGCATTTGCCAGGCCATAAAACACATAGTCGACACCCACGAAGATCTCCAAGTGGTTTTGCCGGTGCATCCAAATCCAGTGGTCAGAGACGTTGTTGAGGATGTGCTAAAAAACGTCCGGCGCGTTCATCTGGTCAAGCCGCTGTCCTATGAAGCGCTCGTGGCGTTGGAACGGGATGCTGACCTGATCCTGACAGACAGCGGCGGCATACAGGAAGAAGCACCCGAATTTGGAACGCCGCTGCTGATCCTGCGCAAGACAACCGAACGACCGGAAGCTCTGACCAGCGGACTTGCAAAACTGGTCGGCACATGCGAGCAAACAATCACAGACGAAGCCGCACATATTCTGAAATGTGAGCGGACAAAGATCGACCGCAAAAACCCGTTTGGCGACGGCCACGCATCACAGCGCATCGCAGCTGCCGTCGAAAACCACATAAAGTCAGTCCACTAATCAGAATCTGACCTTTTATCATTTAATTCCATAATCTACCTTATGCGTATTAATGATATAGACGCCCCATAGCACGGTTTGTGGTGCTGGCAAGCGCGGAACTGGCTTCAAACACGTTCCATCAAACCAGCTTTAGACAAGCCAATGCCGCAGACACGCATGTGTCTGCGGCATCACAATACTCAAATCAGGCTTTTACATATCCATCACGATACGACCATCAATCTTGCCGTTACGCATGCGATCGAAGATGTCGTTGATGTTGTCCAGCGGCTCTGTGGTGTAATGCGCAGCAACCTGGCCATCGCCAGCAAACTCCAATGACTCGCGCAGATCATTTCGCGTGCCCACAATGGAACCACGCAGTGTTTTCCGGTTCAGCACCATATCAAAAATGTTCAGCGGGAAATCTTCTGGTGGCAGACCCACAAGGCTCATCGTGCCACCACGGGCCAGCATGCCAACGCCTTGCTGGAAGCTCTTGCCAGCCACCGCTGTCACCAACACGCCCTCAGCACCGCCGCCGGCTTGCACTTCTGCCACCGGATCACACTTGAAGGCATTGAGCGTCATGTCAGCGCCCAAAGACTTTGCAAGCTCCAGTTTGTCCTCTGCAATATCAACCGCAATCACGTGCAAGCCCATGGCTTTGGCATACTGAACAGCCAGATGCCCCAGACCACCGATGCCGGAAATCACGACGGTTTGCCCCGGTTTTGTCTCTGTTTCCTTCAAGCCCTTGTAAACTGTCACACCCGCACACAGGATTGGCGCAGCTGGTGCAAACTCAAGTTCTTTGGGCAAATGAGCGACGAAGTTGGGGTCTGCCACAGCATATTCAGCAAAGCTGCCATTGACGCTGTAGCCTGAGTTCTGCTGGCTTTCGCAAAGGGTTTCCCAGCCGTCTACGCAGTGCCGGCAGCACCGACAAGCCGTGTGGAGCCAGGGAATTCCAACACGATCCCCCTCCTTCACTGAAGTCACATTGCGGCCTTTCTCAACCACAATCCCAACGCCTTCATGGCCCGGAATAAAGGCTGGTGTCGGCTTGACCGGCCAATCACCTTCCGCAGCATGAAGGTCCGTATGGCACACGCCTGTGGCTTCAATCTTCACCACAACGGTATCATCAGTTACTGTAGGTTTTTCAACTTCACACACGTCCAGCGGCGCACCAAATTCACGCACAACCGCTGCTCTCATCATAGACATGACGGGCTCCTAAACCTGTTTGGGCCAGGACAGCCCAAAAGCATACAGGGACAGCTAAATTTTTCAAATGCGAGCACAAAATGCCTGCATTTACAGCAAGCCTAACAAACCTTCCGGTAAGTATAAAAGAGATGATATTTCAAGGATACTTCTGCAGTTAACAGCGTTTCAGCAAGGTCATTCAAAGTTAAAAAAGCTTGTTCTTTCAAACCTAAATCACATGCCCAGAAACCATGTATTCAAGGACATACATTTCCGTAAAGTGAAATGAATTCAGTATCTTAGTCTTTCTACGTAAAAGAAAATACGAGGATATGCGGAGCGCGTGAGTCTCTCTCCCCCGCCAACCCAGTCATCGGAAAACACCCCTCACCCAGATCACCCGTCCCAAGCAAAACCAACAACACAACACCACCTATACTTACAATATACCCCCTCTCTCTGTGAAATAACATCAAATATGCATAAGGTAGATTATGGAATTACGTAATATTATGCGCCAATTTATTATTTTATAATATAACTATACATAATTCAACATAATTTCACACGAGAAATACGCAGCACTACACGGATATACATCTGCAGGAAAGAACAGAGAGTGTAGTACTGTAATTAATCTCTCAAAACCTCATGGATGAGCATCACTATCAGTCAATCCTAGCACCCGACGGGCGCGTAAGATGACCGGCGCATCCACCATTTTGCCATCGACCACAAAGGCCCCCTGACCCGCAAAGTTTTTCTGCTGCTCAAGCACATTGAGCGCCCACTGAACCTCTTCATCGCTTGGCTCAAAGCAGGTGTTGATCACGCTGACCTGAGAGGGATGAATGGCAAACTTTCCGTTGTAGCCCATGTCACGCGCGTTTTGAGCTTCATCCTCAAGCCCTTCAGGGTCGTTGAAGTCTAAAAACACACCATCAATCGCCCAAAGATGGTTCTGAACCGCAGCATTCAGCAGTTGCCCACGCGGCCATACAAGGCTGTTCCACCCCATGGTACCGCCTGTCTCCGCCGTATAGTCCGCGTAACCAAAGGCCAGCGCATGTAGCGGCGCATGGGTAGACGCAATCGCCTCCGCATTGGAAAGACCAGCAGGCGTTTCCAGCAGCGCACAGATCCGTGTCATTTCCTTACTGGGATGCGCCTGCAACAAATGGTCCAGCTGTTCCAGATCTCGCGGGCTCTCACATTTGGGCAGGAACACCCAGTCCGGCAGATGGGTCAGCTCCATCAACCGCAGCATGTCATGTAAGCCATCTGGCGTGCCCAGAGAGGAGATGCGGATGCCGATCTCACACCCCTCCTGCTCCCGTATTTGATCCTGCAAACCACGCAGTAGGTCTCGCGCAGCGGGCTTCTGTGCTTCAGCAACTCCATCTTCCAGATCCAGCACCACGCACCCTGCTCCGGATGCTGTTGCCTTTGAAAAAAGATGGGCTTTATCTGCAGGTAAGAATAACAGGCTCTTCACACCGGAACTCCAACTTAATCCTTTGATGCCGTTGGGTCATAAACTAGCTCAGTAACAATTAATTTCCTGAGAATGGATAGGATCAAGCTGGTTCCATTAAGCAGATCCCGGAAAGAGCCTCATGCCAGCAGCCAACTATGATCAGCTGTATCATCAAAAACTCATGAGCCCCGATGAGGCCATCAAAACACTGGCACGAGACACGAAGCTGATCACCTTCGGCTGCTATTGCGGCACCCCTCCACGCCTCACCCGCGCATTCTGTGAAGCTGCCGCCGCCGATTATTTCACCGGCACTCCGGATGTCTACCTGCTGCGTTCTGGCAAAGAGGTCGTCGACCAATACATCAACGTGGAGGTGCTCAAGCGCATCCGCCTCCTCTGCCCGTTTCTGGGCGGCAGCGTCCGCCAGCTGGCCGACCGGGCTCAGGAGATGAGCGAGAGTCATCCTGACCTGATCATCCCACATTATCTGCCGGAGCACTTCAGTCTCTACGCCAGAGGCGTGCTGGCTCGCCGTGGCAAGCCGGATGTGCACCTTTTTCAGGTCTCTCCCATGGACGAGCACGGCTACTTCAGCTTTGGCGTGGATGGCAGCATGTCCATTCCGCTCGCCTTTGCAGCTGAAAAGCTCATTGTGGAAGTCAATCCCAATATGCCTCGCACCTTCGGGCCCGGCGTCATCCACGTCTCACAGGTCTCCACAATCATCGAGCACACCAGCGATCTCACCATCGTTCCTGAAAAGGCCGAGAGCCCGGAAGACAGCAAAATCGCCGATTTCGTAGCAGAACTTGTGCCGGACCATGCTTGCGTGCAGTTGGGCATCGGCGCTGTGCCCAATGAGGTTGGCAAACGCCTGAAACACAAGAATGATCTGGGCGTGCACACCGAAGTGCTCGGCGACACCATGATAGAGCTGATACAGGCCGGTAACGTCTCCAATCGCTACAAGCAGCTGGATGTAGGCCACTCCGTCTTCAACGTCGCTCTGTTTTCCAACCGCGACTACTACGACTTCATGGACAACAACCCCACCATGGCGTGTCATCCGGCCCACTACGTCAACAACCCACACATCATCGCACAGAACGATCGCATGGTTTCCGTCAACTCTTTCGTGGAGATCGATCTCTTCGGGCAGGTCGCCTCAGAATCCGTCAACTGGCGCCAGATTTCCGGCAGCGGTGGCCAGTTGGACTTCGTGCGCGGCGCCTTCCGCTCCAAGGAAGGGATCGCCGTGCTGGCAGCACACGCCACAGCAAAAAACGGGAGGGTCTCCAAGATCGTCCCGCGCCTGCAAAACATCGTCACCACACCGCGCAACGATGTCAGCTTTGTCGTTACGGAATACGGCTGCACCAACCTGTTCGGCATGTCCACCTCAGAGCGCGCCCATGCTCTCATTGAGCTTGCTGCCCCGCAGTTTCGCGATGAGCTGCGCGAAGAGGCCAAAAAACTGACCATCTACTAGGCTGAAAGGAGCCCGCCATGTACTCAGCCTACGCACAAATCTCCGAAACACGGTTTCTGGAGATCTATGGCCTGAATTTTGAAGAGTTTGCAGAGGGTCAGGTGTTTCATCATCGCCCCGGCATGACGGTTTCTCAGCAGGAAAATGCAGAGGAAGCGTTTGACACCTTCAACTCCGCAATGCTGCATTATGACGAGCACTACGCCGCCCAGACTGAGTTTAAAAAGCCGCTGGTCGTCTCCACGCTCACCTTGCAAAAGATCTTCGGCATGAGCTGGAAGACCTTCGCCCGCAAGGACCGCATCACAGCATTTGAGAATATCTCCATGACCGCCCCCATCTTCGGCGGCGACACACTCTATTGCACCAGCCAGATCATCAAGACCGACGACACCACCGGTAAAACGGGCGACGTCACCGTAAAGGCCTCCTGCACCAACCAGAATGGCGTCGAGGTCGCAAACCTCACTTACACAGTCAGCATCTTCAAAAAAGGCCAGCATCCGGTCTGGGGCAATCAGCCCAACACCTGCAGTAATCCGTGGTTTCTTGCCTATCACCAGCGCGAGGATGGCTCCCTGCAGGAAGCAACCGGCATTTTCTTCGAAGGCTTTGCCAAGGGCCAGATCTTCGAGCACAGCCCGGAAATCACCCTGCATCCCTCCTCCATGCTCCGCCACGCCGTCCAGACCATGCAATGGCACCCATTGTACAACGACAGAGAGTTTGCCCGTGACATCTACGGCAGAGACCGCCTGCCTGCCTCCGAACTCCACGTGCTCTCCCTCGTCACTGCAGCAACCACCTCAACCTTTGGCCGTGTGGTTGCCAATCTGGGCTGGACCGATACAAAGCTGTCTCGCCACTTTTACGCAGAAGACCGTTTCAAAGTCACAAGCGAAGTCCTGGCGACGCGCGAAAGCCGCTCCAGACCAGATCAGGGCATTTTGACCGTAAAAACCGTCGCCCAAGACCAAACCGCCCAGGAAGCCCTCTCCTACACCCGCACCCTCCTCGTCTACCGCGAAGGCAAAGGCCCTTATGCAGCAGCGGGATATTGATCACCATACACTTTCGCCTATGATGCACGTTCCAATCAGCTAGGCGGACGACAGCACGTGCAAATGAAGACAGACCAGACAACACGGCAGCAGGAGGCTGCTGATAACAATGCTGATCTCTACAAACATATGTTTGAGGCGCATGGGGTTTCGTTTGAGTGGTCTTCGGGGCTGTTTTACACCTCAGAACAGCCTCTACCGTTCTATTCAAGCATTGTGACGTTGGAACCTGCGGTATCACTTCAGACCATCAACGAACTCACCGCCAACGCATCCTTTCCCGTCTTCATCAAGGATAGTTTTGCGGATCTGTCTCTGGAAACCTTAGGCTTCAGCTCACTCTTTGAAGCCTGCTGGTTTTATCTGGAAGCACCTGTTCAGGCAGACACCTCAGGCTGGCAGCAGATTTCCACTCCTAAGCAGTTGCAGAGTTGGGAGGCCAGCTGGAAGAACGCCGGAAACCAGACAGATCGTGCGATGTTCCCGCCAAAACTGCTGGACAATCCTGATTTCGCGTTCTGGGGTTATTTTGAAGGATCAGAGATCACTAAAGGCTTCATCGGCAACCATTCAGGCACCTCGGTAGGCCTGTCAAATTTCTTTGCAGAAGACCTTTCACCCCACACCTTCAGGCAAATGGCCGCGCTGTTGCAAAGGTGGAAGCCGGAGAAGCCAGTGACTGGCTACGCCCGGGGGGATGCACTGTTGAACGCCCGCACTGCTGGATTTGAAACATCCGGCAAGCTGAAGGTCTGGCACAAACCATATTCTGGCTGCTAAGCGCGTTTTTCGCGCAACAGCAAACAACCACTCAAAATCTCATCAAACATGGGCAGAAACTGAAACAATATGTGAGACGTAAACTATTGTTTCCAGTGTTGTATTTCGTCATATCCTGAACAGAAATTTGGTCACATTTGGCGCCTATCTCTCCCGGTCTCAACAGTGTTTCAGGAGAAAAGTCATGGCCATCGAAGTTTGGCTGACTTACGTGATCGCCTGCATCATCCTACTAATCATCCCTGGCCCAACCGTCCTCATGGTCTCCAGTTACGGCATCAGTCAGGGCCTGCGGGCCGTCGTCGCTTCCGCTCTTGGGGTGAGCTTAGGAAGCATCCTACTCATTTCTGTTGCTCTGGCAGGACTGGGGGCCGTCATTTCCACCTCAGCTCTGCTTTATGACCTGCTCCAATATGCGGGCGCAACCTACCTCATCTATCTGGGCGTCAGCATGTGGCGCAGGAAATCCGTCGTCAAAGGCCAGCTTGGTGTCACCGCCACCTCTCGCTTTCATATTTTCAGAGACACGTTCCTCGTCTCTGCCTTCAATCCCAAAGACATGCTGTTCTTCGTCGCCTTTCTCCCCCAGTTCGTGGATGACACCGTCCCAGTTATCCCTCAGTTTGTACTGCTGGCCGTGACCTTCGTGGTTCTGGGCGGAATCAACACCATGTTCTGGACCTCCATGGCTGGCAGTTGCAGGGCCATGCTCACAGGCGGGAAAAGCGCACGACGGCTCAACAGAATTGGCGGCACTGGTTTGCTGAGTGCTGGCCTGTTCATCGCTCTGTCCGGCAAGTTCCCGTAAAAGAGCAAGTGCAGTTAGCTCAAACTCACTCCAGATTTTCTCAAAACAGCCCCACTACCCAAACGCCCTCTCCATGGGTAAGCTCATAATCATTACGATTAGTGAGTGAGTATCGCTCAATACACCTCTTTCAGTCCTGCTCTGGACTTCTCGGAGTTTCCTTATGGCATTTGAAACTTGGCTCGCGTTTGCCGCCGCTAGCATGCTGCTGCTGATCATTCCTGGCCCAACCGTGTTGATGGTCATCAGTTACAGCCTCAGTCAGGGCAAGCGCGCGGCTGTTGCCTCCGTCACCGGAGTGATGCTGGGCGATATGTTTGCCATCACCGCTGCCTTGGCAGGCCTTGGCGCGGTTCTGGCAACCTCTGCCATGCTCTTTCAGATCATGAAGTACATTGGCGCGGCTTATCTCATCTACATCGGCATCAAGATGTGGCGCACCAACTCCGGCGTGGCAGCGCAAGTGGAAATGCCAGTGGTCCCGGCCAAGCGCATCTTCCGCGATACGCTGCTGGTCACCACCTTCAACCCTAAAGGCATGCTGTTCTTTGTGGCGTTTCTGCCTCAGTTCGTGGATCAAACCCAGCCAGTACTGACCCAGTTCTTCATTCTGGGTCTGACATTCGTCACCCTCGGCGGCATCAACACCCTGTTCTGGGTCTCCATGGCCGGTGGCTTGCGCAAGGTGGTCAACGGCCCAAGCACATTGAAGCGCCTGAACAAGGTCGGCGGCACAGGCCTATTGGGAGCGGGCATCTTCACGGCCCTATCTGGCCGCGTCAGCTAACAAAAAAGCCCGGATCATCCGGGCTTTTCTCATCTACCGAAGAAGTGTCTTCAAGGCATCCGCCACAATAATCGTTGCGGCCTTCAGATCCGATAATTGCAGATGCTCATCGGCCCCATGGGCGTTTGCCTCCACAATCGTGCGCGGCCCAGCACCATAAAGCACAGTTGGAATGCCAGCCTCTGCATAGTGGCGAGCGTCCGTATAAAGCGGTGCACCCGTGGCTTTCAGCTCAATACCCAAAACCTCTTTGGCTGGCCATTTCAGCGCTTCAATCAGCTTCTTGGCACCCGGCAGCTCGCGAAGTGGTTCGGCAATCATGATACGCCGACATTCTACTTCAACCCCGCAATCCTCCGGCACAACAGACTCAATCAGCTCAATCAGCTGCTCTTCCACCTGCTCGCCGTTTTCTTCCGGGATCAAACGCCGGTCCACGCGCAGAGAAACCCGATCCGGCACCACATTGGTGTTAATGCCACCGGAAATGAGACCAATGGTGATCTGGGGTGAGCCAATGCCGTCCTGCTCGCTTTCAATGGACTTCAGACGCTCCCGCTCAGCATAGATCGCGGCGAGAACTGGCGTTGCAGCCTGCAACGCATCAGCGCCAGTTTCTGGCATGGCCGCATGGGCCTGACGACCACGGAAAATCACTTCCATGTGCAAACAGCCGTTATGCGCAGTCGTTGCGGCATAGGAAAAGCCTGCGGAGATGGCATAGTCCGGCTGGGTCAGCTCTTGCTCCAGCAGCCATTTCGGACCAACAAACCCACCAGCTTCCTCATCATAGGTCAGGTGCAGCTCAACGGAGCCTTCCAGCTCATCCGCATACTCACGCAGTGCCAGCAGCGCAAAGGCGTAAGTGGCAAAGTCTCCCTTGGAAACAGCCGCCCCGCGCCCATAAAGCGCATCATCCTCAATCTCAGCCCCATAAGGCTCTTTGGACCAGCCTTCACCCGGAGGCACCACATCGCCATGGGCGTTAAGCGCAATCACAGGGCCAAGGCCGCTGCCAAATTTTTCGCGCACAATCAGGTTGGTGACAGACACCATGCCGTTCTGGCGCACAAATGGTTCTGGAACAGGATGTTTCTCAACGGTAAAGCCAAGGCCTTCAAGCAGCTCAGCAGTCCGCATTGCGTGGCGCTCCGTATCCCCCGGCGGGTTATCGCTTGGCACCTTGACCAATTCGCGCAGGAACTCAACCTGCTCCGCAAACCGGCTTTCTACTGCGGCCTTCATGAACGCTCCCCTTGAATTTCATAGTCTCGCTAATCCAAAGGATAACGATGATGGTTGCAAGCCTCTTGTTTTGCGTACCCTCATGTTCCAGTGGATTACTGCCCATTACGTAACTGTAGGAAAGGCAGGTTTAATCGGATCAGGAACTGACGGCGCTCTGCTCATCTGAAACCAGATCCTCCAGACGGAACCGGAAAATACGGCAAATCTGATGCAGTGCCTCCACAAACTCATCTTCCGCAGAGTTTTGCAGGCGCAACTCAAAAGCCTCCAGAATCTGGTGCTTGGTCGCGCCTTTCACAGCAAAAATGAAAGGAAAGCCATAACTGGATTTGTAAGCATCGTTAAGCTGGGTGAACTGCTCATACTCAGCGTCCGTCAGTTGATCCAGACCAGCCCCGGCCTGTTCGTTCACGGAGGCCTCAGCCATTTCTCCAGCCCGCGCAGCTTTGCCCGCCAAATCCGGATGGGCGCGGATCAGAGCCAGCTGCGCATCTTCCTCTGCCCCTTGCAAGGAACTGGCAAATGCTTCAATCAGAGCCTCACGAGACCCATATGGCGCCTCCCGGTGCGCAACCACAGCCACCCAGGGAGAATGCTCAGCCACATTGCCAAACACCTCGGTAAAGGTGTCCAGCGCAAACTGGTTCACCTCCTCCAGAGAATATGTTGTCATCCTCACCACCTCAGTGCGCTTGCAGCCAGGCACCAAGCAGCTCACGCTCGTGCTTGGTCATGCCAGTCTCATTGCCCAATGGCATGGCGTTAGAGCGAACCGCTTGCGCCATGATCAAGGTATCGTAGCGGCGCAAATCCGCAACGCTATCCAGCTCAATGTTCTTGGGCGCTTCGGTAAAGGCCTCTTTGGTCGGCGTTGCACTATGACAGCTTGCACAGTGAGCCTGCGCAATTTGCAGTGCCTGCGTATCTGAGACAGCAACATCACCACCCAGCTTGGCCGGCGTTGTCACAATCACCGCGGCAATCAGGCTGACAGCTGCTGCAGGCAGTGCCCACCAGAAATTGGCGAAGTTATCATGAGCATCGTGACGGTTGATGAAGTGCCGCACCATACCGCCCATCACCAGGATCAGCGCCACCACCAGCACCGGCTGGCTGTGTCCTGTCAGCAATGGATAGTGGTTGGAAACCATCATCAGAAGCACAGGCAAGGTCAGGTAGTTGTTGTGAACCGAGCGCTGCTTGCCAATCAGGCCAAGCGCTGCATCAGGCTCACGCCCTGCCAGCAAGTCTGCTGTGATCTTCTTCTGGTTCGGAATGATCACCATGAACACGTTGAAGGCCATAAACGTGCCGATCAACGCACCAATATGAATGAGAACTCCGCGGCCAGAAAAGACCTGAGAATAACCGTAGGTCGCGCCCAGAATGATCACCAGCAGGCACACAGCCAGCAACGGTGTGTTCTTTCCAATGGGTGACCGGCACAGGCGGTCATACACCACCCAGCCAAATGCCAGAGACGCGATGGAGATTGCAACAGCCTCAGACGGCAGAAGCTTCATAACTTCCGGATCAATGAGGTAAACCGTTGCGTTGAAGTAGTATTGAACCGTTAAAAGAGCAAAACCTGACACCCAGGTCAGATAAGCATCCCATTTGTACCAGATCAGATCTTTGGGCAGTTCTTTTGGCGCAACCATGTACTTCTCAACATGGTAGAACCCGCCGCCATGGACTTCCCATGCGCTGCCAAAGATGCCCTGTGCCTGCCCTTCCCGTTTGCGCAAGGAAAGGTCGAGAGCGATGAAGTAAAACGATGTCCCAATCCAGGCTACGCCCACTATCAAGTGAAACCAGCGGAAAAGCAGATTGAGCCATTCACTAAGGAACGTGGCTGTCATTGTCTTGTTCTTTTAAGTTCAATTGAAATGCGTAGGCAGTGGGAGTTTGCCCCCACTGCGAAAATCGTATGAGAGCACCATGAAAAAAGTGCGGCGCTCTCCGAAAATTTAAGCGCTGGGCTTATTTAGGCAGCTGGTCGTCGATGCCCTTCACGTAGAAGTTCATGGACAGCAGCGCGCCATCATCAGCAGATTCGCCAGCTTTCAGGAACTCAGAACCATCCTGCTTGGTGATTGGGCCGGTAAATGGCTTCAGCTCACCAGACTTGATAGCTGCAAGAGTTTTTGCTGCTTCATCCGCAACATCCTGCGGGATGTTGGTGAACGGAGCCATGTGAACCATGTCTGCATCCAGACCACCCCAGGTGTCCTGACCTTTCCAGTTACCATCCATAACTGCCTGAACGCGGGAAATGTAGTAAGCGGACCAGTCGTCGATGATCGCAGTTGCCTGAGCCTTAGGCGCAAACTTGATCATGTCGGAAGCCTGACCAAAGCCCATGATGCCACGCTCTTCAGCAACCTGCAGAGGCGCTGGGGAGTCAGTGTGCTGCACCATGATGTCAACGCCCTGGTCGATCAGTGCTTTTGCAGCATCTGCTTCACGGCCCGGATCGTACCAGGAGTTCACCCAGATGGTTTTGATCTTGAAGTCTGGGTTCACAGACTGCGCACCCAGCATGAAGGAGTTGATGCCGCGCACAACTTCAGGGATCGGGAAGGAACCGATGTAACCAGCAGTGCCGGACTTGGAGATCTTCGCAGCGATCTGACCCAGAACATAACGGCCTTCGTAGAAGCGAGCGCCATAAGAAGAAACGTTCTTCGCCTGTTTGTAGCCGGTTGCGTGCTCAAACTTCACTTTTGGGAACTTACGCGCAACCTTCAGGGTTGGGTTCATGTAACCAAAGGACGTGGTGAAGATCAGCTCGTGACCGGAGCGAGCCAGACGCTCAATCGCGCGCTCAGCATCCGCACCTTCTGGCACGCTCTCAATGTAGGTGGTTTCAACTTTGTCGCCAAAGTGCTTTTCAATCGCCTGACGACCCTGATCGTGCTGGTAAGACCAGCCATGGTCAGAAACAGGACCAACGTAAATGAAACCCACTTTCAGTGGATCAGCAGCATTTGAAGCCCCAGCGGAAAGACCAAGTGCAACTGCAGCTGTCGCTGCCAGTTTGAAGATACTGCGCATTGTGCGCTCCCCTTTATAGGTTAACCTGCATTCCAGCCACGTAACACCCTAATAAGCGTGGCGAAATGCACCAGAGAACTATGTGAACGACGGCGCCAAGCAAACACGATAGGAACAAACCCGAAGGTCGTTCTGCGCATTTGTGCGCTATCAAGTTGTTTCCTGCTTTGTTGTATCTCGCATGTAGATGCGATCTTTTATTCGAGTGCGGGCAGGTTTCCGCGATCTGTGCAACGGTGAGCCGTGTTATTTGCACTCAGAGATCAAGGTCTCTGTTATCTTCGTTCTCTCGCCTTCATGTATACGAAGGTCGAAATATTGGCAATTTGACCAATGTCTACTATGAGCACATTGGTCAAATCAGGTTTTTCTTAGCGATCAGGCACAAAAGGCTTTCCAAGACATGCAGGTGTATTAACCTTGGCAAGTGTCTTGTTACGCGAAATCATGATCAGCACGATGATGGTCGCCAGATACGGCAGTGCAGACATGAACTGCGTCGGCAACCCGATGCCAGCCGCCTGCGCGTGGAACTGCAAAATGGAAACCGCACCAAACAGGTAAGCCCCCACCAGCACCCGCGCCGGACGCCAGCTTGCAAACACCACCAGAGCCAGCGCGATCCAGCCACGACCAGCAGTCATGCCCTCAACCCACTGCGGCGTGTAGATCAGCGACAGGTAAGCCCCAGCCAGACCGGAACAAGCCCCACCAAACATCACCGCCAGATACCGCACCTTGATTACGGAGTAACCAAGGGAGTGCGCAGAGCCGTGATTGTCACCAACTGCGCGGATGATCAGACCCGTACGGGACTTGAACAGCACAAAGTAAACCGCAATCACCAGTCCATAAGAGGCATAAACCAGAATATCCTGATTAAACAGCAGCGGCCCGATGAACGGGATGGCGGATAGCCCCGGAATAGCAATCGGCTTCAAGCTGATGCCTGGCTGCCCGATAAACGCTTCCCCGATCATACCCGAAAGTCCAAGGCCCAGAATGGTCAGAGCAAGGCCCGTCGCCACTTGGTTTGTCATCAGGTTCAGCGTCAGGAAGCCGAACAGAACGCTCATGGCAACACCGGAGATCATCGCAGCGAGAATACCGATGTAAGGAGATCCGGTCGCCTGCGTGGCCGCAAAGCCCATCACAGCACCAACGATCATCATGCCTTCAACGCCAAGGTTCAGCACACCGGAGCGTTCCACCACCAACTCACCAATCGCAGCAAGCAGCAGCGGTGTGGAGGCGGTGATAATTGTCAGAAGAACAGCTTCAATCATGGAAAGATCAGACATTGGCTGCCTCCTTCACGCCCTTCGCGTTGGAAGCAAACTTGAACTTGTAAAGAATGAGCGTGTCACACGCGAGCACGAAGAACAGCAACATGCCCTGGAACACGCGGGTCACCTTATCAGTCAGGCCCAGGCTCACCTGCGCAGACTCGCCGCCGATATAGGAAAGCCCCAGCAGCAAGCCAGCAAACAGAATGCCGATCGGGTTCAAACGTCCAAGAAACGCCACGATAATCGCCGTAAAGCCGTAGCCCGGAGAGATAACAGGTGTCAGCTGCTCAATGGAGCCGGAAACTTCCGCCATACCTGCAAGTCCAGCCAAACCACCGGAAACGAGAAACCCAAACCACACGACACCATTGCCGGAGAAACCAGCGAAACGACCGGCGCGTGGGGTTTCACCCATCACCTTAATCTCAAAGCCCTTCAGCGTGCGGGAGAGCATCCACCAGACAACAAGAACAGCGACAACGGCAAAGATCATACCGATGTGCAAACGCCCCTCACCGATCTTCGGCAGCACATGTGCAGCATCAAAAATACGGCTTTCCGGGAAGTTGAAGCCCTCAGGATCACGCCATGGACCACGCACAAGGAAGTCGAGAATGTACTGCGCGATATACACCAGCATCAGGCTGGTGAGGATCTCGTTGGTGCCAAAGCGAACCTTCAGGAACGCTGGAATAGACGCCCAAGCCATACCGCCCAGAATGCCCATCAGCACCATCAGCGGCAGTGCCAGCGGACTGGTGAAGTCGTAAAACAGCACCGGAATGATGGACCCAGCCAGCGCACCCATGGTGAACTGACCCTCTGCACCAATGTTCCAGGAGTTGGAAAGGAAGCAGACGGACAAGCCAACCGCAATCAGAACCAATGGTCCTGCTTTCACCAGCAGCTCTTCAATGGACCAGCTGGTTGTCAGCGGCTCAATGAAATACGCGTAAAGCGCTTCAACCGGATTGTAACCCATACTGACGAACAGGATGGAGCCACACACAAGCGTAAGACCAATCGCAATCAGCGGCGAAACAACGGTCATCAGCTGAGAGTGTTCAGCGCGTTTTTCAAGCTCAATGCGCATGGGTTTCTCCCGCCTTTACCTGGGAAGAAGAAGGTTTTCCTTCACCCATACCAGCCATCAGAAGACCGATTTTCTCTCGTGTCATCTCGGCAGAAGGCTCTGCCGGAGAAAGTTCACCACGGGAAATAACAGCAATGCGATCCGCAACCTCATAGATCTCATCCAGATCCTGAGAGATCACCAGAACGGCAGAACCACCACGAGCCAGATCAATGATTGCTTGCCGGATAAGTGCTGCAGCACCTGCATCAACACCCCAGGTAGGCTGATTGATCACCAGCACTTTCGGCACCCGGTCCAGCTCACGGCCAACCACAAACTTCTGCAGGTTACCGCCAGAGAGCGACCGCGCCTCAGGATTGTCATGTGACATGCGCACATCGTAAGAAACCGTGATGCGCTTTTCCATTTCACCCGCAAGCTTCTGATTGAGCATGCCATGCTTGATGAGCTCAGGATCAGATTTGTAGCGGGTCAGCAGGATGTTATCGGAAAGAACAAAGCCCGGCACCGCGCCATGTCCTAATCGCTCTTCAGGAACGAAAGCAGAGCCCAGCAGGCGGCGGTCGTTGATCTTGCGCTTGCCAACCGGCACACCGCAGATCTCAACAGCATAAGCGTCTTTCACCTGCGTCTCACCGGAGATCGCATCAAACAGCTCACTCTGGCCGTTTGCCGCAATACCAGCAATGGCAACAATCTCACCGCCGCGCAGATCCATGTTGACGTTCTTCAGCTCAATGCCAAATGCGCCGTCCGATGGAATAGACAGGTTGCGCAACTTAAGCATCACATCACCCGGCTGGGCTTCGGTAGCCCCTGCAGTGATATCATGCACGTCACCACCCACCATCATGCGAGCAAGGCTGGCTGGCGTCTCGACAGCAGGATCACATCCACCCACCACGCGGCCATGACGCATGATTGTCGCGTTGTGACAGATCTTCTTCACCTCTTCCAAACGGTGAGAGATGTAAAGGATCGCACAACCTTCAGAGGCTAGACGCTGGAGTGTGATGAAAAGCTGATCCGCTTCTTGCGGTGTCAGAACAGATGTCGGCTCATCCATGATAATGAGGCTGGGGTTCTGCAAAAGGCAACGTACAATTTCAATACGCTGACGGATGCCAACCGGCAGATCTGCAACCAGTGCTGCAGGATCAAGAGGCAGGCCATACTTTTGGGAAACCTCAGTGATACGCTTGGAAAGGGCCTCGATTTTTTCGCCTTTAGGCAAGGCCAGCGCGATATTCTCAACCACACTCAGCGCTTCAAACAGCGAGAAGTGCTGGAACACCATACCAACACCCAGTTTGCGGGCAGCAGCAGGATTTGAGATTGAAACGCGTTTCCCCTTCCAGAGGATCTCTCCCGCACCCGGTTCAAGGGCGCCGTAGAGTATTTTCACGAGCGTGGACTTGCCCGCTCCGTTTTCGCCAAGCAACGCATGGATTTCACCTTGCTTGATGACGAGATCGACATTGTCGTTCGCTAGAATATCACCAAATCGCTTAGTAATACCCTTGGCTTCTATGAGATCCTCGCCCCCTGTCACCGGGCCGGACCTCTGCTCATTTTCCATCGTGTTACCCGTTCCCCCAACATAAAAATCAGATCAAGACGTTCTCCTTGAACCTAAGAAGCAAAACGATAACCTCCCTGAGCATTGCTGGCTTGTTCTTCCTTTACCACTAGGAGTTGAGCGGCAATGGAAATTGCAATATCAGACGGCTTTTTGCTTTTAATCTCAGTAATTCCGACCGGACAAACAAGCTGTTTGCTGTGCGCCTCCGATATTCCGGAGTCTTTGAACCGTTTAAGTGTTCGCGCGCGCTTAGTTGCACTGCCTATCAATCCAATAAATGCCAGATCGGTTCTACGAACAGCGGCATCTACTATAGCATGATCACGCTTGTGATCATGGGTCATTACGATGACATAGTTTCCCGGCTCAAGGTTCTTTACGATGACTTGAGGCTCATTTAGATGAATGCAGCGAATATTGGAAGGCACATATTTGGGAAAAATTTCGCGCCGTTCATCGATCCAGGTGATCTTGAAGCCCAAAGGTGCCATCGCAAGTACCAAAGCCTTACCCACATGGCCAGCTCCAAACAGATACAGATGTGGTCTATCCTCCCCGAACCTCTCCGTCAATTTGCCTTGATTTAAAACAATTTCAGCGGAATTCGGGTCCTCCATTGCAGGGGGTAATACGTGCCTTTCAAGGGGGCCAGAGCTGCAAGTATTTGCAGTCGTTGAAAAAATTCCCACCCCTTCTTGTGTGGAAAAATCTTGTGCACGACCTCGATAATTGAGATCAAATTGCTCAAATGCGATTTCAACGCGCCCGCCGCAGCACTGCCCAAGGTCGGGACCAAGTGCATAAGAGCGCGTCTGGAAGACCGGGCCGCCATTCTTCATAAATGAAACTGCTTCATGCAAAACATCGTATTCAAGGCGACCACCACCAATGGTGCCCTTGAACGACATATCCGGACGCACAACCATGCGTGCACCGGCTTCACGGGGAGATGACCCGGCAACTTTGATGATGCTCACCAGTACACATTGACCAGCAGCATCCAGAGCAGACAGAACTTCACCCCAGACCAGCATTTAGCCCTCCTCTCCAGCCTTGATCGCTTTGACAGCTTTCAAGATCGCTTCAGGCGTTGCTGGTGCGTCCAGTTTAGGCAGAACGCCCTTGTTCAGGCTTGCAATGGCATCATTGATTGCGCAGAAAACCGAGATCGGCAGCATCAAAGGTGGCTCACCAACAGCCTTGGACCGATAAATCGTCGGCTCCGGATTTCCCTCACTCTCATAAAGAGAAACGTTGAACTCCTCGGGCACATCAGAAGCCGTTGGAATTTTGTAGGTAGACGGCGCATGGGTCCGAAGGCGTCCGGCATCATCAAACCACAGCTCTTCCGTGGTCAGCCAACCCATGCCCTGCACAAACCCGCCTTCAATCTGGCCGATATCCAGCGCAGGATTGAGTGATTTGCCGACATCATGAAGCACATCAACACGCTCAACTTTCATTTCACCGGTCAGCGTATCAATCACCACTTCAGAGCAAGAGGCACCATAGGCAAAGTACAGGAATGGACGCCCCTTCACCCGCTCACGGTCCCAGATGATCTTCGGCGTTTTATAAAAACCGGAGGACGACAGATGGATACGATGCTCATAAGCCAACTGCGCCAGTTGCTTGATGGAAAGCTTCGGCTTGCCATTGATCAGCATCTGATCATCAACCAGCTCAACATCTTCCTCTGACACCTCAAAATGCTGTGCCACAAAGGTTTTCAGCCGCCCAACAATCTCCCGGCACGCAATCGCCGCGGCCATACCATTCAGATCCGTACCCGATGAGGCCGCAGTCGGAGAGGTATTGGCCACTTTGGACGTGTTGGTGGCGGTAATCTTCACCTTTTCAAGGCTCACGCCCATCTCAGTGGCCGCAATCTGGGCAACCTTCTGATAAAGGCCTTGCCCCATTTCGGTGCCGCCATGGTTCAGATGTACGGAGCCATCCCGATAAAGATGCACAAGCGCCCCAGCCTGATTGAGATGGGTCAGCGTGAACGAAATACCGAACTTCACTGGCGTCAGCGCGATCCCTTTTTTCAGGATCGTATTTTGAGCGTTGAACGCCTCTACTGCTTTCCGGCGAGCACGATACTCCGAGCTTTCCTCCAGCTGATCTACCAGTTTGGCCAGCACATCATGCTCATCGACAGATTGTCCGTAAGGCGTGGTGTTCTGGCCGTCGCGATAGAAGTTCGCCTTGCGCACATCAAGCGGGTCCTGCCCCATCTTGATCGCAATCGCATCCATCAACCGTTCAGCCGCAAACATCCCCTGAGGCCCACCGAAACCACGGAACGCTGTATTGGAAACCGTATTTGTTTTCAGTCTCTTAGAGCCAATCCGAACTTCAGGATAGAAGTAGCTGTTATCCGCATGGAACATGGCGCGGTCGTTGATGCCAAGCGACAAATCCGCAGAGTGTCCGCAGCGGGAGTTCAAAGAGATCTCAACCGCTTCAATCTTGCCCGACGCATCACATCCGGCAGCCACATCCACCAGAAAGTCATGACGCTTGCCCGTCAGGATCATATCGTCATCACGATCCAACCGGCACTTACATGGACGCCCTGTGGCATTGGCCGCCAAAGCCGCTAGAGCAGCCCATTGGTTGGCCTGAGACTCCTTACCACCAAACGCACCACCCATGCGGCGCACTTCAATAGTCACAGCCGCCTCATCCACGCCAAGCACCTTGGCAACAGTGTGCTGCACCTCAGTTGGATGCTGGGTAGACGAGTAAACCGTCATATCCCCATCCTCACCGGGAAAGGCAAAAGCAACCTGACCTTCGAGGTAAAAGTGCTCCTGTCCGCCAAGCGCAAAGCTGCTCTTCACCTGCTGCGCAGATTGCTCCATCGTCTGTTCAGGCGTTCCACGGCGGAACTCATAGTCCGGTAAGACGGTCTGATCTGCTTTCAGCGCATCGGCAACGCTCACCAATGGCGTTTCCGCCTCAACCTCGATCTCAGCCAGTTTCACTGCCTTGCGAGCTTGCAGGCGTGTTTCAGCCACAACAAGGAACACCAACTGCCCATGGAACACGATCTTATCGGCCACCAGCACCGGATCATCACCCATGGCTGGCGAGCAGTCATTCACACCGGGAATATCCGCCGCTTCCAAAACAGCAACAACACCCGGAGCAGCCCGGACGGCACTCAGGTCGACCTTCGCAATCCGGCCACACGTCGCACCCGTCGCATAGCCCGGCGCCACATGAAGCGTGCCGCGAGGCTCGATCATATCATCGATATAGGTCGCCTTACCCGCCACATGCTTCAGCGCACTGTCGTGTTTGTATGACTTTCCAACCGCCTGGGACTTAGAGGTCCGGCTCTTTGATTTCACCAGAAGATCAGTTGACATGAGCACCTCCCGCAGCAAGTTCACGCTGCCCGTGGACCCGTGTTTGATGGGAAGATGCCTCCGAAATCTCCAAAAGCGCCTTTTCCAACAGACCGCGCGCCACATCACGACGGTAGGAACTGGAGGCCCGCATATCGCTCATTGGGATAAAATCACCCTCAATGGCATTCAACGCATCCTGCCAGGATTTTGGATTAGCCAACGAAGCTCCAAGTAGAGCAGCTTCCGCACCACTCGCACGTTTCGGAATGCCCGCCATACCACCAAAAGCCATGCGTGCGACCTCAATGACACCATCTGTCACCGTCAGACAAAACGCAGCCATCACAGCAGAAATGTCCTGATCGAACCTCTTGGAAATCTTGTAGGCTCTGAACTGCTGCCCTTCACTCAATCGGGGCACGCTGATGGATGTCAGCACTTCGTTCTCGGCAATGTCCTGCTTGCCGTAATCGATAAAGAAGCTTTCCAGGGGCAACGTCCGCCGGCCACGATTGCTCTGCAGTTCAATCTCAGCACCAAGAACAATCAACATCGGCGGCATGTCACCAATCGGCGAACCATTCGCGATGTTCCCGCCAACTGTACCTGAGGCACGAACTTGCTTTGATCCGATCCGACTGATCACCAACTCAAGGTCAGGATCAATCGCCGTCAGAAACTGCTCAGCAACCGCATAGGATGCTCCGGCACCAAGCCGAATACCTTGCTCATCCTCGTAACAAGTGCTCAGTCCGTTCACGCGGCCCAGATAAATCACCTTCGGCAAATCTCGCAGATGCTTGGTGATCCATAGCCCCACATCTGTAGAACCGGAAACCAGCGTCGCATCAGGGTGCTCTCCATAGGTCTCCAGAAGACTTTGAAAGCTGCTTGGAGCAAAGAAGAACTGTTCCCCATCACCAACACGCACATCCTGCCCATCCTGAAGCGCAGCCAGTTTGCTTTCTGTCTCTGCAGCACGATCTGCAAACGCATCGTTCAGACCATTGCGACACGCCTCCAGCGCAGCATCCACGATAGGACGATATCCGGTGCACCGGCAAAGATTACCAGCAATCCAGGTGTTCACATCCTGACGGGTCAGGCCCGGTGTGTTGGTGTGGTAGAGCGTAAACAGGTTCATCACGAACCCGGGCGTACAGAAACCGCACTGCGAACCATGAAGATCTACCAGCGCCTGTTGGACAGGGTGTAATCCATCAGGCCCTTCCAGATCTTCCACGGTCACAAGCTCACAGCCATCGATCTGCCCAAGCAGCAAAATGCAACTGTTCACAGGCTCATACACCAGCTTGCCATCACGCAAACGTCCAAGCGCGATGGTGCAGGCACCGCAATCCCCTTCACCGCAGCCTTCTTTGGTGCCGCTCGCATGTTCGCTCAGGCGCAGATACTCAAGGAGAGTGGTCGTCGGCTCAAAACGATCCAACTCAACAACCTGACCTTTTCGTAGGAAGCGGATTGCCGTGCGCATCACTCAGCTCCCTCTGTAAGTGGTGTAACCAAACGGAGAAAGCAGCAGCGGCACGTGATAATGGCTGCTGACATCCGCTATACCAAAGCGGATCGGAACAACATCAAGGAAAGCAGGTTCAGGAAGCGCAATACCTTCCCCGCGCAGGTAATCACCCGCATGGAACTGCAGCTCATATGTTCCTGCAGTCAGGCTCTCACCTTCCAGCAAAGGCCCATCAACACGCCCGTCACTGTTGGTGGAAAATTCTCCAAGTTTGGAAAAGCTGTCCCCATCAACACGAACAAGCTCAACCCGCAGCCCCGCCGCAGGTTTCCCCTGAGCACTGTCCAAAACGTGGGTGGTCAATCGCCCCATAGTTTCCTCGTCTATCAAATGGCATCTGCAATAGATGTCAGATTCTAAGTGAAACTACAGAGTGCACCCATTCCTGTGATAACAAAAGAACAAAAAAGAGCGCTTATTGATGCCATTTAGGCATCAGATGATGGAAGCATCTTTTCCAATCTTGCAACAGCCTGCTCTAGAAAGATCGCAGGAGCCAGAGCAAGACCGCGCAAAGACGAGGTAATGATGCAGAAATGCCCGCGTGTCAGCTGCTCATCTGCAAGAGGTTTGAACAACAACCGTTCATTGGCCAGCTCCTCTTCAAGCCCCACCACAGTCTGAAACGCCACCATCTCGCCTGACCGCACCAAATGCTTCATGAAGCGCAAAGAGTTTGCCTCTACACTGCTTTGCCCATCAGCGGAGCTATGAGACAGAGCCACATCCAAACGAGCCCGAATGGAAATGCCCGGAGCAGGCATGGCAACCGGATACTCAAAGCACCGTGCCAGGTTCAACTGCTTTTCGCCCGCCAATGGATGTGAAGGAGCAACGATCGCCCCAATCTCCAGCGCTTTCTTGTAGGTGATCTTGAGCGCGTCTGTATCTGGCGGTTCAAACGTGAACCCGACATCTACCTCAGCCTTCTCAACGGCCTCAGCGACCCGCTCAGCACCCATCACCTGCACGTCCACGTGAATGCCGCTGTAGTCCTTGTGAAACTTGGCAATCACCTCAGGCAACAAAGCTTCCGTAACACTCTCAACCGTTGCGATAGAAACCACACCACGACGCAGCCCTTTGAGCGCATCCAGTTCGGCACCGGTTGCCTCCAAGTCGGAAAGTGTGCGCCGGATATGAGCGAGCAGAATTTCACCAGCTGAAGAAAGGCGTATCGTGCGGCCCACCCGCTCAAACAACTCCATCCCAAGCTGTTTTTCCAGCGTCAGGATTTGCCGGTTCACAGCGGATGAGGCCACATTGAGTTTGCGTGCTGCTGCTCGAATAGAGCTTTCCTCTGCCGCCGCCGCAAAGTAGCGCAGCGCTGGGCCGTAAAGATACCGCGATCGATCCATCAACGTCCTGATCCCCCAGCCATCAAGGTATGATCACAGTGGCACCGGTGGACTTACGCCCTTCCAGATCAGAATGAGCCTGCGCAATGTCCTTCAGGCTGTAACGCTGGTTAATCTGAATATTGATAGTACCATCCGCCACAGCAGCAAACAGATCACCTGCCGTCTCTTCCAGTTCCCACCGCTCAGCAATGTAGTTGAACAGCGTCGGACGCGTTGCAAACAGCGAGCCTTTTTGCGAGAGGATCGCCATATTGAACTCAGGCAGCGGGCCGGAAGACTGACCAAACGAACACCACAGTCCGCGAGGCCGTAAACAATCCAGTGAGGCCGGAAATGTATCCTTGCCCACGCTGTCATAAACCACATCACAGCCGCGGCCATCGGTGATCTGTCGCACGCGGGACACCCAATCCTCGGTCTTGTAGTTGATCACGTACTCATAGCCGTTGTCAGACGCCAACCGCGCCTTCTCTTCAGAACTCACAGTACCAATGACGGTGGCACCAAGCGCAGACGCCCACTGGCCAACGATAAGGCCAACACCACCAGCCGCCGCGTGGTATAGCAGCGTCGTGTCTGCATCCACCTTGAAGGTTTCGCGCAGCAGATAGCGCGCTGTCATGCCTTTCAGCATCAGCGCAGCCGCCTGCTCATCACTCACACCTTCCGGGATTTTCACAAGAACACTGGCTGGAATGTTCCGCTCTTCCGCGTAAGCCCCCAGCGGACCGGCATAGGCAACACGGTCTCCTAGCGCAAAGTCCGTCACACCCTCCCCAAGCGCGACAACAATGCCAGCTCCTTCGTTGCCGGGTACAAACGGCAAACCGTTGGGAGCCGGATATAGGCCGGAACGGAAATATGTATCGATAAAGTTGAGCCCAATGGCCGTATGGCGAATCCTGACTTCACCAATCCCCAGCTCTGGCAGGTCCACATCCACGTGTGTCAGAACGGATGGATCACCGGTTTTTTCAACGCGAACAGCATAGGCCATATGGAATTCCCCTTATAAACGGCTGGATGCGGAGTTTGGACAGATTGCCGTTAAGTTGCAAGCGTCTTTGGTGAAACTCTATTCCACAGAGGAAAACCTGATCAGCAAAACAAAAAAGCCCGACCAAATGGCCGGGCTTTCAAAACTCATCAAGATCGAGAATCACATCTTGCGAAACACCTGGTGCAAAGCACCCACGCAGAAGAGGTAAAGGCTCGTTGCAGTAATCAGCGCAAACAGCCAGGTTTCGATTACGAAATCCTGATAAAGCGCCATGGCAAGTGCCGCACTCCATACCATGAGAATGCTCAGGGTCAGCGGGCGCCATTTGACGGTACGCACTGGATGAACAAACTCAACCGGTGCGAAGGTCAGCACAGAGCACAAGACCACCATGCCAATGATGATCCATGGCGGAGACTGCAGCGCAACCAGCACAACGATCACCATGTTCCAGACACCTGGGAAGCCCAGGAAACCGCCGCTTTCGGTCTTCATGTTGCCGTCAGCGAAGTAGATCGCGCCGGTAAACACAATGATCGCACCAGACAGAAGGCCCCAGAATTCTGAGAGAAGCCCGCTCTGATAAAGCGCAAAAGCTGGCAGAAAAACGTAGGTCGCGTAATCGATAACCAGATCCAGAATAACGCCGCTCCAACGCGGCAGGCGATTCTGAATGTCATATTTACGTGCTAAAGGACCATCCAGCCCGTCGACAACAAGTGCGACCCAGAGCCAGAAAAACATCAAAGGCAGGTTGCCGTTCGCTCCTGCGACAAGCGCAAGCAACGCAATGGGCGCACCCAATGCGGTAAGAAGGTGAATGAGGAACAGCCGGGAGTTGGTCTGACCGGTCAACTTGGGGTCCTTTGTTATTCTTTAAGTGCAGGTACCACTTAGAACAATCTATCACCCAAAGCTTCAAAAAGAGGTAAGTCCGCCCGAGCGAAATAGATGTTTGCACCGCCCCATAGCAGAAGCGCGATACCTATTCCATAGCTTGTAAACGGTGTTTTGCTCTTTTTTTCAAGTGTCATTATGAGACCAAGCAGCGCGATCCAGATAATATTCATGATTCCCACTGCAAACATGAGCACCATTAGTGCCCAGCAGCACCCCAGACAGTACAAACCTTGTTCGATTCCAAACTGGAAGGCGTTCTGCTTTTGCTCGCCGGAGTGTACGGCCAAAGCAACATTTGGCGTCCGGCATCGGTCCAGACAGGCCTGCTTGGCAGGCGTAAACTGATAAATCGCCGCTGCAATCACGGTGGTGATGGTAAGGCTAGAAAACACAGGCATCATCATTGGGCTCATTACGCCCAGCTCATGAAGCAGCCCCTGCGCCACAGTTGCGACTACGGAAAACGCAGTCCAGACGGCCAGATAACCACCAGCAACAACATAGATCGCCTTACCACCCCGCGCTTCGTGATAGGTCTGCAGCATTGGCATGGCAGTTGGTAACATCATGGCGAGCACCATCATGAACCACATCACAAACAGCAGAAAATAGTCATAGAGGCCCATGTTGATGAGGCCCGGCATACCAAAAGCTTCCTGCGCCAATGGCAGACACAGCGAGGCGAGCTGCACGCGCACATGCTCTGGCAGGCCCTTGAACATGTTGAACTGATTGAACAGTTCCATGCCCGGCCCCATTTCGCCCATGTCCATGCGGCTGATCATATCGATCACCATAGCCGCCAGATAAACCCAGCCCAGCACCACAGCTCCGCCCAGCACAATGTAAGGGAGCCGATAGGACAACTGAAAATCTGTCTTCGGACTGGTAAGCGACATAACCGACCTCGAAATCATTCAGGACATCCAAAACCCATTGGTTTCGGAACCAGCGCAATGTATGCAGCTTCTCTAATAGACCAGTAATTGTCCCAATGCGACATTGATTTAGTTCAAATCTAAACTAGGCCCTGCGACATGGTGAAGCTGGCGCTGCGATAGTTACGCTCTTTTCATTAGGGGACTATACGCCTGCGCTACCTTGAAACCGATAGGTTTTATCCCCTAGATACTCAAGGATAGAACGCAAACAAAATGCGGAATGAAAAAATGGCAGCCAATCTTGCATCTGACAGCACCAAAGGCCAAAGCAAAAACAACACGCCTTCGCAGGAAAAGAGCTATGATTGCGCTGTTATAGGCACAGGCCCCGCAGGCATGATTGCCGCACTGGCACTGGCCAGCAACGGGCTTGAAACTGTTCTGATTGGCCCGCCAGTCAATCTGAATGATGCCCGCACCACAGCTCTCATGGACGCTTCCCGTCAGTTTCTGGACAACATCGGCATCTGGAAAGACCTGCGCGCATCCTTCACTCCGCTGGAAAAAATGCGCCTGATTGATGGTACAGATCGTCTTATTCGCGCTCCGGAAACAACCTTTGCAGCCTCTGAGCTTGATCTGCCTGCATTCGGCTACAACATCCTCAACAAGGATCTGAATCGCGTTCTGTTTGATCTGGTCAATGCGAACGAGTTCATCGAGCTCGTGGAAGACACCATCAAAAACGTGAGCAGCAACAACCATAAGGCAACCATTGAGCTGAACAACACACAGGACCTGACTTGTCAGGTGGTGATTGGTGCCGATGGCAGAAACTCAGTGGTCCGCCGCGCTGCAGGCATTGAGACGAAGAACTGGAAGTACCCACAAGCGGCGCTCGTTCTCAACCTCAAACACGATCTACCGCACTACAACATTTCAACCGAGTTCCACCGCAACACCGGCCCATTCACCATGGTGCCACTGCCAGGCAAGTCTTCCTCACTTGTCTATGTGGAGACACCGGAACGCGCTGAAGAGTTAAACAACTACAAAGACGAAGCGCTAGAGGCAGAACTGGAAAAGCTCAGCAAGTTCGTCCTCGGCTCTTTGAAGCTGGCAAGCCCGCGTCAGGTCTATCCACTCTCAGGTCTGACCGCCGTTCACATGAGTGGCAACCGCTCTTTGTTGATGGGTGAAGCCGCCCACGCCTTCCCACCAATCGGCGCACAAGGCCTCAACCTGTCTTTGCGCGATGTGGCCGTTGCCACAGAACTGCTTGCAAACGCCAAGCACACAAAGGCTGATATGGGATCAGCAGAACTGCTGCAAAAGTACGATCGTAGCCGCAAAGCAGATGTCATCAGTCGCACAACAGCAGTGGACCTGCTCAACAGGTCCTTGCTGACAGATGCCCTGCCCGTGCAAATGCTGCGGTCCATGGGGCTTTATACAGCCTCAAGAATCCCACTCGTCCGCCGCCTGCTTATGCGCGAAGGCATTGCTCCTTCCTGGAGCCTGCCAACGCTGATGCGCGCGCAGAACAATTAAGGCACGAGTATTCCGGACTGAATGAGATAGATGAGCGTTGGCAGCGTGAGTACCGAGGCCAGCGTTCCATAAAGCACGGCAGTCGACGCCCGCTCCACATAGGCAGAATAATGCTGCGCCAGCACATAAACATTCGCTGCTGGCGGCAGCGCTGCCATCAAAACTGCCGTTGAAATCCAAAGACTGTCAAAGCCTCCAATCCATTCCAGCAGAATGAACACAAGAACCGGATGCACAACCAGCTTAATCAGCAGCAGGATCGGCAGTTCCTTTGCTGTTCTGCGGCTTGGCTGCAAAGCGATGGTCACACCCATGGCAAACAACGCACAGGGCGCTGCTGCCTGACGCAGGAACGATATCGTTTGATCAATCGCCACCGGTGGCTTGAACTCAATTGCCGCTGCCAAAATGCCTGCAAACACCGCCAGAATGAACGGATGTGTGACAATCTTCTTGAAGATCTCTAAGGCCAACGGTCCCACTTTGATGTTCTGAGACCCACCAATGGACATCATCATCGGCACCAGAATAAACAGCAGGATCGTATCAAAACACAGGATCAAAGCCGTTGGAACAGCTGCACCAGCACCCAGCACAGCCAGCGTAACCCCGGGTCCCATGTAACCGATATTGGAATAAGACCCAACCAACGCCTGAACAGTCGCCTCTCCAATGCTTCCCCGCAGAATAAACCGCGCAAAAGAATAAGCCACAGCGAACATGGCAAAGGTTGAAAATGTGGTTGCAGCTACAAAATCAAAGGTGGCCAGCTCTTCCAGCGGAGTTTCGGAAAGCAGCTGAAAAAACAAGGCAGGTAGCGCCAGATAAACCACAAAAAAGTTCATCCACGCCAAACCATCGCGCGAAAGCTTCGCACCACGACCAGAAACGAACCCTAAGAAGATGAGAAGGAAAAATGGCATTGCCAAATTCACAACATTGAGCATCTAAACCATTTCCCCATGCAATTCTTTGGTGTTCTCCGCTTCCGACTGGAGAATGAGTTGCTTTTGAAAGACTGATTGGCTAATCACCATGACCGAGTTGAGCGTATATAGCCATTCTACAGAGGTTGGCATACCGGCAACTACGACACTATAGTATGCGAGTAAACGGAACTGGAAAGCTCCATCCGCCCAAAGGCCAATATGAAAGCTAAAAAATCCCGTCGCCCCCTTACACGTCGTGAGAAGCTCAGCTACCGAGCTGAATGGCTGGCGCTTAGATTTATCGGCGGAATTCTGCGCTCTCTGCCACTGGATTGGTCCTCCGCATTCATGGGAAATGTCTGGCGCATCGTCGCGCCGATGACCCATCGGCATGCTCGCGCCAAAGCCCACATCATGGCCGCCTACCCGGAAATGACGCTCAACGAAGCAGACAAAATTATCCGGGATATGTGGGAAAATCTGGGTCGCGTCGCCGCTGAGACCGTTTTGCTCTCCAAAATCCACAAGGATAAGAGCCGCGTTACCTATGCAAATCCAGAGGTCTTTGCACCGTCCGTCGGCGAAGGTGCCGTTCTGGTCACCATGCACTCAGGCAACTGGGAAGTGGTTTCAGACAAGGCTGAGGAACTGGGTTTGCCGCTCGCAGGTGTCTACCAGAAGCTCAAGAACCCCTACTCCGAATCCTATCTTATTGAGCGACGTAACTTTCTTTACAAGCTCGGCCTGTACTGCAAAGGCCACGACACCGGCGCAAAAATCATTTCAATCCTGCGTAAAAAAGGATCTGTAGCCTTTGTCGCAGACGTTCGGGATCGCCGCGGCGTGAAGATTGACTTCTTCAAGCAACCCTCGGCCGCAACGCACATCCCTGCTGCGCTGGCCCGCACCATGAACAAGCGGCTCATCGCTGTGGTTGCCCGCCGCAAAAAAGGCGCCCGCTTCGAGATTCTCGCCAAAGAGATCCCGGTTGCCCGCACCAAGGACCGCGTTCAGGACGCCATCACCACAACGCAAGCAATGCATGACCAGTTCGAAGAATGGATCCGGGAAGAACCATCCCAGTGGATGTGGATCATGAAGAAGTGGATTTAATCAGGCCATTTCAACGCTAAGTGTGAGATGATGAGCAATCACCTAAGCTGCTCAAACCACTCTACCTAAATGCAAATGTCTTCAGGACTTAGCCCAAAGAGCTGATTTTGCACCGCACAATTATCTGTATACTCTCTCCCTGAATTTCCATTTCGGCTTGGGAGGGAGCTAGCCAGATGAAAACCTATCGTTCCTTTTATAAACCTCTGGCCATTGGTGCTCCGACACCGTTTGCTGAGCCACCTGTCGCGCTGGAACGCATGATCCACTTCGTGCCGCCGCACATCGAAAAGATGCGTGCAAAGATCCCGCAGATGATTTCTCAAGTGGACGTTATTCTCGGCAATCTGGAAGATGCCATTCCAGCCGATGAAAAGCTGAATGCCCGCGAAGGCTTCATCCAGATGGCCAACGAAAACGACTTTGGCTCAACCAAACTCTGGACGCGCATCAACTCACTGGAAAGCCCGTGGGTTCTGGACGACATCACCGAAATCGTCACTCGTTGCGGCAACAAGCTGGACGTGATCATGCTGCCGAAAGTCAACGGCCCATGGGATATCCATTATCTGGATCAGCTGCTCGCACAACTGGAAGCCAAAGCAGGCGTCACCAAACCAATCCAGATCCATGCCATTCTGGAGACGGCAGAAGGTGTCAACAACGTAGAAGCCATCGCAACAGCCAGCCCACGCATGCATGGTATGAGCCTTGGCCCAGCAGACCTCGCAGCTTCCCGCGGTATGAAAACAACCCGCGTTGGTGGCGGACATCCGGATTATCAGGTTCTGGCAGACGCCGATGGCGATGCACCACGCACCCGATACCAACAGGATCTCTGGCACTACACCGTTGCTAAAATGGTAGACGCCTGTCTCGCCGCAGGCATCAAGCCATTCTACGGTCCATTCGGAGACTTCAGCGACCCTGCCGCCTGTGAAGCACAATTCCGCAACTCCTTCCTCATGGGTTGCCTGGGCACATGGACCTTGCATCCAAGCCAGATCGGCATTGCGAAATCCGTCTTCTCCCCTGAACCGGAAGAGGTAAAATTCGCCCGCAGAATTCTGGAGGCAATGCCAGATGGAACCGGTGCTGTCATGCTGGACGGGAAAATGCAGGACGATGCCACCTGGAAACAGGCAAAAGTGATTTGTGACCTCGCGGATCTGGTGATCTCCAAAGACCCGGATTTGGCAGAAGCCTACACATAATCAATCCTGAAGAGTGGTCAACACCACTCTTCAACCCTTCGGATGTGCATATCAATGAAATGTGAGGAGCTATTCATCCCCAAACGTCACATTTTGATCGGTTTGTGCTGCCTCTCGCCTCTTTGCTGCGCTATATAACTTGACAATAAGCGCGCAACATGACCTTTAAGGCGCCCTGACAAGATACAGTATCTTCGAAAGCTTGGTGGATTATGGAGACAATTAGAACCGCGAAATTCAGAATTGGACAGGTCGTTCGTCACCGCCTGTACCCGTTCCGTGGCATAGTCTTCGACGTGGACCCAACATTCGACAACACTGAAGAATGGTGGGAGTCAATTCCCGAAGAAGCACGTCCAAGCAAGGACCAGCCTTTTTATCACCTTCTGGCTGAAAACGCTGAAAGTGAATACATCGCCTACGTCTCGGAACAAAATCTGGAAAAAGACGACAGTGGCGAACCTGTGCGACATCCGCAGGTCGAAGAATTTTTTGATGAAACAACCGATGGCGACTACATCGTCAAGGATGTAGAGATCCATTAAGGCCTATTGCTGAACGCCGCTCATGGAAACAGCAGTCATCGTGATCAAGAGATCAATAAAAACCCGAAGGAAATAATTTCCTTCGGGTTTTTTGATGCCTAAAGCGCGGAAACCAGATTACTGGTTTGCCTGACGCTGCTGCTCAATCAGCTTCTGACGAGCGGCTTCTGCGCGCTTCTGAAGTTCAGACTGCAGGCGCTCCTGCTTTGCCTGGAGTTCTTCAGGCTTGATCGCTTCACCATCATAAATACGTGTGAACCCTTTCAAGGTCAGATCGAATGGACGAGCCTTACCCTGCTGGTTCAATGTGGTGATGATCAGCTTGCCACCCTTTTTCAGGCTACCGATAAAGGTGTCATCAATAACCATTTCGGCAATACAAGCGTTTGGAAAACAAATTGTATACTTCGCTTCAGACTGTTTGCCACCATCTACCTGAACACGCAGACCCGGCTGGATCAGCATTCCAGGAGGAACAGCAAGGTGCAGCAGTTTGCGGCTTTCGCCGGTCACTTCACGCACAACAGCCTGCGCAAGGAACTGGCCAGTGTCCGTGCGCAGTTCTTGTGTAATAAGGCAGAATTCCTTCTTGGATTTTGGATCAGTATTACACACTTTCACCCAAGCATCTTCTGCTTGTGCATTCTGTGCAACACTGGTGTCAGCAAAGCCAACTGCGGCCATTGCTGCAATAATCCCACCAGTCAGAACGCCCTTGAAATTAACGGCCATCCCAAATTTCCTCAAAGTTTGATCCGGTGCAAAACAATGCCTCCGGCAATTACGCAGCAACCAATTTCTAGGTTCAACAGTGTTTTGACTGCTTGTTCGGCGCCAAGCATACTCAGAACAGAGCTGAAAAAAAGGCAACGCACCTGTTAAATGCTACTTATGTACTTCTTTAAACACCTCGAAGCCATTTTTCCACCTATAGATTGGGGTGGTTACTGTCCTTTTCCAAAGCCTCGTAGGCTGAATTTTCCTCAGAATCGTATTATTGCTAGTTTCTGCGGACGCCCTAGGAGAAATTCGAATGTCTCATTTCCGATCCTATGTGAATGGAATAAATAAATTTGCGAAGGGTCTTGTTGTCCTTTCCGGTGTGGCAACATTAGCTTACTCAACCGCCCTTGCACAGGATACGGTGCCATGGAGCCATGGTATTGCAATGCATGGCAAACCTGCTCTGCCAGCAGATTACACCCACCTGCCCTATGCCAATCCTGAAGCACCTAAAGGTGGTCGTCTCTCTCTCGGCGTTCAAGGTACTTTTGATAGTCTGAATTCCTTTGCCCTCAAAGGAGCATGGACCTCTGCGCGCGGCATGAAAGAGCGCCAGATGGGTAACTACATTCTGGAAAGCCTGCTTCTGCGCAGCAACGATGAAGCATTCACATTGTATGCACACCTTGCAGAAGCAGTGCGTATGCCGGAAGAGCGCAACTGGATCGAGTTTCGCTTAAATCCGAATGCGAAGTTCTCCAATGGAGACCCGTTAACCGTTGAGGATATTATCTTTTCTCTGGAAACCATCCGCGATCATGGCCGCCCGCCATACGCACGCTGGTACGGAAAAGTCGTCAACTTCGAAAAAACCGGGGAGCGCTCCGTAAAGCTGCACTTTAAAGATGGCAGCGACCGTGAACTGCCACTCCTCATCGCACTGGCTCCGATTTTCAACAGTCGGACAACCGATCCGAAGACCTTTGGCAACACCACGCTGACACCACCAGTCGGCACTGGTCCTTATATTTTCTCAGAAATCAATCCGGGCCGTCGTACCACTTATACGCGCCGTGACGATTACTGGGCCAAAGACCTGCCACAGAAAATCGGTTTCGATAACTTCAACGAAGTCACCGTCGACTATTTCCGCGATTACAACGCCCTGCAGGAAGCCTTCCGCAAAGGCGATACCGAAGCCCTGATCTACGCAAACCCAAGCCTCTGGGAAAGTGCTGGCAATTTCCCGGCGTTCGAAGAAGGTAAGGTGGTCAAAGACGTATTTGAACGCGGCACCCCGCCAGCGATGACTGGCATCGCCTTCAACACTCGCCGCGCACAGTTTGCAGATAAACGTGTGCGTCAGGCCCTAGGAATGCTGCTCGACTTCAAGTGGATCAACAGAACCCTGTTCAACGGTCTGTACCAGCGCACTGACGGCTACTGGGACAACTCAGAGCTTTCCTCCATCGGTCGCCCTGCGAGTGAGATGGAAAAGAAACTGCTTGAGCCATTTCCGAACGTCGTAACTGATGATGTCCTTGCTGGCACATGGCGTCCATCAGAAGCTGATGGCTCCGGACGCGACCGCAAGGTGCTGCGCGATGCATTGAACCTCTTCAAACAAGCTGGCTACAAACTGGATCAGGGCAAACTGGTTAACGCTGAAACCGGCGAGCCGTTTGCATTCGAAATCCTCGTGCGGGTTCAGGATGAAGAGAAAGTCGCTCTGGCCGTGCAAAGAACTGCGAAGCTTCTGGGCATCGATCTTGCAGTGCGCATGGTGGATGCAGCACAGTTTGAAGAACGTCGCGCCTCTTTCGAATTCGACGCCCTCTTCAACACCTGGTTCGCTTCACTATCTCCGGGCGGCGAGCAGTACGCCCGTTGGTCGTCTCAGGCAGCTGACACCAAAAGCTCCAGAAACATCGTTGGCGCAAAAGAACCTGCCATTGATGCTTTGATTGATGCCATGGTCGCAGCCCGTAGCCGCGAGGAGTTCGTTGCCACAGTGCGGGCTTTCGACCGTGTTCTGATCTCCGGCTTCTATGCAATCCCGCTCTATCACGCCCCGGCTGAATGGGTCGCGCGCTGGACCACAGTGGAGCATCCGGAGAAGACACCGCTATACGGCATGCAGTACGACAACTGGTGGGATGCACCTAAAGAGTAGATAAACACATAAAAATTAGGCTGCGTTCTTGATGAAGGCAGCCTACTCAACAAAAGTGTCTATTAACCAACTTGCCGAATCTCGAATTTCTCAGTCGCCTAGCGGACTTACCTTAAATGATACTGTCAAATACCGATGCCATTGCAAACCACAGCACAACAGGAGTTTGGGGCAACATCACCCTTGATATGCTGTTCAGACGTGCGGCGCAAAAACATCCAAACCGCTTGGCACTGGTAGATGCACCTGACAGAGAAAAATGGACAGGCGGCAAACCACGCCATCTGACCTACGCCGAGGCAGAGCAGGAAATCAGCCGGATTGCAGGCTTCTTCGCTGCTGTTGGCATGGAACCAGACCATATTCTTGGCCTGCAATCCCCGAACACAGTCGACAATGTTCTCTGTATACTCGGTGCGTTACGCGCTGGCCTGATCGTATCCCCCTTCCCGCTGCACTGGCGCCACTCTGAGATCCTTCGTGCGCTCAGTACAGTGGACGCCAAAGCACTGATCACCGCGGACCGCGTTGAAACACGAATGCTTGGCGAAGAAGCACGGGATGCGGCAGCTGACTTCTTCTCTCTGCGTTTCGTTTTCGGCCTCGGCAGTGACATTCCTGACGGCCTCATTGATATGGCGCCGATGCTGGCCGAAAACGGAGATTCCTTCGCTGAGCCGGTCATTGAGCGCGAAGGCGCGCCAGCCAATCACGTGGCAACGCTCACATGGGTTCATTCAGGCGCTGAAATCAGTCCAATCCCGCGCAGTCATAACCACTGGGTCTCCACAGGCCTGATGCCGTTTCTCGAGACAAGACTGGAGCCCGGTGCACGCATTCTGCTGCCATACATTCTCTGCGGAATTACAGGGATTGGAGCAGGTTTAGTGCCATGGCTGCTGAGCGAAGGTACGCTCCATCTCCATCATCCACACGCTTTATCCACATTGACGGATCATGCACGCTCCATCGAGGCAAATTATATTTTGACCCCTGGACCGCTTGCATCCCACATCGATGGAGCGTTGGAAGGGTGGAGTACAAACACCGTTGCCACATGGTCCATCACCTCACCAAAACCTGCAAAATACCAGGCAAAAGGTGTCGTCACAGATCTCCATGTGCTCGATGAATATGCAATGGTGGCACATCTGCGCGGAACCTCAGATCAGCCTGTACCATTGATCCCAGGCAATCAGTTTGCCCCAAGCACATCCACCCATGGGCCATGCCTAATTAATATTGATCCAATTGAAATTAATGAGGAATTCTCACAGGAATCCGCGAAGGCGGAAACCGGATATCACCTCAAACTCAAGGGCGCGATGGTCCCGGATGCAGACTGGCCATCCAATGACTCGCACCTCACTTTCTTCAGCAACGAACAGGGTGAGCACGGCCTGATTACCGAAATCCCTGTTGGCGTACATGAAGTTACAGGAGCCATTCACGGCTTCGGCACACCTGGTCAAAGAGCCCCCGGATTGCTCGAGCTGGAACGTCTCGACGAGATATACAGTGAATTCTCGGGGGTAAAAGAAGCGGCTGCTTTTCTGGTAGAAGATGAATTAATGGGTGCACGCCTAATGGTCGCAGTGGTACCGTCAGAAGGTCTTCTCGTTGATGTAGAAGCCTTTTACGCCTACCTCGACGCATCACGCGTGAGCCTGACAATGATGCCACACAGAATTCTGTCACTGCGCGCTCTGCCAATGACGGAAGATGGCCGCGTAGACAGACAGAAATTGACCAGACGCTCCCAGCCAAAACCGGTGGAAGCGGTTGCCTGAGAGGATGAATGGCCGAGCATAGCCAACCATTGGAGACTGAGACGCACGATTCCAGCTGGGGGAAGATCCTGCTGATAGCTCCAGTGCACAATCATGTCTTTGATATGTTGGAACCTTTGACCGTTCTATCTGATCGCCTCGTTGCGGTGCGATCAAGCCAACAACTTATGGAAGAGCTGGAAGGCGCGAGTGTTCTCCCAATCTGTATCCTCCTGCCATGGCAAGAGCAAAACCCGCCAGAGCTGGATGAACTCACTCAAACCATTAAGCGTTTCCGAAAAGGCCCAGGCGTTGAAGTCCCATTGCTCGTCATCACCAATGGCAACGCCCCTGTCCCTCTTGAGCTCAAGCCTAGTGCGACTGTCAGCGACGCGATTCCGCCGGATGTGCTTCTGCCACGCATCGCAGGCCTGAGGCGTCTTGCGAACAGAGCAGAAGAAGCCCGCTTGCGCCGCGGCCTGTTTGGTCCTCTCCCAGAATACAAAACAGAGTTCGGTCCGCTGAAATCCGCAGGCTTACTCGTCGCAGGTTTCGGCAAGCACTTTGGCCGTACACAAGCTCTTCTGGACATGCCCGTTGAAATCGTTGGCGGCTTCACCTCTGACATGACAGAGGACTACCTCACCGCTCGCCGGTTTGAGGCCGTGCTGATCGATATGCCAGCGTGGCAGGCCTGCGAGGAGATCGAACGACTTCGCGCAGACCCACGCTACTTCAACCTACCGGTCCTCGCCCACAGTGTGGATGAAGAATCCGCTCACCTGCTCTATTCGGCAGGCGCAACGGATGTTCTTCTGGGCGACGTGACAGACAAAGCTCTCACTGGTCACATCATTAGTGCATTGCGCGGAGGTCGCCGCCAGCGCTTGACTGATGCGATCCTCACAGTCTCCAGTCAATGGCTCGCCCGGCAGGACGATGAGGACTACCTGTCAGAGCAGACCTACCGCAGCTATCTGACACTTCTTGAAGAATCCACCAAGCGCCGTGGTGAATCTATCTACGAGCTCAACCTTCTGGAGCTCATAGAACGTTTCACAGGCAGCAACCCACAAGCCTTCGCCCAGCATCAGATGTATTGGAGCGGCACCGTTCTTTCCATCGCCATGGCCGTCTGCCGTGATGAAGATTTTGTCGCCAACATCGAAGGCCGTGGCCCGGTTGCCGTTCTGCGCAGCAAAAAAGGGATGGAGCAACTCTCCAACCGCGTTCTGGTGATGGTGCGCACCACAGGTTTGGGCAACGGATAAGCCCTTCAGCAACCTCACGAAACTGTGAGAGATTTCCAGAGCAACTATCGGATTTTCCTGATAGGCTACAGAGCAAACGCGAATACACCCATAACTGAGAATTCAGATGTCTACTAATGCCCCGATTGTCATTGATGTGATCTCCGATGTCATGTGCCCATGGTGCTTCATCGGCAAACGCCGACTGGAAAAAGCACTCATGATGTTGCCGGAAAGCACCGTCAAAGTTCAATGGCACCCCTATCAGCTGGATGCGACCCTCCCGAAAGAAGGCAAGGATCGCAAAAAGTATCTGGAAGACAAGTTCGGCGGACCTGAGCGAGCAGAACAAGCCTACTCCCACGTACGCAATGCTGGTGCAGCAGAGGATATCGACTTCCAGTTCGATGCCATTAAGAAATCACCCAACACCATCGACAGCCACCGCCTGATCCGTTGGGCGCGTTCTGAAGGCATGCAGGATGCGATGGTCGAAGAGTTGTTCAAACTCTACTTCACCGAAGGCGCTGATCTGACAGACAAGCAAGTTCTTGTCGACGCAGCAGAACGGGCTGGTCTCAACAGCAAACTCGTCTCAGATCTTCTGGATACTGATCAGGATGTCAAAGAAGTTGAAGCTGACGTATTCCGCGCACACGAAATCGGCGTCACCGGTGTCCCGTTTTTCGTCATCGACGGCCGCTTCGCTGTCGCAGGAGCTGAAAACCCGGAAACACTGGCCGCAGCCATCCGCCACGCAGAAGAAACGAAAACTGGCGAATAGCCCTTGCTCTGAAAATATTCAATACTCTTGAAATCACATGAGCTGAATGAGTCCGGTTGACTGAAAACTGCCGCACTCTTTATGTCAGCGCCAATGGTTCAAGGGGCACTTGCAATGAGCAAACGCAGAGTACTTCTCCTCCTGTTTTCCTCACCGCTTATCTTCTGGATCTTTTCAGTAATTTTGGTGCTTGTAGCAGGAGAGATAGCAGGCTGCGAAGTTCACGAGGGTTTTGCTAATCCGTGCTCCATAGCAGGGTATGATATCAGCGAGTTACTCTACTCGCTCGGCCTGTTTGCCGCTTGGGGGCTTTTGCTTGTTCCCATCTTGTGGAGTTACATGATTGTTGGCTGGGGCGCTTATGAAATTGTGGCCTATGCATATCGCCGACTTAAGAAGTAATCTCATTGCAGTGAAGCAACAAAAAAAAGCCGGCCCAATGGACCGGCTTTCTTAATTTCAAGCAGATGCTGAAAGGTCTTATCCGCGCAGGATAGAACGACCAGCAAACACGCCCTGTACACCCAGCTCTTCTTCGATACGGATAAGCTGGTTGTACTTAGCCATACGATCAGAACGAGACAGGGAACCAGTTTTGATCTGGCCACAGTTGAATGCAACTGCCAGGTCAGCAATGGTGTTGTCTTCAGTTTCACCGGAACGGTGAGACATAACAGAGGTGTAGTTTGCACGGTGCGCCATATCGACAGCTTCCATGGTCTCGGTCAGAGAACCGATCTGGTTCACTTTAACGAGGATGGAGTTTGCAGTGTCGTTTTTGATGCCGCGAGCCAGACGCTCAGAGTTGGTCACGAACAGGTCGTCACCTACCAGCTGACACTTGTTGCCGATTGCCTGGGTCAGGGACTTCCAGCCATCCCAGTCTTCTTCAGCCATACCGTCTTCGATGGAGAACACTGGGTACTTGGAAACCAGATCTTCAAGGTAGCGAACCATCTCGTCGGAACCAAGGATCTTGCCTTCGCCCTTCAGATTGTACTTGCCGTCTTTGTAGAACTCGGTGGAAGCTGCATCAAATGCAAGCATCACGTCGTCACCAGGGGTGTAACCAGCTTTTTCGATCGCGTTCAGAACGAAACCAATAGCCTCATCAGTAGAACCGATACCAGGTGCAAAACCACCTTCATCACCAACGTTGGTGTTGTGGCCAGCAGCGGAAAGGCCCTTCTTCAGGGTATGGAAAATTTCCGCGCCCATGCGAACAGATTCACGCAGAGAGCTTGCGCCCACTGGCATGATCATGAACTCCTGGAAGTCGATTGGGTTGTCAGCATGCTCACCGCCGTTGATGATGTTCATCATCGGAACTGGCAGAGTGCGTGCACCGAAACCGCCAACGTAGCGGTAAAGCGGCATTGCAGCAGCTTCTGCAGCAGCTTTAGCAACAGCAAGGGAAACGCCTAGGATAGCGTTTGCACCAAGACGGCCTTTATTGTCGGTGCCGTCAAGTTCAATCATTGCACGGTCAATTTTGATCTGATCTTCAGCGTCCATACCGCCGATTGCATCAAAGATCTCACCGTTTACAGCTTCAACAGCGTCCTCAACACCTTTGCCGAGGTAACGCTCACCGCCATCGCGGCGTTCAACAGCTTCAAACGCGCCAGTGGAGGCGCCGGACGGAACAGCAGCCCGACCGAAGGAGCCGTCTTCCAAAAGCACATCAACTTCAACAGTTGGGTTGCCGCGGCTGTCAAGAATTTCGCGACCGATAATGTCGATGATAGCAGTCATCTAAGAGTACTCCAATGTACTTGTAGAGTGTGGAATTTTGGCTCTAAGAGCTTTTACCTGAGGCGCTGCCCCCAAGGAAGAGAAGAGACCGTACTCCTCTGTAAATCCTTGGGAATAATCGAATGTATTTTGTCGCACCTCTACGTAAAAACGCAGTATTTTGTCACTTACCTTAGGTGCCGTGAAATATCTAAAGCGTAAAACTTCCGTTTTTCGCGATCCGGTCAAACTCCTGCAGCCACTTCAGCAGGTCTTTGAGTCGGTTCAGTGGGATCATATTCGGGCCATCAGATGACGTTGTATTGTCAGGATCGTCGTGTGTCTCCACAAACAGCCCTGCAATGCCCACTGCAATAGCAGCACGGGCAAGGGTTGCAACAAACTCACGCTGGCCACCAGAAGAACCGCCAAGGCCACCTGGCTGCTGGACGGAGTGCGTTGCATCAAACACAACAGGTGCGCCCATCTCAGCCATGATTGGCAGCGCGCGCATATCTGAAACAAGAGTGTTGTAACCAAATGTTGCGCCACGCTCGCACAACATCACATTGGAGTTTCCGCTCTCAACAACCTTGGTCATGACGTTTTTCATGTCCCAAGGCGCGAGAAACTGTCCCTTCTTCACATTCAGCGCTCTGCCGGTTTTCGCAGCAGCAACAAGAAGGTCAGTTTGGCGACACAGATAGGCTGGAATCTGCAACACATCGCAAACTTCACCAACCGGCGCACAATGGCTCGGTTCGTGCACATCAGTGATGACTGGCAGACCGTAGGTCTCTTTAATTTCCGCAAAGACCTCAAGACCACCCTTCATGCCCATGCCACGGCTGGCAGAAAGGCTTGTCCGGTTTGCTTTGTCATAGCTCGCCTTGAAAACCAAACCAATGTTCAACTCTTCTGCAATTTCCTTGACAGCATGCGCCATTTCCAAGGCATGCGCCCGGCTCTCCATCTGGCACGGGCCAGCGATCAGAGAGAACGGTTTATCATTTGAAAAGACAGCGTTTCCGACGGAAACTTCTGAGTTCGGTTGAGACACGAAGAGATCTCCTTAAAGGCGTGAATATAATCCAAAAGTTGATTAGGCGCTTTGGCACCAAATTACAAGAGCGTGAACGCCCTGTTGTGCGTCTGAAGAGGGTTTTAGGGGGCGTCACCTTCGGAAGGTCAAAGCTCATTTTGCAGACTTGCAAGTTATCACCCTTCCCTTCATCTGCGTTGATTTAGAAGTTTTTGCTTCAAGGCGAGCACTCTCAGCGACCTCTCCTGCTTCGGGACCGGATCCGGATTTTTGTAGCTCTTTTTCCTGCGCACATTCTCATTGCAAGGAATGACGGAGCATACACTCCCACCGACTCGTATAACGACGCACTCATCTGTTCTTGTAACGCTGACCTGCAACGGCTCTAAAGTTCGTCTTTTCTGTTTCCTTAGGCGCTGCCTGCTTTGGCTGATCTCCTGCCCTTGGATTTTCAATGCCTGCAGTTTTTCCTCCAACAACTCGCATTGTCTGGCAGTTACTTCATATTCACTTTGCAAAGCTTGATATCTAGCAGTTTCAGCACCGTTGTTGTTCTTCTCCAGCCGCATCAATTTCTTTGAGAGGTGTCGACACACATCTTCAGCAGCAGCAAGTTCTTGATCAACCTCTGCCGCTTCCATCTCTCCCAATTCCATCAGATCGCCGAGTTCATAGTCCTCATTTTCAGAGGACTGCCATGGCCTCAAAGCATCCGGATCGGCAAGGATGGCCTTATACTGAGCAAGAGCCTCTTTGCTTAGATTCCAATCTCCAACAACCCGTGCTCCCCACTTGTGGAAGTGATCAACGCTCTTAAAATGTCGTGTAACAGTGATCATGGAGAGCTCTATCACATGAAGAACATCATAATTCTGGAAGCGAAGCCTCAGGCCAGCTCCGCTTCAACATGAAGGACTGCCAGAAAAAGCACTCTCACTTTCTGCTATGCATCAACTGGCTTATCCGATGATCATCGAGTATTCCGCACTCTTTCCCATAAGCACGATCAGGCTTTTTGCGTCGGTCGTGAGAGTGACCCCATAACTCTTTGCGATCTTGTCTTTCTCTTTATCGTAGACATCCAAAAGCTGCTCAAATTGCTTTTGAAGAGCCGCTCTTTGAGCAATCTTCTTTTCCGCAGCGGCATAACTCTTGTTCGCAGCATCCAGGTGTTGACGAAGCTGCTGGTACTTATCATTCCCCAGAAGCTGTTTTGTGTCTCCCCTGACAGAATTTTCCAAGGTTTTCATACCTTTGTTGATTTGCTCAACTGTATTATGCGCTTTGATGTACTCATCCTGTGCCTTTGACAGGCTTTTGACGGCTTTTTCTGCTCTATCAATGTCACTGGAGATTTTCTTCAGCTTAGGATCTTCTTCAACAAGCGACATATACTTCTTCTCAATGCCAGCCTTATCACTTGTCAGCTTGCCGTACTTATCAATGTCCTTGGCTGGCAGCTTATGCTTCTTTTCCATTTCCTTTTTGAAGGCAGGCACACCGCTAAGGAACTCTTTGACATTCTTATATTTTTTAAGCGCTTTCGGCATCTGATCCTCCCATAGCCTTAAAATGAGATCGGTTGAGTTAGGCCGAAACCTAACGGAACTCGCTTCCTCAAAAAATTACGGGGTGCTTGTTTGGTAAAAAAACATCTCAGAAAATAGCCAGATTTATCGCAGTTCCTATGTGAGCAGATACAAAAAAGCCGGGAACTTTCGCCCCCGGCTTTGAAAAGAAGTTACTTTTTCAGTTTAGATGACCCAGGTGTTGTCCGATCCAATAAAGCCATCAGCAAGCAGCCGATCTACAATCTCATCAGCAAGAGACTCAACGGTCCGACCTTGCGTCTTCAGATGTAATTCCGGCGCTTCCGGTGCTTCATAAGCACTGTCGATACCAGTGAAGTTGGTGATCTCTCCTTTGCGCGCTTTGGCATAAAGGCCTTTTGGATCACGCGCTTCACAATCCTCAAGCGAGGTATCAACGAAGATCTCGTAGAACTCGTCATTCTCCAGAAGGTCACGCGCAAGCTGACGCTCGGCTTTGAAAGGCGAGATAAACGAAACCAGAGTGATCAGACCTGCGTCGACAAACAGCTTGGACGTCTCCGCAACCCGGCGGATGTTCTCCACCCGGTCAGCGTCAGTGAACCCAAGATCCTTGTTCAGGCCATGGCGAATATTGTCTCCATCGAGCAAATAGGTATGGCGACCCAAGCTCAACAGTTTCTGCTCAACCGCGTTCGCAATGGTTGATTTGCCAGAACCAGACAGACCTGTGAACCAGAGAACTGCAGGCTTTTGTCCTTTCAGGCCACCACGTGCCTTCTTGTTCACATCTAGTGCCTGACGATGGACATTTGTTGCACGACGCAGACCAAACCAGATCAAACCAGCAGCAACCGTCTCATTGGTCATACGATCAATCAGGATGAAACTACCGGTATCACGGTTTGCTTCATATGGATCAAATGCAATCGCCTCAGACAGCGCCAGATTACAAAACGCAATCTCATTGAGAGAGAGTTCCTTAGCCGCATGATGATCAAACGTGTTCACGTCAACCTTGTGCTTAATCTCCGTTACGCTCGCACCAACAGTCTTGGTACCGCATTTCAGAAGATATGGCCGTCCAGGAAGCATGGCGTTTTCAGACATCCAGATCAGATGCGCAGCAAACTGGTCGCTCACATCAGGACGAGAATGCACCGGAGCCAAAACATCACCACGGGAAATATCGATCTCATCAGTCAGGGTCAGAGTGACCGACTGACCATCGTCAGCACGTACCTGATCCCCATCCATGGTGACAATCTTCTCAACACGGCTGGTTTTGCCAGACTGCGCGACAACAACTTCATCACCAACATTGACAGAACCGCCACGAACCGTACCGCTATAGCCGCGGAAATCCAGATTTGGACGGTTCACCCACTGCACCGGAAAACGGAACGCAGCTTCACTATGCTCATGGCCCAGTTCAACATTTTCAAGATGCTCCAGCAGTGTTGGGCCAGTAAACCAGCTCAGTTTGTCACTGCTGGTGGTAACATTGTCACCAAAGCGTGCTGAAAGCGGAATAACTTCGCAGCTGTCAAAATCAAAACCGGATGAGAAGCTTTCGAACTCGGCCTTGATTTCATCAAAACGTGTCTGGTCATAATCAACCAGATCGATCTTATTGACGGCCAACACCACGTGACGCACACCAAGCAGCGACGCGATAAACGCATGGCGACGTGTCTGTGTCAGCAGACCATTGCGTGCATCAACCAACAAGATAGCCAGATCTGCTGTGGAAGCGCCTGTCGCCATGTTACGGGTGTACTGCTCGTGACCCGGCGTATCAGCAACGATGAACTTGCGCTTCTCAGTAGAGAAGAAGCGATAGGCCACATCAATCGTGATACCCTGCTCGCGCTCAGCTTCCAGACCATCCACCAGCAAAGCCAGATCGATATCATCTGAAACAGTGCCGTGTTTCCGGCTGTCCTTTTCGAGCGCTGCCAGCTGATCTTCAAAAATCAGCTTGGTGTCATAAAGCAAACGTCCGATCAGCGTGGACTTACCGTCATCCACGCTACCGCAGGTTAGAAAACGCAGGAAGCTCTTGGATTCCTGGGAGTTGATGTAGTTGGACAGATCAAAAGCTTCTGCCACTGGCGTGATCTTGTTCATTAGAAATACCCCTCACGCTTCTTCTTCTCCATGGAACCAGAGCTGTCGTGATCAATCAGGCGGCCACTGCGCTCGGAAGTCCGCGCAATCAGCATTTCACTCACAATGTCTTCAAGAGTGTCTGCAGTGGATTCAACTGCACCAGTCAGCGGATAACAGCCAAGAGTTCTGAAGCGAACATCACGATGCTCAACCTTCTCACCCGGCTCCAACCGGAAGCGATCATCATCCAGCATCAACAACGTACCATCCCGCTCAACAACCGGACGTTTTGCAGAGAAGTAAAGCGGCACGATATCGATGCCTTCAGCAAGGATATATTGCCAGATATCCAGCTCGGTCCAGTTGGAAAGCGGGAACGCACGAATGGATTCACCCTTAGCAATACGGCCATTGTAAAGGGACCATAGTTCCGGTCGTTGGTTTTTCGGATCCCAACCGTGGCTCGCAGAACGGAACGAAAAAACGCGTTCTTTTGCGCGAGATTTTTCTTCATCACGTCGTGCGCCGCCAAAAGCTGCATCAAACTTATATTTCGTCAGCGCCTCTTTCAGCGCTTCCGTCTTCATGATGTGCGTGTAGTTGGAGCTGCCGTGATCAAACGGGTTGATGTTGTTTTTAACGCCCTCTTCGTTCGTATGAACAATGAGATCCAACCCGTACTTCTCAACCGTGTGGTCACGAAAGGAAATCATCTCCTTGAACTTCCACGTGGTATCCACGTGCAGAAGCGGGAACGGAGGCTTAGAAGGATAGAAGGCTTTAAGAGCAAGGTGCAGCATCACTGCGCTGTCTTTACCAATGGAGTAAAGCATCACAGGGTTATCAAACTCTGCTGCCACCTCGCGAATAATATGAATGCTCTCGTTCTCTAGTCGTCGCAGATGCGACTGGCTATCAATGCCCATCACGGTCTCCAAAGGACGTGTCGTTAAGTCTTGAGCCAGAGTTTAACGGTTGAGCATTGCTGAGCCGAAGCTTACCAACCCGACCTTAAGCCATAATGGGAAATAATTTTTTCGTCCGCGACCGCTAAAAAGCACGGATTTGCGAAGGGCTTGTCCTGAGGCGTTTTCAGCTTGCCATATTCAAGTGGCCCACCACCTTCCACAACAACAGAGCCACCAGCAGCACAAAGAATCGCCTGACCAGCAGCCGTATCCCACTCCATTGTCGGCTCCATACGCGGATAAAAGTCAGCTTTTCCTTCAGCCAGACGACAGAATTTCAAGGAAGACCCTGCAGCGACGATAGAAGAGTTGTCCAGTTTCTCTAACATGGCATTGGTGCGTTCGCTGCGATGAGACCGGCTGGCAAGCACACGCAACTTTTCAGAAAACGCCGAGCAGTTCATCTGCGTGACTTCACCAAGTTCAAGCCCATTGGCTTCTGCGCGATACGCACCATGCCCGACTTCGCCCCAGAACAATTCTCCCGTCACAGGTGCATAAATGACGCCTTTGGTTGGGGTTCCATCTTCAATAAGAGCAATATTGACAGTGAACTCGCCATTGCGGCTGATGAACTCGCGCGTTCCATCCAATGGATCAACAAGAATAAAGCGGGATCCGATTTCCGGCATGATGCCCGCAGCCATGGCCTCTTCCGCAATCACGGGTACATCCGGGCAAAATGTGGAAAGGTGATTGAGGATGATTTCTTCCGCTTGCTGGTCAGCAATCGTGACAGGAGATCCATCACCTTTAGTCTCAGACTGAAAGCCTTCCTCATAAATCCCCAGAATTCGTTGCCCGGCTTCTAATGCCGCAAGCTTAAAACCTTCAATCACAACTATACCCCTGATAGCTTTCTGTTCATCTGGGAGTAACTTTTAAAGCAGCATGTTCTGGAGAAACAAGAGAGCTTCACAATTTCGCGATAATTGACTGCGAATGAACATCTCTGAAGAATGAGTAATTCAAATTTCGGGCAATCGAAGCATTATGTCCTAGGACAAATTCATTTGATACCATTGACGAGCCTAACACGCTGCCGATAAGTGCTTTCAAAATGACTGTTTCGATCTCCTTGACCTAAGGAATTCAAATATATGACACTTGCAATACGAAAAGCTGTTCTCCCGGTTGCAGGTCTGGGCACCCGCTTCCTACCTGCGACAAAAGCCGTTCCAAAAGAGATGCTCACTATTTTGGATCGTCCCATCATCCAATACGTGGTTGACGAAGCACGGGCTGCTGGGATCGAGCACATCGTATTTGTAACTGGCCGCAACAAGCAGGTAATCGAAGATCACTTCGACATTGCTTATGAGCTGGAAGAAACGCTGCGCCGCAGAAACAAAGAACACGCGCTGGAGCTGCTTGAAAAAATCCGCCCTTCCGCAGGTACGACAAGCTTCACCCGTCAGCAGGAGCCGCTGGGCCTTGGTCACGCAATCTGGTGTGCTCGCGACATCATCGGTCACGAACCATTCGCAATTTTGCTACCTGACATGCTAATGAAAGCGCCAAAAGGCTGTCTCTCTCAGATGGTTGAAGCCTATGAAAACCACGGCGGCAACATCATTTCTGTTGAGGAAGTACCGTGGGATCAGACCCATAAGTACGGCATTATTGAACGTGACGCTCCTCGCACGGATGAAACATTCGCCATTACAGGCATGGTCGAGAAGCCAGAGCCAGGCACGGCACCTTCTAATCTTTACATCAATGGCCGTTATATCCTTCAGCCGGAGATCTTTGGCCTGCTGGAAAACCAGAGCACGGGTGCTGGTGGAGAAATTCAGCTCACAGATGCAATGCTCACCCTCATGGGGCAGCAGGACTTCCACGGCGTTGAATTCCGTGGAGAAACTTACGACTGTGGTTCTCGCTCAGGGTTCTTGTCCGCAAATGTCGCTTACGCATTGGATGATTCGGAGCTTGCAGCTCAGCTGCGTCCGATGCTGGACAAACTACTTGTAAAAACCAGCTGAGTATCGGGAAACGTGAAATGGAAAAAGTACTTGTAACAGGCACTGCCGGCTTCATCGGCAATGCTGTGGCCCTCCGTCTGTTGCAAGATGGTTATCATGTCATCGGACTTGATTGCGTCACCGACTACTATGATGTGACACTCAAAGAAGAGCGACTGAAACGCCTCGCAGCTTCAAACCATTTCACTGAAGAACGGATCAGGCTTGAAGATGCAGAAGCTGTTATGCGCATCTTCAAGCAGCACGTGCCGTCAAAAGTCATTCACCTCGCTGCTCAAGCGGGTGTGCGCTACTCCCTTGAAAGCCCTCAGTCATATGTGGACGCCAACGTCACAGGCTTCCTGTCCATTCTGGAAGGTGCGCGCGCCCACTCTGTAAAGCATCTTGTCTATGCGTCCACCAGCTCCGTTTATGGTCTTGACGAAACTATGCCGCTGTCGACACATCGCGGTGGCAACCATCCGGTTTCCTTCTACGCAGCGACCAAAAAAGCCAATGAAGCGATGGCGCATTCCTATGCGCACCTCTTTGACATCCCCTGCACTGGCCTCCGGTTCTTCACCGTTTATGGTCCTTGGGGGCGCCCAGACATGGCCCTCTTCAAGTTCACCAAGGCCATCCTTGAAGGTGAGCCTGTTCCGCTGTTCAACCACGGAAACATGATCCGCGACTTCACTTATGTGGATGACATCGTCGAGGGCATCGTTCGCATTGCAAATCTTCCACCTCAGCGCTCAGATGACTGGGATGGCAAAAACGCTGATCCAGCAACATCCAGTGCGCCATATCAGGTCTTTAACATCGGCAACAGCGATCCTGTTCAGCTGATGGATTACCTTGCAGCGATCGAAGAAGCACTGGGCATGGAGGCGAAGAAAGAGTTCCTTCCGTTTCAGGCAGGAGACGTCGCCGCAACCTTCGCAGATGTAACAGATCTGATTGAGACAACAGGCTTCAAACCGCAAACCTCCGTAAAGGCAGGGGTTGCAAACTTCGTCAAATGGTATCGGGATTACTACAATGTCTAGGACGTCCCAAGGTGCCATTTTATGGAAGAAATTGTCTCAGTTGTCGGGCTTGGCTACGTAGGTCTGCCCGTTGCTTGTGCACTGGCCCACGCCGGTATCAAAACAATTGGTTACGACATTGATCGTCACCGGGTTCAGGAACTCCTTGAAGGGAAAGATCGAACCTCATCCGTCACCAAGACGGCACTTTCTTCCAAAAATCTGACACTGACTTACTCTGCGCCTGACATCAGGCAGGCGCGGATCCACATTGTGGCAGTTCCCACCCCTATCAATATCTCCAAACGCCCCGATCTGGGACCAATCAAAAAGGCTTCCAAGATTGTTGGCGCGTTCATGAAACCCAACGACATTGTTGTCTTTGAGTCCACTGTCTATCCGGGCGCCACGGAAGAAATCGCCGTACCACTTCTCCAACGAGAATCTGGCCTAAGGTTCCCCAGAGATTTCCAGATTGGTTACTCACCAGAACGGATCAATCCTGGCGACAAGAAACACACTCTCACCAACCTCCTCAAAATCGTTTCAGCAAGTTCTGACGAAGCCTTGGAAACACTGGCAGAGCTTTATGGCAAGATCGTCAAAGCTGGCATCTATAAGGCCTCATCAATCAAGGTGGCGGAAGCAGCAAAGGTCATCGAAAACACCCAGCGCGATCTCAACATCGCACTCATGAACGAACTCTCCATGTTGTTCCATGCCATGGATATCGATACACGGGATGTGCTGGAAGGCGCTTCAACAAAGTGGAACTTTCTGCCATTTCACCCAGGTCTGGTCGGAGGCCACTGCATCGGAGTTGATCCTTATTACCTGACCGATAAAGCACACCAGCTGGGTTTTTCTCCGCAAGTGATCCTTGCCGGACGGGGCACGAATGAGAGCATGAGCCGTTTCATTGCAACGGAGGTTATACAAGGCTGCGTCAAACTCGCTCGGCCGATGCCGCCTCGGATCGCGGTCTTAGGCATAACCTACAAAGCCGACGTGCCGGACACCCGAAACTCCAAAGTGATTGATTTGATCCGGGAACTGGAGCGTTTCGGCGCACATATCTTTGCCGTCGATCCTTTGGCAGATCCGCAACACACCAAAGACAACTTTGATATTGAACTTTACGAAGACTCTCCCCCCGGAGATTGCGACGCTGTTATCCTCGCAGTTCCACATCACTCCTTCTTCGAAAACGAAGAACCATGGCATGTCATGGAACGTTACTTAAGCGCTGAAAAAGTGTTCGTGGCCGACCTCCACGGCCTGCTGGAACGAGAAAAGACACCAGAGCACGTAAAATTGTGGCGCCTATAAAAAAGGCTTGGATGCACTTACATCCAAGCCTTATTGTTGTTCAATGAGATACAGTCTTATGACCAAACATAAGGCTCGATATCACCACGAGCCCAATCTTCTTTGGTCTTCTGGCGAAACTCCTCGAAGCGGCCTTCATCGATAGCGTCGCGGATCCCCTGCATGAGGTACTGGTAGTATGCAAGGTTGTTCCAGGTCAGGAGCATCGCTGCAAGACCTTCGTTCACGCGCACCAGATGATGCAAATAAGCGCGGGAGTACTTGGAAGTTGCTTCACAGTTGGATAGCTCATCCAATGGACGTGGATCTTCTGCGTGACGTGCGTTCTTCAGGTTCACCTTGCCAAAGCGAGTGTAAGCCAGACCGTGGCGGCCAGCGCGAGTTGGCATAACGCAGTCAAACTGATCGATACCGCGCGCAACACTTTCCAGAATATCTTCAGGCGTACCAACGCCCATCAGGTAGCGCGGCTTGTCTTTTGGCATCGCTGGCGTGGTGATTTCCAGCATCTTCAGCATCACAGCCTGAGGCTCACCGACCGCCAATCCACCAACTGAGTACCCTTCCATAGGAAGTTCACCGAGACGTTGAGCGGATTCGATACGCAGATCAGGTACATCACCACCCTGAACAATACCGTAGAGGCCCTGCCCCTTTTGCGGTCCACCCATTTTCTCAAACTGAGCACGGGAGCGCTCGGCCCAACGCAGAGACAGCTGCATAGCGCGCTCAACTTCATCACGCTCAGCAGGAAGCGCGATACACTCATCGAGCTGCATCTGAATATCGGAACCCAGAAGGCCCTGGACTTCAACGGAGCGCTCTGGGCTCATGAAGTGCTTGGAGCCATCGTGATGTGAGGAGAAGGTCACACCTTCTTCGGTCATCTTGCGCAGGCCAGACAAAGACATCACCTGAAATCCGCCAGAATCTGTCAGGATCGTGTGATCCCAGCCCATGAACTTATGCAGACCACCCAGTTTGGCGATACGCTCAGCCGTTGGGCGCAGCATCAGGTGGTAGGTATTGCCCAGAACGACATCAGCGCCCAGATCACGTACCTGCTGTGGGTACATGGCTTTCACGGTCGCTTGCGTGCCTACTGGCATAAAGGCTGGCGTGCGCACTTTACCATGTGGGGTAGTGATTTCACCGCGGCGAGCCATGCCATCGGTCTTCAGCAGTTTGAAGGAAAACGGCTTGGCGTCCTGCTGTGTATCGATAGTCGTTTCGGTCATTTTTAAAGCCTTCTTGAACAGCAGCGAGCTGTCTCCATAACTGTAAAAACGGTAGCCAGAGCTGATGGCGTGTTCATACGCGGCACGCATTTCTTCCATACCGCTCAGCGCACTTACCAGCATGAACAGCGTGGAGCGCGGCAGGTGAAAGTTGGTCATCAGCGCATCGATGGCTTTGAACTGGTAGCCCGGCGTAATAAAGATGTCAGTGCTTTGGGAGATCGGGTTGATGATCCCCTCGTCCGTCACAGCACTTTCCAGAATGCGCAGTGAGGTTGTGCCAACAGAAACGATCTTATTACCACGGGCACGCACAGCGTTGAGCGCAGCGACGGTCTCTTCGCTGATCTCACCATACTCAAAGTGCATTTTGTGATCTTCGGTCTTGTCAGCCTTCACTGGCAAAAACGTACCGGCGCCCACATGAAGCGTCACAAAGTGCTTTTCTACGCCGCGCTCTTCCAGAGCTGCAAACAGACGGTCTGTGAAATGCAGGCCAGCGGTTGGCGCTGCAACAGCCCCTTCATGCTTAGCATAGATCGTCTGGTAGTCTTTACGATCCTGATCATCTTCCGCACGTTTAGCTGCGATATACGGCGGTAGCGGGATGTGGCCGACCTGCGCAATCGCAGCGTCTAGGTCACCTGCAGAGCGATCAAACTCAAACAGGATATCTCCTGATTCGGACTTCTCAGTAACAACTGCAGAAAGTTCCGCAGCATCTTTGCTTTCTTCATCAAAAGCAAAGCGAACGGTATCGCCGACTTTTAGCTTTTTTGCTGGGCGCACAAATGCACGCCACTCTTTTGCACTTGCGCGTTGGTGTAGCGTCACACCAACTTTAGCCGTCACGCCATCACGGGTGCGGAAGCCGAGGAGCTGTGCAGGAATTACTTTTGTATCATTGAAGACCAGAGCATCGCCCGGCTCCAGCAGATCAGGCAGAGACAGCACCTGATCATCCGTTAGTAGTTGCTCGCCATCTGGGCGCACCACCAACAGGCGTGAACTGTCACGCGGAACTGCCGGGCGGAGCGCAATGTTTTCCGGCGGCAGGTCAAAATCAAAATCATCAACCAGCATAGGGTACCCAGCTTTACAAAACAGCATCTCAGCGCCGCACAAAATGTGGTCGCCTTTTATCCGCTGTCTTATTGGAATTACGGCTCAAACGCTGGTCACCTGCAGGCCTTACTGTCACCTATCCCACAGCCAAACGCTTGAAGCCACTGGGGGATACCCTTTAGTGCGATTAAGGTCAACCTGTTTAGACTTGCCGCGTCCATTTGCATGCAGGCAAAGAAAAGGCCCGGCAAATTGCCGAGCCTTTTCAAAAATCGCAATGCGCTCAAAATTAAGCGTCTGCTGCAACCTTCAAAGAAACGATCTTGTCTGGGTCTACAACTGGCTCACCGCGCTTGATCTTGTCGATGTTGTCCATGCCTTCAACAACCTGACCCCAAACGGTGTACTGGCCGTCGAGCCAGTTTGCTTCGCCGAAGCAGATGAAGAACTGGCTGTCACCAGAGTTCGGATCCATGGAACGCGCCATGGAGCAAGTGCCGCGAACGTGCTTAGCGTCGTTGAACTCAGCTTTCAGCTTCTTGCCAGAACCGCCGGTACCTGTACCCTGTGGGCAGCCGGTCTGAGCCATGAAGCCGTCAATCACACGGTGGAACACGATGCCGTTGTAAAAGCCTTCACGTACCAGCTCTTTAATGCGAGCAACGTGGTTAGGTGCCAGATCAGGACGCAGTTCAATAACAACGTTACCCTGAGTGGTTTCCAACAGCAGTGTGTTTTCTGGATCTTTGATATCAGCCACGGGACTGTCCTTTATCTTAGAATAAGTCTGAGTGCAGACATAGCCTTTACTTGGCGTCTGCCGCAACCTGCATTTTGATGATCTTATCAGGGTTACGAACAGGTTCGCCGCGTTTGATCTTGTCTACTGCGTCCATTCCGGAAACCACTTCACCAAATACGGTGTACTGACCGTTCAGCCAGGACCCTTCATTGAACATAATGAAGAACTGGGAGTTCGCGCTGTGTGGGCTGCGGGAACGAGCCATACCAAGAGTACCGCGCTTAAAAGGAGCCTTGGAGAACTCAGCCTTCAGGTCAGGCAGTTCGGAACCACCCATGCCGGTGCCGGTTGGGTCACCAGTCTGCGCCATGAAGCCATCAATCACGCGGTGGAAGACGATGCCGTCATAAAAACCTTCACGGGTCAGCTGCTTGATGCGCTTGACGTGCTCAGGAGCAAGATCAGGACGCAGCGCGATTTCAACGCGGCCATCTTTCAGGTCCAGATAAATCGTGTTTTCAAGATCTTTGGCGCTGGCAGTAAATGGCATCATAAATGCGCCCAGAACCATCGCACATGCTGTCAGGATACGTAGCAAGATTTCTGTCCTTGTCTTAACCAAAGCGCACCGCCCTAAGCCCCAATCGACCTGAAGAGCAAGATGCGCGTAAAAAACATTAATTAGCGGTGATGCGTGATTGCACATAAACGCGACGCGCTAAAAAAGTCTAACCCTATCAAATAGGCAGTCTTTCCTGTTGCGTTGTTTTTAAGCAATCTCAAAGCGCTTTTTCAGCGCAGCCTCAACACACTTGGGGACAAACGAACTGTAATCTCCCCCCATCTTCGCAATCTGGCGCACCAGTGTAGCCGTAATTGGGCGCATCACAGGCGAACTTGGAAAAAAGACAGTCTTGATGTCCGGCGCCATGGCACCGTTCATACCAGCCATCTGCATTTCATAGTTAAGATCTGTCGAGTCACGAAGACCGCGCACCAGGATGTTGGACCCATGCTCCCGAGCTGCATCAACAACAAGCCCGGTGAAGGAAACAGTGCGAATGCGCGCTGCGTCTTCCTTGCCGAACTGTTCTTCGCAAGCAAGGCGGATCAGCTCCACCCGTTCCTCAAAAGAGAACAACGGAGCTTTGGAAGCCTGAATACCGATGGCCACAACCACCTCATCAGCCAGAACCAACGACTGCTCCAGAATATCCAGATGGCCGTGCGTCATAGGATCAAAAGACCCCGGATAAAGTGCAATGCGCTTCATATTAAATCTCGCGTCACTAGATGCCTCCCCCATAAGCATCGAAGATGACGCTTACCTCTCGGGCGTTTGCGCGATTGAACCCATTTTTCTTAAGTGTTTCAAGCTGTTTCTGCCCATTTAGAGTAGGCAGTATGTTGCATCATCACATTATGACGGCCTATGCAGGAAAAGATGGAAGATCTGCCGAGCTTTCTCGATGCTAATTCCATGATGCTGATCACGTATCAGCTCATGGTCTCCAATGTGCAGCAAGACATTAGGCCGTAAGTTTTTACTCCTGAGTTCTACGTTGGCAGGAAGACCGCAGGTCTCCCCATAAAAAGCAAGGTTGTTTGCCAAATACCCGAAATACCCTCTTCCCTCTACATTCTCCTCTGAATCCAAAGCGTAGTCCTGAAAACTCTCTTCGCTGACGGAAACCCAAATGCCCCACAAAAACGTTTCTTGCAGCCCATGTACAGGAATGTCCATCGTCGCTCTGATAAAGAAGTGCTCTCCATCTTCATCTTTGTAAATACAACGATTTGCATCCAAATGACCGGTTTCCTGAACTTCTTTATTCTGCCACAAAAATGGAAAGGGAGCGTCATACGCTACACTGGGAGCATCGTCATGCACTTGCCCGCAGCAGTCACAACGATACTGAAAGCTCAACTTTTTTGGTTTTCGCCAGAACAAATCATCCGTCCAAATCAATAAAAAATGGGCAGAGATTTCTCTCTGCCCATCTGAACTCTCAAATCATTCAGCGCTTGGCGTCTCGCCGCCGTCGCCCTCTGGTGCTGGAGGGACTGCTCCAGCTTCACCGCTATCGGCTCCGCCTTCACTTGCGCCTTCCGCTTCCACGTTTTCGTCGTCATCAGCTTCGCTAATACGCTCCACTGCAACAACTTTTTCATCCGCAGACGTATTGAAGACGATCACGCCCTGCGTAGAACGACCAGCAACACGGATACCGTGAACAGGACAACGGATCAGCTGACCACCGTTGGTCACCAGCATGATCTCATCACTCTCTTCACTTCGGAAGGAAGCAACCAGACGACCGTTTCGATCATTCACAGTCATCGCAGCAATACCCTTACCGCCACGACCAGTGGTGCGGTACTCGTAAGAGCTGGTGCGTTTGCCGTAACCGTTTTCAGAAACAGTAAGAATGACTTCTGCATTCTCGTCCATTGCCTCAAAACGCTCTTTGGTCATGCCAGCATCTTCAAAGGATACGCTCTCAGCACCTTCTTCACCGCTCATCGCACGGGAAAGCTTCAGGTAAGCGGTGCGCTCATCTGAATCACAGTCGAAGTGGCGCAGGATGGTCATGGAGATAACGTGATCACCCTCAGCAAGGTTGATACCGCGAACACCAACGGAGTTGCGCCCGGAGAACACACGCACGTCTGTCGTTGGGAAGCGAATACACATGCCCGCAGATGTCGTCAGAAGAACATCATCGTCTTCGGTTGACGTCATCACGTTCACGATGCCATCGCCCTCTTCCAGCTTCATTGCGATTTTACCGTTCTTATTGATCTGCGCAAAATCAGAGAGCTTGTTCCGACGAATGGTGCCGCGCTTGGTCGCAAACAACACATCCAGCTCTGCCCATGTCTCCTCATTTTCAGGAAGCGGCAGAATAGATGTGATGCGTTCGCCTTGCTCCAAAGGAAGCATGTTGACCAGCGCATTACCACGTGCCTGAGGACCGGCCAGCGGCAAACGCCAGACTTTCATCTTGTAGGCAATACCGCGGGAAGAGAAGAACAGAACCGGCGTATGGGTGTTGGCAACGAACAGACGGGTTACGAAATCCTCGTCCTTCGTCTGCATGCCCGAGCGGCCTTTACCACCACGACGCTGTGCACGGTAAGTATCCAGAGGAACACGTTTGATGTAGCCGGAGTGAGAGACGGTCACGACCATATCTTCACGCTGGATGAGATCTTCATCATCCAGATCGCCACCACCATCAGTGATCTCAGTTCGGCGCGGTGTCGCAAACTCATCACGAACTTCTTCAAGCTCAGTGCGAACGATCTCAAGGATGCGCTCTCGGCTCTTCAGAATATCCAGATAGTCTTTGATTTCCGCAGCAAGTTTATCCAGCTCATCGCCGATTTCATCACGACCCAGAGCGGTCAGACGCTGCAGGCGAAGATCCAGAATAGCGCGTGCCTGATCTTCAGAAAGCTTGAATGTACCATCTTCCTGAATTGCATAACGCGGATCATCGATCAACTGAATCAGAGGCTCAATGTCTTTTGCGGGCCAGTTGCGCTCCATCAACTGACGACGCGCAGTCGCCGGATCCGGCGCAGTGCGGATCAGATGAATAACATCATCGATGTTCGCGGTCGCAACAGCCAGACCAACCAACACATGCGCACGGTCACGTGCTTTTGCCAGCAGGAAGCGTGTACGGCGCCCAACAACCTCTTCACGGAACGCGATGAAGGCCTTGAGCATGTCTTTCAGAGCAAGCTGCTCAGGACGACCACCATTCAGCGCCACCATGTTACAGCCGAAGCTCTGCTGCAGCTGAGAGTAGCGATAGAGCTGGTTCACGATGACGTCAGGAACCGCATCCTTCTTCAGCTCAATAACAACGCGCATGCCCTGACGGTCAGACTCATCGCGAATATCGGAGATACCTTCGATACGCTTCTCACGCACAAGCTCTGCGATCTTTTCGATCATTGCAGACTTGTTGACCTGATAAGGGATCTCGGAGACGATAATCGCCATGCGGCCGGCACGGATCTCTTCCGTGTCCACCTTACTGCGCATGATGACGGAGCCGCGGCCATTCTCATAAGCCGCTTTGATACCCGCGCGGCCAAGAATAATGCCGCCAGTCGGGAAGTCAGGACCCGGAATGATTTCCATCAGCTCAGGCAGAGTGATTTCAGGGCGCTCGATCATCGCGATCGTGCCGTCAATCACCTCACCCATGTTGTGCGGTGGAATATTGGTCGCCATACCAACCGCAATACCGCCAGCACCATTGACCAGAAGGTTCGGATAGCGAGCCGGAAGAACCTCAGGCTCCTGCTCAGAACCATCGTAGTTCTCATGGAAGTTGACCGTATCTTTGTCGATATCGGAAAGCTGAGTGTGAGCAACTTTTTCGAGGCGACATTCGGTGTAACGCATCGCCGCAGCGCGGTCACCGTCAATCGAGCCAAAGTTACCCTGCCCGTTAATGAGCGGCAGACGCATGGAGAAATCCTGCGCCATACGAACAAGAGCATCATAAATCGCACTATCACCGTGTGGGTGATACTTACCCATAACGTCACCAACGACGCGGGCGGATTTACGGTAGGGCTTGTTCCACTCATATCCGTTTTCATGCATGGAATACAGAATACGGCGGTGAACCGGCTTCAAACCATCACGAACATCGGGAAGCGCACGGCTTACGATCACGCTCATCGCATAATCGAGATAGCTGCGCTTCATTTCATCTGTGATAGAGACGGGCCGAATGTCGCTGGGTAGGCCACCTGGTGGTGTACTTAAGTCCTGATCTGCCAAGGATTATTCTCATCAATTTAAGTCAGAATTCCGCACCTTTATAGCCGATTCAAACCGCAGAACCAAACGCCACAAGCCCTGAAAAGACACCTAATAACAACTACCTTACCCCACGGCCTGATCCGCGGCAGGTCACTAGGCCTTTCTACGCAGTTTCGTTGCTTAAAAACCTCGCTCTTCCTCATAAAAATACTAAGCTCAGTTCAGGTGGTGCAAAAACCTATCAAACTCTTGCCAAATACAACATTGTCTGTTAGCGCCCTCTCAAGAACCGCAGAATTGCGGGTAAAAACGCCCGAAGTCGGGCCCACCCCACATACAAGGTAAAGCGCAATGCTCATTGAGTTTCTGATCAATGCATTTGCCATGCTGTTTGTCACCATTGACCCGATTGGTCTGGCGCCGATTTTTCTGGCCGTAACCGCTGGGGCAAGCAGTGTTGAGCGCCGTCAGATCGCGATCAAAGCCGTGATCATCTCTGGCGTAACGCTCCTGGCATTCTTCTTTGCCGGACGCCAGCTTCTGGAAGTTCTCGGCATCTCTCAAGCGGCCTTTAAGGTTGCGGGCGGCCTTCTGCTCTTCATCATTGCAACTGAGATGGTGTTCGAACATCGCCAGAAGCGTAAAGCTGAAAGCGCCGAAAAAGTGGTTGAGCAGGAAGACCTTTCTCAGACAGCAGTGTTCCCGCTGGCTATTCCGCTCATTGCAGGTCCGGCAACCATCTCTGCCATCATTCTGCTCGCAGGCCAGGCACCGGGTTTCACAGGCCAAATGAGCCTGATCGCAGTCCTCCTTTCCGTGCTCGCACTCAGCTTCTTCGTATTCCTGCTGGCAGCACGCATCGACAAACTGCTCGGCTCAACTGTTCAGCTGATCATCACCCGTCTCTTCGGTGTGATCCTGGCAGCCCTGTCCGTTCAGTTCGTCGCAGACGGCATCTTCTCGCTGATCGAGATGCACTCTTAAAAACTGCTTTGCGCCCGCAGCACTTGTGGGCGCACCCTTCCCGAAAATGAGATAGGACTTGAAGTCCAAAATCCCCTTCGTAAAGTCACCCTTGTATTTTATGGAGGATTCGAATGGCTGCCCACGGCTCCAAGAAGGTCATTTTCGCCGCCCTTGCTGGCAACACACTCATTTCAATCACCAAGTTTGGCGCCGCAGCTTACACCGGCTCAGCCGCAATGCTGTCCGAAGGCATCCACTCCCTCGTCGACACAGGCAATCAGGGCCTTTTGCTGCTTGGCATGAAGCGCGCAGAAAAGCCTGCTGACGAAAAACACCCATTTGGCTACGGCTCCGAAATCTACTTCTGGGCATTCGTCGTCGCCATCATGATCTTCGCAGTCGGCGCCGGCATCTCGCTTTACGAAGGCATCCAGAAGATCATCCATCCGCACCCACTCGAATCCGCATTTGTCGCTTATGTGGTTCTGGGCCTTGCCATCATCTTCGAAGGTTGGGCCTGGACGGTCGCGTTCAAAGAATTCCAAAAAACAAAAGGCAAGCGCCCGTTCATGACGGCAGTTCGCGACAGCAAAGACCCAACGGTCTTCACCGTTCTGTTTGAAGACACCGCCGCAATGCTGGGCCTTCTCGTTGCTCTTGGCGGCATCTGGGGTGCTCAAACATTTGGCATCGTGTGGCTGGACGGCGCGGCATCAGTCGTCATCGGCCTTATCCTTGCAGGCACAGCCTTCGTTCTCGCCCTTGAAACCAAAGGCCTCCTCATCGGCGAAAGCGCCTCTGACGAGCTCGTCGCGTCCGTTCGTGAGATTCTGAACGCACCATCGGCTATCAAAGGCGTCAACGAAATCCGCACATTGCACCTTGGCCCGAATGACGTTCTCCTTGCAGCATCTCTGGACTTTGAAGACGCGCTCACCGCAGGCGCCGTTGAGGAAGTCATTTTCTCGCTGGAAGATACAATCAAACGCGCGCACCCTGTGATCGGACGCGTCTTCCTGGAAGTACAGGCCGCACGTGACCATCAGATTCTTGAGGGCGAATAATCAAGGCTAATTCTTTTGCATAGAGATCCGACAGGAAGCGCTCTATGAAACACACCTATTTTGAGAGTCTTGGAGCAGACAATGACCATACTTGTAACAGGCGGCTGCGGATATATTGGAAGCCATATGACGTGGTGCCTTCACGATGCCAAAGAGGACTTCGTTGTCATCGACAACCTGTCCACTGGCTTTGACTGGGCGATACCGCAGAGCGCTAAACTTTACGAAGGTGAGATCACAGATCTTGATCTGCTCCAGACGATTTTCCGCAATCATGATATCACGGCAGTTATTCACTTCGCCGGCTCAATTATTGTACCAGAGTCCGTCTCTAACCCATTGAAATACTATAATAATAACACGGCAGCTTCACGCACACTGATTGAAGCGTGCGTGAAGAATGGCATCAAGCACTTCATCTTCTCTTCTACGGCTGCTGTTTATGGGGATCCGGAAGTTATTCCGGTTTCTGAAGATGCACCCCTAACCCCCTTAAGCCCTTACGGCACTTCAAAGCTTATGACAGAGCTCATGCTGCGCGACACCGCCGCTGCACATGACTTCAAATACACCGCATTACGCTACTTCAATGTGGCAGGCGCGGACCCTGAAGGCCGCACCGGTCAATCGACCAAAAACGCCACTCATTTGATCAAGGTTGCCTGCGAAGCAGCACTCGGCAAGCGCACTCATCTTGGCATTTTTGGCGATGATTTTGACACTCCGGACGGCACCGGTGTGCGCGACTACATCCATGTGTCCGACCTCGCAAGCGCGCACTACCTCGCCCTCAAGCGCCTGCGCGATGGCGGCGACAGCATCGTCATGAACGCTGGTTACGGCGACGGCTATTCCGTACTCCAGGTAATTGACGCTGTGAAAGCCGTCTCCGACGTAAATTTTGAGGTCAAAAAAGAACCACGCCGCGCAGGTGACTCCCCAAAAGTGGTGGCCGACAACTCTCGGATCATGAGCAATCTGGACTGGAAGCCGCAGTTCGACGACCTGCCGACAATCGTGAAGCACGCGCTGGACTGGGAAAAGAAACTCCAGTTCAAAAACAGCCTCTAACAAAAATGCCGACTGAAATTCTCAGTCGGCACCTTTTTTGTTTCAGCGAGTTCAAACAGTCTTATGGAATGCGAATAACCTGATCCCCAGGTTTGATCCCAAGCTCAGCAGCGCGACCTGCCAGAACCTCTAAAACATATCTTGCAGGCAATCCGGAAGGGATAATCTCCTCCGAAAACGGCACCGTGTTCGCTGCGATGCTCTTAATCTTGTAATCCGATCCAATAAAAATGATATCGAGCGAAGTCGGTGTGTTTTTCATCCAGAAGTACTGAAGACCTGATTGCGGAAAAATAAACAACATTCCCTGATCCGGCTTCAGATCAGTCCGTCCCATCAGTCCCTGCGCTCGATCATCTGCCGTCTCAGCCACTTCAACCTGAAACTCGTGTGTCCCGTTATCGCTACGAACCTCGACCGTTTCAGTTCGCATGCCCGCAGAAAACGCAGTTGTCATACCCATTAATAATACTAGAAAAGCTAATCGAAGAACCGTCATACCGCTCGCTCTGAACCTCTTTTCTTTAAGCTTTGAGGCAAAGAAAAACCCTTGGCAAGTCACCAAGGGCTTGAAATCGGCAAATCTCAATATTGTGATCTGACCAAACAGATCTCTTTAGTGCGACGCTGGAATATGCGTACCATTTCCAACAGGGCGAACCTCTGCAGCCATCTTGCCTTTTGGACCATCACCAAAGCGCACCTGAACCTTCTGGCCCGGCCGCAGCTCAGTGATACCAAAGCGGCGCAGAGTTTCCATATGAATAAAGATATCTTCCGTGCCTTCACCGCGTGTCAGGAAGCCAAAGCCTTTGACACGGTTAAACCACTTCACTTCAGCCTCAACAAAGCTACCCTCTGGAGTGACCTGAACATGAGTGCGGGATGGCGGCAGCTGTGACGGATGAACCGCATAGCTTTCATCCATGGAAAGAATGCGCATCGCCTGCAAACCACGTGGACGATTTAAGACCTCGCAAACAACGCGAGCACCCTCATAGGCAGTCTGATACCCGTCTCTGCGCAAGCATGTAACATGCAGCAAGACGTCAGGCAGATCGTCTTCCGGCTCTACAAAACCATAGCCTTTCCCAATATCAAACCACTTGATTGTTCCTGCTACCTGAAGAACATCTAAGGCTGTATCGTCAACCAGGTCCTCGACAGAGCCTACCTGAGGCGCCGTTTTTACCACCATGATGAATGCCCCGAAATTTGCCGCATCTGAAATGTAGCGTCCATTTCGAACCGAACGCCACTTGATTCCACGAAAAGAATATCATCACGCCCGACGCCAAGAAGGTAAAAAATTAACAAAGAGCTAAATGATCCCCCATTGATTTGGTTAGTGTTGTCCTATCAACACCATTTACCTGAAGTTTGGAGGGGGTATAGCTAACACTACTGAAGATTTTATCCCATGAAACCCCGTGTTACTTTCAAAAGCCCACCACATCATCGGATACACACTACTGCGAGGTGTACCTTGTATATTCCCAAATCAGAAATACTAGGCACCCTTTCCCTTTATCATTTTTCACGCTAGCTTCGCTCAACTTCAACCTCCGCTGGCTCCTGTTCTGAGAGCCACCCCATATAAGAAAGTGTTCGACATGCGTTATCTGCACACCATGGTCCGGGTTAAAGATCTGGATGAGTCACTCAACTTCTACTGCACGATCTTCGGACTGGAAGAAGTACGCCGCCACGAAAGCGAAGCAGGCCGCTTCACCTTGGTGTTCCTTGCAGCACCTAAAGATAAAGAAGCCTTCAACGCTTCTTCTGCTCCTGCGCTGGAACTGACTTATAACTGGGATCCGGAGGAATACACCGGCGGTCGCAACTTCGGCCACCTCGCCTATGAAGTCGATAACATCTACGAGACCTGCGAAAAACTGCAGGCGGCTGGCATCACCATCAACCGCCCACCACGTGATGGCCGCATGGCATTCATCGTTTCTCCAGACGGCATTTCCATCGAACTGCTGCAAAAAGGCGCAAATCTTAAGCCAGCCGAACCATGGCTCTCCATGGGCAACACCGGAAGCTGGTAATCCAATAGGATCTGATACAGCGCCTCAATCAGCATTGAGGCGCTGAAATCAAAGCATAATTAAGAAAAGTATATGCCATCCTCATATTTGTGGATTGTTTGAATTATAAAATTTTAAGCACTAGACATTATCCTAGTGAAAATCTATAAGCCTCCTCACACAGCGCGCCGCACGGCGAAAACGCTGTAGAGTGCGCCCATCGTCTAGCGGTTAGGACGCCGCCCTTTCACGGCGGAAACAGGGGTTCGATTCCCCTTGGGCGTACCATTTCTCTTCCTTACATCGTGATAAGTTCTGCAAGCAAATGGCTACGTCTGCATAAACGCACACAAAGCATCCTGCCCCAGCAACGTCTCTCTTCGTAGCACCAGCTCTACCAGCTCCAATGCTGAGAGAAGACACGCACTCATATAAACCGCCGCTAACAAAAAAGCCCGGCAATGAGCTGATACTCACGCCGGGCCTTAATGAATAATGCGCTTGGCTTAGAACGGGATTTCGTCGTCCATTCCGCCGCCGAAACCGCCGGATGGAGCCTGCCCACCGCCGCCACTTCCGCCGAAGCCGCCGCCCTGGTTGCCACCGCCACCAAAGCCACCGCCCTGGTCGTAGCCGCCACCGCCGCCACCAAAGCCGCCGCCGGACTGGCCACCCTGGCCACCCATGCCGCCGCCTTCGCCGCGACCATCAAGCATGGTCAGCGTAGAATTGAAGCCCTGCAGAACAATCTCAGTAGAGTATTTGTCCTGACCGCTCTGGTCCTGCCATTTGCGGGTCTGCAGCTGGCCTTCGATGTAAACTTTGGAGCCTTTGCGCAAGTACTGCTCAGCAACCTTTGCAAGGCCTTCATTAAACACAACAACGCGGTGCCATTCAGTGCGCTCACGGCGCTCGCCGCTGTTGCGATCACGCCAGCTTTCGGAAGTCGCGATACGCAAGTTGACGATCGGACGACCATCCTGCGTACGGCGAATTTCCGGATCTGCGCCCAAGTTTCCAACCAAAATGACTTTATTGACGCTACCGGCCATTGAATTACTCCTAAATCTGAACCAACTCATAGCTGAGCAGGTTAAGTTGGCAAGTAACCTATGCTCCGCGCTCTACAAATCAAACAGGCTTTCGCAAAGCGGCCCCGGTTGTCCACATTTCCGAGGCTTTCCTTTTGAATATCAGGCGTCAGGAAGCAGGGCTCTCCACTCGTTCTATATTTGTTCCAGTACAATGCCTTGTGAAAACGCCAAGTTCAACTCTCAATTTTTCTAAAGGACAATTTTCTGAGAGCGAACTCAAAAAGGCTTGCCCCTTAAAATTGTTCCGTTTATGTTCCACCTGATTTCCAGCGCACATTCTCCTTCATTTTGAGGATCGCGCCCTGACCTGTTTTGCTTTTTATATGCGAACTCGGCATCCGTGATAAAGGACAGTTCCATGGCGAAGTCGCCAACACATGACATCGAAAACAATTCCACGCGCGCTGATCTAATGAAGCAGATTACTGTACGCGGCGCTCGCGAACATAACTTGAAAAATGTGGATCTGGACCTTCCACGCGATAGCCTGATCGTCATGACCGGCCTGTCCGGCTCAGGCAAATCTTCCCTCGCTTTTGATACCATCTACGCTGAAGGGCAGCGCCGCTACGTTGAAAGCCTGAGCGCTTACGCCCGCCAGTTCCTTGAAATGATGCAGAAACCGGACGTTGATCAGATCGACGGCCTGTCTCCAGCCATTTCCATCGAACAGAAGACAACCTCCAAAAACCCACGCTCTACCGTGGGCACGGTCACTGAGATCTACGATTACATGCGCCTTCTGTTTGCGCGTGTCGGTATCCCATATTCTCCGGCAACCGGCCTTCCTATTGAAAGCCAGACCGTCTCTCAGATGGTCGATCGCGTCCTGATGCTGGACGAAGGCACACGCCTTTACCTGCTGGCCCCAATCGTGCGCGGCCGCAAGGGGGAGTACAGGAAAGAGCTCGCCGAGCTCATGAAAAAGGGCTTCCAACGCGTCAAAATTGATGGCGAGTACTACGAAATCGCGGATGCCCCAGCACTGGATAAGAAGTTCAAGCACGACATTGATGTGGTCGTTGACCGTGTTGTCGTACGTGAAGACATGACTGGCCGCCTCGCAGATTCTCTGGAGACTGCTCTGGAACTGGCTGAAGGTCTGGCAACAATTGAGTTCGCCGACCAGAAGGATGAAAAAGGCAAAGCCAAGCAAATCGTCTTTTCCGAAAAGTTCGCCTGTCCGGTCTCCGGCTTTACGATTCCTGAGATTGAACCACGCCTGTTCTCATTCAACAACCCGTTCGGCGCCTGCCCAACCTGTGACGGCCTAGGTACCAAACTGGCGTTTGAAGCTGAACTCGTCGTGCCGGATCAGTCCTTGTCTTTACGCGGCGGCGCAATCCTGCCGTGGTCGAAAACCGGTTCCACCTCTCCATATTACACCCAGACCCTGGAAGCATTGGCCAAGCACTACAAGCAGCCAATGACCAAAGCCTGGAAGGAACTGCCAGAAGATTTCCGCAATGCGGTCCTGTTTGGCACGGGCAAAACCAAAGTGCAGTTTGTCTATGATGACGGCACCCGTTCCTACAAAACCGAAAAACCGTTTGAGGGCGTCGTCGGCAACATCGAACGCCGCTGGCGTGAAACCGATTCCCAGATGGTGCGCGATGAGCTGTCCCGTTATCAGTCAGACCACGCCTGTGATGCCTGTAACGGCTACCGCTTGAAGCCAGAAGCGCTGTGCGTGAAGATTGCAGACCGCCACATTGGCGAGATCACCGCACTCTCCATCAAAACAGCACACGACTGGTTCTCCAGCATCGAAGAGAAGCTCTCTGATAAGCAGAACGAAATCGCCTATCGCATCCTGAAGGAAATCCGTGAGCGCCTAAAGTTCCTCAATGACGTTGGTCTTGAGTATCTTTCCATGGACCGCTCCTCCGGCACCCTGTCAGGCGGTGAGAGCCAGCGTATCCGTCTTGCATCTCAGATTGGCTCTGGCCTCACCGGTGTTCTTTATGTTCTGGACGAACCGTCCATCGGCCTGCACCAGCGCGACAACGCACGTCTGCTGGAAACGCTGAAGCATCTGCGCAATCTGGGCAACACTGTCATCGTGGTTGAACACGACGAAGATGCCGTTCTCACAGCTGACCATGTGGTGGATGTGGGACCGGGCGCAGGTATCCATGGCGGCCAGGTGGTTGCACAAGGTACACCAGAAGAAGTGATGGCCAACCCGGCCTCTCTCACTGGTAAGTACCTCTCCGGCAAAATGAGCATCCCGCAGCCGGATGAGCCGCGCAAGATCGACAAGAACCGCCAGATCAAGGTCTTCGGTGCTCGTGGCAACAACCTGAAAGAAGTCGACGCAAGCATCCCACTTGGCACATTTACCTGCGTGACAGGTGTATCCGGCGGCGGCAAGTCCACGTTCCTGATCGATACTGTCTACAAGGCAACCGCTCGCCGCCTCAACGGTGCGCGCGATAACCCTGCCCCGCATGACCGTATCGAAGGTCTGGAGCGGCTGGATAAAGTCATCGACATCGACCAGTCTCCAATCGGCAGAACCCCACGCTCCAACCCGGCCACCTACACCGGCGCCTTCACGCCGATCCGCGAGTGGTTTGCAGGCATGCCGGAAGCAAAAGCACGTGGTTACGCACCGGGCCGGTTCTCCTTCAACGTGAAAGGCGGACGCTGTGAGGCGTGTCAGGGTGATGGTGTCATCAAGATTGAAATGCACTTCCTGCCGGATGTGTACGTCACGTGTGATGTCTGTAAAGGCAAACGCTACAATCGCGAGACGCTGGAAGTTCAGTTCAAGGGCAAATCCATTGCAGATGTTCTGGACATGACTGTTGAGGAAGCAGCAGGCTTCTTCTCCGCCGTTCCATCCATCCGCGATAAAATGGAAACCCTCGCCCGTGTTGGCCTCGGCTACATCAAGGTCGGCCAACAGGCAACCACACTGTCAGGCGGTGAAGCACAGCGCGTGAAGCTAGCAAAAGAGCTTTCCAAACGCTCAACAGGCCGCACGCTTTACATTCTGGATGAGCCAACAACTGGCCTGCACTTCCATGATGTCGCCAAACTGCTCGATGTTCTTCATGAACTCGTCGATCAAGGCAACACGGTGCTGGTGATTGAGCACAATCTGGAAGTCATCAGAACCGCTGACTGGATTCTCGACCTTGGTCCGGAAGGCGGCGATGGTGGCGGCACTATCGTGGCAACAGGTCGGCCAAAAGACGTTGCAGAGGTGCCGGAAAGCTACACCGGCCAGTTCCTCAAAGAACTGTTTGACCGACGAAGCGCCAACAAACTGGACGCAGCAGAATAGTTATCCAAAGGCCGGGCACTGTCCCGGCCTTTTCTTTTGCACATTTTGCGCACGCAGAGCCGCTCACTTCACTCCAATGGCATAAGTTGCCAATGCACGCACCTTTGTCTGCGACATCGGCTCAAGGCGCCTTACTCCTTGAAATATGATTAAATTTTTAGCTCTAAGTGCCTGAAAACCGGCCTTTCAGCTTTTCAGGTATGCAGATTTGTGCCGCAGATCACAAAATTGCTGCGGCGCACAATCGCACTTCTTAGCATTTATGTCGTTTTGAGGAGTGTTAGCGCCATCATTCGCCACAATGCCATGCATTTTTTGCATATCGGACATGCGAAATGATGTGATGCACAATCGAAAAGTCTTTTGTATAAACCAACTCAAGGCCGCTGAGGAACTCCTCCCAATCAAACCTCGGCAGCCTAACATACAATCCTCAAGTGGCACCTCCTCCCAAGCCGCTTGATGGTTTCAAAACAGAGATTTCCTCCCAGTTCTCTGTTTACTAGCTTCGCCCGTCGTTCCTCCCATCGACGGGCGTTAGCTGTTTTAAGGGCCTATTTTTTATTAATCGCCCAAGTAAGCTCCAAAACCAGCACGCGATAAAGAAAAGCGCATCAGCTGTGCTGATACGCCCTCATTCTCTTGCTCGCAGTTTTGAGATTGAACCAGACTTACTTGGTCACTGGCTTCACCAGATCCGCGCTGGTCATCGTCAACCATCTGGACATATGCAAAATGTCCGGCGGCTCGCCATTACTCAAACGCCAGCTATCCACCACCCATGGAATATCCGTGGTGGTATCAACAACAACAGCAGACGCATGCGGGTATTTGCCATCAAAGAAAAAGCCCCGGGAAGCTGGGCGTGCTACACGGTGGTACTTCAACCACCCTTGTGAACCTGCATAAGCCAGCAAGCTGGTGGTGTTGGTCGCTTCATCAATGCAATCCATCTGTCCGCGGACATTGCCGTTGCTCATGTCCAGCCCGCCAATATCGTTGGAAGAGCCAACCACAGGCCCCACACGCTTTTCCTGCCACTGCACTGCCTTGGAAATTGCAGCACGCTCCGCCTCAGGGCTACGACTACCCTTCTTCAGGATCGCACGGAGGCGGCGCTGATCTTTCTGGCTAAAGGTAACCGCAGTGCGATACTCGCATCCAAACCCATGGCAGATGTAAAGTGTGTCACCCATATTTTCGATTCCGCCCATCTGGGCATACCAGGTGCTTGTCGGCCGATTAATCTGGCTCATGCAAGCACTTAGCCCAACTGCAGCAATTGCAAGCACTAAGCCCCGAGAAACCTTCTTGAATTTCTTATTTAAAAAATACATGTGTTTATGTGAATCACTTTGCACAACCATGGAAGATTGATGGCCTAAATGATTGAACTGAGCAAGTTCAGAGGCTAAGCAATTCGCAAGCGATAAACACTTAGGCTTCCATGGACGCTTTAGCGCAACAGAAAGCCCAGTCGATTGGATAGGAAATGACGAAGCAACCCATACACGTGGTTGGTGGCGGCCTAGCAGGCTCCGAAGCAGCATGGCAGATTGCAGAAAAAGGCCTCAAGGTCGTTCTGCACGAAATGCGCCCGACCCGTGAGACTGACGCACACAAAACAGACGGCTTGGCAGAACTGGTGTGCTCCAACTCATTCCGTTCTGACGATGCTGAAAACAACGCTGTTGGCCTGCTCCACGCAGAACTGCGCGCAGCTGGCTCCTTGATCATGAGATCCGCAGATGCCAACAAGGTGCCTGCAGGTGGCGCTCTGGCCGTGGATCGTGATGGCTTTTCCGAAGCAGTTCAAGCTGCGCTGGAAGCCCACAAGAACGTTGAGATCATCCGCGAAGAAGTGACCGAGATTCCATCAGCTGAAATCGGCCAGGTTATTCTGGCAACCGGCCCGCTGACCTCCCCGGCACTGTCCGAGCAGATCCTGAAAGCAACCGGCGAAGACTCCCTCGCCTTTTTTGATGCGATCGCGCCGATCATCCACACTGAGTCCATCAATATGGACAAGGCATGGTACCAGTCGCGCTACGACAAAGTTGGTCCAGGCGGCACTGGCAAAGACTACATCAACTGCCCAATGGACAAAGAGCAGTATGAAGCCTTTATTGATGCACTGATCGGCGGCGAGAAAACATCTTTCAAAGAATGGGAAGAAAACACCCCATACTTCGACGGATGCCTGCCAATCGAAGTCATGGCTGAACGTGGCCGGGAAACTCTGCGCCATGGCCCGATGAAACCAATGGGCCTGACCAACGCGCACCAGCCAGACATCAAGGCCTATGCTGTTGTTCAGCTGCGTCAGGATAATGCACTGGGCACGCTCTACAACATGGTTGGGTTCCAGACCAAACTGAAGTACGGCGCACAGTCCGAAATCTTCCGCATGATCCCGGGTCTGGAAGATGCTCAGTTCGCACGCCTTGGTGGCCTGCACCGCAACACCTTCCTCAACTCACCACGACTGCTGGATGAGCAAATGCGCCTCAAGGCTCTGCCGCATGTGCGCTTTGCAGGTCAGATCACCGGGTGTGAAGGTTATGTTGAATCAACCGCTGTTGGCTGCATGACAGGCTTGTTCGCAGCCCATCAGGCTCTTGGCACGGACATCGCACCACCGCCTGCAACAACCGCTTGCGGCGCGATCATCAACCACATCACCGGTGGCCACATCGATCGTGAAGATGGTTCAGGCCCGCGCTCTTTCCAGCCGATGAACATCAACTTCGGTCTGCTGCCGCCTTTGGACGAAATGCCAAAGCATCCGGAAGGCAAGCGTCTGCGCGGCAAAGAAAAGACCCGCCTAAAAAAGCAGGTCATGGCCAAACGTGGTCTGGATGACTTCAAAGCTTGGGTTGCGACCGTTTAAAGAGCAAGCACCTAGCACAAGATACAAAGAAGGCCGGAAATTCCGGCCTTTTTCTATTTGCGGGACAATCTGGCAAGACGGCGCGATGTACGCCACATATGCCACATCCGCCGAATATGCGGCGCGCCACCACAAACTTGCAGCGGCTCAAAGCTGTCTTTATCCGCCTCATTGAAGAACAGCTCCACCTGAAACACTGGCAAAAATGCTGGCAGGACAGACTTATCAATCCCTTCCAGAGCCTCTTCACAGTCATCCAGATGCTTCCGGCTCAGCTCCACCATTTCCTCAAACACAGCCCAGACACCATCATCAGATCGGTTGCCCTTCAAAGCATTCGGATCCACGTCGTGCCGTTCCAGCACTTCCTTCGGAATGAACTGCTGCTGGCGGGAGGCCTGCCATGCCAATGTCTGCATCAGGCCAGACATGGCATAAGCCACACCGCCATGACCACACGCATCAGAGACCTGACGGTCCGCCGGCTTCCCACTCAGGATCATGGAGGCAAGCAGAACCAGCGCAGAACTGGTCTCACCGCAATACCCTTCCAGATCATTCACTGTTGGCATCGGGTCGGAATAAAGGTCAAACCGGCGCGCTGAGATCAGATTGAGAAACGGCTCGCGCGGCAGTTTGTGATGCTCGATGGTCTCGATGATCGCCTGCGCCACCGGATTATGCATCACATCACCGTGGTCGGTACCACTCAGCGCGTCATGCCACCATTGCAGCCGGATCTCACCGGGCATCGGCTCATTCACCAATTCACGGATCCGCGCAATCTCACAGGCAAACGCATAAAGCGCAATCAGGCTTGGGCGCGCAGTGATCGGCGCATAAAGCGTACTCAAGTAACGCTCGTATGAGAAGCGTTTTACAAAGTCATTGCAGTAGTTATAGGCCTGGCTCATAGCTGGGTCCCATGCTCATTCAGGTATTTTCAACGGCAATAAAAACAGCGGCCACGGCCCGGTCTTCATTAAGAAGCACATTGTAAGTGCGCACAGCAGCACCGGTAGACATGCTATCGACCATGATGCCTTTCTCGCGGAACGGTGCCTTGCGAGCTTCCGGGAATGGCTTCAACTCATCACCAGCACCAATCAACAGCACTTCAATGCCATCAGATTCCTGAAGCACCTGCTCCAGGGCTTCGTCGGTGATTTCCTCAAAAGTCTTAGGCTCCCAGCCATACACACCGGAAGGCACACACATCAAAGAACCACGATGGGACATATCGGCAAATCGAAACCCGCCATTTCCGTAGGCATCGATCTGAACCATGCTCGGATAATGCGCATCCCGCACTTCCAAAGGCTCGCCGCGTTTTCCCATAATGACCTCCGATGGGCTGTTTTGGCCCAGTATACGCGCTAAATGATAGCCTTCTGTTTAATTACACGCGAAAGAATGTCCAATAGAAAATGGGGCTGACCACAACTGTAGTCAGCCCCATCTAAAACTCTAGCTGTTTCCGCAGGTTAAGCGGATTTTGCAGGAGATGTCTCGTCGTCTTTCTTGTCAAACACGCTAGTGCGAAGCTTCATGAGCATCAGCAGCGGAGAAGCAAGGAAGATAGATGAGTAAGTACCAATCACGATACCGAAGATCATCGCCAGCACAAAGGACTGGATCACTTCACCGCCCAGGAAGTACAACGCAAACAGTGCCAGCAAGGTGGTGACAGATGTCATTGTTGTACGGGACAGGGTCTCGTTGATGGACTTATCAAGCAGCTCTTCCAGAGAAAGACGCTTGTAGCGACGCAGGTTCTCACGAATACGGTCATAAACAACCACCGTATCGTTGAGCGAGTACCCGATGATTGTCAGCACCGCTGCGATACTGGACAGCGTAAAGTCCAGTTGCAGTATCGCAAACAAGCCAACCGTCAGCAGAATATCGTTGAACGTTGTGATGATCGCGCCAACTGCGAACTGCCATTCAAAGCGGAACCAGATGTAGAACATGATCATCAGCAGCGCAGAGCCAACCGCCAGCGTGCCTGCATATGCAAGCTCACCGGAAACACGTGGCCCAACCACCTCTGTTCTGCGGAACTCATATCCATCAGTGAAAGCACTGCGAACATTTTCAACCACATCCTGCTGTGCGCTTTCACCTTCGCCCTGAGATTCAATACGGATCAGAACTTCGGTAGGACTACCAAACTCCTGAACCTGAACATCACCCAGATTGAGACCACCAAGGGTCCGGCGAATTTCAGAAAGGTTAGCAGGACCGTTTGTGGACTGCAGTTCAATCAGTGTACCGCCCTTAAAGTCGATGCCGTAGTTCAGGCCGACTGTCAGGAACAGAACGATGGAAAGAACTGCTGTAATTCCAGAAAACGGGAAGCTCAACACCCGCCAATGCATAAAGCGGAAGTTGGTCTGCTCCGGAACAAGTCTAAGAAGTTTCATAAAGCATGCTCCGAGTTAGATTGGCAGTTTGGATGGACGCTTACGCTTCACCCATACTGAGATGAGGAAACGAGACACGGTAAATGCAGAGAACACCGTGGTGAAGATACCGATCATCAGGGTCACCGCGAAGCCTTTAACAGGACCGGAACCGATGAAGAACAGGATCACAGCCACGATCAGCGTTGTGATGTTCGCATCCAGGATTGTGCCAAGTGCACGGCTAAAGCCTGCATCGATAGAACCGATGGCAGAGCGACCTGCGCGCGCTTCTTCACGAATGCGCTCATAGATCAGCACGTTCGCATCAACCGCCATACCGATGGTCAGAACGACACCCGCAATACCTGGCAGCGTCAGCGTGGCCTGCAGTGTGGTGAGCACACCGAAGATCAGGAACACGTTGGAAGCCAGTGCAAGGTTCGCAATCACACCAAACTGGCCGTAAGCCAGCAGCATGAAGATGACAACCGCAGCAGCAGCGACGATAGACGCGATCTTACCGCTATCAATGGAATCCTGACCAAGGCCCGGACCAACGGAACGCTCTTCGACAACGTCCAGACGCGCAGGAAGCGCACCGGCACGCAGCAGAACTGCAAGATCATTCGCACCATCAACGGTAAAGTTACCGGAGATCTGACCGGAACCACCCGTGATTGGCTGACGGATAACCGGCGCAGTGATCACCTCGTTATCCAGCACAATTGCGAACGGACGGCCAACATTTGCACGGGTCACATCCGCAAAGACGCGGGCACCGGCAGTGTTGAAGCGGAAGTTCACAACAGGCTCATTGGTCTGCTGGTCAAACGCCACAGAAGCGTCCTGCAGCTCTTCACCAGTCAGCAGCGGAGTTTCATCCAGCAGGTATGGCTGGCCGTCATTGCCTTCAACAACCATCGTACCATTCGGTGGACGGCCCTGAAGTGCCTGAGACGCGCTCATTTCCTGGCTAACAAGGTGGAAAGTCAGCTGAGCAGTTGCACCAATGATATCCTTCAGGCGCTGTGGGTTAGATTCACCCGGCGCTTCAACAAGGATACGGTCAGTGCCCTGACGCTGAATGGAAGGCTCAGTCGTGCCGAGTTCATCAACACGGCGACGGATCACCTCAATGGACTGTCTCACAACAGAAGCAAGACGCATGTCCAGACCTTCCTGAGAGAAGGCCATACGGAACAGGCCGTCACCTTGAGGCTCAAGAACAAATTCGTTAACCGCTGCACCGCCGAAAACGCCGGAGTTAAGCGGGTTTACCAGTTCTGCAAGGCGTCGTTCAGCTTCGTCGTAACGTGCTGCATCACGGATGCGCACCTGAACGCCGTCTCCCTGAATGCCCAGACCGGTGTAACCGATACGTGGGTTTTCGCGCAGGGCCCGGCGGATGTTACCAACCAGCTGACGGAACTGTTTTTCTTTGTAATCTTCCTTATCAACCTCATAGAGCAGATAAGCACCGCCCTGAAGGTCAAGACCGAGAACAATCTGGCGCTTAGGCATGAAATCCGGCCAGGATTGAACAGTGCTTGCCGGGAAGAAGTTCGGCAATGTTGTAAGTATACCGCCCAGCACCACAACGATAATCAGGGCGATTTTCCAACGCGCGAAATGAAGCATGAGTATATGCCCGGTCCTAGTATAGGCAGACCGCCTTCCGCAAGGCCTGTGCCTCAGCAGGAAAGCGGCCTGAAACTACAAGCATCAAGGCGCGATTATTCGCCGTCCTTGACAGGTTCACCTTTGGAGCGAACCTCCTGGATCATTGCGCGAGCAATACGCACACGCGTACCTTCCGCGATGTCCACCTGCAGCTCAGCTTCATCAACAACCTTGGCAACTTTACCAATCAGACCACCGGAGGTCACAACAGTATCGCCACGACGCAGATTGTTCACCATTTCCTGGTGAGATTTCATGCGCTGACGCTGAGGGCGAATGATCAGGAACCACATGATCACGAAGATCAGAACGAATGGCACGATGGACATGATCACGTCCGGTGCACCACCTGCGGCCTGTGCATAGGCAGGGGTAATAAGCATTAGTTTCTCCTTACCACAAATTCCAATGGAACCTGATGGCGTTCATTAAACAATTGGCGAGGCGAGCCTCTCCAAAATTGACCTTGGCCCGATAGAACAAGGATTTTGGGCTGGACTATACAGTCCACTCCAGTGTTTTCAAGGCATTGACATGCTAACTGGGACTTTCCCCAAGAGTATTGGGCATGATACAGCTGTAAATAGGGATACTTGGCCGCAGATCAAATAGCAGAACCGCCGCTGAGACAATTTTTCACCTAGTTCATTTTGCGTAAAGCCCGCACCAGCGCACCTGAGTTAATCACGTAGATACACATGACCACCAAAGAAAATACCTCTGAAGTCGCCCTTCTTACATCAAAGCTGGACGAGATTGTCAGCCTGCTGGCAGGCTCCCTACCCAAGCCTCCGGTTCCCGTCAATTTCGACGAAGCCGATGCGTTCGTGTTTCATCCCTCTCCGTTTGAGCTCGCGCCTGTTGCAAAAGTCAATCGCGTCGATATTAGCCTGCTCAAGGGCGTCGATCACTCCAAGAAAATGCTGATGGAGAACACCAGCCGCTTCGCAAAAGGCTTCCCCGCCAACAACGTGCTGCTGTGGGGTGCAAGAGGCATGGGCAAGTCTTCTTTGGTGAAATCTGCTCATGCAGCCATCAATATCGAGCACGGCACCTCTGAGGGCTACCGAAAGCTGATCCTCATCGAGATCCACCGTGAAGACATTGAAGCGCTCCCTGCCCTCATGAACGAGCTGCGCAGCGCACCCTACAACTTCATCATCTTCTGTGACGACCTATCCTTCGATGGCGATGACACCAGCTACAAGAGCCTTAAAGCCGCTCTGGACGGCGGCATTGAAGGTCGCCCGAGCAATGTCCTGTTCTACGCCACATCCAACCGCAGACACCTTCTGCCGCGCGATATGATGGAGAACGAGCGCTCCACAGCGATCCACGCCAGTGAAGCGGTGGAAGAGAAGGTCTCCCTCTCTGATCGATTCGGCCTTTGGATCGGCTTCCACAAGTGCAATCAGGACGAATACCTGGACATGATCTACGGCTACACCGAGCATTTCAATCTGAAGATCGATCAGGAGCAACTGCGCGCTGAGGCTTTAGAGTGGTCCACCACCCGCGGCGCCCGTTCTGGCCGTGTTGCCTGGCAGTTCATTCAGGACCTGGCAGGTCGCCTCGGTCAAACCCTGAGCTAAAACGCAAGAACCCGCCGTGTGAAGGTCAACATCACGGCGGGTTCTGACTTTGAAAAGGTCTCCGTTAAGGAGCCCTCCCCCTTTATGAGCGCGGTAGGAAACTCATCGGATCTACCGGCTTATTATCTTTACGAAGCTCAAAATGCAGCTGAGGCTGGGTCACAGACCCGGTCGCACCAGCCATCGCAATCGTCTGCCCACGGCGCACAACATCACCCCGGCGCACCTTCAGCTCCTTGTTATGAGCGTAAGCTGACACCCAGCCGTTGTCGTGACGGATCAGAACCAGATTCCCAAAGCCCTTCAACTCGTTACCAGCGTAAACGATTGTCCCGTCTTCAGCTGCCTTGATGTCCGTTCCAGACGGAACAGCAAGGTTGATACCGTCGTTGCGAGACCCACCCGGCTTCACACCAAAGTCTGAAATAATCCGACCACGAACGGGCCAGCGGAAGGTAGTTTCCTCAGCAACAGCCGCTGCCTTGGGCGCACTCGCAACCTTCACAGGCTGCACTGGAGCTGGCTTGGAAACCTCAGTCGGCTGCAAACGCACCACATCAGTTTCAGCTTCCCGCACAACAGGCACAATCGGAGCCTGAGGCTTCTGCACACTGGCCGTATGAACTGGCGCAGGTGCTAGAGAATTAGCAAGCGCACGCTGCGTTGCTGGCGCAGGCGCAACCGGCAATGGCTGAGCACTTGCAAGAGCAATCCGCTTCGGTTTTGGTACCGCATTCGCAGTCGAAGCCTTTGCCACAGCAACCGGACGCTGAGCCACATAAGCCTGCGGCTTGCTCTTCGGCACAGCAGAAACACGCAGTGGTGCAGCAGTGCTGCGAGCGGCCTGCCCTGTAACCGGCGCACCATAAGCTGGCTGCGCACTTGCTGGCTGAGGCGGCACAATCGGTGTCAGAGATTGACTGCGATAGGTTGTCGTTGGCTGTTGAGGCGCACGATAAACCTGCGCAGGCGCTGGCTGCTGAATAGGCTCCAGAGAGGAAGCTGGAACCGCAGCAACAGGCGCACGGCGCTGAACCGGATAAGCTGGTGGCGGTGCATCACTGTAAACAGGACGCGATCTCTCCCCCACGTTACCCGGAGGGATCAACGCAGCAGCAATCTTGGTCGCAAACTCATCACGTGACTGTTTGCTCGCTGCAGACTGCCCATTGGCGTTGAGCGGCGTCACGTATTGCGCTGGAATAGAAGCCGTTGTCACCGGCTGCGTGCTGCTTGACGGCAGCACACGCGCACTTGCCCGCGGCTCACGGTTTGGCTTGCGCACCATCTTCACCGGGATCACAACAGAATCGCCAGGCTGCAGCGCCGAGCTGACAGTCACACGGTTGGCATGAAGAATCTCAGTAACTGGCACACGATACTGCCAGGAAAGGCTCTCAACACTCTCATTTCGCTTCAGCGTAACAACGCGTCCACCCACAGCCGTCCAGCCAAGCGTGCCATCATTTGGCGCTTTAGCTAGAGAGGCAGGCACCAGAGCACTCGCGCGCTTGCGTTGGCTCACCGGAACAGGCTGCTTGGAAAATGTTGGTTGCCATGTCTGCTTCGGATACGCAGTCGCCTGCGTGGATCCGGTCACAATAGGCGCATCACTCGATGTTGGCGCTGGCAGCATAACACCGCGCTGAACAACAGATTTCGAGCTGCTTGATGGAAGTCCGGGCGTAACTACAACGGCAGTTTGTGCCGGAGATGTTGGTTCATCAACATATTCTGATTGACCAAATCGGTCCACATTGCCACTGCAACCTGCAAGACCTGCCGACAGCAAAAACAATGCGACACCGCGCCGTAATCTGGCTTTCTCACGGGAATGAAACTGCATAATCGCCCTACCCAATACAAATAAAAGGCTAACTGGCGTAAGTTTACTGACAACAGAGTTGATAAAGACTTAATCAAAGTCTCGTTTGGTTACAGTTTTGCAGCAATTCCCGGCGTCAGGGAAAGATAGCGGAACCGGCCCAGCTCCGTTTCATCAAGTCCGCGCCCACCCTTGTCATACTGAGTAAGCCGGCAAAGCCCGCTTTCATGCTTAATTGGCGCCAAAAGACGGCCACCTGGCGCAAGGCGATCAAACAAAAAGCCCGGCACACGCTCCAGCGCGCCATTCAAAATAATCCGGTCAAACGGTCCGCCGTCATCCTCCTCATCCACAGGCGCAACAAGCCCATCTGCGTGAATCACATCCACATTATGGATCTTACAGGACCGCAGACGCTCGCGCGCCAGATCAGCCAGCGTGCGATACCGCTCCAGAGACACAATACGATCACAAATCTTGGAAAGAACCGCGCACTGATAACCCGAGCCACTGCCAATCTCCAGCAGCGAGTGATCCGGCTTCATCTGCAGGAAATCTGCCACTTTGCCAATCAGAGACGGCTGAGTGCTCATCTGCCCGCAATCAATGGGAAACGCACGATCTTCATAGGCCAGAAATTGCTGGCTCGCTGATAAAAATAACTTACGAGGAATAGCTTCCAGCGCGCCCAGAACCTCAAGGTTCTGCACACCCTCAGATCGCAGCTTCATCACCCATGCCGCTTGTTTGGCAAGGTTCTCAGCAGAACGACCATCTTCATCAGCAAATAGACTGTCTTCCATTTTAAACACTCCGTCTATCTGCAGTGCGGAGCTTGCCAGAAGCTGACAAGCCCCAATCAATCAAGTCAGGACTTTTCGAGCGTCTTTTCCAACTGCCCCATCAGCTCATCCGCTGTCAGGTTCAGGTGCAAAGGCGTGACCGAAATGTAGCCTTCCTTCAAAGCCCCGATGTCAGTGCCTTCACGGGCACTTGGAATGCGGTTGTGGAACGCAAGCCAGTGGTATGGATTGCCACGACCGTCCTTGCGGCTTTCAATATACAGTGAACCTGCATCACGCTTGCCCTGACGCACAACCTTAACACCTTTTACCATGTCAGGCGCATCTTTCGGGAAGTTCACGTTCAGCAGCGTATCAGACGGCAGGTTGAATTCCAGCAGACTGCGGATCACACCAACAGCATGCGCTTCAGCCGTGTCGTAGTTCGGGCCGAACTCAGAACCAAACGCATACGCCTGTGACAGCGCGATGGAGCGAACACCCATCAGCGTACCTTCCATCGCCGCAGCAATGGTACCAGAGTACGTCACATCATCAGCAATGTTGGCGCCGCGGTTAATGCCGGAAAGAACCAGATCTGGCGGCGTATCCAAAATGGAACGCACCGCCATGATCACACAGTCAGTTGGTGTACCGCGCACAGCGAAATGACGGCTGTCGATTTCACGAACACGCAAAGGATCATTCAGGGAAAGAGAGTGCGCCACACCGCTCTGGTCGGTTTCCGGCGCCACAACCCAAACATCATCTGAAATCTGCCGCGCGATGCGCTCCAAAACCTCAAGACCCTCAGCGTGGATCCCATCATCGTTGGTTAGTAAGATACGCATATCGCAGCAATTCCTTATAAACGTCGCGCCGTCGTGCGGAAGGACATGACTGCCCTCCCATCAAAACAACGCTTACACCAAATTTTTAAGCACCAATGACTTCAAGGCCATTCATGTATGGGCGAAGAGCCTCAGGAACAGTGATGGTTCCATCTGCATTCTGGTAGTTCTCCATCACTGCAATCAGGCAGCGACCGACAGCAAGGCCAGAACCGTTCAGGGTATGAACGAACTTCAGCGCCTTCTCACCTTCCACACGGTAACGTGCATTCATGCGGCGGCCCTGGAAGTCACCACAGACAGAACAGGAAGAGATTTCGCGGTAAGCGTCCTGACCTGGAAGCCAAACTTCGATGTCGTAGGTTTTACGTGCACCAAAGCCCATATCACCACTACACAAAGTCACCACACGGTAATGAAGACCCAAAAGCTTCAGAACCTTCTCTGCAGACTCGCGCATCCGCTCCAGCTCATCCAAAGAGCTATTTTCGTCGGTGACGGACACAAGCTCACATTTCTGGAACTGGTGCTGACGCAGCATACCAGCCGTATCACGACCCGCAGAACCAGCTTCAGAACGGAAGCAGTAAGTCAGCGCAGTCACACGGATCGGCAGATCAGCCTCGCTAAGCGTTTCACCGGAAACCATGTTGGTCAACGGAACTTCAGCGGTTGGGATCATCCAGTGACCAGTGTCCTGATCGCGGAACTGATCTTCACCGAACTTCGGCAGCTGGCCAGTGCCGTAGAGCGCGGTATCACGCACCAGCAGTGGTGGAGAAACTTCTGTGTAGCCATGCTCACGTGTGTGCAGATCAATCATGAACTGACCCAGCGCACGCTCCAGACGGGCAATCTGGCTCTTCAGAATAACAAAGCGGGAACCGGACATCTTGGCAGCAGTTTCAAAGTCCATGCCACCCAGTTTTTCGCCAAGCTCGTAGTGCTCTTTCGGCTCAAAATCCAGCTCAGGCTTCTCGCCATGCGTGTGCAGCAGAACGTTATCAGCCTCATTCTCACCCACTGGCACTTCATCCAGCGGAATGTTGGGGATAACAGCCAGAGCATCCTCAAGCGCAGCGTTCAGCTTGCGCTGTTCGTCTTCACCGTTCTGAATAAAGCTTTTGATTTCGGCAACTTCAGCCTTCAGGGCCTCTGCTTTTTCCTTGTCGCCCTGGCCCATGGCCATGCCGATTTCTTTGGATGCGGAGTTACGGCGCTGCTGCGCCTCCTGAAGCTTGGTGGTGTGGGAACGGCGCGCGTCGTCCAGTTCAACGAGCTGCGCAGCGCGTGGCTCTTGGCCGCGTTTTGCGAGAGCCGCATCAAGGCTCTCCTGATTTTCACGAATCCACTTGATATCAAGCATAACTTAGTAACCCCGGCAGGTTTGCCTTCTAAACAACCCGCCGGGAATAAACGTTAGAGCTGGAAGAGAGCTTACTCCTCTTCTTCCTTTTCCTTCTCTTCGCGCTTTTTCTCGACGAGCCTTACACAATAGATGGAGACTTCGTAGAGAAGCAGAGTGGGAAGTGCAAGACCGATCTGCGAAATCGGATCAGGAGGTGTTAAAATTGCCGCAGCTGCAAACGACGCCACAATTGCGTACTTACGCTTAGATTTCAGGGAATCTGCAGTCGTAAGACCCGCGCGACCCAGAAGCGTCAAAACAACCGGAAGCTGAAAAACCAGACCGAACGCAAAGATAAGAACCATCACAAAGCTCAGGTACTCACTCACGCGCGGCAGCATCTCAATGGATGCCTCTTCACCAACACCAAGTTGCTGCATGGCAAGGAAGAAGCTCATTGCCATCGGCATCACAAGGTAGAACACCAGAGCAGCACCAATCACAAACAGAATTGGCGTCGCTACCAGATAAGGCGCAAACGCACGGCGTTCATGCTTGTAAAGGCCAGGAGCCATAAACATGTAGACTTGGCTGGCAATCACAGGGAAAGCGATAAACAACGCACCAAACAAGGCCAGCTTCATCTGCGTGAAGAACCATTCTTGCGGAGCTGTGTAAATCAGCTTCACTTCCATACTTTCCCCAGCAGCCTCAGAATAAGGTCTGATCAGGAAGTTGAAGATGTCGTTAGAGAAGTAGAAGCAGACCACAAAGGCAATAGCGATCGCGATGACCGACTTCATCAGTCGGGAACGCAATTCGATCAGGTGCTCAATCAGCGGCGCACGTGAATCTTCAATTTCGTTATCACTCATAAAATAGCCGCCCTAGCTTTCATCTTTGCTGGAAGGAGTGCTTGCGGCACTTTCTTTAGCTTTTTGCGTGGAAGCCAGCTCAGCAGAAGAAACAACTTTCTGCTCAGGCACTTCAGCCTTCACAGGTGCTGCTTCTGGAGCAGCTTCTGGCTTCGCCTCAGCAGAGCCCTCACCGTTCAGCGAGCTTTTCACATCGCTGGTCGCCTGGTTCATGCTGGTTTCAAGCTTCTTCTTCTCTTCCTCAAGGCTCTTTTTCAAATCACCAAGTGGATTGAAGTTCTGCGCAGCATCAGCCTGCTTCCGCATTTCATCAATGCCGGCCTGCTTCTCCGCTTCTTTGACAGCGTCATTCAAAGTGGACTGAAATTCGCCTGCCATCTTGCGCACGCTGCCGATTGCGCGTCCGATTGTGCGCAACATGCCCGGCAGTTCTTTCGGGCCAACCACCAAAATGGCAACCACAGCGACAAGCAGTAGCTCTGTCCATGCGATATCGAACATAAAGAAGCCGTTTCGTTATTGTCTCAATGACAGCCCGTTTCCAGGCTTTCATCGATGACGTGTCGTGCCGCAAACGGCACATCCACTAGGGAAAGGCGTAGGTTTCAAACTCTAGGTCAGAATAGACCGACTTTCCCTAAACAATTTGCATAGACTACCGATAAAGGAGACTTAGTCCTTTTTTGCGGTGTCTTCAGCTTTTGTCTGCGCGTTTACGCTTTCGCCTGGAGCATGATCGATAACCTTCGGATCTTCAGCCTTTTCTTTGGCTTCCGCGGTATCTTCATTCAGCCCCTTCTTGAAGCTGTTGATGCCCTTTGCAACATCACCCATCAACTCGGAAATCTTTCCGCGACCAAACAGCAGAACTACGACAACCGCGATGATGACGATTTGCCAAATACCAATTGAGCCCATCAACCAAACTCCTTAAGAACTCTGAACCGTGTTTTGAGAGACACTACATCCCCTAGATACTAATAGGTAGTATCCAGAAGAATTACCCACTATGATTTACTGCCGTCTCTCGTCCAAAAACCAAAACATTCTCTGCATTTATACACAAGTCTATGACATTTTCTGGGTAGAATTGTAATACATCCCTCGTACGAATACGTAGAGGCTGCACTATTCCATCAACTTGTACGTCCAGAAGATCTGTCTCACCTGCCATTGCGCGAGAAATGACCTTGCCTTTGAACTGCCCCTCACCATGACATACCTTTAAGTGATGTGGTCTTACACATAAGGTCGCATGAGCCCCTTCTTCAAGGCCATTGGAGGAAAAATTCCCGATAGGCGTGACCACGCGGCCACCAACAACTTTTCCGGGTATCTCATTGAGATCCGAAAAGAATTTGGCAGCAAACAAACTATTCGGGCGGAAGTAGATATCCTCTGGCGTATCCAGCTGAACCACTTCCCCGTTGCGCATCAGCGCAATTCTGTCACCCACACGCAAGGCCTCTTCCGGGTCGTGTGTCACCACAACCGCGGTCGCGCCCTGCATCTTGATCATCTCCAGCGTCTGCGTGCGCACATCATCACGCAAGCGGCTGTCCAGACCTGAAAATGGCTCATCCATCAGTAGTGTATGAGGCCGCGGCGCCATCGCACGCGCCAGCGCAGCACGCTGCTGCTCACCACCGGAAAGTCCATGCGGGTAGTCATCCACATACTGACCCAGCCCAACCATCTGCAGCGCATCGCGCGCACGGCGTTCTGCAACATCAGCTGCCAGATCGGACAGGCCAAACTTCACATTTTCAAGAATCGTTAAGTGCGGAAACAGCGCATAGTCCTGGAACATAAGCCCAACACCGCGCTTTTCAGGCGGCAGGAAATTCCGCTCGTCCGCAACCACAGAACCATTGATACGGACACTACCCTGCTGCTGACGCACAACCCCAGCCGCAATACGCAGGAGCGTGGTTTTTCCGCAACCGGAATGGCCCAGCAAACACAGCACTTCCCCGCTCTTCAAAGAAAGCGAAACACCGCGAACCGCAGGTAACCCCCCATAATGATGGCAGATATTGTCAAACACCAGTCGCTCTGATGCTGCAACCTTCCCTGGTTCCATTAGTCCCTCTTCAAACTCGCAAGGTGGTCGACCAAATCATCGACTCTCCTGCATGTGTTTATTTTTCTCCGGCGTCTTCTTCAAGTGCGCCAGTTGCAAACATTTCACTTTCATCCAGAGGATCTTCATCCTCCGTCAGGTCAATACTGTCGTCCGGAGCCGGCACATGGAAGCTGGCCGGGATAGCGCTATCCAACAGCCCCGCCCCTTTCAACTCCTCAAGACCCGGCAGATCCTTGATGGTTTCCAGACCAAAATGATCAAGAAAATCAAAGGTGGTTCCGTAAGTCACAGGACGGCCCGGCGTCCGCCGCCGACCGCGCATACGCACCCAACCCGTTTCCAGCAGCACATCCAATGTGCCCTTAGATGTAGAAACGCCGCGGATATCTTCAATCTCCGCACGGGTCACAGGTTGGTGAAAAGCAATAATCGCAAGGGTTTCCAGCGCGGCACGCGAAAGGCGCCGCTGCTCCACTGCCTCGCGATGCAAAATAAACGAAAGATCTTCAGCTGTGCGGAACGACCACCGATCCTCACTGGACCGCAGCTGCACCCCGCGCTTGCGATAAAACGCGCGCAAACGGTTCAGCGCCCCACGGATATCCCGGTCTCCCGGAATTCGCTTGGAAAGCTCGGTAAAGCTCAACGGCTCCGCACTGGCAAAGATCAGAGCCTCAACCATACGGTCGGTCTCCAAAAGCTCACCAGCATCAGCCACCTCAAGGGCCTCATCCTGTGAGACGGCGTCGAGAAGATCAGGTGTTTCACTCATGACAACTCAACCTCTTTCTCTTCGCGCTCACCCATTGACTCACCCGCACCGATCTCTTCCGGCGTACGCTGCGAAGCACGCACATAAATGGTCTCAAACGGGCCGGACTGCTGAATATCAATCACACCCTCCCGCACCAGCTCTAGACTGGCCGAGAACGCAGAAGCCATCGCTGTGGCCCGCTCCTGCGGGTCTTCCAGATAAGCTGTCAGAAAGCGCTCAATGGGCGTCCACACAGCCACCTGTCCCACAAGACGGGTCAGAATATCCCGCGCATCCTGCAAAGACCAAACCTGCCGCTTCTTCACATGCACAGACGTCACGGAATGACGCTGGCGCTGCGAGGCATAGGCCATCAGCAGATCATACAGCGTGGCAGTCCAAACACTGCGCCGTTCAACGGACACAGTCTCAGGAGCACCACGCGCAAACACATCCCGGCCCAGACGCGACCGGTTCATCAACTTGGCCGAAGCATCCCGCATGGCTTCCAACCGTTGCAGACGAAACGCCAGAGCCGCCGCCAGCTCTTCACCGGTCGGCTCATCCGTGTCCTTCTGCTGTGGAATGAGCAGGCGCGACTTCAGATAAGCCAACCAAGCTGCCATCACCAGATAATCCGCCGCCAGCTCCAGCCGCAACCGGCGCGCTTCGCGCACGAACTCCAGATATTGCTCTGTGAGCGCCAGAATGGAGATTTTGGTGATATCAACCTTCTGACTGCGGGCCAGCGTGAGCAACAGATCGAGCGGGCCTTCAAACCCATCCACATCCACAAGCAGGTTCGGCTCGCCAGTCGCGGGCTGCTCCGGAGCCGCCGCGCCTGCCAACGCTTCTTCTACCTGTTCAGTGGCCTCACTGTCGCTCAAGCATCAATCCCTTTGGCTTTTGCGGTTAGCTCATCAAACTCCGCCCGCAGCGCATGTACATCCCCATCAAACACTTGGGTATTTCGCTGCATGGCCGCTTCAAGGCGCTCCACCCGCTTGCCATCCACCTCTGGCACAGCAGAGGCAACAACTTTCATTTCATCCAGCTCGCCATTGCAATGCAGAACTAGATCACAGCCAGCGGCAACAATCTTCTCCACCCGTTCCTTCAGCTCACCACCAAGGGCTTTCATGGAGATATCATCACTCATCAAAACGCCGTCAAATCCGATCGTTTCCCGGATAACCCTCTGAATAGCATAGGAAGATTGCGTAACAGGATGATCTCCATCAATCTCTTTAAAGACGATGTGGGCTGTCATCCCCATAGGGCAATCATTCAAGAGCTTGAACGGCATAAAGTCTCTTGCCTCAAGCTCAGCAAAACTGACATCCACTTCCGGCAACGCAAGATGAGTATCAACCAGCGCACGTCCATGTCCTGGCATATGCTTCATCACCGGCATCACACCAGCCGCCAGACAGCCATCCATAGCCGCCCGCCCCATATCGCTCACCAACCGCACATCGGAACCGTAGGCGCGCAAACCGATAATGTTGCTAGCACCCTCAATCGGCATATCAAGGCACGGAATACAGTTGCCAGTCAGCCCAAGATCGCGCAGATCAAGCCCGATCAACAGCGCGTGCAAGTACGCCGCCCGCTTTGCCGCTTCCGGATCCTGCCCGTAAAGTTGCCCAAGCGTTCCGGCAGCCGGGTAGATTGGCACATGCGGCGCGCCAAAGCGCTGCACACGGCCACCTTCCTGATCAATGAAAACAGGCGCATCTGCACGCCCGACAGCCTCACGAAAATCCGCGCAAAGACGACGGATCTGCTCAGGCGTTTCCATGTTGCGTGCAAAAAGGATCAGACCAACAGGTTGCTGATCACGAAAAAAGGCTTTGTCCTCAGCACTAAGCTCAGGTCCAAGGCATCCGGAAATGAACGATTTTAAAAACATGAGTAAAGCTGGTAGCTTGACGCAATGACTGCGTCAAGCTCCAAAGCGTATTCCCAAAAGCGGGAAACTCGTTTTAGTTACGGCGCACGTAACAGTCACCACCTGCAGATTTGAACTCACCGCAGAAGGTGTTCGCACTGGTCGGCCCGTCGAACGGAACCTGAATGCGGTAGTAAATGCCTTTGTCGCCAAGGTCCGCACGGGTGATCACCGGGGTCACCAGCGCCATCAGATTTGGATAGCGACTGTTGTAACGGCGGATCTGACCACGAGCATCCTCAATAGTACGCACAGACGCCACCTGCACAATGTAAGTGCCGGCCGGAATCTCACCAACAACACCTTCACCCGGTGTTGGCGTTGGCGCAATCGCCTGAGGGTTCACAGCAGCGGTCTGCGTGTTCTGGTTATCTGTCAGGTTCAGCGGCGCATTGCTCGCACGAGACGTTGTCTGCGGCTGCAGCGGGGTCAGTGTGCTGGAGCGAACGGTGTTGCTGCCAGTATTCGCAGAAGCCACCACAAACGGCTTGGACTGAGGCACAACACTCACGCCCAGAAGCGTGTTGCGCTGTTCGGTCGGCGTTGCCACAGGCGCGTTCGCAAACGCATCCTGAAGGCTTGTTGTGGTGTTTGCAGCTTGCTGGTTCGCACTCTGGTTTTCACCCGGCAGCGGATCCCACTGGCCAGTGCTTGCAGGTTGCGTAGCAGGCACAACACTTGCGGTGTTCTGCGGATTAGAATTACGAACAGTGCTGGTCACAATGCGTGGCTGAGCAGGTGCAGGCGCCGCAGAAGCAGTACCCTCACGCTGAACGATGGTTCCGTCCGGACGCACAATCACAGTACGCACCTTCTTGGTCGGGTTCACATCAAACACGCTGGACTTAGCCGTATCTGTCTCGCTCGCCGCTGGTGGCAACGGCGTCACAGGTGCATCTTCACGCTGAACCATCTTCTCACCAGTCGCTGGCTGAGACGCTTCTTCAGGAGTAAAGATTTTGGCCTGATCGTTGTTCTTCGGCTGCGCAGAAGGAGATGGCATCTCTTTCATTGGAGAAGCATCTGCCCGGATAATTGGCGGAGGCACGGCATCGCCGCCTGTTCCACCGAAGTCGAACATGAACAGACCAGCACCACCGATCACAACAACACCGCCGATGAGCGAAGCAGCCAACAGGCCCTTGCGTAGACCACCACTGCGGCCAGTCTCTTCTTCAACCGGAACATCAACAGAAACGCGCGGCACAGCTTGCGGCAGCACGCCGCCATCAAGGCTAGGATCTTCCTTGCGCATCGCCTGAGCAACAGCATCAAGATCATATCCACCCGGAGGCGGTGTCTGATCTTCGCTCTGTTTCTTGGCTGCGCTCAAAGCTTCCTGATGAGCCGCCTCGGTCTGCGCCAGCTTTTCAGCAGCAGCAGGCCAGGACATTTCATCCAGGGACGTATCATTTGTCACGCTCTCATCCAGCTGCCAGGCCTCATCAGCCTCATTGGCAAACGGATCGATTTCCTGAGCAGCCTGCTCAAATCCGGCGCTCATGCGCTCAAATTCGTTCAGTTCAGCAGCAACTTCCGGCTCCAGCTCTGGTTCCGGCTCTGGCTCAGGTTCCTGCGCGATTTCATCTGCAAAGATGTCATCAACGCTCTCTTCAATCTGTTGAGCAATGTCCAGCTCTGGCTGAGGCGCCACTGGCTCGGCAACCACGGTCGGCTGCTCTTCCCCTTCCAGACTGAACTCAGCCATCAACGCATCTTCAAGATGCCCTGCTGGAATAACCGTTTCCTGTACAGGCGCTTCAGCAGCCGTAATGTGCTCACCTTCCAGCTCCGCACCGGTATCTGCCGCGAACGCAGCCATATCAGGCTCAAACGAAATGTTTTCAGCCGCTGGCGCCACATCATCATGAGTGCCACGCAGCTGCGGTTCAACAGGAGCAGCCTCAACCTTAGGCTCTGGTGCAGGCGCTGCCTGAACAGCAGCAGCGGCGGCAGTTGCCCGCTCTGCTGCACGCTCAGCACGCCAGCTGTCATAATCACTCTGAGAAAGCTCATTAAGCGCACGCGGTTCAGCAGAAGGCGCAGCCGCAGCTGGCTCCGCAGGACGCGGCGTTGTCACTGGACGCGGTTCAGCATTGCGGCGCTCAAGACGCTCACGCAAAGTCTGCTCAGGACGCACGTCACGCGTACCAACAGCATCCAGCGTTGGTGTCGCACGGCTTACAGTGCGCTGAGGACGAGCAGTCTGCTCACGCTCTACCTGCGATTGGTTGAGAGAAGCCACAAGGCTTTCTTCCAGATCACGGGACAGAACATCATCCATTTCTGGTTCAGCGGTAAAATCAGCGGCAGTGACCGGCTGGCGCACAGGTGCAGGCTCAGCAGGAACATCACCGGAAACAGGCGCAGAGGCAGGAACCGGCTTAGGCTCCGGCACAGACTTTGCCTTAGGAACTGGTGGCAGATCACTCACATAATCAACCGCATCACCTGAGGCGCCGGTTGTCAGCGCAGCAGAGCTCAGATCCGCGAAGGGATCCGCATGCCCGGTAGATGCAGATGGTTTTGGAGATGCAAACACGGCATCAAGAGCCGCAAATGAATCTTGAGTGGATGCAGGCTCATTCGTTTCAGCTGCACCCACTGAATAATCATCGACCTGAGGAGCGGATGGCTCAACAGGCGCACTTGCACTGCGCTCATCACTTTTGGGGAACAGCGGACGTTCAGATACTTGGCTTTCCATGCGAGAACTCGGACGGTACTGAGCTGTGCTCTCACCGACAATTCTGGCAAGTTCTACGAGCGGATCCTGATCGCCTGCCCACTGTTGCGGTTCATCGCCTGCCGTTTGCCTAGCAGAAACCTCACCCGGTCCCGGATACTTGGAGCGATTAGTCATTGCAGCGGTGTTTTCCCTTAAATAAGAGGCTCGCAATCCCCACCGCGAACCTCCAGTACTCTATAACTGTGCTCAGGCACTAGCGCATTTCATTCGGTGCTGTGACACCCAAAACATTGAGGCCAGAAGCAATTACCTGTGAAACTGCATAGACTAACGCGAGTCGAGCTTTGGTTAATTCTGGCGTTTTATCATTAATAAAGCGTAATTGCGGCTTTTCCTTGCCTCTGGACCAGTGTCCATGCAGGGCGCTTGCAAGCTCATACAGATAGAACGCAATACGGTGCGGCTCGTGGTTTTCTGCGGCTCCGTCAACAATTCGAGGCCATTGAGCCATCTTGGCAATCAGTGCCAATTCGCCCTCGTCCTCAAGTTGTGCAAAATCTGCAGACTGCAACTCTTCAGCTGTGTTGGAGAACCAATCCAGTTCCTCAGCAGCCTGACGCAGCACAGAATGGCACCGAGCATGACCGTATTGAACATAAAACACTGGATTGTCTTTTGACTGCTCTTTCACCTTGTCAAAATCGAAGTCCAGCTGCGCATCGTTCTTACGATAGAGCATCATAAAGCGTACCGCATCCACGCCTACTTCATCAACCACATCGCGAAGGGTGATGAAATTACCAGAGCGCTTGGACATTTTGAATTCCGCACCGCCCTTGAACAGCTTCACCAGCTGACAAAGACGAACGATAACATCCACATCGCCGCCAGAGATCGCGTTGCCGATCGCTTCCAGACGCTTCACGTAGCCCGCATGGTCTGCACCAAGCACAAAGATGATCTCTTTGAAGCCACGTTCAATCTTGTCGCGCATGTAAGCAACGTCAGCCGCAAAGTAGGTGTAGCTGCCGTCAGACTTCACCAGCGCACGGTCACTGTCATCACCGTAGTTGGAAGAACGGAACAAGGTCTGCTCACGATCTTCCCAGTCCTCTGGCACTTCACCTTTTGGTGGTGGCAGAGTGCCGTTGTAAACCAGATCACGCTTGCGCAGAGCGTCTAGCGTCAGATCAATCGCGTTGCCCTGACCATGCATGGTCTTTTCAGAGAAGAACACGTCATGCTTGACGTTCAGCGCGCCAAGATCCCCGCGGATCATGTCCATCATCTTGTCAACGGTATACCCCTTGAGCAAAGCAAGACGCTCAGCCGGAGCCATATCCTTCAGGCTCTCGCCATACTCTTCCGTCAGAGATTTACCGACAGGAATAAGGTACTCACCCGGATAATACCCCTCAGGGATCTGACCAATATCTTCACCCAGCGCTTCACGGTAGCGCAGGAAGGCAGAGTTCGCCAGCGTATCAATCTGAGAGCCCGCATCGTTGATCACGTACTCACGGGTCACGTCATAACCGGCAAACTGCAGCAGGCTCGCCAGCGCATCACCAACCACGGCACCACGGGTATGCCCCACATGCATTGGGCCAGTCGGGTTCGCGGAAACGTATTCCACGTTCACCTTCAGGCCATCACCACGTGCGGATGCGCCAAACTTGTCGCCCTTGGCAACAACGTCGCCAATCACACGCTCCCAAAGGGTTTTGCTGACGCGGATGTTGATGAAGCCAGGTCCGGCAACATCAACAGCTTCAACTTCACTGTCGGCGCGCAGGCCCTCCGCGATCTTTTCAGCAAGATCACGCGGCTTCATCTTCAGCTGTTTAGCCAGCACCATGGCAGCATTGGTTGCCAGATCGCCATGCGCAGCATCCCGAGGAGGTTCAACAGTCACACGTCGGAGATCCAGCTCCGGCGCGTCAGCAGCAAGGTCGAGGCCCTTGACTACACTGTTTACCCTTTCGGCGAAGTCTGCAAAGATGTTCATTTTTAATAGCCTAGTTTTGACAGCTCACAGGGTTTTGCAAAGCCGTAGCCCCACATAAACTCCGTGAATTAATAGTGTTTGAATTGGCGCATTACCCCAGTTCAGGGGTATCGTCAAATAATCGTCGATGTTCGTCTATGGCATAACGATCTGTCATGCCTGCAATGAAGTCACAGACCCTGCGGGCCACCACCTCATCACTCTCGCCATTCAATCCTGTACACCACGGTTCTGGCATTCTTTCCGGTGCCTTAAAGTAGGCATGGAATAAATCCCGCACCACCTTAGCCACCTGCTTGCGAACAGCCAGAACACTTTCGTGCCGGTAAAGATTGGCGAACAAAAACTCTTTCAACTCGCGCTCTTCTCGCGCCATTTCAGTTGAAAAGGCAATAACAGGACCATTTGCATCACGAATATCCCCGCATTTCTTGGGAGAAAGTTGATTAATTCGGGAAATACTCTCCGCAATCACGTCCTCCACCATACCGGTGATACATCTGCGCCCGATCTCGTGAATGCGCCGCGCATCCTCAAGGCCGGGATATTTCCCGTCCACTTCGTCCAGAATGCGCTTCAGATAAGGCACATCTTTCATGGCCTCAAAGCTGAGCAGCCCTGCCCGCAATCCATCATCCAGATCATGCGCGTCATAGGCGATATCATCTGCAAGTGCCGCCACCTGCGCTTCCGCACTTGGCCACGACCACAGCAGCAAATCCTGATGCTTGGCATACTCACTCACAGCAAACGGCAGGCCCTTGTCTGAAAGCTTGCCACACGGTGCGCCGGAATGATCCGTCAGCGGCCCATTGTGCTTGACCAGCCCCTCCAGCGTTTCCCACGCTAGATTGAGTCCGTCGAACTCCGCATAGCGGCGCTCCAGATCCGTCACGATGCGCAGGGACTGGGCGTTATGGTCAAACCCGCCATAATCCGCCATGCACTCATGCATCACGTCCTCACCCTCATGCCCGAACGGCGTATGCCCAAGGTCGTGTGCCAGAGCCAGACATTCGGCCAGATCCTCATCCAGCCGCAAGGCTCGAGCCAACGAGCGGGCAATCTGGGAAACCTCAATGGTATGGGTCAGTCGCGTGCGGAAGTGATCGCCCTCATGATACACAAAGACCTGCGTCTTGTGCTTCAAACGGCGGAAAGCGGCAGAATGGATAATGCGGTCACGATCCCGCTGGAACGGCGTGCGCGTCGGGCTGTCAGATTCAGGATAAAGCCGTCCGCGGCTCAACTCCGGATCAACAGCATACTCAGCGCGCGGCTGAGCCCCGTATCCTAACGTCTTGACCATTCCTTATCCCCCACCCGCTATCATGAGAAAACCACAGAGTCATAGCCGCTGATTTTCTTATCACAGCAATGACATAACAGATGTAAAGGCCCTGTAAACAATCGCTTTCCCAAGCCAAATGCAATTTAGCAACAAAATACTATGGAAATTAGCGTGTAGACCACCTAAATTACAAATCAAAGAAAGTACAAGCCCCCAGGCAAGACCCGATTATGACCCAGACCCCAGAAAATACCGTTGGTTTAACGGACAAGGCCGCAAAACGCGTAGCCCAGATTCTTGAAAAAGAAGCAGACGGCAGCATGCTTCGCATTTCTGTCGAAGGTGGCGGCTGTTCCGGCTTTCAATACAAGTACGACATCGTTGAAGAACAGGAAGACGACGACCTCGTCCTCGCCAAACTCGGCGCTACCGTCCTAATCGACAGCATTTCCCTGCAGTACATGGCAGGCTCAGAAATTGACTTCGTGACAGATCTCATGGGCCAGTCCTTCCAGATCACCAACCCGCAAGCCGCCGCCGGCTGCGGATGCGGCACAAGCTTCTCCATCTAATCTAGCACCTGCCGGTCTTGAGGGGATAACTTCAGCTTATTTCATCTGATCGCGAGCCCGCACGGCGAGGCCCACCGCCTCGCCCACACAAAAAACGCAACTTTCCCCCTTTCCTTTCAAACCAACGCACATTTCAACGCAAAGCAGTTATTCCCTCTGGCGGGTACTGTTATGCCCATCCACACACACTTTTCCTGCTTACCTTGCCCTCCTGCGGGACCGTGCTAGAACAAATACAGGACATACACAAAGCAAGCAGCCAAAGTTCTGCTGCTTTCTCGAAGGGAGACCCGATGAAAATCGCAAGCTGGAACATCAATGGCGTCAAAGCGCGGTTAGAAACGGTTCTCAAGTGGCTCGAAGAAGAACAGCCAGATGTCGCCTGTTTTCAGGAAATTAAATCGGTTGATGAGAACTTCCCGCGCGCTCCGTTTGAAGAGCTCGGCTACAATCTGGAAACCCACGGCCAGAAAGGCTTCAACGGCGTAGCCATCCTGTCCAAGCGTCCGTTTGAAGAGGTCAATCGCCGCCTTCCGGGCGATGAGGAAGACGAGCAGGCCCGCTATATCGAAGCCGTCATTGCTGGCGACAACGAGCCAATCCGCGTCGGCTGCCTTTACCTGCCAAACGGCAACCCGGTAGAAACCGAAAAGTTCCCGTACAAACTGCGTTGGATGGACCGCCTCCATAAACACGCTGAAATGCAGCTGGAGAAGGAAGAGGCATTTCTTCTGGTCGGTGATTACAACGTTATCCCTGAGCCGGAAGATGCAAAGAAACCAGAGGCATGGGTTGGTGATGCACTCTTCCGCCCGGAAAGCCGCCAACGCTTCCGCGCCCTGCTCAACCTCGGCTTCACAGAAGCAGTTCGCGCCACCAACAGCACTGCTGGAACCTACACCTTCTGGGACTATCAGGCAGGCGCATGGCAACGCGACAACGGCATCCGTATTGACCACCTGTTGCTCTCACCAGAAGCCGCCCGCATCATGCAAGGCGTTGGCATCGACAAACACGTCCGCGGCTGGGAAAAGCCATCGGACCACGTCCCGGTCTGGGTTGAGCTCTCGGCCTGATCGCAGCTCACAAACCGGGCACACCCTATCAAGAACTCTGGTGGCGGCCTCGCCACCAGCCCTCCTCATTATTCCATGAAAACATAATCATACAGAAGTCTGGGAGGACATCTGATGGCTTGGCAACCAGCTGACAATCGTTATGACACCATGAAGTACAACCGCTGCGGGAAGAGTGGCCTCAAGCTACCTGCCATTTCCCTCGGTCTCTGGCACAACTTCGGTGAAACCACCCCACACCAGACCAAACGCGAGATGTGCCGCACCGCATTCGATCTGGGCATTACCCACTTTGATCTGGCCAACAACTACGGCCCGCCTCCAGGCAGCGCAGAAACCGCCTTTGGCGAGATCCTGCGCACAGACTTTGCCGGATACCGCGATGAGCTCATCATCTCCTCCAAAGCTGGCTATGACATGTGGCCGGGGCCATACGGCGAATGGGGCAGCCGCAAGTATCTCATCGCCAGCTGTGATCAGTCACTGAAGCGTATGGGGCTGGACTACGTCGACATCTTCTATTCCCACCGCTTTGACCCGGACACACCACTGGAAGAGACCATGATGGCGCTTGATCAGATCGTCCGTCAGGGCAAAGCGCTTTATGTCGGCATCTCCTCCTACAACTCCAAGCGCACCAAGGAAGCGGCGAAAATCCTGAAGGAACTGGGCACTCCATGCCTGATCCACCAGCCAAGCTATTCCATGCTCAACCGTTGGGTTGAAGAAGATGGCCTGCTCGACACACTGGAAGAAGAAGGCATCGGCTCCATCGTCTTTTCCCCGCTCGCGCAAGGCATGCTGACCAACAAGTACCTGAACGGCGTGCCAGATGACAGCCGGGCAGGAAAACACGTGGGCTCCTTCCAGGAGAGCTTCCTCAATGAGACCACCCTTGGCCATATCCGCTCCCTGAACGAGATCGCCCAGAACCGCGGCCAGACGCTGGCGCAGATGGCTCTGGCATGGGTGCTGCGCAAAGGCCGCGTCACCTCCGCCCTGATCGGCGCCAGCCGTAAGGAGCAGGTGATCGACTGCGCAGCCACCATCAACAATCTGGAGTTCACGGAAGAAGAACTGACCGCCATTGATCAGTACGCCACAGAGGCCAACATCAACCTCTGGGCCCAATCCGCCGAACGCGAAGGCCCTTCCCGTCCAGAGAAGAAAAAGTAAGATTTAAGGGCGCGGGGCTCTGCTCCGCGCCTCTTTAGGCAGCTTAATCAGCAGGTCGCAGCCCGGCGCAACTTGAACTTCTCAGGCGCTTTACATTTCTGAAGCGCATAAGGCGCCTCTTTAGAGCGGCTAAGCCCGTACGGATCTCCCTTCAAGGAAGCAACAACACCCTTCGCGGAGAACTCGCGAGGCGAACAGCTCCACTTTCCACCACGCTTGTTGGTGACAGGATTATAGGTGTTCGAGCCATACTGATAGCAAACCAGCTTTCCATCCACTTTCCATCGGCCTGGCAGAACAACTTTGTTTCCCGGATACCAAAGGAAGTTTGTTTTGTTCGCCCCGAAATACTCCACCTGGAAGCCGTGCAAACGGTTGAAACTCAAATAGGTTCGGCCCGCACGCGGGTACTCAGGAAACAAGTTCTCCTGATACATGATGCGGCTAAACTCCTTCTGAGATGAAACCCCGGAGTTACAGCCTGCCAGAAGAGCCAATGCTCCGACAGCAAGCGAACACTTCAGTAAAGTCCTCATGCAAACCTCTAATTATATGCAACAGTCACGCAAATGAGGTAACAGTCAGCAACAGAACTCAAAAGTGCATTTTCAGCTTCCACAGCACATATCAAAAGCTTTCAATACAATCTATATAATTGATATTAATAGTGATTTTCTTTTTATTAAACCTAGCGAAAAATGAGCTCTACACCCACTCCCGCCACTATCTGATCAAGACCTAGGATCCAGCCCCTTCTCTTCAAAGTACGCAAGTGCGGTGTTCAGGCCATTGAGAGCTGCTGGCACACCGGCATAAACGGCCATTTGCCAGATGATCTCAAGGATTTCGGAAGGACGTGCGCCTGCATTCAGCGTGTGCTCGATGTTCATGGCCAACTGCGGTCCCGTGTGCCCACCCATCGCAGTGAGAGCGGCAATGCTGCAAAGCTGCCGGGTCTTCAGATCAACCCCTTCACGGCCATAATGCATACCATAAGCCCAGTCCACGACACTCTCAGACATGCCGGGCACCGCTGCATCATATTTGGCAGCAAGTCTCTTTTGCAGTTCAGGATTTAGAATACTCAGGACGTCCTCAGCTTTCATAGGCCAGTCTCCTCAGGTTACAAACAACCGCTGATCAGACCTGCCTATCTGCCTCCTCTTGATAATCAGTGAGTTTACCCGCGAGAAGTTGAGTTGTTTGGAAACAACACGTACCAAACTCACCAACTAGCATCAGAATTTATTGCGCCTGAAACACCCCGCCTAATCGACCGAAACAGTGCAGAAACTTGCCATTCTCACAATTCCAGCAGGGCCTACTGTATATTCCAGATCAGATCTGATAGGCATTTCTACGAGGAATACCAGATGATTGCGGAGCCCCTGAATGCTTGAAGACCTTCAAACCCCTTGCCTCTTGCTCGATGAAGCTGCGATGAACCGGAATATCAAAGGCATGGCAGACAGGTTCAAGCAGATCGGAGTGCCGCTCCGCCCGCATCTCAAAACAGCCAAGTCCATCGATGTCGCCCGCATTCTGCAAGAGCACGGAGCAGACCGCTGGGCCGTCTCCACGCTAAAGGAGGCCGAGTACTTTTCCTCCTTTGGCCTCAAAGATATCCTCTATGCCGTCTCCATCGTCCCGCAGAAGATGGAACGCATCATGCAGCTCAACCGCGCCGGAGCTCAAATGTCCATCTGCCTGGACAGTACCGAGATGGCAACACACCTTTCTACCATGACACTGGATGGCCCTAAGCCACGCGTCTATCTGGAGGTCGACGTCGACGGTCACCGCACCGGCGTGAAGGCAGATCAGCAGCGCGCCGTTGATGTGGCCAGAATACTTGCAAACGCATCTAATCTAGAATTCGCAGGCGTCATGGCCCACGGCGGCGGCGTCAGTTATGCAGCAAACGGGCAGCAGGAACTGGAAGCCGCAGCCAAACAGGAGCGCACCTGCACCCTCGCAGTAAAGGACGCCATTCTTGAAGCTGGCCTCCCATGCCCGCAAGTCAGCATCGGCTCCACGCCAACAGCCCTCTTCGGAACGTCATTTGAGGGCGTTTCTGATGTCCGTGCAGGGGTTTACGTCTTTCAGGATGTGTTTCAGGCCAACCTTGGCATGTGCGCCATGGAAGATGTGGCAGCCACCGTACTCACCAGCGTCATCAGCCACGCCCCACACCTCAACCGCATCGTCGTAGATGCCGGAGGCCTCGCACTCTCCAAGGACCGCTCTTGCGCAAGCCAAAGCAACGACTGCGGTTTCGGCCTTCTCAGTGACGTCGACGGACATGTAGATCCGCTGCTTTACGTGCAAGGTGTGAGCCAGGAGCATGGCTACATCACCACCAGAGATGGCAGCCCATTACCCTTCGAGCTCTACCCACTTGGATCACAGCTTCGTGTTCTGCCCAACCATTCTTGCATGACTGTCGCGGCCTATGAGGGGTACCATATGATCAATGGTGACCATGAGGGAGAGTGGTGGCCGCGCTGTAACAGATGGTAGGTCAACCCTTTCCATCAAGAATGCCTTTCACATCTCACTGAGGTGTACAGTTTGTCGCACTAGGAAATTGATTGGCAAAAGTTTTTTTCGGTTTGAGCATTCTAACTCTCCTGTGCATATCACCGTTTACCAATAAAGAAGTGTGGCCGAATTGAGTCTTTTTGGCCACCTCCACACCCCCGCCGGAAGCCCAAAAGTCGATTTTCCACCTCGCGCACTAATATTTCAAACTTCGCATGGCAGCTATGCAGATTTGAGATACCTACATTATACTTACTATAATGTACTTAGTTCGCACCTAAGTGGAAATGCGGGCGCCCTATTTAAGGGTTTCGCAAATGCACAAAATCAACACCTTCAAAGTCAAAATTTAGCAAGTAAATTCATAGGATTAGAACCATTCCAGACCCCACCGCAACGCACACAACCTGAACGAGTTATATCACCACTTGCAATTGGTCGCCCAATATCCAAAATGTATGCATTTGTATAATTCTGCCTTGCATTTTTTGCAGGTCTGCTGGCCATTTCAGAATTGACATAGATCAAGATGCAGCCCCACTCGGGGAGTACAGTCAACGTCAACAAGCACTGGATGCAAGAAAGCGTAACACTCTGCAAGCCTTTGGAATTTACTTGTAGCGCCACGCTGATTTGCTCAAATGATGAAGGACCTAAAAATGGGCGTTCACCAGAACATCGATAAGGCTAATGCCGACACTCTTCCTTTTCTGAAAGAGGACGGACCCAAGGCTTACGCAGGTTTCAAAAAGGGCGACTGGAATAAAGAAATTGACGTGCGCAATTTCATCCAGCTCAACTACACCCCTTATGAAGGTGCTGACGACTTCCTCGCTGGCCCGACAGAAGCAACCACCAAACTCTGGGACGCTGTTCTTGAGTTGATGAAAGAAGAAAACAAGAAGGGTGTTCTCGACGCAGACACCGAAGTTGTTTCTTCCATTGTTTCTCACGCTCCAGGCTACATCAACAAAGATCTCGAAAAGATCGTTGGTCTGCAGACCGATGCTCCATTGAAGCGCGCACTGATGCCTTATGGCGGCCTGAAAATGGCAGTCGCAGCTCTGGAAAGCAACGGCTACAAGCTTTCTGAGAAAACCGCTGAAATCTTCCAGAAGCACCGCAAGACCCACAACGATGGCGTTTTCGATGTCTACACTCCGGAAATCCGCCGCGCTCGTTCTGCTGGCATCGTAACCGGTCTTCCTGATGCATATGGCCGTGGCCGTATCATCGGTGACTACCGCCGCGTTGCGCTGTACGGCATCGACAAGCTGATGGAAGACAAGAAAGCACAGCATGCTTCTCTGGACGGCAACGTCCTGAACGAAGAAACACTGCGCCTTCGTGAAGAAATCTCCGAACAGTACCGTTCCCTCGCTGAACTGAAGGAAATGGGCGCTGCACACGGCTTCGACATCGGCCGCCCTGCAGAAAACGCTCAGGAAGCAATCCAGTGGCTCTACCTCGGCTACCTTGCAGCGATCAAGGAGCAGAACGGTGCAGCTATGTCTCTGGGCCGCACAACCACCTTCCTCGACATCTACATCCAGCGCGATCTGGACAAAGGCGTCATCACGGAAGCTGAAGCTCAGGAACTGATGGACCACTTCGTCATGAAGCTCCGCATGGTCCGCTTCATGCGTACTCCAGACTACAACGCTCTGTTCTCTGGCGATCCGGTATGGGTAACTGAATCCATCGGCGGCATGGGCATCGATGGCCGTACACTGGTCACCAAGAGCTCCTTCCGCGTTCTGCAGACCCTGATCAACCTCGGCCCTGCACCAGAACCAAACCTGACCGTTCTGTGGTCTGAGCACATGCCTAAGGGCTTCAAAGACTACTGCTCTAAAGTTTCTATCGAAACATCTTCCGTGCAGTACGAAAATGATGACCTGATGCGTCGTTACTGGGGTGATGACTACGGTATCGCTTGCTGTGTATCTGCAATGCGTATCGGTAAACAGATGCAGTTCTTCGGTGCTCGTGCCAACCTTGCAAAAGCAATGCTTTACGCAATCAACGGCGGTATCGACGAAAAGACTGGCAAACAGGTTGGTCCAAAAGCACACCCAATCACCGGCGACGTGCTGGAATGGGAAGAGCTGGAACCACTTTACGACCAGATGCTCGACTGGATTGCAAAGGTTTACGTTCAGGCGCTGAACTGCATCCACTTCAGCCACGACAAGTACAACTACGAGCGCGTTGAAATGGCGCTGCATGATCGCGACATCCTGCGCACCATGGCGTGTGGTATTGCTGGTCTGTCTGTTGTTGCTGACAGTATCTCCGCTATCAAAAACGCGAAGGTCAAGATCATCCGTAACGACGAAGGTCTCGCAGTTGACTACGAAGTGGAAGGCGACTTCCCTTGCTTCGGTAACAACGACGACAGCGTTGACGTGATTGCAGAAGACATCATGAAGAAATTCATGGGCAAGATCCGCAATCAGCCAATGTACCGCAATGCGACACCTACACAGTCTGTTCTGACCATCACATCCAACGTTGTGTACGGTAAGAAGACTGGCTCTACTCCAGATGGACGTAAAGCAGGTGAACCATTCGCACCGGGTGCAAACCCAATGCATGGCCGTGACCAGAAGGGCGCAGTGGCTTCCATGAAGTCTCTCTGCAAACTTCCATACGAAGACAGCCAGGACGGTATCTCTTACACCTTCTCCATCATCCCAGGTGCACTGGGCAAGGACGAAGCTGAACGGATCGACAACCTGTCCCACCTGCTCGACGGTTACATGCACGACATGGGTCACCACATCAACGTGAACGTGTTCGACCGCAAGACTCTGGAAGACGCAATGGAACATCCTGAACTGTACCCACAGCTCACCGTTCGTGTCTCCGGTTACGCAGTGAACTTCATCAAGCTAACCAAAGAACAGCAGCTTGATGTGATCAACCGTACTTTCCACGGCCAGCGCTAAGAAAGCTAAGGCCAACGGTCAGCGCCAACAACGCTGACCACTCAAACTCCAAGACAAGGCGCGGGGCTCAGTCCCGCGCCTTCTTTGTTGCGACATATTCGTCATTCCCGTGCGACAGGAGCGCACATGCGCCGAAAATGAATGGCTGAGTTGCACAAATTCATCTTTAAAAACAAGGCTAAAGACCTTATTTTATAAGTATTAAAGAAAAGCAGAAGCGGCCCGAGGAAAAATCCTCACTCCCTATCAGAAAAAGGCCGCTCGCAAGTGATGATAAAGGACGCCAGCCATGCAAGACACCATGGGCTATGTTCACTCAGTAGAAACAGGCGGCACCGTTGACGGTCCGGGCCTGCGCTACATTGTGTTCACCTCTGGCTGTCCGCTGCGCTGCCTTTATTGCCACAACCCGGACACGCTCAAGCTGAAAGCCGGCAAACAGTCTTCCGCCTACGAACTCCTAAAAGACATCTCCACCTACCGCTCTTACTTTGAGACCGGTGGCGGTGGCCTGACCGTGAGTGGCGGCGAACCAATGGCACAAAAAGAGTTTCTCAAAACTCTGCTGTGGGGCTGTAACCAGATGGGCGTTCACACCACCGTGGACACCTCCGGCTACCTGCACGCTAATCTCGACGATGAAACCATCGACATGGCAGACCTGTACCTGCTCGACATCAAATCCTGGGTACCGGAGACCTATAAGAAGGTCACTGGCGTGGAAGTTGGCCCTACCCTCGAGTTCGCAAAGCGTCTGGAACGGATGGACAAAGATGTCTGGATCCGCTTCGTGCTCGTTCCTGGCCTCACAGACGCGCCTGAGAACGTGGAAGGCGTTGCCAAGTTCGTGTCTGAGCTCGGCAATGTGAAACGCGTTGACGTTCTGCCATTCCACAAAATGGGCGAACACAAATGGCAGTCCATGGGCAAGTCCTATCAGCTTAAAGACACCCGCGAACCAACTGCTGAAGAAACAGAAGCCGCTAAGGACACCTTCCGCAAGTACGGACTGGACGTGCACTAAGCTCAAACGCTCAAAGAGTGCCACGCTTCAGCCACAGGCGTCGCAAAGATACCTGTCGATTACATAGGTTCTCCTGAATTTCAGGAAAAAGTCGCCACAATACCTTCCCAGACTAGCCCTCGAAAACACGGGGGCTTTTTCATGAAACAACGAGTTATCCTCGGTGGGCTGCTTATGCTCGCCGCCAGCGCATCAGTTGCAAATGCAGGCTTTAACCAAAGCCGTGCTGAAAAGTTTGCGAAGAAAAACGAAGAACACATTACCTGCTACTACCTCTACGGGCTGACCGAACAAAGCGGTAAACAGGACATCGCCAGAGGCATCATCACCGCCATGGCGTACGCAAAGGGCATGAACAAGCAGGAAGCAGTTTACGCCCTCGGCTACGGCTCCGGCAAAATCGCCGCACTCCTGGAAGCGGACCCAGACCACCGCGAAGACCTCATCCAGAAACACAGCAAAGACTGCAAGTAATAAAAAAGGCTGCTATCACAACAATAGCAGCCTTTTGAATTCTCAATGTAAACAGCAGATTACTGAGGCTTACCAAGCACTTTCAACACGTCATCCTTGGAAACAGCACCTTCATATCCCATTTCACCGCGGATATGAGAGACAACCTGAATACGCTCCGCATTGTCCTTTGCCAGTTTGCCAGAACCATGCCAAAGGCTGTTCTCAAAGCCAATACGCGCATGACCACCATGCCCAAAGGCCAACGCCCCACACGCCGTTTCAGCACGACCAAACGCACAGAGCATGAACGGGTTGTCCTGAGCAATATGAGCCGCAGCATCGCGGGCAGCAAGGAAACCAAGCAGATCCCGCGGATCGCTCTCCTGATCCTTGGCATAGCGACCCAGCACATAGAGCTGGCTACCATACCCAGTAGGAACAATGCCCTCACCCATCAGCAGGTCAAGACGAGCCACATCTTCCGGCGCATACAGAATATGCTGAACCGCACGGCCCGCTTCCTGAGCCTCAAAGTAGAACCGACGCGCCAGATCCATGTCACCGCCTTCTGGCGCCATTTCACGCATGGCAACAGAGACTGCTTCCGGCTCTACGGCTGCAACAACATCATACTGTTCCTGCGCACTGTAGCGTCCCACAGCCTCAGTCGTGATCTGAACCGCAAGATCAGGACACTTGGCCGTCACTTCAAGCAGAAGCTCTTTGTAAAGGCCTGCATCCAGAACATGCTGTCCATCCGCATCACGAACGTGCGCATGGAGGGCATCAGCGCCCTCCGCTTCCACGCTCACTGCACAAGCAGCGACTTCTTCAATCGTCACCGGCAGTTGCGGATGATCTGCTTTGCCACGACGCGCCCCGTTAGGAGCGCTCATGATGAGCCGTTTTGTCATCAGACAGAAACTCCGACCTGAGTGAAACTTTCCTTCATAGCAAGGCTTAGCTTCTCAACGATCTCAGCGATATGACTGTCATCAATGATGAACGGAGGTGCCAGCAGAATGTGGTCACCAGTCTTGCCGTCGACAGTACCACCCATCGGATAGCACATCAGACCGGCCTTCATGGCGTTCTGCTTCACTTTTGCATGGAGCTTGAAAGACGGATCCAAAGGCGCTTTCGTGCCACGGTCACTCACCAGCTCAAGCGCACGGAACAGACCACGACCACGAATGTCACCAACATATGGATGCTGACCAAACTCGTCATGCAGAGCTGCAGAAAGCTTCTCACCCATAGCACGCACGTGTTCCATACGGCCCAGCTCAGTAAGCTGATCCATAACAGCAGAACCAGCAGCAGCAGCCAGAGAGTGGCCCATGTAGGTGTGACCATGCTGGAAGAAGCCAGAGCCTTCAGCAATGGTGTCGTAGATCTCTTTAGAGCACAGCATCGCGCCAAGCGGCTGATAGCCAGCGCCGATCCCTTTCGCAACAGCAACGATGTCCGGACGAACCTCATCTTCGTTACATGCGAAAATATGACCGGTACGGCCCATGCCACACATCACTTCGTCAAGCACGAGCAGAATGCCGTACTTGTCACAGATCTCGCGAATGCGCTTCAGATAGCCCTTAACAGCCGGAACCGCACCCATGGTCGCGCCCACAACAGGCTCAGCAAAGAACGCAGCAACCTTTTCAGGACCAACACGCAGGATCTCATCTTCCAGAAGGTTCGCAGCACGCAGACCGTACTCTTCTTCCGTTTCACCTTCCTGCATATAGCGGTAGGTGTAACATGGGTCGATGTGAGACATTTCAATCAGCAGCGGACCGAACATTTCGCGGCGCCACTTGTTACCACCAGCAGAAAGCGCTCCCAGCGTGTTTCCGTGATAGCTCTGCCAACGCGCAATCATGTGCGAGCGTTGGTGTTCTCCCTTCTCAACAAAGTACTGCCGAACCAGTTTTACAGCAGACTCCATTGCCTCCGATCCACCTGAAACCAGATAGACACGGTCAATTCCTGTCGGAGCTTGGGCCACCAGTTTATTGGCCAGTTCCTCCGCCGGCTCACTGCCAAAAAAGCCAGTGTGCGCAAACGAAAACTTATCCAGCTGGGTCTTGATAGCTTCGATCACTTTTTCATTGGAGTGACCAAGACAAGAAACCGCAGCACCTCCACAGGCGTCAAGATATCTCTTGCCAGTAGAATCAATGAGGTAGCACCCGTCGCCTTTTGCAGCTGTTGGTAGCGTTACACGGGTATTTCTAGGAAAGATGTGGCTCATTATACAGCCTCCGGGCTGTAGCTCTGTTGTTCGAATGACCGTCCATAGACACGCAAAACTACGCGTGACAATTTGCACAGGCACCACATTGCCTACGTCAAAGTACTTGTCCATAAAAAACTATGAAATATCTCCAGATTGTGATCAGGAACACCCGCACAAAAGAGAGACAGGATATTTTACTACAAATTCCGGCAATAAAATTAGACGGGGCCTTGCTTATGTAAGCAAAACCCCGTGCGCCTTACGTTAAAGTTACTTTGCCGCCAAAAGACTCAATCAGTAAAATCTGAATGATCTAGGCAGCACCGGAGGCTGTGCGCCGGCTCTGCCAAAGTATCCAGTGCGGCTTTTTCTGCGAGAACATCAAAAGCGTCATGCCAAGCGTCAGCGCTTCAGCCACAGGCAGAGCATAGAACACGCTCATTGGACCAATGAAGAACCACAGTGCCACAATCAGCACCAAAGGCATCACCAGTGAGCGCGACATGGCAATCAGTGCCGATTGGGTCGCACAATGCATACCGGTAAAGTAACCGGAAAACGCAATATTGACGCCGTTAAACAGGAACACAGGCCAGATCACACCAATGATCTCGAGGGTGAGCTTCAAGGTGGCCTCATCCGCATCACCAACAAAGGCACTTGCCAGCAACATAGGCTGGAAGATCAGCAAGCTCGCCAGCAACAGCCCGACAAACAGGTTGGTACCCACGCCAAGCGACAAGAAATGATAGATCCGCCGAGGCTTTCGCGCGCCGAAGTTCACACTCACCAGAGGACCAAGCCCCTCACTCACACCGTAAAACACCATGATGCCAGTGAAGAACAGATAGTTCACGATGGTGAAAGCCGCCACACCTTGCGCACCGACTTCGGTGATCAGGATCCAGTTGAACAGAAACGCCACGATACCGCCGGAGCTTTCATTGATGAACTCAGACAGGCCGTTATAGGCCGCTGTATACATCGCTCTCCAGGAGCCATAGGGCTTCAGGAAACGCAGCTTGGCTTTCTTGTTGGCAAAGTGCAGCAGCAAAAACAACATCCCCGCCTGACTGGCAAGGCCGGTCGCCAACGCTGCCCCCCAAACGCCCCAGCCCAGATATCCAATCATCCAGGCATCGAGCACAATATTGACCACGGTGATCATCACCATGCCCGCCAGAGAAAAGTTGGGTCGCCCGTCAACACGAACGAAATGCGACAGCGCAACAGCTAGGCTCAGGCCGGGAAAGAACCACGCTACTGTGAAGATGTAAGTCTCCACCATTTCTGCTGTTTCTGCATTAGCACCAAGAATGCGCGCAGCAGCAGGCGTAAACGCAAGCAGCAAAAACGCAAATACAATGGAAAACACCAGTACGCTGATCAGGGCCTTCATGAAGATGTTGGAAGCATCCCGCTCCCTCCTCTCACCAATGAACTTGCCTGCCATCACAGCGGCGCCCACCGTCAGCATCACCACGACGCCGAAGTAGAGCGCAAACATAGGCGTAATCAGACTGATAGCTGCCAACGCGGTTGAGCCAACAAAATTGCCGACAAAGATACCGTCAACAATACTGGCTGAGGCTATGGAGATCATGCCAAGCACAGCCGGGACCGCAAACCGGAAAAACTCTTTCGCCGGATGTCCCTTAGTCATCTTTTCATCTGCCATAGCCACTGACATGGTTTCACCTTTACGTCCGAGAGCACTCTCCCGCGTTTCCATCAAAATTGAGAAGAAATAGAAATTGAACAATTGATCAACTTGGACATACGCTCAAATTCATGATATGTCAAGAATGACAGATCTGAAGACGCGAAACGGAACGCTATATGGCCTATCTGGCGAAAGAAGAACGCCGCAAAGCAATCATTCTGGCAACGCTGGAGGTTGTGAAGGAAAAAGGGTTCGCCGGCATCACCACCCGCGCAGTAGCCAAGCAGCTCGGCGCAGCAACCGGCATCCTTCACCACCACTTCAAATCCCTGACAGATCTGAAATGCGAAGCCTTGCGCTACCTTTCACAAAAGAATGGTGACAATTGCATCTCTATCGCGAAAGACCTGACACCAACACAGGCCCTACTCCGCCTCATCAGCTTCAACGCCACATCGGAGGAAAAAGCAGAAACCACCATCTGGATCAGCGCGGCAGATGAAGCCACCAGAGACCCAGAACTTGCACGCGTCTATGCGGAAGAAACCAACAAAAGCCACCAATGGCTCTGCAGCAATCTGCGGGAAGGCGTAAAAACTGGCGAGTACACCCTCACCCTGCCCGTTGAGCTTGCCGCGTGGAAACTCATGTCACTTGCCTTCAATCTTTATGATGTGTCCAACCTGCCGGAAACAGAGCTGACACCAGACATGGCCGTGCAGATCCTTAAGGAAGAACTGAAGTCTACGCTCGGCCTCGACAGCAAAGACCTTGCGTCTCAGCTGCTTTCAAGCCATTAAGGTGAGACACGATCACCGCACAACTTCAGAGAGCTTTTATGAAGAAGATCCTCATCCTCAATGGACCGAACCTGAACCTGCTTGGAATGCGCCAGCCGGAAGTTTACGGCTCCACCACTTTGGCTGAGATCGAGGATCAGTGCCGCGCCCACGCAAAACAGCTGGGTGTGGAGGTTGAGTGCAAGCAATCCAACCATGAAGGCGAGCTGATCGACTGGATTCACGAAACCCGCCAGTCCCGCACCGCAATCGTCCTCAATGCAGGTGCCTACACGCACACTTCCATTGCCATCATGGACGCGATCGCCAGTGTTGAGCGCCCGGTCATCGAACTCCACCTCTCAAACATCCATCAGCGGGAAGAATTCCGTCACACCTCTTACATCTCCAAAGTCGCAAAAGGCATGATCTGCGGCCTCGGCGCCCACGGCTACACACTCGCCATGGACGCAGCCCTTCGCATTCTGGAAGAAGAAGACTAGACAGCCGGACTAGCAGGTAGCTCGCGACTACAGAGATGTTGAGCCTCTTAAGAAAACAAGAGGCTTAAGCTCATACACCTTTGTATTCAGCAACAACAACAAGTCCCTGAACCGGCTCTCCATTTTCAAAGCGCGGCGTCACTTCTTCAATCTCAATCAGCGTAAAGCCACTGGCCTCCAGCAATTCACGCAGATAGAGGGCAGAATGAGCAAACCGTCCGCGGCTGCCCATCACATAAGGTTTTTCCGTAAAAGCCTCATCTGCAGCTGTCTCGGTTGTGAAGATGACTTTGCCGTTTGGTTCAATATTTTTCGCAAGACCAGCAACCGCATCCTCCAAAGCACCAAGATAAACCAGTGTATCACCTGAGATGATTAAGTCCCAACGATCATCCCAATCAACCTGCAGGAACTCATTGAGATCCTTCAGATACAGATCATCATAAAGCTCTTTCTGATCAGCCTGAATAAGCATGCCCTCAGAAAGGTCTACACCAGTCTTGTGCATTACACGATCTCCTATCGCTTCAGCGCACAGACCAGTCCCACACCCCAAATCCAGAAGGCGATTAAATCGGGCATCTGTAAACTTACTAATCTTTTCTAGGATAATCTCCGGCACCGCATAATTGAGCTGCTTAGTCAGGTGCTGGTCAAAGTCCTCTGCATACCTATCGAAAGTTGTGCTCACACATTGCTCAGGTAATGTGTCAGGCGTGTAATTCTCATCATTTGAACCGGATGCTAGCTGCTTTTTCTCAATAGCACTTAAATCCAAATCTGCTTTTTTTAGGGCAAGCTGCTCAGCTTCTTCGAACTTACCTTCCTCTTTAAGGTCTTGTATCTGACTGTCGATCAGAAATTTCTTGAGCGCGACATGTATGGGATTGTCTTCATCATCTGAGTTGAAACTGATATTCATCATCGCGATGGGCCTCTGCCTTAAGCAAACATTTTGATTTTCATAAAGTTTCTAGATCAAAAAGCATGCTGAAGACTTACGATACCCGATAAATATCTCTTTGTATTTTTGTTAGGTAATCTGGGCAACTTCAGGCACTACAGTCGCTTATTCGAATGAGTGCTCGATCTTCAAATAGACCAACCAATAACCAGCCCCTAGTCGAGGCAAGTTACTTCGCTATCAGCGGCAATCAGCACCCACCCAACACCTCAATCATAATTTTTGGAGCTACGCAGCTTCTTGATGTTGCCACGCTGCTTCTTGCCTTCCACCCGCCTGCGCTTGGAAGCAAGTGTTGGCCGTGTGGCTTTGCGCGTCTTCGGCACATAAGCAGCTTTGCGAATAAGCTCCAGCAGACGCTCCAGAGCTTCCTCCCGGTTACGCTCCTGCGTACGGAAGCGATCAGCCGTCAGAACGATCTCGCCCTTCAGCGTCAAACGTGAACCCGCAATCTTGCGCAAACGACTCTTCAGGTCGTCCGGAAGAGTCGTATTTCCATCCAGATTGAATCGCAATTGCACGGCAGAAGACACTTTATTCACGTTTTGACCGCCCGGACCCGAGGCCCGGATGAAATCTTCTTTGATGTCGCGCTCCTCGATCGAGAAGCGCTCGTTCACCTTTATTTTTTTGCGCTCACTCATCTTGCCCGCCCGTAACACCACTCATGCATAGCATTGATTGAAATAGGAAATTTTACTCTTTGGTCAAAAAACAACCTTTAAAGCAACACAGCACGCTATAATACTAGGCCCTCAGTTTTGCAAAGTTTTAGCCAACAAAACCGTACGCCACCACAGGTATAGGCGAACGTATAATGCACGTATATGTTTGATATCGCTTGATTTAGTCAGGTCTTCTACATAGTCTCGGTCCCATATCCTACCAGAGGGTAAAATAATTACGGCACTCAGCCGACCAAGCAATATTCGTCTCAAGCGTTATCGGAGGGGAAATGACAGAGGCTAACACATTGGCGCGGGACGAGATCGAACAGATCACCGGCCTGACCACAAACAACCTTGATGCCTACTGGATGCCTTTCACGGCAAACCGGCAGTTCAAGAAAGACCCACGCCTTCTCGTGAAGGCAAAGGACATGCACTACACCTCCGCCGATGGCCGCCAGATCCTGGACGGCACAGCAGGCCTGTGGTGCTGCAACGCCGGCCATGGTCGCCAGAAGATCGTTGAAGCCGTACAGCAGCAGGTTGCGGAGCTGGACTACGCACCAGCCTTCCAGATGGCGCATCCAAAGTCTTTCGAGCTCGCAGCCCGTCTCGCAGCGCTGATGCCAGACCCGCTGAACCACGTATTCTACACTAACTCCGGCTCCGAGAGTGTTGAGACAGCCCTCAAGATGGCGCTCGCTTACCACAAAGCCAGAGGCGAAGGCTCCCGTACCCGTCTGATCGGTCGCGAGCGTGGCTATCACGGCGTGAACTTCGGCGGCATCTCCGTTGGTGGTATGGTTGCCAACCGCAAACAGTTCGGCGCAATGCTGGCTGGCGTGGACCACATGCGGCACACCCACGGCATCGCAGGCAACGAGTTCAGCAAAGGCGTTCCGAAAAACGGCATCGAGTATGCTGAAGATCTCATGCGCCTCATTCAGCTTCACGACCCATCCACCATTGCAGCGGTGATCGTGGAACCGGTTGCTGGCTCTGCAGGCGTGATCCTGCCGCCAGAAGGCTACCTGAAGCGCCTGCGCGAGATCTGTGACGAACATGGCATCCTGCTGATCTTCGACGAAGTCATCACTGGCTTTGGTCGCCTCGGCACCCCATTCGGCGTGGACTACTTCGACGTCATTCCAGACCTCGTCACCACAGCTAAAGGCCTCACCAGTGGCGTTGTGCCAATGGGTGCGGTATTCGCAAGTTCCAAAGTCTATGACGCGTTCATGACCGGCCCGGATCATCTCATTGAGCTGTTCCATGGCTACACCTACTCAGCACATCCACTTGCATGTGCAGCCGCACTGGCAACGCTGGACGTTTATGCTGAAGAGGAACTGCTGACACGCGGCGCCAAGATGGCTGAGTATTGGCAGGAAGCACTTCACTCCCTGCGCGATTGCCCACACGTGATCGACATCCGCAACATCGGCCTCATTGGCGCGGTCGAGCTGGAACCGATTGCAGGCGAGCCAACCAAGCGTGCGTTCACCGCCTTCCTCAAGGCCTACGAGAAGAACATTCTCATCCGCACCACCGGCGATACCATCGCAATGTCACCACCGCTCATCATCTCCGAAAGCGAGATCGACACACTGGTCGGCACCTTGCGGGACGTGCTCAAAAGCCTGGACTAGCAGTCCAAAACACGAAACAGAAAGGGCGCCCTCAGCGCCCTTTTTTATTGCAAAAACAAATCACTAAACAAGAAACATAAATCATTGCATGATGCACCTCACTCACAACCGCACGCTGGGTGAACGTCAGCCTTAAGCAGATCTGCGCAGCACCTTAGAGCTTCCCGCCAACAAAGCTGTCACCAGAAGTGCAATCGTCACCGGCAACCCGAGTTGACGCTCCACTTCTGAGGACGTGGCAGCATTCGCAACCACACTGAGCGTGCAAATAGCAATCACAAGCCAATAACTCCACGCCGGCCATCTGAATGCGACCACCTCACCGCGCTTCAAGACAGAACAAGCCATGAAGACAGCAATAAAGGCCTGAAGCAGAGACAATGCCCTCATAGGCAACGGAAGGCTACCTTCAACGAAACCTCCCATCGTCAAAGCGCCCCAAGGCATCCCAAAGACCAGAGCCATATGAAAGAACACTAAATAAACCGCGATGCAGGAAAACAACACGGCTGAAACCTTCGCAATCACCTTAGATCACCCACCCAAATATTGATTAAGTCCGCCATCCTTCGCAGATTCCTGAAACACAGTAATGCAACAAAGCCCCCAAACGCAACGCACACCTCAATACTAAAATTATAAAAATCAATATGTTGCATACATTTATTGAAGTTAATAGTTATTAACTTTAACCAGCACCTCAACCCGAATAAATACAGGTGAGAACAGTCACGCAAAATCCCTCGCCATCGCCCCACCGCCCTGATAATGTGCCGCCAAATTCAGGCATTACTCATCAGGACACACATGCTTCCTTCCCAAGACATCGCCCGCCTCATCGAGATCATGAAGGCCCTGCGGACACCAGAGACTGGCTGCCCATGGGATCTGGAACAGAACTTCAAAACCATTTCGCCTTACACAATCGAAGAGGCCTATGAAGTCGCTGATGCCATCGAGCGCGAAGACCTGCATGATCTGAAAGAAGAGCTAGGAGACCTCCTCCTGCAAGTCGTCTACCACTCTCGTATGGCCGAGGAAGAAGCTGCCTTTGCCTTTGGCGACGTGGTGGAAGCGATCACGAAAAAGATGATCCGCCGCCACCCACACGTGTTTGGCGATGAGGAGCAAAAAGCTGCTGGCTTTCCCAGAGGCACCTGGGACCGCATCAAGGAAGAAGAAAAGCAGGAACGCAAACAGCAGCGCGCCCAAATGGGCCTGACGGAAAAGTTGCCTCGCTTTTTGGACGAAGTTCCATCCGCATTCCCGGCCCTGACAGAAGCCGAAAAACTCCAGCACCGAGCCTCAAAAGTCGGCTTCGATTGGGGAGCAGCCGAGCCTGTTCTGGACAAGATCAAAGAGGAAGTGGAAGAGCTCACTGACGAGGTAAAAGCAGACGCACCAGACCGCGCGAAGATTGAAGATGAACTCGGCGATGTTCTCTTCGCAATCGCCAACCTTGCCCGTCATCTTGAGATCCAACCGGAAGCCGCTCTAAAGCGCACCAACACCAAGTTCCGCCGCCGCTTCGCCCACATCGAAGACGCCGCCCAAGCCGAAAACCGCCCCTTGGCAGACCTGTCCCTCGATGAAATGGAAACCCACTGGCAAACGGCGAAGAAGTTTGATCCGACCAGGTGAGCGGAGGCAACACAGCACCTCACAAGCCCCAGAAACCCACTACAATTTCTAGCTGTATGAAACTGACCGGCACGATATAGTTGGCGGGTCAGAAGGACTTCACCTTCGGCAAAAAAGAAAGGAAGGTGAGACGCATATGAAAATCCGGAAGGCGGGTTTTAAAATCAGGTTCCTCGGTGTGACAATCGAATTCACCCTGATTTTCAAAACCTAAGCTAACGGGGAAAGGGCGAAAGCCCTTCCCCACCGGATCAAGAAAAGCGTCTTACCTTCCTTCTCTGACCTGAGAATACCACAGATAACCATAAATTTTCAACAAAGCGCCACTCAGTCAATTATCGGACACGTCTCCAGATTGAGCTCATTCACATAGCCCGCCTTGAGATAGGGCTGTATCTTCCCCCACTCATCCAACACTTCACACGTAAACTCTGGGTGCAAAGGCCAGTCTGCGACTGAGACCGGGTATTTATTTGCAGGCGCGAGCATCTTGATAACCTCAGGCCAATAACGCTCCAACGTCATGAGATAGCGACGGGAGGCACTAACGCTGCCAACAGCGATTACCGACTGAATGGCATCATAAATGCCAAGATCTTTCAGAAGCCCGATAGAGAACACCACATTCTCGCCCGTATTGCTTGCCCGCGTTTCCAGAATAATGCGAGGCCGAGGAACGCCCTGCACGACCAAAGCTTCACACATATCGTGAGCCTCACACTGACCGGTCTCCGTATACTCCCCGCCACTGACCAGAACTCGCTCAACCAGCCCATCACGCCACAGCTGCGCAGCCACCTGAACCCGTGCCTCTGCACTCTTATGCGAGCCGAACAGCAAACACAGATCAGCCTTGCGGATCTCGGTCCTGACAAGCAGATACCGATTAATCTCAGCGATCAGTTGAGGTGTAAGTTTTGGGGGCGAATTAGCGGCGCAGGTCATCACCCACTCAGTCTAGCGCCGCACCCTCATGAAGTCACGGAAGATCAATCGCAAACGCGCGTGGACGTCTTCTCCGAGCTTTCTTCAGTCACAATCAGACCACGCATGGTTTTCGCAATCTCTGACTGACTGGAGGCTTCTGTATGTACGCAATTATCTCCACTCTTTCGATAAGTATGGGAGACGCCGGACTTATTGTAGGAAACAACAGAACCCGACTTGCGCGACGCCTTAGCAGGTGCCGGTTTAGAGGTATCCGGCGGCAACACCGATGGCAGGATCAGCGGCTCAGAACCAGAAGAGGAGCTGGAAGCGACTCTTTTGCGCTCCGCCTCACTATGCTCAATAGCCTCCGCAACAGCTAATGCCCCAGCCATCAAAGCAGCAACATCATTCACAGTTCCGTATGTAGAAGCAGGCTGCGCCATAGTACCGGAAGGAGAAGCCCCCGGGTCACCAGTCCCCTGACATCCGGCAATAAGAAAAAGCACGCCGCCACTGACAATTATATTTCGAAACATAATCAGTCCCAATAATCATATCAATTTTTACTAAAATTATATTTTTTGAAAACTTATTGAAACAAAGCACCATTAACAACTGACAGTGCGTAATATTTTCACATGAATTTGTACGATCAGCCCAGTAAAAAGCCCCACTCACCAGAGCGGGGCTTTTGTGTAGTATCAGTCGGTCAGACCAGATCAGATTGGCGAGTAACCGCTATCATCCGTATCATCGTCTTCTTCCGACACAGGCTCATCAGGCAGCTCAAGACCAGTCACGAAGTACTTGGCAAAGCGCTCGCGCACACGAGAGCGATGTGCATCCGGAACGCGCACAGCAAGGCGAATACCATCTTCCACGTCATCACGTGAGAGGATTTCGCAGTGCTGATAGAGCCACGCATGCCCCTGCCCATCGCTGTGCGGCAGAACCATGGTCACCGTGTCCAGCTGCTCGGCCAAACGCGCTTCAATACGGGCTAGCAAATCAGGAATGCCATCACCGCTGATCGCAGATACCGAAATCGGCCCCTCATCAACACTGTTGCTTTCCAGCAGCTTTTCGCGGTGCGCCTCATCCAGCTTGTCGATCTTGTTATAGACCTCGATGACACGATCACTCTCAGACACTTTAAGACCAAGCATCTCAAGAGTTTCGTTCACGTCCAGAGACTGCGCCTTGGTGTCTTCATGAGCAATATCGCGCACATGCAGCACAATATCGGCCTGAATAACCTCTTCCAGCGTCGCGCGGAACGCAGCCACCAGATTATGCGGCAGCTCAGAAATGAAGCCCACCGTGTCAGACAGGATCACCTCACGGCCATGCGGCAGCTTCAATCGGCGAAGCGTTGGATCCAGCGTCGCGAACAGCAAGTCTTTGGCAAACACCTCCGCATTGGTCATGCGGTTAAACAGCGTGGATTTGCCCGCGTTGGTATAGCCCACAAAGGCAATCACCGGATGCGGTACTTTCTTACGCTGTTTGCGGTGCAGCTTACGGGTCCGCTGAACTTGCTCCAGCTGCCCCTTCAGCAAGGTGATACGATCCTGAATGATACGCCGGTCAGCCTCGATCTGCGTTTCACCCGGACCACCAACGAAGCCCAGACCACCACGCTGACGCTCAAGGTGCGTCCACGAGCGAACCAGACGAGATTTCTGCCAGGTCAGGTGAGCAAGCTCCACCTGCAGGCGTCCTTCCTTGGTCTGCGCACGTTCGCCGAAGATCTCAAGAATAAGACCCGTCCGGTCGATGACCTTGGTGTTCCAGTCTCGTTCCAGGTTTCGCTGCTGGATAGGAGTAAGTGGATGATCGACAACAACCAGCTCAATCTCTTCGATTTCAATCTGGCCGCGGATTTCCTCCACCTTACCAGAACCGAACAGACTACCCGGCTTCACATTTGCCAATCTCACCAGACCTGAGGAGACAATCTCCAACTCGATTGCAGCTGCAAGTCCGACAGCTTCTTCCAGTCTGGCTTGAGGGCTACGCTCAGCACCAAAGGGGCGCTCAGGAGCACCTTTACCTCTTGCCAGAGCTCTGCTTGAAATGATTGGTACGATGACGAGTGACCGGGTTCCCCGGGTCACCTCGTCTTCGCCGGCCTCAACATTCGCATCACGTTGCTTGCGGTTCAGACCGGCCTCTTTCTTAGATTGGGGCTTCATCAGCCTCCTGCTTTTTCGCCTTCTTCTTCAGCTGGTTCAAACAGCTGTATAGGGCTATTTGGCATGATTGTTGAGATAGCGTGCTTGTAAACGAGCTGGGAGTGCCCGTCACGACGCAATAATACGCAGAAATTATCAAACCAAGTAACTACACCTTGCAGTTTTACACCATTGATCAAAAAGATTGTCAGTGGCGTCTTCTGCTTCCTGACATGATTTAAAAATGTATCTTGAAGATTTTGAGCGCGGTCAGCCATAACTATTTTTTTCCTGTTCTCAGTGGACACGGCCGCGGCATCCACCATTTACTGTTCCCATCCTCGAAACGGCCAAGTGACACTCACAAACACAAGAGAGATGCCCCAACACTAAGGTGCGCCGTCCTTCGTAAGTTCCCTTCAGCAAACACCGGAGGCACTTAACCCCCGGCAACCTCCAGTTTAATCAACTCTGACGCTTCATGGAATGATTTTCTTAAGTCTTGAACGATTGGACCTGGTCGCCCATCACCAAGAATTGTTTCGTTTATTTTCACGACAGGCATGACAAGCCCGGAAGCACTTGTTAAAAATGCCTCTTGCGCACTTTTTGCCTCTTCCAGAGAAAAACCGCGTTCTTCTACGGAAAATCCTTTCATTTCCGCCAATTTTAGAACGCCCGCTCTGGTAATTCCTTTTAGAATTCCGTGAGTAGCAGGTCGCGTAACCAAAGTGCCGTTCTTTAGAATTATCCAAGCATTGGTTGAACCGCCTTCAGTTATAAGGCCATTTTTATCCACAAACCATGCTTCGCGAGCCCCGGCCTCCTTAGCCTTTTGTTTAGCAAGAACATTAGGCAAAAGACCAACAGTCTTGATATCAACGCGGTCCCAACGATTCTCTTCAACCGTAATAACGCCAACACCCTGCGCCGCAACCTTGTCCATTTTGCCCGCCGGCACGGACTTTGCGGTCATAACCACAGAAGGCAATGTTCCCGCTGGTGGAAAATAGTGATCACGTGGTGCTACACCGCGCGAGACCTGCATGTAGATCAGGCCATTTTTGACGCGGTTCAGGGAGATCACTTCCTTCATCACCTGCACCAGAGCAGCACGGGACATGGGTGAAGCAATCTGAAGTTCGCTCAAGGACCGGTCTAGCCGGTCAAGATGCGCAGTCATATCAACGATCTGCCCCCGCCAGACCTCGCAGACCTCATAAACACCGTCAGAGAACTGGTAGCCCCGATCCTCAACGTGCACGGCTGCATGTGAATGCGGCACATATTGTCCATTTACGTAGGCAACACGGCTCATCAGCCTCTCCATTCCCCGAAATATTCAACAAATTACATCTAAGGGCATTTACTGAATACTATCAAGTGCCTACCGCACCATAAAACTGGATATTTCCGGTTTGGATCACTGAGAAAACCTGAGCAACACGAAGACAGATCTTCGCAACACCCACCACTCAGGCGTTTATCGCCATTTGCACCCACCATCTCAGGTTTCAGTGCTGTGCCGTACGGCACACCTGGCGCAAAATAAAAGAAAAGCCTGACACGATCCCGCATCAGGCTCCAAATCATTTCGGCTATGATGGTACAGACCTCAAGAACCAAAATTATTTCAGTAATTCGCCCTAGAAGAACTCCAGAGACACGCGGAACATCTGCTCCACTTGGCGAACTTTGTCAGCAACGGCGAAGATGACCACGCGGTCATGCGCCTGAATGCGCTCATCACCGCAAGGTGTGATCACTTTTCCATCACGCAAAATACCACCGATACGGATACCTTCTGCAAGCTCAACCTCTCGCAAAGGACGCCCAACAAGCGGTGACGTATCCAGCGCTTCCGCTTCAATCACCTCAGCAGCACCATTTTGCAAGGCATGCACCGCACGGATACGGCCACGACGCACATGCTGGAGGATCTTGGAGATCGTCACCTGACGCGGGTTCACAAAGGCATCAATGCCCAAAGCATGCGCAAAGGCTGGATAACTGGTGTTGTTCAGCAGCGAAAGGTTACGCTCGCAACCCATCTTCTTGGCCATCACGCAGGACAGGATGTTCACCTCATCCTCGTTGGTCAGCGCCACCATCATATCGGAGTCTTCAACATCCGCTTCCTGCAGCATGACCTGATCCAAAGCACTGCCATGCAAAACCACAGTTCTGCGCAGTTCATCCGCAATACGAATAGCCCGGTCGCGGGAATGTTCGATAATCTTTACTTTGGTCCTGCTCTGCTTGCCCTCAAGGCGGCGAGCAACATAAGCACCAATATTACCGCCACCAGCGATAAGAACGCGCTTTGCCTCTGGTTCTTCATGTCCAAAGATGCTCAGCGTACGGCGCACCTGCCCGCGCTCACAGCACACATAAACCAGATCGCCTTCGCGCATCATATCAGAGCTGTGCGGAACGAAGACCTTGCCATCACGGGCAATGCCAACGACCACAGCAGACAGGTCTGGGAACAGCTCCGTCAACTGACGCAGTGGCGTATCCAGAACCGGGCAGTCACCACCACAATCAATGCCAACGATAATCATGTTGTCATCGGCAAATCGCACAGTTTCCATAGCACCCGGCAACGACAAGCGCCGCAGGATCATCTCACCCACCTCAATTTCAGGCGAAATGATCACGTCAATCGGCATGTTATCGCGAGAAAACAGATTGCGATAATGAGATTGCAAATAGCTTTGCGCACGAACACGCGAAACCTTGATCGGCACGTTGAACAGCGAGTGCGCCACCTGACACGCGACCATGTTGATCTCGTCATACAAGGTCACGGCAATGATCATGTCAGCCTGGTCAGCACCTGCCTGCGCCAGCACATCCGGATGCGCACCATGGCCAATAAAGCCGCGCACATCCAGCGTGTCTCGAATGGCATGAACCAGCTGCGGGCTGGTATCAATCACAGAAACATCGTTCTGTTCCGCAGCAAGCTTTTCGGCAATGCCGTACCCAACCTGTCCGGCGCCACAAATAACAACCTTCATAATTCCAGTCCTTTGCTCTGCCTCTTAACGGTCACCGATCAGGTGAGACCAAGAGACTTGAGCTTTCGGTGCAATGCTGACCGTTCCATACCAATATATTCGGAGGTACGCGAGATATTACCGCCAAAACGCTTAACCTGTGCTTGCAGATATTCACGTTCAAACTGCTCACGCGCTTCACGAAGCGGCAAGGACATCAGCTCTTCACCACCGGAAGAGCCTGGCATGCTTGGCACAGTAGAAGCCACCTCCGCAGGCAGAAGATCAGCTGTAATCACAGCATCCGGATCCGCCCGGGTCAGGATCATCAAACGCTCAACATTGTTGCGTAGCTGGCGCAGGTTGCCCGGCCAGTCATGGGTCTGCAGCACAGCCATGGCATCTTCACCAATCCGGCGCATTGGCAGGCCGGTGGAGTTGGAAATCTGCTTCATGAAGAAGTGGATCAGCTGAGGAATATCCTCGCGTCGCTCCTCAAGAGCCGGCACCCGCAGCGGCACAACGGCCAGACGGTGATACAGATCCTCACGGAACAGACCTTCCGCAATGCGGTTCTCCAGATTGTAGGCACTGGAAGACAGAAGGCGCACATCCACCTTCACCTTGTTGTGCCCACCCAGACGGGTAAAGGTCTGATCTACCAGAACGCGCAGGATCTTGTTCTGCGTTTCCAGCGGCATATCTGCAATCTCATCCAGATAGATCGTGCCACCATGTGCTTCTTCCAAAGCACCAACCTTACGCGGTGTGGTTTCTGTCTCTTCAATACCGAAGAGCTCTTCTTCCATACGCTCTGGCGTAATATTAGCGGCAGAAAGCACAACAAACGGAGACTTGGACCGCGGCGATGCTTCATGGATCGTGCGCGCAACGGTCTCCTTACCTGAACCGGATGGCCCCGTGATCATCACACGGCTGTTGGTCAGGCAAATACGCTCAATGGTCAAACGCAGGTTATTGATGGACGAGGAACTGCCCACCAGATTGGAAACATCACCGGCCCGCTGCTTCAGTTCCTTGATCTCGCGCTTCATGGAAGAGGCTTCCAGAGCACGCTCTGTGATCAGAACCAGCTTGTCAGCTTTGAACGGCTTCTCAATGTAATCGTAAGCACCCTTCTTGATCGCAGAAACCGCTGTCTCAACGTTGCCGTGACCGGAAATGATCACGACTGGCAGGTCTGGATTTTCTTTCTTGATCACTTCAAGAACTTCCAGCCCGTCAAGCTTGCTGCCCATCAGCCAGATATCGAGGATGATCAGAGACGGCCTGCGGTCTGCAATAGCAGCCAGCGCTGCATCGCTATCACCAGCGGTCCTCGTATTGTAGCCGTCATCCTCCAAAATACCGGCGATCAGCTCACGAATATCTGCTTCATCATCAACAATCAGAATGTCACTTGCCACGGCTTATCACCACCATTCTTAAGTTTCATCTTTGGGAGAGGAAGGATCATCGAAACTGCGCAGTGTCAGTCGAACCATGGCGCCATGCCCGCCCTCGGCAACAGATGGCGCATCCAGCAGTTCAATACCGCCTCCATGATCTTCCATAATTTTCCGCACAATCGCGAGCCCCAGACCCGTCCCCTTTTCGCGGGTGGTCATATAAGGCTCCAAAAGCCGTGTGCGGTGTTCAGTTGGAAGGCCAATTCCGTTGTCGATCACATCAATCGTGTGAACCGGCCCTTCCGAGTAAAGTTTCACCAGGACAGAACCCTGCTCCGGGTTTTCTTCTTTCGCCAGATAAGCCTCAACAGCCTCCGACGCATTCTTGATCACATTGCCGACAGCCTGCCCCACAAGGCGACTATCAAACGTCGCCCGAACGGCCTCGCCCGGCACATCCGTCTCAAAGTGGGTCTGCGAATTGGCAACGGAAACCATGAAGGTGGACTCGCGCACCACAGAACGCAGGTCAGCAGATTCCATCTTCGGCTTCGGCATGCGCGCAAACGAGGAGAACTCATCCACCATGCGCCCGATATCACCCACCTGACGAATGATCGTATCCACGCACTGGTCAAACACCTTGCGGTCATCATCCTCAATGCGCTTGCCATATCGGCGGCGAATGCGCTCCGCAGAAAGCTGGATTGGCGTCAGCGGATTCTTGATCTCATGCGCAATCCGGCGCGCCACATCAGCCCACGCTGAGTTACGCTGCGCAGCAACAAGATCCGTAATATCGTCCAGCGTCACCACAAACCCATGCTCAGAACGCGTTGCTTCCTCGGTCGTCACACGCACATTCACAGTGCGCTCACGCCCTTTACGCATGATAGCAACCTGCGCCACCTGAGCACTATCCTTGCTTTCCTCAAGCGCCTTGGAAACAACCTCCTGAACCTCAGGGATTGTCTCATAAATTGGCTTTTCAAGAAGCTCTTCTTCTTCCTGACTGAGAAGGCGCTTGGCGGAGCGGTTGACCATGGTCACATCGCCTTCATCATCAATCCCGATAACGCCGGAAGACACACCCGCCAGAACGGCCTCACTAAAGCGGCGACGGCGGTCGATCTGATCATTCGCAGCCAGAAGCGCATCACGCTGCCCACGCAGCTGACCAGTCATATTGTTGAAGGTCCGGCCAAGGTTCTCAAGGTCACCACTGGCTTTAGCGGCCTCAACCTCAACATAATAGTTACCTTTGGAAACCTGATCCGCAGCGCCAATCAGATTGCGGATTGGCAGCACCAGCTGGTTCGCAAACCCAAAGCCGACCCAGATGGAAGACAGCAACAGAACGAGCGCCACGCCCACATAAACAAGCGCAAAGGCCAGCTGCACCCCAAAGCGTCGCTGCTCCAACTCTGCGTACTCGTTGACCCCGGCTTCCGCCAGACGCTGATATTCAACCACCCGCGGATCAAGCGCACGGGTCACATAAAGATAAAGATCCTCATAGGCAGACAGCTTCATCACACCGCCCACAAGGTTGGATACGCCCGGTGCGATCAGAACCGGAGCCCCGTCTTCCGCCTGGTTCATCGCTACCTGAGGCGGCAACAAAGGTTCCACCTTTGGGTCGCGCAGCACGCGCATCACAACGGTGCCATCGTTCTTCAGGATATAAGCGCCCAGCAATCCGCGCACCCATGTCTGAGTTTCAAAGAAGCGATCAAAGCGGGTTGGGTCATAGAAGTAAGAGTTACGGTTCAGGTCCACATCACTGGCCATGCCAATCAAAGTGGAGCGCAGGGAATTCCCGTGTTCCTGAACATAAGCAGCCGCCACCGATTGCGCATTGGTGATGATATTGCGCGTACGCGTCTCAAACCAGCGATCGAGGCCCTGATCCAGCGTAATTGTTGCCACCACCGCAACAATAAACGCAGGCAACGCCGCCACCAGCGAGAACATAGTCACAATGCGCACGTGCAGACGGGCAGCAGCACGCCCACGGCGCCGCGCCTGCAACAGCTTCACCAGCTCGAAGATAATCAGCCCGATGAGCAGTAGGACTAGCGCGCCATTGATGCCAAGCGCGATATAGACAACCTTTTCAGAGGGAACGATAGGCGTTACACCCATCAGCACCAGAAAAGAAACCCCGATAGAACACAGCGCCAACAACACCACTGTCAGGCCAAACATCCGGGATTTCCGCCCCTTAGCATCAAGCTTTCGGGTATGTTCTTCTGTTTTTGATCTGAAAATCATGAAACGCGAACCTGCGCACCTGCGATAACTTTATTAATTTTGGAAACAGACTATTAGCACGAATTGTTGCCAAAATGCGACAATGGGTTTTATTAGTCACACTCTTGATGGGGAAAACCAGAGAGTCCACACGTCAAAATAAGCATGCTTCCTACAAATCGATAGGAACAGCCCCCTCCAAACGTAAAATGGCGCCTGTAACAGCGCCATTTTGAAAATCTCACACGAATAAAATCGATTATCTCGAACTGCGGATCACCTGTACGTCCAGATCGCGGATTTTCTTGCGCAGGGTGTTTCGGTTCACGCCCAGAAGTTCTGCAGCCTTGATCTGGTTGCCACGGGTGGCCGCAAGCACAGCGCTGATCAGCGGATACTCCACCTCACGCAAAATGCGGTGGTAGAGGCCCGGAGGTGGCAACTCCTCACCAAATCCGCTGAAATAATCCCCCAGATACCGCTCAACAGATCCACTCAGATCCTGAGCCGAAGGCGCGTCAGTCTCACTGGTCGCAACACTTGGCTGAGACAGTTCCAGATCAATCAAGCTCGCTGTAATGTCGTCCTGCGGATAAAGCGCAGCCAGACGGCGAACAAGGTTCTCCAGCTCGCGCACGTTGCCCGGCCAGCGATAGCGGCGCAGCTTATCAAGGGCGGCCACTTCAATCTGCTTGGCTGGCAGCCCTTCACTTTCCGCCATGGCAAAGAAGTGCCGGACAAGATCCGGAATATCCTCAGTACGCTCGCGCAAAGGTGGGAGGCGGATGGGAACCACGTTCAGACGGAAGTACAGATCTTCACGGAACAGGCCCTGATTGATCAGCTGACGCAGATCCTTGTTGGTCGCTGCAATGATACGCACATCGGTTTGGATCGGCGTGCGCCCACCCACAGAGGTATACTCTCCCTGCTGCAACACACGCAGCAAACGGGTCTGCGCCTCCATCGGCATATCGCCAATTTCATCCAGCAGCAGCGTACCACCATCAGCCTGCTCAAACCGGCCAGAAGACCGCGCCTGCGCCCCGGTAAACGAGCCTTTCTCGTGACCGAACAACTCAGATTCAATCAGATCTTTCGGGATTGCAGCCATGTTGACCGCAACAAACGGACCATTCCGGCGCTTGCCATAATCATGCAGCGCTCGCGCAACCACCTCTTTACCGGTGCCGCTCTCGCCGTTGATCATCACGGTCAGATCAGTCTGCATCAAACGCGCAAGCACGCGGTAGATTTCCTGCATGGCAGGAGACCGGCCCACGAGCGGAATATTGTCGTTCCCCTCACCGCCCATATCAAACTGACGCCCTTTAGGCTCTGCAAGCGCGCGCCCAACAATGCCTGTCAGCTCTTTCAGATCAAACGGCTTGGGCAGATACTCATAAGCGCCCTGCTCAGAAGCTTTGATGGCGGTCATGAACGTGTTTTGCGCACTCATGATGATCACCGGCAGTTCCGGGCGCAGCTTGCGGATGCGCGGCAGCACATCAAACGCATTCTCATCCGGCATCACCACATCAGAAATCACCAGATCTCCCTCACCCGAGCTCACCCAGCGCCACAACGTGGTCGCGTTGGACGTCAGCCGAACAGTGTACCCTGCACGGGAAAGCGCCTGATTGAGAACGGTACGGATCGCAGAATCGTCGTCAGCAACTAGAATGGTTCCACTCGGCATACTCTTAGTCCTCAATTCCAGATTTTACGTCAGGCCCGGTAAAGGCAGGCATCAGAATGCGGAAAGTCGTACCCCGGTTGCCGCTTTCACATTCCACCACGCCGCCATGATCGCCCACAATCTTGGCAACCAGCGCCAGCCCAAGGCCGGAGCCATTTGTCTTTGTCGTGATAAACGGGTCAAACAGATGTGGCCGCAGATCTTCCGGCACCCCATAGCCGTTATCGCGCACACAAAACTCAAGCGGCAGGCTCACACGCTCCTGCACACCCGGCACAGAAAGGCGCACACCCGGACGGAAGGCCGTGGAGACAACAATCTCCGGCTCATTCACACCGCTCAGCGCCTCGCTTGCGTTCTTGATCAGGTTGATAAACACCTGCACCAGTTGATCCCGATTGGCATAAACCGGCGGCAGCGATGGGTCATAATCCTCAACAATGCGCACCTTGGACGCAAAGCCGTTCTCTGCAACACGTTTCACATGATCCAGCACCACGTGAATGTTCACCGGCTCGCGATCAATCGGACGCTCATCGGAAAACACTTCCATCCGGTCCACCAGCTTCACGATCCGGTCCGTCTCCTCCATGATGAGACGGGTCAGTGAGCGGTCATCCTCACTGGCCGATTGCTCCAGAAGCTGAGCCGCACCGCGAATACCGGAGAGCGGATTCTTGATCTCATGGGCCAGCATGGCCGCAAGGCCGGTCACAGTGCGTGCGGCACCGCGGCTGGTCAACTGCTTATCCAGCTTCTCCGCCATGGTGCGCTCCTGAAACAGCAGCACAACACTGCCCGGAGCATCGCTTAAGGGAGATGCATGTATATCAACCAGCTTCTCCTGCCCAATACGCGGAGAGCCAATATCCACCTTGTACTCGTTGACCGGTCCACCACGATCGCGAACCTGCGCAATCAGCCCCAGCAACGGACTACCAAACGGCACGAACCACGAAACTTCACGGCGCTTCATCACCGACAGGCTGGCATGGAAGAACCCTTCCGCAGCACTGTTCGCACCAACGATCTTGTCGTCACCGCCCACCACCACAACAGGGTGCGGCAGAGAATCCAGAACAGCCTGCCCAGGCACACCATTATTCAGTGTGGCCTTGGCATGTGTTAGAGTGTCTCCTCCCGTCTCCAACATCAGGCAGCGCTCCTCAAAGGTGTTTGAACAAACCAGTCATAAAGGGTTGCGCGCACCTGATCCGCATCCAGACTGGTCATCAGTCCGCGCATGAACCCTTGCGGCGCATCATCCAGCCGCCCGGCGGCCTCCAGATACCAACCCATGTGTTTACGGAAAGCCCGCACGCCAATCTCAAAGCCGCAATGCTCCAGCATGGCGTCGTAGTGCCCCACAACAAGCGCAGCCAGCTCTTCCCCATGCGGGTCAGCCAGCCGTTCGCTTGTTTCCAGATAATGCGCAATGCGGCCCGGCACCCAGGGCCGACCATAGGCGCCACGACCCACCATCACCAGATCAGCACCGGATTGCGCCAGCATCTCATCTGCATCATCAAAGGAGCAGCAATCCCCATTGGCAACCAGCGGCACATCAGGAATGACATCCCGCACTTGCCGGATCGCCCGCCAATCCGCTTTACCCTTGTAAAACTGAGAACGCGTGCGGCCATGCACGGTGATCATCTTTACACCCGCATCAACGGCCCGTTTGGCAAGTTCCGGCGCATTGATGGAGGTCTCATCCCAGCCAAGACGCATCTTCAGCGTCACCGGAACGGACACCGCCTCTAGCGTCGCTTCAACCAGCGTCATGGCGTGATCCAGATCTTTCATGAGAGCGGAACCGGAATAGCCCGAAGTGACTTTCTTTGCAGGACAGCCCATGTTGATGTCGATGACATCTGCGCCAGCTTTTTCAGCCATGCGCGCGCCTTCGCCCATCCAGTGCGGGTCTTTACCCGCCAGCTGAACGATATGAGGATCAATCCCCTCGCCCTCAGCACGCATCAACGATTCTGGATGTCCGGTACACAGCGCTTCACTGGCAACCATTTCACTCACCACCAGCCCGACGCCGTAGCTCAAGGCAATACGGCGGAACGGCAAATCCGAGACCCCGGACATTGGCGCAAGAATAACTTTGTTTTTGAGAGGGATATTACCTATCGTCAGCATTACGCATATTTCTTGAAAGAGCCTAGTTGCACATCAAATGAGCAGCATATGAAGTTGCACATATTCTAACCAAACTAAAAATTTAGGCAAGGGAATATTAAAGAGAAGCTATTGAAGTGTTGAGCTTCGGCGCCAAATCCTCCAAAACCCTCACCAACACAGTTTCATAGAGCTGCTCTCCACCACATTGGCTTTGTGCAGCAGCTCCTACTCAATCAGGTGATCCAGTTTTGCAGTCCACTGAAAAAATTGCATGCATCATAGTTGCGGCGGGACGCGGTTCACGCATGTCCACGCAAAATGACAGCAGTCCGAAGCAGTATCGCGACCTTGGCGGAAAGACTGTTCTGCAAAGAACATTGGAAGCAATTTTGTCCTCTCCGCAGGTCGATCTGGTCCTGCCCGTCATTCACGCAGAAGACGGTGATGCCTACCAGAATGCCGCCAGCATGATCACTGACCCACGTCTGATCGCACCAGTCACTGGCGGGACAACCCGTCAAGCCTCTGTTGCTTGTGGCCTGAAGGCACTGGAAGAACAAGCCCCGCGCTACGTTCTCATCCATGATGCAGCCCGTCCGTTCATCACCCCAGCTGTGATCGAAGATGCCATCTCTGCCCTGCAAAACGGCGCAGAAGCGGCCCTTCCCGCAGTACCGGTCACCGATACGCTGAAACGCGCAGACGCAAAGCAGCATGTACAGGAAACCGTGGATCGCTCCCACCTGTGGGCCGCGCAGACACCACAAGCCTTCCCTTACCCCCTCATCTGGGAAGCCCATCAGGAAGCCATCAGGCAAGACATCGACAGCTTCACGGATGATACAGCCTTGATCGAATGGCAAGGCAAGTCTGTCACCATCACCGCTGGCGACCCGCAAAACATCAAGCTCACAACATTAAAAGACATGACAAACGCACAGGAACAGATCGCCATGAAAAGCCTCGCAGACCTTGGCGACATTCGCGTTGGCACCGGCTACGACGTGCACGCATTTGAAGACGGCGATGCCGTCATCCTTGGCGGCATTTCCATTCCGCACACTCAGAAACTCAAAGGCCATTCAGATGCTGATGTAGGCCTGCACGCTCTGACTGACGCCATCTTCGGCGCACTGGCAGATGGCGACATCGGCTCTCACTTCCCACCATCCGACATGCAGTGGAAAGGCGCAGCGTCCGACCAGTTCCTGAAATACGCAGTTGACCGGGTTCACAAGCGCGGTGGCATGATCGCACACTTGGATTTAACGCTGATCTGTGAAGCTCCAAAAATCGGCCCACATCGGGAAGAAATGCGTAAACAGATCGCGCAGATCTGCGACCTGCCCATTGGCCGTGTAGCGGTCAAAGCCACCACCTCTGAAAAGCTGGGCTTTACCGGTCGCAAAGAAGGTATTGCCGCGCAAGCCTGCGCAACCATCCGGCTTCCGTTCGAAGACTGAACATCGCCGAGACTGTAAAGGGAGACAGAACCATGACCGATATCCTGAGCCTTAAGGAAAGAGCCCGCGTTCTTGTCTCCAGGTACGCAGAAAAAGAAATCAAAATCGCCACAGCAGAAAGCTGCACCGGTGGCCTGCTCGCGGGCCTGCTAACAGAAGTGCCTGGCTCCTCTGCTGTGCTCGACCGCGGCTTCGTCACCTACTCCAACGAGGCCAAGCACGAGATGATCGGCGTCCCGGTGGACCTGCTCGTCAGCTACGGCGCCGTCAGCAGCGAAGTGGCCAAAGCCATGGCCAGCGGCGCTCATTTCTGCTCCAACGCCAACGTCGCCGTCTCCATCACCGGTATCGCCGGACCGGACGGTGGCACCAAAGACAAACCCGTCGGATTGGTCCATTTTGGCCTTGCAGCTGACGAAGAGGAAACCCAGCACGTACAGTGCCTCTTCGAGAACACAGGACGCGACGGAATACGCTTTCAGGCGCTTGAACAAGCATTAAAACTTTTAGAAAATTTTATTGAAAGTAATTAATCGAAATTTACCTTCTCGCTAAAAGGGTGCCGACTAAGGAATACACCTTAAGACATTCTAAGAAAACTTAGATAAAATCTGTTTTAAATTTAGAACGGAATGTCACGGAATACCCATGAGATATATTGCTAGTTTGTTTTTGGGTCTAAGCTTGAGCACTTCTGCGTTCGCAGCTTCAGATGTATTCCTTATTTCAAGAGGCCTTGATGACGAGTTCATCGGGTCTCATGAAGTCCAGAAGATGCCGCGCGCCGGCTATAAGGAACTGCGCCTGTGTGGCCAGTCCTACTGGGTGCGCCCTTATTCCGTCGCCTGGACCAAATGGGAAGAGCAACTCGGCCATAAGATCCGTCTTGAGGTCAATCAGGGCTACGGCTGGGTGGTGCTGTGCACCAAACCAACCAACGCACTCAACCTCAAAGACGTTGGCATTTACGCTTCTCTTGAAAAGACCATGGAGCTGGGAGATCCGGATAAGGAGCTCACCAACCGCTTCCAGGCCATCCGCCGCACCTTCGTTATGCGTAACGGCCTGACAGCAGAACAGGCAGAAGCCGAAATCACCAGCAACTATGAGCCTAAAGGCTCCCGTTTGAGCCAATTCCTGAACAATCGCGACAAGAATTAAGCGGTATTTCAGGGAAATTTCGCTGTCCCAAGACGCTGAGTGGGCTTAAATCATTACCAAAAGCCCGCTCCGGAGACCTTCAGAGCCCGCTTTTCATACATGAAAGTTTTGCATCAAGGGCGAGCTCAAATGCACACATGGCGACCTGCACAGACCATCAAAGTGAAGTCCCTCGGGCTCCACTGGCGCGGCAACAGCCTTCTGGCCGCAGAAGTTTATGATGATGCAGGCACCCTTAAAGGTGTTCGCCCGCTTGGAGGTACCCTCGAGTTTGGCGAGGACTGGCAATCAGCTCTGATCCGCGAATTTCAGGAAGAGCTGAAAATAGACGTCACCATAACAGGTGCCCCTCTGGTCATGGAAAACATCTATGAGCACGAAGGGCAAACCGGCCATGAAGTCCTCTTCATCGCCACAGTGACCTTCCCTGAGGACGCTTTTGCATCTGAAGAGAAGATCATCTTTCAGGAAGACAATGGCGCGGAAATCACCGCCCGCTGGTTCGATATCGATGCACTAAATGAGCGCGGCATCGACCTGTTTCCAACCGGATTAAAGGAGCAACTAAAGTCCCGACCCATGCCTGAGATCAGTTGAACAGGCAACTCTTTAGATTATGGAATATTATAAAATTATCTCGATAATCACAGAACGATGAGCATCAAGCCAAGCTCACTCAGGTGCCGTAGATTTTGTCCGCGCGGTCTTCAAAGGCCGCGGAAAATTTGCGGAAGGCACGGTCAAACATGGCACCCATCATGGAGCCCAGTGTCCGACTTTTGAATTCGTAATTGATATAGAAGCTCACATCACATTCCTTTTCGGAAACCTGATCGAAGCTCCAGACATTTTCCAGATGGCGAAACGGGCCATCCAGATACTCAACCGTAATTTTGCTCGCCTCGCGATCAAGCGTCACGCGGCTGGCAAATGTTTCTTTGAAGACTTTGTAGGCCACGGTCATATCCGCCACCATCATTTCACGGTGGTCATCAATCTTCCGGCGGCCACGCACACGCAAGCCCTGACACAGCGGCACAAACTGGGGGTACTGTTCCACATCTGCAACCAGGTCAAACATATCATCAGCACTGTGCTGAACTCGATGTGTGCTTTCGAAAGAAGGCATATGCTCGCGTTCTTTTTCTTCTAGTTTTTCAAAAATTCTTCAGGATGCTCTAAGCGACCTTTTTCGATTTGCCAAGAAAAATCTTAGTGTTCTCATTCTTCAGCTGGCAACAGTGAGCCAAAAGCATCAGAAATTTTCACCTCGCAAATATACCGCGACGATCTAACGCAACCGTTTCAATCTCAAAACTCTGGTCAGTACTCAAAACTCAATTCTACACTATGCGCTAATACTTAGCTCTTTTTGAAAGCAAACCCAATGCTTAGTCCTTTTAAAATATCCCGCCTCGCCAAAGAAGGCGGCGAACAAGATTACTTAAGAACCACCAACGCGCTCGCTGATACCCCTGTGCAAGTTATCAGCCGTGAAGAAACCGCCAAGTTCCAGCAGCTCACCGTTGTTGAGGATGGCATCGAGCGCATCAGATACATTCCCCCCCAACCCAAGCATAAAACCCCGCTCATCTTCGTTCACGGCATGTGGCATGGCGCCTGGTGCTGGAAGAACTATCAGGAAAAACTCGCCGAAACCGGCTGGGAAAGTGTCGCCATCAGCCTGCCCGGCCATGGTCACTCACCAGAGCAACGCCCCATAGCCAAAGCCACGCTAGGCTACTACCTGCGCTTCATCGCCGATGAGGTCCAGCGCCATGAGCGACCACCCGTTCTCATCGGTCACAGCATGGGCGGCGCGCTGGTGCAATGGTATCTGAAATATGTCGGCGGGCTGAAAGCCGCTGTCTTTGTCGCCTCCTGGACCGCAATCGATGTGCTGCAAGACTGCCTGAAAAACGCAATGACCATCGACTTGCTTGGAACTGCCTTGTCGCCCTTCCTCGGCTACAAATTCCAGTTCCGCTCGCCCAAAGTCGCCGCAAAATGGTTTCTGGCAGAGCAAACCAATCCGGTCGCGCAATACATTCAAAGCCAGCTTGGGCCAGAATCCGAAGTGGTGCTCATGCAGCACCGCCCGCCCCAATGGCTCCCGCCTCTGGATGATGAAACACCAAAACTGTGGCTGACCGCCAGCGAGGACGCCATCGTCCCCTTCAACCGCTCCCTGCACTCCGCAGCCCTCTACGAGGCCACCCACAAGATCGTGCCACATGCCGGTCATGACCTCATGTTGGAAGACAACTGGGAGGAAAGCCTCTCCTACATCACCACATGGCTACAAAACATGAGCACCACCAAAGCACTGGCAACCGGTTGATCAGAGACCTAAAACAAGGAGCGCCCCAGCAAAACAAAGCGGCGCTCTTCAAATCCCTAAGTTCACATCTGCAGCCGCACAACGCATCGGGCAGCCTCTGCGGCCTCTTCAGCATAGCTCGGATCCCGATGGATTAGCATGGTCGAGAAGGCCCCTTCCATCAGCAAAACCACACGGCGTGCCAACATCTCTGGCTCTTTCAATCCAGCCTGCTGATAACAATCTCCCAACCACGCCTCAAACTTCTTCTTGTGCTCTGCTCCTACCACCACAGCCGGATGCCCCGGCATATTGGCAAGCTCAGCAGCGGTGCGGATGAACCCGCAGCCTTTCCATTTGGGATGGCGCGCATTTTCTGAAAGCCTCAGGAAGATCGCAGCGGTCTTATCCGCCACACTCCCCTCAGCCGCCTCAAACCACGTGGCAAAAGCCGTCAGGTTCGGCTGATCCCGCGAAACGAGATACTCAGCCACCAGATCATCCTTGCTCTTGAAATGGTAGTAGAGCGTTTTCTTTGTGATGCCGGCTTTCTCAGCAATCGCATCCACGCTGACTGCGCGAATGCCTTCGCCATAAAACAGCCTGTTGGCAGCATCCAGTATGCGATCTCGGGTTGAACTAGGAGGTGTCTGAGCCATGTATACTAACCAGTGAGTTTACTGAAGCATGCGCTGTTCCTACCCTGAAGTCAATCCAGATCACCAAGAGGAACACACCATGAAAAAGCTCGTTCTGTTTGAAGTCAGAGACCGGATTGCCCTACTCACCCTGAACCGCCCGCAAAAGCTCAATGCCCTGAACTACCAGACCAACGACCGCCTCCTGTCGCTGCTGGACCGCATCGAGGATGACACCGCCATCCACGCCGTAATCATCACCGGCGCAGGAGATCGTGCTTTTTCCGCAGGTGGCGACATTCACGAGTTCTCGCAGAGCATCGAAGCTGGAACCGACATCGCACTAAAAGAGTTCGTAGGGCGCGGCCAGACCATGACCAGCCGCATCGAAAACTTCACCAAACCAATCATCATCGCCGTCAACGGCATCGCCTTTGGCGGCGGTTGCGAAATCACTGAAGCCGCCCATCTGGCCATCGCCTCAGACCGTGCCGTCTTTGCAAAGCCAGAAATCAACATCGGCATCCCACCCACCTTCGGCGGCACCCAGCGCCTGCCTCGCCTCGCAGGACGCAAGCGCGCTCTGGAGCTGCTTTTGACCGGAGACCCTTTCGGCCCAGAGCGCGCCTATGAGCTCGGTCTCATCAACAAAATCGTCCCGCATGACGACCTGCTCCCTGAGGCCTTTGCCCTTGCCGAGCGCATCCTGCGTCACTCCCCGCTTGCCGCTGCCCGCATCCTCACTGCCGTCACTCGCGGCCTCAACACCACCATCTCGGAGGGCCTCCAGATAGAAGCCAGCCAATTCGCCCGCATGGCCCCCACTAACGACACCAAAGAAGCCCTCTCCGCCTGGATCACCCGCCGAACCCCGATCTACGAAGGCACATAAGCCCAACAAAAAAGAGCGCCCCACCTTCCAGCGGGACGCTCTTTCAAATCTCACAGTATCAAACCAACCTTAGTTGCCCTGCTTCGCCTTACGGGCGGCCTTCAGCTCGGCGAAAAGACGAAGGGGCTCGGCCATAAACTCTCTGAAATACATCATTAAAGCGCCGGACACTCTGAAAACCCGAGGCGAACGCGATTTCTGCAAAAGTCAGGTCCGTTGCATCAATCAAACATTTCGCACGTTGAACTCTGGCAGTAGAAGCAACTTGACTTGGTGTTGCGCCCAGATGCTGAGCAAATAGTCTCGACAAATGACGACTGCCTACACCAAGGACATCTGCAAGCTGAGGCACTGTTTTCTCATCCAGAAATCCAGAGTTTATGAGCCGCATCGCCCGCCCAACAGTAGTTGCAGTCCCCCTCCAAGCAGGACTGCCGGGAGCCGTTTCTGGACGGCACCGAAGACAAGGACGAAATCCCGCCAACTCTGCCGCAGCTGCACTAGGATAGAAATTCACATTTTTTGACTTTGCAGGGCGAACAGGACAAACTGGTCTACAATAAATCTTTGTGGTTCGGACTCCAGAAAAGAAGACACCATCATAACTTGGGTCTCTGTCCAATCGCGTCTGATTACACGTCTCCCAATCAGGGAACTCTGTTTCCGTCTCTCTCATGCCCTTAGATAATTCACTTTTTGTGAAGCTGTCGATCCCCGTTCGACGATGACGTCCGTTTTTGGCCAGTCGCACATAGCTATTTATGTCAAGAAATGTATGATTTTTTGAAAGGTTGATTATGCCTCATTCATCAACAAAGCTCTTACCAGAAATTTTTCTACTCATTGTTTTGTCTTTCCTCTGGGGCGCCTCATTTACACTCATAGAAATTGCCATCACCACCATTCCACCCGCGACAATGGTGTTTTTCAGACTTCTAATTGGGGCTGCAATCTTAATCGGACTTACCCTGTTGAGTGGCATCAAGTTCCCAAGCTCTGCCAAACGCTGGGGCGAACTTCTTGTTCAGGGCATCTTACAAAACGCGCTTCCGTTTACACTCATCAGCTGGGGGCAGCTCCATATTACCAGCGGCCTCGCAGGCCTCTTGAACACAACACCTTCCCTGTTCGTATTCCTGATAAGCTATTTCGTCTTCCGCAATAGCACCGCTGACATCCGAAAATTCCTAGGCATCCTGATCGGATTTGCAGGCGTCATAGTGATCATTGGCCCAACGGCTTTTGCTGGAGAGCAAAACTCAACACTTGGACAATTGGCAATCACAGGAGCAAGCCTCTGTTATGCACTGGCGGCCTTTAATGCTAAGCGCTTCTTCAACCAGCCACCTTTGCTGACAGCCGCCTGTTCTATGGCACTCGCAGCGTGCCTTATGGCTCCCATTGCGTTCATTCTTGATGAACCGCAGAACCTTTCTCCAACGGTGGAGGCACTAACCTCTGTTCTGGCACTTGGTGTTCTCTCAACCGCAATAGCGATGGTGATTTACTTCCGCCTTATCCGGACACTCGGACCTTTGGGCGTAACAACAGGAAGTTATATGCGAGCTGGCTTCAGCGTCGCTCTTGGTGCCCTCATTCTTGGAGAAAGCCTGACACCGCACTTAATGCTTGGACTACTCTTGATCTTTACAGGCGTAGCATTCACCACTGGACTGCTAAAACTCCCTCAGTTTCAAAAGAAATCCACCTGACACGATAGAACATGTGTCAGATGCAAAAAGAGCGCCCCACCTTTCAGTGGGACGCTCTTTTAAATCTCACAGTATCAAACCAGACTTAGTTGCCCTGCTTGGCCTTACGGGCGGCCTTCAGCTCGGCGAAGTCTTCGCCGGCGTGGTGGGAAGAGCGGGTCAGTGGGTTTGCGGAAACTTTCAGGAAGCCTTTGGCGTACGCGATTTTCTCGTAAGCCTTGAAGTCTTCCGGTGTCGGGAAGTTCATCACCGGATGGTGCTTCTTGGTTGGCTGCAGGTACTGACCAACAGTCAGGAAGTCCACATCAGCAACGCGTAGATCGTCCATCAACTGAAGCACTTCGTTGCGCTCCTCACCCAGACCAACCATGATGCCGGACTTGGTGAACATCTCAGGATCAATCTCCTTCACGCGCTGCAGCAAGCGGATGGAGTGGAAGTAACGGGCACCTGGACGAACCTTCAGGTAGTTGGAAGGCACAGTTTCAAGGTTGTGGTTGAACACGTCTGGCTTGGCCGCAACAACAATCTCAAGCGCACCATCCTTACGAAGGAAGTCAGGTGTCAGCACTTCAATGGTTGTTTTTGGAGAAGCCTTGCGGATCGCTGCAATCACGTTCGCAAAATGGGTTGCACCACCATCATCCAGATCATCACGGTCCACAGAGGTGATCACCACGTGCTCAAGGCCCATGGAAGACACAGCCTTACCGATGCTTTCCGGCTCGCTCTGGTCAACAGCGCCTGGCATACCGGTCCGCACGTTACAGAACGCACAGGCACGGGTACAGGTATCGCCCAGGATCATGAAGCTTGCATGCTTCTTGGACCAGCACTCACCGATGTTCGGACAACCTGCTTCCTCACAAACTGTCACAAGGTTGTTCTTGCGAACCAGTTCGTGGGTTTCTTTATAGACAGGAGAAGTCGGAGCCTTAACACGGATCCATTTTGGCTTGCGCTGTACAGGGTTGTCGGGGCGATGCGCTTTTTCCGGATGGCGCGGACGCTCTTTTTCCTGCACTGCAGACGCCGTTTGGCTTTTATGATTAGGATCGAGTGTATTTACCAGTGTAACCATATCAGTTCCGTCAGGTCCGAGACTTGCTGCACACTTGCCTTAAGGGTCAGTGTCCCTGTCTCTTATAAATTTAGTGGTCCATAACAGGAAATGAAGCATCTCTCAATGCTACACACTGGTATTCAGTCAGTTCTGCGCCTCAGGACCACGCCTATTCAAAGCCAATAGCATCCCCGCCAATCAGTGCTGCAATGAAGGCAAACGCGATTGCGCCAACCAATGCGACAACGGCTTGATCGAGATACTCATTCCCCAGGGAAACTTCTACGTTCGCAAACTCGAACAGATAAACCCCTGAAATACCACCGACAAATCCAGCAATGACAAGTATGCTGAATTCGCCTCCAACGGTAAACATCACCAACGCTGTTGCAATCACGGCACAAACTGCTGCCGTCACCACCCAGATGATATTTTCCAAAAAATCCATGACTCTTCTCCTTTTTTAAAAAAGAAGAGTACCTTGGAAAAATTAAGTCCCTCTCACTGGTAAAATTCCAGTGAGAGGGATTTGATTTACATATTCAGAGCGCGTCCATAAGCGTCCAGAACACTTTCCTTCATCATTTCGGAAAGGGTTGGATGCGGGAAGCAGGTGTGCATCAGCTCTTCTTCGGTGGTCTCAAGACCCATTGCAACAACAAAGCCCTGAATGAGCTCGGTCACTTCAGCGCCCACCATGTGCGCACCCAGCAGCTGACCGGTCTTATTGTCGAATACAGTCTTCACAAGACCTTCCGGCTCACCAAGAGCAATCGCCTTACCGTTACCCATGAATGGGAAGCGGCCAACGCGAACCTCATAACCAGCGTCCTTAGCTTTTTGCTCGGTCAAACCAACGGAAGCAACCTGCGGGTTACAGTAGGTACAGCCAGGGATCTGGTCACGCTTCATTGGGTGAGCGTCAAGGCCGGAGATCTTCTCGATGCAGATCACGCCTTCATGCTCAGCCTTATGCGCCAGCATTGGAGGACCAGCAACGTCACCGATTGCGTAAACGCCAGGAACGTTGGTGCGGCTGAACTCGTCAGTGACGATGCAACCACGGTCTGTCTTGATGCCAAGATCTTCAAGGCCAAGGTTCTCAATGTTGCCAACAACGCCAACAGCAGAAATCAGCTTCTCAGCAGTGATGTCCTGGCTCTTGCCGTCTTTGGTTTCAACAGTCGCAGTCACCTGACCGCCACCCTTAACAACCTTGGAAACCTTCGCTTCCATCACGAACTTGATGCCCTGCTTCTCCATCTGCTTTTTCGCAATCGCGGAGATTTCAGGATCTTCAACCGGCATGATGGTTGGCATCATTTCAACAACGGTCACATCAACGCCCATTGTCTTGTAGAAGGACGCAAACTCAATGCCGATCGCGCCAGAACCCATCACAACGATAGACTTAGGCATCTTTTCCGGAACCATCGCTTCAAAATAGGTCCAGATGTTTTCCTTATCAGGCTCAAGACCCGGAATAACGCGCGGCTTCGCACCAGTTGCAACAATAATGTGCTTGGCGGAGTAAGAACCGTGGCCCTTCACACCCTTTGGAGTTGGGTGCTGAGGCTGCATAGCGTCTTTGGAAGAAGGACCAACAGCGATCTCACCCGGCTTGGTGAGCTTTGCTTCACCCCAGATGATGTCCACTTTGTTCTTCTTCATCAGAAAGCCGATACCGCCATTGAGCTGACCGGAAACACCACGGGAGCGTTTCACAACAGCAGCAGCGTCAAAGCTCACGCCTTCAGCAGAAAGACCGTAGTCTTTGCCATGCTGCATGTAGTGGTAGATCTCAGCAGAACGCAGCAGCGCCTTGGTTGGGATACAGCCCCAGTTCAGGCAGATACCGCCCATATGTTCACGCTCAACAATCGCGGTCTTGAAACCAAGCTGCGCGGAGCGGATTGCGGTTACATAGCCACCAGGACCAGAACCAATGATAATCACGTCGTAGGCGTTGCCACTCATCTATTTAACCTCGCCAAATCGGCCTCAAGGAGCTTGAGGCTCCACATAAAGGTGGGAGAACTTGGAAAAATTCTCCAAAACGTAGTCGGGCAGTTCTCCGCTGTCCTTGGTGACCAGCTTTCCTCTGCCATCGCCCGCATCCAGACGGTCCAGCGTTCTTTGCGCACGGCCCAGATAGGCATCATTTATGTGTTCGGTGTGCGAGTAAGCCTCGAGTTTCGTAACCACCTTCTCCATGTCCCCCAGAAAGCTGAAATGCCAGCTGGAAGAACGAAGCAGTTGACGTCGCATAGGTCGGCTGTGCCGTGCAAGAGCTTTCCAGTGCCACAAAGCAGTCTCGAGAACAGGATGGAGACTTTTGCTTTGATAAGCCCGCTCACGCCGCAAAGCCTGAGCTCCCTTGAAAAACATCGCACCGATCATTCTAGGGCAAGAGGTAAAATCCGAGACATCATCTTTAAAGTTCAGTCTGTAGCGGAAAATATCAGCGCCAAAGAATGTCAGACTCTTTGAACTCCTGCGATCATTTTTAACTCTGAGCAGAACATCCGGCTTTGGAATTTCATCCACGTCGGACACAAGGATCAGATCATTGACCGCAAGGTCTTTAAGGCCGCGCTCTATGCCGTCGCGTTGGTGGTACTCCCTCGACCAGGCGCTCTGCGGCGTCTCTGGCATATCCTCGACAATCACATGCCGGATCTTGCTCAAAAACGGTGCAAACCGCGACTTGTTATCAGCAAAATAGAGAGGTTTTTCGGCTCCCGTAAAGGTCTTGGTTGCCTCTACAAGAATGAACTCATCTACCACATCAAACAGTTCGCCAAGGCGAATTTCTAGGGTATCGAGTTCGTTGAAAAACGTGAAGCCATCGACAACTTTGACCATTGATCAGGTCTCCTTGCTCAAACGGTCTTCAGCTTACTCCACTCTATTTGCTCACACCTACCACTTGGATTTACCGGCGAAAAAAGCAGGGGTTTCCTGCTTTCCGCCGGTACATCCTGATTAAACCAGCATGGACATCGGGTTTTCGATGTAGCCTTTGAAGGCCTGCAGAAGTTCTGCACCCAGCGCACCGTCCACCGCGCGGTGGTCAGTGGAAAGGGTCACAGACATCACAGTCGCAGGAACGATCTCATCGCCCTTCACAACCGGACGCTTCTGACCAGCGCCAACAGCAAGGATGGTTGCGTGTGGTGGGTTGATCACCGCAGCAAATTCCTTCACGCCGAACATGCCAAGGTTGGAAACGGAAGTCGTACCGCCCTGGAATTCGGTTGGAGCCAGCTTGCGCTCACGAGCACGCTTCGCCAGGTCTTTCATCTCGATGGAGATGGTGGAGAGCGTTTTCTCTTCAGCGCGGCGGATGATCGGAGTGATCAGACCACCATCGATGGAAACTGCAACACCAACGTCAGCATGCTTATGCATAACCATGCCGCTCTCAAGGTAGGATGCGTTTGCAGCTGGAATTGCTTTCAGTGCCAGCGCATGCGCCTTGATGATCATGTCGTTGACGGAAAGCTTGTAAGCAGGCTTGCCATCAGCGTCAGTTGGAGCGGAAGAGTTCAGCTGAGCACGCAGAGCCAGCAGAGCATCCAGCTCACACTCCACAGTCAGGTAGAAGTGTGGAACGGTCTGCTTGGATTCTGTCAGGCGCTTCGCAATAACCTTGCGCATACCATCGTGAGGAACCAGATCGTAAGAGCCTTCCTCAAACAGCTTGAGGGTCTGCTCATCAGAAGCACCAGCTGGTGCAGCCTTTGGAGCCTCAGCCGCTTTTGGAGCTTCCGCAGCCTTAGGAGCAGCTTCCGCTTTACCGGTGCCAGCAGCAATCGCAGCTTCAACGTCACGCTTCACAACGCGCCCCTTAGGGCCGCTGCCAGCGATCAGAGCGATGTCCAGACCATTCTGTTTCGCCAGACGGCGTGCCAGAGGAGAAGAGAACACACGCTCACCAGAAGCAGCAACCGGAGCCGCTGGAGCTGGTGCAGGAGCCGCCGCAGCCGCAGGCGCAGCTGGCGTCGCAGGAGCCTGAGGAGCAGCAGCCGCTGGTGCAGGAGCCGCAGCTGGTGCGGCGTCCATTGCAGAAGCGTCTTCGCCCTCTTCCAGAAGGATCGCGATCGGTGCATTCACCTTCACGCCTTCGGTTCCTTCAGCAACCATGATCTTACCGATGGTGCCTTCATCGACTGCTTCCACTTCCATGGTCGCTTTGTCGGTTTCGATCTCTGCAATCACGTCGCCTGCAGAAATCGCGTCACCTTCTTTAACCAGCCACTTGGCCAGATTGCCTTCTTCCATGGTTGGAGAAAGCGCAGGCATCAAAATGTTGATTGGCATACCACTTGTCTCCAATTAGGCGGTGTAGGTCACAGCCTTAACAGCGTCGATAACTTCCTTGGCGTTTGGCAGAGCCAGCTTCTCAAGGTTTGCTGCGTAAGGCATTGGAACGTCTTTACCGGTTACGCGCAGAACTGGCGCATCCAGCCAATCGAAGGCTTCGCTCTGAACCTGATAAGCAATTTCAGAGGAAACGGAACAGATTGGGAAGGCTTCTTCCACGGTCACCAGACGGCCTGTCTTGCGAACAGAAGCCAGAACAGTGTCCATATCAAGCGGACGAATGGTGCGCAGGTCGATCAGTTCAACAGAAACGCCCTGTTTCGCCAGCTCGTCAACAGCCTGCAGTGCGTAGGTCATGCCAATGCCCCAGGAAACCATGGTCGCATCAGTACCTTCGCGAACGATCTTCGCTTTACCGATTGGCAGAACCAGATCGTCAACGTCCGGCACATCAAAATGGTGACCGTAAAGGATCTCGTTCTCAAGGAACACAACTGGGTTTGGATCGCGGATAGCAGCTTTCAGAAGGCCCTTTGCATCAGCAGCAGAGTAAGGCTGGATAACCTTGAGGCCCGGAATGGAAGCATACCATGCAGCGTAGTCCTGAGAGTGCTGTGCTGCCACGCGTGCTGCCGCACCGTTTGCACCACGGAACACCATAGGTGCACCCATCTGACCGCCAGACATGTAAAGGGTCTTAGCAGCAGAGTTGATGATGTGGTCAATCGCCTGCATTGCGAAGTTGAAGGTCATGAACTCAACGATTGGGTTCAGGCCTGCCATCGCAGCACCAACAGCAAGACCGGTAAAGCCATGCTCGGTGATTGGAGTGTCGATCACGCGCTTTTCGCCGAACTCATCAAGAAGACCCTGAGAGATCTTGTAGGCGCCCTGATACTGAGCAACTTCTTCGCCCATCAGGAACACGTTCTCGTTGCGGCGCATTTCTTCCGCCATCGCGTCGCGCAGAGCTTCACGAACGGTCATGCTCACCATTTTGGTGCCCGCAGGAATTTCTGGGTCTGCCGGTGCAACGCTGGCAACTGGAGCTGCAGGAGCCGCTGGCGCAGCCGGAGCTTCAGGAGTTGCCGGTGCAGCTGGCGCTTCAGCAGCAGCTGGTGCAGAACCAACCTTGTCAGCAGCAGAAGCGTCTTCGCCCTCTTCCAGCAGAACTGCGATTGGAGCGTTGACCTTAACTTCTTCAGTGCCTTCAGCAACGAGGATCTTGCCGATCACACCCTCGTCCACGGCTTCCACTTCCATGGTTGCTTTATCGGTTTCGATTTCAGCAATCACGTCACCAGCAGAAACGGTGTCGCCTTCTTTTTTAAGCCACTTGGCCAGCTTGCCTTCTTCCATGGTCGGAGAAAGCGCAGGCATCAAAATTTCAATAGCCATAATTAATTATCCCGACCTTAGAGAACGATGTCCGTGTACAGCTCAGATGGATCCGGCTCAGGATCGTTCTGTGCAAACTCAGCAGAAGCAGCAACAACGCCGCGAACTTCTTTATCGATCGCTTTCAGTTCGTCTTCGGTAGCCCATTCTTTTTCAAGAAGGCGAGCGCGAACCTGTTCAATCGGGTCATGCTCAGAGCGCATCTTCTGGACTTCGTCTTTACTGCGGTATTTTGCAGGGTCAGACATGGAGTGACCACGGTAACGGTAGGTGATCATCTCAAGGATGTAAGGACCATTACCTTCACGGCACCATTCCATCGCATAGTCGGTCGCAGCTTTCACCGCGCGCACGTCCATGCCGTCAACCTGAACACCTGGGATACCGAAGGAGGCACCGCGCTGAGACAGATCAGTTGTGGAAGATGCACGTTCAATGGAGGTACCCATGCCGTACTTGTTGTTTTCGATCACGTAGATCACAGGCAGGTTCCACAGCTTCGCCATGTTGAAGCTCTCGTAAACCTGACCCTGGTTGGCAGCACCATCGCCGAAGAACGCCATGGAAACTTTGCCGTTCTCTTTATAGCGGTTAGCAAATGCCAGACCGGTACCAAGAGCAACCTGCGCACCAACGATGCCGTGTCCGCCATAGAACTCCTGTTCTTTGGAGAACATGTGCATGGAACCGCCCTTACCTTTAGACAGACCACCGCGGCGACCGGTCAGTTCGGCCATCACGCCGTTCGGGTCCATACCACAAGCAAGCATGTGAGCGTGGTCACGGTAAGAAGTGATCATCTGATCACCCTGTTCCTTGGCCATCTCCATTCCAACAACAACAGCTTCCTGGCCGATGTAAAGGTGACAGAAGCCACCGATCAGACCCATACCGTAAAGCTGACCCGCCTTTTCTTCAAAGCGACGGATAAAAAGCATTTCGCGGTAAGCGTTTAGCTCTTCTTCTTTGGAAAATTCTACAAGGGCGGGCACGTTTTTCATCGCACCGCGGGCTTTGGTGGCGCCTTTAGCGCGACCGCCTGAAGACTTGGATTGAGTTCCAGCCATGAGCCTCGTCTCTTTTGACGTGAATTGGTGAAAGCACACTAGCCCCCACAGCACTGAATGCCAATATGAGCAAAAACACTTGGGGATTTATGTAAGGCGTTGATTTTATTGAAATATTCAAGTTAACTCAAATTAGGTTAATTCATGCAAATCAACCTACTTCAAGTTAATACACGCTGATGTTTCAGTTACGCATGATCGCAACTTCATTCACGTGCGCCAGATTCAGGGAAGCGCGAGCCCTCTCATCCACCATGTCTGGATCAAGGCTCTCCGGGTCAAGCAGCATGACACGGCGTTGTAATTGCAGGCGTTCTGCCCGCAACTCTTCAAGCTCAACTTCCAGAGCAAGGATTTCATGCTCGATCTGTGGTCGGCCCACAAGACCCAGCTTACCGTTGAGCGCATGAAATGCAAAGTAGCAAAGCGCACCAATGGCAATTCCCGGCACCAGGAGATTCTTTAGATAGGAGTGTTTTCGCTGACGTGTGGTAGCTAGCACTGATTGACCTACTCATTACAAAAATGGTCACATGCCCGCACTATTTCACAACGCCCTTAACCAAGAGTTTCCGATAAAACTGAAATTTGGCCATATCTGTTATTTTTTGGAAATTTAAACAATCACGCCCGGCAAGGTCGTTGCGATAATGAGTAGTCCGAATAGCACGCTATTGAAGCTCTATTCTTCGAGAACCTGTGCATGCCTCCCAAACAATCTCTTTAATCGTTTGCAACTCCTATTGAGCACATCTCTTTTTGAGCACGAATATATCCTCAAACAACTCCCGAGAAACCGTCAAAGGAAAGAGGACAGCATATGTTGTGTCAAACAATGGAGCCCCGTATGTCGTGCGACCAGAGCAGCTGGATGTGAAAGACCTCGTTGACAGCTTTTTCTTATCAATAAATTCCACTGCAACGAGGCTTATTTCATCAATCGTTTGCTCATACACAATCTCAGTCGGACCAACGTCCACTTTTCCCTCTCGAATTCGCTTTTCATGCTTTTCTTTATATAGCCTACTCAGCTTTTGTCCCGCCTCCTTCGCAATCTTTGCTGAACTGGGATTTAGCCGGAATGATGCAAGCACTTTGTCTCTAACCTGACTAGCTTTGATAGACTCAATCTCTGCTAAGTTGATGACAAAGTTCGTACCCAAGTTCTGTGCAGGGAGCTCACATAGACTACGATACTCATTATAAATTTTAAGAGTGCATTGATCAGCTTCTAGAGAGAAGAATCTGTCCGATTTTGAGAAGTCGTCTTTGGCCTTTGCATTAATTTTCTGAGTAAGCTTGTCCTCACCTACCAAGCTGTCCTCGGCATACGCCTGCCCCGATGAGATCAGCACGCCCATAAGCAAGAAGCTAGCAATTGACAGCCAGGACAATCCGACCGACTTGAGAGACAGAAAACTAGGCTTAACCGGCATATTAAATCCTTCTTGCGCATTTGCCGCCAAAGCCATCAGCAATGAACACGACAACATACATTTGATATGCTGCGCACATACAATGAAAGTGTTCTGAATGCTATTCAGCGCTCCGCAACAACACAGATAAGTACCCCAAATCTGCAGCGCATTCACTTTTCGTTCTCAAACATGTTCAACTTGCTGGAAACAGATAACAACTCCAGCTTCCCTAAACTAAAAAACGCAGAAATAACACAATCAACGCAAACGAACGCACATAACAACGCAAAACTGGGATTTCACCGAAACCCCAGTCCACTTAAGCGCTCAAGACAGTATTTTAGGCGTTTTCCGCCAGCCGCGAGAGTTTAATCAACACAGCAGCGGTGCCCTTCAACCGATCATCCGCAGACGGCCAGTCACGGGTTAGCACCACCTTCTGATCCGGGCGGATTTTGGCGAGGATACCTTGTTCCGCGATGTAGGATACCAGCCCCGCCGGATTGTTGAACTCGCCATTACGGAAGGCAATCACGATGCCCTTCGGCCCAGCGTCAATCTTTTCAACGTTCGCCTTGCGGCACAGCCCCTTGATGTAAACAATCTTCAGAAGGTGTTGAACTTCCTCAGGAAGTGGCCCGAAGCGGTCAATCATCTCGGCCCCAAAACCATCAATCTCGTCAAGCTCTGTCAGGTCGGCCAGACGGCGATAGAGCTCAAGGCGCAGCTGCAAATCCGGCACATAGGTATCGGGGATAAGAACCGGCGTACCGATAGCAATCTGCGGCGACCACTTGTCTTCCTGGAAGTCCTCACCGCCTGATTTGAGCTGAGCAACCGCCTCCTCCAGCATCTGCTGGTAAAGCTCGAAACCCACCTCTTTAATATGCCCGGACTGCTCTTCCCCCAGCAAGTTACCCGCTCCGCGAATATCCAGATCATGCGATGCAAGTTGGAAGCCTGCACCCAAATTCTCAAGACTTTGCAACACCTTAAGACGCCGCTCTGCCGTAGCCGTCAACGTCTTGTTGGCAGGAACTGTAAACAAGGCATAGGCTCTTGTTTTGGAACGACCCACACGCCCACGGATCTGATAGAGCTGCGCCAGACCAAACATGTCCGAGCGGTGCACAATCAAAGTGTTGGCGTTTGGTATGTCCAGACCGGATTCCACAATCGTGGTCGCCAGAAGCACATCAAACTTGCCCTCATAAAAGGCATTCATGATGTCATCCAGCTCCCCTGGAGGCATCTGACCATGAGCGGAAACCACTTTAACTTCAGGCACGTTCTCTTCTAGGAACGCCCTCACCTCCGCTAGATCAGACACACGCGGACACACATAGAAGCTCTGCCCCCCACGATAGTGCTCACGCAGCAAGCTCTCGCGGATAACCATCGGGTCGAATGGGGATATAAACGAGCGTACAGCCAGACGATCCACCGGCGGCGTCGCAATAAGGGAAAGCTCCCGAACACCCGTCAGTGCCAATTGTAGAGTACGAGGAATCGGGGTCGCAGAAAGGGTCAAAACATGAACATCACTTTTCAGCTCTTTCAACCGTTCTTTATGCTTCACCCCAAAGTGTTGCTCCTCATCGATAATAAGAAGCCCCAGATCTCTGAAACCAATAGCTTTTCCTAAAAGCGCATGGGTACCAACCACAACATCAACAGAACCGTCTTTCAGGCCCTTCTTGGTCTCAGAGAGCTCCTTACCGGGGACAAGTCGTGAAGCCTGGCGCACAACAATAGGCAGCCCATTAAAGCGATCCGCAAACGTCCGATAATGCTGACGTGCCAACAACGTGGTCGGAACCACAATCGCCACCTGCCGCCCAGACATCGCAGCCAAAAACGCAGCTCTTAGAGCAACTTCCGTCTTACCAAAGCCCACGTCACCACAAACCAACCGGTCCATAGGACGCCCGGACGCCATATCATCAAAGACAGATTCAATCGCCGTCATCTGGTCATCAGTCTCGTCATAAACAAACCGCGCCGCAAACTCGTCATAAGCCCCTTCAGGCGCCGTAATCGCCGGAGCGGTTCGTAATGCACGTTCCGCAGCAATCTTGATCAGGCCATCGGCAATCTCAAGAATGCGCTTTTTCATCTTGGCTTTACGGGCCTGCCACGCCCCGCCACCAAGCTTATCTAACTGAACTTCCTGATCTTCCGAACCATAGCGCGTCAGCAGCTCTATGTTCTCAACCGGCAGATAAAGCTTGTCCGACCCTGCATATTGCAGCTCCAGACAGTCATGCGGCGCCCCTACAGCTTCAATGGTCTTCAGCCCAATAAAGCGACCAATACCATGCTCCACATGAACAACCAGATCACCCGGCGAAAGCGCAGAAGCCTCAGTTAAAACATTGGCACCCTTGGACTTACGCCGACGCTGACGCACCAAGCGATCACCAAGGATATCTTGCTCCCCGATGAAGGCCAGATCATCAATCTCAAAGCCGTGCTCAAGTCCGAGAATGATCAGTGCAGTCAGCCCAGCGGGAACCTTGCCAAGCTCTCCAGAGTTCCCTGCATATCCAGTACGGTCCAATCCATGATCGCTCAGAACTTGTGTTAGACGTTCTCTAGAGCCTTCACTCCAACAGGAAAGAACAGCCCTCTTCCCATCCTTGGCAAGCACAGACACATGCGTGGAAAGCGCGTCAAAGATATTCACGTCACCAGCAGCACGTTCCGCTGCAAAGTTGCGTCCCTGACGACCACCCATATCAATGGCGGTCTTCCCAGTTCCCGGAGGCATGGCAAACGGGGACAACTGCGCAGAGGCTCTGTCAGCCACACAGGTATTGAACTCAGTTTCCTGAAGATAGATCGCCACTGGCGGAATAGGCTTGTATGGCACACCTGAAGAGAGAGCCTTGTTGTTCAGGCCATCCTGACGCGCCCCAAAGTGCTCCTCAATCTGTTCCAGCCGCTCTTTGATCATATCCTCGGCATTGGCATCCAGAACAACTGGGGTTTCGCCGATGTAATCAAACAGGGTCGCAAGGTTTTCATGGAACAGCGGCAGCCAGTGTTCCATCCCCGCATAGCGACGCCCTTCACTGATGGACTGGTACAGAACATCATCTGGCCCGGAAGCACCAAACGCAGTCACATAGTTTCGGCGGAAGCGCGAGATTGTCTCCGGCTCAAGAATGATCTCGCTCATAGGAACGAGAGTAAGTCCCTTCTTCTGAGCAAGCGTCCGCTGACTATCCGTATCAAAAGAACGGATGGATTCCAGCGTATCGCCAAAGAAGTCCAGACGCACCGGCTCTTTGGTGGCAGGCGAGAACAGATCAATAATCCCCCCGCGCACGGCATATTCACCGGTCTCCCGAACAGTAGGCGTACGGGCGAAACCATTCACTTCCAGCCACTTGATAATCTTGTCCGGATTGATGCGATTGCCCGGTGTAAAAGACAGAATGTGATTGGAGGTCCAATCCCGCACCGGCATCCGCTGCAAAGCCGCGTTGACCGTGGTGATCAGCACAAACTTCTTTTTCTTCGGCAGCCCTTTCGCCAGTCGAAGCAGAGTCAGCAACCGGCGCGCAACAATCGCCCCATGCGGGGATACGCGGTCATACGGCAAGCAATCCCATGCTGGCAGCTGTAGGACTTCCACATCCGGCGCAAAGAAGCCCAGAGCCTCCGTCAGCGCCACCATCCGCGTTGCATCCCGCGCCACATAGGTCAGCGCAAGGCCGCCCTCCTCAATCTCAGAGAGGATCTTTGAAAGCACATAGGCCTCAGCTCCATCCGGGACAGAAGCGAGCGTTATGTTTTCACTTTTCTTGAGCAAACTTTCAAACACGGGCGGGGCAACCTTATTATTTCAAATCTTTCTCGGACAATTATGGCACCTGAACAGCTCCTATCCAGATGCCCAAGAGCACTTAGCTGTCGCTCTTATCCTTGTAGTAATCCAGGATCTTACGGAACAGTTCTGTATTGGCCTCATCCGGCACAGGTTTAGTGCCAATGAACCAGGAGAACAGATCCTGATCATGATGTTGCAGGAACACTTCCAGCTCATCCAGCTCTTCATCATTCATCTGCGCAATATGCTTCTCAACATAGCCACCAAGCATGATATCCATTTCCTTCATGCCACGATGGTGACAACGGAAAACGATACGCTTTCTCCGGTTATCCAGCTCAATGTTCTCGTTTTGATCTTCGCTCTGCGCACTATGATCCATCGTCATTCCCCTAGAAGGTCTCTGATCCCTGTCACTATCTGCAAATAGATAGGGCCAAATCGTTTCGCCTGTATACAACCCTTATTTTCATCTGTCAGTGTTTTCTTAAGGGCGTTGCACAAATCACGGGAACATGGCACAGATCAGGCTAGCTGTTCACGTTATGGTCTATATGGTATGCGCCCTACTCGCCTTGATCCTCTTTTCGCTTCTGTCACCAAGCTCCCGGGCATTGGCCCCAAGATCGCGAAGACCATAACCAACCTGCTTGTCGGCAGCCCGGATCGCGAAGCTCGCATCTCAGATCTTCTCTTCCACGTACCGGTCAACGTTATCGACCGACGCTTGCGCCCAGGTGTCGCCGCTTCTCCGGAAGGAGAAATCGTAACGCTGGTTCTTCATATCGACCAGCACCGCGCACCACCTCGCGGCAGCCGGGCTCCCTACAAGGTTCTGGCGCACGATGAGACCGGAGCAATTGAGCTGGTCTTCTTCCACGCACGCGGAGATTATCTGCAACGCGTTCTGCCAGTTGGCGAAAAACGTATCATCTCCGGTAAGGTCGAATGGTTCAACGAACGCGCCCAGATGGTACACCCGGACCATATGGTCTCTGAGGAAGAAGCCGAGAACCTGCCGCTTGTAGAGCCAGTCTATCCAATGACAGCCGGCCTTGCCTCTAAAACGCTCCAACGCGCTATGGGCACCGCACTGCAGTTCCTGCCTCAAATGCCGGAGTGGCAGAACAAAGAGTTTGTAGAGCAACGCAATTTCCCGCCATTTGACGTCGCCCTGCGCTCCATTCATAAGCCGGAAGACGCGAGAGATCTGGCTCCTGAAGGATTGGCCCGTGCCCGTCTGGCTTATGACGAGTTCCTCGCCAACCAGCTGGCTCTTGCACTGGTTCGCAACTCATTACGCCACATGGGCGGCAAAGCCCGCAAAGGCGATGGCTCCCTGCGCCGGAAAATCCTTGCTGCACTGCCGTTTGAGCTGACTGGCGGCCAGGAAGACGCGCTGAAAGAAATCTTCGCTGATCTGGAAGAGCCAACCCGCATGCTGCGTCTGCTGCAAGGCGATGTGGGCTCCGGTAAAACTGTCGTCGGCCTCATGGCAATGGCAGCTGTCATTGAAACTGGCGGACAGGCCGCCATGATGGCCCCAACCGATATCCTCGCCCGCCAGCATTTTGCCTCCATGAAACCACTCTGCGATGCCGCTGGCATCCGGGCAGCCGTCCTATCAGGCAAAGACACCGCCAAAACCAAGCGGGAAATCGGGGAAGCATTAGAAGCGGGCGAAATCGATCTCATCGTCGGCACCCACGCCCTATTCCAGTCCACTGTCAACTTCAAAGACCTCGGCATCACCATTGTCGACGAACAACACCGTTTCGGCGTTCACCAGCGTCTGGCGCTCTCCTCTAAGGGCGCTCATGTGGATGTGCTGGTCATGACGGCAACGCCAATCCCACGCACCCTCGTCCTCTCTTACTTCGGCGACATGGACGTCTCTCGCCTGACCGACAAACCCAAAGGCCGCCAGGAAATCAAAACCGTCTCCATTTCCTTGGATCGCATTGGTGAAGTGGTAGAACGCCTGCGCGCTATGATCGCTCAAGGCCAGAAGATCTACTGGGTCTGCCCACTGGTGGAGGAATCTGAAAAGATCGACCTTGCAGCTGCGGAAGAACGCTTCAACGATCTGCAAAATGCACTCGGCCCAGTGGTCGCCCTCGTTCATGGCCGCCAGAAGGCCGATGAGAAGCAAGCCGCCATGGATGCCTTCAAAAACGGTGACGCTCGCGTGCTTGTCGCCACCACAGTGATCGAGGTTGGCGTTGACGTTCCTGACGCCACCATCATCGTCATTGAACACGCAGAACGCTTCGGCCTTGCCCAGCTTCACCAGCTCCGTGGCCGCGTAGGCCGTGGCAGCCTAGCCTCTTCCTGCCTGCTGCTATTCAAAGCTCCTCTGAATGAGACAGCGGCTTCCCGCCTCAACATCCTGCGCCAAACCAACGATGGCTTCCTGATCGCGGAAGAAGATCTTCGTCTGCGCGGTGAAGGTGAACTTCTCGGCACCCGTCAGTCCGGCTCTCCGGGCTTCAGACTGGCTTCCATTGAAGATCACGCTGACCTTATGGAAATCGCAAGAGATGATGCCAAGCTCATTATGACTACAGACCCGGAGCTGGAAACAGAAAGAGGCGACGCCTTGCGCCACCTCCTGTATCTCTTCGCCAGAGACGAAGCTATCAAACTGCTCAGAGCAGGCTGAGTTATTCAGCAGCGACGGTCTCAGAACCGTCGCCGTCTTTCTTCGCCTTCTTACGCTGATGCGCTTCAACAGCCTTCTTGTCTTCACCTTCCAGAAGCTTTGGATACTCCGGGCTGACAAGACCAGCAGAAATCACAAGCTTTGCAGCATCTTCAACGCTCATGGAAAGCTCAATGATGTCATCACGCGGCACAAACAGCAAAAAGCCTGAGGTTGGGTTTGGCGTCGTTGGCAGGAAGACTGAGACGGTATCTGCCTCATCTTTCAAACGCGCTGCCACTTCCCCTTTGGTATCGGTGGCAAGAAACACAATCGCCCACAAGCCTTTGCGTGGATACTCCACCAGACCGGCTTTGGTGAAGTTACGCCCGCTGTCATTCAAAACAGTCTCAAAGATCTGCTTGAGCGCGGAATAAAGGTTACGCACCAATGGCATGCGGCCCAGAATGGACTCGCCAAAGCTGATGAGCGACCGACCTGCAATATTAGCTGTCAGAAAACCGATGACAGTGATCGCAAGCAGTGCTGCAAACAGCCCAAAGCCAGGTACTTCAACCGGCAGATAATTATCTGGATTGTAAATAGATGGCAGAAACGGCTTAACCCAGCCATCAATCAACTGGATAAGCGACCAACTCAGGTACAAGGTAATACCCACCGGACCCGTAATAACAAGGCCAGTAAAGAAGTAGTTCCTGAGCCGCGTCATGAACCCAACGCGCTTCGGCTTTTTATCCCCGTCAGATCCCATCGGCCATACTTTCTTATTTCGGGAACCATCCGCATTATGTCTGCGGCAAGCTGCAGATATATCCATGCTTCTTTACGAACTAGTGTATTTTGTAGGTTTTGCAAGTTCCCCTTGAAAAAGAATTCACGCTTCTCATGTAATGGGGTGGATATGTTAGCCACGGTCGCCTTTTGTCGCGGCAATAGCCAGATTCCAACTATTGTCAGCACTCGCAAACAAGGCGTATAAGGCAGAAACTGCTTGCCAGAAGTGGAGCACCCTGTGAAAAAGCTATTCTACATGACGCTTGGATTAGCCCTTGTGGCCACAGGGATCATTGGCATCTTTCTGCCTCTGCTGCCAACAACGATTTTCTTCATCCTCGCAGCAGGTTGCTTTGCAAAGTCAAACCCGCGCTTGGAAAACTGGATCCTGACACACCCGAAAATCGGCCCCAGCGTCATCCAGTGGCAGGAGCATAAGGTCATCCCGAAAAAAGCAAAGATCTTCGCCTTCACCGGTCTGACCTTCGGCTACCTGATGTTCCTGAAAATGTCCCACCCGACAATCCTGCTGGCCGTCACCGTCGCCCTCATCATGTGCTCCATAGCCGCCTACATCGCCAGCCGCCCTTCAAAACCAATGCCGACCTGAAAGTCAACTGGCCAGCCTGACAGCCCACCACCCACATCCCCAAAACAAAAAACGCGGAGCAATAAGCCCCGCGCTTTAATGTAGGAGAGTAATAAAGTATCATACTGAAACACCCGAAAACTGGCACAAATCCGCCAACTCAAAATATACTCCAAAAAATAAAGTATCATACTGAGGATCGCAAACTTCAACATAGCGGCCAAAATTGGAGTAATAAAGTATCATACTCGCCTTTCCTGCAGATCATAGGTCTGGAAACTCATTTTAATATCTGCGATCAACACCACTGCACATCAGACAGAGATTTTGACCAAATTTAAGACAGACTGGGCCACAAGCGGACATTCGAGCAGGTCTATCAAGGGTTGAGTTAGCTCGCGGGGAAGTTTTTGTAGCAATACTCATAAATTATCTTTGATGACGTGTGGGCCATGACTACCACCGTATGGCCAGGACCTGGCACTGCAATAGAGCTGTTTAAACTAACATGCGGACAGAAATGTTCTGTTAGAGATTTCTGCTGGCACAAATCACTCTACCTTGCCAAACCTTTCTGCCAAATGTTTGAGGAATAGGCTCACACGTTTGGGTTGAAACTCCCGGTTAGGATAGACGGCATAAATGCCGACTTCTGGCAGAGTGACATCAAGTGATAGAGGCGTGAGTGAACCGTCTTCGGCCTGCTCTGCTACCATAATCTCAGGCAAAAGACCGATACCCATGCCCTTCATCAAGGCTTTTCGATAGAACTGTGTTTGATTGACCACCACTCGCCAGGGCAGACGATACTTGGAGAGACCCATATCGGTCACTATGGGCCAACTATCTCCGAAACGTGAGGCACCGAAAGCCAGACAAGCGTGCTGATCTAGGTCCTCTAGCTTTTTGGGCGTGCCATGCTTGGCCAAATAAGAGGGCGCAGCATAAAAGCAAAGGCGCGTGTCTGTTAATTTGCGCACAATCAGCGAGCTATCTTGCATGGAAATGGCCAACCGGATGGAGAGGTCGACATTCTCGCTGATGAAATCAGTCTGGCCATTATCCAAAACCAGATCAAACAGGATATTGGGATAGAATCCCTGAAAGCTCTCGATTGCGCTGAGCAGATGGGGGGCGCCCAGCCCTTCTGGTGCAGCCAACCGAATGATACCGGAAAGGGCCTCGCCTTCTTCGTTCGTCATGTCCTGTTCAAGCGCCGCCAATTGCGCTAGTGAAATCTTGCAGCCCTGATAATAGCGATGCCCGACTTCAGTCACTTCCATGCTGCGAGTGGTGCGATTGATCAGGCGCACCTTCAGCATCGCTTCCAGATCACTAACATGCCTCCCGACAATGGCTGGGCTGACATTCTGGTCCTGCGCCGCCGCAACAAAGCTCCCTAGTTCCACGACGCGGCAATAGAGAGCCATTTTCCGCAATTTATCCATTCGATACTTTTTGTATTTTATATTGTTAATAGAAGACCAATTATCTCAACAGAAGTCAATTGTATCTTTGCCTTATCCGCGCGGCCCTTCCGTGCAGTCCAAGAAAGGGAAAGACGATGAAAAAGACAATGTTGAGCCTGCTGGCCGCCGCTGCCATCTCAGGTGCCACCTTCACCGCCCCCGCCATTGCTGCTGGCGATCATGACGAAATGAAGCCAGTCATGATCCAATTGAAAGATGGGGTCTATCAATTCCACATGGCCCATTATTCCAGTCTGGTGGTGATCACTGATGAAGGTGTGGCAATTGTGGATCCCAACCACGAATTTCGCGCCAAAGCCTTACGAGCAGAGATTGCCAAACTAACCGACAAGAAGGTGGTCAAGGTGATCTATTCCCACGCTCATTTCGACCATTCACGCGGCGGCAAGATCTTCAAGGATGAAGGTGCGGAATTCATCAGTCATGAGAATTGCACCGAACTTCTCGGGCGTGATCTGGAAAAACGCGTGGTGCAGCCGGATGTCACCTATGAGAAGGAACATCGCATCGAGCTCGGCGGCAAGGTGATCGATCTGAAATATTTTGGCTCCAATGACGGCCAGTGCAATAGCGTGATCCATATGCCCGAAGACAAGGTGCTGATGGCTGTCGACTGGCACTTGCAGGGTTTTGTCAATCTGCCCGGCCGCCTGAACACCCACGATTATGTCGGCTCCCTCAACACCTTGCGCCGCGTGCACAAGGAGCTGGAATTTGACACCGTGATTTCCGGTCATATGGCAAAATCCTCCCCCGCTCAATTAAAGGAAGATTGGGACTTCAACGAAGCCCTGTTCAAGGCGGTATGGGATGGCATGCAGGCAGGCAAATCTATCGAGGAGCTGAAAAAGACCGTCAAGCTGCCCGACTTCAGCCACTGGGCCATGTATGAGCAGAATCTGCCAGCCCATGTGGAGCGCATGGCCTATTCCATCTGGCATGGCCACTAAGCAACGCCTCAATCAGTGCCGGGTGCATGCCACCCGGCCCATCAGCCAGCACAATGGAAGAACAAGATGAAAAAGCTCTCAACCCTGTTGGCCGCGGGCATCCTTGCCCTTGTCGGTTCCACCATCCCCGTACTTGCTGAAGGCCCAAAGATCGAAACCCAAAAACTGGGCGAAAATATCTATGCCATCAGCGCATTGCACTATACCTCCCTCGCCGTCATTGGCGACAAGGGCGTGCTGATCACAGATACAGCCAATCCTTATCGGGCCTCACTGCTCGCTAAGGAAATCAGCAAACTGACGGACCTTCCCGTCACCAAGATCGTCATGACCCACGAGCATTATGACCATGTGGGTGGTACCGAGGTCTTTGCTAAGGCCGACGTGATCGCCCATGAGAATTTCGAAATGTTCATGGATCAGGATCCCCTTGGTCTGTTGCCCGATCAGATCGATGTGACCTTTGAAGAAAAGTTGACCCTGAAAGTGGGCGAGACCAAGGTGGAGCTGAGCCATTTCGGCCCTGCTGATGGCACTGCCGTGGCCGTGGTGCATCTGCCAAAAGAAGGCATTGTCGTCACCTCTGACATGTATTTGGAAAATGCTCTCACACCGGGCTGGGCACTGACGGATTCAAACCTGCTCGGCTCCCGCCAAATCCTCAATGAACTGGCCAGCTGGGACTTGAACCATGCCATCAACACTCACTCAAACAATACCGATCCGGCTCTGCTGAAGGCTTCTGCTCAATTCTATAACGATCTCTATGATGCAGTCTTTCCTGAGATGCAAAGGCTGGCAAAAGGAAGACTCCCGCCAGTTGATCAAACGTGTCTTACAAATGCGCCAGGAGGTCAGCCTGCCCGCCTATGAGCAATGGGAGAATTACAAAGACCTTCCCGATTATGTCCTGAAAATGGGCTTTGCCATCATCCATGGCGGCTAACCAATGAACCTCAAGGCGCGGTCTTGTTGCGCCTTTCCCCCACCCTTCTCAGTCTTTGCGGGACACATGACATGAAGCTCTATTCCTTTGACACCTGCCCCTATTGCATCCGAGTCAAGATCATGGCTGGCCTGAAAGGCATCTCTCTTGATGTCATCACCCTTTCACCCGGCACCATCCCGTCCGAGCTGAAAAGCCACATTGCCAGCCTAACCGTGCCCATACTGAAAGACGAGGATCTCGTGCTGCAAGACAGCTCGGACATTATCCATTATCTCGATCAGAAGGGACCACCGCTGCTGCAAAACTATGAGATGAGTGAGGAGCTGGAAGCATGGCAACGCGAGGTCAATGTCGCGCTGAACAGCCTTTGCTATCCGCGCATTCCGCATCTCTTGCCAGGCGAGCTTTCCAGCATCGGAGCCCGTGGCTTTTTCAATACAACCATGCCCAAGCGCATTGGTCGCTCATTTGAGGATGCCTTGGCATTGAGCGATCAGTTTGCCGCCCAGATCAAAGCCAGATTGGCAAAGGTAGAACACATTCTCACCTCAGACACTTTGAGCCTCGACAGCATCATCTTGCTTGCAGATTTGCAGAGCCTTTCCATGGTGGCTGAGTTCACCCTACCTTCCGACTTACGAGCGCGATTTGATGTTCTGATGAAGAAAGCTGCCATCCTGCCTTTCACCAAAATTGATCGGCACGGCAAAGTCCAATGTCCCACGGAAGCAAGACAAGGAGAACCAGCATGAGCCGCCGTACCTTTGCCCTCATCATCATTTTCATGCTGACGCCTTTGGGACCATTGGCCATCGATATCTTTTTGCCCTCTGTCCCGGAAATGCTGAGCGTGTTTGAGGCCACAAACCAGCAGATGCGCCTCACCATACCGCTCTATATCTTTGCTCTTGGTTTCGCCCAATTGGTGGGTGGCCCGATCTCGGATCGCTTTGGCCGTCGAGCCTCCGCCATGATCGGCCTCTCGCTCTATGCATTGGGCAGCCTAGGCGCCGCCTTTGCCCCCAGCCTCGACTGGCTTTATGGCGCGCGTCTGGTGCAAGGCTTTGGAGCATCGTTTACCATGGTCACCACCTTTGCCTGGGTGCGCGACAATTTCGAAGGCGATGAAGCAGGCAAATGGCTGAGCTATATGAGCGGCCTGACCGGCTCTGTTCCCATGATTGCACCGATGATTGGCGGCATATTGGGTGTTATTTGGGGGTGGCAAGCAGCCTTCTTCCTGATGGCAGCAGCAGGCCTTTTGCTTCTGTTCCTGACACCTCTTGCCTTGCCACCGACCAAAAAGCGCCACCGCATGCTTGGCGCACCCGATCAAATCACCTGCAATCTAGGCGACATGGCCCGCAACCGCGCCTTTATCCTTTATAGTCTTGCCAATGCTGCCACCTTTGGCGCGGTCATGACCTATGTTTCCATCGCACCGGAAGTTGCCATGGAGCAAGGCGGCATGAGCGAGATGCAATTCGCAACTATTCTTGGTGCCATTGGCCTGCTGCAAATGCTGTTCAGCTTCCTCGCTCCGCGTATGGTTGAGATGATTGGGGCACCTACAACCGTTCTGGTCGGGCTGTCTCTATCCGTCATCAGCGGGCTTGGCCTGTTGTTTGTGCCGCAAAGTGTCACGATGACCTTCTTTGCCTTTGCTGCTCTTGGCAGTGCTGGCTTCAGCTTGATGATCGGTATCTCTACGGGCCTCACCTTGCAACCCTTCCCCAATTGCGCAGGCCTTGCAGCGTCCATAGGCGGTTTCTTGCGCATGTTCGGCGGAGCATCGATCGCCACACTTACCAACCTTACAGACCTTCAGGGACCAGCTACTCTAGCCACTGCTCTGCTATTTTCGCTTCTTCCGCTCACCTTTTTGCTTTTCGATAGAAGAATGGAATCTAAGATCGAAGGAGAAACTTTTTAAGGAAAATCATCTTCAAAACGGCATGCCAGTTTTGTAGCTCTAGCTCATCGTCACGATCTCAATTCTATAGTAAATCTCTTCAATGTTCGTTTTTTATAGATGACATCAAAAAATTCACATCTGCAGCAAAAATCAGCAGTCCGCCCTAAGTGCCATGCTGAATGAGATCGACATGAAGTTGAGAACGCAAGCCGTCCAAGCCAACCTCTGCTTTGGTCATGCAGCTATATGCCAAGCGTACCGAGACAGGGCCATTACCGGACATTCAGTCGGGTTCCATCATGGGTTGAGATTGGCTCACCCAAAGTGTTCTCAGTAGCTCTGATGGGCGATCTGGATTTACTCAACGACTAAAAGAACGGACATTCGCGCTAACTCAGCAGCATTTTAACTGGAATGTCGTTGCAACTTATGACTGGTGTCATGTCAAACTAGATCTTGCAACTTGCAATAGGTAATTTTTAAAAAAATGCAGAAAGGCCCCTCAAACTAGTCTGAAGGTAGAATGCCTTCCGTCTACTCGATTACGGCAGCTCTGGGGTATACTTCATGCGAGATCGCAACACTTCTAAAGACAGATCAATCATTTTATAAATACTCTCTTCAGGAGCGTTCAGCTTGACCAGCTCATAAAGACCCACAAAAGTCAGTTGCAGATGAGTGTCCTGCCTGTTTACGCGGCACACATGGCTGCAGGCCCGGTGGTTCCCACAGGCCAAGCCCCGAAGCGGTAAGCGGGCTAAGGCATGCCCTGACATTCGGCGAAGTCTCTCCACGTTTCTTAGGCCAGTCTGGATTTTTGATAAGGGAATATTCGACTACAATCGGGTGTTCTATAGATAACCGAACGACCAGACATTCGGCTATCAGCTACAAACACCTTGTCCGGCATTTGAACAAAGGGCTTGGGAAATGACGGCATAATGGGTTTACTCAATTTGTCCGGAAAGCAGGACGAATTTCACAAGTAGCCTTCCCGTGCAGCTTGGTAACAACTTGCATATTGGTTTGGCTATTGGAACAGGCATACTGTCCATTATTGATAGCAGAGCTCTCAGCATAGGACACGCTGCACCTATTGAAAGTTATGGTACAGGATTGATCACAGTTTCGGCCTAAAGCTACGAGATTTGGCTTCTGCATCTTTCACAATTTTCTCATATTTTGCATTTAGACGGATTAAAACACCTTCCATTTTCTTCCGATCTTCACCAGTGAATCCACGCAAATGTTTCCCGTCCGTGCGTTTTTTAATTAGCTCGGCGACAAACTCATTAGCTGTTTTACGGGGTATATATGGATAGACTTGGGCAATGTACATCGCAATTGTCTGTTGGTCTTCATTGTAGTTGATGCCACCCGGTGTCGTAATTTGCTCTTCTTTAAAACTCTCCGTTTGAGCGGCTATATTAAGCTGAGCACCATAAATCAGGCGCGGATCAGCAACTGTGACAGGTTGTGTGCGCTGTAATCCCTTTGCGAGCGCAGAAGATACATTCTTTGCTGCATCTGCCCCCAGATCCGCCGCTGCCTTTTGCCGAAGCTCAAATGTATAGATCAGCTCTTTGAGCTGCTTCAGGGGTTCCTCTTCAATCTCTTTGATCTTAAGCTTGCCTTCAAGCAGTTCCAAGAGCTTTTCTTTTCGGCCTGCGTAATCATCGCTTACCTTTGCATCCCCAATGTTGCTAAAGGCTACATTCTCCCATATCTCCGGAAGCCATTTCTTAGCTGGGTCTCCAATTTCAGCTGGGCTCTTTAAAGCCATATCCTGGAGTTTACAAAGTTCATCGTCCATATAGTTGTGCTTCACATCTCGGGCCGCTTGCATTGCAGCAGCACCGATAACCTCCAGGCCATCTGTCGATGTTGTTCCTTTTAATTGCAACCCCACAACATGTTGCCACGCTCCACCTTTATGAGGACCATCATACTCATAAAGATCGCTGAAACGCTGGTTCACGTCATATACAGGCTCCAGATGTGCAGCGAGGCCCTTCTCCAGCATTGGCACTTGCGTTACTTTACCCTGCGGACCTACCGCACGATTTATACCCCCTCCGCGCTGCCCAGTTGCATAAACGAGATAATCCGTTTCAAACACACCCGCATCTGTCTTGATCGCAAGCGCCTTTTCTTTGCCTGCAGAAATTTCAAATCCCTGTTTGCTGTTATATCTATGAACAGGGCCTCCCTTACCTCTATCCAAACTCGCCTGTTCGGCAGTAAAGGTTGGCGTGATATCCTTACTGCTGACATCCCAGGTCAGCGCCGTCCCTGGAGTGTCATTTTTGCCCATCATCCAGTTGACATTTTCCAAAGGCACATTGCGCGTTGCCAATTCCATAACGGCATCTGTACCAGCGTTAGGACCCAAAACAGTTACAACGCTGTCTTTAAGTTCCTTGGTTCCTTCATGCCCTTTCTGAAACTGGTCCAAATCCATGATACGCTTGGCTGCCTCACCCCCTGTTTCTCGGAACTGCGCAACTTCAGGCGGAACATAATGGTATTCGGAGTCTGTGGTCTCAATGCCAGCGCCCGTCGCCAACACAACTTTTCGCGCCATGAGCGGATTACCCGTTGCATCAGTCTGAATTTTCCAAAGGCCGGTTTTTTCGTCCCGCTCAATCTTTTGAACTTCTGCATCAAGAACATTTCCCAATGCCGCATTTTCAATTTTTTTCTTATTAGTAGCTGCAAAGGCCATTCGATCCACCGGATCAATGCTGGAAGACGCGAACTTGCCTTCACCCGGATTTATGAATTGTTCTGCCTGATTGATGCACTGACTATATTTCCCCTTCTCATACCCCCTGGCACCCGCCCAAGGATCGTCTTTACCTATAGCAAGGACCTCTAGTTGCTGATCCACTGATATCCCCTCTTGTGACGCAGAGCGTTTAAGATTGGTCAGGTAAGCGGCAGCAGAGGTGCCTCGGCCCACACAAATAAGGTCAAAAGCCCCCCCCTCCGGCGCTAAAGGACTATTTGCCTCTTTAACCTCACCATCTATTTGATCCATGCCGGATTTCATCTTGGCAAATGTGTTTGAGGACGTCGCAAGCTCGAGTTGCTCTTCGTCTTCAATCTTCAGCTTGAGCGCAACAACCACGTCCCGAAGCCATTGCTTCTCCTTTGCCGTCAGTTTCGTTGTGGGCGTTTTGGGCATAGTCACAATCCAGTCATCACGTGGCCGCCATATGACCTAAGTATAACTATACGATGTAAATAATACCCATACGCAAGTGATTAAATAATTAAAACAAAAGAACTAAGCATATATATAACAAATACTATTATGAAGGAAAATATTATTCCATTTTCGATAATAATATATATCTATATATTTTAAAAACCACAATAATACTGCTTTTGTGAGTTTAAGAGGCATCCAGGTCAACAAAACTATATCTGAGCATATAGGCCGCTCACTCATTCTAACCTTTTCCCCGACAGACCTAATTTTGACCAATAAATAACGCATTGCAGGACTTTTGCCGCAGCCATAGTTCACGACCTGCAATCATAAGTCCGAACCACATTAATTGCGAACAGTAGAAGAGCGGATCACATCCGCCATTCGTTGCAGCACGAAAACTCAGGCAACTGAGAGGCAGTTGCTAAAGTCGGGCCATTTGCGGTCATTCGCACTGTTCTATCAATGGTTGAAGCGGTCTGGATGGCAGACTGACAGAGTTCTCGGGGGGATTACCCCGGGACTGCCTTCATTTCCTACGCAAAGGTCACAGTGCTAATGAATAACACCGTGCTCAGGGCGGGGATAAAACAGCGGGATTGGTTCATATGGATTCTGACAATTGGAGAGCACTTGCCCGCCACTTGAGTTTTCAGGTGGCGGGCAAGTCTATGTCGGGTTGGTGTTCTTGCACAGACAGGAAAACGGTCAAAACTTCACGGCAATGTTTGCTTTGAGCCCCTGATCGGTGAAGCCGGAACCAAACTGGCCATCGTATGCTAAGTCCAAGGTTGTGTTACGCCCCAAATCCACTGATGTTCCCAGATTCAGCAGGAGGGCATCTCTGGCAATCGGGATGCCAGCAACGGAGAAATCATCGCCTCCGGCAAAGGCATGATTGGCAACAGGTGTTACATCGCCAAACGCATGCTGCCAGGCAGCTTGAGCCGAGAGCTTCGCGGCAAATTGACCAAGTTTCGCCCATGTCTCTGCACGCAGCCCGATACTGGTGAAGGTGCTGTCCATTGTCTGGCGACCAGCCTTCAGCGCAGCAGATCCACCGGTTTCAGAATACCCATCGCTGGACAACTGGATGTAGGATAGGTTGGCAAAAGGCTCCAGACTGGTTGCAGCATAATCAAAACGATACCCTGCTTCACCAAAGATCTGCGCTGTTTGCGCTGTGTGGGACCCTGACAGGTTCTCGGCAAAGCCAGTGAAGGCGACCGAACGGGTCGTGTCGATATCATGCCATGCATAGCTAGCACCTGCGCGTAATCCCAGAGGCCCAAATTCTGTGCCTCCATAAGCACCAAGGTGCAGCGTGTCTGCCGTCGCAGAGGTCGTTCTGCTATTTACCTTGAAACTGCTGTTGTCGTAGCCACCGAAAAAGCCAAGACGGGAGTTCTCACCAATCTGGACATCTCCACCCAGAAGGAAACCGCCGATTGATCGATCTAGCGCTGCGGCATTGCTGTTTCCACTCCAGCGTCCCCAAGACCCAAAACTTTGTCCCCAGAACGCAAGGCTCTCACCAACGCGCTTTTCTACTTGCTCCTGTCCATCCACAGCAATGGAATCCATTGCAATGCGCACTCGATTGAGAGCGGCCTCGCGGACAAAGCGGCTATCTTCAATCAGTGCTGTTTTTATTGAGGCGTGGGCTTCACCTGAAAGCTGATCGAGTGCTTCTGGTGCATCTGAGTTGGACAGGTTCAAGACTGAATTAAACAAACTTCCGCTGCCAAGTGAGAATGTACCCTCACCCGTAGCACACTGATTAGAACTCATCCCAGGAATACAGAACGTGCTGGTTGCCATTTGGGAACTCAGATAAACGTTGCTCGCGTCGTATGACAGAGCGAAATCAAGGAATGCGAAGTCATCTGTTGGGGTGGATGAATCAAATGTTCCGGAGACGCCGCCTACAGCGCTTATAATTGTATAGACCGTATTTGCAGCGTAGGTTGAACCATCGTCGGTTCCGTTTTCCGGCTTCACATGCACAGTACCACCATTGATCGTCACAGTCCCGCTGGCGTCCAGCAGATCATTGTTGATGCCTGCCGCATTGCCCCCATCGTTCAACTCAACTTCAAAGGTTGAACCACTATTGAAAACAAGAGAAGTCGCATTCAGAGTCCCGATGGAGTTTCCCGGAGCGATTACGGCACCTGAGTTGAAGGCAACAGCCCCGACAGTCCCCGAACCACCAAGGCTACCGCCGTTGATTGTCACATTACCGATGGTGCCATTAACAACCAGCTTGCCACCCGAAACAGTAGTGCCGCCGGTATAAGTGTTGGTACCGGTCAGGATAGTGGTGCCTGCAAGCTGATTGACACTGCCCGTCCCGCTAATATCTGCGGAGAAGGTGTAGTCAGTATCCGTATGGTTGAAGTTAATTACCCCGGCACCATCACCAAATTTAACCGCTGCAGCATCTAAAACACCTGCTGCCTGAGCCAGATCATCTGCTGCAGCACCAATGTTGAGCGTGCCACTGGAACCTGTCATCCTGCCCAGATAAGCGCTATTTTCCACCTCAACCACACCACCATCTGAGATCGTCAGAGTACCCCGTCCGAGCAATCCGATGTTCATATAGTGGCTGTTTTCCCAGAGAGACCCATCTCCAGTCACGACTACGTCCCCCGAAGAACCAGCTCCAGAACCGATCACCCCTTTTTGACTGGTCACCCGACCACCTTCGGCAATGGTCAGAGTTCCGGTCCCGTCACGTCCCACGGCAAGACTGATACCTTGTGTATCCAAACCGAAATCGTTCTTCCAATGCGACCCTTCTCCAGTCACCTCCACAGTTCCGGTGGAGCCTGCATACGAGCCGATATTGCCAGAAATGCCGGAAACTAAACCGCCCTCCAAGATACTCAGGGCTCCGTTTCCATGGTATCCAATGCCAAAAGTACTCCCAGCTTGAAAACGTGTACCAGGGCCTGTTACCGTTACAGCTCCAGACGAGCCGGCGCCCGTAGCGACGAAGGTATATATTCTTGCAGAAACATCGCTGCCATCTGCAATGATCAGAGATGCTGTTGCAGAACCGCCAACGCGAAAAAATTGGCCTTCACTGAGGGTAGCACCATCCCTGAACTCCAGTACTCCTTCTGAAACAGTGGTGCTGCCGTTGTAGGTGTTGTCACCCGTCAAGACGAGAGTTCCAAGACCCGTTTTTTGCAGTGATCCAGTCCCGGTCAGGTTGGAAGCAATGGTTGAGGTGAAACCGGTGCCCAAGTTGGTTCCGTCCCCAACCCTGAAAGAAATGTTATCAAACTGAGAACGAGCATTCAGAGCCACATCTCCGCCAGTTACGCTGTAGCCGTCCACGGCAAACTGCATGCCCTTGGAGACCGAACCCCCGGCGCTATCCACCGTGATCGTTCCCGGTGTTCCCTGGAAAATCAGCGTGCTGTTCGGTTGATAAGGTGCACTTGCTGAACCGGTGGCATCGGTCCAGTTGGTTCCTGCACTGCTCCAGGCGCCAGAGCCACCATGAACGGTTCCATCAGCGCTTGTGACTGCTCCGTTCCAGAAGCTCAGCTGGTCCGGGTTCACCAGAAGATTGACCTGTCCGGCTGTTGCAGTCTGTACGTTGTAAAGGAAACCTGTGGGCGCGGTGCCCACCACCAGACCGTTATTGATCAAACTGCCGCCATAAGTGATCAGGTTATACACCCCGGCGTCAAAGCCACCCGCATCAGTGACATTGAGTGATCCATCCAGTGTCAGATCACCACCAACGGCGATGAGGTCACTGTCCACGCCTGCTGTGCCGGACGGAGAGCCGAGTTCGAAATCCAGAACGGATGCGGAGGTCAGATTAAGGTCACCGCCAATTGTCAGCGTACCCGGACTGTTACCCGCTGCAATGGTTCCGCTTGTGACCGTTGCCGAACCGATGATCGTTCCCGAACCACCAAGGCTACCGCCATCGACAGTAACATCACCAATGGTGCCGTTAACAACCAGCTTGCCACCGGAAACAATGATGTCGCCGGTATAGGTGTTGGTACCGGTCAGGACGAGCTTGCCGAAGCCGTTTTTTTCCAGTGAACCCGTGCCGGTCAGGTTAGACGCAACGATTGCCGAATATCCCGCGCCCGCGGAGGTCCCGTCTCCGACGCGGAATCCAGCTTCTCCTGTCAGTGTAATATCGCCACCCAAGATACTGTATCCGTCTGTTGCAAACTGCATGCCCGTGGAAACTGAAACTCCGGCGCTATCCACCGTGACTGTGCCCGGTGTTCCCTGGAAAATCAGTGTGCTGTCCGGTTGATGAGGTGCACTTGCTGAGCCAGTGGCATCGGTCCAGTTGGTTCCCGCAGTGCTCCAGGTGCCAGAACCACCATGAACGGTTCCATCAGCACTTGTTACCGCTCCGTTCCAGAAGCTCAGCTGGTCCGGGTTCACCAGAAGGTTGACTTGTCCGGCTGTTGCTGTCTGCACGTTGTAAAGGAAGCCTGTGGGCGCGGTGCCCACCACCAGACCGTTATCGGTCAAGCTGCCACCATAGGTGATCAAATTATAGACCCCGGCGTCAAAGCCACCTGCATCAGTGACATTGAGCGATCCATCCAGCGTCAAATCATCGCCAACAGTGATGAGGTCACTGTCTACACCCGCTGTGCCAGACGGAGATCCAAGCTCAAAATCCAGAACGGATGCGGAGGTCAGATTAAGGTCACCGCCAATTGTCAGCGTACCCGGACTGTTTCCGACAGAGATGGTTCCGCTTGTGACTGTTGCCGAACCATTGATCGTGCCCGAACCGCCAAGGGTGCCGCCATTGATTGTCACATCGCTAATCGAACCATCAACCACCAGCACGCCTTCCGAGACAGTTGTACCACCGGTGTAAGTGTTGGTACCAGTCAATCTAACTATGCCAGTGCCGGTCTTGGTCAAAGGGCCGGTCCCGGTCAGGGCCGTATCAATGTTGCCGTTTTCTACTGTATATGAACTCCCCTTGAGCGTGCCACCAGTAACCGTTCCATCCGTCAGCGTGAATGCATCCGCGAAAAGGGTTGCGCCCGTACCGATCTCCAGAGAGCCACCAGAGACTGCTGTATCACCCACTGTCTCAGTATTTGTGATCAGAAGGCGTCCGCCGTTGACACTCACATCCCCCGTGTTGGCCAGAGCATTGCCGTTACGCACATCCAGCACACCTCCCGAGACCGTCGTACCACCGGTGTAGCCCGAATTGGTGGTGGACAGAATTGTGGTGCCGGACAGTTGATGAACCGCTCCGTTTCCAACGATCTGGGGCGTGAAAATGTAATCGGTATCCGTGTGATTGAAGTTGATAGTACCTGTACCAGTACCAAAGGTTAAGGTTGCTGAGTTGAGCACTCCCGCCCCCAAGGCAGAATCTCCAGCTGCTGCACCGATGTTCAAAACGCCCGAACCCGTTGAGCTTGAGCCCAGCTCGGTCGCTCCAGACACACTCACTGTTGCACCCTCGGAAATCGTCAGGGTGCCTTCGCCGTCGTGGCCGACAAATAGAGTGTCCGAATTCTCCCAGTTTGCCCCGGTACCGGTCACCTCAACAGTGCCGGTTGAGACACTGCTGGAGCCGATATAGCCGGTCGCATTACTCACCGCGCCGCCATCAGATACCGTCAGAGTGCCTCTGCCAGAAGCGCCGACAACCAGAATACCCGAATTGTCCCAGGTTGATCCGATGCCGGTTACCTCAACACTGCCGGTTGAGCCATTGTTGTCGCCAATATAGCCGTTCCTGCTACTCACCGCGCCGCCATCAGACACGGCCACTGTACCATCGCCGTCTTCGCCGACATATAGAGTGCTCGAGTTGCTCCAGGTTGACCCGGTGCCGGTCACCTCAACAGTGCCGATTGAGCCACTACTATTAGCGATAAAGCCGTTCACATCACTCACCGCACCGCCATTGGATATCGTCAGTGTGCCTTCGCCATGTTCGCCAATATAAAGATCCTCTGAGTTCTCCCAGATTGAGCCGATACCAGATATCTCAACAATGCCCGTTGAACCGCTTTGGGAGCCGATGATGCCGCTCGAACTGCCCAGTGACCCACTTACGGACAGAGTGCCACCGTTGACTACTGTTGTTCCGGTGAAGTTTGCGTTGTTACCACTTAAGTCCGTCCAGCCGGATTCGTGCACAATCGAATGAGTTCCAGAGCCGGTGCTGGCAAGGTCAGCGTCGAACTGATAGGCACCGGTCTCATCCGTGTGGTTGAAAACCAGCTTGGCCATTCCGTCTCCGAACTCAACCGTCGAGGCATCAAGTGTGCCGGCAGCAACCGCCGTTTCGCCGCTGCCCGCACCGATGTTCAAAACGCCAGAACTCGTTGAAACAGCGCCCAACTCGGTCGCCCCAGACACACTCACTGTTGCCCCCTCGAAAATCGTCAGAGTGCCATCACCGCCGAGGCCGACCTGCAGACTGCTTGAGTTGTTCCAGGTTGTCCCTGTGCCGGTCACCTCAACTGTGCCAGTTGAGTCACTGCCGCCGCCAATAATGCCGTAGGCACTGCTCACCACGCCACCATCAGACACCGTCAGAGTGCTATCACCATGCTCCCCAACAAGCAGGATGTTCGAGTTGCTCCAGGTTGCACCTGTGCCGGTCACCTCAACACTGCCGGTTGAGCCATTGTTGCCACCAATATAGCCGTTCGTACCGATCACCGAGCCGCCCTCGGAAATCGTCAGAGTGCCTTCGCCGCCTTCGCCGATATATAGGGTCTCTAAAATTTCCAAGGTTGACCCGATGCCGGTCACCTCAACAGTGCCGGTTGAGCCACTGTTATAACCGACATAACCCCACTCACTACTCACCGCGCCGCCATCGGACACCCTCAGAGTGCCATCGCCATAGTCACCGATAAACAGATCCACTGAATTGTCCCAGGCTGCCCCGGTGCTGGTCACCTCAACAGTGCCGGTTGAGCCACTGAAATGGCCGATATAGCCGTGCGTACTACTCACCGCACCGCCATCGGATACCGTCAGTGTACCTTCGCCGCGTTCACCGACATGTAGTCGTTGCGCCCCTGCCGTTCCGTTGGTGGTTTTATTCGTTACTTTGGCCGAGTTGGGTGCTGTGGTATCGATGTAAACATCTTGTGTCTTATTCGGGATAATGTCCCCAGACCAGTTATCCTCAGTAAACCAGTCTGTTGAGTGGTTGCCTTCCCAAGACTGCCCCAGAGCAGTGGTTGTAACGGACAACATCAAAGGCCCTGAGGCTATTGCCGCAGCTGCAAGATAAGGCGCTCGACTTGCTGTAATACCAGCCACTTTAGTCATACGTCCACCGTGCCTCAGATGGCTCAAAAAGTGCTCAAAACATGTTCTTGTAGGGGGAGTAGTCATGCGTATATCAGAACTCTTGGTTCAAAACTTTATTGTTTTGACGTGGAATTTGTCGGCGCCTATTCAGGAACATTCGTCAGTTCTTGGTATGGCTTCTCGAAAAAGCGCAAAATGGTACCTGCGAAGTGCTTCCGGTTCGGATGGACAGTTTTATGCGCAACACGTTCATGCAGAACGGTCACTATCACTCATTCGGATTGAAGTGGTGGAGAGTAAAAATGAACAACTGTATCAGATAAGAGGTAGTCTCTTGCTAATTACTGTCACTCATTTCATCTGACTCGGCCCATCTCTGGTAGGCTTTTCGAATGGACTAACCGTTGCCCTTCGTTAAATGAAACTTGATAGAGTTTCCGGCGTAGCTTTATTGCGGAGCTCCACCTCTAAGTGTATGGGTCCTCTATAACAATGTGGGATAGTTCTCTATTTACAGAGTGAATGTAGTTTGCCGCCCAGCTCAGGCCGTAGACGACTGTGGCACAGCCAAGCGCATAAGCCAGTGCAGTGTGCAACTCCGCTAGAAGATTTACGCCTTCCCCATGCACCCAACTCGCTACAGCAAGCCCCAAAGAACTGCTAGGTCCTTCATTTGCCAGCACTCTCACTCCGCCAACGAGAGGCAGAATGACAAGGAGAGCAAATAGCACTGTGATTGATTGGCGTAAAAACCAATGGTGCGATTTGTCGAGAAGCCCACGCTTTTCTACAAAGCGAAGTAGAATGAGTTTGCCAAGAATGGCGATTAAAAGTCCCATACCCCAATATGCATGGAAGCGCGTGTAGCCCGCCGCGTCGATCTCCGTTGCCTTCTGTTCGAAAAACCCAACTCCGAGCAGAAATTGAAAAGCGCCCAAAACCAGAATTGCCCAGGTAAAGGACTGAGATAGGTTCCTGATTTGAGTATTGTAATCTGAAAGCTGCATTGCTCACCCTTCCTCTAGGATCCAACATTTCGGCAATTTCATTTGCAGAGATGGATTAGACTCTGGACTTTCACAACAGAAAGAAATTGAAGGCCTTATTGCTATTAGCTATGAGGTGAAGGGGGAGGAACGCAGGCTCTGTTGGAGGACACTTCAGTGGCTAAAATGTAGGATAGACCGTGCATATGAAGCTGCACGAGCCGCATGATTTGCTGAAGGCGGTGTCGGGAGAGCGACCACCTGTTTGTGTTTGATTAGGCTGCTGTGTTTGTCATCAAGGCCAAGTGAGTAGATCATCTTTTGTGCAGGAGAGAGTAACCAGGCAATTTGTAAGGCCTGTCGGCAATGCCGCTGAGAAGTGGGTCAAAGATATTCGGTGCAGGTCATTTGGAAGTAAGCCAACCTGCCGCCTGTCAGAGCCACGAATACTCTTAAGTCACTGCAATAATCATTGAGCAATTTTAACGTTGCTAATGATCGCGAGCTCCCAAACAGAAAATGCCACAGGAGGCTGCGCTTTAAACAGAAGTGTGTAGGCTTGTGAAGCTGCCAATTTGACCACATTTTGAAACTGTTAGAAATAGACATAGCAGCCAAACCGTCGCAAACTGTTTGCTCATATGCCCTAAAAACTGGGAGATTTTCTGATATTGCAGCTTCCGTGTAATATCGTCGATTTTCGAGATTAAAAGACCGAGATCCTAGTTATAGCGCGTCTGCGCCAAGATTATATTCAAGAGAAATGACATCCAAACTGAGTTGATCTTAGAGAACGGCCAATTTCAGTGTGTTCTAGGGCCAGAATGAATTTTGTAAAAATCATACACTAAGAAAGAACTAGAGAAGAACCTCGGGAAATTTTTCTTCCGAGGTTCATAATCGCTTAGCTTAATAAAACACGATCAGGCAAATGAGGTTAACGTGGCGCATGGACAGTGCGCAAATACGGCAAAATGGTATTCACCACACCGAATTTCGTTTGAGCATCCTCCGTGCTAACCGCTGGCGGTACAATCACATCTTGTCCTACCTGCCAATCAGCTGGGGTAGCAACGCCTTTGGCAGACATTTGCAGGCCATCCAAAGCACGCAATATTTCGGAAAAATTACGACCAACAGACATCGGATAGGTCATCATAAGTTTCACCTGCTTGTCAGGTCCAATGATAAACACTGAACGTACTGTGGCAGAGTCTGCTGGCGTCCGACCGTCTGGCATCACATATTCCGCTGGCAGCATGTCAAATGCCTTTGCCATCTCTAAATCGTCATCAGCAACAATTGCAAACTCTGGCCTGGCCCCACCAACGGCTTCAATGTCACCTTTCCACTTTTTATGGTCTTCAACACCATCTACCGAGATACCCAATACCTTGGTGTTTCTAGCTTCCCATTCCTTCGCCAGTCTTGCAACAGCACCAAATTCAGTTGTGCAAACGGGTGTAAAGTCTTTAGGGTGCGAGAAAATTATCGCCCAACTGTCGCCAACCCAGTTGTGCAGGTTGAGTTTTCCCTGATCAGTCGTCACCGTCAAATCGGGAATTGTATCGTTTATACGTAAAACCATGGTTTGTCCTTTCGATAATGTCCACGGGCGTGATGTAATTTGCTGTGCGGCCAGTTGAGCTAACCGGTTGCATGGCTAATTACTGCCAACTCATACAGTATGCTCACGCTGATGCGTTTAGCCTATGCACGACTACACAGCCGAACTTCGCGTGCTAAAGTGGCATGCAAGGGTTTACTTATTCAAATTTGAACAACTTGGCTGGAAGTAACCAGATATTCATTATTATTACTTCACAAATCTCAGGCGCTGAGATGTAATTGCTTCACTATCTAGATATAATACTTGAAGACCCAAAATTTCTTGTATGTTTCTATCGACAATAGTTATCGAAGCATACAGATCCCTCAACCTACATATCATTTGCTCGCAATTTTAGATTAGGCACTGCGATTTAATGTAATTGGTAGGTGGTCTCACCTTATTGGCCAGCGCTTATTTCATACAGCTCGTCTCATACTCATTATGCCTTCTAGTGATACAACGGCGGCTTGTAAGTGGCTCAATAGATCGCTGCAACAAAAAGAATTTGATGGCCCTATTGCTGCAAGCTATGAGACGAGAGGTTCACGTCCGGTTCTGTGAGAGCCAGAGGGTGAAATTCCTTCAGGCTACTCGACCACCTAAGGAGGCTTTGTTTACTTCCTTCATTTTGAGCCTAGAAACACCGACCTACAGTTGCAACCTCGCATTAGCTGAGATTACTTCGGACACCTGCGAATGTCCGCAAATGGTCACTGAGCGACTTGCTACATACGCCAAGGCAAATTGTATGGCGTATAACTACAACGGGCTCTTCAGTATGAAAGTTTTTTGCTCTCCTACAGCAGCCAGTACAGCAAAGCTGTTTATGTACTGACTGATAACATACCAAGACACGGAGGCTACTCGCATTGTACGCCAGCACCATTATTCGTGCTGTAGCTTAACCGAAATGGCTTCGCAACTTTGCTATGAGCACATGGCTCCGCAGACATATCGAGAGGACGTCCAGCCCGCATCGGCTGGTGCTCAGGGCTCTTATGTACTGGTAGCGAACTGAGACCATCACGATTTGGGGCTCAGCTCGCTTAAGACTGTAAATCAGGGGAATCTCAAGCTGATACAGCTACTCGTTTTGCCTGATAAAACTACAAGACGCGTCCGCATCAAGTTCTTTAGCAAGTGCACACAACCAGTTTACTTGGCAATTTCGATCCTCTTTATAGTCATCACCTTTGTCTACTCCGGTGTCACTAATAATAAATCCGTTGGAAGTGAATGAGCCTTGCAAGTCCTCAAAGGCATAACTGACACGGGCCAATGTACTTGAAATGGAGGCAATAGAACTCCCATTCACTGATCCTGTCAGCTTTGTATACCCACCATCATTGAACAAGGGCTCCATCGCCTTTTTTAGCTCGTAAGCGAAGGTTGCTTCATCCGTTAAGTATGACCAATGACAAACGCCAGAACGTTCGAGCGATTGAAAATCTGCGTGCAGTGGCATCCAAGCCCCATAAAGAAACTCTTCGAGCATAAAGTGACAATCTTTACTTGGATTTTCTGCATCGTGTTGAGCACACACGAACGGATTAATTCTGGTATGATCTGTTGGATAAAAATTAACAAGCTGATCCCGAAAGTCTCGCTCTAATGTGTTGTAATCCTCGATCTGAGCGCGCATTTCATAAAAGCAACTCAAGGGAGTGGCTCCTTGAACAATACAGGTCTTGATAACTAGAGCAGGTTTGGGGATCAAGAAAGCTGCTTTATAGTTACCCTCTCCAAGAAAATAGCTTGGATTAATGAAGTATGATTGCTCGTATGCGTTTAGCGCAGATAGGTGATCATAATGAGCAGCATTTTGCGCGGTTACTGAACTTGGATCTATGTAGGACATAACCGCTACAAGAGCCAATAGTGTTGATTTCTTCATTCTTCTTCTCTGTTTTCATAGCTACATGTGAAGAAGACGCTATCCACTCAAATGAGTGAGCAAACTGATTTTGCCTTGATTAATGAGCGATGAAGGCAAAGCGCTGATTCCACTAGGGCTACAACCAGAGAAATAGGTAATTAGTCTTTTGAACTCGCTAAAGTTGATCGTTGCAGCATCAGAGTAAAACCCATAACATATAATTGGTTGCATTTACCGCAGGCAGTGAACTCAACATCAAAATCAACCATCTGTGGCAGCTATTAACGCAACGTGATGGACTGGTAATATTTGAAAAAGGGACATTTCAGCATGCCGATTCCAACATCCCGCAGCGAGTTGCTTAACGCAATCGAAGTGAACTTTGCAAAACTTTTCAAAGACCTTGAAACTGTCCCTGATGCGTTATGCAGAGAGGCGACCCTGGAAGGGCACGTAAAGGGCACGATGATGAATGTACACAATCTGGTCAGCTATCTGGTTGGCTGGAACCATCTAGTCCTGAAATGGCTTGATCTTGATGCCAAAGACGCACCGATCGATTTTCCGGAAACTGGGTTTCAATGGAACCAACTTGGCCTGCTCGCTCAGAAATTTTATTCAGATTATGAAGACGTCGCCTTCGATCAGCTTTTGAAGGATTTTAAAGGCGCCAAGCAGGAGATTGTCGATTTCATTTCCGATCAGACAGACGAGCGCCTCTATGGGGCAAATTGGTATGAGAAATACACCTTAGGGCGTATGATCCAATTCAATACCTCATCTCCCTATGCCAACGCCCGCACACGGCTACGCAAATGGAAACGAGCAAACGGCATCACATGATCACGAGTATCAACGACCAGCTTTCAAAGTTCGCTGTCTCCCATTTTCAATCCAAGAAAACCCCGTTTGCCTTTTTTGCTGAGATCCCAGAGACATGCGAAACGGACGACCTTAAGAACTACCTAAGCCCGGAGGAGTGCGCTCGGGCAGCACGCTTTTACTTTCGCACCGACCACGACAGTTTTGTCGTTGCCCACGCGATCAAGCGGCTCGCGCTCGGAGCCATGACGTGCCAAACGCCCACTGACGTTCCGCTCACCATCGGGTCGCATGGGAAACCCAGACTTATTCGTGCATGTGATGAAGACCCCATTCAGTTCAGTCTCTCGCATACGAAAGGAGTTGTCGCTTTTGCTGTCGCGTTCCAGGCCCCTATCGGTGTCGATGTTGAGTGTGTCAATCTCAATATAGATACCGCAAACCTAGCCAAGACATTTTTGGCCTCGCAGGATACCGATCTCCTAAATAGTGTGGCAGACACTGAGCGACAGGAAACCTTCTTTCAGCTTTGGACTGCAAAAGAGGCATACATCAAAGGTATCGGACTAGGTATGAGCCATTCTTTAAAGAGCTTTTTCGTTGAAGCTCTGGATTATAAGAGCCGTATTTGTGACAGCCAGACAGGTGCGCCACTCAACTGGATCACACAAAGCTGCCAACCGACGCCTAAGCACTACATGTCATCTGCTATAGAAAGCCAGAGCGCGAGCGATGACCAAGTCACGTTTCTGGAACTACCATTCCAGATGATTGGCTAGCAAAAGCGCGATATCGCCTCTTTAGGCATTGTCTCAGGAAGTCTCCCGTAATCCCTCATCAACTGCCGAAAGGACGGTGTTTACTGAGGCTATTGTGTCGTCCAACCGATCTTCTACAAAGAAATGCCCAGTATCTTGCAGAACCTTGTGCTGGAACCCGTATGGTGCATGAACTTGCCACTCTGTAAGGCACTCTGGTGTGGCCAACTTGTCTAAATCTCCGGACAGGATTGTCACGGGACACGGCAATTTGCGCGTGTTTCCCGGGTACACATAGGTTTCGTAAAGCCGGTAATCTGCCCGAATGATAGGCAAAAACATTTCCATCAAAGATGGATTACTCAGGACGTCGATTGATGTTCCGCCAAGCGCAAATATTTTTTCCATAAAACGATCATTGGGCAAAGTATGAACAACCTCTTCGTCATGTGCGCTATGAGGTGGGCGGCATGCCGAAAAGAACAAGTGCGACGGCGGCTCAATCTCTCCTTTTGCAAGAATCTTCTGGGTTAGTTCAAACGTCAAAAGGCCACCGACCGAATGGCCAAAAATCACGTAAGAGGATGACTTTCGTTCCTTTACAAGTTTCTCATAAAGGTCACTCACAGCTTCCTCCACGGATTGATAGAGAGGTTCACGCATCCGCATGCCCCGCCCTGCTAACTCCAATGGGACAAGCCGCGTACCTTCATTCAGCTTCGGACGCCATTTGTAAAAGGTCGTCGCAGAACTTCCTGAATAAGGAATACAAAACAAATCAATAGGCATCATCGCGTTTTCCTATCAAAGCGTAGTGCTCTGCCAGGTGCCGAGGAACCGGAACAAGGCTGCAAGTGCGACTGCGCACCAAAGCAGAATAATTGTCGGTGCCAAACTCAATGGCCCCCATTCAAACAAGACTGACAAGGGAAGCATGTAGAACAGCATGGATGGAAGAACGAGGGCCAGGCCAGTCGCCAATCCAACCCAAAGCGCCAATGAAAAGCCGCTCTTTAAAACCCCTATCCGAGTCGAGATGCGTTTTTCCTTAAAGATGCAAAAACATCGATAGAGGCATAAAGCCAATGAGACAAAGACAACAACTAATGCGAGTGCAGACAAGCCCATTGCGTAGCGGTCAATTGTCTTAAAAAACTCGCTGCTATGTCCAAAATTCCCAGTCTCTAGATAAAAGAGGATGGAACGACAAGACTCTGCGACCAAGTTTGAGTTGAGGTTTGCAAGAACAACAATGACAGTATCATTGTCGGGTTTTATGTCGATACAGGATGAAAATGTTGGATTAGCTCCGGCGTGATAATACTCTGTCCCCCATGTGTTGAATACAAACCATCCAGTACCATAGAAGGATCCGTAGGTCGGTGATGGCGCAACGCTCATGTTGGGTTTTAATGATTGAGCAAAGGCAGTGTCCAACTCAGAAGCTGGTTTCTTAGCAGCTGTTAAAATGGCCTCTGCCCACAGTCTCATATCAGACAAGTTTGAGTGGATGTAACCGGCGGGTGCATGACCAATGTGAAGTGGTGCTTCCACACGGGCAGCTTGGCCATAGCGTAACTTGTGCCCATCACTCTTTGTCTGTGGAGCTGCAGTTCCGTCAGGGATCCAAGTCTTGTTCAAATCCAAAGGCTCTAGGATCTCGCTTCTGATCAGCGTAGCAAACGACTTTTGGGTCACTTCTTCGATGATCAGCGCTAGAACTGTGTAGTTTAGGGTTGCATAAGAAAATGTAGTCCCTGGTTCGAACACCAATGAATCGTTGACTAAGCTCCGAACGATCTTCTCTGCACTGTCAGAGTTCCCACTTTTAACATGCTCGATTGTACCAAATGCCAAACCAGAGGTATGATACATTAGGTCGCGGACACGAGGTTCAACACCATTATAGGATGGCGTAAACCAAGACAGATATGACTGCACACTACGATTTGGATCAAGGATGCCACGCGCAATGTACAGTTGGGCTAATGCACCCGTGAAGGCTTTGCTGTTTGACCCGATCTCAAAGATGGTCTCCGGCCCCACAGGAACAGAGTTGTCAAGATCTTGCACGCCTTTAAAGATAGTCCATTGACCGTTTGGGCTGGAGACATAGACAGCTAGCCCTGGAATGACACCATCCCGCATCAATGCATCCAATTGTTCCTCAAGATGCGCCCGTGATTGTGTGTGCTCCTGCTGCTCCGCGTTAGCAGGCATTGGCAGAAACGCAGCGGTTAATGCGCTAATGAGTGCGAAATGCACAGCAATCAAAATTCTTCGCCCAGTATTCATTTCACATCCGTTCCTTGATCAGCTGCAACTGAGCTGCGAATGAGGGGCACTCATAGATATCCGCAATCTCTACGTGGACATCCAGCTCGCGGCACAAGGTTTCGACAAAGTTCGCGATTGTTAGCGAGGTGGCTCCGTGTTCAAAGATTATGTCGTCATCGATCGCTGCCTTGATGCTAAACACCTCGTGCCAGAGACGTTGAAGATTTTGTTTCAAGGAGAGCTCTAGGTCCTCTCCATCTATCTCTTCGACCAGTATCTTTGCGGCAGGAATCTCATAATGCGTATGGATCAGTTCCGGTACTGGTAGGGCGGGGCAAAAGCCGCTTTTTGCAACAGGAGCACGAAGTTTGATTGCGCCGTTGCTCCAAAGAAATGCCCGCAAACGCTCTAAGCTGTCACCTGACAAGGCACTAAATGAATGAAACGCAAGTTTGTTGCCTGAGGCGGAAAAATCGTGATGCGCTTCGCTGAAAGCCCCAGGCGAACCGACTTCGATAAAGATTGCGTTCGGATTTAACGCTGCCGCTATGAGCCCATTCAAGTAAGACGGAACGCCAATTTTGCCATTCCAATCCAGTGAGTTCAGTACTCGCACCGGACCCTGATCAGTACGAACACCGCGGACATTGAGGAAGCTTCTAACGTACCCATCAACGTCAATATCGCCTTCTTTGTCTGGTAAACCTTCCAGCATTTCCACGGTTTGGTCTCCTGAAAGCACACCAGCAAAAAGCAAAGCGGCAATCCAACCAGTTCCGTCACCAGCAAGTGCTGCAATAGGTCCGATTTCAGTCGCTACTCGCGTTGCCTTGGCACACTGGCTCACAACAGAAAGAACCCTTTGTGAAAGCAATGATGGAGATCTTAGATCTACAGAAATTATAGATTTCCAGTGCGCAATGGCCTTTGCATATCCCTCGTCGACTTCGAGATCCAGAAGATCTGTAGCCGCCTGTTCCGAACCTGAAAACAAAAGATATGGTTCGACGAGATCCTTAGCTTCACTAAAGTTGAGGCCATCCTTCAATGTGTCGTGAGAATTCAAAAGCGTGCCGTGCTCCACGACCACAGCGGCACGAACAGGATAGTCTTCACGGTGATGATAAAGGCACCGCGCCATGTCATCAGCCCATACCGGGCCAATCGTTTCAAGACGTCGCCCAATATCTTCAATCAAGCGATCCAACCCTGTTTGAGTTCGAGCACTAAAAGGCAAGATGATTGAGCCCCCCACCGTATCCGGTCTTTCTTCAGCGTCGGATGTCATAGGCGGCCAGCTTGCCAGAACCGCGTGAGCGTTTGTTCCGCCTAAACCGAAAGAGCTCAGCCCCGCAAACCTCTGCCGGGTCTTAGGCAACTCAGCAAGATTCTGGTTCACTCCAAATCCAGATTCCTTATTAGAGATTTCAGGTAATGATTGCGGACAGTTGAGCTGAGGCGGCAGCAGGCTTGTCCGTAAACTCAGGCTTACCTTGATAAGGCCAGCCAACCCAGAGGCAACACCAAGGTGACCAATATTGGCCTTTACAGAGCTCAAGTAGCAGGGCTGTGAGTTGTGTTCGCGCATCTTGTGAACATCTTGAAGCGCTTGCACTTCGATCTTATCACCCAGGTTCGTCCCGGTGCCGTGGCACTCAATAAAATCAAGCTGACGACTATCAACCGAGGCTGTACTTAGAGCTTTTGAAACAACCGCCTTCTGCCCGTCAACCGAGGGTACCGCATAGCCCATCCGACGCTCTGCGTCGTTGTTGACTGCCGATCCCTTTATCACAGCATAGATATCACTTTGATCCGACACAGCATCTTCAAGTCGTTTCAGAACCACGGTGCAAACGCCATTCGTATACACCGTGCCATCAGCGGTGGTCGAAAACGGTTTGCAATGGCCATCATTCGAAGTCAGAGCCCCTTCGGTGACATCATACGAGCCATTTTGCCAAAGACTAACAGTGGCTGCCGTAACCAATGCCACATCACACTGTCCAGAAATCAATGACTCGCAAGCTAGATGGACCGACACCAGTGAACTGGAACAAGCGTTTTGAACCGAAATGACAGGTCCACTCAACCCAAGTTTATACGCAATAAACGGACCAAGGTGATCGCCGTCATTCGCGATCTGGGATTGCAAGGCAGACATCCCACCCTTTTGGATAACAGCAGGATAAACACGCTCAAGCAAATAAGTATTGCTGTACTTGCTGGCAAAAAGGCCAATGGTCGGATGGTCGCCTTCCTTCATCACAAGGGGACTCTTTGCATTGGGCACATTCGCTCGTGTCAAGGCATCATAGCAAGACTCGAGCGCCAACCGATGTTGTGGATCTGTCAACTTTGCATCCAATGGCGACACATTGAAGAATTCAGCATCAAACCCATAAAGATCATCGATCATATTATCGAGCAGTATGCGCTTGACGACCGGAGTGTCAGAATGCGCAATCTCTGTCGAAGACACCGGGGCAAACCTTGGCGACGTTAACTCGACACCCTTAAGCAGCGCGTCCCAAAGCGCTTCCACCGAGCGAGCACCAGGAAACTTTCCGCTCATTCCGACAATTGCTACGTCGAAAGGAGAGATATCACCTGTCGGATCATTCATCTTTTTTCATCCTACTCCAGAAGATCGGCCACAGTTGCTCAATGCCCTGATTGGGCAGTGAGCAACTGCAACTGTCACGCTTTGCGTAACGCGATATGAAGCGGAGTTCGGATCGCCAGCCATGCTGGCAAAAGGCCCGATAGCAGACCAATCGCCAAGGCCATTGCTATGCCCTGCGCCACAATGATCGGAGTAACATTGAACCGGAACACCAGCTGGCTGAATGCTTCGCCATTCATCGTAGAGAACAAGAAGCCATCAACAATGAGATATGAGACCCCGATTCCTATCAGTCCACCAATCAGAGAAACCAGGATCGCCTCCAAAAGAACAGCCAGTGACATTGCCCCATCAGTGAAACCAAGCGCGCGCAACGTTGCAATCTCCGTCATTCGCGTTGAGATAGATGCATATGTTGCATTCAACGCTGCAAAGATCGCACCAACCATCATCAACATAGCTAAGGGATCCACCGTCTTTTGCACCAAGGTGATGAGCCCACTGCCATGCGATGAAAAGTAGTCCGTTTCTCGCTCGACTTGGAGATCAAACCGAGGATCCCCTTGGATCGCTGCTTTGTAGCTGTCGAAAACTGCTGGTGAGGTCAGTTTAACCCGCAACGACTGAAGCGTATCTTGGTGTTGGAACACTGCTTGCATCGTTTGCAAGTCAGCCCAAATCTCAGACTCATAAACATTTCCACCATCATCAAACAATCCAACGACAGTCCAGTTAGCGCCCTGAATGTTCACAGTGTTCCCGAGTTCCAAACCGGCGAACTGTCCGGAGGCTGCTGTACCAACAACAATCTCTGTGGTGCCACGTGTAAACATTCGACCTGCTGACAACACAAAATCTGGATGAAGTGCGGTTTCTTCATGTTCGATACCACGCATAGGAACGTTCACAGCTTGACCATTCTTTTTGGCCAGCTCCACGACAAGGTAGAATTGCCCCGAAGCCAACTTGGTATCCCCTTCTGAGGCGATCTCAGGATGCGCCAGCATCGCTGGTAGATCAGATACGTTAAGGACGCTGTTCACTTCAGACAAAGCGCCAGAACGCATGATGACCGCAACATCCTCTTGGCCGGTTCTACTCATAGTCTTACTGAAACCTGCTAGCATCGAGAGAACAGATATGAATAAAAAAACCACACTGGCCACACAAAAGATGGCAACGAATACGCCCGAAAGTCGTGTTAACGTGCTTTTTAAGCCGTTCGCGACCAACGTAATGACTTGGTATACCATTGAGTTATCTCCGGCTCAGGGTTTTCACGATGGGCGTGTTGGACAGCTCAAACATCGGCAAGATTGCAGCGAGAAGGCCAACGCCAGCAGAGATCATCAAACCAAATGCTAAGTCGCCAAATCCGATCGTCACTTCAGGGATGAGTTCTGTGAAGACCACCTTAAGACGCCCTGCAAAGAGCATGGCCATCACGATGCCCAGCACAGCACCGATGAGAACAGTGAAGAAAGATTCCAATGCAATCCAAGTGGATATCCAGGGTACACGGAACCCCATAGTTTGAAGCACGGCAAAATCTCTTTGGCGCTCCCTAGCAGATTGCGTGATGGTTGACGCACATACAATCAAGAGTGTTGCCACAACAGTCCCCATGACCATCTTCAAAACCAGGCCGATATCGGCATACTGGTTTGAAAAAGATTCAAGGAATGACTGTTCGGTTGCTGTTTTCGTTTCCGATTCAGAGTTGGCAAAAAGAGCATCAATCTCAGCTGCTATCGCCAGTTGCTCTTTCGTATCACTGGGTTCTACTTTGATTGAAAACCAACCTGCACTGTAGTTGCCATAGCTTCTGGTTTCATCGAACCCATCGTGATGGATCAGAAATAAGTTGGTTTCAGTGTTGGTGTCTTCGCCTTCAAAGATTGCCAGAATTTCAAAGTCCCACACATTGGTGTCATGCTTGGTCCGCCAGATGTTGGAATGTATCTGCACTCTGTCACCAAGCTGCCAGCCTTGCTGGTCAGCCATTGCACGGCCGACAGCCGCACCAGATATGTTAGATAAGAATGCCGACTTCTGTTCATCTGCAAAGACCAGTTCATCAAAGATCTCAATGTACTTTTGCGCATCAACGGCAAAGACAGTCACTGGGTTTCGCTCATCTTGATAGTAGCCCCCATACCACGTTGCGTGGGTGACCATGGTGACGCCGTCCAGTTGAGCTATTTGATCGCCATAGTGAATAGGCATCGTGTTTGTCATCGAAACTTTGTGATTTGTGATCAAACGCTTGGTTTGAGACAAATCGCGTCCACCGGAGAACGCATTGTCGATGGCGTCAGCAAGACCAAAGATTGCAAAAGCAAAGGAAATGGTCATCATGACAAGTATTGTTCTAAGCGGTTTGCGAAGCATAGATTGCCACGTCATTTTTAGGAGCAAAGGCATTGTGTCCTCCTGCTACGCTGGTTCGGCGATGCGTGTGAAACGATCAGCTTTGTCAAAGTGAATGATGCGTGACGCGCGTTGGGCAACACGTGGGTCATGCGTCACCATCACGATCGTCTTGTTGTGGCTTTCGCTCAACGCAGAGAGCAAATCCATGATCTCATCTGCAGTCTTCTGATCGAGGTCGCCCGTCGGTTCATCGCACAGCAAAATTGCCGGATCGGACACGATGCTTCGTGCGATCGCTACACGTTGTTCTTGCCCGCCAGAAAGCTGGCTCGGTTTGAACTTTGCCTTCTCACTCAATCCCACAATGTTTAGGGCCAGCGCTACTCGCTCACTCTTCTCTTTGCTACTCAATCTTGTCAGCTGCAACGGTAACGCCACGTTGTCTTCAGCATTCAGGAAGGGAAGCAGATTGTAGAACTGGAAAATAAACCCGATGGTCTGCGAACGGAATTTCGCCAGTTCCTTCTTGGATGCGGAGCCTAGATCAAGCCCGTCCACCACAACGGATCCGGCATCTGGTGAATCGATACCACCAATCAAATTGAGCAGAGTGGTTTTGCCAGATCCTGAAGGCCCCATGACGGCAACAAATTCACCTTCTTTGATACTCAGATCGAGATCCTGGAAAATGTGGGTCTCAACCTGGCCCTGCTCAAAGTGTTTGGACAGGTTTTGAATTCGAATATTTGTCTTCGTCATGTTCAATGTCCTTGATTGGATATATTGGTGGATGAGAAAAAGCGAACCCGGACGCCCATATCGGCCAGAAACCGAGCATCATACTCATCCAGTTTGATGAGTATCTTGACCGTGGCCCGTCCGCGGTCGACCATCGGAATGACTTTGCTGACACGGCCCGGCATATCTGGAATATCAGCACCATTTCCCGACACGAGAACTGATTGTCCTGGCTGGATTTGTGAGACGAGTTTTTCAGATACGTCGACCACTGCATCGATACTGGAGATATCCACTAGGGTTGCCAATCCTTGGTTGGAACCAGATTGTGTCGCACTTGATGTAGGGGATACGTAATCACCTGGGCTTGCAAAGCGTTCAACAATGACACCAGAAAATGCTGCGCGAACAAGGTGTTTCTTCAGGTCTAATGCTTTCAAACGAAGATTGGCATCAGCCAGTTTGGTCGCTTGTTGCTGCGCTAGAAACCGAGTATTGAGAATAGCAACTTCCACCTCACTCTCCTGCAGAGTGCGCGATGTGAGTAGCCCTTTGTTTGACAGCAAGCGGTTACGTTCCAGCTGTGCTTCCGCCAGCTCCAAAGACAGTTTGGTTTCGGACAAGACAGCTTGTTCGCGCTTCAGCGTTAACTTGGCCTGATCGTGCGCAATCTGAGCGTACTCGTCGTCTAAGCTAGCGAGGATGTCGCCTTTTTCCACGTGTTCGCCAATGTCAAAAAAAACGGCTTCAACCTTGCCGCCGATCTGTGGCACTGCCTGAATGCGTCGCGGTGCACGAACATATCCGGTCGCTTCTAAAGCGGCCGCCGTAGGAACAAATGCAGCAGCCTTCGTTGCAGCAGAAGGTGCAAGCTCCTCCGAAACATCTTTTGCATTGGCTTCTTGATTTTTAGTTGGTTGCGATCCGGTATCAGGCACTACCGCCAAGGGCTGTAAGAACGCGCTTTCAAGATCAAAACCACTTTCCATGTAACTCAGACCTGCAGCCCCAGACACAGTCCCAATGAGGAAAACAATCAGATCTCGAAGAATAGAAGCTTGTTTCTTGGCCTTCACCTCGATCGGTGGCTCATGGCGTTCGATCTTTAGTTTTGCCAGTGTTTCGATATCATGCTTCATTCCGCTCCACCTCGCGTAATTCTGAGGCTGCATCTAACAAGAGCACGAGTTCATCTTCGGACAGATCAACGGCATCAAAGTCTAAGATATTTGCTTCGCGCCCACCCCGTTGCGAAATATGTAAATGAACTTCTTTGAACGCACTAACCACACGCTCAAGTATAAGCTCCTGATTTTCAATAGATATTTCAAATGGATCCGCACGCAAGTGCAGTAGAACTTCAGTGGATGTCCAGGCAACATCCAGCTCAGCAGCACATTGACTGTGCATACCTGTTCCATTGTGCAAACCACAGTCCCTCGCATCAACAGTCAGCTTTTCTAAGTCGACACCGACAGACGATCCAAGAGGGTTGAGGCGAACTTGCGGATGGTATTTAAACTTCTCCGGCATAAGTTGTTGCAACGCACCGAAGAGCTCTGGGGCCGTCGGAAGCTCAGCCAAATGCGAGATGACATTCCTAAAACACTGGTCCCATGATCCCATGAAGGAGGGCGGCGCGATTGGGAAGAGCGCTGAGAACCAGCCAACTTCGTTCAGATTGGATGGAACACCAGCAATCTCAGTACGACCTGTACGTTCCAGTTCAATTTGACATGATGCTGTTGTAGTCCAATGAGACAGTGCTTTCAGAATAACCGAAATCGTCAAGGTCTCTGCGTTAAGTCCAAAGAGATCTCGCGCAAGCCCTTCCAGCGCAACTCCATTCAGTGCGATCTTGCGTGACATTTGAGTAAAGGGCTGTTCAGATGGACAGCTGATCTGCTTTTGAAACGCCGGGCCAGTAGCACTTACAAGTCGATGCCAGTCCTCAATTTGAGCACGTGGTAAATCACGCGCAACCTTCTCAAGATAAGCACCGCGATTGGATGCTTCACCGCTCATACTTGGAACGGAGCTTGCAACCGTACCGCTCAATATCGCATCCAACTCTTGCAACAACAGGAGCCAAGAATAGGCGTCGACGGCAAGATGGTGAACTGCGAGGAGAAAGCGTGTGCTAGTTGCTCCGTAGGAGCCTAGGGCAACCAAACACCCTGAGGCCAAATCGATGCTGCTGGTGACAGCCGCCACTGCATTTTCAAGTGTTTGATCTTCTCCCAGCGCGACAATCGGGACATTGGAAGTGGCCCGGAACTTATGACCTACCTGATCATTTGGCTGATCAATAATCTGCCGCAGAGCTTCATGGTTCTCGGTGAGTTTAGCGACAGCTCCAGCGACCCTTTCCATTGACGTAGGCTCTTTCAGATTCACAATAGCGAACTGTGCATATCGGTCCAGACGCAGTGCATTCCAACTGAGGAACCATTGTGCGGCTGGCGTCAAACAAAGAGGCAAAGATCCCAGGGGAATGTCATCTACAACCTGAGCCTGACTGCAGCACTTCATAGCTATGCCACGCAATGATGCCAGTTTCAGGATATCAGGCGATGTCATGCCAAAGGGTTGTAGCTTCGCGGCAATACGCAAGCTCTTGATGGAATCCAAACCGTACAAGAATAGGTTCTCGTCAGCTCCGATGCCTTTCACATTCAAGATCTCTTCAATGGCTTCACGAACTTGAACTTGAAGTTCGCTTTCTTCCATCGAAGACGTGCTTTGTACATTTGGAGCCAGTTCCTTCGCTAACCGCTCTGTATCCACCTTCCCATTTTTCGTGAGTGGCAGACAGTCTAATCCCACAAACACATGTGGTATCATCTGGCTGGGCAATGCTGCCTCAAGACATGCCCGCACGGTTTCGATCTCAATGCTGGACGGTGTAAAGGCTACTGCAAGAGCATTCGGCTCACTGTTATGATCGAGCAAAACAACCGTCGCAGCCTGTGTTACTCCCGGGCAATTGGATGCTGCAGTTTCAACTTCGTCTAACTCAATCCGGTTTCCAAGTAACTTGATCTGACGGTCGCGCCTGCCAAGGTACACCAACGACTCTTCTGCATGAAACTTGGCTAAATCACCAGTACGATACATTCTTGCACCGCGCATATGATCTGCTTGTGAGAACTTTGCGGATGTGAGTTCTGGCTCGTCAACATATCCAAGTGCGACGGATGCTCCCTCTAGTACTATTTCACCAATCGCACCTATTGGTGCATCACTGCCCCAGGGTGTTCGGATGTGCACTTGCATGTTATCGATCGGGGCGCCTATCGGAACGCTTTCTGTCTGGCCTTTAGGGTCAAACACCGAGATCATGCAGCCGACTGTTGCTTCTGTTGGTCCATACTCATTGTAAATGATACTATTGGGAAACCGATCTACAGAACGCGACGCTAAACTTTGTCGTAGGTCTTCTCCCCCAACGACAAGCCGACGCAAAGCCGATTGCCCCTCTTCGATCATCGTCAAAATCTTGAGATGTGACGGTGTGATTTTGAGCGTGGTGACACGGGCCTCAGAAACAATATCTTCAAAAATGTCAGCGACCGATAACGTTTCGTCGTATATCCGAATACTCGCTCCCGCCGAGATCGGTGACAGTACAGCTGTGATTGTGAGATCAAATGTGATGGGCGTGTAAAAGGCGGAGCAATCGTCAGCTGTATAATAAGCACTCGATGAAAACTGGAGATAGTTATCAAGATTATCTCGGCTGATTTCCACCCCCTTAGGCAACCCCGTCGAGCCAGAAGTAAACAAGACATAGGCCGACTTCCCTCTCACCGGTGATGGCACCGGGTTGCTTCGGGCTTTAAGCCTATTAAGACCGACAGGGATGCAGATGTCTGTAAGTTTCAAGGCGAGTGTCGCACCGCCGGGATCGTGTAAGATGGCGTCAACTTTTGCTTTCGCGCACATATGACCAAGACGGTCTATTGGAAATGCATGGTTCAAAGGCACAAAACGACCGCCGAGCCACAAAACCGCAAGAAGTGCTGCAACGGTATGTGGACTTCGTTGCACAAGGATTCCAACGGTTGCACCTTCACCAAGACCCGCGTCATGTAAATCCTGTACGATCGCTTCAACATGCTGTTCGAGTTGCCGATACGAAATCACATCTTTATCGGTCCTTAGTGCAATCGCATCCGGTGTTGTTCGGGCAAAATGGCGTAGCGCTTCTACAACATCTGCTGTGGGTGAAAGGTGTCGACTCGGTCCAGTCATCAACTGCCTGCGTGCCGCAAGTTGCTCGGCTGATAGGACCCTTGCCGAAGATAGCGTCATACCCGGATTGTCGTTAGCCTGCTCGGCAAGGGACATGAGACCAGCATGTAGTGCTTTGATCTCAGCACGTGTCTCCTGCGCCGGCGCATCGTCGTAAACCAGTTGAATGACATCAGTATCTCGATTCTCACGCAGGACAATCTGATAGCGAAATGTCTGGCAGCCAGTATAGAAATCTTCGACAGATTGCGGGAAGCCAGCGAAGTCTGCGTTGTGTCCAAAAGCGTAATAATTGATGCAGCTATCAAACAACGGACCCGTATGGCGTTTATCTACCGGAATAGAATCCTGCATACATTCGGGAGGCATCTGGCCATGACGGATAGCATTCCCGAAATCAAGTTTGATCCGTTTTGCCAGCTCTTCAAAACTCTCACTTGGATCCAAAGTCCAAGTGAACGGAATGTGCGTTGTCATCATCCCGAAGGTTTGGCGTTCGCTTCGACTACGCCGATCCATCAGGGGACACCCTATCACTCCGGTATTTGCGCCGTCACGGTGGCCAAGGTAAACTGCATGTAGAAGAAGCAGGAGTTGGTTCAAGGACAAATCTAGCCGACTAGCACACGATCTGAAGCACTCTGATTGTGCATCACTTAACGTGAAAACAGTGCGTACTCCTTGGCCGCCAATTGCGCCCGCTGAAACCGGTAAAGACTGTTTGTGCTGAGCTAACCTGCCTGACCAATATTCTTTGTCACGAGCACATCGGTCGGATGAAAAGTAGTCCGTGCGACGTTCCAGAACAGATAGATAAGATGGACCGTTCTCTCGATAGTCTTTTGGCGTTTCGGATTGGTATGCCCGCTCGATGAATGATGTCAGTAAGGACATCGCCCAACCGTCTGTGAAGACATGGTGCATTCGCACGACATACCCCCCACCATCCTTTGTTTTGAACACGCAAAAATGGTGATACTCGCCCTCCTTCAAGGGCGTGCGAAATTCTGCCTCGGCCCATGCATCGAAAGTATCGTCCTTCGACAGCGACAAGTTAGACAAATCTACCGTTTGGATCACACCAGTCGGACTAGTATTCAGCTTTTGAAAAGTGTCTCGTTCCTCGACCTCAATGGACAATCTAAAAGCCTCGAACTCCGACTGCGCTGCCTCGATTGACTGTTCAAGTCTTGCCACATCCACAGGCCCATGAATGCGCACGATGCCGCCAATGTTACTAACGGCAGAGTCAGGGTGAAGTTCTTGCGACACCAAAGCCCGCCGCTGCCCATGGCTGAGAGATGCATGTGTCATGAGGCATCCCCCATTGCTGGAATCGAGGTTTCATTGCTGTAAGCACTGACCAGTCGAAACCGCATGTAATAGGCGACCGCAGCGGCGAAGAAGGTCCCCGACATTGCTCCGAAGTAAACCCCCATAATCCCCATCTGCTGCATATAAATGAGCACATAAACGACTGGTACCGACAGGACAAAATGCCGGATAACCGTCAGCATCAAAGCAGGTGCAGGCTTGCCAATGGCCTGATGGAACTCGGCAACGCAAAGGCTAATCGCAATGAAGGGCAGCGAAAGCTCCATGATGCGCACTTGCAGGACTGCGTAATTGACAACTTCGGGCACCTGAGAAAACAGCGGATAGATCAGGGGCGCAATCAGGATATGAAGCAGTGCCAAAACCAGAACACACACGAACGCCAAAATCGTCGCAATACGGAGCACAGCAAACGCACGGTCGTAATTCTTGCGCCCCCAGTTCTGACCAGCAATTGTCAGCAAGGCCGTGGATATCCCGAACATCGGGATCATAATGAGGAAGTCCAGTCGACCAACAAGTGTGAATGCCGCCATCGCCATGGGATCGACATCGATCACAAACCTATTGTAGATCAGGACGCTGCCAGCGATGATGATCTGGATCCACATTTGAGCAGATCCGATGGTCGACAGTCTCTTTGAAAGACTAAAGCCTCCTTTTACGGGGATCAGCTTCAGGCGCAGCTCACCGGGTTCCATCGCGAGCGTCAAAAGCAGTTTTGCCATTACAATGAACTGGGCGATCACAGTTGCAAGTGCCGCACCTTTTACGCCCATGTCGAAAACGAAAATTAACACCGGATCGAGCACGATGTTGACGACCGATCCAATCAAGACAGCCTGCATCATGGCCGTCATGCGGCCCTGGCCCTGTAGCATACCCATCAAGGTACCAATCAGAACGATTGGTACCACGCCTGGCAATGAATAAATGAAAAACTCTAGAGCGTAAGTTTCCAGTTCTCCCGATGCGCCGAGTAAGGCGAGCAGTTGCTCTCCGAAAATCAAAGCAAGGGCCAGAACGAGAGCACCTATGAGCAAGGCTTGTAAAAGGCCAACTGCAAAGAGCTCCTGCGTGGCAGCATCCTCACGTGCACCAATCGCGCGAGATAAAACAGAGCCCATCGCAACTTGCAAACCGTTGCCGATCGCAAACAATATCATTCCCAACGGAAAGACCAGGCCAACCCCAGCAATAATCGCAGGGTTTGATGGATCAATCATGCTGATCCAGACCGTATCCGCAATGTTGTAGAAGACCTGGATTAGAAATCCGATCACTATCGGAACGGACATCTGAATGATGACGGGCAAAAGCGGCCCCTCGTACACGCCATCAACACTCTGAGAGACAATGTTCTCTGATTGCGCAGTACTCATAGCAAAAACTCCTTTGGGGCAGGGCTCGCTGGCAATACGGCCTCTACGCGTTCAGCAAAATCCAGGCTTGTAATGTCGTTAAAGCGCTTGGCGATGGCTTGAATGCCAACGGGAAGCCCATTGTCTCCTGTCCCTAAAGGGATAATAGTTGACGGCAGCCCGAAAACGCTCGCAAGTGCATTCCAAACCATGAGCTCATTGTAGGCGATGGGCCGCCCATCAACGTCAAACGTGCGCTTGTTGGATGGTCTAAAATCGTGTTCGAATGCACAGACGGGTGCCACCGGCATCACCAAAAGATCGAACCGGTCAAAGAAGGCATTCACCCGCTCGTTCACCTCGGCACGATCCCGATCAACGCGATCAGCCCCAATCTGCCCTTTGGCAATCGACCAAGCATAGTCAGCCCGCTTGTCCTTCGAGTTGAAAAGCTTTAATCCAAGTGCATTTACTGCTGATGCCATACGCCCAATGGGGGAACTCGCCGTAGACATCAGGCGGCCAGTCAAAACCATGGTAAGATCAATGATTTCATCAAGATCGAACTCCGCCGGAGCTCCGTAGACCAGTTCAACATGCGCGGTTGGCTCAATACGCCCCAGCATCTCTTTTATGTGCTCTCGCATGACGCTGTCGGTCTTGTGCGCCGGCGCCTCTAACCAAACCAACACTCGTAAGGGGCGCTCACGATCAACTGACGGTTTGAACTCAGGAGCTTCAATCCAGGGGTCTAACATCACCTGCATGATCAAGGTCAGGTCCCGTGCTGATCGCGCCAAAGGACCGGATACGCATAGATCAGGTTCAACGACTGAGGCAGGATCACCCGGTATATGCCCCCGCACCGATGTGAGACCATAGCTAGGACGATGCGCATAAACTCCACAGAAATGCGCAGGAATTCGCAGACAACCACATAAGTCACTACCGATGTCGAATGCGGTCATATTGCTTGCAACAGCCACCGCAGATCCACCTGATGACCCACCAGCTGTACAGTCCATGTTCCACGGATTGCGAGTAATGCCAAAGATGTCGTTATAAGTCTGCCAATCAGCTGTCATTGCTGGAATATTGGTCTTCCCAAGCACAATCGCCCCCGCGTGCTTGAGTTTTGCCACCACAGGTGCGTCTTCTTCCACCAGGTTATCTTCCAGGTGCTTAGCACCCGCCGTACTGCGAAGCCCGGCGACGTGAAAGGCCTCCTTCACCGTGCAAGGAATACCAGCGAGAGCACCTAGAGCCTGCCCCCTTGCTCGGGCGGCATCACTTGCTTCTGCCTCTCTGCGCGCCTCATCGAGACGCAACTGGCTGATAGCATTGAGCTTTGAGTTCGCCGCAGAAATGTTCTGTACATAGGTTTCAACAAGTTCAAGAGACGTGGTCCGCCCTTGACGAAGTTCTTCCATCAACTGCCAGATGTTGGACGATGTCATTACGCGTCCTCCATCTGTGCAGATGACATATTATGACGCCGCGTCAACAATGCCGAGCGGCTCGCTTTTGCTGGGTTCTCAGGTCTTACAGACTGATGTGTTTCTGCGCTTCTCTGAACAAGCTGCTCAGCCTCTGCAGAGCGCGATTGCAAATCCGCCAGATAGAGTGCCGTCTCATGCGGCGTCGTTAAGCGGAACAAGTCTACAATTGGAATTTCAGCCCCAAGCTCTTGCTCCATCAGCCGGTGCACCCGCACTAGCTCAAGGGATGTGCCGCCAGCATCAAAGAAGCTGTCTTGAGATCTTAGATTCCGACCACCAAGTGCCTCAGTCCACCACCCAATAACTTTGGTTTCCAACACTTCGACGTCGGCATCATTAGCGTTTTTGATTATACCTTGATGCCGTGCAGGTTCTTGTGTCGCTATCTCGCGCGCAGCAGAAGTGCCTTCCTTGGAAGGCTGTTCATCTTCAAGCAGGTCTATCAAGACCTTGTTGTCGATCTTGCCGTTTGAAGTCAATGGCATCCGTCGGCACGAGACAACCCGTTGTGGAACCATATAATTTGGAAGTCTGTCTTTCAGAAACTCCGCCAACTCAGTGCCAAAATCCTGATCCGCTACATCCGATTTCGGTTGCTTCTCATAACTGGAGAAATCCCGGATCAGCGCTTCCTCGTCATGTTGGTCTGCTGGAACAAAGCCACCGACGATACAATGCAAGGGCATGTAGCCATCCCCAAGATCCAGTGCGCGACGAAGATCTCGGTCGTTCATTGCGCCCAACTGGCAGAACCCCAACTCAAGATCAGCAGCTTGGTCTTCCAGAAGCTGGCACATAGCACCAACCTCCATCGCGGCAAACATCACCCCCAGGTCCTTACCGTAAAGAGGTTCGATAGCCGACTTGTCGCAGACAAAATAAAGAGCAAACGATGCACTCTCAATAAGCGAGACATTTGGTCCAGCCTGACCTGCCACAATGCCACTTGATCGTTCACCCGTGGCAACCAGCTCATTGGTCCTAGGATCATGGTAGTAAAGACCTGCGGGCACATCCTGGATTTTGCCAGAATGGACACCCACATAGGTTTGAACCGGGTACAATCCACCTGCTGAACCATATCGATACTTGGGAAAGGGCAGACGGTCGAAATGGCGTTGTGATAGCGAGCGAAGAACTTCGCCCAGTTGTTCTTTCGTGACTATTTGATCTGCGTAGTTGCGACAACTTCTCCGCCGCACAAAACGTGTGTCAGTGTCCTCAGGAACACCAAAGGCATGACGTTCACCCTTGAGCCGACGGATACCGCGTTGTTCAAGTTTGAAAGCAAGCCGTGCACCAGGATCAGTTATGATCGTCGGATCTACCTTATGGGTAGAAGTATCTTCATCGGTTTCCACAAAGGCAACCAGGCTTACGCCCTCCCCTGTGTCCCGTACCATCGCTTTGGCATGTCGGATTTTTTCATGCCTTTCGAGGATTGTTTCGATTTCCCCCAGTTCAATTCTGTATCCGTTGACTTTGACCTGGGTGTCTTTGCGGCCAAGGAACTCGATAAGACCCGTTTCTGTATAGCGGCCAAGATCACCGGTTTTGTAGAGCCGCTCACCAGTATCAGCGTGAGTGACAAAGCTCTGCTCGGTCAAATCCGGACGCCCGAGATACCCCTTGGCTAGTCCAACACCTGCGATCACGATTTCACCAATCACACCGGTCGGGCACTCATCCAGCCGGTGACCAACAACACGCATTGGCTGGTTGGTCAGCCCAGTCCCGTAAGGAATGCTCTGCCAGGTTGGATCCACTGTCTCAATCGGATATTCAATCGACCAAATCGAGGCTTCTGTCGCCCCACCCAGCGAGATAATTTGCAGATCAGAATTAAGGCTCTGCCAAGCTTGCTCGGGCAGTGAAAGCGGAATCCAATCGCCGCTCAGCATCGCAACGCGCAGCTCTGGGAAAGCCGCTTCACTGTCTTGCTCGTGTGCAACCAGCATGCGCAACAAAGCCGGAACCGAGTTCCAGACTGTCACACCCGCAGCACGCAGAACACGGCCCCAGTGGCGTGGATCCTTCAAACCATCAGGATGCGGCAGCACAAGGCGTGCACCCCGCGCGCTCGTGCCGAACAGATCGAACACGGAGAGATCGAAGCTGAGTGATGACAGGCCGAACACACCATCATTTGACGTCAGGCAGCGTCGCACGCAGATATCTTCAATGGTGTTCATGACAGCCTGGTGTGCGATCACGACACCTTTGGGCGAGCCTGTCGAACCGGAGGTGAAGATCACATAGGCTGTCTGATCGGGCGTGGCCACTACCTCTGCGAAGGGAGCATCATGGCATTGCCAACTTATGTCGAGCGCCTGTAATACTGGCGTCTCCACCGCCCCTGGTCGGTTTGCCAAGTCGCGTTGCAGAGAACCCAGATGCCAGGGCTGTGTGAGAATCTGGCGCACACCGGCCGCTGCGAGCAACTCAGCACGACGCTGCGGTGGCACCTCAGGATCGATGGGAAGATAGGCTCCGCCAGCGCGCAAAATGCCATGTGCTGCAGCACTCTGCTCCCACCCTTTGTCCATGATGATGGCCACAAACTCTTCCCGCGCAAGACCACCTGCACGCAAAACCGTGGCCACCTTGTTCGCCGCCCGATGCAACTGATCATAGCTGACCTCAAATGCGCAGCCACCCTTTGCATCCGCCTGCCAGATAGCCACTGCCTCTGGCGTCTCAACCGCATATCGCGCCAGCCCATCATGTAGGCTTGCAACTGGGAGAGCACTCTCGGCCACCGGCAACGCAACCGCGGGCAACCGCGGTAAATCAGCCGCTTCCAGCAAGGTCGGGTCCAGCGCCAATCCTTCAAGAAGCGCAACATAGGATGCAAACATCTCATCCAGAATGCGCGCGTCAAATAACTCCTCAACTGCATCCCAGTTTAGATAAAGACACCCGTCTCGCTCCATAACCTGATGATCAAGCCAAACCTGCGGGGTCTGGCTGATAGTGTAGAAGTTATCAGCTCCCAGGGTGTCATTCGTCTCATCAGCCCAATCAACGCTATCTTGATTAAGCAGACTGGTGAATACTACAGGGATCACGCTTTCCTGCGCTGAACCATTGCGTTTGGTCAGTCGCCGCGACACCTGCACACCACTGAACAACCGGTGATCAAGGTCTTGCCAGATCTGACGTTGCACCTTTTGTGCATTGTCGAGAAAGCTGCCATCACCACGAAAGTCGATTTCCATGATGTTTAACGTGGTGAAGTCTCCGATCACCTCCAAAATGTCGGGGTGCACAGTTGGGCGATTGAAGAGCGTGAGATTGATACAGAAATGCGGATCGCGGCTCCACCGCGCCAGAACGCTAGCGAAGCAGCTCATCATAAGCCCAGTCATTGTCAACGCATTCTGCGACGCCAAGGACTGAAGTCGGGTGACAAAGGGACGATCGAGCACTTTGGTTCTGCGAACAAACTTCGGTGCCGTTAACGATGCTGGGGCTGTTTCCAGAGGCAGATCAGGTCCCATCGGCAGCGTTGGAATTCGCTCTTCCCAATAAGATTTAGCAGCTTGGAACGCCTCGCTTTCTTCGGCTTTCTTACTCGTCAGAACATGGTCGCGAAAACTAAACGACAATGCAGGTAAATCGATCTTGGGTTGCCGATAAAGATATGAAACTTCGCGCATAAAGAGCTCGATACTCCAGGCATCGGCAATCAGAAGATCAAAAGACACATGTAACCGTGCTTGCCCACTATCGACCGTCACAGCGCGAATATCGAAAAGCGGCCATTGACTACAATCCGTCACCTGATGGGACATTTTCGACCGCAGTCGTTTGGTCGCCGCTTGGAAGGCATTCGAATTCCAATCATCCGCCGGAATGTCTTCAATCGTAAAGCGTGGAACTGACTCCAGTATCTGCTGGGTCCCGTCTTCTTTGATCACTGCACGCAACATTGGATGGCGTGCAATCACCTTGTTCACAGCATCCTCGAATTGGACGTGTGAGAAGTCAGGTAAGTCGAACTCGAAATAGATGTGCGTGGCGACATCACCTAATGCCAATGAAGATTGACGCCCAACCCAATACGCCAATTGAACATCTGTCAGCGCGAAGGGTTTGTTAAGATTATCCGGTTCTTGCACGACCTCTTGAGGACTGAAGACTTTGTTCTGCGTAGCTTGTTGCTGACACGCAGAAGCAAGTCCCGCGACTGTTGGGGTCTCGAAAAAAGCGCTCATCGGAACGGTGACACCCAACCGTTCCTGAAGCAACGTAATCAAACGTGCTGCTAAAAGCGAATGCCCACCCAGTTCAAAGAAGTTGGCGTCTTCGTTCTCAAGTTCGGTTCCGAATACTTCTTCCCAAGTTTCCTTGACGCAATCGAAAACTCCTTGGCTGTCCATCTCTGCCAATTTTTGCGTCGAGCGATCCTTCGAGCTAGACTCCAAAACATTGGAGTTGACGTCCGGCATCTCAATCCAAAAATCATTGCGAATGAACTCGGGCCGTGGAATCCTGATCCGGCGCGCATTTTGTGTACCAGGCCAGTTCTGCCAATTGACTGGTACCCCGTGTGCCCAAGCCTGTCCGAAACTGCTGATGAGATCAGAATAAGAGGCCTGTCCTTCGAAGTGGTAGAAGGCTTGGTCCGTTTGCACATCGCCATTACTGCCAAATCCTAAAATGAACGGATTGGTAATCTCCAACTGCTGTGTGACGTCGCTTATCGTAGCGAACACACTGTCACCTGTTACCGGTACCCAGCCAGTCTCATTGCAGTAAAAGCACGGCCGCTCTTCGACTTGCCTCATCAAAAACGACCATAACGCAGTAGCATCGTCTTTATTGCCTGCGAACAGCACTGCAGCTGGTGTGCACTCCAACTGGTCCAAAAACGCAAAAATAACAGACGTAGAGAAGGCGATGCGGCGCTCTGGCGTCCAGTTGGGATAATCTTTGAGCGAATGTTCAGTCACAAGCTCTGGCATTTGATCCAAAACTTCTGGCATGAGACGACACAAATTTATTACGCACTCATCGCTCAAAGCGGCATCAGGAGAAAGCAACAGAACGATCTGCTTTTCAGCAGACGCTATAACATCCGCATGGGTCAATGCATCGGCAATTGACTGGCCCTGCCTCCAAATCACTGCTTTGCGAAATGGGTCCGCTTCGCGACCGACACGTAGTGTGTGAGCAACATCACTGCGATCCAGTGTCCCTGCAGCACTAATCAAAGAGCGTTCGTATGTGCTGAACTGATCTTGATTGCGGGCCGATAGAACAAGCAGTTCTGGCTGTTCTTCAGCCATATCTTGGGGCGTGCTCTCGGATGGATCGTAAGCTCTTAGGATCGCGTGCGCATTGTTCCCACCAAGTCCAAAGGAACTCACGCCCGCAATCCGCGGACGATCTACGGGCCAATCGCATAGCTGGTCATTCACGTAAAACGGGGACCCATCCTGCATCAATTCCTGTGCAGGCGTCTCGAAATGCAAGCTTGGAAACAGCTTGCCTGACTTCAAAGACAATGCTGTCTTTATCAGGCCCGCTGCTCCCGCCGCCATTTCACAATGCCCAATGTTTGTCTTGACCGACCCCAGCCCGCAAGAGCCTGCTTCAATGGTCGCAGAGTTGGACTGTTGGAAAGCCTCATACAAAGCATCCAACTCAATACGGTCACCTAATGGCGTTCCGCTTCCGTGTGCTTCGATATAGGCAATGTCTCGGGCATTGACATCTGCAACCTCCTGAGCCTCCATCAAGGCTCGGACCTGCCCATTAACGGCAGGTGCCGTGTACCCAACGCGTTGCGCGCCGTCATTGTTTATCGCTGAGCCAGAAATAAGCGCAAAGATTTGGTCTCCATCTTGAACGGCATCTTCGGCACGCTTCAACAAAAGCGTTGCCACGCCGCTGCTGTAAACGGTGCCACTGGCATTGGCATCGAAGGCATGGATCGCCCCATCTTCTGACAAAAGACCACCAGGTTGAAAGTCATAATCTTTTTGGGAGGGCACTCGCAGCGAAACACCCCCCGAAATCGCCAGATCACATTGCCCACTGTTTAGGCTCTCACAAGCAAGATGGGTTGCGACGAGGGAAGTCGCACAACTAGCCTGAACGGTTACCGTTGGCCCAGTCAGGTCCAAACGATAAGCTATCTGCGATGTCAAATGATCTTTGTCATTACCGATCATTACCTGCAAATCACTCGAGTTTCGAACTTCACTCGAATGCCCCAGCAGATGGTAGAGCAAGTAATAGCTGGTGCTAACGCCCGAAAATATCCCGGTGGTCGGCTGGATGTGTTTTGGCGAATAACCAGCCATTTCCAGCATTTCCCAAACAGTCTCGAGAAACAGCCTTTGTTGAGGATCAGCGATGCGTGCTTCCTGATGAGTATAACCAAACCGATCGGCATCAAACGCCTTTAATCCGGGAACTGTGGCGTTCAAAATTACCCGCCGTCCACCGCCTTCAAGCTCTTGAACAACTGGGGCCAACATGTCTCTTCCATCACGAAGGCAGGCTTCAAACGCATCTAACCCATCAATGCCGGGGAACCGGCAGTTCATGCCTATGATCGCGATGTCAGTATCGTTGAAGCTCATGGCTCATTCCTCGCCTTGACTGCATATTTCGCCTTTTGCGATGATCGGCGACGGCGACCAACTTCCTTACGTCGCTCGCCTCGTGTCTTCGCTTGCGCTTTGACTGATGTAATTTGATCGGACGGATCGGCATTGTTGGACAGGTGATCGGCAACTCGCCGAATGGTTCCAAGCCGGAACAGGTCGGTAATCTGGATTTCAGTATCAAACTGGCCTTCCAGCTGGCGATGGATCAAAACAATCTCGATCGATCCACCGCCTAGATCAAAGAAGTTGTCATCAAGTCCAACCCGATCTCGATTTAAAACATCAGCCACAATGTTCATGAGCTTCTTTTGGATCGCGTTCCCCGCAGACACCGTAGTGGTGGACAGCATCGTCTTTTCTTCAGTCTGAGTATGGGAGGTTGCTTTGGCGGCAAGAGCTCTGCGATCCACTTTTCCATTCCTTGTTACAGGTAATGTCTCAATCGGTATTAGGGCGCGTGGGACCATGTAGACAGGTAACCGGTTACGCAGGTAATCCACCCAAGATCCCAAAACCTCTTTTGTGGGTGTGCTTTGATTTTCAGGAGACACAAAGGCCATCAAACTTGCCTCTGTTGGAACCACCACCGCCTGGGCGATGTCTGGATGCCTTTCGAGGATTGTTTCGATTTCCCCCAGTTCAATTCTGTATCCGTTGACTTTGACCTGGGTGTCTTTGCGGCCAAGGAACTCGATAAGACCCGTTTCTGTATAGCGGCCAAGATCACCGGTTTTGTAGAGCCGCTCACCAGTATCAGCGTGAGTGACAAAGCTCTGCTCGGTCAAATCCGGACGCCCGAGATACCCCTTGGCTAGTCCAACACCTGCGATCACGATTTCACCAATCACACCGGTCGGGCACTCATCCAGCCGGTGACCAACAACACGCATTGGCTGGTTGGTCAGCCCAGTCCCGTAAGGAATGCTCTGCCAGGTTGGATCCACTGTCTCAATCGGATATTCAATCGACCAAATCGAGGCTTCTGTCGCCCCACCCAGCGAGATAATTTGCAGATCAGAATTAAGGCTCTGCCAAGCTTGCTCGGGCAGTGAAAGCGGAATCCAATCGCCGCTCAGCATCGCAACGCGCAGCTCTGGGAAAGCCGCTTCACTGTCTTGCTCGTGTGCAACCAGCATGCGCAACAAAGCCGGAACCGAGTTCCAGACTGTCACACCCGCAGCACGCAGAACACGGCCCCAGTGGCGTGGATCCTTCAAACCATCAGGATGCGGCAGCACAAGGCGTGCACCCCGCGCGCTCGTGCCGAACAGATCGAACACGGAGAGATCGAAGCTGAGTGATGACAGGCCGAACACACCATCATTTGACGTCAGGCAGCGTCGCACGCAGATATCTTCAATGGTGTTCATGACAGCCTGGTGTGCGATCACGACACCTTTGGGCGAGCCTGTCGAACCGGAGGTGAAGATCACATAGGCTGTCTGATCGGGCGTGGCCACTACCTCTGCGAAGGGAGCATCATGGCATTGCCAACTTATGTCGAGCGCCTGTAATACTGGCGTCTCCACCGCCCCTGGTCGGTTTGCCAAGTCGCGTTGCAGAGAACCCAGATGCCAGGGCTGTGTGAGAATCTGGCGCACACCGGCCGCTGCGAGCAACTCAGCACGACGCTGCGGTGGCACCTCAGGATCGATGGGAAGATAGGCTCCGCCAGCGCGCAAAATGCCATGTGCTGCAGCACTCTGCTCCCACCCTTTGTCCATGATGATGGCCACAAACTCTTCCCGCGCAAGACCACCTGCACGCAAAACCGTGGCCACCTTGTTCGCCGCCCGATGCAACTGATCATAGCTGACCTCAAATGCGCAGCCACCCTTTGCATCCGCCTGCCAGATAGCCACTGCCTCTGGTGTCTCAACCGCATATCGCGCCAGCCCATCATGTAGGCTTGCAACTGGGAGAGCGCTCTCGGCCACCGGCAACGCAACCGCGGGCAACCGCGGTAAATCAGCCGCTTCCAACAAGGTCGGGTCCAGCGCCAATCCTTCAAGAAGCGCAACATAGGATGCAAACATCTCATCCAGAATGCGCGCGTCAAATAACTCCTCAACTGCATCCCAGTTTAGATAAAGACACCCGTCTCGCTCCATAACCTGATGATCAAGCCAAACCTGCGGGGTCTGACTGATAGTGTAGACAGTCTCAACACCCAATGCAGATATCGCCGCATTCGTGTCTTGTTTCGGCTGGTCAAGCAAACTGGTGAATACAACAGGCAAAGGGGCTCTGAGCCGTCCTGCACGGATGAGTTTCTCCGTGACGCGCACACCAGACAGGGCTGCGTGGTCAAGGGCCTCCCAGAGCCTGTCTTGAATTTGTAAAGCCGCCGATCTGACACTGGTAACTGTCTTCAAATCTACCGGAAGCAAAAGGATGTCGGTGAAGTCACCGATCAGTGTATCTGCCCCTTTGACTCGCGGCCGATTGAACACAGTGAGATTTAGTGCAAACTCAGGCGCGCGGCTCCACCTTCTCAGAACATGCGAGAAGGCCGACAGCAGGAGACTGGTTGCACTTACACCTATACGTTGAGCAGAGCTGCGAAGGGCAGCCCAGTTTTTTCCATTGAGGCAGTGACTTCGACGACGAAACGTGGTGCTTTGAAGAGCCAATTGGTCATCGCGTGTAGGCAACTCTGGACCTGCCGGGAAGGTCGCAATAGAGGCATCCCACCAACACTCCGCAGCAGTTAGATCTTGCTTCTGGACCGCGTGTTGTGAAGCCAGCACATGATCTTTAAAAGAAAATGGTAGTGGCGTCAGCTTCACATCTTGCTCTTCGTAAAGCAGTATCAACTCCTCAGCGATAATGCTCAAACTCGCAGCATCAGCGATCAAAAGATCTATCCCGAAATGCAATCGCACCATGCCATCAGGCAACACCGTCGCTTCCAGTGAGAAAAGAGGCCAAGTATCAATCGTCTCGCATCCCCGCCGCAAACGGGCACGCTTGTGCTGCAGCTTTTCTTCTCGCACCTCGACTAGTGTGGTGCTCAGATCTTCAACTGGAATAGGGTAATGCGAAACATCCGACAAAATCCGTTGTTGACCGTCTTGGGTGACGATTGCCCGCAACATATCCTGACGCTTGATCAACCTGTTCCAAGCATTTTCTAACTGTTTGAGATCCACCGACCGGCTCTCAAACTCCTGATAAACAAACGAGGAAACTTTAGCTCCATTGGCACCAAGCTGACGCCCAGACCAGTATGCACGCTGAACATCGGTGAGCGGAAAATCGATATCCGGCTGACTTATATGACGTAAAGAACCATAATCCGTATGCTCTATTTGGATCTGGGCCAAGTCACCAGCTGCTTGGCCTTCATCGATATGTGATGCCAAAGACGCAATAGTTGGGTTCCTGAGTAGATCCTTGAGAAGAACTTTCACTCCCAATGCTGCGCGCACTTGGACAAGATACTCGACTGCCAAAAGAGAGTGCCCACCAATGGCAAAAAAATCCGCATGCCGATCAAGGGTCTTTAATGAAAGCAAGTGCTGCAAAATCGCAGCAAGGGACAGTTCAGTTCCAGTTTCTGGTGCTTGCGTTGTGGTCGCAACATTTGCTGAAGCAAGTTCTTGTCCATCCAGCGCGGCTCGGTCGATTTTGCCAGCTGAGTTCTTAGGGAATGCTTCGACAAATCTCCAACGCGCCGGGCGCATGTAATCGGGCAGATGCTCAGTCGTATATTGGACCAGACGAGGATGAAGATCGGCTGTGTCCGTGCCGATTACGGGTTCGATAAAGGCAGTCAATCGGACATTGCCACTGTCTACCTCTTGCGGCCTTATAACAGCAAACGACACTTCAGGATGCGCGATCAGGCTGGTTTCAATATCCCCTAGCTCAACCCGATGCCCGCGGATCTTAAGTTGATTGTCCTGGCGTCCCTTAAATACAATGTTGCCATCCCATGTCAGGCACACCCGATCACCGGTTTTATACCACCTAGCGGCTGGTTCACCGCAACTCATAAACTGTTTGTCTGTCAGGTCTGGGCGATCTTTATAGCCTGCCGCAAGCCCGGCTCCTCCAATCCAAAGCTCTCCAGTCACTCCAATAGGTACTTGTCGTCCCAGATCATCGATGATGCGAATACTCGTATTATCGATGGGCGCACCAATTGAGATACTCGTGTCAGACGGTTCTACTTTGCAGCACAACGACCAAATTGTTGTTTCAGTCGGGCCATACATGTTCCAGCATTCGGCACCTGTGCTCGTCAGCGCCTGCGCCAAAGACAATGGCAATGGTTCTCCACCGACCAAGATACGCAGTGTACTGTCAGCACGCCATCCGCTTGTTACCAACATTTGCCAAAGAGACGGCGTTGCTTGCATCACCGTTGGGCGGCATTGCTCAATAAATGCCCGTAACTCAAAAACATCGCTAACAATATCCTGAGGAGCCATTTCGACGCATGCACCAACACATAACGGCAATAGGAACTCCAAAAGGGAAATATCAAAGCTTGGGGTCGTGACGGACAAAAGGCGGTCCTTTGACGTCAAGCCTGGTTGATGAGCCATTGAGGACAGGAAGTTAGCAAGGTTGCCATGGCGTATGCAGACGCCTTTAGGCGTTCCAGTGCTGCCAGACGTAAAGATTACGTAAGCCGTATCTGAGGAGCTCGGCAGTTCATCCACTTCAGCTGTTTCAACCGTGCCCGAGGTCAACTCGTGTGGATCAGCGACATTGAACGATGCATGCGCATTGCGGCTGACAATCAGCGATGGCTTAGCAAGGTTCAAAACAATGTCTGTGCGCTCCGGCAAGTTATACGGGTCAAGGGGCAAATAGACCGCACCCAACCGCCAGATGCCAAGCATTGCTGCGATCAATAATGGTTCGCGGTCCAGTTCCACAGCAACAAGATCGCCAGTGCCGATACCGCGCCTCCGCAGATTTTCTGCAAACCGCCGACTTGCCTCATCAAGGTCGCAGTAACTCCAGGTCTCATGTGGAGATGCAATCGCCACGTCCGTTGAAAATTGACGAACAGAGTCCTCAAATCGTGCAAGAACCAAATCAGCATCACTGCGGGGTGCGGTGGTCTTGTTCAATCTTGTAAGGAGAGCTTGGGTCTTGTCTTCGATAGGGGTTGAGACAGCTTCTAAAGTTACGTCCGACGCATGCGCAATCTGCTTGAGCATTTCCAGGAAGGTGTCGAAGTAAAGTTCGATTAGATACGTAGAATATCGTGTTACATCAAACTCAGCCGTTACCTCATACCCTCCCTCCGATGGTATTAGCTCGAGGGTCAGGTCGAACTTGCAACTACCATTGTGAAGGTCAATCATCTCCCAATCTTGGTCGGCAATCCGAAACTTACTCTGCTTTGCCGTCGCATGAGAAATCAAGAAAGTCTGAAACGGCACATTGCCGTCAAGTTGTCCGTCAACAACTAGCTTCTCCCGAAGAATCTCCATCGGAAGCGACTTGAACGTGTCAGAGTTATGGATGCTCTTTGCCGCTTGACCAAGAGCATCTGCAAAAGTCTCAGCTTCTGCCAAATCCACATCCAAAAGCGTGGTGGTTGCAAAAAAACCTACTGTTTCCTCAACTTCTGGACGCAAGCGACCAGTGGCTGGTGACCCCACGATAATCCTGTCCTGCCCGGTGAAGGCACGCAGTGTGAGAGCGTGTGCTGCAAGAAAAACGGCGTGCATGCCCGTCTTCGCACTTCGGCTTGTTGCCTCAATCTTTTGCGTCAGACTTGGATCGATTAGACGCCGAAGACGTCGCCCTTTCTGCGTGGTTATTGATCCCGTAGGTGCGGGTTGATCTGGGGGCAACATGGATTGCACAGGTGCGCTATGGAAAGCCTCTGCACAGTTAGTGGCAAAGGTCGAGGCGCGCATTCCATCAGACCAGCTACGCTGCCAGTTCGCGAAATCAACAAGGCTAGCCCGCTCCGCCTTTATAGGCTCCAGAGCTTGTCCGCGGACCAGCGCATCATATGACGTCATCGCTTGTCGAAACAGGATTGCCAATGATAGGCCATCAGCGATCACATGATGGATCCTTAGTAAAAGCAGCTGATCTGGTCCATCATTCGTTAGAAAGTCAATCCTGAACAGCGGAGCTTCGGCCAACGGAATTGGCTTGCTTGCGATACCAACTGCCGCATTTTCTAACAAATTGAACTGGTCACCAGACAAGTTATGAACTGTGAGCGGCACACCAATGTGGGGACGAATACGCTGCGTCAGTGTTTCTTTTTCAAGATCAATTTGTATACGTAGACTCGAATGACGCTGAATCAGATTTTCAAAAACCTGGATAAGCACGTCGACATCCAACATGCCCGAAATTCGGAAGCCCTGGTAGAGAACATAGTCACAGGCATCTGGGTCAAGCTGATCAAGTATCGCAAGGCGCTCTTGCTCAAATGACAGCTGCACTTCTTCGTCTTGATGTAGACGGGCGATTGGAAGCGATGCAAGAGAGCCACCTTCTTCCAGCAACTTCAAAAAGAAAGCCTTGCGCTTATCCTTAGGCAACGCGACCAAGCGATCCGCGACAGACAGAGGAGGAGATGTCGTCATTTTGCGACCTCCTCTGGCTGCTGTGCGTGTTCCAACAGCTCAGAACTAACTTCAAAGTCTGTAAGCAAACTCTCAACAAGAGAAGTACTCCCTGCCTTGCCGCGTTTCTCAAGTTCAGCAGTCAGATCTGCAATATTTGGTGCTGTGAAGAATGTCTGGGTATCAAGCGAGATGCCATGCAACTCTGCAAGGCGTGCTATCATCATCGACGCCATCAGAGAATGGCCGCCAAGTTCAAAGAAATCATCGGTGCGACCAATCCCGGAGATCCCTAGAAGATCCTCGAAGATTTCACTGATTTTCGCTTCTAGTTCGGACGCCACAGGCTCAAAAGTTGTTGAGAGTGACTTAGGTCTTGGGCTCTTTGCAGCAGACATTGACAATGTGGTAGAGGCAGCAGCCTGATCTGTATCCCAATCAGTGGACTCGCCATCGTGCCCACATTGCTCTTCTTCACTTGCGATCCAATATCGATGCTTGTCAAAATTGTAACCAGGTAGTGAGACACGCCCACATTTCTGATTTTTAAAAACAACCTCCCAACTCAGATCATACCCCATGGTCCACAATTGGATCATTGCCGTCATATTGTGATCCAAAGCAGACTGTAGTTCTGTGATTTGCGGGAGCGATGTAATGGGAGCGATTGTCGTACCTGCACAAAGCACTCCCATCGAAGACAATGCGTTACCCGGTCCTACCTCCAGCATGTTACAGTTCAGATCTTCCAAAGCTGCCATCAACGCTTTTTGGAACAAAACAGGCTTAAGCACCTGCGCACTCCAGTAGGTGGAATCTGTTAGCTCTTCGGACCGAGCCAGCCGACCAAGCGCCGTTGAATAAATCGGATAAACTGGCGGATGGAGCGTCTGCCCCTCCATTGCGTCTCGCAACTGTGTTGCAGCACCTATCATTGATGCTGAGTGGAAGGCATGAGAGGTTTTGAGCCTGCTATGACGGATACCTAGTTGATCCAGTTTTTGCTCAAAATCGGTAATCACTTCAGAAGGACCAGCAACAACACAAAGCCCAGGAGCGTTTTCGGCTGCAAGCTCAACGTTCTCAATAAGCTTATCCTGGATCTGGCTGGCATCCGCCCGGATGGAAAGCATCGCACCCGATGGTGCAGTTGCCATCGCGTTCGCACGAACAATAACCAGACGTGCAGCAGTCTCCAAAGACATAACATTTGCCACGACCGCCGCTACCCACTCACCCAATGAATGGCCAATCAATGCACCGGGTGTTATGCCACGCGCTAACCATGCCATCGCAAGTGCATACTCCACAGCGAACAACGCGGGTTGGGTCAGGTGAGTTTGCGCAAGCTGATCTCCACTAAATCTCACATCTTCATCACCATAAAGCCCATTCCTCAAATCCGGCCCCTCGGCGGCGGCTATGGCTTCAGCTGCACTGTTAAATGCATCGCGGTAGTCAGCATCATGCTTATAAAGATCTGCACCCATTGCCGGATACTGACTCCCCTGCCCCGTGAACAAAAAGGCTAAGGGGCTGACCAGTCCCGGTTGACCAAGGTAAATCTCGTTTCTGTCTCCAGTCAGGAACTTGTTGCCAGCCTCCTGGATAGAGCGGGCTACGACTGCTGCACGCCAGGGCATCGCCTTACGGCCAACAGCCAGAGTAAAAGCTGCATCTTGAGGCAGAAGTTGAGCAGAATCTCGTCTTGAAAGAGCTTTGCCTTGAAGGTCGATCTGCCTGGCCAACGCGGTTTCACTGCGCGCTGACAAGATATAGGGAAGCGCTAGCTGCCTGGCTTCGCACTTAGACCGCTCTGGCGCTTGTTCCAATACAACATGGGCATTTGTGCCCCCCATACCCAACGAAGTCACGCCAGCCCGACGCACACCACTATCCGGTACCCATGGGGTAAGTTCCTGTACAACTTTAAAAGGAGAGCTTTCGAAGTTACATGCAGGGTTTGGTGTCGCATAGTTCACTGAAGCAGGAATTTCTCCATGCTTTATACTCAATGAGGCTTTGATCAACCCTGTCACGCCAGCAGCAGTATCCAGATGGCCAATGTTGGACTTCACAGAGCCTAGCCAACAAAACGATGTCTTATCGGTTGTCTTGCGAAAGGCGTTTGTTAGAGCGGAGACCTCAATGGGGTCTCCCATGCGTGTACCCGTTCCGTGGGCTTCGACATAAGACAGCTCATCCGCTGTCCAACCTGCCATTGCATGCGCACGCGCAATAACTCGAGCCTGTGCGTCGACACTCGGTGCAGTATAGCTGACTTTCTGGGAACCATCATTGTTGACGGCGAAGCCGCGAATTACTGATATAATGGAGTCATTGTCACGGATTGCATCATCTAGTCGTTTCAACACAACAAGACCAAGACCCGTGCCAGGTACGAAACCAGAGCTGGCCGCATCAAACGCTCGACAATGACCATCGTGAGATGTGATGCCGCCTTCTTGTGCCAGATATCCGCTGTGAATTGGTGGTCCGAGCGTCACACCACCGGCAAGTGCCAAATCACATTGCCATGTAAGCAGACTTTGGGCAGCACTGCACACTGCCACGAGCGAAGTCGACGAAGACGTTTGAATGGTGATGGCCGGCCCAGTCAGATTTAGATGATAGGCGATCTGGGTGGTCATACTATCTTTATCATTGCCGATTGCGGCCTGAAGACTTCCCGAAGAGAAAACCTTCTTGAAAGTTGGCAACACATTGAGCATCAAATAAGAATCTAAGCTTTTCCCAGCGAACACACCGATGTCGCCCTGGTACGAAGTGGGATCGTAACCAGCATCCTCCATCGCATTCCAAGCACATTGCAACATGAGACGGTGCTGTGGATCGGTTAACTCAGCTTCCCGAGGAGAAATAGAGAAGAATGGCGCATCGAACCGATCAATGTCAGAGACTGCGCCCTTGCGACGTAGGTAATCCGGACGTCGTACGATCTCAGGTGAGACGCCAGATGCAATCACTTCTTCCTCTGTAAACTCGGATATACACTCCCGCCCAGATCTAATGTTTTCCCATAGTTGCGCTGTCGTATCGGCTTTCGGAAATCGTCCAGCCATCCCAATTACAGCGACACCAAGATCATTAGTTTGCGTAGTCATGTCAGTTTTCCCTCTAGGCGTTTACCGCTGGCTTCCATCGGTTGGGGGCAAATGCAGATTTCCTCACGATCGCACTGTCGGGAGCATGCTCATGTGTTGGCTCGAGTGTGCTGGAGGTATCGAGCAGCTTGGCTTGCGACTGAATTGTTGGGTTTGAAAAAAGCTCGACTAACTCAATCTTCGTTGTAAACTCACGTGCGATTTGGTGCTGTAGGTCTGTGAGCAGTAGTGAGTTGCCACCCAGTTCGAAGAAATTGGCATCAGCAGCAGGCTGAACACCGCCTAATAGGTCTTCCCAAATGGTAGCTAACTTCTTTTCGACATCCGTTCGGGGCGGACAGAGCTCCTGCCTGGCCATCGATTGAACTGTTGCTTGTGCAGTTGGCAACTGCGCCTCATCAACTTTGCCATTCAATGACAGCGGCAAATCTTTGAGAAAGATAAAAGCAGCTGGGGCCATATAGGCCGGAAGTTTAGCAGAAACAAAAGCCCGCAAATCACTATCAGCAACTGTCACTTGTGTTTTGGTCGTGTAGAAGGCCGACAACACTTGTGCGTCTCTTGCACCACCTTGTACTTCGTGTAAGACGAGATGGGCTCTCTCGATTTCCGGATGCCCCATCAACACCGTTTCAATGTCGCCGAGTTCAACTCGATGGCCACGAATTTGGACCTGCCGATCCACACGGTCCAGATAATCCAAACACCCATCCGGTCTCATCCGGACACGATCTCCAGTGCGCAGGAAAACTTGATCTGAGGTTTGAGGGAGTGCCACAAAGGCTTTGTCCGTTTGCTCCTCCCGCAAATATCCTGCTGCAAGACCTTGTCCGGAAAGATACAGTTCGCCATTAACGCCAATTGGCGCTTTGGTTCCGTTCTCAGTGAGCAAAATCGCATCGGTCTCTGACACCGTCGTGCCAATCGGCAATGGACCCACGGTGTTGTTGTCGGCCGCCGACACTTCGTAGAAGGTCGAACAAATCGTCGCCTCAGTCAGACCATAGCCGTTCACCACCCTTGCATGGTTGATCAGATTGTCGACCTGACTGAAATTCAGTGCTTCACCACCACTTAACAACCAACGCACGCTTTCAAAACGAGTATCGTCTTTGGTAACGGCCTTGTTGAGGCGGTCCAGGAGCCCTGGAACTGTGCTCAGTATGGTAACGTGATCCTGCTTTATGGCATTGAGTGTTGCGTCTATGTCGAGAGCTGTCATCTGATCGACAAGCAAGAGCTGTCCGCCCCCGATGAGGATTGGCAACACTTCTCCCAAATAACTTGCAGAGCCAACCGAGGTAACCGGAAGCAGAACATCTTGATTTGTGATGTCATAACTTTCCAGAAAGGACTCCACCAAGATCGCAAGTCCTTGATGTGTCAGCCGAACACCCTTGGGCCGACCCGTACTACCAGACGTAAACAAGATCACTGCATCACTTGAGATTGGAACCTCAAAGCTTGGGTCTTCATCATCGGACGACACTCGCAAGTCCTGAGCCTGAAGAGGTTCCACCTCAATCAAAGTTTGACCTTCAAGGACGGGACTTGTCTTACCGTAGAACTCGGCGCTTGCTGAATCGAGTAGCAAAACAAGCGGCTCGCACTCATTCAACACGTGCGCCAACCGATCAGCCGGAGATTTGGGATCAACCGGGACCCAGACGGCCCCGATACAAAAAGTTGCCAGCTGTGCCACAATTGCTGGGAGGCCGGACTCCATCACACTAGCGACGCGCGACCCCGGGACCACGCCACAATCAGCAAGCTTACTGGTAAAACGGTACACTGCCGACAAAAGCGATTTACCACTAACCTCGTCACCCTTGTCTTTAATACAAATCGCGTCTCCCTTTTCAGAAAGAGCAGATTTGAGTAAGGGCCAAAGCGAGGAGTGGGCGGGTTTGGTCAAACAACGTGCATTTAGTCGTTCATAAGCCTCAAAATCTTGCGCGCACATGATTGAAAGATCTGCACATTCAACCGTCTCGTCTTTTGCAATCGCCTCAAGGAGACAACGATACCGCGCAGCAAAGCGTTCGATTGTTTCTCGATCAAAAAGCTCGTCATCGTACTCAAAAGTACCTTGCAGACCATCGCCTGTTTCATGAAGACTGATCGACAAATCTAAAAGAGAAATACCTGTATCATTCAACAGGACGTCAGCCTCTAGTGCGTCTCTTTTCAGATCCGGCACCGGCAAACTGTCAAGCTGGAAAGACGTCTGATAGATTGGAAAGGCAGACCCCTGTCGCCGGGGTTTGACTGTCTTGACAATATCTTCAAACCCTATCGAACCATTTCGAATGAGATTCAGGCTTTCACTCTTGATCTTTTCCAGCAACTGGGAAAATGAAAGCGAAATATCAATGTCTAAGCGAAGGGGAAGGCTGTTTACAAAAAGCCCGAATGTTCGTTCATAAGCTGCCTCAAATCGCCCAGCCATAGGGATGCCAATAATGATATCGGCCTGGCTTGTATGCTTATTCAAAAAGAGGGCATACGCCGCCAAAAGAACATTATAAAAGCTAACGCGATTACGTGCTGCGACACCTTTCAGGGTTTTTGTTGTTTCTAATGGCAGTGAAAAATCAACGAATGAGCCAGTCCGGGCAGAAAGCGATGGCCGGCGCCGATCAAAAGGTAAGCTCAGAACTGGCAGATCCCCTGAGAGTTTTTTCAACCAGAAATCAAGCTGTCGGTCATATTTTTCGGAAGATGCAAACTCTGCTAACTGGGACACATGATCAATGTATGTTTTGCCCGGCATTTCGGTCGGGGTGTCATAATAAAACCCGAGCAAATCATCAATCAGAACCGCCTTAGACCAACCGTCACAAAGGATGTGATCCAGATCAATCTGTAGCAAGTATTCATCCTGCGCTAGCTTAACCAAGACAAATCGAACCAAAGGTCGCTCTATGTCATAGCGCCCCGTCGCAAATGGAAGTGGTGTGCCTGCCTTGTAGCCTGCTGGCAGCGTACTAAGACACTCAAGTTTGGGCAAAAAAGCATTTGTAACTTGAACAGAGCGATCAGAAGAAATACCTGAGCGCAGCTGCCCATGGCGGGCAACGGTCAGTTCCACTGCTTTGGACAACTGGTCCACGTCCAAAATGCCCTTCAGCTTGAGCATTATCGGAGAGGTGAACAGGCTACGATCAGGGTGCAGTTGTTGTGCAACCCACATTGCATTCTGCCCATTTATCAGAGGGATAGCTTCTTGAGCCTGTATAGCCTTCCCACCAACATCACTTGCTTTACGAAGGTCCACTGTCACGCCCTGAACGCTTTTAGCTTGAGCTAAAAGTGCCTTGCGATCCAACTTCCCATTTTTGGACAGTGGCATTGCATCTAACAAGAGCAGTCTGCTTGGGATCATATACTCAGGTAGCGCATTCAAGAGGTTCAGCTGCACGTCATCAATATCAACTTCACCATCACCAACAATTGACGCGAAGATGTTTTGTGACATGGGGTTATCCGTGTCAGCGTAAACACATGCTGACGTAACACCGTGGCTTTGCAAAATCACATGCTCGATCTCACCAAGCTCAACACGCAATCCACGTAGCTTGATCTGGAAGTCATTACGACCGATATAGTGATAGTTACCAGTTTTGCTGTCTTTCGTGACTAAGTCACCTGTGCGATAGGCGCGTAGACCATTTAATGCTGGGACATTTACGAAGGCTGCATTTGTCAGTTCTTCTGCATTCAAATATCCTCGCGCCAAACCAACACCAGAAATTAGCAACTCCCCTTCACCGTCTATGGGTTTAAGAGCCTCATCGACAATGTGCAGTTCGATTCCTGTAATCGGTTTACCAATTGGAACATCGGACAGGACCTGGCCGCGTACGCAATTGAAATAGGTCACGTCTATTGCCGCTTCAGTAGGGCCGTATAGATTAACCAGCGCAATACTTGGTTGGTTCTGTGTCAGCGTATGGAACCGTTGAACCGCTTCAACCAAGAGCTTCTCGCCACTTGTAAAAATGAACCGAAGCTTGGAAAGCTCTTCGGGACGTCCTTTGATCTCCTCATAGGTCAGAAACAGCTCAAATACTGATGGCACGAAGTGAATAATAGTAACGTTATGGGTGCGAATACTACGAGAGATTGCCCTCGGATCATGCTCTTTCCCGGATGGCAGCAGAGCAACACTCGCACCCTCCATAGCCCACCAAAGCAACTCCCAAAGCGAGACATCAAACGTCGTAACAGTCTTCTGGAGTATCGTGTCAGCGGGACCTATTGGATAAGCTTCTTGCATCCAGTCAAGGCGATTGCTGAGCGCCGCGTGTTCTGTACAAACACCCTTTGCCCGCCCGGTAGAACCCGAGGTGTAAATTATGTACGCCAAGTCTTCTGGCTGTGGTTCGGGCAGCTCACCACTTACGACCGGAGCGCCCCAATCGTAGACATCCATTGCGAGGCTGAACCCATCAAACGATACGTCTAAGCGATCGGTCGTGTCTGTGATTAGCCCAACGGCACCACTATCACGCAAAATGGTCTGCACACGGTCAACAGGGTGATGGGCATTGATTGGTAAGTAAGCCCCGCCTGCACGCAAAATCGCGAATATAGCGACAATCATATCAGAGCTGCGCGGCATTGAAACGGCCGTTGGCGTGTCTTTGCCAACGCCGAGGCTTCTCAGTTTATGAGCTAGATGGCTGGATTTCTTATCCAACTCACAGTACGTCAGATTGCCCGTTTCACAACGAACAGCCACAGCATCTGGATATGAGCGAAACGAGCGCTCCACTGCACTCATAATGGTTTTTTCGGGTGTCTCAGTCTTTGGCGGATTACCAAACTCTGCCAGTTTTAGCTTGTCCGATTGGTCATCATGAGCCAGAACTACACCTGGATAGTTCGTCTCCAAAAGCAGGTTTTTCAAAACGCTTTGTGGACCAACTTCGGCGACGCAGGAAATGCCCTCATCTTTGATCCGCTCAATACAATCCCGCCATAATACAGTATGATCAAGCTGCCGTGCTAGAGCATCCTTAATGGCATCAGGCGTCTCAACTTTGTTCGCGGTCGCACTGGAAATCACGGAAATCTGCGGTGATTGCCACGTTACCATTTCTAATGCGCTGCGTAACTCTGCAACGTAAGGTGTCATAAGACTACTATGGTAAGGTGCACCGCCATACAGTGGTACAACCTCGGCACTACCATCAGAAGCTAAGAGAGACTGCTCAGCCAGCAACACTGCCTTGGCTTCGCCCGTCACCATAAATTGCGTGTCACTATTGATGCATGCAAGGCTCACCAGGGCATCTGTTTGCGCACGCACCTCTTCAAGCGTTTTGCGAACTGTCTCCAGATCCGTATTCTTAAAAATCGTTGTTGCAGAGACCGCAGCCGCTTGAGCTTTTGCTGCAATTTCTGCGCGTCTAGCGACCACTTTGACACTATCAGCAAAAGACATCGCTCCGGCACAAGTAAGTGCCGAGTACTCACCTAAACTGTGACCAAGCATAACTGTTGGCTTGCATTCATATTCCAGGATGGCTGCCTTGAAGTGAGCAACATTTGTGACGTGCAAAGCTGGGAACAGAAATTTAGTTTTGCTAAGCTTCGTCAACCCGCCCTTAGTACAAAGATCGGTCAAGTCCCATCCGAGAACATCTGACGCTTCAACAAACAGCTCCTTGATCAAGTCATGGTTCTTGATCAAGCGCGATGCCATTGCCGGATACTGTGATCCGGAACCGGGGAATATGAATGCAAGATGTGTCATGCTGCGGCCCGTTCAACATTCGTTGCGATGTATGCCAACGCGATCTGAATTTCATGGATTTGCGTCGTGCCTTCGATAATCTCCATCGCCTTTGCATCGCGAAAGTAACGCTCGGCATGATTGACGGCGTGGCACCCAGAGGCTCCCAACAACTGAACCGCGTTATTGCTGGCCAGACGAGCAGCTTGGGAGGCCGCATATTTCGCGATCATAATCGCTTGCACCATGTCTGGTGAGGCCATATCGCGAGCTTCAGCAGCGCGATTGACCAGCTCTTGCGCAGACATTACCGCGACCAAGGTCTCCGAGAGCATCTTTTGAACCAGCTGATGCCGGTAAAGTGGCTTGCCCGCCTGCTGGCGTGAGATACACCGCTCAGTCATCACTTCCAGAGCAGCGTCAGCCAGGCCAAGGCATCCGCAAGCCGTTGTAAAGCGTCCCTCATGCAGGCCAAACGTCGCTGATAATGCCAATCCTTGAGTTTCGCTGCCTAAAAGATAATGAGCAGGCACTCGACATTGATCAAACGTTACCGTGCCAAGCATATTGGCCCTCAGACCAATCATCCCGCGGATCGGTTCCACACTCAGACCTGGCGTCGAGCGATCAACCAAAATGACCTGGGTGTGGTTGTCACGCGTGCGACCAAGGACGACAAAGAAATCTGCGATTTGGGCCAAAGTGATCCACGTCTTGACGCCATTGATCACATAGTCATCGCCATCGCGTGTGATGGTGGTTTCCACATGGCTCAAATTGCTGCCGATATTGGGCTCGGTCATCGCAAAACCGCCGATCAACTCGCCTTTAGCCAGTGCCTTAAGGTAGTCACGTATCAGATCGGACTTGGCAAAACGCTCCACCGCAGCTGCAACCATGCCGGTCACCGTCACGAGATTCTCCAAAGAACCATGCGCGCGTGCCACTTCCTTATGCAGCACCATCAGGTGATCAGAGGGTAGAGCCTGCCCGCCATTCTTCTTCTTGATCGACGCTCCCAAAAATCCTTGATTGGCCATCGCTTGAATTAGCGAACGGTCGATTTGCTCGGCTTCGTCGATCTTACTCACTTCTGGCAAAAGCGTCTTTTCGACAAAGGCACGTACGTTGGCCTGGAACTGAGTAAGATTGTCAGGAGGCTGCATGTTCCAACTCCCGATTTTCTGCCACTAAATGTGTTGAGATCAGTTCGGAGATTTTGGCAATTGTGCTGATATCTTCTGGTTTGATGTCATCCAGTTCGAGTTCGATCCCGAACTTACCTTCGATGAACAAGATCATCTGAACGGTGAACAACGAGTGCGCTAATCCCAGTTCGAATATGTTCGTGTTGTCTTCAATCGCGGCACCATTGGTCGCACGAGACAGGAATTCGCGGATCTGTGCTCTAATGTTTTCCATGAGAGTATCTCCGAGGCTTATTGTGTGTACTCATAAAAACCGGATCCGGACTTCATGCCCATTTTGCCGGCACTGACCATTTTCTTGAGCAGAAAACAGGGGCGAAACTTGCTGTCATTGAAGCCCTCGTAAAGAACCTCCAGCGACTTAAGAATCGTGTCGAGACCAATCAAATCGGCCGTCTGAAGCGGCCCCATCTTGTGGCCAAAACAGGACTTGAATAGTGTATCGACGTCAGAGGGTGATGCGACGTGTTCTTGGACCATGAAGATGGCCTCGTTGACGAAGATCATCATGGCTCGGTTGGTAACAAAACCGGGTGAGTCCTCGACGGTAATGCTCTCTTTATTCAACCGCGCCAACAGAGCACGCATACGATTTAGAGCGCCCTCGCTGCTGCGAAAACCACGGATAAGTTCAACCATCGGCTTGAGCGGCACCGGATTCATCAAATGCACACCGACGACATTCTCTGGCACCGGCATCAAGCTAGCGACCTGAGTTATCGAAATGGCCGAAGTATTAACGCCATAGACAGTCTCTGGCCCACAAACTTCAGCCATCTTTTGATAAACTTGCTGCTTAATGTCCCAATCTTCGGTGACATTTTCGATGACGAACCCTGCGTCCGCGACGTCCTCCAGCGATGTGGTGAATGTCAACCGTTCCAAAATGGTCTCGCGCGGTACCGTTAGCTTCCCGTGCACTTCATGCATCTGATACAGGCGTAGGTTCTGCTTGATGTTCTTGGCACAGATATCAAGCTGATCTGAGTTGATATCTACAACAACAGTATCCAACCCATGCAAAGCAAGGTCATGCGCGATCCCAGTACCCATTGTACCGGCGCCGATGACCGCGACGAGTTCGGAGATTGGCTCACATACTGTTTGCTTGGACAGGACCGATAAGTCGCTATTGACCTGAGAACTCATGTGTTTGCTTCCTCATTTCCATGGTTGTAAGGGAACTGAGCTGGAGTTGCGCTGGCAAGAAAGCTGCAGATCGAAGCTGCAGTTGGAACCTCAAGAAAGTTGGCGATCTCTAAGACCGTGCCGAAGCTCTTTTCGATTGCGATTGCCAGTTTGGTGGCTAAAAGGGAGTGACCACCTAACTCGAAAAAATCATCATCCATTCCGACCGGTGCAATGCCGAGCATCTGTTCCATCAAACCAGTGACGAGGAGTTCGGTCTGGTTTTCAGCGGGACGAAATGTGGAGGAAAGATCAGGACGTGCGTTGACACTCGTGAGTTCTTTTGGCAGTGCGCTGTCTGAGCTTGGACTTACCTGTTGAGATACGGCAGGAGGTACCGGAAATGGCGTTCTGGAGAAGGGGTAATTCGGTCCGGCAAGGTGAGACGGTACACCGTTACTGTGAAAGACCCGCCAATCGATTGCACCTCCGTTGACCCACAGTTCTGCAAGAAGGCGCTCAAGACCAGGTGATTGGGTTTCTGCCAGGCCGAAGGTTAAGCCATGTCCACCGACAGTTCTTTTATTCTCTGAACAGGCCGGATGCGCTTGCGCCGTGTTAGTCAGCTGCCCAATCCAGAACCCATCATCAGCCAATTGATCGGGAGTTATTGCGATCCCATTGATATCGCTCAGCACTATGAAGGGTGTGTGGTGGCGTGATGGAACAGTAGGCAACGCACCAGACTGTGCAAAGGCCAATGCCGAAAGAATACCTTCACTTTCCATCACACCAGCAACGGCCGCTGCGAGCCACAACATATCGCCTTGACCCGCAATAGACGTGATCGATGGCACAGCCGAAATCAGCGTCTTGGCTTGAGATACCAGTGTATCGCGTTCACAGGCACTCAGCGCGACCGCGTTTTCATGCCTCAATCGTAAGACAGAACCTGACACCTCATTTGCACCGCAAGTAGGCTCTACTTTCTCAAAGAGCCACTGTCCTTCCTTTCCCTCACTCACAACAATTGCAAGACGATAAGGAAACTCTCTGCGTTTGGTTTGAAGGCAAAATGCCAGACGACTAAAATCATCCCTTTTGGATAACGTGCTCAACTGCGCTTGCAGGCGCTCTGCCAGCTCCTTAGCAACGTCTTCTGTCTGAGCTGAGACTGGATAGACTAATGGGCCTTGCGAAGCTGAAGGGGTTGGAAAGTTAGGTGCTTGCTCGATAATAGCGTGAAGATTAGTACCACCAATCCCAAAAGAACTGACCGCCGCCCGCCGAGGTGTCATTTCAGCTGGCCAAACCTGAGGTTCAGTTGGAATATAAAAAGGGCTTTGCTCCAGCGCCATGTTGGGATTTGGTGCCTGAAAATGCGCCATAGGCGGCACTGTGGCGTTCTCGATGGCGAGGACGCTCTTAATTAAACCGGCGACCCCAGCAGCGGCATGCGTATGACCAATGTTGGCTTTCACAGAACCGAGCGCACATCGTTGTCCTAGCGTCGTGCCGAACGCCTCAACCAAAGCATCAAACTCAACCGGATCGCCAATGACTGTCCCGGTCCCGTGTGTTTCGACATATCCGATAGTGCTTGGATCAACGTCAGCCATAGCCAAAGTTGTGCTAATCAGATCACTTTGACCTTGCAGGCTGGGCGCGGAGAAACCAACTTTTCGATGTCCATCGTTGTTTGCACTAACAGCCCGTACGACAGCGTGAATGTGATCTCTATCAGCCACAGCATCTTGAAGGCGCTTCAAGACCACCGCACAAGCGCCATCGCCAAACAGCGTGCCCTTTGCGGCGGCATCAAACGGCCGGCAATACCCGTCAAGAGAGTGGATCATGCCCTCTTGCGCCAAATAGCCTGACTTTATGGGCAGATCTATTGTGACACCGCCAGCAATAGCAACATCACACTCGCCGAACAAAAGGCTCTGCGCAGCCATATGTACCGCTGCTAATGATGTGGAACAGGCGGTGTACAATGTGTATGCCGGGCCATGCAGATCAAGATGAAACGCCACAAGTTGGGCTAACAAGTCCTTGTGTGCGAGAACTCCACGTTCAAACTGCTCAACGCTGTTTCGAGAAAGCATGGCAGACGTTCTGCGAAGCCATTCGGGGTCCTCTGACGCACCAGCAAAGACGCCAATTGGGATCTCTGATCTGATATTGCCACCATAGCCCGCATGCTCCAAAGCATGATAAGCAACCTCATGAAAGACACGTGTCTTCGGATCAAGATGTGCCGCCTCTGCCCGGCTGTACCCGAAAAAGTCAGCATCGAAATGCTCCACGCCTGAAATCACTGGCTTGACTGGCATGAAAGCTGGATTTTTTACAAGCTCTGGATCCCAACCTTCATCAATCAGATCATCCTTGTCGAACCAAGTCTGGCACGCCTTCTTACCGACAATGGTATGCCAGTAATCTTCGAGGGTCTCGCTTTGAGGAAGGCGGACTGCCATTCCGACAATCGCCAAGCCCATGCCAAAATCTGTTGGATCACACGCTACTGACATCACGTTTCCTCCGACTCTGGGCGCGTTTTTGAGACGCCGTCTTGGCACGGTTGCGAACGGCATCAACGGCGCTCAGTCTAGGTTTGGTGGCAGTTTTGTTCGTTTCGGTTGCATTAGAGACGGAGCTTGGCTCTTCTTGACCGGCCCCATAGTGCTTGACGAGCATCGCAACTGTGGTGAACTTGTAAAAATCAACGACTTTACTGCTGGCCTCGATCTTGGCCAATTTTCCAGCAATCTGTACAATATCGAGTGAGGTGGCACCGAGTTCAAAGAAGTTATCATCAATTCCAACTGGAGCAGTGCCAAGGTGGCTTTCGAGCAATGCCACATAGCGTTCTTCCATCTCCGACCGCGCGGCTTTGTACTCAGACGTCAGATTTGGGCGCGGCCGAAGTTCCGCCCTGAGCGGATCAGTATCTGCAGATGCAGTAGAACGCTCGCTATGCATCTGTTCGTGCAACTGCTCGTGGGGGCGCGGACTGAGGATGATCTGCGACGAGGCAGTTGACCGCCCTGCCCAGTTGTCAAACAACTCAATAGCTTCTTCATCAGAAAAACCCGTAGCAAAGGCGCCGTTGACGCGCTCATCCAAGATCGCGTTCAACTGTTTCATCACCTCCCGGTTACGGTGCGTGATTGTGATTTTGCCGAAATGCCGCGCGCCAGCCATATATGAGAATGCGTCGCAAACCTCATCTACACCGAAAGTGGTTGCAGGCAGGAGTGGCAAGGCCCTAGCTTCCACCAAGCGCACGAGTTCTCTTAAAGCTCCTCCCGACGCTTCAGGATCCAAACTGTCTCCAAGGGGAATAAACTGCCGGCCACCGCTGAGCAGATCCATCGGCAACCCGCGACCAGATGAGATATCCTGAACCCCCATTTCGACAAAGCGTCCACCAACAGACAAGCAGCGCATACCTGCTTCCAGAAGCTCCCCAGTCAGAGCATTTAAAACAACATCTACACCTTTGCCGTTGGTGGCAGCCAAAAGACCTGCTTCGAAACTTTCATCGCGCGTAGACCCCACAACAGTGGTGCCCATATCTGCTAGTCGCTGTCTCTTCTCATCCGTCCCAGCCGTTGTGTAGACGCTCGCGCCCAGGTGCGTTGCGATATGAACGGCAGCCAATCCGACACCGCCGGCTGCGGAGTGGATTAGTACTGTTTCGCCAGGCTTGAGTTTAGCCCGCTCGCGCAGAGCAACAAGGGCCGTTAGGTAAGCAACTGGCAAGGCAGCGGCGGATTCGTATGTACTGTTGCTTGGAATGGCTGCAACAGAACATTCACGCACCGTCAAAAAACGCCGGAACGCGCCAGGCACAACCGTCATAACTCCATCACCTACGCGGAAGGTCGAAACATCTTTTCCGACGCGGTTGACACGCCCCGCACATTCCAGCCCGAAACTAGTAAAGCCCGCACTTTCCGGTAAATGCCCTGCAGCAAACAACACGTCTTTGAAACTGAGACCAGACGATAAGACCTCGATTTCAACTTCGTCTGCTGCTAGCACTGTCTTCTCGCAAGTAACGAAACCCAAGCTTTGCAGCACGCCAGGTTCGGCTTGGATCAGATCATAGTTTGCACTCGTTGGAAGCGTGCGCCATGAGCCTCTAACAAGATGTTCTTGGACATCTTCAGGCACACCAACTTCCACTCTTCGCTTAATGACAGCTTGGCATGTTAGGCGATGGCCGGTGTCTCCATGTAAAACCATAGAAAAACTCGGAACCGCTGAACCGCAGCTTTGCGCAGTGATCTCCGCCTTGACGGTTGCACCTAAAGGTCCTGACACGGCCAGCTTTTCAAACGAGAACGGAACTGTATCCAACCCGGTTCCTGCAACGCGGTCGAGAAGCCCAATTGCCACGTCAAGAAGGGCTGGATGAACCTGGATACTCTCAGTTTGCCGTGAGTATTTTGACGGCATAGCCAGTTCAGCCGTAACAAACGACATATCGGCATTGCACTTAATACTCTTGATACACTCCCAAGGGCCAGAATAACTCAAGACGGTTGTATGCAAGTCCTGGAGGCGTACAGATTGTAACTGTCTGCTGTCAGACAATTGTACATCTTGCGAAAGTTCAGCCTCATTCACATAAACGGGCGGTTCGATCGCAGCCTTGCCTTGAAAATGAGTTGTCCATTGGTCATCAAAAGCGTCCGAACAAGAGCGAATTACGATATTAAAGTGATCACCGTCCTGCTCACAGTCCACACGGATCAAACACTCCTCGCCCTGAGCCAAGCTTAAGGGGGCAAGCACAATGGCTTCTTCTAAGTTTGCAAGCTCACTCCCAAGAGCCTTCACGCTTTCTAGCGCAAGAAACAGATATCCAGTCGCGGGCATAACTCCCGTCTCGCCCAACTTGTGAGCTTCCACGATCCAATCGTTTGAGCGTTGCAGACGGATCAATGTTCTAACGTTCTTGTGACCCAATGCATGCGATGGCCAAATATCATCTGCTCCACCTGAAAAAAGCTCAGAGAATGGAACTGGTTCAGTTTCGGCAGACGATGATCCGATTAGGCGTGCAGCCATCCCGCGGTCTCGCCAAGTATCCCATCCCAACGCCAAAGCGTTGATATGGAAGGTCTTGGAGCAATAGTGCGCAATGGCGTCTAACCAAGCATTGGCAGCGCCATATGCAATCTGACCGGGGCCCCCACTTGCCTCTGAAGCAATCGATGAACAAAAGTTCACCGTGAGCTCTTCGTGCAGAGCGCGATGTCGTTGCAACTCAGCCAAGCAAAGAGCTGTTCCATTGATTTTTGCAGATAGCTCCCTGGACAACGCTTTTTCGTCTAAGGCATGCAGGAGCGTAGAGCCAGCCACGCCCATCGCAAAATCGATATGGTCAGGCTTGCCAAACTGCAGGAGATGATTGCCGATAATCTTCAAATCATCGCGATTGTTGGCATCAAATCGGACGCTCCTCCACATCGAGCCGTGAGTGGCTGATAAGCGTTGGAACACTGCTGCTTGTCTCGGCGAAATTTCCCCTCGCACAAAAACTGATACCTCAGCTTTGGGATGGGTCAGCCAGTACTCGACAAGTGCTGAACCGATGCCACCACGCCCTCCAAAGACCCAAACCTTTGGTGCACTCGGCAACTCAGTACGTTTTGACAATGCATAGCTCAACTGACAAGCATCGCGGACAAAGAGCTTACCGTCTCGACAGGCCAAGTACGGCCGCTTGTTCGGGCCTTCGAACATCCCTGCCAGGAGGGAGGTCATATGCCATTGCGGCGCGATCCCGCCAACTGGAAGATCACATTGAGACATGGACAGGCCCACATGCTCAGTGCGCGCTTGAAGTGCTGCTCCAGCGATGGCACGTGTTGTGGGGTTTGCTATTTCCTGTTGCAGAACCGGGAAGGCTCCATGAGTTAAAAGACAAATCTTGTCATGCGGACCGAAATGCGAAGTCACGCCCTTAAGAAGGTCAAGATATTGCGCCAACAATGCGTTGGCGGCATCGCTATCCGCCAGCGGATCCGCTTGTGACTCTGCGACCAAAAGCCAATATAAAGGCGCGGCCTCAGTCCCACTCCGCCCCAATGCCGCATCACTCCTGTGTTTAACATGAGTATGGGCAATCCCTTGGTTCTTTAGAACCTCACATAGGCGGTTCGTGGCTTCGGTAGCCATCGGATCAATTGGTACTACGCAAAGCTCATGTCCGCGCGCCAGACGAACATCCGTGGTAGACATCGCCGTCCAGACTGGTTGACGTGCCCACTCACTCTTACTCGCTCGCTTACGGTCCCGTAGCGTTAAAGGCTCGAATGTATTGCCAAATTTCCAGTAGGCCCGTTGCGCAAATGGATAGCCTGGCACTTTGACCTTTTGTCCATCACAATGGTCATCCAAAGCACTCCAAGACAAGTTACAACCGCGGCACCAAAGCTGTGCGAGCGTCCGGCTGAACTGTAGCCAATCACGCGAAACCTGATCTACAGGAGGGCTTGGTTCCTTAGGTAAAAGCTCAAACGCCGAATGCGATTTAACATCCCAACTTGCGTGGCGTTTTGCCAAATTAGATAGGACATTTTGAGGACCAACCTCAATGAACAAACCGGTCTCAGATAACAGCTCTGAAAGACCTTGTGCAAAGCGTACAGCCTGGCGCGTATGCTGGCACCAATAATCCGGATCCATCGCCTGTTCAGGAGTAATCCAAGTTCCCGTTACATTCGAAATATACGGAATACTTGGTGCCCTTAACGTAATTGCCTGGAGCGCCTTTTTAAAAGCCGGCAGCATGCCGTCCATCATTTGAGTGTGGAATGCGTGCGATGTTTGCAGGCGAACCGCCGAACTAGCGAGATCGGGCATTTGTGCGAAGAAGTCAGCCAGCTTCGCTTGTGGGCCAGCAATAACGCAGGCTTGCGCCATATTAATGGTCGCAACTTCAATGTCTGGCCAACCTTCAAGGACAGTGGCGATCTCAGCCTCAGACATCGGCAGACTATACATATGCCCTGTCGGCTGAGATTGCATCAACCGGCCACGCAACGCAACCAATGACAATGCATCATTTAACTCAAAAACACCGGCAAGTGTCGCAGCGGTAAACTCGCCCAAACTGTGCCCAACCATTGCTTTTGGCGTTACACCAATCGCCATCAGGCATTTCGCAAGCGCAAGTTCCAGCGTAAACAAGAGTGGTTGGACAATTTTAGTATCCCGCAGCCCCTCTTCTATCGGCGCCTCAAAGATGAGATGCTGGGCATCAAAATCTATATGCGGTTCTAAGCGGGCCAAAAGGTCATCTAGAATTCTCGCAAATTGCGGGACGTTACGATAAAGACCACGTCCCATTCCTATGTACTGTGTACCCTGCCCAGGAAATAGGAACACCGGTTGTGCAGGTTGATCAGCAACACATCCGCGTTCCCAATCTGCAAGCAGCATCTCATCTTGCGTGAACGTGGTCTCAACTGGACGGGCTAAAGCGACTGCCCGGTGCGCGAACGTACGGCGGCTAGAGCGAAGGGTAAACTCGACATCATCGCAGGATACTCTTTGCGCCTCCGCCTCCCCTATCGTGGTTTGAATGCGCCGTTTCAGCGACGCATCGTCAGATGCCGAGAACGGATAGATGCGTAGTCTATCGGCTCGCTTGGTTTCATCATTCTTGAATGCACGCGTTCCTTCGACTGAAACACGCTCCGGCGCTTCTTCCAGAACAATATGTGCGTTCGTCCCGCCGATCCCGAACGAGCTGATCACTGCCCGCCGTGCTGTATCATTTGTCTTTTCCCAAGCAGTTGCTTTTGATGGAAAGAAGAACGGCAGCGTCTGCGCATTGATTTCTGGGTTCAGGCGGTTGAAGTTGGGGTTTGGCGGCAGTGTTTTATGCTGTAACGCACAAATGGCCTTAATCACACCAGCGACACCTGCGGTCGAGTTCAAATGTCCAATGGTACCTTTTATTGAACCTAGGGCACAGGCAGGTTGACCATCTGTAGCAAATACCTGGGTCAGTGCCGCTGCCTCGATTGGATCACCAAGCGGCGTGGCGGTACCGTGCGCTTCGACCAGACCAATAGTCCTTGGTTCTATACCCGCCTTATCGAGGCAGGCGTTGATGACTTCTGCCTGTCCGAGCGCACTGGGAGCCGTGTAACTGACCTTTCGGTCACCGTCGTTGTTGATCGCGCTCGCCTTCAAAACCGCAAGGATCTGATCATGGTCCCGGATAGCTGCGCTTAACCGCTTTAAGACAATGACAGCTACACCGTCACCAGTCACTGTTCCAGATGCGGCCTCATCAAATGGACGACAGTAGCCATCCTTAGAGTGGATCATACCTTCAACGCGCCGATATCCTCGACGAACCGGCATTTCAATCGAAGACGCTCCGGCCAAGGCAACATCACAGTCAGACGACAGTATTGCTTGTGCGGCAACATGGATCGCAACCGCTGAGGTCGAACACGCCGTGTCGATTTGCATCGATGGTCCGGTCAGTCCCAATGAATGGGAGATCAGCGCAGTGGGAGCCTGCAAGTTCAAGTTCGATGCTTCGTATAACTCCGTCGCACCATCAACCCCAGCCATCACTCCATTCAGCCATATCGGGTTCGACAAAATCCCAGCATAGAGGCCAACCCGCGTGCCGTGGTCAGTATCGCTCTGACCACTCGCTTCCAGAGCGTCCCAGCAAACTTGGTGCAACAAGCGAACTTGGGGGTCCATTAAATTTGCCTGACGCTCGGAATACCCAAAAAACGTCGGATCAAACTTATGGACATCGTCCAAAAGCCCTTTGATGGGAATATAGCTGTCGTCCAGAAGGTCTTGAGGGGCAACACCATGGGCAATAAGATCTTCGCAACTAAAGCGATGGAGTGCCGAGTTTCCCTTCTTCACCAACTCCCAAAGCTCATCAATATTGGTAGCACCGGGAAAGCGGCCAGCCATCCCAATAATCGCAAGATCATCTTGACGAAAATCTCTTTCATCATCAGGCTGAGTGCTTCTGATCTCCGATTTTCTCGCTGGCTTTGCGGGGCTTAATCCGTCAGCAGCCTCCAGGTGCCGCACCTGATCAGCAATGGTCACGTGAGTAAAAAGCTCCGCGACCGCAATCGAACGCCCCAATGCCTTTGACAACAAACTCTTCAAGCGGATGATGTGCAGCGATGTGCCACCTGCCTCGAAAAACGACGTCGTGTAAGGAATATCGGTCTTGTCCAGTACTTTTTCCCATGCAGAACGCACAGCTAGTTCTATAGCGTTTCGATCTGTTGATCTTTCTGACCCGATACCGCTTCCCTTCGGCGGCTCTGAGGATAAAGTGTTGGGACTGATCACTTTTTGTTGGTCATTGACATGTTCTTGCGCAAGTTTTGCTACCAACAAACGGTCGAGCTTCCCGTTTGAAAGCGTGGGGAGCTGCTTGACCTGAACCAGATGCTCAGGCACCGCCCAAGTCGGCAAATGCTCAGCAAGCTTAGTGAGAACGATTGAGTTCGATAACTCTTGTTCAGTCCGGATTAGGCCAACAATGCGCTCAGTGTCTTGATGTTTAACGAGAACAACAGATGCCTCACAGATGGCCTCAATCGCCAGTAACCGTTGCTCAATCTCTGATAAGTCCAGACGATTGCCGCGGATCTTTACCTGGCTATCACCACGTCCATAATACAAAAGGGATCCATCAGTGCGCTCTCTGACGAGATCACCAGTAAGAAAGCGCTTTTTGCCTGGATTGAACGGATCATTAACAAAACGGGCCCGATCAAGTTCAGGGCGATTCAAATACCCTGCAGCAACACCAGTTCCCCCAGCGGCCAGGGCACCCAAAGCGCCTACCGGCAATAGGTTTTGGTCTAAGTCCAGAACTTGCAGGCTTGTTCCATTGACGGCGTAACCAATTGGGACCGGCTCTTCCACAGGTAGGCTCAAAGGCGTACAAGTCGTGAAGATAGTGTTCTCAGTTGGACCATAGCCATTCAATATCTCTAAGTGCGGAAAAACCTCTAGTGCTTGCCGGACGTGGGACGTTGACAGCGCTTCTCCACCGATGATGACCTTCTTCATCGTCGCAAAAAACTTCGCGCCTGATGAGAGATGTGCATTAAACAGCGACGTAATGAACCAAGCTTGAGTTATGGATTCTTCTTTTACCCAGCGCGCCAGCAAGTCACTGTCCAAAAGATCGACCCATGAGGGCACAACCAGCTTGGCGCCTTGCGCAAGTGTCGACCACATCTCAAAAACCGAAACGTCAAACTCAAAGGCACTCGTCAACAGGACACTTTCACCTGGACTGGGTAGAAGCTCCTGCTGATCGAGCACCAATCGGGGCATAGCTCGATACTGCACAGCGATACCCTTTGGCTTCCCGGTCGACCCAGACGAGTAAATCACATAAGCCAAGTCATCTGGATTTGGTTTGTCCGGCTCCCAAGAGGCCACAGGCTCTTTGATATGCAAATCTTGAACCTGAACAAACGGGCAGGCCGCCTCCAACTCCAAGAGAGTGTGGTCTGAGTTTGTAAGAACCAGTTTTGGTGTGCAATCTTCGAGGATCTCCAAGATACGCCCAGAGGGATAGTCACCAGAGATTGGAACATAAGCTGCCCCAACCCTATGTATCGCCATGAGGCAAAGGATAGTCTCGACGGAACGTTCCGTGAGAATTCCGACAAGATCACCCGGTCGCACTCCGTGCGCTGCCAAAGCCTGCGCCTTTTGTTCGACGTCTGCAATCATCGCCCGGTACGTCATCGACCTTTTTGCATCAACCAAGGCGATCTGATCTGGAGATCGCTCTGCTTGGCACCAGATCCGATCCAGTATCGAACAGAAAGTACGATCTTGAACCGCTGTATGGAATACAGATTGACGAAGAGTAAGCTCTTCATCCGACAGGTTTTGCAAGCTTGCAAGTTGCGCTTTGGGGTCTGCAATCATCTGTTCTAACAGGCAAGACCACAGGTCAGCGAACGTTCTTGCTAATCCTTGCGAGCGCACGTCCCGAGTAGTTACCTCAAGCCGCAGTTTCCCATCCATTTCGAGCACTGTTGCTGTGACGGGAAACTCAGTTGTTTCATCTAACGACACGGCTTGAACTAGGTCCGATGAGCTACTAAGGAGCTCTGGGTCTAATGGATAATTTTCAACTACAAACAACGAGTCGAAAACTCGTCCTCGCGCACCTGGATTGACTAATTTCGTGACATCCGCTAGCGAAGCCGATTGATGTTGCGAGCAATCTTGGATATGCGTCTGTGTCGCCAGAACGACTTCATCGACCCGATCGGAACCCTCAAACGCGACCCGTATCGGCAGGGTGTTGATGAACATGCCAACCGTCTTATCTGAGTTGACGGTGGCAGCGCTCCGACCCGAAAAGACCGTACCGAACAATGCTTCAAAGCTATGCGTCCACCTTTGAACAAGAAGCCCCCAAGCAGTGTAGTACAATGCAGCTGGTGTCACCGACACAGTCGAACAGAAGCGGGTAATCTGAGAAATACAGTCGAGTTCTTTAGTGTGCTGTTCTTTAACTAAAGTAGCTTCACACGGTTCAGGCTGAGTGCCTGATGCCATAAGAAAAGAAGGTTCAGCAGATTGAAGGTTAGTCTTCCAAAACTCGCCATCATGTCGGATTGCGTCTTTGGACGGCAGGAGAGATTTCGGCGAGGTCTGCAGCCTTTCCGGAGTACACTCTAACCCTTTTGAGTAGTCCTCAAAGATCTCCTTCAAGCAAATAGCAAGGCTCCAGCCATCAAGAAGGATGTGGTGCCATGATAGTGCAAGCGCTGCACTCTTCTTTCCTTGCACTAGGCAAATCTGGATAGGTGCACGCGCAATATCATTGCTGCTTCTGCTCTTGTCCAACCATCCTTGAAGCGCATTTTCCAGATCACAGTTTTTTTTGCCAGACACATCAATGACACTGAAAGGTGCTGTTCCATCTGGCTTTAAGATCATTTGTACAGGACGGCTCAATCCTTCCCAATGGAAGCGTGCACGAAGCCCGGCATGCCTATCGAATAAGGCTGTGAGGACATTGCGGAGCCGATCCACATTTATGGGATGTTTTAAGCGTACAACCGCTTCTTCCAGATAAGCATCGTCATCTGGATATTCGATCGTCCGCAAGAGCAAGGCTTCCTGTAAGGACGACAGAGGGAGAATATCATCGATGTTTGAAGTCAAGGGAAATGGCCTTGGAAAAGTAAAAAAATAAAACTCAACAGAAGCTCACAACTCACCGCGCAGTGGTGCTGTCAGTCATGAAACGCCTATCTGTTACGGCGCAAAAACTTTCATGAATCTGAGAGCAAATCTGAGTGTTTTTTTTGAATCTTTTGATCGTCAGCAAAGCTGTCAGCTAGCTTTCCAGTTACAATTTTTGCTTGAGATCTGGCCTCTCCAATACCTGCAATCTCGCTTATTTGAACCAGATGGGAATTACTCAAAGTACTAGATGACATTTTTACACCTATAAATTGCACAATTCACTTTTTTGTATTCATTGAAGTATGAATTACATTCAAAACAAGTAGTACATATGAGTCAACATAGATTTAGATGAATTATTTTACATCTTTCCATTGTGATACTTATCATAATTTGAATCTATTGAGTACTTTAGTTAATTTAAGCCTCATAATTTTAATTTTACCTTCGAATCATCTTCAATAAATCGGCCTTACCCTGGGTATGTAGTAGATTATTTTCTTGCATCATTTGTTTTGTAGAATTTTCTTTCAAGCCCCAACTGGACCCAACACGCATGTGTGGACGCCCAGGAGATGTCAGCAGTTCATCGTCAGAATGAGTGAAAGAAGTCCAACTCCTACTGCGCATCCTGCAAACAATGGCGCAGACCTAAAGCCAGATGAGCGTTGCGACTGAAAGCAAATGCGTTTCGGCCAACATGTAACTCTATTTTATGGCAGATATCTCGTAGCAGCTGGGTTGCACTGCTAAAGGTGCTTGTCAGTATGAAAGCTCATTACTCTCCCACAACTGATCTATCTACGAAATCTGGCTTAGCAGTCACCATAACTCGCAACTTCGTTTATCCCCTTTGTCGAACTTGTTCGGCCTTGATGTACGACAAATGGCTTGCCGCTCCCCCCTTAAAGTTACTAACGTTTGGGAAGCTTTGATTGCATCCATTGAAGGTGGGAAATGTCTGTACCTGTAACTCAAACTGCCAATCAAAAACTGCGAGATCTTATTGATGCCGATGTTCTGGAACCTGATCGCTTAATGGCAGAAATGGCATTGGCCGATCGACAAGATCCGCTGCAATGGCGCGGATCCTTCCAACATCGCGTTATTCATCCTATGGCCAGGCTCTTGGGGCGCAACGTGGGCAACCTTGAGGGCGCTAAAGATCGGGAACGCTGGTGGAAGGTAAAAAGGTTCGTCGATAACAACCCCGGAACGACCAACTGGCCTGGATTTGACAAGTTCCAGCATTTTATTGTCGGAGCGGAAATTACCGCAATGACCCAGGTTCTGTTTAGCCGGCAGGCTGGATTGGCAGCTGGAGTTGCAGGAGAGGCTTATGACCAGGTCAAGCGGTACTCCAATATATTTCTTGACAGTATAAGCGCTGGTGGACACCTCAAGCCGCATCAGGTCGGTTTTGACCCCGTCGATGCGGAGTTCACAATGCAAGGTGCTGCCTTCGCCCAGATCTCATCTAAAATGCCGGAAAAGGGAATGGGCTCATTCACCGGGGCTGTTTGTCGGCGACGCCTTATGGACAGATCGATCGATTTGAGTAATGGAGTGTTTTGGCCCATGATCACTAGATTAGGAGTGAACAATGGGGCAATACACAAGGACCGCCAGCGCTGCAGCTGAGAAGGCGGTTAAAGACATCCGGCGCAAGACCCGAAAGCGCTATTCCACTGAAGACAAGATCCGTATCGTTCTGGCTGGACTGCGCGGTGAGGACAGTATTGCCGAGTTGTGCCGACAAGAGGGCATCTCACAGGGGCTTTACTGCAGCTGGTCGAAGGAGTTTCTGGAAGCTGGTAAGATGCGACTTGCCGGTGACACCGCCCGTCAGGCCAGCACCGGTGAAGTCAAGGTGCTGCGCAAAGAAGCACGCGATCTCAAGGAGGTGGTCGCCGAACAAGCTCTGGAGCTGCGGCTTCTTTAAAAAAGCATGCTCGAGGATGGGGGAGACGACGAATGAGATATCCCGCCCACGAGAAGTTGGAGATTATCCGGCTGGTTGACGGATCACATTAGCCAATCAAGCGCACGTTGGAGCTGCTGGGTATTCCACGCTCAACATTCTATGTTTGGTATGATCGCTATCTGGAAGGCGGTGTTGAAGCGCTTGAAGACCGTATCTCACGTCCATCCAGGATCTGGAACCGTATTCCCGATGAGATCAGAGCGCAGATTATCGAGATGGCGCTAGACGAGCCAGATTTGTCACCACGAGAGCTCGCGGTCCGCTTCACAGACACAAAAGGCTATTTTGTTTCAGAGGCTTCCGTCTATCGGTTACTGAAAGCGCAGGACCTTATACCTCACCGGCCTATGTGGTCATCAAGGCCGCTGATGAGTTCAGGGACAAAACCACGGCTCCAAATCAGCAATGGCAAACCGACTTCACCTATTTCAAGATCATAGGCTAGGGATGGTTTTATCTGTCCACCGTACTTGATGATTACTCCCGCTATATCATTGCCTGGAAGCTGTGCACCACAATGAAAGCCAAGGACGCCACTGACACTCTTCAGTTGGCGCTCGATGCCTCAGGCTGTGACCAACCAAAGGTGCTGCATCGTCCACGCCTACTTTCTGACAATGGCAGCTCATACGTCTCGTCGGACTTGGCCGAATGGCTGGAGGAAAAAGATATGGAGCATGTCAGGGGTGCTCCTTATCATTCGCAAACCCAAGGCAAAATCGAACGTTGGCATCAAACCATGAAGAACCGCATCCTGCTCGAGAACTACTACATGCCAGGGGATCTGGAAGCCCAGATTGAAAGGTTTGTCGATTACTATAATCACCACCGCTATCACGAGAGCCTGAGCAACGTGACACCAGCAGATGCATATTTCGGGAGGGATATGGCGATACTACAAAACCGACAGATGATTAAACGCAGAACTCTTCAAAATCGCCGCTTGCGTTACCACGCGCAAGCCGCTTAGCATCAACATGCAAACCGGGCCAAACACTCCGCTATTCAGAACCTAATTCTGTCTAACTTCATTCGACGACGGACACCTATTGTTTTCCATATTCTTAGCTGCTGTTAAATGGAAACGAGCACTTCAAAACCATAGGCTTTTTCAACTAAATCAACACAAGGCGAAGACGATCTTTGCTCTAAGCATCTTCATCAGTTAGTAGCTGCTAACGCAATCGAGAAAATACACGCTCTGCCCATTTAGCTATTTCATCAGAGGTCAAAGCTCCACTTTTACGAGACTTCTGATGAGAGATCCAAAAATGATTCTTTTTGCCAACAAGATTGTCTAAATACTTGTTTGGCCAAGACAAAGACCCACTCAAGAGTCTTTCTTCCAGCTCCCGCAAATGATCGGTAATGGCTCGAATGGATGTTGCAAAAATCACTTTGGTTGACAATGCTTTCTTTGCATCAGAAGTATCAACCTCCAAAAAATAATAGCTCAGCTGACCTATCGTGACGAGCGCAACTGAAAGACATCGACGGTTGCCATCAGTTTCCAGGATATGCCTTCTGCATTTTCCTAGCGCCGGAAGCTTCCTAAGCGGATATTTGCCTACAGTGCAGCCGTACCTGTCTTCCAGAAGCGTAAGCATTTCAAAATAGCTCTTAAACTTGTTTAAGTATAAGTGGGTATCGTCTGTTTGCTCTTTTAGGCTATCCCACTCCGCGCTGGGTAACGTTCCAAATGGTCCTTGCTCCTCGGTACTCACATTCGTGAAAACATTTTCAAGTTGACCGTTATCCTTTCGACCTCCCCGCGCCAGTCTTGACTTCTTCGCAACCCTCGAAGTTGCCACCGCCTCCGCAAACTCGAACTCTGTATTACTTACATTAAGGGTGATTGGTTTGTTCTCCCGGCTACCCTCTGCATTATCATCCACATTATATTGCATAGGCTCTGGCATTGGTGAGGTAAGCTGTCCTCTCTCTCCTGCACCATTGCCATTCGCGTAAAACTTGGGGCTACAGAACTCGACCTGATCTGGAACATTAGCGGGAATGTTTTTTATGCCAGTCACTTCATAAACAAGCAGTGTCTGGCTCACCGGTTCAAAATTGCCCTTCACCGTTAAGCTAACATTCGTCAGCGGTGGCGGCTCAAATTGAAAGGTCCATCGTCGATACTGACCTATGTCGCGACCGTAGAGCAATTGGGATTGGCTTATGCTTTCATAGGAGCGCCTAGCATTCTTATCCAGTAGCAACCAGGCAAGCAACCTGCGGTATCCGGGATCATTAAACATCTCCAGGGGGCAATTGCAGGTCTGGAGTACATGGATGGTTGTCGCCTTATTGAACTCGTTACACTCAACGGCAAACTCATTACTCAGAACATCATGAACCACAGATGAGCGGGCTAAATAGCCATTATGGAAAAATAGAGCTCGTGCTAACTCGAATTGCGGAAGGAAAACCTGAATGCCATCTCGCAGTTCAAAGACAAAACAATATTGCCTAAGCTCATTTGGTAAGCGCCGTTCAAGAGCTGGGCAATTTCCCAAGCGGTCAAACCGCCATTCATTCGCTCTTTGAACTGTAAAAGTCTTTTCAAGACTCTGGCGATAATTGCCCTTTGTTTGATTAATGAGGCTTTTGCGGACCAGTAAGGGTGCATTTGAAAGCAAAGTTGCGTCAGCCCCGTTTTGCCTGCGTGGAAATACACTCAGGTTTACGGCCCACCTAACCCCACCTTGTCGGCAGAACAAATCCCCTATACCGTTGATCCAGGTATTTTCCTCAAACCCTTTGAGATGCACAATTCCATTCAATTTCTTAGTACCCCCATAAGAAAACAACGAGCTGGCTCAGTAAGGCGTTCTTCGCTCAATCCCGCTGCCCTTAGGACTCTCCATCGCTTAATGGAAGCGCCGTGCTGTTTCAGTCCTAAAAGGGTGCACTTAATTCTTCTTATTTGATAGTCAGATATGCTCTCACTGTGACGCTTTAGAAAAGCTCGGCAAAGAGGGAGCAGTTCCAAGTGCTTCTCAACACTCGCCGCAACGTCTATTTTCTTTAGGTACCAATTTTTTGAGCGCCTTGGCCCATTCAGCTGATTATCAAACTGATCACGCAACTTAACCAACACTCGAAGGGTGTTGCTATCCCGCATCGACCAATCCACACGTGCCTTCCGCCTAGTTGTCGGTTTATAGTGCTTCTGATTAACCTCCATCAACCAGACTTTGTCATGGCGATAGAGCCACGTGTAGACACTCCCAAAGCCATTAAGCCTGGCCGCCTTTACGCCATATTTATTAAGAGCAACAAGCCACTTACTTCGGTGTGCTTCACTCTTATCCTCGTTCTGGACTGGTAAACTCTTGGGAGCTCCCTTCACAGCCTTGCCCTGCACTACCTCATTGATAGCGTCTTGCAAATTCCATCTTGGCTCTAACAAAGCATGAAGAACGATCAAGTGCTCAAGATAACTAAAGGCCTTGCGGTGTTTTCGAAAGATGCTTTGTAGCCAGCTCTCAGCGTCCGTGGTGGGCAAAAGAGAGTGCCCAGCAAGCCATTCCGCTCCCCAGTACTCTATGACCCTCTCTTTGATTTCCTCATGGCGCACCTGCAATCCCCGATTGAAACCCTTCTCAGCTGCCAAGTTTTTATAGTAAATCCCCCACTGAGTTAACTCAGGGACATGTTTCACACGAAGGCCCAGTAGCTCGTCTATACTTATGGCCATCACAACATCTTGCCAACTTCCAGATTGAGCTTTTACTGACGGGCAAGTATCAGGGCTTGCTGCCTTAAATGCATGGCGATGCACATCATGACGGCATATTTTTGCATCAATTAACTTACCGTGACTAGGACAGCTATCCGCTCCAGCGACTTGCCAGATCCGACGCCAATAACATTCTCCATGCCTTTCAAATTGCTCGATTACGCAATCAGGACAATACCGAAGGTACTTCGGTTGCTTGACGCGTGATGCAATAACGCCGGCCATCAGATGCACGGAGCTTTTTCGGCTCCCGACTAGCTCATGAGAAAGAGCCTTATGTCGAGCTTTGCCGATAAAAGGTGCATATAAAGGAAAGAGCGTATGCTTGTAGAGAAGGTCGAGCGGCGCAATACCGAGTGGTTCCGGATAAAGCTCTGCTACCTTCTTTAAATGTCCAGGCAGGTCTGAAACTGCAGTAATTTTGGTGTCGCCGAACACCTCAAACAGGAGTTCTTTAGGGGAGGTAATACCGCTATGGACCCCATACCTTGCAATCGTACTATAAATCAGTTCGTCGCAATAAGGTAAGGGGAAGCCTAACATATCATCCCACTCTCTTTAACCAGCCAGAAACGTCGAACAGATCCTGGCTTGCTGCCAGTTCATCATGAAAAGTCCCTGTTCCGCCTGCGAAAACTTGAACCTAAAGTCATCCGAGGGCAGTGAATGCCAATCTGAAAATCTAACTGTTTCAGGTTTAGCTGTTTTCGGCTGTACCGAGGCAGAATACCAGCCCAGAACGATCTGAACTAGGTCAGGTAAAGAAAGGTTCGGATGTTTATTGAAGGCGTTTATTATTAAAGGCTGTAGCAACTTTGAATCGCACCCCATTGCCTGCAATAAAGTAGACAACTTTTTGGCTTTTTCATTACCGCTGAATGCGTCTTCACTTTCTCTTTCTTCTTGCCTCTCATCGATTAATTTCCGCAACTCAAGAAGGCGTCTGTCTATCGCCGGCATCTGCAGGTCAGAGAATTTAACAATTGCATCAGGATCTCCCCTACGCAGTGCGTCTAACATTGGGTGCACTGGCTTGAGTTCCTGCTCATAGATTGTACGTAGCAGCTTTACCGTTATCCGCTCCAAGCCTGTAGAAATCGCCCGCAACTGAGCAAGGACAAACAGCTTAACCACGATATCGATCACCCCTTGCGACAACTCATACCAGCAATCGCGGATTTCTTCACTTAAGTTCTCATCGCGTTGAGATAACCATTGGTATCGCCACAGCTTGTCAGAAAAAGCCTGCCATTCTGTCCTTCGTTGCTTACCTGTACCGGGATCTACTCTGACAGGACCGCGTTGCATCGGCTCCCAAAACAGAGACCCAAAGCCAGCACTGCGCCTACCTGCCTGTAACTCCATTTCAAATATAGGTCTCGCCTTGGGAGTGCCAACCATGACTACTGGCACACCAACCTTGTTCACTAGCTCAACGAAGAACTCCAGCATAGCTTCCTTGCTGATGGACCTCTTAAGCGTCAATCGCTGGATTTCATCAATAACAAGCACGCCGACAGCCCTTTGCGTTGCAACTTGTCCCATCAGAGAAAGCAGCACTTCAGTGCTGTGACGCTTACGGGCGTACTTTTCCTCATAGGCGGTGCTCAGCGCACGATCGACCTCACGAAAAAATTTAGACACAAGCTCTTTAGAGAGCCATCAGACGGGCACTCGATCCGAAGATAGGGCATCTGAATGTAGTTGTATTGCTTGTGGTAGATAACTTGCGGATAGGTCGCCAAAATACGATTTATTGTCGAGCTTTTGCCGCTACCAGAGCACCCAATCAGCGAGAAGCATTTAGCCGTAGACTTCGATTGAGCAAAATGAAAGCCTTCTGCCGCACCTGACATTATCCTTTGATAGCCTTCCTGCATCCTCCTGTTCAAAGAACCATCGGCTATATTGCGACCGACATAACCACCCCGGATCATAATTGAGATTTTTTCTTCCAACTGCTTATGCATGGACAATGGCTGAAAGAAATCGTCTAGAAGTGCGCTAACCTGATGGGCACGAATATGACCTTTTTCAAAGCAATCTTGCGGATTGAAAGTGATCTTTCCAGCTAACTTCTTCTTAAGCGCAGAGAGATCCATGATTGGTGGCAGCGCTTCAATCAATGGATTGTCGCGATAACGCTCCAAACCCGGATCAACATATACAGCCTCAACAAAGTTTTCCGGCAATGGCATCAGTCATCGTCCTCAAACAGCTCATCAATGAAATCAGGATAATTTAGATCCGGTTCGCGCACAGAAAGGTGGACTATCTCACCTGACTTACGTTCACTTTCAGCTTCAGGACGGTGTGCTTTTTGGGCTCGCTCACCTGCTTTTTCGTGACGCTTGTTCTCATTGATGGCACGGATCCTCTGCGCTTTGGGCTCTGCCGAGTTATCAGGCGCCGCATTCTTAGCCTGAGAAATCTTCTCAATCACAAACTCTTCATGCTGACGCTTCATGGTTTTGAACCGCACCTTGGCAGTCGCTGATGTTTTCTTCTGTTCATCTCGAACCTGCCACACATCCCAGAACGAACACCCGCGGAACTCACGAGAGCGCTCTGAGAGATTACAGACCCAATATTTATTGCTGCCTCTGTTTGGAAACAGGTAAATCCGGTCTGCAACCAAAGGATCGTAGGCTGCTTCAATGCTCGCTGGACGTTTTACATTCCGACCACGATGCGTCCATCCAAGTCGGAGAAACTCTGTTGATGTATAGTAGATGCCAAACAAGCAGGCCCCAAGCTCTGAAAGAGTTGCCTTTTTTCTCGGCAGTAAGGCTATGCGGAGTGCATCTGGATCAGCCTGATGCAGGCGCCCGGTCCTGTGCTGCAGCCCCCAGTTCCACAGATGGAGCGGAGTGGCAGGAAGATCCGTCGGCATGTCAGCGTCCCTGTCGTATTTCTCAAGGACGGCGTATTGGTTGTGGCAAAGCACGGACGACAGGATAATTTGAGAAAAATCTTTAACCGATAGCTTGGCATCCAGTCGGTAGTCTCTCCCTCCACGTTTCTTAACCGTTGTGCCTGAAACATGGCCTGGCACAAAGGGGCCGAAAGAGCTCTGAATTGTCTTGAAGTTACGTTCAACAATACCTTTCGCATCACCTCTGTAAGGTGGTGTGTTTTCTATCCTGACTGAGAACTTACTCTCCAGATTTTCTATCTGATGCCCAAGCAACTCACCCCGGTCAGCTAAGACAGCGTCAGGAACACCGATGCATGGCCAATCTTTGACATCAATTTCAAACTTCATTTCATTGCAGTAACTTGTCTTATCAGTTACCGCCATAAAGAGAGCCTGCATCGCCGCTGCATAAGAAGGTGTTTCAAAGCCGATGTAATAGCCAGCAACCATGCGGCTGAAAACATCAATCACCATGTATACCACGGGTCGACCAACTATATTGCCGCGCTCACTATCGGATACCAAGTAAATATCCGCTATGGTCGCATCAATCTCATAGCGGGAACCTGGCCCCAGTACTTGTGCATTTGCGGTACTACGTAAAGGCCTGATATCTTTATTGTATTCTATAGCAGACACTCGTTTCTTTAGTGTTTCAGCCTGCTGGTACTCACGCTTGTAGAAATGCATCATCTGCCAGTTGGACGGCAACTCTTCTGAAGGTGTATCTGGGAAGTAATTCAGATACATGTTCTCAAAGCGGCGATGAGCATAAGGAAATGAGTGTCCCTTATCCTTGAGAAGATAACGGTCAATGGCTATGCGGAACAAACGTTCTGTAAATTCGTCGACCTTGGCACCAACTCCTGGGGTGTATTTGCGCGGACGCCCTAACTTCTTATCCTTTGCCAGTCTCCGCTGCCCCTTCCCACCTGAGTTCTTGTAATCAGGTAGCAAAGCGTTCGGAACCTGACCTCTTTGCCAGTATCGACGAGCTAACCTGTAGAGGGTTTGCTTGGTAGAGCCTTTACTGGCAAGAATGATATTTATGGCAGCGCCGCGGCTTTCCGGATCATAAAAGTCTGGTAGATCCACCAGAGGTTTGATGAGAACGTAGTTACTGTCTCGCTTTGCCTTCGCCGTACTTCCCTCTGCTGGGTTCTGGAAAGTAAGCTCACTGAAAGGATCCTGTACCCGGTCAAGGATTTCCGCTTCAATGGCAGATCTCAACTCATCGGTAGATGCGATTTCAGGGAAAGCCGACTTATCGTCTATATCAATCCAGACTAAGTACTCACCCATCAGCTGCAGAATGCGATAGCGTCTTTGATCTAACATCAAAACTTCATTGATTTGAAACAAGATACACCTCCCGGATAAAACCTAGGTCTCCTGTTTTCAGTTCTTTCGCCTTGAGCTTGGTGACAGGAGCAAAGATATCAAAGGTGAAGTATCGCTTAGCTAAAAGCTGTCTTATCTCTTGAAGAGACTGGCCAAGCGGCAGCCCATAGGCCACATCCAATTCCTTACAGATACTGATGAGCGTCTTATTTGGGTTCTTTTTAAAGTGGTGACCATAGAAATCCATCTGGTCCAGAGACAGTTCGTCAAGACCTTCCTCCTTCCGCATCGCCGGGTGGAGCCATTTTATATTTTTGGTAACGATAGCTGGCACCTCTTGCTCGGTAATGAGGTACCAAGGTACGTCCTTCGCTTGCCAGTATCGCCGCTCTAGCTCCAGCTTTTCAACCGTGCGAGCATCCTGCAGCGCATCTTTATACTTCGCTTGCAATACGAACTTAGGCCGCTGCTCATCGCTCGTGTCCACCAAGAAGTCGGAGGACATATACTGGTCAACACCAGCTAGACTAGGATGTTTGATCCCAGCTTCAAGCGCAAGCTTGCGAGTATCATCTCTTTCAAGGGGGAACTGCTCACGGACTTGGATAACTTCATTATGCCATTCCAGAAGCAGGAACACGGAAAGTTCTAGGTCAGATAGTAAATGATGGGTTCTCTTCGATTTATGGCCGAAGACACGGTGTACTCTCCCAAGAGACGGCAAGTCTCGAACAGTCAGCCAAGGTTTGTATTCAGAATACGCTCCGCTCCCTCGCCCTTCTTTGATCATTTTTGCAAGCTTTGCGTCAGAAAACGCTTTGTTCTTACCTGCCATATCAAAACCGCCGGTTTAATACTCGCAAAGCAAGCATAATACCGGCGGTCTCAGTATGCAATTTTATTACTCAGTATGATACTTTATTACTCTCCAACATTTAAAACTTCAGCATTCCATCCGCTTATTCAACGGTGACGGACTTTGCCAGGTTGCGTGGTTGGTCTACGTCGGTGCCCATGAACACGGCGGTGTGGTAGGAGAGCATCTGCAGAGGCAGGGCGTAGATGAGTGGAGCGACGATTTCCGGAAGCTCTGGTAGAATGATCATCTGGTTGGCAGCAACACCGGCTGCCTCCGCGCCTTTTTCATCCGTGAACAGAGCGATCTCACCACCACGGGCAGCAACTTCCTGCATGTTGGAGACGGTCTTCTCGTAAACACCATCAAATGGCGCAACGACCAGAACCGGCATGTTCTCATCAATCAACGCGATCGGACCATGCTTCAGCTCGCCCGCTGCATAGCCTTCTGCGTGAATGTAGGAGAGCTCCTTCAGCTTCAACGCACCTTCCAGAGCAAGTGGGAAGCTTGTGCCACGACCGAGGAACAGAGCATGATGCTTCTTGGACATCCATGGCGCCAGCTTTTCAATCTGAGGCTCCAGCTTCAGTGCCTGCATAGCATGGGCTGGCAGCTCAGAAAGCGCACCAACCAGCTCATTTTCCTGAGCTTCACTCAGATGTCCACGCTGACGACCAGCCAGCACAGCAAGGCTTGCAAGAACAGCCAGCTGACACGTGAAGGCCTTCGTTGACGCAACGCCGATTTCCGGTCCTGCAAAGATCGGGAAGATCAGATCAGATTCACGCGCAATCGTGCTCTCAGAAACGTTCACAACCGCACCGATGGTCATGCCCTGCTCTTTACAGTAGCGCAGTGATGCCAGCGTATCTGCTGTTTCACCGGACTGAGAAATGAACAGCGCCAGATCACCTTCACCCAATGGCATTTCGCGGTAGCGGAACTCAGAGGCAATATCGATATCAACTGGCAGGCGAGCGTACTTCTCAAACCAGTACTTAGCAGTCAATCCCGCATAGTAAGCTGTACCACACGCGGAAATGACGAGACGATTGATCTTGGAGAAGTCAAAATCATTGCCTTCCGGTAGAGCGACCTTGCCCTCATTGAATTTCAGATACTGAGAGATCGCATGACCCAGCACTTCTGGCTGCTCATGGATTTCTTTGGCCATGAAGTGACGGTAGTTGCCCTTATCCATCATGGTGGAGCTGACGCTGGACGTTTGAACCACACGCTCAACAGCAGCGTTGTTCTCATCAAAGATCTGCGCACCAGCACGGGTCAAAACAACCCAGTCACCTTCTTCAAGGTAGCTGATGCGGTCTGTAAATGGGGACAGAGCAATTGCATCAGAACCAAGGAACATCTCACCTTCGCCATACCCAACAGCAAGCGGGGAACCGCGGCGAGCGCCGATCATCAAATCGTCCTGATCAGCAAACAGAATTGCCAGTGAGAACGCACCTTTCAGGCGACCAAGAACAGCTGCGACAGCAGCCTGTGGGGATTTACCAGTTTTCACTTCAAGTGAAATGAGGTGCGCAACAACTTCAGAGTCTGTCTCGGTAGAAAGCTTCACACCGGCGCTGCGTACATCTTCGCGCAGCTCCAGGAAGTTTTCGATAATACCGTTATGCACGACCATCACGCCATCAGCAGCATGCGGGTGTGCATTTTCTACCGTCGGAGCACCGTGGGTTGCCCAACGGGTGTGGCCAATGCCACTTGTGCCGGAAAGAGGCTTATCTTCCAGCAACGCTTCCAGATTGCGAAGTTTACCCTTCGCACGGCGGCGATTAAGGTCGCCGCCGACAACAGTTGCAATACCTGCAGAGTCATACCCGCGATACTCAAGCCGTTTCAGCGCATCTACCAGCAATGGTGCAACAGGTGTCTGCCCCAAAATACCGACAATACCGCACATAAGTGTTCTCCTTGAAATCCCACCTCGCAACTGATGCGAGCATCAACTTTTGGCCAAGTCTTTAACCTGATGCACTGCTGCGAGGGAAATCAATCCGTGTTTCGTTTCGTTACAGCTTGAGGATAATTGAGCAAGCACACTGCTAACCTCAGCAATGTGCAACATTATTGCTCAGCCCTTTCTTGAAGCTTTAGCCGCAGCAAGCATTTCACGCATCACTTTGGCACGGCCTTCCTTGTTCACCTGCTGACTACGCCCAATCGCCAACGCGTTCTCAGGCACATCAGAAGTCACCACAGAGCCCGCAGCAACAAAGGCACCGTCACCAAGGGTCAGAGGCGCCACCAGCACGCTGTCAGAGCCGATAAAGCTGCCAGCCCCAATGTCTGTGTGATGCTTCAGGTAACCGTCGTAGTTGCAGGTGATCGTGCCTGCCCCGATGTTGGATTTGGCACCAACACGTGCATCACCGATGTAAGAAAGGTGGTTGACCTTGGCACCACTCTCAACCTTGGCATTCTTGATCTCAACAAAGTTGCCGATATGGGCGCCTTCCCCGATATCCGCCCCCGGGCGCAGTCGTGCGTAAGGACCGACTGTGGCATCCGCACTCACATGTGCCTTTTCAAGGTGAGAGAACGCACGGATACGAGCACCGCTGTCAACATGAACTCCCGGACCAAACACGACGTTCGGCTCCACCACAACATCTGGATCGATCTCAGTATCCCAGGAGAAGTAGACAGTTTCCGGCGCCTGCAAGGTCACGCCGTTCTCCATGAAGGTCTCCCGTTGAACCTGCTGGAACACAGCTTCACAAGAGGCCAGCTGAGAGCGATTGTTGATACCTTGCACTTCCTTCTCATCTGCCAGTTCAGAAACAACACGCATGCCTTTGCTGCGCGCCACTTCCACTGCATCAGTCAGGTAATACTCACCCTTGGCGTTGTCGTTTTTGATCTCGGCGATCAGGTCTGACAATGCTGAGCCTTTGAACGCCATGATGCCAGCATTGCAAAGCGTGACTCTGCGTTCTTCATCAGTTGCTTCTTTTTCTTCACGGATCGCAACAAGTTCGCCATCGCTTTCCAGAAGACGGCCATATCCAAACGGGTCATCTGCCTCAAAGCCCAGAACCACAACATCAGCACCACCTGAAAGACGCTCGCGCAGACGATGCAGCGTATCTGCCTTCACCAATGGCGTATCTCCAAAAAGAACCAGAACGTGATCTGAAGCAGCCTTGTAAGCATCCTCAGCCGCTTTTACGGCATGTGCGGTACCAAGGCGATCAACCTGAACATGGCAGGTCGCATGAGGCACGCGGATGGCGACATGCTCTTCCAGCTTCGCCATCTCTGGGCCAACCACAACAGCGACCTTGTCAGCTCCTGCGTGAACAACAGAGTTCAGCACGTGGCCAACAAGCGGCAGCCCGCCAATCTCGTGCATCACCTTTGGCAGGGCCGAACGCATACGCGTTCCCAATCCAGCAGCCAGAACAATTGCCAAACAAGAACTATTGGACATGCAAACCCCTTGGGTAACTTGAAATCAAAACTGACAGGCAACCTGCACCAGAGCTTTGGCATTTCAAAGGACATCCCTTTGCTTTCACCAAGAAAATCAGCGCACCCATTAGAAGTAGCAGATAGTGTTTAATACATCTTTTTCAGGTTGCGTTTGCACTTTGTTAACCATAAAAAATCAAGTTAATACATATAGTTAGGATTAGATTCGAATACGAGGCGACCGGAAGCGTTGCGACTTCCTCATAAAATCAACGAGTTACGGCAAGAACCGAAAGTACTGCGAGAACGTGTGACCGTTCTGGCATGGGGTATTGCTGCGCTCTCGTTCGTCGCCCTCGCCGCCTCCGCAGTGCAGATGCCAGGCAAGTTTGCAGCTCAAACACCCCATTTTGCCCAGGCAATAATTCCACTCCCGGCACCCGGCCCTGTGACCACAACGGCCTCAATCAGTGGACAAACAGCACAAAATGCCTTCCAGATTTATGATGGAACTGGCGAAAAAACCGAATCACAGCAGGAACTGCAGAACACAAAAGAGCTTCGGGCCGTGCGTGAGGAGATCGTTTCTCTCCGCCGCTCCATGCTGCGTTTGACAGAGCAAAATCGCAGATTGTCAAGCAAGCTGAAGGCGCTAGATGAAGCTGCAAGCCAAGCCCAGGCTGAAACCAAAGCCGCTCCCAAACCGGCAGTCACCGCAGTAAAGCCAAAGCAAAAGCCGATAACACCAATCGAAACGCTACCAGCGCCAGAGCTTTCTGCCGCAAAGCCGCAACCGCAGGCACCCGACCCACTACCGGAGATGAAACTTTCAGAACTGACGGAAATCACAGAAACCACTCTGCCGGATGCCTCAGCGCCTGAAACTGTCGCATCAATCCCGGCAAAAGCAGAGCTGCCTGAGTTTTACAAAACCCCGGCAGCAGGCAAACTCAGCCAGTCGGGCCGTCGCAAGATCGTGCGCACTTCCTTCGCGGTTGATCTGGGTAGCTTTGACAACACCAACGCGCTCAACAACCAGTGGCAAAAGCTCAAGGAAAGCAATCCTCTCCTGTTGGGTGACCTGAGGAAACGGGTCTCAACCGCTGAGATTGATGGAACAATGCAGTTCACATTGACAGCGGGCCCATTCTTCAACGCAGCAGACACCGCTGTGGTCTGCGCAAGACTGGTGCGAGAAAAAGTCAATTGCTCGCCAACCATTTTCCAATAAGTTAGCTTCATCTTTCTGCACCTGAGATTGGGACCAACCGCGCCAGTAGTGACGTGATCAACCCCAGCCTTGCAGGTCATTTCGGAATACCACGCGTGTCTCATTCTCCTTCGAGCTCAAATTGGGCCTCAACATATGCCCTGTTGTTTCTCATGCCCGTTTTCATGAGCTCCAATATCATTATTGCCAAGCCTGCCATTGCCCATACAGAGCCATGGACCCTCGCCTTTTTCAGATGGGGTCTGGCCTCTCTCATCCTGTTGCCGTTTACATATCGTGAGCTGAAAAGAAGTCTGCCGATTATCCGCAAAAACCTGAAGCTCCTCAGCTTCATGGCCTTCCTCGCCATGTGGATCTGCGGTGCCATCGTCTATCTGGCCTTGAAAGAAACATCAGCCACCAACGGAACGCTGATCTATTCTGCAGCTCCTGCTCTGATCCTAGCCCTTGAGTGGCTCTTCAGAGGCCGTGCAGTGGCCATGCGCGAGCTTGTCGGCATCTCACTGGCCATCGTCGGTGTCTTCGTGATCGTCACCAAGGGCTCGCTGGGGAACTTGCTCAGCCTGCAACTGAACAGCGGTGACTTGCTCTTTGCGCTGTGTACACTCAGTTGGGCGATCTATTCCGTGCTCATCAAGAAGAGCCAGTTGCAAAGCATCTCAACAGCACCACTGTTCACGATCCTCGCCATCCTCGGCACGCTCATCCTCGCACCATTCGCAGTCACTGAGATGGCAATCACGTCGTCCGTGCCAAACACAGGCGAAGTTTGGATGTCGATCGCAGGGGTAGCACTGGTCGCATCTGTTGCTTCGTTCCTCACCTACCAGTTCAGCATCCGCCTGGTCGGCCCATCCATCGCGGGCATGTTCATGTATCTCATGACACCCTACGGCGTTGGCATGGCAGTTCTGTTTCTGGGTGAGAAGCTGCAGACATTCCACTACCTCGGCTTCGCACCGATCATGGCAGGCCTCCTGCTGGCAACTCTTCCAGCCGGCATCTTCCGGAAAAAGGCCAGCGCATAGGACGTGAAAACAATCAGCTCTAAACGCAAAAAAGCAGGCCCCGGGGCCTGCTTTTTCATTTCATCATTTATAGAGCGATTTAGCCGATCTGGGAGAAAACCGGGAAAGTTTCCAGCAGCCAGAAAGAGAACGCCTGAATGTAACCGGTCAGGAAGCCCACACCGGTAAGCACCAGAAACGCACCCATGACTTTCTCAACAGTGCCCATATGCTTGCGGAATCGCGCCATGAAGCCCATGAACGGACCAGCAAACATCGCAGCGATCATGAACGGCACACCGATACCCAGCGCATAAGCTGCCAGCAGGATGACGCCCTGATTAACAGAAGCCTGCGTACCAGCAATCAGAAGAATACTTGCCAGAACCGGACCGATGCACGGGGTCCAGCCAAAGCCGAACGCAAGGCCCATCAGATAAGCCCCACCAAAGCCACCTGGCTGGCGGTCAATCTGCACACGCGCTTCGCGGTAAAGAAAACCGATCTTGAACGCACCAAGGAAATGCAGACCCATAATGATGATCATCGCACCTGCCACATAAGCAAGGTACTGGGAGTACTGCAGCACGAACTGACCAAGGAACGATGCACTTGCACCAAGCAGCACAAACACGGTTGAGAACCCAGCCACAAAACACATGGCCGCAATCATAACCCTGTTGCTCTGCGCTGCGCTTTTATCTTTGCTTGTCACCTCTTCAATGGACAGACCAGCGATGTATCCAAGATAAGGCGGCACCAGCGGTAAGACGCAGGGAGAAACAAACGACAAAATGCCCGCGAAAAATGCGCCCCATAGGGTGATGTCTTGCAACATGTAGCTTTCCTAATTCCGTTTGGAATGCATCCTGAAGGACCTGACGCTGACACGCATGATGGCGTGACAAAGTTCTGGTCCGGCAACAGATGACCAACGCTTATATATACAATTTTGCTGAAAGTTGGATGTGTTTCGTCAAACAGGCAAGAAAATCTGCGACACATTTTGGTGAACGGCGGGTAGAAACACGTAACCACCGTCCACCAAAAACACTATAAGTGACTTTTATTTGTCACGAACCACCAGAACAGACTGGTTGGCATGGCGCACAACGCGCGCAGCATTTGGCCCCAGAAGGAAGTCCTTCAGCTCAGGGCGATGTGAGGAAAGAACAATCAGATCAGTGCCCAGCTTGTCAGCTGCGCTGGTGATCTCTTCATAGATCGTTCCGTGGGCGATGTGCCCTTTCACATCCAGCTCCTCATCAGGAAGCTGCGTATCCAGAAACTCTTCAAGAGCTTCACGGGTACGCTCCAGAGCTTCGGTTTCAAATTCGCGAGCGAAATAGCCGCCTACAATAGATTTGCCAAAATCTGGCAGCACCGTCACCACATGCAGCTGAGCCTTGTAATGACGAGCCAGATCAACAGCCACGGGAAGCGCAGTTTTCCAGCTGCTTTCTTCGTTTAGATCCAAAGGCAGCAAGATATTGGAGTACATTTCCCAACTCCTCAAAAATTATAGTTTTATGGCACAGCCCGCTTAAAAAGCGGGCTGAGTTTGGCGTCGGCGTTGAAGCATAACAACCAGCAAGAGCAAGAGTATCGCAGGAATGTAGAACAATTCCTTCGGCATACGCTCTGCTTCCACCTGAGAGCTTAGGATTGAAACCGGAACATCTCCGTAAAAATCAAAGCCCTGCAGTTTTTCAGCAAACGTTGTGCCTGGGAACGGCTCATCGAGGATCAGCTTGCCATCATCTTCCATGGTGACAAGACCAGCAGCCTCAAGCCGTGCATCAGCACCCTGCTCTTCTCCAATAGTTAGCGGCAATGTCAGCGTCAGGATTTTATCCATGTCATCAAAATCCGGACCTGCGAGGTTAAGACGCACGATTTCACCCGGCTGCGCATCGCTGACCATCTCAAGAATGGCTGGACCTGTGACAGTTACGTACTCGTCCTGCACCTGATTGAGCCAGAAGCCCGGACGGAACAGAGAAAATGCCACGAGCAGCAGAACCAGCGATTCCCAAAGACGGGAACGGGCAAAGAAGTAGCCCTGCGTCGCCGCTGCAAACAGCATCATCGCCACGACAGAGACAATGAAGACAAAGACCGCCTGAAGAGGCTCAACATCGATCAACAAAAGATCAGTGTTGAAGATGAACAGGAACGGCAGCGCTGCTGTACGTAAAGAGTAGATGAAGCCCTGAACACCCGTCTTGATCGGATCACCACGGCTGATCGCAGCAGCAGCAAAGGCCGCAAGCCCCACAGGTGGCGTCACATCCGCCATGATACCGAAGTAGAAGACGAAGAAGTGAACAGCAATCAGTGGCACGATAAAGCCAGTCTGCTCACCAAGCTGCACCACAACAAGTGCCATCAATGAGGACACCACGAGGTAGTTAGCAGTGGTAGGCAAACCCATACCAAGGATCAAGCTCATCACAGCGACGAGGAACAGCATTGCAAGTAGATTGCCACCTGAAAGGAATTCTACCAGTTCAGCGATCATCTGGTGCATACCGGTCAGGGACACAGTACCCACGATGATACCCGCAGCAGCTGTTGCAACAGCAATGCCGATCATGTTGCGCGCGCCGCCAATCATGCCTTCAGCAAAATCAACGATACCCTGCCATACCCGGCCAGTCTGAGACTCCCCACGGAAGAAAGCTTTGATTGGGTGTTGGGTTACAACGATAAAGATCATCGCCATGGTTGCGTAGAACGCTGACAGAGACGGCGAGAAACGCTCAACCAGAATACACCAGATCAGAACAACAATCGGCAGAATGTAGTAGTAGCCAGTACGGCCAACATCACCAGCAGCCGGCAGCTCCTTGATAGGTGCATTCGGATCATCCACCTCAAGGTCAGGAACCTGAGCTGCGATGTAAACAAGGAAGAGATAACCAGCACCAAACAGTGCCAGAACAACTGGGAACGTCAGAGACGGGAACGCGGTCTTAGTCCAACCCAGACCGTAGTAAACCGCAGCACCAACAATGGTGATACCGATAAAGCCGGTCAGAACACCGATCAGACGCTGCATCACAGTGACATGCACAGGAGGCTTAGGCAGGCCTTTCAGGTTCATCTTCAACGCTTCCAGGTGCACGATGTACACCAGAGCGATATAGGAGATCACAGCTGGAATGAAGGCGTGAATAACGACCTGATGGTAACTGGTACCGGTGAACTCCGCGATCAGGAACGCTGCAGCTCCCATCACAGGTGGCATCAACTGACCATTCACGGAAGACGCAACCTCAACAGCACCCGCCTTTTCAGCCGGGAAGCCAGTGCGCTTCATCAGCGGAATAGTAAAGGTACCAGTGGTCACAACGTTCGCAATGGAAGAACCGGAATAAAGACCACTCATCGCAGAAGCAAGAACCGCCGCTTTCGCCGGACCGCCACGCAGGTGACCGAGAAGCGCGAACGCCGCTTTGATGAAGTAGTTACCTGCACCCGCCTTCTCCAGCAGTGAGCCGAAGAGAACGAACAGGAAGATCATGGAAGCCGAGACGCCAACAGCAACACCAAAGACGCCCTCCTCCTGGATCCAGTAGTGCCACATGGCCTTACCGTAGGAAGCGCCGCGCCACTGAATAACTTCAGGCAGGAAAGAAGAGTTGCCGAACATGGCATAGCCGACAAAGATCGCTGCAACGATCACAAGTGGCAAACCAAGGCTGCGGTAAACCGCGATCGCAAGCACAGTCAGGCCAGTGGTGGCCACAACCAGGTCCATCTGAGTTGGAAGACCGGCGCGATTAGCGATTTCAGACCGCATGATCACAAGGTAGAGACAAGCCGCAGCGCCTAAAAATGCAAGGATCCAGTCATACCACGGTATGGTGTGACGCGGGCTGCGGGAAAACAGAGGGTATGCAAAAGCTGCAAGCACCAAACCAAAGGCCAGGTGAATGTTTCTGACTGCAGAGTTGTTGAAGATGAGATTGATGCCAAAGGTATCATTCAGCCAAAACGGAACATTCGACGCCACGTAGAGCTGAAAAACAGACCAGAAAAAGGCAATGGCCGCAATCATTGTGCCTAAGCCGCCAGAAAGGCTTCGTGCACCGGTATCTGCCTGAGCGACCAGTTCCTGCGCATCAACTTGCGCCTTGTGTCGTTCTGGACTCATTCGCACCCCCAAATACAGTTCCCCCTTTGCCTTAGCTGTAAAGGCAGAGCAAGAAACCTACTAAATCTCATAGAAAACCAAAAAATGCGGGGCTAGAGCCGCCCCGCATTATAGAAAAACCGGATAGATTACATCCAGCCGCGTTCTTTGTAGTACTTAACCGCACCGTCATGCAGAGGAGCTGTCAGGGAATCCTTGATCATCTCTTCTTCTTTCAGGTTTTTGAATGCAGGGTGCAGCTTTTTGAAGTCATCGAAGTTTTCGAATACGGACTTCACGATGGTGTAAACAACATCGTTAGGCACAGCAGCGGAAGACACGAAAGTTGCGCCAACACCAAAGGTGTTGATGTCTTCTGCGTTGTTGTACATGCCTGCAGGGATAGTTGCCTTACGGTAGAAGGAGTATTTGTCGACCAGATCGTCGATTGCTTTACCTTCAACGTTCACCAGCTGCGCATCACAGGTGCTTACAGTTTCCTGAGTAGATGCGGATGGGTGACCCACCAGCCAGTAGTAAGCGTCGATCTTGCCGTCACAAAGTGCAGCACCAGCTTCAGCGGACTTCAGCTCGGTCGCCAGAGCCAGATCGCCCTTGTTCACGATGCCTTCTTTTTCAAGAAGCTGCCAAGTCGCATACTGACCGGAACCTGGGTTACCGATGTTGACTTTTTTGCCCTTCAGGTCGGTGTAGTTGTTTACGCCGGAACCTTTTGCAGCAAGCATTGTTACTGGCTCAGGGTGTACGGAGAATACGGAGCGCAGCTCGCCGAAAGGCTTGCCGTCCCACTGTGAGCGACCTTCGTATGCGTTCGCCTGAACGTCAGACTGAGCAACACCAAACTCAAGCTCACCATTCTGGATGGTGTTGATGTTGTAAACAGAACCACCAGTGGATTCTACAGAACAACGGATGCCGTGCTCTTTACGGGTCTTGTTTACAAGACGACAGATCGCACCACCGGTTGGGTAGTAAACACCGGTAACACCGCCGGTGCCGATGGATACGAAACGATTTTCTGCCGAAGCTCCAGTTGCAACGCTAACCGCAATCAGCGCAGCTCCAACTGCAACATTGCTAAGTTTCATACGAACCTCCACTTAAGTTGTAATTGCGCGATCCCGTAACTCACGGTATCGCGAATAGGAAATCTTGGCATTTTAACCATCAGACACGCCTATTTCCCACTGGCACAGAATGAATGATGCCAAAAGCGGTGAAATACGTACACATCTATTGCTTGGATTACCAGTAAACTCTCAAAACTGCCGGTGACGTCCAAGCCGCACGCCATTTCACCTAACAAACTGATTCAAAAATACTTTTTCAGATATATGAGCATTTCGCACACGCGAAAGCCCCACAGATATTTCACGAAAAACTGCCAAAATTCAGGTGATACACCAGCAAACTGCCAATTGCCTCCACAAAATAGTATACTAAGGTATTACAGATTTTGTGAAGTATCACGCTTCATTTTAAGTAGCGATCCTACGTTATTTCACCTAGAGAACTAATAATACCCCCAAAACCAATGGATGACTGAAATGATTGCAGCAGTCACCTCCTCTGGAGCAGATCATAGCCCAACGCGCAATTTGTGCACCGCACCCTACACTCTGCCGACGTGAGGACGGAGGTCGCTCATCTGTCGTTCATATAGAGAGTGCTCAACCAAACATCAATTCACTCCCCATCTTTCCAGTTTAAAGCAATTCAGCAATCGCATCGCCCCCTCAACATAAGAACGGTCAAAAAGCCTAAAAACGCACTGTGTGGAAAATGAAAAAAAGCTCTTGCGCTAAACCCCTGCAATCCTTAGAAGACCCCTCACAGGCAGCGACCCAGCGGTCACCGCCCAAGAGCCCGTAGCTCAGCTGGTAGAGCAACTGACTTTTAATCAGTAGGTCCACGGTTCGAACCCGTGCGGGCTCACCATTTAACCTCATGGTATATAAAGAGGTTTAACAAAGCTCCCTCCCGGGAGCTTTTTGCTTTTGTGCCTTGTGTCAGCCTATGTCAACAAATGAGAGCATTTGAAAGCGCAATTTCATCTCTCTTAGCTCCTCCCGATATCCTTTCCATTTTTGATTAAGAGCTAGCCTTAAGCGCAACATCTTAAATCGTACATTTAAAAATGATTAGCTTCTTATCGCTGGAAGAAAATCTGCTTTCAATCAAGTTGCAACAATGAAAACGCCCAAATTTTTATTTCCGAATGCAAATGGGGAATTCGAAGTAACCCGGAAATCAAATTGGATAGGCTACAGATCTTCATTTAAGCATCTGTAGTAGCCGATAGAATATTTTACAAAGAAATTTACTAAACCATTATACCAGTAGACCTCAAAAATCACTTGTTTAAGCAAGCAAAATTAATCTAACTCTACTGTTGCAGGATTTGCCAAATAGTATTCAGAAGTTGCTCTCCAAAATCTGCTCTCCCTATTGTCAGCATGCATATCAAGTTCATGCATGCTGCGACAGGAGCTATAGATGCCTCAAGGACAGTTTCAATCTCATCATGAAAATAGACCGGGTGTGATTGCAGGTTTTCTCCCGCGGGACTCAAAGCTTCTGGGGAAGTGGTTGGATCATATCAGTAAAAAGTCCATATCAGCGTATGGACAGCAAATTGAACAAGGCTACTCTTTTCTCGAGCCCTCAGTTCAAGCCCTAGCCTTTTTGCTGAATGAAGACGATCACCTTCATGGTCTTGTGAGCGAGATGATTGAGCAAGGCTGGCAAGTTCACCAGGAAGAAGAACCTAAAGTAACGTATGGAATTAAATCCATCAACGATATGCTATGTGCCCTCAATTACATTATCAAACATGCACCAATCTTTGACCCGGACTTACCGCATTCAGCATTTCCAATGTCAGGATTGTTTGTCTACATGATGTGGACACCTGCAGGGAACTTTGTCTTTAAAAACAAGCTTTTCAATGACGCCCTGAGAAACATTCTTGATGCCTGGTGTGAGTTTTTGGACTCTCCTGCTTCACTGAGTGTCGTTGTTACCTCAAAGGATGGTTGGCTTTCTGAAGCCTCATGGAAAGCCAACAGCCTGGATCAGTTCGTTACGAAAGAACAGATCGAGAAAGACCCTGCGCATTGGGGATACACGTCGTTTAACGACTTCTTCCATCGTCAAATCATTGCGATCTGCCGACCAATTGATGGACCGGACAATGATCGAGTGATTACATCTGCTAATGATGGCACCGTTTATCGCATCGCACGTAATGTAAAACTAGACGACGATTTTGAGACGAAAGCCCAAAACTATTCTCTCAAGCAAATGCTTGACGGCAGCCCTCTCACAACGCGCTTTGTTGGCGGAGATGTCGTTCAAACGTTCCTGAGTGGCAACGACTATCACCGGTGGAGAGCTCCTATCGCCGGTAAGGTTGTCGAAGCACGAGTCGTAAACGGATATATGTTCTCTGAGCTTTATTCGGAAGGGTTTGATCCATCAGCTGGAACTAAGTCTCAAGGATACGAAGCGATGGTAAACACTAGGGCACTTATCTTTATTGAGAGCGAAAATCCTGCAATCGGTTGCGTATGCGTTATGCCCATTGGGATCACAGAGATCTCATCTATCTCAATTCAGGTCAAACTAGGCGATAGAGTTGAAAAAGGACAAGAACTTGGGTGGTTCAGCTACGGGGGATCCTCAATGGCTCTTGTTTTTCAGCCCAAAGCCATCAAGCAGTTTACGATTGTAAACCCACTTTCAGATGACAACTCGGACAATGGGCCATTTGTCAGAGTTGGGGCACAAATTGCAATCTCAACTATATAAGTCAGTCGTTGTTTTTCTCTTCAGCGCCTGGCGATAATGAAAATCAACGCCAGGTGTGCTTTCGCCAAACCGAAGGACACCTCAATGAAACACCCTTTCCTGGAACTGACTGATAGCGCCTGCTCGGCTCTGGTCGATGCTTGCACAGATCGCGACCCAAAGTACATAGATGACGATCTGTCCTGTGTTAAAGCGATAGCTCAAGCAGCTATCAATGTAGAGTTGTTTACAATCCCCCTTTACATGACAGCACTGTACTCAGTCCAAGGTACACATCAAATCAATAGTAAGGGCAGTAAGCTCTATGAAGGCCGCTGGTGGCCTGGTTCTGGTCCTGCCGCTGACCCTGACACAACAAACAAGCAAGTCTTCAATAAAGTCTACAGCGTGTTTATCGAAGAGATGTTGCATCTACAACTCGCTTCAAACATGGCAAATTTGATTGGAGTAAAACCATGTTTCACAAGCAGAGCCTTACAGAACGAAGAGTTCGGATGGATCTGCTATCAGCATGGCAACACCATGATTCCGCATATCTTGGATTTCAATGATTGGATAGATCATCCCATCTTGTGTTCATATGATCCCGACCTAATGAACTTAAAAGGTATGCAAGTGATCCTACGCGCCATGAACAAAGATCAGGCAAAACTGTTCATGGCAATTGAAGAGACCGTTGAACTCGCCAAGCTCAATCTGGAAAATTCTGAAGTTCCCATACCAGATCCTCAGCCCGATGGTGATAAGACCAGACTAAAGTACTTTGAACCTGCACCATTTGATTGGTTTAAAGCCAGCATGACGGAAGCAGATCTACCTCTGTTCGGTTCAATTGGGCATATGTACTTATGTTACTGGAGTTATCTTGAAATTACCTATTCAGATGGAACCAGTTTGCTTGGGCGCCTCTTAGGTTTACAACGTGACCGGTTCAATAAGCCTGTACAAACGGCTTCACAATATCCGATGATTGATATGAACCTGGAAGAGCTGGACAGCCTGAAGCTCAAGCTCATTAACAATATCAATGCAATCACTGATCAGGGTGAAGGCGGGGATGTTGTCCAAGACATTGTGAGGGTTTGGGGCTTTAAGTCATGGGCTAACTCACTTGCAAGAGGCTCAGCAAACCCTCTAGGCAGTGTTAAGGAAAAGTTCCAGCCTAACAAAGAAGCGTTGGTTCAAGATTATCCTCATTACGATGATCAAGGCAAACAGCTCCCAACGTTATCTGGTATAGCTCGCGCCAGATCTGATGCAGCGGATAAAGACCACTTCGAACTATTTTCGGAAGTGCTTCAACTTGTACAAAAGCCCGATTACATGACATGGGATACATGGCATGAAAAGCATATCTGGAAGCCAGATATGCTTGGCATAAATGGAGCCCCTAACGTGCCATGTGTTGAAGACATCGCAACAGCCCTCAACAACCTGAAAGCCAATCCCAATAGCTATCAAATCTTAAGCCAAGCCGCGGTTGGGACGATTAAGGGCATCACTACAGTCTTGAACAGCTATTGGAACAACAGCGATAACACCGAGTTCCCCTCTCCTGCCATGGATGGGTCTGGTGATCGAGTTTCTATATGTTGGGCCGTAACCGGAAAAGTACCGGATCTTGTGTCAGGCATTGCTTCACAAAAGGAGCATGTTCTTTACCATGCTTGTCAGGGTATGGACTTAAACGGTTCAGATGCCGAGACTTGTGCAAGCGTTTTAGCTTACCATAGCTGTAAAGGTTCAAACGAATGTAAGACGCAGGGTGGGTGCGGTTTCGTTCAAAGTGCCAGCGGTGGAGGTAGCTGTGGAGGTTCTGTTGCCAAAGGCCTTAAGAGCGCACCAGCCGACAACAAATGCGGAGGTTTTGGAGGATGTGCAGTACCAATTTCAGCCTCTCAGCTTTACCCAAAACAAGACGATGATTGCTATGAGATGCAACTCTATAAGTTTGGACCTGCTCCTGAACATACCTCAGAGCCGTTGAAGCAACATCTCCCTTACTCTGAAGGGGATGCCGTTTACGACATAGCGTGGAAAGCTTACTGTCATGCGAAAGGGCTCGATCCTGATGTTCATAAAGCACCAAAGGCCAATGATTTGCGCCTAGCAATGCCACCAAGCACCTGAACGGGATCAAATGAGTTCATTGACTACTTCAAAACACGAGGCCGCAGATTCAGCGGCTTCGAAATTGAACGAAAACACTGACTATTTAGGATTTGGGGTTGGCCTGCGTTCTCAACACTTCCCTGAGATTATGGCTTGCGAGAGTTTACCTGTCGACTGGTTTGAGATCATAAGTGAAAACTTCATCGACAACCACGGATATAGTCGCCATGTTCTCAAGGAGCTCCGTAGCCGATGCCCGATTGTGATGCATGGTGTCTCCCTCAATCTGGGATCTTCAGATCCACTGAACTGGGAGTATCTTCAAAAGCTCAAAGAGCTGGCTGATTTTGTCCAACCATCGTGGATCTCTGATCACCTGTGCTGGACAGGCATTCTTGGGCACAACACTCATGATCTCCTACCAATGCCTTTGACGGAAGAGAGCCTCAATCATGTATCCGAGAGGGTGCTGCAAGTTCAGACCTTTCTTGGGCAACCAATCCTTCTTGAGAACCCATCCACGTATCTTGAGTTTCGACAAAATGAGCTCAGCGAGTGGGAGTTCATGTCGTTACTCGTCAAAAAAACAGACTGCCTTTTACTGCTTGATGTAAACAATGTCTTCGTCTCCTCCTTCAATCATGGCTATGATCCGCTGGAGTATCTGAGGAACATTCCTCACAGCAGCATCCAACAAGTGCATTTAGCTGGTCCTACACGGGCTGGTAACTGTCTGGTGGATACCCACGATCAACCTGTCCCAGATCAAGTCTGGGAGCTTTACAAAGTGCTCCTAGAGAAAACTGGCCCCGTTTCGACACTGCTGGAATGGGATGCAAACATTCCGAGCTTTTCTGAGGTTGTCGCTGAGTTGAACAAGGCACGGCTCATTTTTGAAGGAAAGCCTTACCAACAACTAGAGAATGTCGACATCAATCAAGCGTCTGGTGCATTCTCGAGCCCGGTTGTTCGATAATGAAGGAAAGTTGTCTAAAGAAAGATACCCAACTAAAGCAACTACAAAACTGGCTACAGGAGGTATTGATAAACCGTGGTGACCTCTATCAAAAACTTTTAGGAGCTCAGCACCAAACAAACCTTACCCTCGAAGAGGCCATAAAAGAGACGGAACAGTTTCCTGCAATCGAGCGCATCAACATTTATGCGTCAGGATACATTATGCGCTTGGTCGAAGCGTTAAAGGCAGAGTATCCGCTGCTATGTAAGTTCATGGGAGATGAAGTCTTTGAGGGATTTGCTAAGGCATACATTGTCACCCATCCTTCGCGTTATTCCAGTTTATATAAGCTAGGAGCTAAACTCCCTGAGTTTCTGGAGGAAACGCAACCGAAGGGAGCAAACTGCCCTGATCAAGTCGCTCTATTTAAGATCCCAGCTGAGTTGGCGCGATATGAGAGAACGCAGGCCGAGATATTGCTCCATCATGGTCTTGAAGAGTATTTTTATTATCCTTCAGAAACGTCGATCACTTCTCTGATATCAATCCACTCTGAGCTATTACAAGCATCGCCATGCCTAAGAACTCTTAAGTTAGAGTACCCAATCCGTTCACTGGCCGCGTCACTTCATTTGAACGACACTGTGACAACACCACAGCGAACTGAAAATTGGGTAGCTCTCACGCGAAAAGACTACAAGATCATTTCTTTGCAAATTAATGATTGGCAGGCTGAGTTATTAGAAGCTTTGAAGTCTCCAACGCCCCTGTATCGAGCGTTGGGAAATGTTAAATCTGCAAATATGGCTGAAGTTTTGCTTTGGCTACCAACTGCGCTGGACTTTGGATTAGTCTATTATCCAACTACATAAATAGCGCATAGTTTTGCTCACCCAGCCGGTATGGAATAATTTGCGACACGTCTGTGACCGCGGTAACAGTTGCCTCAGTTGTCCAACCCATACAGTCACCGTGCACGCGGTTTAAGGTTACTTCGCCACTACTCGCGATGTAGGTCATAAAATATGGATTTCCTGGACCAACCATAAACGGATGCACAATATCCAGCTCCTGATCATCCTTCAGACGCAGATGAGATCCAACTTCGTTGGTTCCTTCGCTTAGATCATCTGAGAAATGATCGATATTGACGTTCGGTTTCCATGTATTTGTTTTCAAGAAGAAATTTTCTTTGCCCCAGGTGAAGAAGGCAAAACGTGTCCAGCCTTTAGCCCATTGGTGAGCCCAGACATTTTCTACGACAAGCGGAGGACTTTTCCCTTCAGATTTTGCCGTGGCTGCGATCGTCCAGGTATTAACGGAACCATCTGTATGGTTGTAGCCAAACACAAAATTCTGCCCCAGATCGACAGCGCATTTTACTTCGCTCAGGTTCGTCGTATAGGGATAGCGTGTATGATAAAAATGCAAAGGATATTCGGATTTTAGATCCTTAGTTAAAGGGAAGAAATACATGTGCCCGTTTTTAGCCTGATAGGCGAGCAAATGAGGCTTGTTCATCATGTGAAACGGCTGAATTGAATCCCAATCTTTGCCAAGCTCAAATGTATTGGGCACTTGCTTGATCCAAGGTTCTGCTTCAAGAAGCTCGAATGTGTCACAACTTCCGCTGCCCTTATGGTATCCGACGAGGATCATGGTGCCATAATTGTCGTAGGTTGTCAGAGCGTCATAGGATTGACTGAATGCTGGCTGTCCGACCTCAGACCATTCCATTACGCCAGCTTGTTGAGTTGGCGTCATCGTGTAAAGAGTTGCAGTCATTATTCCCGTCTCCTAGCGTATCTCTTCGCTGTAAATTTTGAGGGGAGCCGGATCAGCGCCGGCGACTTGATAATAAGTGCAGTGGGCAGGCTGCCCTGCCCCATTCAATTTCAAAATCTCAAATCCGCGATTGTACCACTGCTCAACCATCTGGAGTTTGTTCCCCGTCGAAGTCATATGGACAGATCGATCGATTTGAGTAAGGGAGTGTTTTGGCCCATGATCACTAGACTAGGAGTGAACAATGGGGCAAAACACAAGGACCGCCAGCGCTGCAGCTGAGAAGGCGGTTAAAGACATCCGGCGCAAGACCCGAAAGCGCTATTCCACTGAAGACAAGATACGTATCGTTCTGGCTGGACTGCGTGGTGAGGACAGTATTGCCGAGTTGTGCCGACAAGAGGGCATCTCACAGGGGCTTTACTACAGCTGGTCGAAGGAGTTTCTGGAAGCCGGTAAGAAGCGACTTGCTGGTGATACGGCCCGTCAGGCCAGCACCGGTGAGGTCAAGGTGCTGCGCAAAGAAGCACGCGATCTCAAGGAGGTGGTCGCCGAACAAGCTCTGGAGCTGCGGCTTCTTAAAAAAAGCATGCTCGAGGATGGGGGAGACGACGAATGAGATATCCCGCCCACGAGAAGTTGGAGATTATTCGGCTGGTTGAAGGATCACATCAGCCAATCAAGCGCACGTTAGAGCTGCTGGGTATTCCACGCTCAACGTTCTATGTTTGGTATAACTGCTATCTGGAAGGCGGCGTTGAAGCGTTGGAGGACAGAGTTTCACGTCCCGCCAAGGTCTGGAACCGTATTCCCGATGAGATCAGATCACAGATTATCGAGATGGCGCTAGACGAGCCAGATTTGTCACCACGAGAGCTCGCGGTCCGCTTCACAGACACAAAAGGCTATTTTGTATCTGAAGCTTCTGTCTACCGACTACTGAAAGCGCAAGACCTGATTACCAGCCCGGCTTATGTCGTCATCAAGGCCGCAGACGAGTTCAAGGATAAGACAACAAAGCCGAACCAGCAGTGGCAGACCGATTTTACCTATTTCAAGATTATTGGTTGGGGTTGGTTCTATCTCTCAACTGTTCTCGACGATTACTCCCGTTACATCATTGCCTGGAAGCTGTGTTCCACTATGAAAGCCAAGGATGTAACCGATACCCTTCAACTGGCACTCGATGTCTCTGGATGCGAGCAGCCCAAGATACTCCATCGTCCACGGCTACTGTCCGATAACGGGAGCTCCTACATCTCTACCGACCTGGCTGAATGGTTGGAGGAGAAGCGTATGAAGCATGTTCGGGGAGCGCCATACCATCCGCAAACGCAAGGTAAGATCGAGCGTTGGCATCAGACCATGAAGAACCGCATCTTACTCGAAAACTACTACATGTCGGAGGACTTGGAAGCACAGATCGGGAACTTCGTCGATTACTACAATAATCATCGCTATCACGAGAGCCTAGGTAACGTGACACCAGCAGATGTTTATTTCGAGAGGGATAAGGCGATCTTACAAAACCGACAGATGATTAAACGCAGAACTCTTCAAAATCGTCGCTTGCGCTACCACGCTCAAGCCGCTTAACATCAACACGCAAAAGGGCCAGACACTCCACTATTCGAAAGCCAATCTTGTCCAACTATCCTTGATGACGGACACTGCCCCGCAGCGTCCAGCCTATATAGTCGCTTCTAGGTTGAGGTCTTTCTTTGATTAGGATTGTTTCACACCAAAGCAAATGGCAGCAATTGGTCAAAAACCTCATACGGTGCTCGCAAATATCCAAGTAAATACCTCCAAATGCTGTAGCGGAGTTCTCATTCTCGTCCTTCCAATCCGGCCTCAATCCGTTCTCCAATCGTCTCTGACAACACCCGAGTTGGATGGGCATCAAGGTTCACATAGCGATTGGTGATGGTCACGTTGTGTCGGTTCTTTACAGCCGGGTAAAACATAAGGTGAACCATGCACTCGTTGGATCTCAGAGAGTATTTCGACGGCGCTGATACTTACCGGATGAGGTTTACGTTCATCCCCTTTTCTTGAAGGCAGTGCAAACGTGGCCAATTCAAAATCAATATGCTCCCATTTCAGGGTTGCGATCTCACTCAAACGCGCACCGGTGTAAAGCAGCAGACGCAAGCAACAAAGAGTTCTTGGGTTAACAAATGTCTTCCGCTTTGCAATATCTTTGGGCAAGTGCTTGGCTGTACTCTTCCCAGCTTTTATGACCCAGGGAAGACCTTCCTGGTCTGCCAGTTCAAGAGTCCGCCCCAGTCATTGCAACTCCTCCCCTGTTAGGAAACGGTCACGCTCGTTTTCTTTGTAACGCTTGACCAACCGAACCGGATTAGTGTGCTCTGGTCGCAATCCCCACACTTCAGCGAGATTGAACGCCTTTGATAAGACTGCCAGAACTTGATTGGTTTGACGTGGTGTTGCTCGCAACGCGTGGTGCAGCTTTGCAATATCCTGCCGCCTAACAGAGCTGAGTTTCATGTGTCCCAGTCGTGAACGACACATCGCTTTAGGAGACGTTCATTGTCTTAGGCATATTATGAACCTGCACATGTTTGCTCATGTAAGTATCAAGAAGATGATTCACTATGGGAGCCGGTCGTTTGTTTTCCCGCTCTAACAAGGGATCATCCCCGTTTCGGACCTTTGCCAGAACATCGGTCGCCAAGTCCCTAGCTTGATCTGGGGTCAACTCTCCATTTCTGCCAAGGCTCATACGACGGAAGCGGCCTTCATGCGTGCGATATTGCACAATGAATGTTTTTGCACCGCTTGGCATCACTTGAAGGCCAAAGCCTTTGAGCTTGCTATCCCTTAGAAGTCGCTTTTTGCTTGCTGGACTTGCCGCATCCACCGTTCGCTTCGTTATGTTCGGCATAGACAAACCTCTCCCGCTGACGGCTCGTGACAGGAGCCACCACACATACGAAAATATCAATTGAAATACGTAGCCGATTACTGCCGTTTCTGAAGGCCTGACAGCCTGTGACGACCACTAGGAGTTTCTTTTAGAACCTGTGCAAAACAGCATCCAAACCGTGATAGGTCAAAACGAACTGCTTACCGTTCTCTGTCAGCAAATGTATGAGATTGAGCGCGAAAAGCAAGGTAGGTCAGAGCAAATAATTTTCTGCAACTATTTGTGATTCATAGCAATGATTCGCTCTTCAACGCAAATGAACGCTCCCCGCTGAAGTGCCATCTAGTCAGTAGGTCCACGGTTCGAACCGGTGCGGGCTCACCATTTAACCTCATGGTATATTAAGAGGTTTAGTAAAGTTTTCAATTGGGAATTTTTTTACATTTTGGAGTGACTATATAAGGAGTAATTAAAATTCTCTAGTTCGATTTCGCAATACTCAGCAATTAGACTGAATATGCAAGTCTCTCTCGCCAAGTGTTCTGCTTCCAAACGAGTAATTGTTTTCACACCATTTTATATCTTCGGTTGATCCTGTAAGTTTCCACGCAGGACTGTTTGTTTGAATAGTTAGTCGCTCTTCACCATCAATGTAATAAGCATCTTTAATCTGATGTTTAGGTAGCCGATTTCGCAGATAGTAAACTCCGCGATTTGTAACCAACAGACCGTTTGGTTGTTTTTCTAGGAACTCGATCGACCGATCCAATGGTGAGTCTAATGTCGGTTGAAGTACAAATTGGGACCACAAGCTCAGCTGCAATAGCACACCAATGAGCAGCGCGTAGTTCGCATACCTCGCCCGCAAACTTGCCAACCAAATAACCAGCAATGCAGACGGCAGCAAAACGTGGCGCAGGTTCTCTGGGTTTTGGGCTAATGCTGTCCAGAGGAGAGCTGATAGGGTGGCGATTGTGAGAGGAGTGAGTTGGGGCTTTTTGAAAAGTGCATAAGCAGCAGTGCAGATGAGCAGGGATAAGGTGATGAAAGCGAGAGGTTCGCGGGTTGCTGCGTCGAGCCAAGTGTCGCGTTTTGTTGCTTGCTCGAATGAGGTGTTTCCCCAAACTGTGAAGTGGCCCTCTGTAAACCGTAGCGCTTCCAGGAAGTAGCTTTCGCCCTCTAACAGAACAACTGCGCCGAAAAACAGGAAGAGTGTTGCTGCCATTGCAACGAACAAGGTGAACCGGGCTTCTTTCTTTAAACACCATTCGGAGAGAAGAGAGAGACCGATAGGGATGAGGAAGGACGGTCTGCAGGCGAGTGCCAATCCTGCGAAAGCACCGGCGAAGCCGTGATGCCCCCTGCCCATGCTTGCCAGAACCACAAGGAAGAAGGCTATGCCGGTGGCGTCACTCATCATACTGAGGCTGACGAGAGGCAAAAACGGGAGGGTTAGAACGCCGGCAAACGCGAGTAATGTGCCTGCTGGTGTGGCTCCATGTGCTCTTGCCGCCCATGCAGAAAGTGGTGGTAGTGAAAGTGCTGAGCAGAGCGTGAGATAGAAGACGGCTTGCTTGGCGGTTAGGCCTGCAAAATACAGAAGTTTGCTGAGAGCGATGAAACCGGGGTAACCGGGGAAATGTGGCCTGAACTCAAGGACACTGAAGCGGATTGTGCCATTGACGAAAAAGAATGCATCGTCAGTCGGAATGCTGGGAGGGTGGCGGAGCAGCCAGATGGACAGTGCCGCATAACAAAAGAGAGCAAGGCCCCACCCTACCCGCAGCATCTTAGTTTGCCAAAGCTTGCAGAGTGGCTTCGACGGCCGCATTGTAGGCAGCTGGATCAGGCTCACGTTTACCCACACCGAACACACCCGGATTACCTATTGCTTCCAGTACCTGACGCAGGGCTTCATCTGCTGCCTGACGTTTTTCTCCAGGCAGCTCCCCAGCCATTGAATCGAAGAAACGCTTAGATTTAACCACCAGCACCTTTGCTGTTTGATAGTCGTTCAGGTTTTCAGCTCCAGCCTGTAGGCGCCGGGTTATCTCAGCGATGAATGCACGGTTGATAGCAGCTGAAAGCGCTGGTGTATCCTGCGATGCGAATGCACTCTCGAACGCTTCAGAAAGACCGCTATCATAATCTTGCGTCAGATACGTCAGCTCCTCAGAAATCTCACTTGCAGCGGTTTCTACAGCCTCAAAGTTGCCTTCAAGTGCAGCCTTCAACATTGCTTCACGTGCATCAATCAGCGGTTCTTTGCCCGCAGCAGCATAAGAATAAGCATGTGCTTGCCCCACTACGAACAGGGAAATCAGCAATGCATAAAACACTCTCATCATGACAAATCTCCTAGGCGACACTTTCCGTTTCAATTACGGTTCGCTCGCTGCGGTGTTCATATATCGTTGTACGGTTATTCTCATCGCCAATCAGCGCATTTGCAGCCATCTGGCCCATCTCCATAGAGGTGTCCGTGAAGATGTAACGGAAGGTGCCTTGGCGACCACATTGGATCAGATTGTCAAACTGATTGAGGTGAGCAATCGCTCTGGCTCTTTTTGCTTCATAGCCAACAGACATCAAAGGATAAGCTTGGCTCTGATAAGTCGAGAAATACTCCCCTGTCGCCGCTGCGCTATCAATGCCAAGTTTGTTCAGCATCTCGCAAGCCTTGGCGAACATCTGCTCGTTGTCCATTTCCCAGAGCGGACTTCCCGGATCACATGGGATTTCAAGCATGGCTGAGGTATGTCCCTCAGGCGCCATAAAGGGAGAGCGTCTCTTAGGCTCCTGAAGACGGGTGGCCATGATGTCAGGATCAGAGAGGTACTGCCAGGTGCAATCAGACAGGTTATCCATCTCCAAAGGCATATTGAAGAACCGCAGGCCTCTGAACGAAAGATCGGGCTCTCCGCCTGTCAGGTTGACCATGTACGGAAGTGAGAGTGTCGAGAGCACAGCATCTGCGGCGTAGGAGTTTCCACCTGCTTTTACAGATTTGATGCGCCCATTCTCATAGTCGAAACCATCGACAGGTGCGTCATAGATAATTTTACCGCCGAGAGCTTCGACCTTTTGCACCATTCGTTCAAAGATCACGCCAAACCCGTACTTGGGATAGCGATAGCTTCTGGCGTAGGTTCGTGGAGTATCCTTACCAACGGGCAACAGGCGTTTTGCGACATCTTTCAGATCCAGCAGACTGATCCGTTGCCCTGCCCAATCAGCAGAGAGTTCTGACGGATCAAGGCCCCATAGCTTGGCCGTATATCCTTCAAAGAAGTTCTTATAGAGGGTCTTGCCAAACCTGCTGGAGATCCAGGTCGCAAAATTGTCGTCATTCGGCTTGCTAAACGGTAAGGCCGCCAGATCCTTTAGGGCACCGGCCAGCAAGGATGCCGGAGCTGTTTTGAGGATGTTGCCCATTGCCAACGGGTAATCATAAGTACGGCCATGAAAGCGTATAACGCTTTTACGCTGGCTGGTGAGCAACTCATCACCAACGAGGTCCTCTACTAACTTCAATAGCCCTGCATTATGGGTGATGAAGCGGTGACCACCGTAATCAAAGCGATAAGTTCCGTGACGCCCTTCAAAAGTGGTCGTCCCACTCTGACCGCCCTCTTTGGTAGCTTTTTCAAGCACGGTGACCTGAATACCGGCTTCCAGCAGGTGCAGTGCAGCAGTCAGGCCAGCTGGGCCCGCTCCCAGCACCAAAACATGATCAGGCCTTTTGAGCATAGCCGCGGCTCCAGAAACTCAGGAATAGTCCAAGATAAAGCGCCCAGCTTGTAAACTGGATCAGCGTTGGAGATGCGTTATAACCGAACAAGGCGCGCATGAAAGTGCCAAAGGTGCCCTGATCATCAAGAATGAACGAGATATTGAAGATCTGCTCGACCACAATCGGAACCACATCAATCGCCTGCAGCATATTGATTGCAGAAGAGAACAAACCGGCCGCAATAATGATGATCAGCAAGCTGGTGTACTTAAAGAATGGAGCAATCGGCACCTGACGCGTACCACGCATCATGGCCCAGACCAGAACAATCGACGCAATTAAACCGATTGAAGCACCAATCAGGCCGTTTTCCAACGTAACGCCCTGCCCTGAATACATAAGAGCTGAGAAGAACAGAACTGTCTCAAAGCCCTCGCGCAGCACAGCAATGAACGCCAGAAACACCATGCCCCACAGGTTGCCAGAGGAGATATGAAACTCAAGCTGCTTCTTGACATGATCAACTTGCGCTTTGGCCTGTCTGTGCATCCAGATGGCCATATAGCTGAGCACTAGCGTGGCAAACAGCAGGATGAAGATCATCAGAAGGTGCTGATAGTGTTCATTGGAGAACTGATCGATCACCACCTGGAAGACAAAGGCAAGACCAAGAGAAACGATGAGGCCTAAAATGACGCCCAGATAAACGTACTTATTGAAGTGCCGAACACCCAGTTTGTGCATATATGACAGGATGATGCCGACCAGCAAGAATGCTTCCAGCCCTTCGCGGAAAGTGATCAGAAAACTAGCAAACATTATGGCCGCTCCAGAATTTCGTTTAGTTCAGCCATAACAACAGCTTCAGGGTTTGGCAGGTCTGGGTAGGATTGACGAACGGCATCCGTCACCCACTGCGGATAGATGCGGAACATCATCTTCACATCAACGCTGAGTGGAAAAGCAACACCTTCTGGCAGAACAAAGGCCTCGTCCCGATAGCCATCCGCTGGGATCTTGGTATCCTTGATCATCTTCTCATAACGCCAGAACAGCAGGCCAACAGGATTGCCATCTTTGTCACCAAAGACTTTCTGGAACATGCGGGCATCAGCAGGTACCACGCCTTTGGTATCCATTTTTCCGTCTTCCAGAATGATGGTTCCATTGGCGTCTTTGACCGTCACATCCAACCAGAGCTGACGGAAGTCAGCCACACCGGTTGGTAAAGCGTGCCCTGCTCCAACATTCTTGACGCGAACAACCAGCTGACCATCGTCATCAATCCGGCTTTCCAGTTCGGCCGCAGTCCGCAACAATTCAATGCTCATGTCTGCGAGTTTTTTGTTGCGCAGGCCAACAAGGTGATGATTGGCACCCGTAAACTGGTGGGTCACCACATTGTCTTTCACTTTGCCGCCATCCGTGGAGATGCCTGGAACGTTCTCACCGATTTTCTGAACATCAGCCATCATGTGGCAACTGATGCAAGTTCGGTTTTTGGAAGGATCATCAGGATTGTTGTAGGAGGACTTCTCCCACTCACCATAGGTGTTCACAATCACACTGCCTGTGCCCGGTGCAACCTCGTTGTGGCACGTGCTACACAGCGCAGAATCCTTGTAAAACGGCTGAGAGTATGACTTGGCATGTACTTCGGGCTTGGCGTTGATTTGGCGGTTTCCAACCCAATGCAGCAACGCATTGTCATTATCTTCGAAAAAGTACTTCTCTCTATCCTTCACATTGACAGTGAAGCTGGCGTTGGTGCCCGCTGTTTTGCCCATGGCCGCTTCAATGCGTGTGATGCGATGACAGAACAGACAACCGGTGCCTTCATCAGAATCCGGGGTACCCTCTTCAAGCGCTTTGAAAAGGCTTATGCCGCCTTTTTCAAACATATGCCCTTCCTGTGGAACAGCTTTTGGTTCTGTGAACTGCTCTTGCGGCTCATGGCAACCAAGGCACCATTTGCCGAACTCTTTACCCTCAGTCTGTTCAGCAACAGACTTCACGACCATGAAGTACGGATTGGATTCCCCCATCAGGCGGTGATTTGAGTCAGCCCATTGCTCGAACATATCTGAGTGACAGGAGGCACATGCGGCGGAGTTCACCCAGTCCTTTTCGTGCAGAACCTTGCGATCATCATCCAGCCGGACCCAGCTTGCGCCCAGAGGAAGGTTTCCACGCGACGTTACAAAGGCCTGCAGCGCTTCCATGTCGCGTTTAACAGGTTCAGTAGGTTCATCCGGATTAATCTGCAGCGCACCATCGCGATCATCGTGTCCCATCCCGCCTTGCGTTTTTTGCATGATACGCAGGTAATCGCCGACAAAGTTGCCCGAAATCATGTGTTTCAGATTATCGTGACCAATAACGGATCTGTCGAACTTTTTAGTAGGCGTGGAACGGTAAAGATAGCCATTGGTAAAGTTAAAACCGTCCACATGGCAACTCTGACAACTCATCCAGAAATCACCTGTGGTCGGCGTCAGCTTGGCATCATCTGTGTTCCCGCTGTTAAAGAGCGTTTTACCACGGCGAAGCTTAGGTTCAACCGGGTCCTTCTGCACAAGGCGAACAGACGGTTTGTCACTCAACGCAACTCTGGCAAAGGGACCGTCACCACCGCGCTTCAGTTTAACCAGATCAAGCGTCATCGCATTTTGCACGAAGATGTCTTGGACTGAGACCACAAGACCGCGCGGATTATCACCCGGGATATGGCGGAAAATCTGCGTAACCTTTGCCCCACCCTGATGGAGTTTGCCTTTCCGACGCGCACGACGTTTTTTCTTGCTGGTCAGTGCAGTTCTGCGTGTCAGATCAAAGACCATCAGGTCTTCACTGCCCGCCAGTGTCACATAAACCTTTTTGCCATCATCAGAGAACGCTGCATCATGAGGATTGGAAACAATGCGTGTGCGGTTGTTGGTGTCGATGATGTTAATCTGCTTGAACAGATGCTTACGGCGCTCAGCAATCTCTGTTTCCTGACCTCGCTCAAGGCTCAGCAGTGAAACACTCGGGAACACCGTAGACTGAAACTGAAACGGATGATCGAAGTTCCAAAGAACGTGAGGCAGCCAGGCTTCTTTTTCATCCGGGCTCACCGCGATATCATCCAGAATGCGTGGAACACCTTGAGAAACGGCTTCATCGCTGTCCTGCGTTTCAGCAAGAGCAATGGTCTTGAGCAGTTTCAATTTTGCGCCAGCAGTGTCCCAAATGGATACCTTGCCAACCATGGCATGGGTCACAATCAGTCGACCATCATTCAGCAGTGCGAGACCACGCGGCGTTTCTTCACTCTCGATTTCCTGAAGAACACCGCGGTTGGGATCAATCGCAATAAGCTTGTGTGCTTCGAATAGAGATACCCAATAGACATCGTTTGCCTTGTCATAAACAATACCAAACGGGCGGTAATCTGTTTTGAACTCGGAAAGTACCTTGTTGGTCTTCAGATCAACAAAGATCACACGATCACCTGTGTAATCGGTCAGGCCAACAACATTGCGGTGACCATCCAGCGCGACACGGCGCACCTCTCCACCAACTGTAATTTCGTGGAGCAAAAGGTTGGAGCTGCGATCAAGAACAGACACGCTGCCTGCATCAAAATTGGCAGAAATCAGCTTTGTTCCATCCTTATTGAGTGTAAGGGAGCCACTTTCAACGGCAGCATAAGCTGGCACCATGAGTGCCACCAGCGCCAGTAGAAATGGAAAGATCCAGGCTGCAACCTTGACCATGGAATAGCGTTTGGCGTGATGGAACACCAAAAGGGATACGGGAAGCGCTGGCAACAGGTGCAGCCAATAGGCCAGCTGTCCTAAAACGTTGCCCCGATTACCAAAAAACGCGAGATATATGCCGCTCAACACCAGTAAGGCCAGTGCAATCTCAATCATCTGCCCTGTTCTGCGCAAAAACGGACGACCGTTGCGCTTGATAAGATCACGATGAGAAAACCAGAATGGAAGAACGAACAAGGGAAAGAGGACGAGAGAAACAACAAAGTGGACGGCAAGCGTGGGCTGAATGAGTTGCCACGGGAGACCAACCACATCCCACAGCATCAATCCGCTGATAGTGAGGAAGTAAAGCACGAACTCAGCATGTTTGCTTTTGTAACCAAGACGCTTCCAAAACACTGCTATTGCGCCGGGTTGTGCTGGCTTAGGTCCGTTTGCAGGTACACTGTTTTTGCTTGCATCATCCATGAGTGCGGATCGATTCTTTTGTAGGATTATTGGTTTTGTTGTCTCTATAGCTAAATGCGAATGCTTCGCATTTGACTTAAGTTAACAAGCAGAAGAAGCCGGGATGTTTTACACCCCGGCTGTCATAGTTTTCGGTAAACTACTTATTTTACAGCAGAAACCTTGACCTTACCGGCCATCACCATAGCAGTACCAGCTTGCACTACCTGAGGAACGCCATCTGCATCAGTGTCTATATCTTCACTGCCTGCAACCACGTTCTCACCACTGTCGCCGAGCCACTCTGCTAGTTGCATGCCTTCGTTGACATTACGGCCATTGATGACAGTGCGGAACCAGCTTTCATAACGCTCAGTAAGGCTTGCCAGATCGAGCAGAGGCTCACTTTCACCTTCGCTGTTGCGCAGGATCAGCATTGCACTGCGCAGGCCCGCGCTGATTGCAGCGGCAGTGTATGGTGTGTGCTCAGTTGGCTGACCTGGAGCCACGGCATAAGTGCCAATTGCTTTGTCATACATCTTCGCTTCAATGGTCAGGAACAGCTTACGAGCTGCCTCTTTGTAGGCTTCGTCCTTAGTTGCAAGGAACGCTGAGGTCAGACCATGAACAACTGCAAACTGAGTGCCTAGGCTCTGCCCGTCTTGCGCGCCTTTTCCGATCTCAAAGCCATCAACAGCCAGACCGTTGTCAGCAATCAGGTTCTTCAGGATGAAGTCTGCCTGCGCTTTGATCAGCTCCAGAGCGCGCTTACCGCGTGCAGTATCAAGGCTTTCACCGGCATCAGCTGAAGCGTAACCAACCGCCAGAGCATCCTGAGAACGCTGGAAGATATTCAGCGCCTGCAAAGCGTATGCTGCATCATAGGAGGTTACGGTAGCGCCCTGCTTGCCGTCATAAAGATCAACCAGAGTGCCTGCTTCTTTATTGAAGTGAAGCGCATCAAGGTTTTTGAAGGTTGCGTTGGTCAGAACATTGGCCACAGAGAAGACATCGTCAGAAGCAACGTCATTCATTGGATCGCTGTCTTTGTTCAGATCAGCTGCTGCTGCAAACGGAGCTCCATCAAACACCGCCAAGAACGCAGGGTTCTGGTTGGTGTTCACTGTACGCTGATCACTGTACGCATAGATCTCAGCAAGTGGCCACAGCATCAGCCATGTATCGCGCAGTGTTGAAGCTCCATCGATCACCTTCAAAGATCCTATTGCTTTTACTGAGTTTTCGGTCTTTTCGGTCACTGCCACTTTACGCGGGAACCAGATTGGTCCGTTTGCAGGATCATAAGAAGAGGTCAGCTTCGTGCCCAGCATCTTGCCGTCATAACCAAACTGATCGCGCAATGTGACCAGACGATCATTGATCATTTCAGTCAAGATAACGCCGTTAAAGCCATCTGCGGTGGACACGCCAAGTGCATGTACGCCGTCCTGGTCCATGACAGCGCTTTCAGCTTCAACTTCCAGATCATCAGCAATGGTGTGCATGCCGCCCATGAAGTCCTGCGCCCACAGCACGTCCTTCAGCATGATACCGGCAGCAGCACCCGGGTTGAAGGATTTGTCCATGCCCTCTTCCTTCCACGCAAGCGATGCGTAGTCGCGGAAGTAAGCAGGAATATCGACCTTTACGATCTTGGATTTTCCATGCGCGTTCAGGATCTCTGCTTCATCACCGGACACAACAGAGGTGTCGACGGCCTGCCCAAACTCAGGAAGAGCTGAGATGTATGGGAAGGTAATCGGATACATGTTGAGCGGGATTTCTTCTGCTGGGAAGGCAACAGAGCCAGCCAGTTCAATCACGCGTTTGCCAAGACTTTCCAGAGAACCACCACGAGCTTTGTTCAAAGGCCCGTTGACGATATGCGGGCCCATTTTGGACTGGTAGTTCACCGCATACATTGCTTCTTCAGAGTACTCGTAGCTTTCGATGCCGGCTGCATAGTCAAAAGCAGTTGGCTGGTTAACGAGGTTTGGATCCAGAACATCAAGATCCAGACCAAGGCCCTCAGCCAATGGTTCTCCGGAAAGTTCGAATTCGGTGTATGCTAGGAAGCCACCTGCCGGATCAAAGACCTTGTCGAGAACCTCGACTTTTACCTCAGGAGAACCAGCCAGTGCTGCGGAGCTGATTGCCACTGCGGATGCGAATGATAGAAGTGCTGTTTTGTTCAACATGCTTTAACTCGGAATCTCTTTATGAGGATATGGCCCAACATGAGCAAACCTCCCCCATCCCCCTCCAATGCGCCGAACCAACCAGGACAAAACTGATCGCTTCCCGCAATTGAGAATGATTTGCAATCCGAGAAATATGAAAGAGACTTCCTGTCGCAAATGACAAAAGTCAAATATGAGTTAAATAATCAAGATTTGGAATTACTCAAAAATACAATAAGTTATATGGATTAGTGACTACATTACATATCTTCAAGATCACTGCATTTCACAGAACCAAAAATCAAATCAGCACCTTAAATCCTGACAAGGTTGTCTCCTAAAACCCTACAAATGATGCAGCGCGACGAGCTGGCTTTGGTGTAGAACTTACTCCCCCTCATCAATCACTCGCCTTTCAGAAAACATATCCTCACCCAATCATCTATTTAAGTGAATTAGTTTCACTTCGGCTCTTCAAACTCGGGAAATGTGCATTAAATTCAGGCTGCACAATTTAATTGTCCGGGCAATCAAATGAAATTTAATTATCAAAATCCAACCAAGCTGCTGTTTGGTCAGGGACAAATCTCTGAAATTCACCGCCAGATCCCAGTAGGTAGTCGTGTGCTATTTGCATATGGCGGTGGATCCATCAAAGCCAATGGTGTCTATGATCAGGTGATGAGCGCGCTGGAAGGCTTCACTGTAGTGGAGTTTTCCGGCATTGAACCAAACCCACATTTTGAGACGCTGGAAAAGGCTGTTGATCTGGTAAAGGAACATGACCTTAACTTCATTCTCGCTGTTGGGGGCGGGTCTGTCGTTGATGGGTGTAAGTTCGTTGCTGCAGCCGCTCATTATGATGGCGACCATTGGGATATCCCAAGCGGCAAACACCGCATTAAGAAAGCCACTCCATTGGCGTCCGTGTTGACATTACCGGCAACCGGTTCTGAGTCCAACGGCAACTCTGTCATCACGCGCAAGTCTACGGGTGAAAAGCTGGCCTTCGGGTCACCGCATGTTTATCCGGTTTTCTCAGTGTTGGATCCGGACACAATGAAAACGCTACCTGAGCGCCAGATTAAGAATGGCCTGGTCGATGCATTCGTTCATGTATGTGAGCAGTATCTGACCTTCCCGACAGGCGCACTGGTTCAGGATGGTTACGCAGAAGCACTCCTGCGTACGCTCATTCAGCTGGGTCAGACATACTCTGAGCGAGACACAGACGAGTGGCGCGCAAATCTGATGTATGCAGCAAATCAGGGGCTAAATGGATTGATATCCTGCGGCGTACCGCAAGACTGGGCAACTCACCAGATCGGTCACGAGTTGACCGCGTGTTATGGAATCGACCATGCTCAGACACTCTCCATTATCCAGCCAAGCCTTCTGCGTAGCCAGATTGAGTTGAAGCGGGAAAAACTGGAACAGATGGGCATCAAGGTCTTTGCCTTGCCGAAAACCGAAGATCTTGCGGAAAAGACAATCGATGCTATCGAAGATTTTTATCAAGAACTGGCAATGCCAATCCGCCTCTCTGATGCAAAAATCACGGAGCAGAACGACATCGACACGCTGATGCAGATCATTGAGGGACGAGACTTCTTGCAGGCCATTGGTGAGCACGGCAAGATCACCCCTGATGTCATCAAAGAAATCGTTTACGCAGCACGGTAAGCTGATCAGCCCGCCGGTCAATCGGCGGGCTTTTTTGTGGGTACAGCGCGCACCCTATGAAATCTCAAGTGACAAACCCAACCCTTCACCAGTAATCCTGTGAGATATCAAAGTACTCTTCGCAGATTATGAGGGAGCAACGCGTATGTTGCAGCTGTCTGACACTCAAACAAAAAACGCCCTGCCCTTCCAACCACTGGTGGAAGCCTTGAGAACCATGTTCAGGGAAGGCTGCGAAATGCCGGTTCGGCACCATCACACCATGGGTGTACCGGACAAAGCGGATGCCACACTCCTTCTTATGCCAGCCTGGCAATCGGGTGCCTATTTCGGTGTGAAGCTGGCAAGCGTCTTTCCAAGCAATGCGGACATGGGTATTCCAGCAGTTTCAGCTACTTATCTGTTATCCGATGGAACAACAGGCGCTCCACTTGCCTTGGTTGACGGTGGAGAACTGACAGCCCGCCGCACCGCAGCTGCCTCAGCTCTGGCGGCCGATTACCTTGCGCGCAAAGATGCAAAGACACTGACCATGGTCGGAACTGGCCGTCTGTCCGCCAACCTCGTCGAAGCACATTGCGCAACCAGACAGATCGAAACTGTCTACCTCTGGGGCAGAAACTTCGAAAAAGCACAGGAGAATGCGCGAGACTTGAGTGCAACGCTCGGCCTCAATGTAATTGCCGAGCAGTCACTGCAAAAGGCTGTAGGACAAGCAGACATTGTTTCAGTGGCAACACTCTCCAATGCCCCCTTAGTCAAAGGCGAGTGGCTGCCAGAAGGATGTCATCTTGATCTCGTCGGTGGTTTCACCCCGAATATGCGCGAAGCAGATGACACAGCGATCACCCGTTCCAGAGTGTTTGTCGATACACGCGCAGGCGCCATGAAAGAAGCAGGTGATCTGACCATTCCGCTCGCAAACGGCACTCTGAAACCTGAGGACGTAGTTGCAGATCTATACGACCTGACACGAGGCGAAAATCCGGGCAGAACGAGTAATCAGGAGATCACCTTCTTCAAGTCCGTCGGGGCTGCACTGGAAGATCTGGCAGGCGCGATACTCGCCTACGAAAATTCAAAGGAACTGCACAGCGCTTAAATGTAACGGCTCAGCATAGCTACCCATTACGGTGCTGAGCCCAGAACCTCTGCCGCATCTCAACTGTTCTGAAGTGAGTAAAGTGCGCGTCACGCTGCATGGAAACCAAAGGCTGGTAATGGAGAAGGTCAACTTCTTTTGTTGCCACCGGAAGCAGACTGTCGAGCACATACCGCTCACCCTGAAACTGCACTGAAGTCACAGCATGGATAACCTGCCTGCGACTGTCTTTTACCACTATAAAGCGTAGATCCGCTTCCGCGTAGCCCAGCGCAAGCAGGCTGAAGTACTTGGCGATCGCATAATCTTCGCAATCCCCCCGATACCCAAGAAACTGCAAGGGGGCACGCCAGACGTCCGCATACCCAGCGGCGACAGCTTGCGGGTCGTAACCCGCACTTTCATTGATGTAGGAGTTGAGCAAGGAAAGCTGGCGCACCGACTGCGTCTGCCCTACCCCACGCACAATACGCGACCAATAGTCAACCGAGCCAGCACAGCGCACATTACCAGCAATGCACTCTTTCAGCGAAGCCAGCTGCTGATCGCATTCCGGCAGCACAGCCTCCCACTTCTTGAAAGCCCGACTGTCTCCACCAGAAATCTCGACAGATCCAAACAACCCAAAGCTCTCTTGTGACTTTCGGTTTGCTGGATTGGTGAAGCGGATAAACGAAAACAGACGGCGACGGCGTATTTTGCTGGGATAGTCGAGCTTTACAGTATGCGCCTGCCCTCTGGAGATGCTGGACACAATTCCGGAAAGAAAGGCGGCTTTCACCACCATCCCTATAAAGCTTCGTCGCAGCAAACCGCGTTTTCTACGATGTTTGCCCCGGTATTCCGGAAGAGCCATAACGCATTACCGTTCTCTTAGCGCCTCCTCACGTGCACGATTAACCGGCTTAAGAATGTAAGAAAGCACACTCTTCTCTCCGGTGAGAATATCGACGGAGGCGACCATCCCCGGCAGGATGGGAAGACTCTTGTTGCGACTTTCTAACTCCGTTTGCTTGGTTTTGATAATTACGGAGTAAAACTGCTCATGGGTGACTTCATCGTAAACAGTATCTGCAGAAATTCCCTCAACTTCTCCATCAAGCCCACCATAGATGGAAAAATCATAAGCGCTTAATTTTACAAGTGCTTGCTGGCCCTGATGGATAAAGGCAATATCTTGCGGCTTAACTTTGGCTTCCACGAGCAGAAGATCTTCAACGGGCACGATAGTCATCAATTGCTGCGAAGGTGATGCAACGCCTCCAATCGTGCTCACATCAATCGTGTTCACAATGCCATCCATGGGAGCGCGTATTTCTGCCCGCCTGACCTTATCGCCGGCCCCTTTTGAGGTTTCGGTAATGATATCCAGCTGTGCCTGTACCTCACTCATCTCAGCTCGGGCAGCTTGACGGAACTTGATGTAAAGACTCTCAATCTCCTGCTCAGCCTCATCAACGGCAGCTTGCAGCCGCCCCTCAGTCACCTGAAGTGTGTTGATTTGCCCTTCCAGATCCCCAATCTCCCGCTGCAACTTGAGCATATCAGTGCGCGGGATGATCTGCTTTTCAGCAAGGGGCGCCTTCAACTCACGTTCTTCGTTTGCAAGACGCAGTAACTCCATCAGTTTACGCTTCTGGTTCTCAGAGGCTTCCAGTTCCGCCATACGCTGTGCCACACGAGACCGATTGATTGCGACCTGTCCTTTCAGGCCTTCCACATTGGCTTGAAACAGAGAAAGCTCTGAGGCAACAATCTGAGGGGCTTTCTCCTGATAGTGGTCAGTATAAGACAGCTCCTCGCCCCTTTGTGGCCAGACCGATTGGAACTCCAGCCGCTCCCGCGCGATCTCCAAAGCAAGTTGCTTGGCGACAAGTTCTCCGAGATTGGATGAAAAGCCAGTATCATCCAACCGGATCAACACATCCCCTTTACTGACAAGATCTCCGGTCTTAACAAGCACCTCCTTAACGATCCCCCCCTCAAGGCTTTGGATCACCTGTATCTTTGCCGAGGGAATGATCCGCCCGTCACCACGTGTCACTTCCTCCAGTTGAGCCCAACTGGCCCAAACAACAAATGCAACAAGAAGAAGACCGATGAGCAGGATCAACAATCGTGTTCTGGCAAACACAGCATGCTCCAGCCCAACGGAAACCTGAGCAGCTCCTTTGGGAAGCTGGGCAGTTTCAGAGCCCGAACCAATCCACTTTCTCATCAGCTCCTTTAGATTTAACAGGCGCAAAGATGATCCCCCTAGAAACTCCCCAACAAGTTCCAGAGGCACGCAGCCAACCGGAATCAAGCTATCCTAACCAAGGGTAACTCTCCTTGTTTTTTCTGAATACTACGGGGATCTATTGCGGAGAATTGCAGGTTGGAACTGACAGAAACGGCCAAGCCAAAAACCAAAAAAGAAAAGACGCAGGTTTCTGGAAAAGAGGCCAAACCAGACTTGCCCAAAGCGTCTTCTGACGAAGATGATGCATTGGTGATCGAAGGATATGCTTCGGAAGTCGCACCTGAAATTGAAATGCCCCAAGAAAAGAAGTCACCAAAAACGCAGCCCAAGGAAGATACGGCAGAACCTCATATCTTAACCGAGATTGATCCTCTCAGAGGATGTCTTGAGATCCTGCTTGTTCAGCACAACATGCCCGCCAACTCGGAGAACCTGATCGCGGGACTTCCCTTGGCAGATGGAAAGCTGACTGAAGATCTGCTGCAAAGAGCCCTGCAGCGCGCTGGCTTCTCTACGAAGGCATTCCATCAAAAGATCACCGACCTGTCTTCTCTCTTGTTCCCTGCTGTACTCATGCTGAAATCTGGCGGCGCGCTGGTGGTACTGGAAAAATACGATGAGCACTCCTATGCCGTCGCATTACCCCATGCAGATGGTGGCGCAGTCCTTGCGAAACTGGAAGAACTTCAGGCCCTTTGCAGCGGCACTGTGATTGTCGCCAAGCCCTTTTACAAACCGGAACGCACTGAAGAAGAAGTAAAGGACCCGGAACAGTCTCACTGGTTCTTTGGCGGCATCAAAGCAGTCGCACGCGACTATGTCTTCGTTGCACTCGCAGCAGCCTTCATCAATTTATTGGCTTTAGCATCACCTCTGTTCACAATGAACGTCTATGACCGCGTGTTGCCCAACTCGGCATTCCCTACACTTTGGGTTCTTACGCTCGGTGTCACCGGCGCCTTGCTCTTTGATCTGCTTTTGAAGACATTACGCGCATCCCTCATTTTCTTTGCCGGCAAACGCGCTGATCTGATCATCTCGTCTAGACTGTTCGATCAGGCCTTGCACCTGAAGATGTCTCACAGACCCAGCAGCACTGCTGGCTTTCTGAATGAAATGCGCGAGTTTGAGACCATCCGTGAGTTCATGACCTCAGCAACAATCGCTGCGATTACGGATCTTGCCTTTCTGGGAATGTTCCTCGGACTAATCTGGTACATCGGCGGCCCAATGGTCTATCCGCTTTTAGCTGCCATAATCGGTGTGGTCGCAATTGGCTTGATCATGCAGTTCCCGATTAAGAAAGCCGTTGAAACCACTGTCGCGGATGCCACACTCCGAAACGCCTTATTGGTGGAAAGTCTGTATGGATTGGAAACAATCAAGCTTCAGCGAGCAGAGGGCCAACTGCTGGGCAAATGGGAAAGTGCCAGCGCAGCAGCAGCTGCAGCCCAAAACAAGGTCAGATCCCTCTCCACGTGGGCATTGAACCTGACAGGCTTTCTGCAACAGCTCACCACCGTCGCTCTCTTAGTGACAGGAGCCTATCTCTTCTCAGAAAAGCTCATTTCCATGGGTGGCATTGTGGCTTGCGTTATTCTGGGCGGTAGAGCCGTTGCTCCGCTCGCTACGCTTTCCAGCTTCCTTGCTCGCTTCCAGCAAGTCAAAGCCGCATACAAACGCCTTGATGCCATCAATCAGTTGCCAAGAGAAAAGCCTTGGGCTTCCAGACATCTGACCAAAACCATTGATGAAGGTCAGCTTGCTCTGAAGAACCTCAGCTTCACATACCCTCAGTCGGAAGAACCCACTCTCAGAAACCTCAATCTTTCAATCAAGGCTGGCGAACGCGTCGCGATCCTCGGCCCCGTTGGTTCCGGAAAGTCGACACTAGGCCGCCTCCTAAGCGGTCTTTATGCGCCAGAAGCAGGCAATTACTCCGTCGACAATCTGGATCATCAACAGTTCGCTCCCACTGAACTAAGAAGGTCCATTAGCTACATAGGACAGGATGCCAGCCTCTTTTCAGGCTCAATCAGAGACAACATCAAGTTGGGACGACCAGAAGCCTCTGATGCTGATCTAGTCAAAGCCTGCGAGCATTCCGGCGCTTTGGAGTTCATCGACGCGCACCCACATGGCTTCGCCAGACTGATCGAGGAAGGTGGCAGAGACTTATCTTCAGGACAAAGACAAAAGCTGATCCTTGCAAGAGCATTTATGGGCAATCCAAAGGTGCTCTATCTAGATGAGCCGACTGGCATGATGGACGGGCAAACAGAGCAGCAACTTATCAACGCGCTGTCAGCTGCCATAAAACCAGCGCAAACACTGATAATCGCGACACACCGAACCGCACCACTCTCACTGGTCGACAGACTGATCATTCTGGATAAAGGCCGCATTCTGGCAGATGGACCAAAAGAAAAGGTCATCCATATCCTCTCAAAGGGAAATGGATGACCAAGCAGCCTAGTACTCTCTCATGTACTCATGAAAGCAAAGGCAGCGATTGACGGCCTCATCATCCCAAACCGCCTCTTTCATGTACCCAATGGCCACGCCGCACCAATCCCGCGTTTCTAAGGCCCAATCAAACCGCAGCTGCACAATGGTTGCCTGCTGAGCGGCCACAACGATTGTGTTGGCCTCCTCAAAGTAATCATGCACCCGAATGGAGATCTCATTGTGCAGCTCCTCCGGATGCTGCAGATTGAAGTTGTAGCAAACACCACCACGGTAATAGTCAGAGGTCGCTACCGAAAGGTCTGCACTTGTCGCTTCACTCGCCCAAATGCTGAGCGAAGCCGCTGCCCCCCAAAACAAAAGCGCGGGGCCACTCGCCAGCTTTAGCAGCTTATGCATGTCCATAATCCCCTCCCTCACTGTTTTGGCTTAGGCATTGCGACAGGTGTGCCTCGTACCCATTGAGCAGTAACTCCCGGCAAGGCTTTGCCCGGCAACCAGCTCTCTGTCTCTTCATCATCCCGTACTTTACGATAGCCAGCTTCAGCCTGCGCCGGTGGTTGAACCTCAAACGCCTCCAGCAATCCGCCCATAGCAGCAAGTAGCCGGTAATTAGCAAAAGTCTGCGCATACCGCGCAGAAATCTCAGAAACCTCAGTGAAGAACACCGTGTTTTGCGTATCCAGAACATCCAGCAGAGTGCGCTGACCAACTGTGAACTGTCCTTCATAGGAAATCAGCAGTTGCTGTGACGCTGACAACTGCTTTTTGATGATTGCAAGCTGTTTGGAAAGCTCCACCCGCCGGATCCAGGAAGCGCGTGTCTCCCGTTCCACTTCACGATACGCACGCGCCGTCCGCATGCGCGCCTCTCCAGCACGTTCCACCTGTTCCGCACGCCGGTTCTTTGTAATGTTGCCGTTGAACAGATTCCAACGCATCACGACCAGCGCAGTCGCCTGATTGTTCACGCCGGGAAAACCGTTGAGGTTCTCTCCCACACGAGACGACAGTTCCAGATCAAATCTAGGATAGTAGTCCGCTTCCGCAATCTTAATCTGAGCGTTTGCAGCATCCACATCCGCTTTGCGCAAGGCAATCAGCGGGTTGTTGCGCCGCGCCACATTCAGGACCGCTGGAAGCGTACCCGGAATGCGGCGCGTCACACTTGGCACGCCCCCCAAGCGTCCCACTGGTTTACCAACCACCTCAATAAACGTCGCCTCGGCCAATTCCAGCTCTTCAACGACCTCTTCCAATGCCAGTGTTGCAGCAAACACTCTCTCGCTGGCCTGCTGAACATCAGCCACTGATACGACACCGCGTGACAAGCCCGCACGCATATCCGACGCAACCTTGCTGTGATAAGCAATATTGCGCTGCGCCGCCTGCTTGACCTCAGAAAGGCGGGAAACTTCCACATAAGCCCGCACAGCACTCAAGCCAATGAACTCAGAGCGCTCCCATACACGGAAGGAAGTCGCATCCAACCGCGCCCGTTGACGTTCAATCTCATAGGTCGTCGCAAAGCCGTCAAACAGCTTTTGCCGCCCCGTAGCTCGAACCTCATAAGGGCCATAGAAGAACTGATCGCGTTGGCGGGTAAAACTTCGGTCCGCCCATTCCGCACCTCCACGAAACTCTAGATCAAGACGCGGCAGCCATTCACCTTTGGCCTGCTTCAGCTCAAAGCCGATCGCATTGCGATCAAATACTGCTTCACCAATTTCGGGATTGCTGTAAACGGTCAGATTCACTGCATCTCTGAGAGACATCGCGTGACCTGCTCCGCTCAACAGGCCAACTGCAGCAACGCCAAGGAAAAAAGGCGCAAACAACTTCATACACACGCCCTCTACGCAATACTTAAGACAACCGGGCAACTGAAGCTTTAATTTACTTTATTTTAATATAATGTCATTCCTCAACCAATTAAGTGTAATAAATATCGATAGCTCAAAAATTAATAACAATAGCAATTCATAAATCCGAATACGAATACATGTCATTTATACGTATTGCATAATGTATATATAAATTTGAACCCTATTTGATTTAGAATTCGGCAACACAATTTCATCCTTGCAACATTTTCCTTCTCGGAGAATGCCCGTCAACGTCTTGTTTCTGTTTGCAAAGGAAGACCTATATGCCGACAATCAGAACTGATGAAACGCAAGTCCCTTCAGTCCAGGACACTTCTTCAGAACAAGTTGTTGAGCTGCAACCTAATAAGGGCCCATCCGCTCCCTCTCAAAGCCGCCTCATCATTGAACTTCCACCAGATATTGCAGCCGATCTGGAGGACCAGCCGGATGCCCCACCACGCGGCATAAACCTGCTGCTGAATGAGGTTGAATGGGACCCGGTCAGAGAGGTTTTGCTGCTTCCATCAGGCTTGGAACTCGCAGGTATCCAGACAGCCAATAACACCACCCAGATCACACTTGCAGATGGCACGCTGCTGATCATCCAGGGCCACAGCGAAAATCCTCCATCCATTGAGATTGAAAATCAGATCCTCACTGCACAGGAGATTCAAACAGCGTTTGCCGCTGCAAGAAATGCAGAACCAAGCGCCGGCCCGGAGGCCTCATCGGGCCCTTCAAGTGGGTCAGAACCCTCCAGCGGCAACAACGAGCCACAGTCTCCATTACCAGCAAATGAGGACCTGACCGGAAGCGGTAATGATTTTGAGCCCATTCCGATCGCCGTTCAACCTTCTTTTCCAATCACTCCGCTCCTGCTCCCTTCAGAACGCAGCGAAGAGTTTTTGGAAAGAGACTTCGGGGATGGAGTCTTTGAAAACAACGAACCAATCATCTCCAGCATGGATCCATCTGATCCAACAGTGCGCCCCGCTTTCTTCGAAGGCAACACCGATGACGTGTATGAGGCAGGCCTGGCATCCGGCAGCAATGCTGGTCAGGCTGTGACGCAAACAGCAGGCCCCATGAACATTCAGAGCGGATCATCTCCGCTCCAGACACTCGAAGTCTGTGATCCGACACAGGATATTTGGATCGATGTAACCAATGGCGGACAAATCACCACGCCTCATGGCACCTACACCATCACAGCTCATCCAGACGGAACCTACAGCTGGACATACACCCTTGATACAGCGGGTGATCACAGTAACAACGCCCAACAAGACATGTTAAAAGTTCGTGTTACGAACGAGGAAGGCAATAAGGCAACCGGCGACATCACCATCAACATCGTCGACGATGAGCCACTCATCGATATCACCGATAATCCGGCTCAAGTGGCTGAAGGCGATACCCTCGTAAGCACATGGTCTCTCAACCCCGGAGCAGATGGCGTCACACACATAACCGTGTCTGTCCCCGGTGAAGCGGATCAGACAATCGCCCTGTCCGGCAACACATCCGCCACCTTCACGCTGCCCAAAGGCACACTCACCGTTAATCCAGACGGCACCTACGCCTTTGAAGCGGCAACCAATCTGGATAATGACGATCCGCAAGAGCAAAGCTTCACCATTACCGCGACGGATGCAGATGGAGATACGACAACCGATACCCAAACCATCACCATCACTGATGGCACATCGCCAACACCGCCAGACAATCTCCCCGGTGAAGCTGTCGACCTGATCCTGACAGTCAACGAAGCTGCCCTTGATACAACGCAGGATCAGAATGATCTGGCCGCCGGCAACATCACTGGATCCGATCCAACAAGCACTGCTGAGACAGAGGTCTCCAGCACCCTCACTTTCACAGCTGGCTCTGACAACCTCTCAACCTTCGCTTTTGGAGATCTCTCAGGCATCACCATTACTAACGGCGATGCAGCTCTCAATGTGAGCTGGACAATTACCAACGGCCAACTCATTGGTTCCATAAACGGCACTCCAGCCATCATTCTGGTACTCTCTGCATCAGAGATCCAAGCAGGCCAACAAGGCACGGTGCAAGTCACAGCAACACTCACAGACGCCTTCCCGCATGATGCAAGCGGAGAGCCAATCAAGATCAACGGCATCACCATCAATGCCTCAGATCACGATGGCGACACTGTCACAGCGGACATTCAGGTCAACATCATCGATGACGCACCCCAGCTGGACATCGCTGATACGCCCGCTTCCGTCGCTGAAGGAAACACCTTGAACGGAACATGGACCCTCAACCCGGGAGCAGATGGCGTCACACACATAACCGTGTCTGTCCCCGGTGAAGCGGATCAGACAATCGCCCTGTCCGGCAACACACCCGCTACCTTCACGTTGCCCAAAGGCACACTCACCGTCAACCCAGACGGCACCTACTCCTTTGAAGCAGCAGGCAACCTGGATAATGACGAGCCACAGGAGCAAAGCTTCACCATCACCGCAACGGATGCGGATGGAGACACGACAACCGATACCCAGACCATCACCATCACCGACGGCATATCGCCAACACCGCCAGACAATCTGCCCGGTGAAGCCGTCGATCTGATCCTTACCGTCAACGAAGCAGCCCTTGATACAACGCAGGATCAGGATGATCTGGCCGCTGGGAACATCACCGGTTCCGACCCAACAAGCTCTGCTGAGACGGAGATCTCCAGCTCTCTCACCTTTACCGCGGGCTCGGATAACCTCTCTACCTTTGCCTTTGGTGATCCCTCGGGCATCACCATCACCAACGGCGATGCAGCTCTCAATGTGAGCTGGACGGTTAGCAATGGCCAGCTCATCGGCTCCATAAACGGCACGCCAGCCATCATTCTGGCTCTCAATGCATCTGAGATCCCCGCAGGCCAGCAAGGCTCTATACAAGTTACTGCAACACTCACAGACGCCTTCCCGCATGATGCAAGCGGAGAGCCAATCAAGATCAACGGCATCACCATCGACGCTTCAGACCACGATGGCGACACGGTCACAGCAGACATTCAGGTCAACATAATCGACGACGCACCACAACTGGATATCGCTGATACACCTGCATCAGTTGCAGAGGGCAACACGCTTAACGGAACATGGACGCTCAACCCAGGAGCAGATGGCGTCATGCACATAACCGTGTCTGTCCCTGGTGAAGCGGACCAGACAATCGCATTATCCGGCAACACATCCGCCACCTTCACGTTGCCGAAGGGAACCTTAACCGTCAATCCAGACGGCACCTACGCCTTTGAAGCAGCAACCAATCTGGATAATGACGATCCACAAGAGCAAAGTTTCACCATCACCGCAACGGATGCGGATGGAGATACAACAACAGACACCCAGATCATCACAATCACTGACGGTACATCGCCAACACCGCCAGACAACCTTCCCGGTGAAGTCGTCGATCTGATCCTCACAGTTAACGAAGCAGCCCTTGATACAACACAGGATCAGGATGATCTGGCCACCGGAAATACTTCTGGATCCGATCCAACAAGCACTGATGAGACAGAGATCTCCAGTACCCTCACCTTCACAGCTGGCTCGGACAACCTCTCCACCTTTGCCTTTGGTGATCCCTCGGGCATCACCATCACCAACGGCGATGCAGCTCTCAACGTCAGCTGGACAATTACCAACGGCCAGCTCGTCGGTTCCATAAACGGCACACCAGCAATCATTCTGGTGCTCAATGCAGCAGAGATCCAAGCAGGCCAACAAGGCACGGTGCAAGTCACAGCAACACTCACAGACGCCTTCCCGCATGATGCAAGCGGAGAGCCAATCAAGATCAACGGCATCACCATCAATGCCTCAGATCACGATGGCGACACTGTCACAGCGAACATTCAGGTCAACATAATCGACGACGCACCCCAGCTGGACATCGCCGATACGCCTGCATCAGTTGCGGAGGGCAACACGCTCAACGGAACATGGACCCTCAACCCGGGAGCAGATGACGTCACGCACATAACCGTGTCTGTCCCCGGTGAAGCGGACCAGACAATCGCACTGTCCGGCAACACACCCGCTACCTTCACGTTGCCGAAGGGAACCCTAACCGTCAATCCAGACGGCACTTACTCCTTTGAAGCAGCAACCAATCTGGATAATGACGACCCACAAGAGCAAAACTTCACCATCACCGCAATGGATGCAGATGGTGACACGACAACCGATACCCAGACCATCACCATCACAGATGGCCCCAATCCGTTTGGGGGCGATATCATCGCGCTGAGCCTTGATGAAAGCGCGCTTGGAGAGCAGATTGGCAACAATGACCCCACTGGGGATGTCATCGGTTCCAATCCGGCAAGCACAGCAGAAACTCAAAGCGATACACTCAGCTTCACTGCAGGTTCTGACAATATCGTCAGCTTCACTATAGGAGACACCTCCAGCATCGAAGTTCGGGACGACAGTGGAGCTGTTGTAACTTCTTTGAACTGGACACTGTCCGCTGACAAGCAAACCCTAACTGGATCAATCAACGGTCAGAACGTCATCCAGCTGTCTCTAACCGGATCAACCATCCTTGCTGGCACCACGGGCACAGTTCAGGTCACGGCAACACTTCTTGCCGAATTTCCTCACGTCACCAACGGAACCAGCGACTTCACTATTTTGGGCGTACCCATCATCGCGACTGATACAGATGGCAGTACAGCTCTTGGTTTCACAAACATCTCAATCAAGGATGATGGTCCGGATATTGATATTGCAGATGTTCAGGATATCGTCTCTGAAGGTGAAACCATCACCGATACGTTTTCCCTCAGTTCGGGAGCGGATGGGTATAAACAGGTGACGGTCTATACAGACATCAACGACCAACACATCGTCAGCTTAGCTCCCAACACACAAACTACGCTCTACACGAAACAAGGTGAGCTAACCATCCATTCAGATGGGACCTGGGAGTTCACAGCCAGTACGGGGCTGGACTTCAACCAACCTCAAACTCTGCAGTTCTTCATATCCGTTGAAGATGGGGATGGTGATACAGATACGGATAGTCATCTCATTTCTATCAAACCAGCAGCACCGCCCATTCTCGGCACCTCAGGCAACGATGTCCTCACTGGTACCCAGACAAGCGAACTCATCAAAGGCCTTGGTGGTGATGATACGATCAACGGTGGTGCCGGGCGAGACAAGATCGCCGGTATGGGGGGGAAAGATACGCTCACCGGCGGAGAGGACAGCGACACATTCGTGCTCGATCTTTCCAACCTCTCCGTGGCAGATCTGATTACAGATTACAAATCCACCGGAGAAGATGCAGACAAACTAGATGTAACGGAACTAGTTGGCACAGAAGAGATCACGCAACAAAATGTGGGAGATTATTTCCAGCTCTCGGGCGGTATCCTGAGCTTCGATCAGGATGGAGCGGGCACCAATCACAACATGGTTCAGGTTATGGAGTTTTCATCACCACCAGCACAGCTGGAACTGATCGTGGATGAAAATCAGGCACCAGTGGTCGTAACAGCATAATAACTCGGGCAAAGAAAAACCCCAGGAGCAATGCTACCGGGGTTCAAAACACGATCAGCTACAGAAAACAGCCACACCGGCCATTCGCTCAGGCTCTATAACCCAGAAGTCACCGCGCTTGCGTCCTCCAAGAGCCTTGGCATAGGTAGCAAAGCTCTCAAGATCTTCTGCGGTAAAGCCCAAGGCAGCCAATTTCAGACCTTTGCGGTCAGCGGGCGCCTTCACACCATAAAGGCTTTCATAAGCGCTTGGTGACAACACCTTCACAGTCCCACGAGCAGTCTCAATCTCAACGCCAAGACTGGAAAGTCGTGCAGTACGTTCTCCAATGAATGCCTTGAGGAACTCATGATGGTCTGCCGGATCGTCTGCTACAAAAACCACCTCAGTCAGATCGCGAACAGTATTCGGATGCGACTGATAGTCAGCCTTCCAGAAGTTCTCAGGAAATTTGTTGTGGCAAGTGAAGAAGCCCATTTCCGCACTGAGCGGATCAGTGGTGAACGTCAGATCAAACGCGACCTGGCGTTCTTCACCTTCTGGCGTCACAGCAATCCGCTCAAAGGAAAATGGCGCGTACTCTGCAAGGCCAGCAGCATTGTAGGCCCTACGATCTGCCGCAGCGTTGGTGCTGTCCATAACAAACATGGAAGCACCCTCGCCCTTCAGCAGAAAGTCACGGTTGAATGCACCGAAAGAGAAAACGCCTTCACTCGGTTCTGTCAGCTCAGCACCTTCGCCGATTGCCAGAACCTCAAGGAAACTACCATTCAGCTGGACGAGACGATTTTCAGTCCCCCAAGGATGACGCGCAGTTGGCGTCACCTTGAAACCTAGCTGTTCCCAGTGTCCTGCTGAATCCTGCAAAGAGTTTACAGCAAGCACAATGTGGTCAATTCCCTTGGTCAAAGCGTTTCCCCCAAAACAGCAGATTAAACCAGACGGCTGTTGTCGCGCGCAGCACCTACAAATGAGGAGAACAGCGGATGCGGCTCAAACGGACGGGACTTCAGCTCTGGGTGATACTGTACACCGATGAACCACGGATGGTTGTCGATCTCTACAGTCTCAGGCAGAACGCCGTCTGGTGATGTGCCAGCAAAGATGAGGCCAGCTTCTTCAAGCTTCTCACGATAGCCGATGTTCACTTCATAACGGTGACGGTGACGCTCAGAGATCTCGGTAGAATCGTAGATCGCAGCAATCTTACTGTCAGCTTTCAGAACTGCATCATAAGCACCAAGGCGCATGGTACCGCCCAGATCGCCTTCAGCATGACGCTCTTCTTTTTCGTTACCGCGGGTCCATTCGGTCATCAGGCCAACAACTGGCTCTTTTGCAGGACCAAACTCGGTAGAGCTTGCGTCAGCAATGCCAGCCATGTTGCGGGCAGCTTCCACAACAGCCATCTGCATACCGAAGCAGATACCGAAGTAAGGAATGTTGTTCACACGTGCATAGTGTGCTGCAGCGATCTTACCCTCAGATCCGCGCTCACCAAAACCACCAGGAACAAGAATACCATTCACATTGGCAAGGAACTCGCTTGGGTCTTCTTTTTCAAAGACTTCAGATTCAATCCACTCAAGATTGACCTTCACACCATTCGCAATACCGCCGTGAACCAGCGCTTCGATCAGGGACTTATATGCATCCTTGAGTACGGTGTACTTGCCAACGATTGCGATAGTGACTTCACCCTCTGGATTAAACAGAGAATGAACGATGGTTTCCCAGCGGGACAGGTCAGGAGCCGGAGCACCTGTGATACCAAACGCATCCAGAACCTGTTCGTCCAGACCTTCCTTGTGGTAGGCCAGCGGCACTTCATAAATGCTCTTTGCATCGTATGCCGGGATAACAGCTTCTTCGCGAACGTTACAGAACTGGGACAGCTTGCGACGCTCATTCTCAGGGATCTGGCGATCACAGCGAACCATGAGAATGTCTGGCTGAATACCGATGGAGCGCAGCTCTTTAACAGAGTGCTGGGTTGGCTTGGTTTTCATTTCACCAGCACTTGCAATATAAGGCAGCAGTGTCAGGTGGATGTAAACAGCCTGTCCGCGTGGTAGATCGTTGCCAAGCTGACGAATAGCTTCAAAGAATGGCAGACCTTCAATGTCACCAACGGTACCGCCGATCTCGCAGAGTACGAAATCATAGCCTTCATTACCATCCAGAACGAAGTTCTTGATCGCGTCAGTCACATGAGGAATCACCTGCACGGTACCACCCAGGTAATCACCACGGCGTTCTTTCGCGATAATGTCCTGATAAATGCGACCAGTGGTAATGTTGTCCTGCTTGTTTGCCGGACGGCCAGTGAAACGCTCGTAGTGACCAAGATCCAGGTCAGTTTCAGCGCCATCGTCGGTCACATAACACTCACCATGCTGGTAAGGGCTCATGGTACCTGGATCAACGTTCAAATAAGGGTCGAGCTTACGAAGTCGCACCTTGTATCCGCGCGCTTGTAAAGCCGCACCAAGAGCTGCGGAGGCAAGTCCCTTCCCGAGAGAAGAAACAACACCACCGGTGATGAATATGTACCGTGCCATGGATCGCTACCACGTTAGAAAGGGCGGATTTTATCAGTAGGGAAGCACACTTAGCGTTGTGCCTGATAATCCAATACCCTGGATATTTGAGTTATGTCTGAACGCACGAATGACGGACACTGCACAAGGTGCGGTGCCGTCAAACGTATATTTCAACTGTTTCTGCTTTACAGCAGATTACTGTGCAGGTGGAACCTGCGGGCCAGTTGGCTGACTTTGCTGCTGAAGCTGGTCAAGAAGACCATTGCCGCCGCCCTGCTCTGTGCCCTGAGTTGCGGAACCAGCTGGAACCTGATCAAGCAGAGAACCTGGACGCTCATCGTAGCGTGCCAGCAGAGAAAGAGCGAGTGAAGTTGCAAAGAAGCAGACAGCAAGAATCGCAGTACCGCGTGTCAGCACATTTGCTGTACCACGGCTGCTCATCACGCCACCGCCGCCGCCGCCGCCAATACCCAATGCGCCGCCTTCGGAGCGCTGCAGTAGAACCATTGCTACCAGCGCAACGACGACCATCAGGTGGATAACAATCAGAACGGTTTCCATAGGTATCCGTAGGTTTAATGAATTCGTTAGTCGGCCTTCTAACCGAATTTGCTGCGCCTTTCTACCCTAAAGGCGCAGCAAATTGGTGGACTGCTAAGAATATTATTATAATCCGACTAATATTAGCCGCGATAAGCCTCAGCGATTCCAAGGAAATCCGCCGCTTTCAGGCTTGCACCGCCAACCAGTGCACCGTCAACGTTTTCAACCGCAAGCAGTTCTTTTGCGTTGGTAGGCTTAACAGAGCCACCATAAAGGACGCGCATTTTGCCACCAATCTCATCGCCAAACTGCTTGATCAGCGTTGCGCGGATGGACGCATGAACTTCAGCCACATCAGCAGGTGTTGGCGTCAGGCCGGTACCGATTGCCCAGACTGGCTCATAAGCGATCACGGTATTCTCAGCGGTTGCGCCTGCTGGCACAGAACCAAGAACCTGTTTGGTAACAACATCAAGAGTAGTGCCAGCGCGGCGCTCACTCTCAACTTCACCAACACAAACGATCGCAACCAGACCAGCGCGATAAGCAGCTTCAGCCTTCTCGCAAACATCCGCGTCAGATTCGCCATGGTCTTCACGGCGCTCGGAGTGACCAACAATAACAAACTTGCCGCCAGCATCACGGATCATCTCAGCGGAGATGTCGCCAGTATGCGCACCGCTTTCTTTAGCGTGGCAGTTCTGGGCGCCAATCGCGATTTTGTCCTGAGAAGCAAGCTGTGCAACCAGCAATGCAGGAGGGCAAATCAGAAGCTCTACTTTTTCGGCAAGTGCTGAGTCGTATCCCGCACCCATAGCTTCCAGCTCTGCAGCAGAAGCTTTGGTGCCATTCATTTTCCAGTTACCAGCAACAAGTGGCCGATTAGTCATTTGATCCGTTCCCCAAATATGAATTCTAGATTCCCATATGGAATGTGTGCTCACTAGCAGAAAAAACACTTAAGTCCCATAGTGGATTACCGCTAGTGCGATGAACTTCGTATCTCACGGCGAATCTCACAGGCTTTATGTTGTGTAAACTTGCCCCACGGCGAAAGGAACACTATTATCCGGCGGCCTTGCATGTGTGCGCGGGGAGACTGTCCCTCGCCTTCAACAAGAGAACGGATAAAATTATGCTCGACGCGCTACGTAATAGCGTAGGTTCCTGGTTTGCAAAGATCCTGATCGGCCTTCTGGTGCTCAGCTTTGCAGTTTGGGGGATCGCTGACGTCTTTACTGGAATCGGCTCCACATCTGTTGCCTCAGTTGGTGACAAAGAAATTTCAGCTCAGGATTTCCAACGAGCTTATTCACGCGAGCTCGACCAGCTGTCACGCCGCGTCGGCCAGCCTGTCACACAGGAACAGGCCGCTGCATTTGGCGTACCAGCTCAGGTTCTGGGCCGCCTGGTCGCTGAAGCTGCGCTTGATAATGAAGCATCAAAGCTGCGCATCGGCGTTTCAGATGAAGCAATCATCAAGACCATTCAGGAAACACCTGCCTTTCAGGGTGTGAATGGATATGACCGTAATCGCCTCGGTCAGGTTCTTTACAATCTCGGCATGAGCGAAGACGAGTTCGTCATGCAGCAGCAGCTCGTCGCTGAGCGCCAGCAGCTCGCCGAAGCCATCATTGGTGGCATTGTAGTGCCAGAAACCATGCTCGAAGCTTTCGACAAGTACGCGATGGAAGAGCGCACTGTTGAGTACCTCGTACTGCCAAAAAGCTCTCTTACCGACGTTCCTGCGCCGACTGACGAAGAACTCAACGCGTTCTTTGAAGAAAACAAAGGTAACTACAAAGCACCTGAATACCGCAGCACGACCATCATCGAGCTGACATCAGACAAAATCGCAAAGCCTGAAAACGTAACGGATGAAGAGATCGCTCAGGAATATGAGCGCACCAAAAACCGTTACCAGTCTCAGGAACAGCGCCGCATCTATCAGATCTCCTTCCCAACCAAACAGGAAGCAGAAGCTGCTGTGGTGGAGATGGATTCCGGCAAGACCTTTGAAGACCTGATGAACGAGCGCGACCTGACTGAAAAAGACGTCGATCTCGGCCTCATGAATAAGGCAGGCTTTCTCGATCAGAAGATCGCAGACGCTGCGTTTGCTCTGAAAGAAGGTCAGGCAAGTAACGTGGTCGAAGGGCAGTTCACCAACGCCATCCTCTTTGCAAAAGAAGTCAAACCAGCTGCTGTTCAGCCAATTGAAGACGTGAAAGACGAACTGCGCACCGTAGTTGCTCAGGCAAACGCCGCTGATGAAGTGGAAGACCTGTTCAATGAGGTTGAAGATGCTCGCGCAGGCGGAAGCACCTTTGAAGAGATCGCAGAACGCTTCGATCTGGAACTGATCAACACCCCTGCTTTCGACGCCTCCGGCAATAATGAAGCAGGCGAAACCGTTGAACTGCCAGTCGCAAACGAGTTGACCACCGCTGTCTTCTCAACCGATGTTGGCGTTGAAAACGATCCGCTGGAAATCGGCCGCACCGGTCACCTCTGGTACGAAGTCAAAGAAGTCACACCTTCCCGCGACAGAGAACTCTCTGAAGTCAAAGAGGCTGTGATTGCTGACTGGACAGCAAACCGCACTGGTGAACTGCTGGAAGAAAAAGCCAAAGCTCTGATTGCGGAAGTGGAAGCAGGAAAGTCGCTTTCCGAGATCGCGACAGCTGAAGGCCTGACAACAACGACTTCTCAGCCATTCACCCGCAACGGAGGCGTACAAGGCCTTTCCGGCTCAGCTGTTACAGCAGCCTTCTCCGGCCCGAAAGGCACCGCTGCACAGGTTCCTGGCAACAATGAAGATCGGATCCTTCTGGTTCTGACGGACACAACAGCTCCAGCCTTCATGATAGAGTCAGAGAACGCTCAGCGCATCAACACCCAGCTGACAGGCGCACTGGAAAGCTCATTGCTCAACCAGTTCATCAACCAGCTGGAACAGACTGAAGGCGTCCTCGTAAATCAGGCAGTCTTCAATCAGTTGACCGGCCTGGATCGCCAGTAGACAAAACCTTGTCGAAAACAAGCCCGCCACACTTTTAAGTGTGGCGGGCTTTTGTTTATCTCCTAGACAGCCCTCCTAAAGCTATCTAATAGTTAGCCTTTGTGTGCATTAAGGAATTACCTGAGGGATTGAGGGAGTTTTCGCCGTGAGCAATTTGAAAAATCTCATTGGAATTGTCGCTGACGGCAACGCACTGGACCGGCCTCAGGCCCGCGAGGCATTCGAGATCATCATGTCAGGCGCCGCAACTCCTGCTCAGATTGGAGGCTTCCTGATGGCCCTGCGTTTGCGCGGCGAAACCATCGATGAAATCTCCGCAGCAGTTGAGACCATGCGCGCCAAGATGATCCCGGTAAAAGCACCAGACCACGCCATCGACATTGTCGGCACTGGCGGTGATGCATCCGGCTCCTACAACATCTCAACCTGCACAGCGATTGTGGTCGCAGGCTGCGGCGTAACAGTTGCCAAACACGGCAACCGTTCCCTCTCCTCCAAATCAGGTTCCGCTGAAGCACTGGCCGAACTGGGCATCAATCTAGATCTGGATGCAAACGGCATCAGCCACTGCATTCACGAGGCTGGCATTGGCTTCATGTTCGCGCCAAACCACCACAAAGCCATGCGCCATGTCGGCCCGGCTCGTATCGAGCTTGGCACCAGAACCATTTTCAATCTGCTTGGCCCTCTCGCCAACCCGGCAGGCGCAAAGCGCCAGATGACCGGCGTGTTCGCGCAGCAGTGGGTTGAGCCGCTCGCCAACACCCTGAAAGAACTGGGCACCGAGAAAGCCTGGATCGTCAATGGCTCCGATGGCATGGATGAAATCACCACCACAGGAACGACCTTTGTCGCCGAACTGAAAAACGGCAGCATCAACACCTTCACCATCTCACCAGAAGATGCAGGCTTACCTGTTGCAAAGACGGAAGACCTGAAGGGCGGCGATCCAAAAGAAAACGCTCAAGCCCTGCGCGAAGTACTGCAAGGCGCCAAGAACGCATACCGCGACATCGTCCTGCTCAACTCCGCAGCATCCCTGATCGTTGCGGACAAAGTCGCCACTCTCACCGATGGCGTAGAGATGGCTGCACAGGCAATCGATACAGGTACCGCCCTTTCCCGACTGGACAAACTTGTTGAAGCCTCCGACGCTGCAACAGCTGCTAACATGAAACTCTAAGACCACGGATCCCATGTCAGATATCCTTAAGAAAATCGAAGCTTACAAGCGTGAAGAGATTGCCGCTGCAAAAGCGCAAACTTCTCTGGCTGATCTGGATGCGGCAATCAAGGCAGCAACTCCAACCCGCGGCTTCGCAAACGCACTGAAAGCAAAGCACGCAAACGGTGAGTGCGCCCTGATTGCTGAGGTAAAAAAGGCCAGCCCGTCCAAAGGCCTGATCCGCGCAGACTTCAATCCACCAGTACTTGCAAAAGCTTATGAGAACGGCGGCGCAGCCTGTTTGTCCGTGCTGACCGACACGCCGTCCTTCCAGGGCAAGCCAGAATACCTCGTCGCAGCCCGCAATGAAGTCTCCTTGCCAGTTCTGCGCAAAGACTTTCTTTATGACACCTATCAGGTGCATGAAGCCCGCGCCTGGGGCGCAGACTGCATCCTGATCATCATGGCAGCCGTTGATGATGCATTAGCCAAAGAGCTGGAAGACACCGCCTTTGAGCTTGGCATGGATGCACTGATTGAGGTGCACGATGAGGCTGAGCTGGAGCGCGCACTGAAGCTCACCTCACCACTCGTCGGCATCAATAACCGCAACCTGAAAACATTCGAGACATCACTGGAGACCAGTGAACGCCTTGCTCCATTGATCCCGCAAGACCGGATCATCGTCGGCGAAAGCGGCCTGTTCACTCCGGAAGATCTTTCCCGCATGGAAAAATCCGGCATCTCCACCTTCCTCATCGGTGAAAGCCTGATGCGGCAGGACGATGTAGAAAACGCAACAAAAGCGCTGCTTAAACGCTAAGAAAATCAACAGCCTGCAAAAGGCAATGACCTGAACAAACTGTGTCCAGAGGCAAGAAAATGTCAGAACTTTCTCCAAAACTCACTCACCTTGATGACAGTGGTGCGGCTCATATGGTCGACATCTCGGAGAAAGAGGTCACCTCACGCATCGCCCGCGCTGGCGGTCAGGTGAAGATGCAGCCTGAGACTCTGGACATGATCCTTTCCGGCAATGCCAAGAAAGGCGATGTGCTGGCAACAGCGCGCATCGCGGGCATCATGGCTGCCAAGCGCACACATGAGCTGATCCCTCTGTGCCATCCGCTGGCTCTTTCCAAGGTGCAAGTGGACTTCACACCAAACCCGGAGCTGCCGGGCATTGAGATTGAAGTCTTCGCAAAGGTCTCTGGTCAGACTGGTATTGAGATGGAAGCGCTGACAGCTGCTTCTGTTGCGTGCCTGACGATCTACGATATGGCCAAAGCCGTTGATCGCTCCATGGAGATTGGTGAGATTCGCCTGCTGGAGAAGAAGGGCGGCAAGTCCGGTCACTATCTGGCTGAGGAGGATAACTCCAAATGAGCCTGATCAGCATCGAAGAAGCACTCGACCGCCTCCTCAAGGACGTAAACCCAACCACAAGCGAGAGCTTACCACTTCTGGAAGCAGGCGAACGCGTGTTGGCACAAGATGTTGCCGCAACTCGGACCCAGCCTCCATTCTCCGCCTCCGCAATGGATGGTTATGCTGTAAAAGCAGCTGACACCGAAGATCCTGAGCGCGCACTGAAGGTCATCGGCGAAGTCGCTGCCGGGCACAACTTCGACGGCACACTGCAAGACGGCGAAGCCCTGCGTATTTTCACAGGTGCGCCGGTACCAGCTGGTGCGGATGCGATCCTGATGCAGGAAAATGCCCGCCGCGACGGGGATAACCTATTCTGCCAAGAGAGCGTAACTGTTGGCAAGTTCATCCGCCCTGCCGGACTGGACTTCCAAGAAGGCCAGATCCTCCTCAAAGCAGGCGCCCCACTCGGCTTCCGCGAGCTTTCCCTTGCAGGCGCGATGAACCACGCGAGCTTGCCAGTGCGCAAGAAGCCGGTTGTCGCAATCCTCGCAAACGGAGACGAGCTTGTTGAGCCAGGCCAGACACCGGGCCCGAATCAAATCATCGCTTCCAATCAGGTCGGCATCGCAGAGTTTGTGAAAAACTGCGGCGGTATCCCAATGATGCTGGGCATTGCCCCGGACCAGCCTGAAGAAATCACAGCTCGCGTCAAGCAGGCAATTGAGGCCAAAGCCGATGTTCTAGTCACGCTCGGCGGCGCATCTGTTGGCGACCACGACCTCATTCAGGACGTGCTCGGAGCAGAAGGCATGGAGCTTGGTTTCTGGCGCATCGCCATGCGTCCGGGCAAACCACTCATGGCAGGCGCTCTTGGACCAATGAAAGTCCTCGGCCTGCCGGGCAATCCGGTTTCAAGTCTTGTCTGCGCCCTCCTCTTCCTTGGGCCTCTCCTCGACAAAATGCTGGGGCGCTCAGTACCTTTGGCAAATCAAGGCGTTACCAAAGCCACGCTGACCGCTGACCTGCCTGCAAACGACCTGCGTCAGGACTACCTGCGCGCCAGCCTGAGCACCGACGCGCAAGGCAACCTGACAACCGAGCCGTTTGGTAAGCAGGATTCCTCAATGCTTGCGCTTCTCACCAAAGCAGACGCTCTGATTGTTCGCCCGCCACACGCACCGGCTGCATCAGCAGGCGAAAAAGTTGAACTTCTCAAGCTACGCTAAATCCGCAAGACGAGAGTGGACAACCCCTGTCCACTCACCCATCAAAATCCAATTCCCCCAGTTCTAGCAGGGCTTAAACGCAACAAACCCATTGCAGAACACAATGAGAACAGGTAGAGTACGTTCGTGTTTTGTCCTCCCAATCGCAGAAGTTGAAGTCTTTCAGCTTGTTGGGAATGCAAATCAACGAATGGTCATCTTCGGAACCGGAGAGTATGGCTGCTCACTTTCAATCTGCGCTTAGGAGCGAACGGGGATAAAAGATGCTTACACAGAAGCAACACGAGCTTTTGATGTTCATCCATCAACGCTTGAAGGAAGCAGGTGTTCCACCCTCCTTCGATGAGATGAAGGACGCGCTGGACCTCCGTTCCAAATCCGGCATTCACCGGCTGATCACAGCTCTGGAAGAGCGCGGCTTCATTCGCCGCCTGCCAAATAGAGCCCGTGCGCTGGAAATCCTCAAGCTGCCAGAATCCATCGCGCCAGGCCTGAAGCCTGCGGCCAAGGAAAAGGGCTTTGCTCCAGAGGTTATCGAAGGCTCGCTGAGCAAGAAGGTCGCCACACCACCTCCACCGCGGACGCCTTCCCCTGACGAAGTGCCGACGCTGGAAATTCCGGTGATGGGCCGCATTGCAGCGGGTGTACCGATCGAAGCAATCCAGCACCAGAGCCATTCCATTGCAATGCCTGCAGATCTGATGGGCCGCGGCGAACACTATGCGCTGGAAGTCAAAGGCGACTCCATGATCGACGCTGGCATCTTTGACGGGGATACAGTGCTGATTAAACGCGGCGACACCGCGGATAACGGCGAAATCGTTGTGGCGCTGATCGATGATGAGGAAGCAACTCTGAAGCGCCTGCGCAAAAAAGGTGCTTCAGTCGCGCTTGAAGCGGCCAACCCCGCCTACGAAACTCGCATCTTCGGCCCGGGGCGCGTCCGCATTCAGGGCAAGATGATTGCGCTCTTCCGCCGCTATTAACGCACTGGTTGTTATAGGCAATTTAGGATTCCAAGGTCTGCGCTGAGCATCATATGCCCAGCGCACTTTTTTTATTTTATGCCCGTTTCCCGCTTGAACTGACAACCAGATGTAAACCGAGCCTCGTTCTCCAAAAACCTTTTGATCCAAAACCAGCTCAGCATTGCAGCTGGAAGGGGCCTGAGCTTGGGTGACGATGATGGATGCCAGCTGACAATCAGCCTCCAGAGCGCCCTCCACCTTCGACTGCGCCAGAAGGACTGACGGCTTTTGCTCCCTTCCTCCGCCCATCGCTCCGTGCGGGTATAACGCCAACACACAGCCCTCCTCATCACAGGAACGATCTGTTGCCCGCGTTTTATGCTCCTTAAAGGAGTTCGCAGAGTATCCCCCTGCCCGCAGTAGGCTGTCAGCAGCAAATGACATACGCGAGGATGTCAGGCGGAAGGACCCGCCCTCGCCATAAAACCCGATATGCTTACCTGCATCGGCAATCATCACATCAGGTGGCCGTTCCACCACAAAGCCCATAAGGCCTGCTGCAAACGCTGGCACAGAAAGCCATTTCAGGCGTAAGGGCATGATGCAGAGTGTGATACTCGCAAGGATCACCAGCAGATAACCTGAGACACTGGCAACTCCCAGATTGGTGAGCCCGTCGCTCAATGCGCTCACCCAGTAGGCGGCCTTCAGCACCAGAGATAATCCCACCTCCATACCCTGCAGAAAGAACGTATCAGCGCCAAGTGGGATCGTGAGCAGGGCAAGCAGACCAAGGGGCATAACCACAAAGGTCACCAGCGGCATGGCCAGCACATTACCAACCACCCCATAGGGTGCGATCTGCTCAAAGTGCAATGCAGCAATTGGAGCGGTGGCAGCGCCTGCGATCAGGGAGGTCATTGCGCAGGCAAAAAGCCACTTTGCGGGTTTTCTGAGAGTGCGCAAAACGCCTGTTTTCCCTTTTAAAACATAAGCTTCACGGTCATCCCGAAGCCAGTCCTTGCCAAAGGAGTAAGCTGACAGCAAAGCAAGGACGGCGATGAAGGACATCTGAAAGCCCGGGGATAAGACCTCCTCCGGGCGCAGGCTTAAAAGGAGGAGACAGGCGAGAGCAAGTCCGCGCAGGCTGAACGCGCGGCGACCAAGCAACCCGGCGCATAAGATCAGCACAGCCATCAGATAGGCCCGCTGCGTGGCGACAGAAGCCCCTGACAAACCAAGATAAACCGTTGCCGCAATCAACGCGGCAATGCTGGCGTAAACGTGGATATGTCCCTTCAAGGCAAGGCTTTGGCTAAGAGACAGAACCAACCGTGCGGCGAGGAAAACCAGAGAGGTCACCAACCCCATATGCATGCCGGAAATAGCGAGGACATGTGCAAGGCCTGCATTACGTAGGGCGTCTTTATCAGCGGAAGCCAGATAGTCCCGTTTGCCGACCAGGAGAGCAACCGCAAAGGCACTTTCTGGCGAGTAATCCAACACCCGCCGGATGCGTCCAGCGATACCGCTTCGTATCGTATCCACATGCTCCAGAAAACCAGTGCCCCCATCATGAGCAAGCACGACAGGTCTTGAAAGCGCATACCCAACCGCGCCGATCCCATCAAAAAACGCAGTTCTGGCAAAGTCATAGCCGCCGGGCCGCACAGCCCCACCGGGCGGCAGCAGACGTGCCTTCAGCTGCATCTTATCCCCCAGCACCGGTGCCTCTTTCATCCCCTTCAGGCTAAGCCTGATTTTGTAGTCAAGCGGAGTTGTCCCCCTCTTGGAGTGTTCCAGCACCTCCCCGAGGATAACGGAGAAAGAGTGCTGCCCAGACTGCTTTAGACCGGTAACAACTCCCTCCACCTTCCGCGTAACAGGACGCCCCAGCGGATCACTACGCGCAAACTCCACGCGTAAATCCGAGAGAAAAAAGCCGAGCGCAAAAAACAAAATCGCTGTAAGTCCAACCGTCGACCGGCCATTCCTCATCCTACGAAAAACAAACAATCCCAATAGGATAGAGGCAAGTCCGCTTAAAACACTGTAAGGCTCGGCAGGTAGCGAAAAATACACCAGCACGCCCGCCATATGGCTCAGCGCATACCAGACGATGCCCTGCCCGCGGTCCCAGTCTTGGGAGAGAGCCGTGCGGGCATAACTTACTGCCGCCGGCCAATCCGGCCTCATTATCCAGAATATGGCACTACGAACGGTCAACGCAGCCGCAACACATCGCTCCCGCACCCCAACACGCTGATTTTCCTCACAGATCACTTCAGTTGCGTTGCTATTTGCGTTTTTTGCGTTGGTTTGCGTTTTTCTGCGTTGCTGTGTTCCCGCAGGCTCCAGAACATCCTCAGCGAGCAACAGGTCTCCCTCAAAGGCAGAGGAAGAAAACTTATCCCCCTTCAGGCAAAGCGCGTCTATTCTGGGAGCCGAACCACCAGATTGCGTCTTGTCTGAGGATGATTGCCCCTCGCGCACCCTTAAGTCCCTTTCTGCCACTTGGGAACTTTTCAATGCTATGGTACACAGCCCGTCAAGATACGGCGCCCCGCCGTAATTACCCCAAACTATTCGAAGTAACTTGAAACTTTTCCGGACGAGCTATGACTAAACCTGTCGTCACGCGCTTTGCGCCTTCTCCTACCGGCTACCTGCATATTGGTGGCGCCCGTACAGCCCTGTTCAACTGGCTGCTGGCTAAACACAGCGGCGGCAAAATGCTGCTGCGTATTGAGGACACAGACCGGTCCCGCTCCACCGAGGAAGCTGTAGACGCGCTTCTGGATGGCCTGTCCTGGTTGGGCATGGATTGGGATGGCGAGCCAATCTCTCAGTATGGCCGCGTAGACCGTCACCGCGAAGTGGCTGAGCAGATGGTCAAGGAAGGCACAGCTTACTATTGCTACTGCACGCCGGAAGAAGTGAACGAAATGCGTGAGAAGGCCCGCGCAGAAGGCCGCCCGCCGCGCTACGACGGCACATGGCGCGACCGTGACCCTTCTGAAGCACCGGAAGGCATTGCGCCTGCAATCCGCCTGAAAGCGCCGCTGGAAGGCGACACCATCGTGGAAGATCAGGTGCAGGGCACAGTCAAGTTCGCAAACGAGAATCTGGACGATCTGATCCTCGTGCGCTCTGACGGAAACCCGACCTACATGCTGGCTGTTGTCGTTGACGACCACGACATGGGCGTGACCCACATCGTGCGCGGTGATGACCACCTGACCAACGCTGCACGTCAGACCCTGATCTACAAGGCTCTGAACTGGGATGTACCAGTTATGGCGCATATTCCGCTGATCTACGGTCCGGACGGCGCAAAGCTCTCCAAGCGCCATGGTGCAATCGGAGCAGAAGCATACCGTGCAATGGGCTACCTGCCATCTGCAATGCGCAACTATCTGGCACGCCTCGGCTGGTCCCACGGCGACGACGAGATCTTCTCCACCGAGCAGATGATCGAATGGTTCGGTCTGGACGCATGCGGCAAGTCTCCTTCCCGCTTCGACTTCAAGAAGCTGGAAAACCTGAACGCCCACTACATGCGCTCTGAAAGCGACGAAGAGCTCTACCAGCACTTCCTCACCTATCTGATGGACGTGGAAGGCGGCGCTGACGTGATGGCGTGGCTTGCAGGAGATGGCAACCAGGACAAGTTCATGGCCGCTCTGCCTGGCCTGAAAGAGCGCGCAAAGACCCTTGTGGAGCTGCAGGAATCTGCACGCTATCTGTGGGTTCAGCGCCCGCTGGATCTGGATGCAAAAGCTGAAAAGATCCTGTCTGACGAAGCTAAAGCTGTTCTTGGCAAGGTGCTCCCAGCTCTGGAAGCCCTCGCCGACTGGACCGTGGAAAGCACTGAGACTGCCGTTAAGGCAGTAGCGGAAGCAGAAGAGCTGAAACTCGGCAAAGTAGCTCAGCCATTGCGCGCTGCACTCACTGGTCGTGGGACATCCCCAGGCATCTTTGATGTGCTTGTCGTGCTCGGAAAAGACGAATCTTGCGCACGCATTCGTGATTTTGCAGCATAATCCGCTGAAATTTCAGAGAAACTACCGCTACAAATGCCCGTTGGTCGTAACGGTAGTTTCACTTATAACTAAAAGCGGTGGTTGCGGGTGCTTGCCCCATCGCGGCAAATGATATAGGCAGTTCCACGACAACACTCTCCTCCGGGCGGAAACGTCAGATCATGCAGTGTATTCATTTGTACACAAATGGAACAAGTCGCATGAGGAGATACAAAATGGGGGTTGCCTGATATGAGCGACAAAACAGCGAAACTGACTATTGGAGACAACAGCTGGGACTTTAACGTCCACTCTGGCTCCATGGGCCCTGATGTTCTGGACATCGGTTCGCTTTACAAGCAAACTGACCACTTCACACTGGACCCTGGTTTCACATCAACTGCCTCATGCGAATCCAAGATCACTTTCATCGATGGTGACGCAGGTACTCTGCTTTACCGCGGTTATCCGATTGAACAGCTCGCTGAACACGGCGACTTTTTGGAATCCTGCTACCTGCTGCTGTACGGCGAACTGCCAACACGCGCAGAAAAGGACGACTTTGTTCACCGCGTAACCTACCACACCATGATCCACGATCAGATGAGCTCTTTCTTCAAAGGCTATCGTCGTGACGCCCACCCAATGGCAGTCATGACCGGTACCGTTGGAGCTCTCTCGTCCTTCTATCATGACAGCACCGACATCTCCGATCCACACCAGCGCATGGTTGCTTCCCTGCGCATGATCGCGAAGATGCCGACCATTGCTGCAATGGCCTACAAATACCACGTTGGCCAGCCTTTCGTTTACCCAAGAAACGATCTGGACTACGCATCCAACTTCCTGCACATGTGCTTCGCAGTTCCATGTGAGGAATACAAAGTAAATCCGGTTCTGGCTCGCGCTATGGACCGTATCTTCATCCTGCACGCTGACCACGAGCAGAACGCTTCCACCTCTACCGTCCGTCTTGCTGGTTCTTCAGGCGCGAACCCATTTGCATGTATTGCAGCTGGTATCGCATGTCTGTGGGGTCCATCCCATGGTGGTGCAAACGAAGCAGCTCTGAACATGCTCTCCGAAATCGGCTCTGTTGACCGTATTCCTGAGTACGTTGCACGTGCAAAAGACAAGAGCGATCCGTTCCGCCTCATGGGCTTCGGTCACCGCGTCTACAAAAACTACGACCCACGCGCACGCATCATGCAGAAAACCTGTCATGAAGTGCTTGCTGAGCTGGGCCACCAGGACGATCCGCTTCTTGAAGTGGCAATGGAACTGGAAAAAGTTGCTCTCACCGATCCTTACTTCGTTGAGAAGAAGCTTTACCCGAACATTGACTTCTACTCCGGCATCACCCTGCGTGCTCTGGGCTTCCCAACCACCATGTTCACCGTGCTCTTCGCACTGGCTCGTACAGTAGGTTGGATCGCACAGTGGAAGGAAATGATTGAAGATCCTTCCCAGCGCATCGGTCGTCCACGCCAGCTGTACACCGGCTATTCCGAGCGTGACTATCAGCCAATCGACCAGCGTCGCTAAAAACATTCTGCCGAAAAGCGATCACCGGTTTTCGGCAAATGTAGCGAAGCTCAAGAAGCTGAAAAAACTGCTATCGAAGAAGGAGGCATTTTGCCTCCTTTTTATTTGAAACATTCCGTTTGCATTCAGCCCTTGCAAACCATGAGGCATCTTAATCCTGTTCATGCCTCGCCACTTCCCTATCCTCAACCTTTGAGCCAGCGCCTGGCCATGCCACCGGCATCAGGAAAGGAAGTGTTGATGCGCCTTGTACCTCTCCCCGTTTTTGCGGCTATTGCCCTCTTCTCAACCGGTCTGGCACCCTACGCATTAGCCAACACAGACGTTACAGAAGCAACCAGAGACGTTTCCATCTCCGAACTCAGCATGCAGGACGGCACCTCAGACAACTCCATCTGCGTTGAGCGCTACGGCGACGGCTACACGGTCTCCCCCTCCAAGGAAGCCCCAAAGCGCACCTACATCAGCGACAAAGGCCATACAGTCACTCTGGTGGACCGCAGCGAAATCATGGGACAAGGCATTTTTGCAGAACACGACCGGTTCATGATGACATTCCCGGGCAATGAAGAGGAAGAAATTGAGGTCACACAGTTCGTCACCGGCCTGATTGGCGGAGACAGCTACAGTGGTGTCTTCACGGATGGCACCTGCACGGGCAAGGTTTCCGTTGGCCCATGGACGTTGCCCTAAGGCTCTCTCAAACCCAACCACAGAGCCTAGGATTTTCCTCAAACACAGGCTGGTTCAGAACTGATGCGTTAAGCGGCACTCTCTAAACTCCGCAGGCAGGCAACTGGCAGCAACGCAGCCGCCACACTTTCCGAAATGAGAGGTAGGACACAGCAGGGATCGAAATGGGAGTGTATATGCGCCTAAACCAACTGAAGTATGCAGGTGTCTTGCTCGCCTTCACCTTTGCTATGCCGGGGCCAGCCCACAGCCAGTTCATTCATCGTGACAACCGGGCAAATCCATTCACCGACCTAAAGCGCCTCTCCACATCCCGCCAGATCTCCATTCAAAGCCTGACTGTCCTTACAGATGCCGTGGGCGTTGAGTTCTGCAAAGAGCGTTACGGCAACGGCTATACCGTTTCTCCGAACCCCAATGGACGGCGCGGTCAGTTCGTCAGCGATAAAGGCCACAAGTTCAGCCTCTACGCCCGCAGTGAGCTGCGCGGGGACGGCATCTATGCCGAGCACTCACAGGTGCTGATCACCTTCCCCAACGAACCGGATCAGGAAGTGGAGATCACCCAGTTCATCACCGGTTTCATCAACTCAAAAATGTTCAGCGGCGTCTTTTCTGATGGCGTCTGCTCCGGCAGGTTCTCCGTCATCAATGTGAAATGACACCATCTGCTGATTACGCGCTGACTTCCAGACACTTGCTGATGGATGTCTCAGAGGTTTTGTAGGTCCGGAACCCAATCGCTTCATAGTAGCCCAGCCCCTCCGGATTACTCGCCCCAATGGTTGCGTCAATCTTTCCAAGGCCCGCCCCTTGCGCTGCTTCCAGTGTGGACGCAAACAGCACCCGCCCAACACCACGGCGCGCCGCACTCGGGCGCACATGCGTGCCAATAATGCCCCAGCCCGGTGTCACGCCATATGGATTGCCTTCAGAAGCACGCTTCAGGATCTGCAGGCCGAGCAGCGACCCATCTTCATCCTCAACCACAGAGCAACGGATTCTGTCTGCGTGGGAGATGTAATTCGAGCGCACATACTCTTCATCACTCGGCAGGCTCCGCTTTCCAAGCGCTGCCAACTCCTGCAAAAATCCGCTGACTTCCGCAGCATCCGCCAGAACGGCTTCTCTGACTTTCATAAAAGACCTCAAAGTGTGGATGTGCCCGCAAACCGCGACCACGGTGGGCATAAGAACATTAGAACGGTAACTCTAGCACAACACCTCAGGCACAAACGCCCGAACAAGGTGCAAACCTTCAGTTTTCACCTATGTTTATGTGTAGTGCATTAGAAACTGGCTAAATCCAAAACCACGCTTCAAACCTATTCTTCATCCTAATGAAAATCAAAACGCAACAGGAGCATTTGCGTTAACGCAGCAGGACTACTCTTTGCGCGGCCTTTGGCCGGAAAAAGCAACGAGTGGTGGCACCCCATGAAGAAAATTCTCTGCGCAGCAGCAAGCCTCGGCGCAATCGCCTTTGTCAGCACCGCAGCACTGGCAGACAATCACAGCCTCGGCAGCGACAACGAAACCGTCACATTCTCCGACCTGACAATGGCAGATGGTACGCCCGACGACGGCACCTGCGCAAAACGCTACGGAACCGGTTACAAAACCACCGATCACCCTGACACAAACTCACAAGAAGCCCAGAAAACAACGACAGAGGGCCATGATATCATCATCTCCTCCACCGGAGGCACCATTGGTGATGGCATCCTATCCATCGAGAATGAGTACGAGATCATCTTCCCCAACGATGAGCACAAAGAAGCCATCGACGTGAAGATGTTCGCCACCGGCCTCATCGGCAGCGGAACAGCCTCCGGCGTCTTTTCTGACGGCACCTGCCGCGGCAAAGTCACCATCCAATCTGCGCAGCAATAGGATAAACGCCCAATGAAAGCTGTCATATGTGCAGCTCTGAGCTTGTTTATTTTTGGCCACACAACAACCGTGGCTGAAGCGCTAAGCATTCGTGTTGGCCTCGGCGATAAAATCACGACCTTCTCGAATGTCACTCCGCTCCACAACAAGGCAGATGCAAACATATGCAAGCAGCGCTACGGCAAGAGTTTCATAACAAAAGGCCATGCAGCGACGATTGAAAAGGAACGTCTGGTAACAACTTCCGAAGGTCAAAAGATCGAACTCATTTACCTAGGTGGATATGTCGGAAGCGGAGTGTACTCCATTGAAAACCAGTACAAGTTCACCTTTCCAAATGAGGGAGACCAACAGCCGGTCAAACTGCAACTCGCAGCCACAGGCTTTATAGGCGCAGGCCGCGCCACCGGCGTTTTCTCAGACGGCACATGCGTCGGCCAAATAACAATCGAGCTGACAACCTTGCATAACGGCAAGACCTACTCATCAAAACAGAGCAATGGCCCAGACAAGAAGTAGTGAGAATATCATGAAAGCTCTATTCTATCCCGCGATCATCCTTACGACACTGGCCATCACCAGCACCTCCGCGCTGGCCGTCGCCCAAAGGTTGGGTCCGGGCGACAAAGAAATCACCTTCTCCAACCTGTCCATGACCGACGGCAGCCCGGACGATGGCACCTGCGCCAAGCGCTACGGCGAAGGTTTCACCACCAAAAACCATCCGGACTCCACCAATGACGCCCTCAAACGCGGAACCGACAAAGGCCACGACATCCTCGTGATTTCCATCGGCGGCAGCGTGAGCGCTGGCATCTTCTCCATTGAGAACGAGTATGAAATCATCTTCCCAGATGACGAGAGCAAAACACCCGTTGATGTGGAACTGGCCGCCACAGGCCTTGTAGGAAGTCAGGAAGCCACCGGCGTTTTCTCGGATGGCACCTGCCGCGGCACCCTCGACATCAAGGTGCTGAGCAACTGAGCGCACATAAAAAAGGCCTGAAGTTTCCCTCAGGCCTTTCAGATTTCAACTTAAAGCACCACTTTAAGTGACAGATCAAATGACTCTTCGTTTTCAATGAGCTACGCCCACTTTATGAATCAGTTTGAAAAGCACTTAAACTGAGAGCCCAGCAGTCTCCAGAATAATCCGCGCAGCTTTACCCGCCTGGCTTTCACCTTCTGGCAAACGCATCTTTTCATCAATACGGGAAAATGCATCCAGCTGCGCCTGCCGCTCCGGACTGTCAGAAAGCAGCGCCAGAACACCCTCGCTGAGAGCTTCAGGGCTGGCCTCTTCCTCAATATATTCCTTGATGCTGTAATCACCCAGAACAAGGTTCGGCAACACAATAGTGTCCACCGCCACAATCTTGATAAAGCGGTTGATCTGCTTCAGGCGGCGGAAGAACCAGTCCAGCTTATAGGCAATCACCATGGGCACACCGGCAATCGCCAGTTCCAGAGAAACCGTTCCGCTCGCCGCAAGCGCAGCATTGGCACGCCGCAGAGCTGCAAACTTTTCAGCCTCTCCCGTCACAATACGCGGCTGCACATTCCAGGACTTTACACCTTCACGAATGCGCTGCTCCTGATGCGGCACCGCCGGAATAGTCACTTCAACATCCGGATCCTGCGCACAGATCAGCTCAACAGCTTTGCCAAACGGCTCCAGCAACCGCGAAACCTCACTGGTTCGAGACCCCGGAAGCACCACCAGCTGCTTCTTGCCATCTCCCAACTCAGCACGTTCACCGGCAGCAGGACGCAGATCATCCAGACGCTCGATCAGCGGGTGCCCTACATAATCGCATGGCGGTCCACCAAGACGCTTATGTGCATCCGGTTCAAACGGCAGCAGCGCAAGCAGCTGATCCACATAAGCCGCCATCTTCTTCGCACGGCCAGGACGCCAAGCCCAAACGGACGGGCTCACATAATCCACCACCGGAATATGCGGCGCTTTCTTGCGCACACGCTTGGCCACATTATGGGTGAAATCAGGGGAGTCGATGATAAGCAGCAGATCCGGCTGCTCGGCAATCACCGCATCAACCGTCTGATGCACGCGGCGAATAATGGTCGGCAAACGCTCCAGCACAGCCGTAATGCCCATCACGGCAATATCATGCAGCGGAAAGATGGACTGAACACCCTGCGCAGCCATCCGCTCTCCACCAAGCCCGCAAACCTCAAGGCGGTCACCAATGCGTGCCCGCAAAGCTTTGATCACTTCAGCGCCAAGCTGATCACCGGATTCTTCACCAACGACAAAGAACAGTTTGAACGGCTTTACAGCTTCCAACTCGCTCATGTGTCAGCCTCTTCACCGCGCGTACAACCATAAAGAAACACACCCAGCTCATCGCAGAGGCGCTCAACCTCGTCGCGATGGGCCACAAGAACGCGCCCGGCCTCCACACAAACGCCTTGTAGCTGCGCCTCAGCGGCTTTGCGGATGGTTTGCGGCCCAATGCCCGGCATATCCAAACGCAGGTCCTGCTGCGGCTTAGAACACTTCACAAGCACACCTACAGCACCCTTTGAGCGAACCCTTCCGTTTTCACGCAAGGCGGCAACACGCTCAAGCATGGCATCCGTGCCTTCCGCCCCTTCAACGGCCACAACGCGCGCATTAACGGCAATCGCGCCCTGCCCGATATCCAGCCTGCCCAGTGCATCCACTGCCTCAATGGCAAGCGTCATATCACTCAAGGCCTTCTTGCTTGGTTTAGGACCAGCCACATGCCCCGGGCTTGCAACCAGTTCAGGAGCAACTTCATGAGCACCAACCACGTGCAGTCCCTCTCGCTCAAATATCCCAGCAACTTTCACCAACAGATGATCATCACCACCAACCACAGCAGCAATAATACGCGGCAAGCGCCACATCGTACCAAAATCCCCAAGGATGGACGTAAAATCTGGACGCTGCTGCACACCGCCGATCAAAACAACGTCACGCACGCCTTTAGATTTCAGCGTCGAGAACAGCTTTCCAATCTGCCCCCAGCCAAGCTCAACGGGATTAAACGCAGAAAGGGAGGCATCTGCCTCCCCCTTAATCGCAATAGTAACGACCTCACGTCCTTGCGCCATAGCTGAACGAATGACCAAACCCGGCAAATCGCCACCACCAGCAATCACAGCAATAGGTGCCTGTTTCACCATGAATTCAAAACAGACCCTTATTCGCCATTGTTGCGCGGTGTACAGAACCGGCGCTTCTCATCTTCCAGCATGAACGACGTCATCGTCTGCACACCTTCAAACTCAGCGTATTTGGTGCGCGCAGCCTCAGCACGGGACCGCAACGTACCTTCCTCGCTGTTGAAGACTTCCTTATAGGCTCCACGAAGAGCATGGATTTCTTCACGAGAGAAGTTGCGGCGCTTCAAACCAATCAGGTTGAGCCCGGCAAGGCGCGCGCGATCACCAATAACGGAACCATAAGGGATCACATCAAACTCAACGCCGGTCAAACCACCAACGATGGCATGCGAACCAACACGGCACCACTGACGCACAGCAGACAGACCACCAAAGATCACAAAGTCTTCAACTTCCACATGACCGGCAAGCGTCGCATTGTTCGCCAGAATGACGTTATTGCCCACGATGCAGTCATGCCCCACATGGGTGCCCATCATGAACAGACCGCCATTACCAACCCGCGTGACGCCACCACCACCGGCAGTGCCAGGGTTCATGGTCGCGTGCTCACGGATCTGGTTGTCTTCACCAATCTCCAGAAGCGTATCTTCGCCGGAAAATTTCAGATCCTGCGGCTGATGCCCCAAGCTTGCAAATGGAAAGACCTTGGTCCGGGCACCGATAGTTGTCCGTCCAGCGATCACCACGTGTGAAACAAGCTCTACATCATCGCCAAGTGTTACCTTGGGCCCCACCATGCAGTAAGGACCGATCTTGACATTCTCTCCAAGTACGGCCCCATCCTCGATAATTGCGGTGGGATGAATCTGTTGCATCAATGACCTCAATTCGCCTCGTCTGAATCGACAAGCATCGCGCTGATTTCAGCTTCAGCGACCTTCTGACCATCAACCATTGCAACACCTTCGAACTTCCAGATGGTTGCGCGGTTGCGGATCTTCTTCACATGAAAGCGGACCTGATCACCAGGAACCACTGGCTTACGGAACTTACACTTATCGATGGTCATAAAGTAAACAAGAGAAGGCACATCCGTCTTTTCACGGGCATGAACGCAAAGCGCACCAGCAGTCTGAGCCATCGCTTCGATAAGCAGAACACCCGGCATTACAGGCTGGCTAGGAAAATGCCCCTGAAAATGTGGCTCATTGATGGTTACATTCTTGATACCAACACCAGAATTATCACCGTCCATATCTACGATACGGTCAATCATCAGGAATGGATAGCGGTGGGGCAGCAGCTCCATAACCCGCATGATATCCGCAGTTTCCAGTGTTTTGGTCTCTACATCACTCATAATAATGCCTCAGCAATATTGGTTGGACTGGCGCTCGCCTCCCATAGAGACAGTGAGGACACGCCCTCCTCGTTCACCAGCCACCCCAGTTAACTTTCGGGAGAAACTCCCGGTTCTAATCTGTTACTTCTTGCCGCTCTGAGACGTCAGACGACGCAGTACGGTCATTTCCTTGAACCACTCACGGATCGGCCGTGCCGGAACACCACCATAACGCCCACCTGGCGCCAGATCGTCGTGTACAGCACTCACACCAGCAACCTGCGCACCCATTCCAATGCGAACATGACCGGAAACACCAGCCTGCCCGCCCAGAACGACGTAGTCCTCAAGGGTCGAACTTCCGGAAATCCCCACCTGAGAAACAATCACACAGTGCTTGCCGATATTCACGTTGTGGCCAACCTGAACCTGATTATCAATCTTGGTCCCATCGCCCACAGTCGTATCACGGTTCGCACCGCGGTCTATACAGGAGCCAGCACCAATTTCAACATCATTTCCTAGCACAACTCTGCCCAGCTGGGGAACCTTGATATGTCCGCCTGGTCCCATCGCAAAGCCAAAGCCATCCTGCCCCAAGCTTACGTTTGGGTGAATAATGACACGGTCGCCAAGCACGGAATGCTGCAGGCTGGCATTTGCTCCGATGGAGCAGCTCTCACCCAACTGACAGTTGGCAGCAATCACAGCATTCGGACCAATGCGAGACCCGGCCCCAATCACCACATCAGCGCCAATCACCGCCCCTGCTTCAACAACAACGCCTTCGCCCAGCTTCGCACTCTCTTCAACATAAGCACGCAGGCTAACAGAAGTCTCTCGAGTTACAGGAAGTGGCCGCATAGCATCCGGATAGAGCTCCGCCAGAACCTTCGCCAACGAACGATACGGCTCTTTAGCAAGCAGCGGAACAACACCCTCAGGAACCTTCTCCAGATGCTTTTTGCTCACCAGACAAGCTGTTGCCTTGGTACCTTCAAGCTGATCTAGATACTTAGGGTTATCGATGAACACGAGCGTTCCGGGAACGCCTTCATCCAGTGGAGCGACACCAGAAATGGTCAGCTCACGATCACCACGAACAATCTCCGCCCCAGCCCATTCAGCAACTTGCTTAATTGTTATTGTTTGAGCTTCAGGGAAGAAAACCGGGCTCATTTCAGACTGATTTGATGGTTCTGTCATAGGGTCCTACAAAAAAAATCGGCCGCCGAGGGTTTCGGCGACCGATTATAATCAAATTTTAAGCGGATCAGAAGCGTGTACCACCGCTGAGCTTAAATACCTGCGTTTCATCAACATCGTTTTTGAGCACAGGCCAAGCAAAGTCAGCACGCAGCGGACCAAACGGAGACTGCCACAGCACACCAAAGCCAACAGACGCACGAAGATCGAAGTCTTCAGACTGGATCTGAGAACCGTTGCTGGTAATCACGTTGGCTAAATCGCTATCAACACCCCACAAAGACCCTGCATCGGCAAAGAAGGCACCAGACAATCCGAGCTCCTCAGGGAACACAGGGAATGGGAACTGACCTTCAACAGTAGCAGCAACGTAGTACTTACCACCGAGAGCATCGCCACCGGTCTCATCGCGTGGACCATAACCGTTGGTCGCAAAACCACGAATACGATCAGGAGAACCTTGATACTGATCAGTCACGCGTAGACGGTTACCGATAGATTCGATGTAACCCGCGGACCCCTTCACGAGACCCACAAGCCCCCATTCAGCGTAAAGCTCTTCAAATGCGCTCGCCTTGAACTGACCGCGGAGGTACTGAGACTGACCACCCAGACCAGCGATTTCCTGCTCATAAGAAGCAACATAGCCATCACGCGGGTTCAGGTTATTATCCAGCGTATTGTAGACCAAAGAGAAACCAGCAAGAGACGTAGTGTACTCGCCCAGAGAGTCACAGACACCCAAAGACACACCGTCCGCACACTGATTTGGACCAATCCCGGTTGAGTCGCTACGGGTCAGATCACGCTGGTAAAGCTTGTAGAACAGGTTCAATGTCAACTCGTCTTCGCGAAGCGGAAGACCGAAGTTCACTGCACCACCAGTTGTCTGCTCTTCGTAAGCACGGGAGCTGTTCTGATCATATACGCGGCGGTATACATCCAGACCTGCAGAGATACGGCGCCCCATGAAGAATGGCTCAACGAACTTGAACTCATACTTCTGGTTATCGGTACCACCACCAACAGCAGCTTTAACGTACTGACCACGACCAAGGAAGTTGCGCTCGGTGATGGAGATATCACCGATCACACCGTCAGAGGTGGAGTAACCCACACCGAATGAAACTTCACCGGTTGGCTGCTCTTCAACATCCACATTAATGATCACACGGTCAGGAGCACTGCCCTGCTGGCGGGTAATGCGAACATTCTTGAAGTAACGGGTATTACGCAGACGGCGCTCAGCCTTATCCAGCAGGATACGATTGTAAGCATCACCTTCAGCAAGATCGAACTCGCGGCGGATCACGTACTCACGTGTACGATCGTTACCGCGAACATTGATACGCTCAACATAAACACGCGGACCTTCTTCGATCAGGTAAGTGATCGAAACAGTCTTATTCTCGTAATCACGCTCACCACGTGGGCGAACCTGAGCGAACGCGTAGCCTGCTTTGGAAACTTCCAGTGTCAGAGCTTCAAGCGTTTTTTCAACTTCAAGAGAGTTGTAAGTATCGCCAGACTGAGTGCGCAGGTACTGACGCATCGCTTCTGGATCGATCGCGGACAGAGAAGTATCGATTTCGATATCGCCGAACTCGTACTGCTCACCTTCATCAACCGTGAAAGTCACGTAGAAGATGTTCTGCTCACGGTCCAGATCTGCAACGGCAGAAACAACGCGGAAGTCAGCGTAACCCTTCTGGTAGTAGAACTGACGCAGAGCTTCCTGATCCACCTCAAGGCGATCCGGGTCATACACGTCGGTTGTACGCAACCAGCCAAGGAAACCACTTTCACGGGTCTGGATCTGCTCACGCAGGTAGCCGTCGGAGAAAGCTTTGTTACCGATGAAGGAAATACGGGCAACACCGGTCTTATCACCTTCTTCGATTTCAAAAACCAGATCTACACGGTTATTAGCGCGCTCAATAATCTTCGGCTCAACAGACGCACGATAGCGACCGGAGCGACGATAAGCTTCCAGAAGGTTCTGAGCATCAGACTGAACACGCGCCCGTGTCAGCATGGAACGCTCGGAAGAACGAACAACTGATTGCAGAGCCTGGTCTGTCAGTCGCTTGTTACCTTCGAAGGAGATTTTGCCGATAACTGGGTTTTCTTTAACATCAACAACAAGAGTGCCGCCGCGCTGCTCAATGGAAACATCAGCAAACAGACCGGTCGCATAAAGCGTGGTCAGGCTCTCGTCGATATCAATTGCAGAAAACGATTTTCCTGGACGGATAGTCAGGTAGTTACGAACTGTTTCATCTTCGATGCGGGTAGCACCGTTGACGACAATCTTGTTAACCACCGCGGCCTCGGCAACCCCTGCTCCGATGAACGGAACCCCAACCGGAGCAACTGTACTAGTAGCTGCAACGGCCATTGCCAAAAGCGACACACGTGACAGGTTCTTAAATGACTGCATAGAACTGCTATGCCTTTTATTTTCAGCCTGAAGTTGCACTAGTCCCCTGATCCTCAGATCACTAATGCGCTTCAGGGTAATGGATAGAATCTGAAACACCTAGGAACTTTGTACAAGGTTTTCAGAGTAAAGCAAGGCGCCACAACCGGATTTAATGCAATTTGCCCAATCCTTTGCTCAGGCCTTTGGTTACGCAACTTACCTAAGAGCCGATTATCGACCGCAGATCATTCCAGGTCGCAAAAACCATTAGAAGTAGAACCAGAGTGATTCCGATACGGAACCCGAAATCCTGCAGTTTTTCACTCAACGGCTTCCCCCTTACAATCTCGATGATGTAGTACAGCAAGTGCCCCCCATCCAGCATGGGAACCGGCATGAGGTTGAGTAAACCAATAGAAATTGACAAAACTGCGGTAAGGTTAATTAGCGGTAAAATACCATGGGTCGCAACTTGCCCTGAAATTTGCGCTACGCGAATCGGACCACCCAGTTGATCCGGATCTGCTTTACCAAGGAAGAGACCGCCAATATAACCCAATGTCCTGTCTAGAATATACCATGTCTCTTTTACCCCTTCACCTACGGCTTCCACGGGGCCAAATCGCTTCACTATGATATCTTCTTGGGAAGTATTCCTCTGAATACCCAGAATGCCAACTTTCTGAGTGTTTCCAAAACCATCACTGATTTCCTGCAGTTCCGGCGTTGCCGTCAATCGTTCAATCGCATCACCGCGCTCAACATCGATTTCCATCGGAACGCCTGCGCTCGCAGTCACGAGACGCTGAACATCGCTGAAGCTCTCTACAGGGCTGCCATCAATGGCAACAATCAGGTCCCCTGGCATCATGCCAGCCATCTCGGCAGCACTGCCCGGACGCACCTGATCCACACGCGGCAATGTTTCGTATTTTCCTAAAAATCCAAACATTGCTGCAAAGATAAGAATAGCGAGGATAAAATTGGCAATAGGCCCTGCGGCCACAATTGCGGAGCGCTGCCACGGGTTTTTTGCAAAGAATGCAGTCCGGCGCGTCTCTTCATCCATTCTGGCCTGTTCATCGCGATCCGGAACACTTGCAGCATTCTCATCACCGGAGAACTTCACATAGCCACCCAGCGGGATGGCGCAAACCTTCCAGCGCGTACCGTGCTTGTCATCACGGCCAAACAACTCCGGTCCAAACCCGACTGAAAACGCAAGAACCCTGACGCCGCACCAACGCGCAACGAGGAAATGCCCTAACTCATGGAAAAACACGACCACGGTAAGCACAGCCAAGAAAGGGATGATGACTCCGAGCGAACCACCAAGAACTGAACTCAGAACGTCCATGCGAACAGCCTTACCTTATTTTTTAAAGGAAGCGCCGGATTAGGCGGCCATCTTCCCAATAACTTCGTTTGCAACTCGACGCGCTACCTGATCCAACTGAAGAATCTCCTCCAGCTGATCCGAACAATCTAGCATATTTTGCGTATGAAGCCGATTCAGAACATCCTCAAGAAGCTCTGATATCTGCAGGAAATCGATCTTCCGTCCAAGAAACGCTTCCACGGCAACTTCGTCCGCTGCATTAAAAACAGTGCCTGCCCCGTCACCCATCTCCATCACACGCCGTGCGAGTGAAAGAGCAGGAAAACGCTCTAAATCAGGCTTTTCAAAGTCCAGACGCCCGATCATCCCCAGATCAAGATCCGCAACCGGAGCTGTCTTGCGGGTTGGCCAGGCCAGACAGTGAGCAATAGGTCCACACATATCCGGAACGGACATATGGGCCAATAATGACCCATCACAATATCTAACCATCCCATGGACAATTGATTGTGGATGGACCACTACATCCAGCTGATCCGCAGTAATCGGGAACAGATGGTAAGCCTCAATCAGCTCCAAACCCTTGTTCACCATGGATGCACTATCAATGGTGATGCGCTGCCCCATGGACCAGTTTGGATGCTTCAAAGCCATCTCAGGCGTAGCAATCCGCATCTCGTCCAGCGAGGATTTACGGAACGGCCCACCAGACGCAGTGACAATCACCTTATCGACGGCTTTAGGGTCATCCTGCTCAAACACCTGAAAGATCGCGTTGTGTTCAGAGTCCATTGGCAGCAGCTTGGAGCCGTGCTTCTCAGTAAGGCCACACACAATAGTGCCCGCACATACCATGGTCTCTTTGTTAGCCAACGCAATATTGCTACCAGCCTTGATACCTTCAACGGTCGGCTCAAGCCCAGCCGCACCAACCATGGCTGAAACAAGCAGATCAACTTTCTGGCCAGCCGCCTCCAGCACCGCCGCACGGCCTGCAGAAACCTCAACACCAGTTCCAGCCAGAGCGGCTTTCAGTTCGTCATACTTGCTGGCATCGCCAATCACAGCACGTTTTGCATTGGTTTCGCGGCACGCTTTGGCAAGCGCCTCAACATTCCGACCCGCAACAAGTGCGTTGACCTCATAGCGCTCAGGGCTGTGGGCGATAACTTTGAGCGTACTGGCTCCAACCGATCCGGTTGCTCCCAACACTGAGAGGGACTTTGTCATATCAACAACCCTTGCAAATCAAACAGTCAGCACATGAAGCTGCAAACAGGCATCCTTAGGACGCAAAGAGCATCAACCCAGCGTTTGGATTAAACAGCTGACCGCCAAGCACAACACCAATCACATAGGAGAACACTGCAGCCGCAACAAGACCATCCACACGATCAAGCAGGCCACCATGCCCAGGAATGAGACGGCTGGAATCCTTAACCTTAAAGCGACGCTTCATGGAACTCTCAAACAGATCACCAAGCTGGGAGACCGCAGAAAGCACAACTGCAAGACCAAACGCCCAAATCAGTTGAGATCCACCGACAACAGCAACAAAACCCATTCCCAGCAGGGAAGAGAAGAAAACGCCGCCAAGCGCACCGCTCCAGGTCTTATTTGGTGAAACAGCAGGCCAGAGCTTAGGACCACCAAAGCTGCGACCACAGACATAGGCTGCAATGTCAGTGCCCCAGACCACGAGGAAGAGGTAAATGATGAAGAACAGACCTTCATCCCCTTCCCGCAATGCCAGAAGCGAAACAAAAGTCAAGCCAGCATAAACATAGCCTTCACTCACCCAGCGCGAAACACGGTCGAAACCACCAGCGCTATAGAGCACCACAGCACCAGCAATCAACGCGCCGGCAATCCAGAGCGGCTGAGCCTGAAAATAGGCAAATCCAATAAACAGAAGAAACAGGTAACCCAACAGCACAACAGGACGCTGGGTGTTTTGCAGAATGATTTTGTACCATTCCCAATAAACAATCAGCATGCCAACCAGCACAAGACCGGCAAACCAGAAACCACCTGCCCAAGTCAGCGCCAAGGCGACAGGAGCTAGAATAACTGCGGAAAGAGCGCGTACCAGCAAATCAGGGTTTGCATTAAGTACGCGCCGGATAATTCCTCCGGAGGCGCCTTCAGAATTGTTCTGATTGTTTTTATCAGGCATTACGTCCCAGTCGCGTCAGAGCTCAAACCCCCGTACCGCCGATCGCGGTTAGAGAACGCCAGCAAAGCATCGTCAAAAGCACCTGAATCAAACTCAGGCCAGGGCGTAGGAGCGAAATAGAATTCGGCATATGCTGCCTGCCACAACAGGAAGTTGGAAAGACGCTGCTCTCCCCCCGTGCGGACAATGAGGTCCGGATCCGGCATTTCATGGGTATCCAGACAAGCGCTGACATCATCCTCCCCGATGTCAGCAGCCTTCAACTCACCAGCTTCCACGCGTTCGGCCAGCTTACGGGCAGCTCGGACGTATTCGTCCCGCGCACCGTAGTTAAAAGCAATCACCAGAACCAACCCGGTACAATGCGCAGTTTTCAGCTCCGCATCATTAAGCAGGGTCAGCATGGATTTATCGAGATTTTCCTTGGACCCGATAACGCGAACCTTCACATTGGCTTTCACCAGATCTTTCAGGTCGTCGTAGACAAACCGGCGCAGCAAAGCCATCAGGAAGGAAACTTCCTGTTGCGGGCGCGACCAGTTCTCAGAGGAAAAACTAAACAGCGTCAGGTAGGAGATCCCGCGCTTTTGTGCGTGTTTAACGGCTTCGCGCAGTGTTTTCACACCGCGCCGATGCCCTTCAGTACGCGGAAGCCCACGGCGCTGAGCCCAACGCCCATTGCCATCCATGATGATGGCGACGTGACGAGGCACACTCAAAAGTCCGATGTCGGAATTTGTATCTACTGCCTCAAATTCAACAGTCGCCGTCATATAGTCCCCGCTCCCAAACAGGATTAAACCTGCTTGATCTCCTGTTCTTTTTTGGCAAGTACGGAATCGACTTCGCCAATGATGTCGTCGGTCATCTTCTGAACCATATCAGAAGCAGAACGCGCATCGTCTTCGCTCATTTCACCAGCTTTTTCGAGCTTTTTGATGGTGTCCATACCATCACGGCGAACATGACGTGCAGCGATCTTCGCTTGCTCGGCATATTTATGCGCAACTTTGACGAGTTCTTGACGACGCTCTTCATTAAGCTCAGGAATTGGCAGACGCAGGATCTGACCATCCACAACAGGGTTCAGACCAAGGCTGGATTCACGGATTGCCTTTTCAGTGGCAGCAACCATGGACTTGTCCCAGACCTGAACAGAAAGCATGCGAGGCTCTGGAACACTTACTGTTGCGACCTGGTTGATCGGCATTGGAGCGCCATAAGCGTCCACACTGATTGTGTCCAGCATACTTGCAGAAGCACGACCAGTACGAAGACCAGCAAATTCATGCTTCAAAGCTGTGATCGCACCATTCATGCGGCGGTCAAGATCGTCATAGTCCAGCTCTGACATAATTTCCTCTTTCACCTATCATTTAAACGGACCGGCATTCCAAAACGGAAGACCGGCCCGGGTCAAATTCTGACAGTTAAGATACCAATCGGTACCTGTTAGTCTTCAATGACCGTAAACAGCCCCTGCCCGCGCAGCACATTTACAAGCGCGCCGGAGGTCTTGATGGAAAAGACAACTACAGGAATAGAGTTGTCTCGGGCAAGTGCAATCGCGGTCGCATCCATGACTTTCAGGTTCTTTTCAAGAACTTCCCCTGGTGTAAGCGTCTCAAAACGCTTCGCATCAGGCTTCAGCTTAGGATCAGCGTCATAAACGCCATCAACACTGGTACCCTTAAGGAACACATCGCACTGCATCTCTGCTGCGCGCAGCGCCGCACCAGAATCAGTGGTAAAGAACGGATTGCCCGTACCACCAGCAAACAGAATAACGTCCCCGTCTTCCATGTAACGCTCTGCACCGCGCTGAGTAAAGCTCTCACAAATGGAAGGAACCGGAACAGCAGAAAGCACACGCGCCTGAATACCGCGCTGACGCAGAGCATCGGCAAGCGTGAGCGAGTTCATGATTGTCGCCAGCATACCCATGTGGTCACCGGTGACACGGTTTCCGCCTTTGGCTGCCAGAGCCACACCACGGAAGATGTTACCACCACCAACAACGATGCCGAACTGCGCACCCAGGTTTACAGCCTCTGAAATTTCCGCCGCTACCCGTTCAACCACCTTTGGATCGATGCCAAAGTCCTGGTCGCCCATCAGCGCTTCCCCTGAAAGTTTCAGAAGAACTCGTTTCCAGCGAACACCATCAGACATAGTAAACCTCTTTTCATGCATCCAGATACAAAGAGGGCGTCGACTGAGTCGACGCCCTCAATAAATTAGTTACCAGCAGCAGCAGCAACTTCAGCTGCGAAATCTGTTTCTTCTTTTTCAATACCTTCACCAAGGGCAATGCGAACAAAGCCGGTGAGTTTGATTGGAGAACCGATTTCTTTAGCTGCTTCTTCAACGGCCTTCTCTACAGTCAGATCAGGGTTGATAACGAAAGACTGCTTAACCAGTGTAACTTCTTCATAGAACTTACGCAGGCGACCTTCAACCATCTTTTCGATGATGTTTTCAGGCTTACCGGACTCACGAGCCTGTTCCATGTAAACAGTGCGCTCACGCTCAACTGCTTCTGGATCCAGTTCGTCAGTGTTCAGTGCCATTGGGTTGGTCGCAGCAACGTGCATTGCAATCTGCTTGCCCAGTGCTGCCAGCTTGTCTGCATCGCCTGCAGATTCAAGACCAACCAGAACACCGATCTTGCCAAGGCCTTCGCCAGCAGCGTTGTGCATGTAAGAAGCAACAACACCTTCGGAAACAGACAGACCAGCAGAACGACGAAGGGTCATGTTTTCACCGATGGTGCCAACAGCTTCCTTGATTTCGCCTTCAACACTGCGGTCTGTGCCTGGGTAAGGAGCAGCAGCCAGCTTCTCAACGTCGCCATCAACGGTAAGAGCGGTCGCAGCAATGTCACGAACCAGTTTCTGGAAATTGTCGTTACGTGCAACGAAGTCTGTTTCGGAGTTAACCTCAACAACAACAGCTTTGTTGCCTTCAGCTGCAACTGCAACAAGACCTTCAGCTGCAACACGGCCTGCTTTTTTAGCAGCCTTTGCAAGGCCTTTGGTGCGCAGCCAATCAACTGCAGCTTCCATGTCGCCGCCTGTTTCTTTCAGGGCAGCTTTACAATCCATCATGCCAGCACCGCTAGTTTCGCGGAGCTCTTTCACCATAGCAGCGGTAATGCTCATCGTACGCCTCATGGACGGGAGTGTGTCTAAAAAAATCGGAGGAAACCGACTTCCCTACGGATCTATCCGATTTATCGCATAGCGATTGTGACGGTTCGGCGCATGCGCACAAACAATCACATAAAAACTGGAGGGGAAGCGCATAAATGCGCTTCCCGAGAGAAAACCTTAGCCTTCGCTCTTGTCAGCAGCAGCTTCTTCAGAAGCTTCTTCAGCAAGTGCAGGCTCTTCAAGGAGTTCTTCAGATTCGCCGAGATCGATACCCATGGAACCGGATGCGCGTGCGATGCCGTCAATAGCAGCGCGAGCGATCAGATCGGTGTAAAGGGTAATTGCACGACCAGCATCATCGTTACCCGGAACAGGGTAAGTGATGCCATCTGGATCACAGTTGGAATCCAGGATCGCGGCAACTGGAATGCCCAGGCGACGAGCTTCCTGAATTGCGTTAGCTTCGCGGTTGGTGTCGATAACAAAGATCAGGTCCGGAATACCGCCCATGTCTTTAATACCACCAAGGTTGCGCTCAAGCTTCTGACGCTCACGGTCAAGGAACAGACGCTCTTTTTTGGTCATGCGGTTTGCATCACCACCGTCGAGCAGCTCTTCAACCTTACGCAGACGCTGGATAGACTGAGAGATCGTCTTCCAGTTGGTCAGCATGCCGCCGAGCCAACGAGCGTTGACGTAGTACTGAGCAGAGTTGCGAGCAGCTTCTGCAACAGCTTCCTGAGCCTGGCGCTTGGTACCAACCAAAAGCACGCGACCACCAGCAGCAACAGTGTCAGACACAGCTTTAAGAGCCTGGTGCAGAAGTGGAACTGTCTGACCAAGATCAAGAATGTGAATGTTGTTGCGAACACCGAAGATGTAGTTGTTCATCTTTGGGTTCCAGCGGTGCTTCTGGTGACCAAAGTGTACGCCTGCTTCAAGCAGCTGGCGCATGGTAAAATCAGGCAAAGCCATGCCTTTATTCTCCTTAGTTTTCCGGTTTAATCCTCCGCAGGGCAGCACAACCGTGCAACTCTCTAACCGGATGGAGCTCGCCACAAGGACAAACCCCGCCCTGCGTGCGGGATGGGGCGCTTATAGAACCCCTTTTCAAGAAGATCAAGCACTCAAGGTTTAAGATCAACATATAGGCCCGATTTAGTAAATCAGATCCCCCCTCACCGCGCTCTCGCAACCAGAAAGTTTACCCCTCAAACCAAAGCAACCTGTTGCGAAACCAAACTGTGGGTATGCGCATTACATATTATGTTTTCTCAAAAAATCATGGTTAACAAATCATCAACAAAAAGACTCAATTCGGACACATTTCAATATGGCACTGAAAAAACTCGTCGTAGCTACACTTGTTGCTATGACACTCGGCGGCTGCGCCAAAACCATCAAGCTTTCTGACGTTGATGCAAAGACAATCTCCAAGTCTGCGGTAAAACCCGTCAAGAACCGGCATGTGAAAGAGAGCCACATCAACACCCATGGCATCCAGCATGGCTTACTGGGCGTTGTAGTGACAACTGCCATGAATGCAGCCTCTGGCGCGTATGGCGAGATGGCCTCCATTCCGGCAGCAAAGCACGATCCACAAACCGCCATGCGCGAACGGTTGACCAAATATCTGCAGAAAACCCACAAGTTCCAATTTAGAGGCACAATCAAAGGCCCTTACAGCAAACCAACCATCAATGAGGAGCAACGCGCAAAAGCCCTCACGAAGCTTGCCAGAGAAACCGGCTACTCCGGCTATTACCTGGATGTATCAACGGTCTTCTATCAATCAGAGATGGAAAGCGCAGGTTGGTTTGCAAACCTCGCCTACCGATACCGCGGACGCGCGCTTCTGGTTTCCGGCAAGGATGGCAAGATCATCGCCGCCTCTACCTGCTACGTTATGGATCACTCTGATTTAACAGATCTGGCTAACGAAGGACAAAAGGGCGTAGACAGCTTCGCCAGAAGCCTTGGTTACGCTTGCGCTGAACAGGTCATCCAGAAAATCTTTTAAGATTGAACCAAATGGCATGAAATAACAAACCCCGCCGAACATCTTCAGCGGGGTTCTTTTTTGCAAATGCCAATGCAGGCTAAGACATCTGAACGTCCATCACACCGGGGAGCGTTTTCAGCGCACCCGAAAGCTGAGGTGAGAGCTGGTAATTGCCCGGAAGCTTGACCTCCACCTCACGCTGACCATCATCCAGCAGCACGACACAGCTTACTTCACCATCCCCACCGCGGCGCAACTGACGCTGCAGGCTCGCAATCGGCTCATCAGAGCCAAGGAAGATGCGAAGGGTCCGATGCACCCTGCCCGCCACCTTCTCCAGCGGCTCCACTTGCGAGATGCGAACGCTGACTTCCTCGTCTCGCATATCCGCCTGCACAAGCAGCACGACAGAAGCCCCCGGCTCCAGCAGATCGCGGCACTGGTTCAGCGTTTCAGAGAACATCACCGCTTCATACTGTCCTGTCGGGTCCGAGATGCGCACAATGCCCATCTGGTTACCGGTGCGCGTCTTGCGCTCTTGCTTCGCAGTAACCGTGCCTGCCAGACGCCCGGCGGAAGAACCAGCTTTCACAGAGCGCTCAAAATCCTTCCAAAGCTGTACACGCAGTTTGGTGAAGAGCTCACGGTATTCATCAAGCGGATGCGCGGAGATATAGAAGCCAACCGCAGCATGCTCCTTTTGCAAGCGCTCCGACGGCAACCATGGATCGGTCGGATTAAGGATCAAAGGCTCAGGAGCGTTGTCACCACCAAAGAAGTCGTTCTGCCCCGAATTCTTATTCTCTTCCGTACGCTGCGCCATGCCGATGATGCGATCCAGACCATCCAGCAACTGAGCGCGGTTTGGATTGAGCTCGTCAAAAGCACCGGCAGAGATCAGGTTCTCGATGGTCCGCTTGTTCAGAACCTTCGGACTGATGCGGGTCGCAAAGTCGGCCAGATCTTTAAATGGCTCGTCACCACGCACCTCCACAATGTGTTCAACCGCCTGCTCGCCCACGCCTTTGATCGCGCCCATGGCGTAAACGATCTTGCCGTCCTGCACATCAAAGTGCACACCGGATTTGTTGACGTTCGGTGGCACCACCTCAATGCCCATGCGCATCGCTTCCTGACGGAAGTCGCTCAGCTTGTCCGTGTTGCCAAGATCGAGCGTCATGATACCGGCGAGGAACTCCACCGGATAGTTCGCTTTGAGCCAGGCCGTCTGATAAGCCACCAGCGCATACGCAGCCGCGTGTGATTTGTTGAAGCCGTAGTTCGCGAATTTGGCCACCAGGTCGTAAATCATACCGGCCTGGTCTTTATCCACCTTCTGCTCAACAGCCCCCTCAACGAAGCGGGCACGCTGGATCTCCATTTCAGAGGCAATCTTCTTACCCATCGCGCGGCGCAGCAAATCCGCTTCACCAAGAGAGTAACCAGAAAGCACCTGCGCGATCTGCATCACCTGCTCCTGATAAACGATAATACCGTTCGTCTCTGTCAGGATCGGCTCAAGCAACGGGTGAAGATAATCAGGCTCCTGCTCGCCATGTTTCACGGCGTTGTAAATCGGAATGTTGTCCATCGGGCCCGGACGATACAGAGCCACCAGCGCAACGATATCTTCGAAACGGTCAGGGCGCATACCCGCAATCGCGCGGCGCATGCCCTGACTTTCCAGCTGGAACACACCAACGGTCTCACCCGCTGCCAGAAGCTTATAGGTCAGCGGATCATCGATCGGGATCTCTTCGATCTTAACTTCGATGCCGCGCTTTTTGATATGCGAAACCGCCGTATCAATCACCGTCAGCGTTTTGAGGCCAAGAAAGTCAAACTTCACCAGACCGGCCGCTTCCACCCACTTCATGTTGAACTGGGCAACCGGCATGTCAGAGCGCGGGTCTCGGTAGAGCGGCACCAGCTGTTCCAGTGGACGGTCACCAATCACCACACCCGCCGCGTGGGTAGACGCGTGACGGTAAAGACCTTCCAGCTTCATCGCCATCTTCAAAAGGCGATCAACAACCTCTTCCTGTTTGGCAGCTTCACGAAGCCGAGGTTCCTGCTCCAGCGCCTCAGGCAAGGTGCACGGGTTGGCAGGGTTACCAGGCACCAGCTTACTTAAGCGGTCCACCTGACCATATGGCATCTGTAGAACACGCCCCACATCGCGCAGCACCGCCTTGGCCTGCAGCGTTCCGTAGGTGATGATCTGTGCCACCTGCTCGCGGCCATACTTACGCTGCACATACCGGATCACTTCTTCACGCCGGTTCTGGCAGAAGTCGATATCAAAGTCCGGCATGGACACACGTTCCGGGTTCAGGAAGCGTTCGAACAGAAGCGAGAACCGCATAGGGTCAAGGTCAGTAATGGTCAGTGACCACGCAACCAGCGAGCCCGCGCCGGAACCACGCCCCGGCCCCACCGGAATATCTTCGTTCTTCGCCCACTTGATAAAGTCCGCAACAATCAGGAAGTAGCCCGGGAACTTCATGCGGATAATGATGCCCAACTCGTAGTCCAGACGGTCCCAGTAATCTTTCTCTTCCAGATCAGGCGCCAGACCGTGCACATCAAGACGCGCCTGCAGGCCTTCTTTCGCCTGGCGGGTCAGCTCTTCCGCCTCTGCCCGTTCGGCTTCTTCAGCATCGGCATCTGCCCCGGCAAAGCGTGGCAGGATTGGTGCGCGTTTCAACGGGCGATAATGACAGCGCTGCGCAATCACAACAGAGTTCTCAAGCGCCTCCGGCAGATCAGAGAACAGCTCCATCATCTGTTCGCGGGTCTTGAAACAGTGCTCCGGTGTCAGCTGGCGTCGGTCGGTCTCAACAAGAACGCGACCTTCAGAAATCGCAATCAGAGCATCGTGTGCTTCATAATCATCCGGGTTCGGGAAGAACGCTTCGTTGGTCGCGACAATTGGAATATTCAATTCATAGGCAAGGTTCAGGAGCTCAGGCTCAACATCTTCCTCGCCCTTCATATTGTGGCGTTGCAGCTCCACATAGAGGCGATCCCCAAACGTGTTCTGCAACAGCTCCAGACGGGATTTGGCAAGATCAACATGCCCTTCGCGAAGCTGAGAGTTGATCGGCCCCTCACTCGCACCCGTCAAAACAATCACGCCACCTGATTTATCAAGCACCCGCGAAATCGGGACATTCGCCTTGAACCCCGGCTCCGTATCAAGGAACGCACGAGACACCAGATCCATCAGGTTCTCGTAGCCCTCCTCGTTTGCCGCAAGCAAAACCAGATCGCTCACCGCATCATCACCGGAGACATCGGGCTGATCTTCAAAGTTGACGGAGACCTGACACCCGATGATCGGCTGCATCCCAGCACCAAAGGCCTTTTCAGAAAACTCCAGCGCACCAAAAAGGTTGCCACTGTCCGTGATCGCCAGTGCGGGCTGCTCATCCTTTGAGGCAAGGTCAATCAGCTTGCCGATAGGCAATGCCCCTTCAAGCAGAGAGTAAGCTGAGTGAACACGGAGATGGACGAATCCTGGAGATGACATCTTGAGCCTTTTGGTTCGCAAGGTGTGCGCGACAGTAGCACCTCATTTGGAGGACCCAAAAGCAAAATGCAATTCCTTGGCAAATCGCACCACCGGTTATCCCGAGTTTCCCAACGCCTACTCCCAAGGAACTTACGGGAGCATCTGTGTCAGAGCATCACCCCACATCAGGCAGCTGCTTGCAAAAAGAACAATAGAACCGAATGCTGCTGTTTCACGAAGTACGAATGACATAACAAACACCCTTAATTTGAACTCTGTTTGTATCTGTTATGTTCTACCAATGTTCTCATCTACACAACCCCTAATTCAGCTGGGTCAAACTCATAGTTAATGAGTGGTATACGCATATGTCATGCAAGATCATTGCACGCCAATTCCCTCATCAACTCAATGAGTTGAGAACTAGATCAAAGTTAATGCTGGAAGAAAAGGCGTGCGGTCACACGCTCTGGAAAGGAACGCGAGCCACAAGAACAGTGGCGTCAAAACGAGAACAGAGCCTCGAAACGCAAAATGCCAGCGACCGTATCGCTGGCATTTGATTCTTACTCAGGCTTTTACAACAAAGCAGCTTAGGGCAGCTCCACCACTTTACCGTCGCGAAGCGTAATCCTACGATCCATCTGCTTGGCAAGTTCCAGGTTATGCGTCGCCAACAGCGCCGCCACACCCGAAGCACGGACCAGCGCAGTCAGGGCCTCAAACACATACTGAGAGGTGTTCGGATCAAGGTTTCCTGTTGGCTCATCTGCCAGCAACACACGCGGTGCGTTGGCAACCGCACGGGCGATGGCAACACGCTGCTGTTCACCACCGGAAAGCTCTGCTGGACGGTGGCTCTCACGCTCCGCAAGACGCATATAGGAAAGCAACTGACGCGCCCGCTCTTCCGCATCCTTGCGCTTCAGCCCGCAAATCATTTGCGGCAAAGCGATGTTCTCCAGAGCGGTGAACTCAGGCAGTAACTGGTGGAACTGATAGACGAACCCCACCTCAGTGCGGCGAATAGCAGTGCGCGCATCATCATTGAGCTTGGAGCACTCACGCCCACCAATCAATACCTCACCGCTCTGCGGCTTCTCCAGCAGGCCTGCAAGGTGCATCAGCGTAGATTTACCGGCACCAGATGGCGCCACCAGCGCAACCATCTCCCCCTCATAGAGGTTGAGATCCGCGCCCTTCAAAATCTCCAGCTTGCTCTTGCCTTCATCATAGCTGCGAACCACATTCTGCAGGCTGAGCACAGGAACACGCTCTTCACCTTCAAGCGAAACACCAGCAACCGGTTTTGTTGGTTTGTTCATCATTCGTAGCGCAAAGCCTCAACAGGATCGAGCCGGGCTGCGCGCCAGGCAGGGTAAATCGTAGCAAGCAGGCTCAACACAAGAGCCATAATCACAACACTCGCGGTCTCGCCTGGATCCATCTCAGCCGGAAGCTTGGAAAGGAAGTAGAGCTCAGGTGAGAACAACTCAGTTGCTGTCAGCCAGGAAATTGCCTGACGAATGCTCTCAATATTCCAGCAAACCACCGTACCTAGAATGAAGCCAGCAAACGTGCCGATAGTACCAATGCTTGCGCCGGTGATGATAAAGATCCGCATCACGGCACCGCGGGTCGCCCCCATGGTGCGCAGCACTGCAATGTCACGGCCCTTATCTTTCACCAGCATGGTCATGCCGGAAATAATGTTTAGAGCTGCCACAAGTACAATCAGCGTCAGGATCAGGAACATCACATTGCGCTCAACTTCAAGCGCAGAGAAGAACGTCATATTGCGCTGGCGCCAGTCTGAAACAAACACAGGCCGCCCGGCTTCCTCTTCAATCATAGGACGCAGCGGACCAACAGCATCCGGGTCGTCTGCATAGACCTCAATGCCAGTCGCCAGACCTTCCTTGTTGAAGTAAAGCTGCGCTTCGTTGAACGGCATAAACGCGATGGTGCCGTCATATTCACTCATGCCAATCTGGAAGATTGCAGAGACAGGATACCCTTTCACACGCGGTGTCATCCCCATCGGGGTGATACTGCCACGCGGGGTAATCACACGAACTGTGTCCCCAACCGTCACACCAAGCTGGCGCGCAAGGCGGGAACCGATCGCAATGCCCTCACCCTCGTCGAAGCCATCCAGCGTACCAAGCAGAACATTGCCGGAGACAAGATCCAGCTTATCAAGGTCAGACTTGTGAACACCGCGGAACAAAGCACCAAGATCAGCGCTTGGGCCGGAGATCATCGCCTGTCCTTCAACAAACGGCATGGCAAAGTCCACACCGTCGATACCAGCCAGTTTGACGGAGGTTTCCTGATAATCATTGAGCGGGCTATCGATCGGCTGAACCAGTACGTGCCCGTTAATGCCGAGAATTTTGGTCAGCAGCTCTGTGCGGAACCCGTTCATCACCGCCATAACGATGATCAGGGTTGCAACGCCCAAAGTGATCCCCAAAAAGGAAAGACCGGCAATAATAGAAATGAAAGTTTCTTTGCGTCTGGAGCGCAGATAACGCCCTGCCAGCATCCACTCAAAGGGTGCAAACCACCGGTTCTTTCCGGGATGAGCCGCCTGAATCTCTGCCGTCATACTAGACTATTCTCCGTTTCCGCCTGTTCAACTACTCCGTGGAATATAGGGAGCGTGAAGAGCAAGTGCCATAAGCTCTGGCAAAAAGGCCCGGCAGCGGAAAGGCCGCCGGCACCTAGCATACCATTGAAGCTACTGAGTTACCCCAAGCTTCGCTGATATCAACCTTTTAAGGCAGAAATCAGTTTGTTGACAGCCGCTTCCGGGGTCAACATTTCGCGATCACCGGTTGCACGGTCTTTCACTTCCACTTCACCGGTCTTCAGACCACGTGGGCCAACAACCAGCTGATAAGGCAGACCAATCAGGTCCATGCTTGCAAATTTCTGGCCTGCACTGGTCTTGCGGTCATCATAAAGAACCTCAACGCCCGCTTTTTCCAGCTCAGCATAAACGCTCTCACAAACCTCATCACACTCAGAACCGGCTTTCATGTTGATCAGACCAACATGGAACGGTGCCACTTCTTTCGGCCAGATAATGCCATCATCATCATGACAAGCTTCAATGATCGCGCCCAGCAAACGGGAAACACCAATGCCGTAAGACCCCATCTGAACAGGCACTTCCTTGCCTTCAGCGGTCATCACCTTCGCGCCCATTGGCTCAGAGTACTTGGTTCCGAAGTGGAAGATGTGGCCAACTTCAATACCGCGTGCAGACACTTTCTTGTCTTCTGCAACAGCACCAAACGCAGCTTCATCGTGCATCTCGTCAGTTGCAGCGTATGGAGTGGTCCACTGTTCGATGATACCGGAAAGATCACCATCAAAGTCGGTGTCTTCACCTGGAATTGGCAGATCCAGAATGTCCTTATCCAGGAACACTTCACTCTCACCGGTAGACGCCAGCACGATAAACTCGTGAGACAAATCACCACCGATTGGTCCAGTGTCTGCTTTCATAGGAATAGCTGTCAGACCCATGCGTGCGAAGGTACGCAGGTACGCCACGAACATACGGCGATACGCTTCAGTTGAACGCTCTTTGTCCAGATCGAATGAGTATGCGTCCTTCATCAGGAACTCACGACCACGCATCACGCCAAAACGAGGGCGCACTTCATCGCGGAACTTCCACTGAATGTGATAAAGGTTCAGCGGCAGATCCTTGTAGGAGCGCACGTAAGAACGGAAGATGTCCGTGATCATCTCTTCGTTGGTTGGGCCAAAGAGCATTTCGCGCTCATGACGGTCCTCAATGCGCAGCATCTCTTTGCCATACGCATCATAGCGGCCACTTTCGCGCCACAGGTCAGCAGGCTGAATGGTTGGCATGAGCAGCTGCACCGCACCTGAGCGGTTCTGCTCTTCTTCAACAATACGTTGAATCTTGTTCAGCACACGGTGGCCAAGCGGCAGCCATGCATAAATCCCGGCTGACTGCTGACGGATCATACCAGCACGCAACATCAGGCGGTGCGATACAATCTCGGCTTCTTTCGGAGTTTCCTTCAAAATAGGCAGGAAATATCGGGACAAACGCATTAGTTTAACTCTTCAGTTTTTAAGGCTAGCAAGCTCAGGTTCACCACCAAGCTTCTCTTCTATGCCTTCTTAGCAAGCAGAACGCTCGTTGTAACTGCCAACATGGCTATATGCCAATTTTCTAAGAGACATTTCCCCATGCACGCGGCTTTTGACCCACCCTTGCTGCTGCAGTGCACAGGATTTCCCAAAAATTATAGCTAAAATTTTAGGCAAGCAAAAAATTGCGGCGAATTGATACAAAATGATGACAAACAATTGTGATTACGCTAGTGTCTGTCCAACAACAAAAACAGCACCCTTAAGCGGTGTTGCAAGGTATCGCGATCTTTAGTCTTGGGAGGAAGGTTCTCGGGCGCCCGTTATGGTTGCAGCCGGCACTCTACGCAAGTGCAAAGAGAACATTTAGACGCGGAACTCGTTCTAATAGCAAGGCTTCGGCCTTGCTTTTTTTTCGCCGTTTTCTGCCGTTTCCATTCAGTGAAACCTACTCAACATAGCCGCAGGCACACTACAAATACGTGAAAGCGCCTGCGCACATGACGTTATAGTCAGCTCATCACAAACTGACCTGCCCCTGAAATGCAAAAAGCGATTCCGTAGAATCGCTCAGCATTCGTATTGATGTTGTATGTCTGTAACTCTCTGATTTTGCGCCACACATTTGAGGTGCAAAAGCAAAATCAGGACGGGGCATTGCCCATAAACTGATCAACCAATGGAAACAGCTGCGCTCCAAGACCAGATTCCAGGAACCAATAAACCCCGGCAAACACGATGGTCGTGACGATGGTGTTGATGATCACCTTCTTCAGCAGCTGCGGATTCTTAGGAGCACTCTCGGTCGTACCGGGAATAACGTCACCCTCTTCCGCTTGCGTGCGCACCCCAAAAGGCAAAATGGCCAGAAACAAAATCCACCACATCATGAAATAGAGTGCAACGAGTAGCGGCGTAGCCATAAATCTGCTCCAGGAGTTTCTTGTTGTGTCTGCGGCTGGTCACTTATATCACAAAGCAACCAGCTAACTAGATAGTTCTACCTACAAGAAATAGACGCAGGCCGAAAGACTTCCAGTTTTCGCAAACCACAAGTCTTTCAAAGCAACCTTAAGCCTGTTCCAACTCGGTCAGCGTGCCGAGGAAGTCTTTTGGATGCAGGAACAGCACTGGCTTGCCGTGCGCGCCGATCTTCGGCTCACCATCACCAAGAATACGCGCACCATTCGCCACCAACTGATCACGTGCAGCAATGATGTCATCCACTTCGTAGCAAATGTGGTGAATACCGCCTTGGGTATTGCGCTCCAGGAACTTGTTGATCGGAGAGTTCTCGCCAAGTGGCTCCAGCAGCTCGATCTTGGTGTTTGGAAGCTCAACAAACACAGTAGATACGCCATGGTCTGGCTGCGCAACTTTGTCAGACACAATGCCGCCAAGGGTATCGCGGTACACCTTCAGCGCCTCTTCCATATCCAACACAGCAATCGCAACGTGGTTTAGTCGTCCAATCATGGCGGTCCTCCCAATAACTCTTTGCTCTAAGGAACAGATTTCCCACGCAAAGTCCATTGGATCAAAAGTCAAAGGCCGCAGATGATGCACTCACCTGCGGCCTTCAAAATCTCAAATCGTACGAAGCAATTCAGACGCGTTGCACCAGCGCTTTGCAAAGTGGCTTCTTGCCCCAATGCTCCACAACCGCATAACGCCCTGCCCGGCGCGCCGCTTCGCGAACCAGTTCAACATCACGGCGACGGCTCTTCGGAATGGAAATCACAGCACCATAAACCGCATCACGAACAGCGTCCTCAAACGGTGTACCATCCTCAGTCTCATCCGGCATGCCAAACAACACCACATCAATGTCACCCAGCAACTCACCACGACCATCAAGGATGAGCGAAACCGTCACGCAGCCGCCATAAGAAAGTTTGCGGCGCTCTTGCACGCCGGTCTCTTCCGGTGCAGCCACCAGATGACCATCGCGAACAAGGATACCAGCCGGCGCTTCATCAATAACCTTAAGCCCACCCGGATGCAGACGAACCATGTCGCCATCACGGATGATCTTGACGTCTTTCACGCCTTTGCTCTCGGCAAAGTCCTTATGGCACTGCAAATGCAGCGGTTCGCCGTGAACCGGCAGAACCTTCTTCGGGCGCACAAGGTTATAAACCTGATCCAGCTCACCACGTCGTGGATGCCCGGAAACGTGCACCAATGCATCACGGTCTGTCACCACCTGAAGACCTTGCTGGGTCAACTGGTTGATGATGCCGTAAACAGCCTTTTCATTACCCGGAATGGTACGACTGGAGAAGATAACCATATCGCCAGCTGACAAACCAATCAGGCGATGCTGATCACCTGCGATACGCGCCATTGCAGCACGCGCTTCACCCTGAGAACCAGTGCACAGCGCCACAACCTTATCACGCGGCAAAGAGCCATAGGTCTCTTCATCACGGAATGGAGCCAAACCATCAAGGTATCCAAGGTCGCGGGCAATCTCGACAGTTCGCTGCATGGACCGGCCAATCACCACAATCTCACGTTCCGCAGCCATCGCCGCTTCCGCCACCGCACGCATACGTGCAACGTTGGAGGCAAACGTGGTCACAGCCACACGGTTTGGCGCTTCTTTGATGATGCGGGTCAGCTCTTCCTTCACATCCGCTTCACTCGGGCTCACCCCATCACGGACCGCGTTGGTGCTGTCGCACACGAAAACATCAACGCCTTCATCGCCCAGCTCACGTAACCGCTGCAAGTCAATTGCTTTGCCCACACCCGGTGTCAGATCAATCTTCCAGTCACCGGAATGCAGAACCAGCTGCCCACCGATACGGATAGCCAAAGCACATGGCTCCGGGATCGAGTGGGTCATGGTCACCAGCTCAATATCAAAGATACCGGCTTTGAACCGATCCCCTTGATTAACAACTGTCACTGGAATTTGGTAATCCGCCCCATCACCAATCAGCTTGGCTTCCAGAAGGCGCGCAGTAAACGGCGTGGCATAGACCGGCAGCTCAAGGCGCTTCCAAAGATAGGACAGCGCACCATAGTGGTCTTCATGCGCATGGGTGATAACGATCCCGTCAATACGGGAACGCTCTTCTTCCAGAAAACGAATATCTGGAAGAACCAGATCCACACCCGGCATTTCAGGACCGGCGAAGGACACACCAAAATCAACGATCAGCCAGCGACGATCATCCTCAGGTCCATATCCATAAAGACCGAGGTTCATACCAATTTCGCCAACACCGCCCAAAGGCAGGAACACGAGCTCTTCAGTGCTCGACATCTAAGACTCCTTCAAAGCATGCTCTGCAAAATGGTCCCGGTTACGGAACAAGAACACGCTGATAAACTCTATGCCCTGTCAGACGTGTGGCTTCATCACTTCAAAAGCCAGCACCACGTGCTTTGCACGTCGTCAGGAAAAGAAAACATCACCGGCTGTTACCAGCCGCTCGCCGCCATGATCCAATTTCACGATCAGTCGGCCCATTTGATCGATATCTATAAAGACACCGGAAAATTCTTCATTGCTTAGGCGAACGCGGATTGGTTTCCCACGCCCCACGGCGCGCCGCAACCATGCAGATCTGATCTCTTCAAACCCACTGGCCGCCTTCCACGTTTCCAGCCATCGTGCGAAGCTTTGCGCAAGTGCATCAAACACCTGGCTCGGGTCGCACATGTACCCCATGCTGCGCAAATCCGTAACAGCATAATCACCAAGATCCGGGTGATGAGACACGTTGACGCCAAAACCGCACACAAGGCACAGCTCACCATTAGGCCCACTTTCGCTCTCAAGCAAGATGCCAGAGACCTTTTGTCCATCAATGAGCACATCGTTGGGCCACTTCAGCTGCGCCAGATTATGCGCACCGGTCGCCCGCTCGATGGCTTCACCAAGCGCAAGCGCAGCTACAAATGGCAGCTGAACGATCTTTTCGTTCCGCACGTCAACACGCAGCAGAACAGAAGCAAACAGATTGCCTGATTCAGAAGTCCACTCACGCCCCCGGCGTCCCCTGCCAGTCACCTGAATATCGGAGCGTACCCACAGATTACCGGGATGTCCGACCCGCGCCTTTTGCAGACCGTAGGTGTTGGTGGAGCCGATTTGATCGTAGTGCTCAAAACAAAAGCCCGGCGCTGAGCGCACCGGGCCTTCGTCTTTTAATTGTCCAAGGTTCATCATCGATGCACTAGAACAGAACGCCAGCTGCGTTGGCAGCAGCATTCATGATTGGCTCTGGCATGATGAAGAACAGTCCGACAACCGCACTGGAAAGACCCAGTACAATTTTCATTTCGCCGGACATTGGCAGGAACTCACCAGTCGCATCATCAAAGAACATAACCTTGATCACGCGCAGGTAATAGTAAGCAGCCACAACGCTGGTCACCAGACCGATCACGACCAGTGGAGCAAGACCAGCGTCCATCGCAGCGATGAACACGTAGAACTTACCGAAGAAGCCAATGAGCGGAGGCAGACCAGTCAGAGAGAACATGATCACAGCCAGCAGCACAGCCATTGGCAGGTTGGTCTTGGAAAGACCAGCCAAATCAGAAATCTCTTCAACCATGCCTTCCTTACGGCGCATGGACAGGATGCAAGCAAACGCACCCAGTGTCATAGCAAGGTAAGCGGTCATGAACACGATCAGACCATGTACACCAGCCTCGGTACCAGCGGCCAGACCCACCAGCGCGTAACCCATGTTACCGATGGAAGAGTAAGCCATCAGACGTTTGATATTCTTCTGACCAATCGCAGCGAACGCACCAAGCGCCATAGAAGCGATTGCGATGAACACAATGATCTGCTGCCAGTCAGTGGTCACGTCACCCAGAGCTTCGATCAGCACGCGGATCAGCATACCAAACGCAGCAATCTTAGGCGCTGCCGCAAAGAAGGCAGTCACTGGAGTTGGCGCACCCTCATACACATCCGGGGTCCACATGTGGAATGGAACCGCAGAGATCTTGAAGGCAATACCTGCCAGCATGAACACGATACCGAACACCAGACCAAGAGACGCGCGCTCTTCAGTCAGAGCAGCCGCGATGCCCGCAAAGTCAGTGTGACCGGTAAAGCCGTAGATGAAGGACATACCGTAAAGCAGCATACCGGAAGACAACGCGCCAAGGACGAAGTACTTCAGGCCGGCCTCAGTAGAGCGAACAGAGTCACGGTTGATCGAAGCGACCACGTAAAGCGCCAGAGACTGCAGCTCAACACCCAGATACATGGAGATCAGATCGTTGGCAGAAAGCATCAGCATCATACCAACGGTCGCGATCACGATGAGGATCGGGTACTCGAAGCGGTCAAAGTTCTGAGAACGGGCATAAGCAACGGACATTGCAATGGCAAAGCCGGAACCGATCAGCACCAGCACTTTCATATACTGGGAGAACGCGTCCTGAATGAAAGCGCCATTGAAAGTGGTGCCGTAATGCGGGCTCACCAGCAGGATCAGACCTGCAACAGTGAGCAACGCAACGCAGATACCCGTTACCAGCGGAGTAGATTTCTCTCCACCAAATGCACCAACCATCAGCAGGACCATGGCACCGAGAACCAGAAGGATCTCAGGCATCACCGGCATCAGATCAGGAATTGCTAGAAGCTCAGCATTCATGAGTGCACAGCTCCCCTGTTAATGGCTGACAGCTGCAGCAGCGTGAGTGGCAATGCCACCTGCTTCTAGTGCAGCGTTGTAGTTTTCGATAAGGGCACCAACGGACGCGGACGTCACATCCAACAGCGCTGCCGGATAAAACCCGAAGAAGATCGTCAGAATGATCAGCGGAGCCAGGATCAGCTTCTCACGGCCAGTCAGGTCCAGCATGGACTTGAGGCTTTCCTTCTCCAGCGCACCAAAGACGACGCGGCGGTAGAGGAACAGAGCGTAAGCAGCAGACAGGATCACGCCGGTTGCAGCAAAGAATGCAACCCAGGTGTTCACCTGGAACACACCGATCATGGTCAGGAACTCACCCACAAAACCGGCAGTACCTGGCAGACCAACGTTTGCCATGGTGAAGATCATGAATGCAACAGCATAACGCGGCATGTTGTTCACGAGGCCACCGTAAGCGGTGATCTGACGAGTATGCATGCGGTCGTAGATCACACCAACACACAGGAACAGTGCGCCGGAGATCAGACCGTGTGCCAGCATCATGAAGATCGCGCCTTCGATACCCTGCGCATTCGCAGAGAAGATACCCATAGTCACGAAGCCCATGTGAGCAACGGATGAGTAAGCGATCAGCTTCTTGATGTCTTCCTGAGCCAGCGCCACCAAAGAGGTGTAGATGATCGCCACAATGGAAAGTGTGAAGATCAACGGCGCGAACATGTCACTCGCAATCGGGAACATTGGCAGGGAGAAGCGCAGGAAGCCGTAACCACCCATTTTCAGGAGGATCGCCGCCAGCACAACAGAACCAGCAGTTGGCGCTTCCACGTGCGCATCCGGCAACCATGTGTGAACCGGCCACATTGGCATCTTCACTGCAAAGCTTGCGAAGAATGCCAGCCACAGCCAGGTCTGCATCTGTGCAGGGAAATCACTCTTATCAAGCAGTTCCACGATGTCCAGCGTACCAGCCTGCCAGTACATAGCCATGATAGCGGCCAGCATCAGCACAGAGCCGAGCAAGGTGTACAGGAAGAACTTGTAGCTTGCGTACACGCGGCGTGGACCACCCCAGACACCGATGATCAGGAACATCGGAATGAGGCCAGCCTCGAAGAATACGTAGAACAGAACCAGATCCAGCGCACAGAACACACCGATCATCAGTGTTTCCAGCACCAGGAAGGCGATCATGTATTCTTTCACGCGGTCCTGAACGCTTTCCCAGCTTGCCAAAATACAAAGTGGCATCAGGAAAGTGGTCAGGATGACGAACAGCATGGAAATGCCGTCCACACCCATGTGGTAGGTGAAGGTATCACCGAACCAATCGTACTTCTCAACCATCTGGAAGCCTGGGTTCTCATTGGTGAACCCGCCCCAGATAAACAGGGAGACGATGAATGTGAAGGTCGTTGTAATCAGCGCAACACGCCGAATGTTTGTCTTCGCATCTGGATCATCACCCCGCACCAGTAGGATGAAAAGAACACCTACCAGCGGGAGAAATGTTGTGATGGAAAGGATGGACCAGTCGTTCATTAATGAACTCCCCCACCGGAGAACATGGCCAGGGTGACGAAGAAGGCAACCCCGATCAACATGGCGAATGCGTAGTGATAGATGTAGCCAGACTGCAGGCGAACAACCCAACCGGTAACCTGCTGAACGCGTGAGGCAACACCGTCAGGACCAAGTCCGTCGATAACTGTGCCATCACCACGCTTCCACAGGAAGCGGCCAAGTGCCATAGCAGGCTTCACAAACAGGAAGTCATAAAGCTCATCGAAGTACCACTTGTTCAGGAGGAACTTGTAAAGTGGCTGATGACGCTCTGCCAGAGCCTTCGGCATGTCTGGTTTTGCGATGTAGAATACGTAAGCGATGATGAAGCCGGCGATCATTGCGAAGGTCGGAGACCAAGCAACCAGCCAATGCACGTGGTGCATTTCTTCAATCACAGCAAGCTCACTGTTGGTACCGCCAAAGACGTCCTTCCAGAAGTGCGCATAGTCATGACCCATGAACGCTTCTTTGAAGGCCATACCAGCAAACAGTGCACCGATGGACAGAAGGATCAATGGAACCAGCATGACCCATGGGCTCTCGTGGATGTGTTTCATCACATCAACAGAAGCACGTGGTTTGCCATGGAAGGTCATGAACACAAGACGCCAGCTGTAGAAGCTTGTCAGCAGTGCAGCTAGAACCGTCGCCCAATAAGCGTAACTTGCAAAGGCATTATGACCAACATAAGCAGCTTCGATGATCGCATCTTTGGAAACGAAGCCTGCTGTACCAGCGAGGCCTGGAATACCGAAACCTGTCAGCGCCAGCGTACCAATCATCATGGTCCAGTAGGTCCATGGGATGTGCTTGCGCAGGCCGCCCATCTTACGCATGTCCTGCTCGTCGGAAACCGCATGGATAACGGAACCAGCACAAAGGAACAGAAGCGCTTTAAAGAAGGCGTGTGTGAACAGGTGGAAGATACCAACACCGAACGCGCCCACACCCAGAGCAACAAACATGTAACCCAACTGGGAACAGGTGGAGTATGCAATCACGCGCTTGATGTCGTTCTGCACACAGCCAATGGTCGCTGCAAAGAAGGCGGTGGTCGCACCGAAGAAGGTCACAACAGTCATCGCAGTTGGTGCCAGTTCAAAGATCGGCGCAAGACGCGCAACCATGAACACACCAGCTGTCACCATGGTCGCTGCGTGGATCAGCGCGGAAACAGGCGTTGGGCCTTCCATCGCATCCGGCAACCAGGTGTGAAGCAGGAACTGAGCTGATTTACCCATGGCACCCATGAACAGCAGCAGACAAACAACTGTCAGCGCTGGTTCAGCCATCAACTCATAACCCAGGAAGTTCAGCACAGGCTCTTTGTTCTCAAGAAGAGATGGGCCACTTGCGAAAATCGAGGTGAAGTCGATGGAGCCATACAGGTAGAAGACACCGAAGATACCCAGAGCGAAACCAAAGTCACCCACACGGTTGACGATGAACGCTTTCATCGCAGCCGCGTTAGCAGATGGTTTCTGGTACCAAAAGCCGATCAGCAGGTAAGATGCCAGACCAACGCCTTCCCAACCAAAGAACATCTGCAGCAGGTCATCAGCAGTGACCAGCGTCAGCATCGCAAAGGTGAAGAGCGAAAGGTAAGCAAAGAACCGCGGACGATGCGGATCGTGGTGCATGTACCCAATAGAGTAAATGTGAACCAGACAGGACACAGAGTTCACAACCACCAGCATCACTGCGGTGAGTGTATCCACGCGGATTGTCCAGTTAACCGAAAGATCCCCTGAGGTGATCCAGCGGAAAATGGTAATAAGCTGCGTGCTTTCTGAACCAAGCCCGTATTGAAAAAACACCACCCATGACAGAAGGGCTGCGACAATCATGAAGCCGCTGGTGATGTACTCGCTGGCTTTGACTCCAAGCCGATTGCCGAATAGCCCGACAATCAGGAAGCCAAGCAACGGCAGAAAAACGATTGCTGAAAACATCCGCCCCTCAGCCTTTCATCATATTGATGTCTTCCACGGCGATAGAGCCGCGGTTACGGAAGTAAACAACCAGAATAGCAAGACCAATGGCCGCCTCTGCTGCTGCAACGGTAAGAACCAGGAGCGCAAAGATCTGACCAACCATGTCCTGCATGAAGTAGGAAAATGCCACCAGGTTGATGTTAACTGCGAGCAGTAAGAGCTCGATAGACATCAGGATGACGATGACGTTCTTCCGGTTGAGGAAGATGCCAAAGATCCCGATGGTGAATAGGATCGCTGCGACCCCGAGATAATGCGCTAAGCCAATTTCCATGGGCGCCTCTCAGTGCTCCCCGTGTTCTATTCAAACTCCGGAGAAGGAACCTTCAGGTGAAGGTCTTTTCTCCGGTACGAATTAATGGTGAAGACCCGTCAAAGACGGCTCTTACAAACCCTTGCCACTTTCAACCTTGACCACTTCAATCGCGGTCTCTGGACGACGGGCAACCTGCTCAGAGATATTCTGACGGCGTACGCCCGGCTTGTGACGAAGGGTCAAGACGATCGCACCGATCATTGCCACCAGCAGCACCAGACCAGCAACCTGGAACCAGTAAATGTAGCGGGTGTAAAGCAATTCACCGATAGCGGCGATATTCTGTGTCTGCTCGACAGGAGGTGTTGGGGCAGACCCCTCACCCAGCATGCCAGGAGCGATGTACCAGCCACTGACAACCATCAGCAGTTCAACCAGCAAAATCACACCAATCAGCGCGCCGATCGGCAGATACTGCAAGAACCCCTGACGCATCTCGGCAAAGTCAACATCCAGCATCATGACCACGAACAAGAACAGCACCATGACTGCACCCACGTAGACAACAACCAGAAGCATCGCCAGATACTCGGCACCAATCAGTACAAACAACCCGGCTGCATTAAAGAAGCACAGGATGAGGAACAGCACTGAGTGAACCGGATTGCGAGATGCAATCACCATGAAGGCAGAGGCCACCGCAAGTGCGGCAAACAGATAGAAAAACAGGGCCTGCAAAACCATTTTTAGGTTGCCTTTGTCCTATTGTCTCGCCCGGTCAGTGCAAAGCCCCAACCGGACACAACCTACTCCCCCGCCTTAGCGGTACGGAGCATCCAATTCGATATTGCGAGCGATCTCACGCTCCCAACGCTCCCCATTCGCAAGCAGCTTGTCCTTATCGTAGAACAGCTCTTCTCGCGTCTCGGTCGCAAATTCAAAGTTCGGGCCTTCCACGATCGCATCAACCGGACACGCTTCCTGACAGAACCCGCAGTAAATGCACTTGGTCATGTCAATGTCGTAGCGGGTGGTACGGCGAGTACCGTCGTTACGACGTGGTCCAGCTTCAATCGTAATGGCCTGCGCAGGGCAGATCGCCTCACAAAGCTTACAAGCAATGCAGCGCTCTTCTCCGTTCGGATACCGGCGCAACGCGTGTTCGCCGCGAAAACGCGGACTTACCGGCCCCTTCTCAAAGGGATAGTTGATTGTCGGCTTCGGCTTGAAGAAGTAACGCATGGCAAGAAAAAACGCCGACACGAACTCCTTCAAAAGCAACGACTTTGCGGCCTGTCCCAGTCCCATAGCCTTTACAGCCCTTTCTTGATCGAACATGCCAGAGGCACGAAAGATCGATTACAATCCAAGAGAACCTGCGAACACTTCAAGGAAGTCATACAAGGTTCTCGTTACCCTTTCCTCTCGAATTAAGGAGTAATGCTAGCTCCGGCGAGATATCCGATAATCGGGATCCCGATTATCGTCAGGGTAAAAATGACTTTGCGGATCGTTGGTTCCGCCAGCTCAACCCAGCCTTTTTCGGTTGGGTTGCGCTCTCTTCCTTTGTTGATGGCTGCCTCCATAAATCCAAGAAGGAGACGGTAGTTCAGCCATCCAAGGTAAATTCCCATCACACCGCCGATCAAACCGGCGATGGAAATCATGCTCCAAATCCGCCAACCGGTGGAGTCCAGCCCATGAACATCAGCACGAACGCTACGATGAACACCATTGCCAGAGACAGCGGCAGGAAGACTTTCCAACCCAGACGCATCAGCTGGTCATAGCGGTAACGAGGTACCATTGCTTTCGCCATGGAGATGAAGAAGAACACCAGCAGACATTTCAGCAGGAACCAGACGATGCCAGGAACCCAGGTGAATGGAGCGATGTCCAGCGGAGGCAGCCAGCCCCCCATAAACAGGATGGTCATCAGACCACACATCAGGGAGATCGCTACGTACTCACCCAACATGAACATCATGTAAGGGGTAGAGCCATACTCAACCATGAAGCCTGCAACCAGTTCGGATTCCGCTTCCGCAAGATCGAATGGAGGACGGTTTGTTTCAGCAAGAGCGGAAACAAAGAACACCACGAACATTGGGAACAGCGGCAGCCAGTACCAGTTCAGAATGGACAGCCACGGAACGCCCAGCACATGAGCAAGACCGCGGGCCTGCTGTGCGTAAACGATCTCGGAAAGGTTCAGCGAACCAACGCAGAGCAGAACAGTTACGATCACGAAGCCGATAGACACTTCGTAAGAAACCATCTGTGCTGCAGAACGCAGAGCTGACAGGAACGGGTATTTGGAGTTGGAGGCCCAACCACCGATGATCACGCCGTAAACTCCAAGGGAGCTGATCGCGAACACATAAAGAATACCCACGTTGATGTCTGCAATCACCCAGCCCTGCGCAACCGGAATAACGGCCCAAGCAGCAAGGGAGAGAACCACCGTAATCAGCGGTGCAAACAAGAACAGGAACTTATCAGATCCGGAAGGGATCATTGGCTCTTTCAAAACGAATTTCAAAAGATCCGCAAAACTCTGCAGCAAGCCCCAGGGGCCAACCACGTTAGGACCACGACGGATCTGAACAGCAGCCCAGATCTTACGGTCAGCGTAAAGAATGTAAGCAACGATCAGCAGCAGCACGACCATCAGGAGCACGCTCTGGAAGAGCATGATGATCAGTGGCCAACCGTAATCCCAGAAAAAAGCTTCCATGCTCACCGTCCCCTTATTCCGCCGCCTCAGCTCGGCGCTGCATGGCAAGTGCAGAACACTCGGCCATCACCGCTGAAGCTCGGGCAATCGGGTTGGTTAGATAAAAATCACTGAATGCCTGCGCAAAACCGGCACCACTCATGTCACCACCGCGTACAGCAAGCTTGGAAACATCCGAAGCCACACCGGTTGCAATGCAATTTACGTTCGCCATGTGAGGAACAGCTTCAACAAGTGCACCGCGCAGCTGCGCAAAGCTGTTGAAGGCAAGCGGCTTACCAAGTGCACCGGAAAGCGCACGAATGATCGCCCAGTCCTCTCGTGCATCACCTGGAGGGAATGCAGCGCGGTTAGCCAGCTGTACACGGCCTTCCAGGTTCACGTAGGTACCTGGCTTCTCGGTGTAAGCAGCACCTGGCAGAATGACGTCAGCGCGGTGAGCACCGCGGTCACCGTGAGTACCGATGTAAACAACGAACGCATCACCGAAGGAAGACATATCCAGTTCGTCTGCACCAAGCAGGAACACAACATCAACGTCGCCCTTGGCAGCTGCATCCTGAATGCCACCAGCATCCAGACCGCCCTCACCCGGAACAAATCCGATATCCAGACCACCAACGCGGCTTGCAGCAGTGTGCAGAACGTTAAAGCCGTTCCACTCATCGCTCACAGCACCAATGCTCTCAGCCAGCTTTGCAGCAGTAGAAAGAACAGCAGCGCCGTCTTCACGAGCGATTGCGCCTTCACCAACGATGATCATTGGCTTCTTCGCACCCTTCAGAACCTCTGCAAATGCATTCTTGCCAGAAGCAATGTCTGCCAGAGTGTCTGGACCAGCGCCAAGATAGTCTACGTCATAGGTCAGATCTGCAGGCTGGCCGACAAAGCCAATCTTCGCACCGCCGTGACGCCAAACCTTACGGATGCGGGCATTAAGAACTGGAGCTTCAACACGCGGGTTCGCACCCACGAGAAGAATTACATCAGCGTCTTCAATACCTTCAACGGAAGAGTTAAACAGATATGTTGTACGGCCGAGAGATGGATCAAGCTGAGCGCCATCCTGACGGCAGTCCATGTTTGCAGAGCCAATGCTCTCCATGAGAGCCTTCAGCGCAAACATGTCTTCAACAGAGGCAAGGTCACCAGCGATTGCAGCAGTCTTAGCACCGCCTGCCGCTTTTACCTTCTCTGCAACCGCGTTCAGAGCATCAGTCCAGCTCGCTGGAGCCAGCTTACCGTTCTGCTTCGCATATGGGCGATCCAGACGCTGTGTCTTCAGACCATCCCAGATGAAACGGGTTTTGTCAGAGATCCATTCCTCGTTCACCTCTTCGTTGAGGCGAGGCATGATGCGCATGACTTCTTTACCGCGTGTATCAACACGGATAGCGGAGCCAAGTGCGTCCATCACGTCGACGCTCTCTGTCTTCACCAGTTCCCATGGACGAGCGTTAAACTCGTAAGGGCGGGAAGTCAGAGCACCAACCGGGCAAAGGTCAATCACGTTGCCCTGCAGCTCGGAGGAAAGCGCTTCTTCAAGATAAGTGGTAATCTCGGCGTCTTCACCACGGCCAATCAGGCCCAGTTCGGAAACACCGGCAACTTCGGTCGTGAAGCGAACACAACGGGTGCAGTGAATGCAGCGTGTCATGATCGTCTTAACAAGCGGACCGATGTATTTATTTTCAACTGCGCGCTTGTTTTCAGCAAAGCGCGAACTATCTACACCGTAAGCCATGGCCTGATCCTGAAGATCACACTCACCGCCTTGGTCACAGATAGGGCAGTCCAGCGGGTGGTTGATCAGGAGAAACTCCATCACACCTTCACGCGCCTTTTTCACCATTGGAGACTTAGTAAAGATCTCTGGTGGCTGGCCTTCTGGTCCCGGACGCAGATCGCGCACGCCCATTGCGCAAGAGGCAACCGGCTTTGGCGGTCCGCCTTTAACTTCCACAAGGCACATGCGGCAGTTGCCGGCTACGGAGAGCCGGTCATGAAAACAGAACCTAGGAATTTCCGCACCGGCCTCTTCACAGGCCTGCATAACGGTATATTCCGCAGGAACTTCAATTTCTTTGCCGTCGACGACAAGCTTAGTCATGCGTTGGCATCCTCACCCTTAGCTTCCTGGGCTCGGTAAGCCTCAAGTAGCTCAGTCACTTCAATTCCATCGATGGTCATGCCCTCTAGCCGGCAGCTGTTAAGTTGAGCGCCAGCCAGATTGGCATTTTCAAGGATCAGTCCAGAAAAGTTAACTTTCTCGACTGACCAACCCGAGAGATTTGCATCATGGATAGACCAGCCCGAGAGATTAACGTCGTTGATGCGGCCACCAGACATGTTCACGTTGTTAAATCGGCATCCAGACAGGACACAATCATCAAACACGGAACCTGAAAGGTCGCTTACATTTACATCGAGGCGTTTTTTCTCGTTTCTGATCTTCATCCCCTACTCCGCAGCGATTTTGTCGGTCGGTGTACGGTGCTTGGCAACGTACTGGTCGATCCGGTCTTCAATCACAGGGCGGAAGTTTTTGATCAAACCCTGAATAGGCCATGCAGCCGCATCACCCAGCGCGCAGATCGTATGACCTTCCACCTGCTTGGTAACTTTGAACAGCATGTCAATTTCGTCGTAAGAGCTCTCGCCCTTGACCATCCGCTCCATCACGCGCCACATCCAGCCCGTACCTTCACGGCACGGCGTACACTGACCGCAGCTTTCGTGCTTGTAGAAGTAGGACAGACGGGCAATCGCTTTGATGATGTCGGTGGAGTTGTCCATCACGATCACGGCAGCTGTACCCAGCGAGGAGCCAACTTCACGCAGACCGTCAAAGTCCATCTTCGCATCACGGATGTCTTCGCCCTTCACACAAGGAACAGAAGAACCACCCGGAATAACCGCCAGCAGATTGTCCCAGCCGCCGCGGATACCACCGCAGTGCTTTTCAATCAGCTCCTTGAAGGAAATGCCCATCGCTTCTTCAACGGTACAAGGCTTGTTCACGTGTCCGGAAACACAGAACAGCTTGGTACCAGCGTTGTTTTCACGACCAATGCCGGAGAACCATGCACCACCGCGCTTCAGAATAGTCGGCGCAACAGCAATGGATTCCACGTTGTTCACTGTGGTTGGGCAGCCGTAGATACCCATGTTCGCAGGAAACGGAGGCTTCAGACGCGGCTGACCTTTTTTACCTTCAAGGCTTTCCAGCAGTGCAGTTTCCTCACCGCAGATATAAGCCCCTGCACCGTGGTGCACGTAGATATCAAAGTCGTAGCCGTTCTTGTTGTTCTTGCCGATCAGGCCAGCATCATAAGCCTGATCAATCGCAGCCTGCAGGCGTTCACGCTCACGAATGAACTCACCGCGTACGTAGATGTAAGCCGCAATAGCACCCATCGCGAAACCAGCAAGCAGACAACCCTCAACCAGATGGTGAGGATCGTGACGCATGATTTCACGGTCTTTACAGGTGCCCGGCTCGGACTCATCCGCGTTGACCACGAGATAGGCCGGACGACCATCGCTTTCCTTCGGCATGAAGGACCACTTCAGACCGGTTGGGAAGCCCGCACCACCACGACCACGAAGACCGGAGGTCTTCATTTCGTCGATGATCCAGTCACGACCTTTTTCAATGATTTCTTTGGTACCAGACCATGATCCGCGCTGACGGGCTCCTTCGAGCCCCCAATCATGCAGACCATAGATATTGGTGAAGATACGATCGGAATCGTTCAGCATCGCTTACCCCTCACCTTTCGCTTTGGCTTCCTGAGCCTTGCGGTGGCGCTCAACGAACTCCGCAACGCCAGCTTCAGCTGGGCGAGGAACACCCGTGTAACCAGCACCGCCAGTATTCAGAGCAGCACCTGCATGGTGTTTGGACGCAGCATCGGAACCGTCAACAATCACCGCTTCCTGAGGAGCACCTTTTGTGGTGTCTTCAATATTCAGCAATGTAGTTGGACCACCCTCTGGCGCCGCAAAGATGCGATCAACACCCTGAGGGCCCGGCAGAACCGGCTTTCCGCCTGCGATGTCATCAAGAAGCTTCTCGAACTTCTCAACGTCCAGATCCTCATAGAAATCCTTGAAGATCTGCACCATCGGCGCATTCACACAAGCACCAAGGCACTCAACCTCTTCCCAGGAGAAGTTTCCATCTTCGGAAAGTGTGTGAGGTGTCTCAGAAATCTTGCTTTTGCAAACTTTGATAAGCTCTTCAGAACCACGCAGCTGACATGGGGTCGTGCCACACACCTGAATGTGTGCTTTTTTGCCGACCGGCTGCAGCTGGAACATGGTGTAGAAGGTTGCCACTTCCAGAACACGGATGCGAGGCATATCGAGCATTTCAGAGATCACGCGGATCGCTGGCTCGGTCACCCAACCAACCTGTTCCTGAGCGCGCCACAGAATAGGCACGACAGCAGAAGCCTGACGTCCTTCCGGGTAACGCTCGATGACCTTTTTCGCCCACTCCAGGTTTTCTGGAGAGAACTCAAAAGACTCTGGCTGTTCGTGATGAAGACGACGCACTGACATTACCGGTCAATCTCCCCAAATACGATATCGATGGAACCGATGACAGCGGCAACGTCAGCCAACATATGGCCGCGGCACAGGTAATCCAACGCCTGCAGGTGAGCAAAGCCAGGAGCCTTGATCTTGCAGCGGTAAGGCTTGTTGGTTCCATCAGAAACGAGATACACGCCGAATTCGCCTTTTGGCGCCTCAACGGCTGCATAAATCTCGCCCTCAGGAACTTTATAGCCTTCGGTGTAAAGCTTGAAGTGGTGGATCAGAGCTTCCATGGAGCGCTTCATTTCTCCGCGCTTCGGAGGAACCACCTTACCATCAGTAGAAGAAACAGGACCTGTTTCCTTACCCAGCATCTCCAGACACTGCTTCATGATACGCACAGACTGGTGCATCTCGAACATGCGGATCAGGTAACGGTCATAACAATCGCCGTTCTTGCCGATTGCGATGTCGAATTCCATTTCATCGTAGCACTCATAAGGCTGCGACTTACGCAAATCCCATTTTGCGCCGGAACCACGAACCATCACACCGGAGAAGCCCATTGCCCAGGCTTCATCAAGATCAACAACGCCGATATCAACGTTACGCTGCTTGAAGATACGGTTATCGGTCAGAAGACCTTCAATGTCGTCGAGAGTTTTGAGGAACGGATCACACCAGTTCCACATATCATCGAGCAGATCCTGTGGCAGATCCTGGTGAACACCACCCGGACGCACATAAGCCGCGTGCATACGCGCACCACAACCACGCTCATAGAAACCCATGAGTTCTTCGCGAGGCTCAAAGCCCCACAGTGGCGGTGTCAACGCACCAACGTCCATCGCCTGTGTGGTCACGTTCAGCAAGTGTGACAGCAGACGTCCGATTTCGGAATAAAGCACACGGATCAGCTGACCGCGCTTAGGCACTTCAATGCCCAGCAGGCGCTCAACAGCAAGAGCATACGCATGCTCCTGGTTCATCGGTGCCACATAGTCCAGACGATCGAAGTAAGGCACAGCCTGAAGATAGGTCTTGTGCTCGATCAGCTTTTCAGTACCCCGGTGCAGCAGACCGATATGCGGGTCAACGCGAGTGACCACCTCACCGTCCAGTTCAAGAACCAGACGAAGCACACCGTGCGCCGCAGGGTGCTGCGGACCAAAGTTAATATTAAAGTTTCGTACCTGAGCCTCAGCCATTCTCTACCCGTGCCTCAGTTCGATGCTTTTTCATCACCAGGAAGCACGTAGTCAGTGCCTTCCCATGGTGAGAGGAAATCAAAACTACGGAATTCCTGAGTAAGCTGCACAGGCTCATAAACAACACGCTTCTTGGTGTCGTCGTAACGAACCTCTACATAACCTGTCAGAGGAAAATCCTTGCGAAGCGGGAAACCGTCAAAACCGTAGTCGGTCAGCAAGCGCCGCAGATCAGGGTTACCGGTGAACAGAATGCCGTACATGTCGTAGGCTTCACGTTCAAACCATTCAGCGCCCTTGAAAATGGAAATCACAGACGGAACCGGAGTGGTTTCGTCTGTCTGAACCTTCACGCGGATGCGCAGGTTCTGAACAGGGGAAAGCAGGTGGTACACAACGTCAAAACGTTTTTCCCGAGCCGGCCAGTCCACACCGCAAATATCAACCAATGCTATAAAACCGCACCGCGCGTCATCGCGCAGGAAACGCAGAACATTGATAATCTGGTCATGGGACACATTAAGAGTGAGATCGCCATAAGCAACCGACCAGCTCTCAACTTTGTCTCCAAGCGTTAGCTCGATAAATTCACCGAGTTCGCTAAGCGTCTCGTCCATTACCTTGTTTCCTATAGGTTGGACATCTCACAAACGGCAGGGAAACCCTTGCCAGCAATGTCGATAAGGCCGTGCACCCATCAGCGCACGACCTGTAAATCATCTTTCGATCGTACCCGTGCGACGGATCTTTTTCTGCAGCAGCAGCACACCGTAAAGCAGCGCTTCAGCAGTTGGAGGACAACCCGGCACATAGATGTCAACCGGAACAACCCGGTCACAACCGCGCACAACAGAATAGGAATAGTGGTAGTAACCGCCGCCGTTCGCGCAGGATCCCATGGAAATCACATAGCGAGGCTCTGGCATCTGGTCATAAACCTTGCGCAGCGCAGGTGCCATCTTGTTGGTCAGTGTACCTGCAACAATCATCACGTCAGACTGACGTGGGGAGCCACGAGGAGCAAAGCCGAAACGCTCTGCGTCATAACGCGGCATCGACATTTGCATCATTTCCACTGCACAACAGGCAAGACCAAACGTCATCCACATGAGAGAACCGGTACGTGCCCACTGAATCAGGCTTTCACTGGAAGTAACCAGAAAGCCTTTGTCAGAAAGCTCGTTGTTCACATTCATGAAGAATGGATCATTCTCGCCCACCGGGCGACCTGTGTTGGGATCGATGATCCCTTTTGGAGCTTGAGAGACAAGAGGCTTGGAGCCGTCAGAGATCAATCCCATTCCAGCGCTCCCTTCTTCCATTCATAGATGAACCCAATCGTGAGCACGCCCAGGAAGATCATCATGGAGACGAAGCCGAACCAGCCCAGATCACCAAAGGCAACAGCCCAAGGGAAGAGGAAAGCAACTTCGAGGTCAAAGATGATGAAGAGGATCGATACCAGATAAAACCGGATGTCGAATTTCATACGCGCGTCATCAAAGGCGTTGAAACCACACTCGTAAGCAGAGAGCTTTTCAGAATCCGGGTTCTTGAAAGCAACAATGAACGGGGCGATGAGAAGCGCGAGGCCAATAACGAGGGCAACACCGATAAAGACGACAATCGGGATGTACTCCCTGAGGAGGTCTTCCATTTGAATATCCGTCCCTGGACGTAACAGGTCATGCGACCAATAAAACTCTTGGTGCACTGCACACACTGCAGAAAGTAGGGCGTAAGGATAGGAAGGACACCCTAGGATCCGGTGTATCTAGTCGCACCGCAACGCACGATTAGCTTAGCCCCACAATCTGCGCAAGACCTTACAACGGAGTAAATCGGGTAGGAAAGAGTGCCTTACGCCACGAGAAGATCACATTCTCGTAAGGCGGGCACAAAAAAACCGCTAAAAACCTAGAGATATATATTATGAGTAAAATACTCATATTAAAATAGAAAAATGACGATTTCTAACAATTGCTTGGGAAAACTACTCAAGGCTTAAAATTAAACACTAAAACAGGCACAATTTCCTGCGTAGTTCCACGTAAATAGTCAAAATGTCTCAATTGAAGAGTCGCCCTTCAATACCCATGAGGTAGTGACACCGGTCTTCATTTTAAACACCTGCCTTAGAAAAATTTTTAGCTAAATCCGCAAAGCAACGCAGCTCCCCTGCCCTAAATGTAAGACAGCAAAATACCCTTAAATTACAATAATTAAAAACAATAGGGAAATAAAGGAAAGATCATTGGAAGCTGAGCCTAGATACACGAAAGCACGGCGCGCTATTCAAAGCGATCACCGTGCTTTTCGTAGTAAATGAAAGTGGCGCGAGTGACGGGGCTCGAACCCGCGACCTCCGGCGTGACAGGCCGGCACTCTAACCAACTGAGCTACACCCGCAACTCTCATTTATATGGTCGTTATAGCAGCAACTTCTCAAAGAGAAGTGGCGCGAGTGACGGGGCTCGAACCCGCGACCTCCGGCGTGACAGGCCGGCACTCTAACCAACTGAGCTACACCCGCAGCTATAACTTAACGCTCGGACTGAACACCTCTCCCAAAAGGAAGTGGCGCGAGTGACGGGGCTCGAACCCGCGACCTCCGGCGTGACAGGCCGGCACTCTAACCAACTGAGCTACACCCGCTCAATCCAAACTACCTTCAACAACACCTTGTTACCGTAGCACCACCCTCCGAAGAAAAGTGGCGCGAGTGACGGGGCTCGAACCCGCGACCTCCGGCGTGACAGGCCGGCACTCTAACCAACTGAGCTACACCCGCTTGGGTCAGCAACGTTGTGTCGTTGTTGGTGGCGCTGATGTACGGCGGGGGCGGGTCCAAGTCAAGCACCGTTGGATGCAGTTTGCGAGTTTTTCCTGAATAACCTGTTTTCACTGTGAAAATTGGCCTCTGAAAGCCCTCAGATGTGGAAAACAAGGCCGCGAAATAGGCATTTTATCCCCTTCTGGACTCAAGGATATTTCGCCTGACTTCGAAAAAAATCTTTTTTGCCGTCCATGAAATTTCGAAAACCGCCTCAAAAAAGTCAAATCTCGTAATTCTACTTAGTCTGGGGCGGCTTCCGCGATACACTTTTCGCGATCATCACAGCCAAAAAACAAAAAAGTCGACAGTCCAATTCATTTTAAGGACCGGTTTTATGGGCACATTTTTCAAAACGCTTGCTCTCGTAGCAACAACAGCTGTCGTAGCACCATCACTTGCACAGGCAGACACTGGGGACTTCATCATCGGCCTTGGCGTAGGCGCCATCGGAAAGACGATCATCGATCATGCCACCAGCGAGCAGCAACCCTCGCAAGTGGTGAACGCACAGCCGCAGCCACCACACAGCGTTCCGCGCATCCCAAGCCAGCAAACAGTCGCGCTCAGCCGCATTCAGCTCAAAGACGTCCAGTATCGTCTCAACCTGCTTGGATACAACGCCGGCTTCCCCGATGGTGTCGCCGGCAAACGCACCCTGCGCGCCATCGGCAAGTTCCAGCACTCTCTTGGTTATGTGGCCACCGGGCACCTCACCTCTTCTCAGCTGGAAGCACTTTACGCCCGCACCATAAAGGTACGTCGCCCCAAGACGCAGATCGATCAGGCACAGCCCTCCCTGGTTAAACCGCCCCTGCCCCAGTCCAATCCGGGCGGATACACGGAAGCTGAAAAGGCAACCGCCAGACTTCCCAAAGAGAGCAAACTTGCGCTAGACTCGAAAAACCCACCCAACATCTACGGGATGGTCACTGGCATGCGCAGTGACAGAACAGCCGATCTGCTGAAAACAGAAGGCTATGAGGAATGCGTTGAAACCACCGGCCTCACAATCTGCGAAAAAACCTCCAAGAACCTGGAGGAAACAGTCAGCGTCGTCAAAGTCGGGAAAGTCATCTACGGCATCTCCCGGAATGTCAGCTTCAAAACAGCTGCCCCACGCTCAGCTGTGCTGACCAAGCTTGCAGAAGCCTATCCCAACCTCACCCGCTTTAAGAAGATGGCAACCTCAACCTCGAAAAGTTGTCTCGAACGCTACACCGGAGATGCCAACAGCCTGCTCGCCACAGCTGAAGCCAATCCATCCGATCCAGAAACGCTCCTGACACTGACCGAGAATTGCCGGAACTTCTACGCCATTGAGCTGGAAGGCAGCCGCAATCTCAAATCCATGAGCATCGTGCTTTACGACGGCTATCCGATCCAGCTCGCAGAGGAAAAGCAAACCGGCATCTTTCAGACCAAATCAGAAGCCGCAGATGAACTGAAGTTCTGAGTACTGTCCTTTTCTACGAAGTCTTGTGTTGGCCCCATTCTCCGGCGGCCAACACAAACAGCCCGCGCCCTGTCAGGAGTACCTCCCCACAACCGAGAGATTATTCCTGCTGCATGCACAGTTAAAGTAACTCCCGGAATTCATTTCTGCCCACCTGCATTTATGACCCTTCGGGAGCTCCAATATGATGAGAATAAAAGCGCTGGCTCTGCTGGCCGCCTACTGCCTGTGCATCACCCCGGCCCTTTCTGAAAAGTTGTATAAGCTAAAAGAGTTCAAACCTGACGTCTCATACATCGCAACATCATACTCCTTCCCATTCCTCGCCAATGAAATTGTGGCCGAAAGTTATGATGCCAACGGACATCCAGGTTACATTCTCGTCGCCTCAGATTCAGCAAACAACCTTGTCATCTCCACCTGGCAATCTGATGTCGCAACTCCAGTAGACCTCGTAGAACGCAGCAAAGCCCGCAGTGTCTCCATCGCGAAAATCGACGACACACACTTCATCACACCGATTATCGATGGAGATAACAAACTCAGAGTGATGCTCTGGAAAATAACTGGTAACGGGACCATCACATATCGCGGTTTTCGCTCCGGCCCGGAAGTTACAGAGGTAACCTCTGCAAGCTCCGGTTCAGCAGCTATGGTCGTCGCTCAACGCAAAAACGGAACACTATTTGCACAAGCCTTCAAGCTGAAGCAGGCGGAAGACATTCCCACCGAAAAAGCACTCCACCGCCGTGGTATTTATGAGTTTGCGGGCAATGCAGATCAACTTGCCCTGAGCGATGGAACTGCAAACCTGCTCGCTTTTCGAGACAGCGATGGGAAGTTGAGAATAACACGCTTGCGCAAGCGCCAGGACGCAACAGTAATCGAGCGCGGCCCTACTTGGGTGGCAGGAGCAATACAGAAAGCCACTATCACAGCTGCAGACGGCAGCCCTAATGGCCGATGGATCACCCTCACCACAAGCGAAGGCCCCAGTGAGTTCAAGACTGGACACAGATGCCTGGGACAGACAATACACAAAGAACCCCACGGACGCGGAAAGCTCATCGAATGGGACATAGGAACAGACGGCACCCAACTCCTGCGTCGCGGAGCAGATCGTGAGTTTCAGGGCAGCGGCGGTGTAGCGAAGGAAGTCGCTGTCGAAGTCATCGGCAATGGCAACTATCTGGTCAGCAGCCACCTGGGCTTTGATACGTTCTGCAAACGCAACCCAAAGAACCGAGGCAAACAGCGCATGGAAGTCCACTTATGGGATCACGCAGGAACCACCTATGACAAAGACGCCTCAGGTCGTATCAACGGCAAATACTACGACGTCTCTATCGCTGAGTTTCACCCTATCCGAAACTACGACGCCAACTTCGTCGTCGCCCTCATCGGTGAAAACCAACAAGTCAAACTCTCCATCTGGGGCGTGAAGTAGCACCAGCAAAGCAAGCCCTACAATCAGCTCTGGATTTGTCCCCAGCCGCCGAACATGCTTTAAAGCGCAAATCTCCCAAACCAAATATTGAGTTGGGAGATTCGCGAAGGCGACGGTTTAGCGCGGCCATCATTCAACCCAAGCGCGATTTCATTCAAATATTCAACTTACAATTTATTATAGTTTGAGATAAATGTACGGCAGCGAGTTCTTTCTCTCCGCTTCTTTAAGTTTATTGATACGTGCAAGGCAAAAATATGCGCAAAACGACAAAGCTTACTTCAGCTCTCTGCCTCTCTTTAGCAATCAGCGCCACATCTGCTCGCGCAGGCTCTGAAGATTTCATCTTCGGCCTCGGCGCAGGCATCATCGGCAGCGCGATTGTAAATGGTGCCAAAAAGAACAATGCAAATCAAGCACAGCCAGCACAGCGCAAAGCCACACGAAAAAGAAGCAACTATTCAGCTGAAACTCAGGACGTGCAGGCACGCCTGAACATGCTCGGCTTTGATGCCGGCACACCGGACGGCGTTTCCGGTCGCCGCACACGCAACGCAATCCGCCAGTTCCAGATTTCAATCGGCGCACCAGCCAGCGGAAAGCTCAACAACAGTCAGATTGCCAAGCTGTATGAACTGACTTCACCACAACAGGCCGCACCAGCAGCCCCTGTTTCAGCAACCGTGCCTGCTCCCGCTGTCAACACAGTCGTTGTTCCAGTCGCAACAGCAGCCCCTGCACAAGGCGGCTCCCTTGCACCAACACCAGTATCATCTGTGGTTCCAACACCGGGTCTGCCAACACGCCTGGTCAACATCACAGTTCCAGCTGCTGCATCCAACGTCACCAACAACACGCAGATCATCGCTGTGACAGCAAATGCACCAGCGAAGAACGAAACAAAGGTCACAGCGACCACCTCCAAACGCATGGCACTCGACCCTGCTAACCTGCCAGCCATCCACGGTCTGACAGTGGAACGCTTTGAGCATGACGTAAAAGGCCTACTGGAGAAGGTTGGCTACAAAGACTGTGTAGTAGAAGAAACGAAGACCGCCTGCTCGCTTGAAAAAGACTCTCTGACCGAAACCGTCAGTGTTCTGACACAGGACGAGAAAATCTACGGCCTGCAGCGCGAAGTCAGCTTCAAGAACCCAGCACCACGCGCAGCAATCATGGGCAAGCTTCTGGAGGCCTACCCTGTTCTCTCTCACTATGAGAACATGACCGCATCTGAAGACAAAACCTGCCGCATCACCTACCTCAACAACAGCGGTGAACTGCTGAAAGAAGCACTGGCAAAGCCAGCCCAACCAGAAGCCCTGCGCCAACTCTCTGACAATTGCACCGACTATCACAGTCTGGAAGTGTTCGGCGAAGACACTGTCAGCGGTCTGCGTCTGGTGTTCTACAGCAGCCAGCCAATCAAAGACGCGATTGAAAACCGCAAAGGCGTGTTCCAGATCTCTTCAAAATCAGCTCAGGATCTGACCTTCTAAAAGATCATCAGAACCTACACACAAAAAAGGCGGAGCACAGTGCTCCGCCTTTTCTTTTGCAGTGAACTTAATCACGTATCAGCCAATCACCAACCGTGACGGTAGCGGACCACCAGAGCGGTCATGAAGCCGAAGAGCATGTGACCAACCAAGGAAGCCCATGTCAGCTGGATAAAGCCGAGGAACGGTGGCAGGCCAGCAAAGATGTGCGCCATGATGTAAAGCGCGAACACCCAAAGACCAACACCGTAGCAAAGACCAACAATCCACCATGGCAGCGGCGGAATGATCACGCGCGCCAGCGGACGGGCAATATAAACGTAACCCAGTGGATAGAAGACAACGCCAACAACGGCGTGAATGACCTCAGCCCAGAACAGGTTTCTGAAGCCGAACACAGACTGCACAAGCGCAGCTGGCTGAAGAGGACCACCAACCCAGAACGGCGTAATATAACGCGCCCAGATCTCCCAGCTCACATCAGCAACGATGCCAGCCAGAATGATGGTGACCAAGGTATGCCACACAAGTGGCGGACAGATGGGATGCTTATGACTTGAACCACTCATACGGCGCATGCCTCCACGTAGTTATACTTGTTTGCTATACGGAGTTAAAAACCATCTCGGCTCGAACTGGTGTTATCTACGACACACTTAGCCGATCAATAACAGCTCAAGTACACGTGACGGTGGATTGATCGAGATCAACCAGTGAAAACGCGCACTCCAACCCAAAACCGCTTTGAAAAGCAAAATTCAAAAACACGTTCTGGGACCAAACTCCACAAACCACTACCAGAAGCTTAGCCAGAAGATCCTGAGATCATCCTTTGGTTTTTGCTCAGATTAGTCCCCTTCCCTACAGCGTTGAGAAACCAAGAGCCGTAAGGCGCCCTTAAGCTTAATGGAGCAGCCCTCGATAATTTTCGGGAGGTCAGACAACAAAAAAGCCTCCGCGGATCTCCGGGAGACTTGGCATCCTCTTGAAAGAGGAATGGTGGGCGATGAGAGACTCGAACTCCCGACATCTTCGGTGTAAACGAAGCGCTCTACCAACTGAGCTAATCGCCCATCCAGGCGCGTTGAACATTCCTTAAAGAGAATGGTGGGCGATGAGAGACTCGAACTCCCGACATCTTCGGTGTAAACGAAGCGCTCTACCAACTGAGCTAATCGCCCCCGCTAGGGTGGTACGCCGTGTGGCGTGGGGAGCTATTTAGCCGCCCTCCCTACCCTTGGCAAGTCCTGAAATTGAAAAAAACGACATTACCAGCAAAAAACTTGAGCCAGTCACCGATCCTGTGAATTACCTGATTAAACAAAGGCTTGTCTGCACAGCCAAAAATCGGAAGCCCACCTGAAATTCGCGCATAAAAAAAGCCCCTGCCGCTCCAATGAGCAACAGGGACTTTTCAACCCAAAACGAACAAGCCCAATTAGGCGTTGACCGCGTCCTTCAGGCCTTTACCAGCTTTAAATTTCGGCGTCTTGGAAGCCGGAATCTGAATGGTTTCGCCTGTGCGTGGATTACGGCCTTCAGTTGCCGCACGAGCGGAAACGGAAAAGTTGCCAAATCCGATGATCCGAACTTCATCGCCGCTCTTCAGGGTTTCAGTGATTGCCTCGAAAGATGCTTCTACTGCTTCGCCTGCCTGTGCTTTGGTCAAGCCAGTTTTTTCTGCAACGGCCCCGATCAGATCATTCTTGTTCATGACAGTCCCTTTCTAAAATAACGTGGGGAATGCTTTAGATTCGCGCTGCACTCCTGAATCGGACATTCGTGCGAAAATGCGTTCAAATCAAGCCGCAAACCGCAGAAAACGGCCATTTCCTGTGTAGTATCAACCAAAAAAAGCCTCGGAACTTGTCCGAGGCTTTTGTATCCACAACCTGACGCTCTGGTTTAGTGGGCAACGACCCCTGAACCCTTGTCATCTTTGACCAATGCTTCTGAGCTGGACTTATCTTCCTCTTCGCTCCATTCGATGGCCTCAGGCATACGAACAAGAGCATGTTCAAGGACTTCGTCCATGCGAGCGACTGGAATAATTTCCAATTCATTCTTCACATTGTCAGGAATGTCAGCTAGATCCTTCGCGTTGTCCGCAGGGATCAGAACCTTCTTAATGCCGCCACGAAGAGCCGCCAGAAGCTTCTCTTTCAGACCTCCGATCGGCAGCACGCGACCACGCAGCGTGATCTCGCCTGTCATCGCCACATCACGACGAACCGGAATACCTGTCATCACAGAAATGACAGTGGTCGCCATGGCGATACCAGCGGATGGACCATCCTTAGGAGTAGCCCCTTCCGGCACGTGAACATGCAGCTCACGCTTGTCGAACAGTGGTGGCTCAATGCCGAAGTCTTCAGAACGGGAACGAACGTAAGACGCAGCTGCGGAGATGGACTCTTTCATCACATCACGCAGGTTGCCGGTTACGGTCATCTTGCCCTTACCTGGCATCATGACACCTTCAATGGTCAGCAGCTCACCGCCAACCTCGGTCCATGCCAGACCGGTGACAACACCAACCTGATCTTCGTCTTCAACCTGACCGAAGCGGAAGCGTGGAACACCGAGGTATTCCTCAACAATGTCCTCATCAACAGAAATGGACTTCTTGTCAGAGGTCAGAATGTCTTTCACAGCCTTACGCGCCAGAGTGTTCATCTCACGCTCAAGGTTACGCACACCGGCTTCACGGGTGTAAAGACGAATGGTCTTCTGCAAAGCGCCATCAGACACTTCAAACTCACCATCCTTCAGACCGTGGTTCTTCACAGCCTTAGGCAGCAAGTGGCGACGGCAGATCTCGATCTTCTCGTCTTCGGTGTAACCAGCAATACGGATGATTTCCATACGGTCCATCAGAGGGCCAGGAATGTTCAGCGTATTGGCGGTGGTCACGAACATGACGTCAGACAGATCGTATTCCACTTCAAGGTAGTGATCCATGAAGCTGCCGTTCTGCTCTGGGTCAAGAACCTCAAGCAGAGCGGAAGATGGATCACCACGGAAATCCATGCCCATCTTGTCGATCTCGTCGAGCAGGAAGAGCGGGTTGGACTTCTTCGCTTTCTTCATGGACTGGATCACCTTACCCGGCATGGAGCCAATGTAAGTGCGGCGGTGACCGCGGATCTCAGCCTCATCACGTACGCCGCCAAGGGACATACGCACGAATTCGCGACCAGTTGCTTTCGCAATGGATTTACCCAGAGAGGTTTTACCAACGCCTGGAGGGCCAACGAGACACAGGATAGGACCGCGCAGCTTGTTCGCGCGCTTCTGCACTGCCAGATACTCGACAATACGCTCCTTGACCTTCTCAAGGCCGTAGTGATCGGTGTCCAGCACCTTCTCAGCCAGCGTCAGGTCGTGCTTCACTTTGGACTTCTTGCCCCAAGGAATGCCGATCAGCCAGTCAAGGTAGTTGCGAACAACGGTTGCTTCCGCAGACATTGGGCTCATCTGCTTCAGCTTCTTCAGCTCAGCATTCGCCTTCTCGCGAGCTTCCTTGGACAGCTTCGTCTTTTCAACGCGCTCTTCCAGCTCAGCAAGTTCGTCGCGGCCGTCTTCACCATCGCCAAGCTCTTTCTGAATGGCCTTCATCTGCTCATTCAGATAGTACTCGCGCTGGGTTTTCTCCATCTGGCGCTTCACGCGGGAGCGGATGCGCTTTTCCACCTGCAGAACGGAGATTTCGCTCTCCATCATGCCCAGCACCTTCTCAAGGCGCTCTGTGACCGCCACAGTGCCAAGCAGCTCCTGCTTGTCCTGGATCTTCACTGCAAGGTGGGATGCAATGGTGTCAGCAAGTTTCGAGAAGTCGTCAATCTGGTTGACGGCGCCGAGAACCTCAGGAGACACTTTTTTGTTCAGCTTCACGTAGTTTTCAAACTCGGAAATCACTGAACGGCCAAGCGCTTCAACCTCAACCTCGTCACCACCAGTCTCATCGAGAATGACAGCTTCCGCTTCATAAAGGTCTTCGCGATCGGTGAACCCGCCGATTTCGGCACGTGCACCACCTTCAACCAAAACCTTTACGGTATTATCAGGCAGCTTCAGCAGCTGCAAAACTGTTGCAAGAGTACCGACCTTATAAATCTGGTCAGTATCCGGATCGTCATCCGCCTCGTTCATCTGGGTGGCAAGCAGGATCTGCTTGTCAGAGTTCATGACCTCTTCCAGAGCACGGATCGATTTCTCGCGCCCTACAAACAGCGGCACGATCATATGAGGGAATACGACGATGTTGCGCAGTGGGAGAACTGGAAATACCGAGCTTTCCGTTTCTTCTACCGGGCGCATTTCATTGTCAGCCATCTCTATTCCTTTCAAAATGCGGCTTTCCAACGAAAGCCACGAAAAAGCGCAACATAAAAATCAACTCGGACCACAAGGCCATTCGAAGAATTTTTGTAAAGGCCGAACCTCCTCGCCCCGGAACGGGCACGAACAAACTCGCCAAGCTGCGAACTAGACCTATTACGTGGAGACACCGCCCCCAAGTGTCAAGCACTCCCCTCTTAAGTCTTTCAGCGATCTGTTGATATTATAAGCTTTTTTCCTGTTGGAAGGAGCGTATAACACCGCCTGACCATCCTCATCCTTAAGCCGGAATGCCTTCCTTTCTGGCCTGATCCGCCGTTTACGCAGAACACTCATTCACCGCATCATGCTAGACGCATGAGACAAAAAATGGGCGGCACTTTTTTCTCAAGTTACCGCCCAAATTAAACTCAACACCTGCGAGCGACGCCAAATGGCTCTTCAATCACCTAGCTTATGCGCTGGTGGCTGAATTCTCCGCACGGTCCTCATAGATGTACAAAGGACGTGCTTCGCCGTCGACGACTTCAGCAGAAATAACAACTTCCTTGACGCCCTTCAGTCCAGGAAGCTCATACATGGTCTCCAGAAGGATCGCCTCAAGGATGGAGCGCAGACCACGTGCACCGGTCTTACGTTCAATCGCCTTGCGGGCAATTGCCTTAAGAGCATCTTCGTGGAAGGTCAGCTCAACATTTTCCATCTCGAAGAGACGCTGATACTGAGCAACCAATGCGTTCTTAGGCTCACGCAGAATTGAAACCAGTGCATCTTCGTCCAGGTCTTCCAGAGTTGCGATCACAGGCAAGCGACCAACAAATTCCGGGATAAGACCGAACTTGAGCAGATCTTCCGGCTCCAGCTCCGCAAACAGCTCACCAGTCTTACGATCTTCCGGCGCCATGACGGACGCAGCAAAACCGATAGAGGTGGAACGACCACGGTCAGAAATGATCTTGTCCAGACCAGCAAACGCACCACCACAGATGAACAGAATGTTCGTGGTGTCCACCTGCAGGAACTCCTGCTGTGGGTGCTTACGACCACCCTGCGGAGGCACAGAAGCAACAGTACCTTCCATGATCTTCAGCAGTGCCTGCTGAACACCTTCACCGGAAACATCGCGGGTGATGGATGGGTTCTCTGCTTTACGCGTAATCTTGTCCACCTCATCGATGTAGACAATACCACGCTGTGCGCGCTCAACATTGTAGTCAGCGGCCTGAAGAAGCTTCAGAATAATATTTTCAACGTCTTCACCAACGTAACCCGCTTCAGTCAGCGTGGTTGCGTCAGCCATTGTAAACGGAACATCCAGAATTCGGGCGAGCGTTTGTGCCAGGTGGGTTTTACCACACCCGGTAGGACCAACCAGCAGGATGTTGGACTTTGCAAGTTCAACATCGTTGTTCTTGGACGCGTGATTCAGGCGCTTGTAGTGGTTGTGCACCGCTACGGACAGAACCTTTTTGGCTCGGCCCTGACCAATCACGTAATCATCCAGAACGCCACGAATTTCCTGAGGTGTCGGGATCCCATCACGAGACTTCACCAGCGAAGATTTGTTTTCTTCGCGAATAATGTCCATGCAGAGTTCGACGCATTCATCACAGATGAACACGGTCGGACCCGCAATCAGCTTACGGACCTCATGCTGGCTTTTTCCGCAAAACGAGCAGTAAAGCGTATTCTTGCTGTCGCTGCCGCTGGCTTTGCTCATGAGATATAACCCCGCATCGTTTCAGGGGACGCAGCCCCTGTTAGAATTCTTAACTCGACAGCGAAATATTCGCCTCGACGTTCTACTGACTTATCGCGTTTTGTGTTCCGCTTCCAGAGGGAAGCTTTGGAAATCACTAATAGCCATTCTCTTATGCGATATTTGGCTCGCAATAATCAACATTCCTTTAAGCCCCGCACGCAAAGTTCATTCCCTGTTAAAAAAACTTGCGCGCGAGTTACTTTTAAAAACCGGCTTTAAGCTGGCTCGATAACGTTCAGGCTCTCGCGATTTTCAATAACGTTATCAATCAGACCGAACTCTTTCGCCGCATCTGCACTCATAAAGTTATCACGCTCAAGCGCTTCTTCAACAGCTTCAAGAGTCTGACCTGTGTGAGAAACGTAAATCTCATTGAGGCGACGCTTCAGCTTCAGAATTTCCTGTGCATGCAGCATAATGTCTGCCGCCTGCCCGCGGAAACCACCGGAAGGCTGGTGAACCATTACCCGGCTGTTTGGCAGAGAAAAGCGCATACCTTTTTCACCAGCAGCCAGAAGCAAAGAACCCATGCTTGCAGCCTGACCGATACAAAGAGTTGAAATCTTCGGGCGGATAAACTGCATAGTGTCATAAATAGCAAGACCACTAGTGACAACGCCACCCGGGGAATTGATATAAAGCGCAATCTCTTTGTTCGGGTTTTCCGCTTCCAGATAAAGCAACTGGGAACAGACCAGCGTCGCCATTGTATCTTCCACAGGACCGGTCAGGAAGATAATGCGTTCCTTGAGCAACCTTGAGAAGATGTCATAGGCCCGCTCACCCCGGTTGGTTTGTTCTACAACCATCGGCACCAGGCTGTTCGTAAAATACTCAACAGGATCGGTCATGCGTCATCCATTTTAAATATGCAGAAAGCTTATTAAGCTCGGTAACTTATCCGGTATCCCGGCAAGCCTGCAAGAAACTTATGTCGAAAAAAGCAACATGCCCACCCACGGGATGTCGCCCTTGTCTTAAAGGCACTTGCCAAAAGGTAAAGCCACAAGGTTTATGGAGTGTTTCCATAAGGCCTGATAGTCTTATCCCAATTATAAGGGAGCTTAAAGGCCACATTAGCCCTATGCACTTAAGACGGCTTTAGATATTTCGGCTTTCCACCTCAAATTTCAAGATCTCAAAAAAGAAAAAGGGGGCACAAGGCCCCCTCTCCGCAATTCTCGGAAAAATTCGAGAATTAAGCTTCGTCTTCGTCCTGAGCCAGCAGCTCTTCTTTGGACACGACTTTGTCGGTAACTTTCGCGAGTTCCAGAATGTAGTCCACAACCTTCTCTTCGTAGATTGGGGCACGCAGGGAAGCGAGAGCCTGTTCGTTGTTCTTGTAGAATTCGAACACCTGCTGTTCCTGACCTGGGAACTGACGAACGCGGTCGAACAGAGCTTTCTGAACTTCTTCGTCGGTAACCTGAACTTTGTTCTGCTCACCAACTTCAGAAAGAACCAGACCGAGGCGTACGCGACGCTCAGAGATCTTGCGGTATTCAGCTTTAGCTTCGTCTTCAGTAGTTTCTTCGTCTTCGAAGGTCTTACCAGACTGCTGCATGTCAGCTTCAACCTGCTTCCAGACGCCTTCAAATTCTGTTTCCAGAAGTTTTTCAGGCAGCTCGAAGGAGTACTCTTCGTCCAGCTTGTCGAGAAGAGCGCGCTTCACTTTCTGACGGGTAGCTGCACCGAACTGGCTTTCGATCTGGCCGCGAACGATTTCTTTCAGCTTGTCCAGGGACTCAAGACCCAGCTTGGTTGCCATTTCATCATCAATGGAAACTTCGCCTGGAGCTTCAATGCCCTTAACGTCGATGTCGAAGGTTACTGCGCGACCAGCAAGGTTTGCTGCGCCGTATTCTTCAGGGAAGGTCACGTCGATGACTTTCTTGTCACCGATTTTCATGCCAACGATCTGCTCTTCAAAGCCTGGGATGAACTGACCAGAACCCAGAACCAGCTGACCGTTTTCGTCTTCACCACCGTCGAATGGCTCGCCGTCAAGCTTACCAAGGTAGTGCATGGTTACACGGTCACCGTCTTCAGCAGCAGCGCCTTCTTCGCGCGCTTCAAATGGACGGTTGGATTCAGCGATCTGCTTAACCTGCTCGTCGACTTCGTCTTCAGCGATTTCAACGATTGGGCGCTCAAGTTCGATCTTTGCGAAATCTACCAGTTCAAACTCAGGCAGAACTTCGTAAGTCATGGTGAAAGCGAGATCTGCTTCACCTGCCAGAACTTTTTCAGCATCGTCTTCAGGAAGATCGATTTCTGGCTGAAGAGCTGGCTTTTCTTTGCGCTCTTCAATGGTCTTAGCAGTGGTTTCGTTGATCAGGTTACCGATCAGCTCAGCCATTGCCTGACGGCCATGGATCTTCTTAAGGTGAGAAACTGGAACTTTACCCGGACGGAAGCCGTTGATGTTAACCTTGGACTTCATGTCGTCCAGATATGCATCGAGGCGGGTCGCCAGATCCGTCGCCGGGATAACGACTTTGAGTTCGCGCTTTAGGCCCTCGGCCAGGGTTTCTGATACCTGCATTGGTCTTTGCTTCGTCCTTGATTTAGGACGTGTAACGACAAACCAAAATGGTTTGCCCCAGTACGGAAAACAATCACCAATTTCGAAGGAAGAGTTTGCGCTTGAAGGGGGATCCCCTCAGCTCTTATCCGCCTGGCGAAAAGGTGAGCATAAACCGAACTTCGACAACGCCCTCAACTTTTCCGTTTCCGATAAGCTACGGTCGTTTATCTATGCACCGTATCACCGGGGATATGGTGCGGCTGGAGGGACTCGAACCCCCACGGTCTCCCGCCAGAACCTAAATCTGGTGCGTCTACCAATTTCGCCACAGCCGCGTTGGAGGGGTAGCTAAATGGGAACCCGAGAGAAGTCAACCACCTAATGCGCTGTTTATGCCCAGTTCTCGGTTTTCCACGCCATTTCTACCTATGAAACTGTGCATTACGCCTATCTGGGGCTCATTTCTCATAGGGCCCTGCCTGTTTCACACAGGCCTGAAACCCATTTCCTGCGAAAGAGATAGCTCGCACGCTGTTTTTCTTTTTTAGCTCCTGACGCATTCATTCAGCAGCTGACAGCCATCATTCGCAAAGGGGCGTCAGCACACGCTGCATAAAAGCCGCGCCTTTGTCTGTCAGATACAGCTCCCGGCGGCGACCATCCGTCTTATCTGCCTCAACACGGGCATAGTTATGTCCGCCGCGCACATCCTTATGCCCCTCACACCAGTAATAGATGTTTCGGGTTGCGGTGCCGGACTGGTAGCCAATCTTCTTTTGCAGGCTGAGAGGATGGATCTTCACCCCCTCCTCCTGATGGGCCGCGATCTCGAGCAATGTCAGAACCGTTGAGACCTGCATCTTGGCATCATGGTCTTTGAACGGTGTCAGCGCCTCGATAATCTGGCGTAGGGCTGCAGAGTGCTGTGTCGTCTTGCTCATGTAAATATCCGTCGTAATCATCCGGAGGCAGGCACAACCACACGCTCCGCGTGCATTACCCACCTCTTTCTCGCATGCCTATCGCATTGCTTGCTTCACTAAATGATACGCATCATCTTTTGCAGATTAATTATCACAAAAATTGATGATTCCCACCAGATATCTCAGAAAGACAACCTATCCCTTGGGCTGGGAGACCCTAAAAGTCTCCCAAAAACTGAACCAGCTCGGTGATCACATCCGGAATATGCGAGATCAGATCCTCAGCAATAAGCCCCGCCCCAGCAATCTCCGCGGCGCGCCCATGCACCCACACACCTTTGGCCGCCGCTTCATAACCACCGAGCCCCTGAGCCAGATATCCCGCAATCACGCCTGCAAGCACATCACCAGAGCCCGCCGTCGCAAGCCACGGTGTACCGCTGGCATTAATAGAGACATTGCCTGCCGGATCAGCAATGACGGTATCTGCGCCTTTAAGCACCACGACAGCACCGGCCCGCTTGGCCGCCTTCTGGGTTCGCTCCACTTTGCAGTAGGTAGATGTTGGATCATAAAGATCAGGGAACAACCGGCGGAACTCCCCTTCGTGAGGTGTCAGAACAACCCGCCCAGCGCTTTCACTCTCCGCGATATACTCAAACAGATGTTCCGGCTTTTCTTCAAAGGACATCAGAGCATCTGCATCCAGCACCACAGCCCGCTCAGAAGACAGGCACTCCGCAACACGCTCTTGCGTTTCCCGGCCAATGCCGGCAGCAGGCCCGATCACCACGGAGTTGAGCCGCTCATCTTCCAAAATACGCTCAAAATCAGCAATACGCTCTGCGGGGCGGATCATTACACTCGTCAGATGCGCCGCATGCACAAGCGCTGCCTGCTCTCTCGCCACAACCGTTACAAGGCCACTGCCCGCCCGCTGCGCGCCCAGCGCGGCCAGACGGCTGGCACCGGTAGAGAATTTCGGCCCACTAACGACAACCGTGTGCCCCCTATTATATTTATGACCAGCCACAGCAGGCTGATCCGGAATGTCGCCCCAGATCTTGTCGCAATTATAAAAGGCCGTGGGACCGACCTTCTCCAGCACTTCATCGTCCAGACCAATCTGCTCAACAACAATCTCACCGCAATGCGCTCGCCCCGGATAAAGATAATGCCCCGGCTTGGCGCGGAAGAAGGTGATGGTCATATCAGCATGAACGGCCTCGCCGAGCACCTCACCGCTTTTGCCACTCACGCCGGAGGGAAGATCAACAGCCACACACTGCGCCGGGCTCTCGTTGATCTGCTGAACCAGATCCAGAACCTCATCATCCAGCGGACGTGACAACCCTGCCCCGAACAGGGCGTCGACAATCACATCGTCTTCGCCCAGCTCTTCCAGCGCCGCCCGCATGTTATCCATTGAGGTTAAGTCAAGATCCATCTCGTCATAGGCCAGCTCCGCATCGCCTTCCAGCGTCTCCGGATCACACACCAGCCCGACAGAAACATTAAAGCCCTCATTGTCTGCCAGCTGCGCCACAACAAAGCCGTCGCCCCCATTGTTGCCGGGGCCGCAAAACACCAGAACGCGGGAATAAGGATGCAGAATCTGGCGCATCACCTCAAACACGGCTTTGCCCGCGTTATGCATCAGTTCAATGCCAGGAAAGCCACCTTCAATTGTCAGGCGATCTGCCTTCTTCATCTGCAAGGGTGTCAATAACTCATGCATAAAGCTCTCCAATTCCCTATCCGACAGGTCTTGTGAAATTTATTACCCATTATCCCTAAGAATTTGGTTCATCATTACCCAACTGCCGCCACGGTTTTTTCGATCACGAAAATTCACAAAACTTGAGCTAGTGCTAAAAGGCACAGATTTCAGAGGGACTTCCTGAGTAAATGTTGATACCAGCGCACCACTTTGGGAAAACAACGAAAACATGCACGAGAGACGAGCCCATTACGACCAGCTTCTAACTGCTTTCGCACGACGTCTGGGTATGACCACCCAGCCTGATAATGGACTATTCCTTATCGAGGAAGCAAATGGTAGCCGCTGGTCAGTCGAACTCAATGAAAGCTCCGATCTCGTTTACATTAGTACCAGTCTCTTTCTTGCAGAAGATAAAAACACGCTGAAAGCGGCATTGGAACTCAATCAGAACGTGGAACTCTTGCGTGGAGCCTTCCTCGGCCTGTCTCAATCTGGCGACCTGCAACTCAACGCACAGGCAACCTTACAGTTCACAGATGACCTTGCTCTGGAGAACACACTGGTCAACCTGATGCAAATTCGTGAGCAGGTATGCGCACGGCTTTCTGAAATGAAATCCACCCAAAGCTCCCCAGCCGTTCAACCGGACTGGAGCACGACGTCTATTCGCCTGTAAAGGTTTCTCACCCATGCATTCCGTCAACTCTCCCAAGCATACTCCAGTTGATCAGAGCCAACTCCAGAACGACGTAAGTGCACAACGAAACTCTGCTCCAGAAAAATCAGAGAAGTTAGAAGCACGCGGCGTGACCGCGGATGTACAAAAAAGTTCAACCCAGCCAACAACAAGCAACGCAAAACCTCTGGACACCGCCGCAACTGAAACGCTTGCAAACCGGATAAAGCCACCGAGCGCAGACAGTTCCCAAACCTCAGCACCAACATCTTCCTCTGCCCCTTATGAGGCAGACCGCACCGCACTGGAACAATCCGCAAAACGCCTGGGCGCAGGTGCTTTCGGAGACGTCTATCTGATCAAGCAGGACGGCAAGTCCTTCGCATTCAAGGTGGCCAGCACGGAAGCCGGTTGGGAAGCGTTGCAGCGCGAGGCGAAGGTTTACAGCGACATTGCCAAAGTCGGGCCACATGACAATGTGGTCAAGAGCATGGGCATTGTGGAAGTTCAGGGCGTACAAGGCTTGGCCTTGGAATACGTGGAGGGCTGCGAAGCGGGCAAGCTCTTCACCACCGCAGAGAATTTGTACACCAGCAACAAACTCAGCCACTCCCAGTACTGGGGCACCGTGCAGTTCATCATGCGTGATGTGCTCAGCGGCGTACAGCATCTGGCAAAAGCTGGCATCAGCCACGGCGACATCAAGGGCGGCAATCTGCTCTATGATAAAGAAAGTCAGGTGATCAAGATCGTTGACTTTGGCAGCGCTGCTGCAATCGGCAAAGACCCAGTTTCCATTGGCACCCCATCTCATTCTGCACCGGAAGCGCTCCTGTCACTTCCACAGCAAGAGGGCGAAAAACCCCGTGCCAATGCAAAGCAGGACACCTTCGCCGTTGGCCAGATGACCTATCGCGCAGGCGAGCATGCTGAAAACCTGTTTGGCGCCAAGAACAACGGCGATCAGGCAGCCCTCAGCTATTCTATGCATTCCAAGTTGAACGACATGGCACGTCACGGTGAAACACTCGAGTATCAGGCACTCCATGAAACCAGCGATCCACAACTGGCAGGAACACCCGGCCACTTTGGCAAAGGTCGCGAAACAGCCTATGTTGAGTTTGTAAACCTCTCCACTCTGCTCGAAATCGATGTCCGTGGCACAGCAGAAGAGCTCCTGAAAACCAACTTCATCTCAGACCCACTGTGTCAGCCAGATGAAGCCCGCCAGGTGATCTCAGGCCTCATGACCAAGATGGAAGAAGACCATCAAGCCGAACTCGCCGCCCTCATGGGCCGAGCCTGACAGACACCAACCTGACAAACCTAAGAAGCCGGCCCTTTGGTCGGCTTTTTTGTTGGGCAGTTCATCTTGCCTTCATTTGACAAAAATCCCGCCCTCACACCTAAGCCCCTCTTAACAATCATAAAAGATACCAGTGCTCAGCGGCTCAAAATCACAGCGCCCTGCACGAACTCCCATGCATAATTGAAAGGCAAAAGAGCCAGCACCGGAGTGATCCATGCCAAAAGTGACGGGAGATGGAAACGAGCCCCCACCCGACCTTCCACCCGAGGTCGATAAATGGGCGGATCAAATGTGCGACCTCCTCGGCGTCGATCCGCAGGAGATACCGGAACCTGATGAGCCTATAGAAGAAGCTGGCATCGGCGACAGCTGGCTTAAGCCTCCGCCATCAGAGACCGGAGATGAGGACAGCTGGCTCAATGCTCCAAGTTCCAAGCCCGAGCTCGACAGCTGGATGTACGACACAGACCCCACAAACCTCGTGGACGGAGCTCAGGCACTGCAAGTTGACACCAGCAAACTGGAAAATATCGGCAAACGTCTGGGTGCCGGAGCATACGGCGAGGTCTTCCGCATCAAAGAAGATGGCAAGGACATCGCTTTCAAAGTTGCACACACCCTCGAAGCGCAGGCCGCCCTTGAGAAAGAAGCCGAGATCTACGAAAAAATCGCAGCAGCAGGCCCACATAAAAACGTCATTGCCTCCCAGGGCATGCGAGAGGTGGAAGGCATAAAGGGGCTGGCGATGGATTATGTTGAGGGCTGCGACGCCAGCAAGCTCTTCAGCGCTGCCGAACGGTTCTACAAGCAAAACAAGATAAGCCACACCGAGTACTGGGGCGCGATCCAGAACATGCTGAGGGAAGCATTGGAGGGCATAGAGCACATCACCAAGGCAGGCGTCAGTCACAGTGACATCAAAAGCGGCAACATGCTCTTTGACGAGAAGACCCAAACCCTCAAACTATGCGACTTTGGCCGCGCCGCAATCATAGGAGAAGACCCTGCCACCATAGGCACTCCCGCCCTTTCCGCACCAGAGGCCATCAAAACCTTACCGCTGGAAGGAGTTCCCGGCGAAGACCAACGTCCTCGCGCCAATGCCAAACAAGACACATTCGCCGTGGGCCAGATGGCTTACAAGTCAGGAGAAAAATCCGAACATCTATACGGCGCCAGAAACCCGGGCGATACCCACGCCCTCACCTATATGCTCTGCACAAAGATCGAAGAACTGGAAGCTGCAGGCAGGGATAAAGACTACCGCGCGCTCAACCCCACGGATGATCCCAAACAGGCCGGAACAGCAGGTCACTACGGCAAAGGTGGCAAAACCGCATATGTGGACTTTGTCAACGAAGCCACCCTCATGGACATTGGCGCTCGCGGCTCAGCAGAAGACCTGCTGGCCAGCAAGTTCCTCTCCGATCCTTTGCTCCAGCCAGAAGAAGCTCAGAAAGTCCTGTCAGGCCTCATCACACGTATGAAACAGGAGGAAGACGCCGAAAAGGCCGCGCTCAACAAGTCAGCCAGCAAGAAACAGTGAGACACGGAAGCTTCAAATACATTTTAATCGCATCCCTCCAATTGGATACACTGGATCAACATCTGCGCTGACTACACTGAAGGGGTGAACACAACCTCTGAAGACCGGCAGCATGACCAAACCTCCGCGCCCCCTCCAGACACCAACAGGTACCCCCGCCAATCAGGATGCCCAGATCGGCATATGGGCCGACAACGTCATCACCCTCCTCGGCCTCAGTGAAACTCCCCCCGACAGCGGACAAACAGAACCCGACTTTGGCCAGCCGCCCGTCGCAAGCCGGTTCACCGTATCGGATGTTGTAGAGGACAGCTCTTCAGAAGAAGAGAGCGACGACGAGTTGGAACCAACACCAACTACTACCACCCCCACCAGCCGCTTCACCATCAGCGACGTTGTCGAAGACAGCTCCTCTGAAGATGAGGAGAGCGAAGACGAGCCTGAACCAACCACAGCAGCAGCCCCTACCAGCCGCTTCACCATCAGCGACGTCATAGAAGACAGTTCCTCTGAGGACGAGGAAAGCGAAGACGAGCCTGAACCAACCACAGCAGCCACTCCAACCAGCCGCTTCACCGTCAGCGATGCTGTAGAAAACAGCTTCTCTGAGAATGAGGAAAGCGAAGACGACCTAGAACCAACACCAACCACAACACCACCTCCCATCAGTCGCTTCACTGTAAGCGATGTCAATGAACCCAGCTTCTCCGAGGATGAGGAAGGCCCGTTGGCGACCCTGCCGCTTCCTTCCGACAACCTCAAACGCGCTAAACGGCTGGGGGCTGGCTCTTTTGGGGAGGTCAGCCTGTTCACCGATGAGCAAAATGGCAAGTCCATTGCGTTCAAGACGGCACGATCTCAGAAGGGTAAAGACGCCCTGCAGAAAGAGGCGCAGATCTACGGTAAGCTCATGGCCGCCGGTCCGCACAAGAACGTGGTGCAGTGCTACGGCATGCACGAGATCGACGGCGAGACAGGCCTTGCCATGGAGTATGTGGAAGGCTGCGAGGCAGATGACCTCTTTCAGGGTGCGGAAGAACTCTACCGCGACAACAAACTCAGCCATGCCCAATATTGGGGTGCACTACAATTCATGGCCAATGAAGTGATCGATGGCCTGAAGCACATAAACGCAGCTGGCATCAGCCACAACGACATCAAGGGCGGCAACATCCTGTTCGATCAAAACAGCCAGTCTCTCAAAATCGCCGACTTCGGCTTTGCAGGTGTCATCGGCGAAGACCCGCTAGACTTCGGCACACCTGAGTACTCCAGTCCGGAAGCCATCGCTGCAGCCTTTGAAGATGAGGACAAACGCGACCGCCTGGACGACAAGCAGGACGGCTACGCTGTGGGGCAAATGGTGTTCGGCGGCGGCGAAGGTGAGTTCAATCTGCTGGATGCGCCCGATTGCGACAACCCTTACGCCTTTGCACTCCATGTTGTCCGCAAACTGAGCAACTCGAAAAGCCAGAATTCGGGAGCCGATGAAAAAGACAGCTCAAACAGCGAGTACAAAGCGCTTAAGCCGACAGATGACCCGGATCTGGCAGCCGAACCCGGTTATTACAATGAAAGCTATGAATCGGAGTACGCCCGCTTCGTCAACAATGCCATGCAGATTGATCCCAAAAAGAGAAGCAGTTTGGACGACATGCAGCAAAGCGAGTTCTTAAAAGACCCGCTCCTCCAGCCAGAAGATGCCAAAGGCGTGCTGGAACTCATCCGGAAACAAAGCAGCTCCTGATCTACGCCGAAAAGGCTCAAGCTTCTAACGGTTGGACTTGGGCTTCCCGGTCCCCTTAGTCTTCTTCAGCTCCTCAGGCCGCTCATCACTGGCAATCACCACATCCTGCGGCTGAGAAAGCTCAATGAGGTTCCCATCCGGGTCTCTTATATAAACGGACAGAATGGGCGAACTGGCCCCTGTTCGGAATACCGGCCCCTCAACAATGGTCACAGACGCAGCACCCAGCCGCGCAATGGCTGCATCAAGGCTCTCCACCAGAAAGCACAGATCAGCCGTGCCCGGCATTTGCTCCTTGGCCAAAGGCTCCTGCGAAACATCAATGGGCTGAAGGTTGATTTTCTGCTGGCCAAAGTGCAGCGCCCGCCGCCCGCCTCCGAATATGATCTCCTCCATACCCAGTACATCCTGATAGAAACGACTGGTACGTTCAACATCATGAACGGTAAGCACGACATGGTCGAGAGAAACCAACCTCATCACTCGCTCCTTTAAACGCGCTCCTAAAAAAGGACCTGATCAGAACGCGTGAGAAACTGCATCAGCTTTTGCTACTCCAACCATAACCCTGCCTTGCATAAGGAACCAACACCTAGTTTCTGGCGAGATGAACAAAACGTACACTGCCTATTTTTTAACCATCCTGCGCAGTGTTTGTGCACCAGATATATTTCAGATGCACTTTCCCATTATTATTGAGGGAGCGAAATGCCCGCTTTTGTGGCTTTTTAAGAAAATTTCAAAACTGGCACGGTTTCTGCATTCATATTTCCGTAAGTTTTGAATCGCGAACTTTCTGCACACGTAACGGTCATTCTATAGAGCATGCCAGACCAGACGCGGTGCAGATACAAGACGAACTGAGAGTGTGACGACCATGAAGAAAATTGAGGCGATCATTAAGCCGTTCAAACTGGATGAAGTGAAAGAAGCACTTCAGGAGGTTGGCCTTCAGGGGATCACCGTTACCGAGGCAAAAGGTTTTGGCCGCCAGAAAGGCCATACGGAACTCTACCGCGGCGCTGAATACGTGGTCGACTTCCTGCCAAAGGTGAAGGTGGAAATCGTACTCAATGACGATCTTGTCGACAAAGCTGTCGAAGCTATTCGCGACGCAGCACAAACCGGTCGTATCGGTGACGGTAAAATCTTCGTCTCTTCCATCGAAGAAGCCATCCGTATCCGTACCGGTGAGACCGGCGAAGACGCCGTTTAAGTAATTCCTTAGGGATAAATGGGGGACCGGTGACGAGTTGGGGGGAACAGTCCCGCGTAGTTTGGTCTTCAACAGTATAACACGACGCCACTGGCGAATTTATAAGAGGAATAGGAAGTTATGACGACCTCCGCTGATGTCTTGAAAGAAATCCAGGAAAAAGACGTAAAGTTCGTAGATCTTCGTTTTTCTGATCCGCGCGGCAAGCTGCAGCATGTCACCATGGATATCTCCCAGGTGAATGAAGACATGTTCGCTGAAGGCGTTGCATTTGACGGTTCTTCCATCGGTGGTTGGAAAGCAATCAACGAATCCGACATGATGCTGATGCCAGATCCGGAAACAGCGCACGTAGACCCATTCTTCGCACAGTCCACCATGTCCATCTTCTGTGACGTTCTCGACCCACGCACAGGTGAAGGTTACAACCGTGACCCACGCATGACTGCAAAGCGTGCAGAAGCCTACGTGAAAGCATGTGGCGCCGGTGACACCGTGTTCGTTGGCCCGGAAGCTGAATTCTTCATCTTCGACGACGTTCGCTTCGCAGCTGACCCATACAACACCGGCTTCAAGCTGGACTGTTCCGAACTGCCATCCAACATGGACAGCGAGTACGAGTCCGGTAACCTCGGTCACCGTCCACGCACCAAAGGCGGTTACTTCCCGGTTCCTCCAATCGACAGCTGTCAGGACATCCGCTCTGAAATGCTGACCGTTATGTCCGACATGGGCGTAAAAGTTGAAAAGCACCACCACGAAGTGGCAGCTGCTCAGCACGAACTCGGCATGCAGTTCCAGACCCTGACCACTTGTGCTGACCACATGCAGATCTACAAGTACGTGGTTCACCAAGTTGCTCACGCGTATGGCAAGTCCGCAACCTTCATGCCTAAGCCAGTCTTCGGCGACAACGGCACCGGCATGCACTGCCACTTCTCCATCTGGGACGAAGGCAAGCCAACTTTTGCTGGCAGCCAGTATGCTGACCTTTCCGAAAACGCTCTGTACTTCATCGGCGGCATCCTGAAGCACGCGAAATCCCTGAACGCGTTTACCAACGCGTCCACCAACTCCTATAAGCGTCTGGTACCGGGCTATGAGGCTCCAGTTCTTCTGGCATACTCTTCCCAGAACCGTTCTGCATCCTGCCGTATTCCATTCACCTCTTCTCCAAAAGGTAAGCGCGTTGAAGTTCGCTTCCCGGATCCAACAGCAAACCCATACCTGGCGTTCGCTGCACAACTGATGGCTGGCCTTGATGGTATCAAGAACAAGATCCATCCTGGTGATGCAATGGATAAGAACCTGTACGATCTGCCAGCAGAAGAACTCGCCGAGATCCCAACTGTTGCAGCATCTCTGCGTGAAGCTCTGGAAAGCCTCGATGCAGACCGTGAGTACCTCAAAGCAGGTGGCGTATTCGACGACGACCAGATCGACGCATACATCGAACTGAAGATGGAAGAAGTTCTGCGTACAGACATGACCCCTCACCCAGTTGAGTTCGACATGTACTACTCCGTCTAATTTATGAAGGGGCTGTTTTAACTCCAATGCACCCCGGGCGTATCCCCAAGCGGATACGCCCATCCAAAGCAGTCCCGTCATTTAGACACAATAAAACCCCGACTGGCCCCAGTCGGGGTTTTGTTTTTTAAAAGAGCACGCAGCTCTGATCACATCAGACGATACAAAGCTGCATCAAGCAGGCTTACCAGCCGCCCTCACGCATCTCAGCAGAGATCTCCAGACGCACACGGTCACTGGTCAGCGGCGCAAACATGCCCACACCAAAATCACTACGCAGGATCTCACCTTTACCCTCTACGCCAATCCACTGGCCCTGATAGTAGTCAAAATAACTGCCAAGCGGGTGCGGACCATTGTGATTGAGCTTAAAGTCCAGCTCCACCGGATGCTTCTGGTCCTTGATGGTCAGATCTCCCACCAGAGTGACACCGGTCGCACTGGTTTGCTTCACGCTCGTGGAAACAAAGGTAATCTCCGGGTACTTCTCTACGTCGAAGAAGTCAGAGTTCTTCATATGCTCATCCAGCGCCTCTACACCCGTATCAATGCTGGCTGGGTCAATGACCACGGAAACTTTTGTCTCTTCAATCTTTTCCGGATCAAACTCCACGTCGCCACTAACAACCTTCCACTCACCGGACTGTTCACTCAGGCCCGCATGGTTGTAGTAAAAGCGCACCTCGGTGTGTGTCGGGTCAAACTTGTAGCTTGCAGCCTGCGCCGATGCGGTGAATGCAAGCGATGCCGCAACAACGGCAAATTTTGTGAAATGCTTCATGCTGCTTCCTGCCTCATATCCCTGTCTGCCACATAAAAACTGTAGCTTTTCATAGGCGCACATACATTAACTTATTGATTTATAGTCAATTAATGTATATGCATGTATATACATCTAAATGAATAGAAACACGTTTCAAGTCCTGAATGCGAAAATAACGAGGATGTGATGTCTGTCAGCAAAGAGTCAGTCTCTCTCTGGATCGCCCTGAACCGGGTGCAAAAGACCATCTACACGGAGATTGAGAGCGCCTTTAAAGCAGAAAGATTTCCCCCTCTGTCATGGTACGACATCCTCTGGGAGTTGGAGAACGCTCCCGACGGCCTGCGCCAGTTCGAGCTGGAGGAACGTGTCCTCTTCCAGCAGGCCAACCTCTCCCGCGTCATCCAGTCTCTCGCTAAGGCCGCACTGGTCGAAAGCAAACCAGCCCCAAAAGACAAACGCGGCAAGACCCTCTACATCACCGGGAAGGGAAAAGACCTCCGCGCCCAGATGTGGCAGACCTACGAACGCATGCTGGAAGAAAAGCTCGACACAAAAGTCAGCACAGACAACGCCACGCAACTGGCAGAAGCTCTCAAAACACTGCTTTAGATTTTTTCAGCGACCATGGGAGGCTGGTACCAAAAGGCTTTCTAAGAGCGTCACAACAGCCTCAACACAGCAACGCAGAAAAACACAAAAGAACGCAAACCAACGCACATATGAGCGCAAGGGGAATATGTCATCACCCCGTCACGAAACTGCGTTTAAGTGCAGCGAGGTTATCAGCAACTGACCGTGCTGATTAGACCCGCATACCTTTTAAAGGCGACCTTCTAAGGTCGCCTTCTTTTTACACTTTTTCAAAAAGTGAAATGATCAGAGCAATCCGGTACTAACTATTTTCTCCCCCTTCTCTTGAAAGAAATGCCGACCGTTCCTACGTTAGGAACAGGTCAACAAAAGGAGAGCCAATGACTCCACCGGACCTGCATGTTGTACGGTGTTTATAAAGGCAATTCGGCACTTATGAAGACCCTCTGCAGGATGCCACAATATATCGGCACTACAAAACGGCCTGAACGACTGAGCGTCATCAGGCGGTAAGCAAGGATCGAACCCGGACGTACAAGGGCGAGAAATCATATAAGACGCCCAAGCATATAGCCTTGAAACGGTAAATCGCGGCGATCCAACCAGAAAAGCAAGACCCCGTTAGAGCCTTCGAGAAGGTCACGGGGTTTTCTTTTGGCCATTGCAATGCATTTGGCACTCTCTAAAATATACTATTCACATTCATATTTTAGAGATTCTGGTGATGACAACAGCCGATACAATTGAACTTCTCCCCACGCTACCTTCCCTCAATATTCAGGAAACAAAGGCGTTTTACGCAGGTCAGCTGGGCTTTACCAATGTCGTCTATGAGCGCGATGACTTTCTGATTCTGAGAAGAGACAATCTGGAAATTCACTTCTGGCTCACTTCAGAAAAGCACCTCTGCGAAAACAGCAGTGTGTATTTTCGCGGCGGCCCAATCGCGGCTCTCCACGAAGAATTCCGCAAACTCGGTCTTCCAGAAGACGGCAAAAGCGAACCCCGCCTCACCCCACTCGCCAAACGCCCCTGGGACATGGAAGAGTTCTACATCCACGACCCACACGGTAACCTACTGAAATTCGGGCGCATTCCGCTCTAAACCTCATAAGAGCCACTGCGCCACACGCCGTTGCAGCACTGCTCTCTCACAGCAACCACACAATTTACTCGCACAATCCCAAACACCCCGCATCCCTTTTGGGCTTTCCAGAAAAAACGAGTGAATCCCAGCAAAAACTCAGGTATAGACCTTTCAACTTGGAAATACTCAGTAAATTGAACAGGCTTGACCAATGAGCTCATATAAATCCGAATTTATGCGGACAATGGAAGAACGCGGTTTTCTGCACCAACTCTCCAACGCCGAAGGGCTGGACGAGCTGTGCGCCAACGAGACCGTCACCGCATATATTGGCTTTGACTGTACCGCGAGCAGCCTGCACGTCGGCTCCCTCGTGCAGATCATGATGCTCTATTGGTTCCAGCAGGCTGGTCACCGCGCAATCACCCTGATGGGCAGCGGCACCACACGCGTTGGCGATCCAACTGGTAAGGATGAAAGCCGTAAAGTTCTGACCGATGAAACCATCGAAGACAACAAGAACGGCATCAAGCAAGTCTTTGAAAAGTTTCTGAAGTTTGGTGATGGTCTATCTGACGCAATGATGATGGACAACGCCGATTGGCTCCTGAAACTCAACTACATGGACTTCCTGCGCGACGTAGGCCGCTACTTCTCTGTCAACCAGATGATCCAGCGCGACAGCGTGCGCCTGCGTCTGGAACGCGAGCAGCATCTGTCATTCCTCGAGTTCAACTACATGCTGCTGCAGGGCTACGATTACCTTGAGATCCACCGCCGCACCGGCTGCCGCCTGCAGATGGGTGGCTCTGATCAGTGGTCCAACATCCTCTCTGGTGTAGACCTCGGCCGCCGCTTGGCAGACAAAGAACTCTTCGCTCTCACCACACCGCTGCTGACCACCGCGTCCGGCGCAAAAATGGGCAAGACCGCTGCTGGTGCCGTATGGCTCAACGCTGACATGCTCAGCCCCTACGATTACTGGCAGTTCTGGCGCAACACCGAAGATGCTGACGTAGAGAAGTTCCTAAAACTCTTCACCATTTTGCCAATGGACGAAATCAAGCGTCTGGCAGCTCTGGAAGGTGCTGGCATCAACGAAGCTAAGAAGGTTCTGGCAACCGAAGCAACCGCCCTGCTCCATGGCCGTGAAGAAGCTGAAAAAGCCGCAGAGACCGCTCGCAAGGCCTTTGAAGAAGGCGCGAACGCAGCTGGCCTGCCAACCATCGAGATCGCAGCTGCAGAGCTGAACGCAGGCATCGGCATCCTCAACGTGTTCGTAACCGCAGGCCTGTGCACCTCCAACGGTGAAGTCCGCCGCAATATCAAAGGCGGTGCTGTTCGCATCAACGATAAAGCGGAACAGGATCACACACGCGAGATCACCGAAGCAGACCTGACCGACGACGGCGTTATCAAGCTGTCCCTCGGCAAGAAAAAGCACGTTCTTGTCAAGCCTGTCTAACCGACTGACAGCACAAAGAATTCAGAGAAGCCGGGTCACAACACCCGGCTTTTTCTTTGCTCACAAAACAGCGCAAGTTTAACCAATTACGCGCAGAAACTTGCACTCAGAACTAGGCTCCTTCAAGTACCCTCTACTCAGGAATGACGGAGCAAATCCATGGTCCTGCAGAACTGGAACGCACAGCAGTATCTCAAACACGCCGCCTATGTCCCCGACTTCGGACAGGATGCGCTTGAGCTGCTCTCTGTAGAACCGGGAGAAATCATTCTGGATCTTGGCTGCGGTGAAGGCACACTGGCAGCGCAAATTCAAAACCGCGGCGCACTCGTCACCGGCATAGACACCGCAGAGGACATGCTCAGGCAAGCCGATGAAAAAGGCATCAAAACCCTGCTCATGTCCGGCGAAAAGCTTGAGTTTGAAAATGAGTTCAACGCTGTCTTCTCCAACGCTGCCCTTCACTGGATGCAAGACTACAAAGGCGTCATTCGCGGTGTTGTCAAAGCCCTGAAACCGGGAGGACGGTTTGTAGGTGAAATGGGCTGTGACCGAAACTGCCGGATCATCCGCTCTGCCATGGAAAATGTGTTTGCTGAGAACAGAGATTTCGGTCCCTACAAAAGCCCCTGGATCTTCCCATCTCCTAAGACCTACATGCACGCCCTGAAAGAGGCAGGGTTTTCGCTCACCTATCACACGGAGATAGAACGCAGGACGCCACTGGAAACGGGTATGAAGGGCTGGTTGGAGCTCTTTACCGGCAGCCTCACAGAAGAGCTCAGCGAGGCACATAAAAAACGGTTTTACAAAGAGACGATCAAACGCCTGAAACCGGATCTCTACTCAAAAGAAAACGGTTGGGAAGCAGACTACGTGTGCATGCGCTTCGCAGCCTACCTCCCTGTCAACACTACTTAAATTCAAAGATACGGCGGAACACGCCCGGTGCAATCGCTGAGACCGGATTGACCTGAAACTGTGGCTTCTCGAAAGTACCATCCAGCTTGTAAGTCACACCAAACAGCCCTTCATCAGAAGATCCACCACCAAGAATGAGGCCAATCACAGGCAGTTTGGCAAACAGGTTGTTCAGCGCATAAGCCGGTACAAATGTACCTGCTATATCCAGCTTGCGGCTCTTCAGATTAGCATTGCCGCTAAACGTCCCACCAATAATCGCACCACTCAGCGTTCCTTTGGAAACATTCAGCGTATCGCCATTACGGGAGAACTGCATGCGCATCTTCTGGAACGATGCCTCACCAGAGTTCACCGCAGCCGAGTAGACTTCACTATTCCGCGACCCACGAATTTCACGAGGCTTAATGCCCTTCAACGCCTTAATGGCCGGATCTTCTGTAATAGAGAAGTTCGTCACAGTCAGCTGACCAGCCCAGTTGGTATCACTCGGCATCTGAATATCAACACGTCCGCTACCACCACGCATACGCGGGAAGATGTCCATGAAGCGCAGGAACTCACCGGTGTTGTTCAGCTTGCCCTTCGCAAAACGATGCTTACCTTCGCCACCAACGGTGAAGTTGAACTGACCACGACTGGAGGTCGCTCCAGAGACTGTCAGGTCGACCGGGCTCTCACCGCGGAACAACCCGTCTACGCGCACGTTAGACGCCTGAACGCCTCTGTAACCGATCAAACGGCGGAAGCTCAGATCAACCTCAACAACATCTCTCCTGCCTTTGCCAGCAGAAGAACCACCATCGCCGCCAAAACTATCCAGCAGGGCACGACCATCAAAGCGCTCTGCATTCAGCACGACCTTGTAGCCACCCCCACGACGCGGGCGAACAGTCATCTTCGCATTATCATTCGGACGCAAGTTGAAAGCGGAGAAATCAGCCAGAGACAACTTGCCACTGCTATCAATCTTCAGATTGCCACGCACTTCCACTCCCTCAGAGAGGAACGAGAAGTTATGCAGTGTCTTGGCATTGCCCGAGCTGGTCACACGGAAACGTGCAGTTGCACGAACGCCGGGAACTTTACTCCAACCAACTTCCCTCACATTGATGGAAGCTTTCGCCAGATCCAGCTCAAACACCTGCGCACCGCCGCTATCCTCATAGCTGACCTTGATCGGACCCTTGATGTAATCCTGTAGATCAACGCCGTAGTCTTTCAGATCCTTGGCATTCGCAACAAACGTGACACCCTGCCGATCCTCACCACCACTACCATCCCGGCTGGTGCTCAGATCAATCTCGGACTGGAAGCCGTTGAGCTTGCCCTTACCTGTAATCAACGTCTGTTTCGTATCTGCCTGAACAATAAGATCTGCGTTTTCAATGGTCTGACCTGAAATCTTCGCTTTGCTGGTAAAGTCTTTCAGATCAAGATTGGCTCGCCAGTCAACGTCCTTGACTTTCAGGTTCTTAGCAAGCGGGAACGATGCCTCAACGCGTACCTCACCTGTTCCGGAAAGATCCGCAGGCACGACGCTAAAGCCGTCCAGTGCGTTGATCGGCTCAGAATCTGCGAGGACACCCAGATCATCTGCCCGGCCCGTCACAACAACAGAAAGTTCCGCTGGCTGGATACCGGGCCCTGCAATCTTCTTGATGGCAAACTGAACTTCCGGAACCTTGACGATATTACCATCCTGCATGCGGAAGTGGCCATTGGTGCCGGAGATTGAAAAGTCTTCGTTTTCAATCTTCCCTGATCCAGTCAGGTCACGCACCACAGGAAGTGACTTCAACGCCTTGATAGAACCATCAATCACATCAAATTTCGCTGTCAGCCCGTTCCCCTGCCAGGCAGGCGTTGCCTTATCACCATCAAAAGCTGCAGGCCCAAGCGCCAAGTCCAGGTACACATTATCAACACGGCCAGGACCAAGATGGTTGATCAACCAGTCGCGGGTTTTTGGAGCTGTAATCGTTGGCCAAACCTGCAGCACCTCACCAAAGCTCAGGCTTGGGGTGTAAACAGAAAGAGCCAAAGATGGTCCCGGCTTACCATAATAGAAAGAACCAGCGACATTGATGTCCGCATCAAGACCAACGGCCCGTGCTCGCTCAATTGAGATCAGAGAGTTGGCTGGATCAAACGAGCCAGACGCATACGCATCCGGGAAAAGCAGTGGCGGCGAGTTCACATCCGCAGGTGCCAGTACGATCTCTCGAGAGCCCAGAGAATAGTTCCATTCTGCCCCCTCAGTGACAGGTGGCTGCAACACACCGCCAAACACCACGCGCGTATTCTTGCGGCGCAGATATGACCGACCAACGATAATATCCGGAGTATCGCGCTGCAGTTTCAGATCCAGGTACGCTTCATCAACGGTGATGGAGTTGTCTGGTGCAGTGCGGATGAAGATCGGAGACGTCCGCACATTCATATCTGCGCTGACAAACTCACCAGTTGCCCAAAGCTCAGCGTTGGCTTCAACCGACAAGCGGGTACTTGCTAGCTTATCATCGCGCGCAAAACTATGTGTCGGCAGCAGATCACGCAGAGAAGCCTCACGCAGATTGACGGAGATGTTGCGAACACCCGTTTCAGGCGTAACGGTCCGTTTCAGATCCCATGACCAATCCCCTTCACGGCCCACAATCTTCGCATTCACAGCAAAGGAAAGGTCATCCAGCAGTACCGCATTTGCATCAATGCCATCAGCGACGAACTCTTCCCCTTGAGTGTTAATCACCAGCCGACCATACTCAATCGCAACCTTTTCCAGGTGCCAGCGTTTGAGTTCCTCAACTGCAATCACACTGAACTTGTCAATCGCAACAACACGGTTCTGAACCCGTGGCAGAGGCTCTGAGCCGCTTGCCAGCCGAATGGTTGCAGATGGGCGTTCAAGCGCCACACTGGTGATCTCCAGATCACCCGTCAAAAGACCGGAGAGATTGATGCCAATCTCAGCCCGGGGCAGCAGAACAGTCGCAGCTGTGCGCCCTTTGACACGAATGAGAGAGTCTTCAAGAATGATGCGGCTGCCATTGTCCCCAAACAGGTCAAACTGGGCACTGCCGACCGTGACATTCAATGCCTTGCTTTCAAACTGACGGATCGCCCAATCCACCAGATAAGGCACAGAAACCGGCCCGCTCATCAAACGGTAACCGCCAAAACCAATCGTCAAAAACAGAAAAACACAAACAACGCCCCAGACAACGCGGCGCTTAAAACGGCGTGTAACCGAAGAGCTTTCAAGCTCTGCTGAATTCCCAACATCAACAGCCAGAATCTTATTCCCTGTTTTAGTAGTCCGTTCGAGTATGCTCGAATCGTAACCTGCGCTAGCATCGCGTGATCACAGGTGCTCTGCAAGATAAATTACTTATCTACACCATGTAGAAAAACGCAGTCCTGAGAGACAAATTGCACACCCCAGGAGCAAATAAAGAATGCCTGATACAAAAGATGCGACACCTTCCTTACCGCTGGAAGGAATGCCGGCACCGGATTTCTCCTTAGCCACAGATTCGCAAGGACAATTCATTTTATCAGAACAAACTGGCCAGTCAGTCGTTGTTTACTTTTATCCTAAAGATGACACGCCCGGCTGCACTAAGGAAGCAATTGCCTTTACCGAACATGCGGCTGAGTTTCAAAAACACAATGCTGTTATCATTGGCATTTCGCCCGATACAGCACTAAAGCATGACAAGTTTAAGGCGAAACACGGGCTAACTGTCACACTTGGGGCAGATACCGACAAAGAGGTCTGTGAGGCCTACGGCGTCTGGGTAGAAAAAAACATGTACGGAAAGAAGTACATGGGCGTTGAACGCTCGACGTTTCTCATAGATAAAACGGGCAAGATTGCCAAGATCTGGCGCAAGGTCCGCGTTCCCGGCCATGTCGAAAAGGTCTTGGAAGAACTGAAGAGTTTGAGCCAGTAAAGAATGCCAAAACTACCGGGCAAGAATGAAGCAGATGCGTTTGCTGGACAAGCGCATCTCAACCTCCCTGAATATATCAGTGTAAAGTCGCTCAAGGACGGTGCACGCCAGATCCTGGAGACACCTGATCTGAACCTGAAAGTCGCATTGGCCTACTACGTGGCCAATCAATGGTTCAAAGGCGCACTCTCCATTTCAAGAGGATCCGCTGAAAGGCCAATGCCGGACCGCCCGGGCCGCCCGGCCAAACCAGAGCTGCTTCCACCTCGCGATATGCCAAAGCGCGCCGTCGGCGGCAAAAACGGCAAAGTCGCCCTACTCCACTCATTGGCCCATATCGAGCTGAATGCTATCGACCTCACCTGGGATCTGATTGGCCGCTTCACACATGTACCAATGCCGCGCTCTTACTACGATGATTTCGTCCGCGTAGGTCTGGAAGAAGCAAAACACTTCACACTCATTCAGGAACGGCTGGCGAAGCTTGGCGCAGCGTATGGCGACCTCCCTGCCCACGATGGCCTGTGGCAGGCAGCTCAATCCACGGGTAAAGATCTGTTGGCCCGACTGGCAATCATCCCTCTGGTGCTGGAAGCACGCGGCCTCGACATCACACCATCCATGATCGAGAAGGCCAACGCCATGGGTGATGAGGACACAGCCAGTGTGCTGCATGTGATCTACCGGGATGAAAAAGGACACGTCGCCTTTGGCGCAAAGTGGTTCCGCTTCATGTGCGACCGCCAGCGCGTCCGCCCGGAGCCACGTTTTCAACAGCTCGTAAAACAGCATTTCAAAGGACCACTGAAGCCCCCATTTAATGACAGGGCAAGATCTGAAGCTGGCCTCACTCCGGGCTTCTACCGCCCGCTCATCAAATTGACCTAATGATACACCGCACTTAGACTTTATTAACCATAACTAACTTTAATCGAACTTAACAAATCATTTCCAGTAGGCAAACTGAGCAAGTGGTCATCCGATGAAACTTTCTAGGTGCAGCGAGTTTTCCAGCAATTACAGTCAATTGAAGTTGGATGGTCCAATGTGGCTTTCGCGCATCACATCTGAGCTGCGCTCAATTCCGCCCGTGGCCTATTGGATTTCCGGTCTCGCAGCCACGGCTGTGGTCTCTGCAGTATTAGCAAGCAGCTTTCAGCAGTCTCTCAGCGAGATACGACTTAATTCAACATTATCCAGAGAAATAGCTCTCCGTGAAAACTATGAAAGCGAAATCCGTGACCTCAAATTTCAGCTTGGAGAGCTGAGAGGCCGCATGGATCAAGACGCTTCTGGTTTGAGCGCTCCGGCTCGTAAACAGCAAGAACTCTTGCTGCGCCAGTTCCGAGAAATCGAAGCTCTCGTAACACTTGCGGAGCAGTCCAACCTCGTCCTTTCCGCAATCCCACCGTCTCCAAAGCGCAAACCGCTCAAGAGCACGACACCTGCAGCTCCAACAGCAAGTCTGTCCTACGCGCCGCAGCAGAACAGCTCTGCACCGCTGGATATTCTGGGCACTCTGTCGGGGAAAAAGGCCGCTGCTGAGCAACAAGCAGCAACACACAAAGATTTCTACTCCAAGCAAGCTCAAGGCCAGCTTCTGCTGACGGCTTACACGCAAGCCGCACTGGACGACATCAAACGGGCCAACACCCTACTCAAGAAAGCCGGGGTGTCTCAACCAGCGTTTGTCACACCTCGTTCCTCTGCAGGCGGCATTTATCAGGATATTGGAACGGCGGATCTCGACAGCAGCATGATTGCAGCCCGCCGGATCATCGAGCAACGCATTGAACTGAATGCAAAGGTAGACGCTCTCCCATTCGGGCGACCACTGAACAGCTTTAACATCTCTAGCCCTTACGGGGCACGAACTGATCCATTCCTCGGCAAACCAGCTATTCACACTGGACTCGATTTCAAAGCCAACCGTGGAACCCCTGTGAAAGCAACCGGCGCTGGTATCGTCTCACTCTCCCGCTACAACGGCGGCTATGGTCTGTCTGTAGAGATTGTTCACGACAACGGCCTGATCACCCGCTACGCCCACATGCAAAAGCTTTTGGTGAGTGAAGGTCAACGCGTCAACATGGGCGATCTGGTCGGCACAGTCGGCAACACAGGCCGCTCCACCGGCCCTCACCTTCACTACGAAGTGCGCCTGAACGGCAAACCTGTCAACCCAATGCGCTTCATCCGCACAGGCGACAGACTAGCAGCGATCTTCCGCCCAAAACAGCAAACCAAGGTCGCCCTCAACCTGCCGTGACCATATCGACTGCATGTTTCATGTATCCTGACTTGCAATACACACAGAGCAACATAGGTTAAGTTCATACTTATCCTATGTGTGCCTCAAAAACTTTCGTGTGCTTTGCAATGAGACAGAAATTTCCGCTTTACCTAATCCTACTTCTTCTTTTAGTCGCTTTCCCAAACATCAGTTACGCACGAGCAATGATCACCACTTTTTCAGAGGCCTCACCCAGTGAGCTGAGACCTCTGATTAAAGATGGCGTACTGAGGCAAGAAGACACGGAAAATACGAGAGTTCACTCAACCTACTCCTTGCAACTCTTTCGCATCGAAACTGCAGAAAAATGCAAAGACTACTTGTGTGAGGGGATATTGGTAGTCCCGCATGGCGAGGGTAACTTCTACATCAATCTACCGGTTTCAAATCAGATCTTCAAAAGCGATCATATGCAAGAGAACACAAGCATTTCTGATGTAATCGACACAATACACCTGACCAGCGAGGATCGCTGCTACAGCACAATAATCACATTCACACCGCGCAAACCGATCAAGATCAGACAAAACCTTCCTGATAAAGACTGCCTTGAAAGCAAAAAGCCCCGAAACTGAGTTCCGGGGCTTTTCTCATTCATTGCAGAAGATAAGGTTTAGTCCAGATCTTCAACCGCTGCTGGCGCGTTACCGAAGGCGCGGTGCGCAAGCGTTGCTTCCATGAACTTGTCCAGATCACCGTCTAGAACATCAGAAGGCGCTGTGCTTTCAACACCGGTTCGCAGATCCTTCACCAGCTGGTATGGTTGCAGAACGTAAGAGCGGATCTGATGGCCCCAACCGATATCGGTCTTGGAGGCTGCATCCTTATTGGCCTGCTCTTCACGGCGCTGCAACTCAGCCTCATAAAGCCGCGCACGCAGCATGTCCCACGCGGTGGCGCGGTTCTTATGCTGAGAACGTTCGCTCTGACACTGAACAACAATACCTGTCGGATTGTGCGTAATACGGACAGCAGAGTCAGTCGTGTTGACGTGCTGACCACCTGCACCAGATGCACGGTAGGTATCAATGCGGCAGTCAGCCTCGTTGATCTCGATATTGATGCTGTCATCAATAACCGGATAAACCCAGACAGACGCAAAGGACGTATGACGGCGCGCGTTGGAGTCATATGGGGAGATACGAACCAGACGGTGAACACCCGCTTCGGTCTTCATCCAGCCATAGGCATTCTCACCCTTCACAAGCAAAGTCGCAGACTTGATGCCAGCTTCTTCACCGTCGTTGTATTCCATCAGCTCAACTTTGTAGCCGTGCTGTTCGCCCCAACGACGATACATACGCAGCAACATGCTGGCCCAGTCCTGGCTCTCCGTACCACCCGCACCAGAGTTGATCTCGATGTAAGTGTCGTTGCCATCTGCTTCACCGGAAAGCAGAGACTGCAGCTGAAGCTTGTTGACCTGCTCAAGCATAGCTTTCAGAGCACCTTCAGCCTCGTCAACGACAGACTGATCGTCCTCCATCTCGCCCATTTCAATCAGTTCCTGATTGTCAACGAGATCCTGCTCAAGCTTGCGAACGCCATTGATGCTGTCATCAAGCTGCTGGCGTTCACGCATAAGTTTTTGCGCATTCGTCGGGTCATTCCAAAGATCTGGATCTTCAGAAAGCGCATTGAGTTCATCTAGACGGACAAGTGCGACGTCCCAGTCAAAGATGCCTCCTCAGCAGGCTTATGGCCTGCTTGATTTCGTCGACGATGGCCTCCATTTCGGCGCGCATCGGATACCTCACTGTTTTGAAAAAACTTTAATGCAGTCAATTGTACTGCGTCGGTTGCGAACATAGTCGCAGCAAATCATTTCCGCAATCAGTCAGACCACAGAAACTGTGGGCTGGTCACGCAGTTAGCATGACCAGCCCATGAAGAGTTTTAGTAAAGACCACCGGTACCGGACATAACCGCCCGCCCTGCTTCCGGAGAAAGATCCTGACGGATACCAATCTCATCCTGGAAGCCAATCACAGAGTAACTGTCTGGTGGAGAAGTACCTGGTTTGAAGGACTCCAGAATGGTGCCCGGAGCGCCTGCAGACGCCCTTAGACCTGTGCGGCGGTTGATGGAAACCAGACGCAAGCCATTAGGAACGCGGAACTCAAGTGGAGGTGCATCCTGAAGCGCGTCTTTCATGAACGAAGTGAAGATTGGCGCAGCAACCTGACCACCAGTCGCGCCCTTACCCATCTTGCGAGGTGTGTCGTAACCAACAAATACACCAACTGTCAGTTCTGGCGTAAAGCCCACAAACCAAGCATCACGCTCGTCGTTGGTGGTGCCGGTCTTACCAGCAACCGGACGACCAACAGCCTTAACACCTGTCGCCGTACCACGCTGTACCACACCTTCCATCATAGAGGTGATCTGGTAAGCCGTCATTGGGTCGAGCACCTGCTCGCGAGTGTCGATCAGTTCAGGCTCAGCCTGATTGTCCCAATACTCTTCGGAGCAGTTGGTGCAAACCAGCTGGTCGTTCTGATAGATGGTCTCACCATAACGGTTCTGAATGCGGTCAATCAGAGTTGGCTGCACACGGCGGCCACCGTTGGCCATCATGGAGTACGCAGCAGTCATACGCATCACGGTTGTTTCACCAGCGCCCAGAGACATGGAGAGCACAGGCATCATGTTGTCATCAATGCCAAAGCTGCGCGCATACTCGGAAACCAGATCCATGCCCATGTCCTGAGCAAGGCGCACGGTCATCACGTTACGGGAAAGCTCAATACCTGTCCGCAGAGTGGACGGACCATAGAACTTGCCGCCATAGTTCTGTGGCTTCCACGGGTCTTGTCCCGGCCCCTGTTCAATCTCAACTGGCGCATCCAGCACCACGGAAGACGGCGTATAGCCATTATCCAGCGCTGCCGCATAAACGAACGGCTTGAAAACAGAACCCGGCTGACGCCAAGCCTGTGTCGCGCGGTTGAACTGACTTTCTGCATAGCTGAAGCCACCAACAAGCGCTAGAACGCGGCCAGTGTGCGGATCCATCGCCACCAAAGCCCCGGAAACCTCCGGAACCTGACGTAGAACGTACTTACCGCTTGGCATACGCTGTACGTAAACAACATCACCCGGGTTCAGCACTTCCTGAACATTACGTGGAGCACGTCCATTAACGCGCGCCCACTTCATGTCGCTCAGGTTTAGATCAGCACGTACGCGCTCGGTAGAAAGCTTACGGTTCGCAAGGCGCTCTGGGCGAAGTCCAACAACAGCCTTCTGATTGCTCACAGAAAGAACAACAGCACTGGTCCACTCAGGAACATCATTCAGGGTCTGAACTTTATCCAAAGCAGCACCCCAGTCGCTGGAAGCGATTTCGATGTTACCGATCGGACCACGCCACTTACCGCGCTTATGATCAAAATCAACCAGACCATCACGCAGGGCTTTACGCGCTTTCAGCTGCATATCAGGATTAAGAGAGGTCCGAACGGACAAACCGTCCTCATAGAGCTTCTCTTCGCCATATTGAGCAGCCAACTGACGACGCACAGCCTCAGAGAAGTACTCAGACCCTCTCACAAGGTTTCCTGTTGGACGCAGTTTCACATCCAGTGGCTTCGCTTTTGCTTCAATACCTTCCTGAACAGAAACGTATCCGTTCTCAACCATACGGTCGATCACCCAGTTACGACGCTCAATCGCGCGATCACGATAGCGGTATGGGTGATAGTTGGATGGGCCTTTAGGAACGGCAGCCAGATACGCAATCTCTTGCAGTTCAAGCTCATGAACGGATTTATCAAACAGGATCAGGGATGCAGCACCAACACCATATGCCCCTACCCCCAGATAGATCTCGTTCAGATAAAGCTCGAGGATTTCGTCTTTGGTGAAGGCCTGCTCGATGCGCAGAGCCAGAAGCGCTTCTTTGATCTTGCGCTCATACTTCTGCTCACCGGTCAGAAGGAAGTTCTTCGCTACCTGCTGCGTAATGGTGGACGCACCAACAAGGCGGCGACCAGAACCGCTGTTGCGCACGTTGGTGATCACCGCACGGCCAATGCCCCACGGATCAATACCAATATGCTCATAGAAATTCTTGTCTTCTGCAGAAAGGAAAGCCTGCTTCACACGGTCAGGAATAGCCTGAATCGGAATAAACAAACGCCGTTCACGCGCGAACTCATACATGAGATGACCATCAGCAGCATGCACACGTGTCATGACTGGTGGTTCGTAATCCTTCAGCGCGGTGTAATCCGGCAGATCCTTGGTTATGTCATTGAGATAAATCCACAGTCCGGCCGCTGCAATCAGCCCCAGAACAACTGAAATCCCAAAGAGATATCCAATGAACTTCAAAAATAATCTCATATTCGGGCTCGTTTGCTTTCCCGCTAAGAATGTTCGAGTCGTGAAGCCAGCATTCCAGAGCCAGTTTCAAACGCCGTTCCTGATGCATTTCCGGTAAAGGGTCAAGAGGTCTTGGCCCGAATGAGTGCAGCAGAACCGAATCCAGACTTCACTGTTACAGTTTGGCACCCAATCGCTTTTCATTATGGCAAAGCTGAGGCAGGAACTTAGGAATTATCCCACCGCAACAGCGACATATACGCACCCGAAAAACAATCAGCCAAACAGCTATTGCTGCGCAATTCTGGCCCGAAAGAAACTGTTCGTTGCCTGAACAATCGCATCCGACACACGTTCCCGCCACTCATCAGAACCTAACATTTTCTCATCCAGATTATTGGAAAGAAATCCAAGCTCGATCAAAACGGAAGGGACATCGTGGCTTTTCAGCACCTGAAACCCCGCAGAACGAAGAGGATTTTTAATAACTGTTGTGGCGCTTTTAAGTTCTTCAACCACCAATCGTGCAAAATGGATCGAAAAATTCTTGGTTTCGCGACGTGTCAGCTCCACAAGAATATCCGTAACCTCTTCTGGTTCATCAGAAAAATCCACACCGCCGATCACATCAGAATAGTTTTCACGCCGCGCCAGAGCAGCTGCCATACGGTCAGAGGCTTTCTCTGAAAGAGTGTAGATTGAGGCACCACGCGTGGTCTCTGCCCCATTTGTGATCGAATCCGCATGAATGGAGATAAAGAGGTCAGCATCCTTGCCACGAGCAATCTTGGTGCGTTTGCCAAGAGAAATGAACTTGTCGTCTTCACGGGTTAGATGAACCTGATAGTAGCCAAGTTTATCCAGTTTCTGTTTCAGGAACCGCGCAAAGTTGAGCACAATCGCCTTCTCCAGCGTCCCGTTACTGCCCACGGCTCCGGAATCAACGCCGCCATGTCCTGGATCAATAACGATCACCGGCAAGTTGCTATCAGCGGCTTGTACTGGTTCCTCAACCTTCGTCTCATCAGGAACAGAAGCTGTCGCGCCTACCGGCAAAGTCTGCGAGATCGCACGGCCAATGGAAGCCTCGAACTCATCAGGGGAAGATTCGGTCAAATCAATCACCAACCGTGTCGGCTGATCCTGAACTCCGGGCAGCAGAAAGGTTTTGTCCAACGCCACCGGTGAGTTCAAATCCAGAACCACACGTGAACGCCCCTTGGAAATGGAGCCGTAGCGCCAGGAACGTACAAGCCCCCGCCCCTTCGGTGTAAAATCTCGTGGAAACTCAAAGGTCACTGATGGGAGATCAATCACCAGACGATAAGGACGGGACAAGAATGACAGGCTATAGCCCACTTCACCGTCCATATCGAGAATGAAGCGTGTTCGCGCCAGATCTCCGGCAACACGTGCATCCGAGACGACAGAAACTGCATTTTGCGCTGTTGCCGGGCCATTCACTGCGACAATCGCAAGAAGAGAAAACGCAAAACAACAAAAGCTGAGAGCACAGAACTGGAATGCATGACTGATGCGGCTCACCTTTTCACTCCCCTCAATAAACGCTGGCAATTTAGTTTAAATCAAGTTGAACGATTAAATGACGATTAAGCGAAAGTCACCCCGCCAAACCCTTCATTAAGCATTGATTAACAACTGCAGCTTTCGTAGCAACACACTGCCAGATCGATTTTCCCAAGCTTGCCAAGCGTCTCGATGGATCGTAAAAGGTTTACTAGGACTTCGATTTGGAACTGTTCTGTAAAGTTGTGAGCCATATTTTTTGAAGCTGATATCCTGAGATTTTCGCAGTTTTCAAGCTGATCGGAATGCTTCAAAAGCCCATATGAGCAATTTATGTCGTTTCCAGTTTGTTGATGTGGATACGATATAAACCAACCGGAAGAGCAGTCTGCTCGAGAACCAAGACAGAGTTTTGCCGTGACATTTTCGGTCATGGCGGGTTGTGAACAGTTTTTCTGTCGCTCTGGATAAGTGCTTTATCCCCGAAAATTCGGAGAGGTAGGGCAGCTAGGCGCACGAAGAGTTGTTTACTTACTGGAAGCCTGAAGAAGCGCTTCTATCTAAAGCATACCGCCTTTTGGGCGGACACAAGAGATCATTAAGGGCGAACGGTTTGTCAAAGCTACGCGCAAATACAAATGAACACACTGTAGGAAGCAGTGCGCCGACGTGTCAGTCGGTCCCTTCCTGTCGTGCTCATGCGCGCCGCCGTCTCGCCTTTTCTACTAGCAACTTAAATAACAAGTTGACCGACCTGGGGATGTACAAATCTCAGCGCCACTCGCGCCGTCTTCAGGGCTTGGTCCTAAGGAACTCACTTCATGGCAAACAAGATGCTGATAGATGCGACCCACCCGGAGGAGACCCGGGTTACGGTCGTGCGCGGGAATCGGGTTGAGGAATTTGACTTTGAAGCAGCAAACAGAAAGCAGCTTCGCGGAAATATTTATCTAGCTAAAGTCACCAGAGTAGAGCCATCTCTTCAGGCAGCGTTTGTCGAATATGGTGGCAACAGACACGGGTTCCTCGCATTCAGCGAAATCCATCCGGATTATTATCAGCTTCCGAAAGAAGATCGCGAAGCTCTTGAAGCTCAGCTTGCAGCTGAAGCCGCTGCAAACCAGCGCGAGCGCGAGCGTCGTGAAAAAGAAGAAGCTAAGCGTGAAGCTGAAATTCAGAAAGCCGCCGCTGCGAAAGCCGCAGAAGCTTCTGAAGAGGTTGTCGCTGAGCTGATTGAAGCTGAAACCAGCGCGCTTGAAGCCGAGCACGAAGCTGAAGCACTCGCCAGCATGGATGCGCCGTTCCAGGACGACAGCATCGAGGACATCGAAGCTGAAGCACCTTCTGACGAAGATGACACAGATGCAAAGACTGCTGATGAAGCTGCCCCAGAAGGTGAAAGCGCAGAGGAAACTCCTGCAGAAAAAGCTTCCGAGGAAGCCGCTCCTGTAGAAGCAACCACTTCCGAAGAAACAACTGAGGAAGAGGCTTCCGACGAAGCGTCTGAAGAAAAGGCTGAAGCAGAAGAAGAAACTGCAGAAGCAGCCTCTGACGCTGACGAGCAGGATGAAAGCGAAGACGAAGCGCAGGAAGAAGTTACCGAGCGCCCTCGCCGCCTGCGCGACAACTACAAAATTCAGGAAGTCATCAAACGCCGCCAGCTGCTGCTAGTTCAGGTGGTGAAGGAAGAGCGCGGCAACAAAGGCGCAGCTCTAACCACATACCTGTCTCTCGCTGGCCGTTATTCTGTTCTGATGCCAAACACCGACCGTGGTGGCGGGATCTCTCGTAAGATCACCAAGCCAACAGACCGCAAGCGCCTGAAGCAGGTTGCTGGTGATCTGGATGTGCCAAACGGCATGGGTGTTATCCTGCGGACTGCAGGTGCAAGCAGAACCAAAGCAGAAATCAAGCGTGACTTCGAATACCTCCTGCGTCTCTGGGAGAACGTCCGCGAACTGACCCTTGATTCAGCGGCCCCTACCCTCGTTTATGAGGAAGGCAGCCTGATCAAGCGCTCTATCCGTGACCTTTACAACAAAGACATCGATCAGGTTCTGGTTGCTGGCGAAGAAGGCTACCGTGAAGCAAAAGACTTCATGCGCATGCTGATGCCAAGCCACTCCAAAAATGTTCAGCCATACCGTGACGCGACGCCAATCTTCACCCGTTTCGGTGTTGAGGCTCAGCTGGATGCAATGTTCTCCCCACAGGTGACATTGAAGTCTGGCGGTTACATCGTCATCAACCAGACAGAAGCTCTGGTCGCTATCGATGTGAACTCCGGTAAGGCAACACGCGAACAGAATATTGAAGACACAGCTCAGGCAACCAACCTTGAAGCTGCTGAAGAGATCGCACGTCAGCTCCGCCTGCGCGACCTCGCCGGCCTTGTGGTTATCGACTTCATCGATATGGAAGAGAACCGCAACAACCGCGCTGTTGAGCGTCGCCTGAAGGAATGCCTGAAGTCTGACCGCGCCCGCATTCAGGTTGGCCGTATTTCTCACTTCGGCCTGCTGGAAATGTCACGTCAGCGCATCCGTACTGGCGTACTGGAAAGCTCTTCCGTTGTATGTCCGCACTGTCATGGTTCTGGCATCGTCCGTTCAGTAGAATCCGTTGCTCTGCACATCCTCCGCTCTCTGGAAGATCAGCTGCTGCGCGGCTCCTCACATAACCTGAACCTGCGCACGCCAAACGAAGTGGCAATGTACATCCTGAACCAGAAGCGCCATCACCTGATGGATCTGGAACGCCGCTTCGGTCTGGAAATCTCCATTTTTGGTGACGACAGCGTTACCGAGCAGCACTTCACTCTGGAGCGCGGTGAACTCGCAACACCAAGCGAACGCACCCAGCCGCTGCCTGCAACCGTTCAGCCGGACACCATCTTCCCGATTGAGGAAGATGAAGACGTGATCGAGGAAGCCGCAGACGAGCAGAAGCAGGAAGCTTCTGACGAAGATGGCAACGATCGTCGCCGTCGCCGTCGTCGCCGCCGCCGTCGCGGTGGAGACAAGGCTGAAGCAGAACAGAAGCTGGACGATGCTGATCCGTCTGAAGAACAACCTTCTGATGACGAAGAAGCCGCTGAAGAAAAATCTGCGGATGCTGAAGCATCAGACGCAGGTGATGATGAGGACGATCGCCGCCGTAAGCGTCGTCGCGGTCGCCGTGGTGGCCGTCGCTCACGCCGCAGAAATGCATCTGATGAAAACGGCGAGAACGCAGAAGCAGCTGAAGGCGCAGAATCTTCTGAAGAAGCTGAGCGCTCCGAAGAAGGCACAGCGGACAGCGTAGAAGAAATCATCGCTGAGGCAAAATCTGAAACCGCTGAAGATGCAGCACCGGCAGAAGAAGCTTCTGCGCCTGCTGAAGCCACAGCGGAAACTGAAGAAGAGCCAAAGAAAGAGACACGCAAGCCGCGTCGTCGTCGCAGAAAGCCTGCTGCAGAAAAAGAAGCAGCTTCTGAAGCCAAGGAAGAAGCCGAAGCACCTGCTGTTCAGGCAGAAGCTTCCGAAGACGTAGCCGTCAAAGAAGCTCCAGCTGCAGTAGAAGCACCGGTTGAACCTGTCGCAGAAGTGGTTGAAGCGGCAGCAGAGCCCGTCGCTGTGACAGCTGACGCTGTTGCTGAGCAGCCGAAGGAAGAAAAGCCAGCTGAAGAGCCAAAGACCGAAGCAAAGGAAGAAGCTCCTGTTGCTGAGGAAGCTCCAGCGGTAGAGGCAGCAGTTGAAGTTGAAGCTCCGGCAAAGCCAAAGGCACCAACCAAGCCAGTCGTCACCTCTCACAAGGTGGTTGAAGGTGAAACCGTAGCGGTTGAGAGCGATGAAGACACACCACGCCGCACCGGCTGGTGGCAGCGCCGCTCTTTCTTCTAGGAAGATCTGAGATCAAATAAAAAGCCCGCTAATTTGAGCGGGCTTTTTTGTTATTCGTTCGGCTCTACTTCAGCCAACTTTCCAATCGGTCAACGGCCAGCTTGATATCAGCCTCCTTACCTGCAAAGGAAAAACGCATGAACTGATGGCCGCGAGTGAGATCAAAATCGACACCCGGTGTTGCAGCAATATGCGTTTCGGCAAGCATACGCTGACAGAAATCCATTGAGTCATTGGTCAGCTTGGAGACACCAGCATAAACATAGAACGCGCCATCCACTGGCAGCACATCAAAGCCCAGCTGAGGCAAGTGATCCAGCAACACCTGACGGTTCGCAGCATAACCCGCCTTGATCTTTTCGTAGTCCTCCACCGCATCAAACGCAGCTGCAGCAGTCACCTGCGCCAGTTCCGGCGGTGAGATGTAAAGGCTCTGCGCAATCCGCTCGATCGGCCGCACCAGAACCTCAGGCAACACCATCCAGCCGATACGCCAACCGGTCATGCAGTAGTACTTGGAGAAACTGTTGACGATGATCGCCTTGTCCGTAAACCGAAGTGCGGTCTCCTCCTGCATGTCATAGGCAAGACCATGATAAATCTCATCTGAGATAAACCAGAGGTCCAACGCCTCACAGGCCTCCACCAGTGCTTTCAAGGCTTCAGGCGACATCATGGTGCCTGTCGGATTAGCCGGACTTGCCACCAACACCCCTTTGAGAGGCTTTTCCTTGTGCACCTCCTCAAGGATCTCTGGCGTCAGCGACCATCGGGTCTCCGGCCCAACTTCGATTTCCACACACTCCAAGCCAAGCACTTCAATGATATTGCGATAGGCTGGATATCCCGGAGATGTAATCGCAATCCGGTCCCCCCGATCAAAACCCGCCAAAAACGCCAGATTGAAGCCGGCAGAAGAACCGGTGGTTGCAAAGATTCGGGATTCCGGCACTTCAAGCCCAAAGGTCTGCTTGTAATAGCGTGCAATGCTCTTCTTCAGCAGTGGAATGCCCTGCGCCTCTGTGTACCCCAGGAGACCGGAAGACAGATACTCATGCGCCACCTTTAAAACCGAGTCAGGAACCGGTGCGCCAGGCTGCCCAACTTCCATGTGCAGCACATGTTCACCGGCTTGCTCAAGGCGATTAGCAGCATTCAGCACTTCCATAGCTTGAAATGGCAGCACTTCACTCCGTTTTGATCCCATTAATACTGACAAATGCATTCCCTCTTATTTCTTCTTCTCAAAGCCTGTGCTTTAATTTTTCGGGCCACCTAGCAATTTTGCCTAATAACTGCCTATCTTGGGTGGTTAAGGCTTATTTGAAAGTCTATGTAGTACTTTAAGTGCGAACCGCTCTGCGCCTGCCAAGCCAACTAAGGGGACTTGACGTGCAATTTAAGAACAATGCATTGAAACGTGTGATTGAACCAGTCAAATCACAAGCAACAAAGTTTGCGCGCAATTTTCTCATCACAGCGACTGCACTTTCACTGGTTGTACCTAATGTGGCAATCACCACAGCTCAAGCTCAACAAAAGAAGGGTCTCCCCCTCGTTCGTGATGCTGAGACTGAAGATTTGTTGCGCGAGTACGCCAAACCAATTTTCCGTGCTGCAGGCCTTCCTGCAAATCAGGTTGAGATTATTCTGGTCAACGACAAAAGCTTCAACGCCTTTGTGCCTGACAGCCGCAGAATGTTCATCAACCTCGGCGTGATCATGGACGCCAAAACACCAAGCGAAGTGATCGGCGTGATTGCGCACGAAACCGGCCACATCGCAGGTAATCACCTCGTTCGTATGCGCCAGGCTGCCTCCAACGCACAAATCATGTCCGTCATCGGCATGATCCTTGGTGCTGGTGCAATGGCAGCAGGCGCAACCACAGGCAACAGCTCCATCGCACGAGGCGGTGCGGCAGCTGTATCTGGCGGTGGCGCTCTCGCACAGCGTAACTTCCTGTCCTATCGCCGCTCAGAAGAATCTGCAGCTGACCAGGCAGCACTGCGCTACCTTGATCGCGTTGGCGTTTCGGCCAAAGGCATGCTCACCACGTTCGAGCGCATGGCAGATCAGGCATTGTTCTCAGCTCAGTATGTTGATCCATACGCACTCAGCCACCCAATGCCGCGTGCACGTTTCAACGCACTTCAGAACAAGGCGCAAAAAACAGGCACTTCAACAAGAAGGATCCTGAACGCCTTCAGCTGAAGCATGACATGGTCAAAGCCAAACTGCTGGCCTTTACCAGTCACAAAAACTCTGTTTACCGGGCTTACCCGGACAAAGACAAAAGCCTTGCCGCACAGTATGCCCGCGCGATTGCCAGCATGCGCTCTGACAAAGTTTCCAAAGCCGTCAGAAAAATCGACGCGCTGATCGCGAAGGCTCCGGAGTATCCATACTTCTATGAGATTAAGGGACAAGCCCTGCTCGAAGGCGGCAAGCCCAAAGCCGCTATCGCACCATTCCGCAAGGCACTAGCCCTTTATCCGGGCAATCCGCACTTCGAAATCTGGCTCGGTTTCGCCATGGTCGCCTCCAATGACCAAAGATATCTGAAAGAAGCCAAGAGCATCCTCACAAGAGCACTTCAGAAAGACCGGTATTCCATGAACGGCTATGCCCAGCTCGCCATCGCAAATGCTCGCCTCGGCGACGTCGCAGGCGCTGATCTGGCAACAGCTCAAAGTCACATGGCCCGCGGCGATATCCGCAGCGCACAGCGCTACGCAAAGCGTGCTCAAAAAAAATTGAAGGTCGGCACACCGGCTTGGCAACAAGCTGACGATATACTGTCGGTTAAAGTGCCTCAGGTAAGACGCCGCTAACAGATCAGACAGATAAAAACCAACACCCGAACAGGGTTACAGGAGATGTCATGAATAAACTCATTCGCCGAGCTGCGATCACTTGTGCAGCAACGCTCGCTCTGCTGCCAGCAACTTTTTCTGCACAAGCAGAATCGGTGAACCGCGCTGAAGTGGAAACGATCATCAAGGAGTACCTCGTTCAGAACCCTGAGATCGTGCTGGAAGCACTGCAGGAACTGGACAAGCGTCGCCTCGCTGAAGAAGAAAGCGCTCGCAAAGAAGCCATCACCGGCCTTTCCGACGAGATCTACAACAGTGAATACCAGATCGTTCTCGGCAACCCGGATGGTGACGTCACCCTCGTGGAACTGTTCGATTACAACTGTGGTTACTGTAAGCGCGCCCTGTCTGACCTCGTTCGCCTCGTCGATGAAGACAAGAACCTGCGCGTAGTGCTGAAAGAGTTCCCAGTTCTTGGCAAAGCCTCTCAGGAAGCTGCACGCGTTGCGATCGCAGTTGCTGAAGTTGCACCAGACAAATACGAGGACTTCCACCTCGCCCTACTCAGCCAGCCTGGCCGTGCAAATCTGGCGAGCAGCCTGAAAGTGGCGAAAGACCTTGGCATTGCAGATGCAGATCTGGAAAAGTCCATGAAGTCCAGCCGCGCAGCTGAAACCTTCCAGGAAGTCTTCACCATTGCAGAACAGCTCGGCATCACAGGCACACCATCCTACATTCTGGGTGATGAGGTGATTGTAGGCGCTGTCGGCTACGACACTTTGAAGGAAAAAATTGCAGCAGAACGCGAGTAAGTTCATCTTAATCGCGCATATCAACGCATTTTCGCTGCTTTATCCTTAAGAACTCTGCTCAGAGCGGACAAAGGTCTTTTCCTTGGTCCGCTCTGATCATATAAGAGGGCCAGTTATGTTTATTTGTCTGGCTACACTTTACCAATACGTCAAGTAAACCTAGCTCATTACACAGAGTTTTTGAGAACAGATTGGTTGCGGAGTCGCAACTACATTTGTGTACTTCTGAGTAAATCAAAGGGAAATGTGCCTTTCTGCGCGGTTAAACATGATATTGCCTTATGCGCAGCCTAGGCACACCGGATGCATACTTTTTTAAAAGCAGCATCTCGCAACTAGAGAATTAATGGCCATCTATGCAGTTAATGACTGACTGCTTGATGCGTTCATTCACTAAGAAGATCCGTGTTTTGCTCTGAGTAACTGGATTTTCACAGATTTTTAAAGGCCATCCTTGCTGCACATTCGCTTTGGGGGGCCAAACCGAAAGTTCCTGACACCAGTCAGGGCATTTCGAACTGGACGATGAAAACGATGACGAAAGAAACTAAGTTTGATCAGGAAATGATCCGCCAGCTTGCTAACGTGCTGGACGAAACCAACCTGACCGAAATCGAGGTGGAACACAAAGATCTCCGCGTTCGTGTCGCTCGTCAGCTGTCAGCAGGCGCAGTCGCGGCAGCTCCTGTTGCAGTCGCAGCACCGGCTCCTGTAGCAGCTCCAGCACCAGCTCCTGCGGCTGCAGCGCCAGTTGAGATCGCAGTGTCCGCAGACGCAGCAAGCCATCCGGGCGCAGTGACTTCTCCTATGGTTGGTACCGCTTACCTCGCTCCAGAGCCAGGCGCAGCGCAGTTCATCGAAGTTGGTAAATCCATCAAGAAGGGTGACACCATCCTGATCGTGGAAGCAATGAAGACCATGAACCAGATCCCTGCTCCAAAAGCAGGTACTGTAACTGCAATTCTGGTTGAAGACGGTCAGCCAGTAGAATTCGGCGAACCACTCATCATCATCGAATAACAGGCGTAGTCTCTATGTTCTCCAAGATCCTCATCGCAAACCGCGGCGAGATCGCACTCCGCATCCTTCGGGCATGTAAAGAGCTGGGCATTCGCACTGTTGCGGTCCACTCCACTGCCGACGAAGACGCAATGCACGTGCGCCTTGCTGACGAAAGTGTTTGTATTGGTCCGCCGGTAGCACGCGACAGCTACCTCAACATTCCGCAGATTCTGGCAGCCTGTGAAATCACTGGCGCCGATGCGGTGCATCCCGGTTACGGTTTCCTTTCCGAGAATGCACGCTTTGCGGAAATCCTTGAGGCACACGGCATCACCTTCATCGGCCCTACCTCTGAGCACATCCGCGTGATGGGCGATAAGATTCAGGCAAAAACCACGGCAAAAGAACTGGGTATTCCAGTTGTGCCGGGTTCTGACGGTGGTATCACTCCGGAAGATGACGTCCATACAATTGCAAAAGAGATCGGCTACCCGGTTCTCGTAAAAGCAGCTGCAGGCGGCGGTGGTCGTGGCATGAAGGTCGCTCAGACCGCTGATGATCTGGACACTGCAATCTCCACTGCACGCTCTGAATCCAAAGCAGCTTTCGGCGACGATGCGCTGTACATGGAAAAGTACCTCGGCAAACCACGCCACATTGAAGTGCAGGTTCTGGGTGATGGTCAGGGCAATGCGATCCACCTTGGTGAGCGCGACTGTTCCTTGCAGCGTCGCCACCAGAAGGTATTCGAAGAGTGTCCTTCCCCAGCTCTGAACGAAGAGCAGCGGATGGAAATCGGCGAGATCTGTGCCGAAGCGATGCGCAAGCTGAAGTATCGCGGCGCGGGCACCATCGAGTTCCTCTATGAAAACGGTGAGTTCTACTTCATTGAAATGAACACCCGTTTGCAGGTGGAACACCCTGTGACCGAGATGGTAACCGGCATTGATCTCGTGATCGAACAGATCCGCATCGCTGCAGGCTCAACCCTTTCCATCAATCAGGAAGATGTACGCTTCTCCGGTCACGCAATTGAGTGCCGTATCAACGCAGAACATCCACTGACATTTGCTCCATCTCCGGGCACCATCACCTACTACCACCCACCGGGCGGTCTGGGCGTGCGCGTGGATTCCGGCGTTTATCAGGGCTACAAAATTCCTCCGCACTATGACAGCCTGATCGGTAAGCTGATCGTTCATGGCCGCTCTCGTGTGGAATGTATGATGCGTCTGCGTCGTGCGCTCAGCGAGTTTGTGGTTGATGGCATCAACACCACTGTTCCGCTCTTCACAGAGCTTCTGGACAACCAGGATATCGCCAATGGCGCCTATGATATCCATTGGCTGGAGAAGTTCCTGGAAGCGCACATTGCAGAACAGAACTCAGAAGAAAACTGAGGAGATTTAGGGAGGTCAAAAGCAGCCCAGCATGGAATTTAAGATTACCCCACAAATTCTGCTTAAAGCATATGCTTGTGGCATCTTTCCAATGGCTGAAACTGCGGATTCTCCTGATCTTTTCTGGATCGATCCCGAGCGGCGAGGCATCTTGCCGCTCGATTCATTTCATATCCCCAAACGGCTCGCACGAACCGTTCGCGCAGACAAGTTCATCGTCCGCGCCTCCCGCAACTTCAAAGCTGTCATCTCCCATTGCGCAACCACCAATTCGGAGCGCAAAGAGACATGGATAAATGCGGAGATCAGGAAGCTCTACACAGAGCTTTTCGCCATGGGCTATTGCCACACCGTTGAAGTTTATAACACTTCTGACGAGCTCGTAGGCGGTCTTTACGGGGTGTCGCTCGGCGGAGCCTTCTTCGGCGAAAGCATGTTCTCGCTGGAACGCGACGCCTCAAAGGTCGCGCTGGTCCATCTCTATGGACGCCTGCTCTATGGCAACTACAGGCTGCTGGACGCCCAGTTCGTAACAGAGCATTTGGAGCAATTCGGCGCTACTGAAGTTCCAAAAGAGCAGTACGGCAAGCTACTGGAAAATGCGTTGATGGTGCATGGTGATTTCAACGCGTTGCCGCAAAAAACCTCAGGCAAGCTGCTGCTTCAGATCATTGAGGACATGCGTCCTGCTCCACCCAAAAACAAAAACGGCCTCCTGTAAGAGGCCGCATCATCTTTACTGCAGGGTGGCAACAACCTTAGGCCGCGGCACCGGAATTTCACCTGAAGAAACAAAGTCTTTGCCAGCCAGCTCATCCTCTTCGGAAACAAGCTCAACGGCAGGACCAGCATAGCCTTCCGGCGGTGGAACCGATGTGGTCTTCTTACAGTTAATCAGCCAGATGTCATAGACGCTGTGCTCCACAGCATGAACGCCTGGGTTACTGGCGAACATCCAACCGCTGAAAATACGACGCACTTTGCTGTCTAGTGTCAGCTCATCAACCTCAATAAACGCAGTGGTTTGAGAGGCTTCCGTCAATGGGCGGGAGTTACACACGCGCGGTGTCACCTGCAGTGCACCAAACTGAACGGTCTCATCAATGTAGACATCAAACGTGGTGATACGGCCTGTGATTTTGTCGAGGCCTTTAAACACAGCAACTGGGTTATGAATTGGTGTCTGAGCTTGAGCAGGCAATGAGTAAGCTGCCCCACCAATCAACGCAGCGAGTGCGCAGGATGCAGCACGCCCAAGATATTTACGCATTGTAAAACCCATAAAACTTTCCAGCAGCTATTGATTCAATCGCCCAAGCTGTACAGGGCTTAGCACTGGAATGGCGCGGGGAAAAGGCCAGAACGAGGCAAACAGGCGGCAATCGCTGAGGAATCTCAGCTAACCCACAGGCGTTGCCCAGATGTCACGGTGGATTTTTATGGCTCACCTGCAAATTTTACTTAAATAACAAGGCGCCAATTTCCCAAATGGTCTTGTGTCACTGGTTTCATAACACTCACTGCTGGCAACACCCGAGACCTTGATGCAACCACAGCAACAACGTGCATATCTACCACAAGAACAACAGGCACAGAGCCTGAAGCCCCCTCTTTGCGTTGGTTTGCGTTATTTATGCGTTGCACGCGTTTTTTCTGCGTTTCTTTGCGTTCTTATGTTTTTGGCACTCCCAAGCGAGGCCCCTGCCCAATCCCTCTACCAGAAGTACATCAAACAGCAGCAGAAGGAGATCCTGAAAGCGCCCTCCGAGAAGCCGGAGATGCCAGGCGATGAGAACGGCATGCCTGAGACCTTGCGCATGCCAGCAATGCCACTGATGGAGTTCCGCGCAAAAGATATCATCGGGATGTTCCCCCTCGCCCCTGCTGATACCAGCTCCCCAAGAGCGACCCTCGACAGCTTCCTCGACATCATGGAGGAAACCAACCACCTCATTCAGGAAGCATATGAGGAGAACACCGGCATGGGAGCGTTCTCCATGGAAACGCTCGGCATGAGCAAGAACCATGAGCGCCTGCAAAACAAGATCCACCTTGCCGAGATCCTTCTGGAACGTGCCAGAGGCTGTTTCGATCTCTCCGGCCTTCCCAGTGCAACCCGGCAGCAAACCTCTCTGGAGCTGGTTCTCCAGCTCAAAGAGATACTGGACCGCATCCCGCTGCCGCCGTTCCCCGACATCCCGGGAACCGCTGCTGGTACCTATGACTTCAATCAGGCGGGACTGGAGAATTCATGGACAATCCCGTTCACCCAGATCGTCATCACCAAGATGACAGAGGGACCGCAGCAGGGAGAATATGTTTTCTCAGCGCAAACGGTAGACCGAATTCCTGAGTTCTATGAGGAGGTGAAGAACCTTCCGTCTCGCTCTTCCATCCCGCAGGATCTCTACCACTTCTTTGCCAGCAGTCCGGGGCATCTGCTGCCTCCGGCATGGTTCTCACTGATTGAAAGCCAGCCTTCCTGGTTGTTGGAGCTTTACTACGGTCAAGCCGTCTGGCAGTGGTTCGCGCTGATCCTGATCACTGCTATTGCAGCAGCTATTCTGTTTGCCTTCATCAACGTCATGCGACGCCTACCGGATCGCAAGAAGCCGGTTCGCCGACAAGTGCTCAGCATCATCACCTCCAGCGTCATTGTCGGCTCCCTCATCTTCCTGCGCTATCTGGCGGACTATCAGATCAACATCGGTGGACCGGTCCTGCAGGTCTATGATCTGACCATTGAAACGCTGGTCTGGATTGGTGCAGCCGTGATCATCTACAAAAGCCTGCGTCTTCTGAGCGAACTGGTGCTCCTGAAAAATCGCGGCGCTCCCTCCATCGATCGCAGCATCATTCGCACAGCAACCCAGTTCTTCGCCATCATCTGCGCCCTTGTCCTGCTCACCTATGGCGCAACGCGGCTGAACATCCCGCTCTACGGCATCATCGCCGGTATCAGTGTGGGTGGTCTTGCCATCGCCCTTGCGGCCCAACCCACGCTGGAGAACCTTCTGGGCGGCTTGATCCTTTATGCAGACGGCATTGTACGGGTTGGAGATTATTGCGAGTTCAACAAGATACGCGGACATGTGGAATCCATTGGCATGCGCTCCACCCGCATCAGAACCACAGACCGAACGCTGGTCACCATTCCCAACGCGGACCTTGCCAAGATGAACTTTATGAACTTCACGGCAAAGGACCACTTCCGCGTGGTCCTCAGGTTTGCCCTCAAATATGACACCAGCGCCGAGCAGCTGGAAAGGCTGATCACCAAGATCAAACGCATGCTGGCCAAACATCCCCTCTCCCAACCAGACGCAGCAAAAGTGAGACTGGAGAACATCGACGAGAACGGCATCGTCATTCAGATCGAAGATAGCGTGCAGGCCGCGACTCGTGATGAGTATCTCGCCATTCAGGAAAGTATCATCATCCGCACCCTGAAACTCATTTCAGATGAGAACATCGAAGTCGCCCACCCCTTCGTCACCAACTACGGCGAAACCGGCAATCTCCAGATGCCCGAGAAAACCGTCGTGCCACCTGTAAAACCAAAGCCCAAAGCCAAGGCTGAGACAAAGAAAGAACCCAAGGCAAAAACGCCAAAGAAAAAGAAGGAACGAAAGAAGGCGAAAAAGGCCTGAACGAAAAACGCGGCCCCGAGGAGCCGCGTTTTGAATTTCTAAGAAGGATGTGAGCTTTAGCCCAGAGCTGCAAGGCGCTCCAGAGCAGCTTCCATCTTTTCCTTACGCTCTGCGAGCTCTGCCACTTTTTCTTTTTCAGCAGCAACAACATCTTCAGGAGCTTTCGCAAGGAAGCGCTCGTTTTCCAGCTTCTTGGAGATCTTGGTGAGCTCACCAACAATCTTGTCCAGAGACTTGCCAAGACGTGCTTTTTCCGCATCCAGATCGATAACGCCAGCCAGCGGCAGACAAACAGTCGCTTCACCAACAACGATCTGAGCAGAACCCTGCGGGATCTCATCAGCAGTAGTGACGCTTTCTGCACGTGCGTTCTTGATGATCGCAGCTTCGTGGATCGCCAAACGCTCTTTGGTCTGCTCGGAAGCACCGGAAAGAACAACAGGAACCTTCGCGCCCGCAGGAACGTTCATTTCAGAACGAACGGAGCGGATCTGAACGATCATATCGATCAGCCAGTTGATCTCAGCAGCAGCTTCCTCATCTTCACCAATCGGAGTTGGCCAGGAAGACAGAACCAGCATTTCATCACGCTTGGAACCTGCAGTTTCAGCAGTACGCTGCCACAGCTCTTCGGTGATGAACGGCATGAATGGATGCAGAAGCTTCAGAATTTCGTCGCGAACCCAAGCAGTGGTCGCACGAACTTCTTCCTTCGCCTCTTCATCATCGCTGTAGAAGATTGGCTTGGTCAGCTCAACATACCAGTCACAGAAGGTGTTCCAGACAAAGCGATAAGCACCACCGGCAGCATCATTGAAGCGGTACGTGTCAATTGCCTCGGAAACTTCGCGGATAGCGCGGCTGGTTTCAGTCACGATCCAGCGGTTCACAGTCTGCTTGACCAGAGCCGGATCAAAACCTTCAACAGCAAGACACTCGTTCATTTCCGCAAAGCGGCACACGTTCCAAAGCTTGGTCGCAAAGTTACGGTAACCAGCAACACGGGAGGTCGCCAATTTGATGTCGCGGCCCTGAGCTGCCATAGCAGACAGTGTGAAGCGCAGTGCATCCGCACCGTACTCTTCAATCAGCGCCAGCGGATCAATCACATTGCCCTTGGACTTGGACATCTTAGCGCCCTTCTCGTCACGAACGAGGGCGTGGATGTAAACCGTGTCGAATGGCTCGGTCTTCATGTAATGGTTGCCCATCATCATCATCCGGGCAACCCAGAAGAAGATGATGTCAAAGCCAGTTACCAGAACGGACGTTGGGTAGTAACGTGCCAGCTCAGCTGTTTTGTCAGGCCAGCCCATAGTGGAGAATGGCCACAGCGCAGAAGAGAACCAGGTGTCCAGAACGTCTTCATCGCGGTACATGGCAACAAAGTCAGCTTCGCCTGCATCATGTGCAGCCAGAGCATCGTTCTGTTCCATCAGCTTAACAGGCTTGCCGTAGAACTCTGCAGCAGCCGCCAGAGCTTCTTCTTCGCTTTTCTCAACGAAGAACTTGCCTTCTGGGCCATACCACGCAGGGATACGGTGTCCCCACCACAGCTGACGGGAAATACACCACGGCTGGATGTTTTCCATCCACTCGTAATAGGTCTTATCCCAGTTTGCAGGAACAAACTTGGTGCGGCCTTCACGAACGGAAGCAATAGCAGGCTGTGCCATGGTCTTGGCATCAACATACCATTGATCAGTCAGCATAGGCTCAATCGGCACACCACCACGGTCACCATGTGGAACCATGTTCAGGTGGTCAACAACCTCATCCAGCAGGCCTTTTTCATCCAGCATGGAAACGATCAGCTTACGGGCTGCAAAACGCTCAACGCCTTCAAGCGTCTCAAGGGTTTTGGTCAACTCGTCGGTCATCTCCAGACCATCCATGAAGCCTTCTGCTTCACGCAGAACAATGTTGGCTTCACGGTCCATAATGGAGATCTGTGCCAGATCGTGGCGCTTACCAATGTCAAAGTCATTGAAATCGTGCGCAGGCGTAACCTTCATCGCGCCTGTACCGGTTTCAAGATCAACATAATCATCAGCAATGATTGGAATACGGCGGCCAACCAGCGGCAGAATAATGTCTTTGCCCTGCAGCTCTTTAAAGCGCTCATCATCCGGATGAACGATAACAGCCGTATCACCCAGCATGGTTTCCGGACGAGTGGTCGCAATCACGATGTAATCGCGGGTCTCAAATTCGGTTGCCTTGCCATCTTCGTCAAATGCAACTGGGTGCTGGTAGGTCACACCATCCGCCAACGGATAGCGGAAGTGCCACATGTTACCCTGCATTTCCTTCTGCTCAACTTCCAGATCAGAAATCGCAGTCAGAAGTTTAGGATCCCAGTTCACAAGACGCTTGTCCTTGTAGATCAGGTTCTCTTTGTAAAGGGAAACAAAGACTTCCAGAACGGCCTTGGAGAGGCCTTCATCCATGGTGAAACGCTCACGGGACCAGTCACAAGACGCACCAAGACGCTTGAGCTGGTTGAAGATCATCCCGCCGGACTCACCTTTCCATTTCCAAACGCGCTCAACAAACGCTTCACGGCCAAGATCACGGCGCGTGACGTTGCCGCCATCAGCTGCCATCTGACGCTCAACAACCATCTGCGTCGCGATGCCAGCGTGGTCCATACCCGGCTGCCACAGAACATCGCGACCGCGCATGCGCTGGTAGCGAACAAGAATATCCTGCAGGGTGTTGTTGAGTGCGTGGCCCATATGCAGAGAGCCCGTCACGTTTGGCGGCGGAATCACGATTGAGTAGGTCGCAGCTCCATCTTCTGCGCCCGCACCTGCCTTAAAGGCCCCAGCCTGTTCCCAGGCTTCGTAAATCCGCGGCTCAACAGAGGCCGCCTCATATGTTTTATCCAGCATACCTAAAAGCTCTTCCACTTATGGAGTTTGTCTGGTGTAAATCGGATGCACTCGCCTAAGTCAACCTTTCATGCGGTTACAGAGCATATTTGAGCGACAAATACCCAAACAGCCCACACCACAAACGGGTTTTGACAAGGTTTTCACAGAGGGAGTGATGAAGGCCGGGAGATGTGAGGGGAACGGAACGCCCCTCTCCCCGGTAAGTTATTTGCGTGAGATACGATCGATCTCTTGGCGCACGAGCCGTTCCACCACACTTGGCAGATGTTGGTCGAGCCAGCTTTTCAGCATCGGGCGCAGCATCTCAGCAACAAGGTCCTCCAGCGTACGGGCGTTCTTGGACAGCACCGTGTTGGCAAGACCGTTAAAGGCGCTGGACACAACTTCGTCCGTCGCGCTTGAGATAAGTGTTTCTGTCGGACTTTTTGCGGCAGCAGGTTCAAGAATATCATCCTGCTCCGTGCTGCTCAATCCAAAGGCTTCCGGTCCTGGCTGATCAAGAAACGCGATGTCGCCACCGTCGTCTTTGTCTTCATCCGCAAGGCCTTCAACCATCTTCAAGGAGGAGATTTCCTCTTCGATCTTCTCTTTTTGTGTCAGCTCAAGAACCTCAGGTTCTTCCGCCTTCACCTCTTCAGGCTCAGGCGCCGGAGCTGGCTCCATTTCCGCTGGCGCATCGTCAAAGAGTTTATCCAGATCGTCCTGTGATAGTTCACGACCCGCGTCCGCTTCACTTAATGCAGCATCTGTCATTTGCTCTGCGCCACTCGCTTCGTCATCCGAAATAATCTTGCGGATCGAGCTCAGGATATCCTCCATGGAAGGCTCGTTACCTTGAGAAACAGCTCCCATGTATGTACTCCACTTCTAAATGCGTCTAATCCGCCGGCTTTCCGACTCAGTTCATTAATAAATACTTACTCAAATATAAGAGAAAAGCCGCCCCACCTGACAGCTACAGAACGGGCAAAACGCCAATTCCCACAAGGAAAACTGGCATCCTCTCAAATCCGGGCAACAAAAAAGGGAGCGCAACAGGCTCCCTTCTTCAAAATTTCGTTTTATCAGAGGAACTTAACGTCCATCCGGGGTCCGCAGACCAATCCACTTATCACGCACCAGACGGTAGTGTTCAGTAGGATCGTAACGCGCACCGGTAAGACCGAGGCTGTCGTAGTCCAGACGACCGACCGCTGAAAGAACAGCATAAGCAGCCACAACACGATCACGCTGTGCGGTCACGAGAGTAACACGCGCATCAACCAGATCACTCTGAGTGTCCAGAACATCGAGCGTGGTACGCTGACCAACGCGCTGCTCTTCAATCACACCTTCTAGAGCCAGACGAGCCGCAGCAACCTGCGCTTCCGCCGCTGTGATAGACGCGATGGACGCATTCAGCTGCCCCCAGGCAGTAATTGCCTGTGCGCGAATGCTATCACGGGAAACATCAACGAGGATCTCTGTACGACCCAGATCTTCTTTCGCCTGACGAACCGCAGAATACTCGCTACCACTTTGATAAATTGGCACAGTTACTCGACCAAACACAGTTGCCGACCGGATAGAATTATCTGTAACACCTGGAAGGTTCTGATTGTTGTCGCTATACGAAAGCGTTCCAACCAAATCTGCAGACGGAAGCAACACGCCCTCAGCGGTTTTTACCGCGAACTGCGCTGCATCAACCATGAACTGAGAAGACTGAATGGAAGGATGCTCATCCTGACCAATGGAGATTGCTGAGGAAACTGTTTTTGGCAGCAGACTGGTAATATTGGTGCGAGCACTCAGGTTTTTCGGATCAATACCGATCACCTGACGGAAAATAGCACGGCTTGTATTCAGGTTTGCCAGAGAGGTGTTCAGCGCAGACTGCGCACGAGCACGACCGGATTCAGCCTGAGAAACATCTGTACGCGTACCCTCACCCACATTGAAGCGGTCTTTGGAGGCACGAACCTGCTCTTCCTGGAACTTCAAGTCGCTCCGGCGCAGAGAAACAAGCGCAGTGTCGCGAATAACATCCATATAGGCCGTTGCAGCCTGAAAGAGAGCTGTCTGTTCCGCAAAACGCAAATCTTCACGCTGTGCCCGAACTATAGATTCAGCTTGGCGTGTGGAGTTTACTGTCCTAAACCCGCGAAATAGTGGCTGCGTTGCCTGAAGAGATAACTGATATTCGCTATTATCCCTGAAGGTGCCTTGGCGACTTTCCCAACGGTATCCATACTGTCCAGTACCGGTAATAGTTGGGCGCCATCCGGACAACGCCTGCGGCACGCCTTCATCCGTCGTACGAAGCTGCGCGCGTGATGCGTTCAGTGTCGGGTTATTCTGATAGGTGGCCGATAATGCCTCTTTAATAGAGAGAGCATTCGCGCCTTGAGCACTTACAAGCAAGCCGACTACTGCAACTGCACCCGCTAACGTTTTTCGAGAAACCACTTTCAATGCCTCAAACAAGGGTCAATCTTACGAACCGCAAACCCAACACGTTCGCCGAAATGTATATCTTATTCGGCGTTTTCCGAAACCGGCGATCAAACCGATTTTGGAAAAAAAATAAATACTGCGACGAACCAGCAACATCTTATCCAGAAATCTAACTAGCCCGAATACGCAATATCATTCCCCGGAGGCACACTAATAGAACCATTAAGATTTTACTACCGTTTTTTCGCCCAATGATTGAGACGTGGATATCTCTACATCACCAAAGCAAACGGCAGCAGCAGCCCGCAGTTCCTATTTTACCCCACCGGAGTTGGGAGTGCTTTAAACCTGCGTGACCAGAAAACTGTAATTCACGTCACGAAAAGGTAAACTCATTTCAACTTTTCACAGAAAAACAAAAAAGGCGAAGGTTTCCCCTCGCCTCACTTCAACTCACTAAGCGTGAAGTCAATTAAAATTCAAAGACTTCCGGCTTCTCAAAACCTGGCAGCGCACTTGCATGCGCGTTAAATGCAAAGCGTGAACTCACATTACCGCCGGACTTGGTGTAAAGCTTCGCAACACCTGCATTGCTTTCACCCTCAACCACAACCAGACGACCTTCGTCTTTCATCTGCGCAGTCAAAGCTTCCGGCAGCTGCTCAACAGAACCGTTGACCAGAATAACATCGTAAGGCGCGTCAGCCGCATAGCCCTTCGCCAGATCGCCATCAATCACGGCTGCGTTTTCAATACCCAGCTGCTCAAGATTCGCCGAGGCAGCTTCAGAAAGCGCCACATCAACCTCAAGACCAACAACGGATTCAGCAAGGTAAGAAACAACTGCCACACCGTAACCGGAAGCAGCACCAACAACCAGAACAACGTCCTTGTCTGTAATGTCAGCCAGCTGAACAAGACGGCCAAAGATATGCGGCTTGAGCATTTTGCGCTCGCCGTTTTCATCTACGGACACATCTTCATCGATGTAAGCCAACTCCTGCTGGTTTTCCGGAACGAACTTTTCGCGAGGCACCTTCCCCATCGCACCAATAATGCGCAGGTCTGTAATATCATTGGTCCGCAGCTGATTATCGACCATCAGTGTTCTTTGTTCCGCGAAGTTGACCATCCTGTCCTCACTGTCTCGCAAGATTCTTTGGCTGAGAAATATCGCTCATGCTTCACAAACACAAGCTGCCACATCCGTAAAAATAAACAGTACCCTCTGTTGTTTTTCCATTTTTCAATTTTGCAATGCAAATATGAGCTTTTTCGAAGAAATTTGACAAAGGTCATGTGCAACTCAGAAATTCATGAACTCAGGTAAACCCCATAGATTTCGGTGTTTTACACAAGAGTGATACCAGAATTGAAATTGCCCGCTTGACTATCCGCCCCAAATATCAGAAAAGCCCTCTCACACCACACGGGGCCTCTTGGCGGAGTGGTGACGCAGCGGATTGCAAATCCGTGTACGCCGGTTCGATTCCGGCAGAGGCCTCCACTTTTCTTCCCAACATTGATAGTATCGATTAATCAGCGCCCTCTGCGCGAATAATGTCGCTCGCCCCTCACAACACCGGCGGCGCGTCGATCTTTACGTGTCCGACCTCCCGATGATGGCTTGGTTTGCCGGTCAGTTTGCTCCTGAAATTCAGATAAGCCGTATAAATCTCAGATTGCCTGCCTTTGATGCCTGGCAGAGAGCGTGCGTCCAGCCCGGACCATGGAAAGTACGGTGAGCGGCGCAGGTCTCCGAAGAGACCAAGTCGAACACCCGGGCGTGTTGCAATGCCCCGGCGGTGGAAACCGTGTGTATCCGCGATCACCAGTGTATTTGCTGGCACCGCAAAACTCACAGGCTCACCATATCCCAGCTTGCGGATCGTCTTTTCACTTGCGCGGAATGAGCCCGCTGCATGCATGCCATCGCTATGATGAACAGCATCAAGGCTCTGATCAAACTCCCACTCCCGCCGTTCAGGCGTATAGCGATGAGAGCCCGGCACGTAATGAAACGGCCCGTCTTCTGCCTTTACATCCTTTAAAAACAGCCAGCATTTAGAGGTCGCATGGAAGGTATCGATGTGAAAATCCGTCTGCGGGTCTTTCTGTGTCTTGTCCAGATCCCACAAAACCGCATGCAAAAACAGGATTGGATCCGCATTATAAGAGGCCACATAACGCATCGCTTTTTGCAGGAACGGATCATGCACCACCTGCTGCAAGCCAGGCAAATCCTTCAAAACGGAGGGCGGCAACCCGATAAACCGCGTCACCGTTTTTCCCTGCCGCATTTCGCTTGCAGCAAACTCGCGGGTGGCAATCTCATCCTGAACCCGCTTCAAAACTTCAGAAGGCAGAAAATTCTCTTTCACCAGATAGCCATTGCGATGGAAGAACTGCCGGTCATCATCACTCAGGTAATGCGCCATCTGCCTCCTGCGCAGCGCCGCCATCCGCTCTGCCCAGGCAACGCGTTTGAGATAAAACCCGCGCTCATTCAGCCAGCGGCTGCCGATAATCGGGTTCTTTTTAAAGGACTTCTGCCCCATCAATGCATCAACAGCCCAGATCGGACCTTTCAGAATTCGCAGCACATCCATCCCCTTCACGACCTCAAACACCACAGAACCTGTGCAGTACCCGGTACTCTGCGTTTCCGCGCAAGCATTTGCCAATTAAACTCAAGTGGCATGCGATTGCAGCACGGCTGATTTAAGGGGCAGCTTTCTATGAGCGATATAACTGACACATCAAAAAAACGCTCTGCGCCTGCTCGCCGAAAAAAGAGACGGCGCAAGGCAGAGTTTGCCTCAGAAAACGAGATGTGCGCCCACTTCATCAGCAAACTGCCAGAGGAATGGATCGCCTACCCAGAATGGGGCAACTGGGATATTCTTCTCGTCAGAAAGTCAGACGGTTTTCAGGTCGGCATAGAAGCCAAACTGCGCCTCAATGCAAAAGTCATTTCACAGTCCGCTGAAACCGCCTATCAGGCCGATAAACCCGGCCCGGATTGCAGAGCGATCCTGATCCCGAAAGGCTCAAATCTGGATTTCCAGCCTGTCTGCAACATACTGCAGCTGCAAATCATTGAGATTGAGAGCGAAACCTCCAAAAGCCCAAGCACGGTCAACTGGTATCGCCCCAAACTGCCAAATCCGGATCGCGCATCACCCGCTGGTAATTTCAAGGAGTTCTACCCCCTTGAACGGCTGGAGCTGCCGGAGGTTATTCCTGTTGTTGAAGCCGGCAAGCCCGCACCAATCAAGCTGACACCATGGAAGATCAAGGCCATCAAGCTGGATGTCATCTTGAAGAAACATGGTGTCGCCACCCGCAAGCTGTTTAAGGCCCTCAGCCTCAACACCACCCTCTTCCTCTCCTCTGGCAATGGCTGGATGCTGAAAGGAAACGCACGTGGGGAATGGCTGCGCGGCCCCAACTTTCCGGATTTCCGCGTGGGCTGCGAAGAAAACTACGATGAACTGGAAAAGCGCTACAAAACGTGGTCCAAGACCCTGCCGATGGACGACATCATCAAACCGGCAGCGGCTGAAGAAGAACCTGTCGCGTAATCAGCGCCAATCCCTCACGCCAAACAACACAGTTTCGCTTTACCCAAAAAGCTGCTACCTTACCCTAAGGTAAACCTAGCATCTGGGAGGGAGCGATGGTTTTCAGAACACGGGATCAAGCAGGGAATATCACCACATACAAGGACGCAAAGCGCTATTACTGGCTGATTGCCTATGCCAGCAGCAGCGTCACACTGATCACGGTCGCGCTCTATGCCTATACATTGGTCACCGCGACACTCTTCATCCCTCTCATTTATTTTTTCATCGTCATCCCGGGTCTGGACGCCTTAATCGGCGAAGATCCTTACAATCCACCCGATGATGTGCTCGCCCAAATGGCGGAAGATCCGTATTACAGTCGCCTTGTCCGCTGGCTGGTGCCTTATGCATGGATCAACCTGTTTGCGGGCGTCTGGCTTGTTGGCACTTACGATCTTCCGCTCTGGCTCATTGCCCTCTTCGCCTTTGGCAAAGGCCTGTTCGGTTCCGGCACAATCATGCTGGCTCATGAGCTAGGCCACAAAACCAACAAGACAGATCAATGGCTGGCCAAACTGGCGCTGGCCGTTGTTGGATACGGCCATTTCTGCATAGAACACAACCGCGGCCATCATGTGCATGTAGCAACTCCAGAAGATCCAGCCAGCGCACGCATGGGAGAAAGCATCTACGCCTTTGCCCTGCGAGAAATCCCTGGTACTTTTGTGAGAGGTTGGCAGAACGAAAAGGCTCGTCTCAATCGCAAAAGCCTTGGCACATTCTCACTCCAGAACGACATTCTGCAAGGCTATGCCATCACCCTGATTGTCTTTGCCATCTGCACAGCCTTGTTCGGCTGGAAAGTTTTGTTCCTGCTGGTTATTCAAAGCGTTGTAGCCTGGTACGGCCTCACACAGGCCAACTATGTGGAACACTACGGCTTGCTGCGTCAGAAGGATGAAAATGGCAAGTATGAGCGCTGTCAGCCGCGCCATTCATGGAACACCAACCACATTTTTTCAAACCTCAGCACTTTCCATCTGCAGCGCCATTCAGACCATCACGCCAATCCGCTACGCCCCTATCAAACGCTTCGAAACTTCCCGGATCTGCCCAGCTTGCCAAGCGGCTATCCCGGCTGCTTCGCTTTAGCTGCAATCCCCTCCCTCTGGTACAAAACCTTGGACCCCAAAGTGCTGGAATGGGCTGGCGGCGACATCAACAAGACCAATCGCATTGATGGCTATGAACCAATAGGAGTATCTGCTGCCAACACCTGTTGAAACCAGCAGAATTCCGCAGCGATTCATAGCATTCGTAAGGGCACCCCGCTACAACAGGTGAGCAAGTTTGAGCGGGGTACGACCAATGCAACATGGTGGAGATCTTTCAAAGGCAATCGCCGAATTTGGCGGCACTCCTGAGGACTGGCTGGACCTCTCCACCGGCATCAATCCCGTGGCTTATCCGGCAGCAGAACACATCACCTTGCGCGGCTTGACTGAGCTGCCAACGGAAGGCGCTGAAACCACCCTTCTGGAGGCCGCAAGAACAGCTTACCGCATCCCATCGCAGAGCGGCATTACAGCAGCCCCGGGAACACAGGCGATCATCACCGCCCTCCCATCCCTGCTTGGTGCGAACTCTTCCATCTCGATCGTCAGTCCCACCTACTCTTCTCACGAAGAAAGCTGGCAACAGGCTGGCGCTGATGTCCAAAAAATTTCCGCATCAGAGGCTCACAAGGCTTCGACACAGCATCTATTGCTGGTGAACCCGAACAATCCCAACGGCAATATCTTTGCAAAAGAAGAACTCCTTCAGCTGGCAGAAAAACAGCAAAAGGCAGGTGGTTATCTGATTGTCGATGAAGCGTTCATGGACCTTTACCCGGATGCCTCAATCATTCCGGAACTGGATGATCAGCCAATCCTCGTGCTGCGCAGCTTCGGCAAGTTCTTCGGCCTCGCCGGTGTGCGTCTGGGCTTTCTGATTGGCCCCAAAGCGATCACAGCAAAACTGCAAAGCCAGCTTGGCAGCTGGGCCGTCTCCGGTCCTGCACTGGATATCGGCAGCGCATCCCTTTCCGACCTGCGTTGGCAAGACGAAATGCGCACCTTCCTGAAAACAGAAATGGAAATCTTCAGCGCATCCCTGCAGAAGCTGAACCTGCCAATTGTCGGCCAAACAGATCTTTACATCCTGATCGACCACCCAAACGCACACGCATTGCATAAAGCACTGGCAAAGCAGCACATCTGGACCCGCGTATTTGACTACTCTCCAAGCTGGTTGCGCCTTGGCCTGCCCGCCGATAAAGCTGCTAGGCAGAGGCTTGCAATCGCACTGAAACAGTCTCTGTCAGCGATCGAAAACCATGCTGTTCTTTGAAGATACGCTCTGGATCGTTCTGCTTGCGATCCTGCTGGATGCTGTGATTGGTGACCCAAACTGGCTCTGGTCCAGACTTCCGCATCCGGTCACGTTGTTTGGCAAGCAGATTTCCCAGTTGGAAAGCTGGTACAACAAAACAAGTTTCTCGGCAAAACGACGCAAAGTGAATGGCGTCAGAACACTTGTAAGCCTGATTGCCACAGCAGGTATCATCGGCGCCCTACTCCAAACGACTTTGGAGGGGAGTTTTGTAGGCAACATCCTGTTGGCCGTGATTGGCATGACGCTGATCGCTCAAAAGAGTCTTTACGAACATGTCGCCAGAGTGCGCGATGCACTGAGGTACTCCGGTCTGGATGAAGCCCGCAAACAGGTCTCTATGATCGTCGGTCGCAATCCAGATTATCTGGATGAAGCTGGCGTCAGCAGAGCAGCGATTGAATCGTGTTCCGAAAACTTCTCGGATGGCGTGGTCGCACCCATTTTCTGGTTCGCCGTGTTAGGTCTGCCGGGTCTGTTCATCTACAAAGCCGTCAACACCGCTGACAGCATGATCGGCCATAAAAACGAAACCTATAAAGACTTTGGCTGGGCCTCAGCCCGATTTGATGACCTGATCAACCTGCCCGCCTCACGCTTCTCAGGCCTGCTAATCGTACTTTCTGCATTCATCTCAGGCCGCGCTTACAAAGCTGCCTTCACCACCATCATGAGAGAAGCAAAAAACCATCGCTCCCCCAATGCTGGCTGGCCAGAAGCGGCTATGGCTGGAGCACTGGGTATCGCTCTGGCCGGTCCTCGCCAATATGCAGAGTATCGCGTGGAAGATCCCTTCATGAACACCAATGGCCGAAAAGCAGTAGATGCAGATGATATCGATGGCTCACTCAAACTCATGGGCATCTCCTGCACCCTGCTGGCTCTGCTTATTGCCGCAGTCGCGTGGCTCATCTAAACCCGCGACTGAGCAATCTCCCAAAGCGCATCCAGATCAAGATGCTCCTCCAGATGATCCGCCAGCGCATCCAGAGCCTGCTCCACGCGGTGCTCATAGCCCAGCTGAGAGGTAGCGCCGAAGCCCTTCAGGAAAGCAGCACGGAACCTATCAGAACCAAAGATGCCATGCATGTAACAGCCTGAAATCAAGCCATCTTTCGAGATCGCGCCATCCACATGATCACCCAGATCAACAAACGGTCGCTCACAGTCAGGCCCAGATGTCCGCCCAACATGAATCTCGTAGCCGGTCACATCTTCACCGCTTGGAATATGCCGACCGGTCTTCTCAGTGGTTTCCTTGTGAGGTGTCAGAACCGTTTCAACATCCAGCAAGCCAAGCCCGTCAACAGACCCCACCTCACCTTCAATCCCTTCCGGATCAGCTATGGTCTTGCCAAGCATCTGATAGCCGCCGCAAATGCCAAGCACCTGACCACCACGGCGCACATGGGCGTAAAGATCAATGTCCCAGCCCTGAGCCCGGAAGAAGGCCAGATCACCAATGGTGGACTTGGTGCCCGGCAGCAGAACCACATCCGCATCAGCTGGCAACACCTCGCCCGGCAACACAAACTCCAACGAAACATCTGCTTCCATGCGAAGCGGATCCAGATCATCAAAGTTGGCGATACGGCTGATAACGGGAACGACAACCTTCAGCTTTCCGCGATTGGTACTCTCTGAAAGGTCCAGCGCATCTTCCGCTGGCAGGTCCATCACTTGCGGAAACCACGGCACCACGCCATTGCAGGGCCAGCCGGTTTTGTCCTCAATAGCTGTTACACCTGAATCAAACAGTGAGGGTTCACCTCTAAACTTATTGATCAAAAACGACTTTATGCGTTTTGCCTCATCAGATTCCAACACCGCATGCGTCCCCACCAGCGAGGCTATAACACCGCCGCGGTCGATATCCCCGCACAATACCACCGGGATGTCAGCAGCCTCCGCAAACCCCATATTGGCGATATCCCCGCTGCGAAGGTTGATCTCCGCCGGGGAGCCAGCGCCTTCCACCAGAACCAGATCCGCTTTTGATTCAACTTCAGCAAAACTCTCCATAACATACTGGATAAGCGTGCCTTTTTGCCGACCAAACTCCGCACCGCGCAGTGTTCCAAACCGCTTGCCCTGCACGATCACCTGAGAGCCACTGTCGCTTTCCGGCTTCAGCAGCACAGGATTCATATGCACGCTTGTTGCAACTTGGGCACCGCGCGCTTGAAGCGCCTGCGCACGCCCGATCTCCCCGCCATCAGCGGTCACAGCGGCGTTGTTGGACATATTTTGCGGTTTGAACGGCTGAACGGAAAGGCCGCGGCGTGTGAAAGCGCGGGCCAACCCGGCCACAAGAACGCTTTTGCCCACGTTGGAACCCGTGCCCTGTATCATCAGGGCTGGCTTTCTTATCCCCTTATCTGGTGACAGCACGACTTAAAACTCAATCCCTTCCTGCGGCTTCACGCCAGAGCGGAACGGATGCTTGATCTGCCCCATCTCAGTCACAAGATCCGCAATCTCGATCAATTCATCCTTCGCATTACGGCCAGTGATAACCACATGAACATCCTCAGGTTTTTCATCACGCAGGTAAGCGACAACCTCTTCAAGCGGAATGTATTCGTAACGCAACACAATGTTCAGCTCATCCAGCAGAACCATCTTGTGTTCACGGGAGCTGATCAGCTCTTTCGCGGCGTCCCACGCCGCACGCGCAGCAGAGATATCCCGCTGACGGTCCTGCGTTTCCCACGTAAAGCCTTCACCCATACGCTTGATAGTGACGAGATCGGAGAAGCGGTCCAGCGCCATGCGTTCGCCGGTCTCTAACCGGCCTTTCACGAACTGCACAACAGCAACTTTATGGCCGTGGCCAAGGCTGCGGAAGATCATGCCGAAACCGGCGGTGGACTTGCCTTTCCCCTTTCCGGTATGGACGATCAGCAATCCCTTCTCGATAGTTTTCGTCGCCATGATCTTGTCGCGCGCCGCCTTCTTCTTGCGCATCTTTTCCGCGTGTCGGGCGTCCAGATCTGCTTCACTCATGTCTGTCTTCGTTACCATGTTATTCCCCTCCATCCATGAGTGCGCGTCGCAACTCTAACAAATCATCATAGGCGCTGTTTCGTTTTGGCACCCACATATCTCGTTGAATGACCTCTAAAAATCGCTCGGTCATTTCCAAAAGCGCTGCGGAATTCTTCTCCGCAATAAAGTCCCGCACCTCATCATCATAAAGATATGCATCATAGAGCTGATCGAAATGATGGTGCGAAACGGCATTGGTTGTCGCCCCAAAAGCAAAAAGATAATCCAGTGTCGCCGCCATCTCAAAAGCACCTTTATACCCGTGGCGCATGACACCAGCGATCCATTTTGGATTGGCAGCTCTCCCCCTGACAACCCGCCCGATTTCTTCTGAAAGCGTGTGAATGACAGGACGTTCAGGGCGGGAATGGTCGTTGTGGTAGATGTGTGGAGCATCGCCTTTCAGCGTTTCAACCGTCGCTGCCAGACCGCCCTCAAACTGATAATAGTCATCAGAATCAAGGAGATCGTGCTCTCTATTGTCCTGATTGTGAACCACTGCATCAGCTTGAGAAAGGCGGGTGACCAGATCTTCTTTGGCTTGCTCGCCTTCCTGCGAACGGCCATAGGCATAACCGCCCCATTCAAGGAAACTCTCCGCAAAATCTGCGCGTTTATCCCACAGTTCCTCATCAATCAAAGCCTGCAATCCAGCCCCATAAGCCCCTGGTTTACTGCCGAAAATCCGTGTGGACGCCCGCTTACGGGCCTGTCCTTCGTCAACGCCTTTGGCCAGTAATCCCCCAAGCTCTGACCTGAAGCGAGCCGCCAGTGGATTGGCATCTTCCGGTTCATCTAACTCTGAGATCGCAGCAACGGCAGCATCGAACAGATGTATGAGTTGCGGGAACGCATCGCGAAAAAAGCCGGAAATTCTGAGGGTTACGTCAACTCGGGGCCGTTGGAGTTCGGAAAGTGGGACAATCTCGAATCCTGTTACGCGGCCAGAGGCCTCTTCCCACACCGGACGGGCACCGATCAAGGCCAAAGCCTGAGCGATATCATCCCCGCCAGTGCGCATATTTGCCGTTCCCCAGCAGCTCATGGCGATGCTTTGCAGCCACTCACCGTGATCCTGAAAATGACGTAGTATCAACGCGCTAGCGCTTCTCTCACCCAGCCTCCAGGCAACCTTTGTGGGAACGGAGCGAACGTCAACAGAATAAAAGTTACGCCCGGTCGGCAACACGTCAGGACGACCACGGGACGGCGCACCAGATGGCCCAGGGGGGACAAACCGACCCGCAAGGGAGGATAACACCCCCTCCACCTCAGCAGAGCCAGACGCATCCACATTGCGTGCAATCTCTTGGCTCATCGCCTCCAACACCGCAGAAGTCGCTGTAAACGCAGAAGGAACCACCCGCGCACCAGAAACCAGCTCAAGCGCCAGCGCTTCCAGCCGCTCAACCGTGTCCCCGCAGCTGCGCCATGGAGCCTCTAACAGCTCCTGCAAAACCATTGGCCGCGCACTTTCCCATGCCTGCTCAAATGCACAGTCCAGCGGATCAAACCCAGCCAGATTCAAATCCTCAGCAAGTGCGCGTAACAGACTGTTCTCATGAGGCTTTTCACCACGCGGCACGCGTAGCAAGGCCACCAGCAACTCTGCTCGCTGCTCGCCCTTAGGAGACTGCCCAAGAATGTGCAGACCATCACGGATTTGAAGCTCTTTCAGGTCACAAAGATAGGCATCCAGCCGCGCCAGACGGGTGTCCTCATCCATATCGGAAGTCAGACCGATATCCTTGTCCATACCTTCACGGGCAGCAACGCCAAGTATCTCTTTTCCAAGCGCTTTCAGGCGGCGGTGGTCCACCCCTGCAGCGATGTAATACTCATCCAGTAGTGCTTCCAGCTCCAGAGCGGAACCGTGACTCTCAGCACGGGCGAGCGGAGGGGTAAGATGATCAATGATCACCGAGGATAACCGCCGCTTGGCCTGAGAACCCTCACCGGGATCGTTGACGATGAAAGGATAGATATTCGGCAGTGGCCCAATCACCGCCTCTGGGTAACAAGCCTCTGATAAGGCTAGGGCTTTTCCGGGTAGCCATTCAAGGTTGCCGTGTTTGCCAAGGTGAATAAGTGCGTCCGCCTCAAAGCTGTCACGCAGCCACATGTACCAGGCGAGGTAATGATGCGGCGGATTCAGCGCCGGATCGTGATAAGTCTCTTTAGGATCAATGTTATAGCCGCGTGCTGGCTGAATACCGACTGTGACATTGCCATAAGTCTTCAGCGCCAATTGGAAAGATCCGTCCAAAACATGCGGATCATCCTCTGGTGCACCCCAACGTTCCTCAATCCCCGCGCGCACCGCCAAAGGCAGCTGAGAAAACAGCTGCTTATAACGCTCCAGCGGCAGCTCTTCCCCGCCTTTGCGTTGGTTTGCGTTGCTAAGTGCATTGGTTGGGCCTGCCAGCAGATCCTCTATCAACGCCTCAGAAGAACGAGGCGCATTCTCAGCAACGCTATAACCTTCTGTTTTCATGGCAGAAAGCAGATGCGCGCAAGAGGCAGGCGTATCCAGCCCCACGCCGTTTGCTATACGCCCATCCTTGTTGGGATAGTTTGCGAGCACTATGCCGACTTTGCGTTCATATGTGTTTTTGTGTTTCAACCACGCCCAATTGGCCGCTAGTGCCGCTACAAACTGCACCCGGTCCGGTTTTGGTACAAAACGAACAAGCGAACATTGTGTTTTGGTATCGCGGCCACCTTCTTCCTTAAACGAGATCGCACGCGTCAAAAGACGGCCATCGATTTCCGGCAGCACCACATGCATAGCAAGGTCGCGCGGGGATAAGCCCTGATCACTCTCCGCCCAGCCCTCTTCAGAGGAAGACGACAGTACGATTTGCAGAACGCATGCACTTGGATTGTCCAGCACCGTGCCGGAATGAACAGCCCCAGCGTTTGACAAAGCAAAGGCCGTGGCGTTCAGAACCACATCAGGCGGGCACTCTTCAAACACGCTGGAAACAACCGCCGCGCATTCCGCCTGTTTCAGGCTCGCCACATAAAGCACCAGCGGATTTATCCCCTGTGCCTCAAGCTCATGGCATAATGCCTGCACTGGCTCAATTGCTCCGCTTTGATAAAGCGCCCGATAAAACACGATGGCTGCAACAGGACGGCTCGGATCTTTCCAGCTCGCCCGCACATCATCCAAGGAAGGAAGCGAATGCCCCTGCAACATCAGCCCGGCCCGCGGCAACGCCATAGGCTCAGAAGGTGTTTCAACTGGTAGCTCAGCAATCCGCGCCGCATAAAGCAAGGCACCGGAAAGGTTCTCAGCACCACCCTCAATCAGATAGCGCCACAACATCTGCGCAGTTTCCAGCGGTACGGTGGAACGCTTTGCAAGCTCCTCATCCCACTTATCATCCCCCGGCAGCAGAACCAGCTTCACACCTTCAGCACGGGCGACCGCTTCCAGCCGTTCAACGCCGTAGCGCCAGTATTCAACGCCGCCCAACAGGCGCACGACCACAAGCTTGGAGGCTTGAATGCACTGCTCAATATAAAGGTCAACAGAGTACGGATGGGACAGCGCCAGAAAACTGGCAAGCCGCAGGGAGTAGCCCTCATGCTGGGCATGGGCGGCCGCAAGGCCAGCAAGCTCTGTGTCCGCTGCGCTTAAAAACACAACATCCGCAGGCGTCTGCCCCAGATCGACAGCCTCTTCTCCATCATCCAATCGGCGTGATTGCCCGACAAGTACGTGCATCAGGCAGAAACCAACTCAAATTCACTCAGCGCAGCATTCACGCTATGCTTGTCCAATCCTGCAAGACCAATCACAACCAGCTTGGAATGGCTTTCACTGCCAGCCGCAAACCAGGCTTCCACACGTGGGCCAACCGCCTGCACCAGCACCGGCGCCACTTTGCCTTCCACCACCACACTGCCTTTAATCCGCAGCACGCCGGAAACCTTCATGGCCGCCTCCACCTGAGCTTTCACCTCCTCAATGGAGGCAAACCGGCGGGTTGGCAGCACAAAACTCTCAAAGTCATCATGGGAATGATCGTGATGATGATGGTGGTGGTCGTGGTCGTGGTCGTGGTCGTGGTCGTGGTCGTGGTCGTGGTCGTGGTCGTGGTCGTGGTCGTGGTCGTGGTCGTGGTCGTGGTCGTGGTCGTGAGCATGCTGCGCTTCATGATGAGAAAGACGCAAGTCCATATCATCCTCTGCCCCGGCATCCCGGCCCAGCAGAACATCCAGTGCCAGCTCACCATGAGAGGTAGCCACAATCTCAACCCCATCGCGCAAACGGCCATTGATGGTTGCCTTCACCGCAGCAAGCTCTTCATCAGTCAAAAGATCTGCTTTGGAAAGCACAACAAGGTCGGCGCAGGTCAGCTGGTCAGCAAACAGCTCTTCTACCGGGCTTTCATGGTCCAGCGCCTCATCTGCAGCACGCTGCGCCGCAACCGCCTCTTCATCAGAGGCTACCTTGCCAGCAGCAACTGCTGGCGCATCCACCACAGTCACCACACTATCGACGGTGACGCGCGGTTTCACGGAAGGCCAATTAAATGCCCGCACCAAAGGCTGCGGCAAAGCCAGACCAGAGGTCTCAATCACGATCACATCCGGTACTTGCTCCCGCTCCAGAAGCATTTCCATGGTTGGCAGAAAATCATCCGCCACCGTACAGCAGATGCAGCCATTGGCCAGCTCCACCACTTCCTCAGCTGAACAATCCGGATCAGCACAACCATTGACCAGCGATCCATCAAAGCCCATCTCGCCAAACTCGTTGACGATGAGCGCAATGCGCTTGTCCTGCGCTTTCATCAAAAGACTGCGGACCAATGTGGTTTTTCCGGCACCCAGAAAACCAGTGATAATGACAGCAGGAATTTTTTTAGAAGGGGCAGCAAAAGAAACAGTCATAGGGAAATCTCCGGAAAAACAGCAGGCTTCAGCTGCAACGGTTGACCGGCAGCAACAAACATCACGTAGTGGCAAAACTCAGCGATACGCTGGTTGAGGCGCCCGGCCTCATCACGAAAGGCGCGGGCCATGGCGTTTTCAGGCACAATGCCCATGCCCACCTCATTGCCAACAAACACAACGGGGCATGGCAGATCGGAGAGCACAGCACGCAGCTGCTCAAGCTCAACGCTCCAGTCCCGCTGGGCATGCATAAGGTTGGAAAGCCAAAGCGTTAGGCAATCAACGAGGATGGCGCACTCCGCATGGGCATGCTCTTTCAGCACGCGCACAAGCTCCAGCGGCTCCTCAACAGTGTCCCAAAGGTCGCCTCGCTGCATCTTATGATGCGCGATACGTTCCTCCATTTCACCATCAAAGGCCTGGCCTGTCGCAATATAAGTCGGGCGTCGCCCGCTGCTTAAAACCAGTTTTTCCGCATATACGCTTTTCCCGGAACGAGCACCGCCCGTTACGAGACAATGGCGAACGCAAAGGTCGCCGCTCTGTTCAGCCATCTGAATTAGCTGATCAGCAAGCGCATGGAAGCCGAAGCTTCACTCAAAGAATATGAAAGTACAGCAGCTGTCTCACACGGAGACAGGGAAATATGTGTCATGAGCACCTCTCGCCGTCCACCCGACAGCAGTCCTATGTCAAATCATATCTCCAGCCGGTCTCCTGGCTTGCGGCTCTGTCGATCACAGCCCCTTCCCAGCCTTAAGAAAGGCCAGTGGGATTATCGCAATGATCTCGCCGCTCACAGTTGCGGGGGCAGCTGCGGCTTACTTCCATATATATGGAACCGCATTCCCGTTTAATCCTTCCGCCTGGAGCCTCGGCACAGACGAAAAGAAACTGGAGTTCTGGGCTTAAGTGTGGGGCGCAATCAGCTCCCCTGTCAATTGTCTTTGTGAGGATTCCAACATCACCGGAAAATCAAACCCGCAAAATCCGCGGTTTTTGGAGATTTCTGGCTAACCCCCTTGGATATCTCAATAAAAAAAACGAGAAACTGTCCACAAATCGAAAAATTCCTAAAAAACGACTTGGCAAACACACCATGCCTCTGTAAAAGCCTCCTCACGCAAACGGCGAGGCAAACTCGCAAGGGTGTCATGATCCCCGGTAGCTCAGTGGTAGAGCAAGCGGCTGTTAACCGCTTGGTCGCTGGTTCGAATCCGGCCCGGGGAGCCATCCTTTTTGAATTTCCCCTCCCCTTTAAATCAGTGTTTCATCTCACAGAATTCGTGCGCGCGCGTCTAACCCTACAATAATAAAAACAGTGGGTAGAAAACCATGTTCACGCGCAGCGAAACCGCAGCACTGGCAAGTGCCGCAGGCCGAAGAAACGGAGTCCATCTGGGTAGAACTCTCTTCCGCACAAAAGCGGAGGCACTCCATTTCGCCGCAAAACTCACCCTGATCCTGCATATGGCAACCAACTAGCCAAGCAACGCCTCCCCAAATTATCGGGGAGTTCATAAGCTGGGAGAGCTGTGCATATCACGCAGCACTTAAAACGCCGCACTACAGGCAGGCGCACCCCACACAAAAGGGGCAGAAATGAAGCGCTGTTGTTTCAAAAACTTAAGCCACTTGAAAAAATAAGTGATTTTTTTGCCAATGAGAGAAACTGAGACATCCATCACAGTTCTCTCCATTTCATATAGCAAATCAACACAATGAAAATTTTATACAATAGCAATTAAATAAGCTGAAAGTATAAATACGCGAAACATAATTTATATACAATTATTATGGCATAGATACTCTAAGTAAATACGTATACCTCTAATGTATCTGGTGCAATTTATCATAGTCACTACTTCGTGATGACTGTGTTATTGCACACAATAAGGCGCCCCCTCTGGGAAAGTTGCTGCGTGAAAGTCAGGGAGCCATCAATGAGTAGTCTGTTTCCGCTGTGCGGTCTGTCGCACGTCTTGAATTTTCGCTTCGCAAAATCTGGTCTTCTTGCCGCCTGTCTCGCTGCGCCGCTCACGCTGGCCGCGCCTGCTCTGGCAGAAACACCTCCTGCAACGGATCCGGTCACACCTTCCGGCCCGCAGCTTATTGATAAGTCCGCGGACGGCAACACCTACGCCATGCCAGAGGACTACCTCGCCGTCACCGTCGCCCCACCACCCAAAGCCCCTTATGCAGACCCGCTGGAAAGCGATCTGTCCATCTGGGTAGGTGAAGTCGAAATTCAGGGCCGCAAAACCCTATGGGTCGAGCTGATCGATCAGCACGGCGAAGTCATTTACAACTCCGAAGTCCAGCAGAACGAAACCCATCTCCTGCCAGATGGCAGGGCCATTGCGGTGACCGTGATGCAGCCAGACAGCCACAGCAAAGCCATGCAGTCGGCTGCTCTGAAGAAGGACCAGTCCCGCGTACCAACGGATGAGCGCTTTGTGGTCACCCGCAAGGAAGCTTTTGCCCCAGCGTTGGATACGCAGGTGAACCTGCTGGAGGTGCAGCCTGTTCCAGAGGAAGTTCATAATTCTTTCATGCTCCGCGCAGGAGAGAATGGTGAAATCCTCTGGAAGGCCACCAAAGACGCCATCTCTTGGCTGGAAAGCAGATCCTGACAGGAACCAGCTGCGCGCAAATCGATACTCTCTCAAATCGCATTTAGCGCGCACATTCGAACCGCACACACCCCGTGAGCAATTTTATTCTCCTACGGAAATCCGAAGAGAATAATATCCTAGTCTAACGCACCCTTTGGCAGCCCATTTCTTGTTCTTGCCGGGCCAGCACAGTAGCGTGGTCTCAAAAGGGGTCGAATACCCGCATTCTGAAATTTATCCTGATACGAGTTATTTGAGAGACACTATGGACACGCGCGCCTCTGCCATCGAAGCTATCGGCAACACCCCCCTCATTCGCCTCAAAGGCCCTTCTGAGCGTACCGGCTGTGAAATCCTCGGCAAAGCTGAGTTCATGAACCCGGGCCAGTCCGTCAAGGACCGCGCTGCGCTCTTCATCATCCGCGATGCCGTCAAACGCGGCACCCTGAAGCCAGGCGGCATCATCGTGGAAGGCACCGCAGGCAACACCGGCATCGGCCTTGCACTGGTCGGCAACGCACTGGGCTACCGCTCTGTCATCGTCATTCCCGAGACCCAGTCTCAGGAAAAGAAAGACATGCTGCGCATTGCAGGTGCTGAGCTGATCGAAGTTCCGGCTGTTCCGTATAAGAACCCGAATAACTACATCAAAGTTTCTCAGCGCATCGCAGAAGAGCTGAACAAGACCCATCCGCAAGGCGCCATCTGGGCCAACCAGTTTGACAATGTCGCCAACCGTCAGGGTCACATTGAAACCACCGCTCAGGAAATCTGGCAGCAGACCGACGGCAAAGTCGACGGTTTCATCTGCGCAGTCGGCACTGGCGGCACACTGGCGGGTACCGGTATCGGTCTGAAGGAAAAGAACCCGAACATCAAGATCGGCCTCGCTGATCCACACGGCGCAGCGCTCTACAATTACTACGCCCATGGCGAGCTGAAGTCCGAAGGCTCCTCCATCTCAGAGGGCATCGGTCAGGGCCGCATCACCGCGAATCTGGAAGACGCGCCGATCGACATCCCTTACCGCATCTCGGATGAAGAAGGCCTCCTGATCAACTTCGAACTGCTGCAGAACGAAGGCCTCTGCCTCGGCGGCTCCTCCGGCATCAACGTAGCTGGCGCTATTCGTCTGGCAAAAGAACTTGGTCCGGCCCACACCATCGTGACCGTGCTGTGTGATTATGGCACCCGCTATCAGGGCAAGATGTTCAACCCAACATTTCTGCGCGAAAAAGGCCTGCCAGTGCCAGAGTGGATGGAACGCAAGTCCGACATCGCTATCCCGTTCGAAGCAGCATGATCAGCCTTTGGTGCCCGCTTTAGGGCGCCAGCTTTCCAGAAAGCGCCAATAAGCTCCGACAACCTGCCCTTAACGGAAAGCATTGCAAAATTCGCCAAGAGGTTTTGACCAATCCTCTTGGCACAGCTATAAGTAGGTCCTCGCATTACAGGAGTTGTAACGCTTGGAATCTTCATTCAGCCTCCTCTCCCTGATCGCCCTATTCAGTGTATTTTTCTACGCATTGGCAGTGGTTTGTGCCATTCGCGAGATCATGTACTCCCGCACCTCGCAAGGCAGCATTGCCTGGCTGCTCTCTCTGTTTTTCATCCCCATGCCAACCGTCCCGCTTTATTTCATCTTCGCGTGGAAACGGCTGGATGATTACATCGAAGTGCGCGATGACATCTCCCAAATCGAGGCCGACGTCCTCAACCGCCACACACCCTATGTAGACGGCGCAGCCAGCAGCCATTGGCCCGTCCATACCCGCGTGGCCTCCGTCCCGTTTCTGGAAAACAACACCTGCGACCTGCTCATTGACGGTCCGGCCATGTTCGCCTCCATCATTGAAGGCATTCGCACCGCAGAAAAGCACGTACTCGTCCAATTCTTCATCATCCGCGAAGACAGCATCGGACTGGAGCTGGCAGATGCCCTCATTGAGCGCGCCAAAGCAGGCCTGCGTGTCTGCCTGCTTTATGATGATATCGGCTCCCGCTCCCTCTCAACCCAGTACATCACGCGCCTGCAGGACGCTGGCGTCCGCGTCAGCGCGTTTAACAAACGCCACCGCCTCATGCGCATGCTGGGGCCAATGCGCCTCAACTACCGCAATCACCGCAAGGTGGTGGTCACAGACAGCAAGCATTGCTGGATTGGTGGCCACAACATCGGCGAAGAGTACCTCGGCCTTTCAGAAACGTTCGGCCATTGGCGCGACACGCACGTAAAGGTCTCCGGCCCTGCAGCTCTTGCTGCTACACTCTCCTTCAGCGAGGACTGGCAGTTCGCCACTGGCAAAACCCTCCAACTGGAACTGCCGGGCAGCTTCCCGAAAGCAGATGGCGAGAGCGTCATGGTCATGCCGACCGGCCCCGCCGACATTCAGGAAGACTGCGCCATTACGTTCGTAGAGAGCATTGCACGCGCCAAAGATCGCCTCTGGATCGTCAGCCCTTACTTCGTGCCGGGCATTGAAGTCCTCACAGCGCTCTATGCAGCCGCTCTGCGCGGTGTTGACGTGCGCATCCTGCTGCCGGAGAAAGCCGACCACTGGCTCGTCTGGCTCGCCAGCTACGCCCACGCAGACAACCTCGCGAGCCACGGCATCAAGGTCTACCGCTATCTGGAAGGCTTCCTGCACGAGAAGGTCATCCTCATCGACAATGAGCTGGCTGGCATCGGCACAGTCAACTTCGACAACCGCTCCTTCAACATCAACTTCGAGATCACCTTGTGGTTCACCGGTCGGAACATGATCCAAAAAACAGAAGAGATGCTGCAGCAGGATTTCAAAGGCGCCCGCCAGACCGACCGCCTCGAACTCAACAACCGCCGCTACGCCTTCCGCGTCCTAGCCCAGGCCGCCCGCCTGTTCTCACCAATACTTTAGTTTTAATGAGGACAGTTCAGTAGACTTGCGCTGGCACAGTAAAATACGTTAGGGCCAATTGAGAATAATAACCCAGAGGGCCTTTCGCATGTATTTTGTGCCTGAACTAAGTGTGATGGCGGGTTTCACCGTTGCTGCCTTCATCCTGTCCATCACCCCCGGACCGGACATGACCTTCTTCATGAGCAAAACGCTCACGCAGGGCCGCAAAGCCGGCCTGATGGCAATTGTTGGCGCAACAAACGGCGTGATGATCCACGCGTTCCTTGCTGCCGTTGGCATCTCCGCCCTGCTCGCCGCCTCAGAGTTTGCCTTCCAGATCCTCAAAACCGTTGGCGCGCTTTATCTGGTTTATCTGGCCTTCCAGATCCTGCGCAACGGCTCTGCGCTGTCACTGGAAGAGGGTGAAGCCTCCCGCGAAACCGCAAGAGCCATCTGGGCAAAGGCCGTGACGATCAACCTGCTCAACCCGAAAGTTGTGCTGTTCTTCGTGACCTTCCTGCCTCAGTTTGTGTCTGCATCAGATCCATACGCGACCTCTAAACTGCTGTTCCTTGGCTTCTTCTTCATTCTGCTGAACGTGCCAAGCAGTCTGGTCATGGTGTTTGGTGCTTCTGCTGTCTCCAAGTTCCTGCGCAACTCTCCACGTGTGATGCGCATTCTCGATTACTCTTTTGCGGGTATCATGGCCGCCTTTGCAGTCAAACTGCTCAGCGCACGCTCCACCGCTTAAGACTTCTCCTTGAAGGTGCGCCAAATCATTTCACGGCGCACCTTTCCCTATCCATTTGAGATTATTCCATGACAGAACATTTGTACCGAGACGATGCCTACCTGCGCAGCAGCGAAGCGGCTCTAAGCGAAATCACACCAGAAGGCGGCATCATTCTGGACCGGACCTGCTTTTACCCCAATGGCGGCGGCCAGCCGGGCGACAGTGGCTCCATTGAGCTGGAAGACGGCACCCATATTCCAATTGCGACTACCGTTTACTCCAAAGATCGCACCCAGATCGTGCATGTGCCAGCAGAAGACACGCAGCTGCCAGCAGCCTTGAGCGCAGGAGCAAAGGTCACCGCGCACGTTGATTGGGAAACCCGCTACAAGCGCATGCGCGTCCACACAGCCCTGCACCTGCTTTCCGTCGTGCTGCCATTCCCAGTCACCGGCGGCCAGATCAGCGATGGCACAGGCCGTCTGGACTTCGATATTCCAGAAGCTGCACTGGACAAGGAAGAGCTCACAGGGAAGCTTCAGGAGCTCATTGCTGGTGATTATGCTGTCACGCAGGAATGGATCACCGACGAAGAGTTGGAAGCCAATCCCGGCCTTGTAAAGACCATGAGTGTAAAACCACCAATGGGCAGCGGACGGGTAAGACTGGTAAGAATTGGCGAGAACGTTGATTTGCAACCATGCGGTGGCACACATGTGTCCCATACCGCACAGATCGGAACCGCTGCAATCACTAAGATTGAGAAAAAAGGCCGTCAGAACAGACGCGTCCGCATCCAGTTGGAGGACTAACACATGGCGCAGGATCCAATTGTCTCAGTAAGTTGGCTCAAGGACCATCTTGATGCACCCGATGTGGTCATCATTGATGCCTCCTGGTACCTGCCTGCCATGGAGCGCAACGCCAAAAAGGAATACGAGCAAGAGCACATTCCCGGCGCTGTCTTCATGGACATTGATGAGGTCTCCGACCAGAGCTCCCCGCTTCCGCATATGATGCCGGAGCCACACGTGTTCTCATCCAAAATGCGCAAGATGGGCATTGGCGACGGCCAGACCATCGTGGTCTACGACGGCGCTGGCATTTTCTCAGCCGCACGCGTCTGGTGGATGTTCCGTGCCTTTGGCGTTGAGAGCGTCTTCGTTCTGGATGGCGGCCTGCCAGCTTGGAAAGAAGAAGGCTATCCGCTCACCGATGAGGTTCCAACTCGTCTGGAGCGCCACTTCACAGCCATGCTCAACCACGACATGGTGCGCAATCTGGATGAAGTGCAGGATGCACTGGACAGCAGCAGCCACCTTGTGCTGGATGCCCGCGCACCGGAGCGCTTCAAAGGCCTGGCACCCGAGCCACGCGAAGGCGTTCGTGCTGGTCACATGCCGGGAGCTCTCAACCTGCCATTCGGCCTATTGCTGAACGAAGGCAAACTCCGCTCCAAGGAAGACCTGCAAAACATCTTCAAGCAGGTCGGCGTGGATGCTTCCACCCCGGTGATCACATCTTGCGGTTCCGGCGTAACCGCTGCCGTTATCACGCTGGCACTGGAGCAGGTCGGCTTTAGCAAAAACGCACTTTATGACGGTTCCTGGACCGAATGGGGCTCCAGCGAAAAGACAGAAGTCATCAGCGAACCAGCCTGAGTTAAACCAGAATCATATTCGCAAGAAAGCCCTGCAAGTCATTGACCTGCAGGGCTTTTATTTAGGCGACAGCCAACTCTTCCTGCTTGGCAAGTGCATCCTGCTCACCAAGTTGAGCCGCCTCAGCAATCCATGCGGCACGCTCTTCCTCAGTCGACAGGTAAGTCGGTGAGAACATGCGGAAGCTGTGATTTTCAAACCCGACAAAGTCGAGAATCTGAAGCCCCATCACTGTGTCATGAGCGCGATTATAAAGCTCATCATAGTAGTTCGAAGCGGTATCACTGGTGATCAGCACCCGGGCACTCCGCCCCGTCAGCAGCTTGGCTGGCAGCTCTTCACCTTCCACAATCTGGAACGCAAATCCCGGCAGCAAAGTACGGTCCAGCATTCCTTTCATCGGCCCCGGCATACCGCCCCACCACAGCGGGTACACAGGCACCCAATGCGTGCACCAGGTCAGGTTCTCCTGAAACGCAACCAGATCAGGTTCCAGCCCCTGCCCCCCCTTGTAATCGCCAGACCGCAAGCCAACATCGAACGCCATCGCACTCAGGTTCATCACACGAACCTCTGCTCCCGCCTTGCGCGCAGCATCCGCATAAGCCTCAGCAAGAGCATGCCCGAGACGATCTTCTCCGAGATGACCGCTAAACACAAAAATTCGGTTTGTCATGGGAACTCCATTTATTTGACTGCGGTCAACTTATTTTCAAAATATGACTGGAGTCAATTTATTTTTTGACCATAGTCACTTTATTGAATTTGAGGGAACCATGCTTCAGGGCAAACAAAAACGCGCGCAAGAAACCCGCCAGCGCATTCTGGTGGCCGCCACGGACCTGTTCAATCAGGGCAACTTCAACGCGGTCAGCACAGAAAGCATCGCGGAGCAGGCCAACGTGTCCAAAGGCACGCTCTTCGCCCACTTCGGTGACAAGCTCGGCCTGTTTGCGGAGATCGGTTTGAAGGAGCTCAAGATCTGCGTGGATGCCTTGCACGAGGAAGCTGAAACAAGCACAGCAAGTGGCCGCGAGCAGTTGAATCACTCTCTCATGAAGATTCTGCAGTACTTTGAAAAACAACCAGAATTCCTGCGCATCTTCATCGACGTCGCAGGCTGGGAAAAAGGCAGCCGGGCAGAAAATTTCCTTGATGTAGCTGGCAGCATCGACAAGCTGTTTCAGCGCTTCATCGAGAAGGGCCAGCAGGATAAATCCATCCGCGCCATGGACCCAAAACTGGGGGCTGTTTCTGTGCGCGCCTTCATGATCCACGCCGCCATCAGCCGCGTCTGCGGCGAGTACCCAACCACCGAAGAACAGCATACCGAAGTGGGCAAACTGCTCTCCCTTGTGCTCTGATCAGCGCTACACGCCGTAAACGTCAAACACGGTTTTGGGCGCTGTGCCGCCTGTGAGTTTCGTCAGCACATAGGGCCGCGTGCCCTTCATATGTCTTGCAGTTTCAAACTCCAGCGCCTCAATCACCCCATCCCGCGGGTGCTTGTGCATAATCTGCTCTACGCTGGACTTGGCCATCCGCCGATGCCCGGCACCAAACAGATCACACATGGCTCCCCGGTTCACCAGATACGCCTCACCTCCATGAGCACGGGCCGACACATAGGCATTCAGATGCAGCGCGATCGCATCGCCCACCTTGTGCACCGTGTCCCTGTCATGCCCACAGCTGGTAAGATGGTTGCACGCCACCTCCGCCCCAGAAATCGCAAAGCAGCACTCATGCACCTGCGTCTGGCGATTGTTGATCAGCCCGCTGTCATGCAAAATCGCTGCGGAGAACAACAGCTCCCGATCAAATGATACACCTGCATACTCACCCAGCAGCACCCCAAACAGATAAGTCCGCCAACTGTGGTGCAACAGTCTTGCATCATGGGTCTCCGCCGCAAAATCCAGACTATCGCGCACCAATGAGGTCTCAGCAGGCAACAGCGCCTCCAGCTCTGAGGAAACCGGCGACAGCAAACCCAGCCGGTCTTTCACCGTATCACCCAGATCCACCAGCTGCGTGCGCACCAGATTGCCAACAAGCTTCAAATGCTCCAGCCGCGTCATCCGCCCTTTGCTGTAAGCTCCTGTTCTCTGGCCCCAGTTCAGGCTTCCCATCACACGCTCAGTGGCTCCACAATCCTTTGCCGTGACAGACATAACTCACTCTTCCAATTACAAAAATAATTATGTACCGTATCGCATCAATATTTAGAGCTCAATATTTTTATGCGAAGCAGTACATAAATGAGTACATCACGACCACGCGGGCGTCCCCGCCTCTATGACAAAGAGACCGCCCTAACCACAATGCAGCGAATTTTCTGGGAAAACGGCTTCTCGGCCACCAGCCTGGACCAGATCTCTGCAGAGACCGGAATCAACCGTCCAAGCCTTTATGCCGCTTTTGGCTCCAAGAAGGACATGTACATCAAATGTCTGCAGCATTTCGCAGAGATGATGGGTAAACGCACCGAAAACGCCATCCTCTCCGAGCCTGACCTTTCCAAAGGCCTTGAGAAGGTGTTCATGAAAGCCATGGAGATTTACCGCCCAGAAGCTTCCATGGAAGACGGTGGCCCGCTCGGCTGTTTTGTCACCTGCACCGCCCCAGCAGAGGCCGGTGCCGATGAGGAGATCAGGGAAGTCCTGAGAATGGTCCTCGACACCATCGACCAGTCCATGCGCGAAACCGTTGAAGTCGCGATCAAAGATCAGAAAATCCAGCCCAGACAAAGCGCCGAGATCACCGGCCACCTGCTGGGTTGCCTGCTCAACGGTCTCTCCCTACGCGCCCGCTCCGGCACCTCGCGCGAGGAACTGCAACTCACTGCCAAAGCAGGCATCTCTCAGATCCTCGCCTAGCGCCGACAAGAACACCTCACACAACACGCCGCCCCATCGGCAAAAAAGAGAGCACCGGACCTCTAAACCGGTGCTCTCACGTCAACTCACCTGCTTGGTTCAGGTCATGGCGCCATGAGTAACCAGCGCCTGATCAATCGCCATCTTGAACCGGCCTGCAACCTTGGCAAAACCATCAGACGTGCCGTGGATCTCATCCACCCAGTCCGTCAGGTTTGGCATAGCACCCCGGCAATCCACTACAATCACATTGGCATCCGCGGCTGCCAGACCATCCAGCATGGCATAAAGTTCATCCAGCATGGCGCTGATAATCTTCCGTCCCAACACACTCGGGATGTTGCGGTCAGACAACGGCTCTCCCAACCACTCATCCTTGGCCGCATGCAGCGGATCGCGTGTATCTCCCTGCCATTTGTAAGGGAACACGTAATCATAGCCATGCACGAACACAGGCATGTTCTGCAGCTCAGAAACCCCGCGAATATCGCTGATCACCCGCTCATAGGCCCCTTTCAGGAAAGCAAGCTTCTCATCAAAGGCCGCGCGATTGATATGTCCGTCCACATCGTTGATATCGCCGTTGAAGTCCTGAAGAATGTCAAAGAGAACTGCAACACCCGTATCTGGATCTTCGCCGATAATGTCATTTCCGGCAGCTGAGAACAGGAAGCCGGAGACCTTGTCCTTGTAGTCATAAAGCGCGGAGAGATATTCCCGCCGCCGGGCGCGGTCCGGACCGTAGACCATGTTCTGCGCCGTATCACCCGCAGCACCCAACGAGTAAATGTTGTAGTGCTCGCTCAGATGATCAATCACATCGTCAATGATAATTGGAAACTGAAACCAGCTGTCCCCTTCAGAGATCAGCATAGGCCGTTCAGGATGATCCTTCATGGCTTCTTTGAAGCGCCAGTACCGACGAATGCGGGAAGCCCAGTTACCGATCTGAAGAGCATTCTCAAACTCCTCATCAATCTCGGTCATCTCCACCAGTTCCGGCTTCACCTGGAATTGTATGTCGAATGCACCCGTATGCCGAACAACCCTGCAGTATTTCAGCAGTTGTTCTTCAGGGACACTTGGGTCACGAGCTAACTTCAAAAACTCATCATATGTAATTTTCATAGTATTCCCCCTCTACGATTAACTACTAAACTTTACACAAGAGGTGAGTTTACGGTTAAGCTTGCCATATGCAGATAACAATTTAAAGGTACATTTCATGACTCTTAAATTACAGAATTTAAACAGTGTATTACTTGAAAAAGCAGCCCAACGACTAAGAGACCGAAGCGGGGAATTAAAAGAGACCCGCAGCGCAATTCTGGCAGGAACTCAGGCAGAAACAGACAGCAAGGAACGGTTGGCCCTCTACAATCAACGCGCCGCCACGCTGGCCATGTCTGAAGGTCAAACCACGCCCGTTCAGAGCCCGATCTTTGAAGAAGAAAAGCCAGACCTCACCAGCATCGGCAAGGAAGCCTTAATCGGCACACAAAACGATCTGCTCCCAATCGAGTTTTTTGAGTACGGCCTCTATGCCGCTCGTTCTGTTGGCAGAATTGAGCACGTGGAAGGACTGAGGTTCGGCACAGGCTTTCTGGTGGGCCACGGCCTGATGATGACCAACCACCATGTTCTCAGCACGCCAGAGGACGCCAAAGCCCACTTCTTTGAGCTCGGCGCAGAAACCAACCGCATTGGCAACCAAACCCCTTCAAAGATCTGCTCCATCGATCCGGATCGTTTTTTCTGGGCCAGTGAGGAGCTGGACATCGCAGTGGTGGCTGTGGTGGATGAAGATCCTGGCTTCATTCCACTGGATCATTACGGATGGCATGCCCTCATCCGCCAGCAAGGCAAAATCAAGAAAGGAGATCCGATTAATATCATTCAGCATCCCCTTGGTCGCAACAAAGCCGTGGTCGTTCATAACAACCACCTTCTGCATATTGAAAATGGAACTGATGCACACATGTTTTGCTGGTACTCGGGCGATACACAGAAAGGCAGCTCCGGTTCTCCCGTCTTCAACAACCGCTGGGAAGTTGTCGCCGTCCACCATATGGCCGTACCGCAAACCAACGCTGATGGCACCATTCTGGACAAACACGGCAATCCCCTCACCCGCGCTCAGGCCCGCCGCAATCCATCCCTCATCGCCTACGCTGCCAACGAAGGCATCCGCACCTCCCGCATTGTCAGCGCACTGGAAGCCGCACAGTTCACCAAAGCCCACCACGCCGACATACGCGACTTCCTCCTAAAATCCTGGAGCAGCCCCGGCGCCCACCGCCGAGGCCTGCGCGCCGCCGTCAGGAGTGCGCAGGCTTTGTAGCTCCACGGCATCATTTAGTGGCAGGAACGCAGATTACGCGCCCAACCGAATCCAGATGCCCGGAAATTCATAGGAGTTAGGACCAATCTTTGTGGCAGGCTTTGCGGAAGGGCTGGTTTGCAGCTTGAAGTTACCGGTGGTCGCAATTTCAAGAACATCACCTGTCGCCGGATCATAGATCATGGCCTTGTCCGTGTCCGTCAGATGACGCGTGCCAGCAACCCAATGCATTGTACTGGTACCCGCATATTGCACCAGAATGAGGTTTACCTGATTAGTCTGGAAGGGAATGCTAGTCACAGTAGACTGCGTCACAGTCTGACTAAGTTTATTCTGGATCAAGTCTTCTTCACGATTGAAGAGATAACCACCAGCAGCATTCAGAACCTTGAAGTTGTTGAACAGCGCTTTGCCGAACGCGGTGTAATAAGTAATGTTCTTTGCCAAACCCGGGGCAATAGTTTTAGCAACAGCAACCATGCCCGACGGACTGTTCTCCAAATCAAGTGTCCCATCGTTCTCTTTATAAAGAGCGGTCGGGTTTGGTGAGGCAGTCAGATCAAGTTCCAGATTCCCCGAAACTTTGTAGGTCTGCGTCGTTACCACCTCAGCAATCTGCAAGCGATGATAAATAAGATGGCTCAGCCGCCACAAATTGATGCATCCAGGATCAGTTGTGACGTCATAGCCTTTGGTGAGATCAGCCGCATTGAGCGTATTGACGTCTGTTGCCTTGGGCAGAAAGCCAAGTTGTGCAAGAGCCGCATTCACACAGTAAGCACCACAGGATTTAGGAGAATGCTGGACGATACCAGCATAAAGATCAAAGTCTGCCATTTTTGTTTTTCCTTGTTGAGAGCAATGCTCTGCAAGGAAAGACGTGACAGGTCCTGTGCTGTGAAAGATGCCTGCGAACAAAACGAAAAAAGCCCCGCTTCAACAGCGAGGCTTTGAATTTGGAACTCTGACCAGATCAGTGGTTGAGGATCTGGGAGAGGAACAGCTGAGTACGCTCATGCTGCGGATTGGTGAAGAATGGCTCTGGCTCATTCTGCTCAACAATCTGGCCCTGATCCATGAAGATCACGCGGTTCGCCACTTTACGGGCAAAGCCCATTTCGTGGGTTACGCAGAGCATGGTCATGCCCTCTTCCGCCAGACCGATCATCACGTCCAACACTTCCTTGATCATCTCAGGGTCAAGCGCAGAGGTTGGCTCATCAAACAGCATGACCTTCGGGTTCATGCAGAGCGAACGGGCAATCGCCACACGCTGCTGCTGACCACCGGAAAGCTGACCAGGATACTTGTTGGCCTGCTCAGGGATCTTCACGCGCTCAAGGTAGTGCATCGCAATCTCTTCAGCCTGCTTCTTTGGCATCTTGCGAACCCAGATTGGAGCCAATGTACAGTTCTCCAGAATGGTCAGATGCGGGAACAGGTTGAAGTGCTGGAAGCACATACCCACTTCGCGGCGGATCTCATCAATCTTCTTAAGGTCAGAGGTCAGCTCAATACCGTCAACAACGATGCGGCCTTTCTGGTGTTCCTCAAGGCGGTTGATGCAGCGGATCATGGTTGATTTACCAGAACCGGACGGGCCACAGATAACGATACGTTCGCCGCGCATAACCTTCAGGTTAATATCACGCAGAACGTGGAAGTCTCCGTACCACTTGTTCATACCTGTAATCTCGATAGCCACATCGGTATCGGATACATGCATTTTAGAGCGGTCCGCCTGGATATCTTCAGCGAGGTTTACGTCACTCATTTTTATAACTCCGAATTTTTAGGCATGCACCAGGCGACTAGCGATGGCCGGTATGCAGTTTGCGTTCCAAATACATCGAATATCGGGACATTGCAAAGCAGAAGATAAAGAACATGAACGCGATAAACGCATAAAGTTCCACAAAGATACCATTCCAACGTTGGTCAGCAAGCGTAGGCGCAACCAGTCCGAGAGGATCCATAAGGCCAATGATCAGCACCAGAGTGGTGTCCTTAAACAGGCCGATAAAGGTATTCACGATTCCTGGGATGGAGATTTTCAGCGCTTGCGGCAGAATAATTAGACGCATGCTCTGCCAATAACTCAGCCCCAACGCATCCGCAGCCTCGTACTGTCCCTTAGGCAATGCCGCCAGACCACCACGGATAACCTCCGCCATGTATGCACTGGCAAACAACGTCACCATAATAACAACACGCAGCACGATGTCGAAGTTCACGCCCTTCGGCAGGAAGTAGTTGAGCAGCACGTGCGCAACAAACAGAAGGGTAATGAGCGGCACACCGCGGATGAACTCAATGAAGATCACTGCAAGTGACTTCACGATCGGCAGGTTGGAGCTACGGGACAGCGCCAGCACAATACCAATCGGCAGCGAGAACGAAATACCGGAAACACCAATGATCATGGTCAGCAGCAGACCACCCAGCTTGGTGGAAGACACTGGCTCAAGACCAAAACCACCCCAGATCAGCCAGAACGCCACAAATGGGTAGGTCATGGACGCCATCAGCGCAGCACCGCGCTTCGGCATACCATCCCAAAGAGCGGGAACCAGAGCCACAAACAACAGCACAAATGCCAAGATTGGACGCCAGTACAGCTCAGTTGGGTAGAAGCCAAACAGGAACTGATGATAACGCTCACGAATTACCGCCCAGCACGCACCATTTTCTGTCAGCGCACGGCACTCATCCAGAGAGTTTGCATTCCACACGGAGTTAACAAACGCCCAGTTGAAGATGCCAGGGACAGTCGAGAACACCACAAAGACGGAAACAAGCGTCAAAATAGTATTCAGCGGTGAAGAGAACAGGTTCTCACGAGCCCAGCCAACAGCACCAGTTGTGCCCTGGGGAGGCGGCAACTGAGGCTTTTCAGAGGTCGCGACATAGGCAAAAGTGTTTTCACTCATCTTAGCGCCCCTTCAGTTTTACGGATTCGTTGTAAACGTTCATCACAGCTGAAATGCTTAGCGAAATCAGCAGATACGTTGCCATGAGCAGCAACATGCATTCCATCTCACGACCGGTCTGGTTCAGCGTAATACCGCCGAGCGTACCCGTCAGATCCATATAACCAACCGCAATCGCAAGAGATGAGTTCTTGGTGATGTTCAGGTAGTTGGAGATCATTGGTGGAATGATGATGCGCAGGGACTGCGGCAGAACAACAAGGCTCATGGTCCGTCTTGGACGAAGGCCAAGCGCATAAGCAGCTTCTGTCTGTCCCTTACTGATCGCCATGATACCCGCGCGTACAATTTCCGCAACAAACGCAGCAGAGTAGATGGAAAGCGCAAACCACAGAGCAATCAGCGGCGTACCAACTTTCAGGCCACCCTTCAGGTTGAAACGACCGGCTACAGGGTAATCAAGACCAATCGGCATGCCAGAAGCAAAGTAAGCCAGCACGGTCGGTACAATCAGGATTGCCAGAGAGATGTAGCCAACTGGCAAAATCTGGCCAGTTGCTTCCTGACGCTGACGCGCCCAACGACGGAAGACAAAAATACCCGCGATGGAAGCCAGCAGAACTGCAACAACAATCTGGTAGCCACCGTCAAACGTCAGTCCCGGAATGTAGAAACCACGGTTTGTTGCATAAACCGCCCCTTCAATAACTGGTGCTTTGACAGCCTGCTTTGGTGTCGGAAACACGTGAATGAAGACAGCGTACCAAGCCAGAATTTGCAGCAGCAGCGGTACGTTACGGACGCCTTCAATGTAAACCGCCATCAAACGGGAAACGACCCAGTTATTGGAGAGACGCAGAACACCGACAAATACGCCGATGATAGTCGCAGTCACACACGCGAGAAACGCAACAAGAAGCGTGTTGAGCAAGCCGACAAGTGCCGCTTTCCAGTGACCGGAAGCGGAGGTGTAGTTCACCAGGACCTGACCAATGTCATAGCCTGCTGGTTCGTATAAGAATCCGAAATTGAAATCTTTGCCAAGTGCTTCGAGGTTCTCGACAGCATTGCTGATGAGCATCATCACAACTGACAGAGCAACGACAAGCGCGATAATCTGGATCGTATAGGATCTGTATCGAGCATCTCGCCACAGTTGCGACAACTGGAAGCTATTATCGGCTGGTACGGTTGAAGTGCTCATAAGTAGCCCGCCTTATTTATTATGCTTAGAAAAAAGGGCGCTGTTATCCTGCAACAGCGCCCCCTTTTGTCAGATCTCGATCAGATCAACGGAATGGAGGTGCGTACTGCAGACCACCTTCAGTCCACATAGCATTCAGACCACGAGTAAGGTTAACTTTGGTCTGTGTACCGAGGTGACGCTCGAACACTTCACCGTAGTTACCAACTGCTTTGATAGCTACGAGAGCGAAGTCGTTACCCAGACCAACGGATGCGCCCATTTCGCCGGAAGCACCAAGCAGACGCAGTACTTCTGGGTCTTTGGAGTTCGCAGCCATTTCGTCTGCATTCGCAGCGGTGATGCCTTTTTCTTCAGCAATCTTCAGCGCGTTCAGAACCCAGCGGCCAATGTCTGCCCACTGATCGTCGCCATGACGGACAAGCGGACCGAGTGGCTCTTTGGAGATGATTTCAGGCAGAACGATGTGGTCGTCTGCGTTCTCGAAAGTCGCACGCGATGCTGCAAGACCGGAAGCATCGGTGGTGTACACGTCACAAGCATCTGCAAGGTAGTTTGCACGACCTTCAGTGTTTGTCTCGATGGACAGTGGCTCGTAAGACATGCCTTCAGCTGTGAAGTAGTCAGACAGGTTCAGCTCTGTAGTTGTACCGGTCTGGATACAAACGGTTGCACCGTCCAGCTCTTTAGCAGAAGCAACGCCGAGAGACTTCTTCACCATGAAGCCCTGACCGTCGTAGTAGCTCACACCCAGGAAGGTGAACTTCAGGTCAGCGTCACGGGAGAATGTCCAGGTGGTGTTACGGGACAGGATGTCTACCTCACCGGAAGCCAGCGCAGTAAAGCGGGTCTTACCAGTGGTTGGAGAGAACTCAACAGCATCCGCGTCACCCAGAACAGCAGCAGCTACCGCACGGCAGTAGTCAACGTCGAAGCCCTGCCACTTGCCGTTTTCGTCAGTGTAGGAAAAGCCTGCAAGACCAGTAGAAACCGCACAACGCAGTTTGCCGCGCTCTTGCACGTCTTCAAGAGTGCCAGCGGAAGCTGCGGACAAAGAAGTCGCTGCGAACGCTGCACCCAGCGCAACTGGAAGGATCATTTTTTTCATAGAATTGGAGCCTCTTTTTTTGTCCAATTTTAAAATTCATCACCGGAAGTAGCAGGCTGTTCCCTTTCTCCTAGGAAAACATCCGAAACAAACACGTCAGCGCGTGCCCTTAAAGCCCCCCTATTGGCTTCAACCACTCCTCATCAAGCATTCGATGATATTTCTCTAAAAACGTCAAGAGGTTTTTATTAATAAGTTAGTCTACGAGGTGATATTCATCAACGATTGCAAAGTTTCTATGCAAATTATATCTCAAATGCATGCGATTTAACCATTAATCAAAATCGAGAAATATAGTTATGTATACACATACAAACAAATTAATCCAAACAATACTGAAATAGAGAGGAAATATTACTTAGATTACAAGCGCAATGAAAAAACTAACCTTGAAAACTGAGCGCAAATTCGGAGCAATTTTCTTCAAAAATACGTATTTCACACTAACCTTTACAATCAATATGCACAAATAATACGCAATTTTACGAAAAACCCACGAGGAAGTCTATCTTCCCCATGGGCAAATAGCGTTCAGCAATTTAATTGCATTCTGGTTGCATTTATTGCGGATAAATCGCCTAGAAATTCGGGTCCTGGCGTTTTTCCTTGTAGATAAGCCATAGATTTCGGAAATAAATGATCAATCCGAGGCCCTGTCCCGCAATAAAAACAGGATCCTTCTTGACGATAGCGTAAGTCAGAAGAAGCGATCCGCCCCCAATGGAGAAGAACCAAAAGGCCACCGGGACGATGGATCGTCCCACCCGCTCAGAGGCAATCCATTGGATCATGAAGCGCATCATAAACATGAACTGCGCCACAAACCCCCAAAGAACCCAAAAGTCCCACTGGGCTACAAAGACGTCATAAACCCACTCATAAAGACCAGCCAGCATCAATGTGCCTCCTTCGCTGGAGACTTGTCCGACTCAGTCACCATCACCACTTCAGGAATGACTTTTCGGCGACGGCGCAACCACCACACGCCAAAGAGATCCAACACGCCCACCAACGCCCGATCAAAGATCCCATATTTGGAAACACCGTGCTCCCGCTCCCGGTCCACCACATCCACATGAACCACGTCATATCCTTCGCGGATCACAAGCGCTGGCAGGAAACGGTGCCAGCTGTCGAAATATGGGAGCTTTAAGAACACATCGCGGCGAAGCAGCTTCAGACCACACCCACTGTCACGTGTATTGTCTTTCAGAATCGCCCCACGCAGCTTGTTGGCAGCTTTGGATGCATAGCGTTTGAAAACACTGGCCTTGCGACCCAGCCGCTGGCCAGCAGCAAGCCCCACACGCTCACCACCCTTTTCCATCGCCGAAAGCATCTCGCGGTAGTAGATAGGATTGTTCTGCCCATCCCCATCAATCGTAGCCACATAAGTGCCACGCGCATGAAGCAGCCCGGTACGAACAGAACAACTCTGCCCACCAGACCGCTTATGATGGATCACCCGTAAAAAACCGTTTTTCTCCCCATATTGCTGGAGCACAACAAGACTGTCATCAGTCGACCCATCATCAACAACAATCGCCTCAAACCGATACTCTTTCAGCGCCTCAGCAATCTCATCCAGTAGCGGAGGAAGATTATCTCTCTCATTCTTCGCAGGGATAACGACGCTCACGTCGATTTTCTGTACAGCGGTACTCTTGGTCATTCCAGCTACCCCTACCCTGAGACGGAACTCCGTTCAGGCCAGGGATAAAAACCTAGTTAGCCCGGAGTGTCTCCGATTGTTCATGTACGGGAGAAGAACTGCCAGATCGCGCTGCACGCCAGTTCCGCAAGCATATTGAAGCTGAGAAACTGCTCATGATGGGCTGTACACCACCTTTGCTATCGAAGGCAAACCCAAGTCGCCGACGCGCCATCCATCGCGCACAGCAATAAGAAAATGCTCCGCCAATGATGATACCAGCCACCACATCGCTCGGATAATGGGCACCAACAATCACTCGACTTGCAGCAATCCAAAGCCCCAACACGGCAAGCAACCACCGCAGCCTCGGTGCAATCAGCGCCAGAGCGACGATGAGAGCACCAGCTGTTGTCGAATGTCCGCTTGGAAGGCTAGAAAGCTTTGCTTCCCATGCAAAAAAGTCGAAATACAACGGCCCCGTTTCATCAAACAAAGTCGGCCTTGCTCGCCCAATATTCCATTTCAAAGCAATGGCAAGCAACCCGCTCGCAGCGACAACAAAGAACAGATAACTCCCGTATATCGTCAAATACGACACTGCCATCTTTCTACGAAACGCACGGGGCTGCCAGCCTCCAAAAATCATTGCTAGAATCCATAGTCCGGTCGGAATGAGAACCCAATCAGACTTACCTACATCGGTAATCACTTCGAAAATATCATGGTAGGCGACAGGCAGTTGCCGCGCCCAGATCGGACTGCTGTGATCAAGGAAAACCATAGCCAATCCGCAAAGCGCTATAAGCAATGCGGCAATATTCTGAGGTTTGACGAGAGGCGGCAAAGCAGTCGTATCTCCGATACTCCGCTTCTTTCGATTACGCATAATCGCTCGCGCCTGCTTCAACTGCATCCGCACATTGCCACCAGCAACCTGCATTAGAGCGCGCAGCCGATGGAAGAAAGACCGCCTAGTCTCTTCACCCTCTACACAACGACCATCTGTGTCTTCCTGCCGCTCTTCCCACTCAGCATCGACAGCATCACGGTTCAGATCAGCCTGTTGTTCGTTTTTCTGTTTTTCCCGTACAGGGCGCTCTAAAGTGTCTATGGAGCCGTCATCAATCATTGCGCCGCCCCACCCGCAGAAAAAATATGTACCAGCAATGTTTTACCGCCATTGATATTCAGGCCAGATACACTTGATACCTCTGAAGTCTTCATCCCCAACCGAAGAGCTTCTGCATCAAACCGATCCAGCTGCCGTCCTTCCACCAGCACAACTCTGCAAGTCCCGGAGGACGCGCCCGTCTCCTGCCCTCCATTTGCCAGAAAACGTGCTGCAGCTTCTGCGCCAAGTAGCTTTGTTTGCGTGCCCTGCAAAAATACGAAGCTGGGCTCATAGAAACCTGCTGTAGCAATCTCTTTCCGCTCACACCCCGGAAGCTGATCAACCGCTTCCACCAGACGGGAGGAAATCCAGATTGTTGATAATGCCGGGCCTGAAAATGCCCAGAAGCCAACGAACATCAGCACTGCGGAAACACTTGCACTTGGCAATGCAGAAACAAGCTTTCCTTCAAACAGCTTAGAAGTAGCTGATAACGCAGCAATGACAGCCAGCCCACACAGCACCACACCGGGGGGAGACGGCCAAAGATCTAGCAGCAAAGGTCCGACAACAACGGCGATCAGGATGCCCAGCGGCACCAGTAAAAACAAAGCAGCAGAAGCAAATCGCCAGCCAACACCGGCACTCGCTGCTCTATCTGTCATCATCACGCCTGCCACCAGCAGCGCCAAAACAGGCATCATGGGCAAAGTGTAATGAGGCAGCTTTGTTGAAACCAATTCAAATACGACCCACGACGGGATCAGCCAACACAACAAGAATCTATAACAAAATTTATTCAAATCTTGCCTAATTCCCTTGAAAGTCACGAGGAGAAAAGAAGGGATTGGCCAGAAAATAATGAAACTGATTAACAGATGCGTCAGCGGCGGAGCCCCATGAGACTCCCGCCCGGTCCCCACCTTGCCCCACAGATCTCCACCTAGTGCATCTCTGAAGAAGGCACCATCTGTCTCTATGTAGATAGCCACCAACCATGGTGAAACCAACGCAAGAAACATCAGCAACCCAGTAATCGGCGCCAACCCTCGTAGCCAGAAAACCTTTCGCTCCCAGAGACATAAAGACAAAACCGTCAAACCGCTGACCATGAGAATAATCGGGCCTTTGATCAGGGTGCCCAGCGCTAGTCCCAACCAGAAAAGCAAAGCCGAAGACCACACCGCTGGTCGTTGCTGAGCAACCCATATCCGCGCCAACGCACCTTGCGAGAGCATCACACAGGCCAGCAGCACTGCATCCGTTTTCGCTAAATGTGCTTCAACATTTAAAATGAGAGCAAGTGCGACCATCAACGCCGCGATAAAGCTCTCCTGTTCCCTGAAAAAAGCACGCGCTGTCCAGTAACTCAGTAAGACTGCGGCAATTGCCCCGAGAACGGAGGGGACTCGATAAACCCAGATTGGTGCGCTTTCTCCATATCCCAGAAGCTTCGCCACACCCACCTGAGCCCAATAGATGCCTATGGGCTTCTTGTTGCGCGCAAGCTCCTGAAAATGAATGGATACATAATTGCCTGTTTCCATCATTTGCTTGGAGGCCTGCGCAAATCGAGGTTCATCACGATCCAGAGGCGGAACAGACGTCAGACCTGGCAGATAAAGGCATAAACACACAACCAGCAAAACAAAGGGTGCCAGCCAGTCACGCCCAACAACGCGAAGCCACCATGCTGTTGGCGCGGACGGCCCAGCTTCGTTCCTATCCATGGGTACTGCAAGATTCATTTGCGCAGACATAACCGCCCTGCTGCCCTCCACGCTCTCGGGAAAAACGGAGCTAAGAGCAAATTGCTCCCCCGAAACAATAAGCAGCACATCATCTGGAACCCATTCCCCAAAACTCCTCACTCAATACTTGCACCATCCAATGCTTGGACTGCACCGTTGGTTTGGAAGCTGAAGACGACCTGAAACACAGGCCGTCGGCCTGCATGGATTGGCCGAGATCAAATGAATCTGGGAATTACGTGGATTAATCCTGGCCAGTACAGTTTCGGCCCAAATTCCGCCCTAAAATGAAAACGACTAATCGGGCATTTCGGGAAAAGCGCGTGACATTGGAATTTAAGGGAACTGCAGCCCTGCTGTTGGCTGCAATGCTGTCTGGCTGTGCAAGTCTGGGTATTGATAGTGCGGAAGACGTTGAGCTGCAGCACATCGCAATCAACAAGCAGGAAGCTATGCGCCAGACAAACGCATGGCGCGCCAAACACGCCCTACCTCCAATCAAGCTCGATCCGCATCTCACGGAAGTTTCGCAGGATATGGCTGACCACATCGCCAGCCTGGATTCTCTCAAGACACAGCGCCATTCCTCTTCCAGCCTGCTCAGCCGTACCCAAACCAACGGCTACAAATCCTATGCAGGAGCTGAGAACCTCGGCGCCGGCTACGCCAACATTTCTGCGGCAATGACCGGATGGAAGACCTCTCCGGACCACAACAAAAACCTGCTCAACAAGCACGTCACCCACATGGGCATTGCCCGCACCAACAGGACAGACGGCACCTACAGGAACTTCTGGGTGATGACACTGGCCGCCCCTCAGAAACCCGTCACGGCGACAGGCTTTACAACAGTCTCACTGCCGTTCCCTGTTCAATAGAGACCCGCAAACAGGAACTGCGCGGGGGATTTTTCTCCGCCCTTCCTTTACGCAAGTGCTGTTAGCACCCATATTCAGATCTCTACCGCCTATTCCTGCACAAGGCATCCTTCCCGCAGGCATTTGCGACCATTTATGAGTGACTGCTGTTTGGCTCTTTCTGCATTTCAGGAAGAGTAAAACGCTTTTACGTTTCATCGGAGATTGAATATGAGCGAGACCGCAAAGGTTCTTCTGCAAGATTGGAAAACCCCATTTGGACTTCCGCCGTTCTCACAGATCAAGCCGGAAGACTTTGAGGGTGCTTTTGAAGAAGCCTTTAAGGCAGGCGAAGACCACATCAATCGCATTGCTCAAAATTCTGAAGAACCGACATTTGAAAACACCATTGCAGCTCTGGAGCTGGCAGAAGAAGCCCTAGAGCAAGTCGCAAGCGTGTTCTTCAACCTCTCCTCGGCGGATACCAACGAAACCCTGCAGCAAGTCGAGCGCAGCGTTTCTCCCAAACTGGCTGCCTATAACACCAAAAAACTCCTCAACCCGGCGCTCTTCAAGCGCGTTGAGACCCTGATGGCGAAGAAAGACACACTTGGCCTGACACCTGAGCAGGACCGTGTGCTGGAGCGTTACTACTCCATCTTCCACCGCGCTGGTGCTGGCCTTGATGAGACCGGTAAGTCCCGCATCGCAGAGATCAACGAGCGCCTCGCCACGCTGGGCACCAGCTTTGCGCAGAACGTTCTGGCAGACGAAGCCTCCTATAAGCTGGTTCTGGAGAATGAGAGCGATCTGGAAGGCCTACCAGAGTTTCTCGTCAAAGCCGCCAGCGCTGCAGCTGAAGAGCGCGGTGAGCCGGGCAAGTACGCCATCACCCTCTCCCGTTCCTCCATTGAGCCATTCCTGCAGTTCTCCAAACGCCGTGACCTGCGCGAAGAAGCCTTCAACGCATGGGCAAAGCGCGGTGACAACGCTGGCGAAACCAACAACTCAGCCATCGTACGCGAAACCGTGCAGCTGCGGAACGAAAAAGCAAAGCTCCTGGGCTTTGAAAGCTTTGCGGCCTTCAAGCTTGATGATGTGATGGCCAAGACCACCGGCGCAGTCGATGACCTGCTCACCAACGTCTGGGGACCGGCCAAAGCACGCGCACAGGAAGAAGCTGCCGATCTGCAAGACATGGCACAGTCCGAAGGCGACAACATCGAAATCGCTCCATGGGACTGGCGCTACTACTCTGAGAAAGTACGCAGCGCAAAACATGATCTGGATGAAGCGGAAATCAAACCATATTTCCAGCTGGATCAGATGATCGACGCGGCCTTCTACACCGCAACCCGCCTGTTTGGTCTCACCTTCAAGGAACTGCAGGGACAAGATGTTTATCATCCCGATGTACGTGTCTTTGAAGTCTTTGACAAAAACGGCGATCATCTCGGCATCTTTATCGGCGACTACTTTGCCCGCGCCTCCAAGCGTTCCGGCGCATGGATGAGTGCATTCCGCTCTCAGCAAAAGCTCAAAGGCGACATCCGTCCGATCATCGTCAACGTGATGAACTTCTCAAAAGCGCCAGAAGGCGAGCAAACCCTTCTGACCTTTGACGATGCACGCACGCTGTTCCACGAGTTTGGTCACGGTCTCCACGGTCTTATGTCCAACGTCACGCACCCGCTCGTCTCTGGCACCAGCGTAGCTCGCGACTTTGTAGAACTGCCATCCCAGCTCTTCGAACACTGGTTGGCGCAACCAGAGATCCTGAAGAAGTTCGCCCGCCACTATCAAACTGGCGAAGTCATTCCAGAAGAGCTTCTGGAACGTCTGCTGGCAGCAGCAAATTTCAATCAGGGTTTTGCAACTGTCGAGTATCTGGCAACCGCAATTGTCGACATGGCGATCCATAAGGAAGACGAGCTGGACAACCTTGATCCGGCCCAGATGGAAAAGAAGATCCTGGAAGGCATCGGCATGCCAAAAGAGATCATCATGCGCCACCGCATCCCACATCTCCTTCATGCCTTTGCTGGAGACGGATACTCCGCAGGCTACTACAGCTACCTCTGGTCAGAGGTCATGGATGCAGATGCGTTCGAAGCCTTTGAAGAAACCGGCGATGCATTTGATCCGGACACAGCCGCCAAGCTTGAAAAATTCATTTACGCGGCTGGTGGCTCTCAGGATCCGGCAAAGGCTTACATGGACTTCCGCGGCAAGATGCCATCCATTGAGCCACTGCTGAAAGGCCGTGGACTGGTCAATTAGGCATCAGCGACCAAGTTCAGTTATCAAAAAAGGGCGGGCCAATCGGTTCGCCCTTTACTGTGAGATCTGTAGGATCAGCCAACTAGCCTTTCATCATGCGGTTCAGGCCAGTCAGAAACACAAACAGCCATCCCAAAATCATCAGCATCCCGCCTGTTGGTGCTGCAAAATCAAACAGCTTCTCGCCAACAAACAAACGTTGGGCAAGATCGCCACAGAACAAGCCGACCCCGGCAAACAGCAGCAGCATGGCGAAGGCGATGCCTTTGGAACTGGTAATCCCATGCGCAACACCCAGCCCGACAAAGGCGGCGGCATGCATCATGGTGATTTGGGAGATAATGCCCAGATACTGATTATCTATCGTGTGAGAGCTGGCAGCTGAGCTCAGGATCGCAATGACACCGCAAAAACCACCAAGCGCCAATCCAAGACCAAGACCTTGTCCGAGTTTGGTGCGAGGCTGCTCCGCAGGCACCGCTTCACTTGCACTCTCCGGCATAGCTGCTCCTTAATGCCCTATTCCAAATCACATACTGCGCGAAACACCTACACGCATCAACTGCATATAGGATAACCGTCAAAAATTGCAAAACCTTCAGCAAACAGAAATAAGTCGCATTATGATAGAAGGCTGCAGAGGACCTTCCTCAACAGCCTCCATGGATTATTTCGCTAAGTCTGCCAGATTACTAAATGGATCTGACACCATCGGTTTCAAACTGGTTGCCTCCGTGCCATTCACATCAAAATCATCAAAGGTCACAGAGTTGAAGTTCATAGCATCTAACGCACGCACATAATATGTAGCTTCATTCAGATCAGCCATAACAGACCACTGGGTGTAGTCCGGACCATCATCAGCTCCCGCATCTGGATCACTATCACGCGCAAACCCCTTAGGGATGTCGAAGTTATTCAGAATATGACCGGCAACATTCAGGTTCTCTTTTGAAGTGTCTTTGACCTCGGCACTGTTAACATAAGTGGTCACTCTCACAAAGCGTGATGGCGGTGTTACATCACCCGGCACACCCAGCATCCCCGAACCTTGCCCCAATGGAGACAGCTCACCTTCAGGGAACTTTTTCGCAGCTGTGTTGATGGGCGTTAAGTTCACATAATTGCGCAGGTTAGTCATGTGCCATTCGAACTGCGGTGAGTTGGTCATGACACCCAGTTCATTGTCATAAATCTTCAAGCCATCGTCCACTGGCTCAATCACAATAGACTTCCCTGAACGGTCATGAATGGTGAAATGGAGCGGTGGTATCTCTCCAAGAACCTTAAACTCAATATTGACCAGCTTGACTGATTTGACCGCCTCTTTCACCTCTTCAACGGTCTCAAACTGCGATAGCACCCAAACCAGGAAGTTAATCGGCGCAAGCTCTCCATCAGCTCCGCCTGATGTTGCTTCTGAATACTTAGCAAAACCCGGGAAGTAGAGAGCTCCAGCGGCAAGTCCGGCTTCATTTACGCCATCAACAATCGCAGTCTGCTCTCCTCTGATATCCATACCTATGACCGCATACTTGCTTGTCCAGCTTGTCCCCTCCCACTCTTTGCCATCCTCCAGAGTACCAGCACTGGTGATTTTATAGTTTCGCGGGATGAGAGAAACGGTCGATTCAGTTTCAAATCCAAACTCCATCGTCCGCCCATACACACGGCTATCATCTTTGGCCGTCACCACAAAACTGGTGCAAGCGGATGAACTGACAACAGGTGAAATCAAAAGGGCAGATGAACATAATCCAGTCAGCACAACGCGCTGCATTCTTGAAAATATAGATGGCATGCTAAGCTCCTTTTTTGCTTTTGCATGGGCATCGTCCTCAGTGTTCTCCAAAAAATGCATAACGCCTGCATCAGATTGAAGCGAGGCTTAGCAAGAGCTTTCACTCTGAGTTTCAAACCACTCATCGCTGCTAGGCGGAAAGATCAAAACCAACTCAGCTGTTTCAGCTTAAGAACGAACTGCAACCTCCTCGGGATGAAGCAACACAAAGAGCACCGCATGGTCTGTCATGCAGCGTTGAGCCAGAACTCCCAAAGATCGGGATGAGCAAGGCGACAGGCAATGCCTGCGCATATGGTAAATTGGTGAGTCTTCAGCATCGGCTGTCGCCTTGCCCGGGCGTTTTTGCAGGAGGCTAAGGCCAGGATCCAAAAGACACTTGGAAGACCTGAAGCGGTTGGAAAGCCTCAGGTCTCAGTGCTGGCGCCCTCTGGTCTGGCCGGACATCCGCTATCCCTCAACACTGTTGGTGAAAGGGGAACCTCCACGGACCTGCTGTAAAATACGTTACCTTTCACAGTAGCCCCGCCCGGCTCACACCAGCCTGAGGGACGTTCCCACAAGCTGCCCATTCGCATGAACCTGCAACTCAGTATGCAGGCATTTTCAGAAAGGGGGATAAGTTCGCTGAAGGAAGACGATCAAACAGCCTGATCCCGCATACCTACCGCAGCTCATGGCCTTATTTGTTGGCTCTCAAAAGACCCTTCTGCGATACTGTTCATCAAACAGCATATGGGCGGGTGATGCAGGATACTCTGACAATCTCAAATTTGGCTAACGTTCCTCAGTTTTTGGAAGCAGCAGCCAAAGGCATGTGGCAGGAATGGTGGGAGGAAGAAGGCCACCCGATTGAGGACGTTTATGACGAGCTGCAAAAGAGTTTTAGCCCGGAAGTTCTGCCCACAACACTGATCGCCCATCAAGGTGATGAGTTCTGCGGTATGGTCATGCTCGTGCAGTCAGATATGAGCAAACGCCCTCAATATACGCCGTGGCTGGCCTCACTGTGGATCTCGCCTGATCACCGACGAAAAGGTATTGGCGCGCGGCTGACAAAAGAGCTGGAGACATTGGCCACTCAACAAGGGTACCCTCACCTCTACCTCTTCGCAAAACTGAGCCTTCGCAGTTTTTACGAAGGATTGGGCTGGCAGTGCATTGAAGCCGATGTCAGCGGAGTAGATATCTTTCGCAAAGACTTAAGGTAAAGCGGGAGGCCGTTTCATAAGCACCTTGTGCAGCCCGGGTCCATAACCGTTTTCTTCAACACGCTCAGCGATAAATCCCATTTTCTCATAAAAGGGCCGAGTGTGCTGAGAGGTATCAATATGGACCGCCTGATCCGGACAGTCTTCCGCAATGCGCTCCAGCCGATACTGAACCAGAGCCTTGCCAATGCCCTGACCATGCAAGTCACGGAGCACCATTCCCCAGGAAAGTCCCACTCCTTTTGCTCCACGGAAATAGCCGCCAGACCCAACAACCTGCCCCGCTTTTACGGCAACGAAGTAAGGATCACTCAGCCTCTTCAGATCCTGAGCAAACTCATCCAGCTCCTCAGGCATAAAGAAGCGAGGAACATTGCTCAAAAAGATCTCCCTGCATGCAGCAAAATCAGTCTGCTCATACCTGCGAATTTCCATCAGTTGGCTTTCATAGATCTTCAAGGGTGAACCGCATCACAGGCAGCGTACGCCCAACCGGAAGCGATGGTTTAGAACCCACCTCTTCAGCCCCCATGTGCTCATAGAACCCCTTTGCGTTAGGGTCAGAGACGATCGTGAGTTCAGGAAGCTTTTGCTCACGTAGCCAGTTCTGGATGAAAGCAAACATAAGACGGCCTGCGCCTTGGCCCATCAGCTCTGGAGAAACCCAGAAGTCCTCAAGCTCACAGCTAAGGTCATCTTCTACATAGATAGAGAAAACGCCGGCAACGCTGCCCTTCTCTTCCAGAACCCAGAAATGACGGCTCGCCAGAATATTCTCATCCACCAACAGATCAGGCAGCCACGCGGACATCATCTCCTCAGAGTACCCCCAGTGGCGCTTTGCGGAGAGGATGACCTCATTCATTTCAGAAAGATGTTGCGGCATTGCTGCGATGATATTCAATGACTTCCCCCCTCTCACGATACAGGATCAATCCTCATCATGCCGCCCAAACAACTAGGCGCCAAACTGGCCTTTGGATGGGTCTGCAACATCAATGATGCGTAAGGACGGTTTCGCCTGCCCCTGCCATGTATCAACACTCAAACTTCCGGCAATATGTAAGGGCTTGCCACGAGATTGTAAGAGCGCTTTGCCGTGTGGCTGGTCTTCCGCCTTAAAGGCGATTGCTTTCAGGTTGGTTCCATCATTGCCACCAAGCGTCACACTCACATGCCCTTGTCCGACAACTTTGGAGAACTTGATTGGTACCGATGGCAAAGCAAAAACAGGCTCGGCATGGGACGCCCCGTACGGCCCAGCCTGTTCCAGCATATCAAGCAGGCTCAGGTTCGCACCAGCCGGTGTCAGTACACCATCAATGGTCAGTTCATGATCAGCGGAGGCTTGCTCCACATCCTCACCAAGCTGCTCAGTCAAAAAGGCTTCAAACTCAGGCACTTTGTCTTTTTGGATGGTCAGGCCAGCAGCCATCGCATGGCCACCACCTTTCACAAGCAAGCCAGCCTCAACAGCAGCCCGCACCGCAGAACCCAGATCAACGCCCATGATTGAGCGACCAGAACCAGTGCCAACACCCTGCTCATTGAACGCCATAGCAAACGCAGGACGGCGATAGCGCTCTTTCAGGCGGGACGCGATGAGACCCACAACGCCCGGATGCCAACCATCTGCGCCGGTCAGCAAAACAGCGGGCGGAGCAGCGCCTTCCATTTTCTGGAAGGCCTGACCTTCGCCCTCTTCCAACATGACCGCTTCCATCGCCTGACGCTCCTGATTGAGCCGCTCCAGCGTGGCAGCAATGCGCTCCCCTTCAGCCCGGACATCAGAGGACAGCAGCTTCATACCAAGCGCAGAATCGCCGATACGACCACCGGCGTTGATGCGTGGTCCAAGCATGTAGCCCAGATGATAAGGCGTCGGCTTACCGCTCAACCGCGAAATGTCAGCAAGGCAGGAAAGGCCAATGTTCTCACGCCGCGCCATCACTTTAAGTCCCTGCACCACATAAGCACGGTTCAGGCCCTTCAACGGAACCACGTCACAGACGGTACCAAGCGCCACAAGATCGAGCAGGTCCATGAGACGCGGCTCAGCCCGTTGGGCAAAGGCCCCACGGCGGCGCAGTTCACGATTAAGCCCGACCAGAAACAGGAAAGTCACACCAACAGCTGCCAGATGCCCCTGCCCGGACAAATCATCCTGCCGGTTGGCATTCACCAGCGCATGCACTTCCGGAAAGTTCTCATCCACCTGGTGGTGATCCAGAACCACAACCTCAAGCCCTAGCCGCTTGGCTTCTTCAAATGCCTCAAACGAGGTGGAACCACAGTCCACAGTGATCAGCAGCCGCGCACCACCTGCATGCAGCTGGTTGATAGCTGTCGGATTCGGTCCGTAACCATCAATGATGCGATCGGGAATGTAGACATCCGGCTCCACACCCAGCTGCATCAGATAGCGTTTCAGCAGTGCGGAAGAAGTAGCCCCATCCACGTCATAGTCCCCAAAGACGGCGATCTTCACACCAGCCTGCAAAGCATCGGCAACGCGTGCACAGGCTTTGTCCATATCCACCAGTTTGGATGGATCAGGCATCAGGTCTTTAATGGAAGGGTTTAAGAACCCGGAGGCGTCCTCCAGTGGAACACTGCGCCCGGCAAGCACACGTCCCACCACTTCAGGCAGTTCCGTTCTCTGTGCAATGGCAAGCGCCTGTGAAAGCCCCTGATCATCCAGCCGCTCACGCCACACACGTGCGCTCAAGGACTTTTTGACACCAAGAACGACACGTCGCTCAGCACTGGTTGCATCCAATGTCATAACCATAGAAAGAAACTGCCCGATATCTCATAGAAATGCAAAAGCGGACGAGTGTTTGTTACACCCGCCCGCTTTCATCAATTAGCTCGGTGAAAGACCGAAATCAATCCAGATGGAACTTTTCCAACTGGGTATGCTTCGCTTCAATGAAACGAACAGTACCGGTCGTAGAGCGCATCACAACAGTGTGGGTGGTGATGTTGTCACGGCCCAGCTTCACACCCTTCAGGAAGTTACCAGTAGTCACACCGGTTGCAGCGAACAGAACGTCTCCGCCAGCCATTTCTTCCATGGTGTATTTGCGATTGATATCGTCAATACCCATGCGGCCTGCACGCTCAACCTGCTCTTCGCGGGTGATCACAAGACGGCCCTGCATCTGACCACCGATACAGCGCAGAGCTGCAGCAGCCAGAACACCTTCAGGTGCACCACCAATACCAACGTAAAGATCGATACCGGTCTCTTCAGGATCAGTGGTGTAGATGATGCCAGCAACGTCACCATCACCAATCAGGTAGATGGAAGCACCAGTTGCACGAATGTCGTCAATCAGCTTAGCATGACGCGGACGATCCAGCACACAGACAGTCACGTCTTTAACGTCACAACCTTTTGCTTTCGCAACAGCTGCAAGGTTTTCCTGAATTGGACGGTCCAGATCGATGGTACCCTCAGGATATCCCGGACCAATCGCGATCTTGTCCATGTAGCTGTCCGGCGCGTTCAGCAGGCCACCTTCCGGCGCCAGCGCAATAACAGCGATGGAGTTTGGCATGTTCTTCGCACAGATCGTGGTACCTTCCAGCGGATCCAGTGCAATATCAACCTTTGGCCCGTCTTTGGTGCCGACCTTTTCGCCAATGTAGAGCATCGGCGCTTCATCACGTTCCCCTTCACCAATCACGACGGTTCCGTCGATTGGCAGCTGGTTCAGTTCGCGGCGCATTGCGTCCACAGCAGCTTGGTCAGCTGCCTTTTCATCGCCCCGTCCACGAAGCCGCGCTGCAGATACAGCAGCACGTTCCGTAACACGTGCAAGTTCCAGTGTCAGAATACGGTCAAGAACGTCAGTTGCGTCCTGATGACTATCCGCCATTTAAACCTCTCGGGTGTCCTGTTTTCACGTTAAACGTGAGGAAGTTTTATTTCAGGTTCTCTATTCGTAACATCTGTGGCTTACCAGAGGTTACATTTTCAGCAGCAATTGCATCCAGAGCTTCGCGCACAGCCAGTTCAGTGGTCTCGTGCGTGATAAGGATAACACTTCGCGGTGCTGCAGGATCGCTTACACCATCCTTATCATTTCTGGAATGCGGTCCACGTTGGACAATAGACTCAAGTGAGATGCCTTTGTCCGCCATACAGCGCGCAATTGTAGCAAAAGTACCGGCAACATCCAAAACAGCCAGACGGATGTAATAACCACCTTCATGCGCTCGCATACGCGCTGGAACATATGTCTCCAGTGTTGTCGCAGACTGACTAAACACTGGCATGGAAACATTGCGGGCAATGTCGACAATATCAGAGATCACGGAGGACGCTGTCGCATCACCGCCAGCACCCGGGCCAACCAGCACCACTTCGCCAACCGCATCACCATCAACAGCAACAGCGTTCAGCACGCCATCAATGCGGGCAATCGCAGAAGACTTTGGCACCATGGTCGGGTGAACACGCTGCTCAATGCCCGTATCTGTGCGCTGAGCAACACCCAGCAGCTTGATGCGGTAGCCAAGCTCGTCCGCGGCGCGAATGTCAGCTGTGGTGATGGACGTAATCCCCTCCACATAGATCGCATCCGCATTCACTTCGCAGCCAAACGCAAGGCTGGTGAGCAGAGCAAGCTTGTGAGCGGTATCAAACCCTTCGATGTCAAAGGTCGGATCAGCTTCCGCATAACCAAGGCGCTGCGCATCAGCAAGACATTCTGCAAACGACAGTCCTTCACGCTCCATACGGGTGAGGATGTAGTTGCAGGTACCATTCATGATGCCGTAAACGCGCGACACATCATTGCCCGCAAGGCTCTCACGCATGGTCTTGATGATTGGAATACCGCCGGCAGCAGCAGCCTCATAGTTCAGGCTCACGCCTTTGTCTTCCGCAAGGCGGGAGAGCACAACAGCATGCTTGGCAAGCAATGCTTTGTTGGCTGTGACAACGTGCTTACCGGTTTCCAAAGCAGTGCGAACACTCACCTCAGCCGGACCGTCCTCGCCGCCAATCAGCTCTACAAAAACGTCAATCCCGTCAAACTTGGCAAGTTCAACGGGATCTTCAAACCAGGTCAATCCATCCAGATTAACACCACGATCTTTAGAGCGGCTGCGAGCACTCACAGCCACTACTTTGATAGGTCGGCCACATCGATTGGCAAGAACGTTCGCCTTAGCCTCGAGGATACGCACCAACGAAGCACCGACGGTTCCAAGACCAGCAACGCCAACTTTCAAAATATCAGTCATAAATACCCAGTATCTGTAGGTGGGCGGGCGCCTAAGCGCCCGATTTACTCAATTCCTTAGAATTGCTACCCGCGTCTTCAAAAAACTTTCGAATGCCACGTGCGGCCTGGCGGATACGCTGTTCATTCTCAACCAGTCCGATACGTACAAAACCTTCACCGTGTTCACCAAAGCCGATTCCCGGAGCAACCGCCACATCTGCCTTTTCAATAAGCAGCTTGGAGAACTCCAGCGACCCTAGATGTTTGAACTGGTCTGGAATTGGAGCCCAGGCAAACATGGAAGCTTCCGGAGCAGGAATATTCCAACCGGCGCGTCCAAAAGAGTCGATCAGCACATCACGGCGCTTCTTGTAGATCTCGCGCGTTTCACGAATGCAGTCATCAGATCCGTTCAGAGCAGACGCGGCTGCCACCTGAATTGGAGTGAACGCACCATAATCCAGATAGGACTTCACACGAGCAAGAGCCGCAATCAGACGTTCATTACCAACTGCAAAGCCCATGCGCCACCCCGGCATGGAGAAGGTTTTGGACAAAGAGGTAAACTCAACAGCAATATCCGCTGCCCCTTCCACCTGAAGGATGCTTGGCGGCGGCACATCACCAAAGTAGATCTCAGAGTACGCCAGATCAGAAAGCACATAGATCTCATGCTTGCGCGCAAACGCCACCACATCGCGGTAGAAGTCCAGATCAGCAACGCTTGCTGTCGGGTTTGCAGGGAAGCAGAGAATAATCGCAATCGGCTTAGGTATGGAGTGAACCACTGCCCGCTCCAGCGCTTCAAAAAGCTCTGGTCCCGGAGTGGCCGGGATGGAACGCAGCGAGCCACCTGCCATCAGGAAGCCGAATGCATGAATTGGATAGGATGGATTAGGGACAAGCACCACATCGCCCGGCGCGGTAATCGCCTGAGCCATATTGGCAAACCCTTCCTTGGAACCCAGTGTCGCAACAACTTGCGTATCTGGGTTTAGCTTTACACCAAAGCGACGCTCATAATAGCCAGCCTGTGCCTTACGCAGTCCCGGAATCCCTTTGGATGCGGAATAGCGATGTGTGCGCGGGTTCTGCACAGTCTCCACCAGCTTATCGACAATATGTTTCGGAGTAGGCAAATCAGGGTTGCCCATACCCATGTCGATAATATCGGCGCCTGCCGCTCGCGCTTTGGCTTTCAGACGATTGACCTGTTCAAAGACATATGGCGGGAGCCGGCGTGTCTTGTGAAAGTCGTCCATGACGCGAGCCTCACTTTCTTCAGTATTTAGCGTTTCAAGCTATATTTTGATTTCCATTCAAAACCGGCCACGAGTCATTAAGGCCAAGTTTCCACGGCCTTTTAGCAGGTGCGAACATTTTTCGCATCATTCATGAGGCATAAAACCGACATTTTTTTAAAGTATTCAAAGAAGACTGGAAACTTTAAATCCAACAAAAAAGCCGCAGAAATCTGCGGCTTGTGATCGATCATGCGGTTTCAAGTTGAGAATTTAGAAGGCTATTCACGCAAAATGCACAACTAAAGGTGCATTCGCTAACCCCACAAACGGCGAAAGATTATTGCGTCTGCGCAGCTTGAGATTGTTGCGCTTGCTCACCAGCAATCTTTTTCAGTTGGTCGGCACTGCTCTCAAAGGTGTTGCCAATGCCAGCTCTGCGCTTACTTTCGGAGGAAATTGCAAGCAGATTAGCTTCTGAGGCAGCACGCTGTTCCGGTGAAAGCAGATCACTGGAAACTTCAGGCGGAAGCTCAGCAATACCGGTCTGCTTGGTACCGTTGCCCTTCTCAATCGCTTCATACACAGTCAAAGATTCGCCCAATGCACAACCTCCAACAAAACCTGCCAGTACAACTGCACTGCAAACTCGTTGAAACTTAAGCAACATCTGGAACCTCGCGTTTGATCCGTCTACTACACAACAGCAGAGCACTTAACTTTAATTAAAATGCACTTAGCAGTTGCGTCATCCGTAGTCCACATATATTACCCCGTTAACAACACTTAGTTTATTACTCTAGGGCACTTCTTATTTACTGAATACAGAACACGATATACTCAAATCATAACCGATAAATATTAAGAAGAAATATCTCAAGAATTCGGAGTATTCCCAGTTTTCCTCAAGAGTTAAACATCTCCCTAAAACTTAAGAATAACCCAAAACTTCTCACAGTTCCGTAAGATCACTTTACTTGCTAAATACCTACTAAGAATCCGTCTAAGGACTAAGACAGGCCACACTGATTTTCACGTGCCTGTCAAATTTCTTAGGGATATACTCATTATGCCGTTTTTGTAGGTTAAGAGACCGCCGATAACGCATGAGTGTATGCGGCATGTTTTTGAGTGCGGATAGCGGACACTGAATGTGGTTGGGTCTGGTGAGTATTTACCAGACACCTGATACGAGGACTGAGCAGGCAAATGACCGGTGAAGACACCAATCCAATGTTGCAGTACATCCTCAATAATCCTGAGGAATTTGCCAAGAACCTCTCTGAAATAGCCGAGAACGGCGGCAAGGCTCTGGCAGCCTACCTTGAACCTCGCGAAAAAGGCGAGGCAGCAACCGGAGGCACCGAAGAGCTCAACGCAGTGGTCAAAACCCTCGCCGAAGTCGGCAATTATTGGATGAAAGACCCTTCCCGCGCCATTGAAGCTCAAACGAAGCTCTGGTCCGGCTACATGAACATCTGGAACTCCACGCTCAAACGCATGGCAGGCGAAGACAGCGAGCCCATTGTCGCTCCATCTAATGCCGACAAGCGTTTTAAAGACAGCCAGTGGGACGACAACAACTTCTTCGACTTCATCAAGCAGATGTACTTGCAAACCAGCAACTGGGCGGAGGAGCTGGTGGAAGGTGCTGATGAACTGGATGATCACACACGCCACAAAGCGGGCTTCTATGTGAAGCAGATCTCCAACGCCATGTCGCCCTCCAACTTCATCCTGACAAATCCGGAGTTGCTGCGCGAGACCATGTCCTCAAACGGCAGCAACCTTGTAAAAGGCATGAAGCTGCTGGCAGAAGACATAAAAGCTGGCCACGGCGACCTGCGCATACGCCAGACCGATCCGGACAAGTTTGAGGTTGGCGTCAACGTTGCGGTGACGCCGGGCAAGATCGTCGAGCAAAACGATGTATGCCAGCTGATCCAGTACACACCAACCACTGAGACGGTTCTGAAGCGGCCACTGCTGATCGTTCCGCCATGGATCAACAAGTACTACATCCTTGATCTCAATCAGGAAAAATCATTCATCAGATGGGCCGTTGATCAGGGCCACACGGTCTTCGTCATTTCATGGATCAACCCGGATGAGAAGCAAGCGCAAAAGAGCTTCGAGCACTACATGCGCGATGGCATCCTGAACTCACTGGAACGCATTCGCAAAACCACACAGCAGTCTACGGTCAATGCCATTGGCTACTGTGTTGGTGGCACACTGCTCGCGGCTACCCTCGCCTATCTGGCAAGAATTGGCGAAGAAGACCGCATCTCTTCCGCGACCTTCCTCACCACACAAGTGGACTTCACCCATGCGGGTGACCTGAAGGTCTTTGTAGACGAAGAGCAGATTGAAATACTCGAGCATCGCATGGGGCAGAAGGGCTATCTGGACGGCTCCAAAATGGCGACCGCCTTCAACATGCTGCGCTCCAACGACCTGATCTGGCCCTATGTGGTCAACAACTACCTGCGCGGCAAAGATCCATTCCCGTTTGATCTACTCTATTGGAATGCTGACAGCACCCGCATGCCGGCAGCCAATCATTCCTATTACCTGCGCAACTGCTATCACAAGAACGCACTTGCCGAAGGTGAGATGGAACTGGCCGGGGAAAAACTGGATCTGAGTGAAATTCAGATCCCAGTCTACAATCTGGCAACAAAAGAAGACCACATTGCTCCCGCAAAATCCGTTTTCAAAGGCTGCGGTTGTTTTGGTGGACCTGTTGAGTATGTACTGAGTGGCTCAGGCCACATCGCTGGCGTCGTCAACCCGCCATCCAAAGAGAAGTACCAATACTGGACCGGCAACAAACCGGAAGGCTCTCTGGATGATTGGATGCAGAACGCATCTGAAACAGCGGGGTCATGGTGGCCACACTGGCAAAAATGGATTACATCTCAGGATGATAATCGGGTAAAAGCACGCAAGCCGGGCGCACGCCGTACAAAAATATTGGAAGACGCACCAGGCAGTTATGTTAAGGTGCGCATATAACGAGAACACGCAGTGAGTCTGTCTGAAGCCACGCTGTTCTCATGGAATGAATGGAGGACAACGTGGCAGGCGATCCTAAGCTTTCGCAGATGCAACCGCAGAAAATCGGCGGATGGGATCCTAGACACGTTCGTCACCTGAACACCCAAAGTGCTGCGCTAACACGCCTGAACAAGCCAAAGAGCCTGCTTGTTCGAGCCCTTGTCCTGCCTGCCTTGCTCGCACCGCTCTGGTATCAACCCACCCTAGGCTGGTTCTGGGCAGTCGCATTGTCTATCGCAGCAGTTGCGTGGGTCTGGATCATTCCACCCTTTGGCAAAAAGAACGTCGGCGCACAAACCTGGACGCAAAAGGCTATTTTGGGCGAACGCATGTGGCTCAACCGCATGTTCGTTCCAATCCCGGCGCCCTACCACCAGAAAGCCCTCGCCCTCTTGGTCGTCGGCTTGATCGCAGTTGGCCTGGCCATCTGGGCAGCAGCAACCAACAACCTGCCTCTCATGCTCACAGGCGGTATCATCGCTTATCTCGCCAAGTTCGCTTCACTCTTTGTTATGGTGAAAATCTTCGAGCACATGAAGAACGCCCACCCGCTCTACAAAAGCTGGCGCAACGTACCAGTCAACGATAACAGCCTGAAAGCGAAAGCCGGCTGAACCAGCTAAATCAATAGAGGTTCATCGGCAATCTGCGCAACCTCAACCGCTTGTGCAACACGTTCATCGCGCCCCACTCGAATGAACCAATAGTCGATACCTGACAGCTCCGGCTGCACCACTTCATATCCAGAAGCAGACAGAAACTTGATCAACGCATCCTGCTGCGCGGGTCTGTGATTATGTTCAATGCAGAGGAAGTCAAACGTCCGGCGCGAGAAGTCAATCCCCTTCAGAACCTCCAGCTCGCTCCCTTCCGTGTCAATGGAAATGAATGGGATATGATCCGGAACCCCATACGCGATCAAGACATCCTCTGTCCGCGCGATCGGCACTTCAATCTCGCGCCCCGGCTTATCGCCCACCTGCACCACTGAGGCCATTCCCGAGTATTCTGGCGTATCAGCACAAAAGAACTTCAGCACCCCTCCCCCGGAACTCCAGGCAGCTCGCTTATCCAGATGCGCATCACGCGCAGCACCAATACGCTCCCAGCAATCCGGATTAGGCTCCACCAGCAAACCAGACCACCCAAGCGACTTCTCAAACAGAAAGCTGTTGGAGAGATGCGTTCCATCTCCAACACCAATCTCAACAAAGTAGCCCGGCTGCTGCTCATACTGCGGAAACAGCTTGAGAAAATGAAGCTCTTGAAAACGCTGAGCACGACTGTGAAGGAAATACTGCTCTGCCAAACGAGCAAGCTGCGGATCATGCAGTCCCAACTGCAGAACTTCTCCAAGCCGCCGCATATTGGAAAAGTCTTTGTGCTCTTTGAGATAAAGAACCCTGAGAGCCATCAGGTTTCTCTTATCCAGCCCCAAAGCCAGACGAGCAAGTGTCCCGCTTCGTTTATGCGGCGCCAATGCCATCAAAAATGCTGAGAGAAACTTTCGCAACCACTGGACCACCGCAGAACTCCGCCGCTGTTTTCATCCAACGTGGCAGCTAACACCGCCCGCAACAACTCCGCAATCTCAGTAGCCGCAAAGCATAGGCCAAACACAAAAAGGGCCGCCAAATGGCAGCCCTTTCCGTAAAACTGTTTCCAGTATCGCGTATTAGCGCTTGGAGAACTGGAAGGAACGACGAGCTTTACGCTTACCGTACTTCTTACGTTCAACAACACGGCTATCGCGAGTAAGGAAGCCTTCTTTCTTAAGCACAGCGCGCAGCTCTGGCTCATAGAAAGTCAGTGCTTTGGAGATGCCGTGACGAACAGCACCAGCCTGGCCGGAAAGACCACCACCAGCAACGGTAACGTTGATGTCGTACTGACCATCACGCTCGGTGAGCATGATTGGCTGACGCAGGATCAGCTGAAGTACTGGACGAGCGAAGTACTCGTTGTACTCTTTGCCGTTTACAACGATTTTGCCGGTGCCTGGCTTGATCCATACACGTGCGATAGCGTCTTTACGCTTACCGGTTGCGTATGCACGGCCTTGTGCGTCGAGCTTCTGAACATGTACAGGAGCTTCGTTCTCAGCAGGGGCGATTGCGCCGCCCAGTTCCTCAAGGGACTGTAGCTCAGACATAATTAACCCCTCTTCGCATTTTTAGGATTCATGGCTTTAACGTCTACCACTTCTGGAGACTGGCCATCATGCGGATGCTCGGCAGAAGCATAAACACGCAGGTTACGCAGCTGCGCACGGGAAAGAGGACCACCTGGCATCATGCGCTGAACAGCTTTTTCCAGAACGCGCTCTGGGAAACGGCCTTCGATCAGCTGACGTGCGGTGCGCTCTTTGATACCGCCAGGGTAACCAGTGTGCCAGTAGTACTTCTTGCTCTGGTATTTTTTACCAGTCAGTACAACTTTATCAGCGTTGATGATGATTACGTTGTCACCATCGTCGATGTGCGGGGTGTAGGTCGGCTTGTGCTTGCCGCGCAGACGGTTTGCGATGAATGCTGCCAGACGGCCAACAACAACGCCTTCTGCGTCGATCAAGATCCACTTCTTGTCGACCTCAGCCACTTTAGTGGAATGAGTCTTCATAAGATCTACCGTAGTTTTGACGGTTAAAATTCTTGGGAGAAATGCGTTCAGGCCCGAAAGAGCAGCTAAACGTGATAGCTCCGTGTAGGAACGGGTAGATACGCGAGGTTGCGCACCGCGTCAAGAGCAAAAAATTACACACTCGAGCAAATTAATCAATAAAATCAATATGATATAAAATAGGTATTATAATACCACACTTTTTCCGCATGAATCTGAAGATTCTGGTGCTCAGGAAACTCCGGCAGCACGCGCAGCAGTCAAAATAAGGTCGTCCACTTGCAATTCATAGAAGACCCAGTTGGCACTATAGCAGCTGACATAATAGCCAACACCCGCAAGGGCCACACGATATTCGCGCAAGTTGATCGGAGTGAAGTGGGTTGGGTAAAAGAACCGCCATCGGCTGCGGGTCAAACGGGTCGTCAGCGTTGCATTCGCCAGAAGCAGGTTGAAGAACACCAGACTCACAAAAACGATCGGATCACCAATAAACGAGGTGTCCTGATAGAACATGGTCTCCCGGAACTCGGCAAACACCCGTGGCTCGCTGGCCACGTACAGATCGAAGAAGGCTGGCACAGCCAGTATGAGAAGGATGTTCAGTGCGAGAAAGCCGATATAGCCGATCGTGGCGAGTAAGGAACCGAACCGCAGCGGCACCAAAAGGAAATCAAAAATGAAACCGAAAAACGCACGATAGAACACCAGCCCGCTCCCACTCATGCCGTCTCTCTCAGGTCTCCCCTCCTTCAAAAAACGGCCTTTGGCTTTAGTCCCTGAATTTTAAGTGGCTTTTTGCTTTTGGATCAACCGACAATTCAACTTTCAGGCAAATTTAATTCAAAAAATTCAATAAGCTGAGAGTTTTAGGCACTTCAACGCAGTGCACTTTTATGGAGCATATGTCTCCTGCATTGGATAACATGGGAAGAACACATTTCCATGCGGTAATCATCGAATCGATTACTCAATCCAAGATTGTTTTTTTTCAAACAAGTGTTTTCCTGAATATGCGCCTCTCTCTATTTTCCTTCATGGCGGCCTTAAGCGCCACTTCTGCCTTTGCCCTAACACCTCCACTTCAGATCATTATCGAAGCAGATAAGACCCACCCTGAAAACGCAACGGCAACAATCACACTCCCGGCGAAGCAAGAGATCACACTGCACGCACCGCGCACGCAGTTTCAACCAAGCGACACCAACGCGCTGCAACTCATGTGCGATGGAGTTGAAGTCCTTGAGCCGTACGGCCGAGCGCTTTCATGCAGAAAGCTGCAATGGAACGTTACCTTTCAAAACCCGCGTGAGATCCCACTGGCTGTGGCAAACCAGCTAAACCTCTATTCCCCTCAAGGATGGTGGAGCATCACGGAATGGGATGACATTCCTCGCTTCGAAAGCTATTCGACGGTGGAAGTTTGCGGCAAAGTCCAAGGGAGTGACCCCACACTTAAATGCGCAGATCTCCCAACAGCACATGAACCACCACTCATCCTCTCTTGGGGTGATGCTGCCAAGACTTTAAGAACCAACCAAACCACCCTGACGCTTTACAAAGATGATCCGGCAGAAGCTCTAAAAGCCGACAACCTCCCTGCCCTTCAAAAACAACTTGAGTATCTACAAAGCGTCCTTGGCTCTCGGACTGCATTGGAACAGAACATCGATCTGGTGTGGGTGGCCATCGACAAGAAGCTGGGACAAATCGCAGGCGCAGCTGGCAAACAGGCATTCCTGGCCAACTTCGCCACAAGCGAGGGAACAGCATCTCCAGAAGACATCGCCAAGCTTCATTGGGTTTCCGCCCATGAACTGTTCCACCTGTTGGCAAACACCCCCTATCCGCTCTGGATCTCAGAGAGCCTTGCTCAGTACTACGGCTACAAATCACTCAAAGTGGCAGGTATCCACTCTGAAAGCCCCATGGATCAGTGGCAGGTTTTCAAAGAGCGTTTTCCGCATGCCGCAACAGGCCTGTATGAAGCACACCAGAAAGTCACAGGCGCCAACGATCCCAGCTACTACCCTCTGTTTTACGTCAAAGGAGCTGCGTTCTGGCAAGCAGTTGATGAGGAGCTTCAACAGCACGGAGCATCATTGGATCAGCTCATGACAACATTTGAGGAGCCACGGCCCTCAACTCACAAGCTGCCACAGTCGCTGCTCAACTCACTCAAGCAATCCATTTCAGAAGAACGCCTTCAGGAACTACAACAGCAGTTCCTTCTCTAAAGAAGACCAGAAACGTGATGATAGAAGACAAACTCGATTTTCTGCAGTTAGATACCATCCGGCACCGGAAAGATGGTGAACCTTGCGCAGTTGTTAAAGGCGGCAATCTCACAGACCTGGCCCTGACGAATTGCGGGCTAACTGTAATTCCCAGCGAAGTCTTCACACGCAAGGCACTGGAAAGTCTTTATCTCGGCGAGAATGCTCTCTCAGAAGTGCCCAGCGAATTCTCACGGCTAACTAGCCTCAAAGAACTCTACATCTACGGCTGCAAACTCCACCGACTACCCGAAACACTCACTCAGTTAAGCCAACTCCAGATTCTGGACCTCAGTCACCAACCACTCGAATGTTTGCCGTCTACAATCGGTGCTCTGAAGCAGCTGCGTGTGCTTTACGCCAGCAACACTGTCATGACAGAGCTACCAAACAGCATCGGAGAACTGACAGCACTGGAGTATTTTGGGTGTACAGACAACAACATCCGCCAGCTTCCTGACAGCATTGGCCAGTTAAAGAACCTCCAGGAGCTTCGTCTCTATGGCAACGGCTTGAAGGAGCTTCCGCAGACATTCAGCAAGCTCTCTAGTTTACGAGAGACCTACCTGCGCAACAACGCACTCACCAAACTGCCGCCCAACATAAGTGAGCTGAAGCAGCTGGAAATTCTGGATTTACGTGACAATCAGATCAACCGGTTGCCAGAAGACATCGGAGGCCTCACCAACCTCTACCAGCTTGATCTGCGCGCAAACCCGCTTGAAGAGCTGCCCAACTCAATGAAGAACCTGACAAACTTGCGCAAACTGGATCTGCGCTGGACACGCCTGACAGAAGAGCCAGACTGGTTCCGTGATCTACGTGCTCAAGGCACATTGATCTATCTCTGAGACGCACCTCTGGCCCCTTAAAAACAAAGGTAGCGATGCCTCTCACCTATCTTATCATAGGGAATGCACCGCTATCTCATCATCATCCTGTCCGTTCTGCTGGTTAGCATCTGGAACGCACAAGCGCAGGAAAGCAAGTTTCGTAAACGGCCCCGTAGCCTGTTCAAACAACCGGATTGCTACTGCACCAATCGCGGCAAACGCATAGAGCTCGGTGACTTCTCCTGCCTTTACGTCGATGGCACATCCTACCTCGCCCAATGCCAAATGGCCCTCAACAACCCCATGTGGCGCAAAATCCAGGACGGCTGCCCAACAACACGGCTGGAGACCAAGCAGCAGACATCTAAGATCCTGCAAAAGGCCAAGAGCAACTAACGAAACGAACTGGCAGAAAACGAGGGGTCGTTGTCATTGTGCCAGCACGAACCTCGTTTATAGTGAGTGTCATGCAAAAGACACCGACTGCCACCTCTCATGACTCAGGAACGCACAACACACCAAAGCTCGTTCTTATGGTGGTCTTCGACGGCGCCATTGCTACAGATATTGCAGGACCGTTAGATATCTTTGCCTCTGCCTCACTTATGAAAAACGAGCAGCCTTCCACCTACCAAGTTGAAGTCGTTTCACTGCATGGAGGCCTTGTAACCACCTGGCCCACAAACATTCAGATGATGAGTAAGGCATTCAGTGAGTTTGAGAACAGAGCAATCGATACGCTTCTGATAGCTGGCGGTGCACACAAGTCATCAGTCATCGAAAATCAACCGTTTATTGACTGCATCAGGAAGGCAGCTCAAAGAGCCCGACGTGTTGCATCAATCTGCACCGGAACCTTTGCTTTAGCTCAGGCAGGGTTACTCGATGAAAGATCCGCAACCACACACTGGAACTGGGCCGAACAGCTTCAGGAGCGCTACCCGAAGATAAAGGTGCAGCCTGACGCGATCTATAAGAAAGACGGTAAGCTCTATAGCTCAGCTGGCATGACCGCAGGCATCGACCTTGCGCTCGCACTGGCTGAAGAAGATTTGGGGCGAGAGACTGCGCTCAAAATAGCGCAGTATTCTGTCATGTTCTTAAAACGTCCGGGCGGGCAATCGCAGTTCAGCTCCGTCTTGTCCTACCAGAAAAGCGATGATGCACGCATGATTGCACTTCAGGAATGGATACTTGCCAATCTGCAACAAAATCTCTCAGTCGATCGCATGGCAGAGTTCTTGAATATGGCACCCAGAACATTCGCCCGCTTTTTCAAAAAACATGTCGGCACCTCGCCAGCAAAGTATGTTGAGGAGCTCCGCCTGAACACGGCGCGCCAATATATCGAGAACCCACAAACATCAATAAATGAGGTTGTCAGGCGATGTGGCTTTGAGAATGGCGAGAAAATGCGCCGCAGCTTCATCCGCAACTTAGGCATCAGCCCGCAGGATTACCGTAACAGATTCTGTAGCAGCCAACTCTAAAACACCAACAACAAAGGCATTGATGCAACCCGGAGCCTCTCCGGGAATGGATCATTGCGCCCTGATCACTAAACAAGCAGAGAGGAACCCTCATGAAAAAGCTAAAAACAGGTCTCTTCCTTTATCCCGACATGACCATGCTGGATGCCTACGGGCCCCTTCAATTCCTAGCGTTTGCAAGAGGTTTAGAGACCTTTACGTTTGCTGAAAGCAGCGCTCCACTGCCCTGCGATGCAGGTATCCAGCTTATGCCTGATTATAGTTTTGAGGACTGCCCGGAAATCGACATTCTTCTTGTTCCCGGTGCTGGAAATCCACTTGAGCAGATGCAAAATTCACGCGTACTGGAGCACCTGCGCCACGTCGGCAATAACGCACAATACGTCACATCTGTCTGTTCCGGAGCGTTGATACTGGCAGAAGCCGGTTTGCTGGATGGATACGAAGCAGCAACCCATTGGGCTTATCGGGAAACCCTGGAAAAACTGGCCGATGTTACAGTCGTCAACAAACGCGTTTCAGTTGACAGAAATCGTATCACTGGTGGAGGCGTGACTGCAGGAATAGATTTTGCCCTATCTCTCACGGCAGAACTATTCGGGCCTGAAGAAGCACAACTTCTGCAGTTGATGTTTGAGTACCACCCCGAACCACCTTTCAACTCCGGTTCGCCAGAAACCGCCAGCGCAGAAGCTGTAAAGATCGCCAGACAAGAGATCGCTTCTATTGCGCCCGATCTGATACAGTACGCTGAAGAGCGAAGCATCGCGAGAACGCAAACTGTGTAAACTCGCTTTACACACTCAGATCTCTAACCCTTAAACGAGGCCGGTGGGATGGAATAGGTTGCGGTGGCGTGGGCGATCAGGTCATCGCTGCCTTCGCGAATGATTTCGCAATCCATAACCACAAGGCGCTTGCCACCTTTGAGAATACGGCACGTGGCGATCATATCGCCCGCCTCAGCTTTACGCAGGAAGTTGATGTTGATGTTGGTGGTCACCGCAAGCGCGTGCAGACCCATATTGCCAAGCAGCACCACATAAGCGGCATAATCCACCAGCGCCATCAAGGATGGGCCGGACACAGTTCCGCCCGGACGCAGATGAACATCCCCTGCCTTCAACCTGACAATGGCTTTCCCCGGTAGAATCTCGTCGATGAAATATGCGCGCCCCAACGCATGCATCTGCGGGAATGCCTTGTCCAGAAATTCCGTCAATTCTGCCGGACTAAACTTAACAGCAGGCGCCGCCACCTCACTGGTCATGAAGTCCCTCCTCCTCATGCAAGCCGGCATACTGATATATGAGGCTGCGATTTACCAGCTGAACAAAAGTTCTAAACCGTTGCGCTAGGCTCAAGTTTTGTTCACTCTGTGATTTAACACTTAATCAAGGCCAGATAGCCTGCTAAAGGCATCTCAACGACTATTTTAAGCACGATGGAGATCCACCATGTCTGACGCAGACACCGCAAAAGATCAGAGCGAAGCAGAGCGTCCAATGCTCGGCAAACTGCTGCACAATGGTGTTCAGCGTATCGTCATGCAGCGCCCGGAGCGTATGAACGCATTGTCCATGGCCATGATGAAAGAGCTTTGCGCCGCCTTGGATGAAGCCGCAGCCAACCCGGAAGTTCGCGTTGTCCTGCTCGGCGCAGAAGGCAAGGTGTTCTGCGCAGGCCACGACCTGAAAGAATTGACCGCTGCACGCGCAGAGGCGGACGGTGGCAAAGCCTTCTATCAGCAAACATTCGACCAATGCGCTGAGCTGATGCAGAAAATTGTGAACCTGCCAAAGCCAGTCATCGCTGTCGTCACAGGTGTTGCAACTGCAGCAGGCTGCCAGCTCGTTGCCTCCTGTGACCTTGCTCTAGCGCTAGATACCGCAACCTTCTGCACACCTGGCGTCAACATCGGCCTCTTCTGTTCCACACCAATGGTTGCCCTCACCCGCAACATTGGCCGCAAGCAGGCCATGGAAATGTTGCTGACCGGTGAAAGCATCGATGCCTCCACCGCAAAAGAGTACGGCCTGATCAACCGCGTGGTACAGGCAGACTATCTGGAAGTCGTGGTGCAGAAGTATGCTGAAGTCATCGGCTCCAAATCTGCCCTGACAGTCAAAACCGGCAAGGAGGCCTTCTACAAGCAGGCAGATATGCCATTGGCAGAAGCTTATGCTTACACCTCCAAGGTCATGGCTGAAAACATGCTGGCCAATGATGCAGAAGAAGGCATCAGCGCATTCCTGCAAAAGCGCACGCCGGAATGGAAAGACAGCTGATCAGCTAGTAAGGAGCGGCAAACATGGCAGCCGGGTATTCAAAAAGATCGCTAGCTCAAAAACTAGGTCTGAAACCCGGCATGCACTGTTGGTGGCACAACATGCCACAGAGCGTTTCCGATGAAATTACCGCAGGAGTTGACGATCTGGTCCTCCTGCCCACTCTGGAAACCGGCGTAAGCACTGCCCATATCTTTGTAACAGGTCAAAGCGAACTGTCAGATCTGCTGGGTAAGCTGCGCATGAAACTGGATGCAGACGGCATGATCTGGGTGTCATGGCCTAAGAAAGCATCCAAAGTCCCCTCTGAGGTGACAGAAGATAAAGTAAGAGAAATTTGCCTGCCTATGGGACTGGTCGACATCAAGGTCTGCGCCGTTGATGCAGTCTGGTCCGGTCTTAAACTTGTCATTCGCAAGGAGCTGCGTGCCGCGCATCGGCAACTGCAGCAGGCAGCCAGAGAAATTGCAGAGAGTTGATAAGAATATGAACCACGATCACTATTCCGACGATTACATTCAGAACATACTGGAAAGCACCAAGACAATTGCGTTGGTCGGCGCCAGCAACAAGCCGGAACGTGCCAGCTTCCGCGTGCTGGGCTACCTATTGGAGCAAGGCTACACCGTCTATCCAATCAACCCAGGACAGGCTGGCACCGAAATCGCAGGCGCAAAAGTCTACGCATCCCTGAGTGATCTGCCTGAAGCGGTCGACATGATTGATGTCTTCCGTAACTCAGAAGCCGCAGGCGGCGTCATCGATGAGGCCATCGCACTGCCAACACCTCCCAAAGCCATCTGGCTTCAGCTGGGTGTGAGAAACGACGACGCAGCTGCGCGGGCAGAAGAAAAGGGAATCAAAGTGGTTATGGACCGATGCCCAAAGATCGAAATCCCGCGCCTGGCATCTGTTGCAGCCAGCTAAACACGCATTTTTATGCGCTCTCGGATCCTTACACCTGAGAGCGCATTTCACTTCTTAGAATGATTTTCCAATCCCTCACCACTAAAGCAAACAGAATTTCAAGCATCAGATAGCCGTCATATTGCTTGAGCTTTCTGCAAGAGTGAAGCGCGCTCATCTTTCCCTTCTGCGCTTGCCAACCTGCGGTTGCCCCCTCATAGTTCCTAGCGGGAAATTATATAAATTTCAGCAGAGAATGACGCGCCTGTTCCAAGGATTTGCACGCCATGCACCTTGCGCAGCACCGCTCCATCCTGCAAGCGCATTGAAAGGACTGCCTTATGAGCGAGAACACCCCAGGCTTTGATACCCTTGCAATTCACGCAGGCGCGAAACCAGACCCAACCACAGGCGCACGCGCAACACCAATCTATCAAACCACCTCATTCGTGTTTGATGATGTAGACCACGCCGCTTCCCTGTTTGGTCTTCAGGCGTTTGGCAATATCTACACCCGCATCACCAACCCAACCACAGCAGTGCTTGAAGAGCGCGTCGCAACGCTGGAAGGCGGCACAGCAGCGCTGGCTGTAGCATCTGGTCATGCTGCACAGCTCCTCACCTTCCACGCACTCATGACCCCGGGCTGCAACATCGTTGCCTCCAAGCGCATGTATGGCGGCACCATCAACCAGCTCAACCATTCCTTCAAGAGCTTTGGCTGGGATGTGAAGTGGGCGGAAGGTCTGGATGGACAAAGCTTTGCGGACCAGATCGACGAAAACACCCGCGCCGTGTTCATTGAAAGTGTTGCCAACCCGGGCGGCGTGGTCATGGACATTGAGGGCATCTCAGCCGTTGCGAAAGAAGCTGGCGTCCCGCTGATCGTCGACAACACCATGGCAACACCATACCTCTGCCAGCCAATCAAGCACGGCGCAGACATCGTGCTCCACTCCCTGACCAAGTTCATGGGCGGTCATGGCAACTCCATGGGCGGCGCGATTGTTGATGCTGGCACATTCGACTGGGCAGCCTCCGGCAAATATCCAATGCTGACCGAGCCGCGCCCTGAATACAACGACATGCGCCTCTTCGAGACCTTCGGTAGCATCGCCTTCGCAATCTGCTGCCGCGTCCTAGGCCTGCGCGATCTTGGCCCTGCAATCTCACCGCAGAATGCCTTCATGCTGATCACAGGCATCGAAACGCTTGCCTTGCGCATGCAAAAGCATTCTGACAACGCGCTAAAGGTCGCCGAGTTCCTGCAAGGTCATCCAGCCGTCAGCTGGGTCTCCTACGCTGGCCTCGCAAACGATCCGTTCTATCAGGCGCATCAGAAGTACTGTCCGAAGGGTGCAGGCGCTGTCTTCACCTTCGGCCTAAAAGGTGGATACGAAGCAGGCGTAGAGCTGGTGAAAGGTCTGGAACTGTTCTCTCACCTTGCCAACATCGGCGACACCCGCTCACTGGTCATCCACCCGGCTTCAACCACCCATCGCCAGCTTTCTGACGAACAGAAAACAGCAGCAGGCGCTGGCCCAGACGTGGTGCGCGTCTCCATCGGCATTGAAGATGCAGCAGACATCATCGCAGATCTGAAACAAGCACTTGAGAACGCATAATTCTCAAATAAGTCAAAGACTTGAGATTGAAAAATGAATCAATCTCCAAGCTTCAGCTCAAAAAACAAGAAAGGCGCCTCTTAGGGCGCCTTTTTCGATTCTACATCAATCACTTATTCCAGAAATCGGAATCATTATCTGAGCGCAGCTTCCTTTTCCCGGCGCAGCAGGCAAACCTGCTCAACAGCCAGTGCAAGAACAATCAGCGCCATGGCCTGATGTGCCAATGCGCGATCCATTGGAACCATGCCAAGTAGTGTTACGACACCAAGGAACACCTGAATGATAATCGCCACCATCAACCAGCTGGCATTCTGTTTTAACGCAGCATCCCGGTTCCCACGCATCAGATAAAAGCTCTGCAGGAAAACAGCGACCACCAACACGTAGGCAATCATGCGATGCTGGAACTGCACCATCATCACATTCTCAAAGAAGTTAATCCACCAAGGAGACATGATGAACAGACCAGATGGGATAATCTGCCCATCCATCAGCGGCCATGTGTTGAAGGTCAGACCCGCATTCAGGCCAGCAACCAACGCCCCAAGGAACAGCTGGAAAAGCACCAGAGCAACCAAACCATACGCCCCCATCAGCCCATCACCAAACACATCCCAGCCATCACGCTTCAACTCAGGACGTCGCTTGAGAACGCCAGCAAGGTAATAGAGATAGGCGAACAGAATACACGCCACACTCAAATGCACGGCAAGACGGTACTGGCTCACATCAACCCGGTTCACCAGCCCTGAAGCCACCATCCACCAGCCAATCGCACCTTGCAGACCACCCAGCAGAAACGCGATCACAAGCCGTGGCTTCAACCAGGAACTGACCTGTCCGCGTGCCCAGAACCACACCAATGGGATGAAGAAGAACAGACCTATCACGCGGCCTAGCAGGCGATGCCCCCACTCCCACCAGAAAATGCCTTTGAACTCATCAAGTGTCATCCCCTCATTGAGAACTTTGTACTGAGGGATCTGCTTATACTTCTCAAACTCCTCTTCCCACTCAGCTGCGTTCAGCGGCGGAATAGCACCGTGAATTGGCTTCCATTCCGTGATGGAAAGGCCGGAATCCGTCAGGCGGGTCGCCCCACCAACAACAACCATGGCCAAAATCAAAAAGCAGATGAACAGCAACCACACACGAATTTGCCTGCGGTTGGATAGGTCTTGGGCGGAAAGATCTGAAGTATAGAACGGAGTAGACATGACACCTATTCGAAGAGCTTGTTTGCCCCTATATATGTCAGATCCGCAGCCAAATCAGGAAAAATACGCAGATCCTCACAACAGTCTAGACAAATTACCTAGAATTTTCAGGCGAAAGCAGGCCACTCAATAGCGCAGCGCTGTCATAGGCTTAGAGGCCCAACAGTAGGATCAGATCAGCAAGGCCTGCAAATTATCAGTAAGATCCTCTTGAAAAATATATGCATTTTGAACTATGGCTTGCGCGGAAAAGAAGAGCCCAATGCAATGAGGCTTTTAAGGAGAACTATATGGCTTCGCCAGTGCGCCGCTTCATCGGTATGATTTTTCTGGTCACGTTTGTGGTCGTCTATGTCTTCGTCGCCATGGTGATTGGTGATCTGACAATGGCAGACAAACACTGGTCCCTTAAGTTGATCTTCTTCGCAATCGCTGGTCTGATCTGGGTTATCCCGGCAGGCATGATCATCAGCTGGACCTATAAGAAGCGCTAGGTTCTCTAGCGCTCGTTACATCTGCAACAAAGACCGTACACGTTTCACCGCGTGATAGGCTGCAAAGGCAGCCCCGGTCAGGTACACATCAACCATCCTCTGGTTCTGATGTAGTCCATTCAGAGAGACTCGTGGTAAATGATAGAGCCGCTCAAGGTTCTTCGCAGAGAGCGTCCCGGGCTGCGTTGTGACAGCCGCCGCAAACCCAAGCTCCTCCGCCACAGCTTCACACCGTCGGTCAACCGCCTCTGCAAACCCATAAGGGTAAGCCAACATAGTCGGCCTCGTTCCAAGCCGCGCAACCATTTCTTCCTGTCCGGCCTGTATATGCTGCCGGATCTCTTCCTCAGTTGAAAGCCGTGCCAACATCGGATGAGTATCGGTATGAGCACCCAGACTCACCAGAGGGTCCTGAGCAAGCTCTTTCAGCTCCTCGAAGGAAAGAATAAGTTCCTGACACAGTGCTCGCCAGTCATGGCCATATCGCTCTGCAGCTTCCCGAACAACATCTCTTTGAGCGGTCTCAGGCACTTCACTGATCAGCATGCACCGTGAAGCTTCAAAAGCAGCTTCCTTCAACTCAAGTGACGAGCAATCATAATTAAACTGCCGCTCACCATATCGCAGAGAAACACTCGTGTTCTCGGCAATGAGTTGCTCCAGAATAATCCACCAGAGCTCTGAATTATGGTTGCTGTATTCGCTGCTGATGAAGATTGTGAAAGGGACACCCAGCTCCTTCAGGATGGGGTAAGCCACATCTCGATTGTCTTTGTAGCCATCATCAAACGTCAAAACAGCAAACCTGCAGGCAAACTTCTCGCCGGCTCGAAGCCGCTCAAGCGCAACATCCAATGATACAAACTCGTATCCAGAAGCTCTCACTTGTTTGACGGTATCACGAAGAAACTTCGGCGTGACCTCCAAGAGTTTGTTGGGCTGAAAAGCTCGATCTGACGCGGGCAGCACGCGGTGCAGCGTAAAAATAACACCGTCGCCAGCGGTCACCCCTTTAAAAAAACGAGCGGGACCACGACTGCTAAAAAGATAACTCGCGCAACTAATAAATAAATGTTTGAAGGATTTCCGCACGGAGACCCCCTAGTTCCCAACCGAAATTGTATCAAATTGTAACTGGGAATTATTTACGATTAATTTCAATTTGGGTTGCTCTACATAGTTAGATTTGAGATTCATTAAGAGCTTGGAACTAATAATTCCTTGTATTTTGTTTAGGGCATTCTCAATGGCACTTCCTCAATCCACCGAAAAAAGCGAGAGCACATCATGCGCTGATCGCAAGACCACGCTGGATTTGAACCAACTTTCCTTTCAGATTTACACCGGCAACAACCTGCAGCAATTGCGAGTAGACTGGCTGGCATTGGAAGCAGAAGCCCAAGGAAGCGCTTATCATGCCTATGAATGGTGCAAAAGCTGGGCTCAACACGTGGCTGCTTCCGAAAAGGCCACAGCCTTGATTGTTGCTGGATACATCGACAAGAAACTCCACGTCCTTCTCCCCCTCGCCCTCCATCAGTGTCATCTGGCAAAAACAGCAAGATGGCTTGGCGAGGAGATTTTCAACCAGAACACAGGGTATTGGTCAAAAGAGTTGCTGGCCGCACCACAAGCCCACTTCCTCCGCCCTCGCCTGATTACTGTGCTGAAGGCATGGGGCGTTGATCTCATCCATCTGGGCAACATGAGCTTTAAGGTGGAAACCGCAGACAACCCTCTGGTGCGTATGGACGACACCACCAGCACCAACGCAATCTATCCGTTTGAGCTGACAGACCCAGCAGAAGAATTTGTCAAAGCAAAACGCTCCAAAGCTGCCCGCAAGAAGCACCGCAGCAAACTGAACAAGCTACAGTCTCTCGGCACGCTCACCTTCACAAAAGAAACAACCTGCGAAGGTGCATCAGCCACTGTGGACGCGATGATCAAGCAGCGCGAAGTGCGGCAAGCCGAAACCGGCATTCCGACAGCTTTTGCATTACCCAATTATCAAAGCTTTGCACGAGAGGCTTTCGCTGATCTAGCAAAAGAGGACAGCCCAACAAAGCCACTGATCTATAGCCTGAAACTTGATGAGGAGATCATCAGCACCTGCCTCAGCCTCAAATCCGGAAAACGCATCTATTGCTATTGCACATCCATCATCAGCGGAGACCTGATGCGCTACAGCCCGGGCGAGCTGCTCATGCAACACGTGATTGAGGACATGTGCGAGGAAGGTCTGGAAGTCTTTGATTTTGGCTTGGGGGAAGAACGCTTCAAGCTGGCATGGGCTGAGCCAGAGTATCTCAAAGATTGGATTGAGCCCCTTACCTTCAAAGGCAAACTCGCGGCAGCCCTAGAGAGCGCTAAACTCAGCTCAAAGCGCAAGCTCAGAAACAACCAGAGCTTCTGGCAGTTATACCGCCGCATACGCGGAATGTTCGCCCGCCTGCAGCACTAAAATTCTTTTTGAGAATAAGCTGGCAAATGGCAGCCCTTACGCCGCCATATCGACCTGTAACCACGCCGCAGCTTCATTGCTGACCACACGCTCCACCTCAACAGGTGCCTTGGTGTGTTTCTCCAGAATAGAGAGCGCTTTCTCCAACTCAGGCCCTGCAGGAGAACCATCTGTCGCAATAATCACACGATCCGCTTCAGAGAGCATCTGCGCACAAATCAGGCTTGGCTCGATGAGGCCAAGGTCAGCAACAATCACATCATAAGTCAGATCCAGCGCTTCCATGATGAGGTTATAGCGACCACCATAAACCACCTCATCACGAATAGGCATGACACCTGATTGTATCACGTGCGCACGGGAAACCGGATCGCGGTGGATCACATTAGTAAAAGCTGCTTCCCCTTCCAACAACTCAGAAAAGCCCGGCTTGAGCGGCTCTGAACCATCTTCGGACTGCGGAACATCACCCACTTCCTCAAGCGGAGTTTCCTTCAGGATGGATTGAGCACCTTCTCCACCTTCTGAGCGGACTTCAACAACCACTGGCATGATACCACGAGCTGCAATTTTGCGAGTACAGCTTAGAGCCACACGAGAAGAAAGGCTTTCATCCTCAACGCTAAGCACAACAACACGGCTCACCTTTTCCAGCTGGTTCGCATTGTCTGCTTTCACTTCCTTTAAAGCGATGGATGGAACGTCAACCTCGTGCTCTTCTTCGTCCTGCTCTTCATCAAACTCTTCAGTTTCATCGACAACAACTTCGTCTTCCGCATCATCAGGAAGCTCAGCCTGCTCTTCTGTTAGCTCGTCTTCAGGAATCTCTTCTTCCTCAGGAGCTGGCTTGTCCTCCTCTTCTTCAAAGGAAGGCTTCAGCTCAACAGGAGGGGCAGCAACCGCATGGCTGCGGGTTGTCGCATCAACTACGCTTTCCAACGCATTTGATGTCGCAGTCCCGATAGACTCTCTCGGATTGGCTGCAGGTGCAGCTGGCGTCGCAAAAGACTCGCGGCGCAGCACCTCACCAGAGATCAACGCCCGAACAATGCTCCAGAGACATCCCAGGAAGAACGCGGCAAAACCAGCAATAGCAGCAAGTGCAGATGGTTTACGGCCAGATGGTTCGCTAGGCACAGAGGCACGGGAAATCACACGAGAGTCAGCATTCAAAACACCAACACCCTGCAGAACCTCCGCTTCCCGAAGACTCACCAGCAACTGGTTCAGCTGTTCTTCTTTAGAGCGCGCTTCACGCTCCAGTTCCTGCAAACGCACCTGATCCGCACCGGAACGAGCCGCTTCTTTCTTCAGCTCATTCACTTGCGCATTCAAAGCAACATAACGGTCCTGAGCAATCTTGGCATCATTCTCAAGACCAATAACAATCTTCTCAGCCTCAGCACGGATCTGGCGATCATACCCACGCAGCTGAGAGCGCAGAGCTTTGATCTGCGGGTGGTTCGGCAGCAAAGTGGTGGAAAGCTCAGCAATGCGGTTCTCCAACGCCAGCTGGCGCTCCCGCAAACGCTGAATAAGTGAAGAGTTCAGCACCTGCGTCGCAGTTTCCAGGGATCCGCCATTCTCCAACAAAGACCGGATCTGCTTGGCCTGCGCTTCAGCCTGAGATTTCGCCACGATCGCAGCGGAGACCTGAGAATTCAGCTCGGACAACTGCTGCTGATTAAGTGTTCTGTTTTCAGACCCCAGCAACAAATCAGCACCAGAGCGAAACTCAGCAACTTTCTGCTGCGCAGCCTCAACCTCATTCTCAAGACGAGCAACCTGAGGAGCAAGTGCATCCGCTGTATTGTTAGTCACTGCCCGCTTCGCATTGTCCTGCAGCGTGCGGTACTCATTGACCACGGTGTTCGCAACACGTGCAGCCAGTTCCGGATCCTTACTGGTAAAACGAACCGCAATCACGCGGGAGCCGTCCACCTGATAAACATCCAGATTGCTGGTGAACTTGTTCAGAAGACGCTCAGCTTTACTCACCTGATTGGAAGTTGGCTCAAACCCGACGGAGGTCATCAGCCGATCAACGAGGCCCGGCTCACTCTTGGAAGCAAACACACTGTTGTTTTCAAGATCAAGCTTCTGAACAACATGACGCGCCAGATCGCGCGATTGCAGCAGCTGGACCTGACTGGCGATGCCTTCTTTATCTAAGAGGGAGCGTTCCTGCTCACTGTTCCGGATCTGCCCCGGCAGCACAATCTTCGCAGTATCGATAAGAACTTTGGATTCACTGGTGTATTTAGCAGCCTGCTTGCTGGCCAGATAGAAGGTGCCAAAGGCGACCAGCGCTGCAAACGGGATCACCCAAAGGAGTCCCTTCAGCACTTTTTTGAACAGCACGCCCATATCAAGAAAGACATCTTCTTGCGGCACAGCCCACTTCCCCACTCAATACAAAGCCCGAAACAATTTTCTGCGCACAAGAATGCATAGACAGGGTAACCAAGTTATTAAGCACCTTAATCAAATGCTGGAAAGAAATGACAAAGAGCCCAACAATTCTTACAAAATTAATTGGAGGATAATTACAATATTTATATTCTGTTAACCTTGAGCGCCGAAATATACTCCCAATGAATTTAAAGGATTTCGTAATGCGCCCGCGCCTACTAGCAGTTATTGCTGGCTTAACTCTGTTAACGAGTTGTTCATCTTATAAAAAGCCAGAGCCTGCTTTCCATGAGGAGCTGGTCCAGCCTTATACGCTTGCCGCGAGTGACGAAGTCCGCATCATTGTTTTTGGACAGGCTGATCTGTCCAACACCTATAAGATTGATCAGGGCGGCAGCCTCGCCTTTCCACTCATCGGGCAAGTCAACGCAAACGGCAAAACACCCAAGCAACTGGCAAGCATGATCCGCGCACGCCTGAAGAACGGCTTCATCCGCGATCCGGATGTCTCCGTTGAAGTGGCCGTCTATCGTCCGATTTTCGTTATGGGCGAAGTCAGAAACGCGGGCCAGTACGCCTATCTTCCAGGCATGACAGTGCAGAACGCCATCGCAACAGCCGGTGGCTTCACAGCACGCGCACGCCAGCAAGATGTAGACCTGACCCGCCAACTGGGCGCTGAAGTGACCAACGGCGTTGTTCCAATCACAGCACCAGTCCGTCCAGGGGACACGCTGTATGTGCACGAGCGGCTCTTTTAAAATTAAGAGCATGCACCCTACATGCCTTTGCGTCTTGTTAAGCTAAAACCGCAGGTTAAGAGTTAATTAACCCTGTCGATTAACAGGTCAAACAGTATTTTAAGCTAGCAATAAACTCAGTTGCGCGGCGGTCTGTGCTGGGGAGCATCAGACCATGCATGCGCGGTGGGGAGTTTGCTGCGGATGTCTACGGACAAGCTGAAAATCGTTCATTGCATACGTGCGCCTTTGGGCGGTGCGTTTCGCCATCTTATGGATCTGGTCGAAGAGCAGATTGAGATGGGTCACGAGCTCGGCATCGTCTGCGCCTCCAACGATATTCCATCCTCTTCATTGGCACAGCTGGAGACACTAAAACCCAGACTTTCTCTGGGTTTAGTCACCCTCCCAATGGCGCGGGCGCTCGCTCCCAAAGACCTGTTTAGTTTCTTCAAACTGCTCAAACATCTTGCTCCTTTAAAGCCAGATGTGCTCCACGGCCATGGTGCCAAGGGGGGAGTATGGGCACGTACAATCGGTACAGCGCTCAAACTGCGCGGTATCCAAACCAGACGTGTTTACAGCCCTCACGGCGGAAGCTTGCACTACGATTTTTCCAGCACCTCAGGCAAGGTCTACATCACGCTTGAAAAGCTCCTGAAGCCTCTCACAGACTCACTAGTGTTTACCAGTGCGTTTGAGAAAGCCGCTTATCAACAAAAGATCGGCATGAAGGGCGAACGCCCAAACAGCAAGATCGTTCATAATGGCCTGAGAGAAACTGAGTTCTGGCAAAGCCCCGTTGATGAAGACGCTGCTGATCTCCTGTTTATCGGTGAGTTACGTCTGCTCAAAGGGGTAGACCTGCTCATCAACGCCATTGATGACCTGCATCGAAACACCAACTCCAGGCCAACCCTCGCTGTTGTCGGCGACGGACCGGATCGTGCGCTCTTTGAGCAAATGGTCAGCGACAGGAACCTGCAGGCCTACATCACGTTTCATGGCTTCCAGAAACTCGATCAAGCTCTCCCCTTAGGAAAAACGGCTGTCATTCCGTCCAGAGCAGAAGCTCTTCCCTACATTGTGCTGGAGCTGCTTGCTGCTCAAAAGCCACTGATCACAACCCGTGTTGGTGGCATTCCGGAAATTTACGCGCAGCACAAGAAGACACTCGTTCAACCAGACGACCAGCAAGCCCTGACAAACGCCGTCAGCTGGGCGCTGTCGCATACGGATGAACAGATCGAGCTGAGCCTGCAATTGCAGGACCATCTCAAATCCAATTTCACTCTGTCACAAATGGCACAGAGCATAACCCAACTTTATCAACCCGTTCAAAGTGCGAAGAACGAACTGGCAGACGCTTCACAGCAGTCTCAACAGTCCGCGCTGCACTCACCAGAAAAACTCACTTAGGCGCACGGCAACATGGTCAAACATCGCTTCAATGTAATTGAGAGTGGCCCGTCACCTGACGAAAAAACCACGACAGACGATCACCAGGCATCTGCGACGCACAACGAAGACGTCACTATCAGCAATCTTTCCAAGGATGCATTGGAGGTGGCAGCAACCCTGCGCACCAACACCATCTCCAAATCCGTTTTTGACGGCTTCATGCGCACAGCAGACGCAGCCCTGATCGTTATCACGGGGATTGTCGCATACTTAAGCGGATCAGCCCTCGATATCCCGCCCCTCTGGCAGATCTTTGCGCTGTTCGAAGCCTCCATGATCGGCATCATGCTGTTTCAGATGGCTGATCTTTATCAGGCCAACGCCCTGCAAAAGGTAGTTGCACAAGTTATGCGCCTGATCACAGCATGGGCGCTTGTGTTTGCCGCTCTGATTACATCTCTGCTTCTGATCCTGCCTTCTGCTGAAATTCCGCAGGCGTTCTTGCTGAAGTGGTTTGTCAGCGGCGCTGCTGTCCTGACCATCTTCAGAATGGTCATACGCGGCTTCATCGTACGTTGGACACGCATGGGCCGTCTGAGCCGCCGAGCCGTTCTGGTGGGCGGCGGTCAAGCAGCTGCCGACCTTATTGCAGAGCTGGAACGCCAGCCAAACAATGACATCGAGATCTGCGGCATCTTTGATGATCGCTCCAACGACCGCTCCCCGCCAAGTGTGGCTGGCTATCAAAAGCTCGGCAACGTTTCTGATCTGGTGGAGTTTGCTCGTATCGCACAGATCGATATGCTGTTGGTGACGATCCCGATCCGCGCAGAAAAGCGCATCATTCAGCTGCTGGAGAAACTCTGGGTGCTGCCGGTCGATATCCGCCTGTCCGCACACGCAGATAAACTCCGCTTCCGTCAAAGAGCATCATCCTTCGTGGGCACCGTCCCATTCGTTGATGTTCTGGAAAAGCCAATTGCGGATTGGGACACCATCGCCAAACGGGCATTCGACATCTTCTTTGCAAGCCTGTCGCTGATCGCCCTCTCCCCTGTCATGCTGATCACGGCACTGCTGATCAAGCTGGACAGTTCCGGACCGGTTATCTTCCGCCAGAAGCGCTATGGCTTTAACAACGAGCTGATCGACGTCTTCAAGTTCCGCTCCATGTATCACGACATGACGGACGCCAACGCCTCCAAACTGGTGACCAAAGGCGATCCACGCGTCACCAAGGTTGGCCGTATCATCCGCAAAACATCCATCGATGAACTTCCGCAGCTCATCAACGTGCTGATGGGCCAGCTGTCACTCGTTGGTCCACGCCCTCATGCCCTTTCCGCAAAGGCCGAAAACCGCCTCTATGAGAACGTGGTGGATGGATACTTCGCACGCCACAAAGTGAAACCAGGCGTAACAGGTTGGGCGCAAATCAAAGGTTGGCGCGGTGAGACAGACACAGAAGACAAAATCCAGAAGCGCGTCGAATGCGACATCTACTATATCGAGAACTGGTCTGTTTTCTTTGATCTCTACATCCTGATTAAAACACCGTTCTGCCTGCTGGAAACGGAAAACGCATATTGACCGACCTATCGCGCCCACACGATGTTATCGGACGCACGCGCCCCTTCTGGCATGTGCCTCTGACGATCGGCACAGAAACAATCGCCCGCGCGCTGCTGTTTCTGACCGCGTCCGTGAGCGCGCTCGTCATCATAGAACCTGCCCCATATGACCTACTCATCGCACTTTTGCTGGTGGGCTGGTCCTTCTTTGGGCTGGAACTGCGTAAAGACATCCTGCCTCTTCTGATCCTGCTATGCTTCTACATTGTAGGCGGCATCATGGCTTTGCCAGCAGCGGCAGACACCAAAGAAGCTGTCATCTTCTACGCAGTCACGGTCTTCCTAGCCTTCTCGTCATTTCTCTACGCAGCAACACTCTCAGCAAAAATCGAGCGGATTGAGGCTATTGAGAAGGGGTATATGCTTGCAGCCCTGTTTGCGACGCTGCTGGCCGTTGCTGGATACTTCAACGTCTTCCCCGGAGCGTATGACCAGTTCACCCTGTATGGCCGTGCCAAAGGTACCTTCAAAGACCCAAACGTCTACGGTCCGTTCCTGCTGCTGCCGACGCTGCTGATTACCTACGACATCCTGACCAAGCCACTGAAGGAGAACATCCTCAAAGCAGGCATCTTGCTTATCTTGCTGCTAGGCGCTTTCCTCTCCTTCTCCCGCGCAGCCTGGGGCATGACGCTCGGCGGCGCACTCATGGTCTTCCTGCTCGTCTTCATCAATGAGCGCCGTTCAGTCCCACGATTGAAGCTCCTTGGCATCCTTGGCCTCGCAGGTATCGGACTTGTTGTAGCGCTCCTGGCAATCCTTTCCATTGAATCGATCTCGGAGATGTTCACTCTCCGCGCTAAGCTCGTACAGGATTATGATGGTGCTCGTCTGGGTCGTTTTGGCCGCTGGGGGGAAGGCTTCACGCTTGTCACAGAACGCCCATTTGGCCTTGGTGTTGGCGGGTTTAACTCCATCTTCCCGGAGGATGAGCACAACGCCTATCTGAAGGCCTTTACAACCTACGGGTGGCTTGGGGGCCTCTCCTATGTAACGCTCGTTTTCTGGACACTGATCAAAGCTTTGCCACTGGTTTTCAAACCACGTCCATGGCAGAAATATATCGTCTGCACCTACGTGGCGTTCCTGCTACACGCTTGTGTTAGCTTCATTATTGACAGTGACCACTGGCGCCACTACTTCCTGCTGCTCGGCATCCTGTGGGCCATCATTGCAGCGGAATCCGGCATCTCCCGATACAGGCGTTTTCCACCAGCACAATAACGCCAGCCGCATTTGATCCTTGATCAGACAACCTGAATTAGGTAGGAAAGTTGTAAGGATAAGCCGTTAAGGCTACTCCTGAAATAGGAATACTTGCATGTGCGGTCCCCGCATCCAGGCGCAAGTATCCTCATAGGTTCGGGTAGTAGCGCAGCCTGGTAGCGCACTTCACTGGGGGTGAAGGGGTCGTCGGTTCAAATCCGGCCTACCCGACCATTTTTCTTCCAATCATCAGGCTTCCCGCGTTCTCTGCACCAGCAGATAACCGCCCACGCCCACACCAATCAGCAGTGAAAGCGCAAACGCCCATTGCACGGGGCCAGAACCAGCAAGCATACCGGCTAGGCCAGAAACAGCCGCCGCAGCTTTGCTCAGACCTTCCGGTGTCATCAACGCATTGATCACACCAGTCTCCTGCCCCAACGCTTTTGCCCCCTGCCCGCGATCGAACCCATCCAGAGCTGGCACTGTTTGTTTCTGCTTGCCATGATCCTCCAAAAGCTTGAGCGACTTTTCCTGAACTTCCCGCACCCGGCGTGACCAGCCGTTCTTGTTGTAAGGCCAGTTCCGCAACCGCTTCATGAAAGCCAGTCTTTGAGCTGAAAGCTCATTCACGAGATAGACCACGGGCCGCTGCTTGATCGTAGCAAGCGTCTTCAAGCCAATCACACCGTCAACGCCCACCCCGAGGATCGCTTGAAGTGTCTTCACGGCCCGCGCAGGACCCGAGTTCACCCCAAAATCAAAAAGCGCATAATCCAGACCAACCGGCAAACGATCCCCTTGCACAGCATCCCAATACTGCGCCCGATAGATCTCGACAGCCTCAGCTTGGCTCAGCGCCTTAACTTCCTCCACACTCACTTTTCGCTCCCGCCACGCACTCAATGTGCCCTGCGTGATCCCATAGTGTGTCGGCCCTCCCGGATCCGCTTTGCGGCTGCGATGGGCAAACCCGCCTTCGGTGTGAAGCAAATCAGTGATAATCAGATCAAACGTAGACTTCATCAGCATCTCCCAACAAAAAAAGGAGGCTCAAGGCCTCCATCAAAACACAAAAAAAGACCGCAGAAGCGGCCTCAGAAAACTCAAGTAAATATGATCAGCTCTGCGGCACAATCGGCAGGAAGTAATGCAAGGAAAGCCGGAGCTTACCGCCAGTGAAGCCGCCTCCATTCGCTGTGATGCGCACAGGCGTATCTACATAGAACGCTGTCGGCCCAATCACCCCGGCATTGTTTGAGCCAGCAGTCGCTCCCAGCGAACCACCAAACTTGCTGGTCTCACCCGAAATCCCACAATCATAGGAGCTCGCGCCCGTAATGGCCTCTGTCACACGCGTAGAAACGCAGAACACGATTGCTCGGGAGGGAATAAGGAGAGTGCTGTCGGAATAGCTACCGGAAAGAGTGATCAGTTCATCAACGGTCACGAACTGGCTCTGTGCCTTATGCGCACTTTCGCTAAGTACCGTCGTTTCCTGCTGAAACGCAGCACCGCCAGTGGTGCTATCAACGCCTAGTCCTGCAACGGAAGAGAACCCAATCCAGTTATCTCCGGAGTAAACTCGCATGGCACCCAGGCTTTGCACCCAGGCAGCCCAGCCATCAACTGGTGCCAGAAACCGCCAGACACCTCCATCGAAGGCCGCGATTTTGTGCTCATGTCCGGCAAAGATGCCCGTGGCACCAGCAGGCACGATGTAGCGATCACCCTCAGCAGGGTCCACAGGAGGCGCGCTCACGCTGTCAGAAACAACAGCAAGCTGCACCACCAGATCAACGAGCGCCAAGGCCTCGTTATGTGTCACATGCTTTTGTGCTTGAGCAGCTGCCAGAAACGGCAGCTTAAGATGTGTCGTCCATTCACTCATCAAGATCCCCATAGATCGCCTAGCCTACGCAAAAGCGTATCATTCAGCGTAGCGAGGGGGATAAGTCTTGATGAGACCGTAAAGCTCTGGCGGATGCCTTAAGCGACGTGACGACCGGTACCATCACCAGCCAGAGACCAGATGCGGGTGCGGTTACGTGCCATTTTTTCATCAACGGCAAAGGAAAGCTCGGCACCATGCAGACCAACGAGGCGATGCAATAGAATAGCAATCTCAGCTGCATCAGCTGCAACATCACGCGCACTGTCACCGCTTTCGACAGCCATTTGCAGAGCTGCCAGCTCTTCGCGTGCCCGCTCAATCAATGCATTCAGATCAGCCACCTGACCAAAGGTTCTCTCACCCCAGGCGGTAATGCTTGCACTGCTTTCAATGGTTACCATGTTCGCCCACCTTCAAACTCTGGGGCCTGTTCCCGCAAGGTTGGTAAGTCAACCCAATTGAAAACAAACCCGAAACACCAAACCGGAGCACTCAGTATGTTGCGATCTTGAGCGACGCCTCCGGACATTGAACATGAAATGAACTCACGCTTAGCCCTATCCAGTTAGCCCTCAGGACAAAGAAAAAGCGGAGACAACCTCCTGTCCCCGCCTATTCTTCAGGTAAAAAAGGCCAGACTTTGGCCCTTTTTTGATAGTTTACATGGTTTCCAGAGCCGAAACGGACTCATTCATGGCCTGATCGAGCACGTCCAGCAGGTAATCCGCATTTTCCTTAGAAAAAATCATCGGTGGGCGCATCTTCAACACATTGTCATAGGGCCCTTCAGTACCCATCAAGATGCCCAGATCTTTTGCACGGTTCGCCACGCGTTTGGCCATATCCGTTGCAGGCACCTTGGTTTCGCGGTCTTTCACAAGCTCCACACCAAGGAACAAGCCCATGCCGCGCACATCACCAATGAACTCATACTTCTCCATCATCTTGCGGAAGCCAGCCAGAATATAGTCACCAACCACACGAGCATTCTCACGCAGCCCATCTCGCTCAATAACATTAAGAACAGAAAGCCCAACCGCGCAGGAAACCGGATTGCCGCCAAACGTGTTGAAGTACTCCATACCGTTGTTGAAGCTCTTCGCTACTTCGCGCGTGGTAACGAGAACGGCCATAGGATGACCATTACCAATTGGCTTGCCCATCGTCACAACATCAGGCGTCACACCCTGGGTTTCAAAAGCCCACCAGTGAGAACCAACCCGGCCAAAGCCAACCTGCACTTCATCAGCCACACACAATCCACCCTCAGCGCGGATCAGCTTGTAAACCTCATCCAGATACCCATCCGGCATAAACACCTGACCAGCCACACTTGGAATTGATTCAGCAATGAAGAAAGCTGGTGCACGGCCTTGTTTCTTCATCAGATCCAGCTGCTCAGCTACGCTCTGCACATAACGCGCAGTGATCTCCTCAGGTGCCCAGTCTGCAGGAGCGCGGTACGCGTCAGGAATGGCAGCCTCAAACACATGGTCAGGCCGCCCCTTCCCGCCATTGCGCTTGTATTTGTAAGGGCTCAGCGCAATCAGCTCAGGTGTAGTGCCATGATAAGCCCAGTCCAAAACCACCGCATCCCGGCGGCCCGTATGCGCTTCAGCCATACGGATCATCAGGCTGTTCGCCTCACTGCCCGTACACACAAAAGACGCAACAGCCAGATCATCCGGCAATGTAGCCGTCAGGCGCTCGGAGTACTCCACAATATTGTCATGCAGATAACGGGTATTGGTGTTCAGCAGGCCTGCCTGATGAGAAAGCGCTTCAACCACCTCCGGATGCGCATGTCCCAGATGGCAAACATTGTTGAAGCAGTCCAGATAAGCTCGTCCGCGATGGTCAATCAGATAAGCCCCTTCACCGCGCACAAACTTAATCGGCTCGCTGTAGGAGATGGAAAGGTTCGGCAACAGGTTCTGACGGCGCGACGACACGATCTCATCAATAGAACGCCCGCCACTGCCCAATGTCTCTTGAGGAAGCCCGGCAAAATCAATGGCGGATGGGAACAGATCCGCCCACACATCGAGATACTTTTCTTCCCCAACACCAAGGATCTCCTCAGCGCTCAAAGAAACATCCGCTGAAAGCTGCAAGTGCAAATGAGGTGCCCAGCCCCCATTCTCATCCTCGGCACCAAGGTACCCCACTGTCTCACCCGCTTTAACGACATCTCCTGTCTTTAATCGACTTGCCGCCTCATGCGCCATGTGCCCCCACAGGCTCACAAAGGGCTGACCACAATCCGTCTCATGGTCCAGCGCGATCATGCAACCATAGCCGAGAGGATCAGTCTCAATCACAACAGAACGGACCTTGCCATCCATAGGCGCACGAACGCGGGTGCCAGATGGAAGGAACAAATCAAACCCCAGATGATTGCGGCGGCGCTCACCTTCGATAAATCGGCTCTCAAAAAAGTCAGAGGAGTAAACACTGCGGCTTTCACCCCATGGACCGATACCCAGCTCCACATTGTGAGCTTCGCAGTAATCTTCCCACCACTCCTGCGCCGCTTCCGGCTGACGATCCCGGGACTTCACAGTCATCTCATTTTGAGGATCTCCATAGGGCACCATGGCCTTGGACATCAACTTGGGATGACGCTCAAACAAGCCGGCAAAGGAGTTGCGGTTCTTCGCGCAGAATTCCGCAACCTTCCGCGCGCCCGGCACCGCCTCAAACCCACAGGCCTTGCGAAGGATTGCCGTCGCGAACGCAGGCTTCATGCTGTAAAGTTTGTAGAGCAGGTTCCATGCCGGCGCTTCACTGACCGCCAGATAAGGATTGTCTTCAGTCTCGTCTTTCCGAAGCGCAGAAAGGCTCACGCTGGTCACAAGCCGCATAGCGATCAGGTCAAAGAGAAGATCAACCTCCCCCTCTTCCAAAGGATACTCCGCATGATAAGCCGCGGCCAGATCTGCTGCAGCACCAATTGGATCTGCCACCTCCATAATCGTATAGGCCGCCGCAATCGCAACTTCCGCAATCACTGGCGTATGCAAGCTGTCCCCAAAATCAATCAGACCACAGACACGGGAATGATCATCAGGATCGACCAGCACATTCCAGTCATTTGCATCATTGTGAATGACAGCTGCCCGCAAGCCTGCGAGCTTAGGAGCAACCAGACGATCAAAGCGCTCACTGAAGTACTCCACAATACGCCGATGATCAGGATCGCCAATCGCGGTCAATCGATCACGCGCATCACCAGCAGCACGAAGATCCCACTCAAAACTGCGCAGAGCTCCTGGATGTACAAAACCGCGAAGCGCCTTATCCATTTTGCCAACCAAAGTGCCAAGGCTGGCAACAACGCCCTCCTCCCGCTTGGTTTCAGCCAGCGGCACGCCTGTCACCCAGGAAACAACACGCATTGCATGCTGTGCTCCATCTGGCCCAAAGACACTTTGCGTGGCACCGCCATTATTGGTCAGGCGCAGTCGCGGCATTGGTAACTCTGGTGCAGAAACAGCAAGATGCTGTAGCATGGCCGTCTGAAAACCGGTCTCCGCCTCAGGCTCACTGGCATTGACGACCTTCACGGTCCAGCGCGTTCCATCCTCCGCATCAAGGCGATGGTTCTGGTCGCGCTCACTTTCCAGCGGCGACAAAGCACCTTTCAGATCCCAATGCTTATGCAGAAGCTCAGCAATGATTTCACGGTCAAAATTCGGGGCGGGATGGCTAATATCAGTCATGGGTCTCTCCGGTTGACCCGAATATAACTGACACTGATATTTCAGAATACCGACTTTATGCCAGTTGCGCCGACACTATGTCGCGATTAATAAGTATTTTAACGGCACTCTTCCTGAGAGCCCGCTTTAAGGACCACCAATGCTCGACGCCACCGACCGCGAGATTATCGCGATCCTCTCCAAAGAAGCCCGTATCCCGATCAAAACACTGGCCGCGCGCATCAACCTGTCCCGCAGCGCCACGAGCGAGCGCATCACTCGACTGGAGAACAACGGCACAATCCGCGGCTACAGAGCAGACATCGGCGGTCTCGACCCAACCCACATCTCCGCCTTCCTCTTCATTCGCCTCTCCCGCACCCCCATGCGCGAAATTTTGGACGTGCTAGCCGCATTCCCGGAAGTAAAACGAGTGAGCTCTGTCAGCGGCGAGCTGGATCTGGTGGTTGAAGTGGTCGCCCCATCCATGGAAGTGCTCAACAACGTGCGCGATGCCATTGCCTCCACAGATGGCGTGAAGGACCTGACAACCACTGTCATTTTGCGGGATGAGTTTCAGCGCACCTGAAACGACAAAGGGCGCCGACTGCGTGAAACAGTGAACGCCCTAAACCTCGAAATCAAATCGACCTGACTAGCGTGCCTGATCCAGCATACGCTTACATTCCAGCAACTCAAACAGCGTGGATTGCAGACGATCAACATCATCTTTGGAAAGACCAGGCGCAGCAGCCTCTTCCTTCTCTGAACCCATCAGACGGTCCATGAAGCCAAAGGCACCATGCCCCCCTTTGCCACCCGCCTCTGGCTCATCATCTGGCAGTAAACCAGATGGCAGCGGCATTTGTGGCTCAGGTTCACTTTCAAGCGGAAGATCTGCCTGTGTTTCTGCAGGTCGCTCAGCAACCCAATCTTCCTGAGGCTCATACACATCCTGCGCAGGCGCCATCACAGCCTGAGCCACAGCAGCTTCCGCTGCACTGCGCACAGAATGATCAGAAACCTGGGATGGATCAGGAGCAACGCCTACAGGCGTAGAAGCGCTGGATGAGGTCGGGATGACAACGCCACCGCCCTCTTTCCAAACGTCCATAACGACGCGCACGCCTTGCTCTCGCAAAATACGTTGCACGCCTTTAATCGTATAGCCTTCCCCATAGAGCAAATGGCGGATACCGCGCAAAAGCTCAAGGTCGTCAGGTCTGTAGTAGCGGCGACCACCACCTCGTTTCAGAGGCCTGATCTGGGTAAACCGAGTTTCCCAGAACCGCAGAACGTGCTGCGGCAGATCCAGTTCGCTTGCTACTTCACTAATTGTTCGGAACGCGTCGGCGCTCTTCTCCACGATGCAGACCCTCTAAACCTTATTATTTTTGGGGCAGCAAATTAGCTGGCGCCCTCAACCAGTGCATCGTTGATGCGCTGCTTAAGAACATTGCTTGGCTTGAACACCATAACCCGGCGTGGAGAAATCGGAACTTCCTCGCCTGTTTTTGGGTTACGGCCAATGCGTTCACCTTTCGAGCGAACAACAAAAGAGCCAAAGCTAGACAGTTTGACAGACTCGCCATTTTCCAGGCTTGCAGAAATCTCTGCGAGCACCTGCTCGACGAGTTCGGCAGATTCAGTCCGAGATAGGCCGACCTTCTGGTAAACCGCTTCACATAAATCAGCGCGGGTTACAGTGTGACTACCCATTCCACCCTCCTCCGGTAAAGCCATGATCCGTAAGAATAAAGCTTGCTTTCAACAAGTTACGGTATGGCCAACCGGCGTCAGGGTCAACAGCTCATTTGCTAAGAATTGCAACCCTCTGGGGTTTTTTGCTGCTTTTTACCACTTAAGGAGCACTGAACCCCAGGTAAAGCCGCCGCCCATAGCTTCCAGCATGATCAGATCACCCTTTTTGACCTTGCCAGCTTTTACAATGCTGTCCAATGCCAAAGGAATCGATGCCGCTGAAGTGTTGCCGTGCTGGGAAACTGTTTTCACTACCTTTTCAGGAGCGATGCCGAGTTTCTTTGCAGAAGCGTCAATGATGCGCTGGTTCGCCTGGTGAGGCACAAACCAGTCCAGATCTTCCGCAGTTGTGCCAGTGGCATCAAAGGCAGCTTCAATCACGTCAGTGACCATGCCAACCGCATGCTTGAACACTTCTTTGCCCTGCATGCGCAAATGACCAGCTGTGCCAGTGGTGGAAGGCCCACCATCCACGTAAAGCTTCTCTTTGTGACGACCATCAGAACGCAGCTGACAAGTCAGAACTCCGCTCTGGTCCATGGAAGGCTCGCCGTCCTGCGCTTCCATCACAACAGCGCCAGCGCCATCGCCAAACAGAACACAGGTCGTGCGGTCTTCCCAATCCAGAATGCGGGAGAAAGTCTCTGCGCCAATCACAAGCGCACGTTTCGCCAGACCGCCGCGCAGATACGCATCCGCAGTGGTCACAGCATAAACGAAGCCGGAGCACACAGCCTGAACGTCAAACGCAAATCCGTGGTTGATGCCAAGCGCAGCCTGCACAGCAACAGCTGTTGCCGGGAAAGTGTTGTCAGGTGTGGAGGTTGCCAGAACGATCAGATCGATGTCCTGCGCATCAACACCGGCATTTTCCAGCGCAGCCTTGGCAGCATTCACTGCAAGGTGAGAGGTAAACTCGCCTTCTGCAGCAATGTGACGGTTCTTGATCCCGGTACGCTGAACGATCCACTCATCCGAAGTGTCAACAATCTCGGTAAGCTGCTGGTTAGTAAGTGCTTTCTCAGGCAGATAGCTGCCACAGCCCAAAAATACAGAGCGAAGTGCCTTCACTTTAAACCCTTCAGTTTTCTTCAGCCTCTGAGAAACGACCGCGATGGTAGTTTGCCAGATCGTCAGAGATCTTTTTAATCAGTTCATTCTTGGCCATATCGTAGGCCAGTTCAACGGCAGCAGCAAAACCTTCGGCATCTGTTCCACCATGGCTTTTGATCACAATGCCATTCAGCCCGAGGAACACACCGCCATTCACTTTACGTGGGTCCATCTTCGCGCGCAGACGTTCAAACGCGCCGCGTGCAAAAAGATAACCAATCTTCGCCATGAGCGTACGACTCATAGCAGCTCGCAGATAGCCAGCAAACTGTTTTGCTGTGCCTTCCGCAGTCTTGAGCGCAATATTACCTGCAAAACCTTCGGTGACCACAACGTCAACCGTGCCCTTGCCGATGTCATCGCCTTCAACAAAGCCGGAGTAAACAAGGTTTGGAGGAGAAAGGTCACGCAGCATTTTGCCTGCGGTCCGCACTTCCTCAACACCCTTCACTTCCTCAACGCCGATGTTGAGAAGGCCAACCGTAGGCTGGCTGACACCATGGACAGAACGCGCCATCGCGCCGCCCAGAATTGCAAAATCGATCAGCTGCTGAGCATCCGCGCCAATAGTCGCGCCCACATCAAGAACGATGGATTCTCCGCGCAGTGTCGGCCAGATCGCGGCAATCGCAGGCCGTTCAATACCAGACATGGTGCGCAGGCAGAACTTGGACATGGCCATCAGCGCGCCGGTGTTACCGGCAGAAACCGCAACATGAGCTTCAGAGTTCTTCACCGCAGCAATGGAGTTCCACATGGAAGACTTCCCGCGCCCCTTACGAAGGGCCTGGCTGGGCTTTTCATCCATTCCAATGGAAACATCACAGTGATGAACGACAGATGCCTGTTTCAGACGAGGGTATTCCTCGAGCATTGGCTCGATGACCTTGGCATCACCGAAAAGCAGGAACTCGATATTCGGGCAGCGTTGCAAAACCAGATCAGCACCTGGCAACACCACCTCAACACCGTAATCCCCTCCCATAGCATCAAGAGAAATACGTATTTTTTCAGACATTTCCAATTTCTTGCCTTGTCCCAACAAAGTCTGCCCTTGTATCGGCAGACCTTGGAATAGTTAAGAGCATTTTCCCTATGTTCAGTGGAAATGCGCGTCGCGAAGATACTCGATTATAAACGTCTCGCAACACCCACCTCCAAAAAACCTTTGCAGCAGTCTAAGATTTACTTTTTGCCTTTAAGGGCCTCTAGCGCAGCAAAGGGAGAAGGCTTTTGCTCTTCATCCTGTTTTAGTTCTTCCTCTGGGTCCGGAGCATATTTCTCATCCATTTCAACCCCTTTAGCCCGAGGGAATGGATCAAGACCCAAAGCAAAATGTTCACAAATGACAGCTCCGAGATCCACCTGCGGCCCGTCGAAATAGTCCGGTGGATCGCTCTCATCAATATCCAGATCTACTTCCAAGGTATCATCGTCACTGCGACGTCGCCCCCGGGAATCTTGCTCTGGCAAAAATGTACGGTCGAACTCTTCGTCCACCATGCAATCAACGGGTTCGAGTGTCACGACACATTGCTGGATGGCTTTGGCACGAATGTGACCACGCACGGCCAATCCATCACGGCGCCATGGGCGCACCTCAAGGTCCACATCCAGTTCCGGCAGCTCAAGCAGATCATAGGCTTTGGCGATTTGCGCCCGCTCGCTCTCATTCAAAGAGAGTTTCAGATGCTTGGTTTTGTTACCAAGACGCGTCGCATCAAATTGATAAGCCCACGGGTAATCAGTATCAGCCATTACTGGCGCTTTCCCTTATAAGTTCTGTTTTTGGAGCCACAAATTTGACGTCGCCCGCAAGAATTTCTGATGTAGGAAGGGCAGCAAGGCCTTCCACCGCCTCATGCATGTAATGAACCAGCGCCTTTATCGCAACAGCTTCCCCGCTCTGCCCATAGATGTTTCGCATAAAGGCCTCAAATAGAGCGGCATTGTCCTTGTTTTCCAAAGCTTCCATGTAGCTGGCAGTGCGGCCATAAAACGATTCGACCATAATTCGGACACGTTTGCGCACGCCTTCATCGCCAATACCCAGCTCGCGCATGCTCTGGTCCATATCCTGAAAAAAATAATCGAATACAGCCTGTGCAAATTTTCGGGACGCCTTATCTTCGCCTCTTAACCGGTGAAAGACACAAAAAGCGTGCAAAACAATCATCTCGAAGCGACCTTCGCTCGTATCAGGTATACCATAGTGTCGATAAAACACTGGTAGTCGTGCCTGCGCGACGATCCGCTCGTAAGTTGTTCTGACGGATGTGTCTTTACGTCGACGGAAAAAACCGAAGATCATGGCACCTCTCTTGCGCTTGTCGAGTTACTTGTGTCCCTGCCACGTCGGTGGCATAAGCACAAGTCTGAATCTAAACCGCTTGCTTGCTGCATTTTGCCAGCATTTGCAAGCCAACAGGATGTTTGGAATGTTTGCATTTGCGCGCCGTACTGTGTTCCTTGCTTGTTTGAGCCTGCCACTTGCCGGCTGCTTCACCCAGACACTAACGCATGGCCAGGTGGTTTCACCTGATGCAATTCAAGATGTACAGGTCGGTTCCAGCCGTGAGCAGGTTGAACTCCTCCTTGGTAGCCCGTCCACAACATCTAATCTGGACGGTGAAGCTTACTATTATATCTCTCAAAAGAGCGAAACAGTGGCATTCTGGTCCCCATCCATCGTGGATCAGCGCGTTGTCGCAGTTTACTTTGATAAAGATGGTTACGTGAAATCTGTTGCTGACTACGGCATCGAAGACGGGAAGGTCTTTGATTACCTCGGCAGAAAAACACGCACCGGCGGTGCTGATTATGGTCTCCTGACGCAGATCCTGCGTGGAGCTGCAAACCCATCAATCGGCCTCTAAACTGCCTGCATTCAATTGCAAGAAACGGCGCCTTTCGCAGGCGCCGTTTTTTTATGCGCAATCACAAGCAGATAAATGCCGTTTTGCATTTCCCACCAAACTCTAAGTTTCAATCTTAAAATAACGCCGGTGTTATTGGAGGTTTGCTACATGTGATCCTGTATTGAGGAGTTATACGCATTCTGGCCGTCTTCTTCCGTGGTTTCTTCAAGGCCTCAACGACAAACGCGAAGTAAAATCATGACGCAAGCTTCTTCTCCCCTCAAAAGAATTACAGACATACGTCCCTCCGAAAACGCTCTCTTTGTCTACCTCACCCTTGTCACCGCAACCTATCTGATCTGGCTGGGCCTGCTGAAGTTCACAGCACCAGAACATCAGCAGATTGAGTTTTGGCTGGGCAACAGCCCTCTCTTCAGCTGGCTGGTTACAGCTCTTGGCGCACCAGTGACAGGCGTTCTGATGGCCCTCTTTGAAGTTCCAGCAGGTATTCTGGTTCTGCTCGGCCTCAAAGATCGCCGTCTCGGCATCCTCGGCTGCCTGATGGCCATGCTGATCTTCCTGCTGAACTTCCTATACCTGTTCACAAACCCGGTCTGGATGGATGCTCTTGGCGGCTTCCCGATCATCGGCTCAGGGCAGAACCTCCTCAAGTACCTCTCCATGTTCGCTGTGCCAGCCTACATTCTGGGCCATCACATGCAGGCAGCGGGAAAGGACAAGACAGCTGGCTCACTCAAAAAGCTCGCAGTCTTCGCAAGCTTTGCCGGTATTGCGCTGGTCATGGGCTGGATCGGCGCCATGAAGTTCTATGAGTTTGAAGCTCAAGGCATTGTCCGCCTGATGGAATCCAACGTGCTCTTCAGCTGGACCTATCAGGTCTGGGATGTACAGGGCGCTTCCAACTTCATCGGCATCGTGGAATGGGTCTTCCTTCTTCTGCTGCTGTGTCTGCCATTCAACCGCTTCCTCGGTGGTTTGGGTGTCCTCGGCATTGCCGCCACAGCATTCGGCACCCTCACCTTCATGTTCTCTGTTCCGGGTTGGGATGCAGATTCCTTCTTCCCTCTCCTCAACCGCACTGGCGTCTTTGTGCTGAAGGACCAGTTCCTCCTCGCAGCCGCAATCATCCTCTGGAAGAACTACTGATTTAAGAATTATCTGAAAGACACAATGAGCCGGTGCCTGTGATCAGGTGCCGGCTTTTCTTTGCCCCCAACGAACGTAGCCGACAGTCGTAATGACCTGCCATCAGCTTCCCAATAGGCTGGTTCAAACTGCAATCATATTGGAAACAAAGATGTTTGAGACATATCGCGGGATCGTTTATCCGCAGCAGGAAGACCACATGGGCCATATGAATGTGGCCTGGTACACCTCCAAGTTTGATGAAGCCACCTGGCACATGCTCGCCCACATCGGCATCACGCCTGCCTATATTCGCGAAAGCAACAAGGGCATGGCAGCGCTGGAGATTACATATAAGTATCTGGCAGAAGTCTCCGCGGGTGACCTGCTGGTCGTGCGCTCAGAAATCAAAGAAGTGCGCGATAAAACCATTCTCTTCAAACACACCATGTTTGAGGCGATCAACGACACCCCAGTCGCAACCATGCAGGCCGTGGGCATGCACATGGACCGTGAAATCAGAAAGTCCTGCCCGTTCCCTCCACACGTTAAAGAGCGCTGCGAAACCTTGCTTCTGGAACCAACAGCCTAAGCAACCACCTCAATTTTACTTAGCAGGTTTCAGATAGCAGCAGCGCGCAGAACAACCGACTATACTCAACCTATTGAGTGAATCTGAGTACGGCATGTAGCCCTGCTGCATACCGGAAGGATGCGGGCATATTCTTTGAAATCTGCGGCGTTTTTCGCAAAAAGGATGGGTTCCATCTTGAGCGTATCCCCGAAAAGCACTTCCGGCTTTCGGTACGCTTTGAAGTGAAGACTTAGAGCGCGGCACGTGAATGCAAATGAACGTGACAAGCTCTAAAGGCTGGAGCATGCCGTGTGATCGGAGGAGACCACGGGCTGTTCCGGAGTTTCTCTGTTTGCTGAGCCAGTTTAGGGGAACCTGCTTTTGCGAGCGTTCAAGATGCCTGCCCCACTCAAACGCAGGTCGTCAGTTCTATGGTGTATCGCGGTTGCCAGCACATGCCTGACACCCAGCACAGAACTACGCGCACAAGACAGCAGCAACTGGCCGCTTGTCTGGGCTCAATGGCACAACAAAACCCGCGACTGGGGCGGCATCCGCACGGACCTCTCTGATAAAGGCCTCGACCTCGGCGTTCTCTATACGCAGGACGTCGCCGCAAACCCCGCAGGCGGCATGAAGCAAAGCCTGACTTATGGCGGACGTCTGGAAGGCATGGCGAAGCTGGACTTTGACAAAATCTTCGGCATCAAAAACAGCAGCCTGCATTACATCATGTATCAGGGGCTGGGTCAGGGCCTCTCGCAGGAAGCCATTGGCAACGACTTTGGCGTCACGCAGATCTTCTCCAGCGACATCCTCGCCATCGCCAACCTGAGCCTTCAGCAAAAGCTCTATCATGATCAGGTCTACCTCTCCGCAGGCCGCCTCGCAGTGGGAGACATCTTCGCCCGCGATGATACATTTGCGTATTACCTCAACGGTGCCCTCAACAGCACGCCGGGCCAACTCCTGATCAACCAGCCTGCCTTTACCACCTATCCCTTCAACACATGGGGAGTAGCTGGCACCTACACCTTCCCTGACAACCAGTATTTCGGCCTGGGTGTTTACGATGCCAACGTCGATGACCTGAACAACGCCGAACACGGCTTCAACTTCCGCTTTCAGCCAGAAGGCAATGTGCTGGTGGTTGGTCAGGTGGGCGTCAATCCGGGTAAGGATGATACAAGCCAGTTTCTTCCCGGCCACTATCAACTTGGCGCCTATTACAACAGCGGCACCGTGGATGTGCTTGGCAACAGCACAGAGTCACGGGAAGGCAACTGGGGTCTCTACGGGATTGCCCGTCAGATGGTCTATCAGGAGGAAGGAGATCAGGGCCTGAGCCTCTGGGGCCTCTTCACCATGGCGCCCCAACAAGCCATCAACACCCAGCCCTACGGCGTCAGTGGTGGCTTCTTTTATCAGGGCCTCCTCCCCAACCGCGACGACGACGTCACAGCAGGCGCTTTCATCCTCGGCTTTTACAGCGACAACCTCGTCAACCAATCCTACGAACTCGTCTTCGAATTCGCCCATCGCTACCAGTTCCGCGACTGGTCCTACCTCACGCTGGATTTCCAGTACGTGGTCAACCCGGCAGGGAACGACGACATCCCCGACGCTTGGGTCTTTGGAACAGAGTTTTCAGTAAAGTTCTGACCAGCTCTTAAACGCACCAGAACAGCAAAAAGCCCGGCCTTCTCAGACCGGGCTTCTTAACTTCAGATCGGATCAAACTTAGCGCATATCCCCGAAAAGTGGTTCCGGTTTTCGGATAAGGATATGCGCTAGCAAACCTAGTGTGCCAGAACTGCCAGAAGCAGAAGAGCAACGATGTTTGTGATCTTGATCATTGGGTTCACAGCTGGCCCAGCGGTGTCTTTGTAAGGATCACCAACGGTATCACCTGTCACCGCAGCTTTGTGAGCGTCTGAGCCCTTCCCGCCGTGGTTTCCGTCTTCGATGTACTTCTTCGCGTTATCCCACGCACCGCCACCAGCGGTCATGGAAAGCGCAACGAAGAGACCGGTCACGATCACGCCCAGCAACATCGCACCCAGGGATGCAAACGCATTCGCCTTACCTGCAATCGCGTTGATGACAAAGTAGATCACAATCGGAGACAGAACCGGCAGCAGAGAAGGAACAATCATTTCCTTGATTGCCGCTTTGGTCAGCATATCAACCGCACGGCCATAATCAGGGCGTTCTTCACCCTTCATGATGCCAGGCTTTTCTTTGAACTGACGGCGAACTTCTTCAACCACCGCACCAGCAGCACGGCCCACAGCGGTCATTGCGATACCGCCAAACAGGAATGGTAGAAGACCACCAAAGAACAGGCCAACCACCACATATGGGTTGGACAGTGAGAAGTCGATGGACGCCTCAGTCATACCCTGGAAGTAGGTGAACTGATCAGAGTTCGCCACAAAGAACTTCAGATCCTCAGTGTAGGCTGTAAACAGCACCAGCGCACCAAGGCCTGCAGAACCAATAGCGTAGCCTTTGGTCACAGCCTTTGTGGTGTTACCAACAGCATCCAGCGCATCAGTGGTGTCACGAACTTCCGCAGGCAGCTCAGCCATTTCAGCAATACCACCAGCGTTGTCCGTCACAGGACCAAACGCATCCAGCGCAACAACCATACCGGCCAGTGCCAGCATCGTGGTCACCGCAATCGCAATACCGAACAAACCAGCAAGCTGATACGTCACGATGATACCAGCGATGATCACCAGCGCAGGCAGAGCGGTGGATTCCATGGAAACCGCCAGACCCTGAATAACGTTGGTACCATGACCGGTTTCAGAGGCCTTCGCGATTGCACGCACAGGACGGAAACCAGTACCGGTGTAGTATTCGGTGATCCAGATGATCAGACCAGTTACAACAAGACCGGAAACACCGCAGAGGAACAAGGCCATCGGCGTAAAGCTCAAGCCATTGCCCATTGTCAGCACTGTATCCATTCCACCAAATACCCAATGGGTCAGCGGATAAAGAATGATCAGTGAGATAACAGCTGTTGCGATGAAGCCCTTATACAGCGCACCCATAATGGAGTTGGAAGCACCAAGGCGAACAAAGAATGTACCGATGATGGAAGCTACGGAACAAACACCGCAGATCAGCATTGGATACAGCATGGCCGCCTGAAGGTCAGCAGTTCCGGCAAAGTAGATCGCTGCAAGAACCATGGTCGCAACCAGCGTCACAGCGTAGGTTTCAAACAGGTCAGCGGCCATACCGGCACAGTCACCAACGTTGTCACCCACGTTATCAGCAATGGTTGCAGGGTTGCGCGGATCATCCTCAGGAATACCGGCTTCCACCTTACCAACAAGGTCACCACCCACGTCTGCGCCTTTGGTGAAGATACCACCGCCAAGACGGGCGAAAATGGAGATCAGGGATGCACCAAAGCCCAGAGCCACAAGCGCGTCAATCACGGTTCTGGAAGTTGGGTCCATACCCATAGGACCGGTGAGGATGAGGTAGTAAACGGAAACGCCCAGAAGAGCGAGACCGGCCACAAACATCCCAGTGATGGCACCGGAGCGGAATGCAATAGAGAGCCCTGCCCCCAGGCTCTGGCTTGCAGCTTGTGCAGTGCGAACGTTTGCCCGTACGGAGACGAGCATTCCAATAAATCCTGCGGCGCCGGAAAGAACGGCACCAATAACAAATCCGATAGCAACAGTGATGGACAGCAGATAAGCAACGATTACGAAGATAACAACGCCAACAATTGCGACACTGGTGTACTGACGAGTGAGGTACGCCTGAGCGCCCTCTTGGATGGCACCAGCAATCTCCTGCATCTTCGCAGAGCCAGTGTCAGCAGCCATCACGCTTTGAATTGCCCAAATGCCGTAAACGACAGATAGCAAACCGCACGCAATGGTAACGATAAGTTCAGTCATATTTCCTCCCCTAAGGGTACCCTGCTACTTATGTGTGTGTTCGTAGCAAAATCCGCACTGCACTTGTGTAAATTAACGCACACAGTGACGGTATATACCTGTCACTATCCGTCAAGTTGCTTTTGCGCGGTAGTGGAAGGAAACACGTATGTTGAAAGGAGAGAAATTATTTGGAATTATTCAAACTTTAACTTCCCGTTTTTCAGTAAACATCAGTGACACAACAAGAAATAGACATAAGATAACGAACGGGAACACCATTAGGTTGACAGTTTCCCAACCAAACACGTTTAACAATTTCCCTGAGGAAAACGAGGCAGTTGCTACTAAACCAAAGACGAAGAAGTCGTTTATGGACTGGACTCTGTTTTGTTCTTCTGGTCGGTAAGTTTGCGTGAGCAAAGCCGATGCCCCGACGAAAGAAAAGTTCCAACCAAGTCCAAGTAAAATCAGGGAACTCCAGAAAATCCAACGTTCTAGTCCCGTAAGGCCAACCAGCGCGCACACTGCATAAAGCAGGAATCCAGCTCCGATAACAGCACCATGGCCGAATCGGCTGATCAAACTGCCCGTAATAAAGCTCGGTGCGAACATGGCAATCACGTGCCATTGGATGCCCAACGCCGCATCTGAGTTGGTTAACCCACATGCCACCATGGCCAGAGGCGCTGAGGTCATGATCAGGTTCATGATTGCGTAACTAATCATTCCACATCCGACCGCCACGAAGAACTTTTGTTGCTTCAAAATCTCCGAAAGCGGGCGTCCACGTTCATGCTTCTCTGCTTTCGGTGGCAGCGGTATTTCCAAAAACGCTACAAAAAACAAACCGATAAGCATCAAAACGCCCTGAGCAAGGTACGTTCCGACAAAAAGAAACGGCTCAAACATGCCTTGAGTAAGAATAACGGTCTGCGGCCCGACCACTCCTGCAAGAATCCCACCGGTCAAAACCCAGGAGATTGCTTTTGGCTTAAAGGCAGGGCTCGCCGTATCAGCTGCCGCAAACCGTGCCTGCTGAGTAAAGGCCATAACAAACCCACTGCCCAAAGTGGAGATGCACAGCAGTATAAAGCTGCCGATGTAAGCAGCATAAGCGGCCAGCAAAGAACAAAGCACGCCAAACAACAAGGCTCCAACCAGCCCGGCACGGCGCCCAAAGCTTCGCATAATCATGCCAGCAGGAAGCGTACCAATCGCCGTCCCAAGCACGAAGGCTGTCACTGGCAATGTGGCAAGCGACTTGTCATCAACCAGCAAAACAGAAGCAAGAATAGAAGTGGTCGCAAAAATAATCGGAGGCACACCACCAGCAAACGACTGGGCAAGCGCCAAAAGCAACGCATTGCGCTTTGCCAATCCGTCATCAATCAACGGAGCCGCCAGAGTATTTGCCATAATGTAAATCTTTCAAAGAATGCAGGAAGGAACCGACAGCCTAATCAATTCCACGTAATGAGCAACCACAGAGCTCACCAGATCATCTGCAACTTTGGGAGATATACGCATAACCCGATGAAAATACGTCATGCGGCGTAAGGATTGTCGATTATATCGCATTACTTACGCAACACGCATTATGATCCCTGCCAGGGCTATCAATCCACATAACAAAAGCCAGGACGACGCCACGCTTCGCACAATCACACGAGTTTTAGTCCACTTCCGCCTCTTCAAGGTCGCTGCATCGGGCAACTTACACAACCTGATAATAAGATAAATAATTGAAATAATGAACGAAAACAGAATCCAGATTGACGTCATGCCAGCAAGCCCAACACAATGCGTCTTGCAATTCCGATCACCACTATCAGGCCCCACCACAAAAACAACGACCTTCCTAGGTAATAAGAAATCAGACGCTTTCTGGCCCGTCTTTGGCGTTGTATTGTCGTTGCGCGAGGAACCTTCCGCAACTTGGCAATCAAATAAAGCAATGAAACAACGAATGTTAAATAATAGATGGCCGACTCCATCTGAGTACCCTAGCAAAAATAAAGCTCAGGTCGAGACCACTAATCAAAAATGCCGGAAACCGACAGCACCATGAAGCGCATACGCTTCGCCATTCAGGCTCAAAGAAATCATATCCTCGGAAACATCAGCGGTAGAAAGCACGCCAATCTGAGCACAGCGTAATCCGGCGTCCTGCAAGGCCACTTCAAAAGCAACCGCATTCTCAGGCATCACAGCCGCAAGGATCTCGTAGTCATCCCCGCCCGTAATCGCAGTCTCACGGAACGCGGCATCTTTTGCGATCATAGCAGAGGCAGCATCAGAAAGCGGCACATTCTCCAACCTGACAGCAGCTTGAACGTGCGACGTCCGGCACATGTGGCCAAGGTCGGCAATCAACCCATCCGAGATATCCATCGCAGCAACAGCAAAATCACGAAGCGCAGAAACAGCAGCAACGCGAGGCTGAGGCAACAGATAACGGTTCAGCAGAAAATCACGATGTTCAGCAGAAAGCTCAAGCTCGCTAGCTAGTTCATCGCCCAACCGCAACTTCAAACCAAGCGCAGCGTCACCAATAGTGCCTGTCACATAAAGCAGTGCACCGGCAACAGCCTCATTCCGCCGAACCACCTGCCCTTTTGGCACCTGACCAAACGCGGTGATGGAGAGTAGCGGACCTTGCGGGCAGGAAATCGTATCCCCGCCAAGCAGATCAATCTGAAACTGATCCTGAACCAGCTTCAGACCGCGGCAGAACTCAGCAACCCACTCTTCTCCAATCTCTTTGGAAAGCCCAAGGCCCAGCAGATAGCCCTTGGGCTCTGCGCCTTTTGCAGCCAGATCGGAAAGGTTCACACCAAGCGCTTTTTGCGCGACTTCAAAGGGAGGATCGTTTTTAAAAAAATGAACCCCTGCCATCAGCATGTCCTTGGTCACAACCAAATCACATCCGGTGTCAGGGGCAAAAACAGCAGCATCATCTTGCAGATGCACAGCGCCTGCGCTGGTGGCAAGCGGCGCAAAATAGCGCTCAATAAGCGAGAACTCTCCCGGTCTGGAACTGGCAGCTTTCTCGCTCATGTAATTAGTCTTCGAATTCGGACTGACGCAGCTCGCGAGCCAGACGGTTCATGATACCGTTGACCAAACGTGCCTCATCTCCTTCATAGAAGGACTTCGCAACATCAATGTACTCATTGATGATCACGCGGGCCGGAACGTCTTTCTTGCGCAGGAACTCTGCACAGCCAACGCGAAGGATCGCACGCAGTGTGGTATCGATGCGCTTCAGCGGCCAGTCTTCAGAAAGCGCTGTGTGAATGCGAGGGTCAATGCGCAGCTGGTCTTCGAACACAGCCTGCACCAGATCGCGGAACCACGCAGGATCCGCATCGCGGTACTGCTCGCCGTCCACTTCCTGTCCAAGGCGGTAAGCTTCGTACTCGTTCAGCACATCGTTCAAACGCGCACCAGTGATTTCCATCTGATACACGGCCTGAACAGCAGCCAACCGGGCAACACCGCGTTTGTTAGCGGGCCTTACTTCAGCGTTTTTCTTGTTGTTTTCAGTTGTCATTCTAAACCTTACACACCGAACCGGTCGCGCACGTCAATCATAGCAAGACAAGCTTCAGCAGCACCGCCGCCCTTGTTCTTCTTGGAAACGCTTGCGCGCGCCCATGCCTGATCATCGTTCTCAACTGTCTGGATACCGTTACCAACTGCAACATTTGCATCCACAGAAAGATCCATGATCGCACGAGCCGACTCGTTAGAAACGATGTCGTAATGGGTGGTTTCACCGCGAATTACAACACCGAGCAATACAAAACCGTCATAATCTGCTTCGCCATTTTCCATTGCGGTTAACGCCATGGAAAGCGCAGCAGGAATTTCGAGCACACCAGGAACAGCCAGTCGAGAGATTTTCGCCCCTTCACGCTCCAGCACATCTGCAGCACCTTCGTACAGGGCATCTGCCAGATCTTCGTAAAAACGTGCTTCAATAACAAGAATGTGCGGAACCGCGCTCATTTTAATTCTCCTAATGCCAACCAGTTCTTTTCGCTGCATCAATCAGCAAAGCTGGTTAAGGCCACGGGCACTCACAGTACCCACGTATGTGCGCTCAGGAACCACGCCCCAAGCGAAATGTCCAGTTATTTCCTGCGGAATTTTTTGGCTATAAGGCTATTTTGCAATTTCTGCAAGACTTGGAAACTCTGCAAGACGCGCAACGTACCGTGCCATCATGTCCACTTCCAAGTTTATCTCATCCCCCTGCGCCCTGTCGGACCACGTGGTCACTTCCAGAGTGTGTGGAATGAGGAACACGGAAAATGTGTTTCCTTCAGCCTCGTTCACCGTCAAAGAGGTGCCATCCAGCGCAACAGATCCCTTCTTCGGGATGAACCGTGCGAACTCAGGAGCACACTCAAATTTCAGGTAAACACTCTCAGGGTGTTCGGTCCGCTCCACAATGGTGGCCTTGCCATCCACATGACCCAGAACAAGGTGACCGCCCAGCTCCGCGCCCATGGAAAGGGAACGTTCCAGATTAACCCGCTTGCCGACGCTCCAGTCCTTCACGGTGGTCAGGGCCAGTGTCTCAGCAGCAGATTCAACGGTAAACCAGTTCTGCTCGCCGTCGCGACCTTTCGCAACAACGGTGTGGCAGACGCCGGAACAGGCGATGGACGCGCCAATTTCAATCCCATCAGGATCGTAAACAGTTCCAATTTTCGCTCTCTGACCTGCAGCAATCTGCTCCAGCTCAAGGATTGTTCCAACGTCACTAACGATGCCCGTAAACACCTAGAACCTCTCTTTTGGCGTATACCGCCACAACAGATCTTCACCCACATGGCGCAGCATCTGCTTGTTATAACCGTCTTGCAAACTCTCCAGACCTTCAAAACCGAATGGCAAAAGGCCATCAGAACCAACCGTGCTGGTTCCCTGGAAAATCAAAAGCTCATCCACCAGATCCTGCTGAAGCAGGCCGTGCGCAAGTTCAGCACCGCCCTCTACCATGATCTGGGAGAGACCATGCATGTAAAGCGCATCCAGTGCCTTATCAAGACATACCTTGCCATTTCTGAGGCAGTCATTGACGATAACTGTCACACCTTCCCGCTCAAGCGCGCTGACACGATGATCCGGCGCATTATCGCCAATCACCACCCACAAAGAATTGCTCTCTGCGTTCTGCACTAACTTCGAGGAAAGCGGAATACGCGCCTGACTGTCAAACACCACTGGCTGCGGCGAACGATGCGCCATGCCCGGCAAGCGAACAGACAGCTCCGGATCATCTTCCAGAACAGTACCGATGCCCACCACGATCGCATCCATCTGCGCGCGCATAGCATGCACCAGCTGGCGTGACAGCGGGCTGGAAATCGCCACCTGTCCCGCACCACGCTTGCCGATGTAACCGTCTTTGGAAACAGCCATCTTGAGCTGCACAAACGGGCGTTCATTGAGGATACGGGAGATATGACCGCGCACAGCTTCGCGGCATTCTTTCTCAAGAACGCCAATCAGCACCTCAACACCACCTTCTTCCAAAATCTTCTTACCGCGCCCCGCCACTGCCGGATTTGGATCCGCCGTGCCATAAACAACGCGGCTGACACCTGCAGCCACCAGCGCCCGCGCACAAGGGCCAGTCCGCCCGTAATGCGCACACGGCTCAAGGGTCACATACGCAGTCGCGCCTTTGGCATGCTCGCCAGCGTCCTTGATGGCCAGCACTTCAGCGTGAGAACCACCCGGAGGCAGCGTTGCCCCCTGCCCCACGATGACCGGGCCATCACCAAAGTCTTTTGTCAGGATTGCACCAACCGGAGGATTGGGCCATGTGCGACCCTTTGCGCGAATGCCATAGCTGAGTGCGGCCGCCATAAAGCGCTCGTGCTCAGCTCGCTCCTTTGCATTTAATGCTTTGTGACCAGACAAAGCTGTCCCCCTGCCAGCGCTAAAGCGTATCGCCGAAAAGTGTCCGTCGTTTTCGGATAAAGATACGCGAACTGCTTTAAAGCGTATTCCTCAAATGGATTTGACGTAACCCGAACAGAATATACGTCACAGACAACGAAAAGCCAGAGCTTAGGTCCGCGGTGGCATCATCAGCGGATCAACATCCGCATCGGAAAGCTCATCCAGCAGAGCCTCGAAATCCTTGGCTTCACGGAAATTCTTGTAAACAGAAGCGAACCGCACATAAGCCACATCGTCAAGGGTTTTCAGCCCTTCCATGACCAAATGACCAATATCTTCCGCCACAACATCGCTCTCACCGGAACTTTCCAGCTGGCGAACCAGTCCGCTCACCATGCGCTCGATACGCTCAGGCTCCACCGGACGTTTGCGGGTTGCGATCAAAACAGAGCGCATCAGCTTTTCGCGATCAAACGGCACGCGACGCCCATTGCGCTTAATAACGGTCAGCTCGCGCAGCTGAACACGTTCAAAGGTGGTAAAACGACCACCACAAGTCTGGCAGACTCTGCGTCGACGGATAGCTGTATTATCCTCGGTTGGGCGTGAATCCTTCACCTGGGTGTCCTCACCCCCGCAATACGGACAACGCATCTCGCCTGCCTCCTTAACTAAACACTGAAGAACCGCCGAAGGGATCTCCGGCGGTTCTTCTCGTTTAAATTAGTTTTTGTAGATTGGGAACCGGGCAGTAAGGGCCAGTACCTTCTCTTTGACCTGTGCTTCCACAGCTTCGTTGCCGTCAACGGAATTTGTCTTACGCAGACCTTCCAGAACCTCGGTAATCAGCTTACCGATTTCACGGAATTCTTCCTTGCCGAAGCCGCGGGAAGTACCAGCAGGCGTACCAAGGCGGATACCGGAAGTGATGGTAGGCTTCTGAGGATCAAGCGGAACACCGTTCTTGTTACAGGTGATGTTCGCACGGCCCAGAGAAATCTCTGCATTCTTACCGGTCAGATTCATTGGGCGCAGGTCAACCAGCATCAGGTGTGTGTCGGTACCGCCAGAAACGATATCCAGACCACCTTCAACAAGGGTCTCAGCCAGAACCTGTGCGTTCTCAACAACGTCTTTTGCGTAGGTTTTGAACTCAGGACGCAGCGCTTCACCGAAGGCAACAGCCTTACCAGCAATCACGTGCATCAGAGGACCACCCTGCAGACCTGGGAAGATCGCGGAGTTGATTTTCTTCGCAATGTCAGCGTCGTTGGTCACAACCAGACCACCGCGAGGACCACGAAGGGTCTTGTGCGTGGTGGATGTTGCAACATGCGCATGCGGGAACGGGCTTGGGTGCTGACCACCCGCAACCAGACCTGCAAAGTGCGCCATGTCGACCCACAGGTACGCGCCCACTTCGTCAGCGATTGCGCGGAATGCAGCAAAGTCGATCTCACGGGAGTATGCAGAACCGCCAGCGATGATGATCTTAGGCTGATGTTCTTTTGCAAGCTCGCGCACTTCGTCCATGTTGATGCGGCCAGTGTCGGTGTTCAGGCCGTACTGAACAGCGTTGAACCACTTACCGGAAAGGTTAGGACGTGCACCGTGTGTCAGGTGACCACCCGCATCAAGGCTCATGCCGAGCAGAGTGTCGCCTGGTTTAGCCAGCGCAAGAAGAACAGACTGGTTAGCCTGAGAACCGGAGTTCGCCTGCACGTTTGCAAACTCACAGCCGAACAGTGTCTTCACACGATCGATCGCAAGCTGCTCAACAATGTCGACATACTCACAACCACCGTAGTAACGGCGGCCAGGGTAACCTTCAGCGTATTTGTTGGTCAGAACGGAACCCTGTGCTTCCAGCACAGCGCGGGACACGATATTTTCCGAAGCGATGAGTTCAATCTCGTTCTGCTGACGAGAAAGCTCTTTATTGATTGCCTCGAGAAGCTCTGGGTCACCAGAAGCCAGGCTACCTGTAAAGAACTCTGGGTAGAGCGGCGTCGTAATTGGACTATCCGATACGGACATAGGTGGACCTCATTACAAGGTTGGAGCAACAAACTGACGAAACGTCCCAATATCGTTTCGCATTCCGATCCCCGACAAGTTGTAGCTTCGGGTGCTTAGCCCATTAACATATAGGGGGTAATGAACCAAGCTTTGTTCATAGGAATTGCGCAATAGTATTGCCGCCATCACCCAAAATTTATGAATTACGCATCTTGAGGTTGTAATTTACGTTCCAGCTTACGGAGCGCCAGTTGTTTCAGATGCGATTCGCTCGCATTACGTGGCCCCACCACAAACACCTCAACACCGCTCTGAGCACAGATTGCAGACATGCGAACGGAGTTGCCGATAACACGCGCTTCAAAGTAGACCTGTCCCAGTTTTGCCATAGAGCCCCTCACCTTACCTCTTCAGGATTCGTAAATTGCATCAGCATTTTTAGCAGCATGTGACGTAACACGCAGGCCTGTCAGCGAGCACATCCCCAAAAGAAAAAGGCCGCCCCGACAAACGCCGGAAGCGACCTTTAATTCGAAACTGTGAAGCCTGCTTACTGAGCAGAGGCCTGCGCCAGCGGATCAACACTTGCTGAATACAGACCATCCTTGTCGTAGATGTCATCACGGAAGTGGACCATGCCATCGCTGAGCGCCCATGCGGTCACATAGGACAGATGCAGCGGAATGCGGCTCTTCATCTTCACATCCAGACGTTCACCGGAGTTGATGGTCGCATCCACGCGGGAACGGGTCCACTCAGGCGTTGTGGAGCCCAGCAACCATGTCACCAGCTCACGCACGTTCTGTACGCGCACACAGCCGGAAGAATGGAAGCGATAGCCTTCGCCAAACAGAGACTGCTCTGGCGTGTCATGCAGGTAAACCTGATGGGTGTTGTTGAAGTTGATACGGATGCTGCCCATGGAGTTGCCTTCGCCCGGCTCCTGCGTAAAGCGATACTTGGTCGCTTCATCCGTGTTCCAGTCGATCTCCTGCCACTGCTTCTCTTTTCCATACCAGTCGAAGATATGGATATTGTTCTTCGCCAGATACTGCGGATCCTTCTGCATTTTCGGAATAAGGTCTTTCCGGATAATGCTGACAGGAACAGTCCAGTACGGGTTGAAGTTCACCTCGTAGATCGCAGAGCTCAAGATTGGAGACTGGCGATCCTGCTTGCCAACAACAGCAGTGTGGCGGGAACGAACGCGGCCATTCTCAACAACCTCAATACGAGCTGCCGGAATATTCACGTTCACATAGGTATCACTCACGTTATCAGCCAGAGCGGAAACGCGCTCCAGATTGGTGCGCAGCTGCTGCAAACGCACCTCAACAGGCACATTCATGGCAATCACAGTCGCGCGGCCCACAACACCATCCGGTGTCAGACCATGGCGCAGCTGGAAACGACGCACGGCTGAATCAACGTAGCTGTCAAAAACTTCAGAAACACCAGCATGCTGCGCCATGTCGCCAGAAACAATCAGGCGCTGTCGCAGGGAAGCAATGGCCGGTGCGCGCATACCGATGCGCAGAACCTTTTTGGTAGAAACTTCAGGCCAGCCACCATTGAGGGCGATGCGCTCATAATCGAGAATCGCGTCAATCATGTACTGGGTGGTCTGCTTGGAGATAATCGGCGCCACAAAGTCGATCTGCTCCAGAGATGAAACACCCTCATCAAAGGTGTCTTCCCATTCTGTGCCTTGACCAACAATCGGCTGCTCAGTGACGACCGGAGCTGGCTCGGTCACAGCTTGCTGGATGTTTCCGCTATAGGAAAGCAACCCAGGAACCTTAACCTGCGCCTGTGCGGACATCATACCTGCAGAAAGACCCGTACTCACAACGAGAGCAAGAGCAAGTTTGCTGCGGTTTAAAAGAGGTGCCAACACGAAATAGTTCTCCTAGCAATCAATCGTCCCGTAAGATTCCATGCGAACTTGGTAAACAGAGACTTAACATGGCAAATCTACATGGCATTATCTGCGCAAACTCGCAAGACTTTCGTCAAAACTCGGGGAGGAACATCTGTTGGTGAATTAGAGAAAGTGATCGGCTCCCTGAACAAATCAGAGTTGACAGTTTCTAAATTTCAAAAAACCAACAGTACTTTTTCAGCCCGAAAAGTGAGCAAGTGTCTTCCTCACTCAATGTGACCGTTTAATGGCTATTTACCCTAAGTGGGAAAAAGGTGGCTGCTGTGCAGGTGTTCGTTCCGACCTAGTGCAAGAAAGCAACAATCAGGCCGACTTACTCACAGATGGCTGTTGCGAGGCTGGCCTGCCCTTCTACCAGCGCGCCTGAAACCATATCTGAACTTATCAGGTATTGAAGCAGCAACTTCATCCAGACAAGCAAAAACACCGCTCCCGGTTTCGGAAGCGGTGTTTTTTGAAAGGTCAGAAACCACTCTGAAATCAGAGACGGTAGAGGATTTGATCTGTCCAGAAGCGTTCCAGACGACGCAGGGACCGGTTTAGCTCCTCAAAGTTCTCGGTTGAGAGCTCACCAACCTGCTCAACAGAAAGGATATGACGACTATAAAGATCGTCAACAATCTGAGCAATTTCACGTCCTTTGTCCGTCAGGCTCACACGTACGGAACGGCGATCCATCTGGGAACGTTCATGATTGATGTATCCGGTTTCTACGAGCTTCTTAAGGTTATAAGAAACGTTAGAACCTAGATAATAACCGCGAGTACGAAGCTCGCCTGCAGTCAGCTCGGCGTCGCCGATGTTGAAAAGAAGCAGCGCCTGAACGCTGTTCACATCGGAACGACCCATCCGGTCAAACTCATCTTTGATGACGTCAAGAAGGCGACGATGCAAACGCTCAATGAGCGTAAGTGCCTCAAGGTACGCAGGCTTCAGCCCTACCGTTTCTTCTTCTTGCGCCAAGACCTCAACGGCCCTGTTTGTATTGATCATCTGGTTGCGCCTCATGTCCATATTTTTCGTGCGTTCGTATTTTTATCAGCACTTGAAGCAAATTTACGCGACCGCTTCTAAGAACCGCTTAAGAGACACGATGAATTATTTCTTAATCACTAGCAAGCGTGTAGACCTTTCCGTTAACCCTCTGTTTACCCTGACTTCCGAAGCAAGTGGATGATGCCGGAGAAGTCGACGTTTTCCCCGCCATTGTTACAGTATTCCTCATAAAGGCGAGCCGCTTTTTCACCCATAGGTGTATTCGCCCCACTCGAATCTGCTGCCTCTTCCGCCAGTAACAAATCTTTAAGCATCATTGGCGCTGCAAAGCCGGGTTTGTATTCATTGTTGGCTGGCGAAGTCGGGACCGGTCCAGGAATCGGGCAGTAAGAGGTCAAAGACCAACACTGACCAGAGGACTTGGAGGAGATGTCATAGAGCTTCTGTGGGTCCAGACCCAGCTTCTCAGCCAAAACAAACGCCTCACAGGTACCGATCATCGAAATACCAAGCAACATGTTGTTACAGATCTTTGCCGCCTGCCCAGCGCCAGCATCACCAGCATGAACAATTGAGGCTCCCATGATATCCAGGAGCGGTTTAGCCCGTTCAAATGCAGCATCAGGCCCACCAACCATAAAGGTCAATGTGCCGTTCGCAGCACCCACAATACCACCGGAAACCGGAGCATCGACCATGTCCATGCCAGCTTCGCTCGCTGCTTTTGCAACATCGCGGCTGCTGTCCACATCGATAGTCGAGCTATCAATGAACAGCGTGCCCTTTGGTGCATGCGCAAGAATGCCATCCGCGCCCGTATAAACGGCGCGAACATGCTTCCCTGCTGGCAGCATGGTAACAACAGCCTGAACGTCGCGGACTGCTTCAACCGCGGATGTGGCAACCTGCCCACCTGCAGCCTGAAACGCAGCACGCGCCTCTTCAGAAAGATCTACACCGACGACTTCATGTCCGGCTTTGACAAGATTTGCAGCCATAGGGCCGCCCATATTGCCAAGACCAATAAAAGCAACGCGAAGAACAGTTTCTCCCATTGCATCCTCCCGAAAATCGCCGTCCGTCTGGATTTTGAACATTTAGAACTTGCCCGAAGCTGATCACCTAGGGTTCGCTCAGATCAAATTGACGTGAACGGCCGTTTGCAAAACGATAAATTTCAATGAGTTACAGACCAAACACGACTTTGGTCGATCAGGCCCGCTCCTCTCGCTCTGCAAGATAAAGCAGAACGAGGTAAACGGCGATTGCACTGATGTAGAATACCACCTCGGTCGGACTACGACCAAAGACCATGGGGAACACGGAATACATCACCACCTGGGCCAGTGAGCGGAACAACCACATGACTGTTCCCCAGCTGGAAAGCAGCCACAAGCCGATGGCAGTCACCAGATCAAGAATCGCGAAAAAGATAATGGTGGACTGCACTTGCACACCCACATCCTCAAACGGCATGCCATCAATCAGACGCACACCGATAATCGCGCTCCAGTAGTTGAGGCCAGCAAACAACATGAACACAGCAAGCAGCCTGACATACGCATGCAGCAAAAACTGAAAGGAGGGAACCCTCTTCATCAGCTCTACAAAAACGCCAGGCATACTCTTAGCTCCACCTTACTCATCCGCCTCATCAACAGGCAGGAGGCCCCTCGCCCCGTTAAAATACGAGGTCACCCCCCTTCGGTGACATAAAATGGGCCTCAACATCAACTGTTTTTATTTCATCAAGGCTTGAATGCTGCCATTTAGGTGCATGATCCTTATCGATAATCACAGCTCGCACACCTTCATAGAAGTCCTTGCCCAGCAGGATCTGTGAAACGATCCGATGCTCCATGATCATGCAGTCCTTCATGGAAAGCCCTTCACCGCGCCGCACCTGCTGGAAAGCCACTTCCATGCTCAGCGGGGAGCGCTTGGAGATCGTATCCAGTGCAGCAGCTGCAAAATCATCGTGCTCAGAGCCCAAAAGCTTACGCAGACGATCCACAACTTCCAGCGTGCTCTCAGCACCAAAGCACTCATCCACCACATCTGCTTTGGCATGCAGCGGTGCAGGTCCCGGATCAAACGCATAGCGCGCCAGCACTGGCTCCACATCCTGCGCCTCGCACAGCGCCTCTTCCAGAGCCGCCATATCATCCCGCTTCACCGCATGAGTGAGAATACCGGTCCAGTAGCAATCTGCCTGTTTCAGACGCTCACCGGTCATAGCGCAATACATGCCCGTGTTCTGAGGCATTTTCGGCAGGAAGTGACTGCCGCCCACATCCGGGAAGAAGCCAATCGCTGTCTCCGGCATCGCGAACAATGTCTTCTCACTACCAACGCGGTAAGCCCCATGCACAGATATGCCGACACCGCCACCCATCACGATCCCATCAATCAAGGCAATCAACGGCTTAGGATAGCTCTCCATGTAGGTGTTCAGGCGATACTCATCCGCAAAGAACGGCAGACTCTTGTCGATATTCTCCGGGCCGTTTTCAGCCACCTGACGAATATCACCGCCTGCGCAGAAGGCTTTCTCGCTGTTACTCTTGATGAGAACATGATGGACCGCATCATCAATCAGCCAGCGCTCCAGCTGCCGATGCATGGCAACACACATCTCATGTGTCAGAGCATTCAGCGCCTTCGGGCGATTGAGAATGATCAGGCCCGCATGGCCTTTCTCTTCAAAAAGAACATCAGTAGTTTCGGACAAGACATCCCCCACATATTCCTGTTGCACAGCGCACCTATTCATTTGCTAAAAATGTTAGGCGTATCTCCGCGCAGTAGACACCGAGTTTCGGGCAAAGATACGCAACACGGGAGCCAAAGCAGCTCCCTCAATTCATCCTATGAAGAACCAGCTAGGCAGCTCAAGCCTTCATCAGCTCACGCGCCACGATGACGCGCATGATCTCGTTGGTACCTTCCAAAATCTGATGCACCCGCAAGTCACGCAGATGACGCTCCAGCGGATAATCCTTCAGATAACCGTAACCACCGTGGATCTGCAGCGCCTCATTGACCACCTTGAAGCCCGTATCCGTCGCAAGCCGCTTGGCCATCGCCGCCATCTTGGTCGCCTGAGGATCTTTTTTGTCCAGCAAGTACGCCGCTTTGTGAAGCAGCAGACGCGCGGCTTCCAGCTCAGTCGCCATATCCGCCACTTTGAACTGCAGCGCCTGAAACTGCGCCAGAGACCTCCCGAACTGCTTACGCTCGTCCATATACTGCAGCGCCCGGTCCAGACAGAACTGCGCCCCGCCTAGAGAACAGGCACCAATGTTCAGACGACCACCATCAAGCCCAGCCATCGCAATACTGAAGCCCTGCCCTTCTTCACCCACCAGATTGGCAACTGGCACACGACAATCCTCAAAGATCACCTGCGCCGTCGGCTGGCTACACCATCCAAGCTTATGCTCGTTGGCACCGAAGGACAGCCCCGGCGCATCCTTCTCAACAACGATACAAGATATTCCCTTCGGCCCATCCTCACCGGTGCGCACCATGCAGACATAAACGTCAGACACACCACCACCGGAGATAAAGGACTTGGAACCGTTGATCACATAATGGTCCCCATCCCGCACAGCCCGCGTTCTCAAAGACGCTGCATCAGAACCAGCACCCGGCTCGGTCAAACAGTAACTCGCTACTTTCTCCATGCTGCAAAGATCAGGGAGAAATCTCTGCCTCAGCTCATCAGATCCAAACCGGTCCAGCATACCCGCTGCCATATTATGGATAGAAAGAAACGCAGACGTGGAAACACAGCCCTTGGAAAGCTCTTCAAAGATCAACGCCCCATCAAGCCGCCCCAACTGAGAGCCGCCCACATCCTCACGCACATAAAGTCCGCCCAGACCCAGCGCAGCCGCCTTGCGAAGCACATCCAGAGGGAAATGAGATTTCGCATCCCACTCCGCAGCAAAAGGCGCCATCTCCTCCTGCGCAAACCCGGCAGCCATATCAACAAAGGCACGTTGATCTTCGTTCAGTTCAAATTCCATGGAATCCGTCCTCCCAGCCAACGGCCTCCCACAACCATCAGCCCCAATATTGAAGTAATTGCGTCAATCGGTAGACCCGCACCCAAACTGCGTCAATTCTCGGAAAGACCAAGATAAGACCAATTGCTCAGTCAAAACAGCGCCCCGTACACAACAACGTTCAAAAAACGCAAAGCTTTCAAACCAACGCAATAAATCGCGCAAAGCTGAAACTGGCGTCCAATTCTGAACTGATTCCCCACTTGTTCCCGTTGCGTTTCCAATCTGCTGAGGGGATAACAAGGTCGTCCACTATTAAATTGCACGGAAAGCGAAAACCTTTCTGCGATTCTAAAGAAGCTTTGGAACACAAAAAGAATTTGAGTTTTATCAAGCAAACACACCGTGCTATCTGACATCAAATGCCCTAGTAGTTTTGAGTAAGCCGTCGCTCTCAGCTCTACGAGAGCGCCAACAACCAGTCATTCAGGTGAGTTACCATGCCGTTTGCCAATGAATCGCATTCTTCCGTAGACATGAACCAGATTTTGAACGGCCGCCGAATGCGTCGCAATCGTCACAGCGATTGGTCCCGTCGCCTCATCCGCGAAAACACAATCACCACTGACGACTTGATCTGGCCAATCTTTCTGATTGATGGCGAAAAGAAAACGGAACCAGTTGCTTCCATGCCGGGCGTTGAGCGCTACTCTGTCGATATGGCTGTGCGCGCCGCTGAGCAGGCAGCAGAACTGGGCATTCCGGTTATTGCCCTGTTCCCAAACACAGATCCAGACCTGCGCGACGAAATGGGCACAGAAGCGCTGAATGACAGCAACCTCACCTGCCGCGCCCTTCAGGCGATCAAGGCAGAAGGTTTCCCTGTTGGCCTGATGACGGACGTTGCACTTGACCCTTACACCTCTCACGGCCACGACGGCTTGATGGCAGGTGATAAGATCATCAACGACGAAACCGTTGATCAGCTCTGCCGTCAGGCGCTTATTCAGGCAGAAGCAGGCTCTGACATCATTGCTCCATCCGACATGATGGATGGTCGCATCGGCGCAATCCGTTATGCGCTGGACAATCAGGGCTTCGAAAATCTGCAGATCATGGCGTACTCTGCTAAGTACGCTTCCGCCTTTTACGGCCCGTTCCGTGATGCTGTTGGCTCCAATGCAAATCTGAAGGGCGACAAGCGTACCTATCAGATGGACCCGGCCAACACTGACGAAGCACTGAAAGAAGCCGAGCTGGATCTGGCAGAAGGCGCGGACATGATCATGGTGAAGCCCGGCATGCCGTATCTCGACATTCTCCGCCGCATCAAAGATACCTTCCTTGCACCAACCTACGCCTATCAGGTCTCTGGTGAGTACGCGATGATCTGCGCGGCAGCTCAAAACGGCTGGATGGACAAGGACAAGGCGATGATGGAAAGCCTGATGGCCTTCAAACGCGCCGGTGCAGATGGCGTCTTAACCTACTTTGCACCTGAACTTGCGAAAAAACTGAACGGCAAATAAAGCCCGTAAAACAAGACACCTGCGAGAACAAAATATGCCAAAGGTGGCCTCACCTCTTCTCACCCTGTCCAACATTGAAGAGGCTGCAAACAACATCAAGGGCGCGGTAATTTCAACACCGCTCCTGCCAGCAGCTCAACTGGATGCCATCACCGGTGCCTCCGTTTTCGTCAAATACGAGAACATGCAGGCCACCAACGCATTCAAAGAGCGCGGCGCCCTGAACAAGCTGCTGCACCTGACAGAAGAAGAAAAGAGCCGCGGTGTGATTGCCATGTCCGCAGGCAACCACGCACAGGCCGTGGCACTTCATGCACAGCGCCTTGGCATTCCCGCTCTCATCGTCATGCCCAACGGCACACCTTATGTGAAGGTGGAGGCAACCAAAGCCTATGGCGCCAAAGTCGTCCTCGCAGGCGAAACCGTCGACGATGCTAAGAAAGAAGCCGACCGCCTCTCTGAGGAACACGGCTACATCTGGGTCCACCCGTTCGATGATTTGCAGGTCATTGCAGGCCAGGGCACCATTGCCCTTGAAATGCTGAAGGATCAGCCGGATCTGGACACCCTGATCGTGCCAGTCGGTGGCGGCGGAATGATCTCTGGCATCGCAGTTGCAGCCAAAGCGATCAAACCGGATATCGAAATCATCGGCGTTGAAAGCGAGCTCTACCCATCCATGTACGCAGCCCTGCGCGACGAACCGATGGAATGTGGCGGCAACTCGCTGGCAGAAGGTATCGCGGTGAAAGTGCCCGGTACTTACACCCAGCAGCTGGTCAAAGAATATGTCGATGACATCCTGCTGGTCAGCGAAAGCCAGATTGAGGAAGCCATCAACATCTTCCTCACCCGCCTGAAAACAGTGGCCGAAGGCGCCGGGGCCGCCGGCCTTGCAGCCATGTGCGCCCATCCAGAGCGTTTCAAAGGCAAAAAAGTTGGACTTGTCCTCTGCGGCGGCAACATTAATCCACGCCTGCTCGCTTCCATCGCACTGCGTCAGTTGGTTCGCCTCGGCAACATCATTCACATCCGCTGCAACATCCCGGATCGTCCGGGCATCCTCGGCGAAATCTCAACCACCATTGGCCAGCTGGGCGGCAACATTCTGGAAGTCTCCCACCACCGCCTGTTCCTAGATGTTTCAGTCAAAGGGGCAACGCTGGATGTGGCCATTGAGACCCGCGATAACCAGCACGCCAAAGAGATCATCGCGGCACTGGAAGCCGGAGATATCCACGTCACGCTACTCTCCTCCGGTGAGATGCGGTTCTAGGCTTATCCACGCCTGACAATACGACGAGCAATCAGAACAAGCGCCAAACTCTTGCGTTGGCGCTTGCGCAACTATTGCGGTCTACGCAAAAATATCCTCACATGCCGGATTCTACAAAAATAGTTTACTACTCCCGCTTGAAACTTGAAAATGCACACCCAATTCTACTGAAAGACGCTGGGGAAGACCTCAGCACAGTTGAATCTAACCGAGGAAGAAATGAGCCAGCAAGTGAGCGCGCACCCCAACACTTATTATGATCCCTACCTTAATCCGCACCTGTTTGATGGTGTGCGGAAAAAGCGGATCTTTGCGTGCGTGATTGATATCATCGCGATCACCGTTCTCTCTGGTATCGCTTACTTCGTCGTTGGCTTTCTCGGCATCCTGACGCTTGGCCTTGCATGGCTGTTATTCCCTGCAATCTGGCCACTTGTTGCCCTTGCCTACACCGCATTTTCACTGGGCGGATACAACTCCGCAACACCGGGTATGCGCGCGTTTGGGCTGGAAATGCGCCTGCAGAATGGTGGCCGCCCGTATCCGCTCTACGCAGCAATCCACGTTCTGCTCTTTTATTTCTCGGTAACAATACTCAGCCCTTTTGTCCTCATAGTCTCATTGTTTAGTGACCAAAAGCGACTGCTCCATGATATCGTGCTAGGTGCCGTTATTATGAATTCCCCGGTGGATAGTCTGCATCGATAACAAACCAATGATGCAACGTGCAGTGACGAACCCGCCCGGACCCTCTAATAACGTGTGAAAGAGTAGCACGAGCGGGGACGCGCATGGAGAACCTGAACATACCGATGATCCTGACCTTTGTGATCATCGGATTCACGATTGTCCTTTATGCGCTGGAACGCATCGCCATCGAAATCGTAGCACTTGGCTCCATCGTAGCCCTCATGCTGCTGTTCATGGCTTTCCCACATACACTCAATGGATCACCGATCAGGCCGGAGGATTTTCTCTCCGGCTTTTCCAATCAGGCCCTGATCACGGTGATCTGCCTGCTTATCGTCGGGCAAGGCCTCTTTCAGACAGACGCTCTCGACAAACCCGCACAGGCCATCCTGCGCATGTCAAAGCAGCGCCGCTGGCTCGCGACCGGACCGCTGCTTATCACCGTCGGCATCGTCAGCGCGTTTTTGAACAACACGCCTGTCGTGGTCATCACACTGCCGATTTTGACCACAGTCGCCGCCGCGCATAGCACCTCTTCCTCACGTTTTCTTATGCCCCTCTCGTTCATCACAATCCTGGGCGGCATGACAACAATGATCGGCTCCTCCACCAACCTGCTCGTCGCCAACGTGGCCAACGCAACCGGTGAAGTCCGTATCAATTTCTTCACTTTCACCGCATTCGGCGCCATTCTGGCAGCCGTTGGCGCCGTCTACGTTCTGTTCGTTCTGCCGCGCGTCCTCAAACCGCGCCAAACCATGGCGGAAGAGTTTACCGGCAAAGACGGGCGCCAGTTTATTGCACAGATTCCAATAGTTTACGGCCATCCTCTGGTTGGTGAGAAGGCCGTTGCGGGCATGTTCCCTGCCCTGAAAGAAATGACTGTTCGCCTGATCCAGCGCGGCGAACGCCCGCTCCTGCCTCCGTTCGAAGAGGTCCAGTTGCAGCCGGGCGACACCGTGATCGTCGCCGCCACCCGCGACACCCTCACCCGCGCCATCAGCCAACGCCATCCCCTCCTTCCAGCAGACGCCAACGAAAGCCCGACCAGCGAAGCAGAGCACGCTTCCCCGTCTGGCACCCTCACCCTTGCTGAAGCAGTTATTGCCCCCGGTTCACGCCTGATTGGCCGCACGCTTTCCATGACAAGTTTCCACGCTGATACCGGCTGTGTGGTGACCGGATTGCAGCGCCGCAGCCGCATGCCGCGCATGCCAATGACGGATATCCGTATGGAATCTGGAGATGTTTTGCTGATCGCTGGCAACCGGGAAGAAATCAACCGTCTGCGCGGCAACCGAGATGTCCTCCTCATGGACTGGTCCGCAACCGAGCTGCCTCAACGACAATATGCCCGCCGTGCGCTGGCCATTTTTGTTGCCATGATCACGCTTGCCGTTACCGGAGTTGTACCAATTATGGTGGCCTCCGTCGCAGCAACCTTTGCCATGATCACCTTCGGCTGCCTCAACATCCGCCAGACCCTACGCACCATCGATAGTCGCATTTTCATGCTCATCGGCGCCTCGATCGCAGCCTCTCTGGCATTGGAAGCAACCGGCGGCGACGATGCCATCGCCTCAGCACTTCTCAACATCGCCGATGGCCGATCACCGGCATTTGTCCTCTCATTGCTCTTTGCTGTTGTCGCGGTTTTAACCAACTTACTCAGCAACAACGCAACCGCGGTGCTGTTTACGCCCATTGCAATCGAAATGGCGCACCGGGTGGGCGTACCTGTAGAGCCCTTCATTGTTTGCCTGATTTTTGCGGCAAACTGCTCTTTTGCAACGCCAATCGGGTATCAGACAAACCTCATCGTCATGGGCCCAGGCCACTACCGGTTCTCAGATTTCCTCTTCGCCGGCACACCTCTCGCCATAATCATATGGTTGACCTTCTCATTTGCAGCTCCTTACTATTATAATCTGTAAGGCCAGCGATAAATAAAGAAGAGAGAGGGACGCGCTAGGTGACACGGCAAGCCTATGATAACCCGCAGTTTTATCTGACTGCCCCCACGGATTGCCCCTACCTGCCAGATCGTAAAGAACGCAAAGTCTTCACGCATCTTGTTGGACCCAATGCCCCTGCGCTCAACGACGTTCTCACACAAGGCGGTTTCCGTCGCTCCCAGAACATCGCCTATCGCCCTGCCTGCGAGGATTGCCGCGCCTGCGTCTCTATCCGCGTCTGCGCTCAGGAGTTCAAGTGGACCAAATCGCTCAAACGCGTCTGGAAAGACAATCAGGATCTGATCGGCACCGAGCTACCACCCGGCCCCTCAACAGAGCAATATGACCTGTTCCATGAATATTTGAATGCCCGCCACACCAATGGCGGCATGACAGAGATGTCCCCGGGCGACTACTCCATGATGGTCGAAGATACGCACGTTGACACAGCCATCATCGAGTACCGCCGCCGAGGCCCAAATTCCTTCCTCTCCGGTGAAGGAGAAGGCCCACTGATCGGCGTCGCCCTCACCGACCGCCTCTGCGACGGCCTCTCCATGGTCTACTCCTTCTTCGACCATTCCCAAACCAGCCGAAGCCTCGGCACCTTTATGATCCTCGATCACATCGCCCGCGCTCAACACCTCGGCCTACCCTATGTCTATCTGGGATACTGGGTCGAAGGCTCACCGAAGATGGCGTATAAAGAGCGCTTCAAGCCACAGGAACACCTTGGCTCCCAGGGCTGGGAACGTCAGGATTAACCTAAGCTTTTCGCTGATTTCCTAAAGAGAATTCAAGTACTCGCGCACGCGCATAAACACAGCCGTAAACTGCTCGGCTGTGATCCGCCGCGTATTCACGTTGTACTGAGAACAATGGAAGCTGGAAAACATTCTGAGAAAAGGCGTGAGCTGAGTTTCACGATTATGCCCAAACGGATAGTCCTTCAGCTTCAACTCAAAAGCCTTCAACAGCTCCTCATGCGCCGTCCGCCCCACAGCCACAACAGCCCGCGTCTGATCACTCACCAGCATGGAATCCAGAAAGAACGGTCGACAGCTCCTGATTTCCGCTGGTTTTGGCGCATTCTTTGGCGGCATACACTTCACCACATTGGTGATCCGCACATCCAGCGGTTCAATCCCAAGCTCTGGAGCTGCCACATCTTTGTAAGATGCAAACCCACTCGCCGTCAGAGCGCCATTGAGCATTTCGCCAGAAAAATCACCAAAGAACGGAATACCGGTGCGGTTGCCGCCTTTATGTCCCGGAGCCAGCCCCACAACAATGAGAGAGGCGTCAACAGGACCAAAGTCCAGCACAGGCGCATTGTGCCAATCCGGATGAAGCTCGCGCAACTCCGCCCTATACGCAACAAGCCGGGAACAGAGTGGACACTCTCTCCCCGGCTTCTGCAAACTTTCGATACCGTGACAGACCTTAGTAGTCGTCATCTCCGATCTCATCATCCTCGTCTTCAACACGTGGTGGGCGCTCGTTTGGGTCACGACCAACACGTTGCATCAACGTGGAAAGTTCGATGAAGTGGTCCGCTTGACGGCGCAGATCATCAGCAATCATTGGCGGCTGCGTCTGAAGTGTAGAAACAACAGAAACCTTGCGACCACGACGCTGCAGCGCTTCAACCAGAGAACGGAAGTCACCATCACCAGAGAACAGAACGATATGGTCAACATGATCAATCAACTGCATGGCGTCCACAGCCAGCTCGATATCCATGTTGCCTTTAATTTTGCGACGTCCTGCTGAATCCACGAATTCCTTAACAGGTTTGGTAACGACCTTGTAGCCATTGTAGTCCAGCCAATCGATCAATGGACGAATGGAGGAGTACTCCTGCTCTTCCACCAGCGCAGTATAATAGTAAGCGCGTAGCAGGTAGCCCTTTGATTGGAATTCTTTCAAGAGACGCTTGTAATCGATGTCGAAACCAATTGCTTTCGCCGTCGAATAAAGGTTCGCTCCATCAATGAATAAAGCAATCTTTTCGCGGGGATCAAACATATTATTTTTAGCCTTTCCGCTGCACAGACGCGTAAGTCAGTAACTTGTTATAAGCAATCACTTTCTGGACATGCCTGTTTGCTGTCGTGACATGTCTAGAATGTATGCCGTTCTAATTGACCCGGTTGCACTCTACGTTAAATCGAATACGCATTCGTTACGGACAAACATAAAACCTTGTCCCTCAGCGTATATATTGCATTGGTCTAGTTAATATCGGACCAATACAGTTCGATTCACCGGCCAGAAACTAAAACAAGATGAATGAAATTTACAGATGTCATCTTGCATAAATTAACAGGAACCCACCAAATATTCCCACTTTATATTATAGTTCCAGTTTAGCTTAGAAACAAACCACCGGATATAGATACTAATGGTTCCAATAGAAACAAGGTTTCCTTGTTTTTTCGGATCTAGGGCACTCCAAGAATATCTGGACCAGAATTTCGGTTAATTCTAATTTGTTATTTTTTTTCATCTATTCCAATTCCAGTGTACAAAACAGATCTTGAAACTCACTCAGGAGTTGAAGATTTGAAAATTCGTTCCTCCAGAAAAACTAACAATAAAAAACTAATCCGACTTAGCACTGCACACTAAAGCAGTCCTTCACAATAGTATTGAAGTTAAAATCAAGCGCGTTAGACCTAAAGCCCCAATTTTTCTCTGGCCTAATCTTAAGCAGCTCCAGGCTGGAAAATTTCCCCTTTTATAATAAGATGTAAAGGAGTTGCACAAAAAATACAGAAACGGCTCTTGCCTTAAAACAAGAAGCATTCTATGAGTGGCCTCTGAATTCCCAGATATTACGGAGTGATCGAATGGCACGTGTGACCGTCGAAGATTGCGTCGACAAGGTCGAAAACCGGTTTGAGCTGGTTCTGCTTGCCAGCCATCGCGCCCGGATGATTTCCAGTGGCTCGCCGCTGACAATCGACCGCGACAACGATAAGAACCCGGTTGTTGCGCTTCGCGAAATCGCTGAAGAAACAGTGAGCCCAGAGGACTTGAAAGAAGACCTCATTCACTCTCTTCAGAAGTTCGTGGAAGTGGACGAGCCGGAAGCAGAAACAGCACCAATGGTTCCTAGCGACCCACAACAACTTCAGATCAATGCAGTTGACGATTCAGAAGTCGAATTTGACAGCATTACTGAAGAAGACCTGCTGAAGGGGCTTGAAGGCCTGGTACCGCCGGAACGTTCCGACGACTACTAATCGCCCTCACGCAAGATGTCGGCGTCGGCCGGGCCGGCGCCTCGCATTTTCAGGTCCGGCCCTAGCTTATTTGCATAGTGAAGCGGCCGCCCGAAAATGATGCGTCAATACGAACTTGTTGAGAGAGTAACCAGCTACAATCCTGATACGGATGAAGCGCTGCTCAACAAGGCATATGTTTATGCCATGCAAAAGCATGGCACCCAGACCCGCGCCTCTGGGGATCCTTATATTTCCCACCCTCTCGAAGTTGCAGCCATCCTCACTGACATGAAGTTGGATGATGCGACCATTGCCGTTGCTCTGCTTCATGACACCATTGAAGACACCGATGCCACTCGTGCTGAAATTGATCGCATGTTTGGTGAGGAAATCGGCAAGCTCGTAGAGGGCCTGACCAAGATCCAGCGACTGGATCTGGTATCCCGTAAAGCCAAACAGGCTGAAAACTTCCGCAAGCTACTGCTTGCCATCGCAGATGACGTCCGCGTTCTCCTCGTAAAACTGGCCGATCGCCTACACAACATGCGCACCCTGCACCACATGCGGGAAGACAAGCGCATCCGCATTGCCGAAGAGACCATGGAGATCTATGCGCCGCTCGCTGGCCGCATGGGTATGCAGGACATCCGCGATGAGCTGGAAGACATCTCCTTCGAGACCCTCTATCCGGATGCCCGCAACACCATCCGCGAGCGCCTTGCGATCCTGCATAGCAAGAACGAAGGCCTGATCACGGACATTGAGGAAGACCTCACACAGCGCCTCGCCGAACAAGGCATCACCGCCAAGATCAGCGGACGCGAAAAGCGCGCTTACTCAATCTTTCGCAAGATGGAAGAAAAGTCCCTCGGCTTCGAGCAGCTCTCAGATATCTACGGCTTCCGCGCGATCGTTCCTGCACTGGAAGATTGCTACCGCGTGCTGGGCGTCATCCATACAGCTTGGCCATGTGTACCGGGCCGCTTCAAGGATTACATCTCCACGCCGAAGCAGAACGACTACCGCTCGATCCACACCACAGTAGTGGGCCCCAAGCGTCAGCGTGTTGAGCTGCAGATCCGCACTCAAGCCATGCACCGCATCGCGGAAAACGGCATCGCGGCCCATGCGCTTTACAAAGACGGCGTAACCGGTGGTCGCAACATTCAGTCCATGACCGCAGAATCCCGCGCCTATGGCTGGCTACGTGGCACCATTGATCTGCTGGCACAAGGTGAATCTCCGGAAGAGTTCCTCGAACACACCAAGCTTGAACTCTTCCACGATCAGGTCTTCTGCTTCACACCAAAAGGCCGCCTGATCGCACTGCCACGCGGCGCGACACCGATCGACTTCGCCTACGCAGTCCATACGGACATTGGCAACACTTGTGTCGGCTGCAAGATCAACGGTCGCATCTCCTCGCTGGTCACTGAGCTGACCAACGGTGATGAGGTCGACATCGTCCGTTCACAAGCGCAGACCCCTCCTCCGGCATGGGAAAACATCGCCGTCACTGGTAAGGCACGCTCTGCCATCCGCAAGGCGACCAAAGCCTCCGCCCGCCAGCAATACGGCGGCCTCGGCAAGCACATCCTAGAACGCGCGTTCTCTCATGCGGGCAAGGACTTTGATGAAGCCGCTCTGGAAGCACACATCAAGAAGTTCAACCTGGAATCCACGCTCGACCTGCTGGTCGCAGTAGGCCGCGGTGATATTCAGGCAGGCGCAGTTCTCGAAGTCGCGTATCCTGACTACGCACCAGCGCAAGGCACCGACCGCAATACAAGTACCCCTCCAGCAGGCTCAGCCTCTGAAGGCTGGTTCGATCTGGATAAAGGCAGCTCGGTTAAATTTAAGATCCCTGAGGGCTCAGAGGATGGCGCAAAGAACGGCTCTCTGCCGATCCGCACAAGTGTTTCCGGCTCCCTTCCAGTACGCTTCGCCCCAAGCGGCGGTGCAGTACCGGGCGACCGCATCGTTGGCATTCTGACACCGGGCGTTGGCATCACCATCTACCCGATCCAGTCTCCGGACCTGAAGGAATTCGACGATCAGCCAGAACGCTGGCTCGACGTTCGCTGGGACATTGACCCGAACGCACCAGAGCGCTTCCCAGCGCAAATCAGCGTGTTCGCAGTCAACGAACCAGGATCACTGGCGGCTATCACCAAAGTGATTGGCGACCATCGCGGCAACATTGATAATATCAAAATGATCCGCAAAGCCTCTGATTTTCACGAGATGCTAATTGATCTTGAGGTATGGGATTTGAAGCACCTGAATCTGATCCTGAACCAGCTGCGTGCCAAACCCAATGTCTCCGAAGCGCAAAGGGTGAATGGCTAGCCGCTGATAATAAAAAGGAAAACCCATGGGCCCAAATGCAGTCCTGGACGTTTTCAGAGAAACAGACGCCCTGAAGGAAGGCCACTTCATTCTTCCTTCAGGCTGGCACGGCTCAGCCTACCTTCAACGACAAAAGCTGCTTGAGTATCCCGACAAAGTCGAGATACTCGCCTCCGAGCTGGTCAAAAAAATCGCCGCTCATCAACTCCTGAACTTCTCCCATTTCGTTGCCCCCAGCTTAGGTGGGCTCATCGTTGGCCTGCAAACTGCAAGAATCATGCAGAAAAGTGCCCTATGGTTACGTCGTGAAGGCGGCGCGCTGACCACAGGCCCGGCGACCATCCCTCCAAAGTCAAATGTATTTATAGTTCAGGATGTTGTAGGAACAGGTCATCTATGCCTATCCACAATTGAGGCCTTGCAGTCACTGTCTCTTAACACCGTAGGTGTTGGTTGTTTTATCGACAGGAGTCTTGAGGATACAGACTTGGGAGTACCGCTAATATCTCTTGCTCCATTAAAACTGCCGGTGTATGCAGCCGAGAATGTACCAAAGGAACTCGCTGAGATACCGGCCATAGAAACAACCCCTGTCGAGCCATTCACCTGGCACGATTGAGAATAAGCAAAGTACTTGAACCGAAATGATTTTTAAACGGCGGGATAAACCAACAAGAATAGAACGTATCCGCGTGGCTGTCTGGCCGCGTCACAGTTGGTCTCGCTCATTCAGGTACTTTACAAAGCGCGTTCTGCGCCTCTCAGCAAGCCCTCAAAAAGTGGCTGCAGGGTTCGCAGCCGGTGCCGCCGCCTCATTCACACCGTTCATCGGCTTTCACTTCATTCTCAGCTTCGTTCTGGCCTACATCCTGCGCGGCAACCTCTTAGCTGCCGCATTGGGCACAGCAGTTGGCAACCCGCTCACCTTCCCGTTTATCTGGGCCAGCACCTATAAAGTTGGCCTTTACATCATGGCTGAAGGCGATCGCCCGCTACCGCATTTTGGCGACAAGCTGGATCACTCCATGCTATCCCAGTCGCTGGACACCATCTGGCCAATCCTCAAACCCATGCTGATTGGCTCAATCCCACTGGGTCTTGTCGCTGGCGTTTTCTTCTATTTCGTTGTTCTGGGTTCAGTGTCCACCTACCAGAAAGCCCGTGAACATCGCTTCCGCCTGAAAAGAAAACTGGCAGCAAGAAGCAAAAAAGCGGATCAGGACAAGTAAAAGCAGGCAGCTGGCAAAGCGCCTCAACCCTGATCAGATGAACAAGGAGCCCAGACACTCCTTGAAAAAGCATTGCACCTGAACAACTTACTCTGAAGGCTTGTGGGTTTTCCGCTCACGCCCCAATATATCCGTCAATCAACGAGGCACAGATGATTATTGGCATTGGCAGCGATCTGAGCGACATCCGCAGAATAGAGAAAACGCTCTCCCGTTTTCCTGATCGCTTCACAAAACGCGTCTTCACAGACGTTGAGCGCGCAAAAGCAGAAGGGCGCGCCAACAAGGCAGCGACCTATGCAAAGCGCTTTGCAGCCAAAGAAGCCTGCTCCAAGGCTTTGGGCACCGGCCTGTCCATGGGTGTTGCCTGGAAAGAGATGGGCGTGGTCAACCTGCCAAGCGGCAAGCCAACTCTGCACCTGACCGGCGGCGCGAAAGAAAGACTGGATAAACTTGTGCCAAAAGGCTTTGTGCCACGAATTGACCTTACAATTACGGATGATTACCCGCTGGCTCAGGCATTTGTGGTCATTTCGGCCTGGCCGGAGGACTGGCCTGGCCTAGAGCCGTGAAAACGTAAATGAACTGGATTGCAGAAGTGGTCTTGAACCGCTAAGAGATCCACCTATGTGAATTTTATTGTCTGGGGACTGACTCGCCTTAACAAAGTGATGGGCACCGGGCCAAGCGAGTATTCTCTTACCACGAAGGATGAACATGAGCCAATCCAAAGAAAAGGAGCAGGAAGGCGGCGTATATGAGACCATTAAGGTCATCGCCCAAGCACTGCTGCTCGCTCTGGTTGTTAGAACATTTCTTTTTCAGCCATTTTTTATTCCTTCGGGCTCCATGAAAGACACTTTGCTCATTGGCGACTACCTGTTTGTCTCCAAGTATAGCTACGGCTATTCAAAGTACTCCTTCCCGTTTGGACTGGCACCGTTCGAAGGCCGCATCTGGAGCTCACCGCCAGAGCGTGGTGAAATTGCTGTCTTCAAACTGCCGAAAGACAATTCTACAGATTACATCAAACGTGTGATTGGCCTGCCGGGCGACGAAATTCAGATGATCAACGGTGTACTGCACATCAACGGCGAAGCTGTTGAGCGCAAGCGTATCGACGATTACATCGAAAAAGATGCCTACGGCAACATCCACAAAATCCCGCGCTACATTGAGACATTACCGAATGGCGTGAGCTATCAGACACTTGATATCACAACCAATGGCTCGCTGGACAACACACCCGTTTATCACGTACCAGCAGATCGCTATTTCATGATGGGCGACAACAGGGACAATTCGCAGGACAGCCGCGTTCTTTCTGAAGTGGGCTACGTCCCGTTCGAGAACTTTATCGGCCGCGCTGAGATCATCTTCTTCTCCGTTGAAGACGACCAGCCAGCATGGATGTTCTGGAAATGGCCTTGGACCGTTCGCTGGGATCGACTTGGTGACGTACTCTAACAAGCCTGCAGCGCAGGCTTTGAAGGAATTAGCCGGAATATGAGCAGAAGAAAAAGACCGGTATCTGACGCAGCGCTGGAAGAGCGCATTGGCTACAAGTTCACGAACAAGGAACTCCTTGTTCGTGCGCTGACTCACGCCAGTGCCCTTCCGGTTGCCAAGGCTTCTTTGCAAAGCTACCAGCGCCTTGAGTTTCTTGGCGACCGCGTGCTTGGCCTTGCGATTGCGACAATGCTGGAAGAAAATTTCCCTAAAGCAGATGAAGGGGAACTTGCTCGTCGCCTGAACCAGCTTGTGAAGCGCGAAACATGTGCTGAGGTCTCAAAGGTCATTGGCATTGGCCAGCACATGCGCGTGGGCGAAGCTGAGGCGCACACTGGCGGCAGAACCAAAACGGCAATTCTTGCAGACATGTGCGAGAGCCTGATTGCAGCAATTTACCTTGATAGCGGATTTGACGAAGCAGAGAACTTCATCAAGCGCTATTTTGCTGAAAGAATGGTATCTTACACAGGCCCGTTGCGAGACGCCAAAACAACGCTTCAGGAGTGGGCGCAGTCCAAAGGACGCCCTACCCCGCAATACGAAACAATCTCTCGCAGTGGTCCCGACCACGCCCCGATCTTCAAGATCCGCGTCAACGTGGAAGGTGTGGACCCGGGCGAAGCAGTCGGAAGCTCAAAGCGCATCGCTGAACAGTCCGCTGCCGAGAACATCCTGCGCCGCGAAGGCGTATGGAGCGAATAGGTCTTAAATGAACGACGAAAACAACAACAACGACGACCTGCCGGAAGGCTTCAACTTCGGCCTGGCGCCGGTCAACGAAAACTCACGCGCTGGCTTTGTCGCGTTGATTGGCGCGCCAAACGCGGGCAAGTCTACGCTGCTGAACCAGTTGGTTGGCACAAAAGTCTCAATCGTCACCCACAAGGTGCAGACAACCCGCGCAATCGTACGCGGCGTTGCTATTGAGGATGACAGCCAGGTTATCTTCGTTGACACCCCAGGCATCTTCCGTCCGAAACGCCGTCTCGACCGCGCAATGGTTGACACAGCTTGGGGCGGCGCAAAAGACGCTGACGTAGTGGCCGTACTCATCGATGCCAAGAAAGGCATCAATGAAGCAGTTGAGCGCATCCTGAATGAACTGGAGCACATCAAGCTTCCAAAAGTTCTGATCCTCAACAAGATCGACATCACCAAGCGCGAACAACTGCTGGAGCTGGCAGCAAAAGCCAACGAATACACCAAGTTCGATCAGACTTTCATGGTCTCCGCGATCAATGGCTCCGGCACCAAGGACATTCTGAAGTACTTCTCAGAGCAGATGCCAAAGGGTCCATGGCTCTACCCGGAAGATCAGGCCTCCGACATTCCTCTGCGGATGCTGGCAGCTGAGATCACCCGTGAAAAGCTCTACCTGCGCCTTCATGAGGAACTGCCGTACATCTCCACCGTCGAGACCGACAAGTGGGAAGACAAGAAGGATGGCTCCATCCGCATCGAGCAGACCATCTTTGTTGAGCGCGACAGTCAGAAGTCCATCGTGCTGGGTAAGAACGGTCAGACCATCAAGGCAATCTCCAAAGCAGCTCGCGAAGAGCTCACAGAAGCTTTCGAGACCAAGGTCCACCTCTTTGTGTTTGTGAAAGTGCGCGAGAACTGGTCAGACGACCCAGAGCGTTACCGCAACATGGGACTGGACTTCCCACACTAAAGTGTATCGCTGAAAAGTGGGAACCGGTTTTCAGACAAAGATACGCAAAAACAAAGGCTAAAGCAGTTCGTGTGCTTCAACGAAAATACGAACTGCTTTAACTTTTCACAGGCAAGTTCAAGATGCAGTGGCAAGCAGAAGGCATCGTCATTGGAACGCGCAAGCAGGGTGAAAACAACATCCTGCTTGAAGTCCTGACGCCTGACAGAGGCCGCTGCCTTGGTTTGGTGCGCGGCGGCAGATCACGCCGCCAGCAACCTGCCCTTCAACTGGGCAACCACCTCAATCTCACATGGCGCGCCAGACTGGATGAGCATCTGGGCTTCTTCACCGTTGAGCCCTTACAGCTCCGCGCGGCCCACCTTATGCAAACAGCCCGCGCCATTCACGGTCTGCAAAGCCTGTGCGCACAAATCCGTCTGTTGCCAGAGCGTGATCCGCATCCCAACCTTTTCCATGCGCTGGATGTCATCCTCGACCATCTGGAAGATCCGCAAATCGGCGCAGCACTTGTGCTTCGTTTTGAGCTCGAGTTGCTTAATAAACTTGGCTTCGGTCTGGACCTGACAGAATGCGCGGCCACCGGCGCAACTGACGAACTGATCTGGGTCTCTCCCAAATCCGGCAGAGCCGTCTGCAAAACCGCTGGCCAACCTTACGCCAACAAGCTTCTGACCCTGCCAGAGTTCCTGAAGGCTCCACAGGCACGCCTTTCACAAAACATCCAGATCTCAAAAGGCGATATGGAAGCCGGCTTCTCACTCACCGGATACTTCCTCTTCAAATACATCTACGAGCCACGCAGCATCCCCTGGCCACCAGCACGCGACAGCTACGTGACAGCACTCAAGAAAGACTTCGCCGAGCTCTCAGACATGAGCTGAGAAACCACTGCCTCAGTCTGACTGCGGTCCATTTCCACCCGGCAGAACAATTACCGGCCCAGTGCTATCCCCTCCCAGCGGAACATAACGCTTTTGAGGCGGCGGAACATAAGGGTGCTGATCTTCTGGTGGAGGCTGAAACCAGCTGCGAAGAACACCCGGCGCTTCAACAACGGAGTTCTGCTCTGCCCATTCTGTTTGGGCACTCTGCTGCGCCGAACCTTGAGGGACGGATTGCTCACTATCTGCGGCATGACTGCAAGCAGAAACAGCAACCACCCCAAACGCCATCACAAATCCCTTGACTGTAAGTGCCTGCATAAACTGCATCGGCTCTCCTCCCTACTTCTTCTTGGTTTTACCTTCAGGGATCACAAGAGTGGGGCTGTTGCTCTTACCACCCAGCGGAATACGGATTTCAGACTGAGCAGGCTCTTGCTTCTTGGCTGTCTGCTTTGGATCCTTCTTCGGATCAGTCGCAGCAGTTTTTGGATCTGCCTTGGTGGTCTTCGTGGTGGCCTTCGACTTGTCCGCATCAGTCTTTTTGTCAGACTTTGGGAACTCCAACTTGATCTGCGGAGAAGACTTGCCGGAACCAGCCAAAACCTCAGGTACAACCAAAAGGCTGCCCGCAAATGCCACAGTGGCGAACACGGAAAGTATTTTCTTATAATTCAACACCTTATCTCCCTGCCAATAACAATATCCTGCCATTTCCTAGGTTTAGGGTAGCCGAGCAAATATCAGGCAGACTTAAACCGGCGCTGCAAATTCGAGCATTGGTCGAAACCAGTTGTTACCGCTGCTATTTGCGGTTGATTAGGGAGGGCTACGTATTCATCACACTGAGTCGCAAAACACATGCCCATTACACAGGACTAAACCTTGAAAAAGCGCTGTTTTCTGAGGATTTCATAGGCAGAACGGTGCGTTAGCATGGACAGAACAAGCCAAGAACGATAACCAAGTGTCATGGGACAGGAAGTGATTGGCCAGGATGGCCCGGAAACAATCAATCTTAAAGATGCACTGGAAGAGCGCTACCTCAGCTACGCTCTGACAACCATCATGCATCGCGCACTGCCAGATGTACGCGATGGCCTGAAGCCAGTGCACCGTCGTATTCTTTACGGCATGCGCCTTTTGAAGCTCGATCCTAATCAGGGTTTCAAGAAGTGTGCGCGTGTTGTCGGTGACGTCATGGGTAAATACCACCCGCATGGTGATGCCGCCATTTACGACGCTCTTGTCCGCCTCGCGCAGGATTTCTCCGTGCGCTATCCGATGGTGGACGGTCAGGGCAACTTCGGCAACATCGACGGCGATAGCGCCGCTGCGATGCGTTACACCGAAGCACGCATGACCGATGTGGCCACCCGCATTCTGGATGGCCTCAACGAGAACGCTGTCGACTTCCGCGAAACCTATGACGGTCTGGACTCTGAACCGGTTGTTCTGCCGGGCAGCTTCCCGAACCTGCTCGCCAACGGTTCCACAGGCATCGCGGTAGGTATGGCAACCTCCATCCCGCCACACAACGTGCACGAGCTGTGCAACGCCTGTCAGCATCTGATTTCAAAGCCGGATGCTGAAGTGGAAGAGTTGCTGGAGTTCATCAAAGGCCCGGACTTCCCGACTGGCGGCACCATCGTCAACGACCAAGGCTCCATTCTGGAGGCTTACAAAACTGGCCGCGGCAGTTTCCGCACCCGCGCCAAATGGCACAAGGAAGAAGGCGCCCGCGGCACCTACAACATTGTTGTCACCGAAATTCCTTATCTCGTTCAGAAGTCCCGCCTGATCGAGAAAATCGCTGAACTCCTCATGGCGCGCAAACTGCCGCTGTTGGATGACATTCGCGATGAATCTGCTGAAGACGTGCGCGTGGTTCTGGTTCCGCGTAATAAGAACGTAGACCCTGAACTGCTCATGGCCTCCCTGTTCAAGCTGACGGACCTGGAAAACCGGTTCTCGCTGAACATGAACGTCCTGTCCAAAGGCGTCGTGCCAAAGGTCATGAGCCTCAAGGACGTTCTGCAGGAGTGGCTTGAGCACCAGAAAGAAGTTCTGGTTCGCCGTTCAAACCACAGACTGGACCAGATCAACCACCGTCTTGAGGTTCTGGAAGGCTATCTGGTTGCTTACCTGAACATCGACGAAGTGATCCGCATCATCCGTGAAGAAGATGATGCCAAGGCCTCGCTGATCAAAGCCTTCGACCTGACAGAAGTTCAGGCCGAAGCGATCCTGAACATGCGCCTGCGCTCCTTGCGCAAGCTTGAAGAGTTCGAGATCAAGAAAGAACACGACAAGCTCTCCAAAGAGAAAGCTGGTCTGGAAGCTCTCCTCGCTTCCGACAAGAAGCAGTGGAACCGCGTTTCCAAACAGGTCGGCGAGATCGGCAAGGCTTACGGCCCTGAAACCGAAATCGGCGCCCGTCGCACAGACTTCGGCACAGCTGATGATCGTGATCTGGAAGAGATCAATCAGGCCATGATCGAGAAAGAACCAATCACGGTTGTTATCTCCGAAAAAGGCTGGATCAGAACGCTGAAGGGCCATGTACAGGACGTGACCAACCTTGCCTTCAAGCAAGGCGACCAGCTGCTCCTGTCCTTCCATGCAGAGACGACCAGCAAGATCCTGATCTTCACCAGTGGCGGCAAGTTCTACACCCTTGGCGCAGATAAGCTGCCAGGTGGTCGCGGCCATGGTGAACCGATCCGCCTGATGCTGGATATGGACGAGACGCAGGAAATCGTCAGCGCCTTCGTACATGACCCAGAACGCAAGCTCCTCATGTGCACTGACGGAGCATATGGCTTTGTGGTTCAGGAAAAGGATGTGATTGCCAACACCCGCAAAGGGAAGCAGGTCCTCAACGTAACAGCTCCTGCAAAAGCTGTTCTATGCGTACCGGCTATTGGAGACTATGTTGCTGTCATCGGCCACAACAGAAAACTCCTCACCTTCCCGCTTGCCCAGATCGCAGTCATGACGCGTGGTCGCGGTGTGCGCCTGCAGCGCTACAGAGACGGTGGCATTTCCGACATCAAGACCTTCGATTCCGAAGAAGGCCTGACATGGACAGATGCATCCGGTCGCATCTTCAAGCGCACCCTGGAAGAAATGCAGGACTGGCGCGGAGACCGCGGCCAAGCCGGACGCCTGCCACCAAATGGCTTCCCAAGAACCAACAAATTCGATGGAAGTTCAACAAGTTAACGCAAAATTCGGAATCAAACTCTTCGTAGTTTTGCAACCACCTACAAAAACAGAGCCTAAATGGCTCTGTTTTTCGTTTCAGGTGAATCATAGTCTCAGCAACACCGGCTAAGTGACTCTAAACGCAGGAGATCTGAACGGCAGCAGCGCGCAAAACAGTGTATCGACATAAACGGACTGCCGGGTCAACCGATCTCGCGTCAGCAAACCAAAAGCACCGCCTTTGTGCTTGATGTTCTCCGTACCAAAAATCTCATCAATCGCATGCCCCAGCTCCACACCAGAGCGTACCAGCTGCATCACTTTATCTGGCAGCGGAAGCAGCATGGAGCGACTTGCTGAGACCTGCCCTTCACGGGAGATCACAACCATCCAAGCAAAGGTGTAGGCAATGCCGTGCAGCTCACAAATGCCGCCTTCCAGCCCCACACCAAAGTCCGCATCGGCTTCTGCCTCCAGCGCATTTTCCGCACGCTGAACAGCACCCTGACGCGTCTCCTCATCACTCATCGGCTGGTCAGCAACGCCAGATGGCACACTGGCAGAAACCAGATCAATCTCATCTGCAGGGAACTGAGCCCTGAACGCCTCAAGCGTCGCATTCACCTTGACCGGATTTTGAGAGGCAACAACAACTTTCATTAAAACACTCCAGAACAATCAGAGTTCTCTGCCTACACTTTGGGCAACCAGAAACAGACCTCAACACACGCACATGCAAGGGCAAAATCACACCTGACCTATCTCACTGACGCTCCATTCACCTCGCCTGATCTCCAAACGGCGCCTCAAGGTCGCTTCGAGTGAAAACAGGATAGACAGGCAGCTCAGGCGCAGCATGGATTGCCGGAGCCACTTCACCGCGCCAGATTGCACAAATAACGGCCCGAACATCTGCCCCTTCTTGCTTAGCTAACTGCAAAGCATCAGCAACAGCCCCACCAGTAGAGATAACATCTTCAACGAAGACCACCTTTCGCCCGGTCAGATCCTGCCCTTCGATCGCACGGCATGTACCGTAAGATTTAGGCTCTTTTCGAACAAACGCTGCAGGAAGACCAGTTTCCAGAGACAGCGCAGTAACAAGCGGGACGCCTCCAAGCTCAAGGCCAGCGATGATTTCCGTATCTGACGGAAGCAACGCGCTCATGGCTTGTGCGAGTGGTCGCAAAATATGGGGAAGTCCTTCGAAGCTGTATTTATCGAAGTAACGATCAGAAACCTGCCCGGAACGAAGTACAAACTCACCTTCGAGTGTTGCAACTTCCGCAATTTGCCGCGCCAGATCGGGCAACAACAACTTCGTTTCACTAGACATCCGCTCCACCTCCAAGTTCAGTTGCCCCTTCTTAAAAGGAATGCAACTTTCCGGCAAGTTTTCGCAGCAGTCTTAATCGAGCAGGTGTAGGGAAAGGAGCTGGAGCATCACCAGCAAAACTTGAGATGCTCTAGCCGTTTTTCATCAGACGTTGCTTTTCGCGGTTCCAGTCCCGCGTCTTTTCAGTCTGGCGTTTATCGTGGGCTTTTTTACCCCGCGCCAGCGCAACTTCCATTTTCGCCCGTCCATCTTCATTGAAGTAGATCTTCAACGGTACGATGGTCTTGCCTTCCTTCTGAACAGCAGCAAACAGCTTGTTCAGTTCCCGGCGATGCATCAGCAGTTTACGTGGACGGCGAGGCTCGTGGTTAAACCGGTTACCCTGCGTGTATTCAGGGATGTAGATGTTATAGACCATCATCTCACCCTGATATTCAGCGGCATAGCTTTCGGCGATGTTGCTTTTGCCTTGGCGAAGAGACTTAACTTCAGTCCCCTTCAGCTCAATGCCAGCCTCAAACACATCTTCAATTTCGTAGTTAAAACGGGCCTTCCGGTTATCCGCAACAACCTTGCGCCCGGGAACGCCACCTTTTTTGGCAGCCATTTCTTTTCCTTATTTCATTCAATAAAAGCCTCCGCGCACACTCCTATAAGGTGCGCGGAGCAATAGCTTAGTTGATCAGGCCTGCATGAACCATAGCCTTGCGAATGCTATCCTGAGTTTCTTCAGTTACCTGAACCAGTGGCAAGCGCAGCTCGTTCTCCATTTTACCAAGCAGAGACAGAGCATACTTTGGACCAGCTGGGTTCGGCTCAATGAAGAGAGCCTGATGCAGCGGTGCAAGACGATCCTGAATAGACAGCGCAGTCGCGTAATCACCCGCCAGGCAAGCTTCCTGGAACTGAGAGCACAATGCAGGCGCAATGTTCGCAGTCACAGAGATGCAGCCATTACCACCATGAGCGTTAAAGCCAAGCGCCGTGATGTCTTCACCAGAAAGCTGGATGAAGTCCTTACCACACAGATGGCGCTGCTCGGAGGCGCGCGCAAGGTTCGCTGTCGCATCTTTCACGCCAACAATATTGTCCACTTCATGGAACAACTCAGCCATGGTCTGGCTTTCCATATCAATAATGGAACGACCTGGAATGTTGTAAATGAAGATCGGCAGATCAACAGACGCAGCAATCGCTTTGAAATGCGCTTTCAAACCAGCCTGATTTGGCTTGTTGTAGTATGGCGTAACAGACAAAATCGCATCCGCGCCCACTTCTTGAGCGTGCTGCGCAAATTCAATTGCCTCAACCGGGTTGTTGGAACCAGCGCCTGCCATAACAGGAACGCGGCCTGCAGAAACCTCAACTGCCATCTGGATGACACGCTTGTGCTCATCAAAAGAAAGTGTTGGGCTTTCACCGGTTGTTCCCACGGGCACCAACCCGTGGGTGCCCTGTTTTATCTGCCAATCCACGAATTCCCGGAAGGCCTTCTCATCCACTTTGCCATCCTTGAAAGGTGTGACAAGTGCTGGAATTGATCCTCTAAACATCTCAGGTTCCTCGTTGGATTACATATATACAGAGCAAAATTTGCCAGTGCCCTCAAAGGGGTGGCATACAATAATGTGATCTAGCCTATCTCGGCAACATCACCAAGAGTTTCTCTTATAAGATTCGGGAATTTTTTTGTGCTCATATTTAGGCCAGTTTCACAGGTGAGTATTACGGGCCCTTCGGCAAAACATTAAACAGATATTTACCCTGTTTGTGGCAAGCAGAATGAGGGACTTTTTGGGAATTAAACCGTCCGGTGCGTTTTTGCCGGATTAACAGCACTCAGGTGAGACGGGCCGACGAGTAGTATGCGTATCCGTGAGTTTCTTTTAGTATCGACACGTGTTAGTGCGATTGCCATTGCCACGACATTTTCCGCATCGGCATTTTCTGCTGTATCCTCTTTGAATCACAGCGCAATTCCAGCTCCGAACCCTGCAAAGGTTGTGCGCACTGCCGGCCTGAGCACGCAGCATGCTGCTGTGCAGAGCGGATCACGTGCTGCCACACCGCGCTCCAAGCCACCCGTGATCGGCAAGGGCTATGCAGGCGGAACGAACAACACTCAACTGTCCAGTTATGCCCCGGCAGCACCTGCTGCCAATGACCCGGCACAGGTTTCAGGCCGCCCATCCAGCCCGCAAAATGCGCTGGAAGCGACCGCCGCGCTGACAAGTTCTTATCCACAGGGATTGAGCACAGCTCAAGCAACAGGGTCCGTTGAACCACTCAAAACAGTGCTCCAGCACGTCAAAGCCGGACGTCTGAATGAAGCACTGCGCGCCCGCAATGCATTGCCGAACAATCTTGACCGCCGTCTGGCAGATTGGTTCATCATGCTGCGCGGTGGCCCGCAAACCCCCGTCACTCACATCGCTCAGTTCGCAGCAGACGCCCCGCATTGGCCAACAGCCAAAGTCGTGCGCGCGCGCGGTGAAGCCGCCCTCGCCGCATCCACTCTGACACCGGATCAGATCATCGCGGCATTCGGCTCTACTGTGCCCGAAACCAATGACGGCAAACTGGCGCTGGCAAAAGCGCATCTGGCCAAAGGCAATCGCAATGAAGCCGCCAAGCTCATTCGCCCGCTTTGGCAAACCACAGCATTTGAAACAGAAGACGAAGCTGCCATCCGCAGGGCATTTGGCAGCCTGCTTCGTCAGAAAGATCACCGCCTAAGAGCAGAAATGCTTCTATATCGTGACAGAGCAAAAGGCGCTGAACGCCTGCTTTCTGAACTCTCACGCGATGAACAGACATATATAAAGGCACGCATCGCCAGCATCCGCAAAAACGGCAATGCACTCAGCAAGTTAAAGAGCGTTCCGCGCTCTATGAAATCGGACAGCAACTACCAGTTTGCGTTGATCCAGCACTACCGCTTGCAAGGTGACTACAACACCGCGGCCAAGCTGATGGAAGCAGCTCCAACCGACCCAAAGGTGCTGCTGAAGGGCGACAGCTGGTGGAAACAACGCCGCGACATTTCCCGAGAGATGATCGAAGCAAGACAACCACGCCGCGCCTATAACATCGCCGCCAATCACGCTGCGGAATCTCCGGACATGATTGTTGAGGCCGAGTTCCACGCCGGTTGGTTCGCACTGCGCTATGTGGGCGATCCACGTCTTGCTGAACCTCACTTCAAACGCATCGCGAAGCTAGGCAAAACCTCCCAGACGCTTTCCCGTGCCTATTACTGGCTGGGTCGTACCCGCGAAGCATTGAAGGACACTGAAGGCGCTATCTCCTATTACCAGCAGGCCGGTGCTTTCCAGACCTCCTATTACGGACAGCTGGCCCTCGCCAAGCTCGGCATCAACCAGATGCCACTGGCATCCCTGCCGGAAGTGACAGCAGCAGACCAGAGCGCATTCAACAGCAACGAGCTCGTCCAGGCGATCAAACGACTGGATGAAGCCGGACTGCACAATGATACACTGTTGTTTTATACACACTTGGCGCGCACACTTCCGACCAACGGTCAAATCCGGCTCCTTACAGAGCTTGCGGAGTCCCGGGGCGTCTATCAGTGGGCCACCATGGTTGGCCGTCTGGCACAGGCTGAACGCGTGGAAGCTGCACCGCTGGCTTACCCAACCAACGCAATTCCGCGCAAAACACGCATCACAAAAGGTGTAGAAAAACCAGTCGTTTACGCGATCGCTCGACAAGAGAGCTCATTTAACCCAAAAGCGCGCAGCAGTGCAGGCGCATTGGGATTACTTCAGCTCATGCCGGGGACAGCACGTGACACCGCACGCAATCTCGGCGTCTCCTACAAGAAGTCACGCCTGACCTCTGATCCAGCCTACAACGCCACACTCGGCGCTGCATTCCTGGGTGAACTCGTGGAAGAGTTTGGCGGTTCCTACATCCTCACCTTCGCTGCTTACAACGCAGGCAAAAACAAGGTGAAGGAGTGGATTGAACGCTTCGGTGATCCTCGCGACCCAAAAGTCGACCCAATTGATTGGGTTGAATCAATCCCTTATGGCGAAACACGAAATTATGTCCAGCGTATTACAGAAAACCTGCAGGTCTATCGCTACAAGCTTGAAAACAAGCCATTGACCATCACGCAGGACCTCACACGCGGGTACTAATCGCTTTCTTAAGCACTAATTTTTCAAAGAAGCCCGGCAATTATGTCGGGCTTTTTTGCATCTGAAACCGAACATCAACCTTTACCAAGCGAATGCCCATCTCCCCCTCAACTTTGACAAGACAGGCGAACAAACCTGCCCTATGGTGAGGATAATCACCCAGCGAGTCATCAGGCACCTGTTACAAAGCGTAGTCACGACAAGCGCCTGAACAACACTTTTGAGCAACAGTCAGAAGCCGGGGAACAAACCGGACCGCTCTGCTTTCGCTGGAAACGCAGAAGCATTTCGGGAGGATTTTATGCTTCAAGCCTCTGATTACATTAATGTTGATCTTCAGAACCTGACAGGCACAACCCGCTTCACCTGGAAAGCCAGCGACGGCCTCACGCTCTCCGCAAACATCTGGGAACCAGACAATCCCCGCGACCCAACCGTCCTCTGCCTACCCGGCCTCACGAGAAACACCAGAGATTTCTTCCACTTGGCAAACTTCTTGAAAGAAAACGGCCTACGCGTTATCGCCATGGATTACCGCGGCCGCGGTCATTCGGATTACTCTGAAGACTACGAAAGCTACAGCCTTGAACAGGAAGCGGATGACATCGACCGCGGCATCGAAGCGCTCGGCCTCACCCAGTTTACCCTGGTCGGAACCTCCCGCGGTGGCCTTCATTCCTTCTCGATGGCACAACGCCATCCAGAGCGCCTTTTATCAGTCATTATCAACGACATAGGTCCAATCATCGAGCCACCTGCGCTTGATGATATTGTCACCGCTGTCGGCACAATCATGTCACAGCCAAGTATGAAAATCGCAGCAGAGCGCCTGGCAGCCATTCACGGTGCAACCTTCACCGCCATGTCTGACGAAGATTGGATAACCTTTGCCAATCAATTATATACCCCTTTTTCAGAGGGCGTAACTCTTCGCTACGACAAACGCTTGGGCGATACAATCCGCGGAGAACACAAGGCCGCCCCGGAAGAAGACCTCTGGCCTTCCTTCAACGCTATGAAGCCCATTCCACACCTTCTGCTCCACGGCGAAAACTCACGTCTTCTTTCAACAAACACCGTAGAGATGATGCAGCAACACCATGAAAACATGGAGCTTTTGACAGTGCCCAACCAAGGTCATGCACCACTGCTGTGGGACAACCTCAGTCAGGATCGCATCCTGAGCTTCATTCTCAAACACGCCTAAGCACACAAAAAAGAGGAGTTGGATCATTCAATCCAACTCCCAAGTTCTTCAAGAAACTCTGTATTTTAGAAAGTCGTTTGGACCCTGAAGAGCGCACTCGCCTCATCAAAATCCTTCTCATCATCAGGAGACGTTCTGGAGTACCCGAGGTCCACACCCATCTCCATGCCGGCAACCGGTGACCAGACCAGATCCCAATCTAACGCAAACCGATCAAAGTCCGGAAGCGCCGCACCCGTCGGCGTATCAACTACCGCATAGCTTGCATCAAAATCAGTTCTCACTTCCGGCGTCACATAGTGCGTAAACCCACCTGAGAAGGACAGCGCCTCAGCCTTCCGCGTATCTCCATTGATGTAATAGGCGTCAAAAACTTCATCGTCATCAATTCCTACGTAAGATACGGCACCATTTGCATATTGGAACTGCAAAGCCATAGCATCCTGACCACCCAGTTGCGGCAGGTTAATAATAGCCCCTGCCCCCATGGCCCAACCGATATCACCGGGAACATATGCAGCTTCTGGACGTATATTCGTTACAGCAGCTGCAAGCTTGGCACTGCCCCAATCACCATCCATCCGGAACGCCGCAATCGCATCCGGCGCCTTGTTACCAGCCTTACCATTCTCACTCGCAACACCCGTAAACACACCATGCGCACGATAAACCGGGTCTTCGATGGAAACGGTCACAGACACACCGCCATCAAACACTTCGGTATAAGCCGCAGCCCATGAGTTGGTATCAGACCAGTCCCGATGCACCGCACCAAACGTTGCTCCAGTGAAGAAGTCAAACAGAGAGCCCGTCCGCCCAATCGTGAAACCACCAAACTGAATGTACGCCTTGTTCAAATCCATTTCCGGAGACTCTCCATACCGTTCAGTATCGGAGTCCACGGTGGCACGAAGCTCAGAAAACGTACGAACAAAGCCAAACTCGGTCTCGGATCGCGCATCCATACGGATGTAAGACCGAGCCCGGAAGCGCATAGAGTTCAGATCACGCCCCTTAGGACCATCATCAACCACCCCACCCCAGTTATTGGGCTTTTTCGGGAACCGACGATACTGCGCATCTGTGCGTACCCGCCCACTCAATCGCAGGCATGTTTGTGTTCCTGGAATAAAGAAAAAGCCCTCCCCGTAAGCATCACAAACCTGAACATAGTCCAGCGGCTCTACCAGATTGAGCGGCTCAGGCTCAGCTTCAAAAACAGGTTTAGGCAAGTCAGTCGCCTGTGCTGCTACTCCGAATGACAGCAAGACCGGCAGGAATATTAGCTTCTTCGTCATGGTATCGAACCTCCATCCGTCACTCGGAGTAGTCGAACACCCACAAATGCGCCGCTTTTAATCGGCTGCAATGACTACCCCTGTGCAACTAGACAATTACGCCAAGGTTCAATTTTCGCAATTACTATAGATTGGGCAGGATTTTCTCACCCAATCGAAACGAGCAAAGGATTTAACTGAGCAAAATAGTGCGGATTAAGAGATCACCCAATTGGATTACTCATTGAGAACTTAAGTACCACGCACAAATGGGAAAGCCCGACGGGTTGGAACCGCCGGGCCTGAGAGACTGATTGAAAGATCAGGATATAAGAACTTCAACCAGATATAGATTAGAAGGTTTTGACCAAAACCAAAACTCATAAAATCTTGAAGTAGTACCTTCCTATACCCCCTGCACATGTAAGTCTGTGGCAGGTATCACATCAAGGCTTTATGAAAACGGTCCCGGCGACACCGCCGCCGAGACCCTCAATCTAAGAGATCTTAGAAGGAGTACTGAACGCGAGTGGAGATTTTCGCCAGCTCACCGTCTTCAGAGTCACGTGCAAGACCACCATCAACAACGAACTTCAGGCCAGCAACTGGAGCATAAACAACAGAAGCGTTTACAGTAGTTACGCTAGCGTCGAAGCCAGATACGTCAATTGAAGTGTAAGATGCATCAAGAGCTGCAGTTACTTTATCAGACAGACCAAACTCTGCGCCAGCTACGAGGTTGTAGCCAGTTGCACCAAGTGCATCTGTGAACTGAGCAAACTCACGGTTACCACCGATGTAAGACAGAGCGGAGTCAGCGTAAGCTGCGCCGAAGCCAACTTTTACACTATCTGTTACGTCTGCTTCAACCTGACCAGCAACAGCAAAGCCGTAGTCATCGTTGCTGTAAGCGTGCGCTGCAGCAAATGCGGATGCGGAGAACATGCCCTGTGTGTAGGACAGGCCAGCTTCAAAGTTAGCATCTTTGGATGCGCCGCCATATGCGTTGGAGTCCAAGATGCCGAAAGAAGCAGTCAAACCGTTACCAAGGTCAGCTGTTGCAGAGATCTGAAGTGCATCTTCGCCACCAGCAACTGGACCAACAGTCCCGATTTCGGAGTAACCACCAAATGGGTCAAATACACCACCGGTACGACCGATCAGAACAGAAACGTTGTCGAAGCCGAGCTGGACGTATGCGCTACCTGTACCAACTTCGCTGGTGTTGTCGTCATTCCAAGTACCTGTCAACTCAGTGTAGGTTTTGATGGAAGCAAACTCAGTGTCAGTCATGGACTCGAGGTAGATGTAACCACGAGCATATGCAGAATATGCATTGTTAGCTGCAGAATAATCTTTAGTCAGATCATGAGAAGTGTAGTTGGTGCGAATACGGCCGTGTACACGGATGCAGGTGTCCTGACCTGGCAGCTGGAAGTAGCCAGCGCCGAATGCATCACAAGCCTGTACGTAGTTTACTGGCTCAGCAACTACTGGAAGGTCAGCAGCCATTGCTGGAGTTGCTGCTGCTGCTGCAGCAGCTGCGATAGCGATTTTCTTGAAGTTCATCACAAGCTTCCCATAATTAGGATTTTAAACTTTATTTAAAACAGATCATCAAACCGCAATTCAGGTGCGCACACCGTCATCAAACGTGTCTGAACTGTCCCCGTGAACCTTCCGCCTCAATTCAAGCGCCTACTTGAAGAGAAAGCCCCCTGAAGGTTCGTGGGGAGAAATTACAATGTTCAGATTATTAGGCAAGCCTATTCAGGTCGGCATATTGCCTATTTCTATTTGTCAAATTTTACATGTGATTTTTTTACAACACGACAAATAGGCAAATCAAATCAGTTTATGAAAAGCAAAAGTTATCACTTTGTCTCCATGACAATATGGAGATACAACTTAAGAGAAATATTTCAGTAATTATTACTTATTAGATTCAATAGCTTAACACTAATAACAGAGACCAAGACAAAATGGTAGCAACGTCCCGCATACGATGTAAACGTTTATAGGCACATCAGCAGCCCTCTCACAGCGTAGTGTGAATAAAACAGCTAGAGAAATAGGCAACCACGTCCGAGCTCGATCTAGATTGCCCTTCAAACTTTATTATCAAGATAAAGTTGAAGACCCTGCCTATCTCATAGAAATAGACAAGGATCTGACAAACAAATGAAGGTAAAGAGTGCCTGAGGAGAAATCTATCGAACTCTTATATCCATTAACAGGCACATGTCCGCACGACTATCAATTATAGCAGTACGCAAGCTCTAGGCTCCTCTGCCGCGCATAAGACCTGAATCCAGCTAATAGATAGAATAACGAACGTGAACAGTGCATCTTTTCAAAACAGACGCGCATGACGCTACCAGCAACTGTGATGTTGATACGAGGTAAAGCTACCTCGACGACATAACCCTTACTGCACATCAAATAGATTTTGCTCTTGTTGGGAAAGTCCCACTTGAAGCACGAACAAAAAAAGCCCCGGTAGCTTACAACTACCGAGGCTCTTAAAAATCAAATAGCGATTAAGCTATCAAACTTTTTACACCAGATTAGAAGGTGTACTGAACACGAGCACCAACTTTGGTTTCGTCTTCGTAGTCTTTGGAAGTATCGTCGTCCTGGGTGTTCCAGCCAGCAGCCAGAGCCAGACCGAGACCTGCAACTGGTGAGTAAACGATAGAACCGTTTACAGAAGTCTTTGTGTAATCATCGCTATCATTGTCAAATGCAACGTGGGAAAGATCAAGCTGAGCAGAAACTTTGTCAGTCAGAGCTGTCTCAAGACCACCAGACAGGGAGTAACCTGTTTTTGCTGCATCATCTCCATCAGAAGTGATGTAAGCACCAGCTTCATCAGCATACTGAGCCTGGAAGGTAATTTCTGTACCTTCACGAACCATGTCAAGGTTGAAGGTTGCAGTTGCACCAGCTGCGTAGCCGTAACCATCGCCATCAGCTTTGTTGTGCGCAGCACCGGAAAGCTGGAAGGAACCCCAACCCTGAGATACTTTCAGCGCACCAACGATATCAACAGCGTTTTCATCACCACCGCGGTAAGAAGAATCTTCTACAGAAGCAACCGCAGTGAAGCCGTTACCGAGGTCAGCAGTGAAGGATGCCTGCAGCAGGGAAACGTCAGAGAGGGAGATGCCGCCTGGAACAATCCAAGTGTAGCCAGTGAATGCATCGAACTGGGAGCTCTCACGACCAAAGAGGAAGGAACCATAGTCTGCACCGATCTGCACCCAAGCATCGTTCACTTTGGTGGACTGAGTTTCGGAAGCATTCCACTCACCCTGGAACTCAGTGTAAGTTTTGATAGTACCGATGTCGGTAGCAGTCATAGAAGTGAAGTACAGGTAACCACGAACATAAGAACTATAGTCGTTGGTCTTTTTCTCAGTTGTTTTACCAGCGTCGATGTCGTCCTGGTTAGTTACGTCTTCCAGACCGTCCTGCAGGTTGTGGGAAACGTACTGCGCGCGGATACGACCGCCGAGTTTGATGCAGGTGTCTTTGCCTGGCAGCTGGAAGTAACCAGCGCCGAATGCGTCACATGCTTTTACGTAGTTTACTGGCTCAGCAGCGAGTGGCAGATCTGCAGCCTGTGCAGAAGTTGCAGCTGCAGCAGCTGCTGCAGCGAGTGCAAGAGTCTTAACGTTCATAATCCTGACCTTCCAATGTCTCTCAATAGAAAGAAGAAATTGGCGTGACCTGTTTGGAGCAGCTCACATTTCCTCTTTTCCCAGCGACACGAGAACCTGAGAGGCTCGCCCAAAATCTGGCAAAGCAATCAATCGGCTCGACCGCATCGATGGACATATTGATGCCCGACGAGATGGAAGATCGCAACATCAACCTAGTAGTTTGAAAGGGGAGAAACATCACCACGTGAAAGTAGTGTGTTTTTTTTGACACAACAGCTTCATGGAGGGAGCACCCCACACAAGTCATGCGACTTAAGTCATAGTTATTCCAACAACATATAACTAATTGAATTTATGAGATTATTTTTCATTAAAAATGGTAACACCTAATAGTGTTCACCATCAAATAAATGCAGTTTGGATGAGCCCCTGGGAAAAATTGCACTCTGGGGATTAAAATGCTGACTAAAATTTAACGAGCAAATCCAAAAGAGAAATAGGCAAGTCTATACACTCACACGCGTCCTCAAACGGAGGAACCCGGTGGTTTTGGACACCACCGGGAATGAGAGTCATTGGAAAATCAGGATTATTGAAGGTCCAATGAAGGTCTAAGGCTTAAGTCAACCTTAGAAAGAGCGCTCTACGCGGAAGTTCAAAGTAGCAGCATCTTCCTTTGAAGAACCATCTTCGTCTTTCTGCTTCCAGCCTGCGCCAGCAGAGAACAGGAGGCCGGAAACCGGACGGTATTCAAGAGTACCCGCTACAACAACTTCATTGAAGTCTTTGAAGGTTGCGGTTTCTTCGCCAGCTTCAACATCGAGGTAAGAACCTTCAAGACCGGAAGAGAACTCAGATGTCCAGTTGTGCTTGTAACCTGCAGCAATTGCCCATGCTTTGTTGGTTTCAAGTTCATTGCCTACAACAACAGCATCCCCAGTGTCATCTGCACCAACATAAGCCATCGCACCGTCTGCATATGCAGCCTGGAAGTTGAACACATCACCTGGACCAACCATGTCGAGATTCACACCGAAGCCTGCTGCGATGCCGTAGCCAACTTCAGAGGAATCGGCATCTGGAGAGTCAACTTTAGTTACAGCACCAGACAGGCCTGCCCAGCCCCAGCCTTGATTGATCTGAGCTTTAGCAACGAAGGAAGGAACAGTGTTACCTGCCTTATCACCACCAATGATGTCGTGCTGACGGTCAGAGTTGTCTTCGATAGAAGCAGCAAGTGTCAGACCATTAGCGAGTGCGTGGGTGTAAGATGCCTGCCAAACGGTGTCATCAGACATGTGGCGATCAAACACGTTAGAAGACAGGTTGCCAGTCCAGAGGTCAAATGCGGAAGTTGCGCGACCGAAAGTGAAACCACCGATCTGAACGTAACCTTTATCCAGCTTAACGCCTTCATTACCACGCTTGTCGGTGTCAGAAGTGAACTGGAAGTCTGCGTAAGTGCGGATCAGGCCCAGCTCAGACTGAGTGCGGGTGTCAACGCGAAGGTTTGCACGAGCACGGAAGTTCTGGTTGTTCTTGTCGTTACCGTAATCTTCGTCTTCGGTCAGGTTGTTGATTTTTGCTTCAACACGGATACGACCGCCGATTTTGATTGCAGTCTCAGTACCTGGCAGTACGAAGAAGCCTGCGCCGTATGCGTCGTTGATGCGTACGTAGTCTACTGGTGCGATGTCAGCTGGAAGATCAGCAGCCTGAGCGGAAGTTGCAGCAGCTGCAGCAGCGGCTGCGATTGCGATAGCCTTAAAGTTCATAATTCTAACTTTCTTTAAAACCAGAGCAGCTCGACCCTATGTCGATCCCTGACCACTCTGGCTCCCCACTTGCGCTTGCCGATCAAATCAATGTTTAAAACAATGATTCTCTCAGCGGGCACCGTCATGTGTGCCCCGCGCTGTTCACAGCATCAATATTTGTGATATTTCGATTTTAATCAATCATTCAAATGGAGTTTGAATTTTGCGAAATAGCGATGTGACACAATTAACACACCAGAAATGAAGGAATATATTGTGATTCAGCTTCACCTCAGAGCGTTCTCAAAGAGAAACTGAAGCAATTTGCGCGTAAATATACATCATATTTTGTGATATTAAGAATTCACTTATCAACCCAAGTCATACTGGCTACAACCCGAGTACATCCACCCTACAACTCTATATTTTCTGCGGTAATATTCAGTGAGCCAAACTTAGAAATACATACCTAAACACGAAATCTGAGATCGAACACATCACGACTACATCACAAAGCAATTATATAAATATTATTGATGAATAACATTGCACCAAATACATTGAGTCGATAAAATTCAACAATATCAAATACTTAAAGAATAAATTCACTCCAAATTCAAACATCCAAAGCCTAAATGCATTTTTTGACAAGTGCCGTGCGCAATGTGGACAAGCCTGCCCACAACCCGTTTCTTCCGATAAAACCCACCTCAAAACAGCACTCAACGCAAAAGGGCGGCCACTTATGTGACTGCCCTCTTCAATCAAAACCGTGTTTGAGACTTAGGCTTGTCCCTCAATCAGCTTCCTGCGCAACCATCCCGAGAGCTGATCCATCAACATCACGACAATAATAATAAGGAAGATAAGGTAGAGCGTGTTCTCCCAATCCTGCCGCGTACGCATTGTCTCAATCAGCTTGAGGCCGATGCCCCCTGCTCCCAGAGCCCCAATCACAGTCGCGCTGCGTGTATTACTCTCCAGATAGTAAAGCATCTGAGAAATGAAGAGTGGCAGAATTTGCGGAAACAGTCCGAACCGATATTTCTGAACCGGAGAAGCGCCGGTTGCCTGAACACCTTCGGCCTGCTTCTTATCCGCATTCTCGATCGCTTCAGAGAACAGCTTACCGAATGTCCCCGTATCCGTGAAGAAGATCGCGAAGATACCGGAAAGAGGCCCCAACCCAAACGCCCGGATAAAGATCAGTGACCAGATCAGCATGTCGACTCCGCGTAGAAAATCGAAGAACCGCCGTACGCCTGTCCGCGCCAGTCGAACCGGGTTCACATTCGCTGCAGCAGCAAACGCCAGAGGCAAAGCCAGAATGCCGGCAATCAGTGTCCCAACCACAGCCATGATCAAAGTCTGCAGCAAAGCAAAATAGACTTCACCATGTTGCCACTCACTATTTGTCCAAAACTCATTGAACATAAAGCGCAGGTTGGAAACGTCCGGATCGAGCCTGTCGGAAGAGAATGCCAGCGAAAGCAGCTCCCCTGAGCTCAGTCCATTCAGCTTGCTGTCAAAGTCGAACCAGAAGTTCTCCCAGCCCACAAAATAGCGATGCACCTCGACTTTGCTCTTCGTCAGCCAGATACGGGTATATAAAGAGGGGCGCGCATTCACCTGCGTCTTAGAAACCTTAAGCCAGTCAGCCTCCGTACCAGAAACAAACTGCGGCACACCATCTCCAACCTTGAACACAAAGTCCTGCCCATAAGAAGGATGGGTATAGGTCACCAACCCATTACCAAACCGCAGCACCCCATCTCCGCCAAGATCAATGGTGGTTTGACCGCCAGACTGCGTAATCCAGTTTGGCTGCTCTTTATATATAGAGCGTTGGTTGCCTTCCAGACTCACAACAAAGCCCTGATCCGCTTTCTTGAACTGATACTTCGCGTGCACTTTGTGAGCATAAGCATCCAGCGCAAACAACTGCGCCATGTCCCCGCGTGCCTTTTCAATCACGCCCGGAACGCCGAAAGCAAAAAAGCAAATCACGAGATAGACAACAGCGAGCAGAGAAAGCCCCGGCACCAGCAGTCGCTTTTTCCATCCCTGCTCAATGATACCCGGATAGAGAGTATCCAACCGCTGCACATCATCGGAAAGCGCAGCACCTGATAAACGAACATCTGTCATAGCGCGCTCCCTCAAACCTGACCTGTCTGGCCAATCAGCTTCTGCCGCATCCACCCGCTCAGGTAGTCAATGGATGTGATAGAAATGACCAGCATGAAGATAATGACGAGAATGTCGGCACCGTAGTTCCAGTCCACCACCATCTTCAGTTCCGCTCCAAGGCCACCGGCCCCCACAAAACCAAGGATCGCAGAGGCGCGCACATTAACCTCCAGACGAAGCAGCCCATAAGACAAAAAGTTCGGCAGCACCTGAGGCAGTACGCCAAAGCGGATTTGCTCCAGCCAATTACCGCCCACACTGCGGATCCCCTCAACAGCCTTCAGGTCACAGTTCTCATTCACCTCAGAAAACTGTTTGGCCAAAGCCCCAATCGTATGTGTGGTCACTGCAATCACAGCAGCAACCGGGCTCGGGCCAAAAATCAGCACCAGCAAAAGCGCAATTACGATCTCAGGAAACGCACGGAAGATATCCATCACGCGGCGCATGGCACCAACAACAAATCGGTTGCTCACCAGATTGCGGCTAGCAACGAAACTCAACGCTCCACCAAGAAAGAAAGCAAGAAGCGTGGAGACCAGTGCAATGTTCACCGTCTCCAGAAGATAAGGGAGGTATTGAAGCACAAGCCCGAAGAGACCAACCAATCCCTTTTCATAGGCCCCAACGAAAAGCTCTACCGGATAATCAAAGAACTTACCCAGCCCGGCCCAAAAACCACCGGAGTTCGCCTCGTCGGCAATGTACAAGCCGCCGAAAATGCTCAAAGCACAAAGCCCGAGCAGTGTTATTGTATAAAGAGTACGGCGCCGGGCAACTCGCTCATAGGCCTGAGAGATCTCGGCCAGACGGGAAGCTTCGGCAAGCGCCAGATGAGCGGCCACTTCAACATCCTCCAAACAGGAAAAAACTGAGAGCCCTCACGACCCTCATAAAGAAAGGGCGCGGTGAGATCCGCACCCTTCAATAATCAATGAGAGTTAGTTAGCTTTTTTCGCTTCGATCTTACGGCGACGCGCTTCAACAATGGTCTTGTAGAAGTCGTGGTTCACGTCCACATAATCCGCATATTCGCCGCCTTGTGCGGAGTAAAAACACTCGGTCTCGTCTGTCACCATGGACTTCAGAGATGCAACAACCTTACCTTTAACATCAGCTGGCAAAGACTTGCGCACAACAAGCGGACCGTTTGGGATCAAAGGTGACTTCCAAATCTGAACCAGATCAGACATATCAACCATGCCCTTATCAACCATCTTGCGCAGGTTGCCAGAGGTGTAGCCCTCTTCCCACTCACCAACGCCGGATGCCCAGGTCACACCACCATCAACATCGCCATTCAAAACAGCCAGAACATTCTGCTCATGACCACCGGAGAACTGAGTAGACGCGAAGTACTCATCCAGCTTCAAACCCATTTCATCAAAAGCAACGGAAGGCACCAGATAGCCAGAAGTCGAGTTTGGGTCAGCAAAGCCCATGCGCTTACCCTTCATGTCTTCCAGAGTTTCAATGCCGGAATCCGCACGCGCAACCATCACAGAGTAGTAGCCAGTCGCGCCATCAGTCTGCTTGGTGGTCAGCACAGGCTCAACCGCATCCGGAGCAGAAAGATAAACTGCGGAATAGCCAGAAGCACCAAGCTCAGCATAATCCAGGTTTCCGCCTTTCAGGCCCTCAATGGTGCCAGCATAGTCCGCTGCCGGGAAAAGCTTGACCGGAACACCAAGAAGCTTTTCAAAACGATCAACCAGACACTGGTTGGAACGAAGACGATCCGCTTCGTTTTCACCACCAAGAATACCAATGCGGAACTCGGTGATTTTCTTTTCAGCCAGAGCCACAGGCGCAGCAAGAAGGGTTGTGCTGACAGCAAGAGCTGCAGCAACTTTAGCGACGACTTTCATCAGAGCACTCCAATATCAGAATAAAAATCTAAAACCCGCTGCTACTCAGCAGCAGAGACGACAGGTGAAACCTCACGTGTCGCCAGTTCCAGGGCAGCGATCTTTGCACCTTCGCTGCCAAGAGACGTAGAGGTCATCCCCTCCTCAAAACTCTCATCTGCACCGTAAATCTCACGGGCAACGCTGGCGGAAAGCTCATCCGGCTTCCCATCAAACACAATCTCACCGTCACGCATGCCAATTACGCGGTCGCAGTAGTTGCGAGCTGTATCAAGAGTATGGAGATTACAAATAACTGTCAGGCCATCTTCGGTGTTGATCGCCTTCAGCGCATCCATCACCACCTGCGCATTCATCGGGTCAAGCGACGCAATCGGCTCATCCGCCAGCAGCATCTTCGGCTCCTGCATCAAAGCCCGGGCAATCGCCACGCGCTGCTGCTGACCACCAGAGAGATTTTCGGCCCGCTTCAAAGCCGTTTCAGCAATACCCAAACGCTCAAGCTTCAAAAGAGCCTGCACCCGTTCTTCCCGAGTGAACAGCTTGAGCATGCTGGAAACAGTGCCATGTGCATTGAGCCGGCCAAGCATCACATTGGTGAGAACATCAAGCCTCGGCACAAGGTTGAACTGCTGAAAGATCATGGCACAGTCACGCTGCCATCTGCGCTTATGCGCCCCTTGCAGAGCCAGCACATCAACGCCATCAACAAGAACCCGCCCATCTGTGGCTGGGGTCAGCCGGTTGATCATCCGCAGCAAGGTGGACTTGCCTGCACCAGAGCGACCAATGATGCCGATCATCTGGGGCTTCTCGACAATAAAGCTTGCGCCTTTTACAGCAACATGCGCCCCAAATTCTTTTCTAACGCCTTCAAACTGGATCAAGAGTTCAACCCCGGTGCCTGTTAAAATTTCACGTACTAGGCACACGCGATTGTTACAGACAAATGACGCCTCTCCTCAAACCCACCCCGTCAAAAAACCGTCACACCCCACCTTCCCCACCTAGCTGGCAAAACAAGCAGTGCATTACGTTTTTGTGACAGAGAGAGGAAATGCATCAGTGTGCAGGCGCACCTGCGAAATATGCAGAGTTAGAAGAAGAATCGAAGATATGAATTAAGAAAAGTCAGCTTCTTGCTTTCAGCCTATCACCCACACAGCAACTGGACATTGCGTTGCCGCCTGACACACGGCATAATATCAATACATATTGCATAAAATTAATACTATGAAGCCATGAAACCGAACGAACGTCTTAGAACAGCCCGCTTCAATGCGGGATTTAAAACAGCTTCGGCTGCCGCCAGATCTCTTGGTGTCAATGTGAGCACCTACTCAAGTCACGAGAACGGCTCCAGGTCCTTTGGCCAGGAAGAAGCGACCCATTATGCGCGCCGCTTCAAAACATCTCCTCAGTTCCTGTTGTTCGGAGAAGACCACATACTCACGGACACAAAACCAAACGCTGAGAACCTGACACACAGCCTTCTGGGAGAAATTGCAAACGATCCCAACAGGCCTCAAACAGATAAACTTGACTTGGAGTTATTCTTACAGTCTTTTGAAGAAGGAATAAGACTCGAAGAACAGATTCTTGAAGGAAGGGGCAGCATAAGAGATTTATCTATTATAGTTGAAAATATATACAACGCAGCGAAGACGAAGAATACTAATAAATGATATTTTTTAACTAACGGATACTGCCTTATAGTTTGATCAGGCGCTCTTATCGTAAGTACCTAAAGAGAGACACATATGGAAAACGAAAGCGCACTATCACTCATCTGGCATCGCCCAACCCTCTCCCATAAAGAAGAGGTACTGGACCTTATTAAGACTGCCGAGAAGTTTGACCTGATCACAGCACTTAAGATGATGTGCATTAATCTTTATGATTGCCCCTACATAGATTTACTGAGCGAAAAGCAACAAAAGGAAGTGATCAACGCCTTCCGCCCTGCGCTGGTTCTCGCCTATACGCAGCAGAGACAGGAGCAAGAAGTTGCTTGAATACACCGAGAGGCGACCAGCAACAGCACTTATACTCGAAGAGTTGAGCACAACGGGCGCACAACTTTTGCACATCTGGAACCAGTCCAATGGCCACCTCTCACCCGAGTTCATTGATTATGCCCGCAAAGTATTGCTCATGGCGCCTCCCGCAACACCCGGTGACAGCCCTGACATTCTAATGATCGGAACCGAGAGCTTTGCACGTCATGTGTTCGGTTCAAAATGGGCGCAACACCCAACCAGAGCCCGCAAAGCGATGCCGCAAACCTATCGACAACTGGTGGCGAGCAGTTACTGGTACGCCTATCAAACCAACAAGCCTATCTTTGATTTGATTGGCGCAAACCTCTCCGATGAGAGCTATCGTGAATATTGCAGATTGATCCTGCCCGTACATTCACGAGCAGGAGTATCTCAGCTTGTTGTATTCACGCAGGAATTACCCAATCAAGCATCGCGCGCTATATCCTCAATCAACTGAGTAAGCGCATAGGAAGGGTTTGCACACAACGCCAACCCCTCAGGAAAATCCCGCGCTGGAACTTCAAAGCGAATACCATCGGGTTGGCCGACCATCCATCCCCAACGCGCTCCGTTCCCATTCAGGAAATCAGCAGGCCGCATCCAGCAATAGATCCAGTCAAGACGCCAAAGATCAAAAGCAAGAAGCTGCGCAAGCTCCATCAATCTTCGCGCATATCCCAGTTTTCTCAAGTCCGGCCTGATCCAAAGATCCCCCAGATACCCAACTTGCCCTGATATACGTTTCGCAATCTCCGGCTGAGCATCTGTCATCTGCACAGGGTTGCCATCCACATCGTCATATCGCAATCGCCAATAAGATGCCCAAAAGTCAGAGAGCACCATCCCATGCAGCGGCTCCAGCCGGATTGCCGCAAAACCGCAGAACTTCTTTTCACCAGGAAGCCTGAGCCCTATCCAGGCTGCATTCTCTTTACTCTGCCCATTGAGAGAGGGAGCAAAATGCGGCGTAAGCCCTCCCTTGACCTTCGGCAAAGCCTTGGCCGCGTCTGCAAATGAATCTCCCTGCAAAATCTCAAAACCATTTTTTTCAAACTCAGAAATCAGCTTAGCCGCTGCCTGATAGAGCACTAAACGTGCCACCACCATGTCGGTACCTCCAAAGACTCAAAGAGCAAACAGAATCAGATATCCACACTAAACCTAGTGAATTTACCCCCTAAATCTAACAATCAACATACTCTGTCTTTTGTCCAGATTCACGACACAGGACAGCATGTGCAAAATTGATACGTTACGCATTGGGGTAGCGTCTGCGAGAGCAATTTTTTTAACACTAAATGTGTGAGTTTAAACATCATGACTGACTTTGAAGTAATTAAGCTTCTTCGTGAACATCGAAGAAAACTATCTCGTCTTCCAGCAGGTTCAATTGTCCGTTTCAAAGGCAGCTACCCCGAAGACTTAGGAGAATGCAACATTGGCATTGTGCAACGCGATGCAGCCCTGAGTGCTGTGGTCGTCCTGTACATCGATGCAGAAGGGCAACCTCAGCAAGCGGTCGCAGCTGCATCAGATCTGTCTATTGTTGAAAGTGAGCAGGATGAACCTTTAGATCAGGACAACACAGCCCGAGATACACGCGATGACCTGCAGCCGGGCATTAACAAACTGACCAGCCAGATCAAAAGCGCCGCTATATCTGACACAGACAAGGCAACTCTTGCCTTGCGGGCCGGAAAAGCAATCCTCTCAAACATTGCAGATGAGATCTTGGTGAGCCAGTTCACCGAGACGCTGGAAACAGAAGACGCAACCACCATTTAATGCATCTGTTTCTGATGAGGCGCCATACGCAACAGTGGCTTCCGTAACAAAGTGGCAGGGCCCCGCCCTGCTCCTCTCTACAAACGCAGTGCAGGAACGAACAAACGCACAAGCCATAACAGGCTGGCTCGCCTGCATTTTCACTCAACAATGTAAAGGGAAGATGGCGGACACGGAGGGATTCGAACCCTCGAGACCCTTCCGGGCCTACTCCCTTAGCAGGGGAGCGCCTTCGACCACTCGGCCACGTGTCCATGCCCGGGTAGATACCCACGAACCATCTGAAATTCAAGAGCAAGTAGCAACTGTAGCTGTGGAAACAGAAAATACCCTGTGTAGAAACTGCAAAACATCGCAGACCTCCCCGATTTCTCCTCAGCAAGAAATTTTGGGCACCCTCTTTACAAGAAGACAAAACAGGCGTAATTTTCAATCAATCGATTGATTGAATAAGAAGGTGCCATTATGTCAAACACCCCTACCCCTGACGAACTGCGCGAAGCGCTGGCATCTGACACGCCCTCCGCAAAGACAAAACGGGATCTGATTGAATCTGCCCTCTACCACTTCGGCCACGAAGGGTACGCCGGCACCTCAACCCGCTCCATCGCGCAAACCGCAAAAACAAACATCGCCTCAATCGCCTACCACTTTGATGGCAAGGCCGGATTGAAGCGGGCCTGCATCAACTTTGTCGCCATGGCCATTGGAGATGTACTCTCGGTCATCCTGAACAGAAAGCTCACGGACATTGAGCATCTATCGCCAGAAGAAGCACGCGCCAAAATTCTGGAGATGATCGACCGCATGATCACCTTCACCCAGACCAACAAGCGCGCGGAGCTGGTGATTGGCTTTATGCTGAAGGAAGTGCTCCACTCACCTGATGAGATCGACACGCTCTATCACATGCTCTTTGAGCCACTGATGGACCGCGTCACCGCCCTCTTCAGCCGCGCCACCGGACAGCCCGTCACGTCAGATGAGCTGAAGCTCGCCATCTTCGCCATGATCGGCCAGTTGCTTTACATCCGTCTGGCCCGCCCACTGGTGCTCAAGCGCATGGGATGGCAGGCCGTTGGCCCGGATGAGCTGGCGCAGATCAAGGCAATCCTGACACGTTCCATCAATGCCCTCCTCGATGATCTGTCGAAAGGCCCGGACCATGCTTAATGTCTGCGCACTTCCCATTGTAGCTGGGTGGGTCGCATTTTGTGCGCCAGAGCCCAACCTGACCGCTGGCTATGTCGAAGGAGAGTACCTCAAGCTTGCGCCCGTGGAACTCTCCGAGATTGCCGATGTGAAGGTGGAAGAAGGAGAACTGGTCAAGAAGGGCCAACTCATCGCCGTTCTGGAAGCCTCAGATGCCACCATGAAGCTGGCTGAAGCAAAAGCACAGCTGCAGCAGACACTCGCCTCGCTGAACGACCTCAAGCTTGGCAAACGCCCGGAAGAGATTGACGTGCTGAACGCCACTCTGCGCTCAGCACAGGCGCAGGCCAAACATTCCCAGAACGTCTACGACAGATATCAGGGCCTCCTCACCCGCAAAGTCATCTCGCAAGCGCAGTTTGATGAGGTGGAAACCGCCCTCCTCGTGGCACAGGCCCGCATCACCGAACTGAAGGCTCAGCTTTCCGTCGCCAAACTGCCCGCAAGGGAAGATCAGATCGCCGCAGCTGAAAGCCAATATGAAATGGCCAAGGCAAAGGTGGATCTGGCAGAATGGCTGCTGGAGAAGCGCAAGATCTACGCCCCCGAAGATGCCAAGGTCACAGACGTGTTCCTGCACTCTGGTGAAATGGCAGGCCCAACCGCGCCTGTTGCCAGCCTGTTGCCCGTCAACTCCATCAAGCTGCACTTTTATGTGCCGGAACAGCGCTACGGCCAGCTGAAGCTTGGCACCAAGTTCAATGCCAGATGCTCCGGTTGCACCACGCTGCAAGCCCTGCAGATTACCCATATTGCAGAAGGCCCGGAATTTACGCCGCCTGTCATCTATTCCTTGGAGACACGAGAAAAGCTGGTCTACGAAATACAGGCCAAGCCCATCACCACGCATTCCCAGTTGAGACCCGGTCAGATTTTTGACGTTGATCTGGACAGCTTGCAATGAACGCAATCGAAGTCACCGGCCTGACAAAACGCTTTGGCGACAAACTGGTCGTCAACAATGTCTCGCTTAAAGTCAAATCAGGTGAAATTGTTGGCTTCCTTGGCCCCAACGGTTCAGGCAAAACCACCAGCATCCGTATGATGTGCGGTCTGCTGCGGCCAGATGAAGGCCACGGTCAGGTGTTGGGCTACGATCTGATCAAAGACCGCCTGCTAATTAAAAGCCAGGTTGGCTACATGACGCAGAAGTTCTCCTTCTACGAAGACCTGACCATCGAGGAGAACCTGAGCTTTGTGGCGCGGCTTTATAATCTAAAGCCCGTCAAGAAACACACCACCGAAACGCTGGAAAAACTCGGCCTGCTTTCCCGTCGCAATCAGCTGGCCGGTGAGCTGTCAGGGGGGTGGAAGCAGCGCCTCGCCCTGGCAGCCTGCACCATGCACAAGCCCAAACTGCTGCTGCTGGACGAACCAACAGCAGGCGTGGACCCCAAAGCCCGCCGTGACTTCTGGGAGGAAATCCATCGCCTCGCTACCGATGGCATGACGGTGCTGGTCTCCACCCACTACATGGATGAAGCAGAACGCTGCCATCGCATCACCTATATCTCTTATGGCGAACTTCTGGCCGATGGCTCCCTGCACGATGTCATCGCAGATGCCGGACTGCACACATACTCACTCACTGGCCCCAACCTTGAACGGTTCATTCCTGAGCTTCAAAACAACAAAGGCGTGCAGCAGGTTGCGCCATTCGGAAATTCTCTGCACGTCACAGGTACAGACCTTCAGGCCCTGAAACGCGCGCTCAAACCACTTGAGCAGCACGAAGACATCCAGATCGAACAATCAGAAACCAATCTGGAGGATGTCTTCATCAAGTTCATGAGCGACAGCACGGACAATATGCAATGAGCAGCATCTTCTCCCTACAGCGGCTCTTCGCCATGCTCATCAAAGAGTTCATCCAGATGCGCCGTGACCGCGTCACCTTCGCCATGATGCTCGGCATACCGCTGGTCCAGCTTGTGCTGTTCGGCTACGCCATCAACAACGACCCACGCGGCCTGCCAACAGCACTGGTCTCTCTGGCAAACGATCCCTACTCCCGCGCCGCTGTCACCGCACTGGAGAACTCCCAGTACTTCAAGTTCACGGAGAGAAACCTCTCTCCTTCGCAGGCCCGCACTCTGCTTAGAAAAGGCGAAGTCACCTTTGTGGTGACGATCCCAAGCGACTTTGCCAAACAGGCAGAAGCCGGAACGCCCAACGCTCTCATTGAGGCAGATGCAACTGACCCGGCAGCTTCCGGCGCAGCTGTAGCATCAGCCCCCTCCATCATTGAAAGAGCTGTAGCCTCTGTGAAACAAAAGAACCCGAGCCTGAAACAGGATCTTTTGAAGTCCAGCACGATCATTCATCGCAAATACAATCCGGAAGGCATCACCCAGTACAACATCGTCCCCGGCCTGCTTGGCGTTATCCTGCAGCTGACACTGGTGATGATGACAAGCATCGCCCTCACTCGCGAGACCGAACGCGGCACCATGGAAAACCTCCTGGCCATGCCCGCCTCTCCTTTTGAGATCATGTGCGGCAAGGTCCTGCCCTATCTGGTCGTGGGTGCAGTTCAGGTCGCTGTAGTGCTGGTCGCTGGCCGCATCCTGTTCAGCATCCCGTTTGAAGGCGACCTGATGCTGCTCATTGGCGCTATTCTGGTCTTCGTGCTCTCACTGGTGCTGCTGGGATACTTCATTTCAACCATCGCTCGCACTCAGATGCAGGCCATGCAGATGACGTTCTTTTTCTTCCTGCCATCACTGCTGCTCTCCGGCTTCATGTTCCCCTATGCAGGCATGCCGGGCTGGGCGCAGACACTGGGCGAGATCTTCCCGCTCACCCATTTCCTCAGAGTTGTCCGCGCGATCCTGCTCAAAGGAGCAGAATGGAACGAAATCTCCGTCAGCGTCTACACGCTCTTCCTCTTCGTTGCCGTACTCCTCATGCTGGCACTCAAGAGGTTCAAACGCACACTGGACTAAGACAAGAAACTAAAGAGGCGCTGAACTCCAGCGCCTTTTTTGTTGTTCATCAGCTCGCTTCCAAAGCCTCAGCATTTTGAGAGGTCTCCCCCTCTCCTGAACCATTTGAGACAAGGTTTGCCATCAGGCGGAAGGCACCCGGCACCAGCTTCTCCATCTGGTGATGCAGAATAAGCGAGGTGTGAATGTGCTGGCCTTGCCCAAACGCACCAGAAAGCAGAATGCCCTGGTGAGGCGCTTCATCCGGGTCAGCCATCTCCAGCAGCGGCTCATAGGCTTCATCCCAGCTCTTGGCAAAGTACAGCCCACGCTCTTTGTGCCAGTTCGCCCAATCATTCTCACCAATGGCGTTCGGCTGGTTGAGTAAGTCATGCTGCGGGTTCAGATAGCGCACTTCTGCGTTTTCATCCGTCACTCGCCAGCGCAGGCTTGGCGAGCCAATCTCAAGCCGTTTCAGCGGAAGCTTGTCCGCATCCCAGCGATCCCATGGGCGATGATAAAGCGTAATCAGGCGGCCACCAGCCTTCACCCAATCATGGATATCTTCAATCCCGTCATGCAGATCCTGCCTGTTGCGGAACGCGAAGATACCAATCACCAGAGTATCCAGCTCTTGCAGACGTTGCGCACTCAACTCGCCAACGGACAGCTCAACCACATCGACACCAATGTCACCAAGCCATTTGCCAACCCGGTCATTGCCGCTGCCAACGTAACCAACACGCTGCGCTGCAAGACGGGCCTCAACCACGCAAACACGGATTGTCGCTGGTGTGACCCGCACCCGCTGGCTCACATGCGGATAGGAAACCACATGCACCGTGTGAGCAGGCTCTCCATCTTGCAGGATTGGCAGCTCATAAAGCCCATCAGCCACATCGTCCGGTAGTGTCAGCTGGAAATCACCACCGTTTGAGTGCACTTGCCAGCCATCCGGCACATCAAGTGACAAGCCGGACGCGTTACCACTCACAGCAAAACTGAGAGAACGATCCGCCAGTGCGCTATTAAGCACGAAGCTGGTTTCATCCTGCTCCACCACATGACTTGGCAAAACAACAGGCTCCACCTCAAACGCAAGCCGCGTTTCAACCTCCACCCCGTGGGATGTAAACTGAAGCTTTGCACATGGTGCCTGAAGAACATCTGGTCGGTAGATCGCAGGATACGGATCGCTGGTTGCAGCGTCTGCGCTCACTTGCACACGGCCCTCTTGCACGCTCCACCCGTCAGGCAGATCCAGCTCATAGCGCACGGCACCGCGGCTGCACTCAAACGTGATCTCTGCGGTATCCCCACGCTTCAGCTGATCCTGAGAGAGACGAAGAGAGGCAACAATGCCTTCGGAGAGCTCCAGCACTTTCGCCAGTTGCAGCTCTTTGCGCTGCAAGCGGTGCAGAACCTCATCACGCGCCGCTTCCGGACACTCATCCTGAGCTTTGCGAACCAGCTTCAAAGCCTGCGCCGCTGCCGCTCCAATCATGGCACGGTTTGGAAACGCCTCAATCGCATCCAGGCAGTGGTCATGTGCCTTATCCAGCAGAGTCGCCAAGGCAGGCGCACCAGCAAAGGAGGAAAGCTCCGAAAGGTTACGCGGCAGATTGTCAGAAAGAGACTGCTCCTCAGTGCCAACGGTGCTTTCTGCCAGATGCAACGGCCAGACGTTGTTGGTGCTGTAATCCCGCCAGCGTCCCATGCCTTGCGTTTTGTGAAATGCACGCGATTGCTCGCCAATCTGTGCCCAGCTCCAGCCGGTGACTTCTTCCTCACCATTGCCATCAAACTCAAGCGTTGCTGGCGGTGGCGGCACCTCATCATCATACGCCCCACCGGCACCAGACCAGGCTGGCAGATAAAGCTTCTTCACCGTCCAGCAAGGCAGATCAACATCAGGAAAATCAGGATCAGCAGCCGCTTTCATCACCTCAAACGCAGCCTGTGTCATGGCGCGGTGGTGACCATGCTGGCCGGGAATGTTCAGAAAGGTCGGGCTAATGATGTCCGGACGTTCCTGCCGGATGATCTCAACAAACCGCTTCAGCGTGCGCTGATGCCCCCATTTGCCGAGCGTCTCCACTCCGCTCTTGGAGAACCCGAAGTCGAAGATATCGTCCTCGGCATTTTCAGAGAGCCAGTACATGCGCATATTCAGCACATCACAGGCCTTCTCCATCTCAGCCGTGCGCAGAACGCCGAGGTTCTCAGTAGCCTCCGTGCCAATGTCATTCTGCCCGCCCTCACCGCGGTTGGCGCAGGCATAGGACAACGCAATCCCGTCACGAAGACCGATCGCTGCCAGCATCTCAGAAATCTCATCATCTGGATGAGCACCCGTATTCATGAAGGAGACAGTTGACTTGAGCGGCTGTAAAGCGCGCCAAAGCTCCACCATCCGCACATGTTGCTTATGCGCAGCAATACGTTCTTGATCTGAAAGTGGCATCTCGTCCCCTCAGGCTACCTTCGAAATACTTGGAATATACGTGTCGTGAATAATCAGGGCCGCTGCGCCAAGAGCAGCCGTCATCCAACCGGAAGCACCACGCACCACGCGCGGCAAAGTCCGGTCAGCGCGAACGGAAACCGTCGCATCAATCAGATCCAGCTTTTCAATCAGCCGTTCCAACAACTCCGGCGGCATAGCACCGCCCAGAATAACGGCCTCCGGATCAAACAGGTTTTCCAGCGTGCCGATGGCCTGCGCCAGCGGATCAGCCGCTTCACTGATCCACTCTTCCAGATCAGGATCATTGGCAGCCAGCAGATCAGAAAGATCCTTCTGGTTTTCCGCTGACTTGCCGCGCTTTTGCAAAAACTCACTGGCTGCCATGCGGCTGGTGTAGGTTTCAAGGCACCCGCGATTGCCACAGGAGCAAAGCCGTCCGCCCCGCTCCACAACCACGTGCCCCAGCTCACCCGCGTTGCCAAACGCACCGCGCAGGATCTCACCGTTAGAGATCACGCCAAGGCCAAGGCCAGTCCCGAAATAAACAAAACAGAAGGATTGCAGCTCCGTCGCCGAGCCGGTGGTCTGCTCCGCAATCGCTGCTGCCGTCGCATCATTTTCCACCCGCACCGGCACCTGCAGCACGTCTTCAAACAGCGCCTGCGGGTCTTTATCGTCCCAGCCAACCAGCTCCGCTTTACCAGCACCGGTTAATCCCACGCGTCCAAACGGGCCGGGCATAACGATTCCCGCACCCAGAACAGGTGGCGCGTTCTTGCCAATGGATGAAAGCGCCTCATCACAGGCCGCCTTCACCGCAGGCAGAACAACAGCCGGTTCACTGCTCTCGATGTGTATGCGTTTGGTATAAAGCGTGTCGCCGAGAAAGTTCACCAGCGCGCATAAAATCGCGTTGGGGCGAACCTCCACCCCCAGCGCCACAGCGCCTGCCGGGTTCAGCGTATATTGCACCGCAGGCAGTCCGCGTCCTTTTGTCTGGCGTTCACCAGCAAGAATCAGCGCCTCACCTTCCAACTCCGCTATGATGTTACTCATCGCTTGTGTGGACAAACCGGTAAGGCGGGCAAGTTCTGCACGCCCCAGTTTACCATGGGAACGTAAGTGTCCGAGAACGACTTTCCTATTGTGAAGTCGAGTTCTTTCAGCGTTTGAGCCAATGATTTTAAGTGGTGCTTTTCGATGCATATCTATCCATTAATTCAAAACACTTGAATATTCAACTTAATTGAATTAAATCTGTTCAGCATTGTGAAATATTAAGAGAAGAACATTTCTTTTCGCAATTTATCAAAAGAAGCTGGGGCGAGGAATAGAGGGCAGCTCCGACTTTAGGACTTAGGAGAGGGTCAATGAAGCAATTGAAAAAGTGGATGCTGGGGGCAACCACCGCAGCTTGCGCAATGTATGCGGCAGGCAGCGCACAGGCAGTAGAAATTGAGTACTGGCAGTATTTCTTTGAGCCACGCGTCAAAGCAATGGAAACCCTGATCGAGAACTTCGAGAAGGCAAATCCGGACATCACCGTCAAGATGACCCACTTCCCGTATGCGGATTACCGCACGAAAGTGGCAGCAGCGATCCCTGCAGGTCAGGGCCCGGATGTGGTGCAGCTGTTCTATGGCTGGCTGAACGACTACGTAAACGCGCAGCTCATCCAGCCGCTACCAAACGACGTATTCCCACCAGCTGAAATCGAAGCTGAGTTCTTCCCAATGGTTCAGGCCATGAAGCGCGGCGATCAGTACATGGCTCTGCCAACCGCAGTGCGCTCGCTGGCTCTGTTCTACAACAAACGTCTCTTCGACAAGGCAGGCATCGACGGCCCGCCAAAAACACTGGACGAGCTGGTTGAAACCGCCAAGAAACTCACCCAGACAGACGGCGCAGGCAACCTGTCCACCGTTGGCATCACCACCGGCATGAACGCGCAGGACCACCATTGGTTCCGCGAAGTGCTCGTACGCCAGTTCGGCGGCGATCCGTACATGGATAACTACAAGAAGGTGAACTACAACACAGAGGCCGGTAAAGCCGCTCTGAAGTACTACTCCGATCTTGAGTTCACCCACAAAGTGACCGCAGCTGGCTTCATGGATGAGCCGCAGGCAGCCTTTAAGGCAGGCCGCGCAGGCATGCACATCGATGGCTCCTTCCGCATCGGCGCACTCAACAAGGTACGCGGCCTCAAGTGGGGCGTGGCAGAACTGCCAGCAGCTGCTGACGGAACCCAGTCCAACTACTCCTCATACTGGGTCAACGGCATCACTTCCAAGGCAACCGGCGAGAAATACGACGCAGCCGTCAAGTTCATGAAATACGTGACCTCCGATGAGGCCATGCAGGTCTGGCTCGACACCGTTGGCGAACTTCCAGCAAAGCCATCTGCTGCGATGACCGATGCAAACGCAAACCACGAAGTCTACGGCCCGTTCATCAAAGGCCTCGGCTACGCAAAGACAACCATCTTTGCCAACGAAAGTGGTCAGCGTCAGGCTCTGATGGACATGGTTGGCCGTATGCGTCTTGAAAGTCAGTCTGCAGAAGATTCCCTTGCTCAGGCAGCAGGCGAAGAGCAGAAGATCCTCGACGACTACTACAACTAAGCGTCTAAAACCGCTGCATCTCCGCTGATTGGAACCCGTTCTTCGGAAGAGGCGCGACGCAAAACAAAAGCATGTGAGGGCGATCCCTTTGCCCTCACATCTCAAGGTCAGCATATAGGGCAAAGGCTCTTTCAGCAGAGCCACAAAACACCTTAAAACAAAGAGTTAGAGCAGTCTCATGAATCATATTATGAGCCAACTGCTGCAATTCCGGCTATAATCAGGGGGCGGTTTTGGGGATTTATAAAAGGCTCTCGATCTCGCAAAAGCAGATCGTCTGGGCATGGGGGCTACTCGCCATCCCGATCGTTTTTTATGTGGTTGTGCGCTTCTATCCAACAGCGAACGCCATTCTGCTCTCTTTTCAGGAATGGAACCTGCTTGGCTCCCGCAGCTGGGCCGGGTTCGACAACTACGTAAAGCTATTCAGCGATCCAACCTTCTGGAAAGTGTTCGCCAACACCTTCCTCTATCTGATACTGGGAACACCAACTTCCCTGCTTCTGGCATTCGTGATCGCGTTCCATCTGGATAAGCTGCGCTTCATGCACGGCACCATCCGCGCACTGTACTTCCTGCCATTCATGACCAGCGCTGTGGCTATGGCATGGGTCTGGCGCTGGTTCTACCAGCCGGTTCCAATCGGCGTCTTCAACAACGCTCTGGCAACCTTCGGCATTCCGCAGATCCCATTCCTGAACTCCACCACCTACGCACTGCCATCCATTCTGGCACCAGCCATCTGGGCAGGTCTCGGCTTCCAGGTCATCATCTTCATGGCAGGCCTGCGCGCCATTCCGCAAACCTATTATGAGGCAGCCCGCATTGATGGCATCTCCGCATGGGAAACCCTGACAGAGATCACCATCCCGCTGCTCAAGCCAACCATCGTCTTTTTGGTTGTCTTCTCCTCAATCGGCTTCCTGCGCATCTTCGATCAGGTCTTCAACATGACCACGAACGATCCCGGCGGCCCGCTGAACTCCACCAAGCCGTTGGTTCTGATGATCTACGACACGGCCTTCAACTCTTTTGACATGGGGTATGCGGCAGCACAAACGGTTGTCCTGTTCACCGTTCTGCTCGTCGTCAGCCTGCTGCAACTGCGCGTCATGAGGGATAAGTAATATGGCTTTTTCAGAAACACTGGACACAGGCAAGAGCGCTGCATCCCTGCGCAGCTCAGCCCGCAGAAAACGCAGTCAGGCACAGTTCATCCGCTGGCTCCTGCTTTTTGCAGGCGGCATCGCCATGATCATGCCAATCGTGTTCATGCTGTCCACGTCCTTCAAATACCCGTTTGAGGTCTACAACCTGAATCTCATCCCGGAAGAACCAACCATCGAGAACTACACCTACGTTCTGGAAGATGGCCGCTTCTTCGGCTGGTTCACCAACTCGCTACTCATCGCCACCATTACAACCATCTGTAATGTGCTGTTCGACAGCCTCGTCGGTTACGTCCTGTGTAAGTACACCTTCCCGGGCCGTTACATCATCTTCATCGCCATCCTGTCGACCTTGATGATCCCAACTGAAATGCTGGTTATTCCGTGGTACCTGATGAGCTCCACATTCGGTTGGCTCGACACCTACTGGGGCATCATGTTCCCGGGCCTCATGACAGCCTTCGGCACCTTCCTCATGAAGCAGTTCTTTGAAACTGTGCCGGACGACTTCCTTGAAGCCGCGCGCATCGATGGCCTCAATGAGCTGCAGATCTGGTGGACCGTGGCCATGCCACTGGTGCGCCCTGCTCTGGCAGCTCTGGCAATCTTCGTGTTCCTCGGCAACTGGACCGCCTTCATCTGGCCACTCATCGTCACCAACAGTCAGGAAATGTACACCCTGCCCGTTGGCCTCACCACCTTCTCCGTAGAAGCGCAGGTGGAGTGGGAGCTGATCATGACCGGTGCAGCAATCTCAACCATCCCGACCCTGATCGTATTCCTGGTGTTCCAGCGCTACATCATTCGCGGCGTAGTAATGGCAGGGCTTAAAGGATGATCGACAGTTCCAAGTTCCCGCATCCGGTCTACAAGGACACCGTGCTCGCACCGCTCTTTGAAGGGGTCAAAGCACACCACACCACCTCGATCACACAGATCAATCAGGCCCATCTGGTGATGCTGTGCGAGACTGGCATCGTGCCACTGGAAACCGGCAAGCAGATCGCCAAGGCGCTGGTCGAGATCGAGAAAGATCTGGCCGATGCCGATCCGGAATACACCGGCGAGTACGAAGACTACTTCTTCCTCGTGGAAGCTGAGCTGAAGAAACGTCTGGGACCAGACATTGCCGGCATGCTGCACACAGCCCGCTCACGCAATGACATGGACCACACGGTCTTCAAGCTGGCACTGGCCAAACGCTGTGACGCCCTCACCCAGCAGGCGCTGCATCTGTGTGATGTGCTGATCAGAAAAGCCGAGATCGAGAAGGAAACGCTGATTGTTGCCTACACCCACGGGCAACCGGCACAGCCCTCCACCTTCGGCCACTACCTGTCCGCCGCTCTGGAAGTGCTGCTGCGCGATCTGGAGCGCCTGAAACTGGCAAGAGCTGGCATTGACCATTGCCCAATGGGCGCGGCAGCCATCACTACCTCCGGCTTCCCGATCAATCGGGAACGCATGGCAGAGCTTCTGGGCTTCAGTGAGCCTCTGCTCAACTCCTATGGCTGCATTGCCTCTGTTGACTATGTCACAGGCCTCTACTCGGCCATGAAGCTCATGTTCCTGCATCTGGGCCGCGTCATTCAGGATATGCAGTTCTGGAGCGCGTTCGAGGTCGGCCAGCTCTACGTGCCAAACAGTCTGGTGCAGATCTCGTCCATCATGCCGCAAAAGCGCAATCCGGTGCCGATTGAGCACCTGCGCCATCTGGCCTCCGTCACCGTTGGTCGCTGCGATGCAATCGTCGGCACTATGCACAACACCCCGTTCACAGACATGAACGATAGTGAGGGTGAAGTGCAGCAAGCGGGCTACGCCGCCTTTGAAAGCGGCAGCCGAGTGCTGGACCTGTTTGCAGCGCTCATTGCGGCAAGCTCCATCAATGAAGAGCGTGTTGCGAAAAACACGGACGCCTCCTGCATCACCATCACAGAGCTGGCAGACACACTGGTGCGTGAGGAAGGTCTCTCCTTCCGTCAGGCCCATGAGATTGCAGCGGAAACAGCCAAGGCTGTGATTGCAGAGCAAAAGCCGCTGCGTGATGGGTTCGACCCGTTTGGCAAGGCCTTTGAGGCCCATGCACAAAGGGTCTCCCGCATGAGCGAAGATCAGTTCATGCATGCTGTCAGTGCAGAAAATTTCGTTGCCATTCGCACCCGTCCCGGCGGGCCAGCTCCAAGTGCATTAGACGCTGCTTTAGAAGCCTACAAGCAGTCCGCCAAGGCGTTGAGAGCCAATAACAAATCATTTGTAGATCAAAGCGCGCAGGCCACCAAGGTGCGCAGCGCTGCTTTTGCAAAACTAGTGCAGGAGTGATCGATTGACCACCGTATCTCTAAACAATCTCGTTAAGTCCTACGGGAACACGCAGGTCCTGCATGGCATCAATCTGGACATCCAGTCCGGCGAGTTCGTTGTTCTGGTTGGCCCGTCCGGCTGCGGCAAGTCCACCACCCTGCGCATGATCGCAGGCCTGGAGGAAGTCTCCGCTGGCGACATCCGCATTGGCGGTGATGTGGTCAACGACATGGAGCCCAAAGAGCGCAACATCGCCATGGTGTTCCAGAACTATGCGATCTACCCGCACATGTCCGTGCGCAAAAACATTGGCTTCGGACTGCGCACCTCCAAACTCTTCAAGGAAGAGAAGGATGCCCGCATCGATGAAGTGGCAGGCATTCTGGAACTCACTGATCTGCTCGATAGAAAGCCAAACCAGCTTTCCGGTGGTCAGCGTCAGCGCGTTGCCATTGGCCGCGCCATGGTGCGTGACCCAGCCGCCTTCCTGTTCGACGAGCCACTGTCTAACCTGGACGCGCAGTTGCGCACTCAGATGCGGCTGGAGATCAAGAAGCTCCACCAACGCGTTGGCAACACGATCATTTTCGTAACCCACGATCAGGTGGAAGCCATGACCATGGCAGACCGCATCGTGATCATGAAAGACGGTCATATCCAGCAGGTCGGCACGCCGTTTGAGGTCTTCTACGAGCCAGCCAACATCTTCGTGGCTCAATTCATCGGCGCTCCCTCCATGAACATGCTCAAAGGCATCGTGAAGGGCGACGCCATCGCGCTGGAGAACGGCACAGCCATTCAGCTGCCAACCACCAAGCTCAACGAAGACCAGAAGGTCGCCGTTGGCCTTCGCCCGGATGCCCTGCTCGTTCAGGAAGGTGAAGGCCTGTTCTCCGGCGAAGTCTCCGTGATTGAGCCTCTGGGCACCGATACCCTCGCCTATGTGAAGGTGGGCGATGAGGAAGTCATTGCAAAAGCCTCCGGCAGAACACCACCAGCCGTAGGCGACACAGTCAACCTGCATGCAGCACCTGAAGCCATTCACTTGTTTGATGCAGACACCGGGGAGGCTATCCGGTGACCTCAAAAGAAACCGATGGGGCAATCGTCTGTGCGGGACGGGTTTATTGCGACCTCATCTTTACAGGGCTCACCGAACTGCCACGGCTAGGCGAAGAAACCTACGCCAAGGATCTGGCAGTTGAACCCGGAGGCGGCGGTTTCATCACCGCTGCTAACCTTTCCGCGTTGGGCCACAAAACCACGTTGCTGGCGTCCATGCCCGGCGGCCCGTTCGGCTCTGCGATCCTTGAAAAGATGCAGCGCAGCGGTGTCGACCTGAGCCTGTCGCCGTACGATCAGGCCAATGGCGCGCAGGTCACAGCCGTGATCGGCTGCCTGGAAGACCGCGCCTTCCTGACCAAGCGCAATGGCACCGCCGTTCCAAGAGACATGCTGGACGCCTTCAGCGCCTCTAAGGCCAGACACCTGCACATCGGCGAACTGGCAACCCTACAGGAGCTTCCAGAACTTCTGGAGATTGCTAAAGCCGCTGGCATGACCGTCTCGCTGGATTGCTCCTGGGATCAGAACTGCCTTCTCAACGGAGACGTTCAGGACCTCATCGCACAGGTGGACCTGTTCCTGCCCAACGAAATGGAAGCCGAGCATCTGGGCTATCTGAAAGATCCGGCCAACTGCCCGACCCTCACAGTGGTCAAGAAAGGCAAGGCAGGCGCAACTGCCATAACGCCGGATGGCGAGATCACCGTTGCAGCAGATCCGGTACCCGTGATCGACACCACTGGCGCAGGCGATGCCTTCAATGCCGGGTTCTTAAGCTCATGGCTACGCGGTGCAGATATTGAGACCTGCCTGCACGACGGGAATAAGTGCGGCGCAGCAGCTGTCATGCGCGTCGGCGGCGCACCTTAATCAAACAAGAAGGGTCACGATCACCGTGGCCCTTATCCCCCTTCTATCCCCGCATCTCCCAATCCTCAGCATCGCTTGCAGCCGCAGCACATGTGCGCGCATCACTGCAGTACCGATGAACGCACCCTTTTGCCTCTTCAACGCAATTTTTACAAAACAACGCACATTGCAACGCAAAAATTAAAACGTATTTTCTGATTTCTTAGGGAATCGTCAACAAGACCAAAAATCCTATATTTTCAGCCATTCTTGACAGATCAAAATTTTGATTCCTAAAATACAAACGTTTCAATTATTGCTTTTTCGGTTCCGGAAGAGCGCATACTGTCGGATTTCATAAAGTGGCTCGCGCAACAATCAAAACCATCGCTCAAAAAGCTGACCTTTCCGTCGGCACCGTCTCCAGAGCTTTGAAGGATTGCTCCTCAGTCAAGGACAAGACCAAGGAACGCGTGCGCCAAATCGCTGAGGAAATTGGCTACGTCCGCAACCTCGACGGCCTGCGTTTGCGTACAGGCCGCACCTACTCCGTCGCCGTAGTCATGACCACCCCAACCACCGGCAGCCATGAGTGGGAAGGCGTTGAATATACCAATATTCTCAATGGTATAATGGGCGCCCTACGCGGCACCATGTACCGCGCTGCGATCTATCCGGTCGATGATTTTGACAGCAGCTTTCAGGAAATTCGCAATATCGTCGAGCAGCGTCTGGCCGATGGCATCATCATCTCAGGCACCCGCCCTGATGACGCTCGCATCAGCTATATGCTGGAAAAAGACTTTCCATTCGTCACCTACGGTATGAGCGAGCACTTCACGCCCTACTCCTATGTGGACGCAAACTCCCAGCAAATGTCCTACGAGGCCACCGCCCGCCTCCTCCGCCTCGGCCACACCAACATCGTCACTATCAACCCGCCAGACGAACTTATGTACTCAAAACAGCGCCAACGCGGATACCTGCGAGCGCTCGAGGACGCGGGGATAAAAACAACAGCAGATTTCATCGCCACCGGACCACTCACACCGGAGTTCGGCAAGGCGACTGTTAAAGCATTGTATAATCACAATAATAAGCCAACAGCCTATATTTGCGCCAACGAAGCGAGCGCACTCGGCGTGCTGTCCGCCTTTCACGAACTGGGCATAGAGTTCGGCAAGGATGCGATCGTCAACGCCACCGACGACATCAACGTCAGTGCATATTTCACCCCACCGATCACGACATATTACCTGCCCATTGAAGAAACTAGCAAGGCTCTCGGCGAGTTCATCATTCGCCGCATAGAGGGAGAGCCGGCACAAGACCTCCAAAGAATGGTCATGCCACAACTGATCGAACGGCAGGACGACCGCCTGAAACCTTAGGCTTCAGGCACACGCGGCCCAGCGCTCTGGCTAGGCCAAACAAAATTATGAGGAGAGCATAATATGTTACGTGAATTTATTGCCGCGACAGTATTTGGAACCATGATGATCGCAGGCGCACAGGCTGCAGATCTGGGAGGACAAGTCCTCAAAGTCGGCTCCGACACCACCTACCCGCCAATGGAAACCGTTGATGAGAAAACCGGCGAAATCGTTGGCTTTGACGTAGATATCATGGGCGCCATTTGCGCAAAAATTAATTGTAAGGCAGAGTTTGTAACCACCGCATGGGACGGCATTTTTGCGGCACTGGTTCAGGGCGAGTTCGACGTGGTCATGTCTGGTGTATCTATCACGGACGAGCGCAAGAAAACCATGGACTTCTCTGATCCATACCTCGTTGTCAGTCAGGCAATCCTGCTGCGCGTCGAAGATGAAGGCACCTCACTGGACGCCTTCCAGAGCGGCAGCAAAACACTCGCAGCCCAAACCGGCACCACCAACGCCCAACTGGCTGAAAAACTCGTTACACGCGACAACACCCGCCTCTACGACACCTTCGCAGCCGCCATCCTGGCCCTGCAAAACGCTGATGTAGACGGCGTCATCATCGACGGAACCTCCGCCCACGCCTACGAGCAGGAATTTGCTGGCGAGCTGACAGCTGCAATCAAAGGCCTGGAATCCGACCCACTAGGCATCGTGTTCCAGAAAGGCTCGCCAATGGTTGACGCCTTCAACGAAGGCCTCGAACAGATCAAAGCAGACGGCACATGGGATGCCCTCGTCGCCAAGTACTGGGGCGTTGAGAACTAATCTCTTTAGGCACCTCGCCCAAACCTCCGGAGCGGGTCTGTTCCCTGCGAGCAGCCCGCTCTCCCAATGTATCGAAGCGATCCACGAAACGCATCAACCCATTGATGTGAGTGGAGGATTCCCGTGAATGTCTTAAGAACACTGCGGCCCAGCAATGTCATCCTCATTGCTGCAATGCCCTTCATCATCTACTTGTTTGTCTCGACCAATAATTACAAGCGCTCGATCTACGCCATTGTCGGCATCGGAGAGAACGCCAGCACGCTGTTCGCAAGCTTCCTCTGCGCACTCGCAGTCTTTTGCGCAGGCTGCTGGCTGGCCTACTCCTTACTGAAAAATCCAGAAAAGAGCAAAGCCAGCCAACTCGGCAAGAATGCAGCTCTCATAATCTACGTTGCGCTTCTGGCACTGATTGCCACCAATGCCGTAGACCTGTCCATCTTCATAGACTCCATCGTCGCCAACAGCGTTGATCCTTACACATCCAATCTCATTCAAAAGGCCGTCAGACCACGCCAACTTACACCTGAAGCCCAGGTACTGGTGCTCAGCATTTTCTCCAAAGCAACCTTCGCCTACCTGATTGCCTCACTTGGCCTGCTACTGATTCATTTTCTCAGCAAGTCAAGACAAGCCCTTGTTTCTTTAAGTAGATACGGACTGATCCTGCTGCTCCTAACCAATGCACTGGGAGCGTTCTACATCCTGTTCGTGGCCCATGCTGAGTTCGCAGCAGGCCTGATGGTAACATTGCGCGCAGCATTCTTCGCTTACTTTGCCTCCATGATCCTCGGACTGATCTGGGCTGGCCTGCAAAGCCTGGAGAAGAAGAAACACACCAACCTCTTCTATTCCATCGCAGCACTCATCTTCTTCGGCCTCTGCGCCTTCTTCGCCATGCAGCCGCAGCAGTCCTACAGCCTGATCGGCTCTCTGGAAGGCCGCGTCGCCATCATCAAGGGCACACCACAACCAGTCACCGACCAGATCCGTTTCGGAGAGTATGACGGCGCTGACCACACCAGCATCGACATCCGAAGCGTGAAGGATCCGAGCCACGCACTGCTCACCGTTGAAAAGAACAAACGTGTATCAGCAGCCTTCATTCCGACTAAGGCCGTTCCAGCCGATGCAAACCTGATCTGGCAAACATCGTTTCTACCTGATGAGAGCAAGTACCCAGCCATCACATTTGGTGTACTCGGCTTCTTCACGATGCTACTAGTGATCTGTTCGATCTACCGAGCCGAACACCCACTCGCCATTGCTGCTGAGTTCTTCATCGACACCGTCCGCGGCATCCCCATGCTGGTGATCATCCTTTACGTTGGCTTACCCCTCAGCGGCGCCATCAAGAGCGCGTCTGACGGAGCAATCAACCTTTCCAACATGACCCGCGGCATCGTCGCTATCTCCATCGGCTATTCCGCCTACATGGCAGAGATCTTCCGCGCTGGCATTCTGGCCGTCCCCAAAGGACAGATCGAAGCGGCCAGAAGCCTTGGTCTAAGCCGTTGGCAAGTCGCACGTTTTGTAGTGCTACCTCAGGCCCTGTCCATCGTCATACCGCCACTGGGCAACGAGTTCATCGCCATGCTCAAGGACACATCCTTGCTGTCCATTCTCTCTGTTCGCGACGTCACACAGCGTATGAGAGAGTTTCAGGCGAGCAGCTTCTTACCCTTCGCCCCGTTCAACTCCGCTGCAATTCTTTATGTGGTCCTCACACTGGGCGCAGCCAGCATAATCAAATCAATCGAGAGACGTTATGAGCGCAAATCACACTAATAAACTGGAACGCCTCCAACAGCTGGCAAACTCCATCAGCTTCCCGAAAGACATGGTGCTCGGCGCGACAACCGCCTCTTATCAGATCGAGGGCGCCGTCAACGAAGGTGGCCGCGGCCCAACCGTCTGGGATCACTTCACCCACATCCCCGGCAACATCGCAGATAGCACCAACGGCGACATCGCCTGCGATCATTACCACCGGTTGGAAGAAGACGTCGCCCTGATGAAAGAGCTTGGCCTCACTGCCTACCGCTTCTCCATTTGCTGGTCACGCATCCTGCCGAATGGCAGAGGTCCAATCAACGAAGAAGGCCTTGCCTTCTACGAACGCCTGACAGACCTGCTGCTGGAGGCAGGCATCACCCCCTACGCAACGCTGTATCACTGGGATTTGCCACTCCCCTTACAGGAAGAAGGTAACGGCTGGCTGCGTAGAAGCCTCGTGGACGATTACGTTCACTACGTCGACATCACAACAAAGCGACTGGGCGCAAAGATTAAACATTGGACTACATTCAACGAGCTCTTCACCTTCACTTGGTGGGGCTACGGTCTGAAGGAAGATGCACCCGGCCTCGGCGGAGGCGCAAAGGCAGCACTGGCAGCAAGTCACCACGCCCTCCTCGCCCATGGCAAAGCGGTATCTATCATCCGCAAGAACGTGCCAGACGCACAGATCGGCATCGTCCTGGACCTGAACTCGGTCACACCAGCCAGCAATGCCACTGCAGATATTGACGCTGCACGGCGCTTTGAAGGCTGTCAGAACCGCTGGTATCTGGATGCTATCTTCAAAGGGCAATATCCCGCTGACATGCTGGAGACCTACAAAGACGTCCTACCAGCCATAGAACCCGGAGATCTCAACGAGATCACGCAGCCACTCGATTACCTCGGCATCAACATCTACCGCAGGTCCATCATTGAGGATGGAACAGAGTTCACACCAGTCAACTTCAAGCGACACTTACCAGAAGGTCAGTACACCCAGATGGGTTGGGAAGTGTATCCGCAGTGCCTCTATGACATCCTCCAGTACGTCAACACCACCTACGCACCGAAACAACTCTACATCACGGAGAACGGCGCAGCATTTCCAGATACGGTGGAGGCAGATGGCAGCATTCAGGATTGGGACCGCAGCACCTATGTGCTCACCCATCTGGAACAAGCCGCCAGAGCTATTGAGGATGGTATCCCGCTCAAGGGCTACTTCTGCTGGACCCTCATGGACAATTTCGAATGGGCAGAAGGCTACCTGCCACGCTTTGGTCTGATCCACGTGGACTTCGAAACACAAAAGCGCACCATCAAACAGAGTGGCAAGCTCTACGCCATGGTCGCAAATCAGCTGCAAGGCACACTGCAGAAAAGCTAAGGCCTAGAACATCCGGTCTTTCAACGAAAACCACGTGTAACTGAGAGCAAGAAGATGGCGCCGCATAGATCCAAACGGAAACTGCGTCGGCGCCGCTTTCAGGAAAGCAGGATATGCTAAATTGGTCGCCTCACCCAACATCTCATGAGCGATCAAACGCCCGGCATAAGTCGCCATGGCCACCCCATTTCCGTGATACCCAAAGGCTGCATAAAGACCGAACGTATTGGGCACAGCTCCAACAAATGGCACCAGGTTGTTTGTAAGACACGCCAGACCTGACCAGAAGTCCGGTGTCTCCACCTGCGCCCATTCCGGGAACATTCGCTCAAAGTCTCGCCGCGCCGCTTGCTTCATTCGCTCCCGCGCCTGAGGCGCCGCGCTCACACTGCCGCGCATGCCAAACATCATCCGATTGTCCGGCAGCAGGCGGAAGTAATGCAGCAATGTCCGCGTGTCATATGCCATCTGATTGGAGAACCAGCCCTGACGCTTGAGCTCTTCCTCAGAAAGCGGGCGTGTCATCAGGATATTGGACTGCACCGGAAGATACTTCCCTGCCAGCCACTCTGGCATATTTTCAGAAGAATATCCGTTGGTAGCCAGCAACACCTTTTGCGCACGCAAATGCCCCTTGCGCGCTTTAAGAACATACTGCCCATCATCAGCAGGCACAATGCCAAGCACCTCTGTTTGCTCGTAAAACCGTGCACCTTGAGCTTTCACAGCAGCAGCAAGACCGCGCACGTACTTGTAAGGATGCAAGGCAAATCCAACAGGAATGGTCAGACCAGCGGAGAGCCCGGACGCATTCATGCCGAGTTCTGTCAGCTCATCCTTGTCATGGAAATGACAGCTGATCCCGTAGCGTTTTTGAATGTCAGCAGCCGTATCTTTCAGCTGATCAACACGCCGCGGTTTATGCGCTAAGACCGTTTCCCCTTTTGAGGCCACATCTGCGTCGATCTCATACTGATCCAGCAGCTCCGCAACAAGATCAATAGCAGCTCGTTCGGCATAAAAATACCGCCGCGCCTCAACCTCGCCATAGCGACGGATCAGTTCATCATCCTCCGCAATGGCGCCACCCAGACAACAAAACCCGCCATTGCGACCTGAAGCGCCCCAGCCAATATGCCGGGCATCCAGCACAGCAACATCAACGCCTTGCTGAGCAAGCTTCAGCGCAGCAGACAGGCCTGTGTAGCCGCCACCAACAATCGCAACCTCACAAGAGCGCTCCTCCTGCAAGGGCTCACCCAGAACTTCCGGTTCAAATGCACGATGCCAGAAGTTCTGTGCCACCGGTTGCTGACCATAAGCATCAGCCTGAAATATGCGCTGCAAACTCAACCGAGCCTGTGCCTCCTCAAAAGCTACTTGATGCCTTGAGCAGTAACATCAGCAGCCGTCATATCCAACGCACGATGCGCCTTTTCAATCAGCTCATCCACCTCACTGCGTGTGATGACTAGCGGCGGCGAGATGATCATACTGTCACCAACATGGCGCATCACCAGCCCGCTCTCAAAGCAATGATCACGGCAGATGGTGCCCACAGTGCCTCTTTCAGCTTCAAACGAAGTACGGTGCGCTTTGTCCGGCGAAAGCTCCAGAGCCCCAACCAGTCCGCAAATCCGCGCCTCTCCAACTAGAGGATGCTCTCCTAGCACCTTCCACTTCTCTGCCAGATACGGCCCTGTATCATTCGCCACTCGTTCAGGCAGACGCTCATTCTCAATGATCTCAAGATTCGCCAATGCTGCCGCACATGCCGCCGGATGCGCTGAGTATGTAAAGCCGTGATAGAACTCGCCGCCATGCTCAATAAAGCCCTTGGCAACCTTCTCACTCACTACAACAGCCCCAATCGGCAGATAGCCGGAGGATAGCCCCTTGGCGATCGGCATCAGGTCTGGTTTGAAGTTGAATGTCTGCGAGCCGAACCAGTTACCAGTCCGCCCAAACCCACAAATCACCTCATCTGCAATCAGCAGGATGTTCCGTTCCCGGCAGATACGCTGGATTTCGGGCCAATATGTCTTCGGCGGAATAACAACACCGCCCGCGCCCTGAATAGGTTCACCAATAAACGCGGCCACGTTGTCCTCGCCAAGGCGATCTATCTCCGCTTCCAGCTCACGCGCCCGCATCAAACCAAACTCGGCAGGATCCATGTCTCCACCTTCGCCATACCAGTAAGGCTGGTTGATGTGGGTGATATCGGGAATAGGCAGCCCACCCTGCGCATGCATCGCACTCATACCGCCCAGACTGGCCCCAGCCATGGTGGACCCATGATAAGCGTTATGGCGGGAGATGATGGTCTTCTTGGTCGGCTTGCCTTCGCTCGCCCAATAATGCCGCACCATACGCACTACGGTGTCATTAGCCTCAGAACCGGAACCTGCAAAGAAAACATGATCCAGATGGTCCGGTGCCAGTTGGGCGATCTTCTCTGCAAGCGCGATGGCTGGCGGATGTGAAGTCTGGAAAAACGTATTGTAGTACGGCAGCTGCTGCATCTGCCGATGAACCGCCTCAATGATCTCCGTACGGCCATACCCCACATTCACGCACCATAGACCGGCCATACCATCAAGGATCTTGTGTCCCTCAGAATCCCAGAGATAAACACCCTCAGCCCGCGTGATCACACGTGTACCCTTGGCATTGAGAGACTTGGTATCTGTAAACGGATGCAGATGGTGGGCCGCATCCTTTTCCTGAAGAACATGGGTTGGCGGAAGATTAGCGATGTAGTCCATAGGGGTCTTTCCTTCCGAAACGTACTTGCCGTGCAATCCGGGCTAGAGAAGCAAACTCCCCATTATTTTGTGATCACAAACGAGAGAGAGTCAATCTCTATGTCTCAAACCTGACCACCATCGCCGTCATACCAGTTGGCTCTCGCACCATAGAAACACTGCGAGAAGCAACAGACCATCAAGCTTTTTCAGGAAGGCTGAGGGACTCGCGGATGAACCCCATCCCTTGCGCGATGTCCTCTTCCAAAGCAGTTTGCAATGCCTTCTGATCTCGTGCTTTCAGCGCCTCCAAAGCCTGTTTGTGCTGGTCTTCCAGATTCGCAGTACCAGACCGTCCATAAACAAGACGCATGAATGGACCGAACTGAACCCATAGGTTTTTGACGAGCTTGATAAGAACTTCAGACTGACTTTTAGAGTACAGATAAAAATGAAACTCGTAGTTTCCGCGCATATAACCTTCGACATCGCCTGTCTCCAAGGCAAGATCTATCTGATCATCAATGTCTTGCAGCGCCTTTATATCATCATCGCCCAAATGGAGCAGAGCCTTGGATGCCAGCTCCACTTCCAGCAGGCGGCGAGCGGACCAGATTTCATCAACAATCTCTTGGGAAACATCGGGAATGGAAACGCGTCTATTGCCGTGTAACTCCAGCGCATTTTCTGCAATCAGGCGCCGCACGGCCTCGCGCACCGGCATGGCGCTCACTCCCAGCTCGTCCGCCAGACCACGCAGGGTCACGGCCTTGCCAGGAAGAAACCCACCAAACAAAATCCGCTCTCGCAACTGCCGATAAACCTGCTCGTGCACCGGTATACCCGCATCAGCTGCAACAGCACTTTGAAAAGTCATATTACTCATGAAAGAACTATAGAAGCCCACGAACCAGCTGCAAAGATAATTTGATCACAAACTATTGCCTAGCTGAGAATTCTGTGGTCATCTTTCAAAACAGGCACACAAAAAAGAACAACGGAGACTGCCGGATCCAGACAGGCCAGCACCAATGCTGCGCAGCAATTTGAGGGGGAAGATGAAATGAGCTCAAACTTCAAGTCCAGACTGACGGGAACTGTAGCAACCGCGATGATGGTTGCACTCGCAGCCAGCGCAGCACAGGCAGAGGGCATCGTCAATGTCTACAACTGGTCAGACTATATCGACGAGAGCGTGCTGAAGGACTTCGAGGCTGAAACCGGCATCAAAGTCAATTACGACGTCTTCGATTCAAACGAGGTTCTGGAAACCAAACTGCTCGCAGGCACCACTGGCTACGACATCGTAGTTCCAACCGGCAGCTTCTTGTCCCGTCAGATTCAGGCAGGCGTCTTCCAGAAGCTGGACAAAGATACCCTTCCCAATCTGAAGAACATGTGGTCCGTCGTCTCTGACAGAACTTCCATCTACGATCCAGACAATGCTTATTCCATCAACTACATGTGGGGCACCACCGGCATCGGCTACAATGTTGAAGCAGCCGCCAAGCGTCTGGATGGCAAGCCGGTCGACAGCTGGGAAATCATCTTCAATCCAGAAATCCTCGCCAAGTTTCAGGACTGCGGCATTCATATGCTGGATGCTCCCACAGAGCTCATTCCAGCAGCCCTCAATCACCTCGGCCTGAACCCGGACAGCCATGACAAAGCGGAAATCGAGAAAGCTGCTGAGCTGCTCAAAACCATCCGTCCGTACGTACAGAAGTTCCACAGCTCCGAGTACATCAACGCCCTTGCCAACGGCGACATCTGCCTCGCAATCGGCTGGTCCGGCGACGTGTTTCAGGCGCGTGACCGTGCTGCTGAAGCGGACAATGGTGTAACCGTGAACTACATCATCCCGAAGGAAGGCGCCTTGATGTGGTTTGACCAGATGGCAATCCCGACAGATGCAGCCAATTCCAAGGAAGCGCATATGTTCCTGGATTACATCATGCGCCCAGATGTAATCGCCAAGGCTTCCAACTACGTGGTCTACGCCAACGGCAACAAAGCCTCCCATGAGTATCTGGATCAGGAAGTGCTGGAAGATACAGCGGTGTATCCAGATGAAGCAACCATGGAAAACCTATACGTCACAACCCCTTACCCGCCAAAAATTCAGCGCGTTGTGACCCGTGCCTGGACCGCTGTGAAGTCCGGTCAGTAACTCCTGGCTGCTGCGGGCAATCTTCATTGCCCGCGCGCCTCCCATGTTTCCTCGGAAGCGCAATGAAAACAGAGAGTGGAGCGGGCCACTATGGAAACTCTGGTCAATACGCAACCAGTCTGCAAGTTCGCACCTTGGGAAGATCCCACCCAGGAACCCTTGGTGCGTTTTGAAAATGTCACGAAGAAATTCGGCGACTTCACTGCCATCGAGGACCTGACGCTCAACATCTACGAGCGCGAGTTCTTTGCCCTTCTCGGCCCATCCGGCTGCGGCAAAACCACCATGATGCGCATGTTGGCTGGCTTTGAATATCCAACCGCAGGCAACATCATGCTCGGCCAGAGCAATCTGCAAAAAGCCCCACCGCACAAGCGACCCGTCAATATGATGTTCCAGTCCTACGCCCTCTTCCCGCACATGACGGTGGAACAGAACATCGGCTTCGGGCTGAAGCAGGAAAAAACGCCCAAACCCGAAATCAGGCGACGGGTAGAAGAAATGCTGTCGCTGGTGCAGCTGGAACCCTTCGCCAAACGCAAGCCACACCAACTCTCAGGCGGCCAGAAGCAGCGCGTCGCACTTGCCCGCTCTCTTGCCAAGAAACCCAAACTCCTTTTGCTGGATGAACCTCTTGGCGCGCTGGATCGCAAGCTGCGCGAGCAGACCCAGTTTGAGCTGATGAACATTCAGGAGCAGCTCGGCCTCACCTTTGTCATCGTCACGCATGATCAGGAAGAAGCCATGACGGTGGCCAGCCGCATCGCCGTGATGGACCACGGCAAGATCGTGCAGGTCGCCACACCCGCTGAAATCTACGAGTACCCGAACTCCCGCTACTCCGCAGACTTCCTTGGCGACGTCAACATCATCGAAGGCCGCGTCGACATCACCACAGGCGAAACAGCCAGCCTCTACTGGGCGGAAGGCGAGACGCCACTAGCCGTCTCAACCAAACTCCGCCCACGAACAGGCACCACAGCATGGCTTGCTGTACGTCCGGAAAAGCTACGTATCTCCAAGGATAAACCAGAGAACACAGACAACTGCGTGAAAGGTGAAGTCTGGGATATCGGATACACCGGCAACATCTCCACCTACCACGTCAAAGCTTCCAACGGCACGATCCTAAAAGCGCAGGTGTCCAACCGCGAACACCTCGCCGACCGCCCGATCACGTGGGAAGACACAGTCTACGTCTACTGGGAAAAAGGCGCTGGCGTCTTTCTGGAAACGTGAGGTAAGCCATGACCGTTGCAGACATCACCTCACCCACGGAAGAAACGCAGGACACCACCAATCTGGACACAGGCTGGGGCCGCAAAATGCTTATTGCTGTCCCATACATCTGGCTCCTGATCTTCTTCCTCGCACCATTCGTGATCGTTCTCAAAATCTCCCTGTCAGATGTCATCCTTGCACGCCCACCCTACTTCCCAACCTTCGACTTTGCTGAAGGCTGGCAAGGCTTCTGGGCCATGTTGCAGGCGTTTGATCTGGAGAACTATGTCTGGCTGACCGAAGACTCGCTTTATCTGAACTCCTATCTCAGCAGCCTCAAGATCGCTGCTATCTCAACCTTCCTCACACTTCTAATCGGCTACCCGATCGCCTACTCCATGGCCAAAGCCCCCAAGGAGTGGCGGGCAACTCTGTTGATGTTGGTGATCCTGCCTTTCTGGACCAGCTTCCTCATCCGCGTTTACGCATGGATCGGCATTCTGAAAAAAGAAGGCTTCCTCAATTACTTCTTACTCTGGACAGGCATCATTGATGAGCCGTTGACGATCCTGAACACAGACACCGCCATCTACATCGGCATCGTCTATTCCTATCTGCCTTTCATGGTGCTGCCGCTCTATGCCGTGCTGGAAAAACTGGATGGATCATTGCTGGAAGCGGCAACTGATCTCGGCTGCTCTCCCATGAAAGCCTTCTGGGTGATCACGCTTCCACTCTCCCTGCCCGGAGTATGGGCTGGCTGCTTCCTCGTCTTCATTCCTGCGGTCGGTGAGTTTGTCATTCCGGACATTCTGGGCGGCTCCAGCACCATCATGATCGGCAAAACGCTCTGGGTGGAATTCTTCTCCAATAGAGACTGGCCAGTAGCCTCAGCGGTGGCAATTCTGTTGCTACTCATGTTGATCCTGCCCATCATCCTGTTCCAGAAACAGCAGGAGAAACAAGCGGAGGCCAGCCAATGACCCGCTTCAACTGGTTCAACACCACAACGCTCACACTCGGCTTTGCCTTCCTTTATCTGCCGATCATTCTGCTGATGATCTACTCCTTCAATGAATCCAGACTGGTCACCGTTTGGGCAGGTTTCTCCACCAAATGGTATCAGTCCGTCTTCTTCAACAAGAATTTCATCAACGCCGCCTGGGTTACATTGCGCGTCGGTTTCATCTCCGCGAGCATCGCCACCGTACTCGGCACCATGGCTGCACTCGTGCTCAACCGCGCTGGACCGTTTCATGGCAAAACCCTGTTCACAGGTATGATCTACGCGCCCATGGTCATGCCAGAGGTCATCACCGGCCTGTCACTACTCCTACTCTTCGTCTCGCTGGACTTCACCCGCGGCTTCTGGACAGTCACACTGGCCCACATCACCTTCTCCATGTGCTATGCTGCCGTTGTCGTCTCCGCCCGTCTGGTGACCTTTGAACGCAGCCTTGAGGAAGCCGCGCTGGATCTGGGCTGCACCCGCTTTTCAGCCTTTATGCAGGTGACACTACCCATCATCTTTCCGGCAATTTTGGCCGCATGGCTGCTGGCTTTCACGCTGTCGCTGGATGATCTAGTCATCGCCTCCTTCGCCTCCGGCCCCGGCGCCACAACACTGCCCATGAAAATCTATTCTCAGGTGCGCATAGGCGTTTCACCTGAAATCAATGCCTTGTCTTCCATTCTCATCGCTGTCGTTGCTGTCGGCGTGATCACCGCCTCGCTGGTCACAAAACAGGCACAGGTCAAGCGCATGAAGGAAGAACAGCTGGCCATAAGCTCAACCTGATCGAGGAACGAAACGTGTCTGATGTAAAACACCCATCCTCGCTAGATGAATACTCGCATGGAGATCTGGCCTACACCCGCTCCACGCCCTACGGCACAATAGCTGAATCCAGCTATGCCGGTGCGCTCAGCTTCATGCGCCGCAAGTTCACGAAAGACCTGACTGGCGTTGATGTCGCCGTTCTGGGCATTCCGTTCGACACCTCTGTCAGCAACAGACCGGGCTGCCGGTTTGGTCCACGCGCCATCAGGCAAGCCTCCTCCATTCTGGCATGGGATCATGCATGGGGCTGGTCATTCGACCCGTTCGACCGCCTTGCCGTTGTCGATTACGGCGATTTCATCTTCGACCCCGGCTATCCAATGAGCGTACCGGAGGATCTGGAACGTCAGGCCGCCAAAGTTCTGCAAGCAAATGTCGCCACGCTCATGCTAGGCGGAGACCATTTCAGCACGTACCCCATGCTCAAGACACATGCCCAAAAGCACGGGCCTTTGTCTCTCATCCAGTTTGATGCCCACAGCGATACATGGACGGACAACTCCACCCGCATCGATCACGGCACCATGTTCTACAGGGCTGTGAAAGACGGCCTGATCAATCCGGAAACATCGATACAGGTTGGTATCAGAACCAACAATGAAGACACGCAGGGCCTCACCACAATTACGGCGGACTGGGTGCGTAATAACGGGGCGCAGGCCACCATTGATCGCATTCTTACAGTCATAGGACAAAGCGCCTGCTACATCAGTTTCGACATAGACTGCCTCGACCCAGCCTTCGCCCCGGGCACAGGCACACCAGTCGTTGGCGGCATGAACACCGGGGAAACTCGCGAGATCCTGCGCGGCCTTGCTGGAATAAACCTGAAAGGCATGGACCTTGTGGAAGTGGCCCCTGCCTACGACCATGCTGAAATCACGGCCCTTGCCGGAGCCACATTAGCGCTGGACTTGCTATGCATCTACGCCAGCCAGACCACCAGATAAAACAACAGACCAGATCACGACCAGAAGAGTTCGCATGCCTACCCTGACTGCTGTAAAGCCGCAATTGGATCAGTTTCGCCTAGAAGCCGATGCCTTCCTGAAACAATACCCGGATCTGGAAAAGATCGAGATCCTCTATGCAGGTTTCTGTGGCCCGCTCAGAGGCAAATGGCTGCCCGCTGAAATGCTGCAAAAGCTGACAGAAGGCGGCGTGCGCCTGCCTCTCTCAACAGTGGCATTGGACATATGGGGCGTCGATGTTCCAGCAACGGGCCTTGCCATTGAGCGTGGTGATCCGGACGGTGTATGCATTCCCGTTCCCGGAACTTTGAAGCTCGTACCATGGGCCAAAGTGCCAACCGCACAGGTGCTGGTGACACTCTTTGAGATTGATGATCAAAAACCAACTCCGCTGGACCCGCGCTACGTGCTGGAAACGGTGGAGAAGAAGTTCCAGAACAAAGGTCTGACACCCGTTGTCGCCACGGAGCTGGAGTTTTACTTCATCGATATTGAGCCCGGCCCAACCGGCCTGCCACTGTCACCTTGCATTCCCGGCACCAATCAACGCCTAGAAGCTTCGCAGATTTATGATCTGGACATCATGGCCCAGTTTGAACCTCTCCTCATGGAGATCAATCAGGCCTGCAAGATTCAGGATATCCCGGCAGACACCACTATTTCTGAGTTCGGCCACGGCCAGTTCGAGATCAACCTCTTGCACGTGCCAAGCGCAGTGGAAGCAGCTGATCATTGCCTGATGTTCAAACGCGTTGTTCGTCACATCGCCCGCAAACACGGCATGGATGTCACGTTCATGTCCAAGCCATACCGCGAAGAAACCGGCAGCGGCTTCCACGTTCACACCAGTCTGCTGGATGCACATGGCACCAACATCTTTAGCGGCACAGCGGAAGAAGCCAATCCCGCGCTCCGCAATGCCATTGGCGGCCTGCTGGAAACCATGCTGGACATGCAAATCCTGTTTGCCCCACACGCCAACTCCTACCGCCGTCTTCAGCCTGGTTCTTATGCTCCAATCACGTGCTGCTGGGGCTATGATCACCGCGCCGCTGCCATTCGCGTGCCCGCAACCCACGGCAAAGGCGCACGACTGGAACACCGCGTGGCTGGCGCAGATGCAAACCCCTATCTGGTTGTTGCCGCCATTTTGGAAGGCATTCATCTCGGCCTTGAGAACCAAAGCGACCCCGGCATGCCCATCACTCTGGAAGCAGACCTGACCCAGTATGACCACCTCACAGGAAACTGGGAGGTCGCCATCCAGACATGGTTGCAAAGCAAGGCTGCGGAACAGATGAGCACGGAAGAGTTCCACCGCATGTACGGCACCAGCAGAACGGCGGAATACGAGGTGTTTGCAACAACAATCACAGGGTTTGAGTGTCAGACCTACGCCAGGAAGGTCTGACACATCATCAAAGGCATGGTCTCTGTGTTGGAAGCTAAAGTATAGCCGGGGACCAGCCTCAAATCGCAGAGCTTAACTCGGCTCCTTGATGTTCCGTTCCATCAGCTTTTGATAGGCGCGTGGAGACACCCGGTTCAACCACCACGCCAGACTGGCGACACGTCCAACCGGTTTCATACGGGTCTTGCGTTCATAGGCTTTGTAGATGATCTCCGCCGCCCGCTCCGCACTCATGTAATCAACACCATCTGTTGAAGACCCCGGACGTACCAGCCCGTTCTCTTGCTTCTCAGCGCGCCCCACATTGGTCGCCACAAACGACGGCGCAGCAATCAGCGTGTGTACTCCGTAAGATTTTTCCTCTGATCGCAACGAACTGAAGAACCCTTCCAACGCATGCTTGCTGGCCGCATAAGCGGTCCGCTTGACAAGGGGCGAAAAACCCGCAACAGACGAGATCGCCAGATGACACCCTTTGGAAGCCCGCACTGCTTTCAAAAACGCCCGCGCCGTATGCACTGCCCCAAAGTAGTTCACATCCAACACCTTGCGATGTGCACTTAAATCCATATCCGCAAACAGTCCGATATGCGTAATGCCTGCATTGTAAACCACCAGATCGATGCTTGGACGCTCCGCAAGAACCTGTTCTGCCACCTGCTCAACCGCACCACCATCGGTTAAATCACACGCGTAGATGCTCTGCTTCTCATGGCTGCCAAGAGCCTCCAGACCCGGCCCCGGCAAATCCAGCAGAACCGTATGCCAGTTCTCCCGCTGCAACCGGGCCGCAAGCGCCTGCCCCAGTCCACCGGCACCACCTGTAATAATTGCTGTCTTCATCAAAGCCCCACAGATACGCGCCAGTGTTCAAACACCTCTGCACTTGTCTTCTCCGGCGTATAACCGAACTCGGACTTCAGCCGCTCATTGGCCAGCACCGGGCGGTATTGCAAAAACCGAACCTGCTCCGGCCCGTAACGTGACAACCGCAACGGCTTTGCAACACCTAGAACAAGCTTGATCAACCATGACGGCAACTTCAGAACCGGTTTTTTCAGCACTTCGCCAAGCTGCTGCAAAGACAACGCGCCATCCCCGGCAACGTTGTAAATCCCAGCTGGTGCCTCAGTCGCCGCACGCAGCAGGATGCGGGCAAGATCCTGCGTCCAGATAAAGACGAACGCACTGTCTGATCCGGCAATGCCAAGCAGCCGAGGTTTATGGAAGAGTGAGGTGATCTGGTTGTCCATACCAGTTCCAAGCACCGTCCCAACCCGCAGCACTACCTGCTCCAGCTCAGGCGCCTCGTCTCGTGCTTTGGCAAGCGCTGTTTCCACCAGACGCTTGTGATAGGAATACGCAAACTCTTCGTTCCCACGAATGCCATCCTCTTCGCGCAATGGAACCGGGTTGTCAGCATGGTAGCCATAAGCAGCACCGGAAGAGGTCACCACCAACCGCTTCACGCCAGATTGGATCGCCCCGTCAATCACGGCCTGCGTACCTTCCACATCAACCAGATACTCAATCTCCCGCGTGGAGGTGGCCGATGGCGTCACGATGGAGGCCAGATGTACAATCACATCCGGCCGCTCCTGCTCGATCACCGCACCAACCCTATCCGTGGTTACGTCCAACATCCGATATCGGGCAGTCTCAGGCAGATCTGCTGGCTCGCGGATATCGGTTGCAACGACCTCCAGATCCGTCTGCCCCAGCTCTTTTAGAAACGCCTGTCCAACACCACCTGCAGCGCCTGTTATCAGCAGTTTGGTCATAGCGTTGCCTCCGCTGGAACCTTCACTGCCTTACGCGCCATGAAGCTGGCCAGCGCCAGACCGCTGATCGCATGCCAGATCCCCCAGGCTGCCGCCACAACAGACATACCGCCCAACCCGCCAAAGAAGCTGAAGATCAGCACCAGCCCAAGACCAGAATTCTGAATGCCTGTCTCAATGGTGATTGCCCGCCGGTCATAAGCCGACACACCCGCAACCGTCGCCAGCGTATAGCCAGCAGCCAATGCCAGTCCGTTATGGAAGATCACCAAAGCCGCTACAGCCCCAACATAAGCCAGAAAGAAGTTCCAGTTGGCCACCAGCGCGATGAAAATGAAGCCGATAAAGATCCCCATGGATGCCAGCCGCAAAGGTTGCCGAATTTTCGCAGCAAGGCGTGGCTTCACCCGGTTTAGCAGAATGCCAAGAAACAGCGGCAGCACCAGCATAAAGCAAACCGTAATCGCGACTGAGAGCTTGTCGATATGCGTCTCCTGCAGGATCGCCCGCGTCGGCCCATAGAGACTACCCCAGAACGCAATGTTAAACGGCGTCGCGACGATCGCCCCTACTGTTGCAAAGGCCGTCATGGAAACAGAAAGCGCCGCATTGCCGCCCGCCCGATGCGTGATGAAGTTGGAGATATTTCCACCCGGACACGCCGCCACCAGAATAAGCCCCAGCGCGATGGAGGGCCTCGGCTGCACCAGCAGCACTAGTAAAAACGTCAGGCTCGGCAACACCAGAAACTGCGAGCACAGGCCAATCACCACTGGCTTGGGTGCCAGCGTCAAACGCTTGAAGTCAGAGGGGCAAAGATCAATCGCGATGGAGAACATCACAATCGCCAAAATGCCATTGAGCAGCGTTAGAGAGCCGGAGTTGAAGTTAAGAACAACGAGGTCAATGTCACTCATGCCATCTCCCTCTTCAACGCCTGCGTTCGTTTGTTGAGCGCGGAGCGATAGCTTTGCTTATCCACGTAGTAGGCCATGCGTGCCAGTTTCAGGTAGTTCATCCCTCCGGTTTCACGCGCAAACCCCTTGGCCTTCTCTGCTTTGATCGCTTCTGCCGCAGCGCTGCCATCCTTAAGCCCGCGCAGATACCGCGCAACCAGCTCCGCCTGATCATGCCGCCCCTGCCAGCCCAGACCGGTCGCTTCAATCATGCCCATTACAAACAGATCATTCCGTTCCGGATGCATGCAGTTCAGGAACAGATGCGGCGCATCCCCCTGCCAGTTCAACAGCTCTTTATCGATGAAGGGGTAATGCAGCTTGTAGCCGGTGGCCGCAACAATCAGATCATATTCCGCTTCTTCACCATCACGGAACCGCACCGTGTTTCCATCCAGCTCTTTGATATCAGCGCGAATGCCAATATCACCGTGGCCGGCATGGTAGAGAATGAGCGAGTTCACCACCGGATGGCTCTCATAAAGCGCGTAATCCGGCTTTGGGAAACCATAGGCCTGCGGATCGCCCACGAACCATTTCAGCAGCGTCTGATCCACACGCCGCTTCAGCCACAACGGTAGTTTCACCGCACCGCCCATGGTGTCCGCTGGTTTACCGAAAACATATTTGGGAACAAAGTAATAGCCACGCCGCATGGAGATATCGCAGTGAACGCCATGATGGATCGCGTCAACGGCAATATCGCAGCCTGAGTTGCCCGCCCCGACAATCAGCACCCGCTTGCCCGCAAACTGCTGCGCACTCTTGTATTTGCAGGAATGGATCAGATCTCCGGCAAACTCGCCCTCAAACGCTGGCATGTTCGGTTCTGACAGCGTCCCATTCGCAATCAGCACACCGGCAAACTCAGCTGAATGATCTCCGCCCTGATCTCTCCAGCTGACGGTCCACCCCTCACCATCACCACCCAGCGGCATAATACGGGTCACTTCCGCCCCAAAGTGATAGCGCCGCTTCAAATCAAACTGTTCGGCAAAATCCTGAAAGTAAGTTTTCAGCTCACGATGACCGGGATACTCGGCGATATGATCACCCATCGGAAAATCCGTAAACTCGGTCATCTTCTTAGATGAAATCAGATGCGCGGACTCGTACATGGTCGATTTGGGACCATCAATATCCCAAAGCCCACCCACATCGCTGTGCAGCTCAAAACCCTGAAAATCTATTCCCTGCTCAATAAGTGTCTTCGCCGTGGCAAGCCCCATCGGCCCTGCCCCGATTAAGGCATAGCTCTCCTTTGAAATATTCACTGTTCGTCCCCCCTCAGAACTACAATTAGATTGAACAGTCGTACAAAGTAAGGCAAGCTCTTTTTATGATTAAGAAGATTTCGCAGGAAAAACAAAGACAAAGAGCGCCCTCAAAAAGCTCTTTGGAGACGCGCCAGAAGATTCTCGACGCGGCTGAACACCTGTTTGCCTTTCGCAGTTATGACGCGGCATCCATCAGAGATATCGCTCAAAGAGCGGACGTGAAGCTAGGTCTCGTGAACCACCACTTCGGCACCAAAGAAGACCTGTTTTTCAAAACAGTCGAGCGCCGCGCTGAGGAGTTGGCCCGCCTTCGTCTGGATGCACTGGAGCTGCTGAAAGCATCCGGAGAAGCGATCACCCTCAGAGGTATTCTGGAGGCCTTTTTCTACCCTTATCTGGAAAAAGCCGAAAACAGTGGTCCCGGCTGGCTCGCCTATGCCCGGCTGGTGGCCATGGTCTCAGCGGAAGAACGCTGGAGCACAATCTCCAGAGCTTGCTTCGATCCCACCGCGAAAGTGTTTCTCACAGAGATCGCAAAGCTCTACCCAGAAACAGACCTGAGAAAAGTCTCCGCAACCTTTGTCTTTTCCATCTCCTCCCAAATCGCCCTGTGCACCTCTGCCTGGCGTGTGGACGCGATGGCCGGGAAAGATCACACTTCAGGCATTGCTGAGCTGAAGACCTTGCTGGTGGACTTCGCCACGGCTGGCATCCATAGCGCACTGTCACAGCAGGCACGCAATATATCTGCAAATGCATAGATAAAACGCTATAGTTTAATTATTTTAAGCTTGAACATATATGTATTTGTATGTACCCTCCATCTATTCTTAGGGCTTAAGCAATAGGTTACAGAGCGCATTTCATATAAAAAGACGTGTTAAGAGCGATTTTGCAAACTGACAAACCAACTCAGATTCATCAGGAAAAATCAGCGTTAGACTGAGCTCACCAGAGCATTTGGATCCAGCATTGACGAGAGCCCGCAGACAATTGCGCCAAACGGACGGAACACCGGCGCAATCTGGGAGGGATCTATGAAATTCAATTCTTTAAAACGTGCATTTGCATCTGTTGTAATGGGTGCAGCACTTCCATCCATGTTGTTTGCCGGCTCCGCGCAGGCAGAAGAAATTCTCAAAGCAGTTTCAGCATTTCCAAAACCGCTTGCTTTCACCCAGTCTTTTCTGGGCTATGTAGATCTAGTCAACGAACGCGGCAAAGGCGTCGTGCAAATCCAGCATATCGGCGGCCCGGAAGTCTTCCCTTCCAACCAGCAGGTGGCAGCAGTTGAGCGTGGTATCGTAGACATTCACTACGGCCCTGCCGGATATCACCTCGGCTCTATGCCGGAAGCCGACGCGTGGCTCGGCTCCACCATCACAGCCGCTGAAGGACGCAAAAACGGCGGCTTTGCGCTGATGGAAAAAGCCTTCAAAGATCGTCTCGGCGTCAAGCTGATGGCCCACATCGATTCTGGCATCAAGTTTCACATCTACACCATCGGTGAACCGCAAAAACGCGCAGATGGCAGTGTGGACCTGACAGGCAAACGCCTGCGCACCTCACCTGTTTACAAAAGCTTCTTTGAAGCACTGGACGCCATTCCCGTCTCAGCCCCTGTGCCGGACATTTACACCGGACTGGAACGCAACGTGTTTGACGGCGCAGGCTGGCCAATCGTCGCCATTCAAGACCTTTCATGGGACAAGTTCCTGAAATACCGCGTTGATCCGGGCTTCCTGCAAACAGACCTTTCCATCGTAATGAGCCCGGCCAAATGGGACAGCCTGAGCCCGGAAGCTCAGAAGATCCTGCAGGATGCAGCCATTGAGTACGAGCAGAAGTCCTACGATCAGTTCCAGACCATCATCGCTGCCACAGACACCAAGGTGCACGAAGATGGCATGACCATTGTTCGCCTGGAAGGCAAAGCGGCGGACGACTATCTGGACAAAGCCTATGACGCTGTCTGGAACCGCATGAAAGCCAGCAACTCTCCGCTCTATGATGAGCTGAAGAAAGCCTACTACCAGCGTTAAACATGGAAGGGGCACCAGCCCCTTTCTCCTTGCAGAGAGAACCCATGTCTCTTCCCAAAATCTACTCCGGTCTCATCACCGGCCTTGCGGTGATTGGCGCCCTTTCCTTCGTGTTCATGACCTTTGCCATCGTGGTCAACGTGATCCTGCGCAACACCGGGCAACAGCCCATACAGGCGACCACAGCTCTGATCGAATACTCCTTGCTGTTCGCTACCATGGCCGGTGCGCCTTGGCTGGTCCGTCAGGGCGGGCACATCGCAATCACCTCGTTCACCAGCTTCCTGCCTCCGGCCATGAAAACAGCTCTCGGCCGAGCCGTATTGCTTGCATCCGCAAGCATTCTTGCCGTGCTCAGCTGGCGGGCGACCTTGCTGACAGCGCAGATGTGGGAACGCGGTACCTATGACATCAGATCAATCGCCATTCCCTCGTGGATCCTTTACGCCTTTCTCGCAGCGGGCTTCGGATTAATGGCACTTGAGTTCTTCAGGCTGCTGCTTCGCGGAGATATCTACTCCGGCGAAAGCGCACAGCACTAACACCACAGAAAAGGACCACACCTATGGACTGGCACCTTTCTCTGGTCGCAATGTTCACCACCATTCTGGCTTTGATGGCCATCGGCATGCCCGTTGCTGTCGCCTTTCTGACGATCAATCTGTTGGGCACGCTCTATTTTATGGGTGGCCTGAGCGGCATTGATCAGCTCATCGCAAACTCCACCACCTCCATCACCAACTTCTCGTTGGTACCTGTACCTTTGTTTTTGGTGATGGGAGAGCTGCTGTTTCACACCGGTCTTGCCATGCGTGTGTTTGATGCGCTCGACAAATGTTTCGGCGGTATCAAAGGACGCCTCTCCTATATGACTGTGGTTGGCGGAACAGTCTTCGCAACGCTGTCCGGCTCCTCCATGGCCAACACCGCCATGCTTGGGTCAACCTTGATGCCGGATATGGTCAAGCGCGGATACAAGCCACACATGATCATGGGCCCAATCGTTGCCACCGGCGGCCTTGCCATGATCATCCCGCCCTCATCTCTGGCCGTTCTGCTGGGCTCCATCGGGCGCATCGATGTGGGCGCACTGCTGATCGCAGGCATGATCCCCGGCCTCTTACTGGCGCTCATGTTCATCCTCGTCATCCGCACCCAGATCTCACTAGATCCGGCTTCAGCTCCCGGCCACCCGGATGTAAAAGCCTCTGTGCCGGAAATGATCAAAGCCGTCACCTTCGACGTGCTGCCCATGGGATTGGTGATCTTCGCGGTGGTGGGTCTAATCTTGCTGGGCTGGGCAACGCCGTCAGAATCTGCTGCATTCGGTGTGCTAGCGGTGGCTTTTCTCGCCGCACTTTACAAAAAGCTGACGATTGAAGCGATCACCAAGTCGCTGCGCGGTGCACTGATCGTGTCAACGCTCATGCTGACGATCATCATCGGTTCCACCACCTTCTCGCAGATCCTGGCATTTTCCGGTGCCTCTTCGGGCCTGATCATGTGGTCATCCGGCTTTGATCTCAACGCCTACACTATGTTGGCTATCCTGTTCCTGACACTCGTGTTCCTCGGCATGTTCATGGATCAACTTTCCATCATGATGCTGACCCTGCCGGTCTTCATGCCGCTGGTCAGCCTCTACGGGTTTGATCAAGTCTGGTTCGGCGTTGTCATGCTGCTGGCGCTGGAGCTGAGCCTCGCAACACCGCCATTCGGCTTGCTGTTGTTTGTGATGGTGGGTGTCAGCCCAAAAGGAACCACCATCGGCAACGTGGCATGGGCCGCTTTGCCTTACATTCTCTGTACACTCGCCCTGATTGTCGTGCTTGCCATTTTCCCTGAGCTGGCAACGTGGTTACCTCAAATCACGCGATAAAACGGGCTCAACTGGCCTTGAAGCGGATCACCTGCTTCAGGGCTTTTTCTTTTCTTTAGGTCTCACCTAATCAAACTCAGGCAAGCGCCGCTCCAGAAAGGCATTGATCCCTTCCTGAGCTTCATCACCACCAAGTGCCTCCGCCATGGTGTCCCGCTCCAGATCCATCTGAGCGTCAAAACTGTTGCTGTCAGATGCATCAACCAACCGTTTGATTGAAGCCTGAGCCCCAGCCGGACCTTGCGCAATGCGATCTGCCAGCAAATTCGCCTCAACCAGTGCAGGCTTGTCACTGAGTACATTGACAACACCCAGCTGATGAAGCCGCTCTGCTGAAACAGGCTGCCCTAACAGACACATTTCAGTGAGCAGCTGCCGGGGGATCAGGCGAGAAAGCGAGGCCGTCGCCCCACCATCCGGCACCAGTCCCACCTTCACATAGGCCAGCGTAAACTCCGCCTGCCGATCCGCCACCACGAAGTCACAAGCCAAAGCCAGAGACACACCAGCCCCTGCTGCTCCACCATCGACCGCCGCAATCACCGGCTTCGCGCAGCTTCTCACTTTCCTCAGCAGATTATGGAGCTTTTCAATATTATTTTTTCGCTCAGAAATCGTCATCTCGCGGCGCTTGACCAGCGTGTTCAGATCTCCACCCGCACAGAAGTAACCGCCTTCCCCCATCAGGATAACGGAGCGGATCTCGGGCTCCTCATTGGCCAAATCCAGCGCCTGCGAAAGCCCTTCATAATACTCTGGCGAAAGCGCATTGCGGCGGGAGGAGTTGCAGTTCATGACGATGAGTCGATCAGATTTCCGCTCAACGCTGACAAGAGAAGCCCGTTTCATCATGAGATCTCCCGCACAGCTTCCGCCTGCATAACACCAACAAAGCGCTCCAGATGATAATCCACATCACCCAGCTGATGGTCGATCATCATCAGGCGTTTCGCATAGTGGCCCAGAGCGTACTCCTCAGTCATCCCGATCCCGCCATGCAGCTGGATGGTTTCTTCGCAAACCAACTGAGCAACCCGGCCAATCAGGTTCTTCGCTGCACTCACATGTTTGTCCCGTAAGGATAGCTCGGCAGACAGGTGTCCGGCCACATTGATCAGTGCAGAGCGGGCCTGCTCAATCTCGATAAGAACAGTCGACATCCGGTGCTGAAGCGCCTGAAACTTGCCCAGCGCACGGCCAAACTGCGTTCGCACCCGCAAGTACTCAACCGTCAGATCCTTTGCCGCTTCCATAGCACCAACCGCCTCAGCGCACAGGGCAACAACACCAGCTGCACGCGCAGCTTCCAGAGCAGGAAGAACAGCTTGCGAAGCCCCCAGACACGCGGAAACCGGAACCTCCACATTCACCAGCGCAATGTCACTAGCGTGATAACCATCCAGATTGGGATAAGAGTGCCGCTCCACACCCGCAGCATCAGCATCCACCACAAACAGCAGCAAGCCTTCATCACCGCGCGCACTCACAATCAGCTTATCCGCACTCGGCCCGCCAATCACCACGCTCTTGGTGCCATTCAATCGATACCCATCATCAATCCGCTCAGCCTTCGTCTCCACCACATCAAGATCATAGCGCGACTGAGGTTCTTCCAGTGCGGACACAATCTTCAGATCACCAGCGATCACCTCCCTAATCATCGCCTTCTGCGCATCAGAACCAAGCGCGCTGAGCAAGTGACCGGCCATAACGCCAGAAGTCATCAACGGCTCCACACTGGCAGCACGGCCCAGCTCCTCAAACACAACGGCAATGTCAAAGCCGCCACCGCCAAAGCCTCCATATTCCTCGGCAAACAACACACCGATCACCCCAAGCTCAGCAAAATCACTCCAAACCTTCCCCGAGCAACCTTGACCATGAGAAATGGAAGCAGAGCGCTGCTCACTGCCATAATTATCAGAGAGATAGCGATGCAACGTCTCCTGAAGCATCCGCCGTTCTTCGCTATGATTGAAATCCATGGAACACTCCTAGAGACCGAGAATGGCTTTGCTGATGATGTTGCGCTGGATCTCATTGGATCCACCGAAGATGGAGAGCTTGCGGTTGTTGAAGTAGCCCGGGCTTGCAGAGGAAGCATAATCCGGCCCAACCCCTCGCGCATTCGCACCGCTATCCAGCGCTTCAGAGACAAACGGCATGGCATAACGCCCAACCGCCCGCCGTGTCAGATCGTTAATCGCCTGCCGGATTTCCGTGCCCTTAATCTTCAGCATAGAACTCTCCGCCCCCGGCGCTTGCCCAGCTGCCGCTTTGGCAATCATGCGCAGGTTGGTGGTCGCCATTGCCATCAGATCAATCTCAATCTGCGCAATCCGCCCTGCAAAATACGGGTTCTCCAACAAAGGTTTTCCGCCTGACATCTGCTTGGTGCAGATCTCCTTCAGATGAGCCAGTCCTGCAGTCGAAAAGCCAACACCGGCAATATTGGTACGCTCGTGGGTGAGCAGATATTTAGCGTAGGTCCAGCCCTTGTTCTCCTCTCCAACAAGGTTGACCGCCGGCACCCGCACGTCCTCAAAAAACACTTCATTCACTTCCTGCCCGCCATCTATCAGAGTGATGGGCCGAACAGTGACACCTGGCGTCTTCATATCAATCAGCAGAAACGAGATGCCTTCCTGCGCTTTTACCTCAGTATCCGTGCGCACAAGGCAGAAGATCCAATCTGCATGCTGTCCCAGTGTAGTCCAGGTTTTCTGACCGTTGACAACATAGTGGTCACCATCCCGAACAGCACGGGTCTTCAGAGAGGCCAGATCAGAACCAGCCTGTGGTTCCGAGTAGCCCTGACACCACCAATCCGTGCCATCCAGAATGCGGGGAAGAAAATGATCCTGCTGAGCCTTGCTGCCAAACTTCATCAGCACGGGCGCCAGCATGGAGAGCCCAAAAGGGATCGTCCGCGGCGCATGAGCAAGACAAAGCTCCTCCTCAAAGATATGCCGATAGACTGCATTCCAGCCTGTACCGCCATGCTCAACAGGCCAGTTGATCGCCAGCCAGCCCCGCTTGTTCAGCGTCGCATGCCACTCTTCATGATCTGTCTTGGAAAGACGCTTGCCCAGCCGGACTTTTTCCGAAAGTGTCGGCGACAGGTTCTCCTTCAAAAAAACACGAACCTCATCACGAAACGCCAGCTCATCAGCTGAATAGTTCAAGTCCATATGCCGCCCTCCCCGCTTCACTGGACATAACTTTCGGGAAAGACCGGTACAAACACACCACCTCACCCCATCATGAAGTCAGAGTATCGCGCACCCAGATTATTTCAATATGTAATTTATAATTCCATTATGCAGAATTTAAAGAATACCCATAGCGGTCTGCACGCCAATAACAGACAGAAGAAACGGGAAGAGTACTCAGCCGCGGTTCACCAGAACCGAAGGCAAGCCAAGAGCGCGCTCCAGCTCTTTCACCCTGTCACGCAGCTTCGGCCCAACCTCGTCCTGCATCCGCTCATAGCTCAGCATATCCGGCGTCGCGCCGCAGCTGATCGCAACCGGCTCGCCAAAGTCGTAGGATCGGAATCCGGTTGAAACCGCATTGATGTTCTCAGCATAACGCTTGTCTTCATCAACAATCACAAAGCCTTGCGCCAAAAGCTGAGAGAACCCTGCAGCCCGTGCAGCCTCAAGGGCTTCAATGGAAATGCTCTCTTCCCGCCCGTGCACACGCTCGCAAACCTGCTTGAACTCATGATCGGAAACACTGGCCAGATAAGCGTGACCTGAAGATGAGCCAGTGATCGGAATACGGTGCCCCACTTCCAGCCAGATTGCGGGCACACCCTTCGGTCGCCATGTCTTGGTCAGCAGCATCTTATTTTCATCAAGCACCGCAAGCAGCGCAAGCGTACCCGTTTCATCCGCCAGTTGCTGCATTATCGGGTTAGCCGCTTCAATGAAGGACACAGAGGCACTGGCAATGTTGCCCAGCGCAAGAGCGGCCGGACCAAAGCGGTAGCGATCATGACGGCGTGCATGGCTCAGGTAGCCAAGCTGTTGCAGAGTGAAGGTCAAACGGGAAACTGTAGACTTAGGGATTCCGGTGCGTTGAGAAATCTCCTGGTTTCCAAGGCCATCGTCAGAAGCCCGGAACGCACGCAAAACCTGCAATCCCCGCGCCAGCGTTGTTGCAAACCGCCGGTCTTTTTCTTCATGTCCCGTCAACACTCAAACCCCGTCCCTATCAGTCACAGCCATTTGCCTAGCATAGATCACAGTCCTCAAAGAACACCCGCAAAGCGTGCAGCCGCACTTCTCCAAGAAAAAGGAGGATCACACCTCCAGCCATTCTCGCCGGATATCATCCCTAGCCCGGAACTCATCAGGCGTGCCGTGATAAACAATCTCCCCATGCCCCATCACATAGACCTGCTGCGCAATCTTCAACGCAATGGAAAGCTTCTGTTCCACCAGCAGGATAGAAACACCCGCCCGCGCAATCTCGGCGATAAGCTCTCCCACCTGCGTTACGATCTTCGGCGCAAGCCCCTCTGTCGGCTCATCAATGATAATCAGATCAGGATCCCCCATCAGCGTCCGGCAAATGGTCAGCATCTGCTTTTCACCACCAGAGAGCACCCCCGCTGCCGTATCTGCCCGTGATTTGAGGTTGGGAAACATATCGAGCATCTGTTCAATGCTCCAGTTACCCGGTCTGCGCATATCTTTGATGCCCAGCAGCAGATTGTCCCGCACACTCATCATGGGAAAGATATCGCGGTTTTCTGGCACGTAGCCAAGGCCTTTGCGCGCAATGCTATGACTTGGCTGGCCGGAGATATTCTCGCCCTTGAACCAGATGTCTCCCTTTGGCGCCACCTCACCCATAATCGCTTTGGCGGTGGTAGAACGCCCAACACCATTGCGCCCCAACAATGCTGTCACACTGCCTTTGGGTACATCCATGCTCACCCCGCGCAGCACATGGCTCTTGCCATAAAACGCATGCAGGTCGCGGACTTTCAGCATTTCATTTGAAACATGAGTGCTCATGCCGTCACCTCCGCGAAATCTGCCTCATCTCCCAGATACGCCTCCCGAACCCGCTCATTTCCACGGATTTCCTCTGGTGTTCCTGTTGCGATGATCTCGCCATAAACAAGCACAGAAATCCGATCGGATAGCCCAAAGACAACGCCCATATCATGTTCCACAATCAGCAGGGTTTTGCCTTCCGTTGCCATCTCAATCAGCTCAATAGCCCGGTCGGTTTCAGAGTGACTCATGCCCGCTGTCGGTTCATCCAGCAAGATCACATCAGCCCCACCAGCAATGGTGATAGCAATCTCCAAAGTACGCTGATCCGCGTAGGTCAAAAGCACGGCAGGCACATCAGCCTTCTCTGTCAGTCCTACCTTCTCCAGCACTTCTGCTGTCTTGCGTTGCACTTCTCTCAAGTTGCCGATGTTGCGCCAGAAGCTGTGCCCATAGCCAAGTGACCACAGCACCCCGCAGCGCACATTCTCCCGCACGGACATGTTGGCGAAGATGTTTGAGACCTGAAAACTCCGCGACAGCCCAAGCCGGTTGATCTCATAGGGCTTCAGGCCGGAGATCTGCCGTCCCCCCAGACTGATTGTGCCGGAACTTGGCGGAAACGATCCAGAGATCAGGTTGAACAACGTAGACTTGCCAGCCCCATTAGGTCCAATGATCGCGTGGCGTTCCCCTTGAACGATCTCTAGAGAGACCCCTTCAATAATCTTTGCAGGACCAAAGCTTTTGCGTACATCTGTCAGCTGTAAAGCAGGAGCTGTCATGAGCCAGTCCCTCCCTGTCTGGAAAGCACTCTGAGCAAACCCATGCCAACACACGCCAGCACAAGGCCAACACCCCATGGCATCACCTGATCCGGCGCCAGATGCCAGCCAAACGGCTCAAACGCTTCGCCAAAACCATTAGAATGGCGAACAGCCAGTTCCACCAGTACAACAACACCAGCTGAGGCAAGCAGCGCAGAGACGAGATAAGCCCCAAGCCGGAGGAACTCCTTCACACCAAAGGAGCTCTTGAAAGCATTCGCCCCACTCAGCAGCAAACCAGCAAGACCGCCCGGTGCAAACAGGATCATCCCGATAAACAACAGGCCCAGGTAAAGCAGCCAGGCCTCTGAGTAATCAGAGAGGTTGGACTGCATATAAGTCAGCACAACAGCCCCAAGGATCGGACCTACGAAATAGCGCGCCCCGCCAATGTAAGCCATCAACAGCACAAGACCGGATGGCACTACACTCAGGCTCTCCGGCGTAAAGATCTCATAGTTCACCGCAGACATACCGCCTGCCAAACCAGCAAATCCGCCAGCGGCAATGAACACCAGATAGCGAACCCGGTTGGGGTTATAGCCAACAAACTGCACCCGTTCCGGATTGTCCCGCACCGCTTGCGCCAACTTGCCAAGCGGCGTTCGCGTAAAGGCATACATCAGCGCTGTGCCAAGAAACGTCCAGAATGCGATGAACCAGTAGACCTCACCCAAAGGGCCAAGCGACAAGCCAAACAGCTCAATGCCATTCATCCGGTCGCCTGTGATCCCCTCTTCTCCGCCAAACACGCTGATGAACATGAACCCGGCAGCAGCCACAAGCTCGGCAATGCCAAGCGAGATCATGGCAAACGGCACACCAGCGCGCCGGCAAGACGGCCAGCCGATGACAGCTCCCGCCAGTGCTCCGCCAGCAAAGCCCACCAATGGCAAGGCAAACATAGGGAACGCCGCCCAGACGCCGCCATCATAGCTAGCGTTCTCAATGGCATTCATCCCGTGCATGGCCGCATAGCCACCAAGGCCAAAGTAAACCGCATGGCCAAACGAAAGCATGCCCGCCTGCCCCAGCAACATATTGTAGGAGAGCGCAAAAACCATGTTGATGCCAATGGCGTTGAACAGCGACAGCCATGTTCTGGAAGGCTCAAACAGCGGAATACTCAAAAGGATCAACGCAAGCAGTAGCAACGGCAGTACCCGTGTTGCAAACTTGTAGCGTGCACTCGGAGCCAGATCAGGCAACCGGTCAAGACTGTAGTCGGTCAAAACTCACGCTCCCCCATCAGGCCGCGCGGACGCAGCATCAACATTAGAACCAGAAGAATGAACGGCAACATGGGCGCCAGAGACGCAATCGTGATGCGCCCGATGTCTCCATCCGCACTCAATCCTGCAAAAGAGAAGATCTCGGCAAAGCTGGCATCAATGGAAATGGCGAAGGTCTGCAAGAAGCCAATCAGCAAGCTGGCAATGAACGCCCCTTCCAGACTACCCATGCCACCAACCACGACCACCACGAAGACAATCGGTCCAATGGAAAACGCCATGGACGGCTCAGTCACCAGGTAGTTGCCGCCGATTACGCCAGCGAGCCCCGCCAGTGCACATCCTGCCGCAAACACCAGCATGAAGATCCGTGGCACGTTATGTCCCAGATGAGACACCATATGCGGATGGGTCAGCGAAGCCTGAATGATCAGCCCGATCCGAGTACGCTTCAGCAGGTACCACAGTCCCGCCAGCATCCCGATGGACACAGCCAGCATGAAAATCCGGTAGACCGGATATTGGGAGCCGAAAAGTTCAAAGAGAGAAAAATTCAGCTCCGACGGAATCTCATAGGCAACAGCAAACTTGCCCCAGATGATCTTCACCAGCTCTTCAATCACATAAGCCAGCCCGAAAGTGAAAAGCAGCTCGGCCACATGCCCGCTGGCATGCACTTTGCGTAAGCCCCACTTTTCAACGCATGCTCCAGCGGCTCCAACGCAAATCGGCGCAAGAAATAACGCAAACCAAAATCCGGTGTGCTGACCAAGGGTAAAAGCAAAGTAAGCACCCAGCATGTAAAAGCTGGCATGGGCCATATTAAGAACGCCCATCATACTGAAAATCAACGTCAATCCGCTGGACAGCATGAAGAGCAACAGGCCATAGATCAGCCCGTTGAGCAGAGCAAAAACAACCGTCTCCATAACATCCCCTAGAAAACTGGGCGTGCTCAGACCCGATTGCCCGAGCACGCCATTGATCAGACGAGAATGTTAGGAAGGACGCCGCATCTTGCACGTAGTCGGTGTTTCTGTCGCCGCTGCTGGGATGGTGATATCAGTCTTAAACCCGTAACCGGTGTTCTCGACATCACGGGCAACACCCTCAGAAAACGTAGAGATATAAAGCGGTTGCATCAGCTGATGGTCATCCGCCCGCATAGTCACCTCACCATAAGGCGTCTCATAAGTCATGCCTTCCAGCGCCGCCGCAATCTTGGGAACGTCCACCGAACCCACACCATCAACCGCTTTGTCCAGCATATTCATCAGCGTAAAAACACGCTCATAATAGTAATCAAGACTGTTGGTTTTCTCAAAATCATCCACCCGCGCCATCTGCTTCTCAGAAGCTTCAATATTTTCATGGAACTCGGTGATCTGTTTCACCAATCCAACAGCACTTTGCCCCATTGCCGTTGGAGCCCCAAGGCCGCCGCCATAGAACGTCAGATACGGCACAGTATGACCAGACGCATTGGCCGCCTTCACCAGCAAGGTCATATCTGTCCCCCAGTTGCCGGTGAACACAACATCAGCCTTCGCGCTCATCATCTTTTGAACGTACGGCGTGAAATCCTTAACCTTGCCAATAGGATGAAGCTCTGCACCAACAATCTTGATGTCAGGACGCTTCTCCTCAATCATGGACTTCGCAGCAGCCGTGAATGCCCGGCCATAAGAATAATCCTGCGCCAGAATGTAAGCGGACTTAATGTCTTTCTGATCCCGCAGCCAGTCCGTCAGACCCGCCATTTTCATGTCCACATGCGCATCAAACCGGAAGTGCCAGTAATTGCATTTCTTGTTGGTGAGTGCCGGGTCAACAGCTGCATAGTTTAGGAAAAGTACTTCTTCTCCCGGATTACGCTTGTTGTGCTTGGCAATCGCATCCGTCAAAGCATTGGCAACACTCGACCCATTCCCCTGCGCGATAAAGCGAACACCCTGATCAATCGCCTTCTGCAGCTGTACAAGGCTCTCCTTTGGATTGATTTTATTATCAAAAGCAACCACTTCTACCTGCATGCCGCCCATGCCACCGGCAGCATTAATCTCATCCGCCGCATACCGGAAGTGCTTTAACCCCGCATCACCCGTACTCCCAAACGGACCAGACAGCGGATCAATATAGCCAATCTTGATTGTCTCAGCTTCCGCAGAGAGAACTCCCCACGAAAGCAGAAGTGCAGTTAGACTAGTTTTCCAGAAAACACCTTTAGACAAAACAACCCCTCCCCTAAAATGATTTTTCTTTATAATTTTATTAAGGTAATGAGATCGGCAACACGTTCTATTGTCAAGCAATAAGTAAAACTCAATTCTGCATAGTGACTTAAGCCAGCTCCATATCCATTTCACATGTGATTCAGCTGTAGAAAGTCTTCACCACAAGTAACGCTGCAGCAGTATTGTATGCGGCCTGCAAATTTCTTCTTCAAACGCCAGTGTTTTGTATCAAACGGCACAACACTTGATTGAGACGCCCCCTACAGAATAACCCAGATAAATCAGTAGAGTTAGGGACTGTCGAATGGACAACTTCAAAATCATTCACGACTTGATGGTTGAAGTCGGGCCGCTTCTGGAAGCCTTGGAAATATCAGAGTACGCCGAAGCAAAAACCTGGACCATTCTTCTGGAAGATTTCCTGCTCATTCTGGAGAGTGATGAGGACAACGGTATCCTGCACATCTCCACGATCCTCGCAGCCCCAACACCGGAAGCGCGGCAGGAGACCTATCGAAAAGTCCTCTACTACTCCGACAAGCAACAGGCAGAAGACAACTATCGCGTTGGTCTTGTTGAGAAAGATGGTGATCTTGCGCTGATCAAGACCGAGTACACCAACAACCTCGACAAAAACAAACTCTACACCACGCTCAGAAACTTCGTCAGCGAAGCATCAAAGCTCAACGACATGATCGAAACAAGCGCCACACCCCAAATCGCACTGACTGAAAACACCGGCGAGATCATCTTACCTGCGTAATTGGCATTTCCGTGCAGGGAAAACCCGAAGTCATCTCTTAAATTTTTACTCAAGTGTTTGCTGCGGCACACCTGTGGCTTTTTCCAATTGTTAGAAGCGAAAGGTGAGTTGGCCTGAAAGCAAGAGCAGGCTGAAATCAGGAGCAGGACGTGCAAAAAATCTTTCAAACGATGTCGCAGAGAAATGACGTTCTCTTGGCATTTCTGTTGATCGCAATCGTATTCATGATGATCCTTCCGTTGCCGACGGTTCTCGTGGATACGCTGATTGCCATCAACCTCAGCCTTGCAGCAATCCTGCTCATGGCCGCGCTCTACCTGAAGGATGTTGTCGCCCTCTCGGCGTTCCCGTCCATCTTGCTTCTGACAACCCTCTTCCGCTTGTCGCTGTCCATCACAACGACCCGTCTGATCCTGCTGAAAGCCGATGCCGGTGAAATCATCGACACCTTCGGCAACTTCGTGGTGCAAGGCAATCTGGTCGTCGGTATTGTTATCTTCCTGATCCTCACCATCGTGAACTTCCTTGTGATCACCAAGGGCTCCGAACGCGTGGCAGAGGTTTCCGCTCGCTTCTCCCTTGATGCGATGCCGGGCAAGCAGATGTCTATCGACTCTGACATGCGGGCCGGCCAGATCGAGCTGGACGAAGCAAAGCGCCGCCGGTCCAAGCTGGAAAAAGAAAGCCAGCTTTATGGCTCCATGGACGGCGCTATGAAGTTCGTGAAGGGCGATGCCATCGCGGGCCTGATCATCACCGCCGTTAACATCATCGGCGGCGTCATCATTGGCACCTCTCAGCACGGCATGAGCGCTGTTGATGCGCTGGATCGCTACACCATTCTTACCATTGGTGATGGTCTGGTTGCTCAGATCCCGGCTCTGTTCATCTCCATCACCGCTGGCTTCATGGTTACCCGCGTAAGCACCGATGACTCCAGCGATCTTGGCTCTGACATCGCCAAACAGTTGAACGGTGAACCAAAAGCCCTGATGATCGCAGCCGCGATCATGGTTGGCTTCGCGCTGATCCCGGGCTTCCCTTCTGTTATCTTCCTGCTGCTGGCAGCTATCTTTGGCTCCATCGCTTACTTTGCAATGCGCCGGACCAAGACCCAGTCTGCGAAGAAAGACTCTCAGCAACTCTCAGCCTTTGCCCCGGCCATAGCGCCGGAAGGTGAAGCGCAGATGATGCCAGATGAGGACATGGCAACCGAGGTAGAAGCTGCACAGGATCTGGCGATTACCATCACGGTTCCTTTGATCGTCGATATCTCATCATCCGTACGCTCCACCCTCAACCCGAAGAAGCTGGACAGAGAAGTCGCAAAGGTCCGCAAGGCACTTTACTTCGATCTCGGCGTCCCCTTCCCAGGCATCAAGCTGCGCCTGAACGAGAGCCTGCCTGAAGGCGAGTATCGCATCCTCGTCAACGAGGTGCCGGTTGCCCGTGGTGCAGCCCGTTCTGGTTACTTCATTGCCCGCGAAACACCGCCAAACCTTGCCATGTTCAACATCCCTTACGAGGAAGGTGACAGCTTCTTGCCGAACACTCCATCCTTCTGGGTGAGCAACAGGCACTTTGAGCAGGCAACCCGCGCAGGCATTCAAACCCTGACTCTGACCGGCATGCTCAGCCTGCATCTGGCTCATGTCCTCAAGCAGCACGCAGCAGAATTCCTCGGCATTCAGGAATGCATGTTCCTGCTCAAGCACATGGAAAGCGATTTTGACGAGCTGGTACGCGAAGTAAACCGCGCCGTCCCGCTCATCTCACTCGCTGATGTTCTCAAACGATTGGTCCGTGAAGACATCTCCATCCGTGACATGCGCACCATCCTTCAGGCCATCGTGGAATGGGGCCAGAAGGAAAAAGACCCGCTTATGCTGACGGAACACATCCGCATGGCATTGAGCCGCTACATCACGCATAAGTACTCTGCAGGCCAGCACATCATCCCGGCGTACCTCATCGACAAAGACATCGAGGACGAAGTGCGCGGTGCGATCAGACAGACCAGCGGCGCATCCTATCTTGCTTTGTCACCGGACACCCACCGCCAGCTCATCACCGTCATGCGCAGTGCCATTGGCGATAATCTGGCACACAACGGCATTGCTCCAGTGATCTTGGTACCAATGGATATCCGCCGTTTCTTCCGCAAAGTGATTGAGCGAGATTACGCGGATCTGGCTGTGCTCTCCTTCCAGGAGCTGGCACCAAACGCGAACATCCAACCACTAGAGAAAATCAGTTTACGCGGCAAGGTTGGCACCCTACCAGCCTGATCCCCGAATACCGCGTAAAACCTGCCCTTTGCCCGGGCAGTGAAGGTGGAACCCGAATAACCAAAATCAGAAGCCCCAACTTCGGGTAATCGGGTTCCACCTATTCCTCAGAAATCTTCACATGTCGGGAAAATGTCGTCCTGTTCTGACGCCACCTTCCTCAAGTAACTTTCTCTTCAACAGCCCAGCAACAAGCACCAAAAGCACCGCATGACCTGTCATGCAGTGGGGAAGCTAAGATCCCGAAGAACGGGGTGAGCAAGGCGAGCAGGCAGTGCCTGCGCATTGTAAGTAGGTTAGTTTCTTCGGCATTGGCTGCTCGCCTCGCCCGGGCGTTTTTGTATGAAACAAGATCTCCACCGAAAGGCATTGGGAGCAGGTGCCTACCCATCAGGATCAGCCCTCACAAAGCACAAGGCTTTGATCAGAACCTCCCCCTCTGAGCAGTTGCTATCTGGAACAGTTTGCCCTGTCCATGACAGCTGCAGCTGCCAGTGTAGACGCCCATCGGGTGACCAGCTTCCGCTTGGTCCCTGCACTAAAGACTTTCAAGGGGTGTTTCAACGGACCCGCCAGATGATGCGTTACTTCACCCGGTAGCCCCGCCCAGCCCACGCCGCACTGACGGTCGGTCCGCCAGCTGCCCGTTTACGTGAACATGAGTTAAGTATGGGGCTGGCGGACCTGAGGGGAATAAGTTTTGTGTCGATCAAGGTAGCCTAAGGCGCCACCCGCTCAAGAAACGACGCCACAACGGGCCCCCAGATTTTAGGGCCCTCATCCCTCAGGAAGAGATCATGACCGTTCTCACCCTCAAGCGGTAATATGGCAAGCTCTTGCTCTGCATCACTTTCCGAGGTGTAGGCCTTGAAAAATGACCTGGCCAACATTGGGCTATAAAACTCCTCGTTCTCCGCATAAACCCAGAGTGTTGGCAGTGTTGTCCCAGCTCCGAACATTCTGAACCAGCGCTCACCCTGTTCCAAATCACGCGCGCTATAATCATCGATCGCCACTGCCCCCGGTGCGAAAGCAATGACACCGCGAACACCTTTTGGAGCCCTCCGAGACGCAGCTAGTACGCTGTTTCCACCCGCAGAAAATCCGAGGAGGACAACATGATCAGCAACCACAAACGGTTGATCCTGAAAGTAACGCACTGAACTATTGATATCATGAACGCGTTCTTCAAGGACCTTTATCAAGCCAGCAGCATCCCCATCCGGCACCACAGAACGCTTGCCCTCCGAGCGTCCATATCCACGGCGAATGACCACCGCGACAGCATATCCACGTGCTAAAAACCACCTGATCGCAGCATCTGGACGGAAATCATAGGGACCGTCATGAGGTGCGTTCCGAGCTGCACCATGAGTAATGACAGTCAGAGGAAATGGCCCTTCCCCATCCGGCTTGAAAACGGTTGCCTCAAGAGTGATTGTCCCACTGCCGTCTTCCAACTCAACTGGCACACGCCAGACATGCATGTTCAGTTCACCAAGCGGCTCACTGATGCGCCCCACAGTTGGATAAAATGATTGCGCAAGAGAAACTTGCGCAGAAAACAGGAACAACAAAACAACGAAACTGGTAACGGAGCCCAAGAAGGAATCACGTTTACAGAGCTCATAAAACATTTTGCCCTCATTTGAATCACATTTGCATTACAATACGAATTCAAATGAAGCACGATTCTCACACATCTGCAAGTTTCAAAACTCAGATTATGAAGGAGACAAAATGTGGAGCACAGCTCGCATGCAAAGGCTTCAGCCTTTTCGGAAAGATAACAGGAGCTTAGTTCGGCTTGTCTTCGCCAGTCTTTTTCTCATGTTCAAGATCGATCACACCGCGTTCAAGCGGTCCGTTGTAAAGGATATCTTTGTTCTGATCGATCCAGACAAGGATCTCTGCAACCGCAGCAAACATATCCTGCGGAATAAGCTCTTCAATCTGCACTTCTGCATGCAGCATGCGGGCAAGTTTCACATTGGCAAAGATAGGCACACCAGCGGCCTCTGCTTCCGCACGCATTTTAAGCGCGGTCAGATCAAGTCCCTTGGCAACAACCAGCGGCACAGCAACTTCATCCGGGCGATAGGAGATCGCAACCGCATAGTGGGTCGGATTCACAACCACTGCACTGGCTTTGCGCGTATTCTCAAGATTATCACTCATCAGGATTTCCTGAGAAATCCGCTTCCGCTGACCTTTAATCTCAGGACTACCCTCAGACTCTTTATGCTCCCGTTTCACCTCTTCCTTGGTCATCTTCAGGCTCTTGATGTGCGTATGCTTCTGGAACATGAAGTCCAGGATCGCCACGCCCACAAATGCCAGAAACGAAATCCCGAGGATCAGTTTCATGATCGCACCACTGATGTTCGTGATGCAGGGTATGCCGCAGGAGAGAGAGTTGATGTAAGCGCCAATGGCATACTTCACGGTGAAGTACAGCATGGTGCTGAGCAGAACGATTTTCAGGATCGATTTAAGAACCTGCACAACTTGTTTAAGCGAGAAGATACGCTTGAAGCCCTCTGCCGGACTGATCTTACTCAGCTTGGGCATGATGCTGTCGACCGCCCACAGGAAGCCAAACTGCACAAAGTTGCCGAAGATACCAGCAGCAATCGCAACACCGATCAACGGCAGGACGATATCCATAAAAGTGGAGAAGACACCAAATACGCCCTCTCCGGCTGAAGAGGAAAAGTCACGCCGTGTTGCCAGATCAGCAAGGTCATCCATCAACCCGACAAGCTTGGAAAAGTTCAGATCCCAGGAGAACCAGAGATAAGCAATCACCGAAAACAACGAGATCGTCGTCGTTACTTCGGTACTCTTCGCCACCTGCCCTTTTTCACGAGATTCACGTTCTCGTTTGGGGGTGGGGAGTTCGGTCTTTTCGCCAGAACTCTGCCCACTCATGGACCGACCTCCAGCTTCTGATCCTGATAGATCTCCTGCCCCTTCTCAAAGATCCCGAACATCTCATCCGTAAACAACTTCAGCTCAATCTGATGCTCCGCCGCTTCCGGCAGCAGGAAGGAGAGATAGAAGGTAAGCAGAATGACAGCCACGCCACTCTTGATCGGCATCGCCAAAATGAACACCTGAATTTGCGGATCAAACCGACTGATAATCGCCAGCGCAAACTCTGAGAGGAACATCAGAATAACCAGCGGCGCCGCCATGATGAACATCAGACGCATGGCATTATCGAAGATGGACAGGATCAACTCAGGAAATTCTTCCGGCAGCACAGGCACAAACTCGGTGACCGGAAAGATCATGTAGGAGTTGTAGACCAGCGTCAGAATGAAGAAGAAGCCCGGTGTCAGGAAGAGGTAGAGAATAAACGCACGGGAGAACAAATCCCCGATCGGCGAGCTTTCATTGCCCAGCATCGGATCAATACTGGACGCAACGGCCGCACCGCGCTGGTTGTCGATCAATGTACCGGCAGACTGCACCGCCCACAGCAGACAGGAGATCGTGTAGCCAATCAGAAATCCGATGGCATACTCCTTGAAGAAGTAGACGATAAACATCGATCCTGTTGGCGAAAAACCGTCCACATACTGCAGATTATAAGGATAGAGCGGGATCGCAATCACCATGACAACCACGTTGCGCGCCATGCGCGACATGAGCGTGGCATTAAACAGCTGGGATGTCGCAAACACCGCAAAAATGCGCGGAAACGTCAGCAACAACACCAGAAAGGCGTCACGATGGAGTGAGGTGATCTCCGCAATCAGGTTCATCGGCGTTACCTGACCAGTGTCGGGAAATCGTCAAACAACGCCTGCGTGAAACCGATGGTCTCCGATCCAAGGAAGCTGGACATCATGAACAGCGTCAGCGCCACGGCAATCAGCTTCACACCAAACTGGATCGTCTGCTCCTGCATCTGCGTCAGAGCCTGCAGCAAGGACACCGCAAGACCAACCAGCGAAGCCACGATGATCGGCGGTAAAGAAAGCATCATCACAAGGATCATGGCCTCGGAAATGCGGTAGACGGCGTCTTCTGGTGACATAAGCTACTCCTCTCACATTTCCGGTTAAACGTAGGTCTTGATGAGACCAAGGATCAGACGCGACCACCCATCAACCGCCACAAACAGGAACAGCTTGAACGGCAGCGAAATGGTCAGCGGCGATACCATCATCATGCCCATGGCGAGCAGGATGTTGGAGACCACAAGGTCAATCGCCAGGAACGGCAGATAAAGCAGGAAGCCAATCTCAAAGGCCTCCCGAAGCTGAGAGACCGTGTAAGCCGGCAGCAGGATCGCAATGCTGTCAGCACTCATGCTGTCAGCAACTTCCGCAGGCCACAGCTGACGGGAAGCTTCCAGAAAGAACGCCTTTTCCTTGCTGTCTGCATGCTTGGCCAAAAACTCTTCCAGCGGCCCTTTGGCGGCAACGAAGGTTGTCTTCATATCCTCCACCGTGGCGATGGAGTAATTCCCCTTCTCCAAAATCTCGAAGGTCTGGAGGAAGACTGGCAACATGATGTAGCCGGACAGAATGATCGCCAGAGCATTCAACGCCATGTTCGGCGGAATCTGCTGCACACCCAGCGCGTTACGCACCAGCAGCAACACCACTGAAAGCTTGATAAAGGACGTGGCAACAATGGCCAGAAACGGGACAAGGGCCACGACCACAAGTGCCAATATGAGCGTGAATGGATCAGACGTCATCAGCAAATCTCTGGTTGGGCACCTTCAAGGCGCCTCTGGTTTTCGTTGGCTTTGGCGTGACCTAAAGCAGCTTAAAGGCCTGCGCCCCGATCAGTTTTGGAAATACGCAGCGCAACGCGCTCATCAATCTGCACCAGATGCCCCTTGGCAATCCGCTTGCCCGCAGCACGCACGTAAACAGGTGTCTCCTCATTGAGTGCAGGCACATCAATGTTCACCAGCGTTCCAGCCGCCCAGCTTTCAAGCTCAGCAATGGAGATCTCACGCTCATCCACCTCAAAACGCACCGGCACACTCATCTGGGAAAGATCAATGGACCCAATCTCTTCCGCGCCTGCTTCAGCAGTTTGCTCGGCATTCACCTGTTCGGCTAACTCACTCATACCATTTACACTTTCAATTCGTTCGCAGCCCCATCCCTGCTCCACCAGCACCAAGTGATGGCGGCTGAGCGGCCCGTCCACAGTGATGCGTTGCCCCAGCGCGGGCGCATCCAGAACGACAAGATCTCCGCGGCGCAGATTGGCAACATCCGCACTCGGCAAAGCCGCCTCGCAAAGGGTCAGGCTGATGGAGGTGTTCAGTTGCTCACGAACAGCACGCCACGCAGGCTGAGCTGTCAGCGGCAAACCACCCAGCAAACTGGAAAGCGCATCCGGCCTCACACCAACTTTCGCCAGAACCGCAGGCCCGCCAATCTCGCCATACCGAACTGAGAACCAACTCAGCTGCTCCAACTCTCCAACGGAAAGCAGTGCAGAAACGGACTGGAACGGCAGCTCAGTCTGAACCTTGGTGAAGTCCGCAGGCAGCTCATTGCGCAGGTTGGAAACAATGCCCTCAATCAGCGCATCACGCAGCCCGGCATCCAGCTCCAGAACATCCGTATAAGCCAGCGGCACACTCAGCTGAGCTTCAAACGGAAAATCGTCCAGCACCAACACTGCAGTCGCGCCGGTATCCCCACGCAGCATGCAGCCTTGCGCGAAGGACGAAGGCGCCTCGCTCACCTGAAAGTTCAGCGTGTGCGTGCTCTCAATCGTGATGTCCTGCTCCGCATAGCTGAGCGCAGCGTTCCAATAGTCAAGCGGATCTGTTTTAGTTTGATAATTCAATGCATTCATGACGTGGTGCGATTCCCTGCAAAGATTGAGGAAAGCCCCATCATGGAAGAAGAACCGGCATCAACGCTCTCAATCTCCTGCTGTTCCAATCGATCAAGAATACGGATTTTCCGATCAGGAAAACGCTGCTGCAACGTGCTCATAAGCCCTTGCGCGGCGGCCTGAACCTCACCAGCAATCCGGTCACCGGTGACACGTTCCAACACAACAGCAAGTCCACCTTGCGTAGACACCACCTTCAAACCAGCAAGACCAAAGCGATTAGCATCAAGAGAAAGGCTCAAAACGCGGCCATCGCTCTTATCCGCGATGGCTTCCGCCCGCATAGCCTGCTCAATCTGATTGGCAATCGCCGTCATCGCCTTATCAACGCGCGCTTCCGTCGAGGTCTGACGCACGGAGCTGAACAGCTCGGAAGGATTGGAGACGGAAATTGTGCGGGCTTCAGCCGGATCAGAAGCAGCCAACAATCGCGCATGGCTCAGGTCCAGCGGATCAGTCTGCCCTTGCTGCGATCCTTCACCTTCGTCCTGCATAGTGTCTTTGGCAAGAACCGGAACGGACTTACCCTCAGCAGTGCGCAGCTGTTCCTGAAACAGGCTGACATCATGGCGGTTAAGCCCGTCAGAGAACCTGTTACCCTGCTGCTTACCGGCCATTTTGCCGTGTTCTCGCTGCTGCTTGCCACGGATACTTTCAAGATTTTGCTGCTGCTCAAGAGGCTGCGAACCCTGAGAAACCTTCATACTTCCACTTGCCTTCGCCCGGAAAACTGCTCCTCGATCTCCTGCTCCTCCGCAGCCTCCATTAAGGCATTGGCTTCACTCCGAAGATCATCCGCAACCTTTCCATACTTATCTTTGATGCGAAGTGCTTTTTGATACTCAAGGCGGGCGGCATCCGCATTTTTAAGTGCGCGATCATAAACATAGGCCGCGCGTTCCGCTGCGTCCTCCAGCTTTTTCACCGCGTTTTCAAGAATCTGCGCCTGCTCTTTCACTTTATCGAGATCATCGGTTGAGATGACCTTCTTGATGATTTCCTCATAAAGCGCGTCTTGCTTGGCAGGCAGAGTGGCGCGTTCATCCGCAGCCGTCTTGCGCTTCTGTTCCAGCTGCTCTTTGGCGCGCCGGACCTTCTCCAGCTCAGCATTCAGTTCACGCTGAGCCTTTTGCTCCTTAAGTGTCTTGACCAGATGCAGCTTTTTTATCTGGTTGATCACGCAACTGTGCTCTTCAGCTTGCCAAGGGCAACATCAAACCCGTCAAACTCATCCGTGCGCTGCTGCAAGAACTCCTTGATCGGTTTGTTCTTGGCAATCGCCAGATCAGCCTCTGAATCTGCCCCCTTCTGATACTCACCAATCTGCACCAGCAGCTCAACTTCCTCATACTTTGCCAGCAAGGAGTTCACTTTGCCGGACATCTCACGATGTTCAGGGGAAGTTACTGCCGTCATCACACGGCTTTTGGAGTTCAGAATATCAATGGCCGGATAATGGTTGGCAGCAGCCAGCTTGCGCGACAGCACGATGTGCCCATCCAGAATGGACCGCGTTTCATCAGAAACCGGCTCATTCATATCATCACCTTCCATGAGCACCGTATAGAACGCGGTGATTGAACCCTTATCATTCATGCCAGCCCGCTCCATCAGGCGCGGCAGCGTGGCAAACACAGAGGGCGGGAAACCGCGACGGGTTGGCGGCTCGCCAACAGCAAGACCGATCTCACGTTGAGCACGGGCAAAACGGGTCACAGAATCCATAAGCAGCAGCACACGCTTGCCCTGATCACGGAAGTACTCCGCAATCGAAGTCGCAACAAACGCAGCTTTAGACCGCTCCAAAGAACTCTTGTCTGACGTCGCAACCACAACAACAGACTTCTTCATGCCCTCAGGTCCAAGATCATGCTCAATGAACTCGCGCACCTCACGGCCACGCTCACCAATCAACGCCAGCACGGTCACATCGACTGCTGCGCCTTTCACCAGCATCGCCATCAGCGTGGACTTACCGCCACCAGCCGACGCAAAGATGCCCATACGCTGACCTTCACCAGTGGTGAGCATACCGTCGATGGCACGCACACCCATTGGCAAAGGTTTGTCGATGATCTGACGCTGCATTGGATCAGGCGGATCCTGATTAACCGGATAGTGGGTTTCAGGCACGAACTCCTGATCAACCCCATCAATGAAGTTGCCCATGCCGTCCAGCACGCGGCCCAGCAGACCCTCACCTACAGCAACGGTTTGCACGTGCCCGGTTGGACGTACCTCGGTATCAGGCCCGACACCATAAAGCTCACCAATTGGAGACAGCAGTGCTTCATCATCATGAAACCCAACCACTTCGGCCATAAGCCTGCGACCGGTAGAGCGGGTGTAAAGCTCTGCAATCTCGCCAATTTCCACCTTGGGCACGACTGCATGGATGAGCGTACCCACCACTTTGCGCACCCGGCCTGTTAGCGGATAGGGCTCCACATCTGTTGAGGCTTTGACCAATGCACGACCGAGCCCCGGCAACCGGGTTCCGATCTGCTTGCTGCGCTCTTCAACATGCTCTGCAGGTTCAATGATGGAGGCCATTATCCCTCCGCAAGCTTATTGGAAGAGGCTTGACCAGACGACGTTCTGCGCAGGATCTCTTCAATCTCTTCCAGTCGAACCTGCAGGTTGCCATCTACACGGCCAACAGGTGCATCCAGCACAATATGCGCACCTTGCAGCTCGCCATCCTCAACGATCTCAAGAAACTCAATCTGCTTGAAACCATCGGTGATCGCACGGGTCATCGCCGTTGCCTTGGCGTACATCTCCGGTGCCACATGCAAGCGAACACGCTTTTCAGCACGCAAGGACTTCAGCATGCTGCGCGCCATCAAGCGTACGCGCTCCGCATCATCAAACTCATCCAGCAACCGACGCAGCAGAGTAATGGTGACGGTGACAACATCATGCTCCACCTCACGCAGGCGCGTATCCAGCAAAGCTTGCTCCGCTATAATACGTTCACACGCCTCCGACTGCGCTTTGCGAACGCCGTCTTCATATCCCTGCTTTTTCTGCTCTTCATAAACACGCGTCGCATCCTGCAGAATTTCCTCTGCCCTGCGCTGCGCTGTTGCGATGATCTGGTCAGCCGTTTCAACAGAAGCGAACTCAGCTTCCTTGATAATGTGAGTGCCTGGCGTCAGCTGAGCGCCCAGCTCTTTCAGTCTATAAATGCTCGCCATTGTGGCAATCTCCGACGCAAATACTGGACAAAATGCTCTTGCTGTTCTGCTCGCATCACCTGCAAGCGAGCGCTGAGTTTCTCGTTTAGTTCATTGGAAAAACGTAGGCGCACCAACGGTTCAAGCTTCTCATCAACCGCACTGACAAAAGCCAGAATACCTTCAGCACCAATCAAAGTGAGAGCCTGCAAAGCCTCTTCATCACGACCGCTGCACAGCTGATCAAATGCATCATCTTCTTCAGCCGAATATCCAAGAGTGCCGAAGAAAAACGCTACATCACGGATGGCGATATCAAACACATCCTCGCCGAACAGTACTTCCATCCGTTGGCAATGGCTCTTGAGCACAAGGCGCCCAATCATGTCATGAACGCGTGCAATCGCGATGATGCGCAAAACACCACCAAAGTCCTCAGCACCTAGGCTGCACAGCATCAACGCCAGTCTCGCCTGATCAGAACCAGTAAGTTTGTCAGTTGCAGCGATGTCTACGGAAAGACTATTGAGCTCAAGCAAGCGTGATACATGTGTGTTTAAGGGGCGGCGGAAATCATCATGCCCAGAGAGGCCACGCAACACGCCAAGCTCCAATCCGGTTGCAGCCAGATGGTCATCATGCGCAAAGGCGAGAGGGTTCAGCAAAGATGCAGCAAGTCTGGCCTGTAAAGGCCAGACTGCAGAGTGATGTGGAGTGCCCGTCATCATGCCCTACCCTGCACTAAGCAAGTTCTTCAGGCAGAAGCTCGTCGTCTTCTCCACCCTTGGCTTTTTTACTGCCAGAGCTGAACTGTTTGAACAGCAGGAAGCCAACGCCACCAATCAACAGCAGCAACACAACACCAACGCCGCCAAGGATCTGCCAGAAGACACCGGCATCATCACGGGCGATGCGCAATCCAGGAAGCACAGCTTCGTATTCTTGTGCAGTACGCTGAGAAACAGGCTTCAACTCACGAGCTGGTACAAGCGCAACCGAGACACTGGCGTACTCAACGCCCTCAATCGCGTTGCTGACCAGACGCTTGATCTGCGGGATCAGAAATTCGATATCAAATTCAGGACGATGCTTGATGAATATCGCAGCAGAAGATGGCTTCACCTCTTCACCCAGATCTGCCTTTTCCGGCAAAACGATGTGAACGCGCGCAGAAACGATACCGTCGATCTCGGTGATAGTCTCGGAAACTTCCTCACTCAGCGCATAGATAAAGCGAATGCGCTCCTCAAATGGGGAGGAAATAATGCCAGACTTCTGGAAGACCTGACCCAGCGTATCACGCGCACGCTTCGGCAGCCCGTTTGCATTCAGAATTGTGACCGCACGCTGAATATCGTCGTCATCCACCTGCAGGGTCACGAGCCCGTCACCCAGACCAACTTTCTGAGCAGACACACCATTTTCCAAAAGCAGGCTCAGCATGGTGTTTGCTTCCTGTTCGGACAGGTTGGTGTATAGATCCGTGTTGCAGGCGGCCAAACCAATCACCATGCCTACAATTGTAATAAAACGCCGAATATTCATTTAGACTTTCACTATACCTATTGAATGCGCAGTCTTAATCAACGCATCAAAGCGTCCATACCTTGCGTGGTTTTGCCCGCAATCTTCGAGCTCACATCAACCAGCAAAGAATAGTTCGCCACTTCAATCTGCATGTTGATCAGCTTATCGAACTGGCTGAGCTGCCCACCTTCAGAAATCGCATTGATGCTGTCACTGGTCTCAGCAAAAACACCCCTCACCTTGGCAAGGCCATCAATGAGGAAGTTGCTGTCCGTTGGATTGACGGAAGCAACCTGAGTAGGCGCCTGAACCGCAGCCACGTTTTGCGCAGCACTCACCTGATCCACACCACCAATCACCACGTTGCCATTGACGATCTGGCCGGAAACCGGCGCTTGCACACCACCAGCAGCACTCAGCGCTGTCTGAAACTGATCTTCAAGACCCGTCACGTCGCCCGTCGCTGCGGCACCAGTCGATCCTGCTCCACCCTGCAGCGCCTGCTGCAGCTGAGAGGTGAGTGAACTGTCCAAAAATGTTGTCATGAATGCTCCTCACTGTTTGCTGAAATTCGTTTCGCCTGAGGTCAACGCTGACTAGCGGACCATCATCGCGCTGACAGGATTGGCAAGCTCATCCCTGGAGGAAAGCGCCTGAGCCGCGATCTCCGCACACGGCGTGCCTGCAGCCATCTCGCAAACTTCACTCAGGATTTCGCAGGCCGTATCAATCTCGCCCTTCCGCAACAGCGCAAGACCGCGATAGGTCTGGATCGTGTCAGTTGGCGGCGCATTTTCAAGGCAGGCAAGCGCCTCATCAACATTGCCACGCGTCATCGCAGCAAGACTACGCCCCAAGGGACCAGCCTCCTGATCAGGGCGCATCACCTGAAACGCCTTGAAGATGGAGTCAGCGTGCTCGGCAAGACCATAGGAGACAGCGATAAAGCCCAGCTCTGCCAGCATCTTGACGGTTTCACTATCAAAATCTTCTGCGTTCATTCCACCCTCATTCCAAAGCCTGCATGCGACTTGCTCCAATCATTAAGCAAGCCGCATACGAATTCTTGTTCTCAGTCGATCAAGCAGGTCTCCCCACTCGAACCTAACGATTACCGAAGAGAGGCATCTCGCTTCGGCGGAACTGGTGGAATGTCACCAAGTGCTGGCTTTGGCATTAAAGCCGGCTTACCTTTTTCCGTTAGGTTTCCGTAAATCGCCTGATCATCACCAAGAAGCACATCAGGATAATCGCCGCTGTTCTCTACAGCACTCTCTGCCTCTGAATTTGCGTAGAGAGGTTCATTGTTCACAGTGCCACCGGTCTCCAACCTCGCGTAGGTTGGATCAAGCAGGAAGCTCCCCGGCTCAGACAACTGCCCATTGTCATGGTTCAATCTGCTGTAAGGGTTCTCATTCTCAGCAACCTGGCGATCAATATCAGCCAGCACCCGTGCAGCTTCCTTACGCTCATTTGCTTCTGCAGCACGTTGCTGATTTGGCGTGTAATGCCGAAGGATCGGAGCACCTTCTGTATCACCACCGCCCTTGTTAACTTCTGCGTACAGTTGCTCACCAAGTTCTGGCGTGCTCTGTTCACCTTCAGAACGAACAGTCGCTCCTTCTTTGCCAGCCGGCAGTTCTGAGTATGCCGAGCCGTAAATAGAGTTCGGCAGAACCACTGCACCGTCCCTATCAATGAAGCGGCCACCTGTTGGGTTGATAGACACCTCTTCGTAGGCAGCGTCAGACAAAGCTTCATTCACCAGCTCATTGATTGTGGTGCCAAGCTCCTTCAGCGCACCAAAACGCACGTCATTGTCATGAAATGTCGGATTTTTCTGAATACGCTCAAACGCAGCACTAAGAACCTCATCAGTCTTTGCCTGATGGTTTTGAACGCCACCCTGTTGTAAGCCCGCCGAAATTTCATTCTTCGCCAGCTGGGTAAACACAGGCCAGTTGTTCAGCTTCTTATCGTGAGTTTGCAACGCATTGCCAAACAGCTTACCGCCTGTCAGCTTTGCAACAGACGCTTTGGAAACCTTGCTGTTTCCATCTTTCGTATCTGCCTGATAAATCGTTTCGGCACCGTCGGTTCTTTGACCTCCGATACGAACCTGCGCATTATCTTTGACAAAGTCTTTGTTGGCTGGATGATCGATACGATCCAGAACAGCTGACAAGTGATCTGTGCTGGAAAAGCTAACTCCGGTCATGATTGCCTCGCATTCCTTTTAGCCTCAAACGGCTAGTGATTTGATATCTCTTGAGTTTAGAATGCACGCTTAAGGCGATGAGGTGAGTGCCGTTGGTTACAGGCAGAGGAAATTCTTTCAAAAAAAGCGACAAAACACGAATTGGTTATTCTTCGTGATCTCAATGACTTAAGGTCAGGTGCCAAGCAGCACAAAGGCCGGTCTTTTCAGAACCGGCCTTGTGACACAGCATGATTTCCGCTCAAGATCTAAGCAACCGCCATCTGACGAGCAATCGCCCTCATCTCCAGCTCATCCCAGGCCTTCATCTGTTCTTTGAAGCTTCGCATCTGATCATTGGATGCCGAGATACTCCCCCGATCTGCCGACCCGAACGCTTTGAGCATGATCTCTGCCAAAACCTCTTCTGCTGTCTCGTCCTGAACACAGCCACTGGTCCGGGCCAGATAAATGAGCCCCAGCTCGATCGTCTCTTCCGCAACATCAAACATCTTCGTGGCAATGGAAAAGACCGGTGCCGGTGGCAGCACATCTTTGACGATGTCATTGATGCGCGTCAGTTCACCAAAACTCAAAGGCACATCTGATGGATCTCCTTCACCAAACAGCTCTTTGAGGATCAGCTCCCTGTACTCCACAACATCACAGTCATGCGCCTTGATCTGGTTTTCAATCAACACCACAAAATCGAACCAGCTGCCTGCATCTTCAAGATCAAGCTTTTGCTGTTCAAGCGCTTCAATTTTGCGGGTCACAAATGAGCCTTTAAGCCCAAGCTTCCAAAGCGGAGTAAACCAGCTGAAAGCACGTGGCTTCACCAGCTTGGTTTGAAAGACCAGCTCATCCTCACTACGGGCACGTGCCTTCTTCAGCGGTGGGATAAGCAGATCGGACTTCTTGATTTTCAGATTCAACTCACTGCTGAGAAGTCCACTCAGCAGGTCGTCCAGTGTTGGCCTTGATGGAAGAACAAGGTCAATCATAAAGCATCATTCCAGTTGTTTTTTGTTATTGAGTAGGTGCGGTTTGTGAGCTGCTCACAGTGCGAACCGCAAGCGCATTTTTGCTTTGATATGCCCGGTCAAAAGCATGCACTTTCACCCGGCGCTCAGCACGTTTTTCTTCCTCGCTCTGACGCTCCAGAGCATCCTCTTCAGCACCAGCAAATGGATCCTCAACCTGCACTTCCATGCCGCCTTCGCTTGCAGGATCACTCTCCTCTCCAAGCGGAGTGATCTTGACAGCTTTGGTTTTCAACTTGTCGCGGCTGTAGGCTTTGTCCCGCACCGCCTCATCCTCATCAGAACCACCCGTCTCGACCTCACCCTTCTCATCAAGAAGGTCACGGGATTGCTGAAGGGAGAGTTCAGATGCAGCAGCTTCATTCATGCTGTTAAAGACAGCCTCATAAGCCGGCTGCTCTTCATGCGGTATTTCAGGTTGAGTTCCATCCATCGGATGAACCTCTTCACCATGGCCCTGATCGCCAGTTGGTTGCACAGTGTCGTCCAGCGAAGGACGTGTATCCAGATAATCATCCAGATCCCGCTTGCCCACGCCGGCATACGCAAAGCGGAAATTGTCATCGCTGACATACCGCATCTGGTCCCCGGCGAGCTGAAAACCCAGAGATGACATCAGCAACGCGCTGGAAACACCAACGGTTGCCTTCGGCTCCTCCTTGATTGAAGGCGGCATAGAAACCACAGAGCTCTGGCCTTTGAGATAAGAACTCAGGTTCCTCAAAGAAGAAAACTTCAGACCTCTTGGATCGCTCTTTTCTTCCTCGTAGACAAACTGAGAAATATAGCTGATTGCCTCTTCAAAACGATCCTGCCGCTGCTCGCGCGCATGCTCGTAAAGGCTCTGCGCCGCTTCATTCCGGAGCAGCTGATAGAACACATTCCAGTTGGAGACCTTTTGCTCAGGCCTTTCAGCTTTGTTCTGCAAAAAGCGAGTGTGCCGCGTCACGGCACGGCAAAGGCCAAGCACCTTTTCGCTCAAGCCATCTTTATTGTCCTGAGACACAGTCGCCTTGTAAAGCACCTCACCATTCTTGCTGGCGCTCTTGGTCAGGCTCACCCGTGCATCCTGAACTGATTTGCCGGAAATCGCAGCTTCAAGACGCGCAATAACGTTGGTGTAACGATCATTTTGAGAAAAGAGAATTTCTGTCATGGTGGCCCGCCCGGTACAGGCAATCGCCTCTGACCCTCCTCGGTATCAGATGAATGGCGTTGCCTTATGTTTTGAAAAGGAAATTGCGGCCCGATGGGGATGGGCCGACACGTTTAAAGGCTGATCAGCGTTGCTGGTTCAAATGTGTCCTGAGACAGATCATCGGATGAGGCTTCAGCCTGAGCACCCATTTCACGCACGATCTTCAGCCAACCAGCGGAAACATCAGCAAACGCCAGCACAAACTTGGCCAGCTTTTCAGCATCCCAGGCCACAGCACGCAGATCATTGTGCATCACAAGTGCATCATTTTCGATGAGAACCAGACGCATTCCGCCGGACTGGAAGCTTTGAGTATTGTAGACGAGAACAAGCTCAAGAATACGGTCTCGTTGAACCGGTGTCAGCTCGCACAGACAGGCGGAAACGCAGATGCGATCACTGTCCGGTACGAGTTTGAATTTCAGAGAAAAAGCATCCAGATCAACAATACGAATAGATTGATCCTGTTCATCTTCTTTTGGCTCAACACCTAATATCTGACATGCATCACTGAGCAGCTTCTCGAGCATGATGGGACTCCGCTTCCTTACTTTCTTAGCCATGACATTGCCAGAAAGCGAAGCAACCTAAAGTGTCAAACGATACAGTTTGAATAAGATACAATCGCAATTAGCATTTATTTTTCCGCCGCTTATGGAGGCACTTACAAGGCGCGCGAAAATGAATTTCCCTCACCTGTCTGCAACTTAAAAAAGAAATCCCCCAGAACGCAGAAGCACTCCGGGGGATAGGTGTTGCAGCTGTCGCTAACCTTAGAAAGCTGAAAGCTCGCGGCGCAGTTTCTGCGTAATGTTCTGCAGCTCAGACTGCTTGCGAACAACACGCGGTGTGATCATCACCAGCAGCTCCGTCCGCCGTGTGTCGTTTGTGGTGTTCTCTTTGAACAACTCACCAAACACAGGGATCTTGCGCAGGATCGGCACACCAGACTCACCATTCTCTTTACGTTCCTGAATGAGGCCACCCAGCAAAATGGTACGGCCAGATTCAACCACGATGTCCGAGTTGATGGTACGTGTTGCAATCGTTGGCGTCAGCGAACCTTCTTCAGTCTTGTTCTGAACCACGTTACTCACCTCCTGCTGGATCTGCAGCAGAACGGAGTTGTTAGAACGAATATTCGGCTCAACCTGCAAAACAATACCAGTGTCTTTCACGTCCACTTCGTTGGTCACAGTCACATTGCCATCATTGCTGGAAGACTGACTGCGGGACGCAAACGGCACCTGATCACCAATCACAAGGCGCGCCTTACGACCATCCAGAACGGTCAGGTAAGGAGAAGAGATCACCTTAACTTTCGTAATGTTCTGCAGTGCCTTCAACACCACATCAACACCAACAGTATTCAAAGAAAGTGCCCCACCAGCCGCCTTTGTCGGACGAGACGCACCATCGGCCACGGCACCAATGCCACCTGCAAAGTTGCCTTTGGCCAGATACCACTGCACACCGTAGGACAGGTTATCATTGATGTTTACTTCCGCGATGGTCGCTTCAATCACCACCTGAGACAGCGGCAGATCAAGCGCCTGCACCACATCCCGGATATGCTTGAATTCTTTGTAGGTAGAGTTCACCAGCAAAGCATTATTACGGCTGTCCGCCACGATGCTAACCTTGCCACCCACTGCAACGCGATTGCTAGGAGCATCAGTCAAACCATCAAACAGCTTATTTGCATTGCTGAAACGGTTGCTGATGGAATCCTCTGCTGGCCCGACAGACTCGCCATTTGCAGAAACCGGGAACTTGCGGGCAGAAGAACCATTCCCACGAGAAGCCTGCTGACGCTGCTCAACTGGCTGCGCAGCAACACCACTACCGCTCTCACCTTCAAGGATCTGCGTCAGCTGTGTCGCAATCTCATTTGCAGGCAAGTACTTCAGGGTGATGATACGAACCTTCGGAGTATCCAGCAGGTTGTAGTCAACTTCCTTCGTAATCCGGCGCACACGCTGCAACATCTCACGGCTCTGCACCGCGACTAACAATGACTGCTGCGTTTCCAGCGGAATGATCGTCAGCGGTGAGGTCAGCTGATTAGGATAAAGCTGCTGGAACAGAGTGGTAATCTGTTTCGCGACTTGGCTCGCAGAGCTCTGCTGCAGACGCAACACAGAAACAATCGTCTTATCATTATCGCGGTTATAAAGGCTGTTCACCAGCTCCTCAGCCGCTCCGATATCTTCCGGACGAGCGCGAATAGCAATCTTGTTGGAACCTTCCACTGCAACAGCAGAGGCACCTGCCGGCAGAATAGCCTGCAGAACCTTCGCCGCATCATCAGAGGATGCAGAACGGACTGGCAGAATGCGCAGCTTCAGATCACCAGCAGAACCAACACCGGAAAACTGCTCAATCGCCTGAATGGTCTCAGGACGACCAATGTGGAAGATCTGATCAATCAGCTTCAGGATGTAACCATTACGCCCAAGCAGAACACGCACCAAAGACAGCATCTGGTCTTTGGCGATAGGATTTTCTGTTTGGAAAGTAACCGTGCCTTCCAGAGGCTCATCAATCACATAGTTGACCTGAAGAATGCCACCCAGTGTCTGCTGAATGAAATACTCCAGCGTTTCACCACGGAAGTTCAGGCGCACCACATCAGAGGTTGCCTTGGCATCACTGGCCTGAGCAACACGGATCTCTTGACGGTTGGTACTGTTAAGACGAGCATCAGCCAGTAGAACCTTGGCTTCTTCATCGTTGAAGAAGAACGCCGTTCCCGGTCTGCCCTGCGCCGCATTTTCACTGTTCACCCATCGGGTGTTGATCGAACGACCCAGAGTGCCGCGTGAGTGGGATGCCAGCCGCGGTTGGCCTGAAAGGGCAAGATGAACATCACGCTGGTTCTCTTCTGAGAAGAAATATTGCAGCTGTTCTGTAAGCCCCGCTGGCGGAGCTGTGTCTTCCCATTCCTGATCAGCTGGCTGAGTTGTTGTACAGCCCAACAGGATCACGGAAATTGAAAATACGCCTGCTGTCTTGCGCAGCATTGAACTTAGTTTAGCACCAATCATTTCAAACCTATGCGTTCAGCACAAGCGCCCAACACGAACCCCGGGGCTAAACGAACCCGGGGCAATCGCACATGTGCTGCCCGAACTTTTTTCGATTAAGTTAGACGCGGCCGTTATCCAACAGCAGCTGAACTCTTCCGGTGGTATCTGTTGTGTCCTGCCCACCTACCGACTGCTCTGCCACAGAAAGTGACTTGGAGATGGAGTTGGATACAAAGCCGACCAGACGCAGCGCGTACTCAGCTTCAAGAAGCGTCATGAGCGCCTTCTCGTCTTTCACGCGCTCATCAGCCAGCTCACGCACTTCTTTGCGCAGCTCTTCAATGATGGTGTGGCGCTGATCAAACTCAGGCTTGGCTGCATTGAGCTTGGTCGCCGCATCCGTCAAAACGCCTTCCAGAGTAGATTGACCGCTCTCATCCATCTCGCCAGTCTTTGGTGCACCGGCCATCTCTTCAAGCGCAGTGCGCAGCAAGGACTGCATGGCATCACTCTCGCTGAGATCTTCCAGCTTCACGTCAAGCTGCGCAACGGTGTCAGCAATCGCTGTTTCCACTTCACCGATGGATGTGTTGATCTGCGCAATCTCACCATTCAGACGCGCAACCTCTTTCGGATCCTTAATAAGCTCGCTATCCGGATCATCAGGGTCGCTCGGCACAGTCGCTGGCAGGTTCGCCAATTCGTCCTGCTTGGAGGCAAGGCTGGTTTGCAGATCAGACAACTGGCCTTCCTGTTCCTGCTGTTGCAGATCCAGCGCCTCAATGTCAGCAGCAATATCTTCCTGCAGCGCCAGCGATTGCAGCAGTTCAGTGCGTGCAGAGCGAACCTTTTCAGATTGCCCAATCAGGTTTTGCTCTTTCAAAGAAGTCTGAATTTCTTCAAAGCGCGCAACGACCTGCCCTACAAGCACCTCAAGGTTTGCTGTGTCTGGCGGTGGCTGCAAACCAAACGCTGCTGAAACGCCAACTGAAAGGAGCTGACTGGCAGACGGAATAGCTTCAACACTCTTGGCCGCCACCGGACGATCAAGCTGGATATTGCCATCTATTGCGTTGGATGCAGGTGTAGAACCAATCGATGATACTGCAGTCATGTCAGACTCCTTGAATTATCTCCACCTATATGTCGCAGATAACCCAGCGGTCATGTTGTGCCTTAAAACACAGAGCCCGCCCTCTAATGGACATTATTGGGGTAATTACGGAGTGAAATAATCGTTACTGTCATGTGTGTGCCGAACGTACAACACCTGCAGCATCCGACTGATGCAAAACAAAGAATAAGATCGGCCAGAAATCAGAACAGCAGATTCACCTTTGAACATCAGGTCAAGCCGGCCCATCATCTCCAGTGGTCGCATCCTGCTTCGCAAGCGCTGCTCTTAGAGCTGACAAAACACCATCCGTGAGCAGCATGAAAGCATAGGCATACCCAGGTCGCCGCTTGTGCTCACTCAACCTTGGCAACTGCGTGTATAGCCTTTGCAGCAGATGATACCGGTTTTCAATCTTGGCAATCAGTTCATGAAGATCAGTCGGAGAGGAAGACTCGACCGAAAACATCTCCAAGCCAACTCGCGTCTCATCTGAAAATGTCAGGCTCGGTTTTTCGTAGGCAAACCAACGGGATAAATCAAACTGCGCGCTGTATTTCAGATAAAGTTGTTCAGCATCCCGCAATCGATTGACCGTCTGGACGGCGCGCTGTGAATACTCAAAACTATGATCTTTGGGCAGCACTCTGGTGCGCGCCAGCTCAGTGCCATATTGCAGCGCCAACTGCCGCTCGACCGACATACTGCCCGAACCGCGCGGCTTCACAGCCTCAATCCTGCGCGCAGATTTCAGCAAGCCTGCAGTAAGTGACAGATCCCGATACAGGATCCCGATATCGCCGGAAATCTTGGAATACTTCTCTGCCTGCGTAGGAGCTGTCAGTTCAACAATCCCGTTCTCATCCTCACCCAACTCATAGGGCAGATGCAGATATCCGGAGGTTGCGATCATGACGCATCGCTGTCGCGCACCGCAGCTTTCTTCTGCGCCTCCAGCGCATAGGTAAGACGCTTGGAATAGTCGATCAGGCTAGGCACTGGTCGCGTCTTCATCAACTTGTAGAAGCGCACCAGCTCGGAGGTCGCCTCATCCAGCTTGCGGGACCACAACCAATGCTCGGCCAACCGAAGCGCAACAGCGGGATTAGCCTCATCAACCAGCTTTGCCTGACGAAGCGAGGTCTCAACCTCATCACCACCCAGCGGCCAATTCGAATGACTCAAAGCCAATCCCAGCCAATACTCAGCATTTTTAGGATTGAGCAAACAAAGTACTTTGAACTGCTCTTCAGCAGAAGCCTTCTGCTGCAAATGCAAGGCTTGATACGCAAACTGATAAAGCACTTTCTCCAGCTTACCATCAGCATTGAGAGCTGCCGAAAGCCCCTGCCCTGAACGTAGCGCATCGAGCACAGCACGTGCGCTCACATCGCCGCCGCCAAGCCCCTGAAAGACAGCATCAAGATCAACCTCAACATCGGATGGCAGCTCGTCAGAAGCCGGAGCATTTTGTGTAGCAGGTGCTTGTGACATCGTTTGTCCCCGGCCTCAGATTTTTTTGAAAGTATCAGCGCAAAAACGCTAGGCGTTGTTCAAACCAGACAGCAGCTTTTGGGCCGCCTGATGGATCTCAGCATCCTTACGTTCCAAAGCGTACTTCAGCGTATCTTCCAGATCTTCTTTCGCCTCAGTGATATGGCCGAGAGCAAGACAAGCAACGCCAGAGAAGTAGTAAGGACGCGGATTGGTAGGATCGAGCACCATTGCAGCAGAGGCTGCCTGAACTGCAAGCGTATACTGCTGCAGCTGCACTGCGCAGTTTGCCAGTCCAAGCTGAACATCAACATTGATCGGCTCAAGCAACACCAGACCAGTGTAGATCTCAAGAGCCTTCTCTGTGCGGCCAGTATCCATCAACCCCTTGGCCATCACCAGCCCCGGATTGATATCATCTTTTGTCAGCCCCAAACTCCGGCCAATCGCGCCCTTTGCGATTGCCTTAATGTCTTCTTCTGGAGATTTGCCCAGTTCTGGAACAAGCTCAGTCATAACGTGCCTCTTTGCGGCTCTAAAATTAGTTTGTTTTGAAGGATATCGGCGAGCTTAAAGGTGAAACACCATAGCGCCATCCAGCTCATCAGAGAGCGTCGTCTGCCCCGCGCCCAACAATGGATTGCTGGCATACCCACCTGCATCTGCTGAAACCAACGGCTGATAAAGACTCACAACCGACAGCAGCTCTTCCACCAGCACCGTCAGCTTGTCTAAATCCGTGTAACCACGGCAGCTCACAGAAAGCACCAGTTCCTCTGCGCCTTCGCTCGTCTTACGAAGGTTTGCCAGACATCGGAATTGAGAGAGACAAGCCAGATTAAGATGCAGGATCTCTACAATCTGCCGGTTTCGCGTTCCAACCGTTTCACTCAGCACACCAATCACAGTGGTGACATCTATGCCCCCACCATCAAGCGCGTCTGAAAACACAAGTTGAACCCCGTCAACATTCATTGAAGCGGTGTTCTGCTCGGAGAATATCGGAGCACCCAACCCCAGCTTTCGCCAGAGCTTATCCAAGCACCCTGAGTAGTTTATGGCGAACACGAGCAATCCTCTCTGAGATGCGCAAGATCAGCAGCCAACCAGCAAACGCAGAAAAACAGGTGTGCGTTGAGGGTAATAAACGCACACCTGCTTTTTCGGCTTAACCGCGAGTAATCGCAGCCGCCCGTTCGTTTTCGATTTCCCGGGATTCTTTCAGGAACTGAATGATCGCGCGGATGATGTCATCCAGAGCCTTCTGGATGGATTCAGCCTGATCATTCTCCTTACGAACCTCTTCTGCCGCAGCAGCCAGTTCTTGAGAAATCGCTTCATCTTCTTTTGCATTCGCCTGAGTAAACGCACTCGCAGCCTGCGAAGTCGTGTTACCCAGAGTGTTCGCTACACCACCGATTGTGGCGATGGACTGAGCACGGGAACCAGATGCACTTGCAACAGCATCAAAGCCTTTTGCCTGAGAGCGGAAGTCACCTGCACGCTGAGAGTAGAAGTCACCCAGCTTGCCGCCTTTACCAGGCGCAACATCCGCAGCTTTGGCATCCATCTTCGCTGCCTGCGAGTTCGCATTGGCTGAGTTCTTTGCAGCACCCAGACCTTTAGCAGCACTACCAATCGCAACAGCAGACATCACGATGGAAACAGCGGAAGAAACAACAGTCACAACAAGACTGATGATCGCACCCGTACGGGTCTCTTCAGCTGCGTCACGGCTCTTGCCAGCCTGTGCGTGCATCTGCGTCTTCACGGTTTCACGCGCAATCAGACGTGATTCCAGCTCATTGTTACGTTGGTTGATGGCTGACTTGAACAGCGCCTGAGCAATCAGACGGGACAGGTTACCAGTGCTATCAATCTTATCCAAAGAGCCGATCGCAACAGTTGCAGCTTCCAGACGCCCCAGAACTTCATCAGTGGTCGCCTGATCAAAATCTGCACTTGCCGCGAACTGCGGCAAGGAGACCAGAGACAGGAAAGTACCGTGATGCTCTGGTGGCAAAGTTGCCAGACGCGCTTCTACGCTCTGCTGAAACTTTGTTGCACGCTCTTCAGAAACAGCAAGTTTGCCGTCCTGAAAGAAACTAGGCGGCAGATAGTCACGATTGTAATTAGTACCTACAGTTGCGTTCATAAATACCTCCTCTTAACCTGCAAACTTTGTTCTGCTCAACGTGTCAGCACGCTCATTCATGGAGCTCACTGTTCCATCCAGCGCATCTGCAAACTGCTCACCAGCCTTCGTCAGAATTGCCAGCAACTGGTCAATGATCTGACTGAGCAACTGGATGAATGCATCAAGATCCGCGGCATCTGCCTGCAGTTCTTTCGCCTGCGCAGCATCCTGACTTGCGGTGTAAGAAACCGCACCAGCTGCGATGGAACCTGCACTACTACCGATCTGAATGATCGCGGACGTGATGGACGAGATCGCCTGGATCATCGCACCAACACTGCCTGCCTGAGCACCAGGAATGAAGAAGGACGCAGCGGCCATAACGATACCAACAACGGCACCAACCACCTTCATCGCAATGTCCACCTTCATGATGGTATCTTCATCAGCTCCGGCGGCGGCAGCTATGTGCCCGGCGATACTTCGTCCCGTGGCCGCTTGCACCGTGGCATCAATGGCCATGGCAAGCTGCACCACCCCGGCAGCAATCATAAACGCCCCGACAACCTGAAGCCCTGGAATAACCGCCAGAATACTACCAGCCACAATGGAGATCGCCGCAGCAATCCACTGGAACGCCAGAGAGATCTTCTGCCAGATACTGAGACCCTTCTGCTTTTTCTCAGCTTCTTCCTGCTTACGAATGGATTCTTCGAGCTTGATCGCCTTATCCTGCAAAGCACCTTTCTGCTTCGCCTGAGTGAGGTTCACCTTGTTCTTCTCAACCGCTTCCTGAGTGCCCTGCATCTTGTCCAGAACGGACGCAACAAGCACTTCAATATCCTGGAAGCTGGAAGTCGTCAGAGGTGTATCAGAACCAACCTGAGTGAGGCTGTTAGAAAGACGCGTAATGTGCTGCGCAAACGCAATGGTCGCGATCATCGGCGTACCACCAACAGACGCCAGTGCACCTGGACCAACTTTACCCGCACCTTTCACATCACCAGCCTTGCCGGTCATCTCAGAGGTCGTATCAAAAATATCGCCCAGACTGTTGCTGTTCAGACCCAGGCCCAGACCTTTAGGAAGCTCCATATCTATTCTCCATACTTAAATTATTGGGATAAAAGCTAATGTCAGACCAGCTTCTGGCGCGCGCTCTTCATCATGGTTTGCGCATACTTCTTGTCATCGTAATTTTTGACAAGATCATCAAACATACGCAGCGCAGCCTCAAAAGCATCACCAGCTTCCTGATACTCTTTCGCAGCCATCAGGCACTCACCGAGGCGCAGGTAACCCTGAGGGTTCGTCGCATCCATGCTGATGAAGTGCAGATAGAGCTTCACAGCCATGCGCACATCGCCCTGAATCTGATAGGTCATTGCAAGGCCATAGGTGTACTGCTCTTCCATCGGCGCGATCTGCACCAGCATGATGAACAGTGACTTCGCCTTCTCAACCTGACCAACAGAGATATTGCGGCGCGCCATTTCATAAACAGCACCCAGCTCCTCCTTGGAGAGATCAAGCATCTCAGAGATGGAAACACCCTGCTTCAGCAACTGGTAAAATTGCTCATCTTTGAAGCCCAGTGAATCAACATGCTCGATGAGCGGCTCAGCGATCTCTTTAATCGTTTCGACAAAGAGTTCCGGTGATTGTTTAGGCATATCCAGAAGTGACATGGCGCTCTTTCTTTATCTCTGACTAATTCAGCATTTAAGAAAACAATAGAGCGCAATCAGAAGGTGTTCTGTGCCAAACAGAACACAAGAATAGGCAATACACATTGTGCAGTGATTTTTTATGCGTCACGAATATGTGAGCGAAGACAACACACTGCCGAACCACAGTTCGCAACAGCGCATTTCAATCAAAAAGAGAGGAACCCTGCCCTCTCTCTGATCTCAATCCAATTTTATTGAGAGAGTTTTTGCCGTCGATTGCCCAGATAGATGTCAATTGCATCCTTGGCTTTGTCAGCATCGTGGAGCGTATAAAGACAGCGCGCCCGAATATAGTGGCGCATAGACTGCTCATCCGAGCGGGTGTACTTTCCAAACTGCTCAAGCGGATCTAACAGGTCCAGCTCACGCAAACTCTCAAGCGCCAGATCAAACCGATTGAGCAAGAAGAGAAGGATGGTGCGAGCGAGTAAAACCTCTTTGGAGTCGTCCTCCATCACCATCATGCCCTGCACCATGGTCAAAGCCTCTGCATACTTGCAGTTCTGCGTCATGATGTAGACGCTCAAGAGCAGAAAATCCCGCTGCCGACTGTTAAGAGCTGCCATAACCTTTACCCCTGCAACAACATGGCAAGCGCAGCTTGCAGGTCTTCATCAAGCAGGACATCACCCATCAGCAGATCAGCGACACTTTTAAGGATGCGCTTTCTTTCCCCCTGCTCCCGCAGAGCAGCTGCTGCAAACAAGCGTTGAAGCTCCTTGCGCATTTCACTCAGCTCAGTCGGAAGAAGAATGTCTGTCTCTGACAGATCCGGCAACAACAGGGCCGGCAACCGCTCATCCAAAGTTGGCCGATGAAGCACTTCATGCAGAGGCCGGACTTCAGGTAAGAATACGGGAGCAAGCTTCTTGCCTTCAGGCAACTGAACCTGATCTTCAACCTTCCAGTTGGAGACCTCATTCACCCCAATTGTAATTGATGCAACCCGCATTCCGAATTCCGTACTCAGTTAAAGCAAAAGGCAGCCCTGACTACAAAAGCCAGAACCGCCAACTCTATAAATGTATCCTAGGAGAAGCCGCGTGCGATCTGAATGTTCAGATCAAAGCTACGACGCACTGTACCTGTCGCCTGCTCATAAGAACGGTTCTGTTCACGATTATCCTGGTTGATATCGTTGGTCAGCAGCTGCGGGTTCAACAAAGTCACCGCATCACTCAACTGCGTCGAGAACCGTTCCCACTGCGTGCGCTTAAAGGAGTTCTTACTTCCGCTACTATTGCTGATCATGTCATGCGTTGGGCGCGTAATATTGAACTCTTTTTCGACTGGATGCGGCTGGGCCGAAGCATAGTCTTCAAACATGTAAGCAACAGCAGTGCTGAACTGACTAGGATTATCGAAAGATACAGAAATGGTGTGCTTTTCTTTGTCCGCATCCTTTCCGGTATCAACAAACTTCTTTAGCGTCTCATTCACAATACGCTGCATTTCTGCATAGGCTTGCGACAACTGGTTCAACTGTGTCAGCTGCTCCGTCCTCATTGTGATAACCGCCTGCTGCTTCAAGCTGGCCTGATTCTGAATGAGCGCCACCAGTGTAGGCAAATCCAGCCGCGAAACCGTACCATCTGCATTGGTAATACCACCAGCCGACAACATCTGCTGCTCAGCTTGCTTGATAGCCAGAATGCGCTGCTCCTGCTCGATGAAGACAGCATACCCTCGGTTGATTGATGCATTGCTGTCTGGCGTCAGAACGTTACGTGAATCGCGCGCCGGATTAGCCAGATGCGGTGTCTTCACATCGAAGTAAGCGTGCGCCCGCTCAAACCGCTTAACGATCTCTTGCATCTCAGCAGCCAGATCAGAAGGCGCGTAAATACCGCTATTGGGTACATTTTCTCGCAGCATTTCCAACTGCTTGATGTAAGCCTGCTTGTCAGTATTAAACTTATTCTGATCTGAACTTGAAGTTTTATTGGTCAGAGACTTGTTCTTGACCTCATTAATTTGCCTGTCAATCTGTTGCGTAATGACAGTACGACTTGCAGCCAGATCCGTACCCGATTTTGGCAGCAAATCCAGCAATGGAGCGATCTTTGTCAGAAAGATTGGATTATTTGCCAATCTCTCCTGCTCAGTCTTGGTGTGCTGGAAAATCCGGGATTTGGTCAGTTCATTCACAACAGTGATGCTGCGCTTGTCGTCAGAACGAATGACACCCACCTGATTGTCACCAGTACCAATAACAGTACGACCGGCCTGAATATCAGCTTCAGAAAAGTTGTCGCGCAGATAACGCAACTGAACAGCCGGGTGCCAGGACAAGAACTGCTGCGGGGTCGGATTGTTATAGTTCGCAGGCAGATCTTCATCTGCAACGGTATCAGCAGGATCTACCAGAACACTATCGACATATGCGTTGTATTTACTTGGATCGGTCGCATGGGCAGTCGTCCCCGGAATCGACAATAACGGATTCTCATAATCCGGATCATTCTCAGGCAAATTGGAAAGAAAACTATCCCAAACACTCGTCTGCGTCTCCGCAGCCTGCAATGTGCCGGACTGAGCAGCAGCTTTTTCCTGCGCACCATCACCTGCACCACCAGAAGCAGCCTTGGATGCATCATCATCTTTAGGAGTGACAAGAGTATTCGGATCGACAGGTGTAGAGGAACCTGAACCTACATTATTTATCATTTTCATCTCCTCACTTCACAAAATCAGACGAGTACGCCCCGCATTTCGTTGGGGCTTGATGGCTTGAGAGCGAACACCTCCAGTCTCATTTTCATGATCTTTCAGGCGTTTCGTAAAATGCTCAGCAATCGCGTCGTAACCTTGCAAAAAATCTTCAAAACTTCTTGAGGAAAGCAAGCCACCGATCAAACGCTGCGCAGCTGGATCTTTTTGAACTGCAGGCAGGTCCACCAGCTCCTGAAGGCTTGCGGCCATCTGAAAAGAGACATCCTGCCATTCACCTTCTGAAGGCCAGTTCCTACTAGCATTACAAGCACTTAAGGCCTCATCCAGATAGGAGCACAAATCACCCGCATCACCAGTGACAGTGAACTGGGGAAGCAACTCATCTTTGCTGGATCTGGTCTTCGCCATACAACATTCCCATCAAAACACGATCTTCCCTCTATAGCTGTGAGGCTGAAGACCCTGCTGTTCCGATCGACACACCCAAAAATCGAAACCACAGGAAAGGCAGAATTAGCAAAATGGGTGACACCGCTTGTGCCGCCCGACACAAAGCAATTCCACTAAAAGAAGTATGAGAAAGACATATACCTATTCATATTATCAGCGGGGGACTTGCCATGAGCTTAGAGGTCTTAAGATCAACCATTGCTACTCACAATGCTGAGTCGCCTGTCGGCGCGCCGCTGGTAGCAGAAGCAACCGGTCAACGCCGCGCTGAACGCGTTATGCAGCTTAACAATCCATCCAAGCTGACGGATGCCGCAGAAGAGCTGGGACAGGCCGTCTCCTCCCGCTTGGATAAGAGATCACTGGAGAGCCGCTCAATCCGTCAGGGTCAGGGTGCAAACATCGAAGCGATCACACGGATCGCCGACTACTACGACAAACTGCCAGACATGCCTTCGCAGGAAAAACTGCAAGGTTTGGTTCAGTTGCTGCAAGACTATCAGAACAACTACAGTTCTGGTGGCGGCTCCAGTCAATTGACACCTCAGGATGTCTTCGCATTCCTGCAGCAGTTTGATGGCGATGTCACACACCAATACGCTGCCCTGCAAATTGCCATTGAGCATTTCGAGAACACCGGCGCAAATGATGCGTTACTGGGTGCTCTGCTCAATGCACGCGAGTACATGGAAAGCGGAGAGACCGGCAGAGATGTACGCGCTGGCTTCGCGGTGGCCGAACTGGCCCATGACAAGGCCGAGGATCTTGGAACAGACCCAGCCGTCATCCGCGAACATTACCGTGACATGCTGCGCAGTGAGGCAAACTTCGGCATCATCTTCGACAAGTTCAATGATCTGATCGCCCGACATCACGCCTTGCACCAGGACGTCAACGGAAACAAAGGCTCACCCCTCACCTCATTTGACGATGTCGTAGAGCTGTTCACTACAGCAGCGAGCCAGGGACTAGAGATTGCAGATACTCAGGACGAGCCAGCTCACCTGGAAGCTGTGCTGACCGAACTCGGCAAACTAAAAAGCCTGCGGACCGTTTATGAAGGTGTCCATGTCGCGACTAAGCTGACAGGCCGCAACTTCGCTGAGTTCAACCGCGTGGTCGATGAGCTGGGCACAGACTCACTCGCCAGCTCCCTTTTCCACTATCTGGGTAAGGCAGTAACCTCACCAGCGGATGCGCAAGGCCTCGTTGCTCCACTGGCTCCGGCAGGTGTGAGCGCATCCCTGAACTACACCAACAATCTGCTAGCACTACACCGCGAGGTTCCGGACACAATTCTCACCAATGAGAACATCCGCAATCAACAACTCGAAACGCTACTGGTTCTGTCTGAGCAGCTGACGATACTGGAAGAAGAGCAGTATCAGACAGCATCCGACACCGTAACGTTCAAGAACGCCAACCTGATCACTACTGGATCCACCAGTGTTCATTGAGCCTTCATTGCCAGCAAAATAACAGCAACACAAACGACGTTCAGAAAAAGCAAAGGAGAGATTTGAATGCAGTTTTCAAGTGCTATCCAGTCAAGTCTGGAAGCGTTCGCAAACAATATGAAAATCCCTTTTTCTCCTCAAGCGGATGGGAGCCTGAGTTACCTCCTATCACAATCTGGAGAGCTGACGTTTACTCCTGTCGAGAACGGCAACAGCATCGTTGTGAGCCTCGGCCGCGCTATGACAGGTGATCAAAATTCAGCAAATGAAGCGCTTTTGACCAAAGCTGGCTTCAGGCCTGAAATCGGAACCAACCTGCATGCGGGAAAATCAAAAGATGGAACGTTACACCTAGCAGTCCTTTACGAAGCAGGACAACTTAGCCCTGCAAAACTAGAACAAACGGTCGACTATCTAATAGGTGAATTGAGTTCACTTTAAATACTACGACTACTGCGTGCAGGTATACACCAGCTTCAATCATATAATGACTCACACTTGTTCACATTACGGAGGGAAATCGTGACTTTTTCGCACTTAAAATCACAATCCCGAGGGATACGAACAATATCCATTAAAATATAAGTTAGATGATGACAGTCAGACTTGACTCGCCTATTAGCTGTCTTAATTATAGTTTTAACCGTGTTCTGAAGCACAATTCTTTGCAATTGTGTACAAGTGAGATTGGGGTGGAATATTGGTAGAGTATAATAAAAACAAGACGAAGTATATTTGCTCTACGGAGAACAGTATATCTTCAAACTCTGAAATAGCTGCACTTATTTAAGTAAGAGGTCACGGTACATTTCTATGGAAAAGGCAGTATATGATGCAAGCCTGGGTAGAGGCGCATCACAAGCTCATAATACTGGCACCTCATCCTCAGGTGAAAGCAGCTGGAAAGAGAATGCAGCGCTGTTTCAAGAGCTGAATGATGAATTATGTGCATCTTTAGAGCAGTCAGCGATCCGTCCAACCTACTCAAATGGCGAAAACATCTATCTCCAGGAAGATGAAGCTGAATTTCTCTACATCATCGAAAGCGGTCACGTTCGCTTGAGTCACTTGCGTGAAGATGGATCTACCTTCCTTTATGCCATCATCACTGCGGGCCAAAGCTTCGGCGAACTGGGTGTATTTCAGCGATCTGTACATGCCGACACAGCATGCGCATTGGGAGATGTTGTCGTTCATAAGATCAGACGTTCTGCATTTCATGTCATCAACGAACAGAGTGCAGAGATCTGCCGCGCGCTGGCTGTAGTCGTAGCGAAACACTATCGCTCCTACATCGAATCAACCCGCTGCCTGTCATTGCCGAGCCTTTCAGCTCGTCTGGCTCACGCTCTGCTCAGCTTGCTGGAGTCTATTGGCACTCCAGCTGGTAGTGATCCGAAGGATAAGTCTGTCATCTCTGGTGCAATCGTCACTCAGAGCGACTTGGGCGCGATGGCTCGCGGCACACGCAGCAACATCAATCGCCGTCTGAAAGAATGGGAGCGCGCAGGTATCATAAAAATTCAGGATCGTTCTATCACTGTGCTGAATAGGACAATGCTGGAGCGGAACTTGCTCAATAATGAATCAAACTTTTAAGAAGCTGGTAAGCGTTGAAACAAAGGACTGACGCGTGCAGGAAGAAAACACCAATAACGAGATGTATGTCACCGATCTGGAAGAGGCGTTGAAAAGCTCACAAGGATCAGATCATGCGCAGCTCCTCGGAGAAAAATTGGAAGACCTTTCTGCTCAGATGCGTCGCAAGTCTGAGGAACCTCAGACCGAGGTTGACTATCAACGCATTCAGACAGTGATAAACGGCATCACTGCTGCTCAGGACGTCCTGCGCAAATTTCCAGTACAGAGTTAGAGCCGCGCAAATATTAGGAGAGTCAACATGACGTCTTTTACCCAAGGCATTACAGCGTCCTATACGTCTGATGCTCCCGAAGCATTGCAAAATAAAGCGGGCATGAACGCTCTTGACATCAGCGTCCGCTTTCAGACTGAGATGGATAAGATCAATGACAAGATCATTGAAGCTCAAAACTCCAACTTGGCTGAGACAGAAAAGATGTTCACCCTGCAGCTGCTCGTGAACACATACACCACCATGGGTCAGACACGTACCAGCATGGTGAAGGCGCACGCAGACATGGTAAAAGCCTGCGCACGTAACATTTCCTAAGTCATTGAAAGGCTCTCTTCTGCCTGCGTGAGCACGTGCATAAGAGAGCCTTTTTCTTATTCAAGCACATGAGACAAGCCCGGTCACACCGAGCCTAAACAACTCATGGCATTTTCTCGTTCGCGTTTGGCAACACAGCCATAGTTGCGAACTCCAGCGCTTGTTAGGTGGGACGGCGAATGGGTAAACTCATCCTCAAAATACTTGTAGGCCAACAGGCTGGCGCCGAAGTCATGCTCGAGCCGGGTGAGTATACACTTGGCTCTGACAGAAACGATGACCTGCAGATTGCTGACCTCAGCGTCGCCGCAGGCCATATGCAACTGCGCTTGCAAGACAATAAAATTGAAATCTCCGCCAAAACTGGCGACATCCGCACTGAAAACGGCGTCTCTCTTAACAGTGGAGATGACGAGTGGGTCGAAATTGAACCACTGGATGTCATAAACATTGGTGTCGTCAAAATCGCCCTCGGCGCGAAGAACGCCCAATGGGCGACACTCAGCAAAGCACTGAATGCAGCCAGCGAAGGTGAAAACGAGAAAGCCGAGAACTCTGCAGCTAACTCGCTGCTAGGTGAAAACTCAAAGCACGTCGACGCGGTTATGGCGCCGCTCACAAAACACCGTAAACGCATCGCCCTTGCAACGGTTGCAAGTGCAGTGGTCCTTGGCGGCTTCTATCTTGTAGGCTCAGGCAAGATTTCCCCTCGCACCGCAAGCGCTCTCCCGAATGGTGGCATAGAAGCTGTGCGCGTAGCATTGGCTGACCTCCCCTTCGCAGAGAGCTTAAGCCTGCGCCAGGACGTGGATGATCAGATTTACCTGACAGGATATGTCAGCGAGCCAGTTCAACGCCGCGCAATTACTGAAGCAGTGGAACGCACAGCTGTTCCTGTTCGCCTACGCGTCCGCGTCATCGAAACACTAAAGAAAGATATCGCAGGTTATCTGCAATCCCGCGGATCTAACATCAGTTTTGCACTTGCGGATGACGGTGAACTGACCCTCAGCGGCTCCGTACTGGATAAAGCCGAGGCTGACCAGTTGATTGCAGATCTGCGCGGCCTGAATGGTATCTCCAGCGTAACTTCCAAGATTAAGACCGCTGATGACTATCTGCTGGATGTCCGCAAACTTGCCAAACGCGCACTGATTGATGACACCATCATTTTCCGCCTTGATGACAAAACGCTGGAAGTAAGCGGCATCATTGCCAGCCAGGACATAGATCGCTGGTCAGGTTTCCTGCGCTCTTACTCCCGCCAATACGCATCTGTCATCCCTCTGCGCTCGCTGGTCAAACTGGTACAGGAAAACGGTCAAGTTGTTGACCTCAAAGCCAACTTTGATGGCGGCATAGAACCTTTGCTTGCAGCAGTAGATCCGAAGACCAATGAACCGGTAGAAGAACGCCAAACGAAAGTGCTTGAGCTCGCACGCGCAATCAAACAGCAAGATGGCTTTGCTCCAGAACGTCGCGGCACAAAGTCTTCTAGTCGTGTCGCGAAACAAAATGATAACGCAGAAGCTGACAAGCCAGATGCACCTGCAACACCGCTTCAAAAAGCGACAGAACGCTTGCTAAGTAGTATCAGTATTTCTTCAGCACAGGCTTCCACATCTCCAACAGAGACACCAGAAGAGCTCAAGCAAGTAGAACCAACAAAAGTTGGTGGTGCAACAGACAAGGGCGTAACTAAAGAAGTTGGAAAAGGGAAAGTAACCCCTCAAAGCAAGGTTGATGCACGCTTCCAGAGCATTGCTCTAGATGATCCGGAACTCAATGAGGCAGCTGAAGTGGTCTTCCTCGCCTGGATGAAATCTGCGGAATCTAAAACAGTACCAGAAGATCTGAAAAAGAAATTCCTGCCACTGCTTGTTACACCACCTTCTGAAGGACCTCTTTGCTCAGACGACCTCTCCGTGCCTGTTTCACAGATCCCGGTAACTGTGCTCTGGCTCGATATTCTCAGTAGCAGCGAGAGTTTGTCCCTCACGACATTCCCGGATGATCGTCAGCGCTACATTCTGGAAGCAGCAGTCAATCCAGCGGCAACCCGTGATTGTCTGATCAAAGCGGAGCTGAGCAATAAACTTGGTTTGGTGCCCTACTCCAACTTCATTCGTGAAAGCCTGCGTAATCCAGAGTTCATCAGCTTCCTGACAAGAGATCTGAACACACCGTCGCTGACTGTCTCTGGCGCAAGCCTGATTGGAGAACGCTACGTGTTGAGCGATACCAACAAACGCTACAAAAAAGGCCAGTCCATCAACCAAAGCAGCCGTCTCGTTGCTGTAGGTGAACTTGGAGCGTTGGTCCGTGAATACGAAGGATACTCCGTCGCGATATACGGAGACCAGACGGCCTGGGTCGTCCGCGAAGCAAACGCGAAACCTTAAGCGAAAAAACCCAAGTAGCTCTCACTTCAAAAGCAAAAGGCCCGGGCTGATATCAGCCCGGGCCTTTTTTATTAAGCGACTACATCCACCTGAGTGTATGAGCCATCATCATCAAGAACAACTTTGATTGTATCGGTTTGGCTAATGTTATCGAGGTGAGCAATCTTCGACCAGTTCTCACCATTGGCAGTTCCATCCACATCAACCAGCACGTCGCTTCCAGAACCATTTTCCTGAACTTTCACGTACTGCCCAGCTTCAGCAGCATCAACCTCATCATCCCCGAAGGCTTTGTTCAGAAGTGCAGAGATATCCAGTCGATCGACTGTAAGATCTACTTCACCTTGCGCAGTTCCATCAAAGTCTGTGATCGTATCGAAACTGCCGTCCAGAACATCAAAGATGAAGGTATCCAAGTCATCTTCACTTCCACTAGTCATCCGATCATAACCAGCACCACCATTGAAGGTATCCGAGTAGTTGCGATGGCTTACAGGATGCCAATCATCGCCAATCAGGAGATCATTGCCCTCACCACCAGACATATCGTTATGCCAGTTACTTTGCCCTTCAATTCTGTCATTTTGATCTGTACCATTCAGGCGATAATGCCATCCTGGATTCTTGTCAGGATCACTTTCATAGAACCTATTCTGTGAGAACGCAGGCTCGTTATAGTCGACAAAGATCGTGCTTGGATTCTCTGTATTCTCAGTCACATTGATCGTTGTAGTAGCAACATCACTCTCGTCTGAACCATTGCTGACAACCATTTCGATTGTTCTCACTGGATCGTTTGATGAGGTGTTGAACTCGATAGCCTTGATCGCTGCAACATATGCTGCATGGCTTGCATCACCTGAAAGGGTCAGAACCAGATTTCCACCCACAACAGCTGTCGTAGCGGAAATACCAGCGTAAGCACCCTGAGGAATGTAGCTAAGAGCATCACCCTGCTGATAGTTCTTCAGTGTGATGACAGCACTGGAGAGCTGATTATTGGCAGCGTTGTTGTCTCCATCAGAAACGGCAACAACATCACCGATAACTACCCCTGCCCCCCCAAGCTTGAAGTTCGTCGTATAGTCAGTTTCAGGCACATTCTCATGACCTTCAATAACAACATTGAAAATGCGAGCGTAGTCACCAGCTTCAAAATCTTCAGAGACAAACTTCAAGATTGTTTCTGATGGCACATACCCTGGCACGTCATTCAACAAATCAATTACAAAATCAGATGGAGACTGCTGTTTGGAAGCTAGATCAGTAGAGTATGTCTTCGTAACACCACTCTCATCTTCCCACTCCAACACAATCAGCAAATTATCTCCAGCATCATGAAGAACATGATCGGCATGAATAATCAGCTTTGCGTCAGTCATGTCAGAAAGATCAACAGATCTTGAAATCTCACCATCACCTTTAATCACGAGATGATAGTTAAGCAGATTGTCCCCTAAGTCTTGGTAGTTAGATACGATCTTTCCATTGTAATTTGTCGAACTGTCATCGTCGCCAACTTCATGCCAAGAACCGTCCAACCATAACCGGCTACCATCACTACCCGAGTAGCCTCCTGGTTGACCATTATTGTTGTCAGGACCTTTGAAATCATCTGCAACTGAGAAGGCAACATTCTTACTAGAAAGAGAAAGTGAAAGCTCAGCAGCCTGATCAGTCACTGACACAGAGATATCTTCACTGACTTCTTCGTGGCCGTCACTTACGACAATGTTGAAGTCATACTCTTGGTCTGTCCCCACATCTAGCGGGTTCTCAAAATCAGGTGCGGCTTTGAAGTAAACTTCATTACCTCTGATTTCGAAGAGATGAGCATCATCTCCACTCAGTGAGTATGTGAGCGCATCACCGTCAACATCAGCTGCGCTGAATTTTGCAACCGGACCTGTTCCGTTTTCGTCAAACTTGGACTGCACATCTGTAACAGTTAGTTCAGGATGATCATTCACCGGTGTAACTTCAACAGTCACCGTAATCACTTCTGAACGATCGCCATCAGCATCCTCAATGACGTAACTGAAGCTATCAGAACCATTAAAGTTTTCGTGTGGTGAAGTGTACTGCACCGTTCCATCTGGATTGACAGTTACAGTACCTTTTTGAGCAGTCTCCCCATCGTTCTCAAGGAGGATCGTTGCTGCCTTATCAGCACCAACTTCGTCATTTGCCAGTACGTCAATCTTGAAGGACACGTCCTCCTCACCGCTGGCATTATCTGCAGCACCGGTCGGAACATCATCAACGATGTTGACGGTAAACTCACCAGAAACACTATCACCATCGCTATCCGTAGCGACAAAATCAAAGGTAAGCGAGAGGTCTTCGGCTTCTGAGCCTTCGTGATCTAACTGTCCGAGCAACTCAAATGCGTAAGCACCGGAACCATCACTAGACAACGTGACCGTGAAGACCGCATCACCAGTATCTGTAGCACTCTGAGGCACCACATTGGTGTATCCAATCAGAACAGCACCGAATGACTTAAGGAAGACAGGTGAACCAGCGGACTTCAGATCAGTGTTTTCATCAGTTTTGGCTACTGTCCCATCAAGACTATCCGCAAAAGTTACAGCTCTAGCATTTGTGCCACTGGTCGCATCATCAGCACCCCACTTAATGTGAAGTTCATCACTCGCAACAGCAGAGCCGCCTTCAATGTCAGCTTCATCAACAATAGGCCCGACTTTATGGAGCTGGATGTTATCCAGATACGTGCCAAGGCCGTTGTTCTGGCCAGGAGTAGCCAGCTCGATAAACTCGAGGCGATCTCCACCTGCTTGACCAGTGCCGACAACAGTAATTTTGAAGTTTGACCAGTCAGTGCTGTCTGTTGAATAGACACCATCGCCAACTTCAACACCATTCCACAGCACTCTCACATCACTGCCCGGACCATTATTAATGCGGTCAGCAAGATCAAACGACAACTCATACTGAGTGTTCGCCTCTGTGATGATGTTCTGATAGATGCCGTCGACTTTATTCGAATTAGCCCCATCCTTATCCAGCTCTAGATACTGGTCTCCGTCAGAAGATGGACTGAAGCTGTTGGAATGGATTTCAAACTTGGTGCCGTTGGTAGACATCCAGCCAGACATTGTGTCGACTGCCTTATGCCCTTTAGAACCGATATCAGGATCCTCAAAGGAGCCATTTACCACAAGGTTCTGGCCATAGACGCTGTCGTCAAGCACTGGGCTGTCATCGTCAATCGTCACAGTGAAGTTTGAAGACGCTGTGTCACCGTCACTGTCTTTCGCAACAAAGTTGAAAGTCAGATCAATATCATTCTCATCATCACCCGCTGGATGATCAAGATTGCCCTTCAAATCAAAGCTGTAATAGCCTGTGTCCTCATCTGAAAGAGTTACAACGAAAACAACTTCGCTAGTGCCAGCCTTGGTCGCTGTAAGGACAGTATCACCCTGGCTAAGAGTATAGACGAGAGATACACCATCAGAGCTCAGCCCTGCTGGCAACACCGAGTTGGATGCAAATGTGACAGAGCGATCACCAGTACCACCAGCATCACTGTTGGCGTTGTCAGCACCCCAACTGATGTTGAGTGCAACATCGTCAACCATTGTCTCAGTCGCAGCTGCATCACCAGGAGCATCGTCCTTATTACCAGCTGCCAGACCATCTTCATCAACAACACTATCAGCAGGAGCACCAATCACCGGCATGTCATCATCGACAGTGACAATGAAACTGGAAGAAGCGGTATCCCCATCACCATCAGTCGCGACAAACTCAAATGACAGATCAATATCATTCTCATCAGCACCGGCTGGATGATCAAGGTTGCCCTTCAAGTCAAAGCTGTAAGAGCCAGTACCCTCATCTGAAAGAGTAACTACGAAAACAACTTCGCTAGAACCAGCCTTCATCGCTGTTAGGACAGTGTCACCCTGACTAAGAGTATAGACGAGAGGCACACCATCAGAGGCCGACCCTGCTGGCAGAACTGAGTTAGAAGCAAATGTGACAGTGCGGACACCATCATCTGCACCCCAGTTGATATCAAGAGAGACATCACTAACTGAAGCTGAAGTTGCTGCTGCATCTCCGTTGGCACTGTCTTTGTTACCGTCGAGGAGCCCATCCTCATCAACGGTGCTGGCCAATGGCGACCCGATCTCAAGCAGATCATCATTTACAACAACCCTAAAGCTGCCAGATGCAGTATCACCATCACTGTCTTTCGCGGTAAAGCTGAAGTCCAGCAGTAGGTCCTCTTCAGACCCAGCAACATCGTGATCAAGATTACCAATAAGCGTGAAGGTGTAAGAGCCTGCATCTGCATCAGACAAAGTCACGGTAAAGACTTCGTCTCCACCAGGGCCTTTCAATGCCTTAAGCGTGGTTCCATCCGCACTGAACTCATAGACCAGTTGAACGCCGTCAGAACTCAAGCCACTTGGAGGATTGGTGCTCGATGTATAGAAGACAACGGACCTGTCACCAACACCTCCAGTGTTGGTGTTCGCATCATCAGCCCCCCACAAGATGCCAAGAGAATCCGTTGCAACAACTGGCTCAGCCCCACCAAGTTCTGCCTCATCAACATACCCTGCTGTTTTGTAAAGCTGGATGTTATCAAGGTACGTCCCAAGTCCATTGTTTTGGCTTGAACCTGAAACCTCAACAAACTCAAGGCGATCACCGCCATCCTGGCCAGTACCAACAACGTTAACTGAGATGTTTATCCAGTCGGTACTATCAGTCGAGTAAACACCAACTTCTACACCATTCCAAAGGACACGCACTTCACTGCTTGGACCATTGTCAGCACGATCCGCCAGACTGAACAACAGTTCATACTGAGCATCTGCTTCTGTTACGATGTTCTGATAGATGCCATCAACAGCACCACCTGCATCCATATCCAGCTCTAGATACTGCTCACCATCTCTTGGTTGGCTAAAGCTATCAGAATGGATCTCAAAACCAGTCTCATTAGTAGACTGCCATCCATCTATAGAGCTGAAGAAGCTATATGAGGAACCAATATCTGGCTGCTCAAAAGAACCGTTCACAACGAGGTTCTTCTCATAAGCGTTGTAATCGACGTAAGGAACATCATCGACGATCTGGATTGTGAACTTACCATCCAGATTGACGCGATCGCCATCACCATCAACAGCGTCGATGACACTTCCAAAATCAATCAGCAGCTCTCCGCTGTGTTCGTTATCCAGATGGCCAGCAACATGATCAAGCTGATCAAACAGTTTGAAGACCACATCACCATTGTCAGACGTCAACTCAAGTGAGAACACCGGATGATCATTAGCAAAACTGTACTCTGTGTCTCCCGTAGTTTCGAGATATCCAACCAGCTTACTGCCAATCACCACATAAGACAGTTTTTCGCCACCTGATTTCAGGTCCATGCCCTCAAGTGCAGAGACAGCCTCATCAGCAATAACAAACACGCCCCCGTCATTACCAAAATCAACGAGATTGCTAATGTTTTCGGTGACATAAGCAGGGCCTTTGACGTCATTGGCACCCGTAGTCGAACCATCGCCATTGCCATCATTTGGTTGGTTACCCGGCACACCAGATCTGTCACCGACAATATCGTCTTCATCTGCTTTCGCAGTGATCTCATCACCCGTGAGAACAACTTCATCATCCTGGACCGAGATTACAGCTGTTGCAGTCGATGTATCTCCATCACCATCAGTGACAGTAAAGCGTAGCCGCAGGTCAATGCTATCATCGCTTCCAGCTTCACCTGCATCAGGATGGTCAAAGCCGAGTATTTGAGTAAACTCATAGGATCCATCAGGCTGAACAACCACCGTAAAGGCAGAGCTACCACTCGTTTCAGTCGTGCCTTCAAGTGTGATAATGCCGTTTGCATCCGTAGTGCTGGAAAGAACAATCTTCTCACCACCCACAGTCAGGAAATCGCCACGCTGCCCTTGAGGCTCTTCCATGTCATAGCGACGGACATAGCCCTGAGAATTGCGGAAGTGAGCGCCAGTAACCGTCGCACCATCAGCACCTTCTTCAAACTGCAATTGGCCAGAGACGACAGTTCCAAGATCAGCTGCCTCATCCACTGCAATCTGAGAGCCTGAGCGAATGGCATCGGGCTCATCATCATGGAAGATGATCTTGTCGCCAATCACAGTAGTTGCTGTGTCTGTATCACCATCACCATCTGTGATGGTCAGACGAGCAACGATCAGATCACCAAGATCAAGACTGTCGTCCTGACCCGGCTGAGCATGTTCAAGTGAAGCATACTGAACCACACTGACCGTTCCATTGTCATCGATGGAAACAGCAAAGATTACACTCGCATCGCCGTCACCCGCACGGCCAACGATCAGATCACCCTCCGTGTAAAGGTTGATCTGAACACCTTCGGTCGTCTGCAATCCGGAGTTCAGACCTTCAGCAGAAATTTCCAGAGAAACGGCAACATCACTAACACCGTCAGCCCCTCCAAAGATCTCAGCATCCAGAACACCCTGCTGCTGGGCAAAGATCGTCTCCATGTCTGGATCAGTAGCAGCGTCATTCTCAACCGCAGCAAACAATGCACGTATATTAGAACCCGGCGCAGCATTAACTTCATCGTGCTGCAAGCCGCTTGTCTCATCCAGCTCAACAGTTTCACCGGTGGTGAAAAACTCCTCAATATGTGGTCCGTCATCGTCGAAGGTCAGCAAATGCCCGACAGAAATCTCCGTTGAAACTTCATCACCATCTTCATCAGTAACCGTCAGGATTGCAGTGACTTTTCCATCAAGAGACACATGTTCATCGGAAGAGTCGGTATCCGGATGTTTAATGGACATGTATTGAACCATTGAAACATTGCCGTTCTGATGCAGGTGGATCGCAAACGCTGCCTCTCCACTTGGAACACGGCCAACAATCTGGCCGTCTTCCAGAGTGAGCGTAATCTCTTCACCTTCTGTCGTGGTCAAACCAGACGTAGCATCATCAATGCGGAACACGAGTTCATGGCTGCCACGCTCATCAGCACCAACATGTCTATGGAAGTCCAGAACATCATTGCGCGCGTAGATCGGGCCACTCAGGTCTGGGTCACTGCCTATGCTATCAACGTCTTTGAATGTGTTAAAGCCGAACCAAGGCGGAATGTTATCGCTATGAGGCCCTTCAGTCTCATCGATGCGAATATGATCATCCACCCAGATATGTGGTTCTGGAACATCATCAACAACGGTCACATTCAGCTTGCCGTCCAGATCAACGGTATCCCCGTCCCCGTCTGTCGCAACAATCACGGAACCGAAGTCGATGGCATCAATCGTGGAACCATCACTGAGCTGAAGCGCAGTATTCTCACCATGACCGGTAACGTGATCCAACTGGTCCGCCTGCAACACAGCAAACTCACCAGTTTCACTGTTCAGGATCAAACCAATAACCGGACGGCCATCAGCAATGCCGACCATCAGTGTAAGCTTGGCATTCAGCTGAACACTCTGGAACTCAACGGCATCTCCATCTGAGGTCAGTCCCAGATCTGTCAGCTGTTGTTCTGCATCACCTGCAAAGGTGAAGGAACCTGAACCAGCATCTCCATCAGCTCCAAAGTCGACAACACCCTGTAAACTACCAGTATTAATCGCAGAACCGGTCCAGAAGTCAGTCCAGTTGCCGTCACCCTCAATCCCCCAATAATCAGGGCTGGTGCCGGTAGACAGAGGCGTATCGATATCATCTTCATCAATGGTGACATCCCGCTGCTGATTGGTTACACGCGGACCGTCATCATCAAACGTTAGCAGATCACCAACAGCAATCTCAGTTGAAACAGCATCACCATCTTCATCTGTAACCGTCAGGATCGCGGTGACTTTTCCATCAAGCGATACGTGCTCATCGGAAGAGTCGGTATCCGGATGCTCAATGGACATGTACTGAACCATTGAAACCTTTCCGTTCTGATGCAGGTGGATCGCAAACGCAGCCTCTCCACTTGGAACACGGCCAACAATCTGACCATCTTCCAGAGTAAGCGTAATCTTTTCACCTTCTGTCGTGGTCAAACCAGACGTAGCATCATCAATGCGGAATACGAGTTCATGGCTGCCCCGCTCATCAGCTCCAACATGCCTGTGGAAGTCCAGAACATCATTGCGCGCGTAGATTGGGCCACTCAGATCTGGGTCACTGCCCTTGTCTTCAACGTCTTTAAATAGCTTGCGAATACGCCCCTTCGCAGGAACGTTGTCACTGTGATCACCTTCAGTCTCATCAATGCGGATATGATCATCCACCCAGATGTGAGGCTCAGGAATATCATCAACGACAGTCACATCCAGCTTGCCACCCAGTTCGACGGTATCCCCGTCCCCATCCCTGGCAACAATCACAGAACCAAAGTCAATGGCATCAATCGTGGTGCCATCACTGAGCCGCAATGCAGTGTTCTCACCATTACCTGCAACATGATCCAGCTGATCCGCCTGCAACACGGCAAACTCACCAGTTTCATTGTTCAGTGCCAGACCGATAACAGGACGACCGTTCGCAACACCAAGCATCAGAGTGATATTTGGTGTCAGCTGAAGACTGTCAAACTGAATGCTATCTCCGTCAGAGGTTAGACCAAGATTGGTCAACTGCTGCGTAGCATCATTAACGAATGTGAACGAGTTAGCGCCCGCATCCCCGTCCGCACCAAAATTAACAACACCTTGCAGATCGCCGAATGAGATTGCTGCGCCAGTCCAGAATTCAGTCAGGCTCGCATCACCTTCAAAGCCCCAGTAATCAGGGCTGGTACCAGCAGAGAAGATGGTATCGATATCATCTTCATCAACAGTAACGCCTTGCTCCGCACCTGTCAGGCTCGGCCCATCATCACCAAAGCGGATCTTTTCGCCAATTGCGATGTCTTGGCTCGCAACATCTCCGTCTCCATCGGTGACGGTCAGAACGGCAGAGATCTTGCCATCCAGGTTGACGAACTCATCGTGATCGCTGGTATCCGGCTGCTTGATGGACTGGTACTGCGCAAGGCTGACTTCACCAGCCTCATCAATCGCAATTGCAAACACAGCATCGCCATCCGCACCACCAACACGGCCAACAACAAGACCGTTTTGCAGATAAAGCAGAATGTCATCGCCTGCGGTGGTCTGAAGACCAGAAGACATACCGTCTTCCTCAATGCTCAGCGTCACCGTATGGGTCGCGCCATCTGCTCCGTTGTCATAGGCAAAGTCCACCACGTTATCACGGGCAAACTGAGCCTCCATATCGTCGTCAGAACCTGGGTTATTTACGCCGTCAAACAGCTCAGAAACAGCCGTTTCTGTGGTGTCGTCATTGTCCAGACCAGCACTCTCATCAACCTGAACGTACTTGTTCACTTCAAGCGAGGTAATGGTTGGACCATCATCGCCAAAGCGGATCTTTTCGCCAATCTCAATGCTCTTGCTGGCAACATCTCCGTCTCCATCGGTGACGGTCAGAACGGCGGAGATCTTGCCATCCAGGTTGACGAACTCATCGTGATCGCTGGTATCCGGCTGCTTGATGGACTGGTACTGCGCAAGGCTGACTTCACCAGCCTCATCAATCGCAATTGCAAACACAGCATCGCCATCCGCACCACCAACACGGCCAACAACAAGACCGTTTTGCAGATAAAGCAGAATGTCATCGCCTGCGGTGGTCTGAAGACCAGAAGACATACCGTCTTCCTCAATGCTCAGCGTCACCGTATGGGTCGCGCCATCTGCTCCGTTGTCATAGGCAAAGTCCACCACGTTATCACGGGCAAACTGAGCCTCCATATCGTCGTCAGAACCTGGGTTATTTACGCCGTCAAACAGCTCAGAAACAGCCGTTTCTGTGGTGTCGTCATTGTCCAGACCAGCACTCTCATCAACCTGAACGTACTTGTTCACTTCAAGCGAGGTAATGGTTGGCCCATCATCACCAAAGCGGATCTTTTCGCCAATTGCGATGTCTTGGCTCGCAACATCTCCGTCTCCATCGGTGACGGTCAGAACGGCAGAGATCTTGCCATCCAGGTTGACGAACTCATCGTGATCGCTGGTATCCGGCTGCTTGATGGACTGGTACTGCGCAAGGCTGACTTCACCAGCCTCATCAATCGCAATTGCAAACACAGCATCGCCATCCGCACCACCAACACGGCCAACAACAAGACCGTTTTGCAGATAAAGCAGAATGTCATCGCCTGCGGTGGTCTGAAGACCAGAAGACATACCGTCTTCCTCAATGCTCAGCGTCACCGTATGGGTCGCGCCATCTGCTCCGTTGTCATAGGCAAAGTCCACCACGTTATCACGGGCAAACTGAGGCTCCATATCTTCGTCAGAACCTTTGAAAGCCACATTCGCAAAAAGGTCAGAAACAGTCGTATCTGTAGTGTCGTCATTGTCCAGACCAGCACTCTCATCAACCTGAACGTACTTGTTCACTTCAAGCGAGGTAATGGTTGGCCCATCATCACCAAAGCGGATCTTTTCGCCAATTGCGATGTCTTGGCTCGCAACATCTCCGTCTCCATCGGTGACGGTCAGAACGGCGGAGATCTTGCCATCCAGGTTGACGAACTCATCGTGATCGCTGGTATCCGGCTGCTTGATGGACTGGTACTGCGCAAGGCTGACTTCACCAGCCTCATCAATCGCAATTGCAAACACAGCATCGCCATCCGCACCACCAACACGGCCAACAACAAGACCGTTTTGCAGATAAAGCAGAATGTCATCGCCTGCGGTGGTCTGAAGACCAGAAGACATACCGTCTTCCTCAATGCTCAGCGTCACCGTGTGGGTCGCGCCATCTGCTCCGTTGTCGTAGGCAAAGTCCACCACGTTATCACGGGCAAACTGAGGCTCCATATCTTCGTCAGAACCTTTGAAAGCCACATTCGCAAACAGGTCAGAAACAGCCGTATCTGTGGTATCATCATTGTCCAGGCCTGCGCTCTCATCAACCTGAACGTACTTGTTCACCTCAAGCGAGGTAATATCAGCCAGATCATCATCAACAATCACAGTGAAGCTTGAGTTTGCGATGTCGCCATCGCTGTCGGTTGCAACAAAGTCAAAAGTCAGGTTGATGTCGTCTTCCGTATTGGTAACTGGGTGATCCAGAGGACCCATCAGCTCAAAGCTGTAAGTACCAGCGGCATCATCGGACAAAGTCACCTTGAAGACGGCTTCGCCACCATCTCCTTTAGTCGCAGTCAGTTCAGTACCGTCATCGCTGAGGGAGTAGACCAGAGCTACACCCTCTGAGGTCAGTCCTTGTGGCGCCTCAGGTGTTCCAGCAAACTTAACAGAGCGATCACCAACACCGTCCTGCTCGCTGTCCGCATCATCAGCACCCCAATCAATATCGAGAGATGCTGTTATCGTATTGGACGTGGCAGGGGCATCGCCATCAGCATTGTCGTTGTTGTTGCCGATATCAGGAATACCATCTTCATCAACGGTACCTGTAGTTGGCTCGCCAACTTCTGGCAGGTCGTCAGCAACATTCACAATCAGGAACGAGTCCGCAGAATCTCCGTCCGCGTCAAAAGCCAGGAAACCAAACTCAAGTGCCAGAATGTCTTTCACATCTGCTTCCAGATGATCCAGATTACCGTGCAGAGTAAAGGTGTACGCACCCGTCTCGGTAAACGTGTTGAGCAGAACCTCGAAAACAACTTCACCATTCGGCAGCTTAGCTGTCAGCAACTGGCTTCCATCGCCAATTTCATTGGCAGCATCCGCAGTCAAGTCCTGCACTTCATAGGAAAGAGGCTGCCCGTCAGCTGTTAGGCTTAAAGGGTTGCCTGCACGATCAACCGGTACACCATTGTCCAGCTGGAACTGCAAAGAACGCTCAGCAACACCATCAAGACCGAAATCAACGTTCAGATTACCTGTAAAGGAAAGCGGTCCTTTACCAGCATCTGCCCAGTCAGTCTCATCAAGAGCACCAACTTCTGCAATACCGGCAACAGGAACATCATCCACGTCCTGCTCAGGTTCATCATTGGCCGCAGCAGCACCTGCATTGTCTTCTGGCCTCAGCAGATCATTAACATTCAGCCCTGGCCCCAGTGGCCCACCGTCAGGGTTGTCGTCAAAGTCCTGACCGGAACTTCCTGGCTCTTCCAGCTGATCAGCAATCGGCGTGCCATCACCTGCAGCGGTCTGCAGAGTATCAACTGGCAGAATTTCAACCAGAGCCCCAAACTCTTCGATGGTCAGTGCCTGGTTTTCACTCAGGATCAGAGAAGCGTCGGTCTGGTCACCAGTAAAGAACCCTTCAACAAGCAGTGTTCCCCCACCAGAGAACAGGATCTGCAGGCTTTCGCCATATCGAAATAGACTGACAGGCACCTCCAGCATCTGGCTGAAGTCGACCAGCTGACCTGGCTGCCGAACGAGAACCTCAGAGCTTCCTTCTGCAACAACGCCAATCTTCAGCGTTTGCGGAGGAATCGTAGCTTGGGAGGTGTTGGTGGCTGTGTTCGTGGAAGACGCTTGACGCTCTGACATAGTAGCAAACCCGACGCATAAACAGTTTTAATAAAATTTTAGCAATTGCGCCGATAATTTTGCCAATCCTGATAAAAGTCAAATCATTTCCTTAAGGAAATTTTAACGTCGTTAATTCCGTCACAGTACGGCAACACCCTGAAATCGCGCATTTCTGCGACCAAGGTTTTAATTTGATTAAATTTTATTGAGTATTTTACTTTTTATTAAACACCGCTCCCTATACAGGGTGGCGAAGTTATTAACGGGAAATGGTGCTTTTTGAGAGCTGATTGGCAGGAGAAAGGGCTTCCCGAACAAAAAAGAGCGCGTTCTTTGCCCCTTGTAACGCGCTCAAAAAATAGGTTTTGTAAACTGGATTCGCGGTTCTAGTTAAACGCGCGGGTCATTGCAGCAAGAGATGTATACTTGATCTTTTGCGGGAGCTGCTTGCCACTACCGGCAACATGCACCCATTTATAGTTTTTGGTGTCTTGCTTAAGAGCAACGCGACCAAAGCGATTATCCAGCACATACTCCCCTCCTTTATAGGAGAGATTGAGGATCGCGTGGTACTGGCCAATTTTGGTATCATATACCGCAACCACCTTCATATCTTCCGCCGGAATACCAAGCTCTCTCAAGGTCCAGTACTTCAGGACAGCATAATCCTCGCAATCCCCCCGGCGCTGGCTCAGCGTTTCTATCGGAGAAGCCCAGTAATCGCTTTGCCCCCACACTTGCTGATCACTCTTGTAACTGATCAGGGCGTTAATTCCGCGATTAACGTAGGAAAGCTGCTTATGACGAGGAAGCTTGCGAGCTGACTTAATAAGATTGCCCCAGGTGTTCAGCACGCCAACTTCACATTTCTCGCTACTTTTCAAACACTTGGAAGAACTCGTGATACTATCCATCTGGCTGGTAATAATACTCCAGCGCATATCGATAGAAGTTCCTGCTGCAGAGCGAACAACGCTTTGAAGCTTGCTGGCAGACTTATCAAGAACAGCATCAGCCCCATGAGCAGAAGCCGTTTCGATAGCAGGAAGCTCAGGCTTAACCATTGGCACAGGCATGCGGGCTTTGGCCAGAACCACCGGTTGAGGGGTAGAAACAGAAGCGAGATCCGCTGGAAAATATGGGGTTTGCGGCTCCAGTGCAGCAGCCGCAGTAACAAACTGAGAAAATCCAAGTGCAACACCGGCAAATCCGAGAACTGCAGCTTTGTAGACACAATAATCCTTAGTTGCCGCACGGCGTCTACCGGCGGCCCAAAACCTATTACAAAACATCCTGACGCCCCTTGTCAGGCGCTCGAAATTACCTTTCGCGGAGTGCTTCCGAACGCACTTTGTTTATAGGCTTAAGGATGTAATCCAACACCGTTTTAAAACCGGTTAAAACGTCTACTGAGGCCACCATTCCTGGAATTATTGGTAAAGGATCCGTTTCCGTCCCGAGATAGTTTTTATCTGTTCTGACGTTCACTTTAAAAAATCGATTTCCCTGCTCGTCCTTGGTGGAGTCCGCAGCGATCCTTTCCAGCTTGCCTTTCAGACCACCATAAATGGAGTAGTCATAGGCAGTGATTTTGACCGTAACCTCTTGACCTGGCCTAAGAAATGCCACGTCTTGAGGACTGATCTGCGCTTCAATCAGAAGCGTATCTTCAAGCGGAACAATCTCAACCAGAGGCTCTCCAGGCTGCACGACAGCCCCGATTGTGGATATATTCAATTGATTAACCACACCGTAGACAGGCGCCTCAAGATCGGTCCGCTGAACCTTATCGCGAGCAGCTTTAATGCTCTCATTTATTACCGCCAGCTCAGCACGTGCTGCAGCTAACTCCTGACGAGCCTTGGCATGAAACACAGTCTGCGCATTGGCGATACGTTCTTCCGCCTCCTGCCCCGCTGAAGTCACACGCCGGATAGAAGCATTCAACACTTCCAAACTGCCCTGAGCTTCATCCAACTGGCGCTTAAGACGCAGGAACTCAATCTCTGGAAGCACTTTGCGCTTGAAGAGCCGTTCGTTAATTTCAACCTCGCGGGCCAGCGTTTCAGTCGTCACAGTCGTTTTGCGCTGTTCCGCCAGAAGCTCCTCCAGCTCCTGCTCTCGCTGCAAACGCTGATTTTTGAGCAAAGAAATCTCACTCGCCAACTGTTGCTTGCGAGCCAGATAAACCTGTTCTTCTTCAAAGCTATGGCCCGGCGCATTGCTTCTAAGCTCCTCAGAAAGCTCCAGAGGCGCATTGTTGGCCTCCGCCATCAATCTCTCTGCGCGCGCCAAAAGGCTCCACTGACGCTGCTGAAGCTCACCAAGCTGCGAGGAAAAGCCTGTATCATCCACGCGCACCACTATATCGCCCTTCTGGACGATCTGCCCCTCTTCCACGAGTAGAGATTTCACGATCCCTTTCTCAGGCGCTTGAACAATCTGGATCTGGCTGGATGGCACAACACGCCCTTCACCACGTGTTACTTCTTCAAGCTCAGCTTGAGATGCCCAGACGATACCGGCAATCAGCGCAACGAAAACAATCAGAATAACACGCGTTGCTGCCCGTGGTGGGCGCGTCTGCAGACTGGCGCGGATATCGGTCGCATAATCCCAGTTTTTCATCTTACACACCCTCCGCATTGCGCTGACGTTGTTCTTGTCGTGTCGCCCCAAGTGTACGCAGCTTTTCAATCACAAGATCCCGTGGACCATCCGCCACCAACTGGCCTTTATCCAGCGCAATCAAACGGTCTGTCAGCTGCAGCAAGGACGTCCGGTGCGTACTGATGATCATAGTCGTGTCTGGTGAGTTATACTCTCTCAATCGCTCTAGAAGACGACGCTCAGAGGCTGTATCCAGATGGCTGGAAGGCTCATCAAGGAACAAAAGACGCGGTTGACGCAGCAACATTCTGGCCAGCGCAACACTTTGCTTTTGCCCGCCAGAAAGCAACCGCCCCCCCTCACCCACTTGCATATCAAAGCCATGCGGATGGGTCGCAACGAAATCCTCAACACCGGCAATATGAGCTGCACGATAGATATCTTCGTTAGACGCCTGAGGACGTCCGACAACGATATTTTCTCGCAGGCTGCCGCTGAACAGCACGTTATCCTGAGACAGGAACCCAACTCCGTCTCGAAGATCAGCCGGATCATATTGGCGCGTATCAATCTGATCGACGAGGATTGCCCCGTCGGATGGCGTATAGAGTCCAGCTAACAATCGCCCAACGGTCGACTTACCAGCACCAACACGGCCAATCAGCCCGATCGTCTCACCTGGCCTAATCTCAAAGCTCACATCACGCAGCGAGTCTTCAGCCGCTTCCGGATAACGGAAGGAAACATTCTGGAAGGAAACTGCACCGGAAGTGATCCGGCTGTTTACATAAGTTCGGTTAGGCCTGCGTTCAGCTGGCAGATCCATCAGACCAGATAACATCTTATAGGAATGCATGGTCTGGCGCAGGCGCGTCAAAGTACCTGCAATAGAGGACAGAGGCGCAAGCACACGGCCAGAAAGCATCATCGCTGCGATCAGGCCACCCATGTTTACAGTGCCCTCATTGACCAGATAAACGCCCCAGACAACGATACAGATAGAAACCAATGCCTGCGCGAAGCCAGTGAGCGACTGCGCCAATGTGGACCAGTAGCGCCCTTTAAGAATGGCAGCCGCACTGGATGCAACGGAGCGCTCCCACTTGATTTGCATGGAGCTTTCAGCATTGAGCGCACGAATGGTATCGATATTCGCGATACTCTCCACCAGCACCGAATGGCGCATAGCGCTTTCCTTGGTCGCCTGATCAACCGATCCGGCAAGCGCAGGCTGCACCAGTAGATTAATCAGAATAACAACCGGAACCGCCACAAGCGGCACATAAGCAATCGGCCCGACAATGATGAACAGCACCATCACGAACAAACCGATAAAACACATATCTATTAGAGCAACCAGCGAGGAGGACGTGAAGAACTCACGAACGGTCTCAAACTCTTTGATGTGGTTGGCAAACTGACCGGTGGATCCTGGACGGTTCTCCAGATCCAGACCAAGCGCATGGGAAAAGATCCGAGAAGCAATCGCAAGGTCTGCCTGCTTACCCGTCATGTTAATGATCGAGCTGCGTGCAGTCTTTAAAACTCCATCAAACACCAGTGCCAGCACAACCCCAGCAGCGAGCGCCCACAGCGTTGGAACTGCAAAATTCGGCAGCACCCGATCATAAACGTTCATGATAAAAAGCGGAGACGCCAGTGCCAGACTGTTGATCACCAGAGCCGCAATGGCAACGTGGATGTAGTCCTTCCAAAAACCCGCAATGACACCCCAGAACCAATGCCCGTCTCGCCCGGAGCCCATACCACTGTTCTCAGAGGTCATGTTCACCGGTTTGAAGAAGATCGCATGACCGCTGTAGAGCTTCTCCAGGGCCGCAATAGAAAGGATCTGCTGTTCCTCAGGCTTCTCGGCATCCACGATGGACGCATGCCCGGTACTTTCATTCAGCTCTCTCAAAATACGAAGACTACCGTCCTCAAACACAAGGATCGCAGGAAGCGAGATTGCCGGAATGGTGGCTGCCTTTTTATTGACGACCAACGCCCGCATCCCGCAGTTGGATGCTGCACGCTCAACCAGCTTGATGGAAAGCCGCTGACCATCGTATGGCAACCCTGCAAGAATGACCGAAGCCGTTGCATAGTTGCCGTAACTTCTGGCGATGTACTTGATTGCCTCAATCAGTGGATCTTTGACGTTCACTTCAGCTGAGTTTTCAGTCTCGACGGTCATTACAGTCTCATCATTCCTAACGACAAAAGGGAGCCGCAAAGGCTCCCTTCCTGAAGAAAATTTCGGCTATGCGTGCAGGTTACACCATTAACGAAGTGGTTCAATCTGGAAACCTGCTGCCTGAGGGAAGACCGAAGTGTTCCCGCGGCGATCAGCTCTTGCCTCAGCTGGTGGCGTGATGTCGAACATCGCCAGCAGATTACCCGTGGTACCCTGCAGCTGGTAGGTAGAGAACTTGAGGATGTACTCAGCTGAAATCAGATCGATACGGCTGTTAAACAACGCATTTTCTGCGTTCAGCACGTCCAGCAAAGAACGCTGACCGATGTTGTATTCCTGACGGTATCCACTCACGACACGCTGGTTTGCAGAAACAGTCTGGCGCAGCGCGGAGATACGTTCGCGGGTTGTCTGAACAGACGCCCATGCCTGCTCAACAGCCTCATCGGTTTCACGGCGCATACGGTCTACACGAGCCTGAGCTTCAGCTAGCTGCTCAACAGCACGACCGCGCATCGCACTGTCATAACCACCGTTGTACAGGTTCCACTTCAGACGAACCATGATGCGGTAATCATCACTGCGGCCTTCATAACCATTCAGGTCATCACCAAAATTCGCTGAACCGTTCAAAGTAACGCGTGGCATGAAAGAAGAGCTGCTCTGCTCAAGCGCAAAACCAGCAGCGTCTGTATCTGCCTCAGCAGAAAGGATCAGCGGGTTGCTCTGACGAGACATGGCAAGCGCAGAAGAAAGGCTCTTAGCAGCAGCAGAGTTTGCGGCAGAAACAGCCATCAGATTATTTGGAGCAACGCCAACCACGCGGCGATACTTCGCCATCGCATCCAGCAAAGACTTGCGGACGCTTGCAGTGATCATACGGGTAGCAGCTACACGTTCCTGAACCTGAGCAAGGTCAGCAGCGCCGGTTTCACCGCCGTCGTAACGCTCTTTAACTTCACGCGCCAGACGCTGGTGAAGAGCGGTGTTCTCTTTAGATTTGTTGAGGATCTTCTGGTGACGCACAACGTCGATATAAGCTTCAACGGCATCAAGTGCGATCGCTTCAGAACGCTCCAGCACGCGCAGAGCAGCACCATCAACACGGGCACTCTGGCGGTAGATCTCATTTACGGAGCCAAAGCCATCAAACAGCAGCTGTTCAGCTTCCACACTCACCTGCTTGGCAGCGCGCCACTGTTCCGTTGTGTTGGACTGTGCTCTGCGAAGGCGTTCAGCACCAAAGGATGCGTTCACGCTCAGCTTTGGCATGAAGGCGCTTTGAGAAGCACGCAGTTCCTGATCACGCGCTCTTCTGTTCGCTGCAGACTCTACAATGTCCGGATTTGTGAGAACGGCGGTTTCAACGGCATCTCTTAAAGACGCAGAATGAGCAGACGTTACCCCCAACGCGCACATCAAAAGTGCAACAGAAGTACCTCGAAAAAGCATTGCCCTACACCCCAATGACTTTTCCACGAACGGCGTTTACCTCAACCAACCAAAGACAACGACATTTCATCTTCACATCGCCCCTGATTTTCCGCCCATGGGAAAAACAAAAAGAAAATCTAAGAGAGTAAAATCACGTGTTGAGATTTTTATCAATATATTTTTTCACATCACAAATGATACCCTTAAATTTAAAGAGAACCCTTGAATATATGCAACACTCAGCACAGCAAATTTATAGAAAACAGCAAGAATACTTAAATAGAGACCCAACACAGCCAGAACGCATTACAACGTTCCTTTGAAAACATATCTATTAGAACTCATCTAGGAAGAAATAGAGTCACCTCTACTCACCCTCGATATAGTACTGAGGAAAATTAGAAAGATAAAATTTTAGAGATATTCATTCCCAGTCGCTAAAATACCACCTGTCATTGAATTTTATTTACGCTACTGGAACCTAAGAAATCCAATAGTTCCCACAAATTAACCATAAGACAGAAAACCGAATACTGATTCTTTTAATTTCCATTGCGGTGAAGCCCTCCTCCTCCCCCTCATTTCTCAAGGAACAAGCAAAGAAAAAGGCGGATGCCTGTGGCACCCGCCTTGAATTGATCAGCTCGCTAATTCCAGAACACTTAGTTCAGCAGCAGGTCCGGCACGAAAAGCGCCAGCTGCGGGATGAAAGTGGTCAGGATCAGAGTTGGCAGCCACGCGAAGAAGATGAACATCAGCGTTGGCTTCAGCATCTTATCGACGGAGGTGTCTGTCACCTTAGAACCCAGATACAGCAGCGGAGCAGTTGGTGGCGTAATATTCGCCATGCCCAGGTTCACACCCAGAACCGCCGCAAAGTGGATCGGGTCCATACCAACGCCCTGCACGATTGGCAGCAGCAGAGGCGTTGAGAGCAGAATACCGGAAATGTCGTCCATCAGCATACCGATGATGATCATCACCAGGTTCACCATCAGCAGGATCATAATCGGGTCTTCAGAGACGGAGTAAACAAACTCCTCTGCAATCGCAGGGATGTCTTCAAAGATCAGGAAGCGACTAACAATCAGAACCATGAAGATCATCGCCATCACCACACCAATGGTAATGCCGGAGCTCAGCACAGTTTCGCGGAAGGTCTTCCAAGTCAGGCCTCGGTAGACGTAGATCGCAACAGGGATCGCATAAATCACAGCCACACCAGCAGCTTCTGTTGGCGTCATAACACCACCGTAGATACCACCGAGGATAATGACTGGCATCATCAGCGCAGGAAACGCTTTCAGACCACGTTTCTTGAACTCGAAATTGAAGTTCTCAGGACGCTCTTCCAGCTTGATGTCTTTATACTTACGCAGCATGATCTGGTTCACAACGATCAGCAAAGTGATCAGGATCAGACCCGGAATAACAGTAGACAGGAACGCGCGCAGCACGGACTGCTGAGCAACCCAGGCATAAAGAATATGAGAAGCACTCGGTGGGATCAGCAAACCCAGCGGCGCCGCACTCACGATCAGCGCAGCAGACTGGCCTTGCGGATAGTTCGCCTTGCGCAGATGCGGCATCATGATGCCACCGATACAGGTCAGCGTCGCGTTTGCACTGCCGGAGATAGAACCAAACACGCCGGAAGCCAGAACAGTTGCCGCAGACAAGCCGCCTTTGATGTGCCCGATAAACAGCTCAGCAAGTGCCACGAGAGGCGCAGCGATGCGGCCCTTCTCCATGATACCGCCAGCCATGATGAACAGCGGAATAGCCAGCAGCACCACATTGTTCATCTTCCAGTGACCGGTTGGCAGATAACCAGCCACATCGTGACCGCCCATATAGGCGAGGAAAATCAGAATTGCGCCAAACGCCAGATGCACACTGACACCAAGCAGCAGTAGGCCGCAAAGAATGGCGATAGATCCTACAATAATCATTGCGCAGCCCCTTGTGCTTTTACTTGTTCTTCTTCAGGGTCAACACTCTCCGCGATCTCACGCGGTTCACGCTCCGGCCATTTAGGGCCGTTTCTGAGCAGCAGATAGAAGTGCAGCACAGCAAACAGGGTCATAAACAGGAAGCCGAGGAAAATGCCGAGACGCGGCACGAAGAATGGGATCTTCAGCGCGACTGTGGTCTGCCAGATTGGGTAGGAAGCAACCTCTTCCTGAAGCATCAGGAAGCCCCAATACGTCACAGCGGACAGCACACCAATCTCGATGATTTCAACTGCAACCTCACGCCACCAGATGATACGTGGGTTCTTGATAAGAAAGCCAAGCACGTCTGCGTTCACGTGCTCTTTGCGTGCCGAGGCGACAGCAGCAGCCATGAAGAACATCCAGAAACTGATGGTCATCAGCCATTCTTCATAGGCGAATAGGTTACCACCAAAGCCATAACGGACGATCACCACCATAAAGAATGTGAGCGCCATGATTACACCGCCTGCTGTAATCATGAGGTTCATCAGTTTAATGACGCCGTTCAGCGGTTTAGCCACTGGTCTTGGAAGTTCGCTTGTCAGAATACTCATCTGATATGCCCTTCGTTATAAAAACAAAAAACTCATAGAAAAGGCCGACGCAGGGTATGCGTCGGCCTCGAAGAGAAGGGCTTATTTGAAGTCTTTCTTCAGTCGGTCAATGGTTTCCTGACCAACAACTTCAGCCATTGCAGGCCAAACCTGCTCACGAACACGCTCAGCCAGAGCCTGTTCCTGTTCTGGGGTGAAGCTCAGGATTTCATAACCGGACTCTACGAGTTTCTGCTTGAAGTTCGCATCATTCTCTTTGTTGAACTGGAAGTACTGCTTAGAAGCTTTGTCAAACGCAGCTTTCACAACAGCTTTCTGCTCGTCGTTCATCTTGTTCCAGGTTTTCATGGAACCGTAGAAAGAGTTGATTTCAGAGATCGCGTTGTACTCTACGAAGTACTTACCAACGTTGGATTTTGCGAAGATGGTGTAAGCAGCCTGCTTGGTGCAGCACAGGGTACCGTCAACAATACCGGACTGCATTGCTGGGAACATGTCGCCCCAAGCCATGGTGGTGGTGTTGTAGCCCAGTGTTTCAGCCATGTCTTTAACAACAGCAGAAGACCAAACGCGGATGTTCATGCCTTTGTCGCCAAAGCCAGCGTAGTCTTCAGGCTTCTTGTTCGCAACAACGCCAACAAAACCTTCTGGGTTGTGGTTGAACAGCTTCAGGCCGAGTTTTTCAAGACGCTCGTTGATGATCTTGTTGTACTCGGACTCTGGGTTCAACATCACATTTTCCAGATCATCCCAGCTGGTGAACAGGTAAGGCATGGACATGATGTCGAGCACTGGGTCTTTGTGGGAGTAGATGAACGCCATCACAAAGTCCACGTTACCGCGGATGGTATCTTCAACCAGAGACTCACCGGAACCGAGCTGGCTTGCAGGGAAGACAGAAACTTTCAGTCCAACATCTGCAGCCTCAATTTCCTTCTCGATCTGCTTCAGCATTTTGGTGCCTTCGTGATCGACAGGAACCGTACCAGCAATTTTCAAACGCAGGTCAGCTGCGTAAACTGAAGAAGCCAGTGTCAAAGCAACTGCGCTTGCTGCACCTACGCTCAGAACGCGACGGAAACCCTTTGATACAGATTTAAGGCTAGGTTTGTTCATTCTTGTCTCCCTAATAACCATCCAGATATGCATCTATTGCTTATCATTGGCTCCCGGATGGCCGATTACGCCTCTCGCGACACGACGATTTGCACCGGACCGGATCGCTTAAGATTTTTTAGATTGCTACAGCTCAGGGGCCGCGACCGAAAACATCTTTCATTGTTCTTGATGAGTGATGTCCTCGTAAGTGCTTGTCCCCTTTTGCCCGAATAGATGCGAAGAACTGGCAATAAAGCGCAGTGCGTTTCGCATGCATACTTTTACTAACTCGGGAAACATACTAGATATAATTCAAATGATCCATATTTTTTTCACTATTGACCATTTGTCACCTTATGAACTAGTCATATCTACTGAATTTGAAGAAATTTTGGGCGGAAAGCTCTTCAAATTATAGGGTTTTAGGCAAACCAAATGGCAGCAGCAATTTTCTGCATGAAAAAAAGACACTGATATATCAAATTTATATCGGTTCAAAATCGAGAGGAACATCGCAATTGCAGAAGCGCTCTACACAAAAACGACAATTCAGAGCGACTGATACATTTGATCCATTTGGGTCGAAATTTTTGAAACAATGATTCGTTTGGGAGGGGAAACTATGACGAAAAGCTATCAGGAGACGATCGATCAACTCACGAAGGCCTATCCGAATTTAAGCAAGCAGCTCAAGAAGAGTGCGGCTTATGTGCTGGAATATCCGAGTGACGTTGCAACACTCTCCATGCGTCAGGTCGCAGCCCGTGCGGAAGTCCCTCCCCCAACAATGAACCGGCTCGCAAAGTCATTGGAGTTCGACACCTACAATGCGATGCGCGATGTCTATCGTGGTGGGTTTGAGGACTTCTCCTCCAACTACCCATCCCGCGCAGGTGAACTTCAGGCCACACACGGCACCTCTGACATTGAAGCCTCACTACAAAGCTTCAAAAGCGCTGCCATCGGCAACCTGAAACACCTCTTCGACACCATCGATCGCGACCACCTGCAGCAGATCATTTCTTCGCTGGCGACTGCGCGAAACGTGGTTGTCGTGGGCATGCACGCCTCTCACTCACTAGCGAACTATCTCCATTACGTCGCTTCCATGTGCTTTCGCAACTGGCGCCTTATCAATCGCAGAAACGGTGAGATCGCAGATCAGGTTGAGTACATCAACGCCGACGACGTGGTCGTTGCAATCTCCCTGAACCCGTGCGCCGCAGACACTGTGCTCGTTGCAAAGCGAGCCTATGAAGTGGGCGCAAAGGTTATCGGGATCACCGATACCCGAACTTCACCACTCGCCACTTACTCCACCGACCTCCTGCTCACACCAGTCCAGAGCCCGCATTTCTTTGAAAGCTACGTTGCAACGGCAGCCCTGCTTGAAATGATCCTCGGCTTTCTGGTGGCGGACAGCGGACAGGTCGTCATCGACAACATCACAAGGCTGGAACGCTGCCGCAATGAACTCGGCGAATACTGGCCAGACCAATAAGCCAATAAGAACTCGGAATACTATATGACAAAGCTCAGTCTCCTTGCCGGACAGATCAACATCCCTGCTATGACCACAGCAGAGGAAAGAGACGCACATCTGTGTTCTGTAACCGCCAAGTTGCATCAGCAACTCACCGCAAAACCACATGATCTGGTTGTTTTGCCTGAGCTTTCCACCGTCGACTACTCCAGAGCAGCCTTTGCAGAACTCAGCGTATTGGCGGAAGATCTGAATGGTCCATCCGTCAAGGCATTCGGCACTCTGGCGAAAGAATATAACGCCACCATCGTCTTTGGCATGCCACGCAAGGCAGAGGATCACTTCAAGATCTCTCAGGTTGCTGTTGGACCAGATGGTGCTGTGATCGGGTATTACGACAAGCTCCACATCTGCCAGTATGGCGCCTCAATGGAGAAAGAGTATTTCGAGAAAGGTGATCACCTCTTCTCCTTCTCCGTAAAGGGTGTGAAAGTTGCGCCAATCATCTGTTACGACATCCGCATTCCTGAGCTGAGCCGCACGCTGGCTCTGCAGCATGGCGTAGACCTGATCTTGCACAGCGGCGCTTATGCCCGTGATGAAAGCTTCTTCAGCTGGCACGATTTTGTGGTCACCAGAGCTCTGGAAAGCCAAATCTTCTTCCTCAGCCTCAACCGCGCCGGCGAGAACTTTGGCAACTCCACGTTCTGCCCACCATGGACAGACGAGAACACACCACGTGTCTCCTTCCCGCAGACAGACGAGCATTTTGCAAGCATCAAGCTGGATACAGCAACGCTGGATCAGGTGCGCGAAGATTACACCTTCCGCAAAGACCTGCTGAAGGACTACGCCGGGTTGCAGCATCAGGAGCCTGAGCTCCTCAACCAATAGCTATCTCTGCTCCCGCAAGTTTTCCCTCTAGTATCACCCGCAAGAATGCAAAGCACAGCGATTTCCTTTGAATTTCAGTTGATTGGAAATCGCATTCAAAGGCTCGCAGCACCGCATTTATCTGGAGGGGAAACACATTATGACAGATCTGCCAAGTCTCACCGATGCAACTCTGACGCTTGAAAACCGCGTCGCGACATTGACCATGAACCGTCACGACCTGCGCAACGCGCTGACAGGATCAGCCCTCATCGACGACATTGTTGCAACTGCGGAGTGGGTGAACACCTGCCGTGAGGTTTCCGTCCTCCTTCTCACAGGCGCAGGGTCTGCCTTCTCCTCCGGTGGTAACATCAAGGACATGGCCGAGCGTGGTGGCGACTTTGCTGGCAATGTTGCTGAGGTGGAAAATCACTACCGCCGTGGCATCCAACGCATCCCGCTCGCCCTGCAAAATGTAGAAGTGCCCATCATCGCAGCCGTCAATGGCCCTGCCATCGGTGCTGGTTTTGACCTTGCCAACATGTGCGATATTCGCCTGGCCTCAACCAAAGCCAAGTTTGGCGAAACCTTCCTCAATCTGGGTATCATTCCAGGAGATGGCGGCGCATGGTTCATGCAGCGTTTGATCGGCTACCAGCGCGCAGCTGAACTCACTCTGTCAGGCCGTGTAATCAATGCCGAGCAAGCCAAAGAATACGGCCTCGTGCTTGATGTCTATGAGCCAGAAGAACTGATGAATGAGGCCAACAAAATGGCCATGCAGTTCGCTTCTCAGCCACCAAAGGCCACCCGTCTTACCAAGCGCCTCCTGAAGATGGCCCAGCGCACCGAGCTCAAAGACTTCCTCGATCTCTCCGCCTGTTTCCAGGGCATGAGCCACAATGAACCAGAGCATCTGGAAGCCGTGCATGCCTTCATGGCGAAGATGAAGTAAGCAAACAAAAAGCGCTGCACGCGCTCGGAAATATCCGGCAGCATGCAGCGCTTAATTCTAAGAAACCCAATAGCTTACTGCACAGGCCTGCGAATGGACGGTTCGGCTTCAACCACCAGCGGATTGAGCCCCTCTCCGCCATCCTTCACAATATCAAACAGCTGCAACCGCATCCGCGGCTCCCAGAAATCATTGATGTGATTGGCAATGCCTTCAACGGCTTCATCATGCGGCTTATGCTTGAAGAAGCTTGCAATCTGGTTCGCCATGTAGGTGAGCTTTTCCGGCGCCATATTCCAGCTCTCCTCCCTTTTAAATCTTTGTTCCCATGAGCATGGGCTGCATAAGCACCAGATAAATCTCCAGCACTCAAACAGCCCAGCGTCGGCCCGTTTATTCTGCAGCCTCAATCCGCCGTGAACGCGCAGCATGCTCCTGATACTCTTCCTGCCAGTCCGTCTGACCATTGGAAAGAGAAACCTGAACCGCTGTCACCTTGTACTCCGGACAGTTGGTAGCCCAGTCGGAGTAATCGGTGGTCACCACGTTGGCCTGTGTCGTTGGATGGTGGAACGTGGTGTAAACTACACCCGTCGACACACGATCTGTCACATTCGCCCGCAAGCTGGTTTCACCGGAACGGCTCATAAGCTTAATCCAGTCCCCATCCTTGATACCGCGCAGTTCAGCATCATGCGGATGGATCTCAAGCAGATCTTCCTCATGCCAAACCACGTTGTCCGTACGCCGTGTCTGTGCACCCACATTGTACTGGCTCAGGATACGGCCAGTTGTCAGCAGAAGCGGGAAGCGAGGTCCGGTTCGTTCATCCGTCGCCACATAATCGGTACGAATGAAACGGCCCTTACCACGAACAAACCCATCAAGGTGCATCGTTGGCGTGCCTTCCGGCTTCGCTTCGTTACACGGCCACTGAACAGATCCCTTCTCTTCCAGAAGATCATAGGTCACATTGGCAAAGCTTGGAGTGGTTGCCGCGATCTCTTCCATGATCTGTGAAGGATGAGTGTAGGTCCAGTTCGCACCCATGGCATTGGCCAGCAACTGCGTGACTTCCCAGTCAGCATAGCCATTGCGCGGTGCCATCACCTTACGCACCCGGTTGATCCGGCGCTCAGCGTTTGTGAACGTGCCATCCTTCTCAAGGAACGTAGACCCCGGCAAGAACACATGCGCATAGTTCGCGGTCTCATTCAAAAACAGGTCATGAACAATCACGCATTCCATCGCTGCAAGACCAGCCGCAACATGCTTGGTATCCGGATCAGACTGCAGGATATCTTCCCCCTGCACGTAAAGACCCTTGAACGTGCCTTCAACAGCTGCATCCAGCATATTCGGAATACGCAGACCCGGCTCATCAGAGATCGTCACGCCCCACTGCTTTTCATAGATATCGCGAACATCAGCGTTCTTCACATGGCGATAGCCCGGCAGCTCGTGTGGGAAGGATCCCATATCACAGGAACCCTGCACGTTGTTCTGACCGCGCAACGGGTTAACACCAACGCCCTTCTTACCAATGTTACCAGTCAACATCGCAAGGTTGGCAATACCGATCACAGTGGTGGAACCCTGACTGTGCTCTGTCACACCAAGGCCGTAATAGATCGCGCCATTACCACCACGCGCATAAAGCCGTGCCGCGCCGCGCACTTCCTCAGCAGGAACCCCAGTCAGCAGCTCAACCGCTTCTGGACTGTTAGCTGGATCAGAAACGAACTCGACATAATCCTGGAACTCATCCCACTCACAGCGCTCTTGGATGAAGGATTCATCAAACAGGCCCTCAGTCACAATCACATGCGCCAATGCTGTCACAATGGCAACGTTCGTGCCCGGACGCAGTGCCAGATGGTGCGAAGCTTTGATATGCGGAGACTTCACAAGATCAGTTCGCCGCGGATCAATCACGATCAACTTGGCGCCCTGACGCAAACGCTTCTTCAGGCGAGAGCCAAACACCGGGTGTCCGTCAGTCGGATTCGCCCCGATCACCATCACCACATCAGAATGCTCAACACTGTCAAAGTCCTGCGTTCCCGCAGATGTACCGAAGGTCTGTCCCAAACCATAACCGGTTGGGGAATGGCAGACACGTGCGCAGGTGTCTGTGTTGTTGTTCTCAAACACAGCACGGGTCAGCTTCTGAACCAGGTACGTCTCTTCATTGGTGCAACGAGAAGACGTGATCACACCAACAGCTTCTTTACCGTACTGCTGCTGAATGCCTTTCATCTTGGTCGCCGCAAAGTTCAGCGCCTCATCCCAGGAAACTTCCCGCCAAGGCTGATCAATGCTGTCACGAACCATCGGATTCAAAATACGGTCTTGGTGAGCAGCATACCCGTAGGCAAAGCGCCCCTTCACACAAGAATGGCCCCGGTTCGCTTTACCGTCTTTGTACGGCACCATACGCACCAGCTCATCACCGCGCATTTCCGCTTTGAACGAGCACCCGACACCGCAATAAGCACAGGTCGTCACAACGGAGCGTTCCGGCTGACCGATATCGATCACGGATTTCTCCTGAAGCGTCCCCGTCGGACAGGCCTGAACACAGGCACCGCAAGACACACACTCAGAATCCAGGAAGCTCTCAGACATGCCCGCAGTCACACGGGAGTCAAAACCACGCCCGGTAATGGTCAGCGCAAAAGTGCCCTGCACCTCTTCACAGGCACGTACACAGCGCGAGCAGACAATGCACTTGGCTGGATCATAGGTGAAGTATGGATTGCTTTCATCCTTCGGCTTCCAGCAGGCATTCACCTCACCACCACCATCGCGCATCTTGAAGTGGTTCTGTCCATCCGCTTCATAGCGCACGTCACGCAGACCAACAGCGCCAGCCATATCCTGCAGTTCGCAATCACCATTGGCAGCACAGGTCAGGCAGTCCAGCGGGTGGTCAGAGATATAAAGCTCCATCACACCGCGGCGCAGGCCTTTCAGACGATCTGTCTGCGTGCGAACCTTCATCCCCTCTTCCACCAGCGTGGTACAGGAGGCAGGCGTTCCACGGCGGCCTTCAATCTCCACCAGGCACAGGCGGCAGGAGCCGAATGCATCAACCATATCGGTCGCACAAAGCTTCGGAACCTGAATGCCAGCTTCCATGGAAGCACGCATCACTGAGGTTCCTTCAGGCACTGTGACATCGAAGCCGTCAACGTTGATAGTGACGTTCTTTTCAGAAGTCGATTGAGGAGTGCCGTAATCTGTTTCTTTAATCAGGGTCATGGGTTCACTCCGCGGCGTCTGTTAATGGCTTTACATGAAAATCCTGCGGAAAATGCGTCAAAGAGCTCATCACAGGATAAGGAGCGAACCCGCCAAGAGCACAAAGAGAGCCCATCTTCATCGTGTCGCAAAGGTCGGTCAGCAGCTCAACCTGCTGCTCCGGCTGATCACCTCTGGCAATCCGGTCCAGTACCTCCACACCGCGCACAGAACCGATGCGGCATGGCGTACACTTGCCGCAGCTCTCAATAGCGCAGAACTCCATGGCAAACCGAGCCTGCTTGAGCATGTCGACAGTATCGTCAAACACCACGATCCCTGCATGACCAATCATGCCATTGCGCTCAACAAACGCCTCATAATCAAAGATCGTGTCAAACAAAGACGGCGGGAAGTAAGCACCCAGCGGACCACCAACCTGAACCGCCTTCACCGGGCGACCACTCAAAGTACCACCACCGATGTCATAGATCAGCTCATTCAGCGTTAGACCAAAGGCCGTCTCGAACAGACCACTGTTCTTGATGTTACCGGTCAGCTGAATAGGAATTGTGCCGTGAGAATACCCAACACCATAGTCACGATAGAACCGCGCGCCCCGATCCATGATGATCGGTACAGACGCCAGAGACATCACGTTGTTGACCACAGTCGGCTTACCAAACAGGCCTTCAATCGCCGGAAGCGGAGGTTTGGCACGCACGATACCGCGTTTGCCTTCAAGGCTGTTCAGAAGTGAGGTCTCTTCACCACACACATAAGCGCCAGCCCCTTCACGTACTTCCATATCAAAAGTGTGTTCTGAGCCCATGACGGAAGGCCCAAGAATACCGGCCTTGCGCGCAATCTGGATGGCGTCATGCAAAATAGCGATAGCATGCGGATACTCAGAGCGAGTGTAGATATACCCCTTCGTCGCCCCAACAGCGATCCCGGCAATCGCCATCCCTTCGATCAGAACGAAAGGATCGCCCTCCATGATCATCCGGTCTGAGAACGTGCCACTGTCACCTTCATCAGCATTACAGACAATGTACTTCTGATCACCTTGCGCCTTCAGCACGGTGTTCCACTTGATACCAGTCGGGAAACCCGCACCACCACGACCGCGCAGACCACTATCGGTCACCTCCTGCACGATCTCAGCAGGCGTCATCTCAAGAGCCCGCTTCAAGCCGAGGAAGCCGTGATGCGCTTCGTAATGCTCAAGAGAAAGCGGATCAGTGATCCCACAGCGGGAAAAGGTTAGACGCGTCTGCCGTTTCAAAAACGGCATCTCTTCTGTCAGGCCATGGCACAAAGCATGGTCAGCACCTTCCAAAAGCCCAGCATCCAGCAGGCCAGCAACATCAGCCGGGGTCACCGGGCCGTAAGCAATGCGGCCGCGCTCAGTCTCAACTTCAACCAGCGGCTCCAGCCAATGCATACCGCGTGATCCATTGCGGACAATCTGCGCATCAACACCACGCGCGTTCAACTCTTCCGCAAGCCTATCGGCAACCCGGTCAGCACCAACAGCGAGTGCCGCAGCATCGCAAGGAACATAAAGGACAGCACCCATCACTTCACCTCCTCAACCAGCTTCAGCACAGCAGCTTCATCAAGGCGCCCATGTAGGTTGCCACCCATCATCGCAGCCGGTGCACAGGAGCACAGGCCAAGGCAATAAACTGGTTCCAGCGTCACCTTGCCGTCAGGCGTGGTCTCATGCCATTTGATGCCAAGATCTCTTTGAATGTCTTCAGCAAGTTTCTCACCGCCAAGAGACTGGCAGGCTTCCGCACGACAAACCTTCAGCACATGGCGCCCGGCAGGCTCCGTGCGAAAGTCGTGGTAAAAACTCATTGTTCCGTGAACTTCGGCGCGGCTCAGGTTCAACCGATCAGCGATCTGCAACAGCGCATCTTCGGGAACATAACCAAATTTCGCCTGCACATCGTGCAGGATAGGCAGGAGCGGCCCTTCCTGATGTTCGTGGACATCAATAATCGCGGCCGTGTCTTTTTCTATATCCTGCGATTGCGTCTGCAAGGCCATAAGTTCCTCCCTCCTCGCACGTCAATGCTTCGTGTTGGCACAATATGTCGCAGGCAATCAATATGATATATCCGTTGGGCGATTGCACATCCCTATCGTTGAAATCACGTAGAGAGCTCTTGCCCCTGCGAAATTCTGCTTACACGCTTGAGGAAGGCATCCAGAAGTGGCGCGCGCGGCTCGCGCTGTGTCGCAATCAGGCCAACCATGATGCTGGCGTAAGGGTCTGAAATCGGGATGATCTCCAGATGATCGGAGGCAATCGTCTGCGCCACTGCCTGTGGGATAATCGTCCCCCACCGCCCGGTGCGCACATGCGCCAGCAGGCACATGATGGAATCTGACTGCAAAACGGGCTTGGGCTCCACCTCCACATCATGAAGGATATTGTTGATGATACGCCGGCATTGCATATCACTGGTCAGCAAGCACAGCGGCACACCACTCACATCCTGCAAGGTGGCATGCTCGCTGCCGGAAAGAGGCCCACCCTCAGCGACAACAAAGCAGTAGCGCTCGCGATAAAGCGGAATTTGCAGAACACGGCCCAAAGGCTCGTTGTCCAGATAGGTCAGCCCTACATCGATCTCCAGATTTTCCAGCTGCGCCAGAATTTCCGAGGACGGTCGCGAGAACACCTTGAAGTCAACGCCCGGGTTCTCCTCGCTAAAGCATGTGGTGATTTCAGGAACATACGTCAGAGCTGTGGGAATGGAAGCAATCCGCAAGGTGCCAGACTGGCCATCGCTGACCGCCTTCAGCTCCTGCTTCATGGTCCGCGTATCAGCCACCAGCTTGCGCGCCCACTCCAGCACGCGCTCCCCTTCAGGCGTTAGCCCCTGAAAGCGCGAGCCGCGCAACACCAGCAGAACACCCAGTTGCTCTTCAAGCTGCTTGATATTGGCAGACAGCGTTGGCTGCGTCACACCGCACTCATCTGCCGCCTTCCCAAAATGCTTCTCACGCGCCAGCGCAATAAACATCTCCAGCTTGTCGATCATGGCTCTCCCTCTCAAACACTCCGGTAACGACCAGTCAGATCATGACCAACGGGACTGCTCATAACCTCCCTATGGGCAATCCCTTAGATGTTTTCTCTTAGCTCTGAAATGAACTAGCATATTCAGAGCCAGAACCATAACGGCGAAAGTCAAGAAGACCGGTTGACTTGGATAAATCAGCGGATCAAACGTTCATGCCGATAAAGCTAACTCCGGCAACCATCAGCACGGCTGCCAGCAAGCGGCGCACCCAGTTGCCTTCACCCAGCAGCACAAAACCGATCAGAGCCGCGAAGATAACGGAGGTTTCTCGCAGTGCTGACACTGCGCCCAGCGGGGCAAAGTTTTTGGCATAAAGAACCAGGCCATACGCGATCATGGAAACCACACCACCCGTCAGCCCCAGCGCCCAGGTCTTCCTAGAAAGCGTTGGCAGCATTGACCAGCGGCGGATGCCAATGAAGGCGGCAATAAACACCTGCAAAAACGCACCCCACGCCCAATAGCTCAGCGTATTGCCAGAAAGCCGGACACCAACACCATCCACCAGCGAATAAGCCGAGATACAAACACCCGTGGCAATGGCAAAGCCAAGCGCGGCACCGCCAACCCCCTGACGCAGGGCAGACCAGCTGGAGATCTGAATACCAAACGCAATCAGGCCAATGCCAAACCACGCCCAAAACGGTAAAACTTCGCCCACGAACAGCATGGCCCAAAGAGAAACCAGCGCAGGCACAATCCCGCGGGCAATCGGGTAAACCACACTCAGATCACCATGACGATACGCCTGCCCCAACGTGTAATAGTAGGCAAAGTGAATGCAGGTGGAGAGCAACACATAGCCAAAGCTCTCAGGCTCCGGAAGCGGCAATACGGCAATCATCACCGCGGCCGGGATCACATGCCCAAAGGCCACAAGGCCCAGCGTGATTGTGCGGTCACCCGCCGTTTTTACAATCGCATTCCAGATTGCATGCAGCATGGCCGCAGCAAGGATAATCATTATGATGGAAACGCTCATCAATCAAAACCATTCGTAATCGGAAGCACCCAATGTTTCGGCTCGTTCTGAGCTCTGTCCTCCAGCCTGCAACTGACCTTGCAAGCGCTGGAACACGGGGCTTCCTATGAGTTCTTGTTTATTCTTTAAAATGCTGGAATTTCGAAGGTTTTCGATTTCTGCACTTTACTCTGGTAATCAGTTTTTTCGTGAAGCAATCAAGGTCTGGATGCCCCACTCAGCAAAGGCTGAAGCAAACGGTTCTTCAGGCGCTCTGTCCGTCACCACATAGTCCACACTGCCAGCAGCTGGCCCTACATACGGTGCTGTTTCACCCAGCTTGCCATGGTCAAAGGCAATCAACACCTGATCCGCACTTTCGGCAATCGCAGCACTCAACTGAGACTCCACGCTGCTTTGATAGAGAAAGCCCTTGCTGGCAGAGACTGCATCCAGGCTGAAAATCGCCATATCCAGCGCAAACCGCTGCACCTGGGTGTAAGTGTCGTGCCCAAAGGTGCCCCGGTCATCCTCCTGCATTTCCCCGCCAAGCAAATGCACGCGGTTGCCATTCACGCTGACCAGCGTCTGCGCAACACCGATGGAGTTGGTCACAACCGTCAGGTTCTTTCGCAGTCTCAGATCTTCCGCCACATAAGCCGTGGTTGACCCCACATCCAGATAAAGGGTCATGCCATCTTCCACCACATCACACACAACAGAAGCAACCAGACGCTTCTCATCTGTGCGCTGCGAAATCCGGCGGAAGAAGCTTGGGTCATTCTGCGTACCAGCCAGATAAGCCCCGCCCCGCACACGCTCAACATCAGAGGTCTGCGAGAGAGTTTTCACCGTACGCCGAACCGTCTCTTCAGACACATCCAGCGCCTTTGCCAGATCGGAATTGCGCGCAGATCCGCCGAGCCGTTTCAGAACATCCAGCAGTTCAAGTTCGCGATGGCTATGAGACATCTGCCCCTCGTGCTTTGCATCTTTGCTACTCTGGCACTGCCTTACTCCACAATTACAGTCAAATTCCAACACATATATCGATTTATGTTGGATTTTGTGCGTAGTTGTGGATTATTCGCTGGCAAACAACCGCAGTTACATCTCTCTTTCATATTGCGGGAGTATCGGTCTGTCGGATTGCGCCACGAACCGTGGCAGTGGGGGATCAGGACTATGCAGAACAAGCGCAACGTACTTTTCATCATCATCGACCAGCTGCGCGCAGACTGCGTCCTCGGGGATCTGGCAGATCATGTGGACCAGCCCAATCTCAGAGCATTCATGGAAGACAGCGTCACTTTCACCCGGCACTTCTCAGTCACCAACCCCTGCGGCCCATCCAGAGCATCCCTGCTCACCGGCCAGTACGCCATGAACCACCGTTCCGTACGCAATGGCACACCTCTGCGCCACGACACGCCAAACATCGCAACAGAAATGCGCAAGGCGGGCTATCTGCCAATGCTGTTTGGTTACACCGACACTTCACAGGATCCTCGGGCATTCCACCCCAATGATCCAGCGGTCAGAACCTACGAATACCCGATGAACGGCTTCCACGAGATGAAGGAGATGCGACTGGAAATGTCATTTCCATGGCAATCCCATCTCATGAACCGGGGCTACACCTTTGAAAATTACTGGGACGTCTACAAACCTGTCTCACCCAATGGCCAGCAACCGCGCCTAAACGATCCAGCACTCTATGCCGCTGAAGACAGTGACACAGCCTTCCTCACCAACGCCTTCCTGGAGATGATGCCAGCCTACCGCCAGCAAAGCTGGTTTGCGCATCTGACCTACATCCGCCCGCATCCACCGCTTGTCGCCCCTGCTCCATACAACACCATGTATGACCCGCAGTCTCTGCCGCTGCCAACACGCCTGGAGCAACCAGAAGACGAACAGGCCCTCCACCCGTTCTTCACGCCCACCATGCAAAACAGCAGCGCCGCCAGCTTTGTTGAAGGTTTCCCAGATCTGGAACCAACCGACGAGAACATCCGCACCTTGCGTGCTATCTATCTGGGACTCGCCACAGAAGTAGACCATCACGTTGGCCGTGTAGTTCAGTTCCTCAAAGACACCGGACAATACGACAACACCATGGTGGTAATCACCGCAGACCACGGTGAGATGCTGGGTGACCGGCACAGCTGGGGGAAGATGACCGTTTATGATGCGGCCTACCACACCCCGCTCATCATCCGCATGCCAGACGGTGAACGCGGAACGCAAGTCACAAAAGTCACTGAATCCATCGATATTATGCCAACCATTCTGGACTGGGTCGGACAGGACCTGCCAAGTTCAGTGGACGGCAAATCCCTGCTGCCATTCTTGGAAGGAAAGACGCCTGAAGACTGGCGCACTTTCTCCATGTCTGAGCTGGACTTCGCTGATCCTCTGGAAGCAACCCTATGGCAGCAGCAACTGGGAACCAATCTGGACAACTCCTGCCTGAGCATCCTGCGCGATGATCGCTTCACGCTGGTCGAGTTTGCAGCTGATCTACCACCCATGCTGTTCGATGCAGAAGGCAACGGAGAGATGGAAAACCTTGCCGACAAACCCGAGCATGCCCCAACACTGACCCGCATGACCCGCGAACTTCTGCGTCATCGCATGAAGAACATGGACAAAACCCTCTCCAACTGGATGATCACCACAGACGGACCAAAACACTGACCAAAAAGCGGAGCAACCACCATTGCTCCGCTCTCCATAATCAGCTCACAACAAGCACTCCTAGCGCTGCTGAATCTCCTCAACGATCGCCTTCCCAATTTCAGCGATCACAGCATTGCGTTTTTTGAAGTCCGCATCGCTACCCGTCATGTAAACAGCCGTGAGATAAGGTTTGCCCGTCTTAGGCCAGATGGCAGCGATGATCCCACGAGAGCCATTGTGACCGGCACCTGACTTATCTGCGATGCGCCAGTCAGATGGCAGGTGTTTGCGGATCAAAGCATCGGCCACCTTGTCATCCACCATCCATTGCTGCAGTTGCGCCCGAGAGGACGGCTGTAACACCTCCTCAAACAACAACCGGTCCAGCGTCTGCACAACAGCCCGTGGCGAGGTGGTATCGCGCGCATCGCCGGGCTTCGCCTCGTTCATCTCCGGCTCCCGTCGGTCCAGACGTGTCACACGGTCCCCAAGCCCACGCAAAAACCTCGTCAGCCCTTTGGGGCCATCAACACGCTTCAGCAGAAGATTGGCAGCCGTGTTATCGCTCATCGTGACCGTCGCTTCACAAAGCTCCCCAACACGCATTCCCTCAGCCACATGCTTCTTCGTGACGGGTGAGTAAGAAACCAGCTCCGCTTTTGAGAAGGCAACAACCTCCCCCAGCCGCTCTTCCCCGCGATCCACCCGCGCCAGAACAGCCCCGCACAACAAAGCCTTGAACGTGCTAGCCATAGGAAACCGCTCATCAGCCCGGGTCTCAATAGCCCAATCAGATCCGGTGTGCTGCAACACCACACCAATCCGGCCCCCAACTTCATTCTCTAATCGGTTGACCGTGTCCAGAAGCTCTCCGGCAGCACCAACAGCAGGCACACTACAGGCAACAACCAATGCAAAAGAAACACGCTTGAAAGGCACAGCTATATGGTCAAAACAACGCCACATACTCAAACTCCTTGAATGACGAAATATGTGCCCGGCAACAAATAAATCTCATGAAAAAGATACAGCTTGTCCCCTGCCGCAAAGCATAACACTCAGCAGCACAAAATCGCCAATAACTGCACTTAAACACGAAATATCTTGATGGTGGGCACCATCTTAATCAGATGCATCCTTAGGACTAAACACTTTAAGGTGGAGCCACAAACGACTAATTCTCGACATGAATATTAGAAAAACTAATAGCAATGGACAGACCCAACATTCCTCTCAACGCCCTGCGCGCCTTCGAGGTCGCCGCCCGGCAAGGCAGTTTCACTCGTGCTGCAATTGAACTGCGTGTCACTCAGGCCGCTGTCAGCCACCAGCTCATTGCCTTGGAAGAGCTGCTCGGCACAACGCTGTTCCTGCGCACCCCAAAAGGCCTTGTGCTGACAGATGAAGGCGCCGCCCTGCATCCCGTCCTCACCCAAAGCTTCGACAGGATCGGCTCCGTACTCGACCGTTTCCTCGATGGCCGCTATCAGGAAACACTCAACCTCGGTGTCGTCACCACATTTGCCACCGGTTACCTGATTGAACGCTTGCCGGACTTTCAGGCAAAACACCCCGGCATGAACTTGCGCCTCTTCACCAACAACAACCGCGTTGATATCGCCAAAGAAGGCCTCGACATTGCCATCCGGTTCGGAGAAGGCCTATGGCCGGGTTTGCATGCAGCCCCCTTGCTCACCACACCACTCACCCCGCTCTGCTCACCAGAGACCGCAAAGACCCTCAAAACCCCGCAGGACCTGGCGGATCACCCCTTATTCAGATCCTACCGCTCTGACGAGTGGGAACTCTGGTTCCAACAAGCGGCAGCTCCGTGCCCCAAAATTGAAGGCCCCGTCTTTGACTCATCCGTTGCCATGGCAGATATGGTCGAAGCTGGTCTCGGCATCGCTCTGCTGCCCTACCATATGTTCGCACGGCGACTGGCAACCGGACGGCTCATCAGACCGTTCCCCACCCAGATCACAACCGGCAAATACTGGCTCACCCACCCAAAATCCAAACCAGCCACCCCGGCTCTCACCCTCTTCAAAAACTGGTTGCTCGCTCAGGAACCAGTTACCTCTGCCCAGGAATGATGAAACAACGCAGCGAATTGAAGGAAAAAACAAAACCTCTCCCATACGCCTTCCCCCTATCCTGATCTGACCGCCCGCAAAAAGTGGGCAACGGAACTCAGGTGCGAGGAATGCTTCTCAGCGACAGAGCAAAGGACGCCATAAAAGTTGCACTGGCCATGATGATTGCCTATGCCATCGCCCTCTATATGGATTGGGACCGTCCTTATTGGGCTGCCCTTGCCGTTGCTTTCATATCGCTGGAAACCTCAGGCCAGTCCTTTCACAAAGGCCTTCAACGCCTCGGCGGCACATTGCTTGCTGCATTCATGGCTCTCACCTTGCTTTCGCTGTTCCCACAGCAGCGCTGGATGTTCATGATTGCCCTGTCCAGCTATGTGTTTTTCTGCACCTACATGATGAAATCCAAGCACAATCCATACTTCTGGAATGTCGCTGCTTTCGTCACCATTATCGTTGCAATTGATGCAGCTGCCAGTGACCAGCCCGCGTTTTACACGGCAGTTCTGCGCATTCAGGAAACCGCTTTGGGTGTGCTCACCTACAGCATGGTCTCGGTTGTCCTCTGGCCCCGAACCTCATCAAAGATCCTCAAAAAAACATCTGAGAACCTGACCAAAAGCGGCCTTGCTCTCTTTCAAAGCACAATAGACCGGGAGTTCGCCAGCAACCCGCACAAGTACCTACAGCAACAAGGTGAGTTTTCAGCCTTGCAAGCTAAGTTTGCAGAACTCTCAAACATCGCAGAACTGGAAAGCTACGAAGTCTGGGAGGTCAGCAAGCAATGGAAAGACACCGGCAAGCTCTGGACCCAATACGAACGCGCATTGGAAGTCTGGCGACAAAGTTTCAACGAAGTCAACGATTTGGAGCTTGAAACCCGCATCCCGTGGCTCACCAGATATGAGGCAGAAATCACCAGACGCTTCAAAACCATCATAGATCTCACAGAAGGCAAAGACGTCAAACCAAAGCCGCTTTTCAGGGACTTTCACATCAAAGAGATCGACATATCCGGCCTGCAGTACTTCCAGAAAGCCGCTCTGTCCCTGTACATCCATCAGTTGGATGAGATCGAACGCATCACCTATCAGCTTCATGAACTCACCACGGTCATCTTCAGCGAGAACACCAGCAACCAGCTAGACTTTCACGTTAAGGAAAGCACACAGCCAGACGTAATCAACATGGGTCAACTGAAGGGAGCACTGCGCGCTTTTCTTTGCCTGTGGGTCGCGTACCTCTCTTACATCTACTTTCCCAACCTGCCAGCAGGAACGGTACTCATCATTCTGGCCGGGGTTTACAGCGTCACCCTTTCCAGTAATCCCTATCTGAAGCCCGTCTCCATTCTTGTTCCGGGCATCCTATCCTCCGCCTTTGGGGCTTTCATCTATCTGCTTATAATGCCTCATCTGCACAGCTTCTGGTCTCTGGGAACCGTCATTTTTCTTTCAGTGTTCTCCATCGCCTACCTCTTCCACACGCCTCAACTCATTTTGGGCAGAATGTTTGGTCTGGCGAACTTTGTGATGATGACCAACATCAGCAACCATCAAAGTTACAGTTTCAATTTCGTAGCCGATCAGCTTCTGGTCTTCCTGTTGGTCATCGCTATCTACGCAGCCATATCTATTTTCACCTTCAATCTGCGCCCGGAGGTGCAGTATCTCAACCTGCTGCGCCGCTTTTTCGCCAGCACCAACTTCCTGCTGACCGAGCACCAAAAAGAACCGCATCTGGAACCCACAAAACTGCGCCAATACATCAGACGTCATCACCTCAATGAGGTCGAGAGCATCCCTCACAAGATGACAGGCTGGATCGCCGGCACCTCTCCACGGCTCGACAAGCACCAGTTACGCAGAACAGTGATCATCCTCGAAGCCCTGTCCATCCGCCTGTCCGTGCTCATCAACGAACTCAAAATCGCTCAGAGCTCCCAGCTCTATGCCGCTCTGCGAAAAGACATCCACGACTGGAGTGCTCAGCTAAAAACGGACTTCGCTGAACTGGTCAAAGACCCAACAGGCGCAACCATCGGGGAAGCTGTCAGACAATGTGCCCTCAGCATGCCAGAGATGGAAACCACCATCGCCAAAGTACTGGAAGAGCGCGGCAAAGACGGCATCGATCTGGACGAACGATTAAATATCTATCGCATTCTTGGAGGTATTCGCAGTGTTTGTCGGGCATTAGAGGACTATGAGGATCAATCCCTCAAGATGGATTGGCCTCAACTGCAAGAAGCCCGGTTTTAAAGGAGGAGCGCTGATGAATGGTTTTCCAAGCGAATGGGCCATCGGTACAGTGTACCTCCCTCCCTTTCTGGTTGCTGCTGCCCTTGGCCTGCTTCTTAGCTGGCTCACCGCCCGGTTGATGAACAGATATCGCCTCTCCCGATTTCTGCTCTATCCCCCCGGCGTATTCGTCGCTCTGGCCGTCATCTACACCGTCATTCTTGGGAGCTGGGTTATTCCGATATGAAAGCACTTAAACCCATCCATAAACTCGCAATCACTGGCACAATTATCGGCGTGGCTGTTCTGGCCTTCGCCTTTAAATATTACCAATACCTGCAAAACCCATGGACCCGCGACGGTCAGGTCCGCGCCAACGTCATCCAGATCGCCACCCGTATCTCCGGCCCGATTGTGGAACTGCCCATCGTAGACAACCAGAAGGTCGAGGCCGGCGAACTGCTCTTCATCATCGACCCACGCACATTCCAGGCCACTTACGCGCAAAAGAAGGCAGACCTGGACCAGACTGTCGACCAGCTCAACGCGCTGGAAAAAGAACGTGAAGCCGCAGAAGCCAACGTCGCCCAGTATCGCTCCAACGTGGAACAGGCCAGTTCAGAACTCCGCTCTTCCATCGCAACCCTGAAGAACATCAAGGGCAATCTGGACAGAAACGCAAAGCTTTTAAAAGACGGATACGTCACCCAGCGCACCTACGATCAGATTGAAAAAAGCTACATCGTCGCGCTGGCTGATACAGAGCAGGCTCAGTCCGGTCTGGCACAGGCCGAAGCCGCACTGGTCGAAGCACAGGCAAGCCTTGCGAAAGTCGTGGCGAGTTTAGGAGCAAAAGGAAAAGATAACGCCCAGCTTCGCTCCGCAATGGCCGCCCTTCAAACCGCTGAACTGGATCTGGGCTTCACGCAGGTCGCCGCCCCCGTCTCCGGTTATGTCACCAACCTCAACCTGCGTCTGGGCAGCCAGACCGTAGAGAACCAGCCTGCCCTTGCCCTCGTGGATTCCTCAAGCTTCTGGATTGACGCCTACTTCCCGGAAACCAAGATCAGCCGGATAGACATCGGCGATAAGGTGATCATGACCCTCATGGCCTATCCCGATCAGGTGGTCCATGGAGAAGTGGAAAGCATCGGCTGGGGCATCTCCCAATCTGACGGCAGCACCGGCTCCGACCTCCTGCCCAACATCAACCCAACCTTCGAATGGATCCGCCTCGCCCAACGCATCCCCGTCCGCGTAAAAATCACAGACCTCCCCAAAAACATCCTCCTCCGCGTCGGCACCACAGTCTCCGTCCTGGTCCTAACCGGCACCGCCTCAGAAGATAAAAGTTTGGATGCTCCACCAGCACCGCTGGTGTTTCAGTAGGAAAGGTACCCGTTAGTTCTGTCGGAGATCGGGACCAACCTATCGATCACCTACGACAAGGCCATTTACGCCCTGCTGCACGGCGTTGCCCCAAACGTTGACCGCGACCGGGATCTGCTCAAGGCGCAACTGGAGCAAAGCGGACTTATTGAGAGAACCCTATGCCAAAGCTAGCATCCGCAGTTACGGTGAAGAATTACTAGGAGTACATCACAGACAGGTGCGCACTGGTTACCGGGAGAAAGGGGATAACTCTGAGTAGGCAGTGCCGTGAGTGCGTGGGTTGCAAGGGGGGATAAGTTGGCCTGCTATGGTGTTTGAGCTGATTTCAGCCGAGTTTGCAGGATCAGCAGCTGCATTCACTGCGATTAAGAGATATTCCCTCCGCATCCCCGAGGGCCTACAGAAGAGCATCTCTCAGAGACCTCCTGGGTGCGGTGATATCCCGTTGCAGCAGTCCTCACCGAGAACCATTTCTTATGGCATCACCTTCTGAGTTGTCCTCATAACCTATAAGCTCCGGCGTCGCTCTCAAAGACCACTGCTTAGCCCAGCTTCAACCCAGCAACGCCATCTGAACGTAAATCATTCAAACCAACGCACATAAGAGCGCAAAGCCCCCAGTCTCTAAAAGGCCTGCCTCTCAACCTCCAAACAGCAGCTCTTCAGATTAGACAAGTATCCTCAACCTTGCAGGAATGCAGTCCTTCTCTCCAAGAACCAACAGCACGTGCCTCGCGCTGGTCTAGCCCACCTACTGTACATGCTGATGTTTTCGGTCCATTTGAGCAGAAGCGCAGATCATAACCAGCTGTTTAAGTGCTTAGCGTCGCTCCAAGAGAAGCAAACTCAGCTCAAGAGCAAAAGGGTACCCCTGCAATCAGAAAATTAACTTGCACGGACACGTTGGCAATGCTTATTTCCACCAAACAAGTCCCATGCATGCTGCCATCACCTTCAAAAATCCCACGGCGTACTTAAGCTCTCCGGCCCACCATGTAACCTTGCCTACACACCTTCCATTGAAGCCACGCGAAGTTCTAACTTTACGTAGGGATCAGCGCTCTCAGCGCACTCCCAGCTGGATAAGAGCCTGAAGTCCTTAATGAACAAGGCGTCAACAGAGCGGTCTGCAACCACCAAACACCCACTTATTCCCAGCGCCCAGCCATTCCACCAAACGCTCAAACAGAGCTCAGCTCAAGCCCCAGTTTCACGCCAATCGCAAACTGGAACGAATTTCCAGCCACCAGTTCACCAGCACCAAAGTCTTGAGGAGAACATTAAGGGAATAGACCACAACCAAAACACGCTCCATGCTCTAACAACGCAACACAGTATTCGGACAAGTCCGGGATCTTTGAAAATTGAAGATGGAGAAGCAAGGCTTGGCGGAGGAACGATTTAGATAGGCTATCTGTTCCTTGAAGCTTTGGTCTGTTTCTCTGCGAGGGGTCGCTTTTGGGATGAGGGATTATTGACCGTTCTAAGGGGGGTATTCAGGCTTAATCCGCCTTCCCAGGCTTGCTTCCAAACGCAAAAAGCCCCCGTGCTGTGTGCATCGGGGGCTTTTGTGTGATTTTGTGTTCTGTTTTATTTTGAGAGATTGTGTGTGTCTTATTCATGCCCGGCGGCGCCCTACTCTCCCGCGTCTTAAGACGAAGTACCATTGGCGCAGGGGCGTTTCACTTCCGAGTTCGGGATGGGATCGGGTGGGGGCGCCCCGCCATAGCCACCGGGCAGGAATAAGTCACATATGAACTGGTCTGTTTTGTTTTTTTCAAGCTCTGCGTTTTAGCAGTTTTTATGATTATAGCTTAATGGGAGTGATCAAGATCGATCGAGCTATTAGTAAGGCTCAGCTTCGGATGTTACCACCCTTCCACATGCCTCCTATCGACGTGGTGGTCTTCCACGGCTCTCAAGGGATATCTAGTTTTGAGGTTGGTTTCCCGCTTAGATGCCTTCAGCGGTTATCCATTCCGTACATAGCTACCCTGCAATGCGGCTGGCGCCACAACAGGTCCACCAGAGGTACGTCCATCCCGGTCCTCTCGTACTAGGGACAGATCCTCTCAAATTTCCTACACCCACGGCAGATAGGGACCGAACTGTCTCGCGACGTTCTGAACCCAGCTCACGTACCGCTTTAATTGGCGAACAGCCAAACCCTTGGGACCTGCTCCAGCCCCAGGATGCGATGAGCCGACATCGAGGTGCCAAACAATGCCGTCGATATGGACTCTTGGGCATCATCAGCCTGTTATCCCCGGCGTACCTTTTATCCGTTGAGCGATGGCCCTTCCACGAGGGACCACCGGATCACTATGACCGACTTTCGTCTCTGCTCGACTTGTCAGTCTCGCAGTCAGGCAGGCTTATGCCATTGCACTCAACGAGCGATTTCCGACCGCTCTGAGCCTACCTTCGCGCGCCTCCGTTACCATTTGGGAGGCGACCGCCCCAGTCAAACTACCCGCCACACACGGTCCCGGATATTGTAGTACCGCGGTTAGATATCCATGAGGACAAGGGTGGTATTTCAAGGATGGCTCCACCCGAGCTGGCGCCCGGGGTTCAACGCCTACCACCTATCCTACACATGTCATCACGAATACCAGTGTGAAGCTGTAGTAAAGGTGCACGGGGTCTTTCCGTCTGACCGCAGGAACCCCGCATCTTCACGGGGAATTCAATTTCACTGAGTCTGTGCTGGAGACAGCGGGGAAGTCGTTACGCCATTCGTGCAGGTCGGAACTTACCCGACAAGGAATTTCGCTACCTTAGGACCGTTATAGTTACGGCCGCCGTTTACTGGGGCTTCAATTCGGTGCTTGCACACCTCCTCTTAACCTTCCAGCACCGGGCAGGCGTCAGACCCTATACGTCGCCTTGCGGCTTCGCAGAGCCCTGTGTTTTTGATAAACAGTCGCAACCCCCTATTCTGTGCCCCCGATACAAAGTTGCCTTCGTACCGGGCTCCCTTCTCGCGAACTTACGGGAGCAATTTGCCGAGTTCCTTCAGCACAGTTCTCTCAAGCGCCTTGGTATACTCTACCTGTCCACCTGTGTCGGTTTCGGGTACGGTCTTAGCGTGGGAGCTATTTCCAGGAACACCTTCACCGCATCTCCAATCCAATAAGGAGATACGATACACGGCATCCGTCACTACCCACTGGCCGGGGAATATTAACCCCGTTCCCATCGACTACGCCTTTCGGCCTCGCCTTAGGGGCCGGCTAACCCTGCGCCGATTAGCGTTGCGCAGGAACCCTTGGACTTTCGGCGAGAGGGTCTCTCACCCTCTTTATCGTTACTCATGTCAGCATTCGCACTTCTGATACCTCCAGCAGCCCTCACGGGTCCACCTTCATCAGCTTACAGAACGCTCCGCTACCGCGCGTCATAAGACGCACCCGCAGTTTCGGTGTATGGCTTTAGCCCCGGTACATTTTCGGCGCGGAGACCCTTATTTAGACCAGTGAGCTGTTACGCTTTCTTTAAATGATGGCTGCTTCTAAGCCAACATCCTGGTTGTTTTGGGATCTCTACATCCTTTCCCACTTAGCCATAACTTAGGGACCTTAACTGGCGGTCAGGGTTGTTTCCCTCTCCACAATGGACGTTAGCACCCACTGTGTGTCTGCCCTGCAGTACTTCCTGGTATTCGGAGTTTGGTTAGGATCAGTAAGGCGGTGAGCCCCCATAGCCCATCCAGTGCTCTACCCCCAGGAGTATTCACAGGACGCTCTACCTAAATAGATTTCGCGGAGAACCAGCTATTTCCGAGTTTGATTGGCCTTTCACCCCTAGCCACAAGTCATCCCCGAATTTTTCAACATTCGTGGGTTCGGTCCTCCAGTGCGTGTTACCGCACCTTCAACCTGCTCATGGCTAGATCACTCGGTTTCGGGTCTAATCCAACGAACTAAAACGCCCTATTAAGACTCGCTTTCGCTACGCCTACACCTATCGGCTTAAGCTTGCTCGTTAAATTAAGTCGCTGACCCATTATACAAAAGGTACGCTGTCACCCTTACGGGCTCCAACTGTTTGTAAGCATTCGGTTTCAGGTACTATTTCACTCCCCTCGTCGGGGTACTTTTTCACCTTTCCCTCACGGTACTGGTGCGCTATCGGTCGACTAGGAGTACTTAGGCTTGGAGGGTGGTCCCCCCATGTTCAGACAGGATTTCACGTGTCCCGCCCTACTCAAGGATCATATCTCTTTCTACCCGTACGGGGCTATCACCCACT
>NC_016642.1:4084571-4989571 GCF_000236645.1 Pseudovibrio sp. FO-BEG1
TACGATAAGGTAAAGTCATTCTTAAAAGCTTCAGTGTTTTGGGAGGAACCATGAAAGCACCCTTTTTGAAGACATCTCTGGCCGCCCTGCTCTCGCTTGGCCTCACCACATCGGCTCTGGCTGCAGATGCAACAGGCACCTGGATGCGGGCTAATGGGACTGCAAAAATCAAGATCTCCAAATGTGGGGGCAATCTGTGCGGCAACATTGTCTGGTTGAAGAAGCCACGCAAAGATACCGAAAACCCTGATCCGAAACTGCGTGATCGGTCGCTGATCGGTACAAAAACCATTCTTGGTATGAAGCCAAATGGCAAAAACAGCTGGAAAGGGAAAGTTTACAACGCGGAAGACGGCAAAACCTACTCTGGTAAGATGGAACTGGTTTCTGACAACAAGCTAAAACTTGAAGGCTGCGTTCTGATCTTCTGTAAAGGCGACACCTGGACCCGTACAAAGTAAATTTACCTTAGGCTCAAAGGGCTCAAGCCGAGACAGGCCTGTTATGTTAGCTAATCACCTGCTCCTTGATTGAGGCAGGTGATTAGGCAAACAGGTTGGAAATGACCCGTCCAGGCATCATCTTTTACTTCTTTCTTTTCATGGCTCCGGTGGCAGCTCCTGCCCATAGCTCCGATTTGCACGGCCTCTGGCAAACGGCAAAAGGAGCAATCATCAACATTTCCCAGTGCGGCACAGCCATGTGCGCACGGTTGCAGTCCTTCAGGCCACCTGATGGGCAACGACAACAAGACGTATTGGATCTGCGAAACCACGACACCGCGAAACGCACACGCAAAGTTCTCGGCCTCAGAGTCCTCTGGAACATAAAAGCAGCTGGTGAAAATAAATGGCAAGCAGAAGGGTATGACCCACGGCGGGGATACGAAGTCCGCATAGATCTGCACCTTCTGCCCAACGGTCTTTTAAGAATGACAGGCTGCAAAAAAGTCGTCCTCAACTTCTGCGAAAACGTCAATTGGCAACGCCGCTAGCCTTTCCCCTCTTGAGCGTCGAAAACTCAACAAATTGAGACATATCTCGCAGCATTCGTTTCCTGTTCTTTTCCCGCTATATGCTAAGGACAAGCCCTTGAACACCTTGCTGACTGGCATCTGAGCACGAACTTTTCGAGATTATGCCAGAAAGGCATGGCATCTGCTTTTGGTTTGCGTGAGCAGAAATCTAAGGATGGTTCAGCGGTTCATGGCCAGCAACACGAATCCCGATGATTTAATCCCGCCGCATAGGCTGGAAGAGATTTTTAAGATTGCCTTCCAGCTACTGCTGCGAAAGGGACGCGAAGCCGCAAGTATGGATGCAGTGGCTGAAGCTGCTGATATTGATGCTGATCTGCTGAGGCAAAGGTTCGAAGGAGAGCATGATCTCGTCGCCCCGGCCATGCGTTGGTACTTCATGCGGTTCAGTCAGCAGGTCAGCTCCAGTTCGGCCATGTATGCCGATATCTATTCCTGCATGTATCTGATGTTGACTGATTTTGCAGAGCTTTGCGAAGAGCAGAACCGCATCGAAGGCAGTCTTTACTGGTCGACCATTGGAGAAATTGGCCGGTTTGATCCCGTTTTGGGAAAAGAATATCTCGCCCTGCGCCTTGAATGGGCTACTGAAATTCGCAGGCGTTTGGTTAAATTTGAAAGTGATCTGCAAACGCCGGAAGACATTGATCATCTGGTGGACTATTTCATGATGGCGTTTGAAGGCATTATTCAGATGGTCAAGTTTGAAACTCCGCTGGATCAAATCTTCCCCGCCATCGACATCACAATGGAAGCGCTCACAAGCCGCATGAAAAAGAGCCCGAACATGCCGGGCTCCAAATAGGCGCATTATCAGTCTGAGGTGACTTCACCTCATATGTACACTCAGTTCCCTGAGGCAATGGTGCCTTTGCCCTGAAGGTGGCCGATAAAGGTCTCTTGGATCTGTGGTGCATCCCACTCCAGCGATCCTGGAATTCCACCAAGAACACCGCCGTTTTCATCCAGAAAGATTGTGTAGGGCATGGCCGCAACCTGGAACGCAGTGCCCATCGCCTGCATATCGACAGCCTGATAGCTGGTAAAGCGCTCAAGACCCAGACGATCCTGCAGGAAGCTTTGAATACGGCCATAAGGAACATCTTCCAGCGCAACCACGACAAACTGGCCATCGAGCCCTTGCGCTTTCAGCTCATCTTCGAAGCGCTCCATCGCCGGAAGTTCAACGCGGCAGTTTGGACACCATGTCGCCCAGAAATGCAAGATAGCTGGCCCTTTGGTGAAAGCCTCACCAAGTGTTTTCGTGCCATTGGCATCTCTCAGTTCAAGGCTGAACTTTGGATCTTCAAAAGAAGCCGCTGAAACGGGAGAGATCAGCGCCCAAACAGCCAGAAATAGGGAAGTCAGCAGTATTTTTTGAGCCCGCATCATATCAAGGTCCATTCACAAGTGATTTCAATTTATCATTCTGCGAGAGCCTAAGTTTGGCGACACGCCGGTTCAAATCAACTTAAAGTGCCGGTGTCGTGATTGAAGCTTAAAACTGCTGATCGTTGCAGGTATCAGCGCTGGTTGAACAGCACAGATTGTGCCTGCTTGTCCTCCGCAATATTGGAGCTGTCAGCCTCTGCTTTGCCAACCTCAAGCCCTTTCACCACAGCTGATCGCGCCAGCAACCGCTCACGCCAGGCTTTCACATGCGGAAACTCATCCAGATCCATGCCCTGACGCTCCCAACGATGAGACCAGCCAAAAATCGCCATGTCAGCAATCGTGTATTCTCCGGCGGCCACGTAGGAGCGATCCGCAAGCCGCTTGTTGAGCACCCCATAAAGCCGGTGAGTTTCATTGAAATAGCGGGTCATGGCATATTCAATTTTCTCGGGCGCATAAATACGGAAATGGTGGTTCTGACCAAGCATGGGGCCAAAACCGCCCATCTGCCACATAAGCCATTCCTCAGTTTCCACGCGGCCGCGCTCGTCAGACGGGTAGAACCTGTCAAACTTGCGCCCCAGATACTGCATGATAGCCCCGGACTCAAAAATGGAAATGGGTTCATCGCCTGGCCCTTCAGGGTCAACGATGGCAGGCATGCGATTGTTTGGGGCAATCTTCAAAAACTCAGGATCAAACTGTTCCCCGCGCCCAATGTTCACCAGTTTCAGATCATAGGGAACGCCCAGCTCTTCCAGCATGATTGAAATTTTCCAGCCATTTGGCGTTGGCCAGTAATAAAGCTCAATGGGTTTGGTCTGCGTTGCGGCCATGGGTCACCTGATAACAAGAATAGAAGAAAAGCGGAAGTAAGGGATTGGCACTGCCGGTCAGATACGAAACTTATTTCAGAACTGGCCAGCAGGAAACACTCGATGTCGCTGCCAGTTAACAGTTAGAAAACCAGCTTGAAGCCTTCGTGCGTCGGCACAAATCCGTTGCTCTTATAAAAGCGGTGCGCATCGGCACGCTCCTTATTGGATGTGAGCTGCACCATACAGCAGCCCTTTTCACGCGCCAACTCAACTGCATGTGAAAGCATCGCCTTACCGAGCCCCTTACCGCGCATATCAGAGCGGATATGCATGCTTTCAATCTGACCGCGCGGTTTGCCGTTAAAGGCCAGCCCGATCAGAAAGGACAGCTGAAACGTAGCAACCGGTTCGCCCTCGTCCAGCTCGCCAACATAAATATCGGTATCTGCCGCTTGCTGGATGGCGAGGAACGCTGGTCGGTACGTGTCAATCTCATCGCTTTCCAGATGAACACGCTGGGAGGAGGCCCCTCCGTTCATCATTTGCACAACAGCTTCAAGGTCTTCAGGCCGGGCGACACGTATCTTCAACATCAAAACACCACGTAGGAACTAGCGACAAATTTCAGAATCGCTATCCACTTTGGCGATCCCGAATGTGGTTTTACGGAAGTTCTCCTTCTTCCACAAATGAGGCCAGCTCACATCGATTTGGTGGGAATGCAATGTTTCGTCATGTGCCGGAGCTTTGCTGGACGCAAACCCGCCACTGCTGAGCGCGCTTTGCATTCCGCGATTGGTACCATCGTCGCCCATATCCCAGACGATAAAGCAATCTGAGCGTTGGTCAGTGCTGGGTTGGAAGCTTTGGATGATGTGGCGGGCGTCTGGCAAGGTGACGCGCAGATTACCGCCGGTGTATTCATCCAGAGAGACGATGGTTGCTTGTGCAGCCTCCGGGAATAGCGCTTTGAGCTGCTCGCCGAGGTCTTCATAAGGTTTCATATGCCGGCAGTAGCCGCCGCACATTTTTTTGTCGGGGGCCAGAAAGCCGGAGATGCGGATGCCGAGGACGACGAGGACCAGCACCGCCAGAACGCTGCTGTAGATTTTCACCGATCGCGCCGCATAGGTCCTGCGCGAAATCTGGAAGAAGATCACCAGCGGCAACAGCAGCAACACCGGATGCATGTGGCGCTCTTTGATGTATTGCGCACCGCTGAGCAGAACGCCCGTAAACGCCAATCCCAGCGAGATCAGCAGTGCGCGTTGCAGCAGTTGGCCGACGCGATACACCTCTGCATCAGAAGCAGTACGCTCCCTCACCTTCCCCTTACCAAACAGCGCCGGGAAGAACAGCAGCAGAACCAGAGGCAGAAACGGGGCGGAGAAGCCAAGCAGGCTGGTAAGCAGGCGCAGTTCGCCGGTCAGGATGCGGGTCACATCACTGCCCTGCTCTCCCTCCCGCATCACGTTGAGCGCAGAACCGACAAGAGCTTGCTCACTGCTGACAACCCAATAGAGGTAGGGGCTGTACATGAGCACCGCGATCACGCCGGAGGCCACCAGCAACGGCAGCCGTATCTGCCCGCGCCAGTAACGATCACTTAAGGCGGCCAAAAACATCGCAGCAGGCACCAGAACGTAAGAGTGCTTTGAGAGCATCCCCAAACCAACAGCAAGCCCCAGACACACCGCCGCCCCAACCGTCTTGTCCCGCAGCATCCAAAGGAAGCAGTAAACGGTGGCGGCGGAGGCGGCCATCAGCACCGCTGTGTGGGTCACCCCCTCATGCAGGTTGAAGCCGATCTGGTAGAACGCCACCCAGGAGAACACCGCCAAAGCCGCCAGCTTCTCATTGGCAATGGCCTGCCGTGCCACGCCGTAAAGAAACAACGCAAAACATAACACCAGCGAATACTTGAGAACCAGAAAGCTCCAGATGGTCGGGCCGAAGATCTTCTGCACGCCATAAAGCAGCCATTCGTAAACGGGAGGCTGGCGCACCTGATAGCCAAGCTTCAGCTCCTGCACAAACACGTTCTCAAACATGTCATCCGTGCTGAGTGTGGGAGAGAAGTAGCCGCGCAAAAGCAAATGCAGCAGCAAGTAGCCTGCAATCAGAACAACAACGCCCGCCGGTCGCCACCAAAAGCGGGTTGAAACTGTCTCTTCCGGCATTCACTCATCCCCCATGGAGACCCAGACCGGAAGCTTAAACACAAGACAAAACGCCAGATACAAAGAGGGCCACATACCAGCTGCTCAGCTGGTGGATGTGGCCCTCAAAGCACAAATGAACGGGTTATACCCTAAGATCTGCGGAGTATTTTTCCACATGGGCGAGCAGTTGGGCCGCGCCCTTCTGATCAGAGGAAAGCACAAACCCCAAACGCTCGGCAGCACGACTGCCCACATTGTATGAGCTTGCCCAGATGATGAACGGTGCCAGCAGCATCGGCAGCGCAACCGGCATCACCCACAGCCACAGCGCGGCTTCACCAATCCAGCTCAGGCCCATGGCCAGCGCACCAATCACGCTCACCCACCAAACAGACCGCAAACATTCCAGTAGCGGAAGGCGCGCAGCATCACGGTGAGCATTGGTCCATCCGCTGTCACGGCCCATCAGAACCTCAAACACAGAGCGACACTGGAACACCATCAGAACCGGAGCAAAAACCGCAGAGCTGATCAGCTCGACAAAACCGCCCAGAACACCTTTGCGAGAGGTTGTCTGATCACCCAAAAACACTTCCTTCAAAACAACAAGCGTCTTTGGCAGCACCAGCAGCGCAACAACACCAAACAACAGAGCTGCACCCTCATACGCCGCACTCATGGGTATGTGGCCCAGAACCGGCAGATGGTTCTTAAAGGTGTAAGCTTCCAGCACAGGCAGATCCAGCGGAGCAAACAGGCTGGCCAGCAAAAACGCAGCCCAGACCGGGGAGCTCAGGTAAGACATGATGCCAAGCATCAGGGAGAACCGGCCCCATGGCTTCAAAGCACGCGCGCCAATCACGCGGGAGTGCTGCAGGTTGCCCTGACACCAGCGCCGGTCACGCGCCGCGTAGCCAAGAATATTCTCGGGCGCGGCCTCATAAGAACCGGTGATCCGCGGATCACACTCCACCTGCCAGCCGGCACGGGCCAGAAGCACCGCTTCCACACTATCATGGCTCAGGATGTGTCCACCAAACGCCGCTGTATCATCCAGCTCCGGCAAACCACAGCTGGAGGCAAACGCACGAGTACGGATGATGGCGTTGTGACCCCAGAAAGGTCCACACTCGCCCTGCATGGCAGCAAGGCCAAAGGCATAGGCCCGGCCAAACATGCCAGAGGCAAACATCAGGCTACGGCCAAAATAGCTTTTCAAACCAACCAGCATCGGCACGGTCTGCAGCAGGCCAAGGTTTGGCTCCGCTTCCATACGGCCAACCATGTGCACCAATGTGTCAGCACGCATCAGGCTGTCCGCGTCCAGCACCACCATGTAACGGTAGGCACCACCACAACGCTGCACAAACTCGGCCACATTCCCGGCCTTCCGACCATGGTTATCAGTCCGGCGGCGGTAGAAGATCTTTTGCTCCGGATAACGCGCAACCAGTTGACGAACAACCTGTTCTTCCTGCACCGCAATCTCATCATTGCGGCTGTCAGAAAGCACATGCCAGTGAAACAGGTGTGTTGCATTCTTCGCGCGCAAATCATCCATCATGGCAGCAAGGCGCGCAGCAACTTCAGGCGCATCCTCGTGATAGATCGGCATCAGAATTGCAGTGGCAGAAGCTGGCAGAGCGCGCGGATCAGCATCAAGAGGCTTAACAGAGCGGCCATAAAGAAGGCCCAGCAAAACAGTTGCCCCACCCCAGGAAAGCCAGAGCGTGCTGATGAACAGCAGCGCGATCCGAACCACCTCATAGATGTTGAGGTGATCAGCGCTCAGGGCTGCATAAAACAACCCTGTAAAGCTGAGGGACAATGCAAGACAGAAGACAAAAGCCGCAGCCCGGCGGTGCCCTACCCCGTCGCGAAACGGCTTATCCATGGATTACCGCTCCGAGAAGGTGGAAATGGCTTTTCGCAAACTCGTCCGCTTGCCTGGCAAAGCTGAGTAGCTGCGCCCAAACCGCAGGCGGCGCCAGATCAGAACAAACCAGCTGTCACCGGCAGAAAGGTCCTGTATTGGCATGGCAAGCGGTGCAACAGGGCCGCTGCTCAGGTTAACGTGTGTAGAAAATAGTTCAGATTTCATAGGTCTCATGAGCTCCACCCCCACTGGTAAAGCCACTCTTCGGAAACTGCTTTTTCGCCGTCAGTCAGCTGAAGGCGTAACTCAACCGGGATTTCAAGGTCATCGCGGGAAACATCAAGAAACACACGATAAACACCCAGTTCTTCAATGTAGCGAACGTCCGCAAAGTCTACTGTGCCGTTTAAAGCAGCGTTTTCGATAAATGGTTTAGCGCGTACAAGCTGCTCCCCATTCAATCCGCTTTCAGCAAACAAAGAGGCATCAAAGTCCACCACAAACTTGCGGGTCAGCGAGTTCTCTTCAGAAGCTGAATGGCCTGCTTTACCAGAACGGGTCTGGGTAATCGGCATCAGCATCTGCTCAGAACGACCAACTTCATCACCCCAGTACATCTTGTAGTGGAACGAGAGTTCATCACCGGCTTTCACCGCTTCATTTGGCGACCAGAAGGCAACAATGTTGTCGTTGATTTCCTGATCGGTTGGAATTTCTGCAAGCATCACAGCACCGGAACCCCAGTCACCAAGAGGCTCGATCCAAAGGCTTGGACGCTTGTCATAGCGCGCTTCAAGATCTTGATAATTCTCAAGATTTTTATCGCGCTGCATCAAGCCGAACCCTGCTGGAGAACGTGCTCCAATGAAGGAAAGCTGCAGATTATCCGGGTTGGAAAGTGGCCGCCAGGAGGTCTTGCCATTGGCAAAACGCAGCTTCAGGCCATCACTGTCATGCACCTCAGGTCTGAAGTCATCAAACCCGACACGGTCGTTTTCACCGTAAAGGTACATGGAGGTTAGTGGTGCAATCCCAAGCCGCTCCACATCACTGCGGAAGAACAGATGTGCAGTCACATCCACTTCTGTCTGCTGGCCAGGTTCAAAGACAAACTGATACGCACCTGTAACACTCGGGCTATCAAGTTCCGCCCACACAGTCACCTTGTCGGAACCCTCAACCGGCTTGCCAAGGTAAAATGCGGTGAAGTTCGGAAACTCCTCCGGCTTGCCGCTGGCTGTATCAATAGCAAGCGCACGGGCAGACAAGCCATAAACATTGCCGGCACCCAAAGCACGGAAGTAGCTGGCGCCCAAAAACGCCACCAGTTCATCCATCCGCCCTTCCACATTCAGTGGGTTCAGCAGGCGGAATCCAGCCACGCCGGGAAAAGAAACATCGCTCAGAGATGCGGTCAGTTCTGCATCCTGATAGTCAAAGTCAGCAGCTTCAAACACAAATGGCTGAGCCGCGCCCTCTTTTACCTCATGAATTTTCAGAGGATTTTTGAACAGCCAACCCGGATGGAAAGCATGAACACGGAAATTCTCGGTGTCCTTCCATTTGCTGCGGTCACGCTTATAGGCAATTTTCCGATAACCATCGTACTTCAATGCAGCCAGCGCTTCCGGCAATTCTCCGGATGGTTCTGTATAGGCTTCCTGCGCCTGTGCCTTCATCTTTGCCACGAGTGCGCCAAAGGTAAATGGCATCTGAGACTGAGAGCTTTCGCTTGCACCAGCAGCTGCAGAAGAAGCGAAAGCCCCAAACCCAACACTGGAGCAAATGACGCCTAATACAGCGATATTGGAAAGAAAACTACTTCGTTGATTAAGCAACGAGACGCCCCCAAGGTTTCAAATACAACAAAGTGCAGTGTTCGCATACACTGCGCAACTATAAGTTCTAGCAGAGCCTAGATCTCAGACCAGACAAGTCTCCATAACGCCCGATCACCTGAAGTTTATCGTAGCGTAATAAGGCGGAGATGTGGTCGTGGCTAGGCGGAGAGGTGATGATTCACAGCGAAAATTAACCCTGTGAAACATCTCTAAACCATTAGAATTACTGAGATATTAGGGGCAACTTATTCAGGCGACACGTTTTCACCACGCTCTAACCCCAAACCCACCAAAAGCAATCGCGTCTCTTCGTCAACTTCTTTGCCTGCATAGGCTGTGATCTGACTATTCTTGGCAAACCCCAGACACTCAAATTCAGATGATATCCAGTCAACTTTTCTTGGGCGCGGCGCTATCTATTGCCGCTACGGCAGTAATGCTTACACAGAACAACACGCATTCTTATCAGTTTCTCTGAGCAGTTTTTAAGGCACTCCCCCTACCCTTTTCATAGGTTCTGAAGGAGGCCCTATGAAAATTGGCATCGGTCTGATCGGCGGCGGGTATATGGGAAAGCTGCATGCGGTGGCATTAAACGCAGCCGGTGCCGTGTTTGACACCAAGCTGCGCACCCGTCTGGAGATGATCTGCACCACCACCGAAGACGGAGCGGAGGACAAAGCCAGACAATTCGGGTTTGCACGCGCCACCAGCGATTGGCGCACACTGGTCAACGATCCGCATGTAGAAGCAATCGTCATCGCCAGCCCTCAGACCACCCATAGAGAAATTGCCCTTGAAGCATTCCGGCTCGGCAAACCGGTCCTCTGCGAAAAACCGCTCGGCGCCAGCCTGTCTGATGCCACTGCTATGGCACAAGCCGCAGAAGAATCCGGCCAGATTAATATGGTGGGCTTCAACTACATCCGCACCCCGGCAACCCAACTGGCCCTCAAACTTATCAAAGATGGGATCATTGGCGACATCACCTTCTTTCGCGGAGAACATACAGAAGACTTTTTCGCAGACCCGAATGCTCCAGCAACATGGCGCTCCAGCGGAGATGCCAACGGCACCATGGGAGACCTCTCCCCTCACATGATCAACTGCGCCCATGTTCTGGTCGGCGCAATCAAAAGCGTGAATGCTCAGATCGAAACCGTCTTCAAATCCCGCCCTTCCCAATGCGCGCCCAACATCGTCGAGCAAGTCACCAATGATGATGTCGCCCAGTTCATGTGCACCTTTGAAAATGGTGTCACCGGCCACCTGCTCTTCAGCCGCGTGGCTCTGGGCAAGAAAATGGGCATCATCTATGAGATCACGGGAACCAAAGGTGCGCTGCGGTTTGATCAGGAAGACCAGAACGCACTCTGGCTCTACCGCATGAAAGACGGTCCGGAGCAATCCGGCTTCCGCAAGATCCTCACCAACCCGCATCACCCGGATTACGCCGCTTTCTGCCTCGGCCCCGGACACGGCACCGGCTATCAGGATCAGCTGATCATTGAAGCTCGCGATTTTTTGGAGGCCATCGCAACTGGCGAAACTAAATGGCCGACTTTCAAGGACGGTCTTGAAGTCTCCAAAGTGGTCGACGCTGCCCGCCGCTCCCACAAATCCGGCAGTTGGGTTGATGTGAACTAGCTTTCGCAACAAAAAAGGCCCGCCAGATCGGCGGGCCTTTGAATTCTTTAAAGCTGGAAAACCGGCTTATTCCAGACCGATCTTCGCTTTCAGCATGTCAGATACAGCCTGTGGGTTTGCTTTACCCTTGGACGCTTTCATCACCTGACCAACGAACCAACCCAGCATGCCTGGCTTTTCTTTCGCCTGCTCTGCTTTGTCAGCGTTCGCTGCGAGGATCTCATCCACGATGCCTTCAATCGCACCAAGGTCAGTCACCTGCTTCATGCCGCGATCTTCAACGATCTGCGCTGGGTCACCACCTTCAGTCCAAACGATCTCAAAGAGGTCCTTCGCGATCTTACCGGAAATGGTGCCTGCCTTGATCAGATCAATGATCTTACCCAGCTGCTCAGAAGAGATCGGGCTGGTGGTAACGTCCAGACCTTCTTTGTTCAGGCGGCCAAAGGTATCGTTGATCACCCAGTTTGCAGCCAGCTTCGCATCACGACCCTTCGCAACTTCCTCAAAGAAGTCACAGGAAACGCGCTCAGCAACCAGAATGTCAGCGTCGTATGGTGTCAGGCCAAATTCGTTGATGTAACGTGCCTTCTTCTCATCCGGCAGCTCTGGCAGGTTCGCAGACATTTCATCAACCAGTGCCTGAGTGAACTCAAGCGGAAGCAGGTCAGGGTCTGGGAAGTAGCGGTAATCATGCGCTTCTTCTTTAGAGCGCATGGAACGGGTCTCGCCCTTCACGCTATCAAACAGGCGTGTTTCCTGATCGATCTCGCCACCATCTTCCAGAATACCGATCTGACGACGTGCTTCATATTCAATCGCCTGACCAACGAAACGGATGGAGTTCACGTTCTTGATCTCACAGCGCGTACCGAACTCGCCGCCTGGCTTGCGAACAGAAACGTTCACGTCCGCACGCATAGAACCCTGGTCCATGTTGCCGTCACAAGTGCCGAGGTAACGCAGAATGGTGCGCAGCTTGGTCAGGTACGCTTTTGCTTCGTCAGCGGAGCGAATGTCCGGCTTGGAAACAATTTCCATCAGCGCCACGCCAGAACGGTTCAGGTCCACGAAAGACATGGTTGGGTGCTGGTCATGCAGGGATTTACCCGCATCCTGCTCCAGGTGCAGACGCTCAACGCCCACTTCAACCTGCTCCCCGTCCTTCATATCCAGATGGATGGTGCCTTCACCAACGATCGGCTGTTTGAACTGGGAGATCTGGTAGCCCTGCGGCAGATCTGGGTAGAAGTAGTTTTTGCGGTCAAAAACGGACTTCAGATTGATCTCTGCTTTCAGGCCAAGACCGGTACGGATCGCCTGACGCACACACTCTTCGTTGATCACTGGCAGCATGCCCGGCATCGCTGCATCAACCAAGCTCACATTATTATTCGGATCGCTGCCAAAGCTGGTGGAAGCGCCCGAGAAAAGCTTGGCCTCAGAGGTCACCTGAGCGTGAACCTCCATGCCGATTACGATTTCCCAGTCGCCTGTTGCACCCTTAATGAATTTCTTCGGGTCTGGCGTCCGCGTATCGACAAGCGTCATGCGATCAATATCCTGTGTTCGTTAAAGTCTTCGCATAAAAATCGGCCACGCAAATGCACGGCCACGAAGACCACCTAATTTCTCAATGGTGTTGGGTAGGCCATCAACCCCGCAATGGCAAGTGAATCTTCGCCCGTTTTTTGCGCAGAGTGCCTAAATTTCGGGGAGAAGCCTGTAGAAAGTCATCTTCAGACGTACCAAGCTTGACCCACGCTGAAGTCAGCGCCCTCACCCATCACTTTGCGCGGCGACGGCGTGCCCCAATTTTCATAGCAATAGCACTTACAATCAGGCCCGTTGCAAAGCGGAACGGAAACAGCGCCAGCGGACCAACCTCCGGGTTCCACGGCATCGGAATCCCCACCAGCTTGATCGCACCTTCCAAAAACAGGCTCAGCGCAGCTGCAGCAAATCCGGCAATGAAGATCTTTGCTCTCTGATTGGAATAGTAACCCATATAAGCGGCGATCAGGATCGCAAACGGATTCAAAAGCCCCGGCCAAAGCAGGATTACGGAGATATCATCAGTCATCTAAGTCTCATTCAGATCAGGACGGCGGTATCTGTGAACCGCCACATATGCGCTACGTAGTTCCCCTAGCACATTCTGCAAGGAACTACTCAATAGACTTAGAGCGCATCCCCGAAAATGCACCCTCACATTACTTAAACCCAACAAAACCACCCGGCGACACCCACACATGCGCAAATCTGCAACACTCGCTCAGCTCTGCGCAGCACGCCTCCTCACTTCCCTTGCATCACAATGCGCCCTTGCCTATAAGGCGGCCATCAATCAATGGAGTTTTGATGCGAGCTCGACAAGAGTCCCGGTAAAGCCCTGTCGAAGTTAGACAGGGCATGCACATAGAAACCAACCTCACTGACCGCATGAGCGGGCAGACGAGATAAGTGCATCTTCAAAACTCAAAGACATCAATGGATATTTCGAAAGCTGAACAGCGCATTTTGCATGTGCTGGCACAAGGCGGCTGCATTGAATTGCGCCGCGACGACGATGGCACTCTGGAAGAAATGAACTGCATCACCCGCGACGGATGGTACTACGCCGGCCTTTCTGAACACATCTTCAGAAAGCTGAAGTACCGGCGCCTGATCTCCTCCAAAGGAGGCCGTCCATACCGGATCACCAAACTGGGTCTCTCCCGCGTCCGCAGCCAGCTCGACAATCGCTGACAAAACCACCCCGCAGCATCAGGCTGCGGGGTAAACCTTCACTACTCGCTATCTGACATGATCAGAGATCTGCTTCAAAACCGCAGCAACGATAACTTCTGGCCGATCTTCCTGAACCAGATGCCCTGCCTCAGAGATCAACTGACACGCTTGGCCAGATAAGGACTGCGCGAGCGCCTCCCCTTTCTGAGGAGGAATCCACTCATCACAAGCACCCCAGAGAACTGAAACCGGACAATCCAAAGGTCCATAAAGCGGCTCAACCTCATCCGTGTACTTTTGGTCCATCTGTGCAATCTGCCGGTAAAACGCGGGCTGACCAACCGGGCCAGTCCACGGCGCGCTATAAATCTCCAACGCCTCTTCAGAAAGCTCATTATGCGCGGCAGTTTGCAGGTAAGCACGCAACATCGCCTTATGCATATACTCCGGCATCTCAGCAAAGGCAGCTGTATGCTTGCGAACATGTTGAACCAGTGGCGAGCCCCAGGGCGCCAGCGCAACAGCATCAAAAATTGTCAGTGATCCATAACGCAAGCCATCCAGATAATAGGCTCGCAAAGCCGTTGCTCCGCCAAAATCATGCGCCAGCACATCAGGACGCGTCAGACCCCACTCTTCAAACAGAGCTGCCAACACCTTATTCTGCATCCCCAGAGAAACATCCTGCCCTTCACGCATTTCAGAAAGACCATAGCCTACCAGATCAAAATAGTAGACCGTTCTGCGGTCCATGATATGGGGCACAACTCTGCGCCAGACCTGAGATGAAAAGGGTGTTCCGTGAACAGCCACCAACGGCGGCCCATCGCCCACCTTGCCCCAGCGCACGGCATTCCCATGAATGTTGGAGGTATATGGAAGTTCAAGCATAACACGACCCACATTGACATTTAGCTAAATGACTATATGAATATTCAAATGGAAAGAGCAATACAAATAAAGGCCATCTCCAGCGAGCCGAGACTGAAAGTTCTGCGCCTCCTCACAGAGCCTCAAAAACACTTCAGCCATCAGCAATCCGCTGATCCGGTTGAGTTTGGCGTGTGCATGACATTGATTGCAGAAGCTTTAGGCATTGCCCAACCCACAGCCAGCAGGCATCTGGACATCCTCAAGCAGGCTGGTTTCATAACAGCCCAGAAGCACCTGAAATGGTCCTACTGCAAACGCGATGAAGCAGCGATAAAAGACTTCCTGAAATGGCTGGGAGATGAGATTGCACCGTTCTAACCAACCAGCCCCGCAGTTACGCACTACAAGGGCTGGCACTCACTTCCACAGATGAGCTTGGCCATCAGCAAGTCGTGAAAAAGAACCTGCGATCCTTCTTTTCGCGAAATGGATAAACATGACAGGTAGTTTGATACCATCCCCGATCCCACAGCTCGACGGTAATATGAGTTGCAGATGGGGTTCCGCCGGGATGCCACACGCCGTTCTCATCACGCAGGCGCAGGTACAAACCGTCAGTTCCTTCCGCATTGCGATAAGCACGTTGAATGTTGGTATTGTAGGACTCGCTCAACACTTGCCGAACGGTTGGACCGGTAAAACTTGATCGCGAGTTCAAGGTAGCATTGCCAACAAGCTTATCAGGTTCAGCGGCCCAATAAATATCAGCCTGCGCACTCGGCAGAGCAACTCCCAGTGTCAGCAAACAGACACTCATAAACTTTCCGATTTTCATTATTTCTTCCTTTCCCCGAAACTTCGGGCAAAAGGAAGACGCAGCAAACTTGGTGATGCGCAGCTGAAATCAGTAACAGCGTGAACACATCCAAAGCTCTAGCCCATTAAAAACCGCAGGTTATTGCCTCAGCAACTCACGCTCATCCACCACGTAGCGCACCGGCTGCATCATGCCGACGGCAAGATGCCAGATGTTGTGACAGTGGTACGCCCACATGCCGGGATTGTTGGCCAGAAATTCAATGGTCACCGTCTCCCCTTTCGGCACCCAGACCGCATCCATAATCGGAGCAAAATCATCATCGGCACTGCCAAGCACGCGGAAGGTATGGCCGTGCAAATGCATCGGGTGAGACATCGGTGAGCGGTTGATCATGCGCAGCTGAACCACCTCTCCCTGCTGAATGTCCAGATATGTTTTTTCTGGATGAGGACCAGCAAATGGCTCCGGCCAATAATGGTTGTTCATCATCCACTCGTACTTCTTCATCTTGCCGGAAAGAAGCACATCATAAACCCGGTCAACCTTGCGACCGAAACCGGATGGATTGAGCGATTGCAAACTCCGGAAATCAACCGTCACCCCATCAAATGTGGGCCGTTTGTCATTCACAGATACCTGCGCATCATCAGTGTGAATAACTCCAAGGCACTGCTTGTCATCACCTAAGGCTGCGGCATGGATCGTGTAACTGCCACTGTCTGGCACATCAACCAGCACATCATAGCGCGCAGAGGTCGGCACAATGACATTCTGCCCTTCAATGGGCTTTACCCGGTTGCCATCCACCTCGATGACAGAAAACTTCAACCCATCAATGGAAATGCGAAAGAACGAGCTGCCGGAAGAGTTGATCAATCGCAGCCGCAACCGTGAGCCTTTTTTGACAGTCAGCGTCCACGGCTTAGAGTTCGGCTGCCCATTCAGCGTATAGCCAACATTTACAACATCAATATCAAAGTCTTTGGTGTTCGGTGGTTCATAGGCATCCTTGATCTCGGGCCGATGCCGCCCACTTCTGAGCTCTTCAATAATTTCCTTCCCCTCTGCCGGGGGGATATCGCTGAACATCAAAGCTTCATCATAATCATAGGAATACGGATTGTCCTTGGGATCAATGATAAGCGGACCAAGAAGCCCATACTGCTCCTGCACACCAAGGTGAGAATGATAATAGTAGCTGCCCTGCTGAACCAACGGGAATTCATAGTACTGCGAGGTTCCGGCCTCAATCGGCAACTGTGCAATCTCAGGTACACCATCCTGCAGGGACGGAAGCAAAATACCATGCCAATGAATGCAGGTTGGCTGGGTCATCCGGTTGTTGATGAGCACCCGGAACATATCCCCTTCTGTGTAGCGGATGGGCGTGCCCGGCCATGTGCCCCCAACCAGCATGCCCTGCAGATCAACCCCATATTGCGAATAAGGCTTTTCATCCACGACCAGCGTGTAATCTGGTTTGGCAACACCTGCCCCAAGCAAAGACTTGGCGCAGCCGGTTTCAGGAGGAACGGAAGCTGGAGGGAGAACGGGCTGTGATTGTTGCGCCCCGGCATTTCCCGCAATGAATGTCGCCGCACCTGCCGCAAGCCCGCCGCTTGCGCTGGTTTTCACAAAGTCTCGACGGCTCAGCTTCATGGGGCACCTGCTCTTCCACACATCAAAAGAGCAGCTTAAGGCACGGAACGCCTACATTTCCCTAGCATTTTCGAGAGGATTATAAGGAATGGATCACGCGCCGATCAGACGATCAGCGCCCATGGAACCCAGAGCCAGAGAACTGGTCAGGCCCGGACTTTCAATGCCCATGTAAGCCAGCAGACCCGGAATACCGTGTGTCTCTTCACCCCAGATCGCAAAGTCAGCCGCTTCCGCACCCGCAGGCACCAGCTTCGGGCGAATGCCGGAATAGTCTGCCTGCAAACTGCCATCTGCCAGATCCGGGTAGTACTTGCGGATTTCAGAATAGAACCGCTCACTGCGCGCTTCATTCACCTCATAATCAATCTCGTCGATCCACTCCACATCAGGCCCAAACCGCGCCTGATTGCCCATATCGAGCGTCAGGTGAACACCAAGTCCGCCCGGCTCTGGCACAGGATAGATAAGATGAGAGAACGGCGCATCGCCTGGAAGACTGAAGTAATTGCCTTTGGCGTAGTAGAGCTTTGGCACTTCGCGGCGCATATGCCCCGCCAGCTTGGAGAGCATCTTGTTGGAATGCAGACCCGCCGCAATAACCAGCTCGTGGCAGGTGATCGCATAGCCATCCTTCATAAGAACGGTGAAGCCGTCGCCTTTGAAGTTCTTGGCCGCAAACTCCTCGTGCTCTTCATCATCCATATGCTCATCAGCCGCTTCCAGATCTTCTTCCACCAGAATGTCGGCGCCCATCAACTCACTTGGACGCATTCCGGTTTCAATCTGAGTGACTTCTGTCCCAACAACAACAAGCCCACCATGCGCTTCTAATCCACCCTGAAGAGCCATCATGTACGCATGACTATCCACAATGCCTGTGGAAGGAGAAAATAGGGCGCCCTTACACGCAAGATGCGGCTCAAAGCCCTGCGCCTGCGCTTCATTGAGCATCAAAAGATCTTCAACACCATTGGCGGCAGCGCGTGCGCGAATGCCATCCAACATGGAAACCTGACTTTCCTCAGTCGCCACAATCAGCTTGCCAACGCGCTTATAAGGCACACCATATTCCTCACAGAAGGAATAGAGCATCTCCTTACCTTGCACACAAGCCTTTGATTTCAATGAATCTTTTGGATAGTAAATCCCGGCATGGACAACTTCGGAGTTACGGGCACTGATTTCGGAGCCGATGATCTCATGCTGTTCCAGCACAATAACTTCTCGTCCCCTGCGCGCCAGTTCATATGCCGCGCTCAAGCCTACAACTCCTGCACCGATTACGATGCACTCAACGTCTGCCATGCTATTCCTGTTTGCTCTTTTATTGTTGGGAGACAGACCCATAGCACATTACGCAGCAATCTAAACAATATACCCACAGCCTTTCCCGCATTAATCCCCAAGGCAAATGTGTATATTTTGAGGCACTATGTCTTGAAACGGCAAAACACCCAATATCTAGTAGGCAGCATAATATACCAGCATTCTGCCCATCCGCATTCATCCACAACCGGACTTGCCGCTTGGACAGACAAACAAAAAAGCCTGCGCGGGACGCAGACTTTTCCAGAGCACATGTAGTGCGCATGTTAATAATGTGCAACAGGCACACTAAAGATAAATCAGAGACCTACAGCATATCTAGGCAAACTGCATCAGTGGGTCTCTGCAAGCTCCACCGACTTCACCATTCGCACGCCCTTTCCAGCCAACTCTGTCCGGCAACCTTCCCAGGCCTTCGGATCAATGGAGAGCACAGCGTCTTCCACCAGCTCCACCTCATAGCCTCGGCCCAACGCCCCAAGTGCCGTGCTCTTCACACAGTAACACCCATCAAGCCCGGCAATCTTCAATCGCCCCACATTATGCTTTTCAAGTAATGCCACCAGCTCCTCACTAGCAAACGCATCCCCCACACTCTTCACAATATCCGCATCCGGCTGAAAACTAAGTCGCTTGTCCAACACCAATCCCTCTGAGCCTTTAGTGCCTAGCCCCTCTCCAAGCAAACCAATCAGGAAGTTGGTGTAGCTCCCTTCATAAATAAGCCGCGTGGTGATCACAGCCTCACCCCGAGCCTGCGCCTCTGCCGCCAACCTGTTAATCCGCTCAATCCGTTCATCAACAAACGACATCGGCCACTGCCGCGCCTTGGTGTTCTGAGTGAAGTCTTCCTGCATATCCAGCACCAACAAGGCTGCCTGATCCCGCTGCACCTTATCAATCACCTCACCCTGGATCGGCCCCTGCAGACGCATCAAACGCTGCGCAGTGTAGCCAAGCCCCACCGCAAGCACCAGAACCACAAGCCCAACCGCACTCCAAACACTCATCCACGCCTCCAAATTAGGTTTGAGCAAGCCCAGACCGCTTCTTCAACTCATGCTCTTCCATATCCTCACCAAACCACCCAATATTGATTCTGTCAACTCAGTTGACAAATTAGATGTAAGCGCACTGCAAATGCTCGTGCTAGGCTGCCTGTGTAATGTGTGAGTCTCTTTTTCGTTTACTTAAAGCTCTTTCATGACCACCCGAAAATCAGCAGTCGTCCTCGGCGCGTACGGCTTCATCGGCGCAGCCTGCGTCAAACACCTTCAAGCAGCAGGATTTCACGTCACCGGCGTTGGCCGATCACGATCTGCAGCACACCAAACCTTCCCGGACATCCCGTGGCACATCCTCAACATCGCCCAAGCCACCACCGAAGAGTGGCAAGAGATTTTCCAAGGTGCAGACATCATTATCAACGCCTCCGGCGCTCTTCAGGATTCTGCGAGAGACAATCTGGAGGCAATTCATGTTCAGGCGATCGAGCGGATCTGTGAGACGTTAAAAGACACGGATAAACGCTTCATCCAAATCTCCGCTGCAGGTGTAAGCCTTGAGGCCTCCACCCATTTCTTCCGCACCAAAGCAAAAGGAGATGCTCAGATCCAGAAGCAACTCCCCCACGCATTCATTCTGCGCCCAGCTCTCGTCATCGGCCCACAAGCCTACGGCGGAACGGCCCTCCTGCGAGCAGCAAGTGCAATGCCACTGATTGGCTTTAAAGTGTTTCCCGATAGTCAGATCCAATGCATCTCATTGAATGACTTGGCCAAAGCCGTCACCCAGTGCGCCCTTGGCAATATTCCCGATGGCACAACGGCAGACCTCGCAGAAGAAACACCGCAAAGCTTCTGGCAACTCACAAAAGCAATAAGAAGCTGGCAAGGTTTCCCAGAATGGCGCTATGCCGTAACAACGCCAAACTGGCTTCTGACAGTGACAAGCAAACTGGCAGACATGCTCGGCCACCTCGGCTGGCGCTCTCCACTGCGTAGCACCTCCGTTGAAACACTGCGGGATGGCATTCTCGCCGACACGTCAAACTGGAAAAATGCTGGCGGCTTCACCTGTAAAACACTTCAGGAAACACTCACCGATCTACCCAGCTCCACTCAGGAGCGCTGGTTCGCAAGGCTCTATCTCCTGCTCCCACTGACCATCACTTGCCTCTCTTTATTCTGGCTTGCCTCCGGCATCATCGGAGCCATCCAACTCAATGAAGCACAAAGTGTCCTGCTGGAAAGAGGATTCCTGCCAACGTTCACCCTGCTTCTCGTTTTAGGTGGCAGTTTGGCTGATATCACCCTTGGAACCTTAATCCTGTTCCGCAAAAACACACGCCTAGCCTGCCTCGGCATGATCGCTGTGACACTCGGCTATCTGGGCGCTGGAACAATATGGGCAACTGACCTCTGGGCTGATCCGCTTGGCCCCTATGTCAAAACGATCCCCGCCATGATCCTTGCCCTCTTTCCCATTCTGCTGCTGGAGGAAAGATGACCTACGAGTTCCTCAAATTCCTGCACATCATCGGTGCGTGCGTCCTCATCGGAACTGGGGCAGGCATTGCGTTCTTCATGGTAATCGCCGCCAGAACGCTGAACGCCGCTGCAATCGCGCACACAGCAGGAACGGTTGTCATCGCCGACACACTCTTCACCGCCACAGCTGTGATCGTTCAACCCATCACCGGATATCTGCTGGCAAAAGACGTTGGCTGGCCACTAACCGAGGGCTGGATCCTGCTCTCACTGGCACTTTACGTGCTTATTGGCGCATTCTGGCTGCCAGTGGTCTGGATACAAATCCAACTCAGAAACCTCGCCGCAACAGCAGTCGAGACAGGGGCGCCTTTACCACCCCGCTACCACACCCTCTACCGCATCTGGTTCGCCTGTGGTTTTCCCGCTTTCATAGCAATTCTTGGGATCGTCTGGCTGATGATTGCGAGGCCCGAGATTGCAATTAGCTCAACACACTTATAGGTTGCAATGCAAGCAAACTCTTGCAAGGCACCAGAATGAACAAGCAGCCCGCAATCACAAAACTAAATGAAAAAATAGACACCGCTCGTAAACTAACCAAGTCATATCAAGATGATAAATTTGAAGCATGGCAACATACGACCAAGGTGCTCATTAAGAACTTGTTTCCTAGTTCCGATAGTCATTTAAGGCGGTTCGAGAGCATTAGTTACTCTCCAATGGTGATAACAACTAGTTCCCCCTCATCTATTTGGGCGGAGGCGAGGAATGATGGGTTGAGCCAAGCCATTAACACCTTGGCAGCATTCGTTGATGAAATTGTGGAGTTTTGGGAAGATAGCGAACCTCAAAGCTCAACTGCAATACCTATCCAAGCTTCACAAGATCCAGTTGAGATGCTGATAGACGGCTTCCACAAATTCGCTCGTCAATTAAGACGTCGGCACAACAATCGCGCAACAATCAAAATCGATGACGAATATGATGTGCAAGATGCGTTACACGCGCTCCTAAAGCTTTTTTACAAAGACATTAGAAATGAAGAATGGACTCCCAGTTATGCAGGTGGCTCCGCAAGAATGGATTTTCTTCTCAAGGACGAAAAGATCGTCATTGAAGTTAAAAAGACAAGAGACACATTGAAAGATAAAAAAATCGGAGAGGAGCTACTGATTGACATCGCTAGATACAAAGCTCACCACGATTGCAATCACCTCATTTGCTTTATTTATGACCCTGAAGAATTGATTACAAATCCAACAGGGTTAGAGAGCGACCTATCAGGCATGAAAGACGGATTAAAAGTGAGTGTCTTTATCAGACCAAGTCACTAAATTAGCATCGAAAACCATCGCTTTAACAATGTTAAAAAGGCCCCGGATCTCTCCGAGGCCTTTCTTATTTCACAACAGCAAGCGCTGAGGCTTATTTGCTCCACCAGTTGGCGGAAGGCTCGAAGCGGCCAGCGGCCTGTTCGATGACTTCGCCAACCTGGAACAGGGTGCCTTCGTCGAATGGTTTACCGATCAGCTGCAGGCCCAGTGGCAGGCCGTCTTTGTTGAGGCCAGCTGGGATGGACATGCCTGGTACGCCAGCCATGTTCGCAGTCACGGTGAACACGTCATTCATGTACATGGTCACTGGATCAGTGATCTCACCCGGAGCAAACGCAGCATCTGGGGTGGTTGGTGTCAGGATTGCATCCACACCGTCTGCCCACGCATTGTCAAAGTCCTGTTTGATCAGGGTACGAACCTTCTGCGCCTTCAGGTAGTACGCGTCATAGTAACCTGCAGACAAAACGTAGGTGCCAATCATCACGCGGCGCTTCACTTCATCACCAAAGCCAGCTGCACGAGTGTTCTCATACATCTCTACAATGTCGTTGCCCGGTACACGCAGACCGTAGCGAACACCATCGTAACGCGCCAGGTTGGAAGAAGCTTCCGCTGGTGCAACGATGTAGTAAGCAGGCAGAGCGTACTTGGTGTGCGGCAGAGAAATCTCGACGATCTCAGCGCCAGCTTCCTTCAGCCATGCAATGCCCTGCTGCCAGAGCGCCTCGATCTCCGCTGGAATACCATCCATGTGGTACTCTTTAGGGATACCGATCTTCATGCCCTTGATGGACTTGCCAACGAACTCTTCGTAGTTCGGCACAGGCGCATCAACAGAAGTGGTGTCTTTTGCATCTACAGAAGCCATGGACTTCAGCAGGATCGCGTTGTCACGCACAGTACGGCCAATCGGACCAGCCTGATCCAGAGAAGACGCAAACGCAACCATACCCCAGCGAGAGCAACGGCCATAGGTTGGCTTGATGCCAACAGTACCGGTCAGCGCTGCAGGCTGACGAATGGAACCACCGGTATCAGAAGCTGTTGCAGCAGCACAAAGGTGCGCAGCAACCGCAGAAGCGGAACCACCAGAAGAACCACCAGGAACCAACGCAGTCTCAGTGCCATTGCGGCGCCAAGGGTTTACAACATTGCCGTAAAAGGAAGTCTCATTGGAAGAGCCCATCGCGAACTCATCCATGTTCAGCTTACCCAGCATCACAGCGCCGTCGTCAAACAGGTTCTGCGTTACGGTGGACTCATACTCTGGCTTGAAGCCATCAAGGATATGAGAACACGCCTGAGTGTGAACACCTTTGGTCGCGTAAAGGTCTTTAATGCCGAGAGGAATACCTTCCAGCGGACGCGCTTCACCAGCAGCGATTTTTGCATCAGACGCTTTAGCCTGCTCACGGGCAATATCACCAGTCACAGCAACATACGCATTCAGCGCTTCATTGCCGGACTCGATAGCACCCAGGTAGCTCTCAGTCAGTTCAGTTGCGGTAAAGTCGCGGGCAGCAAGCTTGTCGCGCGCCTCTGCGATCGTCAGTTTGGTAAGATCAGTCACAGTCATTATCCTTGTGAAATCGGGCGCTTATTCAACAACTTTAGGCACGGTGAAGAAGTTGTCTTCATGTACCGGAGCGTTGGAAACAACCTTGTCCGCATAACCGCCATCGGTCTGGCCATCTGCGCGCTTTTTCATGGACTGCTCAACAACAGAGGTCATTGGCTCAACGCCCTCAATGTTCACTTCGTCCAGCTGCTCAACAAAACCAAGGATCGCGTTCAGCTCACCAGTCATTTTCTCTGCCTGCTCGTCATCAACCTTGATGCGAGCCAATCCGGCAACACGTTTTACGGTGTTCAGATCAACCGACATGTTTCACTCCGAAATTACGGGGGCAAAAGACTGCCCTCCTCGAACTCTGGCAATGAGCTATAAACACAAAAAAACAGCAGAACAATCACTGCCCTGCTGTTCATCCCTCATATTCTCATCATTACGGAACTGAATAGTACCGATTATTGAGTAGCATATGCAGGTGATCTACTGCGAACGCCCGACACCACAAGCCACAGCGCAAGTGCAAGCAACAGCGGTAGGGCTGAGAGTGAAAGGCCTTCCCAACCAACCGTGCTGTACAAGATACCCGTTGAAAGAGCAGAGATCGCGGAGACCAATGCCACCACAGAGTCATTGGCGCCTTGCGCAAGAGGCGCATCTTCCGGAGCCACAACTTCAACCAAGCGAGATGTTGCCCCAATAAACCCGAAGTTCCAACCAATACCGAGCAGGATCAAGGCCACATAGAACGCCCACAGTTCAACACTCAGCGCTCCAATCACGCCAGCTGCCGCCAACATCAGCAGACCCAACACCATCACGGAAGTCGCTCCGATCTGGCGGATGATATAGCCCGTCACAAAGCTCGGCCCGAACATAGCCACCAAATGCCAGCGGATCACATCACTGGATTGCCCAACGGAGAACCCACAGTACTCCATGGCAAGTGGTGTAGGAGACATCTGCATGGTCATAAAGCCAAAGGATAGCCCGGCGCAGGCTGTTGCACTCCAAACCGCAGGTCTGCGCAACACTTTCAAGGACTCCACAAATCCTTTGCTTTGGCCAGAGTTTTTCAAGACCGGCGGCAAACGTAAACCCAAAACGGGCAGCGCACCAACCACGGCAACACCCGCTAAGGCCATATAGCTGCCAACAAACGGAATAACGCCGCCAACATCCTTCACAACCCCAACAAGGCTTGGCCCCAACAAAGCTGAGAGCAGCCCCATGGACATGCTCAGAGAAATCGCCATGGGCTTCCACTTTTCGCTGGCACTATCAGACGCAGCAAAACGCATGAAGGTATAAGCCGCGGTCGCGATCCCCAGCAGAACATGACCGGCCAGCAAAACAACGAACAGATTGGCATAGAGCGCATAAACACACAGCAACGAGCCAACAATGCTTAAGCCAACGCCCAGCAAGATGCCTTTCTGCCGACCATAGCGCCCCATAAACAATGAGATTGGTGTAGCAAACAGGAAGTTGCCGAACATCTGCAGCGCCAGTGGTACAGTCGCCATGGTGGGATGCGGCGCAAGATACGACCCAGCAAGCGCGCTGATCGCAATCAGAATAGGCATCTGCATGGATAGGATTGCCGTTGCAATCAAAATGAGCGGAAAGTTGCGGGCTCTATACGTTGCCCCCTGCTCCGCCACCTCAGAAAGTCCCATAGTAATTCCTCGAAGAAACTTTGACGGCCTTGACAATACCGCCTACAACAATTGGCAGTTAGGACATTCAAGCTTCAAATCATGCCAAACACGCACCTAGAGCAACATCGTCATATTGATGCACTCGTGTATCACGGTATCAACCTTCTGGATCTGGCGGGCCCTATGCAGGCTTTCTGGACGGCGGACAGTTATCGACCCAATTATAAACTCAGGATTCTTTCCGCTGACGGACAGCCTATAGAAACGCAGCCCGGGATCAAGATTGCAGTTGATGGAACGTTTGCCGATTGGAACCCAGACGCAGACCTCCTCATCCCCGGTGGCCGCATTGATAAAGAGCTGGGCAGTGGCCCCCTCCGCCCACTGCTTAAAGAAGCTGCAGCAAGAACAAATGGAGAGCGCATCATCTCCATCTGCTCGGGTGCTCTCATTCTGGCAGACTCCGGTATTCTGGAAGGCAAACAAGCCAGCACCCATTGGAGCCGCGCATCCACAGCACAATCAGAGTTTCCTGATGTGGACTGGCAGCTCAATCAGCTCTTCGTCAACTCCGGCAACATCTATACTTCAGCAGGTGTCACAGCAGGCATCGACCTGACTCTGCACCTTATAGAGAAAGACCTTGGCTCAGCTATCTCACTGAAAACGGCTCAAGAACTGGTGGTCTATCTGCGCCGCAATGGTGGACAAGCTCAGTTCTCCTCCGCTCTCTCCCTGCAAGCCGCCGGACAGTCCAACATCGCCAAACTCTCAGAAATCATCCTGTCCGAGCCGGAAGCAGATTGGACCATCGAGAAAATGGCACAATCCGCCGGTGTTTCAACCCGCACACTGCATCGCCGTCTGAAAGAAGATATTGGCGCCACACCAGCCCAGTTCGTGGAACGCTTGCGACTGGACCTTGCCAGAACCGCCTTACTCAAACGCAGCTCTATCAAACAGGCAGCTCATCTTTCTGGTTTCGGTCACATTCAAAACCTTCGCCGCGCCTTCCAACGCAACTTCGGCATCACGCCCTCTGAGTACGTGGAAAGGTTCTCCTGATGCCAGAGCAAACCACCAAGCGAGGTCGGCCGCAAAACACAGAGCTCACACGCCAGATCCTCAGCACAACCCTTAACACTCTGGCAAAAAACGGCTATCACGGCACCTCTACCCAGCAGATTGCAGAGCTGACTGGCACATCCAAGCAGGCCCTCTACCGCCGCTGGCCCAACAAGGCAGCACTGGCGCTTGAAGCCTTGCGCTACGGGTTCCGGCAAGTGCCACCAGTCTATCCGGGCATGTCGTCTTTTCAGAACGATCTGCTGGAAGCAGTCACTGGCATTCTGACAGCCCTCCACGATACGCCTTTGGGCACTGCATGGCTCACCTTGCTGGCAGAACCTTCGTTAGCGGAGGAACTTACCCTGATTGAGGGCGAGCAACGCACCCACTTCAGACAGATATTCGTCTACTGGAACACCACTGCATCTATGGAGGCGAGCATCGACCAACTGCTCGGTTTTGTGTTTTTCACCAGCCTCGTCCGTGGAAGAAAACCGTCACTACGTGAAATTACAGAGTTAATTCAGAGCGTTATAAGCCGATCATAAAAAGTAAAAGCCGCTCTCCTCTTGGTGAAGACACTTGATTGGCACTTGTACACCCTCCTGAGGCAATAAGATTGCACCTCGCAAGAACGGGCAATTTCCGCGGGCCGAGGTTGTCGAGCAAACACAGCATTCTTCCTGACCTAGCTTTGTTTGTGCGGCGAAATTCATTGTTTCATTGAGGGTAATATAATGAAAATCAAATCCATCGCTGTTGCAGCAGCCATTGCAGGCGCTGCCCTGTCCGCAAGCACATTCGGTGCATTCGCTGATGAAATCTCCACTTACACCTCTGGTGGCTACGCAATTGGCGGCACCGATCCAGTTGCATATTTCACTGAAAACAAGCCTGTTCAGGGTAAAGCAGAATTCACCGCGCAATACGACGGCGTAACCTGGAAATTCTCCAGCGCTGAAAACCGCGACAAGTTCGTTGCTGACCCAGTCAAATTCGCTCCTCAGTACGGCGGCTGGTGTGCAGTTGGCGCGTCCTTCGGCAGCAAGCTTGAAACCAAGCCAGAGCTCTGGGACATCGTTGACGGCAAGCTCTACCTCAACGCTCACGATGGTGCAGTAAAGCGCATGCAGTCCCGCACAATCGAAACCATCACCAATGCAGATGCGAACTGGGTTGATATCCGCGACGTTCCTGCAGACAAACTCTAAGTTTCCATCAGCGCATATGCTGCAGGTAGGCGATGCCTAGCGCCTATTCCGATATCTCCCCAATTCTCATGGCAGCATATGCGTTGAGCCCTAGAGAAAGCCGCAGATCTTCTGTGGCTTTCTTTCGTTTTGAGACCTGTTCCTCGAAGAAACCAACCTCACAAAATTGCTCAGCACCTTCAGCAAGTTACCCCGTTCCGCAAATGCCTTGCAGCGAGTAATCCACGGTCTCACAACCAGTTCGCAAAACGGTGATGAAGCGTTATTGGCCTTCCTCCCGCCATTCCCGCATATTGAATTCAAGACATAGATAAAAACAGGTGCCTCCCCATAAGCACCTGGTAAACCAAACAGGCCAGACTTGGCTTTACATATCAGCCCGAAGGAGTTGCCCATGCCGATCAAATCTTCAGTTCTTGCAGTTGGACTTGCCCTGTCAGCAATTGTAACTGTTCCGATGACGGCAATGGCCGATGAAATTACCAACTTCGTGGAAGAAGGTTATGCAATCAAAGGAACAGACCCTGTTGCTTACTTCACTGAAGGCAAGCCAGTCGCAGGCAAAAAAGAGTACTCCACGCAGTATCAGGATGTGACCTGGCTGTTCTCATCTGCAGAAAACCTCGACAAGTTTAAAAAGGATCCGGCTAAGTACGCGCCTCAGTACGGTGGCTGGTGTGCAACTGGTGTGAGCTTCGGAGTGAAAATTCCGATCCAGCCAGAGCAGTGGAAGATCGTTGACGGCAAACTTTACCTGAATGCCCATGCAGGTGCCCAGCGTCACTTCCTCAAAGACCCGAACGCTTCCATCGCCCGGGCAAATGAAAACTGGCCAACGATCATTCACACGCCAGAAGCTGACCTTTAAGCGAACCCAACCCAAGCTCCCTTGAAGGCCCATTCCAGTCACGCGTGCCCCCAACAAAGCGTGACCCCGCGGTGAAAGCAAAAAAACGCGGAATGTGTCCCTTTCAAACTCAAAAGGCCTCAGTTCACGCTGAGGCCTTTTCTTGTTTAAGCAGTGCGTAACCAGTCAGGACGCTGTCACATTGTTATTCACCGTCACCGTTTCACCCGGCTTCAGCTCAGCCACACGAAACGCATCATCTCCCATACATTCAGTAAACTGATCCGCACTCTGATCGAGGATTGGAAAGGTGCCATAGTGGCAAGGAATAATAGTCTGGAACTCAAAGTAACGCTGACAGGCCATAGAAGCTGTCCGCCCTCCCATGGTGAAGCGATCACCAATCGGCACGATACCAATTTGAGGCCGGTAAATCTCGTTGATCAGCTCCATATCGGAGAAGATATCCGTATCCCCCATATGTAACAGTGTTGGCTCATCCTCAGCCATCACCACCACACCTGCCGGGTTCCCCAGATACACATCCGCAATGCTGCCTTCAGTATCAAAAGAACAAGCAGAACTGTGCACTGCGTTAGTTAGCGCAACCCCGAATGGCCCCATGTTCACGCAGCCGCCGTGGTTCATGGGATTGATCTTCTCAATCCCCTTATCCTGCGCCCACATGCAAATTTCCCAGTTTGCGGTCAGTGTCGCACCGGTGGCTTTCAGAATCTCGATGGTATCGCCCACATGGTCATCATGGCCGTGGGTCAAAAGCACGTGGTCCACACCTTCACTGGCCTGCTCAACGCTCATCCCTTCAGGAAAGCTCGGATTGCCAGACAAGAACGGGTCAATCAGCAATGTTGCCCCGGGAATGTGAACCTTGAAAGCAGAATGGCCCAGAAACTGTAAATCCATGCTACCAATCCCCCTATGCGGTACGCCAAAAACCGGCGCCCTCCATGATGACTAAAATATTATCTAGACTAGTAGGGATTTGGTTACACAACCCTTAAATGTAACTAATCAAAGGCAAAACACCGACAATGCCTCTAAGAGATCTGCCAGTCGATCTCCTTAAGGCCATGTTCCTGCAAGTACGCATTGGTTTTTGAGAAAGGTGCTGACCCAAAGAAGCCGCGCCGGGCAGAAAGTGGAGATGGATGCGCACTCATCAAAACCAGATGCCTGCTCTCGTCAATCAGCTCCAGCTTCTTCTGCGCATGTGCCCCCCACAGGATAAAAACCAGATGCTCCCGTGTTTCTGAAAGGCCTTTGATCGCAGCATCTGTGAACGGCGCCCATCCTTTCTTGGCATGAGATCCAGCCTTCGCCTCCTCCACGCTCAAAGACGTGTTCAGCAACAACACACCTTGCTCTGCCCAATGGGTCAGACAGCCATGAGAGGCCGGAGCAAATCCAAGATCACTCTCCAGCTCTTTGTAGATGTTGCGAAGAGACGGAGGCAGCTTGACGCCTTTGCGAACCGAAAAGGAAAGCCCATGCGCCTGTCCTTCTCCGTGATAAGGATCTTGCCCAAGAATAACCACGCGCACATCACGCAGCGCAGCAGCCTCAAAGGCTGCATAACAGTCCGCAACAGGAGGATAGATTGTTTTGCCTGCAGCAGCTTCCGCATCCAGAAAGGCCTGAAGCTTCTGAAAGTATGGCTTCTCCATCTCAGGAGCCAAAATACCTTGCCATCCCGCTTCAAACTGCACCTGTGTCACACCTGTCTCCACCTGTTCCTTGGTCTTGTGCCCATACCTTTACCAGAACAGCCGCCCATCAGTTCTTCTGGAAACAGCATGTCCCCGAGAAAAATATGGATTACCCGCTTGGCGTTGATCGCAAGCCGTGCTAACTCGCCGCCATGGCAAATGATCCTTCACTTTCTCTCGAAGATTTCTGCGACGCGCTTTACGACGATGATCGCCTGATCGGCATTGACCTTGGCACCAAAACCATTGGTCTTGCTCTCACCGATTCCGGTCGTCAGATCGCTTCACCGCTGGAAACCATCAAGCGCAAGAAATTCACGCAAGATGTCGAGCGTCTGCTCGATCTTTGTCATGAGCACGGTGTCTATGGCCTTGTCATCGGCCTCCCCCTCAACATGGATGGCACCGAAGGCCCACGCTGTCAGGCAACCCGCGCCTTCGTACGCAACCTCGCCCAGAAGACGGAAATCCCAATCACGTATTGGGACGAACGCCTCTCAACAGCAGCTGTGACCCGCACACTCATCGAAGCCGACCGTTCCCGCGCCCGCCGCGCAGAGCTCGTCGACAAGATGGCCGCCACATACATCCTGCAGGGCTTCCTCGACCGCGTAAACTACGGCGGCACCTCGCTCTTCGACGAAGAGTGAGCACCTGCGGCAACAACACTTGAGAAAATTTAAGGCGCCCTGCGCTTTACCACTCTGCTTTTTTCAGGCTACGTGAATAGACGGATACGCGCATCAACGCGCTCTTTCTCCATCCACTTGCTAAGACAGTTTTCGTCTGAGCAACAGCCTGAAAAGCACACGCATGTTTTCTGCCCTGTCAGCCATCATCTCTGTCCTGCTCCTCACAGCCACAGGATGGTTCCTCCGCCACCGCAACCTCATTCCAAGAGAACGCTGGAGCGGCATGGAAGATCTGGCTTACTGGGTTCTGTTCCCCGCCATCATCCTGATCAACGTGGGAACCTCTGACTTTTCAGCGATGCCGGTCATCGAAATCACCATCTCAGTGCTGGGAACCTTCTCAATACTGGCTGTGCTTTGCCTCGTTTTACAGCCAGTCCTTAAACAGAAATTTGAGATCTCGGGCCCTCGCTTCACTTCAATCTTTCAGGGGGTCGTGCGCTGGAATGGGTTCGTCGCCATGGCGATTGCAGCCAACAGCTTTGGGGATGAAGGTGTGGCATTAGTCGCTGTGATCATGGCAATTATGATCCCGGCGGCAAACCTGCTTTGCGTGCTGATCCTGTCCATCTATGCAGGTGGCTCTGCACCCTCTCCCAAATTGCTGGGAAGAGAGCTGATCAAGAACCCCTTCATCATCAGTGTGGCAGCGGGTGGATTGATCAACGCCTCTGGCGGCCAGATCCCTGAAGTGATCGCCAACTACCTGACATTTCTGGGAAGTGCTGCTCTACCGATTGCAGTGCTATGTGTCGGCGCCGCATTGGATCTGGGCGCTCTGCGTCGTCCCGGCCCAGCGCTCACATCCGCGCTGCTTCTACGCAATGTACTCGCACCAGGCATTGCTCTCAGCTTCGCACTCACACTTGGGCTTGACGAAATCTCAGCAACCATCGTCACGCTGGTCTTCTCAGTTCCAGCAGCTGGCGCGAGTTATGTTCTGGCAAAAAAAATGGGCGGCGATGCTAAACTGATGGCCGAAATTCTGACCCTTCAGACAGTCGCCGCCGCAATCACTATTCCAGCGTGGTTATTGGTCGTGGCTTACTTGATTGGGTAAAGCCACTCCAGAATGCCCATCGCATCATAACGCGCATCCAGCATGCCATAGCTTGAACGCCACTGGCCTGCCATGCGGGTTTCGATAAACGCATTGGCAATCGCAGCAGGAGCAACCTCCTTCAGCGCTGCTGCAGCAGCTGTAATCGCCAGCTGTTCAGTCAGCAAACGTGCACCGCCCTCGTCTTCGAGACAGGTACGCGCAGCAGCCTGCAGCACTTCAACAGAAACCTTGCCAGCAGGTCCGAGATCTGCTTCCAGCATGCCCAGAACGTTCATGAAGCTGTCTGGTGTACGATGCATTGCCCGCAGCAGATCCAGCGCCATGATGTTGCCGGAACCTTCCCAGATGCTGTTCACAGGAGCTTCACGGTAGATACGGGCCATATCGTGGTCTTCCACGTAGCCATTACCACCCAGACATTCCATCGCCTCAGCCGCAACGTTCTCTGCGCTCTTACAGATCCAGTATTTAGCCGCTGGTGTGATGATCCGCAGGAAGTCAGCTGCCTGACTGTCCTCACCTTCCTGATCCATGCAATGCGCCAGCTTAAGCGCAAGCGCTTCACTGGCTGCCATATCGAGCGACATATCCGCCAGAACACGCTGCATCAAAGGCTTCTCAATCAGACGCGCACCAAACGCACTCCTGTTGGAGGTGTGATGAACCGCTCTTGAAATCGCCGCACGCATAAGCGCAGCTGAACCAATGCAGCAGTCAACACGGGTCGGCGTCACCATCTTCAAAATGGTCTTAATGCCCTTACCAGCTTCACCAACAAGGAAGCCGACAGCATTATTGAACTCAACCTCGGAAGACGCATTGGACTTATTGCCAAGTTTGTTCTTCAGGCGCTGGAAGTCCAGCCCATTCACTTCACCGCTTTCAAGAATACGCGGCACGAGGAAACAGGTCGGTCCTTCATCCAGTTTCGCCAACACGAGGAACGCATCACACATAGGTGCGGAGAAGAACCATTTGTGGCCATTGATCACGTAAGTATCGTCGGAAACTTTTTCCGCACGAGTGATGATCTGGCGCAGGTCAGAACCACCCTGCTTCTCGGTCATACCCATACCAAGGCTGACGCCCATCTTCTGGCTGGCAGGCCGGAAACGCTGGTCATACTTGCGGCTTAAAATACGCTCATTCCAGACTTTGGCAAGCTCAGGAGCCTGTGTCAGCGCCATGGCAGACGCATTGGTCATGGTCACCGGACAAAGATGCCCGCCTTCCACCTGGCTCATCACGAAATACTTGCGGGCGCGGTTATAAAACGCACGATCTCCACCCGGCTCCATGGACTCGACGGACGCACTGTGCAGGCCAGCTTCAAACGAGCGGCGCATCAGCGCATGGTAGGAAGGGTGGAACTCGACAACATCAAGGCGGCGACCATATGGATCGTGTGTTTTAAGCACCGGTTCATTAACATTTGCCAATCTGCCCAGATCCAGTGCATCTGCGGCTCCACACTGCTCACCAAACTTGATAAGCTCTTCGCGTGCAGAATCGTTGGACCCTGTACCACCCAAATCAGCAAGGAGAATTGGATCACTCTCGGCAAGGTTGTACCCACAATATGGCGGGGCCTGATTGATCACCCCTGTCGTCATAGTGGCTTGTGAAACTTTATCCATTTTTCCTCCCGCGAGTTGCCCCAGCGATTTTGATAGGTTACCGCGCACGTTGCAACTGCGATTTGCACAATAAAAACTATACATCCGTTGAGCTCTTTACGAACTCGGTGTTTCTGCCTATAGAAGGGTCTTCGATGAGCAAGAATATCACACATCGATCCTCAGCGTTCCCGCATCGCCATCTCCTCGGTATCGAGGGATTGCAGCCTCCCCACATTAATTACCTTTTGGACCTTGCCGACGAAGCCGTCGAAGTCTCCAGACAGGTAGAAAAGCAGAAAGCTGTTCTGCGTGGGCGAACGCAAATCAACCTCTTCTTTGAGGCTTCCACCCGCACCCAATCTTCTTTTGAGCTTGCAGGCAAGCGTCTGGGCGCGGATGTGATGAACATGTCGGTCTCCACCTCATCGGTGAAGAAAGGGGAAACCCTGATCGACACAGCTGCAACCCTGAACGCAATGCGTCCTGACTTGCTGGTTGTTCGCCACCACGCCGCAGGTGCAGTTCACCTGCTGGCTCGCAAAGTCGGTTGCGCGGTCGTCAACGCCGGTGACGGCCCTCACGAACACCCAACTCAGGCTCTGCTGGATGCCTTGACCATCCGCCGCCACAAAGGAACCCTCGGTGGTCTGACAGTAGCCATTTGCGGCGACATCCGCCATTCCCGCGTCGCGCGCTCCAACATCATCCTTCTCTCCAATATGGGAGCCCGCGTGCGTGTCATAGCTCCCTCTACACTACTGCCCTCTGGTATTCATAGTATGGGCGTAGAAGTATTCACAGACATGCGCGAAGGACTTAAGGGCTGCGACATCGTCATGATGCTGCGTTTGCAACGCGAACGTATGAGCGGCGCCTTTGTACCATCTGTTCGTGAGTATTTCCGTTACCACGGTCTGGACGCAGAAAAGCTCTCCTATGCAAAGCCTGATGCTCTGGTCATGCACCCCGGTCCAATGAACCGCGGGGTGGAGATCTCAGCAGAAGTCGCGGATGGCCCGCAAAGTCTGATCCGCGAGCAAGTGGAGATGGGCGTTGCCATTCGCATGGCAGTGCTTGAAGCTCTCGCTCAAAACCTCCCTGACAACGTGTAAGAAGGACAAGCGCATGATCAAGAATGTGAACCCGCTGGTCCTGACAAACGCCCGCATCATTGACCCCGCCAACGGTGTTGACGAAGCCGGTGCAGTGTTCGTTCAGGACGGAAACATCGTCGCCGCTGGTGCAGATGCCCTCAATCAAGGCGCTCCGGAAGGCGCAAAAACCATCGACTGTAACGGTGCTGTCGTCGCTCCTGGCCTCATCGATATGGGCGTCAGCGTTGGTGAACCCGGCGCAGAACACCGCGAAACGCTGGAAAGCGCCAGCCGCGCCGCAGCCATCGGCGGCGTAACCACCATCCTCACCAGCCCAAACACGGACCCGGTGATCGATGACCCTGCTCTGGTGGACTTCATGCTCCGCCGCGCCCGCGACACAGCCATCGTCAACGTCCACCCAATGGCCGCCCTCACAAAAGGGCTCGCTGGCAAGGACATGAGCGAGCTGGGCCTTCTCAAGGAAGCAGGCGCAATTGCCTTTTCCAACGACAGACTGCCAATCACCAACTCCTCCGTTCTGGTCCGCCTGTTGACCTATGCCCGCGACTTCGACGCGCTGGTGGTCCATCAGGCGCAGGACAAGGATCTGGCAGGCTCCGGTGTCATGAACGCAGGCTTGCGCGCGTCATGGCTGGGTCTGGGCGGCATCCCACGCGAGGCCGAGTTCGTCGCAATCGAACGTGACATGCGCCTCGTTGCCATGGCGAAGGGCAAGTATCACGCCCGCCTGATCTCCTGCCCGCAAAGTGCAGAAGCCATCCAGAAAGCCAAGAATGAAGGCCTGAATGTGACGGCAGGCATCTCCATCAACCACCTGACGCTTAATGAAAACGACATCGGCCCTTACCGGACCTTCCATAAGATGTCGCCTCCACTGCGTACGGAAGATGATCGTCAGGCTATGGTCAAGGCACTGGCAAACGGCACAATCGACATCATTATGTCCGATCACAACCCACAAGATGTGGAAACTAAGCGTCACCCCTTTGCAGAAGCCGAAGATGGTGCTTTAGGGCTGGAAACAATGCTTGGAGCTGGAATGCGCCTCGTTCTGAATGAGGACATCTCACTCTCCAAACTGCTTGCAACAATGACCTGCAATCCAGCGGACCGTCTTGGTCTTCCTGCCGGTCGCCTTTCCAAAGGCGCACCAGCGGACCTGATCATCTTCGATCCGCAAAAGCCATGGATTGTAGAAAAAGAGAAAATTCGGTCCCGTTCAAAGAACACGCCTTTCGAGGATGAAACTTTAACAGGCCGGGTTTTGACAACCATTGTTGCAGGCGGCATCCTAGATCATGACGCAATTTAACGCGCTCTTCTGAACAGCCTCAAAAGCTCAGAACAGATCCCGCGTTACGCAAGAAAGTTTAAAGCAGTGTGCTCAGCCAGGCGGCAAGGCACACTGCTTTAATGCAACAACTGGAGAACACCCGTGCCTGATCCAATCAGCTGGTCCCTTGATTTACCCTACTATCTGGCTGCATTGGCCTTTGGCTATTTACTAGGCTCCATTCCGTTTGGCCTGCTCTTCACAAAAATGGCAGGTCACGGCGATATCCGGAACATCGGTTCTGGCAACATCGGCACCACCAACGTGCTGCGCACCGGCAGCAAAAAACTGGCTGCCCTCACCCTGCTTTGCGACGCCCTCAAAGGCACGGTCGCCGTTGTTCTCATCAGCCTTTACATGGGCAATGATGCAGCCCTGATCGCAGGTCTCGGCGCATTTCTCGGCCACCTTTTCCCAGTTTGGCTGAAGTTCAAAGGCGGCAAAGGCGTTGCAACGTATATCGGCATCCTGCTTGGCATCTTCTGGCCCGTTGGCGTTATCTTCATCGCCATTTGGATCACCACCGCTTACATCACCAAGTTCTCATCCCTGTCAGCACTGGTAGCAAGCCTTGTCACTCCCTTTATTCTGCTGGCTTTCGATCAATGGCAAATTGCGCAAATGATGGGAATACTCAGCATATTGCTATGGGCAAAACATCACGAGAACATTGCCCGCCTGCTGAAAGGCAAGGAAAGCAAGATCGGTTCCAAGGGATGAGTTGAATGGAGACAGCCACCAAAAGCCGGGCACCACACCTAAGTGACACCCAACGGCTCGCGTGGCTTCGTCTTATACGCTCCGAAAATGTAGGTCCAAGAACCTTTCGTGAGCTTCTCAATCATTTCGGTTCAGCACAGGCAGCACTCGATGCCCTGCCAGAACTCTCAAGAAGAGGCGGTAAGAAATCTTATCGCCTTTTTTCAAAGGACAAAGCCGAAGCAGAACTGGCTGCTCTTTATAAGATTGGCGCTCGCCTCATCGCTTTAGGCGAGCCAGCCTACCCACCTCTCCTCAGGCATATAGACGCGCCGCCACCTTTACTGGCTGTTCGGGCCAGAGATCCGCTCCAGCAAGAACTCACCGGAACGCAGAAAACTCTTGCCATCATCGGCGCCCGCAACTGCTCCGCGGCTGGAGCCAAGTTTGCTACCCAGCTAGCAGGTGAACTATCAACTCAAGGCTTCACGATTATCTCCGGCCTTGCCCGCGGCATCGACAGCGCCGCACACCATGCCGCACTGTCATCCGGCACCATCGCAGCCTTCGCTGGCGGCATCGACACCGTCTATCCCAAAGAAAATCTGGAACTTTTTTCATCCATGATTGCCACCAATGGTGCCGCGATTTCCGAAATGCCCATCAGCTGGCAGCCGCGAGCACGAGATTTCCCCCGCCGCAATCGTCTAATCTCGGGAATGTCATTGGGTGTCATCTTAATTGAAGCCGCTGAAAAATCCGGCTCTCTCCACACCGCCCGCTACGCCTTGGAGCAAAACCGCGAAATCCTGGCAGTCCCCGGTTCACCTTTGGATCCGCGCTCTGTGGGCGCCAATAAACTAATCCAGCAAGGCGCTGCTCTTGTACAATCTGTCGATGATGTACTGGATATCATGGAGCCCAAAATCTCCATGTCTCTGCCCTTACATCAGGGCATTGAGGAGCCTGCAATCAACTGGCCCGAGCTGGACAGCCCTGACACCAACAGCCCATCTCCCCCGCTCAACGCCAACGAACAGGACAGGCAAGCAGTCATCGATGCCTTAAGCGAAACACCCATAGATCAAGACGAACTGCTGCGTTTCACAGGCGTTTCCTTGCAAACGCTTCAGCTCATCCTGTTGGAAATCGAACTGGCTGGGCGACTGGAACGGCACAAGCCCAACAAGCTTTCCATGATCCACGCAGGCACCACATAATAATGTGGGTGATCACTCCGCGTCCAAAGTTGCATCGGTCAGCTCAGTGGGCTCATCTTCCTCTGAAACTTTACCAGACCGCGCTTCAGCTTCCTTCTGCGCAAGCAGCAATAAGTACCCAAGCAGATCCAACCTGTGAGTTCGCGCCATGTCACTCAATTCACGACACATTTTGGCGCAGTACTCGGCTACGTCACGTGTTTCGATTGTTCTGTCATTTTTCGGCAACGGGTAATTATGCAAGCTTTTTAACCTTCTTATGCAACCATGACACAAGCCTCAGATGGCAAAAAGCGCTTTGCAATCTGAGGGTTATAGCAGTTAATGCAATTACCTTAGGTTGCATAAATTATCAAGCACAACCAAAATCTGACCCAAGGAAAATTAAGGGAGTGGCTTTTCCGCTCTTGACCAATTGATCTGAAAAGGCCATTTGACAGCCGCGAAGTCATCCGAGATTGTGTCGGTTCGACTCATAAAACGGTTTTTGATTTATCAATTCCAAGACGAGATTTACGCGAAAGCCAGGAAATCAATGAACGTAGTCATTGTGGAATCACCGGCGAAAGCCAAGACCATCAACAAATACCTGGGCAAGGACTATACAGTTCTGGCGTCCTACGGCCATGTGCGCGATCTGCCTCCGAAGGACGGCTCCGTGCTGCCTGATGACGACTTTGCCATGTCCTGGTCTGTAGATTCCAAATCTCAAAAGCGCCTGTCGGATATCGCCAGCGCGGTGAAAGAGGCTGATCGCCTTATTCTCGCAACTGACCCCGACCGCGAAGGAGAGGCCATTTCCTGGCACGTCTTGGAAGTACTGAAAAAGAAACGCGTCCTGAAGGATAAAAAGGTCGAGCGCGTGGTTTTCAACGCGATCACCAAAAGCTCCATTCTGGAAGCGATGAAAAATCCGCGCGAGCTGGATGAGCCACTTGTAGATGCTTATCTGGCCCGTCGCGCACTTGATTACCTTGTGGGCTTTACTCTCTCACCTGTCTTGTGGCGCAAGCTGCCGGGCGCTCGCTCCGCTGGTCGTGTGCAATCTGTTGCATTACGCCTTGTGTGTCAGCGTGAGAACGAGATCGAGACATTCCTTTCACAGGAATACTGGTCCATTCTGGCAAACCTGAACACTCCGGAAAACGCTCCGGTTCAGGCCCGCCTTACTGGCTTTGACGGTCAAAAGATCACACGTCTCGACATCAAGAACGAGCAGGAAGCCACCACAATCAAGCAAATGCTTGATGGTGCAAACTTCTCTGTCTCTAATGTCGAGAGCAAGCCACAACGCCGCAATCCATACGCGCCGTTCACTACTTCCACCCTTCAGCAGGAAGCCTCCCGCAAGCTCGGCTTTGCGGCAGCACGCACCATGCAGGTTGCACAAAAGCTTTATGAAGGCGCGAATATCGGCGGTGAAACCACTGGCTTGATCACCTATATGCGTACTGATGGTGTGCAGATTGCGCCAGAAGCTATTACCAGCGCTCGCGGTGTCATTGCATCACGTTACGGCGATGAGTACGTGCCTGAAAAGCCGCGTATGTACTCTTCTAAAGCGAAAAACGCTCAGGAAGCGCACGAAGCGATCCGCCCAACTGATCTGACCCGTCACCCACGTGACATGGCAAAGTTCCTCGACGAAGACGGCGCACGTCTTTACGAGCTGATCTGGAAGCGTACTATTGCCTCCCAGATGGAATCTGCCGTTCTGGAACGCACCACCGTAGACATTGATGCTGTAAACGGCGCCAAGAAAGCTGCCCTGCGCGCATCTGGCTCTGTTGTTCGCTTCGACGGCTTCCTCACCCTTTATCAGGAAGGTAAAGATGATGAGGAAGACGAGGAAAGCAAGCGCCTGCCACCAATGACACGAGGCGACAGCCTTGGTCGCAAAGGCATTGAAGCCAACCAGCACTTCACTGAACCTCCACCACGCTTCACCGAAGCAACATTGGTGAAGAAGATGGAAGAGCTCGGCATTGGCCGCCCATCCACCTATGCAGCAACACTGCAAACCCTGCGTGATCGCGGTTATGTGGAACTGGACAAAAAGCGCCTGATCCCACAGGACAAAGGCCGTCTGGTAACTGCGTTCCTTGAGGACTTCTTCAACCGCTACGTGGAGTACGACTTCACCGCGAGCCTTGAAGACCAGCTCGACAAGATTTCTGCCGGTGATCTGGAGTGGAAAGCCGTTTTGCGTGACTTCTGGAACCCGTTCCACGAAATTTGTGATGAGGTGATCAAGCGCTCTAATACTGAAGTGCTGGATGCTCTGAACGAAACCCTCAAAGCACACGTCTTCCCGGATAAGGAAGATGGCTCTGATCCACGCAAGTGTCCGAAGTGTGATACCGGTCGCCTGTCTTTGAAAGTCTCCCGCTTCGGCGCGTTTGTTGGCTGCTCCAACTACAACAAAGACAAAAAAGACGGCAAAGAGCCAAACGAGAACCCACCGCACTGCGATTACACCCGTCAGCTCACCTCTGGTGGAGATTCTGATGCAGGTGCAGCAGCAGATGGACCTCAGGTTCTGGGTATCGATCCGGAAACAGGTTTGGAAGTCTCCTTGCGTACCGGCCGTTTTGGCCCATATGTACAGCTAGGCGAAGAAGCAAAACCAAAGCGCTCTTCCCTGCCACGCGGCTGGAGCACTGCCGATCTGGATCTGGAAAAAGCTCTTCAGCTTCTTTCCCTGCCACGCGAAGTCGGCACACACCCGGAAGATGGCAAGACCATTTCCGCAGGTCTGGGCCGTTTCGGTCCGTTCGTCCTGCATGATGGCACTTATGCCAATCTGGATAGCCCGGACGAAGTCTTCTCTGTCGGCATCAACCGCGCCGTAACCCTGCTTGCTGAAAAGCGCGCGAAGGGTGGAGGCCGCGGAGCTGCTGCAAAACCACTCAAAGAGCTGGGCAACCACCCGGATGGCGGCGCCATCAACGTATACAGCGGTCGTTATGGCCCATACGTGAAGTGGGAAAAGATCAACGCAACCCTGCCAAAGGATGTTGCACCGGAAGCTGTCACGCTGGAGCAGGCCATTGAGCTTGTGAACGCGAAAGCAGCAACCAAAGGAAAGAAAAAAGCACCTGCCAAGAAGGCAGCTGCAAAGAAAACAACCGCCAAGAAAGCAGCGCCTAAAGGGGCACTGAAAGAATTTGGCGACCATCCGGATGGTGGAGCGATGGAGCTGCGTGACAGTGGCCGCCTCGGTGTCCGGATCAAATGGGGCAAGGAGTTCGTCTCCCTGCCAAAAGGAACAGACCCGGAGACGGTAACCCGCGAACAGGCAATTGAGCTGATCAACGCGAAGAAGGGTTAAGATCCCCCCGTTACTCTCCGGATAACGAAACACGAGGGCTTCCGATCATCGGGAGCCCCTTTTCGCAGCGCATAAGCTGCACTGGATGAGATACATTGAGCCGAAAAAAGGCCGCTGAAAAAAGACACAAGGGACCGGCAGAGATGCCATCCCGCGAAGACATTCTGAAGTTTATTGCCGACAATCCCGGCAAAGCTGGCAAACGCGAAATCGCCCGCCATTTTGGCATCGTTGGCGCAGCGCGCATCCCCCTCAAGCGAATGCTGAAAGATCTGGCCGAAAGCGGTCACATCGAGAAACGCCGGAAACGCATGCTGCGTCCGGGCGACCTTCCTCCAGTCTTCGTAGTAAAAGTAACTGGCAGAACTGGCGACGGTGAGCTCCTCGGCATTCCGATGAACTGGGATGAAGAGCATGGTGAGCCGCCGAACGTCCTCGTCTTGCCGCAAAAGAACAAAAACAAATTCAACCCGGTTCCGGGTATTGGTGACCGCGCCCTCGTAAAGCTGATGGATGATCTGGATGGATCACCAGAAGCCCAGCACGTCGTGCGCGTGATGAAACGCCTTGAAAACCACGACACCGACATCCTCGGCATCCTGCGCATCAACAAGGCAACCAAAGCCGCGACACTGGAACCAGTCGACCGTAAGCAGCGTGAGATCGATGTAGACCCACGCGAGCTGCTGGACTCTGAAGACGGCGACCTCGTCAAAGTGGAGGTCCACAAAGTTGGCAGATACGGCACACCGCGTGGCCGCATCGTCAAACGCTTTGGCTCCACCACCTCAGAAATGGCTGTCTCCGAAATCGCGCTCCACACCCACGGCATTCGCAATGAGTTCCCGGGTGCGGTGATCGCAGAATCTGAGAACATCAAGCCTGTCGGCAGCAAAGGTCGTGAAGACTGGCGCGCGATCCCTCTGATCACCATCGACCCGGCAACAGCAAAAGACCACGACGATGCGGTCTACGCGCAGCTGGACGACAATCCAGAGAACGAAGGCGGCTGTATCGTCTACGTCGCCATTGCAGACGTGGCAGCTTACGTGACGCCCGGTTCCCCGATGGACAAGGAAGCACTGCTGCGTGGCAACTCGGTCTATTTCCCGGACCGCGTTATCCCGATGCTGCCAGAGCGCATCTCCAACAACCTGTGCTCCCTGCGCGAAAAAGAAGACCGCCCATCCATGGCGACACGGATGGTCTTCGACAAGAACGGTAAGAAGATCTCTCACTCGTTCCACCGCGTCATCATGCGCAGCGCAGCCAAGCTGTCCTATCAGCAGGCTCAAAAAGCCATTGATGGCGTCACAGACGATGTCACCGGACCGCTTCTGGAACCGGTTCTCCAACCGCTCTGGGCAGCTTATGAGATCCTCAAGCGTGGTCGTGACAAGCGCCAGCCGCTGGAACTAGACATCCCGGAACGCCGCATTCTGCTCAAAGAAGACGGCACCGTCGACCAGATCGTCGTCCCGGATCGTCTGGATGCGCATAAGCTCATCGAAGAGTGCATGATTCAGGCCAACGTGGCTGCAGCCGAAGAGCTGGAAAAACGCAAGTCTGCCCTACTCTACCGCGTGCATGACGCGTCAACACCGGAAAAGCTGGAGAACCTGCGGGACTTCCTCTCCACGCTGGACGTCAAGCTACCTCACATTGGCGGTCTGCGCGCATCGGTGTTCAACAACATCCTCGACAAGTTCAAGGACACAGCCAGCGCGACCATGGTGTCCGAGGTTGTGCTGCGTTCACAAGCACAGGCAGAGTACAACGCCGACAACATCGGCCACTTCGGCCTGAACCTTCGACGTTATGCACACTTCACATCTCCTATTCGTCGTTATGCAGATTTGATAGTGCACCGCGCTCTCATCCGCGCCCTCGGCCTTGGAGATGATGGTCTGCCCTACGGCATCGAAGAGAAGCTACCAGCCATCGCAGCCGAGATTTCTGCCGCAGAACGCCGGGCAATGCTGGCCGAACGCGAGACTATAGATCGCCTGATTGCTCTGTATCTGTGCGAACGGATTGGTGCGGAATTCTCCGGGCGAATTGCCGGAGTGACCAAATCAGGCATGTTCGTCAAGCTGCTACAAAATGGCGCAGACGGGTTCATTCCTGCATCTACCATTGGTATGGATTACTACGAATATGTAGAATCAGCTCATGCCCTTGTGGGCAGAGCAACTGGTGAAACCTACCAACTTGGTGATGCTGTGCAGGTCAAACTGGTAGAAGCCGCCCCATTTGCGGGGGCTTTGCGGTTTGAAATGTTGTCGAAAGGCAAATCCAAGGGCGAGGCAGCGGGACGGGTTGCTAAGCACAAGGGTTGGCAAGCAAGAAACAAAAGCAAGCCAAAAGGTTTACGCCGGTCAAAAGACGGAAATAAGCGGAAGCGTAGGTAATTTACGTGCGCTCCCCTGCATTTACGGGACGGGAAAGGCAGGTATAAATGAATACCCATCAAGATCGGAATACCGGAGAAGCGGTGCTGCGCGGTATGCGCTGCAAATGCCCTTCTTGCGGCGTTGGCTCCATCTTCAACGGCTACCTGAGCGTGAAGCAATCCTGCGACAACTGTGGTGAGGAGCTTCACCACCACCGCGCGGATGATGCCCCGCCCTATTTCACAATCTTTATCGTTGGCCACGTCGTTGTTGCGCTGGCCATGTGGGTAGAGATGGCCTACGTACCCCCAATGTGGCTTCACATGGCTGTCTGGCTGCCTTTGACCCTCATCATGTCTCTCGCCTTCTTACGCCCCATCAAGGGCGCTCTGGTTGGTTTGCAATGGGCACTACGTATGGATGGCTTTGCAACTGCAGGCAAAGCACCTAGTTTTGGCCCAACACGCGCCAATCAGAGGTAAGGAATGTCCACGGAAGACCTGACGAAAGAAGTCAAAGTTGAGCGAGCGGAAGAAAACAACGATCCAAGCGCTCAACCATTGAGGCCGAAAGACGCCTCCACACTACTTATTCTGGATCGCAAGGAAGATGGTTCCCTGCACCTGCTCATGGGCAAACGCCACATGGCGCACAAGTTCATGCCGGGTAAGTTCGTGTTCCCAGGTGGCCGCGTTGATTCCGAAGACAGCCGCGTAAAATATGTTCGCGACTATCATCCAGACGTACTGGCCAAACTGAACTACGACAAAAAGCAGATTAAAACGGAAAGCCGCCTGCGCGCACTGGCAATTGCCGCCATTCGCGAAACCTATGAGGAAGCGGGCCTTTTCGTTGGCACCAAAACCGAGGGCAACAGCGAACCTGTTGGTCCAGGCTTTGAGGCATTCGACGAGCTGGGCATCCAGCCAGATCTTGAGCCACTGCGCTTCGTAGCACGTGCAATCACTCCTCCAGGCAGAACACGTCGCTTTGACGCGCGCTTCTTTGCTGTCTGGGCTGACCAGATCGCGCACAAGCTGGAAACAGGCATCGGCCCAACGGAAGAACTGGAAGAACTCCAGTGGCTGCCAATTGAGCAGTGCAAAGAGCTGGACTTACCACGCATCACTCTGGCTGTTCTGACAGACTTGGAGAACCGACTGGCGAAAGACCCTGAGCTTTCCCCGAATGGACCGGTTCCATACTACTACTGGAAGAACGACGGCTTCGCGCGCGAAGAAATCTAATTCAGAATACCCAAGGCGCAACAAACATATATCACTGTGATACTATGTGTTGCGCCTTGCACTTTTCCTGATAGAAGCATTTACAGCATATTCCCGAAAAGTGATTTCGGTTTTCGGATAAGAATATGCGCATGAAAATGATTTGATGCATGATGTGCGAGTGCATATGAGCTCATTATGCTGCAAATCACTTGCTCATATCGAGCTTAGAATGCAGTTATGTAAATGGTTCAGTTATCGGGCACGCTAGCCAGCTCCCTCTCCCCCAGACAGGTCCGCGGCATCATTGCCGCCATCGCAGCGATTACAGCTGTTGGCCTCTCCCTGTCCGCAAGCCTTCCTCTTCTGGCACTCACGCTTGAGTATCGCGGCATCAGTGACACTTGGATCGGCATCAACACCGCCTTCTCCGGCGTTGCCTCCATTGTCGCCACCCCAGTCGGTCCGTATCTCGCCCGTAAGCTGGGCACACCTCAGGCCCTTCTGATCAGCTTACTGGTTGCAGGCTTCTCACTGCCCTTCTTCTTTGTGCTTGAAAACTTCTGGGCATGGTTCCCGCTGCGCCTGCTGTTCCATGGCGCAACCACCTCCGCCTTCATTCTCTCAGAGTTCTGGATCAACGCATTAGCACCGTCAAAGCACAGAGGCTTCCTGATGGGCGTCTATGCAACAGTGCTTGCGCTCGGCTTCGCCTCAGGCCCTCTGGTTCTCGCTTATGCTGGCACGACAGGCGCGCTTCCATTCCTTCTGGCAGGCGCCGGCATCATTATTGCTGCCCTGCCCGTTCTCGTCGGCTTCAACGCTGCGCCGAGAATCGAAAGCAAAGCAACTTCAAAGCTCTACGCCTTTTTGTGGATAGCTCCAGCAGCCACCCTGGCCGGATTTGTCTTTGGAGCTGTGGAACAATCCGGCATCTCCCTGCTCCCGCTGTTCGGCCTCAAGATCGGCCTGACAGCAGAAACAGCCACCCTGCTCGTCTCCGCTATGGCCGCTGGCAACATGGTGCTGCAGATCCCTCTAGGCATGCTGTCGGACCGTATGAACCGCCGCCACTTGCTCATCTATTGCGGTGCGTTTGGCGTCATTGGTGCGCTGCTCATGATCCCGCTATCCGGCAGTTTCTATGGCATTTGCGCCCTTCTCTTCGTTTGGGGCGGCGTGGTTGCGGGCCTCTACACCGTTGGCCTCACACATCTGGGGGCACGCTTTGACGGCGCTAATCTAGCATCCGCAAATGCGGCCTTTGTCCTCATGTATTCCATTGGACAATTAGTCGGGCCTGCCTCTACGGGCCTTGCTCTTTCCACGTGGGGAGCCGATGGACTACCACTGGTATTTGCAGGATTCTTGGGCGCATACGTAATTATATGCCTGATAAGGGGGACAAGACTGGGCGCAGCCCGCTAATGCATCTTGACTTTAGCCCTGTGATTAGTAATGTGCGCGCTGAATTCCCAAAGTTTCACCGGAAGCGCACCCTACCCCGAAGCGAAGGTGTGAGGGTGCCACCGGGACAAACAAAACAACCGGCCACTTTTAAAAGGCCGAAAACAGACAGGATCCTTAGCGATGGCCAAGGCGACCACCATTAAGATCAAGCTGCAGTCCACTGCGGACACCGGCTACTTCTACGTGACCAAAAAGAACTCCCGCACCATGACCGAAAAAATGGTGAAGCGTAAATACGACCCAGTCGTAAAGAAGCACGTTGAGTTCAAAGAAACCAAGATCAAGTAAGTCTTGGCTTCAGCTGAATTTTCAAAAAAGGCGTTTGCATTTTGCAAGCGCCTTTTTTGTATGCACAGCACCGATAATCAGGCGGAATACCCTTCCTAAAACTGTGGTTTTCAGAAGTAAAAGCACTCCACTAGCTCGCGCGCTCGTGCGCCACCCCACTCAATTGTCAGGGGTAGACAACATTTCCTCACACAAGAGGATTTTGACTGAGTATAGTCCCGTCAACACGGTCATTTCCGCTTCAATTTCAAAGAGAATTGGCCTTACCAAAAACTTTGACACATAACGAACTGCCCCAGACTGAATGACGGATCACACCACCTTAAAACCCATCTTGCTCTCACCACACACCATCTCATCCGCGCAGGCGAACACAGCCCAGCGCACAGCATGCGCTTGCACAGCAATGTCTCATTCTGCTGATAGGGAAGAAAATTGGTGGCCGGCGAGAACCGGATGACACGAGGAGGCCACTCAGAACCCGTTTACTCGCCGGCCAACCCCACGGACCCAGGAGATGCGGCGGACCTGAGCGCTCCGTAGGGAGTCTATCTGGCAGTATTGCTGGGATTTGTTCAATCAACCAAGAGCCAATACTGCGATCTTGCAGTCATTAATTTCATGAAGCAGATGATATCGTATATCACCATCGCAACATTTACGACTTTAGTAAAGCTTTAAGGTAATTGCGCTCCTGAAAATGGAGGGGATTCTTGACCTATACACAACAAAAGGAAAGAAACCGCCGTTTTTCAAGAGGCAACCACACAGAAACCCTGCAGTTCCCGCAAGACTCACTCGGTGATTTCATCTAGTTTCAAAGACCTACGACTTTTGATGTGAGTCTTTCATCCAGTGAAAACTGACAATCTCAAGCAGAATACTAAAGCGTTGCTTCCCGTTGATTTGCGAACCTGCAACTTCTAGCTGAACACAATTTACCAATTAACCACAATCAAAAATAATCACGGTTGTTTTATGTGTCCTGCAAGAAGCCTGAAACGGTCTCAAGGAAATTACCCACGGAGATCGGCTTGGAGATATAAGCCTCACACCCACCCTGACGGATGCGCTCCTCATCGCCCTTCATGGCAAAAGCCGTTACCGCGATCACAGGAATGATCTTAAGTTCATCATCCTCTTTGATCCATTTGGTCACTTCAAGCCCCGAAACTTCGGGCAACTGAATATCCATCAGGATCAGATCCGGTTTATGTGCACGAGCAAGCTCAAGCGCCTCCATCCCATTGCGAGATTGCAAGGTCGCGTAGCCATGAGCCTCAAGCAGATCGTTAAACAGCTTCATGTTGAGTTCGTTGTCTTCAACAATCAGCACGGTCTTTTGCATCAGTTCAGTCCTGCACAGAATGCTGCCCCAAAAATGGTTTAGCCATAAATAAAGGTGTGATGCAGCCGCCCTGCGACTGGCATTGGAACAAGTCCCACACTAAATTTCCTGCTACATAGTTAATTCGGATTCGTTTCAGAAAGGCAAACACCAATGAATTTAGGCAAAACCGGCAGTTTGACCGAAGATACTGCACAGGAAATTGCAATTGGTGCCCTATCATTTCTTAGCAGCGACCCGGAACAGCTCGGCCGCTTCCTGTCTTTGGCCGGGATTGGACCTCAGGAGATTCGCGATGCAGCAGCCGAGCCGGGCTTCCTCGCAGGGGTTCTGGAATTTTTAATGCAGGACGAGCAGCTTTTGCTGGCTTACACCGAAAGCGCAGGCATTCGCCCAACGATGATTGCAGCCGCTCACCTGAAACTTGCCGGAGGCGTTGATTACTTTGCCCACCATTAGCACAGCAAGCGCGAGCACATTGCAGCAGATCAGCCTGATCGAAAAGCGCGCCCACCCTCTCCTCATCTGCGACGTGGACGAGGTGCTCCTGCAATTCATCCCACACCTTGAACGCTTCATGGCTGACAATGGCATATCCTTCAAGGAAACCGCCTATCGCCTGAAAGCCAACATGGTCTACACCCAGTCCGGCGAAAACCTTTCTGATGATGCCTGCATGGCCATCATTCATGACTTCTTCGAAAGCGAAGTTGGCAGACAGGAAGCAGTGCCTCATGCGGCTGAACAGCTGGAGCGCCTGTCGAAACTCTGCGACATCGTCATCCTGACCAACCTGCCCGGCACTCACAACAAGCCTACCCGCGAGAGCCTCTTAAAAAGCCTCGGCATGGGCTACCCTCTTGTGACCAATGACGGCCCCAAAGGCGGCGCAGTTGCAGCTCTTTGTGCAGAGCGCGCTCATCATCCGGTTATCTTTATAGATGACAGCCCAACCAACATCCTTTCAGTCGGCAAAAGCACGCCACACGTCCAGCTGGTGCATTTCATCGCCGACCCACGCTTCTACGCAACATCCAGCGACCTGCCCAACGTGGCACTCAAAAGCAATTGCTGGAAAGAAACCGGCGACTTTATTGAAAATTTGTTGGTCGCTGCTGTAAAGTAAGGTCTCAGGCTGCAAGTGAACCTTACACCAACCCAGAGAACCCAAGCGTGGAACACCTTTCAAGCACGTCGCTCCAGTATTTTCTGGAGCGTTTTGGACATTTAAACGGGGCCGTATTGCGCAGCGCCCTGTTCACTTCAGGAAAAGCAGATGGCCCCGGCGCTGTGACGCTGGAGTTTGCCGCCCACGACTGCCAGCGCCCGGCAGCAGCTCCACAAGACTCCCTGAGCACATTGCGGATCAAGGTGGAAGAGAGCGTCGAGTTCAATCTTAAAGAACCAAGCGACAGCTCTAATACCGTCATCAAACACCCCATTGTCGGCATGTTTATGCAGGACAAGTTCTTCCTCAATTTCGATCCAGTGAACTCAAAGGACTGGACCATTGAGGAATGGGACAAGGACCAGATGCGCAGCTCTGTGTTTTATGTGGCCGGTGCACGGATTTCATGGGAGACTGAGGAGTAGTTCATGCTAAAGCCCTGTCCACGAGAAAGCTGCAATTGATCGGAGCTCTGACTTCATGGCGACTGAGGCCACCACACCTCTCAAAGCACTCTGCCGGGACTGCTCACACAGATTCCGCGCAGACCTGACGCGATGCCCCAAATGCGGCAGCCCGCGCATCCTCGCCCATGCAGAACTGGACACCCTCGAAATCGCCCACATCGATTGTGATGCATTCTACGCCTCCGTCGAAAAGCGCGAGAACCCTGAACTGGCAGATCGGCCCGTCATCGTAGGCGGCGGCCAGCGCGGCGTTGTCTCCGCAGCCTGCTACATCGCCCGCATCTACGGCGTCCGCTCCGCTATGCCCATGTTCAAGGCACGAGAACTCTGTCCGGACGCAGTGGTCATCAAACCGCGCATGGATCTCTACTCACAGGTCGGCAGGCAAATCCGCGAAGAGATGGAAAAGCTCACCCCCTTGGTAGAGCCGCTTTCCATCGACGAAGCTTTCCTTGACCTGTCCGGCACACAAAAACTCCACGGCGCAACACCGGCAGAATTGCTCGTACAGTTCGCGATCAAGATCCAGAAAGAGCTGAGACTATCCGTCTCTGTGGGCCTTGCGCCCAACAAGTTCCTCGCCAAGATCGCTTCAGACCTCGACAAGCCCCGCGGCTTCTCAGTGATTGGAGACGAGGAGAAGAAAGACTTCCTCGCCAAACAACCAACCAGCGTCATTTGGGGCGTTGGCAAGGTGTTTCAGGCCAAACTGGAACGTGATGGCATCAGAACCATCGGCCAGCTTCAGCAAAAAGACCCGACCGACCTAGCCCGCAAGTACGGTGCTATGGGTTTGCGTCTGGCTAAGCTGTGCCAGGGAGAGGACGATCGCAACGTCTCCTCCAACCGCGGCGCCAAAAGCATCAGCGGTGAGACCACGTTCAACACAGACATCTCAGACGTCACCCAGCTCTCCAAGAGTCTGTGGGCCCTGACTGAGAAAGTCTCTTACCGCACCAAAAAAGCAGAAAAGTCCGGCAGATCAGTCACACTCAAACTCAAGACAGCGGACTTCAAAACCATCACCCGCTCCCGCATGCTGCATGACCCAACACAGCTGGCCGACAAGATCTTCCGCACAGCAGACGACCTGCTCCACAACGTTGCCGATGGTAAGTTGCGTTTCCGTCTCATTGGTGTCGGGATTGGAGATCTGGGCCCTGCCGATCAGGCCGACCCGGAAGATCTGCTGGATGAACAGGCAGGAAAACGCGCCAAAGCTGAACGCGCCATGGATGTTTTACGCGGAAAGTTCAAAGACAGCTCAGTCGTCTCTCTCGGCAGGTCTATCAAAACACCGGACAAAAGGTAGCCTCAGCGCAGCTGCTCTTTTTTGAGCCTGCCATCAAACGGCACACTCACCTCTTCTTCCAAAGCAACAGAACTACCGCAAGTGCTTGCAGGTATCATCGGCTTCAGCTCAAGTTCAACCAGAGCCCCTTCCAACTCAAACACCCCGTAGTTCAGGTTCATGCTTCTGGAGACGCCGTTCTCGTGCAAAACCGTATGCATTTGATAGTCAGGCGCCCGCTCACCACGCACACCATCACTCAGGTTGAAATAAGCAATGGAAACCGGCCACGCATCAGCGGTGCCTAACGCTTTGGGCAGTGAAATCTGATCAGACCGCTGATCCAGTGGATCAGCCAGCTTACGCCCCACGACAGTGGTCGCCTCAAACAACTGCTCCCCGGTCACGCTGCCGTCATACAGCTTGGAAACCATGAAGTGCTTTCCGAGAGTAGCACCATCAATCACACTGTGGAGGTGTTGCAGAGGGAACATGATAGACCCATCAAAGCTCAGCGACTTACCGTCCGGGCCACCCAGATCCACATCCACCTTAGAGCTTTGATGCTCTGCTTTACCCTGTGCCTGCTCCGCCAGAAAATCACCAATGAACGTCTGATAAGCAAAGGAGAGCTGAGAGTTATCCGGCGCTTCAAAGTAGGAACTGCGAAGGTCGGTGACCGTTTCCTCTCCCTCCTCATCAATACTCATCACCACAAACCGCAGATCCACATTAAAGCCATCACAGACCGAGCCGGAAAGCTCATAGACCATACGCCCGTTCACATCAGCAATATCCGCACCACTCTGGGCACTGGAAAGTCTCATATCATAAACGGCGCGGTGAGGCTGGAGGTCAGCAGCATTGCCAATGGAGGGAGTAAGAAGGAAGCAGAGGGAGAGAGAAGACCCAGCAATTGCGGGAAGAGCAAGCCTCCCCGATCCGTGTCCGAAGCGTAGTTTCAGCATAAAACCTCCGATCATGTCGGAACAAAAGACACGTGGGCATGCCTCTCTTCCATTCCCAAAGAGTGCATAAACGCCCGTTCCAACGCAAACATTCCGCCAAGGAAATCAGAGCTAGGGTAAATCTTTCAAATTGGATACACGTTTCCCACGTAGACAACGCTCCATGCACCCTTGCAACTCTGGTGATTCTAATGTGAGTCTGCGCATCACTTTGCAAACCACGGCTTCGTGAAGAGATAAACTCTTGAGTTTTCGTGGAATTGCATCACTTATTGCAAAAGAACATTCCGAACCGGAGGGAAAGCCGAATGTCTGACACAATCCAGCAAAACCTAGAAAAGCTTGGCGTCACACTGCCGGAAGCTGCTGCACCTGCTGCCAATTACGTGCCTTTCGTAAAAACCGGAAACCAGCTTTTCATCTCTGGCCAGCTGCCAATGCAGGACGGCAAGATCGCAAAAGTCGGCAAGGTTGGCGCGGATCTGAGCATCGAAGATGGTGTGGAAGCTGCACGCCTTTGCGCAATCAATCTGCTGGCACAGGCAAAAGCGGCAACCGGCGACCTGTCCAAAGTCGTCCGCCTCGTCAAAATCGTTGGCTTCGTCAACTCCAATGGCGACTTCGGTGATCAGCCTAAAGTCATCAACGGCGCATCTGATTTCATGGTTGCCGCCATGGGTGATGCTGGCCGTCATGCACGCTCCGCTGTCAGCGCAGGCTCCTTGCCTTTCAACGCCGCTGTTGAGATCGAAGCAATTTTCGAAATTGCCGACTAGTCCCGCTCTGTCCGCAGAACACATCTCCTTTTATTGAAGAAGCAGTTTCGAAAATCCATGCAAGATCTTTCCTGGCTCACCGCCCGTCCGATCGCTCACCGCGGCTTTCATAACAAAGAAGCAGGCATTCTTGAAAACACTCCGTCCGCAGTCAAAGCTGCTGTAGAGAACAACTTCGCCATTGAGGTTGACCTGCAGGAGACCAAGGACGGTCAGGTCATCGTGTTCCACGACCCAAACCTTGAGCGCCTCACCCACGGCGAAGGCAACGTGATTGACTTCGACCTGGCTGACCTGCGCAAGCTGTCCATGCGTGGCTCTGACGACCCAATCTGGACCCTGCAGGAACTGCTGGAGCTGGTTGACGGCAAAGTGCCGCTGGTTATTGAAATCAAAACCCTGAACCGTCCAGAAGGTCAGGATGAGTTCATTAAAACCATCGCCAAAATCCTCAGCGATTATAAAGGCCCGGCAGCAATAAAATCCTTCGACCCGAAAATGCTTCGGACCATGAAGGACGTTGCACCGCAAATCCCACGTGGCTGCATCTCCATGACCACGCTGAGCGAAAACGATCACCTGAACCTGACAGAGCACGAAATCGAGAAGATTTCCTGGATGGTACACATGGCTGGCACCGATCCGCATTTCGTTTCGTTCTTCGTAAAGGATTTGCCAGCAGACGGCCCAAGCTTCCTGCGTGAGTTTTATGGCCTGCCGGTGATGACATGGACTGTCAGAACCAAAGAAGACCGTCTCAATGCTGCCAAGCATGCGGACCAGATTGTTTTCGAAGGCTTCAATCCGGACAAAGAGCCCCTCTAGGATCTATCGATTTGTCAGTACCACCATCACCCGTTCTGAAAGTCCTCTCCTCTCTGGATGAGATCCCCAGCATGGATTGGGACGCACTGGCAAATCCCGGCACATCGCCAATCCTTTATGACCAGCAGGATTGGATCGATTCACCTGAAACGACCCAATCCAACCCAAACTCAGAAACTGAATCAAACTCTCAAGTTTCTGAGTTTAACCCCATGCTTTCACATGCCTTTTTACAGGCACTGGAAGAAAGCAAATGCGTTGGGTGGGAAGCAGGCTGGATCCCCCAGCACATCTGGTGGGAGCAAGACGGCAAACCCATCGCCGCGATCCCGACCTATGCCAAAAGCCACAGTCAGGGCGAGTACGTCTTCGATTATGCATGGGCTGACGCCTTCCATCGTGCAGGCGGAAACTACTACCCCAAACTGCAATGCTCCATCCCGTTCACGCCCGTCCCGGGTCGGCGCCTCCTGATATCACCGGAGGCCAATCGTCCGGAGACCATCAAGATCCTCACGCAGGGCCTGAAAGAACTGACGGTCCGTATTGAAGGCTCTTCCGCCCATCTCACCTTCCTCACCGAACAGGAATGGACCGAGCTCGGCAAAGAAGGCTTCCTGCTACGCACAGACCAACAGTTCCATTGGGAGAACAACGGCTACAGCGACTTTGCGCAGTTTCTGAAGGCACTCTCCTCCCGCAAACGCAAAAGCATCCGTAAGGAGCGCAAAACCGCGCTGGAGAACGATATAGAGGTCGAGTGGATAACCGGTCCGGACCTGACAGAAAGCCACTGGGACGCGTTCTATGAGTTCTATCTGGACACCGGCAGCCGCAAGTGGGGCTCTCCCTACCTCAACCGCGAGTTCTTCTCGCTACTGGGGGAAAGGCTCTCCGACCACACCCTGCTGATCATGGCCAAACGCGAAGGCCGTTATATTGCCGGCGCGCTCAACATGATCGGCGGCAACACGCTCTATGGTCGCAACTGGGGCTGTATCGAAAACCACCCCTGCCTGCACTTTGAGATCTGCTATTATCAGGCCATCGAGTTCGCCCTGTCTCGCGGTCTGCAGCGGGTTGAGGCTGGTGCGCAGGGCAGCCACAAACTGGCACGCGGCTACATGCCGAGCCTCACCTACTCCGCCCATTGGATTGCACACCCTTCTTTAAGGAATGCAGTCGCAGACTATCTGGAACAGGAACGCCAAGCCGTTCTGCACGAACAGAAAATCCTGTCGGAACACGGCCCGTTCCGCCAGCAGGGCAGCTAGAACCTACTTCAAGACATCGATTCAAGACTCTGAAGAGACTCATGAATCCTTCCAAACTTGAATCAGTTTCTTAAGTACGATCAGGTTCTCAACAACTCCACCCAAACCACACATTGATTCTCCAGTGATCTTGGTCAATGAATCGGATTAACTACCGGCAAGGACCAGTGAGCCATTTCGCTCACAACGGATACACCGGTAAAATGATAGAGCGTATTCCCGAAAAGTGGCTCCGGTTTGCGGATAAGAATACGCACTAAAGCAAAATTAGGAACATGGCGCGTGAATGCAAATGAACGCAAGCATGTTCCAGTTCAGAGGATATCAAGATGACCAGCCCGTCCTACGATGACCAGAACATCTTCGCCAAGATCTTGCGCGGCGAACTGCCTTCCGAGAAGGTCTACGAAGACGAAAACACCATTGTTATCATGGATATCATGCCACGCGCAGATGGCCACGTACTGGTTCTTCCTAAGAAGGGTTCCCGCAACATCCTCGATATCGAAGAAGCCGAACTGACCGCAGTTGTAAAGACTGCGCAGAAAATGGCACGCGTGCTCAAGCAGGCATTTGATGCTGATGGCATCACCATTCACCAGTTCAACGAAGGCGCTGGCGGACAGATGGTGTTCCACACCCACTTCCACGTCATCCCACGCACCGAAGGCATCTCCCTGCGCCCACACACCGGCGAGATGGAAGACAGCGAGAAGCTCAAAGCAAACGCAGAGAAAATCCGCGCTGCTGTTGCAGCTCATTCCTGATCATTTCACCTGAAACAACCTCGCGCACTCACACCAGATTGCGCGAGGAAATTTCGATTCACCTGAAATGACCACCTCCCCCGACCAGCAAATTTGAATCTGTTTTCAACGCACTAGCCCGCGCACTTGAATCAGATCCTCATGCCCCGCCAAAATTCGATTCACCTGAAACAATCAAACCGCTTCGATAGACACTTTCTCATTCAATGCCTTTTGCATGATCTTGTCGAAGCGTGAATCCATACACACACTCAGGTCCGTGGTGACAAATCTTCCGCTCCAGTAGAGCGAGAAAATTGTAGCAGGCGTCGGCGCTGACTGCGCCTTCTCCAGCGTATCCAGATGAACGATCTTGAGTGGCAACCCACGTCGCTGAGCCGCCTCTTTCAGGTTCTGTGTCACATGATGATCTGTAAACGGACAGCGGTTAGAGTAGTAAGCAACCAGCCCCTCCCCGCTCAGTCCTGCACTCTGCTGGACACTCTCCGAGAATGAAGCAGAACCACCTGCACCACCAACGCTAAGCCGCAACAGCTCGATCCCATCAGGAGAGCTGTCACAAACCTCAAAACCTTGCTGCTTGAACCATTTGCCGTCTGAGAGGAAAGGCATCTTCTTAGCACCGGCGATCGTCACCAATCCATCAGCACCAGCTTGCTCAGCAGCCTCCACCGCCTTGGCGAGCAACGCCTTGCCATGCCCCTGCCCTTTGTATTTGCCGGAAACCCAGAAGCAGTTCACCAGCAAGTGGCGCGGAGCCACGACAGGCACCCAGCCAGCCTCTGCAGGCCCGAACTCGATAAATACCTTTGCCCGCTCATCAAGCTTGATGAACTGATAGCCCGAGGCGAACTGCTGACCCAGCCAATCCTTCTTCAACTGATAGCCTTGCGCGCACTTCTTATCCGAAATCGCACAGCAGATATGTTCGTCACAAAGATTGTGTTCACCCAGCGCAATATAGGTCATAGCAAGCCCCCAACTCTCCTCTGTAGATTAGAGAGGGAAACAAGGCCCAGCAATGCGTGCGATCAAGCTTAGCAAGAATGGCTAAATCAAAAACGCCCAGCCACCGATCAGAACAAACTCAGCCGAGACAATCCCTGCCATCAGCCGGTCATTGAGCAGCTTGTAGCCAACCACCCCGCCAGCAACAGCTGCAAGACGAAGCCAGATCGGCACATCACCCAGCACCCCGTCAGGGAACAGAACCAACCGCGCAATGATTCCTGCAATCAGCGCCGTCGCCACAGCCCGCACCCACGCAAACAGCAGACTGTCCTCCCGCAGTTTGCCAGAGGCAAACACACCAATCCAACGCCAGCACTCTGTCGCCAGAAAGCCTGCAACGAGGATCATCACATAAGGCCACCACCAGCTGCCGTAAATCTCACTCACAGCTCAGCCCTCCGCGTTGCGAACAACCACCCCACAAAGGCAACCGTGCCGCCCACAAAGCCCGTCAGCAGCAAATCCGCCCCGGGAAAGAAGTGATAAAAGATCGGCCCCAGAATGAGCCCCAGGATCAGCGCAGCCTTATCACCGCTGGTACGCGACGCCTGATACATGGAGAACATGAAGTAGATCGGTGTCAGCAAAACCAACCCAGCCGCAATTGGCCCTTCAAGAGCAGGAAGGACCATGTAAGACAACGCGGTTGAACACAGCACCACAAAATGCACCGTCGACCCAAAGCCAGCAAAGAACGGCAGACGCGCAGCCCGCGGCAAGCTTGGTAGATTGCGCATAGCAAACACCCACGCCGTCACCGCCACAAAGTGAGAGACGAACAACATCTGCCATGTCTTCGTCCTCTTCTCATCTCGCAGAACAGGCATCAGCGCCACCGTCATCGGCATCAGACGCACAGCAGAAAGCGCAACAGCAATCGCGGCAGGTATCAAACCAGCCCCGGCACTCATGGCACCGGTCAAAACAACAATACTCGGCAAAGCCCACATCAGCAGGCTCATCAGCAACACTTCAACAAGTGTCAGGCCAACTTCGCGGGCCAGCGATGTGAAGCCAACAAAGGCCATCATCAAAATAAGTGTCGGGAGGCAAAACGCACCTTTAGCCCCTTGGCGGAACCAATAGGCACCTCCCTCAAATTCAGAAGGATCCTCTCCTTCATCAACATTCATCTCTGAACTGGTCATTTAAGAACTCGAAGACTCTCGAAAACAGGAGAGCTTGGGGGAAGCAGAACCGCAGCCTTATCAGCAGCAGGTAAGAGCCTACACAAGACTACGTAGACCCACCATACAAAAAAGCCGGAGCAAGTGCTCCGGCTTTTTCTCAAGTATCTTTGTCTTAATCCGCAATCGGAATACCCGGTACATCACCACGCTTGGTGGCATCTGCACCACGACCCGTTTTCGGAACAACGGACTTGCCTTTACCCTTGGCAGCAGGCTTCTTCTTGGCAGCCTTCGCCTTAGGTGTTGGACGATCCTCAACGCTTTCCAGAAGCAGACCTTCAAGATCTTCAGAAACGGAGACCTTCACAGTACCACCCTTCTGAAGCTTGCCGAACAGAACCTCATCAGCCAGTGGCTTCTTGATGTGCTCCTGAATGACACGGCCCAGCGGACGGGCACCCATCAATCTGTCGTAACCCTTCTCAGAGAGCCAGGCCACGGCTTCAGGTGTCAGTTCAAAGGTCACGTTACGCTCTGCAAGCTGAGCTTCTAGCTGCATAACAAACTTCTCGACCACACGATGGATAACGTCGTTGTCCAGGTTCGCGAATGGGATGATCGCATCAAGACGGTTCCGGAACTCCGGAGTGAACATCTTGTTGATCGCATCCATGTCATCGCCATCACGGTCAATGCGATTGAAGCCCATAGGAGCTTTCGCCAGATCAGCCGCACCAGCATTGGTGGTCATGATCAGGATCACATTGCGGAAGTCAACAGACTTACCATTGTGGTCAGTCAGCTTACCGTGGTCCATCACCTGCAACAGAATGTTGAACAGATCCGGATGAGCCTTTTCGATTTCATCAAGCAGCAGTACGCAGTGAGGATGCTGATCAACAGCGTCCGTCAGCAAACCACCCTGATCAAAGCCCACGTAGCCCGGAGGCGCACCGATCAGGCGAGAGACCGTATGGCGCTCCATATACTCGGACATATCAAAGCGAACCAACTCAACACCCAGCGTAGACGCCAGCTGACGGGCAACCTCTGTCTTACCAACACCGGTCGGACCGGAGAACAGGTAAGAGCCGATTGGCTTATCAGGCTCACGCAAACCGGCACGGGCCAGCTTGATGGACGCAGACAGTGCTTCAATTGCAGGGTCCTGACCATAAACAACGCGCTTCAGACTATCCTTCAGGTTGGACAGCACTTCCGCATCATCCTTGGAAACGGACTTCGGCGGGATGCGGGCCATGGTCGCGATGGTTGCTTCAATTTCTTTCAGGCCAATGGTCTTGCGACGCTTACCTTCTGGCAGCAACATCTGCGATGCACCGGACTCATCAATCACATCAATCGCTTTATCCGGAAGCTTCCGGTCAGCAAGATAGCGGGAGGACAGCTCAACAGCCGCCTTAATCGCATCATTGGTGTACTTGATGTTATGGAAGTCCTCAAAGTAAGGCTTCAGCCCCTTAAGGATTTCAATAGCATCCGGAATGGTAGGCTCGTTCACATCCACTTTCTGGAAGCGACGCACCAGCGCACGGTCCTTCTCGAAGAACTGGCGGTATTCTTTATATGTGGTGGAACCGATACAACGGATCGTGCCGGAAGCCAGAGCAGGCTTCAGCAAGTTCGATGCATCCATCGCACCACCAGAGGTCGCACCCGCACCAATCACGGTGTGGATCTCGTCGATGAACATGATCGCGCCCGGATAATCTTCGATTTCCTTCACGACCTGCTTCAGACGTTCCTCAAAATCACCGCGGTAACGGGTACCTGCAAGCAGTGAGCCCATGTCCAGTGCGAAGATCGTTGCGCTCTTCAACACCTCAGGCACATCACCGACAACAATGCGGCGTGCGAGACCTTCAGCGATTGCTGTTTTACCAACGCCCGGATCACCCACATAAAGCGGATTGTTCTTGGCACGGCGGCACAGGATCTGAATGGTCCGCGAAATTTCTTTTTCACGACCGATCAGCGGATCGATCTTACCGGAAAACGCCTTGTCATTGAGGTTTTGACAATAAGCTTCAAGAGCCTCAGTTTTCCGCTTTGTTTGTTCAGATGAGCCTCCAGATGGAGGCTGTGGCATGCTCACATTCGGATCAGCACCACTATCGGATTCTTCTTCAACACCACGCACCCGACGTGGTTCAGATAAGCCAGCCCGCTTGGCAATACCGTGGGAGATATAATTGACAGCGTCGTATCGTGTCATTTCCTGCTCTTGCAGGAAGTAAGCAGCATGGCTTTCGCGCTCGGCAAAAATGGCAACAAGAACGTTGGCACCAGTCACTTCTTCACGTCCGGAAGATTGAACATGAATGACAGCGCGTTGAATGACGCGCTGGAAACCGGCGGTTGGTTTTGAATCATCATCCCCGTCAACAACGAGGTTCTCTAGTTCAGTATCAATATATTCGACAATGCTTTTTCGCAGTTGATCGAGGTCCACATTGCATGCACGCATCACCGCAGCAGCATCCTGATCATCAATCAATGAGAGCAGCAGATGCTCCAGGGTCGCATATTCCTGATGGCGCTCATTAGCAAACGCCAAAGCTTGATGGAGAGCTTTCTCCAGACTGCGAGAAAATGACGGCACAGGCGCCCCCTATTACTTTTTCTCCATTACACATTGCAACGGATGTTGGTGTTTTCGGGCGAAATCCATTACTCGTGTGACCTTTGTTTCGGCCACTTCATAGGTGAAGACTCCACACTCCCCTACGCCATGATGATGGACATGAAGCATGATCTGCGTTGCGCTCTCACGGTCTAAATGAAAGAACCGTTCCACCACGTGGATCACAAACTCCATCGGCGTATAATCATCATTCAGCAGCAAAACTCGATACAAACTCGGCCTTTTTGTTTTTGGCTTCGGCTTGGTAACGGTTATCGTCCCGCCATCATCATCATTATCCAGGTCGAAATCGCTGCTCATTCGTTCTCTTTGTCCCTCCATGTATAACGCAGAGGACTTTATAGTATTTAAACGTACCCCCTGCGAATTCAAGGGATATGCATTTTCATAGGGCACACCAACAACTCCAGAAAAATCAAACAGTGTTTCATTTTCTGTTTCATTATATACTGGAAGCATAAGTTTATCTCCCCTGAGAACACTCATTGCCTGTCGCTGGTCTTTCATTCACACACTCATCGCAGCATCATCGCTGTCTGTTGTCTCTAGAGTATGAGGCTAACCACGCAAAGGCCAGCCTCAAACCTGTCTGCGCTCTTTCCTATTTCTACCGCTAATCCAAGGGATTGCGGGTATTTAGAAGCAGCACGTGTCTCTCATTGATTTTAGTACTGATTATTCCCTGAGCAAACTGCAAAAAGCAAACCATTAAGCTGAGAAAATGACCAGACTATCCGAAGGGTTAAACCCTGCTCCCAACGTAAGATGAACATCTCTGGCCCCTTGAGGGTACCGGCATTCATTCCGCAGCACTGAGCAAAGCTGAATCACAATGTTTTGAGAGGGCCTTGAAGAAGAGAGATAGGTTTTCTGAAAATGAAAACAACCGGAGCAATAAATTAAAGGCGCCCCAAAAACCAAAAAGCCCGAAGCGATGATCCGCTCCGGGCTTCATATTCGGTTATGCCAGCAGATTACTTGGCAGCTTTAGAGAGCATGTTCTCATATGGCTTATAAGCGTCTTTAGCGACTTCAGCGTACATTTCGCCGATCTTTGTCGCCTGACCAACCATGCTTTCGTAGCTCACCTTGGCAAAATCTGCCTGAGCTTCCATAGCCTTATCGAGAGACTTCGCGCTTACCATTTTTTCAATCGCAGCACTGCTATCTTCCATAGACTTCTTGGAGTAGTCCGCAACCTCAGCAGAGATCGCCTGCATTCCCTTGGAAAAGGCACCGAAGCTCTGCATAGCTACGTCCATGTTATCTTTTCCAAGCTTCTGAATATTCTCAAATCCTGTGACCATGAAAATTCCCTCATCAATTGGGCGGCGCCGGTAATTCGATGATTAGGTTTTTGTCTCTTGGGGAGCAAACGCCACATTCCAAAACTTACGCAACGGATATTATGCGCTGCACAAAATTTGTCAACTCTTATTTTGCACTGCAATATTATGAAAAGACAGGGGCGTAGCCACAAACAAAAAACGGATAAAAACAAGATTTTTGCAATCTGCCTTTGCGCATTTACAGAATTGTAACCGTAATCGCATCATTCTGGGCATGACGCGAACGGGGGGAGCCACCTCTGCTGCATTTTTGGCGGCTGAGGCTTTCAGAACACACCTCCGCTAGCACTCAGCGAATTTTTTTAGTACAGAGCGCGTAACCGCCATTATTGCTCACGGGGCGAAAAGAACATGGGTCTGCGTAAATTTGGGCCATTTGGGCGCCTAAAAAAGGCATTTGGACAAGCTGTCGGCATCATTGCCGTTTCAGTAGCACTCGCTACAGCTCCATCCGTTGCCGAGGCTAATTCCAAATATGCTGGTATTGTCGTTGATGCTAAAACCGGAAAGGTTTTGTACGCCAACAACGCCAATGCACGGCGCTATCCAGCATCCACCACAAAGATCATGACACTTTACGTGCTCTTTGAAGAGTTGGAAGCAGGCCGCGTTTCGCTCAACACCAAAATGAAAGTGTCCCGCTACGCTGCAGGCCGCCCACCAACCAAGCTTGGCTTGAGAGTTGGCGGTTCTTTGCGCGTGAAGGATGCGATCTACGCCCTCATCACCAAGTCCGCAAACGATGCGTCGACTGTGATTGCAGAGCACATCTCTGGTTCTGAAAAAGCCTTTGGGCGCCGCATGACGCAGACCGCGCGCGCCATTGGTATGCGGAACACCACCTTTAGAAACCCGCATGGCCTGCCAAATTCCAAGCAGGTCACCACAGCAGCTGACCTTGCTCTGCTGGGCCGCGCCATTCAGGATCGCTTCCCGAAGTATTATAAGTACTTCAACACCCGCTCCTACACCTACGCTGGCCGCCGCATGGGCAACCACAACAAGCTGCTGGGTCGTGTGCGCGGCGTAGACGGCATCAAAACCGGCTACACCAATGCCTCCGGCTTCAACCTCGTCACCAACGTAAAGCGCGACAATCGTCAGATCGTTGCTGTGGTTCTGGGTGGCCGCACCGGCAAAAGCCGTGATGCGCAGATGGTGAAACTGATCAACCAGTACCTGCCAAAAGCATCCCGTGGTCGTCGCACCGCGCCTATGCTCTACGCAGGCACAACAACACGCTATCAGTTCCCGAAGGTGGCACCGGCAATCCCTGTTGCAAAAGCGACTGGTCGCCCTGCACAGCAGCCAACTTTGCTGGCTTATGCCAACGCAAATGGCGCAACACCGAACTCGAAACCAACCGATCCGATCGCAAGAATGCTGGAAAGCCAGGCCTCAAGCCCAGCTCCTGCACCGCGTAAGGAACTGGTTGCCAACTCTCTGGCCGCCCCTGCAGTCTCCGCATCTGCGAAACTGCAGCAGCCAGCCACAGCGCCTGCACCATCTTCCGCTCCAATCGCGAGCAAGATTGCAAGCCTGAAGCCAGAGGACATCGACACATCTGGCTGGCACATTCAGATTTCTGCGACCGACAGCCAGGATAAGGCAATCCGCATCCTGGAAAGTGCGCGAGCTGCGGCAGGCTCTACCCTGAGTAACAAGCGCATTTACACTGAACCGGTCAAATCCAAGAAACAGACCCTGTACCGCGCACGGTTCATCGGGTTTGAAACCAAAACAGCAGCCTGGGACGCTTGCGCCAAACTCAAGAAGGCCAAGTACTCCTGCTATGCCGTCTATCAGTAACTAGTATCAGTCACGGTGAGTCTAATGTCTGTTGAGAAGCCTATCCTTCGCCTCGTTGAGTTTGGAAGCCAGGAAAGCAGAACCTCCACTATCGGGGTGCAATCGTTTAATCAGTCGGCGATGAGCGGCGCGGATGTCGTCCACGGAGGCTCCCGGCGCAAGTCCAAGAACCTCGTAGGCCTCCTTCTCAGTCAGAGCGCTCGAGCCCGACGCGTCTCTCTGCCCCGCTGTGGAATCCGCCTGGAAGTCTACACGCCAGTTGGAGAGCCTGCTGTCGAGGTAAGCTTCGAGTAGGGCAACGCTGTCCCCATCCGGCTGCACTTCACGCCAAAGCTGCCTGAGATCCGCAACCTGTAGAGAACTCAGGGCATGGCCAGCAAATGTACCGGCGAGCACTTTGCCCTCCAGCTTCTTGCTGTCATGATCCAGCTCCATATGGAGAAACTTGGAAGAGATTGTGGAAGTTTGACCGGCGCTCTTTGAGGCACCTCCCAGCCCACCAAGGGAAAAGCCCCCGGGAAACCGGAGGTTCTGCGCGGATCCCCATCCCAGAAGGGAGAGCGCAAAAACGGCAAGTGGCGCGGCCACCACGTATTTGCCGGTCACCGCGAGAAACGCACAGACCAGCAGCAAAAGACCGCCAATCAGTTTTTTCAAAGTATCTGCAAGCTTCGCAGGGTTGGACTGTGTCAGCCACTTTGCGAAGAAATAGAGGATGGCAAGCACCAATCCTCCTAAGACCAAATAGCCCATGTACTACCTGAGGTGTTCTATCAAGAATTGAGCACCTTTATGCCCCGATTGCTCAAGTCGCTCAAGGGCCTCCCTGCCCCCTGCGGAAAACGTGGCAATCGCAGCCAGCAATCCGCGCAGGCTCGCAGCCGATCCTTCATCGAAATTCAGATAGACACCATTGCTCAGCCGGGCGATCTCCCGATAAGTCCGCTCCGCCACAATGTCCTGCCCTTCCTGAAAGACGAACACCGGCACCCCAAGCATCCCAAGCTCTCCGGCCTTATCGCAAATCAGATCGGGATTTTCTTCCATGCAATCGCCGATATAGACCACCGCCTGAACCCGCTTCTTGCGCGTTTCGCTCAAGGCATGATCCAACACTTTGCGAATCTGCGTCCGCCCGGCCTGTACGCGGATCTTGCGCATCATTCGGCCAAGCTCTTTGGAGTTACTCACCCAGCGCGAAGACTTGCACTCTCCATAGCCCCGGAAAAACACCAGCTGCACATCCAGCGAACCAACACGCCCCGCTTCAATGAACATCTCCTCCTGCAGATGACAGGCCTGATCCCAGGTCGGCTGGCGACTCATTGTGGCATCCAAAGCAAAGATCAAACGCCCTCTTTCGCTCCCTTCAGGCGCCGCAACGGCACCTTTGGCAGCCGCAAGAAAACTGGAAAGTTCGCTTTTGTCTTCCGCATGCTTATTCAGAAATCCGGTCTTTTTGGAAAACTTGTCTGACATAGGCACACCTGTGTTCGCTTCACATAAGGTTATGAAGGCATATTATTCCAACAACTTAACAAATCTTGGGACAGATTATTTAATTCGCTCGCTAAAGACCAATACCCACTATTGGTGCAGTGAGAATAATCATAAAATCTGCTAAAACTGGTTATATCAGTTTCTGCTTGCAATTGGGTTCAACAGTTTCTGGGCAAACCCATTACCAACAACAGATAAGAACAGCTGCAAAGCCAAGAAATAACGGGATGTGTTCCCACATGGAGACGCCTATGAGAAATCTCCCAGACGTATACCGCGGTGTAGACGACCTGCGGGCTGCACTATTACCTCTGAGACGAGAAGGCAAAACAATCGCTCTGGTTCCAACCATGGGGGCTCTGCACGCAGGTCACCTGTCACTGGTCGAAAAGGCCCGGGAACTGGCAGACATCGTGATTGTTTCAATCTTTGTGAATCCTAAACAGTTCGCGCCGGGCGAAGATTTCGAAAGTTATCCAAGAACGGAAGCCTCCGATCTTCAGAAACTGGCGGAACATGATGTGTTTGGCGTTTTTGCTCCAAACGCAAAGGAAATGTATCCAAACGGCTTTGCCACATCTATTCAGATTGAAGGCCCGGCTCTGGGACTGGAAACAGATCACCGTCCGCATTTCTTCAATGGCGTAGCAACTGTGGTCGCCAAGCTTCTGCTGGCTGTCCTGCCGGATGTCGCTGTCTTTGGTGAAAAAGATTACCAGCAACTGCGCGTCATCAAACAGCTGGCAAGGGATCTGCACCTGCCGACTCAGATCGTTGGTGCTCCTACCGTACGTGAAGACGACGGCCTCGCCATGTCCTCGCGCAACGAGTATCTGGATAACAAGGAACGCGAAACCGCGATCACTATCTCCCAGACGCTGACCACTGCACGCAACGCGCTTCACAACGGTGAAAACTGGATTGAAGTGCGCAAGAAGGCTCTGGCGGTTCTGAAGCTCTCAGGCTTTGCCACAGACTACTTCGAGCTGCGCCACGCAAAACATCTGGGCACCCCGGTCGACGCCAAAGGCTCCCGCATCCTGGTCGCCGCCAAAGTCGGCGGGACCCGCCTGATCGATAACATCGAAGTTTAAAATTGCTATCCGGGCAAGTGAACGCATTTGCCCGGAAGCCCACCTACTCTCAAACTCCCAGAGCTCTGCTAGAAATACCCGACATAGCTGAGATAAGCGCCCGTTGCGCTAAAAGCAGCACCAGTGGCGAGAACGCCCGCTTTCCCCATTTGCTGCGATTTTGTCATGTAATCAGGAATAACAATAAGGCTTGCCCCCTTCAGCACAGCTGCAGCGCCAACCAGAGTTACGAGTGCACCAGCCACACTGGACAGCACGAAGTGATTGGCGAGCACAACCATCCCAACCACAAAATGCACAGCCCCGGATAAATTGAGCAGAATCGGATTTACATCTGATTGGGCAGCAATCATCCGCTGGTAAAAACCGCTGGAAATAAAGAAACCAAGACCTGTCACAAAAAGGTATGGCCCGGCAATCGATGCAATAAGCTCGGTCACAGCATGTTCCCCCCAGACAGACAGCCGCCTGACGCGTTTATCTCATCCAGCCTTTACAGATGCAATCCGCAAAAAGGGAACGACTAAATCAGGCAGAGTTCCTGCAGCTCGCGGCGCATGGCCTCTGGCATTTCGGCAAGTTGATCGCTGTCGAGCAGAGGACCGGTCACATCCGGCGGAGCATCTGACGCTTTCAGATAGCGCCAGCCCTGAAACGCACGGCGTGGCTGGAGTTGTGTCTGATGAAGATACGGCTCCATCACAAGATCACAGCGTTTCTTGCCGGAATCATCTTTGTGAACACGGATGTCGATCAGTTTCTGGCGAACCTGAACATTGCCTTTGATCACCCAGTAAAGCGAACCACCGTCCAGCAGCTCGTCAATGCGAGTCGGCACCATACGGGTCGTATGGATCTGCTCATCACTCAAACCGTGGGACAGCGCCAGAATCTGTCGCTGTTCAATGTAATTCCGCAGCTGGTCAACGCTTTCCACGCCAACACAGAGTTTCACCAGATGTAACGTCATAGCGCTCAAATAGCAGGTCACTCAGCCGATTGCCAGAGATAGCACAGCCCATACCTAACGCATTGCACAAACATATCGGTGATCACCACCTGCACATTCGCGATTGACTCGGTAGAACGATCACTCTACCAACTTAGCATGACTGATCTGGAACACTCAATCTGTACGAAGCTGGAAGGCGTTTTCGCGGCTCGCGGCTTCACCGCACCCGGCGTTGCCGAACTGCGTAAAGGCGCTGATGTGAGCCTGCGCACGCTCTACAAATACTTCCCCTCCAAAGAAGACATGATCATAGGCGCGCTGGAAGTCCGTCACCGCCGATACCTGTCCCTACTGAAGGAAGCTACAGAGACCGCACCACAGGACCGCCTCACGGCCATCCTCAGCACCATTGAACACTGGATGCAAACCAACGCCCCACATGGCTGCATGGACCGAGCAGCGCTCTCAGCCTACCCGGAGAGCGAGCAGGTCTCTCAATGCGTCACCAGACACAAGCAAGAGACACAGGATCAACTGGCAGCCTTACTGGGGCTTCAGCACAAAGCAGGAGAGCTTTTCCTTATCCACGAAGGCGCCGTCTCCACCTATCCCCTCAACGGCTCTGAGGTCTTCAGCTGGGCCAAGTCCGCAATTCTATCACTCACACAGGAGACCGCATCATGAGCCTGCTCCCCACCACCATGACCGCAGTCACACTCAACGGCCACGGCGGACCAGAGATGCTGGAGCTACGCACAGATCTCCCTCTCCCCAAACTCGGCCCTGAAGACGTACTGGTGCAGGTTCTGGCGGCCGGCGTAAACAACACCGACATCAACACCCGCAAGGCATGGTACTCAAAGCAAGAGAGCGATGCAGCAGATGCCAGCTGGGCCGGACAACCGCTCCACTTCCCTCGCATACAGGGCATTGATGTGTGCGGGCAGGTCGTCGCAACAGGCAAAAACGTCAAACAGGATCTGATCGGCAAACGAGTGCTGATTGAGCCCTGCCTGCACTACGCCAATGGCAAGCAACTGGAAACACCATGGTTCCTGGGATCCGAGTGCGACGGTGGCTTTGCTGAATATGTTTCAGTCGATCACCATCACATCTACCCAATCCAAAGCACTCTGAGCGATCAGGAGCTCGCCTCGTTCCCCTGCTCCTACTCAACAGCAGAAAACATGCTCACCCGCGCCAATGTGCAATCTGGTGAGCAGCTGCTCATCACAGGCGCTTCAGGCGGTGTCGGCTCTGCGGCAGTCCAGCTGGCCAAAGCACGCGGTGCCAACGTCATTGCCGTCTCCTCTGCCTCCAAAGCTCCATTGCTGCTGGAGCTGGGCGCAGACCGCGTTCTGGATCGCAAGGACAATCTCGCAGACAACCTTGGCACCAACAGCGTTGATGTGGTGATTGATCTGGTGGCTGGAGAGCAATGGCCAACCTTCATGGATGTTCTCAAGCCCAAAGGCCGCTACGCCGTTGCAGGCGCTATCGGTGGCCCACTGGTGGAGCTGGACGTTCGTACGCTCTATCTGAAGGATCTGAGCTTCTTCGGCTGCACAGTGCTGGAGCCGCAAGTGTTCGCCAATCTCGTCAGCCATATCGAAGCAGGCCGCATCAAATCGCTTGTCTCACAAACCTTCCCCCTCTCTCAAATCAAAGAGGCGCAGGAAGTCTTCGAGCAAAAGAAGCATCTTGGGAAGATCGTGCTGCAGGTCGCCAGTTAAGCCGCACAAGCGAGCCAAGCAAAAACTGCCCTAACGTACAGAGCGTGATCAGCAGCACAGTATCGATTTTGGATAACAGTTAGAAGCACTCAAAGAAAAAGGGATGCAGACGTCACATCTGCATCCCCGTCAAAATCCGCGTTTCAGGCAGTTGTCTTGGGATTAACTGCCGGCACCTGCAAATACGTAAAGCAGCGCCATAACGCCGCCGAGGGTTGCTACAGTCCACATAGTGAACCCCCAGCAGGACTTCTGAATTTCGTGATCCATAAAACACCGTTTAATGGTTGATAGATGCGCGCCGAGGAAACCTCGTCAGCACAGGGCGCACGGAATATTCCTTTTCCAATGAAAGCGCAACAGTAAAACGGCAAAATTTGGCTGGCTGCACCGTCGCACCTTGCTACGTAAAATTATCTACCTATTACCCAGTCAGATATACCTACCCAATAAAAACCCATAGCCCCAACAAGTTAGAGCTCTTTAGAACTGCTAAAATTATCGATAACCATAAAAAATTCAGCCAATTTTTTTCGAGAAAAATTCGTTCAAAACTCGACTTTATTGAGAACCGGGTGCCGTATAGGACAACTCCAATTGTGTTTTTTGCGTACCTTGAGTCTGTTTTCGCTCGAAAATAGCTGGGCTCACACAGCTGCATGTGGCGCTCCGCCTCTAGCCCCTTCCCCCAAATCATGCCAAACATATAAAAACCCCGCGCTCAAAACGCAGGCTGATTTCCGGACACAGGCTTAAAAACAGAAAGATCAATGCTTCAGATCCAGCTTTCCAACCTCATAGCCATCCTCTTTTTCGTCTTCTCATGGGGCTTGTACAGTTGGCTGGCCTATCGTAGCCCGTGGTCCAAACACACCCTCTCCCATGCCATGGACGCGCACCGTTACCGCTGGATGCGTGCCATGCTGAGACGGGAAGTCCGTATCGCAGACACCAACATTGCCTCCGGCCTGCAGCAAGGCACCGCGTTCTTCGCCTCGGCCTCCCTGCTCGCCATCGGTGGTACGGTCACGCTTCTAAGCGCCATGGATGAGGTCACGGCCCTCGCCCAAACTCTCAACCTGCCATTTTTGGACGATCCGCTTCAAAACGAAGCCAAGACGTTCGGTCTGATGGTGATCCTCGCCTACGCTTTCTTCAAGTTCGGCTGGGCATACCGCCTGTTCAACTACACCACCATCGTCATGGGCTCTATTCCAGACGATTGCCATGAAGACAATGAGGAAGCCGTGGACGCCTCCCTGCGCGCAGCACGACTGGCAACGCTGGCTGGACGCCACTTCAGCAGCGGCCAGCAGGCTCTCTTCTTCGCTGTCGGATACCTGGGATGGTATGCAGGGCCGCTCATCTTCATCGGAACGACCCTGATGGTCACGCTGGTGCTGCTGCGCCGTCAGTTCTTCTCAAAGGCAAGGAAAGCCGTATTGCCAGGTCCAAATGCACAGGATCTGGTCAACTCCGGCGCCTGATAAACCTTCACCGGTGTGGGGAAGCCCTTGAGCGGGTATGTCCCCACATAGGTATCCTCACAGCAGTTCAGAATTTCCGCCACGGACTGCGACACCAGCATTTCCTGATTAAGGCGCTTGGACAGGTCTGCAATACGCGCAGCCTCATTCACCACCGGACCAACAACCGTAAAGTCCAGCCGTCGCTGACCACCCACATTACCAAAGAACACACGCCCTGAATGCACGCCCATGCCCACATGGATAGCCGGCAGATCAGGAAACCCACGCGCATTGGCGGCTGCCAGATCAGACATACTCTCACGCAGTGCTGTCATGGCTTCAAACGCAGCAATTCTGGCGCTTTGTGCATCTGTATAAGGAAACACCGCCAGAACCTCATCACCAATAAACTTCAGAATCTCACCGCCATGCTGCTCCACCCGTGAGGTGACAATGCCAAAGTACTCATTCAGCAATTGCAGCAGTGCTGTGTCTGGCAGGTAATTGGAAAAGCCGGTGAAGTTGCGGATATCGCTGAATGCCACCACCGCATTGATATGCTCACCATCCCCCCGACGGATCTCGCCATTCATCACACGCCGTCCGGCACGTGTACCAAGATAGGTATTCAGAATGCTCTCGGAAGCCTGCCGCGAGTTGAACAGCTCACAGATCAGCGACAGCGGAGCGGAGATCTGATCAAACAGCGCCACATCTTCATCTTTAAAGCCATCCGGCGCGCGGGAGGCAAATGCCAACCCATGCACTTCTCCGTCTGAGAACGTCATGGGCACGGCCACATAGTCCGTGTATCCCTGATCCTTCAGCTCCTGAATGATCATCAGTTGATCAAACTCATCATGATGACCAAACTTATGCCGGATCGTTTGCCCGGTCTCAATAGATCGCTTCCAAAGGCTTTGATTATAAGACTCGCTTGTATCAGGCGTGCGCTCAAAATATCGCACCCGCGGGCCAACCCCACGTTCCCAGATCAAGCCCTCACCGTGATAATTCGGATCCAGAATGGAGATGCCGGTGGAGATCCGATCCACCTCAATGCCCAGCGCCTGCAAATGCTCTCCCAACACCGCAAAGATACGGCAGGGACGACCCAGCATTTTTGCGTCCTTGGAAAGCCACGCCATTAAATCGCAGAGGGAAAAAGACTCGCTATTAGACATTTACACCCCAGAGACGAGCGAAAAAGAAGACCACGTAAAATTACCCTGCCCGCAAGCAAACACGGTAAAAATTCCAATATTTCTCATCATTTACTTTTCAACTCAGACATTTACAGGAATACCCTCAAGAAACCCTCGCCTTTTTTGCTAGACTTTCTCCACAATTCAACACACGCAGGACGTGTAAATGCTTCAAATTTTAGAAATTTGTAGCCAACAACCTGCCCAACTCATATTTTCGCTCAAAAATATGAACGCAGCACGCATCTAGTGATAGCCCATCCAGTCACTGCGCACTTAATCGAGAAAACCAGCAATGTTAGATCGCTTCTATCTGATCATCGATGGCACCCAGTGGCTGCCACGTGTCCTTCCTCTTGGTGTCAAATTTTGTCAGCTCCGTATCAAAGACAAGTCCGAGGATGAAATCCGATCTCAGGTCCGCGAAGCAAAGCAACTTTGCGACAAAGCCGGCGCAGTGCTTGTCGTCAACGATCACTGGCAGGCAGCGTATGACGCAAACGTGGGCTATGTGCATTTAGGACAAGAGGATCTGAAAACCGCTGATTTCCGCGCACTCCGTTCCGCGGGGATCTACTACGGCATTTCCACCCATGATGAAGCCGAGCTGGACACAGCCCTGGCATTAGATCCTGAATATGTGGCCCTTGGCCCAATTTACAATAGCACCTCAAAAGAAATGCACTGGCAGCCACAGGGTTTGGAAACTCTGAAGAAATGGCGTGAGCGCACCAACAAGCATCTGGTCGCAATCGGCGGCATCACTCTGGAACGCGCCAGCGACGTCTTCTCCGCAGGCGCCGACTCCATCGCCACCATCTCCGACGTCACCACCGCCACCAACCCCGAGCACCGCACCGCTCAATGGCTCGAAGCCTCCAAGAACTGGCAGCGCTAAAAAACAAAAGCCGCCTCAGCTTCTCCAGCAAGGCGGCTTTCTTTTAATTAAGCATCAGAACCGGATCGATGCACCCGCACTGAAGCCATAAAACAGCAGAGTATCGTCCCCCTCCAGCACGTCGTAGTCTGGCAGGCCCACACGGTGATACTCTTCTGTACCATCAGAAACACCATTCAGAAGCATCGCATAGCCACCAACATTGAAGGCCAGTCGCTCAGAAAACTGGTAGGTCAGCTTCGGCGCAACTTCAACAAACGCCGCGAAGTGGTTCAGACCTTCCTTCTTACGAATATCAACGGCACTGTTATTGTCACTTGTCAGGCGGCTTGAAAAATCAATCCGGTTCAGACCAGCACCAACAGACGCCCGTCCACCCAGATAAACCTTCTCTGCAACCTCATAAGCCCCTTCAACACCAAACTGCGCACCAAAAATATGGTTGTTGGTAGTGAGTTTCACCCGGTCAATGTGATTACGTGTGCCCAGATAGTCCGCCTCATCATCATAAAGCACCGATCCCAGCTTGTTGCGTTGTCCGATGTAGCGCAGCCCACCAAGGACGGTCAGACCATAAAACTCAGTCTCACGCTGGAGATTGAGTTCCCCACCCCACAACTCCCGCTGATAGTCATAGAAAAAGGCATAAGCTGAATCAGAGTTTCGAAAGTCAGGATTGTCAGGACCAGAGATAAGTGCGCCCCGATAGTCACTATCATAGGCGGCAGAGAACCTGTCACCGATAGGCCCGTCTACGTCAAAGTAGTTCCATTGCGAGGTTAGACGCCCGGAGTACATCCCGGAAAACTGTAGCTTATAGCCTGCCAGCTCACCATTCCCTGGCACTACAACACTCAATCTCCCACCTGGCGCCCAGTCAAACCTATCCAGCTTGTTTGCGCTAAGAACATCCGTAGTACCGTACTTAACAATAAGGTCTCCTTCGCCAGTCCCTGCACTGGAAAGAACCAAGCCTTCCAGATCCACCTGAATACCAGTATCAGTAGCAAACGAAGCACCAGATGCACAAACAACCAGAGACCAAAGCAAAGCTGAGCCACAGAGTTCCTTATTCATTTCCAAACCGCCCCTTTGGTTTTATCGATTAATTCGTACTACCCAAGGAAAGGCTTCAAAACAAAAGGAAACCCGTGCGTCACCCCATATGTATTTACCCTGTATTATTTGAGCCACAGTGACGCAAACGGCACCTGACCAACAAAAAAAAGGCGCCCTAAAAGAGCGCCTTCTTCAAACATATAGTGAGCTTGTTTAGCTAAGCTCGGAGACGTTGTTGATCACTTTGCCAACAAGACCGTACTCGATGCCCTCATCCGGGCTCATCCAGTAATCGCGGTCGGTGTCTTTCTCGATGCGCTCCAGCGGCTGGCCGGTTGCGTCTGCGAAGATCTGGTTCAGACGATCACGCATCTTGAGGATTTCTTTGGCCTGAATTTCGATATCAGTTGCCATACCGCCAGCACCACCGGATGGTTGGTGAAGCAGGAAGCGGGTGTTCTGGGTGCAGAAACGACGCTCTTTCGGCACAGACACGTAAATCAGAGCGCCAGCGCTCGCCACCCAGCCCATGCCGAGGATACGAACTTCCGGCTGGATGAACTTGATCATGTCGTGGATCATGTCACCGGATTCTACGTGGCCACCCGGAGAAGAAACAATAACGGTAATCGGGTCATTGCTGACCTGGGAAAGTGCAAGCAGACGGGAACAGACATCCTGAGCCATCTCTTGTGTCACAGGTCCTGTAATCAGCACTGTCCGCGCATCAAAAAGATGCTTGTCCACCGGGATGGACTTTTCAGGATTCTTTGGCGCGTCCTCATCACCTTCAAGGCGATTTGACGTCGAAGCACAATAGTCCGTCATGCGAATGACATGCTCCCTTTTATTCGCTACCGCCCCACGCGGCAGACTCTGATCAAACATAACTAAAAGATACTGCGGCAGACCGCAAACACGCAAAGTCATAGCCTAACAGAAATTCCCTAGGAAAAAGAGGGTGTTCTCCCCTCACTTTTGGTAGGTCCTTCGCTAGACCGCCGTTTCTCCACCTCTAAATCAATGCATTTTGCACATTTTCAGTTCGTTTGTTCCAACTTAAAGGCAAAGGAATAACGTTTTAATAACCTTGCAACTCACATAATCGGTAAAAATAACGATCTACCTATAGCTGATATAGACATGCAGGGGATGGTGTCTAGTCCTAGGACACAGCACAAAGGGATTTTCAGGTTTGACTGGTTTTATTGAAACGCTGGATGCCAACGTCCTATATCACTCGCCTGTCCCAACAGAAGACCAACGCGCCTTCGCCCGTGTCGACGTCCCTATGTATATTGTCGACGTCTCCCAAACCAAATTGGTTTGGGCCAACGCCGCAGGTCTGACGTTCCTCGGCCTGTCCCTCAAGAATTGTATCGACCAGACCGGCGCCTTCAGAATTGAACTGCCCGCCCCGTTTGATGATCCCTCTTATGAGCGACAGCTGCAGTCTTATCTGACCCGTGTACGGGAAGAAGGCCGCATCACCGAATGCATCACTGTCATCCCAAACGCTCAGCCGGTCTCCGTCTACTGCTCCATATCCCCTCAGCCACTCGTCTCTGGCAATCCGGGCCTGCTGGTTCAGGTCATTTCAGAGGTCGGCAACGAGCCAGAACAGGTGCGCAGCGCACAGGTGCTGCTCTACACCACCTCCATGATCAGCATGTTCGATGAGAACGGCAAACTGATTTTTGAAAACCCGGCAAGCCGCCTCAACCGGCCTGACGGCTGCGAAGACCTGATCAACCGCATGTGCAACCGCCGCGATTTCGACGCGCTGCTGGATGAACTGCGCAAAACAGGCAAGGCAAACCTCGTCGCCCTGATGCACTCCTCTCAAGGAGAACGCTGGTTCGACCTGAACGCCCGCAGCGGATACGACCCATTCTCTGGCTCCAGAGCAATCCTGCTCAGCGCCTCAGATGTCACCAAACGCCTGAAAGCAGAACACGAAGTCCGCTACCTGGCCCACCACGACACGCTGACCGGCCTTGCCAACAGAACATTTCTTGAGATTGAAGCCGAGCGCTATCTGGATGAAACCCGCATCACCGGCAATCCCGGCGCGCTCATCTTCATTGATCTCGACCGCTTTAAAACAATCAACGACACCCTCGGCCATCTGGTGGGCGACGACCTGCTCGTCGTCATTGCCAAACGCCTGAAGGAAGTCGTCGAAGGCATCGGCTTTGTCGCCCGCCTCGGCGGGGATGAGTTCGTTGTGCTCATCGCCAACTTTGCAGATTACGACCTGCTGGACGATATCAGCCGCGAAATCAGAACAGCCCTGTCCAAGCCGTGCAAAGTGCGCGGCCACATGCTGCAGGTCACCCCATCCATCGGTGTGTGCACCTACCCGGAACACGGCGTTGATTTGGACACCCTCATGCGCAAGGCCGACCTTGCCATGTATAAAGCCAAAGATCTGGGCCGCGACCGCATCTGCTTCTTCGACATCTCCATGTCCCGGGAAGCAGAAGAGCGCGTCAGTCTGGAAACCGCATTGCGTCAGGCTCTGCGCAACAAAGAGCTCGCTGTTCACTACCAGCCACGCGTCTGCGTCGCCACCAACCGCATTGTAGGTGCAGAAGGCCTGCTGCGCTGGCATCACCCAACCCGCGGCCTTGTTTCAGCAGCAAGCTTCATTGAGATTGCAGAGGAAGCAGGCATGATTGATGAGATCGGCGACTGGGTTGCCCGCGAAGCCATGCTGCAGCAAAAGCAGTGGGCACAGGCTGGCCATGACATCGCGATCTCCATCAACCTGTCCCCGGCCCAGTTCCGCCGTGGCCGCATATCCCAGCGTCTGCACCGCATCCTCATTGAGACTGGTGCTTCAGCCAGATCAATCCGGCTAGAAATCACCGAAAGCGCCCTGCTCAGCGATGCCAATGAAACGCTGAAAGAACTCAACGCCCTGCGTGATCTGGGCTTTACGCTGGAAATCGACGACTTCGGCACAGGCTACTCAAACCTGGGCTACCTCCAGCGCTACCCGGTAACAGCCTTGAAGATCGACCGATCCTTCATCGCCGACACCAAACGCTGGCCGATTGTACAGATGATCGTCCAAATGGGCCGCCTACTTAACCTCACACTGGTGGCAGAAGGCATCGAGACCAAAGAACAGCTCCGCCAGATCCAGAAACTGCAGTGCCACGAGTATCAGGGCTACCTGTATTCCCCAGCCGTCGCACCGGAAACCTTCGAGTGCCTCTTGAATGGCCAACAAACCATAGCCCCACCCCCAAGAGCCCCAGCCTCCCAACTCGGCATCCTGGCCTAACCCCTCTTCGCAGAGCGGCTCAACTCTTCCAGCGCCGCCAGAGCATCTTCTGCCTTCTCTTCTGGCACGAAGATGTGGTCGTGGTAAAAGGCGGCGACGACGTTGGCGGAGATGTCGGCTTCGGCGAGGGCTTTGGAGAGGGCGGCGGTGAGGCCGACGGCTTCCAGGGAACTGTGAACAGCTAAGGAGATACGGCGGAAGCAAGGTTCGGTTTCAACGCCAGCTTTACCTGCATTCTCAATGGAAAGGATCGCTGTCAGACCTTCTTGCTCCCAGAACAGCCCAAGCGGGGAATGTTCTGCCAAAGCCTCAATGCTGCCATTGGGAAAGGTGCAAAACACGAAGCTTTCTTCCGAAAGAGAAGCCTCCATGGACGCCAGCAGGTCCTGCAAGTCCGTTCCGCCACGCTCTGTCATCTGTAAAGCTCCCTTCCTCAAATCAGCTCTCAACTTCAAACTCCGGCTCATCCTATTGAAACAACGGAGTAAAGTTAATCCCCCGGCGAGAATGTCCCATCCTCATTGTAGTCTGCGATCACCACCTGAGGCCCATCAAAGGCAAACTCGATAAGAACTGGCGCCGAGCCAGACCGATTAGACGGCACGACCTGCCCTTCCTCAAAACTTCCGGTATCAAGCCAGAAGGCAAACAGCGGGGCACAGTCCACCCGACTGTCTGAGGGAGGCCTGACGAAACTGGAAAGCACCACCTGCCCATCCTGATGCTGAATGGCATTGCCGCAGTAAACATCCACCAGCTCCTCATCAAGAACCGCAGGCGTATGCACTCTGAAACTACGCAGAGTCACACCAGCTTCGTTGATTGAGGGAGATAGGCCCAGCGGCGCCACGCTCAAACGCGTGCTGTTGATGGAAACTGCATCTTCAGAACTTTGCGTTCCCACCACCCGCTGCATGGCAAACGCCAGTGCATCACTCTCATCATTCCCAGTAGGTGAAGCGAAACGGCGAGCACCAGCAGAAGCGCTCTTCTCATGAACAGCACCAGCCAGCACGACTTCCTTGAAAGCGAACTCCAGCTCAGCACCGGACATACTGTAAGGCTCAACCTCACCAGCACAGACACAGCAGGAGTGAACCTCAGGCACTTCACCACCCACAACCACATAGGCCGGCTGCAGCTGGAACAGATAGAAACGACGGGCCGTTTTGCTTCGGTTTCTGATGATGATCTTGCAGTGCTGAACCATGACATCCTCCTCCCGGCAAGCCGCACAGCTGCCGCCGGAAGAGTGTACAGGCAAAAAGGAAAGATACCCCTCACAAGGCCACTCTAAGGATCAGCAAATCATGGCAGTTCAGGCCATCAGCAGAAGCAGGGTCTAATCCTGATAATTGGGCCAAAGACCTGGCGTTGCCAGCTCCACCACATTGCCAAAAGGATCATGAAAGAACAGACTCACCCCGCCTTGCGGCCAACGAACCTCACTGCTGATCGGGATCTTTTTGTCTTCCAAATATTCCCGCCACTCAATCAAAGAACTGCGGGAAATGGCGAAGGCGAAATGCGAAGGCCCACTCGTGCTGTGTCCGGGAACCATACCGAAAGGGCTGTCTACATCATCGCCACACACATCGCGCCGGAAAACCAGAAGCATCTGGTTGGGGCCTGCATCATAGCCATGCATACGCTCCCCCTCAACGACACGGTTCAGCCCTAAAAGGTCGCCGTAGAATTGATGCGACTCGGCAAAATTATCAACATAAACAGCAGTTTCTACAATTCCATTGATACCCGGTGCATCCATTCTAACCTCCTGATTGGCTAAAACGGCAGACCGAACCACCATGCAGCCAGGAACAAAAATGTAAAGAAGCCAACAACGTCCGTTATGGTGGTCACAAAAACTGAAGAAGCAATGGCAGGATCCACTCCAATTTTCTCTAAGCCCATTGGAACCAGCAATCCAAACAAACCAGCACAGATAGAGTTAATCAGAACTGCACTGCCAATAACCACCCCAAGTTCTGGGTTGAGGAACCAGCCCCCCGCAATAGCGCCAATCAGTACTCCGAGGCCGACGCCGTTGATGATGCCCACCAACAACTCACGCCGCAAAACTCTGAGAATGTTTCGCCTATTCAGTTCCTGAGTGGCAATCGCGCGCACGGTAACGGCCATGGTCTGCGTTCCGGAATTCCCTCCCATGGACGCCACAATCGGCATCAACACAGCCAATGCCACCATCTGCTCAATGGTGGCCGAGAAAATGGAGATAACAAACGCGGCAAAAATGGCGGTGAACACATTCACCGATAGCCAGGAAATGCGAGACTTAGCAATCTCCAGCACGCTGTCAGAGATCTCCTCATCACCCACACCAGCCATCGCCAACATGTCTTCTTCAGCCTCTTCCTGAATGACGTCAACAATATCATCAACCGTGACGATACCGACCAGTCGCTCGGAGGTGTCGGTCACAGCAACAGAAACCAGGTTATAGCGCTCAAACAAACGCGCCACGTCTTCCTGGTCATCAGTCACCAGAACAGAATGGCGGGTCTCCTCCATAATCTTGGAGATCTTCTTAGAGCGTTTGGTGCGCAGCAACCGGTCCAGCGCCACAGCACCCAACAGGCGGAACCCCGGATCAACCACATAAAGCTCATAGAAGCTGTCCGGCAGATCTTTGGAGCTGCGCAGATGGTCAATCACCTGCCCCACTGTCCAGAACGGCGGTACTGCAATAAAGTCAGTCTGGACAATACGGCCAGCAGAATCCTCAGGAAATTCAAGCGCCCGCTTAATCTGAACCTGATCCACATTGGGCAGCTGAGCAAGGATCTTCTCTTGCTCTTCCTGCTCCATGTCCTCAAGCAGATAAACCGCATCATCGGACTCAAGCTCGCCAATCCCTTCAACAACATCACCATCCGGCAATGCATCCAGAACCTGCGCACGCACAGGCTCTTCGGTTTCGGTCAAAGCGGCGAAGTCAAACTCTTCACCCAGCAGCTGAATAAGAAGAACGCGATCGTCTTCGCGCAGCATCTCCAGCAGGTCACCCATATCTGCTTCGTGCAGATTACCCGCCAGCTCGCGCACAACAGCAGCATCACGTGTATCCAGAGCCTCTTCAACGCGCGTTACAAAGTCCGTATCAAGGTGTCCGCTGGCATCTCGAACATGTGGTGGAGGGGGCGCAGCATGAAGCGCACCGGGATTTTCCGATTGGGTCACGAGACCTCCACTGGTTGTTCAGTCAAATGCTTAACGTGAGCATCGTCCTTCAGTATTGCTGAAAATTGAAATGCCTCTGGTACCAAGGTCCCTGTGCACAGGTTTGTGTTTATAGCGACCTTCTCTGACCGTGCAATCCTTTTGCGAAGAATTCACGATTTACATCAAACTGCGTTCTTTTTGGGGTAGGCCTAGGCGCCCCTCAGGAAATCCAGAGGAAACATAAGAACGCACTCAAACCATAGAAAACGCAAATAGACGCACAAAAACGCAAACCAACGCAAAACACGTGATCCCTCGCCCGATAAAGCGATCCTGCATTTATATATACTGAGAAAAAACAGAGGCTTAGATAGCAAAAAACCCCGGCTCTTAAAAGAGCTCGGGGCTTTTGGTGCGGCCGAGAAGACTCGAACTTCCACGGGAGTTACCCCACAGCGACCTCAACGCTGCGCGTCTACCAATTCCGCCACGGCCGCAAAACCTTGGCTTGCCGTTGGAGTGTCTGGCTTGTTTGCCTCGCCCCGTCGGCCGGTGAGCGGTGATATAGCCAACCCCTCGAACCTGCGCAAGTACCCTTTTTCAAAAATTCACAGTGCAGAGGAAAAAAATCGAAAAAACCTCTTTTGGACGGGGACTTATCCACTGCACGCGATATTTCAGATGCGATCTTCCATGTTTACGGGCCGCATTTCCACAGCACGCTGCAGAACCTTTGTAATAACAATGCCAACTTTATCGCCAACCACAGTCACCTGCCCCTCGGCCACCGGCGTATTGTTTGCCAAAATCGTCACATCGTCTGCTTCATGGGTGTCCAGCTCAATCACCGCACCACGTCCCATGCGCAACAACTGGTGCACTGGCATTTCAGATTTACCCAGCACCACCGAAATATCGACGGAGATATCATCGAACCTGTTCATCTATGTCCTGCTCCATCAGAGGGAATAAAATGCACCAGTCCCTACTCTGTGAGTTGGTGCCCTGTTATTTTTAGTGTAGACGCTTACATCTCATTAGGGCAAACCAACTAACCGAAATCCGCAGATCATTTTGGGATAACAACATGGCTGATCGTCAAACCCTTAAAACAGACTTCTTACCCTTGGAAGGTTCTCCACCTGTTGAGTGGGTGATTGATGACGAGCTCGTGCCATACGATGTTGCACAGAAAGAAATGGAAGAGCGCGTTGCTGCTATCGCTGCTGGCGAAGCTAACGAGCGTGTCTGGCTTCTGGAACATCCGCCTCTTTATACTGCGGGCACAAGCGCCGATCCTGTTGATCTGATCGCCAAAGATCGCTTCCCTGTTTATGAAACAGGCCGCGGAGGGCAGTATACATATCACGGTCCGGGACAACGTGTTGCTTATGTTATGCTCGATTTGAAGCGCCGCCAGCAAGACGTGCGCGCGTTCGTAGCAGCCCTTGAACAGTGGCTCATCGACACCCTATGGCAACACCACGTACGCGGGGAAAGACGGGAAGATCGTGTAGGCGTCTGGGTTCAGCGCCCGAAAAAGGGCATAGATGTTGAAGACAAGATCGCAGCCATCGGCATCCGCCTGCGCAAGTGGGTAACATTCCACGGCATCTCTTTGAACGTCGATCCTGATCTGGAACACTTCACCGGCATTGTCCCCTGCGGCGTGCAAAAGCATGGCGTCACCAGCTTCGTTGATCTGGGCCTGCCACTGACGATGCCTGAGGTGGATATCATTCTGCGCGAGCAGTTCGAAGAGATCTTCGGCCCCACGCATTCCATCGGTCCATCCGGTCTGGCGCAAAAGCCAGAGGGTGAATAACTAGTACTCGATGCGGAACGAGCCCTTCTCTTCAGGGGCTTCGCCCAAAAGCGTGACCGCTTCAACTTCTGCACCAACAGGGCCTTGCTGAACAGCCATCAGCAAGGCATCTACCTTTTCCGGATCACCGGTAACAACTGCCTCCACTGATCCGTCTTCATTATTCTTGCACCAGCCCGAAACACCCAGCATCCCGGCCTTTTTATAAAGCCAGGCCCGATAGCCAACACCCTGCACCAATCCCGTGATGGAAAAGTGTGTGGTCTTCATTGCTATCTCCCGGTGCGCTTAAAGCCTTCACAAACAAAGCCTTTTCGTTTCAGACGACGAAACCGGCAACACTGCTCGACCTCGCCACAGCCTTAGATTGCAAGCCATAAAAAAACATCAATTCCCATATCTAATAGGTAGACCTTTAGGAGAGACTTTATGAATTTTCTCAAATCCCGCCTGACTGCACTTTCTTTATCCGCAGCCACGGCACTTCTACCGACACAAGCCCTCTCACAGACTGATTATACCAGTGATTTCAATGTGATCATTGAGGCCGCGGACTACCAGACCGGTATTGCCACATTCAGCAAAAACACTGCACAGAGTCCTGAAAACAATCAGGCCAAACTCGCTTTGGGCGCCCTACAGTTCCTGAACGCCCTCCAAGGTCTGCAGCAGGATCTTTACAAATACGGCGCAGGAAACACCTCCCCAAACAGAAGCCTACGCGCATTCCTCCCGATTTTCCGCGTTCCAGTCGCTCCCAATCCAACCCCGGAGCCAGTCACCTATCAAAAAACACGGGAGATGCTGGAACGGTTCGTCGCTCAGCTGAAAGAAGCCAACGACACTCTGGCAGGCGTCTCTGATCAACCAGTCAAACTGCAAGTTGACCTTCTGAAGATCAATCTGGATGCAGACAACAGCGGCACCATTGAACCCTACGAAAACATCGCAGAAATCCTCTCAAGCCTTTCCAGACGCAGCCCATTCACTCTTGAGGATGATACAACAACGTTTCCTATCACCTTTGATCTGGCAGACGCAAAGTGGCTGCAAGGCTACTCTAACCTCCTCATGTCAGTGGGTAATTTCCTGCTCGCATTCGATTATGAGAGCACCTACGACATGACGTTCCATAGCGTCTTTGGCCCAGATGCCACCACCTATGGCAAACAGCTGCAGGAAAAAGGAAAAGAAGGTGGCCCACGTGATCTAGCCGCACTCGCAACCCCAATCACTTTCCTGCATTCCATCAACTGGACTGTAGTGAACCCCGATCGCCTCAAAGCAACCCGCCAGAACCTTCTGCAGGTTATGCAACTGAACTATGAAACCTGGGAACTCATTCAGAAGGAAACCGACGACAACCACGAATGGCTCCCCAACCCCAACCAGACCAGCCCGTTTCAGGCTCTCCCAGTCACACAGCAAACCATCGACAGTTGGCTGGAAGCAGTGAAAGCCTCAGAAAAAGTACTGAATGGTGAAGTGTTGATCCCTCACATGGTGTTTGACGGCGGGATCAACATGAAGTCGTTCTTTGACACAGCAGAGAGCTTCGACCTTGTTCTCTTTATCACCGGACCAAACGCCGTGAGTTACATCGAGCAAGGCGAAGTCTGGGATGGTAACTTCATGCGCACCTTAAGCCGCCCTTTAAGCAGAAACTTCGGCGCCTTCGCTGTCTGGTTCAACTAGTTCATAAACAAAAGAAAAGCCCGGCAACTTGGCCGGGCTTTCTGATTAGTTTCGCTCGCGCTCCACATGCACAATGTACAGCGACGCGCCAATGATCAGCGCGGCTCCCAGCCACAGATTGCCCGGAGGCACCCAGCTGAAGACGATGAAGCCACAAAGAACATTAAGCGGCAGCTTCAAGTGATCAAACGGCTGCAGGTAAGCCGCATCCACCTTCTCATAGGCCATCGCCAGCGAGCCCTGTGCAATCGCACCCAACAGGCCTGCCAGAATGATCAACCACCACATGTTCATGCCGTCAGGTATCGAAAGACCACCTGGAGCCAGCAGTGCCAGAACCAGATTAACTGGCGTCAGCAGCAGAAGAAGATAAAGCGTAACCGACTGAGGACTTTCGCTTTCTTCCAGCTTCTTCATGCAGAGGATGGAAGAGCCCCATAGCAGCGCAGCAATAATCGGTAGGAACGCAACCAACTGGAACGCTTCGTCCCACGGGCTGAGAATGATCATCCCGCCCACAAAGCCAACCGCTGTCGCCACCCAGCGCTGCCCGCTCGCTTTTTCACGCAAGAAAACAGCAGCACCAATTGTCACGAAGAACGGGGATGTCATCAAAAGCGCGATGCCCTGCCAGATCGGCACACCGTTTGCCAAACCAGCAACCCAGAACTGCACGCCCAGCGCAGCCAGAAAGACACGAAAGATGTGCAGAGCCAATTGCTCGGTATGCAAGCCATCAACACCAATGCGCCAGATAACCGGCACCATCGCAACAAGCGAAATCAGGTATTGCCAGAAGGTTGCACTGGTGGAGCTCAGCCCCTGCACCATGGTCAGATACTGCATAGCAGAGTTGGTCACAGCAAACGCTGCACCAGCAAACACCATCCAGCTTGCGCCCACAACAGCAGCAGACGCGCGTGTTGAACTGCGTGATGTACTCATACACGCACCTCGTAATCATTATTCAAAAACAGATTAAACATAAGAATTCTTTCTGATCCAAAGGACGGCAAACCGCCAAGTTTCATTGAATCAGGACGCGCAAGCAAACAGCGTTCATCAGAACACCCCTCACCTACATTCTCTTCCATCCGGACTATAACCGTCGGTCCCGGATTCTCACCGAATCTGCTGACCCTTCTCTAAATAAAGAAGGCGCTCGCGGACTTATGCCCCTAAGGACAATCACCACCGGTAGGGAATTTCACCCCGCCCTGAGAATTATCTCCCAACTTTGGGAGACTTGTTTTCTAACAGATTCTCAGGAAATTGCGAGTTGTCTTTCAGTCTAACTGAAAACACATTTGTGAACGGTCTATCAGCCCACAAATGCACTTCTACAGCTTGCAAAACTCTAGCGCAGATCCCACTGACGCAGCTCTTCCCTGTACGTTTCTGGAAAGTCCCAATGCTCAGCGGCTTCCATCACACCTTCCCACGCTTTGGCATGCGGCTTCCCAGTGCTGGCAGTCCGGCTCAGGTAGATAATCGCTGACTTGTTCTGCCCGCCACTGCGCACCGGAAGGAAGACCTTGTCGAGCCCTTTGCGGAAAAGCGCCTCAGCTCCATCGACAACGGTCACATCACCGATGCGGCAATCCCACAGGACACCATGCACTCGCTTGCCTGGGGCCTTCACCATGGAAGGGACACCTTCAGTGGTGATGATAAAGCGATAGCCATCCATGGAGGCTGGACCCAGCGGCTTGGCTTGCGGGCAGCGACTTGCCATGATCTTCGGATTCATTAGACGGCCATAAGCAAAATAAATCGGCATCAGTTCAACTCATTCCAAAAGAGATCAGGCAACAAGGGTGTCGGCGAGGTGAGCAGCCAACTCTTCACGAGAGGAGACAACAGTATCAGCACCACAATCGGCCATCTCTTCTTCGGAACCATAACCCCAGAGCACACCGATAGACTGCACACCATTTTCTTTCGCAGCAATAATATCATGCTTGCGATCACCAATCATAATGCAATGAGATGCATCCAGACTTTCCTGCTCCAGCAAGTAAGCAAGCAAATCCACTTTGTTGCCGCGGGTCATATCCAGCTCGCAGCCATAGGTCTTTTCAAACAGACCATCCATCTCAAAATGAGCAATGATCTTTTCGGCATAAACCCAAGGCTTGGAGGTACACACGAACAGTCGATCTCCACGGTCTTTGGCAGCCTGAAGGAGTTCAATAATCCCCTCATAGCGCTCGTTTTCGTAAAGACCGACAGTCGTAAAACGCTCCCGATACAAGCGAATGCACTCAAGGATCAGCTCTTCATCTTCTGTATTCAGAAGTTGGCGGAACGTTTCTGTAAGAGGAGGGCCGATAATAAAGGCGAGGTCTTCAGCTGGAGGAACATCGCGGCCAAGCTTCTCAAGCGCATACTGAACGCTCGTTACAATGCCGACAAAAGGGTCTGTCAGCGTCCCATCCAGATCAAAAAGCAGAGTGCGCAAAGCCAAATCCTCAATATAGGAATTGGCTTCGCGCCAACTCCTTATTCAAATTCCATGATAACGGCATCAACCGCCAGACTGTCGCCCGGAGCAGCCTTGATAGCGCTTACCACACAATCACGTTCTGCCCGAAGCACATTTTCCATTTTCATGGCTTCAACAATCGCCAGCTGCTCGCCAGCTTTCACTTCCTGCCCCTCTTCCACATGAAGCGAGACAACAAGACCCGGCATTGGGCAAAGGAGCAGGTTAGATGTGTCCGGAGCAACCTTCTCAGGCATCAGAGCAGCAAGTTCAGCATTGCGAGGTGTCATCACCTTGGCAACAACAGAATAGCCCTGCCAGTCCAGCTGATAGCCGTTTTCAACCGGGCGCACCTGAACACTCACGTTGCGCTCACCAACCTGCCCTTTCCAGAGCATGTCACCTGGAACCCAGGAAGAAGCAACACGGGCTCGTGGACTGCCTTCGACACAAACATCTATATCAAGCGGCGTCACAGCCATGCCTTCAATCAGCTCAGCATCCAGCTTCTCACCATTGATCAGTACACCCCACTCACGGCGCACACCGCCATGATGCGGACGTAGACGGCCCGGCAGATGGTCCAGACGCTCACGCTCAATCAGGTGCATGGAAAGCGCTACAGACGCCAACACACTGCGGGCCTCCGCATCCGGTGTCGCTGGCTCAAAGCCATCCGGATATTCATCAGCAATAAAGCTCGTAGCAAGTTGACCAGAACGCCAGCGTGGGTGCTTCATCAAGGATGCGAGGAACGGCACGTTATGCTGAATGCCATCCACCTGGAACTCATCAAGCGCAGTGCTCATACCCTCAATAGCTTCAGCACGGGTCGGCGCATAAGTCACCAGTTTCGCGATCATAGGATCGTAGAACATGGAGATCTCAGAGCCTTCGACAACACCGGTGTCATTACGAACCACATACCCGTCATGCTCACCTTCAACAGGTGGACGGTAACGTGTCAGGCGGCCAATAGACGGCAGGAAGTTGCGGTAAGGATCTTCTGCATAGATGCGGCTCTCAACCGACCAACCGTTCAGCTTCACCTCATCCTGCTTGATGGCGAGCTCTTCCCCAGCAGCAACACGGATCATCTGCTCAACAAGATCTACGCCGGTGATCAGTTCAGTTACCGGATGCTCCACCTGCAGGCGAGTGTTCATTTCAAGGAAGTAGAAGCTCTTGTCCTGCCCTGCCACAAACTCAACAGTACCAGCACTGTCGTAGTCTACAGCCTTGGCCAGAGCAACGGCCTGCTCGCCCATCTTGCGACGAGTTTCCTCATCTAGCAATGGAGATGGCGCTTCTTCGATAACCTTCTGGTTTCGGCGCTGAATGGAACATTCACGCTCACCCAGATAGATCGCATTGCCGTGCTTATCACCCATCACCTGAATTTCAATGTGGCGCGGGTTCTCGATGAACTTTTCAATAAAGATACGATCATCACCGAAGGAGCTGACAGCTTCTGACTTGGCGCGATCAAAGCCATCCATGGCTTCTTCATCATTCCAGGCGATACGCATGCCTTTACCACCACCACCGGCGGAGGCCTTGATCATCACCGGATATCCGATTTCAGAGGCAATGCGCTTGGCATCTTCTGGGGTTTCAATCAGGCCCATGTAGCCTGGTACGGTAGAAACGTTAGCATCAGCGGCAAAGCGTTTGGAGGTGATTTTGTCTCCCATCACCTCAATTGCTTTTGGGTTCGGCCCAATAAAGACAATACCTTCCTGCTTCAAGCGCTCGCAAAACTCTGCGCGCTCGGAAAGGAAGCCATAGCCCGGATGAACAGCTTCAGCACCGGTCTGTTTGCATGCATCAATAATTTTGTCGATTACGAGGTATGATTTGGCTGCAGCCGGCTCACCAATGTGAACAGCCTCATCAGCCATCTCCACATGAAGCGCATCCCGGTCCGCATCAGAGTAAACAGCAACCGTTTTGATCCCCATCGATCTCGCCGTTTTGATAACACGGCAAGCGATTTCCCCACGGTTTGCGATCAGAATCTTTGAAAACATGCCCATCCCACATACACACCTTCTTTATTTACAGTGCAGGGTTGTAGGCATCTCTACGCACTTCCGCAACCTCACAATAGGGCGAAGAACCATCGCACTTTCGTAGGGGCAATAGATGCTATCAAATCACAAATTGAACTGCTCTTTCATCTATATGCAGCGCATTTCCCAAGGAAAGACATTGTGTTTCTGAGCCAGCTCTGGCAACACAGGTCTCCAAAAGTAAAGATCCCCTCAGGAGCCAAACAATGAATGAAAACAAGATATTTCTGGAAGGTCTGTCATTCTTTGCATTCCACGGCCTGCATGATGAAGAAGCCAAGTTAGGCCAACGCTTTATCATCGACCTCACCTGTTGGGCTGACTTTGAAAAAGCAACTGTTTCAGACGATTATGAAGACACCATCTGCTACGGCACACTGGCCAAAACAGTAGAGGATGTTGTGACCAACTCCCGCTTTAACCTGCTGGAGCGCCTTGCAGGAGCTATTTGCGATGCAGTGTTCGCCATGGATGCGCGAATCTCCAAAATCACCGTCAAAGTGAACAAGCCATCTGCTCCGGTGCCCGTTCATACCGGTGGCTTTGGTGTGGAAGTTACCCGCGCCCGCCCTGCCGCAAACGGTTAAATCAGTCATTTCTTCTTTAGAGCCGGCTAACCACGGCTCACCTTGATACTCGCAGTTTTGGGCATTTGCCTGCAAAACGGATGGAACGCGGCTTGATTGTCAGCCTCACTTTATCTGCTTTGTAAGGCAAAAGATCCCATGCGAAATGCCTCCGCCACTATTATTGCCGGTAGCCTCATAACCCTGATGTGGGTAGGCTCAGCCAACGCACAGGCCAGACCGGATGCACGCAACCTGACATGTGAACAAGCCAAACAGCTGGTCAACAGCCGCGGTGGCGTCGTCCTGACCACAGGACCACGCACCTACGAGCGTTTTGTCAGTGACATCAGATACTGCCTTCATAATGAAGTCCTGCGCCGGGAGTGGGCTCCGACCAAAGACAGCAACGCCTGCCAGATCGGTTATCGCTGCTCACCACGCACACGGCAGAACCAGTAAAGAAGGAGGAAGCTATGAGAACATCGACCCTACTCGTATTAACGAGCACTCTGGCCCTCATAGTTTCTACCTCTGCATTTGCCCGCCCCGACACTCGCCAAATGTCCTGCCTGGAAGCGCGCTCAGTTGTTCAGCGTGCCGGCGGCATCGTTTTGAGCACAAGTGCCCGAACTTACGACCGGTTTGTAGCAGGCTTACAATTCTGCCAACCCTATGAGCGCTTAATGAGCCGATGGGTTCCCACGAAGGATCAGAAACGCTGCTTCATCGGCTATTCATGTGAACCCGGCTACAACAGCGGTGAAGGTCCCTTCGGCTCCGACATCTTCGATTAAGAACGACAAAACATCCACACATGGAAAAAGAGGCAGCTTTCCCGTCCCTCTTCTAATGCTGTCGAATCCATAATCCACATCCTCAAACTTGCCAGACACATCCCGCATGCCACCAACATGTGGTTGCGGCAACTTTTTCGCACCACTCACAAGCAAAAGTGTGAGTTTGATCACAGACACGCAAGTAATCCCCAAGAACACGAAGACACGAATTCGTTACCAACCAAAATTCAAAGTTGCGAAAATATAATTTTGTGTTTCAGAACACATCTTACTCAAAAAATTCCAGTAAACATACAATCATCAACGAACAACAACACACACCAAGCAAACGATTTAGAGTAAAAACTCAAAAATTAGCTTGATAAAGAGAACAATAACTAAAGACAGAAAGATGTAAGAGGGCAAGAAACTGCCTTCCATCAGTCTAAATTCAAAAGACGCGCCGAAATAATAATGAAGATCGGCAAAATCCCATCGGAAAGACTGCTCCTCCCAGTCTCTCCCTCTGAACAATGACCAAAACTGTATAAATTCGAAAGTAAAACAAATGAAAAAGATCGCTCTGACCCTTTCCGTACTCGGCCTCGTTTCTGCTGCTTCCATCGCTCAGGCAGCTCTGGTTAACACTGGTGACCTGACCGCTTCTGAAGCAAAAGCACTCGTACAGGACAAAGGCGCTATCGTGCTCGCAACTGGTCCAGGCCTCTACGACCGCTACGTCGCAAACGCTTCTTACTGTGCCTCCCACGAAGAAACACAGCGCGCTTACGTCGTAACCAAAGACTCCAACAGCTCCCTCATCGGCTACACCTGCGTAGTTGAAAACAGAGACAACTAAGCCTCTAACCCGCCTCAAGTTAGAGAGCTCCCCCATCAGCCCCCTTGGGAAAGACTGTTCCTCCCCAGTCTTTCCCTCTCAAAAAAACAACGCATATTGTAAAAATAGAAAGTAATCCCAATGAAAAAGATCGCTCTGACCCTTTCCGTACTCGGCCTCGTTTCCGCTGCTTCCATCGCTCAGGCAGCTCTGGTCAACACTGGTGACTTGACTGCTTCTGAAGCAAAAGCACTCGTTCAGGACAAAGGCGCAATCGTGCTGTCAACTGGCCCTGGTCTCTATGATCGCTACGTTGCAAACGCCTCCTATTGCGCAACCCACGAAGAAACAGAGCGCGCTTACGTCGTAACCAAAGACTCCAACCATTCCCTCATTGGTTACACCTGCGTGGTCGACAACAAAAACAGCTGATTTTCTAACTCGCCCCAAGTTAGAAGCACGCCCATCACAAAGCCCCAGGGAAAGGCTGTGCCTCCGGCCTTTCCCTCCCCAAGTTCCCATAAGAGTTAAAAACCGAAAGCTAATACAATGAAAAAGATCGCACTAACCCTTTCCGTACTCGGCCTCGTTTCTGCTGCTTCCGTTGCTCAGGCAATGAATGTTCCCCTCACAAGCACAACTGACCTCACAGGCTCCCAGGTGAAAGCTCTGGTTCAGGATAAAGGCGCAGTCGTTCTGGCAACTGGTCCAGGTCTTTACGATCGCTACGTTGCAAATGGCTCCTTCTGTGGCCCACACGAAGAAACACAGCGCGCCTACGTTGTAACCAAAGATTCCAACCATTCCCTCATCGGTTACACCTGTGTGGTTGAGAACGACGAAAACTAAGATCTAACTCGCCTCAAGTTAGTCCCCCTCTCCCCTATCAACAAAACCCCGACCTTCTCACGAAGGCCGGGGTTTTCTTTTTCAGAAAATCAAATTTCTCTCTTAGAGCGGAATATTGTCGTGCTTACGCCATGGCATCTGCTGGTTCTTGGTCCGCAGCATTGCCAGCGCACGAGATATCCGCATCCGCGTGGACTGAGGCATGATCACCTCATCAATGTAACCACGCTCTGCCGCTACAAACGGGTTCGCGAACCGATCTTCATAATCCTTCGTCCGCTCAGCAATCTTTTCAGGATCACCCAGCTCATTGCGATACAGGATCTCAACCGCACCTTTCGCGCCCATCACTGCAATCTCAGCAGAGGGCCAAGCGTAGTTCACATCACCACGGATATGCTTGGAGCTCATCACATCATAAGCACCACCGTAAGCCTTACGCGTGATCACAGTGATCTTCGGAACAGTTGCCTCACCATAAGCAAACAGCAGTTTCGCGCCGTGCTTGATCAACCCGCCATATTCTTGCGCTGTACCCGGCAAGAAGCCCGGAACATCCACAAATGTAACCAGCGGAATGTTGAAGCAATCACAGAAGCGCACAAAACGCGCCGCTTTACGGCTTGCATCACTGTCCAGAACGCCAGCAAGCACCATCGGCTGGTTGGCAACGATACCAACGGTACGCCCTTCAACGCGGCCAAAGCCCGTAATGATATTTCCGGCAAAGCTCTCCTGAATCTCGAAGAAATCCTGCTCATCCACGGTCTTCAGAATAAGCTCACGCATATCGTAAGGCTTATTCGGATTATCCGGAACAAGCGTATTGAGGCTCTCATCCAGACGGGACGGATCATCGTAAACAGACAGCTCAGGCAGCGGCGCCTGATTGTTCATCGGCAGGTAATCCACCAGACGGCGGATCTGCAGCAGCGCTTCCACGTCATTATCAAACGCACCATCCGCAATAGAGGATTTAGTGGTGTGAATGCTCGCACCGCCCAGCTCCTCAGCCGTCACTGTCTCATTGGTCACGGTCTTCACAACATCCGGACCGGTCACGAACATGTAGGATGTATCGCGCACCATGAAGATGAAATCGGTCATCGCAGGGGAATACACATCACCACCAGCACATGGGCCCATGATCACGGAGATCTGCGGAATGACACCAGACGCCTGAATATTGCGCCAGAACACTTCGCCATATCCACCAAGTGCCGCAACACCTTCCTGAATACGAGCACCACCTGCATCGAAAATACCAATGATCGGCGCGCGGTTCTGCAGCGCCATATCCTGGATCTTCATGATTTTCTCTGCGTGGGTCTCAGAAAGCGATCCACCAAACACGGTGAAATCTTTTGAGAAAAGGTAAACCGTACGGCCATTGACCGTACCCCAACCAGCAACAACACCATCACCTGGGAAGTGCGTCTCCTCCATACCAAACTCGGTACAGCGGTGCTGCTTGAACATATCGAATTCTTCGAAGGAACCTTCATCTAGCAGAATTTCAATGCGCTCTCGTGCGGTGAGTTTTCCGCGTTTATGCTGCGCATCAATTCGGCGCTGTCCCCCACCAAGCCGCGCTTCATCACGTCTTTTTTCTAATTCAGCTAGAACTTCCTTCATAAGATATCTCAGCTCCCAATCTAACTGAGTTATCTCCTAACACGCCCCTAAGCAAAAAAACTAGTAAGCCGTTGGATTGAGAAGCTTCTTACGATGCAACCGCAAACCACCTCAACCCAACACGCCATAACCCTTGGGAAACCAAGCATTCTTTGCCGATAAATCAGCAAATCTCACTCGGCCTCATCCGCACTGCCCGCATTGAGCAATCCATATTTTTCTTCGCCTATTTGCTCAAGAAGCTCCAACTGAGTCTCAAGAAAATCGCAGTGTCCTTCTTCATCAGCCAGCAAACTGTCAAAAAGTGCCATGGTCACGAAGTCCCCTTGCTGCTCACAGAACACACGGGATTCGCTGTAATACTCAATCGCCTCACGCTCTCCGGCCAGATCAGCCTCCAGCACTTCTTTCACAGATGTGCCGATACGCAGCGGAGCGATGGTCTGCAGGTTCGGATGACCTTCCAGAAACACAATGCGCTCAACCAAACGGTCAGCATGCTGCATTTCTTCAATCGACTCGGCTCGCTCTTTTTTGCCAAGCTTTGTGTAGCCCCAATCTTCAAGAAGCCGGAAATGCACCCAGTATTGATTGACAGCCCCGAGCTCCATGGAAAGGGCTTTGTTCAAACGTTCAATGACACCGTCTTTTGCTTTCATGAGATCTCAGTGCGCGCACTGCTCCTTTGGGAATGCAGATGAAAATGCAACTCGTTCAGAACCGTCCCCCAAACGAGTATTGACCCCATAAACATAGTTCAGCCCAGCACACCGCCAACCCAAATCCCCGATCGTTCCTAATGAAGCCTAAAGCATGCCGCATTCATTTAAATTCACGCGCCAAGCTTTAAACTTTGGCTTTACGCGTATTCCAATTGGAAACTGGAGGCGCTTTTCGGCAAGACACTCTAAAGCACCTATAGCACCGCGCTGGTAACAGGCGGTGTTGGAGAATTAGAGTTCCCGCTAAAACGGGTGGAGCAAGGCGAACAGGCTCTGCCTGCGCTACTTGTTAGAAATGTTTCTTCGGCATTGGCTGTTCGCCTCGCCCGGGCCTTTTCTCATGAACACGCGGGCTCCCTCTCGAACAGACGCGACTGGCACATCTGCGCATCATTGATACGCTTTTGTACCATCGGCAGTTTCCTGCCACCACCGGACGCCCTCCGGAACGACCCCAAGCTCCCTACTACCACTGTGGTCTCAATAGGGTATGGCGCTTCACCGGACCTCCCGACACGATACGTTACCTCATGCCGGTAGCCCAACCCCGCCCACGCCACGGAATGGACGGTCCACTCCTGCCCGAATGCGTGGGCACAAGAACAAGCTTAAGGAGGTTTTCGGCAAGGAGGATAAGTTTTTTTTGCGCACTCTAGCTGGAAGCAAACAACTTTAACCCAACAAAAAAGAGCCACCCAATGGGCAGCTCTTTCAAATCAAAACAATCAGTTAGCGCGATTATTCGCTCGCATCAGCCGAGTTGGCATTCAGCGCACCGTAGTGCTGCTCGCCAATCTTCTCCAGAAGTTCAAGCTGTGTTTCAAGGAAGTCGATATGCCCTTCCTCATCTGCCAGCAGATCATCAAAAAGCTTCATGGAAACATAGTCACCTTCGGCATCACAGATCTCGCGGCTCTTCTTGTAAGATTCACGCGCCTCATGTTCACCAGCCAGATCAGCTTCCAGAACCTCTTTCAGGTTTGTACCGATCTTCAGAGCGCCAACAGTCTGCATATTTGGGTGGCCACCAAGGAAGAGGATGCGTTCAATCAGCTTGTCCGCATGTTCCATCTCTTCAACGGATTCCTCACGCTCCTTTTGCGCCAGTTTTCCAAAGCCCCAGTCATCCAGCAGGCGATAATGCAGCCAGTACTGATTGACGGCACCAAGCTCCAGCTTCAGAGCCTCGTTAAGCCGCTCAATAACTTTCTCATTATGTTTCATCGGCGGAATTCCTCAATTTTTGTGATTATGACCGTGTTTGGCGATGTGTCGTTTTAAACATTATTCTTATGCCGGATGGCTGCAGCACACAGTTGAACAGATTCGACAGTATCACGGCAAATAAAATCCCATTGCCCACATACTACAAACTATTGATTTCTTTCTACGATATGCAGGAGCCAGCCAACAAAAAAAGCGCAGCCATCGACTGCGCTTTTAAACTTCAGATCTCAGTCAGAAACTGCTTAGCTTTCTTCTGGCGCTCCCACCAGAATAAGAGCAGCAGCATTGAACTCATCGTTCTTGAATCGGCGAATACGAGCAGCTTCTTCGTCCTGTCCCCATTGCTCGATGTTCCAATCTTCATCAACGTGGGCAGCTGACCAGACAGCGTCTGCATCAAACGCTTTCTCAGCCAGTGCCAATGCCAGAAGGGCAGAGCCACAAATGGATGTCACTGTGTGGATAGCAGCCAGCTGCAACGCATCATACTTGTCCAGCTCAGCACGATAAGCTGCAGTCACAGCCTCATCCTGTGCAACATGCATGATCCCTTCAACCAGCTTGAAGCGACCATCAAGCAGCTTCTCCGCCCAGCCCAGAACAGGATCCCACTGGGCAGTCTGACGACCAACGAGTTCAGCAGGAGAGTCAGCACGGTAGCAGAGATGGTCGTTCCCGGCATAACGGGTGATCTCATCTGCAACGTCGGCGAATTTCTCTTCAACGGCATCAATCGCGGAATGGGCAATGCGGGTCAGCGGCATTGTGCCCGGATCAATCTCTTCTTCCTGCAGCTCCCATTCAGCAGCCACACCTTCCGCAATCACTTCATCTTTGAACACCAGAGCATTACGGCCAGGTGTTTTGATGGAGCGACCATCCAGCAGAACAGCATAGACGTCGTCTTTCAGTTCAACGCTGACACGCTCATAAAACCGCTTTGGCAGGTTTCGTTTCGTGTGCTCACGCGCAGCCTGAACAGCATCAACAGGCCCTTTTGCAATGTCATCTGCAATCTGCTCAAAAATGTCACGCATTATGCGACTTCCTTATTCCACTTGAAGTGCTCGCTCAGCACTGGAATGAGTTCCTTAAAGTGATCGATGACATAGGTGGCACCAGCGCTCTTCACATCGTCGGCACTGTGATAACCCCATGTAACCCCAACAGATTTAACGCCTGCATTGCGGGCCATCTGCATATCGAAGGTCGTATCACCAATCATAATCGTGTTTTCAAGATCGACGCCGGTTTCGCTCATCGCCTGAAAAATCATGCCCGGGTTCGGCTTGGACGGCGCAACATCCGCGGTCTGCATTGTGGTGAAGACACCTTCCAGCTCATGCAAGCTGATCAGATGCTTCATTCCGCGGGAATGCTTGCCAGTCGCGATACCAAGAAGCACGTCTTCCCGGTCAGCCAGTTCCCTCAAAGCCTCAATTGCACCTTCATAGAGCGGATCATAATCCCGGCCCTTGGAGCGCATTTCCCAAACAACCTGCTGGTATCCTTTGACCATTCTGTCGATCAGCTCAGGATCTTTCCGGCCCAACAGTTTTTCAAAGGCGACATGCAGCGTCAGACCAACTGTTTCAAGAATCTCATCACGCGTTGGCAACGGCAGATCGACGGAGCGATATGCTGCGGTAAAACCAATCATGATATTGTCCTGGCTATCCGCGAGCGTGCCGTCGCAGTCGAACACAATGAGATACATGAAGATCAGCCCGTTATTTTGCTATTGCTTATTCTGGTTCATTCACTTCAGGATCATAGTCCTTCACATCCATACCAAGCAAGTTCCAGGTCTGCTGCATATGCGGAGGCAGAGGCGCAGAAACATCAATCACACCATTGCCTGATGGATGCGGAATAACAATCCGGCGTGCCAGCAAGTGCAGCTTGTTCTGAATGCCGCCCGGCAGCTCCCAGTTCTGAATGTTGAAGTATTTTGGATCACCAATGATCGGATGACCAATATGAGCAGAATGCGCACGCAGCTGGTGCGTACGACCTGTCACCGGCTTCAGGGTCACCCATGAAAGCTTCTGACCGGACTGCTCAACCACGTTGTACAGGCTGACTGCGTGCTGCGCTTCATCATCACCATGACGGGCAACGCGCATACGCTCTTCACCCTCATCACGTGCCAAATAAGTCGAGATGCGGCCCTGACGAGGCTTCGGCACACCAGCCACCATCGCCCAGTAGATCTTGCGTGTGTTGCGGTGACGGAACGCTTTCGTCAGCTCCTGCGCCGCACGGCGTGTCTTCGCAACCAGCAGAATACCGGAGGTCTCACGGTCCAGACGGTGCACAAGACGCGGCTTATCACCTTTCTGGTTGGTGAAGGCGTCCAGCATGCCATCCACGTGACGCTTAAGGCCGGAACCACCCTGCACGGCAAGGCCAGCAGGCTTGTTCAGCACCATGACGTGAGAATCTTCAAAGAGCATCATCTGCTCAATGGCTTCACGGTCACTGTCAACCAGCTTACGGGCACGTGGCTTTGCGTTCTTGCGGTCATCCGCAGCAAGCTCAACACCGAGAGGTGGAATGCGGATTTCCTGCCCAGCTTCCAAACGGGTGGAAGCTTCAGCACGTTTGCCATCAACACGAACCTGTTTTGTCCGCAGCAATTTCTGCAGACGGCCAAAGCCAAGTTCAGGGAAATTTTCTTTGAACCAACGGTCCAGACGGATGCCTGCGTCGTCTTCATCAACGCGGCGCATCTCAATCTTGACGGGGCTGCCACCCTTGTTCTGAGGCGCTGCTTTTTTCTGGGAGCCACTCATGAGTGAAGGTCCTGACCTTTATCGCGGCGGCAGCACGAAGGGTGCGCCAGCCGTTCCTATTAAATCTGTTGGCGCTCATTTGGCAGGTGCCGCCCAAACATGCAAGCCTTTCACGCTGATTCAGCGCGTCAAAAACGAAAAACCATCAAGTTTCTATGAGTTTTTGCTGCCAACTTGCAAAATCAGGCGAGAACCTGCCGCGTGATGTAAAGACCAGCAAACAAGGCTGAGACAGACAAGATCACCGAAACCAGCACATACGCAACAGTCGCGATCGGCTCGCCCCGCTCCCACAACACCGCCACATCCAGCGAGAACGTTGAGAAAGTGGTGAAGCCACCAAGGAAACCCGTAGCAATCAGATAACGCAGTTCAGAAGAAGCATTCAGACGCTGTGCGAGAACCTCAACAAAGATCCCCATCAGCAAAGAACCAAGAATGTTTACGGTGACAGTGCCCCAAGGAAAAGAAGGCCCGAGAAGACGTAGGCCGGCCATTGAAACCAGATGCCGACAAACCGCTCCTGCCCCGCCGCCAAGTGCAATCAGGATGAGATTTTTCATGCCTCTTCCCTATCGGATTTTGGTGAGTGTGTCTTGTACAAAGTGCTGTGTAGCTAACATCCCTTAGAGAAGACCTCATCAACCTTATCACGGCATGCCTGCACCAGCTCCGCATGATCCTCCAGATGTCCCTCTTCCTCCTCAAGGATATCAAGGAAGATCGCCCGCAGGTTCATATCATCCCCCGGCGCAATGGGACGGGCTGAACCGTGGCACTGCTGGTAAACATCACGCAGCAACCGCACCAGACGCTCAGCTGCGTTCAGTCGACCCCACAGATAATCATGCTCGCGCCACCCTCGATTGAAGAACGCACCAAACATCTGCAGCTGCGCCCCTTTCAGATCAACACCGCCCGGGCTCAACAGCTGCGCATCCTTAGGGCTGATCCGCCCCACTTCAATCTTCCGCAGCTCAAATGCATCAAGCGCTTGCTGAACCGGAAACATACTGGTGTCGAAGAACGGAAAACCGATATACCCTTCCAAAATGCCTTGTGCAGCTTTCAGATCCCCCAGCTTACCAACACCTTCAAACACAATGGAATCTGTCAGCTTATCCAGATCAGAGAGCCCCATACGCAGGCTGAGCACACCAAGCACCTTGCGCACAGTCTCCAACTGCGGAGACGGCTCTTTGAGCAGTGTGGCCAGATGAATGGTCTCGGTGCCGTAGAACTCCTCTGACCACCGGTTCCGTAAGTTGGCAATCTGCCCATACAGCTCGCGTTTAAACACATCCAGATGACGGGCGAACTCAACAGATCCAGCAATCTCTTCGTGATGGTAGAACTTGTTGATCTGCTCGATCAGGAAGCGAAGCTGGCGGATGCGATAGTCGACATCGAGGCTCTTCAGCTCATTGAGGCTCTTGGCCTGATCCCGCTGCGCCTCCCCGTCTTCCTCCTTGGAAAAGGTCAGCGCTTTTACAACAACCTCTTCCACGCTCTCCCAGGACCACTGAACGACCTCCGCCCCTTTCTCAATACAGCCTTCTTGCTGCACTCCAGAAAGGTTGGAGATCAAAGAAACAACCCGGTGTGCAAGATGCCCCAGTCGCAGCTGCAAGTATCCAGCATTGGCAAAACCAGACTGCTCCATCGCACTCAGCTCAGCCCCTTGCCGCACAACAGAAAAATCACCTTCTGTCTCAGGCAAGCTGCCATGCTTTTCAAGCAGCCTCTGCACTTCCCGGCGCACCATAGGCAGAGCTGCATCAGCCACTTCCTGAATGCGCCGCACCTTCATGTTGATCTGCTCAATCTCCTGCAATTCATCGCCAATCGGCTCATTGCGTGGAATATGAGCAAGTGAAGCAAAGATGCTTTTGAAGAACCCCGGAGGTTCTGGATCGGTTGGCACATCACGATGAGAGAACGGCAGCGGATCCAGATAAAGCAATCGGCGCACCACCTCACGGGCAGCCGGTCGCTGCGCGATGGATTCAATAAGCGGCTCAAACGGCTTGTTCATCACCAGGGAGCCATCGATAAAGATCCGCTCCCCTTCCGCATCACAGTTGGCATGAAGCACATTCGTCATGAATGCTTCGCGCCCACTCCATTCCAGCCCCTGACGTTCCAGCACCCCATCCATCTCCGCAGCACTCATCGGCGGGAAAGCACCGGGAAAGCTGGAGGTGGCCCGTGCAGCAAACACCAGATCAGGAATGAACTCCGCGCTCATCTGGCTGTGCAAACCACTGGAAACCCGATGGATGGCATTGAAGTTCACTATCCGGCGGTGATCCAGCTCCTCAATGTACTCAGGATCATGCAGCGCAATCCGGCGCAGCACACCATGAAAGTCCGTCAGTGTGACAAACAGCTCCAACCGCTGACCATAAGGGATCAACGTCTCACCACGGTCATACTCATCCATGGCACGGCAAGCATCCACCAGCCAACCGGAGTAACGCTCGCCTGAAAACGGAGGCGTAAACCAACGGGAGCTGATGAAGTCCCGCAGCTTGGTACGTGTCTCTTTGTTGTGCGGAACATCGGTGCCGAGAAACACCAGCAGCTTATCCAGAATAGGCGCCAAAACACGTTTGGCATGCTTGCTTACCCCGGAGGTTTCATTGGCCAGCTTGTCCACATCGGCGAGCGACAGCCACAAATCGCTATGGTGCTTGAGTGGAAGATCATGCGCCAGCGCCCGCGCCAACATGATGGCATTGACACCGCCAGCAGAAGCGCCCGAGATGGCATCAATCACAACCCGCAGATCCAGCTGCGGGCCAAAACTCTCCAGAAGATCGAAGTAGGATTTCGCGGAGCCTTCCAGCTCAACGTCGCTCTCAACACCGCGCTCACGGTCGCGGCGGAACTGATGCAAAGCATGAGAGGCGCGTTGCAGGTTGAGCAGCTCACGAGTAACGCCGTGCATGTAAATGGCAAGCGAAACCCCGCCATACAGCACCAGTCCAAGTCTCAGTTCAAGCTGCCTCATTCCACACACCAGATTCTCTTTCATGTCAGTGTGCGAAGAAGGATGCCCGATTGCAAACGGGAAACCCAAACAAAGTTACGTGTAGTTTATGTGTTTGCCTGCAAAGTGCTTTTGGCCCTCGCTAAAACAAGTGGCCAGCCTTACTGGTTGCCGCGTTCTTTTCTCAATCGATCCCAATAGCTCAAGCGCTTCTGAATATCACGCTCAAACCCACGAGCATTCGGCTCATAGTATTTCTGCCGGCCCATTTTCTCAGGGAAATAGTCCTGACCAGAGAACGCATCCGGCTCATCATGGTCATACCGGTAGCTCGCACCATAACCCATCTTCTTCATCATGGTCGTCGGCGCATTGAGAATATGCTTTGGCGGTACCAAAGATCCATGCTCCCGCGCATCCATACGCGCAGCTTTATAGGCCAGATAAGACGCATTGGATTTGGGAGCTGCCGCCAGATAAACCGCAGCCTGCGCAAGCGCATACTCGCCTTCTGGAGAGCCAACCAGCTGATAGGCATGACGTGCCGCATTCACCTGCACCAACGCATTCGGATCAGCCATGCCAATGTCTTCAGAGGCCATCACCGTCAGGCGGCGGATGATGTAAAGCGGATCTTCCCCGCCCTCCAGCATGCGGCACATCCAATAAAGCGCCGCATCCGGATCTGACCCGCGAATGGATTTGTGCAGCGCTGAGATGAGATTGTAGTGACCATCCTTGGTCTTGTCGTAGATCGGTGCCCGCCGTTGAACCACCTCAGCAAGGCGTTCAGTATCAAACACCTCATCCTCACCAGCCGTCCGCCAGACATCTTCGGCCAATGTCAGCGCTGAACGACCATCCCCATCGGCCATCCGGACAAGTGAAAGACGCGCTTCCTCATCCAGAGGCAACTCGCGGCCCATCTCCTCTTCAGCCCGCTTGAGCAGGTCAATCAAAGCATCTTCATTGAGGGATTGAAAGGTGAGCACATGAGAGCGTGACAGCAACGCTGCGTTCAGCTCAAAGCTTGGGTTCTCGGTAGTCGCCCCAACCAGCGTGATGGTGCCATCTTCCATCACCGGCAAAAAGCTATCCAACTGAGCACGGTTGAAGCGATGAATCTCGTCTACAAACAGCAATGTCCGCTTACCTGAGATCCGTCGCCCTTTGGCGCGTTCAAAGCATTTCTTCAGATCCGCAACACCGGAAAAGATTGCCGAGATCTGTTCAAACTCCAGATCCGTTGCATCAGCAAGCAATCGGGCCACGGTGGTCTTGCCAGTCCCCGGAGGACCCCAGAAAATGAGAGACCCAAGAGAGCCGGAACGCAGCATACGGCTTAAAATACCATCTTCACCCAGCAGATGGCCTTGCCCGACAACATCCTCCAGAACACGAGGCCGCATGCGGTCAGCAAGCGGCCTGTCTTCCAGTTGATCCATCCCATTGGCGGAAAACAGATCACTCATGGTCTCTCAATATTCCTCTGCGCAAGCCATGAAGCTATGAACGCTTCAGGACTGCATTATCGCAAACTTACCTGCCGCAGCTGACCATCACGCTTGAAGGTGATGTTCCACGTACGCTGACGCTTGGCTGTCAGCTTGGAAAGGCCTTTGGTGCTTGTCACTTCTGCACCATTGATCTCAACCACGATATCACCGGGTTTGAAGCCGACATAGGCAGCATTACTACGCGCCTGAATATCAGCAATCACCACACCAGAGAACTCGTTGTACATACGCAGCTCTTCAGCCACTGCCGGAGAAAGATTCATAACCCGAACACCCGTAAATGGCGAGTTCCCTTTGATCTCCCGTGTGTCTCTTGCCACAGTTTCCGGCGCACGTTCCAGGCTGATTTCAACCATGAACGGCTCCCCACCGCGCATCACCTCAAATTTGGTGGTACCACCAACCTTCTTGGTGGCAAGGCGATAGCCATAGGCATCCGGATCATCAACCTCTGTGCCACCAACAGAGAGGATCAGATCACCGACGCGAATCCCAGCACGGTCAGCCGGGCTGCCATCCTGAATTCGCGTCACAAGCACACCGCTCGGACGCTCCAGACCTAAGCTCGCCGCAATATCGGAGCTGACAGGCTGCACGCTTGTACCAACCCATGGGCGCCGTACGATACCGCCATCATCCGCAGCAGAGGCAACCACCTCCACCATGTTCGCCGGAATTGCAAAGCCGATACCATTGGAACCGCCAGAACGAGAGAAGATCGCTGTGTTCACACCAACCAAACGCCCTTTCAGATCAACCAGTGCACCACCGGAGTTACCCGGATTGATAGCAGCGTCGGTCTGGATGAAGAACTGATAGTCAGAGACACCCACCTGATTTCGCGCCACAGCAGATACAATGCCCTGCGTCACAGTCTGGCCAACCCCAAACGGGTTACCGATGGCAAGCACAAGATCACCAACCTCAAGCCCATCAGAATCAGCGAATGGTACAACCGGGAAGGCTCCATCAGGATCTCGCACCTTGAGCACAGCAAGGTCAGTGCGCTCATCCATGAGAATGATGTCCGCATCAAACTCGCGGCGATCAGAAAGCGCGACGCGAACCTCATCCGCACCCGCAATCACGTGATGGTTGGTAATGATCGTTCCATCCTCAGAAACGATTACACCAGAGCCCAGAGAGCTCTGAACACGGCTACGGGAGCGTGGGGCAAAGCGATCTGACTGTTCACCAAAGAAACGACGGAAGAACGGGTCATCAAAGAACGGAGAAACTCTGCGACGCTCCTGAACAGTGCGGCTGGCATAAACGTTAACCACCGCCGGCGCCACCTTCTTCACAACTGGGGCGAAGGAAAGCGAAATCTCAGCTTGTGATGTGGGAACAGTCTTCTCATTGGCCAGCGCGCCTGCACCTTGTGACGCAACCACGCCAGATGCACCAAGAACCGCACAAAGAACCAAGTGAGCAGCAGACTTCCTGATTTGACCCATTCTTAAATCCCTTCGGCAAGAGCCCCCACGTCAAAATGATTTTCTTTCAAAAAATTCGGGAGCAGCAGGTTACAGATAAGTCTGCAATATGGAAATGAAAAGGCCAATCTGTCGGTTTTAGGCAGCCAGCTCGTATCCCCGAAAACTCCATGTGGATTTACAGCTTATGGCATTTTGCTTGGCACCAATCACCCATGCCTCCACAAACGCAAAACGCCGGGTCTCCCCGGCGCTTCACTAATCTTAATCAGAACTGGCAGGTGTTACGCTGCTCTGATGTTCTCTAGGTATTCTTCAACCATCACCTTCAGCTCTTCAGACTGATGGGTCAGCTGGTTTGCAGCACCAAGAACATTCTCCGCTTCATGACCAGCATCACTTGCGATCATGCTCACACGGGTGATGGCCTGAGCCACTTCAGAACTACCGGAAGTCACCTGCTGAATGTTGCTGGAGATATCAGTTGCAGTCACAGCCTGCTCCTGAACAGCACCAGCAATCGCGGTGGCCGCTTCATTCACATCCGCAATAACAGTGCTGATTTCCTTGATGGCTTCAACAGCCTTCTCGGTTTCAGCCTGAACGGACTGGATCTGAACACTGATCTCGCCAGTTGCCTGACCAGTCTGGTTCGCAAGTCCTTTAACTTCAGATGCAACAACCGCAAAGCCCTTACCAGCTTCACCAGCACGTGCCGCCTCAATGGTAGCATTCAGTGCCAGCAGGTTGGTCTGGTCCGCAATGTCATTGATGAGGGAGACAACTTCACCAATACGCTGAGCAGCTTCCATCAGACCGTTGACGGAGACCTCAGCCGCAGCAGCCTTCTCAGCTGCCTGCTTGGACACGTCAGCGGAACGACGAACCTCACGGTCAATCTCACCAACCGTTGCAGAAAGCTCTTCAGCAGCGCCAGCAACAGCCTGAAGGTTCATCAGAGACTGCTCAGAAGCAGAAGACACAGTCTGCGCTTCAGTGTTGGTCTGCTCAGAGATGCTTGCCATGCTCTTCGCAGTGCTTTCCAGATTGCCACCTGCATCAGTCACAGTGGTCAGGATATCACGAACGCCCACATCGAAGCTCTCATTGAGAGCATCAACACGCTTCACACGTTCTTCCTGTTCCTGCTGTTCCCTCTCCTGCTTCTCATCCAGCTCTTTTGCACGAACCAGACCAGCCTGGAAGGATTTCACTGCACGGCCAATGTCACCGATCTCATCCTTGCGCTGAGCAGAGATGATTTCAACATCCAGATTACCGTTAGCGATCTGCTTCAGGTTGAAGGAAAGACGGTTCAGCGGAGTAGACAGGCTACGCGCCATGAAGATGCCGATCGCAGCAACAATAGCCAGAACGATCAGACCGCTGATGATGATCTCTTTGGCAAGTGCATGAACCACAGCCAATGCTTCGCTCACGCTTGTCTTTGCGACAATAACGGTTGGCAGTTTCTCGAAGCCAAGTGGCAGTGCCAGAACGAACTGCTCCTGAACTTCCGCAAAGCCCACATTGGTTTCTGGGTTCGCACGCAGATCTGCAACAACCTTCTCAACAACCTCAGGATCATCCTTCTTCACCAACGCAGTTGGAACATCAGAAAGTGCCTGGTTGGAAAGGATGGTGCCATCGATGCGTGCCAGATAGGTCTGACCAGTCTCACCCATGTTCTCACGATTTTGCAGAACGCTATCGAAGAACGAGGAGTCGAGACGTACAGTGATCACGCCTTTGAAGACCACCTGACTGAAATCTTCAACAAACACTGGCGCAGAAATCAGAAGGGAAGCAGCATTTCCATCCGGCTCATACTGAGCAATCTCGGAATAGATCACATCGCCTTCAGAGGCTTTCGCTGCTTTGTTGAACTCCTGGCTCAACAGAGATCCAGAAAGCTTTCCTTCTTTCACACTCTCAAGAAACTCTGAGGACTTGGTTGCGGAGTAGATCACCAGACCATTTGCGTCCATGATCAGAATATCCGCATACCCGCCACCAGTGACGCTGGCAACGAAGTCTGGGTGAACCACCGCATGACGCCATGAGTAAAGCGTCTTGTTACCGTTGCCGGTCAACTGCAAACGCTCAGCTGCTGAAGACCCACTCTTCTGGAAGTAGCCAAGGATGTCTTCCTTGTCAGCACTCAGAGAGTCCATGGATGCCAGCAAGTCGGTCATCGCAACGCGCATGGCGTTACTCTTAACCAGACGTTTGATATCACTATCAACACGCTCAAGCTTTTCGTCGAGCGTATCCCGACGAGCCTGAGCCACAAGAACCAGCTGTTTCTTGCTTGCTTCAGTCAGCGCGCTTTCCGCACGCGTATACCCAAGGAATGCCACGACGGCACTCGCAATAATTGCAAGTCCAACCATGATGAATGGAAGACGAACAGCAATACGATTAAAATAATTTTTGACTCTTGGTGAGGATACAGAGCCGCTCTCATCAGATTTAGAACGCATATTAGCCCCCGAGTAATACGTTGGGAGCATAGTCAGGCCATAGTGTTAATCTCTGCTTAAAACAAATATTTAAATGCTTTTCAAATCGAAGAAATCTTAAAATACCAAAGCCATTTAGCCGAATTTCTTCACGCGGCTAGTCTCTTTCTCCACCAGCCTAAGTTGCAATGCCTAGCGCACAGTGTGCACCACACGCAGATCCCGTTCCACCTGATAAAACTGCCCTAACGCGACCCTGTGATCCCTTCAGGATTCTCGATTTCAGGCGTCCTCAAGGTGAAATTCGTTCAGGCAATAAAAAAGGGTGCCCGGAGGCACCCTTTTTAAAATCGCTTATGCGAAAAGCTTATGCAGCAGCTTCAGTTGCTTCCGCAGCTTCTTCTGCTTCAACGCGTGCACGGTCTGCAGCGCCTTTAGCTTCTACGTCGCGGTCAACCAGCTCGATAACAGCCATTGGTGCGTTGTCACCATGACGGAAACCAGCTTTCAGTACGCGAGCGTAACCACCCTGACGGTCCGCATAACGCTCTGCGAGGGTATCAAACAGCTTGGATACCATTGCAGTGTCGCGGATCTGGGAAATTGCTTGACGACGTGCATGCAGGTCGCCGCGCTTGCCCAGAGTGATGAGCTTTTCGATGATTGGACGCATCTCTTTTGCTTTCGGAAGCGTCGTTACAATCTGCTCATGCTGGATGAGCGAAGCTGCCATGTTAGCGAACATCGCTTTACGGTGGCTTGACGTCCGATTGAGCTTGCGGCCGGATTTACCGTGGCGCATGGCCCTCTCCTTTGTTAAGTCAATTGCGATCTGCTTCAGACCGCCGGAACCTCATGCAAAGCACTCGGCTCCTGTTCCTTTAATATTGGTGGTCTTCGTAGCGCTTAGCGAGCTCATCGATATTTTCTGGTGGCCAGTTTGCCACTTCCATACCGAGATGCAGACCCATCTGCGCCAGAACTTCTTTGATCTCGTTGAGAGACTTACGACCGAAGTTCGGTGTGCGAAGCATTTCTGCTTCTGTCTTCTGAATGAGATCGCCAATATATACGATATTGTCGTTCTTCAGGCAGTTTGCCGAACGTACAGACAACTCGAGCTCATCAACCTTCTTCAGCAGTGCTGGGTTGAACGCAAGTTCTGCAACTGTGTCTTCCTGAACTTCACGCTGTGGCTCTTCGAAGTTAACGAAGATAGACAGCTGATCCTGCAGGATACGAGCAGCGAAAGCTACTGCATCTTCAGGGATCACAGATCCGTCAGTTTCTACAGTCAAAGTCAGCTTATCATAGTCAAGAACCTGACCTTCACGGGTGTTCTCAACCTTGTAAGAAACCTTCTTAACCGGAGAATACAGGCTGTCAACCGGAATCAGGCCGATTGGAGCGTCTTCTGGGCGGTTAGCGGCAGCAGGAACATAACCCTTGCCGGTGTTAACAGTGAATTCGATGCGAACCTCCGCACCTTCATCAAGGTTACACAGCAGCAGACCTGGGTTAAGAACCTCAATGTCACCTACAGTTTCAATGTCACCAGCGTAGACCGCACCTGGACCCTGCTTACGCAGAACCATACGTTTTGGTCCCTCGCCTTCCATGCGAAGCGCTACCTCCTTGATGTTCAGGATGATGTCGGTCACATCTTCACGAACGCCAGGAATAGATGAGAACTCATGGAGAACGCCATCGATCTGAACTGCGGTCACTGCAGCACCCTGAAGGGAGCTAAGCAGAACGCGGCGCAGTGCGTTACCAAGAGTCAGGCCGTAGCCACGCTCAAGCGGTTCTGCAATCACAGAAGCTTTGAAGCGTGCATCATCGCCAGCACGAATGTCGAGTTTGGTTGGCTTGATAAGCTCTTGCCAGTTTTTCTGAATTGTCACGTTTAAATACCCTCTGGCTATCCCGTAGGCCTAATGGCCAACAATTCCTTGCCTGGGTGGAAAACTTGCCTAACGAACTGTTAGACGCGGCGACGCTTGCGTGGACGGCAACCGTTGTGCGGGATCGGAGTTACATCACGGATAGATGTAATAACGAAACCTGCAGCCTGAAGCGCACGCAGAGCGGATTCACGTCCAGAACCTGGACCACGTACTTCTACTTCGAGAGTACGCATGCCGTGTTCAGCAGCCTTACGACCAGCGTCTTCGGCAGCGACCTGTGCAGCATAAGGGGTAGACTTACGAGAACCCTTAAAGCCGAGCGCGCCGGCAGACGACCAAGAGATCGCGTTGCCCTGAGCATCGGTGATGGTGATCATGGTGTTGTTGAACGTAGAGTTCACATGCGCGACACCAGAAGAAATGTTCTTCCGTTCGCGACGACGCACACGCGTCGAATCTTTAGCCATTCTATTTCCTAACTTCGATATCTTCACCGCCGTAGTGCGGCGGCTCCACCGGATAACCGGCTAATTACTTCTTCTTACCAGCGATCGCTTTTGCAGGACCCTTACGGGTACGAGCGTTGGTATGAGTGCGCTGACCACGAACAGGAAGACCACGACGGTGGCGAAGGCCACGGTAGCAACCAAGGTCCATGAGACGCTTAATGTTCATTGCAGTTTCACGACGAAGATCACCTTCTACGGTGTACTCAGCGTCGATTGCTTCACGGATTTTCAGAACTTCTGCGTCAGAAAGTTCGTTAACACGACGTTCTGCAGCAATACCAACTTTGTCGGTGATTTCCTGCGCAAACTTCGCGCCAATGCCATGAATGTACTGCAGCGCGATAACTACGCGCTTATTCGTCGGAAGGTTGACGCCAGCAATACGTGCCACGTTTATTTTCTCCAATTACGAGGGAACGGTTGTCCCCTCTCCCATTTTTTGCCGATAACACACCAACAACCTGGCAGGTTGAAGGCGCACCATCACACAGCAAAAAGATCAGCCTCGGTTTCCCAAGGAAAACCGGCGCCAATCGATTATGGTGTCGATGTGCGCCGGCTATACTTTATTATAAAGGCAAGCGCAAGCGCCTGCCTTCAAAAAGCACGGATTAAACCGTGCTCAAAATCGTATCGATCTCTGCAGCGACTTCGTCAACGGACTTCATGCCATCAACGGTCATCAGCATGTTCCGCTCACCGTAGTACTGAATGAGAGGAGCTGTTTGCTCGTTGTACACTGCAAGACGCTTCTTCAAAGACTCTGCATTGTCATCGGAACGCACCTCAGCACTCTCACGAGCACGGGTTTCAATACGTTCAAGAAGGATACCTTCGTCAACTTTCAGCTGAACAACAGCATCAAGTCTCTGGTTCTTCTTCTCAAGCAGTTCGCCAAGAGCGTCAGCCTGAGCAATGGTGCGTGGGAAACCGTCAAGGATAAAACCTTTTGCGCAATCAGCCTGATCAATACGATCAGAAATGATGGAGCAAATCAGGTCATCAGATACCAGTTCACCACGTGTCAGAACATCTTTGACCTTCAAGCCGACTTCGGTTTCAGCCGCTACAGCTGCACGAAGCATGTCGCCAGTGGAAAGCTGAACAATACCATGCGCCGCAACAAGTCGACCTGCCTGAGTGCCTTTACCAGCACCAGGAGGGCCAAGAAGAATCAATCTCATCTACGTTTCCCCCTCAACTTCGTCTTCTTCACCAAGCCCTCGTACTGATGAGCAAGAAGGTGTCCCTGGATCTGAGAAACGGTATCCATGGTGACGCTAACAACAATGAGCAGAGACGTACCACCGAAGTAGAACGGCACACCCGTTGCTGAGATCAGGAACTCTGGCAACAAACAAATGAGAGTAATGTATATTGCACCGACAACCGTAATGCGAGTTAGCACATGGTCAATGTACTGCGCAGTACGTTCGCCTGGACGGATCCCTGGAATGAAGCCACCATGCTTCTTGAGGTTGTCTGCAGTCTCCGACGGATTGAAAACAATCGCAGTGTAGAAGAAGCAGAAAAAGATGATTAGTGCTGCATAAAGAACCATGTAGGCTGGTTGACCGTGACCCAGCAACGCAGTGACAGTCGTCAACCACGCCATAGAACCAGTGGAATCACCGGTCTGGAAACTGGAAACAGTCGCTGGTACCAGCAACAAGGAGCTTGCAAAAATCGGTGGAATAACACCTGCCGTATTGAGTTTGAGTGGCAGGAACGAAGTGTTCCCCTCAAACATCTTATTGCCCTGCTGACGACGTGGATACTGAATCAGCAAACGACGCTGTGCACGTTCCATGAATACGATAACGCCGATAACCACGACTGACAGAATAACAACTGCCAGAATGATCGGAGTTGCAAGAGCGCCCTGACGACCAAGTTCCAAAGTGGAAGCAATCGCAGAAGGAAGCCCGGCAACAATACCGGCGAAAATGATCAAAGAAATGCCGTTACCAATGCCGCGTGAAGTGATTTGCTCACCCAGCCACATCAGGAACATAGTACCACCAACAAGGGTAAGAACTGTTGCAATACGGAAGAACCAGCCCGGATCGATAACAATGTTCGTGCCGGCTTCAAGACCAACGGAAATTCCGTAAGCCTGGAAGGTCGCCAGAATCACTGTACCAAAACGTGTGTACTGGTTGATTTTTTTCCGGCCCTGCTCACCCTCTTTCTTCAGCTGTTCCAGTGTAGGAACAACGGAAGTCATCAGCTGGATGATAATCGACGCAGAAATGTAAGGCATGATGCCGAGGGCAAAAATAGCCATACGCTCGACAGCACCACCGGAGAACATATTAAACAGGCCAACAATGCCAGTCTGTACGTTTCCGAAGGCCTGTGCGAGCGCGTCAGGATTAATTCCAGGCAGAGGGATATAGGTTCCGAATCGATAAACCAAAAGCGCGCCTAGCGTGAACCAGATTCGCTTCTTCAGTTCCTCGGCTTTAGCAAAGGCAGAAAAGTTAAGGTTTGAAGCAAGTTGCTCGGCTGCAGAAGCCATTCCGCGCTCCGGTCAGTTTGGATACACCCCGAAAAAAAGACAAGGCTGTTAAGCCTTGCCTTCCTTGATTACGACCTTGCCGCCTGCTTTTTCAACTGCTGCAACAGCAGTTTTGGAAGCGCCAGCAATTTCGAATGTTACAGCGGTTTTCAGTTCACCGTCGGACAGCAGACGAACGCCATCCAGAACGCGGCGAACAACGCCAGCTGCTACAAGTGCTTCAACAGTAACCGGTGCGGAAGCGTCAAGCTTGCCTGCATCGATAGCTGTCTGAACACGACCCAAGGACACAATGTTCAGGTCCTTAGCAAAGATGTTGGTGAAGCCGCGCTTAGGAAGACGACGATGCAATGGCATCTGGCCGCCTTCAAAGCCCTTGATAGCAACACCCGAACGGGACTTCTGACCTTTGACACCACGGCCACCGGTCTTGCCCTTACCAGAACCGATACCGCGACCTACGCGGGTACGATCCTGACTTGCACCCGGGTTATCCCGGAGTTCGTTGAGCTTCATGATAGTTCTCCCGGTCCGCTTATGCTTCGTCTACAACGCGAACCAGATGCTGAACCTTGCGGATCATGCCACGTACTTCTGGAGTGTCCTTCAGAGTACGACGACGATGCATCTTGTTCAGGCCCAGACCAACCAGCGTTGCGCGCTGATCAGCAGGACGGCGAAGCGGGCTACCGATCTGTTCGACTGTTACAGTCTTTTCAGTATTAGCCATGACACTAACCCTTGTTCTTCAGTCAGCAAAGCTAAGGCTTACGCCTCAGCCTTTACTGGTGCCGCATCATCGTTGTCACGACGACGAGCCTGCAAGGAAGATACCTTGAGACCACGACGTGCTGCAACAGAACGCGGGCTGTCTTCTTTTTTCAGCGCATCGAAGGTTGCACGAACCATGTTGTACGGGTTGGAAGTACCGAGGGACTTCGCAACAACGTCCTGAACACCAAGTGTTTCGAACACCGCACGCATTGGACCACCAGCAATGATACCGGTACCAGCAGGAGCTGCACGAAGTACAACTTTACCTGCGCCGTGACGGCCTTCAACATCGTGGTGAAGAGTACGACCTTCACGAAGTGGTACACGAACCATAGTACGCTTAGCAGCTTCAGTTGCTTTGCGGATGGCTTCAGGCACTTCGCGAGCCTTACCGTGACCAAAGCCTACACGGCCCTTCTGGTCACCTACTACTACAAGAGCAGCGAAGCCGAAGCGACGGCCACCCTTAACTACTTTAGCGACGCGGTTGATGTGAACAAGCTTATCGACAAATTCGCTGTCGCGCTCTTCACGATCCCGATTATCCTGTCTCGCCATAATAATGTTTCCCGTTCTCTAGGAGCACCTACAGGCGCCGATCAGAAGTTCAGACCGCCTTCACGTGCTGCATCTGCCAGGGCCTTTACACGGCCATGATAGATGTAACCACCACGATCAAACACGACTTCTTTAATGCCAGCAGCAATAGCGCGTTCAGCAATCAGCTTACCAACTACAGCAGCAGCATCTTTGTTGCCGCCGTATTCTACTTTTACGTCTTTCTCAATGGTAGACGCAGAAGCAAGGGTCACACCCTTGGAATCGTCGATGATCTGAGCGTAAATCTGCTTGGATGAGCGGAAAACGGACAGTCGAGGACGACCATTCGCTACCTTTTGGATCGAACGGCGCACACGGGCGCGACGACGTTCGAAAGAATTTCCATTCGCCATGGTCCGTACCGTTACTTCTTCTTGCCTTCTTTACGAACGATGAACTCGTCCGCATAACGAATACCCTTGCCTTTGTATGGCTCAGGTGGGCGATATTCACGAATGTTCGCGGCTACCTGCCCAATCTGCTGCTTGTTAATGCCGTTGATGACAATTTCTGTCGGCTTCGGGCATTTGATTTCTACACCCTCAGGAATGTCAAACTTGACATCGTGAGAGAAACCAAGAGCAAGATTAAGAGTTTTGCCTTGAACCTGTGCACGGTAACCAACACCGGTAATCGCCAGCTGCTTTTCGAAGCCGGAGGTCACACCTGTGATGAGGTTAGCGACCATGGTGCGGGACATACCCCACATAGAACGCGCAGTCTTGGACTGGTTGCGCGGATCAAGACGGATACCATCATCCGTCATTTCGACCGAAACGAGATCGTTGACCACGAAGGAGAGTTCCCCCTTCGGGCCTTTTACGATAACATCCTGGCCGTTGATCGTTGCCGTTACCCCGCTAGGCACAGGGACTGGCTTCTTGCCAATTCGAGACATAAGATCAACCTGTCTGTTATTTTGTTAAATCGTGCAATGCCGCGTCAGAAGACGCGGCAGAGTACTTCACCACCCACATTTTTCTCACGTGCATCGTGATCTGCCATAACGCCCTGAGGAGTTGACAGAATAGATACACCCAAGCCGTTTGCAACGTGTGGGATGTTCTTGACTGAAGAGTACACGCGACGACCAGGCTTAGATACGCGCTCAATGGTGCGGATCACTGGTTCGCCATCAAAGTACTTCAGTTCAATTTCAAGTTCGGACTTGCCTGCACCGAAGTCAACAGCGGTGTAACCGCGGATGTAACCTTCAGAAATCAGAACGTCCAGGATGCGAGCGCGCAACTTAGAAGCAGGTGTGCTTACTTTAGATTTGCGACGCATCTGCGCATTACGGATGCGCGTGATCATATCCCCGACTGGATCGGAAATCGACATAGCAGTAACTCCTTACCAGCTCGACTTCACGAGACCCGGGATCTTGCCCAGGGAACCCAACTCACGAAGCGCAATACGCGACATCTTAAGCTTGCGGTAGTAACCGCGTGGGCGACCTGTGACTTCACACCGGTTGCGTACCCGTGTAGGCGCGGAATTGCGCGGCAGCTTAGCAAGCTTAAGCCGTGCATTGAAACGCTCCTCAAGGGACAAGCTCTCGTCTTTGGCCATGGCCTTCAGGGCAGCACGCTTGTCAGCAAATTTGCTAACAAGAGCTACGCGCCGCTTGTTTTTCTCGACCGCGCTTTTCTTCGCCATCGTCTGTCCTCGTTCCTTTCCCGTATACCGCTATTATTTGCGGAACGGGAAGTTGAACGCGCGCAGCAGTTCACGCGCTTCGTCATCGGTTTTCGCTGTGGTACAAACAACAATGTCCATACCCCACATCTGATCTACTTTATCGTAGTCAATCTCTGGGAAGACAATGTGTTCTTTAAGGCCCATAGCGTAGTTGCCACGTCCGTCGAAGCTCTTCGGATTCAGGCCGCGGAAGTCACGTACGCGCGGAAGCGCGATGGTGATCAAACGATCCATGAATTCGAACATCTGGTTACGACGAAGTGTAACTTTAGTACCCAGTGGCATATCTTCACGAACCTTAAAGGTCGCGATAGATTTTCTAGCACGGGTAATAACCGCCTTTTGACCAGCAATCAAGCTCAGATCTTCAGCAGCGATACGAGCTTTCTTGCTGTCACCAACAGCTTCACCAACACCCATGTTCAAAACAATCTTTTCGACCGAAGGGATCATCATTGGGTTGGTGTAGTTAAACTTCTCCTGAAGCTGGCCACGCACTACATCATTGTAGTGCGCTTTCAGCCGTGGAGTGTAAGTAGCGTCAGCCATCAATCACGTCTCCTGAACGCTTGGCAACGCGTACAGTGTTGCCTGCTTCATTAGTCGTGAAACCGACGCGGGTCGGCTTGCCATCCTTAGGATCAGCAATGGCAATATTGGAAAGCTGAATTGGAGCTTCCTTTGTGATGATGCCACCCTCGCTCTGCTGGGTCTGGCGCTGGTGACGTTTCACCATATTTACGCCACGCACGACAGCGCGGTTTTCGGATGGGATCATCTGGAGAACTTCCCCAGTCTTTCCTTTGTCACGACCGGCAATTACGACGACCTTGTCGCCCTTTTTGATCTTCGCGGGCATCAGAGCACCTCCGGCGCAAGCGAAATGATCTTCATGTGATTCTTGCCACGCAGTTCACGAGGAACTGGGCCAAAAATACGTGTTCCGATCGGTTCTTTGTTGTTGTTGATCAGCACAGCCGCGTTGCGGTCGAAGCGGATCACACTGCCGTCTGCACGACGGATGTCTTTAGCCGTGCGCACGACGACCGCTTTCATCACGTCGCCCTTTTTAACACGACCCCGCGGAATTGCTTCTTTGACGGAGACAACAATGATGTCGCCAACGCCAGCATACTTCCGTTTGGAGCCGCCGAGCACTTTGATGCACATGACACGACGCGCACCGCTGTTATCGGCAACGTCGAGGTTTGTTTGCATCTGAATCATGACTCGTCGCCTTGTTCTTTCTCAGCAATCTAAAAATTAGAAATGCTGGATGCGTTCACTAGCTCGCTGCTTCCGAAGAAACAACGGTCCATTTCTTATTCTTAGAGATTGGAGCACACTCTTCAATCTGAACTGTGTCGCCAACCTTGTAAGAATTATTTTCGTCATGTGCACGATACTTCTTCGTACGGCGCACAACTTTTTTCAGCAATGGGTGGGTAAAGCGACGCTCTACCTTAACCGTTACTGTCTTTTCGTTCGCATCGCTAACAACGACACCCTGCAAAATACGCTTTGGCATCATTAGCTCCTTATGCGTTGTCAGACACGCGCTTCTCGCGCAGTACTGTCTGGATCCGCGCGATGTCCCGGCGAACCTGACGAACACGAGCGGTGTTTTCGAGCTGACCGGTGGCTCGCTGGAAACGCAGGTTGAACTGTTCTTTTTTCAGTTCTTCCAGGTTTGCCTTGAGCTCATCAGAGGTCTTAGCTCTTACATCGGTAGCCTTCATGGCCTTTTCCTTTCGATGTCCGATTACTCGCCAATGCGCTGGACGAACCGGCACTTAATTGGGAGTTTTGCAGCGGCCAGACGCATTGCTTCACGAGCAATTTCTTCAGACACACCGTCCATTTCGAACATGATGCGACCAGGTTTAACCCGGCACGCCCAGTACTCAGGAGAACCTTTACCCTTACCCATACGGACTTCAGCCGGCTTGGAGGATACAGGAACATCCGGGAAGATTCTGATCCACACGCGACCCGCACGCTTCATGTAACGGGTCATTGCACGACGGGCAGCCTCAATCTGACGAGCGGTGATACGCTCTGGCTCCATGGCCTTAAGGCCGTAGGCGCCGAAATTGAGGTCCGTACCACCCTTGGCGTTGCCATGGATGCGGCCCTTGTGCTGCTTGCGGAACTTAGTACGCTTTGGTTGCAGCATAGCTTTTCTCTCGCTTAACTAGTTTAGCCGTTGGAGGCGCAGCTTATGCTGCGCGCTCACGACGACCGCCACCTTGGCGTTCGCTCTTGCCACCACCTTCGGTCGCACGACGTTCGGAAGCCATTGGATCATGCTCAAGGATTTCGCCCTTGAAGATCCAGACTTTCACGCCGCAAGCACCGTAAGCGGTGTGTGCAGTCGCGGTACCATAGTCGATGTCTGCACGAAGAGTGTGCAGTGGCACGCGACCTTCACGGTACCATTCGATACGTGCGATTTCCGCACCGCCCAGACGACCACCGCAGTTAATACGGATGCCCTGAGCGCCAAGACGCATTGCAGACTGAACTGCACGCTTCATGGCACGACGGAACGCTACACGACGCTCGAGCTGCTGAGCGATAGATGCTGCAACAAGCGCTGCATCTGTTTCCGGCTTGCGCACTTCAACGATGTTGAGGTGTACTTCGGAGTTAGTCATCGCGGACAGCTTCTTACGAAGACGCTCGATGTCTGCACCTTTTTTACCGATAACAACACCTGGACGACCAGAGTGGATAGTTACGCGGCACTTTTTGTGCGGACGTTCGATGACAACCTTAGAAACAGCAGCCTGCTTCAGTTCTTTGAGCAGGTATTCGCGAATGCGGAAATCTTCATGAAGAAGATCGCCATATTCGTTCTTGCTCGCGAACCAGCGGGAATCCCAGGTCCGGTTGATGCCAAGACGAAGGCCGATTGGATTAATCTTCTGACCCATCAGGCTGCCTCCTCAACTTCACGAACCACGATGGTCAGGTTGGAGAACGGCTTCAGAATCCGTCCAACACGACCACGGGCACGTGGCTGGAAACGCTTCATTACAAGCGCCTTGCCAACGAATGCCTCGGCGACGACAAGGTTGTCGACGTCGAGATCATGGTTGTTTTCAGCGTTTGCAATAGCAGACATCAGGCATTTCTTGACATCGCCAGAGATACGCTTGCGTGAGAAGGTCAGGTCAGCAAGAGCAGTACCAACCTTCTTACCGCGGATCGATGCAGCAACGAGATTGAGTTTCTGTGGAGAAACGCGCAGCATACGAGCTACTGCTTTAGCCTCATTGTCGGCGAGCGTCCGCTCATGCTTCTGCTTGCCCATCTTTATTTCCTCTTCGCCTTTTTGTCAGCGCCATGACCGTAGTAGGTGCGGCTTGGAGCGAATTCGCCCAGCTTGTGACCTACCATGTCTTCGCTGATCAAAACAGGAATGTGCTTTTGACCGTTGTAGACGCCAAAAGTCAACCCCACAAAGTGCGGAAGAATGGTGGAGCGGCGGCTCCAGGTCTTGATGACCTCGTTACGGCCGGACTCGCGAACCTTTTCCGCTTTCTTCAGGAGGTAACCGTCAATGAACGGCCCTTTCCAGATCGAACGTGCCACGATCCGTTCCCCTTACTTCTTCCGCGCATGACGTGAGCGTACGATAAACTTATCGCTAGCTTTATTACGTCGTGTGCGCTTACCTTTGGTCGGTTTACCCCAAGGAGTAACCGGATGACGTCCACCGGAAGTACGACCTTCACCACCACCGTGCGGGTGGTCGATCGGGTTCATAGCAACACCGCGAACGTGTGGGCGACGGCCCAGCCAACGAGAACGACCTGCTTTACCCAGGTTGATGTTAGCGTGATCCTGGTTTGATACTGCACCAACTGTGGCCATGCAGGTGCCGAGTACACGGCGCTGCTCACCAGACAGAAGACGGATTACAGTGTAACCAGCGTCACGACCAACGATCTGAGCGTAAGCACCAGCGGAGCGAGCGATCTGCGCGCCTTTACCTGGCTTCATCTCGATGTTGTGAATGATCGTACCGACTGGGATAGAAGCCAGTGGCATAGCGTTGCCCGGCTTGATGTCCACAGCTTCACCAGCAATGATCTTGTCGCCAGCAGCAAGACGCTGTGGAGCCAGGATGTATGCCTGCTCACCATCATCATAAGTGATGAGAGCGATGAAAGCGGTACGGTTTGGATCGTATTCCAGACGCTCAACAGTACCGACAACGTCGAATTTACGACGCTTGAAGTCGATCAGGCGGTAGGTACGCTTGTGACCACCACCAATGTTGTTTGCAGTCTTACGACCGTAGTTGTTACGACCACCGGACTTGGACAGACCTTCAGTCAATTTCTTGACTGGCTTGCCTTTCCAAAGATCAGAACGGTCTACCTGGACCAGCTGACGACGGCCAGGAGATGTCGGATTAAATGTCTTAAGTGCCATTTTGTCCTACCCCTTAAAGACCGGTCGTCACGTCGATGGACTGACCATCTTCCAGAGTGACCACAGCTTTTTTGAAGTCGTTCTGCTTGCCGACAACACCTTTGAAGCGCTTGGTTTTACCCTTGCGAACCAGTGTGTTGACTGCTTTGACTTTAACGCCAAACAGAGATTCAACAGCTGCTTTGATTTCCGGTTTAGTTGCGGTGAGAGCAACTTTGAAAACAACCTTGTTCTCTTCAGAAGCAAAAGTAGCTTTCTCAGTGATCACCGGAGATACGATTTTGTCGTAGTGAACGAGCTTGCTCATTAGAAGCGCTCCTCCAAAGCTGCAACTGCCGCTTTGGTCAGGACAAGCGTATCACGACGAAGAATGTCGTAAACGTTGATACCCTGAACTGGCAGTACATCTACGAGTGGAATGTTGCGGGTAGCCAAACCGAAGTTTGCATCTACTTCTGCACCGTCCACGAACAACGCACTGGTCAAACCGAGAGAACCGAGCTGTTCTTTCAGAGCCTTGGTTTTGGCTTCTGCTGCTTTCGCATCTTCAACAATATAGAGATTGCCGGAAGCTGCTTTTGCAGACAGGGCATGTTTCAGACCCAGAGCACGAACCTTCTTAGGAAGATCGTGAGCGTGTTCACGCACAACTGGACCAAATGCCTTACCACCACCACGGAACTGAGGAGCTTTACGGTTACCGTGACGTGCGCCGCCAGAGCCTTTCTGGCGTACGAATTTTTTGGTGGTACCGTTTACCTCTGAGCGACCCAGAGATTTATGAGTACCAGCCTGGCGCTTTGCAAGCTGCCAGCGAACAACGCGCTGGATCAGGTCAATACGTGGCTCGAGACCGAAGATCTCGTCAGACACTGTGATCGAACCCGCAGCTTTGCCGCCGAGGGTTTTAACCTCGAGTTCCATCACTCACCTTCCTTCCCAGCTTCAGCCGCTGCAACAGCAGAGTTCTGACGGAATGCACCTGGTACAGGAGCGTTCTCTGGCAGAGACTTCTTAATTGCATCACGAACCAGGATCCAACCGCCTTTAGAACCAGGAACGGAACCTTCAACCATGATCAGACCACGTTCTACGTCAGTACGTACAACTTTCAGGTTCTGAGTGGTGACGCGTTCTGCACCAAGGTGACCGGCCATTTTCTTGCCTTTGAACACCTTACCTGGATCCTGACACTGACCGGTAGAACCGTGCGCACGGTGTGAAATAGACACACCATGAGAAGCGCGACCACCACCGAAGTTGTGACGCTTCATCGCACCAGCAAAGCCCTTACCGATAGAGGTGCCGGTTACATCCACAAACTGACCGTTAAGGAAGTGGTCAGCAGTAAGCTCAGCACCAACTTCGATCATGTTTTCTTCAGAAACACGGAACTCAGCGAGTTTGCGCTTAGGCTCAACCTTTGCAACTGCAAAGTGGCCACGCATTGCGCGGTTCGTGTTCTTAACTTTTGCTGCACCTACGCCCAACTGAAGCGCAGTGTAGCCGTTCTTTTCTGCCGTCCGGTGAGCAACAACCTGACAGTTGTCTAGACGCAGTACTGTAACGGGCACGTGTTCACCTGCCTCGTTATAGATACGGGTCATACCCACCTTCTGTGCGATCACTCCAGAACGCATTACTGTGTCCCCTTGCCGCACTTAGAGCTTGATCTCGACGTCAACGCCAGCAGCCAGGTCGAGCTTCATCAAAGCATCTACTGTCTGTGGTGTTGGATCGACGATGTCGAGAAGGCGCTTATGAGTGCGCATTTCGAACTGATCGCGGCTCTTTTTATCAACATGCGGTCCGCGAAGTACGGTGTACTTCTCAATCCGCGTCGGCAACGGAACTGGCCCACGCACTTGCGCGCCGGTCCGTTTCGCCGTGTTCACGATTTCCTTAGTGGAAGCGTCAAGAACACGGTGATCAAACGCCTTCAGGCGGATCCGAATATTCTGACCGTTCATGACTAATCCTTAACTGAGTAAGGCGACTGCGGTTCAACATAAAGTCGAACCGCAGCCCAAACTCAATTCTTATTCGATGATTTCAGCTACAACGCCAGCGCCGACGGTACGACCGCCTTCGCGGATAGCGAAGCGCAGACCATCTTCCATAGCGATTGGCACGATAAGTTCAACTGAAACAGCAACGTTATCACCAGGCATCACCATTTCTGTGCCTTCTGGCAGAGAAACAACACCAGTCACGTCAGTTGTACGGAAGTAGAACTGTGGACGGTAGTTGGTGAAGAATGGGGTGTGACGACCACCTTCTTCTTTGGTGAGGATGTATGCCTCAGCTTTGAACTTGGTGTGAGGAGTAACGGAACCTGGCTTACACAGAACCTGGCCACGCTCAACTTCTTCACGACCAACACCACGGATCAGTGCACCGATGTTGTCGCCAGCTTCACCCTGATCGAGCAGCTTGCGGAACATTTCAACACCAGTAACAGTGGTTTTAGCTGTTTCTTTGATGCCGACGATCTCAACTTCATCACCAACGTGGATGATACCGCGCTCAACGCGACCGGTAACAACGGTACCACGACCGGAGATGGAGAACACGTCTTCGATTGGCATAAGGAATGCCTGATCGCGTGGACGGTCTGGAGTTGGGATGTACTCGTCTACTGCAGCCATCAGTTCAGCGATTTTCTCGGAACCAATGTTTGCATCGCGATCTTCCAGAGCTGCCAGAGCAGAACCAGCGATGATTGGAATATCGTCGCCTGGGAATTCGTAGGAAGACAGAAGTTCACGAACTTCCATTTCTACGAGCTCGAGAAGCTCTTCATCGTCAACCTGGTCAACTTTGTTCATGAAGACAACCAGTGCAGGAACGCCAACCTGGCGTGCAAGCAGGATGTGCTCACGAGTCTGTGGCATTGGGCCATCAGCAGCGTTAACAACGAGGATCGCGCCGTCCATCTGCGCAGCACCGGTGATCATGTTTTTCACATAGTCAGCGTGGCCTGGGCAGTCAACGTGTGCGTAGTGACGAGCGTCGGTTTCGTACTCAACGTGCGCTGTGGAAATGGTGATACCACGTGCGCGCTCTTCAGGAGCACCATCGATTTCGTCATATGCTTTGAAGTCACCAAACTGTTTGGTGATCGCAGCGGTCAGAGTAGTTTTGCCGTGGTCAACGTGGCCAATTGTGCCGATGTTGACGTGCGGCTTATTACGCTCAAATTTTTCTTTTGCCATCGGATCTCTCCGTTCTCTCTTGAATCCCTTTGACTAATTGTGGTGAGGTTAGGCGTATTTCGCCATAACCTCGTCAGCAACAGCCTGCGGGACTTGGTCGTAATGATCGAACACCATGGAATACTGCGCACGTCCTTGGGACATGGAACGTAGGTTGTTTACGTAGCCAAACATGTTAGCCAGCGGAACCATAGCAGTGATAACGGTCACGACACCGCGGTTTTCGGTACCAGCAATCTGTCCACGACGGGAATTCAGATCACCAATCACGTCACCCATATAGTCTTCTGGAGTGACAACCTCAACCTTCATGATAGGCTCGAGAAGCTTTGGACCTGCTTTAGCCACAGCTTCGCGGAAACCTGCACGACCTGCGATCTCAAACGCGAGCACAGAAGAGTCAACATCGTGGTAAGCACCATCGGTGAGTACCGCTTTAATGTCGACCATCGGGAAGCCAGCGAGTGGACCGGAAGACATGACGGATTCGATACCTTTGGAAACACCAGGGATGTATTCCTTAGGAACGTTACCGCCAACGATCGTGTTATCAAACGCAAAACCAGCACCGATTTCATTCGGCTCGATTGAGAGTTTGATGCGAGCAAACTGACCAGTACCACCGGACTGCTTCTTGTGGGTATAATCCACATCTGCAGGCTTGGTGATGGTCTCACGGTAAGCAACCTGAGGTGCACCGATGTTTGCTTCAACCTTGAATTCACGCTTCATGCGATCAACAAGGATATCCAGGTGAAGTTCACCCATACCAGCAATGATGGTCTGGCCGGATTCTTCATCTGTCTTAACGCGGAAGGACGGATCCTCAGCAGCCAGGCGGTTCAGGGCGATACCCATCTTCTCCTGGTCACCCTTGGTTTTAGGCTCTACAGCGATCTCGATAACCGGATCAGGGAACTCCATGCGCTCCAGGATAACCGGCTTGAGAGGATCACAAAGAGTATCACCAGTGGTGGTGTCCTTCAGGCCTGCGATAGCAACGATGTCGCCTGCGTAAGCTACATCAATGTCATCGCGGGAATTTGAGTGCATCTGCATCATACGACCGACGCGCTCACGCTTACCTTTAACGGTATTCATGACAGAAGAACCTTTTGTCAGAACACCAGAGTAAATACGAGCGAAGGTCAGGGAACCAACGAACGGGTCGTTCATTACCTTAAATGCGAGCATACCGAGTGGCTCTTCGTCAGAAGATTCACGTACGGTTTCTTCTTCAGTCTTAGCGTCGATGCCTTTAATAGCAGGAACTTCAACTGGAGAAGGCAGGTAGTCAACAACTGCGTCGAGCAGAGGCTGAACACCTTTGTTCTTAAATGCGGTACCGCAAAGCACAGGAACGAATTCACCGGCGATGGTACCTTTACGGATCAGCTCCTGAAGCTTTTCAAAGGATGGCTCTTCGCCTTCCAGGTAAGCTTCCATTGCTTCTTCGTCGACTTCAACTGCAGTCTCAACCAACTTGTCGCGGTATTCAGCAGCCTGGTCAGCAAGGTCAGCAGGAATGTCCAGCTCATCCCAGCTTGCGCCGAGAGCTTCACCATTCCAAACCAGTGCTTTCATCTTCAGCAGATCGATAACACCCTGGAACTCGGACTCAGCGCCGATTGGCAGCTGCAGGCAGAGCGGGGTCGCGCCAAGACGCTTCTCGATCATTTCTACACAGCGGAAGAAATCAGCACCGAGCTTGTCCATCTTGTTGACGAAGATCATGCGTGGAACGTTGTACTTGTCAGCCTGACGCCATACGGTCTCAGTCTGAGGTTCAACACCAGCATTCGCATCCAGAAGAGCAACAGCGCCATCAAGCACACGCAGGGAACGCTCAACTTCAATGGTGAAGTCAACGTGGCCTGGGGTGTCAATGATGTTCAGGCGCTTGTCGTTCCAGAACGCAGTGGTAGCAGCAGAGGTAATGGTAATACCACGCTCCTGCTCCTGCTCCATCCAGTCCATGGTAGCAGCACCATCATGAACTTCACCGATTTTGTGGGACTTACCTGTGTAGTACAGAATACGTTCTGTAGTAGTCGTCTTACCAGCATCAATGTGTGCCATGATGCCGAAGTTACGGTAGTCCTCAATTTTGTGCGAACGTGACATAGCGTCAGCCTCTATCTAGACAGATTACCAACGGTAGTGCGAGAACGCACGGTTAGCTTCAGCCATCCGGTGGGTGTCTTCGCGCTTCTTAACGGAGTTACCACGGTTGTTAGCTGCATCAAGCAGTTCGCCGGAAAGACGACCAACCATTGTGGTTTCGTTACGACCGCGAGCTGCAGAAATCAGCCAGCGGATAGCAAGTGCCTGACGACGTTCTGCGCGAACTTCGACTGGAACCTGATAGGTTGCACCACCAACACGACGGGAGCGAACTTCTACCTGCGGCATAACGTTTTCGAGCGCCTGATGGAACATCTCGAGTGGGTTAGCCTTAGCTTTAGCTTCGATCGCGTCGAATGCACCGTATACGATGCGTTCTGCGGTGGATTTTTTACCATCGAGCATTACTGCGTTCATGAACTTAGTAACGATGATGTCTCCGAACTTTGGATCCGGAATAACTTGGCGCTTTTCAGCGGCGTGACGGCGGGACATATCGGTCTATATCCTATTATTTCGGACGCTTAGCGCCATACTTGGAACGACGCTGTTTACGATCTTTAACACCCTGGGTGTCAAGAACGCCGCGGATGATGTGGTAACGAACACCTGGCAAATCCTTTACACGACCACCACGGATCATGACAACGGAGTGCTCTTGCAGGTTGTGACCTTCACCCGGAATGTAACCAATAACTTCGAAACCGTTGGTGAGACGGATCTTAGCCACTTTACGAAGCGCTGAGTTTGGCTTCTTAGGAGTGGTGGTATAAACGCGAGTACACACGCCGCGCTTCTGCGGGCATGCTTCCATCGCTGGAACTTTGTTCCGCTTCGCCGGCACCTGGCGCGGCTTGCGGATCAACTGGTTGATCGTTGGCATAATTTGCCCTTTAACTACTTTTGCTCTTCGACCGGACGCAGTTTCTGGTAGACATACGCACGCGCACCAAGTCCACGAACAAAACATCCGCGGAGGGCGCTGCGAAACCAGAGGACCACGGACAGGTCCGCGGTCTTGCATTCGACTTGTATTCGCCTTTGAACCCGACAGCGTTTAAGCTTCAGTACTCCGAGGCGAGGCGCCTCAGGAGAAGGACATTGCTTACTGCCTGCCATAAGGTTGCGCGGAAACTACTCATCAAGACACTGTTCGTCAAGTCCCTTCCAAGAGATTCTTGGCCGAAGACTCTCAGATTCATGCGGTGTATCCCAAGATTCAGGCAATTTCAGCTATTTCCTCGCAAAAGACCCCAAAATTTGGAAGCGCTTAAGTGTTCATTTCAGTTTGACTCTGAAGATTAAAAGGAAGTTAAGCACATTCCTACTCTGACTCATCGTCACCTGCCCAAGCCATTTGATTCTTATGGCTTTAACCGGATTTCAATTAGCCACTTAAGTGCAAATACTGCACCGGCAACGCACCACCCTGCCCCTCTCCCCCAAACACAAAAAAGGAGAGGTCGCCCTCTCCTTTTCAAAAATCCAAAATCGGATCGATCACATCACTTAAAAGCGCAGGCCCGACACACCTTAGAAGGTGATGACGGAGACGTTGCCCGCCAGCGCATCTTTGTAAGGCTGCACGAAGAACTCTTCCTCCGGAACCTCAGTGATATATCCGAGCTGATCCAGAGCTGCATCCGCATAACCCTGTTCACCCAGCGCTTCCACTGCACGGCGAACGGCACCATCATCATCCGGCGCAGTCACCATGACGTGGAATGGAACACCATCTTCTTCTTCGCCGTCTTCCTCTTTCCAGGCACGACCCATGATCAGGTAGACAACTGGAGGAGTGTCTTCGCCGTTTTCGATTTCGTTCAGATCAGACATCTTATTTCCTTCATCGCGGATCGGCATACTCATCTAAATCACCAATCACGCATCAAAATGGAAAAGCCGCCCCGAAGGGCGGCTTCACCGGAATTGTATTTTACCGAACCATTAGAACTGTTCGCCGCGGCTGAAATCTTCCAGCATGGAGTCCGCAGTGTTTGCAGTTGAAGCTGCACGGCGAGCATCCTGAATGAGATCATCACGCAGGGTCGCGATCTTGCGAGTGCGGTTCATCGCTCCGCCTGTACCCGCAGGGATCAGACGACCAACGATCACGTTCTCTTTCAGACCATCCAGAGGATCGATCTTACCGAAGACAGCTGCCTCAGTCAGAACGCGAGTTGTCTCCTGGAACGATGCAGCAGAGAAGAACGAACGAGTCTGCAAGCTTGCTTTGGTGATACCCAGCAGAACTGGAACACCCTTAGCAGGGTCACGTGCATTATCGATTGCACGCTGGTTTGCTTCTTCGAAGTCGATCTTATCAACCTGCTCACCAGAGAAGAACTCTGTCTCGCCCGGATCGGTGATCTCTACTTTCTGGAGCATCTGACGAACAATCACTTCGATGTGCTTGTCGTTAATGCCCACGCCCTGCAGACGGTAAACTTCCTGGATCTCGTTGACGAGGAAGGCAGCCAGTGCCTCAACGCCCTTAATCGCCAGAATGTCATGCGGTGCCGGATTACCGTCGATCAGGTATTCACCCTTCTCGATGGTGTCACCTTCCTGCAGGTGGAAGTGTTTGTTCTTCGGAATGAGGTACTCAACAGGCTCCAGGCTCTCATCGGTAGGATCGATGATGATACGGCGCTTGTTTTTGTAGTCTCGGCCAAAGCGGATCGTACCGTCAGTCTCAGCGATAATCGCGTGATCCTTCGGACGACGTGCTTCGAACAGTTCCGCAACACGTGGCAGACCACCGGTAATGTCTTTCGTCTTCGCAGATTCCAGAAGAATACGTGCAAGAACGTCACCAGCAGAAACCATGTCGCCCGGCTGAACGGACAGAATTGCGTCAACGGAGAGCAGAGAACGTGCATCGCCACCGCGAGCCAGTTTCTTGATCTTACCGTTTTCGTCCTGAACAACCATCGCAGGTTTCAGATCAGCACTACGCTGAGCAGAACGCCAGTCAATGACCACACGCTTGGTGATACCGGTCGCCTCATCGGCGGTTTCCTGAACAGATGCACCATCAACCAGATCTTCGAAGCCTACACGACCGGAAACTTCGGTCAGGATCGGACGGGTGTATGGATCCCATTCGGAAATACGGTCACCACGCTTGATGGTGTCGCCTTCGTCAACGAAGACCTTACCACCGTAAGTCAGACGGTGAGAAGAACGCTCGTTGCCGTCACTGTCGACAATCACAACAGACATGTTACGTGCCATGACGATGTTGTTGCCGTCAGAGTCGCGAACCACGTTGCGGTTACGGATTGTCACAGTACCTTCGAAGTTGGATTCGATGAAGGAGCTGTCAACAACCTGTGCCGTACCACCAATGTGGAACGTACGCATGGTCAGCTGAGTACCAGGCTCACCAATGGACTGCGCAGCGATAACACCAACAGCCTCACCGATGTTCACCGGAGTACCACGTGCAAGGTCACGGCCATAACAGGTCGCACATACACCGGTCTTGGTTTCACAGGTCAGCACGGAGCGGATCTTGACCATCTGAACCTTGGCAGCTTCAATCTGCTCAACGTCCTTCTCGTCAATCAAACGTCCCTTAGGAACGATCACTTCACCGGTCTTGTTGTTGACCACGTCTTCTGCAGCCGTACGGCCCAGAACACGCATACCAAGGGTCGCGATCACGTTACCAGCATCAACGATTGGCTGAACGGTGATGCCACCTTCGGAACCACAGTCAACTTCAAGAATGATGCTGTCCTGCGCCACGTCAACAAGACGACGGGTCAGGTAACCGGAGTTCGCAGTCTTCAACGCCGTATCGGCAAGACCCTTACGGGCACCGTGGGTGGAGTTGAAGTACTCGAGAACCGACAGACCTTCTTTAAAGTTCGCGATAATCGGGTTTTCGATGATGGAGCCGTCCGGCTTCGCCATCAGACCACGCATACCACCGAGCTGCTTCATCTGTGCTGGAGAACCACGAGCACCGGAGTGAGCCATCATGTAAACAGAGTTCATCTGCTTCTGACGACCTGTGTCCTCTTCGAACTCGGTCGCAGAGATGCGGCCCATCATTTCATCAGCAACTTTGTCAGTACATTTCGCCCAAGCGTCAACAACCTTGTTGTATTTCTCGCCCTGGGTGATCAGACCGTCATTGTACTGCTGCTCGTATTCAGCAACCATTGCTGCGGTGTCATCAACCAGCTTCGCCTTGGTGCCAGGGATAACCATGTCATCCTTACCGAAGGAGATACCAGCGCGACATGCGTTCTTGAAGCCCAGCTGCATAACGCGGTCACAGAAGATGACTGTCTCTTTCTGACCACAAGCACGGTAAACCGTGTCGATCATCTTAGAGATTTCTTTCTTCGTCATCAGCTTGTTACAGACGTCGAACGGAACTTCGAAGTGCTTAGGCAGCAGCTCTGCAATCATCAGACGACCTGGAGTGGTCTCATAGATTTCAGAGGTTGGGTTGCCCAGCTCATCAACAGTCTTGAAGCGGCCACGGATCTTGGAGTGAACAGTGATAACACCGTTCTCAAGCGCGTGATGCAGCTCACCCATGTTACCGAAGGCCATGCCTTCTCCTGGCTCACCTTCTGCCATGATGGACAGATAGTAGAGACCAAGAACAATATCCTGAGACGGCACGATGATCGGACCACCGTTCGCCGGGTGCAGAATGTTGTTGGTAGACATCATGAGGGTACGGGCTTCAAGCTGCGCTTCCAGAGAAAGCGGAACGTGAACAGCCATCTGGTCACCGTCGAAGTCAGCGTTAAACGCGGAACAGACGAGCGGGTGCAGCTGGATTGCCTTACCTTCAATCAGGGTTGGTTCGAATGCCTGAATACCAAGACGGTGAAGCGTAGGCGCACGGTTCAGAAGAACTGGGTGCTCACGGATCACTTCATCAAGGATATCCCAAACTTCCGGACGCTCTTTTTCAACGAGCTTCTTCGCCTGTTTAACAGTGGAAGAATAGCCCTTCGCGTCAAGACGGGAGTAGATGAACGGCTTGAACAGCTCAAGCGCCATCTTCTTAGGCAGACCACACTGGTGCAGCTTCAGTTCAGGACCCACGGTAATAACGGAACGACCGGAGTAGTCCACACGCTTACCAAGAAGGTTCTGACGGAAACGACCCTGCTTACCCTTCAGCATGTCTGAGAGGGACTTCAGAGGACGCTTGTTTGCACCCTGGATCACACGGCCACGACGACCGTTATCGAACAGCGCATCCACGGACTCCTGAAGCATACGCTTTTCGTTACGGATAATGATATCCGGCGCACGCAGTTCAATGAGACGCTTCAGACGGTTGTTACGGTTGATCACACGACGATAAAGATCGTTCAGATCAGACGTCGCAAAACGGCCACCGTCCAGTGGAACCAGCGGACGAAGATCCGGTGGAATGACTGGAACAACAGTCAGGATCATCCATTCAGGACGGTTTCCGGACTCGATGAACGCCTCAACAACCTTCAGACGCTTCGCCAGTTTCTTAGGCTTCAGCTCAGTGGTTGCTTCTGCGATTTCCTGACGGATCTTTTCAGATTCACGCTGCAGATCCATGCTTGCAAGGATCTCGCGGATCGCTTCAGCACCGATCATAGCAGTGAAGCTGTCTTCACCGTATTCGTCCTGAGCAGCAACATACTCTTCTTCAGAAAGCAGCTGACGCAGCTTCAAAGGAGTAAGGCCTGGCTCAATAACAACGTAGTTCTCGAAGTACAGGATGCGCTCAAGATCCTTAAGCGTCATATCCAGAAGCATGCCGATACGAGATGGCAGCGACTTCAGGAACCAGATATGCGCAACAGGAGCAGCAAGCTCAATGTGGCCCATACGTTCACGGCGTACACGGGACAAGGTGACTTCAACGCCACACTTCTCACAGATAACGCCTTTATATTTCATGCGCTTATACTTACCGCACAAGCACTCATAGTCCTTGATAGGACCGAAAATCCGAGCACAGAACAGCCCGTCGCGCTCTGGCTTGAAAGTTCTGTAGTTGATCGTCTCCGGCTTTTTGATCTCACCGAACGACCAGGACAGAATTTTCTCCGGGCTGGCGATCGAGATGCGGATATGATCGAAGGTCTGTGCGGGAGCCTGTTGATTGAACAGGTTCATGACCTCTTGCGACATCAGCTCTCTCCTAAAATGCGCGGTTTGGGGAGCGTGCTAGTTAGCAGGCTCCCCTCTTCCGGCATGAATACATGACTTACAGCGAAATACCTTGAAAGGTCTTATTCCGCGGCATCGATTGCTTCAGCGTCATCATTGGTCGAATGACGCGGTTCCTTATCCTGCAACTCGACATTGAGGCCCAGTGAACGCATTTCCTTGACGAGAACGTTGAAGCTCTCTGGAATGCCCGCCTCGAATGTGTCGTCACCCCGGACGATTGCTTCGTAAACCTTGGTACGACCAGCCACGTCATCAGACTTAACTGTGAGCATTTCCTGCAAGGTGTACGCTGCGCCATAAGCTTCAAGCGCCCACACTTCCATCTCACCGAAGCGCTGACCACCGAACTGTGCCTTACCACCCAGCGGCTGCTGAGTAACAAGAGAGTAAGGTCCGATAGAACGCGCGTGGATCTTGTCGTCAACCAGGTGGTGAAGCTTGAGCATGTAGATGTAACCAACAGTGACCTGACGGTCGAACTGCTCACCGGTACGTCCGTCAAACAGAGTTGACTGACCGGATGGCTTCATCTCAGCGATGTTCAGCATGTCAACAACGTCTGGCTCACGTGCACCATCGAAGACCGGAGTCGCGATGGAAACGCCATGACGCAGCTGCTCACCAAGTTTCGCAATGCCTTCGTCGTCGTATTCTTTAACCGGCTCACCCTTCAGGTTATCGCCGTAGATTTCGACAACTTTGCCGCGGAGCTGTTCGATCTCGCCAGACTTACGATATTCATCGTAAAGCTCGCCGATCTTCTGGCCCATGCCGGCACAAGCCCAGCCAAGGTGCGTTTCAAGAATCTGACCAACGTTCATGCGGGACGGCACGCCCAGTGGGTTCAGAACAATGTCCACGTGCTGACCATCCTCAAGGAATGGCATGTCTTCACATGGGTTGATCTTGGAGACCACACCTTTGTTACCGTGACGACCAGCCATCTTATCGCCTGGCTGAATCTTACGCTTAACCGCAACGAAGACCTTAACCATCTTCATTACGCCAGGTGGCAACTCATCACCACGCTGCAGCTTCTCAACCTTGTCGATGAAGCGCTGCTCAAGACGCTTACGGCTCTCGTCATAAGAACCACGAAGCGCTTCCAGCTCACTCATCAGCTGCTCGTCTTCGACAGCAAACTGCCACCACTGAGAACGTGGGAACTCGTTCAGAACGTTTCCGTCGATCTCAACACCCTTGCGGAAGTTCTTCGGACCACCAACAGCCACATGACCCATGATCATCTCAGCCAGACGGCCATAGACGTTACGGTCAAGAATTGCCTGTTCGTCGTCACGGTCTTTCGCAAGACGTTCAATCTCTTCGCGCTCGATAGCCATTGCGCGTTCGTCTTTTTCAACGCCGTGGCGGTTGAATACACGAACTTCAACAACAGTACCGACAACACCTGGAGACAGACGCAGGGATGTGTCACGAACGTCAGAAGCTTTCTCACCGAAGATCGCACGCAGAAGTTTTTCTTCTGGTGTCATTGGGCTTTCGCCCTTTGGAGTGATCTTACCAACGAGAATGTCGCCTGGTTTCACCTCAGCACCAACATACACGATGCCAGCTTCGTCGAGGTTCTTCAGCGCTTCTTCAGAAACGTTAGGAATATCGCGAGTGATTTCTTCAGGGCCAAGCTTCGTATCACGCGCCATCACTTCGAATTCTTCGAGGTGGATAGAGGTGAATACGTCATCGCGAACGATGCGCTCGGACAGAAGGATGGAATCCTCGAAGTTGTAGCCGTTCCAAGGCATGAACGCGACCATAACGTTACGGCCAAGTGCCAGATCACCCAGATCAGTCGAAGGACCGTCTGCAATGATATCGCCCTTGCGAACCCGGTCACCCACGTTCACCAGCGGACGCTGGTTGATACAGGTGTCCTGGTTGGAACGCTGGAACTTCATCAGGCGGTAGATGTCTACGCCAGACTTGGAAGGATCCAGATCTTCCGTTGCACGAATAACGATACGTGTTGCGTCAACTTGGTCAACCACACCGCCGCGACGTGCGCCGATAGCAGCACCAGAGTCACGAGCAACGATTGGTTCCATACCGGTACCAACAAATGGAGCCTGCGCACGAACGAGCGGCACAGCCTGACGCATCATGTTGGAACCCATCAGTGCGCGGTTCGCATCATCGTTCTCAAGGAACGGAATGAGCGACGCAGCAACGGAAACCAGCTGCTTCGGAGACACATCCATCAGATCAACGCGGTCAGAGGTGACCAAGATGTTTTCACCTGCGTGACGACACTGGACCAGGTCGTTCACGAAGCTACCATCTTCGTTCATCTCAGCGTTTGCCTGAGAAACGTAGTACTTGCTCTCTTCCATAGCGGAGAGATAGACAACGTCCTTGGTCACTTTACCGTCAATCACGCGGCGGTATGGGCTCTCAATGAAGCCATACTTGTTCACACGCGCGAAAGTCGCCAGTGAGTTGATCAGACCAATGTTCGGACCTTCTGGTGTCTCAATCGGACAGATACGACCGTAGTGAGTTGGGTGAACGTCGCGAACCTCAAAGCCTGCGCGCTCACGGGTCAAACCACCTGGGCCAAGCGCTGAGAGACGACGCTTATGCGTGACTTCAGAGAGTGGGTTGGTCTGGTCCATGAACTGGGACAGCTGGGAAGAACCGAAGAACTCGCGCACAGCAGCCGCAGCAGGTTTTGCGTTGATCAGATCCTGAGGCATCACAGTGTCGATCTCAACAGAGCTCATACGCTCCTTGATCGCACGTTCCATGCGCAGCAGGCCAACACGGTACTGGTTTTCCATCAGTTCGCCAACAGAACGAACACGACGGTTGCCAAGGTTGTCGATGTCATCGATTTCGCCGCGACCATCACGCAGATCAAGCAGCAGTCCGATAACAGACAGGATGTCTTCCTTACGCAGAACACGAACAGTGTCTTCACACTCAAGGTCAAGACGCATGTTCATCTTCACGCGACCAACAGCGGACAGGTCGTAGCGCTCAGCATCGAAGAACAGAGACTGGAACATAGCCTCAGCTGTTTCGAGGGTTGGCGGCTCACCAGGACGCATCACGCGGTAGATGTCAAACAGAGCACCTTCGCGGCTGTCGTTCTTGTCGGCTGCAAGTGTGTTGCGGATGTAAGGACCAACGTTAACGTAGTCGATATCCAGAACAGGAAGATCGTGGTAGCCACGCTCGATCAGCTCGTGGAGCAGCTTTTCAGTCAGCTCTTCACCAGCTTCAGCGTAGATCTCACCGGTACCCATGTCGACAATGTCTTCAGCAAGGTACTGGCCGTACAGATCCTCATCAGTGCCCTTAAGAGCCTTAACGCCCTTTTCAGTCAGCTGACGGATTGTACGAGCGGTAATTTTCTTACCGGCTTCTACAACCACTTCACCGGAAGCAGCATCAACCATGTCGTTGACGGCTTTGGTGCCCTTCAGACGAGCGCCGTCAAACGGAACAGACCAGCTGTTCTCGCCGGAGCGAACGTAATCGATACGCTTGTAGAAGGTGTTCAGGATGTCTTCGCTATCCAGACCAAGCGCCATCAGCAGGGATGTCACTGGGATCTTACGACGGCGGTCGATACGTGCGTGAACAATGTCCTTCGCATCGAATTCGATGTCGAGCCAGGAACCACGGTAAGGAATCACACGTGCGGCAAACAGCAATTTACCGGAAGAGTGGGTCTTACCTTTGTCATGGTCGAAGAATACACCCGGGGAACGGTGCATCTGAGACACGATAACGCGCTCTGTACCATTGATCACAAAGGTACCGTTATCGGTCATGAACGGAATATCGCCCATGTAGACATCTTGTTCTTTGATGTCTTTAACCGATTTTGCGCCAGTATCTTCATCCACATCAAACACGATAAGGCGAAGCGTCAGCTTCAGTGGCGCAGCGTAAGTCATATCACGCTGGCGGCACTCTTCCACATCATACTTTGGTGCTTCAAATTCGTAATCTACGAATTCAAGAAGGGAATTGCCTGCAAAATCCGAAATGGGGAATACGGACTTAAATACGGCCTCTAGGCCTTCGTCAACGCGGCTATCTTCTACCTTATCAACTTGCAAGAATTGGTCATAAGACGCCTTCTGCACTTCGATAAGATTTGGCATAGCCGCTACATCGCGGATGGATCCGAAGTATTTACGGACCCGCTTGCGACCGTTGAACGTCTGCGTCATTGTCGCTCCTCGTATCACTCAAGGTGACGGTTCAGAAAAACGACGCCCTGCACACGGCAGAAAACGTAGCTTCTCAGAACCGTCCACTAAAGGCACCTTGCGGCACCCTCCCCCGTCGGGACGTTTACCCCGGCCGGGAAACCCGCCAGGGTACGGAAAAGGTCCCGGATCGCTCCGGGACCAATATCTGAAGAACTCAGGATTACTTGAGTTCTACTTTTGCACCAGCTTCTTCGAGCTTCTTTTTCAGCTCTTCAGCTTCGTCTTTTGCTACGCCTTCTTTAACTGGCTTTGGAGCGCCTTCTACGAGCTCTTTAGCTTCTTTCAGGCCAAGACCGGTGATCGCACGTACTTCTTTAATTACGTTGATCTTCTTCGCGCCCGCGTCAGCCAGGACAACGTCGAATTCAGTCTTTTCTTCAGCAGCAGCAGCTTCGCCGCCAGCAACAGCAGCAACAGCTACAGGAGCAGCAGCGGAAACGCCCCACTCTTCTTCGAGCATTTTGGACAGCTCAGCAGCTTCCATAACGGTCAGTGCAGAGAGTTCTTCTACGATCTTTGCGAGATCAGCCATTTTTCATTACCTTGTTGTTCGAACCGTTTTCGGTTTTGACAAAAATTGTGTGGTTCCGCCTTACGCGGCTTGGTCCTTCTCGGCGTACGCATTGAAGACGCGAGCAAGCTGCCCGGCCGGTGCGCTTGTAACCTGAGCGATACGGGAAGCTGGGGTCTGGATCATTCCAACCAGCTTGCCACGAAGCTCGTCCAGAGACGGCATCGTTGCCAGTGCGTTAACACCAGCAGTGTCCAGGTTAGTTGAACCAAGAGCACCACCAAGGATTACGAAGTCTTCGTTAGCCTTAGCGAAGTTAGCAGCAGCCTTAGGCGCAGCAACTGGATCATCGGAATAAACGATGACAGTTGGGCCTTTGAACAGGTCGCTGATGTGCTCAAGTTCAGTGCCTTGAAGGGCAAGCTTGACAAGACGGTTTTTAGCAACCTTTACGGTGCCGCCAGCTTCACGAGCATCAGCACGCAGCTGAGTCATCTGAGAAACTGAAAGGCCCGCATAGTGCGCAACGACAGCAACACCAGTGTTAGACAACACTTCGTTGAAATCGCTGACGAACTTTTGCTTATCCGCTCTTTCCACTTGCCTTCTCCAGTTGGCAGCAATTCTCATTGCCGCCGGTTTGCCTTTGCCGCATCAAAATTGGGTTAAACCCAACCTCGACAACGACGATTAGGGTCCTGTCCCCTTACGCGCCGGAGAGACGCAGCAAGGCAATTTGGTTCGAACCGCAAGGTTGAAGTGCAAGTGTGCATATCAACCAAATCAGTTCTTCTCCATCTATGCAGGCCTTTCTTAGCGAAAACTTAAACCAACGAATGTTGGCACCTGCAGTCTCGGACAGGGATGCCGAAGGACCATAACAGTCTTTCAGCGGTAAAACCTCCCACATAAAAGCGGGAGGTAACTCTTATAGGCGAGGTGTTTACTCGGTAATGGAGCCGAGTTCAACCTTTACGCCTGGTCCCATCGTGGATGAAAGTGCTACGCGCTTAACGTAGGTACCTTTCGCGCCAGATGGCTTAGCTTTGATGACTGCATCAACGAGAGCTTTTACGTTCTCTTCGAGCTTGGAAGCTTCAAAGGAAGCTTTGCCAACGCCAGCGTGGATGATACCAGCTTTTTCAACGCGGAACTGTACAGAACCACCTTTAGCGTCTTTAACAGCCTTGGTCACGTCTGGGGTCACAGTGCCAACCTTAGGGTTTGGCATCATGCCGCGTGGGCCAAGAACCTTACCAAGACGACCAACCAGTGGCATCATGTCAGGTGTTGCGATCACGGTGTCGAAGTTGATGGTACCACCCTGAACTTCTTTAACCAGCTCTTCTGCACCAACGATGTCAGCGCCAGCAGCTTTAGCTTCGTCAGCTTTCGCATCACGAGCAAATACTGCAACGCGTACGGTTTTACCGGTACCGTTTGGCAGAACACATGCACCACGAACCATCTGGTCAGCGTGACGTGGGTCAACACCAAGGTTGATTGCAACTTCAACAGTCTCGTCAAACTTCGCAGTGGAGTTGGACTTGATCAGCTCGAGAGCTTCGCTAACTGCGTACTCTTTGTTGCGATCTACACCTTCGCGAGCAGCTTTAATGCGCTTACCTACTTTAGCCATGATCTATTACTCCGTAACTTCCACACCCATGGAACGGGCGGAGCCTTCGATCATCAGCATTGCTGCTTCGACGTCGTTAGCGTTGAGGTCTTTCATCTTAGCTTCAGCGATCTCACGAACCTGAGCTTTAGTGATGGACGCAACAGTACCGCGACCAGGTGTCTGAGAGCCAGACTTGATCTTAGCAGCTTTCTTGATGAAGAAAGAAGCTGGAGCAGTCTTGATCTCAAATGTGAAAGACTTATCGGAATAATAAGTGATGGTGGTTGGGCAAGGAGCACCCTTCTCAACATCCTGGGTCTTAGCGTTAAACGCCTTACAGAATTCCATGATGTTCAGACCGCGCTGACCCAGCGCAGGACCAATTGGTGGGGATGGTGTAGCAGAACCTGCTGGCACCTGAAGCTTTAGATAGCCTTCAATCTTTTTCGCCATAATTCTCTCCAGAATGGATCTGTGAAGTCACCAAAGGCGCTTCACTGGATAAGAGAGCGGGCGGTCTGGCTTCCGGCACACTGACGAAAGTGCACCTCACCTGCCGCCCCAACCCGGACTTAACCGACTTTGTCGACCTGTCCGTATTCAAGCTCAACCGGGGTAGCCCGGCCGAAGATGGACACAGTCACTTTCAGACGTGCCCGTTCCTCATCGACTTCCTCGACGAGACCAGAGAAGGAAGCAAACGGGCCATCGCTGACGCGAACCTGCTCACCCACTTCAAAGCTGACAGAAGGTTTCGGAGTTTCGACACCTTCCTGAACCTGATTAAGAATACGCTGCGCCTCAGCCTCAGAAATCGGCATTGGCTTCTTGTCGTTACCAAGGAAGCCGGAAACTTTCGGCGTATCGTTGATCAGGTGATAAGCATCGTCGCTCATTTCCATCTTCACCAGAACGTAGCCTGGAAAGAACTTGCGCTCGGAATCAACCTTGCGACCGCGACGTACTTCTACGAATTTCTCGGTCGGAACCAGAACTTCGTCAAATGAATCTTCAAGACCCTGCTGCTGAGCTCTTTCTTTAATCGCTTCAGCAACTTTACGCTCGAAATTCGAATAAGCGTGAACAATATACCAGCGCTTAGCCATCTTAAATCCTGTTCCTACTAGAATTGCCTGAAATGCTATTAAAAGCCAAGCACTAGACTGATACCCCAGCTCATCAACTGGTCAGCAGCAAGAAAGAACATCGCCGCCAGGAAAACCATGATGAAAACCATCAGCGTGGTCACACCAGTTTCCTTACGCGTCGGCCAAGTTACCTTCGCAGTTTCCGAACGAACTTGCTGGATAAATGTAAAAGGATTGGTTTTTGCCATCCGGTCCCGGCCCATTACACGACAGGTGGGCGCGTAGATTCTTCCACGCGCCCTATCCCTGAAAAACTCTTCATATGCCACCAACTTCGATTAATCAAGATTTTTCTCGATAAGAAGAGATGGCAGGGGCAGCAGGGCTCGAACCCGCGACCTACGGTTTTGGAGACCGTCGCTCTACCAACTGAGCTATACCCCTACAATGTCCCGTTCGGGACAAAAACCTTTTTCCTACCAACAAAGCATTTCGCCGGAAGGAACCGTGCCGCAATACACACCGCGGCACGATATGTAAAGACTTAAAAAGTCTTTATTCGATGATTTCAGCTACCACACCAGCGCCGACGGTACGGCCGCCTTCACGGATAGCGAAGCGCAGACCATCTTCCATAGCGATCGGCACGATAAGTTCAACTGAAACAGCAACGTTATCACCAGGCATCACCATTTCTGTGCCTTCTGGCAGAGAAACAACACCAGTCACGTCAGTTGTACGGAAGTAGAACTGTGGACGGTAGTTGGTGAAGAATGGGGTGTGACGACCACCTTCTTCTTTGGTGAGGATGTATGCCTCAGCTTTGAACTTGGTGTGAGGAGTAACGGAACCTGGCTTACACAGAACCTGGCCACGCTCAACTTCTTCACGACCAACACCACGGATCAGTGCACCGATGTTGTCGCCAGCTTCACCCTGATCGAGCAGCTTGCGGAACATTTCAACACCAGTAACAGTGGTTTTAGCTGTTTCTTTGATGCCGACGATCTCAACTTCATCACCAACGTGGATGATACCGCGCTCAACGCGACCGGTAACAACGGTACCACGACCGGAGATGGAGAACACGTCTTCGATTGGCATAAGGAATGCCTGATCGCGTGGACGGTCTGGAGTTGGGATGTACTCGTCTACTGCAGCCATCAGTTCAGCGATTTTCTCGGAACCAATGTTTGCATCGCGATCTTCCAGAGCTGCCAGAGCAGAACCAGCGATGATTGGAATATCGTCGCCTGGGAATTCGTAGGAAGACAGAAGTTCACGAACTTCCATTTCTACGAGCTCGAGAAGCTCTTCATCGTCAACCTGGTCAACTTTGTTCATGAAGACAACCAGTGCAGGAACGCCAACCTGGCGTGCAAGCAGGATGTGCTCACGAGTCTGTGGCATTGGGCCATCAGCAGCGTTAACAACGAGGATCGCGCCGTCCATCTGCGCAGCACCGGTGATCATGTTTTTCACATAGTCAGCGTGGCCCGGGCAGTCAACGTGTGCGTAGTGACGAGCGTCGGTTTCGTACTCAACGTGCGCTGTGGAAATGGTGATACCACGTGCGCGCTCTTCAGGAGCACCGTCGATTTCGTCATATGCTTTAAAGTCACCAAACTGTTTGGTGATAGCAGCAGTCAGCGTAGTCTTGCCGTGATCAACGTGGCCGATTGTGCCGATGTTGACGTGCGGCTTATTACGTTCAAATTTTTCCTTCGCCATGGGCGTAGCTCTCTATTTAATCGTAGTTCCGTCGATCAAGGCTCGGAGCCATCCAAATGAGGACCCCAAGGATTCTTTAGGATAAATTCTCAAAGCGACTTTCGAGATCTTGGAGCGGGTGAAGGGAATCGAACCCTCGTCGTAAGCTTGGAAGGCTTCTGCTCTACCATTGAGCTACACCCGCAATACCAATTTCCTGTCGATGGTGGAGGAGGTTGGATTCGAACCAACGTAGGCATAGCCAGCGGATTTACAGTCCGCCCCCTTTAGCCACTCGGGCACTCCTCCGAGATCGACGAAAAATTCTCCAAAAGAGAACTTTTTGAAACTCGTTTTGCGAAACACGCCGCTTAACTGACAAGCAGTTGCGCCGCGTCCTGTGGCGCGGTTTATGCCGCTGAGAACGCCATCTGTCAACGCCTCTTTTGCAAGTGCCTGTGCAAAATCAACAAGGCAGATAGTTTTCCCCCTTTTTTGTCGGAAAACTAACCGACGGATTTTACGTAGAACCTTGCTAAATCACAGCTCTTCACAGTGAACCCGGCAATTTTGACGTAAATTCTTTTTTCTGGAAAACGATCTGATCACCCCTTTCTTCAACCCATTTAAAAGGCCGCGCACTTTCTTTTTCTCAAAGGCATAAAAAAGGAATGTTTAGTCTCCCCTCTTTATTCCCTTGAAGCCTGATCTTGACCAGAGTATCGAGAGCCTATGAGCAACTTTAAAAATCAAAAGAGCACAGGCGGCAGCCGTTGGAGCCCGGCACAGGGCAACGACCGGCCCTATAAGAAAAAGCGCCCGGATGGAAAATCATCTGGCGGCAGCTTTTCAAAAGGCAAGCCCTGGCAGAAGAAATCAGCTGCTGAAGATGGCCCATTCTATATATATGGCCTCCATACCATTGAAGCAGCCTTCAAAAACCCGGAACGCAAACGCCACAAGCTCGTTGTGACGCAAAACGCCCTGCGCCGACTGGAAGAACGCAATCTGAAGATTGATGTTCCGGTTGAAGACGCCAGCCCGCGCGACATCGACAAGCTCGTCGGCAAAGACGCCGTCCACCAGGGCGCGGCCCTTCTGGTTGACGCCCTGCCCGAGTACGGTCCGGAAGAACTCAAAGACGGCCAGCTGGTCCTCGCACTGGATCAAGTCACCGACCCGCACAATGTAGGCGCGATCCTGCGCTCCGCCGTTGCGCTGAATGCCGACGCCGTTGTCACCACCCGCCGCCACGCACCTGAAGAAGGTCCGGTTCTTGCCAAAACCGCTAGCGGCGCGCTGGACATGATCAAACACGTCCGCATTCAGAACATGGCCCGCTTCGTGGAAGAAATGCGCGACAAGGGCTATCAGGCCATCGCTCTGGATAGTGAAGGCCCCGAAGCTGTCGAAAACACCGCTTTTACAGATAAGACCCTGCTCGTACTTGGCTCTGAAGGAAAAGGTGTGCGCGAAGGCGTGCGCAAAAGCTGCGACACCCTCGCCCGCCTCGACATGCCTGGAGAGATCAAATCGCTCAACGTCTCCAACGCCGCGATCCTCTCCCTCTATGTCGCCCGCATGAAAATGGGCCTGTCCTGACGATCTGCCGCTGACATCTCAGCCCGGCATAAAGTCAGAACAGATCATCTCAAAACAAAACCGCCGCAGCTCCCGCAAAATGCAGAAAGCCGCGGCGGTTCTTTTGTATCAAGGCTGATGCTTAGAGGAGGAAGTCCTCAGCGCTCAGCGCATCTGCTTTGCTGACTGCAATCTTGAAGTCAGCCTGGGCATCCCCATCCACATCCGCATAAACATACTGAGTGGAGCGATAAGCGGTGACCCACACGGAGTTCGCAGCGGCGCCATCGTCACTAAACAGGAAGGCCTGATCACCATCATTGTCGGTATTGGCGTCAATCTGACGGAAGTCGAAAAGATCTTCCCCCTTGTCAAATCCACTAACCAGCTCAGCAGCACCTTCAAGGGTAACGTCAGAAACGGATGTGTAGACCACACGGTCAACCGCATCATCATTGCCTAGAACAATATAGTCCCGGCCACCGCCACCTTGCAGTGTATCAGCTCCACTTCCGCCTCGCAGCGTGTTGGCAACCTCATCACCGATCAGCACATCATCACCAGAACCACCCTCAACCACTTCAACATTGGAAACCTTCAGCTGGCCAATGCCAGTGCTCTGGAAGTCCGCATGGGACAGGTCCACCGTTATACTTTCAGAACCATCGTATCTGAGAGAATCCCGGCCATCGCCACCATCAATGATATCCGTGCCTGAGCCGAGCGTGATCAAATCAGAACCGTCACCGCCATTGACAGTGTCATCACCAGCTCCACCAATCAGGTTATCATTGCCAAGACCGCCAAGCAGCGTGTCATTTCCATCACCACCCTGCAGGTAGTCATCACCACCGGCACCGATCAGCACATCATCGCCGTTTCCGCCATGGAACTCATTGCGAAGGTCATTACCGGTCAGATGATCATCCCCATCACCGCCACTGATGTTTTCAATGCCAGAGATCACATCAAGGCCATAACCGGTTTGCTGAGCACCACTCACATTCAGATCAATACGGGCAGCTTTTGAGCCGGATACAATCAGCCTGTCTTCACCTTCACCACCACGGATGATGTCATTGCCCTCATCAAGGGTAATTTTGTCATTGCCGTCACCCGCATTGACCACATCATCACCAGTACCGCCATTCAGCGTATCATTGTCAGCTTCACCTTCCAGAAGGTCATTACCATCACCGCCGTTTAACAAGTCACGGTCATCACCACCCCACAGGCTATCATTGCCGGCACCACCATTAAGAGTGTCCTCACCGGCATGGGTTTTGATGATGTTGTCTGCATCATTGCCAATCACCCGATCCCGACCAGAAGACGTGGTGACGTTCTCAATGCCAGTAATAGATGCCTGTCCAATCCCGGTGTTCCGCGCAGATGTGTAAGACAGATTAATCGACAGGTTCTCTTCATAATCAGCAATCAGATGATCAACCCCGTCGCCACCACGAATGGTGTCGCGGCCTCGGGAGAGAAGAATGGTGTCATTGCCGGCACCACCATCAAGAATGTCTTTGCCGTCACCAGCTTCAAGATAATCATCCCCATCACCACCAAACAGGGCATTGTTCCCCTCTGTGTCGATCAGGTTGTCATCTCCAGCATCACCGTGCAGCTCATCATCTCCAGCTTCACCACGCAGGATGTCATCACCATCCCCGCCATGCAGCTCGTCATCTCCGGCTCCGGCGCGCAGTTCATCAGAACCGTCATCACCAAACAGCTTGTCGCTGCCGTCACCTGAGGTCAGCTTGTCCTCACCGGCACCGCCATGCAGCTCATCATCACCAACACCAGTGGTCAGAACATCGTTGCCAGCATCTCCATGCAGTACGTTGTTCCCTTCAGCAGCTTCTAGGATATCATCCCCGCCGCCACCAACAAGGGTATCGTCGCCAGCACCGCCATCAAGCTTGTCGTTACCATCACCACCATCAAGGCGGTCATTGCCACCCAGGCCGGACAGCACATCATCACCTGCATTGCCGATCAGAGTATTGTCACCCTCTGTACCGATCAGCTGATCATCTCCACCACCAGCTTCAAAACCCTCGATGTTGCGCAGAATTTTGACACCGGAAGCCGTCACAAGACGGGTATGCTTCAGATCAACGATCAGAGCCTCATCATCAGAAGCCCGCACAATGTCATGCCCGGCACCACCGTCCAGCAGGTCTTTGCCCTGCCCTATAAGGAAGACATCGTCTCCACCACCGGCGTACAGTCGGTCATTGCCATCATCACCGGACAGCTCATCATTTCCTTCACCACCAAAGATGATGTCATCTCCGGCACCACCATTGATTTTGTCGTTTCCGTCATTGCCTTCCAGCGAGTCATCACCACCACGGCCATCGATCACATCATCGCCGCCCATGCCACGCAGGGAGTTGGAACCATCCGTGCCCGCAAACACATCATCATGTTTGTTGCCGGTGATGTTCTCTACATTGGTGATCTTGTCCATGCCGTAGCCGGTATCCTGCACAGCCGTCACAGCAAGATCGATACGGGCACCCTTTTTATTGCTGATGGTGATCCGGTCATTGCCATCACCGCCATCGAGAATGTCATTGCCATCACCAAGGATAATGCGGTCATTGCCAGCACCAGCTTCAACCAGGTCATCACCAGAACCTTCGCTCAAGGTGTCATTGCCGGTTCCGCCATAGAGCTCATCATTGCCGTGGGAGCCGCTGAGATAATCATCACCAGCTTCACCAAGGATGATGTCATCACCACCGTTGCCGCGAATGCTGTTGTTCTCTTCATTACCACGAAGATAGTCATCCCCGTGACCGGCACAAATACTCTCGATCCCGGAAATCGTATCATTGCCATAGGCCGTTTCAATGGTGTTTTCAGTCAGATCGACACGCGAACCCTGATGACCATAGAAATAAATGATGTCCGTTCCTTCACCGCCGTGAATCTGGTCATCACCCGCATCCAGATCAAAACGATCATTCCCTGCACCTCCGTGCAGCTCATCATCGCCATTGCCACCTTTCAGGTAATCATTGCCACCATTGCCATAAAGGGTGTCATTGCCATCATTGCCCTGCAGCTTGTTGTCAGCCTCATTGCCGATAAGGCGATCATCACCAGAACCGCTGTCAACATTCTCAATACTGATGATCTTGTCACGTCCGAATGAAGAGACGAGCTCTTCCCGATTGAGATCAACGGTCATGTCAGCATCAGTATCGATATGCAGCCAGTCCGATCCTTCGCCGCCGTCCATAACGTCATTGCCAGCTTCAAGGTAGAAATGGTCATCCCCCTCAAGGCCATACATCTTGTCATTGCCGCGACCACCCCACAGATGGTTATCCGCATAGTTGCCGGTAATCTTGTCATTGCCGCGGGTCCCGACCGCATTTTCAATGACAGTCCCCACCGCAATGCTGATGTTCTTTTTCTCGCGGTCAACTGAAGAGGAGTAAGGAGAGGTGTCATCGGCCTGCGTGACACGCAGATCTATCGTTGCCTTTCTGAAGCCAGACAGGTCCAGCGTGTCATTCCCGCCACCATCGACGAGCGTGTAGGCATTATTGTTTCCATACCTGGCCAGATTGACCATTCGGAAGTTATTTTCCTCTGAGATATTGGTGTTGAAGCCATAGACGGTATCCCCGAGGAACGCATTTTTGGTACCAAAGGTTTTGCCGTTATAACTTTGATCACCGTAAATCTTATCCAACGCCAACAGGTCAGCAGCAGCAAAAGTTTGCGGATACGCACTTGTAGCGCCTGATGTGTAGTTCTTGTCTTGACTGAGGTAGGACATGACAGAAACATGCCGGGAGTCATTCAGGAACTTCACACCATTTGGATAATTGGGTCGGACACCATTGTACGGCCCCTGGTGACCCAAACCGAGCGCATGACCAATCTCATGCAGAACCGTATGAACAAAATGCCCTGTATCGTCATCATGCCGACCATGCCCACCGCCAGCAGGTAGATTGATGATCGCGTAATCAGAGTAAAACACCTTTTGATCGCGCTGCCATTTTCCACCTTAGTGGCTCGCATGAGCGCCTTTACCTGTGTCTCTGAAACGAAATTCAGCATTATGGTCTGTCGTTTCAACTATCTCGATGCCGGTTACAGACGAGATATAGTCCATCGCCTCCCGAACCCGCTCAGCGGCTTGTTCACCCAAGCCATCTGCATCTTTGTAGTCACCCGTCACATTATAAGTGAGCTTGCCAAACTTGGCGTTATCGCCAGTATCGCCCAGATTAAAGTAGTTTGGGTTTCCCCAGTAACCTCTTTCCAAATAGTCAGAAAGTTCATTCAGTGTGCCAACTGTGGCCATTTTCATTTTCTCCGCCAAGCATATCATTTTCTGATATATCTAGCGGACATACTCGGAGTCAGAGAGAGTTTTCAAGTATAGACAGAGTCATTACTTGATTCAAAGAACGTGTCTCTATGAAAGTTTTTTCATTGCATTTTAGATAATATATATATCTACAGGTTATTCCCAATAATATTTGAATTCATATAACTTATACAGGGTATATGAGATGAATAATCTTAATTATGCCATATTTAATCAAATTATTGCGGAAGTAAGACTTATAAGTACCTTCCCGTACAAGGTGACCATTTCATACCTCAGCCCCGCGGCTGACCACACGCCGCAAGGCAAGCCCTCTCACGCGAAAAGAAGCTGGAGTATTTAAGAAGAAGAAACTCATCGAGCTATCGAGCTATCGAGCTATCGAGCTATCGAGCTATCGAGCTATCGAGCTATCGAGCTATCGAGCTATCGAGCTATCGAGCTATCGAGCTATCGAGCTATCGAGCTATCGAGCTATCGAGCTATCGAGCTATCGAGCTATCGAGCTATCGAGCTATCGAGCTATCGAGCTATCGAGCTATCGAGCTATCGAGCTATCGAGCTATCGAGCTATCGAGCTATCGAGCTATCGAGCTATCGAGCTATCGAGCTATCGAGCTATCGAGCTATCGAGCTATCGAGCTATCGAGCTATCGAGCTATCGAGCTATCGAGCTATCGAGCTATCGAGCTATCGAGCTATCGAGCTATCGAGCTATCGAGCTATCGAGCTATCGAGCTATCGAGCTATCGAGCTATCGAGCTATCGAGCTATCGAGCTATCGAGCTTGCAATCCAACAGGCCACCCGCTCCGTCAAGACCTATCTCACCGCACCACCAACAAAGCGACGTCCTATTTCAGCCCTGCCAAGCAAGCCGCACCACACCCACACTTCACCAGCAGCACCGCAGGACTGCATCACACGTCAGCTCCGCTAACTCCACTGCCACACCGCCTCACACCAAAGCCCCGCGACCGCGCCACTCACATCAACCAACCACCGCAGCAACCACTCTCACACTCGCAAGACTAGAGCCGCCCCACAGCAATACACCCACATCTCCAAGACTTGCGCCAATCACCACAGCGCCACACTCAAATCCGAAAGACTTGAGCCGACCATCACAGCAACACCTCAACTCCAATCAAACGATACACCCTACCAAACGGCGACCTTATCCAAACGCTGTTCCCGGCTAAGCAGCAATCCCGTCTAATCGACAATCTTGTCTAAGCGGCAATCTCGCTCAATCAATCCGGCGGTGTGATTTTGCATATGCATGCCTCCTACTCTTCATAGGCAATAGTCGACACCTAACACTGATACCACTCCACTTGCACCACAGGGGGATAAGTGCATAGCCCCCCTCAAGCAAACCACTCTCTTCAGCTTCAGCCAGACACACACCAAAATTCTGAGATCCCTCACACACGAACGCAGAAAAATCGCAAGCAACGCAAACAAACGCACAAAACAACGCAAACGCGCATCCCGCTAATTTTTCTATCAATATCAATAGGCTGCACCCGCCACATGTGGAAAAGAACCCTCAAAACCACCAGATCAAGCCCAAATTGACCCGAAAAATTCCCTCCCCTGTGAATTCTTCCAAATTTTTGCATTTTTGGGATTTACAAACCCCGCCAGCGCCCGTAAATACCCCTCCAACGAAGGCGACGCCGGTATAGCTCAGATGGTAGAGCACCTGACTTGTAATCAGGGGGTCGCGGGTTCGATCCCTGCTGCCGGCACCATCGTTACTCTCTTGATTTTCAAGAGTTTTTCAAAGCCTCCTTCGGGAGGCTTTTTGCTTTTCTAGCCTACTTTCCTTTCCGTGTAAGCAATATGTAAGCAAATGTGCGAAATCCTCAGCAGGATCTGCACCTTACAGGCACCCCTCTGCACACTTTCAACTTAATACTGGAAAAGCTGTGAATGCCGTCACTAGTCGTCAGAAGCAAGGCATTCTGAGAGTTTTGGAGAGGCAAGAGTTGGCAAGCAGTTGTCAGTAGCCGTCAAACTCAACACCATCCTTATTTATGATCGCAAATCTTACTTTGCGAGATATTCAATCAGGATATGAAAGGCACAACCTCGACATTTTCAAACCTCGCAAGAAGCCGGGCCGATCAAAACATATTAGCCTGAGTTCAGAGACGTTTGATATTAGATGGAGTTACAAGCTCCAACTCCAGTTCTATTTGGCGCTAACGATCCGATCTGACAGGTAAAACATGCCCGATTTCGACCCTGACCAATTTCACACTCCACCCAAAGTAACACCTCTGAACTTGGACTGCATAAGCTTGGATGGTGGCGGTTGGGCTCCATCACAGTTTGAAGGAAAAACGCAGGAAGGCTACAATATCTACTGCAGGTACCGGGGTGGCTATCTGTCAGTTGAGATAAGCAATGAACCAGATGGAGACCCACTAAACAATGGACACCTAATCCTTGCAGCAGGATTGGGACCAAAACTTCACGGCGCGATGTCACTGGGTCAACTATGCTCCATTGCAGGAATAACCATAAATGGCATGCAACCACCAATGCCAAGCCTTCCTGAAATGCGTAAGAACGGCTGGTTGGACTTAAGCGGCGCCTCAAGTTTTTATGATTTCTATATGGAATGCACGGTAGAAACTGCAAAACATGCAGCTACCATTGCGCACAACATTTTAGAAGAAGCATACTTCGTTGAGACTATAAGAGATAATGATCATCAAATAGTTGGGGCTGTTTTACGAAATACAGCCGCTGAGTTTGAAACTAGTGATCCCACAATCATATTTGGTGTCAAACCGTCCGCATCCAAGCTTGCAAAAGTTTCCCAAAATGTCTGGCTTGAAGATCTATGTTCTAATTCACTTGTAGTAGACTTATCTTGCATAGGATTTCAGTGCCCACCACCAACGTTCGCAAGATCCCATTACATAGACAAGCGGCTTGAGAATGTAGGTCGAAGCATCAAAATCGCTGGCTATGACAATGAATGCCTACATCAGACACTTTGGATGAGAGCTACCTTCCCTGCAGACGACGTCGATAAACGAAGTACTCTACAACAAATTACTGACAAACTGGTCGCATTAAGACCAGAGATTAAAATTCAGGCCACCGATCTAGAGACAGGGGAAAGATTGCCAAGTTTTGATAAAACTGAACGGGTAGATCCCAAAATCGCGGAGTGGGCCTTGTCAGATGTAGAAAACTGGCTGCGCGTTCGTGTCGAGAGCGTCAATGAACAAAACATAATTGTGGGTTATCGACCAAGCATCTGACATAAAAAAGACCTGAGAAGCACACCGCTTCTCAGGCCCAGATATCATTTCATCAGAGGCGTATTGCCCCTTCATTCCGCTTATTTGGAAGCAGGTGCTTCCGGGGCGCAGATCTCTACAAACTCAGAGATTGCGTTTGCGCTGGTTTCCACGTTTTCGACTTGATTGCGCACAGTATCAAACAGTGTCAGCAGCGCTTCATATTCCTGTGTGTGCTCCATGCGCTCACTCATCACCACGCTCATGGAGTACATCAAATTTTTAAGGTGGTTGCTGGAGAGGCGAAGCTGATCCACTTCATTGCGAAGGGACGTATGGGCACATTTCTCTTTACCAGTATCTGTCATTTCAAGCCCTCTACTTTGGGTTTTGAAGAACCACTCAGCAGAAGGCTTCTGACGGCCCACTGGTGAGCGGGAGGTTCAGAACCTGCAAGTAGACAGGCGGGTTTATTCCCCCGCAAAGGGTATTGTATTCACCGCCCTCCCGCCCATAAGCGAGAGTTTGCGCTTGAAGACCTACCCTCAAACACAAAAGACCGCTGACTAACGGCTGCGGTGACCGCTACTTGAAAAGAGGTTCTGACGCCTCAAGCTGACCATGCGATGAACAACGCAAGGTGTCAATGCAGGGAAACTGAATTCCTCCACAAACCCATGGGATTAACTGGGCCAAACTAGACGATGTAAAGGGAGAACAACAACATGAACATAAACACCAAGCCCTCGCGAAAACCACATAGGCGCTTTCGCCGTGGTCTCGAACTACCCGTAGGCAAGCAAAGACCTAAGAAGGACCCGTGTAACCTATGAGCTTGGTGAATGGAGAAACACGCGACTGTTGCTAAGGCATTTTTACGTTCATGCAACAACTTACTTGCTCAACCTATTTTTTGGGTTGCTCAGGTGAGACACAAAAGAAAATCAGCCCGCCTATGCAAGCCCCCACAAAATGTGTTGGTAAAGATCTCATCTCAATCTCAAAAGCAAAGTGTTCGATCATAAAGGAAGACACGAGTGGCGGCAGGAATAAGAAACCAAAGGCAGCACAACCTACTTTGAAACGATCTGAATACGATGTCGATAAACGCAAAACACGAGCGGCCAGAAAACCGCCCGTATGAGCTCCAACGAAAAGACCCGCATACAAACTCCCAAGCAAAGCCAGCAACCCTAAAACTCCTTTGATCTCCCCACTGAGAACTCCGAGTATCAAAAAAGTCCCAAATATCGATAGGCCGATCCAACGCGACCACTTTGATCTTTCTAGCTTTTCGAAAAAATCTTTGATCATATCGCAATTATACGATTGTAGTCTCGCCGGTAACAATACATTGGATCTCAGATCTTCGATCAAACGAACACTCGCGAGAAAACATCATATAACATCCAGATAGATCAACCGCTTGAAACCCGTCGCCTTCTTCAGCACCTGAATACGCTTTTGCCTCAACAGCGGAGAAGCTCGATCTACCGCACTGCCAAACGCATTCACCTTTGTCGGCCAGAACCGTGAAGATCTGATCTGGTCACTCACAATCATATTGAGTTCAGCCAACAGCTCAGTTGCAGTGCCCACCCAGCTCTCACCACCTTGCCGAACCATTAGAAACTCATGAAGTGTCACCGCAACCGGGTCGCCCTCAAACACAGCCTCCGCCGTGCCTCGCCGGTTGCTCTCATAAGCCTCCAAAAACTCCCCGTCTTCCCAACCCAGACCTGAAGATGCAGCAACCATCAACCGCGCAAAGTCCGCCATACGTGGATGCCGGTCCAGATGCACCTGATCGATGTTGCGGATCGCAGCACTCAAGCCATCCAGCAAAGCTCCCAGCATTCCCGGTTTGAGACACTCCCACTCGTGCCAGAACAGGTCCTCCGGCTGACGGCCCGCTTCATCAATCCTCTTGAGGCGAACAGAAAGGGCGCGCTCAGCTAAGTCAGCTCGCTCAGTAAGCGTGGGAATGCCATTCAAGAGAACAGGCCTTGAGCCATGGAACCAGTAAGCATCCCCATCCGTGTGCAGCTTGCGAGAGATAAACCCGCTTCCTGTCGCCATCCGGCAGATCGCATCAGAAAGCCAGTTTTCCATTTTGGAGACATTATCGAAGTTCAAAACATGCCCATTCTGCGCCATCACCATCAGGTCCCGCTCATCCTTAGGCAAGGACGATGCAGCCACCGCACAAGGATCACTCAGAGAACGCAGCAACCGCGCCATCGTGCTCTTACCACTGCCCTGCTCTCCCCCAAGTGCCAGGACTGGATAGCTATTGCTCCGCCCCCACAGCGAGGCGATCAACCAGGCAATGATAAGTTTGTAATCCTCATCCTCTGCATTGATGAGATGCCGCATCTCTTCAATCATCTGCCCTTTGCACGGTTCCGGCAGAGAAGTCATGGTTGGCTTGCGAACAAACTTCACCGGCGGACTATCCACGACCTCCCAACCATCTCGCGTGATACAAACTACCCGCCAGCTTTCGTCACCTAAGTCCAGCCAGCTCGCATCTTGCGCCCAACCGGTTCGCAAAAAGGGCTCATAACAAGCCCCCTGCTCTATGGCGCGAACTTCAAACACCCGCAGCGCATCACTGAGCACTTGAGAAGAAACGGCAGCGCCTGTTTCCTCATAGTATCGCCCCACAAGCCAATGCTTAAAACGTGTGCTGCCAATGGCCCAATGTTCTTGGTGCCCTTTGATGTTTAGCGTGGCAAAAGCTTCCTTCTGCGGGGAATGCCAAAGTTCAATCCCCTCCGCGACAGCAAGCAAGCTTGAACGAGATGCAGGCCGCTTTGGTTCTAACTCCTCTTGATCATCACCATCTGAAGGCTTAGCCCCACTCACGGAGCAAACAAAGGCATCGGCTTGCTCGCAGGTCCAGCCATCACTCAAAGCATCAGCAGCATCCCAGCCTTTTGAAGTATCCTCCGGTACATCCAGCACCAAAACAGATGCAACGCCCATCTCCTCAAGGCAGGATTTCACCTCACCTGCAAACTTCTCTCCTGCTTCATCAGCATCCGGCCAGATAACCACATCTCGCCCATGAAGGGTTGACCAATCCGCTTTCCTAGCTGCATTGGAACCACCAGGTGAGCTGATACAAACATGTTGCAGTAGCAATTGCCGTGCAGCATCAGCAGCCTTCTCACCTTCAACGATGACAACAGGTGCATCTGGAGCATTAGCTAGAAGATCCAAACCATAAAGAGGCCTCGGCTGCGGCCATGTCTCCCATCGCCACCGAAGCTTCTTCTCAACTCGAAACAGACACAAAGGACGAAAGCTTTTGTCCTCACCTTCGATATCAAACCGGCAGATATAGCCAAGCACTGCACCGCTCGCATCTCGGTAAGTCCATCGATATGACGGCACTCCAAGCTTAGGATGAAAAGCAGGTGGTTCCGGTGCCTCATCTGGCACCGGGTTTACAATCACCTTGCACGGTTGCGTTCGTTTAGATTTGGTTGCTTGATCTGCTGTGATTGGAGCAAACGGATCATTCATAAGCATCCACTCCAATCATATCTGCCAGATTACAGGCCGCTTGCTTTTGAGAGAGCGAGAACAGATAAGCCCCAAGGCTGATAAAGTCGCGCCCACCCTCGCCGGTGGCAAAGTCACACCACAAGCCTGTATCGATGTTGATCTTGAAGGAGCCCGCCCGCCGATCCATCCGGCGCGGGTTTTTAACTGAATACTCAGAGCCTGAAAGCTTGCCTCCAGGCAACCATTGCCGACAGATCGCATCCCCATGCAGCAAAGCTGATCTGGCAACACGCTGAAAGGCAATCCGAGGCTTTGGCTTAAAGCGACGTCTCATAACCGGGCCTCCGCATCACTCGTGGAGCTGGTCAAATGAGCTTCAATCCAGGCCTGAATATCGGAAGGCCGATACCTCACCGCCTTGCCAAGCTTGACGTAGTTGGGCCCGCCACCGCGCACCCGCCACGCCTGAATGGTTCGAATAGAAATCCCGAGATAGTCCGCTGCTGCCGCTTCCGTAATCAAAGCGTTCTCAGCGCTGTTCAGTTCCGTCCTCATTGCGTTCCCTTTCGCTCAATTGCGATGAGGAAAGGATGAGGTGAATGGAATTTTTTTATACCGAAAAGGGTTGAAAAGGGTTTTCGACTCTATTGCTTTGAAGCTGCCCAAAGGCGCGGATAGTTGTTGCGAAGCCATTCAGATACTTGGCTTCTGTTCGGCAGATTAGTCACTCCAGCATCTGACATACAGTCTAGGAAACGCTCTGAAAGTTCTGAACCCTTTTCGCTATGCCCCTCATTCCCAAGACGTACCACGAGTCGATCAAAAGCCTCTTGCCACGGATACTTCTGGGGGCGCCCTCCTGGCGACACTATGCGGTCTTTCTCATCAGTCACAAAGCTATCAGCGGAATGAACTCTCAGGTCTTCTGCAACCACTTTCCAAACCTCCCCATCAACATGTAACAACTCATTTCTTCGCAGAGAAACAAAAGAAAACTCAGAAAACCAAAGTGAAGTTGGCACATCGATAGCTGTCCTCAAAGCACTCTCACGTCCTTTGGCTATCAACTCACCACTCTGCAAACCAGAGATCAGAGAAAGATACGTTTGAAAGATCAGCTTGGTGGCTAGTTCTTCTTCGGCTTTTCGGGGAGCTTTGCCACTCTCAAGAAGTTCCATCAACCATGCATCATTGAAACACTCTGCTCGGATAGGCTTTTTGTGGCTCTTGGTAAGGGCTTTAAGATTAGCCGCAACAGGCCAGCACCCAGGTGACGGTTTAGCGAAGTAGGAGCAAATGCCATCAAATGTCCAATCAAACACAGAGGCAACTTCACTGGCGCGATAGATTGCATCGCTTACTTCATCATGATCAAATAAAAACCTGCAGAAAGCATCTTTGAAGCAAAGCTCTCCCAGAAGCGCCAGATCACACCCCATAATCTCCCCCATTAGATCTCAGAGCCTCATAATTACGGACATCTCGTTAGCCTATCGCAAACCGGGGAGAGGTTCTGCTGAAAATAACTTTGCTGTAGCGCCGCACGATGTGGGTGAAGGCTTAATTTTGAAGGACGAACTAAGCCGTCTTCAAGATACTACCAACTGTGCTTTAGACAGGTTCATCCGAAGACTTCTACGATGCCACTATAAATGGCCTAACTCAGCTTGCCGGAGAACGAAAAACAGTCATTCGTTCACTATTGAGTTTCGGTATAAAGAGTTCTCTATCTGCGATATCAGATGAATATCACCGTCTTTTTTCTGGGTTCATCTATTTGTTTCAAGAGAAAAATAAAGCAACTGCGCCGACCATTCCTGCCGCAATTGATAGTTTTCGTGGGGCCGATAGCGTGGATGACGCAGACGTTGTTCGGAGAAATATGTAGGCAAGGATAACACCAAAAACACCTCGAAGAGACTGCGCGACATTGGCTTGCAGCACACCACTACTTTTAAAGCCCAAGACCAATAGTGTAACAGCCATCAACCAAATGATGGAAATCCATTTACATTCAAAGATAAGGTGGTGACCAACCCTGTATGGAAATGCCGGAATAAGGCAGATTAACCCGCAAAACAGATAGTTGATAGAAACGGTAACCCATACCTGATCAAACTCAGAGAAGTTCTGCAAAGATTTAGAATAGTGGTTGATTGAGTAATCAGAAATAGCATATCCCAAACATGCAAGTGAGGTCAGGAACAGTGGCACCCAGGCAATCTTTCCGGCACTTTTGGAAAGGCAGATTGCAAGAGCAAGAATGCTTAATACTGCAAGCAACTGCTGAAGATTTAACACGTCATCCATCAACACGAAGCCGAGTACTGCTAGAATTGGTATTTTTAGAGCAAGCAGCGGCGAGATTATGGAAGCTCCGCTTTTCTGGATTGCAGCTAAGAGCAAAATCTGTGCACTGATGTAGGGAATGTTGACCATAAGCAGCGGTATCACATGATCAAAACGCACAGTGTTCCATAGTTTGAAGCCAATAAACGGAACCGCTGCCAGAATACCCATCCCGATATGTACGGCGATAACCATCTGCATGCCAGAAACATCGACTACATCGCGGCACTTTTGCGTCAGAACGTAGTTTGCAGCCTGACAGAAAGCACCCGTTAAGCTGGCGGCTAACCCCACATCCATAAAGTTTAAATCCTCAGCTATAATGTGGGAGCTAGTTAGAGTTGTTAGAGGTCAAGGTACGGGCATGTCGGATCAGGCGGCCAACTTCGGGCCAATCATTATCTGCCATCAACTTGGGATCCACCATCCATGAACCCCCGCAACAAACAACCGAAGATAGCGCAAGGTAATCATTGACATTTGCTGGATGAATGCCACCAGTTGGCATGAAGCGGAGTTCTTTATAGGGAGCGGAGACTGCCTTGAGCATTTTAGTGCCGCCCGCGGCTTCTGCTGGAAAAAACTTTATCGTCTTCAAGCCAAAATCTAGTGCCTGCTCCATCTCACCAGGCGTCATAGCTCCAGGTATGATATCCAAACCGTTATCCAAGCAAAAACGTATGGTTTGAGGACTAAAACCGGGAGAAACGATCATCGATGCACCTGCATTAAATGCAGAATGAGCCTGCTGATTATTCAGGACAGTTCCCGCAATCAGCAAAATCTCCGGAAACTCTTTTGCAATGACTTCAAGTGAAGTGAGAGATGGTTTCGTTCTTAAAGTTATCTCGGCAACAGGCAAGTCATTAGTGATCAGCTGCTCTGCCAGCGGCCTAACTTGATCAAGGGATGAGATTTGAATAACAGGGACAACCTTATAGGCTTCCAGTACTTGGACATTGTTGGTCATGCTTAATCCAGAAATCGAGTTGAGAAAGTTCAGGGGAAGTTATCCCCCTGAACCTACTGGCATTTGTCCCCTTTAAGGCTGCAAGTAAGAGGCTTTACCAACCTTCAAACGCCAGATCTTGAAGTTAGAGGTTTCGGGGTTCTCAAAATTCATTTTCCCATCAACCCAAGTGTGTAGATTGTTGGATGCAATATAAAGATCACCATTCGGGGCCCATGCCAGTGTATCTGGCCAAACCATAGTTTTGTCATAGGTTAGACGAGTGACGTCACCGGTTTCAGCATCACGATGCATGAGCCCGTTGAGTGTCAGGCCTGTCATGTAAAGGTTTCCATCCCGGTCGGCAGTCATGCCATCAGTGTTGGAAGGTAGAGTAGTCACAACACGAACACTTGCTTGCAGCACATCTTCAGAACGGCTGAAATCTCGCAGCAATGCGGTCTCGATAGCATACAGCGTGTTGCCAGTCAGATTAGTCCAGTAAAGGGTCTTTTTATCACCAGACAGAGCGATACCATCAGCACCTGTTAGCATAGGATTTTTGGAGAGTACTGGTTCACCATTGATGTTGAAGAAGAAGTTCTTCTCGTTATTGGTGAACTTGGTACCTGCAAGAACCCGACGCGCTGTGTTTGTATTGCTGTCATAGACAATCAAGCCGCCATCTAAGGGCTGACAGAAGATTCCTGAATCGGTGATGTATGCAAAACCGCTATCGTTATCGATGACAAGATCATTCAGGAAAGAGCACCGACGATTACTGTCTTTTTCACTGAACTCATAACGTTGAACCTCTTGGTTCTTATCAATGTCCCAAAGAACAAGCTTCTCATCACCAGCTTTGCTTGGCTGACCTGCAACATGTCCCTGATCCAGAATCCACATGATGTTGTTGCGATCAATCTCAAAGCCAAGAACAGCTTTTAACCCCTTCGCATTATCCATGCTGTTCATTTCCTCAGAGGGATATGGAACAAGCACTTTTCCTTCCGAGGTATCTTTCAATTTAGAAAGCGTTGCTGGAATCTCGGGGCCACCCCAACGAGCAGTTGAAACATACAAGTTGCTTTGCTTGTCTACCTTCACGCCCTGCATAAGAGACTTACCGAAGAGCTTGCTGTTCTCCCAGGTCGCTTTTGCTTCTGCATCCTGCACTTCGTAAGGCAGTGAGTTCCACTCAGTAACGATTTCCAGTTTTGGACCAGCCAATGCCGTAGATGCAACAAGTGAAAGTGCAGCTGCACCAAGCAGCTTTGAGACGATCTTCATGGGTTCTCCCTTTCCGTAGAAGTCCGCTTTATGATATTTTTTCTTGAAAAGCTGCGACTTGCGCCGCAGTAGGAATTGGCACAACTGCGCCATAGCCTGTTGTGGTCAGCGCTGCAGCGCAGTTGGCATAAACCAGCGCTTCACGCAGGGATTTCCCCGCAACAATCTGACTGAGAAATGCACCTGAAAAACAGTCTCCAGCACCTGTTGCGTCAACAGTCTCAACCTTGTGGCCTTTTGCTGTGAAGCGTTCGCTGGCAGTCGCGACCATCGCACCTTCAGGCCCCATCTTGAGCACAACAGTTTTTGCACCAAGGCAAAGGTAGAAATCTGCGATTTCATTTGCGTCATTGAGCCCTGTAAGCTGTTGAGCTTCATCAAGGCTCGGCATGCAGAAGTCGACATGACGAACTGTTTCATGAATGACTGCCCTTGCACGATCCAATGTCCAGAGCTTGAGGCGCAAGTTAGTGTCGAATGAAACCAGCGTTTTATGCTTCTTCGCTAAATCAATCGCTTCAAATACGGTATCACAAGAACCATTACTGATGGCATGAGTGATCGCTGAAGTATGTAAGAGTTTTGCGCCAGCAATTAGATCTTCTGGCAGGTCTGTTGGGGTTACGAGGGATGCAGCCGAACCTTTGCGATAGAAGGTAAAGTGATGACCATGCTCATCATGTGAAATGAAGTAGATGCCAGTGGGGGCATTCGGGTGGCGTTGAACCCAGTCAACATAGACACCTTCCGCCTTCCATAGCTCAACAAACTGGTCACCAAACACATCGGAACCAAGGTGGGCAAACATCGCGACTTTGGCGCCCTGACGTGCCGCACTTACCGCGAAGTTAGAAGTGTCTCCACCATAACCACTGAGATAGGAAACTGGTTTGTCCTGCCCCGGAAGCTGACTGAACTCGAGAAGAGGTTCACCGAAAGAAACAATATCGATGGACATAAGGTACTCCAAAATGCGGCGGCCCTTAGGGAGCCACCGCTACAAGCTATAAAGTTAGATGCGGCCGTACTTGGCCAAGCCGTCGCGTAGAGAGCCGGAGTCGATGATCAACTTGGCTTGCTCAAGTTCTCGCTCATCAATGGACTGAGAGAGCTCCAAGACAGCTTCAACTTTGTCTTTCGGAACGCACACAACACCATCAACATCACCAATGATTAGGTCACCGGGGGTGATGGTTACGCCACCAATCTGGACAGGTTTGTTTGCGTCAATTGTTTTGAAGCGACCAAGCGTGGTGCCTGGAGTTACGGTTTTCGAGTAGACAGGGAAGTCATAGTCACGGCGAATTTCTGCAATGTCACGCAAGCCACCATCAAGCACAGCACCTTCGTGCTTGTTTGCGACTGCGCCAGCGGTCATCAAACCACCCCAGACCGCAACTGTTTCCAGAGCTTCACAGCCAGTGATTACAATAACAGACCCTTCCTCGGACTCATCGATTGCATCTAGAGCATGTTGAGGAGGAAGCTTCTCTTCTGTTACATCTTCAAGGATGGTTACAGCAGGACCAACGATTTTCTTCTCGTTGATACGATTTTTAATGCTGAACGGCAGAAACATCGTTTCGCCAATGAGTTGATCACAAGCATCGGCGATGGATGCGGTGGAGAAAATGGCACGGTAACCTTCGATAATTTCTTTGCTGTACATGGAACTAGCCTTCAGTTTGGAGGAACTTATGAGTTGACCCAATTCTTGGGTTGCTCGCCGTCGAACACGCGCAGCACTTCAACAGCTGCCTTGTGTTGGAGTTCGACGACAGATTCTTCAGTGAACCAAGCGGTATGGTCTGTGCAGATGGTGTTTGGCAGAGTGAGCAGCGGGTGGTCCTTACGCACGGGCTCTTGCTCAAAAACATCGATGGCCGCCGCAAAAATCTTTTTCTTAGTCAGTGCGTCATGAAGTGCATCTTCATCAACCAAGCCTCCTCGGCCCGTGTTTACGAGCACCGCATTGGGCTTCATTTTGTCCAAAACCTTGGCATCAATCATGTGTCTGGTTTTGGCGTTCAAAGGTGCATGGAGTGAGATGAAGTCGGCTTCTGCACAAAGCGTCTGGAGACTGACTAGATTTACGCCTGCCTCCAAAGCTGCTTCTGGTGACAATGCAGGATCGGCAACTAGCGTGCGTGAGAAACCAAGCCCCTCGGTCTTTTGAGCAAAGCACCGGGCAATTCGGCCAAACCCAACGATCCCGAGTGTTTTTCCTGCCATACGGACCATTGGTTCAGCTTGACCAATCCCCCATTTGCCTGAACGCACATCTTGATCGCGGCTTGGAATTCTTCGGGTTGCGGAAAGCATGAGTGAGACGGCGTGCTCAGCAACATCTTCAGAGCCATAGTCGGGCACGTTGGCGACGTAGATCCCTTTGCTCTTCGCCGCTTCCAAGTCGATGTTATCTACACCCACCCCATAACGGACTACGACCTGGCAGCACTTCATAAGTGAAATCAGTTCAGCATCTACCTGTGCTTCACGTACCAAAATTGCATTGGCATCAGCAATTTCAGTCTCGATTTCGGATCGGGCAGTTCCAATAGGTAACACGACAATCTTTGCATTGTGTCGCTGAAGCACCGTCTGTTCTTCTTCATAGCTCAGGTAACCCGGCTCAATGACCACGATCTTTTTCATTATTTGCCCCAAAAGTGACATGTTAGTTATGGGATATAAGAAAGATTGAGATCGAAAAAATGGCAAGAAAAAAATAAAGCACACTAAAAATAATGCGATTTACGTCGCGTTTTCACTGTGGATAATATTTAGATACGTAAATTTACGCTTGAATATCTAAAATTTCAGAAAAATATAGAACACATAACTGAAATGTTAATTGGGAGTGTTGTTATGTTTCTGAATAAGACAGCAATGTTTGCTGCTTTAGTATGTTCCGTTTCATTTGCTGGGATGGCCAATGCAGAGACGACAATTCGAGTAGGTCACGGAGCAGCCGACACCTATCACATGCACAAAGCGTGGGTTGAGTTCAAAAAAATCATCGAAACTGAATCTAAAGGCGAGATGCGAGTAGACATCTTTCCTAACGGTCAGGTTGGTGGTGACCGGGAGTTGACCGAGTCTGTACAGTCTGGTGTCATTGATATGACAGCGCCAGTTGTGGAAGTGATGGCTGGTTGGGATCCAGCTTTCTCAATTCCAGGTCTTCCCTACACTTTTGCAAACCGAGCCGACGCCCTTGATGCTCTATACGGTGAGTTTGGCAATATGCTACTTGCCCGTGTGGAAGACTACGGCATCAAAGGCTTGGGATGGATGGAAAACGGCATACGTAACATCACAAGCAATGTTGGCCCGATTGAAAAGCCAGCAGATCTGGAAGGAATAAAGCTGCGCACCATGCAGGTCGAAGCCCATATGGATGCCTTTGCAGCCATGGGTGCTAACCCAACCCCAATGTCATTTAATGAGGTTTACTCCGCTCTTCAGCAAGGCGTTGTTGATGCGCAAGAGAATCCGCTCGGGCATATCTACTCCTCGCGTTTTTACGAGGTTCAGAAGTTCTTGACCTTGTCTGGCCACGTTTACTCAACGCATATGGTTCTGGCAAACATGGACTTCTACAATAATCTCTCTGAGCAGAACCGGAAACTTGTCGATTCTGCATTAAAGCGTGCGATTGATTACCAACAGGAAGTGATCGCTTCAGAAGAGTTGGACCAGCTGAAAGCAATTGAAGCAGCTGGCGTAAATGTAACTCATTTGAATGATGCGGAGGTCGGTGAGTTCCAGAAAGTAACCGCGCCAATTCGCGACAAGTATTTTGAACTGGTCGATAGCCAACTCATCCAAGCTCTCAAGAAATAAGAAAATAAAACCTACCCGGCAGGTCCCACCTGTCGGGTGACAAGAGGTGGGCTATGTCATTACTAAGATTTGTCGAAAAAAATGCAGAGGCTTATCTAATAAACTTCTTACTATTTAACATCGTACTCTGGGTCTTTGTGCAAGTCATTATGCGCTACATCTTCTCAAGCTCATTGCCATGGAGTGAGGAGTTTGTCAGATGGTGTTTCATCTGGTTTATCTGGGTAGGAGTGAGCTACGGTTTCAAGACACGTCGCCATATCTGCGTAACTGCACTCATTAATGGCCTGCCACCAAAAGTCAAAACGATGATTGGTATCATTACAAATCTTCTCGTTTTATGGTGCATGATAAAGCTGTTCCTTTACGGATGGCAGCAAGTCTCAAGTCCCATAATCACCAGACAATCATCCATCGTACTTTATTGGCCACTCTCTGATCTACGAGTTGGTATGCAATGGCTATATGCATCCCTCCCAGTTGGCGCTCTGCTAAGCTCACTTCGCCTCGTCCAAAACATCATCGAAGATCTGATTGCGCTCAAAACTCCTCTCGAGATCAAAAGTCCGCTTCAACTCAAAGCAGGAGGTAACTGAAAATGGTTTCCTTCACCCTCTTCGGCACATTCATTCTTCTGGTCTTCCTTGGAGCACCTGTTGCAATCTGCCTTGGCTTTGCATCTCTTGTAGTATTGGAGTATCTGCCAAGCACGCCAAACATTACACTACTTGCAAAGAGTGCTGTCATGGGTGGCAACTCTTTCCCTTTAGTTGCCATCCCATTATTTGTCTTGGCTGGCGAGGTCATGCAACGTGGCGGTCTATCTACCCGCATCGTCGGCGCTGCCTTTACGCTGGTTGGCCATTTTAAAGCAGGTCTGGCCTATGTGAACGTCCTGGCAAGTATGTTCTTTGCAGCAATTTCGGGTTCATCCCCTGCAACTGTTGCTGCAATTGGTTCCAATATGATCCCGGAAATGGAACGTCTTGGATACCGCAGATCCTTTTCAGCAGCGATTACGGCGGCGGCTGGGATCACTGGTGTTATGATTCCTCCAAGCATTCCACTGATCATTTATGGCGTCACAGCAAACCAATCGATCGGAAAGCTATTCCTTGCAGGCATTGTTCCAGGAATACTGTTTGGTTTGGGTTACATGGTGGTTGCACGATGCATCATCTCTAAAAATTATACACCCAAAGTACATGCAGGGTCGCAACTGGATCGAGTAACAAAGACTGCGAAAACCAAGCGATCCGGGTGGCGTCAACATTCGCTGTGGGCTTTGATTATTCCAGTAATCATCCTTGGAGGAATTTACGGAGGAGTTTTCACCCCAACAGAAGCAGCTGGTGTTGCGGTCGTCTACGCTCTGTTTGTTAGCTTGATTGTTTATCGAGACTTGAAGTTCAGTGATCTTGGCTCTGTGTTCCTGAACTCGGGCCTGACATCTGCAACAGTGCTGGTGATGGTGGTGATGGCTGCATCTTTCGGGCGTTTGCTCACACTGGAACGTGTCCCGGTAGAAGTCGCCGATATGATTATCCAGCTCTCAGACAATCCAATTATCGTTCTGCTCCTTATAAACATCATGCTTCTGATCGTTGGCATGTTCATGGAAACAATTGCATCGATTATTATTTTCACGCCGATACTGCTGCCGATTGTTCAACACATGGGAGTGGATCCGGTCCATTTTGGTGTCATCATGACAGTGAACCTTGCAATTGGGTTCTGCACGCCACCCTTGGGAGCGAATTTATTTGTTGCCACTGGTGTAGCAGAGGTCTCCCTAGAAAGCCTTGTTAAGGCGATCTTACCATTCCTCTTCTCGATGTTCGTGATGTTGATGATTGTCACCTACCTACCGCAGGTAACGATGTTCTTGCCTTCCTTACTCAATTAAGGACGGATGACAGGAAACTTTGCCAAAATAACAAACTGTATTATAAGGCAAATTGGGTGATGGAAGGTGATAGTTACTTTCCATCACTCTTTATTCTGAACTGTTTTCCGAGATTCCGATGGCCCAAGATTTGCTCAAAGATGTTGTTTACAAGCGCATTCGTGAAATGATCATCTATGGCACTTTACCAATGGGCAGCAAGTTATCTGAAACTGTCTTAGCAAAACGTCTGGAAGCAACAAAAGCTCCGATACGCGATGCTGTAAAACGGCTTCAGAGCGAAGGGCTTGTTCAGATCAAGCCTCAAAGCGGAACGTTCGTTTTCAGTCTTTCTCAAACTGAGTTTAATGAGTTACTCGAGTTCCGGTATTATATTGAATCTCAGGCCATGCAGCTTTCTTTTGAAAAGAATAACAAAGCACTGTGCCAGAGCATTCGGTACATACTGGATAAGATGAGCGTGTGTATGGAACGCAACGGCACGCTTGAATATCTGGGACTGGACAACGAGTTTCACCAGGTACTGATTGATTTTTGCGACAACGCATATTTTGCTCAAGCATATGCACTCATTGCTACTCGAATGGCGACAGCTCGAAACTATCTGGTAGTAACGAACAGCACATGCAACGCTCCTATGAACAGCATGTGAGTATACTAAAAGCCCTTCAAAGCAGCGATGTCCAGGAAGCAAAAAGTCTCCTTCGCAGCCATATCCTCCCAGACAAAGGTGCATATTGGGGCGACATTCTTTTGCGTTTTAAGGATTAAGCATCCTGCTTTTTGATCACCTTCACTAAACTAAGCAGCGTGTAGAGCACCGGTCTTTTCCAGATAGCACAACAAATAATCTATGAAACGCTGTGCCAATTGGTTTTCCTCCTGAGCAGGGAGATAGCTTAAGACGCTTGTTGCTGGAAGTTCAGGTAACACTCCTTCAATCACGGGTATGTCCTCCTGTAATGCAGAATACGGCAGAACTGAAACACCAAGTCCGGCCTTGATAGCAGACTGCACTGCCTGAATTGAATTTGCCGTGATTGAGATCTTCCAGTCAGAGACCTCAGCTTCCATTGCAGAGATTGCTATGGATCGATAGCTGCAAGGCTCCTGCATCAAAATCAACTCCAGAGGCTTATCGGAGGCAGGTAACTGCCCACACCACACGAGCGGTTCTTGCCACAGCTGCTTACCACCAGAAGCTTCTGGCCCTGCAAACACCACATCAAGTTCCCCGGCATTCAACAAGTTTATCAGGTCAGCTCCCCCACCGAGGATCAGGTTGAGATCACAAGTGGGATGTGCCCGTTTAAAGCGAGCCAAATGAATATGTAGATGCTGAGGCACGAGGTACTCTGCAAACCCCACACGTAATATGCTTTGCTCCTTGGGCGCAGAAACGCTCAAAACAGCTTCATCCGCCAGCTCCAAAATCTTTCGGGCATACCCAATAAAGACCTCACCCTCACTGGTTTGCGATAGAGAGCGGCTCGTGCGCTCAAACAGCTTCACGCCTAGCCGCTCCTCCAGTTTTGCGATTTGAAGACTGATGGCCGATTGAGTACGGCCAACTTTTTCAGCGGCAGCAGAGAAACTTCCCTCTTCGGCCACAGCTACCAGAGAGCGCAACACAATCAGGTCTGTATCAAGCCGGAATGGAGATCTATTAGCAGTACTCATAGAACCTATTTATTTTTCTAGTTTTACTAATTTCTCGTATTTAGCCATATGTCTCATAGAACATCAACAATCAATAAGGAATTTTTATTCATGCTGAAATCTGTGCTCGCAGCATCTGCACTTTCTCTTATTTCTCTGGCAGCGGTGGCTGGCGAGCCACTTCAGCTGGAAGAAGTCGCAAGTTTTACCGAAACTCGCCCGGGCAACATCACCGTAACTCCCAATGGCCGCATGATTGTGAGCATGCAACCACTGGATGGCCCGGCGCTGAAAGTGGTTGAAGTGCTGAAAGACGGCAGCAAAGCGCCCTTCCCAACGCAGGACTGGGCAGATGGTCCAGAAGCTGGTGAACTGGGCCTCTCCGCTGTGATCGGCATCGACACCGATTCCAATGGCGTTGTCTGGATGCTCGACATGGGCAGCGAAGCCTTTGCACCGCGCCTGCTGGGTTGGAACTCTGAAACCAACAGCCTGCACGCTGATCTGCAGATCGACAAATCCGCTCTGGCTGCAAACTCTTTTCTGCAGGACTTTGCCATTGATGAAAAGCGCGGCCAGATCTACATCGCAGACATGACCCTCGGCAATCTGGCAGGTCCGTCCAAACCAGCTATCGTGGTTGTGGACCTGAAGACCGGTGAAGCCCACCGCCTGCTGGAAGCTGCTGAGCAACTCATCTCTCCAGACCGCGATGTGGTGATTGATGGTGGCCTGATGGCAGCCAAAGGCGAAGATGGCTCTCTCAACAAACTACGCTTTGGTCTGAACCCAATCGCTATTTCTGATGACAGCGAATGGGTCTACTTCGGTACTGTAAACGGTGAACAGATTTTCCGCATTTCAGCCGCGAAACTGGCAGATCATTCAGCAAAGTCTGAGGATCTGGCGGCGTCTATTGAAGAATACGGCCCGAAAAAGCCAAGCGATGGCATGACCTTCAATCCAAATGGCGGCCTCATCGTTTCTGACATCGAGAACGCTGCTATTGGCCTCACCACAGCAGGCAAGTACGAAGTCCTCATTCAGGATAAGCGCCTGTCCTGGCCTGACGGCTTTGATGTTGCCAAAGACGGTTATGTCTATGTCACTCAAAACCAGCTGCACAAACACCCGGCCTTCAATCAAGGTGTAAATGGTGCCGAGGCTCCGTTCTACGTAATGCGCTTCCCGGTTCCAGGCAAATAAGCTGCGCAAAAACTGATGTAACTGACGGGCTCGGCGCAGTCCATCAGTTGCATATGTAAGGCCGCATACACTCACTCATTCCATTAGATACCTCGGGAGACCCCCATGCTTTTGAACACACCAATCTGTGACTTTGGCTGGAAAGCACCAGAATTCACGCTCAAAGATGCCGATGGCACCAGCTTCACCATGTCTGACCACATTGGCGAAAATGGCCTGCTCATTGCTTTCATCTGCAACCACTGCCCATATGTGCAGGCTATTGCGGATCGTTTGGCAGAAGATACCAAGCAGCTGAAAGCGGAAGGCTTTGGCGTTTTGGCAGTTATGTCCAACGACTACCGCTATGTACCTGCGGATGCGCCACGCTTCATGAAAGAGGTTGCCAAAGAATTTGGCTTTGAGTTCCCGTATCTGGTGGATGAAACGCAAGAGGTAGGCCGCGCTTACGATGCGGTGTGCACGCCAGACTTCTTCGGCTTCAACAACAAGGGCGAGCTGCAATATCGTGGCCGTTTAGATGATGCCGGGTTCAACGACCCAACCAACCGTACGCCTGAGCTGCTCAATGCAATGCGTCAGGTTGCCAAAACTGGCCGTGGTCCAGAGCATCAGATCCCAAGCATGGGCTGCTCCATCAAGTGGAACTAGATTTTCTACTACGAAAATTCCCATTAGCTCTTGTGGGATCTAAACCAACTCAGCCTGACGACTATAAGCTGGCAATCAACGATCATCACAAACTCAGCGACTAGAGTTCCCCCTCAACCATTGTCTATTTCGCCACCATCTGCTGTTTGTCTTTAACTAGGCCACCTACCCCTTTACCGCTCCATCGCTGAGACCTGCTACAAGGTACTTCTGCGCAATCATAAAAACTACCGTAATGGGGAGGCCTGATAAGATGGCAGCGGCGGCAAAGTCTCCCCAGAGGTACTTGAACTCATTAAGGTACAGCCGCGATCCCACAGCAAGTGTCAGGTTCTCCTCAGAGCGTAGAAGAATAGATGCTAAGGGGTAGTCGTTTATTATGCCAATGAACGACAGGACAAAGACGACAGCGATGATTGGGACTGCCAATGGCAGGAAGATGAACCGGAAGGTTTGCCATGGTGTTGCACCATCAACCTGCGCTGCCTTGTCCATGGCTGGGTCCAGATTATCGAAATACCCCTTGATGGTCCAAACGTGTAGTGTGATGCCTGATAGATACACCAGGCCCAACGACCAATGACTATCGATACCGAGCACAGGCGATACCTCTCCGAGGCCATCAAAGATTGCGAAGAGAGCTACCAAAGCCAGTGTGGTTGGAAACATCTGGATGATCAGCATTGAATCTAGCATTATCCCCGCACCTCTGAAACGAATGCGGCTGAACGCGTAAGCTGAGATCGTAGAAAGAGTGACCACGCCGATAGATGCAATCAATCCGATTTTGATCGAGTTCCACATCCATAACAAAACAGGAAAAGCAGGCTCAACAACTGTTCCATCTGCTCGCGTATAATCCAACCCCAGTGCCAGTGCCCAGTGTTCGAGCGTCAAGCTTTCTGGAACAATCGAACCTGTTGTAAAGTTCCCCTCCCGAAAACTAATTGATATGACCATCAAAAAGGGAAAAAGGATAAGGGCCAGAAAACTCAAAAGGAATGTATGAGCAAAGATCTTCTGCAACTGAAGTTTTCTTGGATGCTCTACGATCATTACGCTGCCCTCTTAGCTGCTTGGCGACGCATGGCAACAAAATTGGCGTAGGCCAACGCAGCAACGATAACAAAAATGATGAGTGTGATTGCGCCTGCTAAGCCGTACTCCTGACCTGCATTTTGGAAAGCGATGCGGTAGGTAAACGATCCAAGAATATCCGTCTGGCCTGCAGGGATGATTGTGCCCGGAATATCAGGTAGTCCGCGTGTCAGGAGAAGAACAAGTACGATATTGTTGAAGTTGAAGGCAAAGCTTGCGACTAAAAGCGGAAGGAACGGTGGTAGAATTTGCGGAAATGTTATCTTGCGAAAAATTAGAAAAGCACTTGCTCCTTCAAGTGTGGCTGCCTTTTTGTGATCTTCAGGGACTGACTGCAAAAAGCCCATCGCGAGCAGCATCATATAAGGATAGCCGAGCCAGACATTGACAATAACGAGCATTGTTCTCGCCATGCCTCCATCTGTCATCCAGCTTGGACGAACGCCAAAGAGCGCATTCAGGATCATGTTGATCTCACCAAAATTCTGGTTGAACAAACCGCGGAAAATCAGGATCGAAATGAAAGCTGGAACTGCATAGGGCAGTATCAAAAGAATGCGGTAGACTGCTTTGCCGCGAAGATGGGGCCATTGCAAAGTAACAGCCAGTGCCAAGCCTAAAATAAACGTCAACCCAACTGAAAGCAGTGCGAAAAGGCAAGTCCAGAGAAAGATAGAGAACATGGGGGCACGAATGCCCTCAGACTGAAAGATCCGCTTAAAGTTGGCAAGTCCGACGTTAACTCTCCAGCCTGGAGAGACATGCTCCCCAGTCATCTCATTGGTGTAAAATCCAGTCTTAGAGTTTGGAAATAACCGTGAACCATCTAAATTTGAGATGAGCACTCCTTCGGGCGTCTCACGGAACTCCGGCATCTGGGCAGCGAACTTTCTTAGACCTGAGTTTTTGAGAATGACACCGTCTGGCAGTTGAACAGAAATCTCTCCAAGAGATTTGCGGAGCTTGATAGTATCACGCATGCTCAACTTTTCGGTGCTCGGTATGGGAGCCGCTTCTGCTTTTATGGTGTGCTGCGTTACATTTTTCTCGAACGGTTCACTCAGGTAGCCGTTTTCTTTACCGGTAATGTAAAGGCGATACGTATCGCCTTGCTGCCATACACTAAAATCTCTCGAGGTTTCCTTATCGACTATTTTCTTGGCAAGGTGGATTTCACGGACACGTTCATGGCTGAGCAAGTTGAACGAACTGAAGTTCGTGAACCCGAGATAAACTGTGTATCCAACCGGGAAGGCAATAAAGAGTAGCACCGCAGCAATTCCTGGGAGAATGAAACGATGCGCATAAAGCCGCTTGGTTGAGAACACTATCCCAAAACATACGGCAACAACCAGCACGAGAAGGCCGACGACTGGCTGGTTTCCAAGAAACAAAAGGAATGCCGAATAGAACAGCGTTGTGAAAACAGTGATCAACAAACCAACAGGTAAAAGACGTCGCAATTTGAAGCCTGATATCTGGTTTGTGTCTTCAGAGCTAAGAGAGGTCATCAGAGGCAACTTTCTTTGCAATCAAGCTACGTCGCACCGAGTGAGTATCCCGGTGCGACAAAGTCTTGCTTATTCTCCAAGAATACGGGAAGCCGCGTCTTTAAGAGCTTCTTCTGGAGTTTGTTTGCCTGTTGTGATGTTACTAAGCGCCGGTGCCATAGCCGCCCAAAATGCGCCCATTTCAGGGTTTGACGGCATCGGGACACCGGTTGAAGCGTTCTTCAAAGTGGCTGAGATTTTGTCACTGTGCAATGCTTCACTTGCTGAGATATCCGCGAGCGCACCTAGAGCGCGGTTTTTGTTCCATACAGCAAGGCCTTCGTCAGTCAGCATGTAGTTCTCAATAAACTCACTTGCCAGGTCAGCATTTGGAGAAGCGCTATTGAGAGCTACAGAATAAACGCCAATGAATGGAGGTGAAACATTTCCGTTGACTTGCGGAATAGGTGCGACGCCGATATTCAGGCCTGCCTCTTCATAAGCTTTCCAGCTCCACGGCCCATTAATGACCATCGCCACTTCACCGCGGGCCATGGCAGCATCCATCACACCGTAATCAACACCGTCTGGTATGATGCCATCAGCAAAGAGCTTCGCCAGCACTTCTGCGCCTTCAATCGCACCCTGATTGTTCACGCCAGTCTCTTTACCGTTGTAAACACCATCGACTTTTTTAAAGGAGTAGCCTCCATTTGCCATCAGCATTGGCATCGTGAAGTAGGTGTTGGTGTAATCCCAGAGGATAGGTTTTACGCCTTCAGGTAGTTCCAAATGTGCAAACTCAGAAAAGTCTTTAGGAGGTTCTGAAATCAGGTCTTTATTGTAAACCAGACCTATCGCTTCAATCGCAATCGGATATCCCCACACCTTACCGTTAAAGCTCACCGCATCCCACGCGGTTGGTAGGACGCCTGCCTTAAACTCCGATGTCGGCTCTACTGGTTGCAGTAGGCCACTGGCAGCCCATTCACCAAAGCGATCATGGGCCCACATCACCAGGTCTGGACCATCACCAGTTGAAGCCGCACGTTGGAACTTGTCTGGCAACTCTGGGTCAACCAGCTCTACCTTTGTAGGAACTCCCAATTCCTCGGTAAATCTGGCAGCAACCGCCTGCAACTGCTTTATATCCTTGTCAGCTCCGATCCAGATAAGCAGTTCGCCTTCAACAGCTGCCATGGCAGCGGTAGATGTTGTAGCAAGCATAGCTGCAACAAGTGTGGTTCTTAGTATTTTCATAGCGTCCTCCCAATTAGAAACGCGTTGTTATGCCCTATGAAATCAGCTCGAGTCCTTCCAACTGATCGGAAATCAGGTAAGCAAATCCGTTTGGATTAAGGGTCAGTGTTTGATTGAGCAGGGTTGCGTTGGATGGCCCGGATAAGCTCGCTACGCCCTCTATTCTCAATTCTCTTGCAATCTCAGACAGATTGAAGACGCAAGTCAGCTTTTGATCCTTAGTTATTCTGTGAAAGGCCAGAATTGGTTCCGGCAGATCAAGGAACGCGGTAGAACCTGTCAAAAGCGCGTCGTTGTTTTTTCTAAACTCAATAGTGCTACGATAGGAATGCAAGACGCTGTCATTGGAAGCCTCTGCAGCGTCAACAGCTCTTACAAGCTGAGGATCCTTCACGGGTAGCCAAGGTTTCGCGGAGGAGAATCCACCATGTTGCTTAGTGGCCTCCCAGACCATCGGTGTACGGCAACCATCGCGACCTTTAACTGCTGGCCAAAAGCGAATGGCCTGTGCATCTGTCAGCTCATCGTAGTTAAGTTCAGTGTCCTGCTGCCCAAGTTCTTCGCCCTGATAAATGCCGATAGAGCCTTCAAAGGACATGAGCATTGCTATGGTCTGCTTTGCCAACTCTTTGCTCGAGCTAGCCTTCTCTTCCCAGCGAGTGACATGACGTGGAACATCGTGGTTGGAAAAGCTCCAGCATGCTGTCCCATCTGGTGCAGCCGACCGATAAGAATCGAGCGCATTTCTGAAGTGTGAGGCGGTATAGTTGGGTGATAGCAATTCGAAAGAGTAACAAAGGTGCAAACGATCTGACCCTTTGGTGTACTCAGCCATCAATTTAGTTGCTGAATCACCGCCGTCGCCGATTTCTCCGACCATCATGCGTCCCTCAAACTCATCAGTGAGGGTGCGCAGCTTTTTCAAAAAGTCGATATTCTCAGGGCGGTTCTTTGAGAAAATGTGCTCCTGCCTACCATAAACATCAGGCAGGTTGTCACGATCTTCACGGGTGCTTGCAGGATTACTCCGCAATTGCTGATCATGGAAGTAATAGTTGACTGTATCAAGTCGGAACCCGTCAACGCCGCGCTCGAGCCAAAACCGCAAAACGTGAAGCAATGCTTCCTGCACTTCTTCGTTATGCAGATTCAGATCTGGTTGTTCTGCAAGAAAATTATGCAGGTAGTACTGCTTTCTGCGTGGTTCCCACTCCCATGCTGAACCTCCAAAAACAGACAGCCAGTTGTTCGGCGGCATTCCGTCTGGTTGGGCGTCTGCCCAGACATACCAGCCGGCTTTGGAGTTCGTCCGGCTAGCTCTGCTTTCTTCAAACCAGGGGTGTTTACTGGAACTATGAGATAGAACCTGATCAATAATAACTTTCAATCCCAGTTCATGACTACGAGTCACAAAGTCATCAAAGTCTTGCAGTGTTCCAAAGAGAGGATCGATGTCGTAATAGTCGCTGACGTCATAACCCATATCCGCCATAGGAGAAGTGAAGATTGGGCTAAGCCAAACAGCATCAACGCCAAGCGATGCGATGTGATCTAACCGAGAAGTAATCCCCCTCAGATCGCCAATGCCATCCCCATTTGTATCCTGAAAAGAGCGTGGATACACTTGATAGATAATGGCATTACGCCACCAATTCTCGTTCATAACTACTCCGCGTTGCATGCGTATTGGCTGTTCACAGCCTCAAAACCTAGCATATTTAAATACTATGCAAACGTTTTGAGTCAAGAAGGTAGGTAGTTTGCCTGCATATAAGCTGAGGCATTTTGTTCTCTCCTCATTTTCTATTTTACAAATGCAAGATTCAGTTTAAAACGTTTTGAAAAGGATTCGAGACATGGCAACGATCAAAGACATTGCAAAGGAACTGGGAATATCGCCAGCGACCGTCTCTCGCGCTTTGAACGGCTTCCCGGAGGTGCGCGCAGAAACGCGAAAACTGGTTCAGGAAACCGCGGCTACTCTTGGCTACAAGCCAAACCAGATAGCTCAAAAGCTAGTCTCAGGGCGTTCTGGTATGGTTGGGATGATCTTATCTCTTGGACCAGCGCAAACATCAGCGGCCGGTTTTTACGAGATCATGGCAGGGCTATCCGATCATCTCGCCGATCGTGATGTCGATCTTGTTTTTCATGCAGCAACAGCGACTGATCCAGTAGCGCCCTATCGCAGGTTCGTTTCAAAGAACACACTCGATGGGTTTATCCTGAATGCTCCAGAAGAGAACGACCCGCGCATCGCATTTTTGGAAGAACAAAAAATCCCATTTGTCGTCCATGGAGCAACTTCTAATGCATCCTACGCCTTCTTTGACATCGACAACAAATCTGTTGCCGTAGATGGAACTAATCTCTTGGCGGATTTGGGGCATCAGCGGATTGCATTTTTGAACGGGCCACAGAACCATGCTTATTCAAAAGCACGTGCTGAGGGCTACCTGGAGGTAATGGAACAGCGCGGCATTACATCACCGGATTTTGCCTTACAATACGGCAGCGGCGACGAAAACTATGGCTACGCGGCAAGTTTAGCTTTGCTGACTGAGCGAACAGCTCCACGCCCAACTGCTATTTTGTGCGCAACAACACCGATTGCTGTTGGAGTGTATCGAGCTGCAAAGGACATCGGCCTGTCAATCCCACAGGATGTCTCTGTACTTGCACATGACGATGCTATTCCGCAGTTTCGTTCAATCAACTTCAATCCAACATTGTCGGTAACACGCGCTCCATTTCGTGATGCATGCGCCCCTCTTGCGCGCATACTCTGTGATCTTTTGGACGGCACGCCAATCAAAGACCTTCAAATTAGACAAAGAGCGGAACTGATCGTTCGGGATTCAACCAAGATGCTGCAAGAGTCTGAGAGGATACCATGGCAACCAAAGCACTAAACATCATAAACTTGAATAAGTCCTTTGGTGAAACCCATGTGCTGAAAGATGTAAGCGTCTCTATCAATAAGGGGGATTTCCTGGTCCTTGTCGGGCCGTCAGGCTGCGGAAAATCCACCCTGTTAAACTGTATTGCTGGTCTGGAAGAGATTTCTTCCGGTACCTTAGAAATATCTGGCCGAGATGTTGTTGCATTGCCTCCGCGAGAGCGTGATATCGCAATGGTCTTTCAAAGCTATGCGCTTTACCCAACCATGAGTATTCGAGAAAATATCGAGTTTGGGATGAAGATCCGCTCAGTTCCAAAAGAAGAAATTAATACTCAGGTCCTGCGCGTCGCTTCTTTGCTTCAAATAGAACACCTTCTGGACCGTCGCCCTGGACAACTCTCTGGTGGGCAACGTCAACGCGTTGCGATGGGACGTGCTTTGGTTCGGGAACCGGCACTCTTCTTGTTTGATGAACCCCTATCCAACTTAGATGCAAAACTAAGGATGGAGATGCGTGCAGAAATCAAGCAAATGCATGCAAAGACTGGCACGACAATTGTTTATGTCACTCACGATCAAATAGAGGCCATGACAATGGCAACTAAGATCGTCGTGATGAAGGATGGGGTAATTCAACAGGTTGGGACACCTGATGAGATCTATCGCCATCCAGCTAACACGTTTGTTGCGGACTTCATGGGTGCGCCACCAATGAACCTGATCGATGTTAAGGTTGATGGCAACTCCATTCAATTTCCAGATGATCAAGTTATTGAGGGAATACAAGTACCATTAGAAGCCCAGAAAAATGGGAGGGCAAAAGTTGGGATACGACCAGAAGTTTTCTCACTTGGTCACCAGCTAACGGTGAAACCCCGCATTGTTGAGCATACCGGTGCAGATCTTTTCCTGACCTTCGATATGGTAAATGAAATCGTAACGGCTCGTTTGCCTTGGTCAACGATCGCACAGGATGAAATCAGACTGAGCATCGACCTCAATCAGCTCAGGTTCTTCTCTTCAGTCAACGGGACAGCAATCAGCTAAATTAATTCTATAAAACAAGGAGTTACCAACCTGCGCAGAGCGCGGGACGGGAGAGGTGCGTCTGCATCACAAATACAGTGTTTAAAACAACGCTGAAATAACTGGAGGAAGTAATGAAAAATGCTCTGTTGGGGACTGTAGCTGCGCTCTCAGTTCTAGCCGCCACGGCTGCGCATGCGGAGTTTGAATACAATCAAACCGGCTATTTGCGTATCGGAGTTGGTCAAACTGAAGGCGACAAGTTCACTGCAATGCAACTAAACGGGGCTTGGAACAAGTACCGTCTTGGGAACGAGTCTGATTTCTATGGTGAGTATGGCGTAGGTGGCAAATATACCTTCGAAAATGGAAGTGCCTTGGTTGGCGGTGTCCGCGCGCATGTCGCCGGTGACAACAACGACTTGATCGTTGATGGCGAGTTCGACGCCAATGTTGCAACTCGTGAGTTCTGGTTGGGATACAAAGGCCTTGGTAAAGGCGCTCTCAGTGACAGTACAGTCTGGGTTGGTCGCCGCTTCTATAAGCGTAAAGACATCCACATCACCGACAACTACTATGAAAACTACTCTAACTGGGATGGCTTTGGCGGTGGTCTGGAAGATGTAGATCTCGGCTCCGGCAAACTTTCCGTTGCTGCTTTTACAAACGGAGATCGCAATACCCATACTCTGGACGCTAGATTTGAAGGCATTCATCTTGGAGAAGATCTGATAGGTGAAATCGGTGCGGCTTACTCCATGACCACTGGCGACGCCACTGGCGATGACGGCGCAGCGCTTCGTCTACATTTGCAAAAGAACAACATTTTCGGCGGTTACATGAAGGCCAGCCTGATGCATGGCTTCAACGCTGCCTCCGGCTTTTCTGCAGATGGCTGGAGTGACGCTGAAGATCGCTCAATTACACGTGCTCAGATTCATGGTCTCGCATCCATTACCGACGAAATTGAACTCTTCTACACCGCTTGGCATCAGCTTGATCGCAACAATGGGGACAACACAAACTGGTCTTCAATAGGCATTCGCCCGCAATACAACATCAATGAAGACTTCAACCTTCAGCTTGAGTTGGGATTGGATCACGTTCACACCGAAGATGAAAGCCGGACTCTCGGCAAAACCACCTTCGCGGCGGCATACACCTTTGGTGAATCTGGTTTCTGGGCGAGACCACAGCTACGCGCATTTGTAACATATGGCGCATGGAGCAAAGCTGGCGCGGTAGGAAATACAGATATCTTCGAGGACAAGAAATCTGGAACAACCTACGGCCTTCAGTTTGAAACCTGGTTCTGACGTATTGGGGCCCCAGTGGCCCCAATTACCTCTGTGGCATCACCCGTAATCTTTCAGTTCCATCGCTCATCTTAGCTTACCTAATAAACTTGATTTTAACTTACTTACGCAGAGGGGGCCATGAGTTGCCATTCGGGTAGCTCCATCAAGGGTTGAGACACGTTCACTCGAAGGCTTCTTCTATAGCTCTTATCTGGACAGTTCGTTGAAAATTGCTTGCGCTACAGCATAGTCTATTCGATGTTTCGAATGTGGGGTAGCGCTAATGAATCTAGCTATTTCGTGAGGAGCAAAAGAAAAATTCTTTGGGAGGTCGAGTTTTTTCTTTGCGGTACCATCGGCTGAGTTACACTGATCGCAGATTACAGTTTCGGGAAATCGTCCAGTCCCTTGCCAACGATCACCTGAATGATCGTGGTGGCGATGTAAAATGGCTTTCCACCCCATAAATGAACCGGGTTTGTTGGGGAACCTTTTCGTCCACCTCATCAATTGGAACTTTGAGCGATTGCAAGAAGGACACACATAGCCTTCTCCAACTTCCTTCCATAAGTTTCGACAGTGAAGCCCATCATATTGGCAAAACTCTGTCAATGTAGGAACTCGAATTTCGTGGGTCAAATAGGTCGCTCCTTTTGCGTCCTCATTTCTGTCTGTTCAATATGGATCTCTAATCTACGTTTTTCATTAGCTTCTAAAACCCTGCCAAAAGCCGTTGCCCGTTCCTTCCTTAGATTGTCTCCTTTACTGATTTCATCAGATGTTACCCACCCTTTTGACATCATTGTATCGGCAACGGAACTTGGATCGTCACTGTAAACGACAATTGCCAAACTTTCCTCAGCTCTTGTGCATGTTACATATAATAGGCGGCGCGTGCGATCGAAGGTTGTCTCTTTACCTTCACGCTCATTTTTTAGATCCCGATCGGACTTGGCCCTAGCTCCCAAAAGCTTTTCATAAGACGCAAGGCCTTTGAATCGGGTCAAGCCATCATCTGCAATCACCATCACGCGCGGAAACTCTAGTCCTTTTACACCTTGATGCGTGCCGTAAGGGCTAAGATCTAGAACATAGTCACGATACTTGGAAACCTCAGAAAACCGAGCGCGAAGCGCGACTGCCCAAGCATCCACGCGGTCGTCATTCGTCGGCTCGAACTCCGCATTGGGACTAAAATCAAGGCTACTTAGAGATTTGAGGACCTCAGGTATCTCAAATAGTCCTGAGGCTGCCACGGACTTAAGTACATCGCCGCAGCTTGGATCTGCATCGTCAACAAAGAGTGCGGTTAGATCTTTTACGGCAAATCTGGCTTTTCCCAATCCAGATAACTGGCCCTTCTGTGTTATCGAAAGCGATGACTTCGAGAGCAACGGAGAGTGCTTCCGCAAGATTGCCATCAAGCCAAAGGCGTCCCCCGAGTTATTATGTTCAATCACTGGCAGAATACGTTCTGAGAACAATCTCATTGAAGCTAGAGTTCCATCTCTAAAGCTTGTTTGAAAGCTGTCTACTTTATCGAGAGGCTCGAAAAGACCAGAGAATCCCAATCTCGCTGCAGCCATGTGACGTTCAATTGTCAACGTCTTAACTGCAGATGGCACACGCCATTTCTCATCAGAAGTGATTTCTGCCATTACTAAACGAGCATCAGCCTCAAACTGCTCACGGTCGGTGCCTTCATTAGGGGCAATGAAAACGTGAACAAATCCACCAGCGCGATCTGATCGTGGTCGCTGACTGCGCTTATCCGCATCTGCTCGAATGCTGTTTGCTAAGTCAATGATCCGGGCTCGACTTCGGTGGTTCATTACCTTCGCTGGTTTATCCCAGCGCTCTGGGATACGATCAACGAGATCAGGCAGACCATGCCCATAGATACGTTGCATGGTATCGCCAAAGAGCCCTAGTGCCAACTTGCTTTGGTGAGCCTTTTCAAACTCTAGCAGTGCCAACATGAATGGCTTCAGTGTATCCTGGCTCTCATCGATAAGGATAAACGGATATTTGCTAAGGACAATTTTTTGAAAGGTCTCTTTTGACATCAGGAAGCTAGATGCCATGGCTATCACTTCATCATGACTGAGTGAGGCACGGCCAACATTGTCCCCATTAGGATTGTAGGTGAAGTGATGAATATTGGGGAGCTCTTCAATACGTTTCTTTTTTGACGCGATTTGCTTTTTACGTTTGTCATGTTCTTTACCTGCGCGGCCCTTCGCATGCTTCTCTTCGATTTTCGCAAGATCAGCTGGTAGTTTTTCTTCGAGCAGCCATTTGCGGATATCATGATTACGGCCCTCAACGAGGGACCATGCGAAGCTGTGGATGGTCTTCACATCGAATATAGGGTCACTGTTGACACGCCTCAGAATTTCATCGCAGGCGACATTCGTGTAGGTGATAACTGCGATTTTCCGACCTCTGCGACGTAAGTCACTGCCGATGATGTCAGCTAGGGTTTCCAATACGGATTTAAGTGATCGTGTTTTACCGGATCCCGCTCCAGCGAAAAGGAAGAAGCTCTGGGGTTTATCGAGACACAGAGCATCTCTGATTGCTTCATCCGCTGGATTGTCGCGATTATTATCATCTACGATCTCGATGTGTTCTTCACTCATGTTGCATCTCCGGCGTTGAGACGCTTCTCGAGCCAGCTTAAACCCTTAGCAATGTAAGGGGGCGCGACTAGATCATCGATATTTTCAACACTCAGGAGATCAAGGGCAAACGCGGCCTTCTGTGGTGATTGCGACAGTCTTTGGTAAAGGCCTTCAACCAGCCCTTCAGCTGTTTTGGACGAACTAGCGATCTTAGCAAAGGCATTGCTCATGCTGACACCGGACATCTTTTTTACGATGTCTAAATTCGCCAGAACAAGTGCATCTTCAAATGTACTTGGAATGAGATTTACAGTGTTAGTGTCGTCTTCGCATTGCACAGACTGGTCGCGTTGATAGACAACGCCAGTGTATCCAAAACCGCCCACGCATAACTCGGGAACATCATCGGCTGCCAACAGATCGTCCACGATAGTGAGTTTAGGTAACCAACTTTTCAGCACACTATTGGCCGTCTCATACGCTGCACCGTTGGAAGGGAGTACGCTTTTGCGGTTGTTTTTCGGGTCAACGGCATCAAGATCGGAAATAATCAACGTAGGAATCTCGAGAAGCTCGACCAATGGCTTCAACCGATGCGCATGGCTTCCACCAATTTCGAGTAAAGAGATATACCTTTCAGCCAAACCCTTATGTGCCTGCGAAATAAAATGAGGCAGTAAGATACGTTCTGCTGCACCCTCGATCATGATTGCCCCGTCCGCAAAGAACAGATCACAGTGGGTTGTGCGAAGATACCGTTTCGCAAACCTCGTTGTTTCGTCATCGGTACCAAACAGGCCGGACAGGTTGGCAACATCTGAGGTGGCGACGCAGTCGGGCTTAGCCGGCTTACGTTTGAAATATCGTAGGTCTGCGAACTCGACCTCATGCGCGATATGACTGGAGTGGGTGCTCACCACAAGCTGTGTCGAAAATGGTGAGGCATCATCTTTCAATAACTCATGGTTGCGCAGCACGCTCATCGCCCGGCGCATAAAGACTTGTTGGACTTGCGCATGAAGATGGGCTTCAGGTTCTTCGATCAAAACCAACTGGAGCGGAGCAATCAGTTCTCGCTCTAAACCGGTACTGGACCTCGCATGTTTACCAACGAGCATCCAGTCATCTCTGAATCGCATGAGAAGGAACACCATGGAGATGAGGTTTTGAAAACCCAACCCATTGTAGTCCTCTGGAAGGCGCAATGGTGTTGAGTCACCGGAAATGTCATACTGAACCGCAGACGGATGATTTAGGCCATCAGTCGGTTTGATGCGTGTCGAGATCAACATTTTCGGGTTAGCGATGCCTGGATAACCAAGCGTTTCAAGCTCTCCAATCGCAGCGGAGAACCCTTGTTGAAGACGCTCGTCGAAGGTTTTCTGCGCTGTATGGAAAGCACCTAGTGCAGAAACGTCTTCCTGCGTGGGGTCCTTGTCAGGATCTAGGTGCTGGCGATAATACGCTTGCAGTTGATCCGACAGTTTGCGCTTAGATGTAGGAGACCTATCTTCCGTGTCATCATCTCTCGAAGGCTTGGCATCCGAAGCATCTGCAAAGCCACGCTGCGCTTTGATTTCTCTAATTTGAAATAGACCAGAAAATGGATTAGGCCCTAGTCCTTGCGCCGTTTCCGGTAGCACTTGAGGCTGGAGCACAGTGGTTTCTCCATCTTGTACAACGGCCGGTTTATCTGGGTCGAGCAGATAAGCATTAAGTGTGAACAAGCTTGACATCCGTCGATCTAGGAAGTCTTGCAATGACTTTGGCCAAAGTGAAAAATCACCTACTTTGTCGGCGTGTGTCTTTGCGTACTCTACCAGTCGATCCAAGGATTTTTTTCGAGCTTCCCGATACTCATTAAACACATCGGCAAAGGTCTTCGGTTCAAGTCGGATACGAACACCCAGAAGGCCCGCCTTCCACTCGAGAGTTGGGATGAGATGGGCAACGTGGTGAAACTCGTTGTCGGAGACATGCAGCCATACGTCCATGTATGGTAGCTCAGCAATTAAAGGGTGAAGCTCAGGTTCGACTCCTTCCTCCATCCAGCTGCAGGCAATAGCTTCTAACCGTTTCCAGTTGGATGCAGTAACATCTTTGGCAGTTATCCCACCCCGGTCTTTGAGAAAGCACCGCAATGCGACCATAGCAGACGTTTTACCGCTGTTATTTGCCCCAACGAGCAGTGTTTGGCTGCTAGAAAAATCAAGTTTGGCCTTGTGAAGTTTTCGGAAGTTATAGACTTCAACACTTTGGATTTTCATAAATAGCTCACCTCACAATTTGCAAATGCCACACGCATAAATAGCAAGGTGGCATTGTAACTCATGCCATGTTCGAACTTTAGCTTCAATCTCCTGGAATATTTTCCCTTGAATGACCACTTCGACGATGACGCTATTTGGAATTCGCGTTCATAGAGAATGTCAGATTTTCGCCCTCAGCATCAAGCTGATCATGTTCAATCCCAAGTTGATGTCTCGCTCTAGATTAGGCAGTTCCGTAACTAAGCGAATGGCCGGTATTGGTCAAAAGCCTCATGCAGAGCTCGTAAAAATCCAACTCCCCCTCCTAATGCCAGTAGCGGAACTCTCACTCACCTCCTTCCAACCCAGCCTCAATCCGCTCCCCAACCGTCTCTGACAACACACGGATCGGATGCGCATCGTGGTTCACATAGCGGTTGGTGATGGTCACGTTGCGGTGGCGCAGCAAATGACTGATAAGGAAGGCATTGCTGCCTGCCTGGGCTGCGAAGGTGCCAACCGTGTGGCGTAGATCGTGGATACGCACATCAGGGATGCCTGCATGATAACGTACGCGCTGCCATGCATTCTCCACCAGCTCCTTGGAGATATGTCGTGTTGGATCATTGATCCGAGCCAGCACATATGGAGAATCCTCTAGATGAGGAATATCGGCAAGGATATCGAGAACATTCTCACTCACCGGGTGTGGTTTGCGCCCGTCGCCTTTCTTGGAAGGTAAAGCAATTGTGCCCTGGTCAAAGTCCACATGATCCCATTCAAGCGATGCGATCTCCATGAGCCTCGCTCCAGTGTAAAGCAGCAACTTCAGGCAATAGAGCGCCATCGGGTTCACAGGCGTCCGGCGCTTCTCAATATCGTGGCGCAGATGCTTGCGGTTCTCTGGCTTGGCTTTGATGATCCAGGGCAGCCCCTCCTTCTCAGCAATCTTCAGCGTCTTGCCCAAACGCTGTAACTCATCACCTGAAAGAAACCGATCCCGCTCATTCTCCTTGTAGCGCTTAACGAGCCGCACCGGATTGCTGTGCTCAGGCCTCAAGCCCCACACCTCAGCAAGATTGAAAGCCTTCGAGATTATCGCCAACACATGATTAGCCTGCCTTGGTGTACGCCTCATAGATCGATGCAGCTTGGATATGTCCTGACGAGTTACAGAAGCCAATTTGGACTTCCCAAGAGGCTTACGCACACAACGATCCAGAATGCGCCGGATCTCAATGAGCGACTTCGGCTTATTGTGCACTTCCACATGTTCAGACAGATACATGTCGAGCAGATCATTCACCGTGGGAGCATGCCGGATGACCTTGCGGTGCACCGTTGGATCTTCCCCGTTGCGTACTTTAGCGAGAACTTCGATAGCAAGCCCCCTCGCCTCATCGGGAGTGAGACCACCATACTTGCCAAGCGTCATTCGACGTGACCGGCCTTCCAAGGTGCGATACTGAACTACAAACGACTTGTGCCCACTTGGCATCACCTGCAGGCCAAACCCAGAAAGCTTGCCATCCCACACGAAGTACTTTTTCGCCTTGGGCTCAGCAGCATCCACAGTTCGCTTTGTAACGTTGGGCATCAGGCACACCTCTCCTGCTGACGGCCCATGACAAGAACCATCACACATGCAAAAATGTCAGTTGAAAGTATTCCCCGTTTGCTGCTGTTTCTGACGGCCTGACAGCTTGTGACGACCTTCCGGGCTTTTCTGCAGAGCCTGTGCAAAACAGGCGTCTAAACCCTTATAGGTCAGCTTGCAAATGCCTACCATTCTGTGTCAGCATATTGTAAGCAAATGTACGAGTTTCGCAGCGAAATGCAAGGTAGGCAGGAGCAAATAATTTTCTACAACTCTTTGATTCATAGTACTGAATCGCAATAGGTCGTAGATCATCGCCAGATGCAAAATGCAACTTGTAATCAGAGGGGCGCGGGTTCGATCCTTGCTGTCGGCACCACCTTCGTTTTCGATTTTACGAGAGTATTTCAAAGCCTCCCTCTGGAGGCTTTTCGCTTTTCTACCTAAGCACTTTCTTAAACGCAAACAGCTTCCCTCACACTACCTCTCATCATCCAAATCAATCGGCTCGCTGTCGAACGAGAGGCCGGGAACCAGTGTCGCATTGCCATCCTTGTCCTTCTTCCCAGACAGTGAGAGATAAAGAGTTCCAAGTGAGCCAACCTCTCTGATCTCAAAAAGATAAGGATCCTCTGGAGTTCCCTTCCCGATTGGGTGATCAATTTTGCCGGTGACGAGTCCAACCAGGGCTGCGCCCCAGGCCTTGAGGGTTTTGCGATTGCCAGCCACTTTTTGCATCCAGTCTGCGATGGTTTCAGGCACATCTCCGCCATTCGTGATGAGAGACAGCCAATCGATGGCGGGCACCTCTCCCAGATCTCCTACATGGCCACCAAAGCCGATCGCTGGAAAGAGAAGCGGGTTCCATTCCCTGAGTATTTCAGCGGGATCATCCACGGCCTTATCAGCATCTGTTCTCAACGCGTGCAAGGCGTCCTTCAAACAGGTATTGAGATCCTTATTGATTGTCTTCAATTGCTTACGCAGCTGTGCGACCGGGTCTTTTAGCCAATCTTTGTTGAGCTTGTACTCTTTTGGGTCTTTGCCCTCCGGGATCAACAGACCGACAAGAAGCCCAAACTCCAAAGTGGCAGCATCCAGCTCATGTGCTCCTATTGTTTTTCTCATGTCAACTTCCTCGCAGTATCTGCATTAGACATCATGTGAGGAATGACGGGAGCCAGACTGCTCCGTGAGGCAAAGTATCAGCAAGACGCCGATCATGGTTAAAGAACTCAAAGTAGAGCCCTAGCAGGACGTAGGGTGACAGCAATGAAAACCGCTAAAACTCTCTGAGAACTCTCAGGTTCTGCTTAGGTACAGACTTACCCAAACTTCAAGAGGCAACGCCAGTCGCGGTATTTTTTGGGTAGATAATATTTACAAGTATTGCCCGAGGCACAAACATACGCTCCCCCAAATGAGGAGGCCTGTAATGAGCTTAGAAAATCCAAATGCTGGTGAAGACGTCAATGCTCTTGAGGGGATCATGAGCACCTATCAGTCAGAAATTAGAGACAACACCATTTTGCAGGCTGAGCTGGCCAAGCTGAAAGACTATTTGGAACACAGCGGCGAGCATTCGCTGAAAGAGCGGCTGCAAGTCTTTGAGCACATACTGGAAGAGCTTCAGGAGAACTCAGGCGATCATCTGCGCATGACGGAGGAAAGCCCACAGCTGGACCATCACGAAATGGAAAGCAACCGTCATTTGGATGAACAGGAAACCCTGAGAGACGCGCTCAACCGCTTCGGCTCCCGCTACCTCAACTAAGCACACAATGCATAGGCAGTGCCGCGTACGACCCAGCACGTAGCACTGCAGTTTTGGATTGACCATCACAGCCCTTCGTATCATGCCTGAAAGCAGGACGCGGAGGCCGCCATGCATGTGCTGCGAGATCTTATTTTAGAAAACGAAAACACCCTGATAGATCGCATCTTCTTTTACGCAAAAAATCAGGGCTACACCCAATATACTGCAACACTTCGGGAAGCATGGCGCGTATCTGTTGAGGGCCTCTCAAAGTCCATTGTGAAAGCAATGGAAGCCTACGATACGCCTCCAGAAATAGATGTCAGCTCAGACTTCTCCTGCCACCCCTTCGCTGCATTTGGCGTAGAACAAGCCAAAAGCCACCGATCCAGAGGAGTAACATTGGGTTACTTCCTCGGCCTGACAAAATACTACCGCAGCGCCTATATGGATCTCATTGAATCTCAAGGTTTTTCAGAGACTGAGAAAGCTCGGTACCGATCTTATCTACTACGCTACTTCGATTTCATGGAACTTGGTTTTTCGACGGAATGGAGTGGTGTTGCAGAAGAGAGAAAGCTACATGAAGCCTACGAAGAAAACCGCCGTATCACCAACGAGAAAAATAAGTACCTCACCATTCTGGAAAGCCTGAGCGATCCTATCGTGCTGATGGATGAGAATGGCAAGGTCAATGACCTCAACTATGCGGCACAGGCAGTCTTTTGCGGCCTGCAGAACACCAAGATCAAGTACATCAACGAAGCAACGCGCGATGTGCTGACCAATCAGCTGCAGCCCTACTTGCCTCAGGAACTGGAGAGCTGTTTTACAGATGTCACGCTCGATACCGCTGTTGGTCCACGCGTCTTCGACATCCGTGCCCAGCACATCGTAGATTTCAGCCGCAAGTTTCCCGGCATGATCCTTATCCTCAACGATGTCACCGATCATAAAAAGGCAAAGGAAGAAGCCGAAGCGGCCAACAGTGCCAAGTCCACCTTCCTCGCATCCATGAGCCACGAAATCAGGACGCCTTTGAATGGGGTTCTTGGACTGGCAGATCTCCTGAAGGACACAGGCCTTAAGCCAGAGCAGCATCGTTATTTGGACGGCATCATATCCTCAAGTGAGATGCTGCGGTCCATTCTCAACGATGTGCTGGACTACTCTAAGGTGGAAGCAGGCTCTCTGGAGTTAGAGACAGTCGACTTCAAAATCCGGCAAGTCATCAAGCAAGTGGTGGATCTGACAAGGCAGCAAGCCGAAGACAAAGGCCTTGAACTGCTGATCGACGTCCACGCACATGTGCCTGAAATCCTGCGCGCCGATCCGACTAAAATCCGGCAGGTCCTTCTGAATTTCGTCAGCAATGCCATCAAGTTCACCAATGAAGGCTCCATCACCATCAGCGTGCATATCCCCATAAGCCAGATCAGGCACACACGCTGTCTGCAGATCATGGTGAAAGACACAGGCGTGGGGCTACCAACAGGTGATCACAGCTACCTGTTTGAACCGTTTGTGCAGCAAAACGCAGCCACCAATCGGCTTTATGGCGGAACAGGCCTCGGTCTCGCCATCTCAAAACGCCTCGTGAATGCTATGGGTGGTGAGATCGGCTGCAAAGCAAACCAGACGCAAGGTGCAATCTTTCACTTTACAGTACCATTTTACGAAGCAGATCAGACCGTTAGCATCATCGAAGACAAGCAAGATACCTGGAAGCCCAAGAAGTTGAAGATCCTTCTAGTGGAGGACAACAAGGTCAATCAGCTTGTCACAGAAGGTTTCTTAGAAAAGGCAGGCCACATCTGTTTCACAGTGGCAAGCGGTGAAGAGGCTTTGTCTCAGCTACACGAACATCGCTTTGATTTGGTGCTGATGGACAACCGCATGCCTGGCTTAAGTGGGACAGACACCATCGCCCGCATTCGCGCATCCCACTACCACCATATCTCCAGCATTCCTGTCATCGTTCAAAGCGCCTGTATCTTCCTGGCAGATATTGAAAAGAGCTTCACCGCTGGCGCCGATGGTTTCCTCGGCAAGCCCTACTCTCAGGAAGATCTGGAAGACGCCATTGCCTCCTGCCTTTCCGACAGAGCCATGTTCGCACGCAAATCCCGACAGAGCCTGCAGGAGCAACCAACAGAACTCATTGATACAACAGTGTTACGTGGTCATTTCGACATGTTGGGAGAAAACCGCGCAAAACGCATTGTCGATGCATATATGCAAACGTCGCGCTACTTCATTCCAGAGCTACGCAACCTCATCGCAACGCAAAATCTGCCCAAGATCAGAGACAAAGCGCATAGCATGAAAGGCGCATCTTACAATGTAGGTCTCACTCATGTCGCAAAGCTCTCCGAACAGCTGGAACACGCCGCTCAAAAGGAAGAGAAGCATAAAATCATAGAGATTTTCAGCGCTCTGGAGGTCAGCTACACGGCCTCAAAGCACAAGTTGAATGAAACCTGGCTCAGCTGCCTTACAGAGGCGTCAAGCTAAACTCGACGTCAGTGCGCACCAGTAAACACGTAACCAACCCCATGCACAGTCCTGATCAGGCTTGGGTCTTTGGGATTCACTTCGATTTTGCGACGCAGCCGGCCAATAAGCACATCGACCGTGCGGTCACTAGGATCCCACTCCCGGTGGTTCAGGTGATCCAGTAGATTATCTCGGGTCAGCACGCGGCCTTTGTTCTCGACCAACGCGGAAAGAAGCTCAAACTCGCCGCGTGTCAGGCGCACATCCTCCCCTTCCGGCGACTGCAGCCCACGTTTGTCCAAGTCAAGAGACCAGCCCGCAAAGCTCAACACACGCTCATCAGCAACAACCGGTACCCGCGCAGCTTTCACCCGGCGCAGCAGGTTCTTGGAACGAGCCAGCAACTCGCGCGGATTGAACGGCTTGATCACATAGTCGTCCGCTTCCATTTCAAGCGCAACAATGCGGTCTACCTCATCCGTACGACCCGTCACCATGATGATCCCCACATCCGACTGCTTGCGTACTTCTTTCAGCAAGGTCAGGCCATCATCATCCGGCAGCCGGATATCAAGCATGATCAAGTCAACATCACCGCCTGCAAACACCGAACGCATTTGCGCACCATCTTCTGCTTCAGAAACACGGTATCCTTCGGTCTCAAAATATCCGGAAAGAGCGACGCGGCTGGTCAGGTCATCATCAACGACCAGTATATGTGCCTTGTTTGTCATATGCTTGTTGTCGGCTTGTGTGTTTACATCATGTTTACACCATTCTACACCCCGTTCATATTTCCTCCAAACGCTATTTACAACCTTAGTCTAATTCTCTGAGCATTGAACGGACCGACTTGTCCGAGAGTGCAAAAGAGATAAAAGATGAAAATCTGGCGACTCCTGCGGACGAAAACCGCAATATTTCCAATAAGCTTATTACTCATCGGCGCATTTGCGGGTGGCATTGTGTTCTGGGGCGGCTTTCACACCGCGATGGATTACACCAACACACTGGACTTCTGCGTCTCCTGTCACGAAATGCGCAGCACGGTCTATGAGGAGTACAAGAAGTCTCCCCACTTCTCGAACGCATCCGGCGTTCAGGCGGTCTGTTCAGATTGTCATGTACCCAAGGAAACCTACCCAAAGATCCTCCGCAAGATCAAAGCAGCCAAAGAGGTCTACTCCAAGCTCACCGGTAAGATCGACACCAAGGAGAAGTTTGAAGCGCACCGCCTGACCATGGCCAAGAGTGTCTGGGCAGAGATGGAAGCCAACGACTCCCAGCAATGCCGCAACTGTCATAAGCAAAACTCCATGGATTTCGCAAAGCAGCATCCAAAAGCCTCTGAAACCATGCAGAAAGGCTTCAAGGATGGCGAGACCTGCATCTCCTGCCACAAAGGCATCGCCCACAAACTGCCGGATATGTCTCAAGGCTACAAAGCCATGTACGACGAGCTGCAGGCCCTCTCCGCAAACGAAGGCGCAACCTCCGATCATCTTTACGCCATTACCAGCAAGCCTTTCTTCGTTGAGCAGGCCAAAGCAGAAAGCAACGGCAAGAGCGATGGGCGCTTGATGGGTGGCACGGATGTGACTGTGCTTGAGCGCAGTGGTGACCTCCTGAAAGTCCGCATTGCAGGTTGGCAGCAGGATGAAGTCGACCGCGTGATCTACGCTCTCAGAGGACAGCGCATCTTCTCCGCCACTGTCGGCAAAAAGGTCGTCGACAAGATCGAGCGCCTGAAGACAGAAGTGGATCCGGACACCGAACTGACCTGGCATCAGGTTCAGATCGACACCTGGGTTTCCAAGGAAAATCTGATCTCACAGGGTGATCAGCTCTGGGCATACACCAAGGAAATGTACACCGCTGCTTGCTCCACATGTCATGGCCTACGCGATCCAGAGCATTTCCTCGCCAACCAGTGGATCGGCTCTCTCAAAGCTATGAAGCGCTTCATCTCACTAGACAAAGAGCAATACCGCATCCTGCAGAAATACCTGCAGCTCAATGCCAAAGACACAGGTGGGAGTGAAGCTCATGGGTAAGCACGAAACCATCACCTTTTCCAACAGTGACAGATCTCTGGTCTACCGCTGGCTGGCAAGCTTCTTCACCAGCGAAGTGAAAATCGAAACTCTGGAGAGCTACAGCTCTCCGGAGGGCAAAGCCCTGCTTGATGTGTTTGCATTGGCACCAGAGCTCTCCTCTTTCACCAACCAGCTGTCTCAAATGGCGCAGCTTCCAAAAGAAGATTACCAGACACAGGTACTGGATCTGGCAACCGCCTACTCCCGCCTATTTCTTGGTGCTGGAGGTGCGCACTCCGCACCTCCCTATGAGTCTGCCTATTACAACGAAAAAGGCACGCTCTTCCAAAAGCCGACAGCTGACATGAACAAGCTCCTGCAGGACCTTGGCATATCCATTGAAAGCTCTTTGAAAGAGCCAGCGGACCACCTCGGCGTACAGCTCAACGTGTTGGCGGAGTACATCGACAGGGAAGCTCTGGCAGAAGCCAATGGCGATCAGACATCAGCTCAATCACTGCATGAAAATCAGATCTGGTTCCTGTCAAACCATCTGCTCAACTGGGTGCCGTCATTCTGCGAAGGCTGCAAACGCTTTGATCCCTCAGGCTTTTATGAGCAGCTGGCTGCCGCTCTCAACACATGGCTCAGCATGGATCTGGCACGTTTGAACGAAGCAGGCACGACCACCTGACTGTCACCATTTACAACCTGTTTACTCGATTTTACATCCCGTTCAATCAACGCGCGAACCACGTTTACACGCTGTGATTACGGTAACACTCAGAGAAAACGGGCTGTTTTCATCGGGCTACTTGCTCAACTCATCGATTTGTTCTGCCAAAATAAAGGGACAGCAGAGATGTCGAAAATCATTGCAAACTATACGTCTCGTCGTAGCTTCCTGAAGGGCGCTTCCGCACTGGGCGCTCTGGGTGTACTGGCTCCATCCATCTTCTCACCACGCTTTGCACAAGCAGCAGTCAACGGAGAAGTTCTCTCCGGTTGTCACTGGGGTGCTTTCCGCGCAGTGGTCAAAGATGGTCGCTGGACAGAAGTAAAACCTTGGGAGCAGGATCCGCATCCTAGCCACCAGCTGGCAGGTGTTATGGACTCCGTCTACTCACCATCACGCATCAAGTATCCGATGGTTCGCCGCGCTTATCTTGAAAAGGGCCGTGGTGCAGACGTTGAAGACCGTGGCAGCAACGACTTTGTTCGCGTCAGCTGGGACAAAGCGTTGGATCTGGTAGCTCAGGAACTCAAGTACGCCAAGGCAACACATGGCCCACGCAGCGTCTTCACCGGCACATACGGCTGGAAGAGCGCAGGTAAGATCCATAACAGCCGCAGCCTGCTGCGCCGCCTGATCAACCGCGGCCTGCAAATGCCAAATGTCACCCACACCGGCGACTACTCAACCGGCGCTTCTCAGGTAATCATGCCGCACGTCATGGGCACACTGGAAGTCTACGAGCAGCAGACTGTCTGGCCAGTTGTCGTCGAAAATACAGAAGTGCTGGTTGTTTGGGGCGCAGACCCAATCAAGACCAACCAGATTGACTGGCTGATCGCAGACCACGACAGCTACACCTATCTTGAAGAGTTCAAGAAGACCGGCAAAAAAGTCATCTGCATCGACCCACTCAAATCCAAAACCGCAGAGTTCATGGATGCAGAGTGGGTACAGGTCAAACCACAGACCGACGTTGCATTGATGCTCGGCATGGCACACACGCTCTTTGTTGAAGAGCTGTATGACGTCGACTTCATGGACGAATACACCGCAGGTTTCGACAAGTTCCTCCCATATCTGACTGGTGAGACAGATCAGACACCGAAATCTGCTGAATGGGCCTCAGAAATCTGCGGTGTCCCGGCTGATAAAATCAAGGAACTGGCACGCCTGTTCATGGGCAACCGCACCATGCTCACCAGCGGCTGGTCCCTGCAACGTCAGCACCACGGCGAACAGCCACACTGGATGCTGGTCACACTGGCTTCTATGCTGGGTCAGATCGGCCTGCCGGGCGGTGGTTTCGGTCTTTCCTATCATTACTCCAACGGTGGCACACCAACCTCCGACGGCCCTGCTCTTTCCGGCATGAACGACGGCGGCGCGATGGAAGGATCAGTGTCCATTCCGGTGGCTCGTGTTGTTGAAATGCTGGAACGTCCGGGCGAAGAGTATGACTTCAACGGCACCCGCTACACCTTCCCTGACATCAAGATTGCGTACTGGGCTGGCGGCAACCCGTTCCACCACCATCAGGACCGTAACCGCATGATCAAGGCCTGGCAGAAGCTGGAAACAGTGATCGTTCAGGACTATCAGTGGACTGCAACAGCACGCTTTGCTGACATCGTTCTTCCGGCAGCTTCTGCTTATGAACGCAATGACATCGAAGCCATGGGCTCCTACTCCAACAAAGCAACTGTAGCGATGAAGAAGATCGTTGATCCTGTCTTCGAAGCGCGCAGCGAATATGACATCTTCGTTGATCTGGCAGACCGCCTTGGCAACAAGGAAGCCTACACCGATGGTCGTGACGAAATGGACTGGATCCGTCACTACTACGAGCAAGCTCAAAAACAGGCTGCAAGCAAGAACCTTGAAATGCCTGCGTTCGAGAAGTTCTGGGAAGACGGCATCGTCGTCCATCCAGTCTCACAGGCTGCGAAAGAATACATCCGCTACGCTGACTTCCGCGAAGATCCTCTTCTGGAACCACTGGGCACACCAACCGGTAAGATTGAGATCTACTCTAAGAACATCGAAAAGATGGGCTACGACGACTGTCCTCCGCATCCAATGTGGATGGAACCACTTGAGCGCCTCGATGGTCCGGATGCTAAGTTCCCGATCCACGTTAACACCGGCCATCCGAACGATCGTCTGCACTCGCAGCTCAACGGTACAATCCTTCGCGAAGGATACGCTGTTGCAGACCGCGAACCATGCATGATCAATCCAAAAGATGCAGAAGCTCGTGGCATCAAGTCTGGCGATGTCATCCGCATCTTCAACGACCGCGGCCAGACACTGGCAGGCGCTATCGTCAGCGAAGACATCATGCCAAACGTCATCCGCCTTTACGAGGGTGGCTGGTATGACCCAGTCGAAGGCGGCAAAGTTGGCAGCCTCTGCGCATACGGTGACGTCAACACCCTCACCCCAGACCTTGGCACCTCCAAGCTGGCACAGGGCAACTGCGGCCACACCGTCATCGCTGACTTCGAAAAATTCGAAGGCGAACTGCCAGACGTCAAAGTCTTCACAGCTCCAACAAACGGATAAATCAGGTTCCGTCACAACACCGAAAAGGGCTGCTCCGCGCAGCCCTTTTTTCTTGCCTGCTCGATGTTCTCGCAGTGCATTTAAATCGAGATTTAGGTCAATCTCTCAGCTTTCAATAACTGTCATCACACCGCATCAAAGCCAGCCATGGCCAATATGGTAGAACGAAAACTGCAATAGTTCTGCGGGGAAGCGATGACAGAAAAACAGCAAAATACATCAGCCCACACTCAGGAAAAGATGGCCCGTCGTTATGATGACGGACGGGAGCATAAGCACAACAAAGATCATTTGGAGTACGAGCGCGGTCGTAAGAGCCATCCGGCCACTCAACATGGCGGTGATCCAGAAGGCCACAAACACCCGCATAAAAGCCGCGCCGGAAAAGGTCATTCGGATAACGGCCACCACCGCACCAAAATGCATGACCACAAAGAACACACCAGAGAGCATCACAAGAAAGACATTCACTGATCTAGCACTCAGCAAGTACTTTCGATGTGTGTTCTCCTAGTCTCACAAAAACACCCCGGCCATTTCTGACCGGGGTGTTTTTTTAATTTCTAATGTGAGATGCGACTAGCTGCCGAGCAGACCGCTCAACATCACCCAGACAACTGCCAGCGGGGCAACGATCCGCATGATCCAAGTGAACGCTGCCATCCACTTGAAGTTCAAAGAACCATCATTACTCAGCTCTTTGCCCATCTTCTCAAGCACGATCCAACCTGCGAACAGGGAAGTCAGAATACCACCGATTGGCAGAGTGTAGTTGTCGACCGCATAAACCATCAGATCAAAGAAGTTCATGCCGAACAGCTTGTACTCACCCCATACACCCAATGCGAGGGAACAAGGCACGCCGATCAGGAAGATCAGGATACCAACCACGATCGCAGACCACTTGCGCTCAATACCGTACTCTTCTGCAAAGTAGGCAACCGGAATAGCCAGCAGAGAGATGGAAGAGGTCAGCGCTGCGATCAGCAGCATCGCGAAGAAGATGATCTGGAACACGTAGCCGCCAATCATCTCACCAAACACAGCTGGCAGAGTGATGAAGGTCAGGCCCGGACCTGCACCTGGATCCATGCCGAAGGCAAACACAGCTGGCAGAACCAGCAAGCCACCCAGCACGCCAACAAGCGCCGCCAAGAACACCACCCAGCAGGATGCATTCGGAATGTCCGCGTCTTTGTCCAAGTAAGAACCATAGGTGATCATTGCGCCCATACCCAGAGACAAGCTGAAGAACGCCTGACCAAGAGCTGCGCGAAGCATCTCACCATTCACCTGAGACCAGTCCGGCACGAGGAAGAACTCAATACCTTCCCATGCACCCGGCAGGGTCACACTGCGCACCACCAGAACCATCAGGAGAATGAACAGCAGAGGCATCAGAACTTTAACAGAGCGCTCAATACCCTGCGCAACACCTGCAATCACGATCCCCATGGTCAGAACCATGAACACGCCGTGATAGAAGATCGGCTCCCAAACCGCAGAAACTAGCCCGCCGAACTGCGCTTCCAGCAGCTCAGGCTGAGCGGATTCAATGGTGCCTGCAACACTCTTCACCAGATACGCAATCGTCCAGCCGCCGACGACGGAGTAGAACGACAGGATCATGAAACCCGTGACCACCCCGATCACACCTGTGGTGGACCAGAGGCTGCCACCCAGCGCGCGGAACGCACCCACAGGGTTCTTCTTCGCTGAACGACCAATGGCGATTTCTGCCATGATCAACGCCGCGCCGATGGTCGCCATGATGATCAGATAAACCGCCAGAAAAGCGCCGCCGCCCTGGGTACCTGCCAGATATGGAAATTTCCAGATATTACCGAGACCGACTGCAGACCCTGCAGCAGCCATAATGAAGCCGAAGCGGCTTCCCCATTGCTCACGTTTCATTCTTATTGTTGCCAATCAACATGTGATGGTTTGTTTCAATCAAGCGCAAAAGCTTGAAATGAATTCGTTGTTCCAGCTCTTTTGATGAAATTTTTAGCCTTGTTGACCTGACAGATTGTCGCAGGCAAAACTACGTACCCGAAAAAATAAGCGTTTTCTGCGAGTGCAATTATTGGGTGAGATCAAAAACTGGCCACATGAACTCATATTTTCCGATAAATAGGCACACCACACCCAAGAAACGCAAATTATTAGCAGACTCATTCAATTATTGAATTAACCACGATATATGAGCGCAATTTCCTGTCCTCATATGCGGCCCACAGGTTTTTTCGTCGCATGCCCTGCTGCTGCACCCCAAAACCACAATTCAGACACAAAAAAGCACCGCCAGAACGGTGCTTCTTTTTCTCGTTGGGACGATCATCAGGCCTTATGCTTGAGGCCAGCGTCCCCTTACACTGCGATACCTGGCCTGCTTTTCCTCGTCCAGACACACCATCTCACGCGGCAATCTGGCATTCATGGAATGCACCCAGTAGCGCTTTAGCTGCCTCAACATAACCCAGTTCCTTATCAAGACCATCTCGGGTGAAGGGACCATGCCCAACAAGCACATCTTCCTCCCTCATCCGGCCCAGATTAAGTCAAACTACGCATGACCTCAGAACAGCATTAAAAAAGGCCACCAAAACTGGCGGCCTTTTCATTGTTTTTGAGCGAAGCTTTATACGCCGAAGATGGAATGAGCCATCACGTAGATGATTGCGATTGGCGCAAACACACGGCACATCCACTTCCATGCGATCAGATAGGCAAACGGACGCTCACCTTCATTGGTCACTTCTGCAGCAAACTTGTCATAGCTCACCCAACCAGCAACTAGACAGGTCGCAATCGCGCCCAGTGGCAGGAAGTAGTTGTCTGTGAGGTAGCCAAGGAAGTCGAAGAAGTTCAGCTCAAAGAACGTGACATCGCCCCAGACGCCCAGCGCCAGAGAGCTTGGAACACCAAACAGGAAGATCACAATGCCAACCCAGATGGTCGCTGCCTTACGGCCCACGTTGAACTCTTCGCAGATGAAAGCAACCACAACCTGCAGCAAGGAAATTGCTGAGGTGATCGCGGCTACAAACAGCAGCAGGAAGAAGCAAAGCTGAATGAAGGTGCCAAATGGCAGCTCAGCAAAGATCGCTGGCAAGGTGATAAAGGTCAGGCCTGGGCCTGCAGCCGGATCCATGTTGAACGCAAACACAGCTGGCAGAATAAGGAAGCCAGCCAGGATCGCGACCAAGAGATCGAGGCCAACAACCCAAACAGCTGCGTTTGGAATGCTCTCTTTGTTACCCAGATAAGAACCATAGGTGATCAAGGCACCCATACCCAGTGACAGCGTGAAGAACGCCTGCCCCAGAGCAGCGGCAACCATGTCCGGGTTCAGATGCGACCAGTCAGGAACGAGGAAGTACTCGACACCTGCCCAGGCCCCTTCGAGGGTCAGAGAACGAACCACCAGCAACGCCAGTAGAATGAACAAAAGCGGCATCATGATCTTGGATGCCTTCTCGATGCCACCGGAAATACCGTTGATCACGATCAGCACACCAATCGCCATGAAGGCACCGTGATAAATGATCGGCTCAACTGCATCTGTCACCAATGCACCGAAGTGTCCCTCAAACTCCGCACCGGAGTAACCAGCAAAGCCACCGGTTAACGTCTTAACCACGTAAGCAATGGTCCAGCCGCCGACAACGGAATAGAATGAGAGAATAAGAAACGCGGTCAAAACCGCCATGAGACCAAAAATCGACCAGCCTGCGCCGCCGACACGCTTGAAAGCGCTGAATGGGTTGGCTTGAGCCTGACGGCCCAGCGCAATCTCCGCGATCATCACACACAAACCAATCGCGATCAAAAACGCAATGTAGACCACGAGGAATGCCCCGCCGCCTTCTGCGCCAACCAAATACGGAAATTTCCAGATATTACCTAATCCAACCGCTGAACCTGCAGCAGCCAGAATGAAGCCGATACGACTTCCCCAATGCTCTCGTTGCATGTGACCTAAGCCATTCTTTTTTGATTTTGCTTAAGTGTATTTTGAAATCAACTTTCACAAGTTGCCCGATTCTAGCAATATATCGCCAGAGATACACCCCATTTATGCAACAGAGTTTCTCATATATGACTATTGGGTGTCACGATGCCCATAAAAAAGTAATACTGATTACTACGCGGCATATGGTGAGATTAACTCAATAAGATAAGTAGTATTGATTACTTTAGCTCTACAGCAACCAATACTACCGCTGATATATCTTATACTCAATTACACTGAGAACAAGAGTTCGGCCAAAGAGTCGTGTTACAAAGGGACTGAATATTGCTGACAATCGCATCAGCACCAGCTGCCTTTGCGCTCTGACAGGCACCATTTGCGTTGTTAACAGACAGCTTGCCATTGGCCACCACGGAGAGCGGGAAACTCATATTGGTGCGCTGATAAACCAGCGTGTTCTGACCACACTTGATCATTGGCATTGGGCCACCCGCACTGCTTCCATCCGCATAGAGCGCTGTACCGCGGTTACAATACTGGGTCATGGGAGGAGTGACTTGTGTGTCGCTGCCCTGAGCATAGCTTTCAGAGGCGACCATGAAAGTACCGGCCAGCAGAAGGCCGAGACACCAAAAAATACGCATTTTTCTTCCTTCTCGTTGGTCCCACCTCCTACGAAATCATGGCAGGACAATCATAAGGACGAAGCATGCGCACTTTTGTGAAGAAAAAGGCCACCGGGCACGAAACCCGGCAGCCTCCTATTCAAACCAGCATTATCAGTGCTTTGGTTACTCAGCCGCTTCCATTGCAGGCATCTTCGTAGCAACCGCTTTCTGCGCGGCGGCATACTCTTCAGAAAGACGGGCAACCAGATCACCAGCAGTGCCGATGGTCTTCACCGCACCAATACCCTGACCGCAACCCCAGATCTCTTTCCAGCTCTTCGGCTTACCGGACCCACTATTAAAGTTCATGGTCTTTAGATCGCCTTCAGGCAGATTATTCGGGTCCATACCGGCATTCTCGATGGAAGGCTTCAGATAGTTGCCGTGAACGCCCGTAAACAGATTGGAGTAGACAATGTCCTCTGCCCCACTCTCAACGATCATCTGCTTATAGCCCTGCTCCGCATTCGCTTCCTCAGTCGCAATAAACGCAGAGCCGATGTAAGCCAGATCAGCCCCCATCACCTGAGAAGCAAGGATGGACTGGCCAGTGCTGATGCTACCAGACAGCAGCAAAGGACCATCAAACCACTCACGGATCTCCTGAATAAGCGCAAACGGAGAGGTCGTCCCCGCATGCCCACCTGCACCTGCAGCAACAGCGATCAGGCCATCAGCTCCCTTTTCAATCGCTTTATGCGCATGTGTGTTGGTGATGATGTCATGCAGTACGATACCACCATAAGAGTGTACCGCATCAAACACCTCTGGCCGCGCACCAAGAGAGGTGATCACGATCGGCACCTTGTACTTCACACAAAGCTCCACATCATGTTCCAGACGATCATTGGAGCGATGCACAATCTGGTTCACGGCGAACGGCGCAGACGGCTTATCCGGATTGGCGGCATCATAAGCTGCCAGCTCTTCCGTAATCTGGATCAGCCATTCTTCCAGCTTTTCCTTTGGACGCGCATTAAGAGCAGGGAACGATCCAACAATCCCCGCCTTACACTGAGCAATCACAAGGTCTGGATTACTGATGATGAACAATGGACTGCCAACAACTGGCAGGCGAAGTTTACTCTTCAAAATATCTGGCAAAGCCATTTCAAACACACTCCCTTACAAATCCGACAATCTGCCCGCCTCTAGAAGGCTCAGGCAGCATCCCCTCTCCGACGTTTCAACCGCTCCTGAATGTCCTGCATCATCTCGCCGCTCCGGTCATCAACCAGAGCCTGAACATCCCGGGCACCCAATTCTCTGTAATCCTGCGAGAGCACGCGCACCTCGCGCACCGGCTCTCCGCTCTGCCTGTCCAGCAGCTCCAGCCGTGGCCCATCTTCACGGGCCTCCCAGCGTTCACTCCATTGATGCAGCGCAATCATAACCGGATAGAAATCCATCCCCTTCTCGGTCAGCAGATAAACCGTGCCGCGCTTGTCATGCTGGTCTTGTTCCTTGCGCAACATCCCAGCCTGAACAAGCCGCCTCAACCGGTCTGTCAGCACGCTCGTTGAAATCTGCAAGTGCCCCTGAAAGTCATCAAAGCGCTTAATGCCCTGAAACTGACATCGCAGAATAAGCAGGATCCAGGGATCCCCCATCTGCTCGATGGCCTGGGCAACTGCGCAGTCAACACCTGCAAAGCTTCGTCGTGCTCCACTCATTCCCGGCTCCGACACCTTTTAGAATTTAACTTCGTTTAAAGAAGCTATTTCCAGTTGACCTAATGGGCAACCTAGCCCTTTGGCTTAGTCGCAAATGAAGGCTCTGAGTCTATTTGCAAGACCAGTTTCAGGGCCTCAAACATCTCTTCTCACCACGTCAGAGCCATCGAAACCAAGTTGTCCCCAGCCCATGCAGAACTTTTTTCAAGCTTAGTTTCGCTCACCGAAACCACCCGAAACCCTCTTTCGGAAAAACCTTGTGCTTCGGTTTCCAAAACCGATTTCGGAGTCTTCAAAACCGATTTTGTTGACTTCCAAAATCGGTTTTGTAAGCATCATTGATGAAATCAGATCATGCATGGGAGCGATCTGGTGACAAAGTATTTGGGTGGGAATTCTGTGAGCATCACTGACCAGAATGTGCAGCAGAGAAAATCTGTGACCATTGGAGACGTGGCACGCCATGTGGGCGTAGCAAAGGGCACCGTGTCCCGCGTCTTGAACAACTACACGGACATTTCCAAAAACACACGTGAGCGCGTGCTCAAAGCAGTCGAAGAGCTGGGCTACCGCCCCTCCTCTACAGCACGCAACCTCAAACGAGGCCGTGTCGATACATTCGGCATTGTCCTGCCACTCATGCCCGGCAAAGGCGCCGATCCGTTTCTTGCCGAGTTTCTGGATGGCATGACACGGGCGCTCAACGCAGTCGACAAAGATCTGCTGGTCACTACAGCAAGTTCCATGGATGATGCAGTGCTGGCAATCCGCCGCCTCATCTCCTCACAAAAGGTCGACGGCTTCGTTCTCACCAGAACAGCAACCAATGATCCGCGCGTCGATTATCTGCTGGATCGCGGCTTCCCGTTTGTTAGTCATGGTCGTACTGCCCGTGAGAGTGAACATCCCTGGTTCGACATCGACAACCACGCCGCCTTCTACGCTGCCGCCCAAAAGGTCATCGCACAGGGGCATCGCCGCATCTCACTGGTGATGTCCAACCCGCAGATGAACTTCAGCCGCCTGCGTATCGAAGGCTTCCAGCAAGGTCTGGAAGATGCTGGCCTTGCCTTTGAAGATCAGCTGATCGCGGAAGCAACTCTGGACGAACCGGGCGGTGAACAGGCAGCCCTTCAGCTGCTCCGTCAAAACCGCCCGCCGACAGCCATCATCTGCATGACAGACGCCATCGCCATCGGCGTCACCAAAATCATCCGCCGCCATGGTTTGACCGTTGGCGAAGACATCACCGTCATCGGTTATGACGGCCTGCCTGTTTGCGAACACTTCGATCCGCCGCTCACCAGCTTTGCTCAAGAGCCGGTTCTCGCAGGCAGCACACTGGCGGAACTTCTCACAAAAGCAATCAGCGGTCAGCCAGCACGCGAGCTGCAGATACTGGCTGAAGCGAAACTCATTCAGCGTGGCTCTGATGGTCCGCCGCGCAAAACACCTGAGGAGCTGAAAGCTCACCTCAGCACATACTTCGCAACCGCATAATGGAGGAAATTATGTTCGGGAGGAACATTTTAAGGACAACAGCCCTCGTCGGCACGCTTGCATTTGCAATGAGTGCGGCACAGGCTAAAGCACTGCGCTTCTGGACCACAGAAGAACAGCCTGCACGTCTCGCCAAGCAGGAGGCAATGGCGAAGGCGTTTACCGAGAAAACTGGCATTGAAGTCAACGTTATTCCGGTAACAGAAAAAGACATGGGCACCCGTGCAACTGCAGCTTACGCAGCAGGCGATCTGCCAGACGTCATCTATCATCCGCTGATCCACGTTCTGCCATGGGCAGAAGCTGGCATCATCGACACAGATGCAGCAACCGAAGTCATCGAAGATCTGGAAGAAGGCACCTTCGCATCCGGCGCTCTGAACATGGCAGCCCTGCCAGATGGCTACGCAGCTGTTCCGGTTGATGGCTGGACCCAGATGATCGTCTACCGCAAGGATCTGTTTGACGCTGCCGGTCTGGAAGCACCAAACACCTACGCATCCATCCTTGCTGCCATCGAAAAGCTGCACAATCCGCCTGAGCAGTTCGGCTTTGTGGCTGCAACAAAGATCGACGAAAGCTTCATGAGCCAGCTTCTGGAACATGTGCTTCTGGCAAACGGCGCAACTCCGGTCGACAAAAACGGCTTCAAAGGCTTTGATGAGAAGAAACTTGCGGAAGCACTGACCTTCTATAAGGCATTGGCAAAGGCATCTCCTCCAGGCGACCTTTACTGGAAACAGTCACGCGAACTCTACTTCGCTGGCAAAGCAGCTATGATCATCTGGTCACCGTTCATTCTGGACGAGCTGGCTGGTCTGCGTGACAGCGCACCGCCAACCATCAACGACGACCCGACCTCCAAGGAACTGGCAGGTAAAACCGGCGTTGTAACCACTCTGTCCGGTCCATCCAACAAGGCCGGCGCAGCATGGGGCGACATCCGCTACTTCTCCATCACCAACGATGCTGACACAGAAGCTGCACAGCAGTTCGTGGAGTACTCCATGAACGAAGGCTACATGGCGACCCTGTCCATCGCACCGGAAGGCAAGTTCCCTGTTCGCCGCGGCAATGCGGAAGACAAAGATGCCTTCATCAAAGGTTGGGCAACCCTGCCAGTTGGTGTGGACCGCAAAGCACCGCTCACAGAGCTCTATCCGGCAGAAACAATCTCTCAGATTGTTGAAGGTTTGGACACGGCTAGCCGTTGGGGGGTGAAGGAAGGCCAGCTCAGTCTTGCATCCAAGATCCTGAACTCCATGGCAATCAACCGCTACACCCGCGAGTTCATTGATGACGAACTCTCTGCGGAAGAAGCGGTCGCCCGGATCAACCAGGAACTTGCCAAGATCAAGTAAGGCCTGACGCCGCCGTGATCCCAGCCCGCAGGCCATTGGTCTGCGGGCCCTTAAACCACCAAAACCACAGTGATATCAGGAGCACAGCGCAATGAGCGCCATAGCCGATCAGGCCGGAAAAACTGTTACCACAAAAGGTGAAAGCGTAAGCCAGCCGCCCAAAGGCGCAGGCCCTATGCAAAAGCGGGAGGCCCGCCTCGCCTACACCATGCTGGCGCCCACGTTTCTGATCATCCTCGCAATTGTTCTTGGACCGTTGGTTGCCAACTTCTGGATCAGCTTCAAACCCGTGGAGCTGGGCGACTTGCGTGCCCCCAAAGTCCTTATCAACGAGCGCGTGAAAGGCAAACCCCAACAAGCAGGCGATCCGGCAACGCTGGAGTACCGTGTCCGCAATTCCTCCCAGAAAAACTCCATCGCAGACGCTGGTTTTACCGATATTCTCCCTCCCGGTTTCACCGCGCAAAAACTGCCGGATGCCTGCTCTCTGACTGGGATCAACCTGACCTGCAACATCGGCACGCTTGAAGGCAAAGCCCGTGAAAAACTCGTCATCGCAGGCACCGTTTCTGACGAATACCTTGCGCTGAAGAAGCCGGAGAAAGCCAGCAAACCAGCTGTATTCGGCAATGCTGACAGTGTGCTCACCAACAGCACCTTCACGCTCGACAATTTCCGCCGCGTATTTGACAGCGATGAGTTCTGGAGCGTTCTGCGCGTCACATTCTACTACACCATCTTCGGCACAGTGGGCGCACTGGTCCTTGGTCTGTTTGCAGCACAGCTCCTCAATACGTCCTTCAAAGGCAGAGGCATCCTGCGCGGGCTTTTCCTGTTCCCTTATGTTTCTCCGGTGATCGCCGTCGCCTTCACCTGGGTCGTGCTGCTGGATCCATTCTCCGGGACCTTAAACGCCTTGCTCACCAAGATGGGCGTCTTCGCAGAACCGGTGAACTTCTTCGGCCAGCGCGCAGTCGACCTGCACCTGTTCGGAACTTCCTTTGAGTTCCCACTGGCGCTCTCAACAGCCATCGCCTTTGAAGCATGGCGGTACTTCCCGCTGTCCTTCCTGTTCATTCTGGCCCGCATGCAGTCCGTTTCCACGGACATTTATGAGGCCGCAGAAATGGATGGCGCGACCCCACTGCAGCAGTTCTGGTACATTTCCCTGCCACAGCTCATGGGCATCCTGTCCGTCCTCTTCCTGCTGCGCTTCATCTGGACCTTCAACAAGTTCGACGACATCTTCCTGCTCACCGGCGGCAATGCTGGAACCCGCACCCTGACCGTGGATGTGTATGAGCAAGGCTTTGCCCTCTCCAATCTGGGCGCCGGTGCAGCTGTTGCCGTAGTCGTCTTTGTTGTTCTTGTCACCTTCGCCACCTTGTTCATCCGCTTCTCAACCAAGGAGGAAGGACTATGAGATTGCTGAACAGCTACGTTCTTTCTGCTGTAAGCGGAGCCGTCTGGGGCTTCCTCGCCATGATCGTGATTGGTGTCACCCTGACACTCATCACCGGCGAGCTGGCCATCCCACAAGTGGGCGCCGCCACCCTCGCCGCTGCGCTGGGCGCGCTCTTCACCCATCTGTGGGACAGCAAGACCGCCAGCGTCGGGCAGAAATACGCGCCAGCTGCGATCATTCTGCTAGCTCTGCTGGCAGCAACCCTCGGCGCACCTTTTGCTCTGCCGCTCTCTGTCGAGCCGCTCTGGCAGCTCATTGCACTGGTGTCCTTTGTGGCCGTCACCTTCTGGGCAAACCGCCAGACTCTGGATGGCACCCCAAAAGGCAGCCTCACCCGTTATGAGAAGGAAGTCATTTTCCTGCGCGTGGCAAAAGGCTTTGGCTTTGTCGTCTTCACCGTCATGGTTGCTCTGCCGTTCTACGTCATGGTCATGACCAGCCTGAAGAGCCAGCAGCAACTGCTCGGTAACCCACTGGATCTATCCATCGACCTCTCCGGCGGCCTCTCTGGAATGTTCCGCTCTTACATTGAGCTATTCACCCAGTTCAATTTCGGCACCTACCTGACAGTCTCTGCCATCGTTTCAGTGGCAACCATCATTTTGACCCTGTTGTTCTCAGTTCCGGGCGCCTATGCAGTCTCCCGCCTGAACTTCCCAGGTCGGTCCTGGATGTCCCGCTCCGTGCTGCTCATCTACATGGTGCCAGCCATTGTTCTGGTCATTCCGCTCTATGCTGTCTTCTCTCAGCTGGGTCTGCGCAACTCACTGACAGGCCTGCTCATCGTCTATCCGGCAACCACCATTCCAGTTGCCCTGTATATGCTGCAAGGCTACTTCAAAGGTTTGCCTGCGGAGCTGGAAGAAGCGGGCCTCATGGATGGTCTCAGCCGTCTGGGCGTGATCCTCAAAATCACCCTGCCGCTGTCCCTGCCAGCGCTGGCTTCAGTCTCGCTTTACGTCTTCATGATCGCGTGGAACGAGTTCCTCTTTGCCTTCATGTTCCTGGATGATCCGGACATTTTCACCCTTTCCCGCGGTGTTGTGTCCCTCAACTCTTCAGAAGTCCCACGTCAACATTTGATGGCCGGTGCGGTCATCGCAACAGTCCCTGTGCTTTGCATCTTCCTGTGGTTTGAACGGTTCCTCGTTCAAGGCCTCACAGCAGGTAGCGTCAAAGGCTAAGTGGCACTGTCAAAAAGAAAAAACATCGGAGTATCTAACATGTCCGCACAACTCGATAATCAGGCCATTTCCATTCTTAAGGAAAATGATCTGGGCGGCTATACCATCCCGACCAAAGGTCTCTACCCTTACCAGTGGAACTGGGACAGCGCCTTCGTCGCCCTCGGCTTTGCAACGTTCAACATGAACCGCGCATGGGAAGAGATCGAACTTCTCTTCGAAGGCCAGTGGGATGACGGCATGGTGCCACACATCATCTTCCGCAAGGATGACCCAAGCTACTTCCCCGGCCCATCCGTCTGGGGCACCACAAACCCGAAGATCCCGACTTCCGGCCATTCCCAGCCCCCAGTGGCAGCCACAGTTGTTCGCCGCTTGTTTGAGCAGGACACATCCGCAGCCGGTAAAGAGAAGATCAAAGCCCTCTTCCCGAAACTGCTGGCATGGCACCGCTGGTATCACACCTATCGCGACCCGGAAGGCCACGGCGTCATTGCCATCATGCACCCATGGGAATCTGGCCGTGACAACCTGCCAGATTGGGACAACGCAGCAAGCCACGTCGATATCTCTGATATTGGTGAGTACACCCGCAAAGACACATCCCACGTCAATCCGGAAATGCGCCCGAAGAAGATCGACTACGACCGCTATCTGGCAATTGTGAAGTTTGGCCGTGACAACAACTGGGATCCGAAGATCGTCGCTGAACAGTGCCCGTTCTTCGTCGCTGATCCGGGCAACACCTTTATCCTGCTGCGTGCAGACCGCGATCTGCTGGCCATGGCTGAAGCACTGGGCGAAACCGAAGCAGCGGAAGAGCTGAAAGGTTGGATTGCGCTGACAGAAAAAGGCATCGCCAAACTCTGGAACGAAGAAAAGCAGGCTTTCTGCACTTACGATCTGCGCAATGATGTACTGGGCGATGGCATTTCCAGCGCATCTTTCCTTGCTCCATATGCAGGCATTCGCGAAGAGAAGTACATCAACCCAACACGCGAGCATTTCGACCGGATCGCGGCAAAGGTCAACTACACCATGCCAAGCTATGACCCGGATCACCCGCTGTTTGAAAGCATGCGCTACTGGCGTGGCCCTGTCTGGGGCATCATCAACTACCTGATCGCAACCGGCTTTGCAGAACTGGGCGACACCGCCCGGGCGGAACGTCTGCGCACAGACACCGTTGCGCTGATCGAAAAGAGCGATTTTGCAGAATACTTTGATCCAATCACCGGCGAAGGCGCTGGCGGCAACTCCTTCTCCTGGACATCCGCCATCTGGCTCACATGGGCCACACCAAGCCTGACCGCTAAAGCAGCCTGAGGAGGAACGGAATAATGGGAGCTATTCGCCTTGAGGGTGTCGAAAAATGGTTTGGTGATCTTCAGGTCATCAAAGGGATTGATCTTGAGATCAATCCCGGTGAGTTCGTCATCTTTGTTGGGCCCTCTGGCTGTGGCAAGTCCACACTTCTGCGCGTAATCTCTGGTCTGGAAGAAGCCAGCCGGGGCAGCGTGCACATTGATGGCAAGGACGTCACCGCCCTGCCACCATCCGGGCGTGGGCTCTCCATGGTGTTCCAAAGCTACGCGCTCTACCCACACATGAGCGTGCGCGAAAACATGGGCTTTGCTCTGAAAACAGCAGGCGCTCCAAAAGCTGAGATTGAAGCCAAGGTCAACAAGGCTGCAGAAGTGCTTCAGCTGGAAGAGTATCTGGACCGCCGCCCAAAGGCCCTCTCTGGTGGTCAGCGTCAGCGCGTAGCCATTGGCCGGTCCATTGTCCGCGATCCAGCCGCCTTCCTGTTTGATGAGCCGCTCTCCAATCTGGATGCAGCCCTGCGCGTTGAAATGCGTTTCGAGATTGCAAAACTGCACCGCAATCTGGATGCCACCATGATCTACGTGACCCACGATCAGGTGGAAGCGATGACATTGGCGGACAAGATCGTGGTCCTGCAATCCGGCCGTATCGAACAGGTCGGCTCTCCTCGTGAGCTCTATGAGCGCCCGGACAACCTGTTTGTAGCGCAGTTCATCGGTTCACCAAAGATGAACATCATGCCCGTTGAGTTCAGCAGCGATACCTTCACGCTTGCTGGCTTCTCTGAGCAGCCTTCACCTTTCAGAGATAACGAAGGCACACCGGTCAAACTCGGCATCCGCCCGGAACACATCAGCGTTGTTCCACCAGCAGAAGCCGCTGTTACAGGCACGGTGGAGCATGTCGAATATTTGGGTGCAGATCTGTTCATCTATGTTGCTGCCAAAGGGCTCGGCACCATTCTGGTCAGACTGTCCGGTCTGGAGCACTACAGCGCAGGCGACACGGTCGGCCTCTCCTTCGACCCTGCCCTCACCCACTTCTTCAACGCAGATGGCAAAGCTGTGCGGGTGAACAGCGAAAAGGCAGCAGAACCTGCCTGAAACACTAGGCAATCCTGATAAACAAGAGGCTTGGGTGCTCACACATCCAAGCCTTACTTTTTCTAAGCAGCCAAAACAGCCTTAGAAGCGATAAGTAACACCAGCGCCAATCAGCCAAGGATTAAGCTCAGCAGTGCCTCGCAGCGTACCCGCGTCGGTCTTCACTTTGTAATCAGGCTCAAGGAACAGCTTCTTCACATCGAAGTTGACGCCCCAGTTGTCATCGATCATGTAATCAAAACCAACTTGAAGAGCCGCACCAAAGGTATTTTCAATATCAATATCTTTGAAATTGCCACGACCATCCTGATTATAGAAAATCGTGTAGTTGATACCTGCACCAACATATGGCTTGAAGCTGCCAAAGTTAGTGAAGTGATACTGCAGTGTCAGGGTTGGTGGCAGAACCCAGGTTTCACCAATAGCAGCCCCATCAAGTACACCATCACCATCGACGTTGGCCCATGTGGTGCCCAGAATAAGCTCCGCAGCAATATTGTCAGTAAAGTAATAGGTAATATCCAGCTCAGGAACGACAGTGTCTGAATAAGTCAGATCTGAACCCGGCACGCCGTTCACATGGCCGCTATTTTCAGTCACAACACCCAGAGCACGCACACGGATCTGCCAAGGGCTTTTTTCCGATGCAGCCGCAGCAGCTATATCTTCCTGTGGTACAGGCATATCCGCTGCCAGAGCCTGACCAGCAGACACCATAAGCGCTGCGCTCGCCATCAGGCCCATCACCCTTTTCAAACTCATCTCCACCTCCAGTTGCATAAGTGAGTTTTACACTTATTCCAATTATTGAGAGTGGATCAGAGCAGCATTGAGATGCATCAAACTGACATTGATAATATAAGTACTATTTATAATAGTAATTTTGGCGGATAAATAATCCAGAAAAGTAGATTTCAAATAGACATTTTCGACATAAAACCTAACATAATTCACTAGCACCAACAAGTGCGTGTAATGTCCAACCAACCACAACTAATCACCATTATTGATGTGTAGTACGCACCTAGACTACCAAACAACCCCATCGACAACCGCCTCCATTCAACCGAAGCCTGTAACTTTGCGGTGTTCCAAGTTTGTCAGGAACACCGGAACCCGCTATGAAGTGAAGGCTTCGCACGTGTTCCATCGCAAGGCCTGCATCCTTGCTGCAAAAAACAAACTGCGAACTGATTTAAGTCTACCAGAATGGGGAAGTGGGGGAATAAATGGCGGCGCAATGGTGCATCGGTCTCATGACCGGAACAGTGATGGACGGCAACGTCGACATCGCCATGCTGAAAACCGATGGCGAAACCATCGAGGAGTTCGGCCCCTATACCCTGGCAAGTTATCCCCCCGAAACCAATCAGCTGATCGCCGAAGCCATGGCCGCAGCTCAGGACTGGAATTTCGCATCAGAAGAACCTGAAATTTTTTCACGGGCGGAAAAAGCTCTGAGTGAAGGTCAGGCCCACGCGATTTCACATTTCCTTTCAAAAAACTCCATTTCAACGCAAAATATTGCGTTGATCGGTTTTCACGGTCAAACCGTCCTGCACCGCGCTCCCAAAGACGGCCAGAAGGGCGCAACTCGCCAGCTCGGTGATGGGCACATCATCGCTGATAGTCTTGGCATTCCAGTCATTTACGACTTCAGAACGCAGGATATCGAAGCCGGTGGCCAAGGCGCGCCCCTCGCCGCTATCTACCATCAGGCGCTCCTGCGCAGCGCTGGTCTTTCTGACGATCCAACAGATACAGCCATCCTGAACCTCGGCGGCGTTGGCAACATCTCCTGGTGGGACGGGCACAACACCCTCATCGCCTTCGACACAGGCCCAGCCAACGCCCCTATAAACGACTGGATAAGCTCACACAATCGCGGCGACATGGACCGCGACGGCCTCATCGCCGCCAGCGGACAAGTGGACGAGGCCCGCCTCCAGTCACTCCTCAAACACCCCTATCTCACAGAAGCCTTCCCCAAATCCCTCGACCGCAACAGCTTCACCAAAGACATGGCAACCGGTCTCTCTCTCGAAGACGGCACAGCAACACTCACCGCCTTCTCAGCCAGTGCAGTCGGCAAAGGGTTGGACATGTTACCAAAACACCCAGCTCGCTTGGTAGCCAGTGGTGGCGGACGCAAAAACCCGCAGATTCTGAAGGAAATCGAAGCGCGTGCGAACGTAAAAATCGTGCAAGCAGAAGAACTTGGCTGGCGAGGAGATGCCGTGGAAGCAGAATGCTTCGCCTTCCTCGCCGCCAGATGCGACCGCAATTTACCGATCAGTTTTCCGGGAACCACAGGCGTTCCAACCGCCATGTCCGGCGGTACCAAAGCGCTACCACACCAGACAACCAAGTGACCTTTACATAAAAAGGTGGGAGCCCCTGCCGCCGCGCAAAAGCTCCCACCGACCTCTTGCTTAAGGCTCAAAAGGTCTCTGCTACAAATAGCTATAAGAAAAGGTAAGCAGTATATTCTGGTCGCAACATTGTAGATAATTGATATCTTGAGAGAAATTCAACCATCTGCAACACATTCAACATACTCGAAAGTTATTTTAACAAAAACCCCTCCGAACAACTGAAAAGCAGACTGTTGCAAATCAGTACCTTGATGTTTATTCGAACACAAACAAGTAGTATTGCACAAATACACAACACAATACTTATAGTATCTATGTATTTTTGACAGCGCAAATCACGCCAGCAACGCCTAATCCCTTGGCAAACCGACGAGAAGCGACATAAAGGCAGTTTGAATTTTCAGAAAGTCATGCTACCTCCTTTTTAAGGGAGGAGCCGTCTTTGAAGAGAAGAACTATCAACCGCATCGCTTTTGTTTCCAGTGACACGCCAGAAGCACTTGCTGCACGCCAAGCTCTTGAAAAGATGTATGGATCTGCCTCACAAGATGAAGCAGACGTCATTGTCGCGCTTGGTGGCGACGGAGTTATGCTCTCTTGTCTACATAAGTTTATGAACACCGGCATGCCTATCTACGGCATGAATCGCGGTTCAGTCGGCTTCCTCATGAACGAGTACCGCACCGAAAATCTCGTCGAACGCCTTGAAAAAGCAGAGATAACGCCTCTGCATCCACTGAACATCGAGGCGATCGACAAGGACGGCAACGAGTTCACCGCCCGCGCAATCAATGAAGTATCCTTCCTGCGCAAATCACATCAGGCCGCCAAACTGCGCATCTCCGTTGATGGACGCGTGCGCATGGAAGAGCTGGCCTGCGATGGCATTATTATTTCTACTCCCCAGGGCAGCACGGCTTATAACCTATCCGCCCATGGACCGATCCTGCCGATTGACTCGCCGTTAATGGCACTTACACCCATCAGCGCGTTCCGCCCAAGACGCTGGCGCGGTGCCCTGCTCTCCACGCAGAACACCGTGAAGATTGAGGTACTTGAGGCTGATAAGCGCCCGGTCAACGCGGCAGCTGATCACCGCGAGTTCCGCAATGTTATCAGCACCACCATCTATCAGGACGCGACCGCTGAAAGCTGCATCATGTTCGATCATGAGCACAGCTGGGACGAACGTATCCTCTCAGAGATGTTTAAGTACTGAGCCACACCCGTTTATGGCAGTCCCATGCCAAATATGTTATTAGAGACAACTTCGGGTTGGGATTGCCCATAAAACCGTTAGATATTATTACGAATTCGAAATATAATCGCGCCTACAGCAATGCAGGCTCAGGAATTGCGCAGGACAATGGCTTCTTCAACTGGTTCAGATAAATCTTCTCAGGAACACATCCGCGTTCCCAACGACCTTTCCAAAAAAGTCCGGAAGATGTCCACCATCGAAGCAGCCAAGTTTGATCCGGTCAAAGCAGCTGAAGAAGCGATTGAGAAGCTCTCAGATAAGTTTGAAAGCTGGATGGGATCGGAAGTCGACTGCCTGAAGGAAGCCAATCAGGCAGCACAAGACGCTGACTTTACTGAAGAAACCTACGACAGCCTGTTCCGCTGCGCTCATGACATCAAAGGACAGGCCGAAACTCTGGGCTTCCCATTGGTCGGTCGCGTCGCAAACAACCTGACCCTCCTGCTCGTCGCTGCCAAAGCGCAGGAAACATACCCGAAAGAACTCATCGCCCAACACGTCAGCGCAATCAATGCAATGATTTCAGAAGACGCCCGCGATGATACCAACAAGCTCGGCGTAGCGCTTGTTTCGCGTCTGGAAGAAGCCAGCAAACCACTCACTCAGCTCATCGATAGTTAATCGGGAAACAAGCTGAGTGGCTTAAGCGACATCACTCAGCATTTCAGCAACACGGGTCCGCGCACTTTCACGAGCAGCTTCGTTGGAAAGACGATGCAGCAGATCCTGAAGATCACCCAGATCCTCAATTCCCAGCTCATCTTCCAATGCAATCAGATCCCCCGCCACAATACGGGACTTGGACCAGTGGTCGATCTGCATGTTCTCAACCCGCTGCCAGCTGGCAATACACTCCTGAAACAGTGCATGTGTCCGATCCGGCAAACCAGCTGCTGAAAGCACCCGGCGCAGAGCAGGACTGAACGGCGTTGCCAGAGCATCGAAAACCTGATCTTCATCGTATTCAGACAGACGCGACAGAGAGTTGGTGAGCAAGTTAAAACAGCCGGTTACAGCAGCACGCAGCAGTAGAACGCTCGTCATCTGAGCAGACACCACCAGATGCTCCACCAATCCCTGAAGCTCTTTATCAGAAGCACTCCAGGCCAGTGAAATCGTTGACCGGTCCTGCGCGTCAGCCACCAACTGCTCTGGCGCACGCATGTTCCGCGCACCCAGCACCTGCGGGTGGTCACCAAGGCTTTCAGTGTAACGACGCAGCATCATATGGCGGATCTGCAGCGGAACATCATCACGAGACATCAAAGCATCTTTGACATCGCGGCTCTCACCAAACCGCGCAACGATACGTTCCATACTGCCAGAAGTCAGCTCAGCTTTCTCATTGCTCAACAAAGCCGCACAGGCCTCTTCGCAGGCAACCTCACAGATAGCAGCAGACAAACCCACCGAGATATCAGGACGACTGGCCACAGCCACACAGCGCCTTGCAGACCCGGTCGCAACCAGATCAACCAGCTCCCCTTCCGGGATTTCCGTTGCACCGGAAAGCAAAGGCAGCGCAACCTCATCCTCATCCACCAGCAAAGCAGAAATGATGTGCGCAGGCACAACCTTAGCAGCGCCAAACGCTTCTGCAAGGGCGACCCGAACGGCAACATCACGATCATCAAGCAGGAAGGTCAAAGCCGCTTCCGCTTCACTGTGTTCAGAGCCTTCAAGGTCAGAGTACAAAAACGCACGTGCCAAAGCACCAGCCGCCTGTGCGCGACTACCACTTGGCGCATACTGCACCCAATTCAGGAAACTCTTGATAATCATGGTACTCGGAAACCTGTATCCACCAACTATGGGTAGAAATAATTAATCATAATTCTTAAGGCTTCGTTCACCGCACCCGCAGTTTCTCGCAAAACGTGCTTTTTGAGAGATCAGAGCACCAGGGCACACCTGTAAATCACAGGTAGCTAGACCTTCTTACTTAAGGACTTTCCGCTGGTTTGCGCTGGGGCGAGAAATTTCGTCAGGTCCAGAGGAGACCCGGAAGGACGCGCAACTGGTTTAGGTGCAACAAACTGCTGGCTGATAGATTCTTGCACTTCCACACCAGACCGCTTCGTCTCACTGACAGCTTTGGAGGCCGTCATAGCAGCTGCTTCATCAGTCCGGAACAAGGACTGGAATGGTGCTTCATTTTTGTCGACAGTCGTCGCCCGCCACGCCGTCAGGATACGGCTCTCAACGCGGTGGCTATCAATGGGCTTAGTGATCGGCCCTTTGCGCAGCCCAACAGCAGGACGCTCAGCACCGGCGATGGTCTCATTAAACTGACCGACCAACCGATCATGAACATCACTCACTGACCGTGGCTGCCCATCCCTGCTGTAAAAAACAGCTTTGTTGGCGCGAGCTTGCAAAGGAAACAAATCAGCAGCTGGATGTTGAGGACGATCCTCTACCGCGTTCAACAGACGCAAACTGCCGTTCACACCAAGGAAGTGCGCCAGATACAACTCACCGGCAGACGGATCACGCCCAAGATTTGAAGAAAGACCGGACGCATTATCTTTCGCCAACGCACCAGCAACCAGAGATGAAATCTCCGGATCATGACGAAGGTCCAACAGCTGTTGCTTCAGGTGCTTGTTGTCTACCCGGTACTTGCCACTACCATCCACGCGAATGTGTTGGGCATAGTCCCCGAGCCCCAGCTCCTCACCATTTTTCTTGAGAGTTTCAAGCCAGGTCGACTCGATAAACTGAAAGAGGCCGGACGCAGAAGACGTCTTGGCTTTGGCGTTAGGATCAAAGGAGGATTCACGGGCAGCAGCTTGCAGCAGGAAATCAAAGGACGTACCCGTTTTGGAACTGGCCTTTTGAAAAGCCAACTCAATACGCCCAGCTATGGAAGGATCGCCTGCAACCTTCACTAGAATCTGCCCCCTATAATACCATTAGTTAATATCCCTTAATATTAGTTAATAAATAGTTAACTTTTAAATATGCCCTACTGAAATCACTGAGTTATTTGAGCTAAAATAGAGTTTTCGCATATCCTGATCGCTGCCATTTATGCTTTACAATTCAATTTCTGATTGGATTCGGAGAAAGCCAATGAACTGTCTGCTCAAAACCACGGCATCGGCAATCGCTCAAAGCAAGGACTTCACGGCACACGCTGAGCTGGCCTATGCCATATTGCCAGAAAAGCCAGCCAGAGAAGTCGACCCTTATGGTTCACCTGACGCATTGGCGCAGCTCAGCAAGCAGAACCATCTCTACTTCGTGCTCAATGATCCGTCAGAAAACACCATTCTGTCGACACTCAAACCATACACTGATGTAAGGCAGAATGGCGTGATCCCGACCTTCGTCAAAACAGCAGCAGACATTGAGCGCCTGCACGCAATCCTATCTGTTTATGAAGCCGAACACGGGCTTCAGGATGGTTCGCTCAAAATCATTCCAGAGCTTGGCAGATTCCCGTCCGCATTCACGACCCTCGCAAACCTGAATAGCATAAGCCCACGCCTCTCTGCACTTTGCTGGAATGAAGAGGTGCTGAAAATTGCTCTGGCAGCAAAGCACTCACGGGATGAGCAAGGCCAGCTCCTTCCACCATTTGAGCATGCCCGTACGCAATGCCTTTTCACCGCAAGAGCAGCCCACCTGCTCCCGCTGGACACCGCTGTGCCATCTCATCTGCCAAGAGCCAAAATGTTGGAGTTGATTGATCTGGTCGCCTCGCAGGGCTTTGCTGGAAAAACAGCAAACTCACCAGAAGAAGCAAGCCTGATACAACAAGTTTTCGCAGCCCTATGAAAAAGGGCGCCGAAGCGCCCTACTCTCAGGCTTTTTCCGGAAGAGCTGGTCGATCCATCTGGAACACGGAATCAACCACCGAATAATCCATGTAGCCCAACCGCGCCAAAGGCTTCATTTTCGCCACATTGAGCATACCGTTTTCCAGCACACTCTCATCGATATGCACACCAACAACCTGACCCAGTATAAGCCAGCTGTTGGTCTCATTTCCGTCAATATCGATCAGGCGCTGCACGTTGATCAGCTTACATTCCAACGCAGTTTTCGCTTCCAAAACACGCGGAGCAGCAACCAGTTTTGACGCCTCTGCAGTCAGACCGGAAAGCTCGAACTCATCAACGTCAGAACCCACCATCGCAGAGGACTGGTTCATCGCATCAGCCAGATCCAGCGTCGCCTGATTACAAACAAACTCACCCGTCTCTTCAATGTTGCCTACGGAATCCTTGTAGCCACTGGAGCCAAACACCACCATCGGAGGCGTGTCACAGACTGCATTGAAGAAGCTGTAAGGTGCCAGATTTCTCACACCGTCCTTGGAGACAGTTGAAACCCAACCAATCGGACGCGGCGCAACGATGGCCTTGAATGGATTGTGTGGCAACCCATGCGGCTTATTTGCTTCATAAAACATAGACTTATCTCAGTTCCTACGCATCAACACCGGATGGAGCGCTCTGAAAATATTCGGTCAATTGGGCTACATCAGGCCGTGGACGTTCATTTGGAACGACACTCGGGCTTCCAATATGAATGAAGCCTGCAAACCGCTCACCCTCACGAGCACCCAGATGTGCAGCAGCTTCATCATCAAAAGCATACCACTCTGTCAGCCACTGACCAGCAAATCCCATTGAGAAACAAGCATTAAGCAGAGACACACAAACGGCACCAACTGCCAGCTCCTGCTCCCAGACCGGCACTTTATGCTCACGGTTTGGAGAAGAAAGAACGCCAATAACCAGCGGCGCACGCTTGAAACGCTCCAGCTCCATCGCCTTTGTGTTCTCTCCAAGCGGCCCCTGACGCTTCTCAGCAATTTCAGCAAGCTTCTCACCAATAGAGTCCGCCTGTGAATTGTCATAGATAACAAACCGCCAAGGAGAAATTTTCCCATGATCCGGCACACGACATGCCATCTCAAGCAGCTCAGAAATTTGTGCTTGATCAGGGCCAGGATGTAGGAGTGTTGCAGCGAGATGAGAGCGACGAGTTTTCAGAAAACTCTTCAGTTCTGGAAGGTCTTTGATTTCCACGGTCTCGATTCTTTTCAGGATTTCAAGGATTAAAGCTACGCAATAGTCCTATACAGAATATCAACTGTGTCAATTAAAGGATGGTCTTGCCCCATTCTTGCCACATTGCCTACCAATCCCCAACCCACTGAGTAAAAATTTATAAAACACTTCCAAAACACAGTTTGTCACTGTAATCTGATTTCACTCGGGCTGGTGACGGTTTTGTATTTACTGTCGCACATGGGTAACACTTTCTGAAGTAGTAGCGAGAGCACACGTGAAGTTAGAGCGGATATCGACGTTCAACAAAGCGCTACAACGCGCAGCAGCCGCAACAGCATTTTGTGCTGGGCTGGCATTGCTTGGAAACGCCGCTCAGGCTGCAGGTCCTATTCCTGTTTCTAAACCTGCTTTGCCGTTCTCTAAGGAAGTGCTGGATCTGGCCGCCAAGCCAGAAAAGACCATCGCACCTCCAATCAGCTATGATCCACTCAGCGGATATCAGGGTCAGTCTCTTGCACCAACAATGGGTACGAGCTTCTTGCCATACGCACCACCAGCAGTCAGTGCTGAGCAGGCACCAATTGGTGCGCAGCCAGTACTTTATCTGGTCGCCAAGCTGGCTGAGGGAACACCAAACCTCACACGTGGTTTGAAGTGGCGCGTATACTCTTCAAAAGAAAATTCCGACGGCTCCCTGAACATGGTTGCGTCCTCACAGGATCAGGATGCTGAATTCCGTCTCGATCCGGGTACCTATCTGGTTCACACCTCTTTTGGCAAAGTCACAGCGACAACACGCTATGAACTCAAGAGCGGCGTGAAGACCGGCACCATCATTCTGAACGCAGGTGGCATTCGTCTGGATGCAGCTCTTGGCAACGATCAGAAGATGCCGCGTGAAGATGTGCGCTTCAACATCTATGACATGACCTACGACGCAACCGGCGACCGCGGTCTCATCGCATCAGGCATCAAGCCGGGCGAACTTGTCCCTGTAAGCGCAGGCACCTATCACGTAGAAAGCCGCTACGGCGACATCAATGCTGTTGTGCGGGCTGACATTCACGTGCAGGCTGGCAAGCTGACAGAAGCCACTCTCTACCATCAGGCAGGCAACATCACGTTGAAGCTGGTGAGCGCCAAGAACAAGACGTCTCTGGCCAACACCTCCTGGACCATCCTGTCACCAGGTGGAGATACCGTTGCAAGCGGCAACGGCGCATTCCTCGACCTAACACTCGCAGCTGGCACCTACACGGTCATGGCGCGCAACAACGGCGAGATGTACCGCGATGAGTTCACCGTGAACCCAAGTGTGAACAACGTGGAAGTGGAAGTACTTGCAGAGAACCCGATGTAAGACAGACCACAGCAAGCAATGACCAAGGCGCCCGACACGGCGCCTTTTTTATTGGCCTGCTTACTGACTAAGGCAGATAAAACGTCTCGGGCTTTGAAGTCTCAGCCTCGTGGCGCAAATCTAGAACTGCTGCCTGCAACTGCTCCATCATCTGCCGCTGGCTCTCACATTTCTCCAAAGCCTCATAGGGGATAGGATCTCCAATCCGCGCCAAAATTGTCTGCCCCAGAATGCTCTTGAACTCACGGATCAACAGGGACAAGCGCAAGCTCAGTGAAAAGCGGCTGACCAGATGGAACAGCGCTGAGTTCTGCCCTTCAAAATAGACCGGCAGCACGGTCGCCCGGGCACTCCTGATCAACTTGGCGCTGAACGTCTTCCATGGCAGCTCTTCCGCAAGACCGAATGGCCTCGCAGCAGTCGCAACACCGCCACCTGGAAAGATAACTATCGTCACCCCTTCCTGTAGCAATCTCAGCGCCTCTTGCCGTGTCTTCAGATTGGTTCGCAGAGCGTCTTCTGTTTCTTCAAAATCAACCGGCAGCGCAAAGGGCCGAACCTCTGGCACCTTGAGCAACTCATTATTGATGAGCACGCGGTAAGGACGGTTCAACTGCTCGGCAAGTGAGAGGATCGCAATACCATCGGCAATGCCATAGGGATGGTTCGCAATCAGCACCAGCGGCTTACCATCCAAATCAGAGGGCGGCCAGCAATGACCGGTGCATTCAACACGAAGATCAATCAGATCCAGCAGGTCCCGCCAGAGGGCCTGATCCGAAATAGAATAGTCACTGCGCCAGACCTCATAGAGATCCAGCAGTCTCTTGCGACCCGAGAGTCCTTCAATGCTTCGGATAAGCCATCGCTTCAAAAGAGGATGGCCATCATTGGCATAGCTTAATTCCGCGTGGTTCACCGCTAACCTCACTTCACTCGCCCAGCTTTTCTGTGAGCTGGCTTCATAAGCTTTCGCAAACTTACGTGAACATTAGGCGACAGTGAGGCCAAAAAAGAAAAAGGCTGGCAACGCAAACACGCTGCCAGCCTTTCAAATCAGTGTCTCTTTAAAGATCAGGAAGCCTGCTCTTTAAGGTCAGGTGCTGTAGCCTCGTCACGCAGGCTTGCAACAGCCTCGTCCAGAGCCATAGCAGTCTGGTTGCGGGAACCGAGACGACGGATGCTTACAGTCTTCTCTTCGGCTTCACGCTTACCAACAGCGATAATCACAGGGATCTTTGCATGTGAGTGCTCGCGAACCTTGTAGTTGATCTTCTCATTGCGAAGATCCAGCTCACCACGCAGGCCAGCCTTTTTCAGCGCAGCATGCACTTCCTTCGCGTAGTCATCAGCGTCAGAAGTAATCGCAGCAACAACGAAGTGCTGAGGTGCCAGCCACAGCGGGAAGTGTCCTGCAAAGTTTTCGATAAGGATACCAAGGAAGCGTTCCAGAGAACCACAGATCGCACGGTGGATCATCACCGGCTGCTTCTTCTCACCATCGCTGTCCACGTAGAAGGCACCAAAACGCTCTGGCAGGTTGAAGTCCACCTGAGTAGTGCCACACTGCCATTCGCGGCCAATCGCATCACGCAGAGTGTATTCGAACTTAGGTCCGTAGAACGCGCCCTCACCTTCCAGAATGCCGGTCTTGATCTTACCGCCGGAGTTCGCTTCGATCTCCTTCAGCACTTCACCCATCACAGCTTCAGCGTGATCCCAGACTTCATCGGAACCAACACGCTTTTCAGGACGCGTGGAGAGTTTCACAACGATCTCTTCAAACCCGAAGTCCTTGTAGACGGACATGATCAGGTCGTTGATCTTGTGACATTCCGCAGCCATCTGCTCTTCAGTACAGAACACGTGCGCATCATCTTGCGTAAACGCACGCACACGCATCAGACCGTGCAACGCACCGGATGGCTCATAGCGGGAAACCGCACCAAACTCAGCCATGCGCAGTGGCAGGTCACGATAGGACTTCAGGCCGTGCTTGAAGATCTGCACGTGACCTGGACAGTTCATCGGCTTAATCGCGAAGACACGGTGATCCTCGGTCTCAGTCGCGAACATGTTCTCGCGGTACCACTCCCAGTGACCAGAAGTTTCCCAAAGAGCCTTATCCAGAATCTGAGGTGCATTCACTTCCTGATAGTCATCTTCCAGACGACGACGCATATAGTTGGTCAGGTTTTGGAACAGCTGCCAGCCTTTGTGGTGCCAGAAGACAACGCCCGGACCTTCCTCCTGGAAGTGATAGAGATCCATCTCGCGGCCCAGCTTACGGTGGTCACGCTTCTCAGCTTCCTCAAGCATATGGAGGTAAGCTTTCAGATCCTTATCACTTGACCATGCAGTGCCGTAGATGCGGGTCAGCATCTCGTTGTTTGCATCACCGCGCCAGTAGGCACCGGCAACCTTCATCAACTTGAAAGCCTGACCGATCTGGCCAGTGGACGCCATGTGCGGCCCACGGCATAGGTCGAGCCAGTCACCCTGCTTGTAGATCTTGACGGTTTCATCCTCAGGGATCGCGTCAACAAGCTCAACCTTGTAGTCTTCCCCTTTGGCAGCAAAGTATTCTTTTGCTTCGTTGCGGCTCCAGATCTCTTTGGTGAACTTCGCATTCCGCTGAATGATCTGCTGCATCTTCTTTTCGATTTTCGGCAGGTCTTCAGTGGTAAATGGCGTATCGCGCTTGAAGTCGTAGTAGAAGCCGTTTTCGATAACAGGACCGATTGTAACCTGTGTCTCAGGCCACAGTTCCTGTACAGCTTCCGCCATCACGTGCGCCGCATCGTGGCGGATCAGCTCCAGCGCACGTGGGTCATCACGGGTTACGATTTCAATCGCAGCATTCGTTTCAATAGGATCAGAAAGATCGCGCAGTTCACCATCAATTGCGACGGCAACAGCTTTTTTCAAGAGAGATTTGGAAATGCTCCCTGCAACATCAGCGCCGGTGGAACCAGCGTCATATTCGCGAACGGAATTGTCAGGGAAAGTTAATTGAAGCATATCAATTCTCCAGCTCACTCCTGCAAACAAGGCAGGTAAGCGGTTTGGTGTTAATCATGGGTTGCCTGAATAACCAATTCTAAAGGACGCGTCCAGATGAATCTGGTGCAGATCAACTCTGTTTTCCGCGGGCACTGACGCGTAATCGACAGGTTACACACCTTGAATTATTACGGGTTAGCAAGGGTTTAGCTGGCCTTACCCGCTCCACCTCCTCATACTGCTGGCCAGAACAGGATTCGCAAACTCCATCACAAGGAATGCATGACGCACACTCTACCAGCTGTCAGGAGCTGAGCATGACCACGCCGAAGCCAAAGCTCTACTTTGACTTGACCACGTTGAGGCAGAACAGATCCACCTCATTACAGGCCAACGGTGTCACCAGAACGCTCTATGAGACAGCAAAGCGGTTCTATAAAGACGACATCGAAGTCACCTTCATCTGTCATGACGCCCGCAAAAACGAATATGTGAGCGTGCAAGCTGATCCATTGTTCGCATCAGATGACCTGAACCCCGCATGCCTACCTGATTTGCTGGGCGCTCCCGTCAAAGCATTCCGTTCTGAAAAATACAGAAACCGCAAACTCAAAGGCCTGTTTCACAAGCTCAGGCACACACTCCGCGCACGCGCCAATGAGACCACCGGCGCTTATGATGGCGAAGCACTGCAAGAACCCCTCACAGATATCGACGCCCCGTTCCTCTCACTGGGAAACCTGGAAGAAGCACGGCGACTGACAGAATATGTGAAGAGCCGCGCACCTTATGTGCCCGTCTATGTCATGATCCACGATATTTCTCCGTTACGCCTCAACGATCCGGAGGAGGATCTTGGCGCAAAGCTCTGGCTGGAGCATCTGAGACGAACAGTCACCACAAGGCCGCACGTGATCGCTAACTCCGAATATACGCGCAATGACCTCCTGAAGTTCCTCGCAGAGCAAAAGCTCCCTTCCCCGCAAAGCACCAGTGTTGTGCATCTGGCCCACGAGTTTCAGGAGGCAGAGCCTATCTACCCTCTGCGACAACGGCCCGAGCACGGTTTCTTCCTGCTACTTGGTGACATTCGCTACCGAAAGAACGCAAAGCTGGTCTTTGACGCATACCTGCATATCGTGAAGCAAGACGAAAACGCGCAGTTACCTCAGCTTATATGCGCAGGAGCGATCCCCAACGGCGCATTTGCCAGCCTCAACAAAGACCAAAAGTACACGCCTATCGGCAAGTTCGTGACGATTGTTCAATCACCTACAAACGCGGAGCTGACTGCACTTTATAAAGAAGCAATTGCACTGGTTTACCCAAGCTTGTTTGAAGGATATGGCCTGCCAGTCGGTGAAGCACTCTGGATGGGCACACCCGTATTGGCCTCAAACGCAACTTCAGTTCCGGAGGTCGGTGGAGATCATTGCCAATACTTTGATCCGCACAACGCTGAAGAACTGGCTGCCCTGATCCAGTCGACAATACAATCGAAAGAAGCTCTACGCGCAGAACTGCCAGCACGGAATGAGCTTCGCCAATGGCAGAATGTGCAACAGGATATCTGGAAGATTATTGAGAACAACAGCACCCCACCGGACAAACGTTCATCCGGCACAGAAGGCAAGCAGCAAAAGCTGGAAGAAACTTAATTCGGTTTTGGTTTCGCCTGATCGCGCTTGAAGATCTTCACCAGCTGGAAGTACTCACAAACAAGCTTCATATCAGGAGCATAAACGCCGTTGCGCTCAAAGAACTCGCGATGGCCTTCCTGCCAGAACTCGAGGCTCAGATCGCCTTCACCTTCCAGCACAGCCCAGACTTCATCAATCTCATTAAACTGACGCACATCAACAGTCACCATTTCGATGACACAGGCTGCCTGCCCTTTACCATCCAGAATAACGTACTGATCGCCCGGCTGCGGAAGTGGCTCTCCGTCTTTCTCATAGGAATGCAGATCACCGCACGTCGCTGTCTTTGTTCCATTCAGAACAAGCTCAAGCAAACTATCAGCCAGCTCAGGGCTGTCACCAAATGCAAAACTAGGGAGATGATCGAATACTTCAGAAGACATGCGCTTCCACCGTAACTATTTGATTTCATGAAAAGAAAGAAAGGTGGTGGAGGAGGTTGGATTCGAACCAACGTAGGCATAGCCAGCGGATTTACAGTCCGCCCCCTTTAGCCACTCGGGCACTCCTCCGTCGCATTGGCCAAGTTGGCCGCGCCGTGTGAGGACGGGTTATCTTCATTTGAGGCCCTCTTGTCAACGCCCCTTTGAAATTTGAGTTGGGAAAACATCGGAAAAAACGTTTTTAGCCGGCAATCTGTGAACAACACCCCACTCCAGCAGCTTTGACTAAGGGTATTTACGTAATCATCACCGCGAAAATTTCACGAATTCCCACTTCGGCAAGTAGCGCTTTGTTAAGCGAAGGACCGGGAACCACTGCTGGTTGCTGGACGCTTTTCTACATTAAGCCATTATCTTCAAACGAAATTATGAGTTTCTGTAGTGGAGTGCACATCCCGAAGATCATCAAAGGCGTCGAAATGAGCAGGCATTGGCTTCTAACTCATATCATCGTTCTGGGACTATCCATGTCAGCATGGTCCCTCCCTTCTCCTGCGCAGATGTTCAATGAACCATCTCTGGGAACCTCAGGAAGTGTTGAGGACGAAGACAACAGTGCTCAGGAAGATCCTTCAATGATGTCCGGCATGCCTGATTATCCGATGAGTAACCAATCCATGATGCCCGCGCCACCTGTCACCACACAGAATCCTGATAATGAGGCCACCCAGCAAGATCAGGAAGACGACGACAAACGCTGATCTTCTTTGAATGGCCGGATAATAGAGTTGAAACAGGAGAAAACAATGAGAACTCCAGCCCTCCTGAGCGCCACTGCAATTTTCCTCTTTCAATCAGCCAGCCTAACAACAGCCCAGGTTCCAGGTGACGGACCGCCAGTCCCCACCAGCAAAAGCCTTCAAAGCGAAATCCACACACTTGCTGAAACCGGCAGCAACACGTCTGCTGCAAAAACCGCAGAACAATGGCTCGGCAAATCCCTGAATTTTGCATGGAGCATCACCAAGGATGGGGCGGAAGCCATCGAAGAAAAGTTCACCGCCTTCATCTGCAATGCAGAAGCTTTGGCCTGGAACACCACATCGCAATTCGGCAAGAGCAAAGGCACCGCGACCTACACAGTGCAGCAGATCACCCCAGACATCACTCAGATCTCTTGGAAAGATAATCCGCAGGAATCCAATCTGGGATGGGTGTGGACGCTCGATGCAGCCAGCGGCAAGGCATATGGCGTGGTCGTCAACTCACAGCCCTACGAAAACCTAGCAATTGAGGGAGAATTCGCTGTTCTTCCAGTACCGACAGCCGAAGAAAAGACCGAGTTCAACTGCCCCTGATACTCAGAGCAGTCTCAGTCTTTCAGATCAAAACGTGTCTTGGGATCAATATGATCACCGTTCCAGTGACCATACCGCCATGGCAAGTACCAACTTGATGCCTTGGGTAAGCTGAGCGGAACCGGGTCATATCCACTCGCCCCATAAGGATTGCAGCGGATAATCCGCGACAACCCAATCCAGCCACCGCGCCAAAACCCAAACCGTGTCATGGCTTCAGCTGTATAATGAGAGCAGGATGGCTGATAGCGGCAGGCCCGTCCTAATATCAGTGACAGACTGTGCTGATAAATCCAGATAAGCCCAATCCCAAACCGCGCCATCAGGCTGGCAGGCCTCTCTTTGGGGAGCGGATCGGGCTTACACATAGCAAAATGCCTTAGGCAACAGCAGCTTCAACATCATCAAGCGCCTTCACCAGCGCTTCAAACGCAAGCATGGTGGACGCATGGCGTGCTTTATAATCACGCACTGGCTCAAGGAAAGAAAGGTCAGCAAAGCGGCCGGTCGGCACAGGGCCGTTATCCTTCAGCATAGCGTGCAGCTGCGCATAAGCCTCCCGCACTTCTGCAGGTGTTGCTCCAATAACATGCTGACCCAGAATGGATGCAGAAGCCTGCCCCAGAGCGCACGCTTTCACGTCCTGCGCAAATGAGGTTATTAGACCATTGGCTACACAAACCTCAACACTCACCGTCGAACCACAGAGCCGCGAGTGTGCTTTTGCCTGAGCCTGCGGGTTATCAATATGCCCCAACAGAGGAATATTCCCTGCAAACTCAAGGATCTTAGTATTGTAAATGTCGTCCAACATGCAAAACTCTGGCTACTCTTCTCACGCCCGCTTTATAACCTAAAGCGAGCTTGGATCACTCACTAATAAGGGAAGACCCTTTCCTAACCAAGACATCTATCTTATATAGGTGGTGCTGCCGAGACCTTGCTAGAGGTCAAAAGCGGAATATCGCAATCTAGCACACATTACCTAGAAGAAACCATAGGTGCCAATTTATTGGCGGTCTAAACGGGTTGTCGCAGATTATACCCTGCGCCATACTCACATCTCCTTAGGTAAGCCGTAGATTTGCGTATGACAATGGGAAGAGCCTGAACTGAAAACAGGCCGACGAAAATAGTTGTTGCGCAGGAACCTATGGCGGGTTCAGTGTTTTTTTAAGAGAAGTATGTCTTAAATTACACTCATCGCCTGCGTATTGTTGGAGACATAATATGGACGCTGTTTTGAGACCGGTTACAGAAACCGATCCCACGGCTACAGAAGACAACAAGCTCCCCAACCGCCCTAGCCGGGCTGAAGCTGAGGCTGCTGCGCGCGTACTTCTTCAATGGATCGGAGATGATCCGGAGCGCGAAGGTTTGCTGGATACACCAAAGCGCGTGGTCAAAGCCTACGAAGATCTTTTCTCCGGTTACAAGGAAGATCCTCGCGAGCATCTGGAACGTACCTTTGAAGAGGTCGGTGGATACAACGATATTGTGCTGCTGAAAGATATCACTTTTACATCTTTCTGTGAGCATCACGTCCTGCCATTCACAGGCAAGGCGCATATCGCCTATTATCCAAACCATGCTGTCGTGGGCCTTTCCAAGATCGCACGTGTTGTAGAAATCTACGCACGTCGCCTTCAGACACAGGAACATCTGACCGTTCAGATCGCAACTGCACTGGAAGAATATCTGGCTCCTCGTGGCGTCGCCGTCATGATCGAAGCAGAGCACCAGTGCATGTCCATGCGCGGCATTCAAAAACAGGGTGTCTCCACACTCACCAACCGGTTCTCCGGTGTTTTTGAAGACAATGCCTCTGAACAGGTACGCTTCATGACAATGGTCCGTTCGTAAGCGCGGACCATTCATCAGAAAATTCGAGCATTTCATGTCGACGAATATTAAAGCCGACGGCTTTGCGCCGCGCGCTGACAAAAACGCAATTGAACTGGGCGATGAACTCTGCCCGAAATTTGACGAAAATGGTTTGATTGCTGCTGCAGTCACTGATTTCGACAGCGGTGAGCTTCTCATGGTGGGTTATATGAACTCCGAGAGCCTGCGCCGCACAATCGAAACCGGTGAAGCATGGTATTGGAGCCGCTCCCGCCAGGAGTACTGGAAGAAGGGTGGCACCTCTGGTCAGGTACAGGAAGTCATTGAAATCCGTACCGATTGTGATCAGGACGCAATCTGGCTCCGCGTCAAAGTCCATGGCAACGGCGCCACATGCCACGTCGGCTATCGCTCCTGCTTTTTCCGGAAAGTAAACTCGAACGAAACCGGCGATGTCTGGCTGGAGAAGACAGAAGTCGCTCCGGTATATGACCCCCAAGAAGTTTACGGGAAAAAACAGTAGGTTTCGCTGCGCCCCGATTCAGTCTTTTTATAGGTTTAAATAGCATAGTTACCCCAAGGTAACGTTGACTATTCAACCAGTGTAAAGACAGTCGGGGAGATGGCAGTGCTGCAAAATCTACCTCTGTGGCCCAACAGCAAACAGCCTGTAGAAGAAGAGCCTGAAACACCCACCACCATTCCAGAGCCGGAGATCACCCCCGGCATTGGCCTGGCACTTGGCGGAGGTGCAGCCCGCGGCTGGGCGCACATCGGTGTTCTCAAAGCTCTTTCAGAAGCAGGCATCCAACTGGACTTCATCGCCGGCACCTCGATCGGCGCCGTCGTCGGCGGCTGCTATCTCTGTGGTAAGCTGGATCAGCTTGAGGAGTGGGTCGTCTCCCTTTCCCGCCGCCGCGTCTTCAGCATGGTCGATCTCTCCTTCGGCGGCTCAGGCCTCATCTCTGGCAAAAAAGTCCTCTCCCTGTTCGAAGACCACTTCGGCGGCATCATGATCGAGGATCTCGACCGCCCCTTTGCAGCAGTCGCAACCGAACTAGGCACCGGCCATGAGATCTGGTTGAAAAAAGGCCTGCTCACGCAAGCCATGCGATGCTCCACCTCCCTTCCAGGCGTATTCGAACCCGTTGCGTACGGTGGCCGCTGGCTGGTGGATGGAGCACTGGTCAACCCGATCCCCGTCTCCGTCTGCCGGGCCATGGGCGCAAGAGCAGTCATTGCTGTCAACTTGAACTCAGACACATTTGGCCGCGGCTCCACAGTGGTGCACGAGCTCCCCCCGATCCCGAAGGACATGATCCCGGAGATCGACAGCAAACTCAACAAAGACCCCGGTGGCACGATCAAACGCGTGCTGAGACGTCAGATTTTTGGCGGAAAACAAAAGGGGTTGCCCGGCATTTCAGGTGTTATGATGGATAGCTACAACATCATTCAGGACAGGATTGGCCGCTCACGTCTGGCGGGAGACCCACCAGACACCATCCTCACCCTGCGCCTGTCCCATCTTGGGCTGTTCGACTTCCACCGCGGAGAAGAAGCTATCCGCGTCGGCTATGAAACCACATGCCGGGCCTTGCCGGAAATCCACCAGTTGGCAGAAATGCAGCCATAATACCGGCACTCGCATCACACGAATGATGCGGTGTAAAATAACGAGTTTTGGAAGAAATGACTGCTGTGCCTAAACAGCACAGCAGTGAACCAGCAGATCAGACTGCCTGAATGTAATTGCGAAGGTCGTCCGCCTCACGCTCCACCTGAGCGATACGGAACTTCACGATATCACCGATCGAAACAAGACCGATCAGCTTGCCATCTTCCACAACAGGCATATGGCGGAAGCGGCCTTCGGTCATGCGGGCCATAACACCGTTTACAGAGTCTGCTTCCGTACAAACAGCAACCTCTTTGGTCATGTATTCGCTAACGGGTTGGGCGAGAACGTCAGGACCCTCCATGGCGATCGCCTGAACAACATCACGTTCTGAAACGATACCGACAATCACGCCCGGCTCGTCACACAACACAATCGCACCAATGCGACGTCCGCCAAGGCTCGCGCATATTTCGCTCAAACTACGTGTGCTCGTTTCCGTATAAACGTCCCGCCCTTTGCCGTTCAATATGGCAGCAACTGTCATGGCGACCTCCTCGTTTGTTTATGCCATCCTTCTTTCTCAGAGAAAAAAGAGGAAGAGAACAAATCTAACCCTACGGTATCATGGCACAAAAAAACAATACTTGCCTAGCCACCAACTTAGGTGCTGTTAACATATGTAGTTAGCTAACTATTAAGTAGTCAGGACCAACGCCGTTTAATCGGATCTAAGAGTGGGAAGAGGATCAATCCAGCCACAAATCCACCTACGTGAGCTTGCCACGCAATACTTACACCCTCACCTGCGATAGGTGCTGACCAGATTCCAAACAGGAAGTTGAGACCGAACCAGACAAGGATAAAGGTGAGTACGCGCCGATCACTCAAAGCTTCCATCAAAGGACGCGCAGGAACAGCATATGCATGAGTATCATGACGGCGGAAAGAACTCATCGGCCCGCCTGCTTCAAAGATAAACCGCAAAGAAGCAGCCATCTGGCCGGAAACTGCAGCAGAGGCACCAATCACTGGCACCTGATCTCCCCAGTTGGTTGCCAGATGCGCACCGGCGCCAGCAACAGCACAAACCGCAGAAAGAAGCAGGAACCGCGTCGCGCCAAACCGGCGGGCAACCGCACTGCCAAACACAGCCATCCAAAGCACGTTAAAGCCGATATGCTCAGCACTCCCATGCAGGAAACCATAGGTCAGGAAGCTCCAGACCGCAGAAGCCGTTTCACCCGGCCAGGAATATTGAGCCATAAAGCCGCTGACATAACGAACCGGCCAGAAGGCAAACAGAAGTAGCGTCTGCACTTCTTCATTCGGAGAAAGAATGTAAGCCCGAACCAGATGGATCCCTATGAGGATAAGAGAGAGACCAACAACCACAGTTGGCAGATTGAACATCGGCTCCCGTGCTGGGCGGTGAAAATACGGACCGTCCGGGCCCTGATGCTCTTCGTTGGATTGGTTCATTTCATTACAGACCCGAAAATTGCTGTCCCATTTTGAACTAGGGTAACTTGGCACAGTTCGCAAGGTTTGGCACAGAATGTAAGGATCAAATAAAAACAATAAACCGCCAGCACTCCCCCAAGCGCTGACGGTTTATCGGAGCTTCTCCCCGTTTGGCGTGTGATTTCCCGATTTTTCTGGCTACGTACAAAACGCAGCAAACCTAGGTTTTCCGCCGAAAATAGCTCAATTCTTATGGCCTCAAGGGTTCAGGTGAGGCAACTGCAACCAAGATTATATAAACTGCCGGACACCACAACTTAAACCCTTTGTTAAGGTTAATATTTTATTAAATTTTTATGATATTTGTAGTTTGGCATGCTCCCTGCTTATTCCCCACCATAGACCAGCGGATAGTTAAAGTTGTCCATAAAAAGGACACTGACCCTAATGGGAACACCCAATAAGCGGACTGGGGAAGGCAGGAATATGAAACACGGCGCATCACGGATACTCTTTGAATACTGGGACGAAATTCGGGCTGAACGTCCAGCACCAGAACGGGGCGACATTCAACCCTCCGCCATCAAAAGTGTTCTCGGTGATACCTTCATTCTGGAACTGGCAAAGCAAAACAACTTCCGGTTCCGCCTGGCAGGTACACGCCTATGCTCCCTGTTCTGCCGCGAGCTGAAAGGCCGTAGCTTCCTGGACGGTTGGGACGAGAAAGACCAGCAGGCCGTCACTGCCATGCTCTCCGCAATCACGCAGGACGGCGCAGCCGCTGTCATCAGCTTCACCGGCACCACAGAAATGGGCCAGTCCGTCGATCTAGAACTCCTGCTCTTGCCGATACGCGTTCAGGGCGAAGGCTGCACGCGCATCCTCGGCTGCATGGCTCCTCTAAAGCGTCCGTTCTGGCTCGGCGTTCAGGCCATCTCCAAGCAAAAAGTAAACAGCTTGCGCTTGATCTGGCCGGATGAAGATGCACCGCTCTTCAGCGAAGAAAATGAATGTGTCCCACATTTCGGAACGCCAGCACACCGTGCTGTTGGCCCAATGGAACCAAGGATAAGTCGTGGTAGCCGCTTGTCACGCCCTGCCGCACCAAAAGCCGTTGAAATTCCAAACAGCCGACAGGTAGGACATCTTAGAGTTGTTGATGGTGGCAAAATTTAAACCTGTACGGCTCACCTGAGTTACCATTCTGTTAACCTTGTTTTCCTAGGGTGTGACCCAAGTTTCGTATTAGACAATAATCGCGTACTCGGGATTCCTAGGAAAATGGCAGGGCGCACAGCGACCAACAGAATTGCTGCACTCGCGGCAAAAGAACCTGACAGACGCCGTTTTTCCCGCGTTGAAATCAACGTGCTTGGCCGCTTCATGCTGGAAAACAGACGCGAGTACCCTTGTCAGGTGGTCAACATGTCCCCTGGCGGCGCCGCTTTCATCTCCCCTGTTATGGGCGAAATCGGCGAACGCGTTGTTGCCTATCTCGATCACATTGGCCGTGTTGAAGGTAAAATCGTCCGAGAAATCGACGGCGGCTTTGCCATGACAGTGAATGCCAGCGCACGCAAACGCGACAAGCTGGCATCCGTCCTCACATGGTTGGCGAACAAAGACGAACTCAACCTGCCTGAAGATCGCAGGTTCGACCGCTTTGTTCCAAAGAACCCAATGACCAAGATCATCCTGCCAGATGGCAGAGAGTACGCTTGCCGTATCGTGGACGTGTCCCTCTCTGGCGCCGCACTCAAAACAGATGTGCGCCCAGCCCTTGGAACACCGATTACGCTCGGTAAGATGCGTGCACGCATTGTCCGTCATTTCGAAGAGGGCATCGCAGTCGAGTTTGCAACAGTTCAGAACAAGGAGTTGTTGGAACACCACATCTCCAACGCTGAAAAGCGCTAAGGCTCAACCGCAGCGATTCCTCGTTTTCAACGGTTAAGCATCAGCTTTTCGATAAATTTATAAAAAAATATTTGCGGTGAATTTTATATGCAAGAAGCACAATTTTCCGCGATTATCTTTAAATTAACCGTACTTATGCCGACGAACTCTCGCAGCGTAGCCTTCAAAAACTAGAGATTTCTGCGGACTCTTTAATTCATTACAATTTGAATTAAATTTAACTCTTATTTTCATCTGATTTAATTTAATTACGATGTAAACTTGAGTTAAATGCAGATCGAATTTGATTAAATACTGAGTTTAAAGGTTATAACCAAATAAAAGCGCCCGAATGAAAGTAGAGCCAGCCATGATTGGAGGGCGCTACTTGTGTTTGAGTATAAGCTGTTCGCGAAAAGTGTATTGGGTATCGCGTTGAGCGGATTTATGGGTCTGTCTCAGGCGAATGCCGAGCAGGTTCCGGGTCGTTTCATGCCCGTCATCGGACAAGCAAGTGCCCCTGTTGGTCATATCGAATTCTGCCAGAACTACCCTCAGCAATGCCGCTATGGCACCAACACCCCTCTCGTTGTCCGCCTGACCAAAGAACGTTGGCAAGAGCTTCTGGACGTCAACGCCTCCATCAACACTCAGGTGCGCCCGCTTACAGATGAGCAGCTCTTTGGCGTGGCGGAGTACTGGACCTACCCGCAAGGTGCCGGTGATTGCGAAGAGTATGTTCTGGAAAAGCAACGGCAGTTGATCGCACTAGGATGGCCGCCAAGCGCCCTGCTCATCACCGTTGTGAAAGACCTGAACAATGGTGGACATGCTGTCTTAAGCGTGCGCACGGATCAGGGAGATCTCATTCTCGACAATCAGATCTCATCCATTTTGCCTTGGTATTCAACCCCATACCGCTATGTCAAACGTCAATCCGCTCGTCACGCAGCAGCTTGGTCCGCCATTTCCGACAAACGCGTCACCACCGTGGCAAGCATCCCTGAGTAAGGCACAAGCTACCCAAAGCAATAAAAATGCCGCGGAACCTGTCCGCGGCTTTTCTGTTTTAAAGTGCGAATGCACTATCAGAGTTCAACAAGCTGCTCTTTAAAGCGCTGCGCATTCATCACATAACCATCAGCGGAGCGGATAAGCATTGCCTGTGCGTCTTCATCCAGCTCACGAACCACTTTACCCGGCATACCGACAACGAGGGAGCCATCCGGAATAACCTTCCCTTCTGGCACCAGCGCATTCGCGCCAACAATGCAACCTTTGCCGATCTTGGCACCGTTCAGGATCGTGGCACCCATGCCGATCAGAGATCCCTCACCGATTGTACAGCCATGCAGGATAGCTTTGTGCCCAACGGTGCAGTTCGCACCAATAACAAGCGGATACCCCAAATCCGTATGAAGTACAGAGCCGTCCTGAATGTTGGAACGCGCGCCAATGTGAATGAGTTCGTTGTCACCACGCAATACGGCGCCAAACCAAACATTCGCTTCCTCATCCAGTTGCACATGCCCAATCAGACTTGCACATGGCGCGACCCAGTAGTTTCCGTTTTCAGGAACGTTAGGGCTTCTGTCTCCAAGCTTATAAAATGGCACAAGGTTCTCCTAGATTGCACAAATCAAATCCCGCGCAATCTAGCATAGGCCCAGCTTAAAGTGCCAAGAGAAAACTCAAAACAAACGTACCGGAAAGAATGCTCCACATAGCGGTCAAACCACCAGCAGCAGCAAGCATGCCCGGACTAAAGCTCTCCCAGTAATATCCTTGGATCGCATTGCGCATGAATATAAACGGCCCGGCAACCAGCCAAAGGCCGACGACAATCAGCCAGGAGACTGGCCCTTTCATCTCGGCAAAGAACTTCGGCGGCTCCCCCGTCACCAACTGATAAAAACTACCCAGAATACCCGCGGTCACAAACCCGGAAGCCGCTATAAACGCGGCCAACAACAATTCGCTCAGCATGCACTCCCCCACTCTTCGCTGGCTCATCCCAGCTCAATCGCGATACAGTGCAGTTGAAAGCAAATCCTATGCCGCATGCCATCCTCAGTTAACCTCTTGTTAATATTTACATATAGGAAAGCACTGGAAATTTCCGGGTAGGCTGGAGAGGCAAATACGTTTCATTTCAGGATGCAGAGCGCATCTCACGTTTCATTATGATGCAAAAAGGGCCCCGAAACGGAGCCCTTCAAACCTATCAGATTTGCGTGGTGCCTTAGAGGCCTTCCACGTCAATATCGAGGATAGCCATCTGGAAATTCCAGCTCAGTTCGCCATCTTCCTCATCGCGGAAGATCACGCCGAGAAACTCGTCGTTGATATAAACTTCAGCAGAGTCATCTTTACGAGGACGCGCGCGCACTTCAAGTTCTGGCGACTTGAATGTGTTACGCATGTAGGTTTGCACCTTACGAATTTCATCAGGCTTCACAGCCGTCTCCTTACCAGTTTCACTTCAAACTTGGGGCACAAACTATACAAGTTTATCCTCGTGCCAACCCTAGGAAACTAGCTTATCCTTGTTTGTTTTGCGAGGAAAGTCCTTGACCTTGGCCTAACATTTGATCCATGGCCCGGGCCGGTTGGTCGCAACCAGCTTCGCCCACAACCTTTGCAGGAACACCCGCCACTGTGGTGCATGGCTCAACGTCTTTCAGAACAACGGAACCAGCCGCCACACGTGAGCAATGACCAATCTCCAGATTACCAAGAACTTTGGCACCGGCACCAATCAGAACACCCTGACGGATCTTCGGATGACGATCACCGGAAACCTTTCCTGTCCCGCCAAGGGTAACCCCCTGAAGGATGGAAACGTCATCTTCAATAACAGCAGTACCGCCAACCACAATGCCTGTGCCGTGGTCAAAGAACACACCACGTCCGATTGGAACTTGCGGATGAATGTCCATCTGGAACACTTCAGAACTACGGCTCTGTAGATAGAGCGCAAAGTCCTCGCGGCCCTGAGCCCAAAGCCAGTTCGCCAGACGGTGGGTTTGCAGCGCGTGGAAGCCTTTGAAGTAAAGGAGCGGTTCAAGAAAACGGTCACAAGCAGGATCACGATCAAAAACAGCTGAAAGATCAACGCGGAAAGACTGCGCGATCTCCGGCGCCTGATCCAGCGTATCCAGATAGGTCTGTCGAATAAGAGAAGAAGAAACAACCACGTGGCCCAGACGATCCGCCACACGATGAACAATCGCTTCCTCTAAAGAGGAATGATTCAGGACGGTCTCATACACAAAAGACGCAAGCGCAGGCTCAGAGCTGGCCATGGCTTGAGCTTCAGCTTTCACGCGATCCCAAACAGGATCATGAGAGGCCAGCTCCTTGGGGCTACTTGAAGAAATTTGCACCATGAAAGAATGTTCCTTTATGAATAGGACCTATTCAACCTTACATAGGTGCAGACCATTTCAATCCAAGTCCCACCTACTCGCTTTGAGTTATCCGCCTATAGTACATCACGCAGTATTGCCATTAGAGAAAGCCCGTACCAAACCCACAACATCAAAGAGAAAGAGAAACTACATTTTCGAATAAATGCAGAACTTCATTCTAATTTCAGGCTGCGGCTTGGTACTCTTTTAGAAATGGCATGATCGCGGCAGTAAAAATATCATTCACATCGCCTGCCACCATATGACCAGCTTCTTTCACATCTGTGAATTGTGCGTGCGGAACCAGTTCAAGAAATTCATCAACGTGGCTCTGTTTCACAAGCTCTGAGGCCGCACCACGCACCAGCATGCTCGGCACCTTCAGGTTGGCTGCAGCTTCCAGCAACTGGCTCTGCACCTGCTCTTTCATATCGGCACGGTCTGCATGGTGGGTGATAAAGCGCGGATCCCAATGCCAGCGATACCGGCCATCTTCTCGCAACCGCAGGTTCTTGGAAAGGCCATCCAGCGTTTTAGGACGTTTGCGATGTGGCAGATAGGACGCGATCATTTCAGCAGCTTCTTCAACACTGCCAAATCCGTCCTCTACCTTTTCCGCCATGAAAGAGAGGATCTTGTTCACCCCGCCCTCATCAAGGCGAGGCGTCACATCCACGAGGATCACACCAGCAAGAGCACCGGGGCGCAGCGCCCCTTCCGCCAGAATAGATGCAAGACCACCCAGCGAGGCACCGATCGCAATTGGCTTGATACCGGTTTCCTCATGGATCTGCGCCGCCGCCGCTGCAACATCAGCACCGAAGTCGGAGAAGAAGTACTTCTCTCCATCCACCCATGCACTGTCACCATGGCCACGCATATCAAGACAAAACGCCTGCATCCCTGCATTGGCGATCATCTCAGCAGTCTTGCCCCACGAATGTCTCGTCTGCCCGCCGCCATGCATCATCATCACGGTCTGGCCTTCTGCGCCATACCGGTCAGCGACAATACGGTTGCCATCGGCTCCGATAAATTCGTGGGTACCTCTATTCATGAAAACTGCTCCAAAAATTCTAATGTGCCTTTTTTGAAAATCTTGTCGCCAACAGCCGTCATGTGGTCCCGGTTAGTGATTTCCAGATAGCTGGCATTCGGCATCAGATCAGCAAGCGCTTTTGGATCACCGGCCACATCATCATTGGTGCCGACAGCCACCAGTGTAGGCGCCGTAATGGTCGATACCATGTCCTCGGAAATCGGTTTGCGGGCAGACTGCATGCAAGCAGCCAACGCACGTCTGTCAGACTTGGTCTGCTCGGCAAACGCTCTGAAGGCACGACCCGTCCGGTCTTTCACATCAGAGATTTTGTCAGCCAGCAGGCCTTCAATAATAGGCTCAGGATTCCCAACGCCGGAAATCAAGCCATATCCCATACCGCCAAGGGTCAGAGAACGCACACGATCAGGTGCCTGCAAAGCACAGAACGCTGAAATGCGGGTTCCCATGGAATAACCAAGCAGGTCTGCTTTATCGATATAAAGATGATCAAGCAGCTTCAGCGCATCTTCTGCCATCACAGGTGCGCCGTAATCCTCGCCATTATAGTACTTGTAGCTTTCGCCGTGACCGCGGTTATCAATCGCAATCACACGGCGACCATCCTTCACCAGCAGGTCCACCCAACCAGGGTACACCCAGTTGACGAACTTGTTGGAGGCGAATCCGTGGATCAGCAGGATTGGGTCGCCCTCTCCTTCATCAAGATAAGCGATAGGACGATCATTATTGTTGAATATTGGCATATTACCTAACGTTTACGTAAAGGAAAACTATGGGATCAAGGGAGGGTAAATGTAAGTATCAAGAAAGAAAAGGCCAAAGACCTATCAATTTGGATTAGTCCCTTAACTATACACACAGAACGAAACAGTACCGTTTTCGCCTTAAAACCTCAGTGCTAGGTGAAAAAACGCAGTACAGTTGTGGACCGCATAGGATGCAGTGCAATCAATCTCCTAGAAAACCTGTTTTTTTACGCAGAACCAATTTATTGTCACCGGCAAAATTTATGTTCCATGGAGCTTGGCAAACAAATGGCCGATAAAGTCGTACCACACTTCCACAACAGCAACGGTGTAGAAGCCATCAAAATTGGCGCCAAAGAGTTCATGTGCATCGGCGCAAAGCCACCACTGGATCACCCACATGTATTCCTCGACATGGGTGCTGATGACAACGCGGTTTGCCCTTACTGCTCTACCCTGTACCACTACGACGCCAGCCTGGGTTCCCACGAATCCAATCCAGCTGATTGCGTATGGACACCTGATGCGGCTTAACAGCCGTATCACTTAAACGATAAAACGAATAATCAGTAATCCCGCTGCAATGCCTGTCCCCTGTTTCAGGCAAAGCACGGCAGGAAAGCTGCGCAATGATACCAAGAAATATTGCTATTGCAGGAGCCGGGATCGCCGGCCTTACAGCTGCGCTATATCTCGCCCGTAAGGGCCACAGTGTTTTCCTGTTCGACGCTGCTCCAGAGCTTTCCGAGGTCGGCGCGGGAATTCAGTTGTCTCCCAATGCTATGAGATGCCTGCAGGCCCTAGGTCTGGGCCCTGCCCTCATGGCAAGAGCCGTTTCCCCTTCCAGCGTGAATATTCGCTCCGGTCAGGATGGCTCTCAACTGGCAACGGTTCCTCTGGGACGGATCGCAGAAGACCGCTACGGCGCACCATATTATGTGATCCACCGTGCAGATCTTCAGCAGCTCCTGCTCGAAGCTGTTCAGAACACGCCGGAAGTGACCCTGCGCCTGGACACCAAGATCGATAGTGCTGAGATCAGCGGTGACACAGTTAAGCTGAACGGTGCTGCCTTTGCCTCTGGCATAGAGGGTGTGCCGGAACTGTTTGATCTGCTCATTGGTGCCGATGGCGTGCGCTCCAGCATTCGCCAGAACACTCTGGGCGGAGCACCAGCAAAGCACACCGGCTTTGTGGCCTACCGCGCCACAGCAGAACCGCCGTTCAATCTGGAACACCTGCTCAGCACCTCTGGCCTCTGGCTCGCCCGCAACGCGCATCTGGTTCAATACCCGGTAAAAAACGGCAAGCTGCTCAACATCGTCGCCATCACCAAGGAAAGCTGGGAAGAAGACACCTGGTCCCATCCTGTTGGCCGCGATGACGTGCGTAAGCATTTCCGCAATTGGACACCAGAAGCACTGCGTCTGGTCTACCTGCCGGAAACATGGACACGCTGGTCCCTGTGTGAGGTCGACACCCGTCCGGCCTGGACCCAAGGACCGGTCACTCTCATCGGAGATGCCGCCCACGCCATCCTGCCGTTTTCTGCGCAAGGGGCCGCCATGGCTATTGAGGATGCAGCAGTACTTTCCAAGATGGTCGACAAACACGGCGCAACACCTCAGGCGCTTCAGGCCTATGAAGCTGCCCGTCGTCCACGCATCCAAAAGATGAGTAAGCTCGTAAAGTGGAATGACTGGGTCTACCACATGGGCTTCCCGCTGCGCATACCACGGGACATCGTCATGCGCTCCAGCACACCGAGCCAGCTTCTGGATCGGTTGAACTGGATCTACGAGTGGTCTCCAGAAGACGAAGATATCTAAAGCGAACCTCCGGAAAGTGCATACCAGTTTTCGGAGATGCGCATAAGCAAACGATAAAGCAGTTTGCTCGATCAAGGATCATGTCAAACTGCTTTATCGAAGCATATTGAGTTTCGAAGGAATACAGAAAGCCATGACCAACAAAATCATCACAGCGGGCTATGTCGTGATCGGCGACGAAATCCTGTCAGGTCGTACCAAAGACAAGAACATCGGCTTTCTGGCATCCTACCTGACCGACATCGGCATCGACCTGAGCGAAGTGCGTGTTGTGCCAGACGTTGAGGAGAAGATCGTCGAAGCGGTCAACGCCCTGCGCGCTGAGTACACCTATGTCTTCACCTCCGGCGGTATTGGCCCAACCCATGATGACATCACCGCCGACGCCATCGCCAAGGCCTTTGGCGTTTCCATCGATCTTGACCCACGCGCTTATAAGCTGCTGGAAGATCACTACGGCGCAGAGAACTTCACCCCTGCCCGCCAGCGCATGGCCCGTATTCCTGATGGTGCGGATCTGATCGAAAACAAGGTCTCCATCGCACCGGGCTTCCGTATTGAGAACGTCCATGTGATGGCCGGCGTTCCTGCGATCATGCAGGCCATGGTGGACGCCATCGCACCGACTCTGGAAACCAGTCAAAAGATGCTTTCCGTGACAATTGAGGCCGCTCTTCCTGAGAGTCGCATCGCGCAAGACCTAGGGGAAATCCAGAAAAACTACCCGGAAACCTCAATTGGCTCGTATCCGCAGTCAAAAGATGGAGTATTTTCCACACAGGTTGTTGTGCGATCTAGGTCAAATGATGTACTGGAACAGGCCAGTGAAGCCGTCCGAGCAGCCGTAGAAGCTGCAAAGACAAAATTTCTTTGAAAGAAGACACATGGATAATCAGCAGCAATCCAAAGCATTCCCGGTCTCTTGGGACCAATTCCACCGCGATTGCCGTGCCCTCTCTTGGCGCCTCGCCGACAAAGGCGAATTTACAGCGATTGTAGCCATCACACGTGGTGGCCTTGTTCCAGCTGGCATTATTGCACGTGAACTGGGTGTTCGCACCATTGAGACAGTTTGCATCGCATCTTACCACGATTACGACGATCAGGGTGAGTTGAAGGTCATCAAGCCTATCGATCCAAAAGTGATCGGCTCTGAAGGCGGCGAAGGCATCCTCATCATTGACGATCTGGTCGACACCGGTAAGACAGCAAAAGTTGTTCGCGAAATGCTGCCAAAAGCACACTTTGCAACCGTATACGCCAAGCCGATGGGCCGCGATCTGGCTGATACCATTGTGACCGAAGTTTCTCAGGACACCTGGGTGTACTTCCCATGGGATCTGGGCATGCAGTTCCAGCCACCAATCTCTAAAGATACCGCAGGCTAAACAGCCCGGCGGAAGTCTGCATAAGAGTTTCAAAGCCTCGGCCTCACCGCCGGGGCTTTTTCTTTTGCTCGGTTACTTGCAGAGCTTCACGCTGACGAAGACACCGAGCAACAAAATGCACGCTGAGTGTGATTGGCAACGTGGCCCACCAGAGTTTCACGAGAACAATGACTGCGCTAACTCCACCAAACCCAGCAATAATCAACCAACCAAGCACACCACCGTTTACTTGTAAAAACGGCTTCGCTCCAAACTGATCAAAAGCAAGGAAAGATAACGAGTACAGTAGTCCTGAAGAACAGGCGGCACAGCCAATACCAAAAACTGAAAGGAGAAAACCCTCATGTCCTCGTTTCCCAAACAGGGGACAGAAAGACCATGAGCTTAGCAGCACAGCAACAACCAAAGGCAGGAACATTTGAGTAATGAAAGGTAGGGAAAGGATCCCTTCCTGATCCCTGGGGAAAACATTCATCCCAAAAACCAATGCAAGGGCATACCCAACAGCCACTATAACAACAAAAATATCTACCAGTTTCACAGGCCGCAAAAGACTGCCTCTTAAAGTAGAGACAATCTTACTCAACACCGCACCTCAATAGCCCGGTCTGCAATGATCTCATCAGCGGTCAGACGGCAGCCGATCGCATAGACCTCAACACCTGCCTTCACAGCTGCATCAAAGGCCTCGCCGTACTTCCTATCAATGTCACGAGCCAGAACAAGCGCATCGCAGTCATCACGCTGGATCAGAAACACCATGGCGGCACGGTGACCTTCGCGAACCATATCAGCAAGCTCATCCAGATGTTTGGCACCGCGAGCAGTTACCGCATCAGGAAACTCAGCAATCCCATCTTCACGAGCCAGCGTCACGTTCTTCACCTCAACATAGGTGCGCTTATCGCCCTCGCCTTCCAGCAGGATATCGATACGGGAGTTCTTGCCGTACTTCACTTCACGGCGCAGCTTGTCGTAGCCGGTCAGCTCAGGAATGCGCCCGGCCTCAATGGCTTCTTCTACAAGACCGTTGGGACGGCTGGTGTTGATCCCCACCATCGCGCCATCAATCTCAAGCATTTCCCAGGAATACTTCAGCTTGCGCTTTGGATCATCATTCGGCGTCAGCCAGACTTTGATGCCCGGCTCTTTCAAGCCCATCATAGAACCGGAGTTGGCGCAGTGCGCAGTGATTTCCGCTCCGTCTTCATCCAGTATCACATCAGCCAGAAACCGTTTGTAACGCTTAATCAGCCGGCCCGTAACCAGCGGCACATCAAATCGCATCGCGACCTTCCAAATTTTTCAGATTATTTGGACCAGAAATCAGGATCCAGAAGAATGAGAACCGTAAACAGTTCCAGACGCCCCAGCAACATCGCTGCACACAAAATCCATTTCACAGGATCAGGCAGCGGCGCAAAGTTTCCAGCCGGACCAATCATGGTGCCAAGACCCGGACCAACGTTACCAACGGAGGTTGCTGCGGCAGAAACGGCGGTCACCAGATCCAGATGGAACAGAGAAAGGATCAGCGTCAGAATGCCAACGGTGCCGATGTACACCACGAGGAACGCAAGAACGGAGAACGTCAATTCAGGGGTCAGATGCGTATTGCCGTAGCTCACGGAAATCACACGGTTCGGACGCACCATCCGGCGCATATGCGCAATCACGGTGCCAAAGAACACGAGGAAGCGGAAGACCTTGATACCGCCCGTCGTGGAACCAGTACACCCACCAACAAACTTGAGCAGGAAGGCAAGACCAATCACCGGCGCTCCCCAGGAGGTGTAATCCCCCATGGCATAACCCGTACCGGTCACCACAGAAATCACGTTGAACGCAGATTGCAGGATCGCACTGCCAAAGCTATCCGCATTGCCGGAGGTACCCAGATAAATCGTCAGAGCAAGAGAGATAAGTCCCACCAACCAGAGGAACGCCCGCACCTGCGGATCACGCCAAAGCAACATCGGCTGACCGCGCAGCGCCTGAATGATCAACACGAATGGCAGCGCGCCAACGATCATAAACACCACAGCAATCCAGCCGGTCACTGGGTTGGTGAAGTATCCGAAGGAGTTATCATGCGTGGAGTAACCACCGGTCGCAATCGTCGTCAGGCCATGGTTGAACGCATCAAACATGGTCATGCCGGAGAACCAGTAAAGCACGATACAAAGGCTGGTCAGCAGCAGATAAGTCATACTGATCAGGCGGATCAACTCGATGGAACGGCTAACAATCTTCTCACTCTGGTCAGAGCTTTCGGTCTGGAACAGCTGCATTCCACCAACGCGCAGAAACGGCAAAAGAACGATCGCCATAACGACGATACCAACACCGCCCATCCACTGCATCAGTGAGCGCCAGACCAGCAAGCCCGGAGGAAGTGAGTCGAGCCCCGTCAGCACTGTTGAGCCCGTGGTCGTAAACCCGGAAACAGCTTCAAACGCAGCATCCACGTACGCAATACCAAGCCACAGGAAAGGCAAAGCACCAAACGCAGGCAGCGAAACCCAGCACAAAGTCGTCAGGATAAATGTCTGGCGTGTATCCAGCCCATCACGCAGCGCACCACCCATGGCAACGATAAGCAACATGCCAACGAGACCAGTGATTAATGCTGAAATAATAAAGGCTTGCCAGTCAGCATTACGCGACACAACATCCACAAATGCTGGGATGAGCATGGCAGCAGCAAGGCCGACATAAAGGTACCCAAGCACACTTAAAACCGGTCGTATGGAAACCAACATCTATACCGCCGACATCAAATCCAATTTAGCCCGCCCGCTAGTCACATATTGTCCCTTCACGGACGAGATTGGAACGGTATGCTCTCAAACATTTATGAAGCATTGGTTTTAGGCCACTTAGTGATATCTGGCAATTGAATTAATCGGGCAACTACCTATTCACACAATAGAATGGGCACAGTCCCCTCGGATATGCCCACTACACAAAAACCAAGATCTCTCAGGGACGTAGCGTCACCGCCAGAATTCAGGGTTAAACAGCACCAGCACAGTGAAGAGCTCCAATCTCCCCAGCAACATGGCAGCAGAAAGGACGATCTTCGCACTGCTTGGAATGTCGGCAAAGTTTCCGACTGGGCCAACCACATCACCAAGTCCCGGTCCCACGTTGGAAACTGCAGTGGTCGCCGCACTCATAGCCGTCACCAGATCGAGACCCAGACCACCAAGGATAACCGTGATCAGCCCCACCGTAGCCATGTAAACAACAAGGAACGCCAGAACGGAAAACGCAAGATCAGGCGTGATTTTGGTATCCCCATAGCGCACAGGCACCACCTGATCAGGCCGGATCATCTTGTTCATGTAAGCCCGTACGGTGCCGAAGAACACGATAAAACGGAAGATCTTGATGCCACCACTGGTCGACCCCGTACAGCCGCCAATAAACGTCAGCATCAGGAAGAAGCCCATCATCGGCGGACCCCAGGCCGTGTAATCGCCAAGGCCATAGCCGGTGGTGGTGATGATGGAGATCACCACAAACAACGCTTCCACCACAGCGCGGCCAAATGTGAACTTGTTTTCGATGCCAAGATACAGCGCCGTCATGCTGGAAAGAATGATGATGACAAAGATAAACGCCCGCGCCTGCGGATCCTGCAGCAGCGCCATCGGATTCTTGGTCAGGGATTTGATCAGAACTACAAACGGAAGACCAGAAGCCAACATGAAGACCACAGCCACCCACTCTGCCGCCGTGCTCTCAAAGTACGCAAACGAGGCATCATGTGTCGAAAAACCACCGGAAGACAGCGTCGTCATCGCATGGTTCACCGCATCAAATAAAGACATGCCAGAGAACACATAAAGGATCGCACAGGTCAGCGTCAGCATGATGTAGACACCGCCAATCAGACGCGTCAGATCAGTAGCACGCGCCACGATCTTCTCACCACGATCAGAACTTTCAGTCCGGAACAGCTGCATACCACCGATACGCAACAGTGGCATAAGCAGGATCGCCATAACGATGATACCAATACCACCAATCCACTGCGTCAGAGACCGCCAGAACAGCAAACCCGGAGGCATCCCATCCAACCCGATCAGTACAGTAGACCCTGTTGTTGTGAAGCCCGAAACACTCTCAAAGAAGGCATTCTCAAACCCGATACCGAGACTGAGAAATGGCAGCGCACCACAAACCGGCATCACGAACCACGACGTCGTGGTTAGCAAAAACGCCTGACGAATGGTGAGGTGTTCAAGCTTGTAGTTGGCGGTTGAAACCGCAAGCAACAGACCCAGAAGGCCCACAAAAAGAGAGGAAAGTGCAAACGCAATCCAGTCAGGATTGCTGAAGTAGATATCCAGCAATGCAGGCGCCAGCATCAAAATGGCCAGCCCAACTAGAAAATATCCAAGCACCCGTAATACGGGACCCACCGTCGCCATTATATCTCTCATCTCAAGATGGGCGCAGCCTCAGGCAATTGCACCAACAAGCTTTAATCTCAAATCCTACAGAATCCCGGTTAAGCTTCTCAGCAGAAGGGCGCAGTAAATCACTCTGATGATGTTTGAGGTTACTGGACCGTGAAAATCTGAAGGGTCATATCGGACCAGAACAGTCCGGCAGCATGGAGCGTTTATCTACGTCAAAAGTAGAACCCCGCCAAGTTTTTTCTGATCAGGATATCCCCTCGGCATGGGTGTGCAGCATAATAGAACTGCAATGCTGCCGTGTGAGACGCCGACTTAGTGTCACCAAAGCACGATTTAAACTCGGAAAAACACGTGCACCGCACATTCCCACAGTACTGCGACAATACTACCTATAAGTCATTCTACCGCGACAGGATGTGACCCTCGGATCACATTTTTCATCAGCCTTAACATGCGCTCCGCCTGAATTAATTTCATTATACTATTGTTTTAAATGAGATATTGAAGACTGAAATTTCACTACACTTAAAAACAAGGCAATTCAACAAAATCAACTAGATAGCTCATATCGTCGCAGTTTTTCGCCTTATAGATTTCATCAATAACGCGATAGACTCATACGATTTTATTTAAGCTGCAACCTTCTGCAAGTTCTCGCTGAACACCGTAAGCTTCCCTACGTCATTTCAGGTAGGGCCTTGCGGTACTGAAGAACAGGGGAAGGGTACTCATGGTCTGAATTTGTGGTTTGCAGGGTCCGTTTCAACGACCCGGGAACCCGGAAGGAAAGTCAAAGCGAGTTTGTAACCGCTGACGCAGCTGCACTTTAAAACCTCCCATAAAGCTGCAGCTCAAACCCGAAATCCTGACGGTTCCAGCTCCTCCCGCAAACCAGAAATCAAGACCATGAAACGAGATGCCTTCATCAGCTTCGCTGAGCAAGCAAGCGTCATGAAGCCAGCCTCTCCTTTCCCCCGTCAGTTTTATGGAGAATGGCTGTTATGCTTCAGCAGACAGACAAGCACGAAGAATCCTATAGCGAGGCACACAAGCCTGCCAGCGAGTTCGAGCAACGGTCCGATTATCTGGACCACGAACTCCAGATCATGAAACCACGCCGTTGGGGCCTCAACCTCCCAGGCCGCGACTTCCGCTTTGAGATGGAAGACTTTGTTCCGGCAATTGCAGGCACCATCGGCATCTCCGTGATGTACTCTGCGGTTATGACTGCATGGGCAACCGGCCTCACCGCGAAATGGCCTCACGTTAATCTGGGCGCTGAGTGGATCATCGAGGTGGTTCGCGTTGAGATGCTCATCCCTGCTCTGATTTTCTGCATCATCGGGTCCGGCTTCCTGAACCCACGTGCAAACCTTGCAGGTAACCACGGTCCAATGATCCCTCTCATTGGTTCCATCGCTCTTGCAGGTGCACACCCACTGGCACTGGCAGCCCTCGTCTGTCTCTTCGGCTTGCTCCTCAGCTACTTCAAAGGCGGCTCCCGTCTGGTGAACTTGACCAGTCAGGGCGTTGCAGGTGGCTTGCTCGTGTTCCTCGGCTTCATGGGGGCAAAGGGGCAGATCACATCCCTCTTCACCTGGGCCGGCGGCCTGCAGGCGAAGCATGATCTTGCCTACAGCCTGTCATACGTTGCTCTGGCAATCTTTGCAGTCAACATCGTTCTTTATGCCTTCCTCGCAAAGGTCGGCAAACGCTGGCTCGCAATTCCAGCTTGCTCTGTTGTAGCGGTTGTTCTGGCTCTTGCTCTTGGCGCCGGTGTTGACCTCCAGTTCACCACAGCTCCTGGCCTGCCAAACATGAACCCATGGTACTGGTGGGGTTCCACTGAAACCGGCTGGCAGCTCGGTATTCCTGGCTTCAACCACTTCGTTGCTTCCCTGCCTTGGGCAATTCTGGCAGTGGCAATGTGGTCCCCGGACTTCCTTGGCCACCGTATCTTCCAGGAACTCAACTACCCTAAAAACACCGATAAAGTTCTGATGGACGTTGATGACACCATGACCTGCTGCTCCCTGCGTCAGTTCACCGGTACATTCTTCGGCGGTGGTAACATCACTTCTTCCTGGGGCACCTACATGATCCCAGCTGCGATCGCGAAGCGTCCAATCCCTGCAGGCGCAATCCTGCTCGGCACCCTCTGCATCGTTATCGCGACCATCGGCTACCCAATGGACGTAGCAGTATGGCAGCCAGTGATGTCCTGTGCTCTTCTCGTTGGCGTGTTCCTTCCACTTCTGGAAGCTGGCCTGCAGATGGTGAAGTCCAGCAACGACACCAACTCCGCTGGTATCTGCATCTTCGCAGCAATCGTCACCAACCCTGTTCTGGCATGGGCAATCACCATGTTCCTCGACAACAACGGTCTGATTGGTGACAAAGAGCGCGCAGAACGTCTGAGCTTTGCAGACCGCATCGTCATTCCAGCAGGTGCAGTGATCATCTGTACTCTGGCAATGGCCGCAGTTGGCATGCTCCCCGGTATTCCAGCTCTGCTGTAATCCTGAGTAATCAAAACCAAAAAAGCGCATCGCCCAGCGGTGCGCTTTTTTGTATTCGCAACCACTGCGACAATACGCACCTGAGTAAAACCTGACGTCAGTAACGCACAGTACGGATGACAACCATCCTCCAATCTGACATAAACAAAGACATCAAGCGAAGCTACTTCTCTGATATTTCAAAATAAATCAGAGCGTGCAAAATTTTTCACCGCACTATCCTTGCTCAACTCCCCACTTCTGCCCATCACGAACCAGCTCTGTAATAGATTACATCTATAACGTGATAGACTCTGGCGATTTCAACCAGCCATGTGTTAGATGCAAACTCAACGTATGGATGCAGGCCTCCTCCCTCTCGCCTGCCTCCTAGGCACATCCCCGGAATGGGGCTCGGTTTTCGGAAACAGGATGTAGCCGCAACACAAGATTGAAGCGGTTTGCCGAGCGAGGCGAATGCAAACCGCTTTGATTGCTCTAGGGGTTTGCTGATGTTTAAAATACCAAGCTTTATGCTGAAAGACGCGATTGTCGCCAAGCCGGGCTTCAATCGTTGGCTCGTTCCACCGGCTTCCATTGCAATTCACCTGTGCATCGGCTCTGCCTATGCATGGAGTATCTACAACCCGGCGCTCATCAGAGAAATTGGCGGCATCGCACCAGCAGCTGAAGATTGGTCCCTCAGCTCTGTCGTGTGGATCTTCTCTGTAGCGATCCTGTTCCTCGGCCTGTCAGCAGCAGTTGCAGGCAAATGGCTGGAAAAAGTCGGTCCACGCTGTGTAGGCACAACAGCAGCCTTCTGCTGGGGCGGTGGCTACATCATTGGCTCAATCGGCATCATGACACACCAGTTATGGCTGCTGTATCTGGGCTATGGCGTTATCGGTGGCTGTGGTCTGGGCCTCGGATACGTCTCCCCGGTTTCTACCTTGATCCGCTGGTATCCTGACCGCCGCGGTCTGGCAACCGGCATGGCCATCATGGGCTTTGGCGGTGGCGCGATTATCGCTGTTCCGCTGAAAAGCTGGCTACTGGGCCTCTATGCCAAAGCACCTGACTACCTCGGCCCACTCGCCGACGTGCAGACAACCGTCGAAAACGGTATCCGCTATGTACAGGTCGCTGGTGCAAAAGTAGAAGCAATCGTCGTCAGTGCATCACAGGCAGAAGCAGCCTTCGAAGGGGCAAAAGCAGGCGTCTATGTTGCTGGCACAGGCAACACCGGTGCAGCATCCACCTTCCTCACACTGGGTATCGTCTACTTCGTCGTGATGATCCTAGCGTCCTTCGCCTATCGTATTCCAGCACCAGGCTGGAAACCTGAAGGTTGGGAGCCTCCACAGGAAGACCCAGCAAAGCAAGGCCTGATCACCCGCAACCACGTGCATATTGATACAGCACTGCGCACTCCTCAGTTCTATCAGCTCTGGATCGTGCTCTGCTTCAACGTGACAGCTGGTATCGGTGTGATCTCTGTCTCCAAAACCATGATCTACGAGATCTTCGGCAACGGCATGCCAACCATCGTCGATGGCGCATTCACCGCAACCTACGTCTTGATGATCTCTGTCTTCAATGCCATGGGCCGCCTCGGCTGGTCTACTCTCTCTGACTATATTGGCCGCAAGAACACATATACCGTCTTCTTCGTACTGGGCTCTTTCCTATACCTGTCCATTCCGCTCATCGCAGCAGAAGCAGGCGCAAGCCCATCTGTGATGTGGCTGGTTATGTTCTACGCAGCCACCATGACCATCTTCACCATGTACGGCGGTGGCTTTGCAACAATCCCTGCGTATCTGGCAGATATCTTCGGCACCAAGTTCGTCGGTGGTATCCATGGTCGCCTGCTCACCGCATGGTCTGCAGCTGGTGTGGCCGGTCCGTTCCTCATCACATTCCTGCGCGAACGATCTGTAAACGCCAAGATCTATGAGTTGGCAGAAAAAGTTGATCCAACTGTCTTCCTCCAAACCTTCGGCGAAGGCAAAGAGAAGCTGGCTGAACTCATCGCAGCAAAATCCATCTCTGTTTCCAGATTGATGGAAGTGGCTCCGGAAGGAACGATTGATCCAACCCCAAGCCTCTACAACACAACGATGTATGTGATGGCTGGTTTGCTCGTCGCAGCACTTATCTCCAACCTTCTCATGAAACCAGTCGATCCGAAGTACCACATGGCAGAAGACGCACTGGGTGAAGGAGAAGCTCCAACAACAAAACCGGCAGAAACTGGCAAACGGACCTCAGCGCCAATGCCTGCCGAATAACAAAGCAAACCCAAACAAACTAAGCCCGCGATCTTCGCGGGCTTTTTTTTATCTCATCATCAGAAAATGAAAGCTCTACTCAACAGGCGCAGGAAGAACCGGCTTCTTATACTGAGCTGCACACTCTGCCAGAGAGGTGATAATCGCAGGCTCAAGCTCGCGCTTTGTCATCACCATACCGATACTGTGAGAAACAACCGGCTTGATCAGTGGAACAGACACAATCCCTGCTCCCAGCGACAGCGCTGAAAACTCAGGCAAGATCGCACAGTAACCCGCACGGATGAAACCGCCCAGCGACGGAATTGTCTCCGCCTCAATCTCAGGATCAAGCTCCACGCCAAGGAACCTGAGCGTGCTGTCCACCATCATACGGTTCTGCAGGTTAGGCGAAAGCGCAACCATACCGCCAGCATTCACAGCCGTCTCCCACTCCACAGCCTCAGCACTTTGCAAGCGGTGCCCAGCGGGCATGAACAGACGATAGTCTTCCTCATAGAGCGTAAAGCTGCTGTGCTTCTTGGCATCGCTGAACTGAGTATAAGTGATGCCAGCATCAATCTGATAATCTTCAAGAGCCTTGTGGATCTCATCATGGCTCATCAGCTGGATCGTGGCATGCGCATGCGGATGGCTTTTCTTCAGGTCCAGAATAAGAGACGCCGTCGCCACATCAGCGGATGGAATAACGCCAATGTTGACCTTGCCGAACACCTCAGCGCTCTTGCCAGCAACCTCATTCCGCAAGCTGTTGCAGTCCGCAAGCACCTTCTTCGCCCAGACGAGGATCCGCTCCCCTTCAGGCGTCAGGCCATGAAACTTTTTGCCGCGCTCAATGATCGGCACGCCCAGCTCAATCTCTAACTGTCGAATTCGGCCAGACAGCGTTGGCTGTGTCACGTTACAAGCCGCTGCAGCGCGGGTGAAATGCCGCTCTTGAGCCAGAGTAACGAGGTATTGTAACTGCCGAATATCCAAGGACGCTCACCCTTCACACAACGCTTGATAGAAACGCTCTATAGCACAATAGAGCTTTCAGATCAGAATGGGCACGGACACTATAGCGTATCGCCGAAAAGTGGAAGCCGGTTTTCGGATAAAGATACGCAAGCAAAAAATGCTAATGCAGTTCATCAGATCCAGCCCAGATGCGAACTGCATTAGCATTTGTTTTCTCAAAGAAAAGCAAAACAAATGCGCTGCGTACTTACGCCACAGGAATATCAGAGCAACCTTTTCACAGGGTTCATGGGGCGAACCATCACTTGGCCACATTGCCTCTCTTATCTGCAAGCAACAGTTTTCAGTGATTTGCAATCGGACCCTCCATGGCAAAAACCATTTCACGTCCGCTCCTTTGGGCCGCGGGCACAGCCTTTTTCGTGATGCTGGCAGTTTTTGCCACTTATCTGCTGCTGCCTTACGACCTGCCCGGCTCTGCAAACCTGACAAAAGTAAAAGAGGAACGCCTGCCCGCCCTGCGCGCGGATCTCACCTTCAAAGGTATGGAGCTGGGAAGTCCGGTCTTCTTGAGGGTGTTTAAGGAAGAAAGCCGACTGGAAGCCTGGGTCAGATCCGGCAAGACCTATCAACCCTACAAGTCCTGGGAGATCTGCAAGTACTCTGGCGATCTGGGGCCAAAACTGAAAGAAGGCGACGGCCAGTCACCGGAAGGCTTCTACAACGTCTCAGCCAGACAGCTGAATCCGAACAGCCGATACCACCTCTCCTTCAACCTCGGTTTCCCGAACGCTTTCGACCAGTCATTAAGCAGAACGGGTTCTTACCTCATGATCCACGGCAACTGCCTCTCCATCGGCTGCTACGCAATGACCAATCAGCATATCGAGGAAATCTACCTGCTTGTCGAAGCTGCACTGCAAAGCGGACAAGACACTGTCCCGGTTCACATCTTCCCCTTCGAGATGACCGAAGAAAACCTCAGCAAACACAGCAGCTCCAAATGGCATCCGTTCTGGCGCAACCTGAAACAAGGCTACGACCTCTTCGAACAAAACCGCATACCACCAGCTGTCTCGGCACAAGAAGGCCAATACCAGTTTAGTATCTAAATTTCAGGGAGAGAGTTTGGTGCGGACGGCGGGACTCGAACCCGCAAGCCCAAGGGCGGCAGATTTTAAGTCTGCTGTGTATACCAATTCCACCACGACCGCTTGCAGGCACTTGAGTACACGAGCAAACCAGCATCGTGCAAGTGCCTGTTTTCCGTTATCCAAGAAGTTCCTGTGACTTACCCCGGATTACACAACGATCAAAACCGCTATTCTCCCTGCGTTAAACAGGGGAAAACAGCGGCCTTCACAAAATGCGTGCGCAGTTAAGGATCTGACCTTCTTTTTTCTCTATCCCTTTTAGAAATACCCGATATAAGTGGGGAAACACGAGATTACTCCATAGATCGCCCCTAAAAAAATAGGAGAAGCTTCTACGGAGAAGCAGGGCTTGCGAGCTCGCATAAGCGCATTTTACAGTTCCTCATGATGTGATCTGCGTTGATCCCTGCGCGAACGGAACAAGGAAAAACGGGAAAATGATTGAGTATGTAGACGCTGCCAAAGCGCCCTTGAAAAACACTGGCCAGATTAAGATCTACAGCCAGGAAGATTTTGAAGGTATGCGCAAAGCAAGCCAGATGACTGCGCAGTGCCTCGATGCACTCGTGCCGCTGGTGCAACCTGGCGTCACGACACAGGACATTGATGACTTCGTTTTCAAGTTCGGCAAGGAGCGCGGCGGCGTCCCTGCAACGCTGAACTATCGTGGCTACACCAAGTCCTGCTGCACCTCCATCAACCGTGTCATCTGTCACGGTATCCCTGATCCAAAAAAGAAGCTGAAAGAAGGCGACATCGTCAACATCGACGTCACTTACATCGTTGATGGCTGGCACGGCGACAGCTCCCGCATGTATCCGGTTGGCAAACTGAAGCCAGCCGCCAAGCGCCTGATTGAAGTGACCCACGAATCCCTGATGCGCGCGCTGGAAGTTGCCAAGCCGGGCAACACCACAGGCGACATCGGCCACGCCATTCAGGAATATGTGGAATCAGAACGTTGCTCCGTTGTGCGTGATTTCTGCGGTCACGGCGTCGGCAAGCTGTTCCACGACATGCCAAACATCCTGCACTACGGCCAGAAGGGCACTGGTATCAAACTGATGCCGGGCATGATCTTCACCATTGAGCCAATGGTCAATCTGGGCCGCCCCGACGTTCGCGTTCTCAAGGACGGTTGGACAGCAGAGACCAAGGACAAAACCTTGTCTGCTCAGTTTGAGCACTCCATCGGCATCACCTCAACAGGCTGCGATATCTTCACAACATCACCAGCAGGCCTGTTCAACCCAATGGAACCGGAAACCGGAGCCGCTGCATAAAGCACCAAACAAGGAGGGGGAATGAAGCAAACCAGTTTCGGGTTTCATGAGGCAACTCCCTCTCCTCAGGAGCAGGCACCTACCGTGCCTGCACTCCCAACCCAGATCCCTCTGGATGAACCGGCACCACGACCGGTCAAGCCTACCGCCCGGCAAAGCAAACCCAGCAAACCAGCAGCCAAACATTACCACGGCCACCGTGCACGTCTGCGCGAGCGTTTCGAGGAAAACGGCCTGAATGGCCTCCAGTCCTACGAAATACTGGAGATGCTGCTGTTCTCCTCCATAAAACAGGGCGACACCAAACCCCTCGCCAAATCCTTGTTGGCTCAGTTTGGCTCATTCGCACAAGTCCTCGCAGCCCCCAAACAGCGGTTGGAGGAAGTTCCCGGCTGCGGACCGCGCACCGCAAGCTTCATCAAAGAGATACAAGCCGCCGCCATCCTCTATGCAAAAGCACAGGTTGTAGAGCGTGATCCCCTCTCCTCCTGGAGTAAGGTGCTGGAATACGTGCGAGCCGCCATGGCCCACAACGATAAAGAAGAGTTCCGCATCCTGTTTCTGGACAAAAAGAACCGTCTAATCGCTGATGAAGTCCAACAAACCGGAACAGTCGACCATACACCGGTGTATCCGCGTGAAGTGACCAAACGCGCACTGGAACTCTCCGCCTGCGCCATCATTCTGGTCCACAACCATCCGTCTGGTGACCCGACACCATCTCGGCAAGATATTGAGATGACAACAAAAATTGCAAGCACGCTGGAACCTCTCGGCATTGTGCTACACGATCACATCATCATAGCTGGCTCAGGGCATGTCAGCTTCAGGGGACTGCAACTCATCTGAGTTTCCCGCATCAACAGAACTCCATTCACATAAATTTCCCAAGTCATCGATAAAACGCACCTTCTGTACAGGCTCACTCAAGCAAACTTTCAGAACATAAGCATGGGCAAGTGCGTTTACGCATACAATCAAGAGTTTAAAAGGCAGCATGAGTAGAATGCCGATGGCGGGACAATTGAGTTCGAAAACCCCGATTTCTGCAGCAGTATTGGGAAGTGCTTTCGGCAACACGATCACACGTGGCAAGAAAGTCGGCGCCCGTATGATGGCTTTGCTGATCCTTTCTGTGGTTGCTGCTGCTCTGGCCGTTGGCTATGTGGCCTTCTACTGGTCAACCCAGCGCGCCCTCGATTTTGAAGTCGAGAAAGAAATCAGGCTCGTACAGAGTAACCTCAAGGTGTTCCGCAACGGTTTGGCCAACGAAGCAGAACGTATCGCCATCTCCAACAAGGCTTATGCTTCTGTTCTGTCTGAAGAAAGCAACATCCTGTTGGATGAAGACCTGACGCCAACTCCAAGCACACGCGGAGACAGAGACATCTTCGTGATCCTCAACAAGGACATGAAGCCGCTCTACACCTACCGCCGCGACTTGCCATGGCACAGCGAGGTTTTTGAGGATCAGCTGCGCGGCCAGATCAACGATACGCTGATGGAGCTGGAAACCAAGGCAAACACCAAGCAGCAGGAACTGCGCGTACCAGAGCCGCTGCGCAGCCACGCTCCACTTTCTCTCAGCCTGCGCGATGTCGTTATGGTTGATGGCGCGATTGGTCTCGTCACCGTCGCAGCAATCACACCATCCACCGCCCCGCCAAAAGGTATGCCGGCTGTGGCGGGTTATCTGCTGTGGGTCCGCTCTCTGGACATCCGCTCCATTCGTTCCTTTGAAGAATCCACCGGTCTTTCTGAGATGTTCATCACCACGAACAAGCCGAAAGCCGATTTCCAGCGCGTGTCTGTTCCCCTGCTCCGCCGCAGTGGTGAGACTATCGCCAACCTGAGTTGGAAGACAACCGCAGCCTCAGGCGCGATCTTCACCAACTCTTCCCCTTATTTCCTAGGAACCATCGCAGCGATCCTGCTGACGACCATCCTCATTCTGCTCCGCTACATCAAAATGACAGATCGGATCCTGCAGAATGAAGCGGATGCAACACATGCCGCTCTCCATGATGCCCTGTGCGGCCTGCCCAACAGAACGTGGTTTGAAGTCTTTGCAGCCGATGTCCTTAAGCGCGATCGCCAGAAACAACGCATCACTGGTATCGTGTTCCTGGATCTCGACCACTTCAAGCAGATCAACGATAGCCTTGGGCACTCCATCGGTGATGAAGTCATCAAGCTGGTTGCAGAACGCCTGAAGGCCTCCATCAACCCGGAAGACCGTGTTGCCCGCGTCAGTGGTGATGAGTTCCTACTGGTGCTGTCTCACCGCACCAAGATGGAAGAGATCATCGAGACCTGCATGTATATCGAGAAGATGCTCTCCGATGCATTCAAGGTCGAAAAGCACAAGATCCTCACCACCGCCAGCATGGGCGTGGCCATTGCGCCTGCACATGGTCATGACCTTACTGAGCTGCTGCGCCGCGCGGACATCGCGCTGTATCAGGCGAAAAAGCTGGGTCGCGGCCGTTACGTGCTCTTTGAAAAAGAGATGGAAGATACCCTTCAGATCTCCCGTGAGATTGAAGAGGACATCAAACGCGCGCTCAACGCCAATGAGTTCCAGAATTACTACCAGCCGATCATGGATCAGTCTGGTACCAACATTCTGGCCGCTGAAGCTCTCATCCGCTGGAACCACCCGAAAAAAGGTCTCCTACCACCAGCGGCCTTCCTGCCGGTTGCGGAAGAATCCATGCTCATCAATCGCATTGGTGAGTGGGTGCTGGAGAACGCCATCAAGGACGGTGCGACCCTTGATGAAGTCACCATGTGCGTGAACGTCTCCCCAACCCAGCTGCGCCATCCGGAGTTCCCGGAGCTGGTCAGCAAGCTGCTTGAAAAGTACCAGCTGGAAGCAAACCGTCTGGAACTGGAAGTTACTGAAGACGTCCTGATCAACTATTCTGAAACGGTTGTTGAAGTGATCGAACGCCTGCGCAATCTAGGCGTGAAGATCGCACTGGATGATTTCGGCACCGGCTTCTCTTCCCTCAGCTATTTGCGCCGCGATCTGTTCGACAAGATCAAGATCGACCGCTCCTTCATCAATGGCGCGGTTACCGACGCCAAAGCCAGAGAAATTCTGGCAAGCTCAATCACACTGGGTCTACGCCTTGGTATGCAGGTTTGTGTTGAGGGTGTCGAAGAAGAAGAGCAGAAAGAACTGCTGCTCACCATGGATTGCCCAATGATGCAGGGCTACCTGTTCTCCCGCCCAATCCCGCTCGGCAAGTTCCGTCTGTGGCGTGATGATATGGACGAGGAGCTGGAGCAAAAGCCACGCAAAATCAGAGTGGGCGCAGCAGAATAACCTGCGCCCTTCCAAGCCAATCGGCCACTCAGACTAAGCTGTAAGAAAAACCCTTCCAGAACGCAGCGAACGTCTCACTGGTTTCCTGCTTGAAAGCAAACGGCCTCTTCACCGCCTCCTCCCAACGCACACCAGACGCCTGCAGCATAGCAACCCCATGTTGGCCGAACTGCACTTTCAGCTGATCAACCAACCAGGCCTTCACCTGCTCAGAGCGCTGCTGCACAAGCTCACCGCGTTCGCTCAAAGCAACTACGTGCTGATCACAGGCTTCAACCAGATCATTCAGCCCTGTGCTATCCAAAGCGCTGAGCATCAGAACAGGAACCTTCCAGTCCCCTCGCCGCGCACTCAGGCTCATGGCACCTTCCACGTCTGCACGCGCACGAATGGCCACATCGCCCATATCCGCTTTGGTCACACAGATAATGTCCGGCAACTCCATGATGCCCGCCTTCATGAACTGAAGACTATCACCCGATCCCGGCTGAATACAAAGAACACAGCTGTCAGCCACCAGAGCCACATCCGCCTCTGACTGACCAATACCAACACTCTCAACAATCACCCGATCCATCACCGCCCGCATCAGAATAACAGCTGCAATGGCATGCTCAGAGAGCCCGCCAAGCCGGTCCCGCGCCGCCATGGAGCGCACGAAAATCTTCTGGTCTTCCGGATCCGTTGAAAGCCGGGTTCTGTCGCCCAGCAGCGATCCGCCCGTCACCTGAGAGGAAGGATCAACCGCAATCACCCCAACACTTTTGTCTGCGCTGCGGTACTCGGAAATCATTGCATTGGTAAGAGTGGATTTGCCAACACCGGGAGGACCGGTGAGCGCAACCACATGCGCCATTGGGTTCTGCAGCGCTTCATCCAGCAGAGAGATCAGTTGAGGGTGCCCCTCATAACTCTCAATCGCGCTGAGCAAACGTGCAAGAGCTGGCTTACCGCCAGCTCTCAACTCTTCAAGAGAGGTAGGAGCCGACTTAGGCCAGCTCCTCACCTTTTTGGTAGGACCACTCACCCCTTGTTCCGATGAGCCAGCACTGCCTGAGCAGCTGCAAGACGCGCAACAGGAACACGGAATGGAGAACAGGACACGTAGTTCAGGCCAACAGTTTCGCAGAAGGCGATAGAGGCCGGATCACCACCATGCTCACCGCAGATGCCAAGCTTGATATCAGCCTTGGTCTTACGACCGTTCGTGGCTGCAAGCTTCACCAGCTGGCCGACACCATCAATGTCCAGAGACACAAACGGATCTTTCTCCATCACCTTGCGATCCTGATACTTGCCCAGGAAGGACGCAGCATCATCGCGGGAGATGCCAAAAGTGGTCTGTGTCAGATCATTGGTACCGAAGGAGAAGAACTCTGCAGACGCTGCAATATCTTCAGAAAGAAGCGCAGCCCGTGGCAGCTCAATCATGGTGCCAACGGAGTACTCAGGCTTCTCACCCAGTTCCTTCGCCACAACCTCAGCAGTGCCATCAATGGAGGCGCGGACAATATCCAACTCGCTCTTCAGGCCAACCAGCGGCACCATAATTTCAGGTGTCACCTTGCGGCCATGGCGCTTGGAAACATCCAGAGCAGCTTCAAAGATCGCACGTGCCTGCATTTCCGCAATCTCAGGGTAAGAAATCAGCAGACGGCAGCCACGGTTGCCGAGCATCGGGTTGAACTCTTCCAGCTCTTCCGCACGCTCACGCAGCTCTTCCGGATCAATATCCATCTGCTTGGCAACTTCAGCAATGTCCTCATCCGTCTTAGGAAGGAACTCGTGAAGTGGCGGATCAAGCAGACGAATGGTAACCGGACGATCAACCATCAGCTCAAAGATGTCGATGAAGTCCTGACGCTGGATCGGCAGCAACTTTGCCAATGCAGCTTTACGCTCCTGAACGGTGTCAGACAGGATCATCTCGCGTACAGCAAGAATACGTTCTCCTTCAAAGAACATATGCTCGGTACGGCAAAGACCAATCCCCTCAGCGCCAAAAGAAAGCGCAACCTTCACATCAGCAGGGGTTTCCGCATTGGTGCGAATGTTCATGCGGCGAATATCATCCGCCCATTCCATCAGCTTTTTGAAGTCGCCGGAAAGCTCAGGCTCTTGCATCTGAACCTTGCCAGCCAGCACCTGACCGTTACCACCATCAATGGTGATCACATCACCTTTTCCGAAGCTGCGGCCATCAACGCTCATGATCTCATTGCGCGCGTCAACGCGAATGGAACCGGCACCGGCCACACATGGCTTACCCATGCCGCGCGCCACAACAGCCGCGTGACTGGTCATGCCGCCACGGGTGGTCAGAATACCTTCCGCAGCATGCATGCCGTGGATGTCTTCTGGGCTGGTTTCTGTACGAACCAGAATAACGGAGCGGCCATTGGCCTTTTCTGTCTCTGCATCGTCAGAGTTGAACACGATCGCACCGCAAGCAGCACCCGGAGAAGCTGGCAAACCAACGGTCAGCTCATCGCGTTCGCTGTTCGGGTCGATGGTTGGGTGCAGCAGCTGATCCAGAGAAGAAGGCGCAATGCGCTCAACTGCTTCTTCTTTGGTGATCAGGCCGTCTTTTGCCATATCAACCGCAATTTTCAGTGCAGCTTTCAGCGTACGCTTACCATTACGGGTCTGAAGCATCCAAAGCTTGCCGTGTTCAACGGTGAACTCCAGATCCTGCATGTCGCGGTAGTGGTTCTCCAGCTTGTCACAGACAGCTTTGAACTCCGCAAACACCTCTGGCATGGTCGCTTCAAGAGATGGCTTTTCAGAATGCGCTTCAATGCGGGCTTTCTCGGTGATGTCCTGCGGCGTACGGATACCCGCCACAACATCTTCACCCTGCGCGTTGATGAGGAACTCGCCGTAAAGCGCGTTTTCACCGGTAGACGGGTTACGGGTAAAAGCAACACCGGTGGCAGAATTCTCGCCTGTGTTACCAAACACCATCGCCTGAACGTTCACTGCAGTGCCCCAGTCCTCTGGGATTTCGTGCAGGGCGCGGTAAGTCTTTGCCCGTGGGATCATCCAGCTCTTGAACACAGCGCCAACGGCACCCCAGAGCTGTTCCTCAGGATCTTCAGGGAATGGACGACCAAGCTCTTCTTCAACCTTGTCTTTGTAGGCGGCTACGATCTCTTTCCAGTCATCACCGGTCAGATCCGTATCAAGGGAGTAGTCATGCTCGTCCTTGAAGTCTTCCAGAATTTCCTCGAAGTAGTCATGGTCAACGTCCAGCACCACATCGGAATACATCTGGATGAAACGACGATAGCTGTCATAAGCAAACCGATCGTCATTTGCATCTTTGGCCAGCGCCTCAACGGTCCGGTCATTCAGACCCAGGTTGAGAACTGTGTCCATCATGCCCGGCATGGAAACGCGGGCACCGGAACGCACAGACAGCAGCAACGGCTTCGTCGTGCTGTTAAACTCACGCCCTGTCAGTTCTTCAACGGCGGCAATCGCAGCATGGACCTGCTCTTTGAGCTCGGACGGATACTGCTGGCCTTCCTCATAATAGTGCGTGCAAACTTGCGTTGTAATGGTAAATCCGGGAGGGACAGGCAATCCTAGTCTGCTCATCTCTGCAAGGTTGGCGCCCTTGCCTCCAAGCAGCTCCTTCATAGAAGCATCGCCCTCGGTTTTGTTTTCTCCAAAGATGTAGACCCACTTGGTCATAACACCCCCCTTTATTGAGTGAGACATCAACCAATCTCACTTGGAATTGCACCACTGCCTACTATCTGCAATGAACAGGCTCATTATAGCAAGAGACTCAGACCTCGACCTTAGTGTTATTGCGTAAATACTTCTGAATTCTTGAGAAATATCAATATACTTACTTATCCGCAGATACTTGAAAAAATATAGGTTCAATTGAAAGAATGATCGGATACACTCTTTAGAACGCGGTGAGTAATCCGGCTGCTATAAAAACGCCATTCTTCGCTACTAACAGATTGATGTAATATTGAGTCGCAATCGGCTCTCAATGAGAGACATATATGACCCTGACAAGCTCTTTTGCGCTGTTCCGCTCCAATTCTGCTTCTGCTCAGAACAATGGCCGTATGACCTATCATTCTGTTATTAAAAACAGATTTTTCAAAAAGGCCCTTATGGCCTCAGCGCTGACGCTTGTCATGTTAGGCACCCCACTGGTGCCAGCTGAAGAAGCAAAAGCAAACTCCCAATCCTTGCCGGCTGCAAGCTCCCTGTCAGGAAGTTACCTGTCAGGCAGAAGCGCCCTTCTCGCACAGGATCTGGCAGCTGCCTCCAACTATTTCACAGCCGCTCTGCAGCGTGATCCGGAGAATTTTTACATTCTGGACCGCGCATTTGTCACATCTCTGGCCAACGGCAATGTTGAGAAAGCATTTCCGCTGGCAAACCAGATTCTGGAAGAAGACAACGAGCATTTTCTTGCGCAGCTGGCCATTGCCGCGCAGCGTATCCACGAAGGTGACTACACCACCCCGCTGTCAGACGCTGTCACTCAGAATGTAAATCCACTCTCTCGTCTCACCTTTGCCCTCGTCTCCGCATGGGAAAAAGCCGGTCAGGGCAAAACGAATGAGGCTATTGAAGACCTGACAAGCACGACAGGTGCGAAGTGGTTTGACCTCTTCATCAACTTCAACGCTGGCCTGCTGGCAGAATACAACAACGATCCGCACAAAGCCGCTGAGTTCTACAAAGCTGCCTACGAGATTGACCGCGGCGCCCTGCGCAACGCCATCTCCTACACCCGCATGCTCGCCGCATCCGGCAGACAGCAGGAAGCGCTGGACATCGTTGCTGAGTACGAACAGCTCATCCCAGAACACCCGCTTCTCGTCTCCTTGAGAGAACAGATTGAAAGCGGTGAGGTCATTGAATCTGTTGCCAAAACACCAGCAGACGGATTAGCTGAAGCTCTGCACGGTCTTGGCATCGCAGTCAGCAAGGAAGGCGAAGAGCTTTCCGCAAACTACCTGCAGCTCGCCATCTACCTCAATCCGGGCAACGACTCCGCGCTGATCGGTCTGGCCTCTCTGTTTGAGCAGCTTGGCGACAACGAACGTGCCATTGCGTATCTCTCTGAGGTTTCTGAAAGCTCCCCGATGAAACGGGAAGCAGAAATCCAGATTGCCCTGCACTACAACATCCTGGACAATCTGGAAGAAGCCCGCGCCCATCTGGAAAAGCTGGTTGAATCCGATCCAACCGATCTGGAAGCCATCACCTCTTTGGGCAACGTTCTACGTGGTCACTCCCTCTTTGAAGAAGCTGAGACCTCTTACGATCAGGGCCTGAGCACCCTCAACGAAATTCAATCCAACCACTGGACCCTGCTCTACTTCCGCGGCATCACCCGCGAACGTCAGGACAAATGGGATGCAGCAGAAGAAGATTTCCGCGAAGCGCTGACCCTGAAACCAGAACAGCCAATGATCCTGAACTACCTCGGCTACTCGCTGGTGGATCGTGGTCTGAAGCTGGATGAAGCGCAGAAGATGATTGAACGCGCAGTTCGCCTGCGTCCAACGGACGGCTACATCGTCGACAGCCTTGGCTGGGTCTACTACCGCCTTGGCCGCTATGAAGAAGCCGTCGAGAAGCTGGAGCGTGCCGTCGCCCTGCGCCCGCATGATCCGATCATCAACGATCACCTGGGCGATGCCTATTGGCAGGTTGGCCGCAAACTGGAAGCCCGCTACAAGTGGAACCACGCCCGCGATCTTGAGCCAGAACCAAAAGATCTGGAACGCATTCTGGACAAGATCGAGAACGGAATGGAAGAAGCTGTTCCAGTCGTCGCCAGTTCTGCAGACAGTAAGTAATTCATAAAGCGATCATATTGCTATGACTTTGGAAGACACAAAGGCAGCACGGGTTGAGGAGTTAGCCCGTGCCAAGGTGAACCTTGCCCTCCACATCACCGGTCAGCGCGAAGACGGCTATCACCTGCTCGACAGTCTGGTCGTCTTTCCAAAGGTGGGCGACCGCATCGCCGTAGAAACTGCACCGGACCTGTCACTACAGATCACCGGTGATTTTGCAGAAAAGATACAGGGCGATCCTTCCGACAACTTGGTCTACAAAGCGGCACAGCTGCTGGCAGAACACGTTCCAAATGCATCCGGCACCCGCATTGAACTGGAAAAATCCCTGCCCGTCGCAGCAGGCATTGGCGGAGGTTCAGCAGATGCAGCCGCAACCCTGCGCGCCCTTGCCAAACTCTGGGGGACCTCTCCGGCGCCGACAGATTTAGCCAGACTCTCTCTCAGCCTCGGCGCTGATGTACCCATGTGTCTTGAAGAAAAACCGGCCCGCATCCGCGGCATTGGCGAAGTCATCGAGCCAGTTGCGGGCTTCCCATCGGGAGCCATCGTACTGGTCAATCCAATGATCGAGATCTCCACCCCGACCATCTTCCGTGCGCTTGAAAAGAAAGACAACGCGCCTCTGCCGGAAATGCCGGAAGAGTTTGAGAGCATGAAGGCCCTCGCCAACTGGCTCAAATCCTGCCGCAACGACCTGCAAAAGCCAGCGATTTCACAGGCTGCCGAAATCTCAGAAGTACTGGACCTTCTGGCCTCCCAGCCAGATACCCTCCTCGCCCGCATGTCCGGCTCCGGCGCCACCTGCTTCGCCCTTTGCAAAACCCTGGAGGACGCCCAATCCATCACCACCCACTTGCAGGACCTCCACAGCGACTGGTGGATCAGAGCGGCAGAGGTGTAGGTTACCCCAGCGACCGCCTAACCAACGCGCAAACACGCATTGCCATCGGGTCTACTTTGAAAAGCCGTTGATGCAGTCAAGCGGTTCCAAGATGGGGGCTCACCTCCCATCTTTTCCTCCGAAGCAGACACACCTATCTCCTCACTGATTCATGCGATCATTTATGAGCAGAACACATGTAGCTTGAACATGCTCTACCTCGCAGCTCATATGCAATCCGCAGTTGTCCTCAGGTAACCTACACAATGATTGCGGACTTTCAAGCAGATAAAACTCAGGCAAACCCTGTCTTTTCTACGCGTTAAAGTGGCATCATCAAGACTAATTATGGCTCAATAAGTTTATCTGATTTTGTTTTTCTCTCCTCCGAAATCATCCTTCGGGAATAACAAGACGCGGAGAGAAAATGACTGATAAGCCCCAATTGACCACCGCCTTTGGTTCCCCTGTTCCAGACAACCAGAACATCCAAACTGCCGGACCTCGCGGCCCTGCTCTGCTGCAGGATGTTTGGTTCCTCGAAAAAATGGCCCACTTTGATCGTGAGGTTATCCCTGAGCGCAGAATGCATGCCAAAGGGTCAGGAGCTTATGGAACGTTCACAACAACCCATGACATCACGAAGTTCACCCGAGCGAAGATCTTCTCTGAAGTTGGCAAGAAGTCCGACGTGTTCATGCGCTTCTCAACCGTGGCAGGCGAGCGTGGCGCGGCTGACGCAGAGCGTGACATTCGTGGCTTTGCCATCAAGTTTTACACTGAGGAAGGCAACTGGGATCTGGTGGGCAACAACACACCAGTCTTCTTTCTCCGCGATCCGCTAAAGTTTCCGGATTTGAACCATGCCGTAAAACGCGATCCGCGCACCAACATGCGCAGCGCCGATAACAACTGGGATTTCTGGACGAACCTGCCGGAAGCACTGCATCAGGTGACGATCGTCATGTCAGATCGCGGTATTCCAGCAACTTACCGCCATATGCATGGTTTCGGCAGCCACACCTATAGCTTCATCAACGCAGATAATGAGCGGTATTGGGTTAAGTTCCACTTTGAAACCCAACAAGGTATCAAAAACCTGACAGATGAAGAGGCCGCTCAGATCGTTGCCCATGACCGTGAAAGTCACCAGCGAGATCTTTATGACAGCATCGAAAATGGCGATTTTCCAAAATGGAAACTCTCTGTCCAGATTATGCCAGAAAAAGAGGCCGGAAATTATCACATCAACCCGTTTGATCTGACAAAGGTATGGCCCAAATCAGATTATCCGTTGATCGAAGTTGGCGTGCTTGAGCTGAACCGGAACCCAGAGAACTACTATGCTGAGGTTGAGCAGGCTTCATTTGCGCCTTCAACAGTCGTGCCTGGCATCAGCTTCTCTCCTGATAAAATGCTTCAGGGCCGCCTGTTCTCTTATGGTGATGCTGCGCGGTATCGTCTTGGAGTTAATCACTCGCAAATCCCGGTCAATGCACCGCGCTGCCCATTCCATTCCTACCACCGCGATGGAGCCATGCGAGTTGATGGCAACAATGGGTCACGTATTGGATATGAACCAAACATGTTTGGGGAGTGGCAACAGCAACCAGATTTCTCCGAGCCACCGCTTTCCATTGAGGGAGCTGCTGGCCATTGGGATCATCGAGAGGATGAAGACTATTACTCTCAGCCCGGCGCACTTTTCCGCTCAATGAATACTGAGCAGAAAGAAGCTCTGTTTGCAAACACAGCCCGCTCAATCGGCCCTGCACGCATCGAAATCCAGCACCGCCATGTCCGCAATTGTTACCGGGCGGATCCTGCTTACGGGACCGGTGTTGCAGAAGCACTCAACATCAACATTGCAGATGTGAGCGACATCTAAGTTGCATTGATAGCCACAGATCAGGGGCGCGGCAGACGCCAACTACCCATCAGAAAAAGCCCCTGATCTACAATTGCCGAACTACATCCTAAGGAAAAAATTCAATGGATCGCAAAGGTGAAGACACGCATATCAATCGACGTGCACTTTTAACGGCCGGCTCTACGATGGCTGTCGCCACAGGGGCATCTGTCGTTGCGAGCAATGCCTGGAGCGCAAGCAACAACGAGGATGATCTGAGCGCCAAAGTCCTCCAGATCATATCAGAACTGGAAGCAGAAGACGGTTCCGAGCTTGCGGCTATTACCTGGTCAAAACAGCATATCGCCAACAGATTGCGGGCAACACTCGATTTGCCGATTGAGCAAGAAGACTACAACAAAAACTACCGAGACTATTACGCCCACAAGCTACAATCGGCGTGATTTAGGTTTGTTTTTCAATGCACTGCTGCATCGATAATTGAAGCGGACAGCAGTGCCAACTTCTCATGAACTCAGAAAAGAAGCTTTCCTCCTCACCCAACAAAAAAGCGCCGAGCATTTCTGCCGCGGCGCTTTTCAATTTCTTAAAACTGCTCTCTGCTTAGCTCACACGAGCGATACAGAAGTCTACGGCCTCTTTGAGAGCCTGTTTGGCTGGGCCGTCAGGGAAGACGGAGAGAGCATCAATGGCTGATGCACCGTAGTCACGAGCACGCTGAACAGTGTCAGCCAGAGCGCCAGTGTCGTTCAGCAGCTTGATAGCGTGGTCCAGATCGCCGTCCTTGATGTCGCCGTCTTCCAGACAACGCTTCCAGAACGCCTTGTCCTCATCGCTGCCACGCTCCATGGCGTAAATCACTGGCAGAGTGATCTTGCCTTCGTGGAAGTCGTCGCCAACGTCCTTACCAAGATCAACGGTTGCTCCGCCGTAATCCAGCGCATCATCAACCAGCTGGAAGGCATAGCCCAGCTCAAGGCCGAACTTGCGCGCAGCTGCACGCATCTCGTCGCCCTTATCCGCAATCTCAGGGCTCACTTCACACGCCGCTGCAAACAGCGCAGCAGTCTTTGCTTCAATCACCCGCAGATACATGTCGTAGGTCGTTGTTGTATCCTGAGCCGCGCCCAATTGCAGAACTTCACCTTCAGCAATGATCGCAGAGGCTTCAGAGAGGATGCGCAGCGCTTCCAGTGAGCGCACATCAACCATCATCTTGAAAGCCTGACCCAGCAGATAGTCACCAACCAGCACGCTGGCCTGGTTGCCCCACAGCTTGCGGGCTGCCAGTTTGCCACGGCGCATATCGCTCTCATCCACCACATCATCATGCAGCAGAGTTGCAGTGTGCATAAACTCAACAGATGCAGCGAGAATGACATGCCCCTCGCCCTCGTAACCAAACATCTGGGCAAATGCCAGTGTCAGCATAGGGCGCAAACGCTTCCCACCTGAATCGATCAGATGACGCGCAATTTCCGGGATCAGCTCAACATTAGAACCGGCTTTGGAGAGGATCAGCTCGTTCACCTTCTCCATGTCACCAGAAACGAGCTCGACTAGCCCTTGAATTCCAGCTGGTTTGGCTGTCTGTGATTGAAGACCAACAACGCCCACGGGATACCTCTATTTTGATTCCAACGGGACAATAGGTTGGTAGTTAGGCTCGGGCAAGCTTTAGTAAGAATTTGCTGCCAATAAAGTAGTGTCCAATGGATAATTTACCAATCACAATTAGTTTTTTTCACAATACCAACCCTAACCTGCATAATTTCTGGCGTAACAGGCAACTCCCATTAAGAGGACACCATCGTGGAAGAACTCATCAGAACAACAGACCCGGTCCTCATCTCTCATCTTGAAGCCCTGCTGGGAGAAGCGGAAATCATCTACTTCGTCGCCGACACCAACATGAGCATTCTGGATGGCTCACTTGGCTTTCTTCCGCGCCGGATCATGGTTGAGGCCGATCGATTAGACGAAGCCTGTCAACTTATGCGCGATGCAGGTCTCGAGCACTACCTAAAAGACGCGTGAAAACTTCTCGTTAGATAAACAATAGGGATTGCATGAAAATCGGCAGCCTGTATCAGTGCCTTATTGCATTTATTTGATCCGGCACCGCCATGACCAACCCAGAAACACCTGAAGCACCACAGCCAACCACGAAGGACAAGTTCCTTGGTGGGAAAGTTATGGTCGAACAGCCAGCCAAAGGCCGCCACCGCGCCGGGCTGGATGCAGTGTATCTGGCTGCCTCCCTACCGGAAAGCACAGCGGGAACACTTTATGATCTGGGCACCGGCGTCGGCACCGCAGCATTCTGCGCCGCTCATCGTCTGCCTGCAATCAAAGCCGTGGGCGTAGAGGTCGACCCCGTGACAGCAGCGCTGGCCCGCAAAGGTCTGTCCCTGTCGGAAAACACCAGTTTCGCAGATCGCGTGTCTATTCTGGAAGCCAACCTCACCGCCAAAGGCAGCATTCGCCACCAAAGCGGACTGGGCTCATCCATCGCAGATCACGTGATCATGAACCCGCCTTATTACGACAGCACCCGCTTTCGCGTCACACCTCAGTCAGACCGCGCACCGGCGCACGCTCTGGATGAGCGCGGCATCGAACCGTGGATCAAAACCGCTAAAGACCTGCTGAAGGATGGCGGCACGCTTTCCATCATCTTCAGAGCAGACGGACTGCAGGATCTTCTGGGCCCAATGCAACGCCGCTTCGGCGCGATCGACATCATCCCGATCCGCCCAACAGCAGACGCACCAGCCACCCGGATTATCGTGCGCGCTGTGGCTGCCAGCCGCGCTCCGTTGCAGATCCTGCCAGGCTTCACCTTGCACGAAGAAGCTGGCGGCGCCTTCACTGCCCAAGCCACGACTGTGATGCGTGACGGCAAAGGCCTCGGCCTCGCAAACCGCTAGAACGCGCAGGCCGTTCATCTGGCAACAATCCGCTTTCAATATACGTTTTTCTCCCTATTATGATCGCAAGGCGCAAATCAAAGCGCAGCAGATGACAGGGCGGAGCGGACTATTTATGAGCAGCAAGGTTGATCTACCAAACTCCATTGAGGAAACCCTCACGCTCTTAAGTTCTGGCGGGTACCTGGCAGATCGCGCACTCGCAACCGTGCTGCACCTCTCCCTGCGCATGCAACGACCGCTGTTTCTGGAAGGTGAAGCTGGCGTTGGCAAAACCGAAATCGCCAAGGTCCTCGCAGCCACTCTCAACCGCCCACTCGTCCGCCTGCAATGTTACGAAGGGCTGGATATCTCCTCCGCCGTTTACGAGTGGAACTACGCCGCCCAGATGGTCGAGATCCGCATGGCGGAAGCCTCAGGCAGTGTGGACCGCGAAAACCTCAACACCGCTCTTTACAGCCCGCGCTTCCTCATCAAACGCCCCGTGCTTCAGGCACTGGAAACTACAGAACTCGGCGCGCCCATCTTCCTGATCGACGAACTGGACCGCACCGATGAAGCCTTCGAGGCCTTCCTGCTGGAGGTGTTGGCGGACAGTCAGGTGACCATCCCGGAACTCGGTACCATCAAGTCCGAAGAACCGCCGATTACCATCATCACCACCAACCGCACGCGAGAAATCCACGACGCACTGAAGCGCCGCTGTCTCTATCATTGGGTGGATTACCCAACAGCCGAGCGCGAGCTTCAGATTGTGCAGACCAAACTGCCAACAGCCGCCGCCACGCTTTCAGCACAAGTCGTCGCCTTCGTACAAAAACTGCGCGAAGATGAGGCCCTCTTCAAAAAGCCCGGCGTTGCCGAAACGCTGGACTGGGCCACGGCCCTCACAGAACTGCAGGAAGTCGCGCTGGATCCGGAGATGGTCTCAGACACACTCGGCGTCCTGCTCAAGTATCAGGAAGACATCGACCGCATCAAAGGCTCCAGAACCCGGGCGATCCTTGACGAGATCCGCATGGAAGCCAACTCACAGGCCACCATCGCCGGCAGCATGCCTGCCCCAACTGTGTAGCCTCACCTGATGCAGGACGACTTCGCGCCATCTCCCCGCCCGCCCCATGGGCGTATCACGGAAAACATCGTCCACTTTGCCAGAACCCTGCGCAAAGCGGGTCTGCCTGCGGGGCCATCCTCCGTGGTGGATGCGGTAAGCGCGGTCACCATCAGCGGCATTGAGAACAAGCAGGACCTCTACTGGACCCTGCACTCCGTCTTCGTCCACAAACGCGACCAGCAACCCGTCTTTGACGAAACCTTCCGCCTGTACTGGCAAAGCAAAGGCCTCGTTGAGAAGATGCTGGCCCTGCTGTCTCCCGTTGCTCCAGCCGGACAACGCGAACCGGAAAAACCACGCGCCGCCCAATCCCGCGTTGCCAACGCGTTTGAGGCCAACAAGCAGCGCGAGGCGAAAGAAACCAAACCACTGGTGGAGGTAGACGCCCGCTTTACCGTCTCAGAAAAGGAAGTCCTGCAGAAGAAGGACTTCGCCCAGATGAGCGCTGAAGAGATCGCAGAAGCCCGCAAGTCTCTGGCTCATCTCACCATGCCAGCAGATCAAGTCCGCTCCCGCCGCTTCAAGCCAGTGCACTCACATACCATCGGCAAGCAGGTAGATGCGCGGCGAACCATGCGCGCCACGCTCAAAGCCGGTGGTTCCATCATCGATCTCAAGCACAAGGCACCGGCACAGGTTCACCCGCCCGTGGTCGCCCTCTGTGATATCTCCGGCAGCATGAGCCAGTATTCCCGCATCATGCTGCACTTCCTGCATGCCCTGTCAGAAAAGCGCAAAACCCACACCTTCCTGTTTGGCACACGGCTCACCAACATCACCCGCGCCCTGCGCATGAAAGACCCGGATGAGGCCCTCGCAGCCTGTACCGATGAGGTGGAGGACTGGTCCGGCGGCACCCGCATTGCCAGCTCCCTGCAAACCTTCAACCGCACCTGGCTGAGACGTGTCTGCCATGGCGGACCAATCGTCCTGCTCATCACGGATGGCCTGGAGCGAGAAGCGTACGATGAGTTGTCAGTAGAGATGGATCGTCTCCACAGATCTTGCAGACGGCTCATCTGGCTCAATCCGCTGCTGCGCTACGATAAGTTCGAGGCCAAAGCCCGCGGAATTCAGGCGATACTGCCACATACCGATGAGTTTCGGGCAATCCATTCGCTGGATGCTGTCAAAGATCTTTGCCTCGCCCTGAATGACAAGCGCATAAATAGCTCATATGATGCCACGCAGAGATTCCTCTAGTGTGTATCTCCGAAAAGTGGGAACCGGTTTTCGGATAAAGATACGCTTTCACATAAGTTCCCGCCAAACCTTCGGCTCGCCTGCGTGAGACCGCGCAGAAAGCCCAACCTTTCTGTCCGACCCGATGACATTCAAAGTACTTCTGCACATTGTAAAAACAGTATCAGCAATCTACGCCAAGCGGTTCAACATCAACCGCGATGAGATCTGGTATCTTGCCAAACTTCAGGAAGAGCTCGGAGAGCTGACGGCAGCCCATATGAAGGCAACCCGTCGTGGCCGCTCCGGTTCTGCAACCCCAAAAGAGTTGCACGCCCAGAAAGAAGACGAAGCTGCAGACCTGCTGGCTCACCTTCTGCTCTACGCGGACCGCAACAATCTGGACCTGGAAAAAGCAATCCGCCGTAAGTGGATGGCCCACCTGCCAGCAGAAATCATGGACAAGCAAGTCTGATACAACCTCGTATCAGGCATTGCTAAATCTCCCCCGTCAGCTGCAGGTGCAACTGACAGGGTAACTGCGCGCTCATGCGTACTGCGCAACGCCATTGCCGAGCGACCAGTTCTCTTTTTCAACCTCAACCAGATTGATAAAGACATCCTCAGGCCGGATTTGAGGGGTCTCTCCCAGCAGCTCGACAATCCGCCGAAACAGTGCCCTCTTTTGTTCTGAGCTCCGCGTGTTGAGCGTGATCTGGATGAAAACCAGATCCTCGCTTCGGGCGATGTTCAGGTAGGACGCCCCAAAACGGAAGTTGGCGCTCGTGTGCTCGGTAATTACCATAAACTGATTGTCTTCTGGCGCATCCAGCGCATCCCGCATAGCGTGATAGACACCATCAAAGATAGCCTGCCGATAGACATCAGATTTCCCTGAACGCAATGAGATATGGACAAGTGGCATGACGGTTCCTCCTTTAAGTCATGGAGAGAAACCTAGACGCACACCATCCATTTGAATATACAATGCCTAGCGATATCAGTTATTGAACACTTAAATGACAAACCGACCCCTTGATCTCGACGCCGTGCAAACCTTTGTTCGCATTGCAGAACTTGGCAGCTTCACGCAGGCTGCTGAGGCGCTTCAGACAACCCAGTCGACAGTAAGTTTAAAGCTGAAACGACTGGAAAAGCGGTTGGGTTGCCAGCTGATTGAACGGACACCGCGTTACGTTCAGCTCTCAGCAGAAGGCACCACGTTTCTGGAGCATGCCAGAGAACTCCTGAAACAGCACGATCATGCCCTCGCTTCCCTCACCAACACACGTCAACGTTTGACCATCGGCATCAGCGATCACGTTGCAGGGCCAGAACTCCCACTGCTGATCGCCCGCATGAACGCGCAAGACCCGCAGCTTCTCATCGAGATCAGGATTGGCTCTTCAGGCGACCTCCTCAAGAGCTTCGACCGGCAGGAACTCAGCACCGTCATCATCCGCCAACATGCAGACAGAAATGACGGCAAGCTTATCGCGAATGAGAAGTTTGGCTGGTTTGCCTCGCAAGACTGGCAGCCTCGGGCAAATGAACCTTTGCCCGTTGCGACTATGCCCGAGCCATGCGGCGTGCGCATTATGGCCGGGCACTTGCTCGATCAGGCCGGTATTCCGTGGAGAGAGGTCTTCGTTGGCGGCGGCGTAACTGCTGTATCAGCCGCCGTCATGGCCGGTTTGGGCGTCGCAGCCCTCACCCGGCGAATGCTGCCAATCGGTGCCGTTGAAGTTGGAGAGAAACTCGGCCTGCCGGATCCCCCCGTCTTACCAATCATGCTGCATACAAGAGTGCGAGGTGGTAAACCCGAAGAAGCAATCGCTGCACTCTCGGCAGCATTCAAAAGCGCGGTGCCGGACTAATGCCTAAGGAACAGAAATCTAAGCAGGAGCGTGGAATGAAGATCATGCTTATCGCACTATTGTGCTTGCTGTCTTCTCCGTTACCATCCAATGCTCATTTGCAGGTTATTGAACTAAGAACTCCAGAGGACATTCAAAAGATGGCCCAATGTGCCACACAGTTAATTGGGCCAACACAGTTTGACGCCATTGCGAGGCTTTGGGTCACACAAGAATACGGCAATAAAGCTCGCTACTACCCAATCTCAATCACAAAAAGTGGTAGCAGCTATAAATTGGATTTCATTGTACGCCTCTCTGAGAGTAGTGTCTCAACAGAGATTTTTGTCACTCCTTGCGGTCAAATAATAAAAAAATCACCGACAAAAAACTCTAAATAGGGCCAGAACAACTCTACCTCAACACCACAGCGTGCCAGCACCATAACCGACACTCAGTCATCTATCGCGCAATAGTAATTGGCTTGCTGTTGCTGGCCAGTTGGCCTTCCCAGCGGTTCCATTCGGTCATGCGCATGCTGCCTTTGGCGCGGGAGAAGTTGTCGAACAACACGAGCTCCTGCCCCTTCATCCGCCAGTTGGAAACGAAGAACAGATCCCCATCCATGCAGTGATTGAAGCTGGCAGCAAAGCCTTCATCCTTGGGTTCAGTGCTGAGATTGAGCTGGCAAACGCGGTCACCAGAGTTCAGATAAACCGTCCATTTGCCAACCATATCATCGGCTTTCACAATGGGCTGAGAACGGCGCTCCTCTTTCTTGCCAAGAGCAGCAGCGGCCACAACACCAGCCAGAAACGCCGTGGCGGCGCCGGGATCAACGCTGGCCTGCGCTGAACTCGTGGTGGTCTCAGTCACAACAGTCCCATCTGCTTTGCGATAGGTTTTGCTCTGCGCGGTCTGGTCTTGCGCCACCACAGCCTGAGCATCGGCAGCGCTGGCAGGTGGCTGCGCTGCGGGTGCAGGTGCGCTGTAGGTTTCCCCGCCTCCCCCGGCACTTTGACAGCCAGCAAGCGCCAACAGGCTTGCAGCAACAGCAAACTTCCTCATGTCATTCCCCCCAAAGAATACGTTGGGTCTTATTGCCCGTGCCGGATCAGACGAAGCGCAGGGTCCCCACCCGCTTTCGCTTCCTTCCAGCTGCCCACCTCATTTTTATGAAAAGACCCGATCACCTCACTTCTGTGATCGTAAAGGACAAGAGCATCCTCTTTTGTGTTCCAGGCCCAAACATTTGGCCTGCCAGAACACACGGAGCTCGCCGAATAATTCTTGCCAAACTGCGCTGTTTTCAGCTGCAGCGCGCACGGTTTTTGCCCTTGTTTGCGCACCACAGACCACTTGCCAGCAAGCGCAGTGACAGCGGCCAGCTCTGCTTCGGTTTTTCTGGCGCGTTCAACAACGGGTTTTTCGTTAGATTTTTTAACCGTCGTCTCAGCCAGTTCCTCAACACTGTCGCTAATGTGCGGCACGCAGCCGGACACGACCAAACAAGTTGAAATTAAAAGGGTTTTGATCCGCATGTATGCCCCTGACCATGCACAGACAAACCGCTAAAACGCCCCACATCAGCTGCCTGTACCCATATCCTTCAACTTTCCAATACAGAAAAATTGAATCAAATTGATATTTTACCCTAGTAAACCTGGGAGTGATTTGAACAGACAAAACTCTGAAGTATTCACTATTAAAGTGAGTTCCTCATACGCATCACAGCATACAACACCATGAATACATAAGGTAATTCCTCGAATTACAGAGAGAATATTCCACTATACTGCGGGTGAGGGATCATTCCGCTTTAGTAAGCCGGCAAACAGAACCCAAATGCTATCCGGCTTTAATCAGCACTGCGCGTGGCATGTACTGAGCGGCTTTACACCTAAGCAACAGCAGATCATCAGCTGACACTCAAGCACCGGACTGTTCGCGGTGGGACCGCTCCAGATAACCAGCCAGCCTCATCAGAGAGGCCTGCCAACCCCCACGGGTCGCCTCAATCATGTCGGAGCCAACCATGGATGTGACCTGAACAGTCACACTAAGCTCAGTCGCACTGCCCTCTCCATTCATAGTAACCGTGATCAAAGAAGCACTCAGCAGCATGTCACCGGTTGAGACCCGCTCGGTAAACAGCAGGAGATCCGGGCGACGAATATCGTGATAACACGTCTCAACACGAAATCGCAGATCACCATTCTGGCCGCACTGGTGAACGTCCAAACCACCAACGCGAAAGTCATTTTCTAAAAATGCAATGGCTTCATCATCAGAAGGAACGCCCCAAACCGTCCGGGCGTTCGGATCCTCCCAAGCTGCAAACACCTCCTCAGCAGATGCCTCCAACTTTTCACGAATGATGATCGTGTCATGTTCAACCGTCTGCCCCATAACTCCCCCTCACGCATTGGCTGCAACAACCAAGCCTACGCCGTTTCTCACCTAAGGGAAACAGGGCTATATGCAAAAGAGATAAGAGGCCGGGCCCACTCACACGGCTGAGGTACTATCAAAACAAGCAAGGCTTCACCGAGCCAGCTCACCCTTCTTGAATAGGACGACAGAAAGAACCGGATTTTTGAATGGCTTCCAGAGGCACCAGGTTCAGCATGTACTCGTCGGGCTGCGCCTCTGAGTGCCCAAGCGCGACGAACTGATAGACACCATCCAACCAGCACCCTTCCTGCGTAAACTCAGGCAGCTCATAAAAGTCCAGCGACCGCACATCATCCTTAGGGCCGTTGTCATCAAACAGCCACTCAATCACAATCGGGATCGGCTGGCCCGTGCTTCTTTTGATCTCGATGAGCTCTTCCCGCAAAGCACTGCAATACTGCTCATCCAACGTGCCCAGCTTCACTCGAAGGTGGCCCATCAATCCGTGATAGGCAGGCGGTGGATAGGTGACTGTGTAGGTAAAAGGTTCTGCTGGTTCCCCTTCAGGCGTATCGACGGGCATTGCCGTCACTTCCCAGCGCGGCACCGGTGTTTTGCCGTCACCAGCCTTGCACACCGACAGATCAATCTGCGCAGCCTGAACGGAGCTAAAGCTAACCGCAGTAAAGACAACCAAACACGCCCATAATCTCATCAGGCCTTAATCTCCCAAAGGTGTTGCAAACTCTGACAGTTGAAGCGCCCACAAAGCCGTTATGCGGTTGAAACACTCCATCCCAAGCACCGGTGCCAGTGTTCCCTTAGGGTTCATGGCAAAAGGAATGTTGCAGGCGTTATTTCGAAAGGCCTTCCAGTTCCGAGTGGATTCAACAAGCTCGGTCTTCGTGGCCTTATTCTCGTTCCGCCTCAACTCCTTTTCAGAGTTCGAAATCATCTTTTCCCAAAGCGCCGTTTCCCGTGAGTAACATTCCCGCATGCCCATGCTGGTCTGGTCCTGCAACTTCATGGCGCAATGTTCAAACACCTTTCCAATGCACTGGACTCTGTTAGTGAACACAAGCCCTCCTTTTTGCAAGCACTCATGAAACACCTTAATCTCATCAGCTCGTGGCTGGTTCGGCCCTTGAGCAAGGGCAACAGCAGAGGAACTTAAAAACACGAGAAACACCAGACACCGGATGATCATGGCACACCTTCCATTAGCGCGTATCTCCGGAAAGTGAACACCGGTTTTTGGCAAAGATACGCAAACCAAACGCAAGCAGCTCGTATGAAACTGCTTTGGGAAGGCGCTAGTTTACGCCCCGAACCTTAAGCCTACTGTAGGTTTCCGTAGGCAAGCACTTTCACCCTTAATGGTGTTCTGCCAGCCTCGCTAAACTGCAACAAAAAAGGGTTCCGGAGCAGCACCCCGAAACCCTCATAAAACCTGACGATAATCAGGTCTTAAATCTTAGCGGTAACCGTAGGAACCATCTTTCCACTCGTACCAAACGTAACCTGGCAGAGACACGTCACCCTTCTCGTTGAAGGACAGTTCGCCAAGAACTGTGTCGAACTTGCCTGCGTTCAGCTTTTCTACAACTGCGTCATAGTCGGTGGTGCCAGCTTCAGCAGCAGCCGCCGCCCATGTCTGGATCGCAGCGTAGGTGTAAAGTGCGTAACCTTCAGTGGTTTTACCAGCAGCTTCAAGAGCAGCCACAACAGCAGCAGCTTCTTCGTTGTTACGTGGATCCGGTGGGAAGGTCATCAGAGTGCCTTCACCAGCAGGGCCAGTGATGGACCAGTACTCATCAGTCACCAGAGCGTCACCGGAAACCAGAATGGTGTCCATGCCCTGATCAACCATCTGACGCTTCATCAGACCAGCTTCAGTGTGGTAACCACCAACGTAAAGAACGTCGACTTTTTCAGACTTCAGCTTGGAAACCAGCGCGGTGTAGTCTTTTTCACCAGCGGTGTAAGCTTCATAAAGCGCTTCCTGCTTACCCGCAGCGTTCATGACAGCTTTGGTCGCATCAGCAAGACCTTTACCGTAAGCGGTCTTGTCGTGGATCACAGCAATGTTCTTGCCGCCGAATTCTGTCGCAAGCGTAGTACCGGCAACTTTACCCTGCTGGTCATCACGACCACACACACGGTAGGTGCCAGGACCAGGACGCTCGTCGGTATACTTCGGGTTGGTAGAAGCTGGGGTGATCTGGATGATACCCTCTTCAGCGTATACCTGAGAAGCTGGGATGGAAGAACCGGAGCAGAAGTGACCAGCCATGAACGCTACGTTTTTACCAACCATCTGGTTCGCAACCGCAACAGCCTGCTTAGGGTCACATGCATCATCGCCAACTTCCAGAACAAGCATCTCGCCGTTCACACCGCCAGCAGCGTTGATGTCAGCAACAGCCTGCTCAGCACCAGCTTTCATCTGCGCACCAAACGATGCGTACTGACCAGTCATTGGGCCTGCAGTAGCAATAACGATTTCAGCCATAGCCGCGCCAGACATTGCCATAGCAGCAACACCGGCAACGCTCGCCAAAAGATACTTTTTCATAAAAAACTCCCCGAGTCAGGTGCATTTCTCAATTGAAATTGAGCGGGAAACGCAACCGTCTCCCACCAGAGCAGGCAAACCCCTCGCCTGCTCAATGCTTCCGACAATGAGACCTCTCCGTACTCATCATCTGGATGCCTAGCCAGAAACTAGTTTGAACCAGAACTGACCGAATGCGCAACAATTATCTAAGTAATTTTGCGAATTAGTAATTATCTTGCTGGCCCGGCTTCAGCTTCCAGCCAAACGGACCTGTCTTCTGATAAAGCCAGCTGTACTGCGTCACCATCTGAGTGGTGCGGGTCACGCGGTAGCTCACCAGCGCAATGCCGATGAGAATGGCGTAGTCCACCACCAGATACTGAATGGACAGCAGCGGCTCTTCAAACAGCGCGAACGACAGAAAACGCATCGCCAGCGACAGCAGGAAGATGAACCAGAACAGGATCGGCAAAGGCCGCCACGTGGTCGCAATGGATCGACCCGTTGCAGCAGCTGCCAGTCCGCCAAGAACAACAACCAGCATGATAAAGGCAGGCATCGAGCTGCCATAAAGAATACCCATCTCTAAGCCTCCGTCGAGCGCATTCCCGAAAAGTGGGAACCGGTTTTCGGACAAGGATCCGCGCAAAAACAATTCATTAGAGCATCTCTCAAAATTTCATCTGTCATAGCCATGCTCTAATGTGCGCCGCCTTCAAGATAAGCCGCTTTCACCTCTTCACGAGACAGAAGCTCCTTACCTGTGCCGGTCATGGTGATTGTGCCGTTGACCATCACGTAGCCCCGGTGAGCCAGCTTCAGCGCGTGATACGCATTCTGCTCAACAAGGAACACGGTCAGACCATCGGTCCGGTTCAGCTCAGCAATCGCCTCAAAAATCTGCGACACGATAATCGGTGCCAGACCAAGAGACGGCTCATCCAGCAGAAGGAGACGCGGACGGCTCATCAGCGCGCGGGCAATCGCCAGCATCTGCTGCTCACCACCGGAAAGCGTCCCGCCGCGCTGCTGCTGACGTTCTTTCAAACGCGGAAACAGCTCAAACGCACGGCGCAGGTCTTCTTCAAAGTGCTCATTACCGGCAACCATACCGCCCATCATCAGGTTCTCCAGAACCGTCATGCGTGGGAAGATACGGCGCCCTTCAGGAGATTGAGCGATGCCAGTGCGCATGATCTCGAACGTCGGCTTGTAGGTGATGTCCTCACCGCAATACGACACCGAGCCATGACGGGCCTGCGGCGTACCGCAAACGGTCATCATCAGGGTCGACTTGCCGGCACCATTGGCGCCAATCAGCGTAACGATCTCTCCTTCATACACATCAAGATCAACACCATGCAGCGCTTGGATCTTGCCGTAGAAAGTTTGAACACCGCGAATGCTCAGGAGTGATTGTTGTGCGCTCATACGATGCCCACCTCCTCTTCAACCTGATCAACTTCATCATCCTCAACACCCAGGTAAGCCGCAATCACGTGCGGATCGTTCTTCACGAACTCTGGGGTGCCATCAGAAATCTTCACGCCGTAATCCAGCACCACAACGTGGTCGGAGATTTCCATCACAACAGACATGTCATGCTCAATCAGCAAAACAGACGTGTCATGCTCTTTACGGATGTATTGAAGCAGAGTGTTCAGCTCCAGGCTCTCTTTCGGGTTCAAACCAGCAGCTGGCTCGTCCAGACAAAGAAGTTCAGGACCAGTACACATGGCACGGGCAATTTCCAGACGGCGCTGATCACCGTAGGAAAGGTCCGCAGCAGGCGCATCAGCCCGATCAATCAGATCGATCCGCTCCAGCCAGTACTTGGCTGTCTCAATTGCATCTACATTGGACTTCTTGTAGCCGCCCAGACCGAGCAGACCACCAATCGTCCAGTTGGAAGCGACCATCAGCGGATTGTGCTGTGCCACCATCAGGTTTTCCAGAATGGTCATACCGCCAAACAGACGGATGTTCTGGAAGGTACGGGCAACTTTCGCCTCAGCCGTAATCTTGAAGTCTGGCTTGCGCTCCAGCAGATGCTTTTCTCCATTGGAGCGGTTCATCACCAGACGACCTTCAGTCGGCTTGTAGAACCCGGTGATGCAGTTAAACACTGTGGTTTTACCCGCACCGTTCGGCCCGATCAGCGCAGTGATATCACCGCGCCCAACGTTGAAACTCAGGTCGCCAACAGCGGTCAGACCGCCAAAGCGCATGGTCAGGTGCTCGACCTTCAGAACAGGGTTGTTGTCCCAGGTGCTCATCCGTGGCCCTCCTGAACAAGATCGGCAGATATGCCTTTTGCGTTTTTGGAAAGTGCCACACTCGGCGTTCTGCTGGAAACAAGCCCACGAGGCTTCCAGACCATGATGACAACCATGATCAGACCGAAGACAAGCATGCGATATTCTTCAAACTCACGGAAGAACTCGAAGCCGCCGATCATCACAACCGCTGCAATCACAACGCCCATTTGCGAACCGAGACCACCCAGCACCACGATCGCAAGAATGATCGCAGATTCAAGGAAGGTGAAACTCTCAGGAGAAATAAAGCCCTGACGTGTTGCGAAGAAGGAGCCAGCAAACCCGCCGAACATCGCGCCAAGAGCAAACGCTGTCAGCTTGGTGTTGGTGGTGTTGATGCCAAGCGCACGACACGCAATCTCATCTTCACGCAGCGCTTCCCACGCACGACCAATCGGCATTCTGCGCAACCGCATAGTCACAAAGTTGGTGAGCATCGCCATGATAAAGATGAGGTAGTACAGGAAGATAATGCGATGGATACTGTTGTACTTCAGGCCGAAGAAGTCAGCAAAACCGCCTTCACCACGGGTAAACTCCAGACCAAAGAAGCTAGGGCGTGGAATGCCGGACAGGCCATCAGGACCACCGGTAAACTCATACCAGTTCAACAGAACCACGCGGATAATCTCACCAAACGCAAGCGTCACAATGGCAAGATAGTCCCCTCGAAGCCTCAGAACCGGGAAGCCCAGAATGATGCCCCAGAACGCAGCCAGAATACCGGCCAGCGGAAGGCAGATCCAGAAGGAGAAGCCGAAGTAGTGCGCCAGCAACGCGTAGGAATAAGCACCCACCGCGTAAAAGGCCACATAACCAAGGTCCAGAAGACCAGCAAGGCCAACCACGATGTTCAGGCCCCATCCCAGCATCACGTAGGTGAGCACGAGGATAGCAAGGTCAATGTACTGACGGGAGCCACGGGAGCCGAGCCAGAACATCAACGCAAATGGAAGCACAACAGCCAGCACCAGCATGCCGTATTTCAGCATGTTCGCACTACCGGTACCCAAACCACCTTTTGGCAGGAACCCGGAAATCCCGATGCTTGGTGCATCTTCGCGCTTCCAGAAGAACATGTTCAGCAGGAAGCGACCTGCGAACACAACAATCACAGCGGTGGCAACCGCCAGCCAGCGGTGTTCAAGGAAGAGTTCGGCACCACGGCCAGAGGCAACATCAACCTTGAGACCCACCATGACACAGGCCAGTGCAAAGGTAATAACCGCACCACCCAGACTGTCTTTCAGGCTTGCAACAAGCAAGCTATCTCTTTGTCTTGCTTGCATTATACCTTCTCCACCTCAGGTTGGCCGAGAAGACCTTCCGGCATAAAGATGAGCACGATCGCCAGGATCGAGAATGCGGCCACGTCCTTGTACTCAACTGAGAAATAACCGGACCAGAATGTCTCGATCAGGCCAATCAGCAGGCCACCAAGCATCGCGCCCGGCAGGGAGCCAATGCCACCCAGCACCGCAGCGGTAAACGCCTTAACACCAGCAAGGAAGCCAATGTAGAAGTCGACAACGCCATAATAGAGAAGGAACATCAGGCCTGCGACAGCTGCCAGAGAAGCACCCATGACGAAGGTCAGTGAGATGGTGCGGTCGACGTTCACGCCAAGCAACGCTGCCATCTTACGGTCCTGCTCACAAGCACGCTGCGAACGGCCAAGATTTGTATTGTTGATGAGGTAAGTAAACCCAACCATCAGAATGACAGTGGTCACCACAATCAGGATCTGCACGTAAGACAGGTTGACGATAAAACCAGAGCCGTCAGCCCCACCATCAGTCAGCTGAAATCCTCCCGAAATCAGCGGCTGAAGTGGTTTGTTTTTCGCGCCTTGAGAAACCTGAACAAAGTTCTGAAGAGCAATTGATGCACCAATTGCAGTAATCAGCGGTGCAAGGCGGAATGAGCCACGCAAAGGCCGATAGGCAATACGTTCTACTGTCCACCCCCAAACAGCAGTCAGAGCCATGGCCACCACAAGAACGAGGGCCAGAGCTAAAATCAAAAGAAGCACCGGTGTAGCGGCAGTAATGCCAAGTGCAACAATTAGAATAAGTGCAACGAAAGATCCGACCATGAAGATATCGCCATGGGCGAAGTTAATCATGCCGATAATGCCATAGACCATTGTATAGCCAATGGCGATGAGCCCATAAATGGACCCAAGCGTCACACCATTGATAAGTTGTTGGAGAAAGTAATCCATGTTTTATTTTGTTCCCCGCATGAGATCAGCTTTTAGTTGCTGTCCAGTCTGAATGCCTCCGAATTCAGACCCCAATATTTTATGGTAAGCCGACCTGTAAGTATATTACCCATACTTATAAGTCCGTATTTTGGAATTTTCCTATTCTTTATGCGCCGCAAACGCATTTTTATTTCATAGAACCCAAAATCTGGACTTATTCCTACTCCCGACAATCCGCTAGGTCAGGCTCTGAGATCAGAGCACCACAACCAATGCGTGAATATTTCTCATCCGTAGAATGCCTCTTCCCTATTCTGTAATATATCACAGCTGATGTATACTGACCATATCCAGACAAAAACTGCAAGATGGTACCCGGGATTTTTTGAAGATTTCCAATCTGCCGGCGCGCGAAGGCACGATTGAGCCTTCTAATTTCTACGAAAATTCCGTATCAGCAAATCACGGCTCCAAAACGAGAGGGAAGCCCTCGGTATATTAATCAGTTTTTAGCAGTAGAACTAGCTTTTCTCAGCAAATGGCTATAACTACTCTAATTGAAATACCTGTCGTTTTTGGGCGACTGAAAAGTACTAATGAATATTGTACAGTGTGAAACACAGATCATATCTGTGGGAATATCTTGGAACGAACTGGATGACGACAGCTTTAACAATGGCGCCCGCTGATAATACGAGCAAAAGTCTGGCCTCTCATGAATTTAGAGAGGCAATGAGTCGTTTAGGCGCTTCAGTTCACTTGCTTGCCAGTGCCGGTACTGCCGGTCGCGTTGGCGCAACAGTTTCATCTGTCTGCTCTGTGTCAGATGATCCGGCCACCCTGCTCGTCTGCCTCAACCGCAGCGCAAAGGTGAATCAGATCGTCAAAGACAACGGCGTCTTTTCCATCAACACACTTATTCATGACCACACCGATCTTTCCAACGTCTTCGCAGGTCAGGGCGACCTGTCAATGGAAGAACGCTTCGCAAAAGGAAGCTGGGGCACTCTGGCAACAGGAAGCCCGATATTGGAGAGCGCACGCGTCAGCTTTGATTGCCACATTAAAGAAGTGACTGAAGTTGGCACGCACTCTGTTATATTCGGCGAGGTGGTCGCAGCACGTCTGGGTGAATTTGCACCTGCTCTGATCTACCTTGATCGGAACTATCATTCCGTCTGAATTTGGTCCTAAGTTCCCATTTCGGAACCAGGCCTACAGCAATAAAAGAATTTTCTGCACCAATCGCGATGGACCTGTCGCGGTTGTGCATCTGCATATTTCGACATTGATTTAGGGAAAAACGATGACACCAGCACCGCGCAATCTGATAACCGACGTTCCGGGATTGAAGGTCGGCAATGCCCATTGCGAAAAGACCAAGTCCGGTGTCACGGTTCTCATACCAGACGAACAGGCCGTTGCGTCCGTCGCCATTTTAGGCGGCGCACCAGGCACGCGCGATATCGCTCTTCTGGAACCAGAGCAAACCGTCAATGCCATCGACGCCCTCGTGCTGTCCGGCGGCTCCGCATTCGGGCTGGATGCAGGCAGCGGCGCACAGGTGCGACTGGCAGAACTTGGCAAAGGTTTCAAAGTTGGCAGTGCAGTCATTCCAATTACCCCCACAGCTATTCTATTCGATCTCCTCAACGGGGGGGATAAATCCTGGGGCAGAAAACCAGTTTACCGCGAAATGGGCATTGAAGCGGTCGACAACGCTGGTGAAGATTTTGAGCTCGGCTCAGCAGGCGCAGGCTTTGGCGCCACCACTGCAGACCTCAAAGGCGGCCTTGGCTCCGCCTCCCTCTCTCTGCCCCGCGGCGGCACAGTTGGCGCCCTCATCGCGGTAAACGCACTGGGTCGTCCCACCATCGGCGACACACCATACTTCTGGGCTGCACCAAGCGAGCAAAACGGGGAATTCGGCGGTCTCGGCTGGCCAGCGGAAATGCCGGGCATGGATCGCACCGTGCAAACCAAGTTCACTCTGGGCACAATCGATCTGTCCCCAAACACCAACACCACCATCGGCATCGTTGCCACTGATCTGATCCTCACTAAGTCCGAAGCCAAACGCATCGCCACCGCCGCCCACGACGGTTATGCCCGCGCCCTCTGGCCAGCACACACACCGATGGATGGTGACCTGCTCTTCGTGATCTCAACCGGCAAACGCAAGATGCAGGACCCGATGGTCGAACTGCTCGAGCTCGGCGCCTACGCCGCTCAGACCGTCTCCCGAGCCATCGCCCGCGGCGTCTACAATGCGACGGAGTACCCTGGTGACACAGTACCAACATGGAAGAGCCAGCACGGATCACGGTAGATTTGAATTCCGTATCCTGATATTTCCGTTAAGGTAAAGCTCACATAACAACGCAAGCAAACCCATAAAAACGCAAGTTTGCGCAAAACAACGCAAATCGACGCAAACCGGTATAGTGTGCTGGAGTTTTGGATCACGCTCACCAGGGATGGGAGCCGGTATTCAAGGCAGATTTGCTCTCTTGAATAAGTGCCGAAAGGCAAAAAAGATGCGCCGCCTCTGGTGTTGGGGGCAGAGGCGACGCGGGGGAGCAAAGGACGGAGTGTTGCGGTAAATATACGCCGCCCTTTGCGTATCTCGGAGGTCTTCCCGGTTTTAGGTAACCGGGAAGACCTTTTTCTTATGCCGGTTCCGGCTCAGCCTTCTGATTGTCAGAAACGTTTTCTTCCAGCTTCTTCAGAGGCTTGTCTGCTTCTCCTTTACCTGCACCCTTCGTTGGATGAATGCGGTAGAAAATGATGAACAGCAGCGGAACAGCAATCAGTGTCAACACCGTCGCAAACGCCAGACCACCCATAATGGTCACAGACATACTTGCGAACATCGGATCAACAATCAGCGGAGCCATACCAAGGATCGTCGTGATCGCTGCCATAGACACCGGACGCAGACGAGACACACTCGCACGAACCACAGCGTCAAACCGGTCTCCACCTTCTTCAAGCTGAAGGTCGATCTCTTCCAGCAGCACGATCGCGTTCTTGATCAACATACCGGACAGTGACAGCACACCAAGGATCGCCATGAAGTCCAGCGGCAAACCTGTGCCCAGCAAACCAATCACCACACCGTTGACAGACATTGGCACGATCAGCCAGATGATGAGTGGTTCCCGAACCTTAGAGAACAGCAGGATAGAGATAACAATCATCACAAGGAAAGTGATCGGAACCTTACTCCCCAGCGATTCATTAGCTTCCTGAGAGTTCTCGTACTCACCACCCCACACCATGGAATACCCATCCGGCAGCGGAACAGCCTCAATCGCACCCCGAATTCGGGCATGAGCAACCGACGCCAACTCATCCGGCGCACTCGCACCAAGCACACTCAGCGTCTTCACACGATCTTCTCGGCGGATCAGAGTATCCTCTGACACGGTAGAAATACCGGAGGTGACCTGATCAATCGGAACGTACTTGCGCTGCTGAGAACTCCAAACCAGAGTGTTTACAAGAGCTTCAGAGGCAGTCTCACCTTCAGCGCGCTTACGTTTCACGATGATCGGAATGTCTTCATCCAGATCACGATAGCTGCCAGCACGGATACCGTCAGAGGTAAACTGGATCGCAGTAGACAGATCCTGACGAGTGATACCAGCAATACGCGCACGCTGTTCGTCGAACTTCGGCTGCATCACCAACTCACGCTCACGCCAGTCAGTACGTACATCACTCAAGCGATACTGAGGATCCTTAAAGATCGCCATCATCTCTTCAGAGATCGCCCGCAGAACATCCGCATCCGGACCCGTAATACGCGCCTGAACATCAGCACCAGACGGAGGACCAAACACCAGACGTTCGGTATAAACCTGTCCCTGAGGTAGCTCCTGAATACCGAACTCGCGGATCTTCAGAGCCATATCATCAATGACATCAGTATTCTCAGTGCGTACGATCACCTGACCATAGTTGGAGCTTCCATCCTGAGCAGAGTACGTCAGCATGAAGCGGGTCGCACCCTGACCAATGAAGGTATTGGTAGAAACAACACCCGGCAGAGACAGGATCTCGTTTTCCAGCTTCTCCATATCACGCGCAGTCGCATGAATGTCGGTCCCATGCGGCAGCCAGTAGTTCACGTAGAACAGTGGCGTTGCAGAGTTCGGGAAGAAGGAGTTTCCAACAAACTGGAAAGACCAGAAGCAAACTACAGTTACACCGATCAGTGCTGCCAGTGACAACCAACGCAGTTTCAGGGTCAGAACCAGGATCTTACGGAACAGGGTGTAAAGAACACCACGGTACGGATCATGCTCATCACCAGAGATGGTCGCCATCTTGAAGAAGTACTTACCAAACAGCGGTGTAACGAGGATCGCAAAGAGCCAGGACATCAGCAGGGAGATGCCAACAACCGCGAACAGGGAGAACATGAACTCACCTGTACTGTCGCTGGAAAGACCAATCCCTGAGAACGCCATAATGCCGATAACAGTTGCACCCAACAGTGGCCACTTGGTCTGCTCAACAACGGTAGACGCAGCTTTGATAGGCCGCATACCGCGCTGCATGTTGATCATCATACCTTCAGCAACAACGATCGCGTTGTCCACCAACATACCCATGGCAATCACGAGAGCACCAAGCGAAATACGCTCAAGCTCAATACCACCAAGTTTCATCAGCAGGATAGTTGAAAGCACGGTCAGCAGCAGAACAGAACCCACCACAACAGCAGCACGCCAGCCCATGAAGATGCCGAGCACCACAATCACGATGGAAACAGACATCACCAGGTTCCACACGAAGGAACCAACAGCCTCATCAACCACACGGTGCTGTTCGTAGATCGGGATGATTTCCATGCCAACTGGCAAGTTAGCACGCAGCTCGTTCAGATGCGCTTCAACACCTTGACCAACAGCCACAATGTTTGTGTCTTCAACAGCAGCTACACCCAGGGTAACAGCGCGCTGTCCGTTATGACGAACCAGAACACTTGGATTTTCAGGCTCTTCGACAGAAAGCGTTGCCACATCTGACAGGCGCACCATCGCAGTAGAACCCGGATTACCAATCACCAAATCCTGAATGCTGCGGTAGCTGTCAAAGGCGGAAACAGTCGAGATGCGGATGCGCAGATCACCAGAAACCGTGGTACCGTTCGCCTGAATAGCATTCTCTGCATTCAGCACGTTCTGCACGTCAGCAATGGTGATACCCAGCTGTGCCAGACGGTCCTGATCCATCGCAATGACGATCTCGTCTTCAGGTGCACCAAGGATGGAAACCTTCGCAACGTTGTCGACAGTCAGCAGTTCACGGCGCAGTTCCTTGACGGTCTTACGGATATCCCGGTTGGAGTATCCATCAGCTGTCAGGGCATAGTACATGCCGAACACATCGCCGAAGCTGTCGTAAACAATCGGAGTGCGAACACCGCTTGGCAAGTTCGGCATCTCGTCGTTCACTTTACGACGCAGCTCATCCCACACTTGTGGCAGCTCAGTACCGTCATAGATGTCTTTCATCTCAACCTGAATACGGGAGAGACCCGGCTCAGAGGTACTGCGAACTTCCTTCAGCTGAGGCATCTGCTGAATGGCACTTTCGAGCCGTTCAGTAACTTCTTCTTCTACTTCCGCAGCGCTCGCACCCGGATAAGAGGTGATCACCTGCGCTTCTTTAATTGTAAATGCCGGATCTTCCAGTCGTCCAATGCCGCCTAGAGCCCAAATGCCACCAAGAAGAGCAATCAGGACAACCATCCAGACATTGACCGGCTTCTCAATTGAGTAGCGTGCAATATCCATTTCAAAAACTCCTAGACGCTACTCTTACAGCTTTGGCACGATCTGCTGGTTTTCACTCAGATGGCTCACACCTGCTGTCACGATCATTTCGCCGTCCTTCAGGCCGGAGAGGATCGGAATAAAGCCACCCAGCACGGTACCGAGCAGAACCTTACGGCGACCAACGCGCTTTTCACTTTCATCAACAACCCAAACGTAAGAGCTCTTGTCTGGCGCAGAACCGATAGCAGAAGTTGGGACGAAGAACGCAGTAGCACCTGCTGCATCAAGACTGTTGAGTTTCACTTTCACGCTCGCAGTCATGCCAGGGATGATGTTGAAGCCAGAGTCGTTATCCATCGCCAAAGTCACGCGGTAAGTCTGCGCAACCATGTCAGCTTCAGTGCTGTGCTCGCGGTATTCCAGCGGAAACACTTTGCCCGGATGAGATGGGAACTCAGCGGTCATTTTCAGCACGGAAGACTCTGTTGCCTGAGCAAACAGTGTTTCAGGGACGTTGATGTCGATGCGAACTTCACTCACGTCCTGTACGCGTGCGATGCTGGTACCAGCATTGATGATCGCGTAGTTGTCGAGTGTTCGGGAAGTAACAATTGCGTCGTATGGGGCCACAATCTTTGTGTAACCAAGGTTTTGCTTGGCACGATCAAGGGTCACGTCTGCAAGGTCAAATGCAGTTTTTGCGTTATCATACTGACCTTCAGAAATAACCTGCTTGTCTTTCAACGTTTCAAAACGCTGCAGGTCTTTCTTCTTTTGCTCGTAGTTGACCTGAGCTTCACGAAGAGCGTTCTCATAATCGGTTGGGTCAAGCGCAGCAATCAAATCGCCCTTTGCAATGCGCTGTCCTTCAACGATTGGCAGTTCGACAAGCTGGCCGGAGACCCGGAATGCCAGATCAACGGTCTGAACCGCATCAACACGTCCAGTAAAGTTACGTGTGAAGAGATCATCAACCTCAGAAACGACCATGACACGAGCAGGGCGCGGCGCGACCGTTTTAGGCGCTTCCGCAATTTCCTGCTCCTGACAGCTTGCAAGCAGCAGAGCAAGTGCCCCAACAAAAATAGGCGCGCCCAGGCGTCCTATTCTACTTTTTCCGCTTATTTTCTGCATTTTACCTTAGTTTCCAGCTTCAGCGTTCAATACGGCGTGTCGGGAGTTCTGGGAGGAAATTTCCAACACGCGATCAATAAGTTCATCGATTTCACCAGCACTGCAGTGTTCAATGTCCAGAGCCTGGCGATAATAAAGTCCGTCAATAATGAGCAAACACATGTGCCCCAACACCGGGTCACTAATCTCACTGCTGATTGCTCGACCGAACTCAGTGCTCATATCCTGAAATTCAGCAACCAATTCAGGCTCTTGGGCAGCAAGAGCAAACAGTGCTTTAGGTGCGGTCTTCTCTCTATATTCCTTATAGATCTGAAAGCTTGCCCTCAAAATTGGGCAGGCCACCCCCTGCTCTGTCAGCTTGTCACTCAACGCGTAAGTCCGTTCCCGAACTTCGGTCACAACCCGGCGGATCACCCCAAGCAAAAGCTCTTGCTTGCTCCGGAAATTATAAAGCACTCCGCCTTTGGACATGCCGGCCTCAGCCGCCACGGCATCAATGGTCAGCTTGCGCGTCCCTTCAATGCAAACCAGACGCTCGACCGCATCCAGAATATGTTCCGCTGTTGTTTCCACGTTGGTATCCCTCTCCACTCTCGGAGCCTTGTACCGTCTGGTCGGTTTCTGTACCGTCCAGTCGGTTTTTGTACCGTCCAGTCGGTTTTAGAGGAAGACCAAAAAAAAGACAAGTTCGAATTTTGAGAAAATCGAGATAGCTGCCCGTAGGAAACCGCATAGCAAGAAAAAGGTCACGTAACTGTGACTTGAAACACAAAATGCCGACCCCATAGGGATCGGCATTTGTTGATTTTCCGCCAATAACTGGATGTTATTCGGCCGCTTCTTTGAAGGTCACCGTGGTTGGATCTTCCTCGAGTCGACCAAGCAACTCCTCGCGCCGAAGTTGCGCAAGCCGCATGTTCTCGTCTTTGATCGGACCATAGCCACGAATAGAATCAGGCAAATTGAGGAACTCACGCAGGAGACCGTAATTTGCTGTTCCCAGCTTTCCGCAGGCAAGACTAAGGTCATCGCGGTACTGTTTGATCAATGCACGTTCTTCCTTCCGTTCACGTGCATACCCAAACGGGTCAAGAGCCGTTCCACGCAAACCACGAAGTGAGACAAGCATTTCAAATGCCTTGAAAATCCACGGACCAAAGGCCCGCTTCTGCGGACGTCCAGTCTTTGGATCAGGCTTACTAGGCAAGAATGGCGGTGCCAGCATCAGCTGCAACTCACCCGGATCAGCAAACTGTGCTTCCAGGTTCTTGCGGAACTCAGGCTCACTATAAAGACGCGCAACTTCGTACTCATCTTTATAAGCCATCACCTTGTAAAGCATCTCAGCGGCAGTGTGGGTGATCTCAAGAGATCCCGGGCCAAACTCCTCATCCTTCGCACGGATCTCGGTGATCTTATCGAGATACTTATTGGCGTAGGACTTGTTCTGGTATGCCGTCAACTCCTTGGCAAAGAACGCAATCTTCTCATCCAGCGTCATCACCGCAACGGCTTCCTGACGCGGAAGCGCTGCGAAGATCGCATCAGGGTTGGAGTAAAGAACACGACCTGCATGGAAGGCATTGATGTTCTTCTCAACCGCTGCACCATTCAATGAGATGGCATTCTCAATCGACTGGGCTGAGATTGGCAGTGTGCCAGCCTGATAAGCCAGACCGATCAGCATCATATTGGTGTAAATCGCATCACCAAGCAGCTTCTCAGCAATATTCGCCAGATCGTGTGCTCTCAGATCAAGTGTACCCTGCTCAAGCGTCCGCTTCATCTTGTGCTCATCAAACGACAACTGCTGCTTCATAACGAACTCAGAAGTCGGCGTGACGTTTGTGTTCACGAAACCATGCGTTCTGTTCTTATGATAAAGCGAGAGCTGTTCAGCCTTACTTGCAACCAGCATGTCACTCGCAATAAGCACATCCAACTGAGCAGGTGGAACGCGAGGCCCCTCAATTGTGTCGCTTGCTGCCGCAAAACGCACGTGCGAGGTCACAGGACCACCCTTCTGTGCAAGACCAGTCATATCCAGTGTAGACGCTTTGATGCCATCAATATGCGCTGCCATCGCGATAATGGCAGAGATGGTCGTCACCCCCATACCGCCAATACCAGCTACCAGCAGGTTACGGGTATTTTCAAGCGAAGGAAGCTGAACTTCAGGCAACTGCTTCACATACTCATCCAGCGCAAAGTCCGCAGGTTTAGCCTGACGTAGTTTTGAGCCCTTCACATACACAAAGGACGGACAGAAGCCCTTCACACAGGAGAAGTCTTTGTTACAGGAAGACTGGTTGATGCGGCGCTTTTCACCAAACACTGTCTCAACAGGCTCAACAGAGAGACAGTTGGACTGTACAGAACAGTCACCGCAGCCCTCACACACACGATCATTGATAAACAAGCGAAGATCCGGATCAGGATACAATCCTCTCTTACGACGACGACGTTTCTCAGCAGCACAGGTCTGATCAAACACAATCGCCGAGACGCCTTTGAACTCTTTGAGTTCGTTCTGCACCTTCATCAGATCATCACGATGGTGCACAGGCTCAGTCAGCGCCAGATCCTGACGCCCCTGATAATCATCGGGATGCTCGGAAAGCAGAACAACCTTCTCAACTCCCTCAGCATGAAGCTGATTGAGAAGCTGAGGCACAGTCAGCGATCCATCAATCTCCTGACCACCCGTCATCGCAACAGCGTCATTGTAAAGGATCTTGAACGTGATCGGTACACGCGCTGCCACAGCCTGTCGGATCGACAGAATACCGGAGTGGAAGTAGGTGCCATCGCCCATATTCGCAAACACATGCTCATCACGGGCAAAATGCGCCTGTCCAACCCAAAGTGATCCCTCTCCACCCATGGCGATCTGGCCATCGGTTGTCCGGCCATTAATCTCGGTCATCGCATGACAGCCGATACCCGGCATCGAGCGTGACCCTTCAGGCACAACAGTAGAAGTGTTGTGCGGACAACCGGAACAGAAATACGGAGAACGGGCTGCAAGTTCACCATTTCCCTGAGCCCACATCTGCTGACGCATCATGGAATCAGCAACAGAACGCATCTCATCATTGACGTATTCCTTTGGCAGGAAGTTCATGATCACGCGGATCATCTCATCAATGGATAGCTCCAGAACATCGGAGAGCAAAGGCTCACCCTGCGCATCTTTTTTACCAAGGATCTTCGGCTGCTGGTCACTCGGCCAGTTGTAAGCAATCTCTTTGATTTGTGGCTCGATAAACGCACGCTTGTGCTCCACCACCAAAATCTTTTCGACACCGCGCGCAAAGCTGGAAAATGCTGTTGGTTCCAACGGATAAGGCATACCAACCTTATAGACCGCCAGTCCAATCTCCTTGGCTCGCTGATCCGTAATACCCATCAGACGAAGCGCCTGACACAGATCACGGAACGCCTTACCGGTGGCAACCATACCGATTCGAGGCTTCTGCGCACCATAGGCCACATGATCCAGACGATTCGCCTTGGCATAGGCCAAAACAGCCGGCATCCGGATATCACGCAGCAAACGCTCAGTTTCCAGACGGTTGCCGAGCAGAAGAACTCGGTTCAACTCAGCATTCTTACGCGGATCAAACGCAGCAGGGCGTGAGAACGACAAGCGCTGCGGGTCTACAGAAACAACACCAGATGCATCCATCGTATCTGCAAGGCAAATCAATGCACTCCACAGACCGGTGTAACGCGACATCTCAAACCCGTGCAGACCGAAATCCAGCACTTCCTGAATATCAGCAGGGTTGAGAACAGGGATTTCTGCGTGTTGGAAGAAAAACTCGCTTTGTGCCGGCAAAATGGAAGATTTTGCCAGATGGTCATCACCCGCAAGTGCCACAACACCGCCATTTGGGTCGGTTCCAGAAGCACTTGCCTGATGCAGCACATCTCCGGCTCTATCAACACCTGGCGCCTTCCCGTACCAGATACCGTAGACACCGTCATAGGCAGAACCTTTTCCGTGCTGCCGAACTTTTTGCGATCCCCAAACCGCTGTTGCACCCAGTTCCTCATTCACTCCCGGTTGAAACTGAATATCCAGCGGATCAAGATATTGACGTGATCTTTGAAGCTCCGTGTCGTAGCCAGCGATTGGAGAACCGCGGTATCCTGAGATAAAACCGCCTGTTTTCAATCCGTTAGCTCGATCTAGACGACCGCGGTCCAACGCCAGTCGTACCAGTGCCTGAATACCATTTAGGTAAACATTGCCTGTTTCAGCTGTGTATTTATCATGCAAGCTGATCGGTGGCACACTAACATTCATTCAATGAGCTCCTCTCCCATCATGGCTGTGGACGGTCCCCCCCGCCAAAACCAATTCTTTCGTCCTAGCCCATAGTGATCCTTTTTTTGCGTGCTTTCTGTGCTATCCTACCGACAAATACGTACTCAGTCGAAAAATTATTCCTACGAGGGCACATGAGCGAAAATTCCTTATTGGACCCATCCGACATCCGAGTTCTGCGGATTTTGCAAAAAGATGCATCCCAATCCATCGCAGATATCGCCAAAGAAGCGGGTATGAGCCAAACTCCTTGCTGGAGGCGAATTAAGAAACTCAAGGAGACTGGAGTGATCAAACAGACGGCAGCTCTGGTTGATCGCGAAGCAGTCGGTCTTGGCTTCCTCGCATATGCCTTCGTTAAGCTCACTGTGCCCAGCCGCGAGAACATGGAAACATTCGACAGGCTTATTGGGGTATGGCCCGAAGTTGTTACATGCGAACGCATCACCGGCGCAGTGGACTATCTCATCAAAGTTGTCGCCACGGATATAAAGTCCTATGACGATTTCCTTCGTTTGAAACTTCTGGACAATGCTCTGGTCTCAGATGTTCAGTCCCGCATTGTAGTTTCGACCATTAAGGAAACAGTTGCGTTACCGCTTAAAGAGTTTGTCAGTTAAAGTTTCTGACACAGCGTAATCCGAGTTAGTTTACGCGAGGTCGCCGAAACTCCGAAATGTTTGCTCAAACTCGACTGATATGGTTTAGTCGCGCGATCTCTTGCACTTATAGATTTCGCGTGGACTAAACATTGCCCTCCCCCACATTCGTTATAAGCGGCCTTAAGCTGATCAACGCGCTCCTGCGTTTTCTGGGACGAAACGGCACCAATGCCGTGGCGATCTCAATCTTTCTCGGCCTCTTCCTGCCCGGCATTGCAGAAGCCCTGCGCATTCTTTTAACGCCTGCCATCTTTATTCTGCTGACACTGAGTTTTATCCGCGTAGACAACGCCGCCATCGCACAACAGCTCACGCATCCTCTTCCGGCAATCGCGGCAGTCCTCTGGCAAATGCTGATCCTGCCCCTGCTGGCGACTTTGATATGTCTGACAATCGGTTTGGATCAGATTGATCTCGGCGTTCTCACTGCACTGTTCATGGTCTCAGCGGCACCGCCCGTCATGTCCACGCCAATTTTCATCTGGATGTTTGGCCTCAACGGAGCCCTCGCACTCACCATCTCAACACTCGCACTGATCATCGCCCCATTCAGCACGGCCCTGTTTGCGTACCTGTTGCTGCCAGACACTTTGCAGGTTGCCCCACTCTCACTGGCCACCAATCTGGCTATGTTCCTGATCGGTTCAGCGGGTTTAGGTCGCCTGCTCTATTACGTGCTGGGTGCTGAGCGTATCAGTCAGGCCACGGACCACATCAACGGCATCAACTGCGTTGTGCTATTCATCTTCGCCATCGCAGCAATGGATGGCGTGACCGACTTTGCTCTGACCGCCCCATTCAAGGCGACCGCCCTCTTCATCGGTGTATTTGCCATCGCGGGTGTTCAGCTGCTCATCACATTCCTGATCTTCTACCCGGCAGGCAAGCAAACCGCCTTTATCGCCGCTTATGGTACAGGAAGCAGAAATCTGGGTCTGATGGTTGCTGCATTAGGTGGCACAATCCCTGAACTTGCGTGGCTCTTCTTCGCCTTTGCCCAGTTCCCGATCTACCTGTTACCGTGGATCCTAAGACCCGTTGCCATGCATATCGGTAAGACTGAAACAGCCGCGCCCTAAAGAGCGAGTGGCAGTTGCGCTGTTCGCACCACTTGCTTCTCTCTTGTGTCCATGTTAGCCGCACAGCAAAATGGGCACATCAAGGAGAATCCCTGCCATGGCACAGCCGCTCGTTATTGCACCTTCCGTACTTGCATCAGACTTTTCCAAGCTGGGGCAAGAAGTTCGTGATGTTGTAGAAGCTGGAGCCGACTGGATCCATCTGGATGTTATGGACGGTCACTTCGTTCCAAACATCACCTTTGGCCCAGATGTCATCGCAAAGCTCCGCCCACATACCGATAAGGTGTTCGACACCCACCTCATGATCGAGCCGTGCGACCCATACCTTGAAGCCTTCGCAATGGCTGGCTCGGACTATATCACCGTCCACGCTGAAGCGACTACCCACCTGCATCGTTCTCTGCAAGCGATCCGTGGTCTCGGCAAAAAAGCTGGTGTCTCTCTGAACCCAGGCACACATGAAAGCTGCCTGGAGTACGTTCTGGACAGCGTAGACCTGATCCTCGTCATGACCGTCAATCCGGGCTTCGGCGGACAGAAGTTCATTCACTCTCAGATTGAGAAAGTTGCCCGCATCAAAAGCATGATCGGTGATCGTCCAATCCGTATTCAGATCGACGGCGGCATCACTCCGGAAACTGCACCACTAGTCACCAAAGCTGGCGCAGACACACTGGTAGCTGGCTCAGCCGTGTTCAAAGGTGGCACCGTAGAAAGCTACCGCGAAAACATCACAGCAATTCGCACAGCTGCTCAGGTTTAAGTTCTGATCCATAAACGCAAAAGGCCGCCTGAGAGGCGGCCTTTTTTGTATGCAATGCAATCTTAATCGAGAGCTTTAGCAGCCTCTGATGCTGCACTCATAAACAAAGTCGAATCTGTTCCAAACGTCATGAACTGATAACCAGCGGCCTTCGAGTGCTGCAAATGGCCTTTAGAAACACAGTAGATCCCTGCAATCTTTCCAGCAGCGCGTGTCTTCTCGGCAATATCCTTCTGCATCGCCAAAGATGCATCTGCCACTGGCTCGACGCGCAGCCCACCAGAAACAGTCAGGGACAGATCTGCTGGCCCAACAAAAACACCATCCAATCCATCAACAGCAAGAATATCCTCCAGAGCCTCATAGGCTTCCGGCGTCTCAATCATCGCAATAGCTAGTGTCTTCTTATCTGCAGAAGCAAAGTACTCATCCATGGTGGTGCCAGAGGCCATCGTCGCCCCCACGGCACCATAACTGCGCGAACCAAGCGGTGGGTACTTGCAGAACTCAACGAGCTTCTTCGCGTCTGCCACTGAGTTGATCATCGGCGCGATAATCACCTCCGCGCCCATATCAAGCAGCCAGCTGGCATTCTTGAAATCATCAACGCAGGTTCGTGCCACAGCATGACCACCGCCAATGATGATCTCCCGAATAGAATCACGGGCATCAGCTGTCGTCAGCAAGCCATGCTGCAAATCCAGAGTGATTGCCTCGTAACCACTTTTCAGAAACAGATTCGAAAAGATCGGAGATGGCAGGCTTGCCCACGCGCTCACAACGGTTTGCCCTGCACGCAGTTTTTCTGCCAGACACATTTTCTCAGTCATGCAATGCCTCATCTGATCGAGCACAAGCACCATCAACCACGCAGCACCAGCTCTTAAACGCAATTGTCATTCAAACAAAAAAGCCGTCTCCCTCACAATATCAAGGGAAGACGGCAAATTCTTTTGTGAAGCGCCCATCAGATGGGCCAGCTTGAGAGGATCAGCTTACGCTTCCTCAGCAACTTCCTTCTTCGCAACAGCCATCAGCTCTTCCATGGTGCGGCGAATCTGGTGTTCAGACTGCTCAACACCTGCATCAGCAAAATCCTTGGAAATACGAGCAAAAATGTCTTCGTCGCCTGGCTCTTTAAGATCAGTTTGTACGATCTTGTTGGCGTACTCTTCTGCAATGTCCCCGGCCAAACCAAGCTTCTCAGCAGCCCACTGCCCCAGCAGCTTGTCGCGCCGCGCAGTCGCTTTGAAAGCAAGCTCAGAACCCATTGCGAAACCGCCTTCAAACGCATCAGCTCGTTTGTCGAACGTGGTCATCTATTCCCTCCTAGCTCAGACAATGTAAAAAGGTCCCTCCCCTCTTACAAGTCACGCTATAACTTACGTGAATCATTGTACGCAACTTCTATTTGCAGGTCAAAAGCCATTAGTTGTAGTCAGTGGTATATCAAATGGTGGTAACGCCATTCGAATTACCCATTTGTGCTTTATCAAAAAGTCGGTTAAGTTCCGCGCCGCATAGCGGGATCGCGATTTTCGCAATGACGAAAGATGCGAAAACCAATGCTGGAGGAACATTTGCAGTCTTTTGGCTCGAGTGCTTTGAAAGACATCTGGTTTACGCCCCGACGTCACCCGTACGACTTGTTCTACAAACGCAATGGTACGTGCCTATGAACCGCCGTCGGCGAATTTACGAAGGCAAGGCCAAGATTCTCTATGAGGGTCCTGAGCCGGGAACGCTGATTCAGCACTTCAAAGATGATGCAACAGCCTTCAACAACGAAAAGCATGAAGTCGTTGATGGAAAAGGTGTCCTGAACAACCGGATTTCTGAGTACATTTTCAACAATCTGAATAACATGGGCATTCCAACCCATTTTATTCGTCGGTTGAACATGCGCGAACAACTGATCCGTCAGGTGGAAATCATCCCGATTGAGGTCGTTATCCGCAACGTTGCTGCAGGTTCTCTGTGCAAACGCCTGGGATTGGAAGAAGGCACTCAGCTTCCACGCTCCATTATCGAGTTCTACTACAAGAACGACGAACTTGGAGATCCGCTGGTTTCTGAAGAACACATCACCGCTTTTGGTTGGGCTGCTCCTCAGGAGCTTGATGACATCATGGCACTCGCCATCCGCATCAATGACTTCCTATCCGGTCTGTTCATGAGCGTTGGCATCCGCCTCGTTGACTTCAAGATCGAACTTGGACGTCAGATCGAAGGCGACATGATGCGCATTGTTCTTGCGGACGAGATTTCTCCAGACAGCTGTCGCCTGTGGGACACTTCCACAAACGACAAGATGGACAAAGACCGCTTCCGTCAGAACATGGGTGGTATGGTTGAAGCCTATCAGGAAGTAGCCCGCAGGCTCGGCATCCTGATCGACAACGACCGTCCGGGACACTCTGGACCAGTGCTAGTCAAGTAATCAATGAACGGGCCCGTGAGGCCCGTTTTGCATTTTTGGGGCAAACCATCTACCGCACGGGTATTGAACTATCTCACTACCTTGGCTCGTTTTTGCTTCCCCAGCATAGATTCCCGCGTTATGAACGCGCGCAAAGAATGGATTTAGGCGACAGGCGCAATGCAGTCCGCTTAAATCTCCCATTTTGGTAAGGAAGGACCAGTTAGAACCATGAAGGCACGTGTGACCGTCACTCTTAAGAACGGTGTTCTCGATCCCCAGGGCAAAGCAATCGAAGGCTCCCTTGGTTCTCTCGGTTTTGAAGGCGTTGAAGGCATTCGCCAGGGTAAAGTGTTTGATCTGGAGCTGGCTGACCGCAGCGAAGCGCAGGCCAAAGCTGATATTGAAGCCATGTGCGAACAGCTGCTGGCAAACACCGTCATCGAAAATTACTCTATCGAGCTGCTTTAAGCTGTAACCGATAGACGAACCTGCGAGGGCAATACCGTGCAAGACGATACAAGCCGGATCATCCGTTTCATGGTCATCAAGGCGATCATCTTTATTGGCTTGCCAGCTGCCCTCTCTGTTCTTGCGGTGTTTTTACTCCTGTAAAACCTCGTCTGTGACAAGCGGCCCTCCATCCAAGAGGAAACATTCATGAAATCCGCAGTGATCCTATTCCCCGGCTCCAACCGTGACCGCGATATGATCAAAGCGCTGGAGCAAATCTCCGGCCAGCCTGTTGCCACAGTATGGCACACCGAAACAGAACTGCCGGAAGCAGATCTCTACGTCCTTCCGGGCGGTTTCTCCTACGGTGATTATCTGCGTTCAGGTGCGATTGCAGCTCGTTCCCACATCATGCCAGCTCTGAAAACGGCAGCTGATCAGGGACGTCACGTTCTGGGCGTTTGCAACGGCTTCCAGATGCTGACCGAAGCTGGCCTATTGCCGGGCGCTCTGATGCGCAATGCATCCCTGCACTTCGTCTGTAAGGAAGTCATGCTGGAAACCACCAGCACCAACAGTGCCTTCACATCCCACATGGAAAAAGGCAAGGTCTGGCGCTGCCCGGTGGCTCACCATGATGGCAATTATTTTGCTGATGCAGAAACGCTGAAAGAATTGGAAGGCGAAGGCCGCGTGGCATTCCGCTATGCTGACGGCACCAACCCAAACGGTTCCATCAACGACATCGCTGGCATCACCAGCGCAAAAGGCAACGTCCTCGGCATGATGCCTCATCCAGAGAATCTCATTGAAGATCTTCACGGTGGCGTTGAAGGCCGCGCGCTGTTCGAAAGCGTCATGCAGAGCCTTGCAGCTTAAACTGCGCGCACAACAACTTTTTCAAAACCCGGATGCTCAGCGCTCCGGGTTTTTTCATGCCTCAGATAAACGCAAAACCGATCCCTGTCAGGCCCAGCAGCAGCACAACAATCCATGGTGGTGCTTTGAAAGAAACCAGCAGCACAAAGCCACAAAGCGCAGCTGCAAAGTCCTTCGCCTCCAAAATTGCACTGGTCCACACAGGCGAGTAAAGCGCCGCACCGAGAACACCAACCACGGCTGCATTAGCGCCTGCCATGATCCCACGTGCAGAAGGCGTCTGCCGCAGCACAGCCCAGTAAGGCAAACCGGCAATCAAAAGCAAAGCTCCCGGCAAGAAGATGCCGATCAAAGCTACACACGCGCCAACCCACGGTGCATATCCAGTTGGCATCTCAGCCCCCAGATAACCGGCAAACGTGAAGAGTGGTCCCGGAACAGCCTGCGTTGCTCCATATCCGGCGAGGAACGAACTCTCGCTCACCTGCCCCGTCCCAACCACTTCAGCCTCCAGAAGAGGCAGCACCACATGGCCACCACCAAACACGAGCGAACCGGAGTGATAGAAGCTCGCAAACACACCAAGCAGCGGGTCAACAATCCACTCACTCAAAACAGGCAGGCCGAACAACAGAACTGCAAACAACGCAACGGCCAAGAGACCAAACCGACGCCTCGGAGCAAACAGCACCTCATGAACGTCGGCTTTGGGCTCAGATCGGCAGAACAGGAAACCACCTAAGCCGCCAGCAACAATCGCAGCAATCTGCCCGCCAGCACCGCCCAATGCAACAACCAGAACTACCGCCAACACCGCAAGCCCGGCCCTAAGCTGATCTGCACAAAAGTTACGTGCCATCCCCCAAACAGCCTGCGCCACCACAGCGACGGCAACCAGTTTCAGGCCGTGGATCAGGCCCATTCCAACCGGCCCATCAAAAACGCTGGCCCAATATGCAAAACCAAAGAGAAGCAAAGCGGAAGGTGCAGTAAACGCAAAGAACGCCGCAAGCGCTCCGAGCGGCCCTGCCCGCATCAAACCAAGACCAAACCCAACCTGACTACTCGCAGGCCCCGGTAAAAACTGACAGAGCGCAACCAGATCCCCATAGGCGTCCTCCGAAAGCCACTTCCGTCGTTTGACCAGCTCCTCTCGGAAATACCCAAGATGCGCAATCGGCCCACCAAAAGATGTCAGGCCCAACTTCAGGAAAGCAACAAAGACCTCTAACGCATGGCCCTGAACATGTTCTTCAGGAAGATTTGTCGGACGTTCTGCAAAACTCATGGATGGCTCAATCGTATTCTGAATAGAAAGCGGAGCAGCATATAAAGCAGAGTTGTGACATCAGGACAAATACTCAGAGCGCCCCGGTACTAGGCAGCCACAACTGTTTTCAATGCAACATTGCGAGGCAACTCATTGTAACGCCGTTGATAGGCACGGGACAATGCCGTCGGTGACGCAAAACCAACACGCGCCGCCACACTTTTCAAGGGGCGCCCAGCCTCCAGATCCAGCTTAGCCAGAGCCAGACGCCAGTTGCTTAAGTAAGAGCCCGGCGTTTCACCCATCACATCCTTGAAATGAACGGCAAACTGCGTGCGCGACATGCCCGCCACTTCAGCGAGGGTCTCCAGTCGCCACTGCTTTGCCGGTTCCTCGTGAATTGCCACAAGCGCTTGCGCCAGATTGGGGTGTGCAAGCCCAGCAATCAATCCGCTGCATGCAGCACCAGAACGAACCGCATGTCGCAGCAACCGGATCACCACCACTTCGCAAAGTCGGTTGATCACCGCCGCTCCACCACAACGCGGGGACAGCACTTCTTCCACCATCAGATCCGCAAGGCTTTCCAGCTCAGGCGCATCCTGCAGATAGATCTCAACATAGTCCGGCAGCGCCGTACTCAGCTGAGACCCCGGCCCACCGAACTCTACCCGCGCACCTGCAAGCACAATGGTGTCGTCACAAATACGCTTGATCTCAGTCGGGTTGTTGGGACTGGAAGGAAGGAACACGAGCTTCCGGAATCCATGCATGCAACGAAGGATAAAAAAGTTGCCCTGAAGCACCTCATCCTCTGTGTTGTGAAGGATATGCGCCTCCACCTTAAAGCGCTCAATAAGCGAAGACAGACGGTCGTATCGCAGCTCTCGTGGTTTCACTTCAGCTAGCTCAGTGGCCATATCCGAACTCTCGATCAGTTTTTTCGAACAAAAGGCAATTAAACGTTCAATAACATAATAGCTACAAATCGACCACCGCTAATTGCCTTTTCAAAAAACGAAATGAGCAAAGCTACAAAAAGAATACTTAGCTCAGGAGAATAATATGCTGATCCCTCGCAAGCCAGTCCCAAGCTTATCTGCGAACCTCGTTGGTGGTGGTACATTCGATCTGTCAGCCGACGCTTCTGATTTTGCTACTCTGGTTGTCTTTTACCGTGGTCTGCACTGCCCCATCTGTGCAACCTACCTGAAGGAACTGGAACGTCTGACACCGGAGTTCGAAGAACGCGGTGTGAAAACCATTGCTCTCTCCACCGATACAGAGGATCGTGCCCAAACATTCTCCAACGCAATCAAAGCAGACAAACTGCGCGTTGGGTATGGCGTTACTCTGACAAAGGCGCGTGAATGGGGTCTGTTCATTTCAGCAGGCCGCGGAAAAACGTCTATCGGTATTGAAGAACCGGATCTGTTCGCAGAACCAGGCCTGTTTTTCGTAAAGCCTGACGGCACACTTTACTTCGGGAATGTGCAGACTATGCCATTTGCACGTCCTGACTTTAAACCAATGCTCGGTGCTCTCGACTTCTGCATCAAGAACGATTATCCCGCCCGCGGTGAATACACCGGAGCTCTATAATCAATTTTACCACAAACACTTTCTTGGTGCTCAGAGAGGCTGTGTTTTCGCAGCCTCTCTTTTTTATGTCTTTTTGACACGAGGCTTTCGTGCCTTCTTCTGATTGATGTGCTCAATATCTGGAAAGTCCGCCCCCTGCCAAATGCGGACAACAATCAAGACACAGATCGCAATCACAGCCCCCAATACAACACCCACTAATCGGTCAATAACCTGATTGAAGTTGTCGACCGGACCTGCAGACGCCAGCGCCGCAATCACAAACGCATACCCACCTTGCGTTCCCGCATATGCCCAGTAACTCTTGCCGTGGTGCACCGAGGCTAAGAAGAACAACCCGATTGCAAGCAGCAGCGCCCACCAGAAAAACGACTGTAACCCGAGCCCGATCAGACCGAACCCCATCAACCCACCGATGAGACAGCCCAGACTTCGGTTCAAAGCGAACTTCTTCACGGACACAACTGGCCCATAGAGCACAACAAGCGAGGTAATGATAATCTGCACCATCGCCGCGAGTTCATGACCCACGTAGATGATCGGTGCCAGCATCGCGACAGCTGCCCCGCTCAAACACAGCGCAATCACCCAGCTCTTATCCATGGTGTCGATGTTGGGCGTCAAATAAGGCCCAACTCCAACACCTAACGACGTTTCCTCAAGGAAGTAATAGGAGACGACTGCAGCGGTCATCACCCCGATGGCAACCGTAATTGTTCGGTCAACCATCAAGTAGAACAACAGATCGATTTCCAGCAGAGAAATATAAATGGCCAACATCGCAGTCACGATCCCCATCAACCAGGCATAGGCATAGTTCGGGCTCGCCATTCGCTTATAGATCGCCAGTGCTGCAAGGCATCCAACCGCAATCATCTGGAAGACTTCATAGTTCTTAACTGCAACCGCAATCCAGTACCCGGAAAACCCACCGGCAATGGTGCCAATCACACGTTGAATGCCTTTGCGCCAAACGTTGGTCCAGTCCGCATTGGCCACCGTCATGGCAGACATGGCCGCCCACCAAGGATCATCCGCATCAACAATCAGAGCAATGATAGAGGCGAGCGTCACCATCAGGCTGGTGCGGAGACCGATAGCGTAGTTGAAGAACATGGCGCCTCCTCTAATGCACAAGGAAGATGCGAGCATCTCCCCCATGCATTGGAACGTGGTCCTCTAAAAACTCCCCCATATCAATTTCGACCGGAAACCGCTGCGAAAGCCGGATCCAGTCGGTCGTCAATGGTATGTAAGGCAGAACCCTTGGGTCCTGATCCATTCGGGAAATACCTCGCCCAATGGACCGGACCGTCCCTTTGTGAACCCGGTATGGATCACTGGAGACCTGAAAGTAGACCGTTTGCCCCGGTTTCAACCGAGCCGCATGCCTCTCAATCAGGTTCGCAATGATCCGCCAGTTGGTATTCGTGATAAGCGCCATCTGCGGAATGCCCTGAAGCACATAGTTCCCCGGGTTAACCGTGTACTCACTGACCACACCATCCACCGGCGACAGCAAGGAGGACTTTCGAAGGTTATACTGCGCCAGAGCTGTTGCCGCCTGTGACGCTTCATAGGTCGAGCGTTGCACCTCCACCTGATGCGCCGCCGCGCGCAAAGTGTCTCTTGCCGAATCCGTTTCCGCATTTGCTTCTTCCAGAGAAAGCGTGATGTTGTCGAGACGTTGCTGGGTTACGAAACCATTGTCCGTCAGCTCCTCAAAGCGCTGCTGTTGAGCTGAGAGATTAGCAACCTTTGCAACCGCAGCCGTTACTGCAGCCTCAGCAACCTGCACCTCTGCCTCAGACCTGCGCAGGTTTGCCAGCGACATAGCTTCCTGCGCCCGCGCTTCCTGAACCGCCAAAGCAAAAGGTTCAGGATCAATCTGCATCAGCAACTCACCAGCTTTTACAGCCTTGTTCCGATCAACAGGAACCTCGGTGACAAATCCGGAAATTTCAGGAGAGACACGCACCACATCTGCGGAGACATAGGCATCAGCGGTGTAGGTGAAGAAATAATCAATTACAACATAAGCGCCGATCAAGGCGCATGCGCCTAAGATCACCTTGATCGGACCACTTATGTGAAAAATGCCTCCAGGCACCCTTTATCTCCGCTCACCTGACGCTACGCAAAACATAAGCATCGGCGAATTCTTGTTAGACAAGCCGGTTATTAGCACCAGCAAAAGGCGCCCATTTGGAGGCACGTGAAAGCATCGCAAATGAGGGTTTTGAAATCGTGAAAATGATCCCTCCAAATTCTAAGTAGCTAGTAAATACAGTAGGTTAACGAAGATTTCCGAAGCGTAAAATTTTAGCGCCTGCTCATTGCATAACGCGAAACAAAACCCTAACCAGTTCAAAAGGACATGATTGAAACAGCCTCTCAGGTTGTGGTTGCATCGCGAAAACACATGCGCCTTGCTAAATCGCAGGGCAAACCTGCAAAGGACTATCTGTGATGCCACCCCTTGCGAAAAGACTTGCCGTCCTCGGAACCGTTTTCGCCACAGCAGTTGGAGCCACCGCTCTTTCTGCCAATGCAGCACAGGTCAACGCCAGAGCAGCAGGGTTCTCTCACACCGGTCAGCTCGCAACCTTCGGCCTCTACAACAACGCCATCATCACCGATCAGCTCAACCTGAAACGCATCAACGCAGACTACGTGTTCCTCAGCGACAATCCTGAAGATCCATTCGATTTCGTATCCGGCAGCTGCTTCGGCGGTGCAGTCGTTAAAAACATGCAGGTTCAGGGTGGCGGCGTTTGCAGCCTGAAGGACAAGAACGGCGCACCATTCGCCATCAGCTATGAGATCACAGGCATCAAAGACGGACGGTACTCTGGCAACTGGGCCATTCTGGGCGGCGATGAAAAATGGGCAAACGCCAAAGGCAGCGGAACATGGAGCCGTACCAAGCTGCCAAACATGTCCATGTCCGTGACAACTCTGCAGGGCGAAGTCACCTTCTGACCACCGCAAACTGCGCATTTTAGGCTGAAAAATTTTTCAGCTAATTCAAAAGATTACAGCTCCATATGATTTAAACAGAGTGACTTGTCGTCAAGCTGCAAAAAACCATGCCTTGGCAGCAAAAAATCCAAAAAAGCGGCCTCTACAGTTTCCATTTTTCTATGAATCCTGTTAAGCAGCCCGTGACATTTGGCCCCGGCGCACAGCGCCCAAATTTTCTGAGTGTGATGATCCAAAATAGCGTTAAGATCACCCCCGAACTCATTGAGGCCCACGGTCTTAAGGAAGATGAATATGCTCGCATCCTGGAGCTAATTGGCCGAGAGCCAACCTTCACCGAGCTTGGAATTTTCTCCGCAATGTGGAACGAGCATTGCTCCTACAAATCCTCCAAGAAATGGTTGAAGACACTCCCGACCACTGGCCCTCGCGTCATTCAGGGACCAGGCGAAAATGCAGGCGTTGTCGACATCGATGATGGCCAGGCTGTCGTCTTCAAGATGGAAAGCCACAACCATCCATCTTACATCGAGCCTTATCAGGGCGCGGCAACCGGTGTTGGTGGTATCCTGCGCGACGTGTTCACCATGGGCGCACGCCCCGTCGCAGCCATGAATGCTCTGCGCTTCGGTGAGCCGGATCATCCACGCACGCGCCACCTCGTTTCCGGAGTTGTTTCCGGCGTTGGTGGCTACGGCAACTCCTTCGGCGTCCCAACAGTGGGCGGTGAAGTTGAGTTCCACAAATCCTACAACGGCAACTGCCTTGTAAACGCCTTCGCAGCTGGTCTTGCTGATGCAGACAAGATCTTCCTGTCCGAAGCAAAAGGTGTCGGCCTCCCGGTCGTATACCTCGGCGCAAAAACAGGCCGTGACGGTGTTGGCGGCGCAACAATGGCCTCCGCTGAGTTCGATGATTCCATCGACGAAAAGCGCCCTACCGTTCAGGTAGGTGACCCGTTCACCGAAAAATGCCTGATGGAAGCCTGCCTTGAGCTGATGAAGACCGGTGCGGTTATCGCTATTCAGGATATGGGCGCAGCTGGCCTCACCTGCTCTGCAGTTGAGATGGGTGCCAAAGGCAACCTCGGCATCGAGCTCGACCTCGACAAGGTTCCTGCCCGCGAAGAAAACATGACCGCCTACGAGATGATGCTCTCAGAAAGCCAGGAGCGTATGCTCATGGTGCTGGAGCCATCCAAGGAAAAAGAAGCGGAAGCCATCTTCACCAAGTGGGGTCTGGACTTCGCAATCTGCGGCATCACTACGGATACCCTGCGCTTCGTTGTGAAGCAGCACGGCGAAGTAATGGCTGATCTGCCAATCAAGGAACTCGGCGACGAAGCTCCGGAATATGACCGCCCATGGACACAATGGCCTGAGCCGGAAGAAATCGCAGCCGCCAACGTTGAAGAACCAACAGACTACAAAGAAGCACTGCTGAAGCTGCTCGGCGGTGCAAATGGCTCTTCCCGTCGCTGGGTTTACGAGCAGTACGACACCCTCATTCAGGGCAACTCTGCCGCAACTCCGGGCGGTGATGCAGGCGTCATCCGTGTAGACGGCACAGACAAAGGTCTGGCGTTCTCCGTCGATGTAAACCCACGCTACTGCTACGCAAACCCTTATGAGGGTGGCAAGCAGGCCGTTGCAGAAACTTACCGCAACCTGTCCGCAGTTGGCTCCCTGCCACTAGCAATCACCGACAACCTGAACTTCGGCAATCCTGAAAAGCCAGAGATCATGGGCCAGTTCGTTGGCTGCCTGAAGGGTATCGGCGAAGCCTGTGAAGTGCTGGAAACCCCAATCGTTTCCGGTAACGTTTCCCTTTACAACGAAACCTACGGCGAAGGCATTCTGCCAACACCAGCCATCGGTGGCGTTGGCCTGCTGAAAGACGTCACCAAACGCGTCGGCAGTGCATTTGTTAGCACTGGCGAAACCATCGTCGTTCTGGGCGGCAAAGGCAAACACCTCGGCTCTTCCCAGTACCTGCAGGAAGTTCTGGGCCGCGAAGAAGGCGCTCCTCCTCCAGTTGATCTGGAAGTTGAAAAGCTCACCGGCACCTTCGTTCGTGAGGCAATCACCGAAGGCCGCATCACAGCAGCACACGACATCTCCTCAGGTGGTCTGGCTGTTGCTCTGGCTGAAATGGCGATCAAAGGCAAGCTCGGTGCAACTGCAAAAGTGACCGGTGACCATCCTCATGCCATTCTGTTTGGTGAAGATCAAAGTCGCTATGTTGTGACTGTGGCAGAGGAAAAACTCGCTGCCTTCTTGGAAGATGCGATCGACGCTGGTATCAGCACAGAAGAAATCGGTAAGACTGGTGGTAATACTCTGGTTCTTGGCGGTAAAATCAGTGTGTCAGTTGAAGAGCTGAATAATGCTTTCGAGGGATGGTTCCCGCATTTTATGCAGGCGAGCTGATACTCGTCCACCGAACTGCTAAACTGAGTTCTAAATAAGATTCGCTTCTCTCTTCATTCATGGTGAGAGAAGCAGCCAAACAGAAGCAACCCAGTCGGGCAAGGAGGCACACTCATGGCCATGGACGCAGGCGAACTACAGACCCTTATTAAAGAGGCTTTGCCGGACGCACACGTGGAAATCAGAGATCTGGCAGGTGATGGTGATCACTACGCAGCTGTCGTCATCTCAGAAAGTTTCCGCGGTAAATCCCGCGTACAGCAGCACCAGATGGTGTATCAGGCTCTTAAGGGTAAAATGGGCGACGATTTGCACGCTTTGGCGTTGCAGACCTCAGCTCCGGAATAACAGAACACGAAGGTGCGACCTTTTTCTTGCATTACCCATGCAAGTTCCCATATGAGTGGCCGCACCACGAACAAAATACAATCACGGTCACCGGGCTTTGACCCCGGTCGAGCGAAAGGAACTCGACGAAATGAGCGATATCCAAAACTGGATCAAGCACGAAGTAGAAAACAACGATGTTGTGCTCTTCATGAAAGGCACCCCAAACTTCCCACAGTGTGGCTTCTCCGGCCAGTCAGTGCAGATTTTGGACTACATTGGTGTGAAGTACATCGGTCATAACGTTCTTGAAGACGATAACCTCCGTCAGGGCATCAAAGACTACAGCCAGTGGCCAACAATCCCACAGCTATACGTCAAAGGTGAGTTCATCGGTGGCTGTGATATCATCCGTGAGATGTTCCAGTCTCAGGAACTGCAGGCTCTGTTTGCAGAAAAAGGCATCGAGATCGCACCAGCTGCATAAGTCTCTGCTAAAAAGACATTTTCCAAAACGGGCCTTCACACGAGGGCCCGTTTTTTGTTGCCATGCTGTCAGAACCGAATAATTTAAACCGTAGTTTTTTCAGTAAGCAGACAGTACATGTTCAAGACCATTGTTTTCGATTTGGATGGCACCATTTGCCATCACAAAGCCTCCTATCCCAAGATGTTCTTTGAGATCTTTGGCGAGCAGTTCAACAAGCACAGTGACACCTGGCTGCGCCATATGCTACACAACGGAGAGCATACCGGCCTTGAAGCTGTTCAATCCTGCTTTCCGGAACTATCATCTGAAGAACAAAAGAACGCGTTAGATACGTTCACACAGCGTTGGTCAGAAGCTCAGGTGCCATTTACAGGCATCTTTGAAGCAATGGCACTCCTTAAAGCCAACTTTGGCTGTCAGATCGGCGTGATGACAAACGGCCCCTCTCAGTTTCAATGGGCCGTCATGAACAAGCTCGGCCTTTCAGAGCACGTTGACTTCGCCTATGCCAGTGGAGATCCCTTCCCCGCAGAGTGCAAGCCAAGTGTCTCCCTCCTCCTAAAGCTCCAAACCCAGCACAACTTTGAGGCCGATACTGCACTCTTCATCGGAGACAATCTTGAGAAAGACATCAAACCCGCGCGTGAAGCTGGATGGAGTGCATTGCACGTCGCCCCGCATGACGACAAGGCAGAGCCTATGCCTCTCTCCGACTTCATTGAGGCAGCAAATCAGGACAGTCTTTTAAAGGTTAACTGGAGCAGCCTGACAGCTTAACCATCCTGAACGCCAAATGAACATTGCTCTCAGAGCTCTCTCACATTCCCCTTGCTAAAAACGTCTCATCAACAGTTCATCGGGGGATGAGAGATGCAAGTTTATCTGAGAGTTTTGCTCCTTGGCTTAATCACAGGCACCACCATGGGGGCCGTCGCGGCAAGCATCACGCCAACCACAAAGGAAGGCCTGGCTCGCTACGAGTGCAACCACATGACCGTGTTTCAGAAACCGTCCTTACTGAACGGCCCTGACGCCTGTAAGTACTATGGTGGAATGAAGTGAGAGCTCAGCTGCACTCATACTGATGCGTCAGTACGGTGACTGTACCCTCTCTGAGATTGAAGCGATCAGTTTGCTTGCTACAACTATCGCATAGGGGGATGATTTGAGGACGGCTGCCGCTAAGCCATCTGACATCTGCGCCTAGGGTGGGTTTCTTATGGCAATCTGCATTACTGCATTTTGACGGCCAGTCACGCTTGGAGTGTTTGATCCAATGCAGTTTCCAGGAACCGCACTGACAGGATTCAGAAGCAGGATTTCTCCGCTTTCGCCAACCAATGCCATTCAGGCCTTCAATCACCATATTCATAGTTGCCTCCAATGCCTTTGGTGAAAAATCACATCGAGAAACTAAAAAATATCGCCCCTCAAACCGGGACCTGACCGCTGAAATGTATGTCCTTATTCGACTTTAGTTACAGGTTCTGGATACATTCTTTATCGAATAGGTAAAATCGCGTATCTTTTGCAATTATTTCATGCCATTTACGAATTTTTATTACCTAACAAGAGTTTAAAATTCTGTCTGGATTCTCTGGCAACCAGTCCAGTCAAACCCCGGCAACACCACGAAACTGCTCGACCTGCTGTGCCATCTCTTCAGGCGTTTCCCTGTAAGAACCCGGAAGAATGCCATCGATGCCCAGACCGCGAACGGCTTGCGCATAAGGGAACTTGCGTTTGCCTTTCAGATCCAGCACCACGCGTTTGCCCAACTTGACGCCCATGAAGGTCAACGGTTTCACACCAACCGCTTCCACCTCTTCCCAAGTCAATCGGCGCTTAACCAGTGCGCGGTGATACACGATCCCTTCGCGGTTGATCTCAACGTAGTTCAGAGAAGGCAGATAGAACATGCAGGCAGTGCCGAGTGCGATGGTGATACCGATCGAAAAGAATGTAGCAACCCCAATGCCAAACACTTCCTCTAACAACGGAGAAAGCGCAGCAAACCCGTGCAGCTGTGAGAACACGACAAACATCACAGCAACAAACAGGTTTTGCAGAACCAAGGCAGTGTTACGAGCCCGAAAACGAAGTGGTGCCATCTTTCAATCCTGTGCAGCTCTTCAATCTATGCCCCAAGAGCAAAAAAGCCGCTGCATCAAATGATACAGCGGCCTGAAGTATTTAGAGGTCGCCCAAGCGATTAAAACTCGTTGCCAAACAGCTTTTCAGTCATCGCTTCAGCTGCTGCACATGGCTCCTGATCGCTCTCACCCTTCTCACCGGTATTCGGACGCAGGCCAACAAAATCAAACGCCTGCGCATCGTGCAGGTGAGATGGACGCACATGTGCCAGTGCACGCGCCATAATGCCCAGACGACCCGGCGTTTCCTTCTCCCACTGTTGCAACATGTTCTTCACTTGAACGCGCTGCAGGCCATCCTGAGAGCCACACAGATTACAAGGAATGATCGGGAACTCCATCGCCTTGGAGAACTTCTCAATGTCTGCCTCTGATGAGTTCATCAGCGGGCGCAGAACCATCAGATCGCCCTCATCGTTCACCAGCTTTGGCGGCATGGAGGCCATACGGCCACCGTGGAACATGTTCATCATGAAGGTTTCCAGCGCATCATCACGGTGGTGCCCCAGTACAATCGCTTCACAGCCCAGCTCACGCGCCGTGCGATATAGAATACCGCGGCGCAAACGGGAGCACAAAGAACAATAGGTCGAGGTCTCTGGCAGCTTATCAGTGACGATGCCATAGGTGTTCTCGCACACGATCAAATTCGGGATCTCATAACGCTCAAAGAACTCAGGCAGAATGTGCTGAGGGAAGCCCGGCTGGGACTGATCGAGATTGCAGGCGATCAGGTCTACAGGAAGAAGACCGCGCCACTTCAGATCCATCAGAACCGCAAGCAGGGTGTAACTGTCTTTACCGCCAGACAGGCAGATGAGCCACTTGGTCTTTTCCGGGCTCGCACCATCCGGCACCATTTTATAATCAGAGATCGCCTGGCGTGTCTCACGCAGCAACCGCTTACGCAGCTTCTTAAACTCAACCGAACTTGGCACCTCACGGAATAGAGGGTGGCAATCTGGATCGAAAACTTTGCTTTCAGCAGCTGTATCGGTTGCGTGTTCTGCGCTTAACTGACTCATGGCTTTATCTTATCTTTACTCGTTATTCATCCGGCGATGATGAATGCAATTTGTTGCGGCAGAAATAACACCGCAAAATGAAAAGGGCCACCCAAAGGGCAGCCCAAATCAAATCGTTCAGGATCAAACCTATTAGCGGGAATAGAATTCCACAACCAGGTTTGGTTCCATCTGAACTGGGTAAGGCACGTCACCAAATGCTGGGATGCGGGAGTAAGTTGCAACCAGCTTGTTGGTGTCAACGTCAATGTAGTCAGGAGTGTCACGCTCAGCGGACTGTACTGCTTCCAGTACGATTGCCAGCTGCTTGGACTTCTCACGAACTTCGATAACGTCGCCAGGCTTACACATGTAAGAACCGATGTTTACACGACGACCGTTTACGTTCACGTGACCGTGGTTGATGAACTGACGAGCAGCAAACACAGTTGGAACGAACTTTGCGCGGTAAACAATAGCGTCAAGACGGCACTCGAGCAGACCGATCAGGTTTTCAGAAGTATCGCCGCGCTGACGGGAAGCTTCATCATAAACTTTGCGGAACTGTTTCTCGGAGATGTTGCCGTAGTAACCTTTCAGCTTCTGCTTTGCGCGCAGCTGCACGCCGAAGTCAGAAAGCTTGCCTTTGCGGCGCTGACCGTGCTGACCAGGACCGTATTCACGGCGGTTAGCTGGAGACTTTGGGCGACCCCAAATGTTCTCACCCATACGACGGTCAATTTTATACTTGGCGCTCTGGCGCTTAGACATCGCAGTTTCCTTTGCGTTGATCTATAATTTTAAAGGAAACGCGCCCTCCTTTTTCGCTGCAAACACAAAAGCTTACAGGCGACTGACAGCAGTTACGGCAAATAGCGCATGCCGACCACACGGGTGCGTAAAATCAAAGCGGCTCCAAAGGGGCCGCCTTGAACAGCGCATTCCTATTGAAAATGCGCCCAAGAGTCAACGAAATATGACAGCAAACCATCCAGAAACACAGACTTGATCAGTACCGCTTCTGTGCTTCCTCACCACGCTCCTTGCTCCAGATCGTGGCATCCACGCCCTCAGACAGCTCAGGATGTTCAGCAACATCAAACAAAGGCTCCTTCCCCTCCTTCAGCTGCTTGATGTAATCCTTCGTAATCAAAGAGACTTTTGGCGCCAAAAGCACAATCGCGATCAGGTTGATCGTCGCCATCACCGCCATCGCTGCATCTGCAGCATTGAACACTGTATCAACGGTCTGCAGAGATCCCCAGAACACCATGGCCAGAGAAAGAATACGCAGCACCGTCAGGCCGCCTTTCCAGCCATGTTCCAGATAAATCATGGCATTCTCCGCATAGGAGTAGTTCGCCACGATAGACGTGAACGCGAAGAACAGAATCGCCACCGCAATAAAGTAGACACCAAAATCACCCACATGCGCTTCAGCCGCTGATTGGGTGAGCGAAATGCCTGTCACACCGGTCGTGGGATCATAAATGCCGGAGAGCAGGATAATCAGCGCTGTCGCCGTACAGATCACGATCGTATCGATAAACACGCCCAGCGCCTGCACAAAACCCTGAGAAGCCGGATGATGCGGATCAGGAACGGCAGAGGCAGCCACGTTCGGCGCAGAGCCCATGCCCGCTTCGTTGGAGTAAAGCCCGCGACGGACACCATTGAGCAACGCTGCCATCACACCGCCTGTCACACCACCAACGGCCTCTTCCAACCCAAACGCATGCGCCACGATACTCCACAGAACTTCAGGAACCTGCTCAAAGTTGACCGCCAGAATACCAAACGCAATCACCACATAAGCAATCGCCATGAACGGAACCACGACCTCGGCAAAGTGAGCAATCTTGCGCAAGCCACCAAATATGACGAGACCAGCGGCCACCACAAGCACGGCACCAGTCACGATTTCCGGCATATCAAAGGCACTGTACATGGCATCTGCGATGGAGTTGGACTGCACAGCAGAGAACACAACACCAAACGCAAAAATCAGCGCAATCGCAAAGATATGACCGAGAAGCGGACTCTTCAGCCCTGCCGCCATATAGAAAGCTGGACCACCGCGAAACTGCCCTTCATCATCCTCAACCTTATAAAGCTGAGCCAACGCACTCTCAGCATAAGCCGTCGCCATACCAACCAGCGCAACCATCCACATCCAGAAGATAGCACCCGGCCCGCCCAGCGTCAGCGCAACAGCAACCCCTGCGATGTTGCCTGTGCCAACACGCGAAGCCAGACTGGTACACAAAGCCTGAAAAGGACTGATCCCGTTGCGGTCTTCATGACGGGATTTGAGCAGAACACTGAAACATTGTCCGAAATATCGAAACTGGATGAACCCCAGCCGAATGGTGAAAAACACACCAACCGCAAGCAATCCATAAAGCAGAACATAGTTCCAGAGGATGGCGTTGGTGTAATCGACGACAATGTTGATGATATCCAAGGCTTCGACTCCAGCAAATCCGCAGGTGTCGACTGGCTATCAAAACAAATTCAAGATCCGCCTAGAACAACCACTTAAATAAGAGAGGATTTGCGCCAAGCCCCGCAACAATCCAGCAACCTATAAAAGCCTCAGGGCAATGAAAGCTCTATGGGCGATCCAGGCCAAACCATGGATAAGGAGCCCCAGAACCACATAGGGAAACCAGTCAGCCGTCATGACATCAGTGATGATGTCTGGCTGAAGCAATGTTCCTCGATTGCCGAGTTCAACAGGCCGTGCCGCAGCAAGATCAAGCGTCCGGATCTGACCGCCTTCTGAGAAGAGAACAACTTCACTCGCATTGAGAATTTTGTACATAGCGTATCCCATGGACCCGACGAACGCTATCACCTTGGGAACAGCTAGGCGTGTCTTACGTTCAACATCCATCACCAGCCCGCCGAACACCGGTGTGACAAGCACAATCAGAAAACTGAAACCAAGAAATGTCGTTTGCCCAACAGCAAGCGCCTGCTGCTCAGGTGTTTGAGCTTGGGCAGCCAAATCCCCAAGGAACGGAAGGACCCTCTGCATAAGCTCAATCACAGCCTGCGGGGGTAAAAACGTGCCGTCCGCATAAGCTCCTGAGTAAGCTAGGTAACAGTTGGATACGATCAGAAGACCAGTAACAACCTCGAATACCCGAAGCTCTATGAGGTTATGCTGTGCAATGTACGGATCAAGGAGAAAATACTTCTGCCCTTTGTAAGAGCGAATGAGAGAATTCAACATGGCAAATCACTTAATAATAGAAATGCCATCAGCATAAGTCGGCACCGCACCTCATCCAACAGGTGAGAAAGGCAACTCTCACACGTGATTAATGCGGGCTTAACCGGTCACAAAGAACAGGTCCTCACACCCCATCGCAATTCGATCACGTTCGAGCACATCTGTCAGGCGACGGGCAATGGCTGGGGCTGGGTCTATCCAGGTCACAGGCCATGGAGCTACTTGCTCCATTTCCTCCTGCAAGAACGGATAATGCGTGCAGCCAAGCACAATGCAGTCCGTACGTTCTCCGCTTTTCTCCACAAAGCATGGCGCAATTTCATGACGGAGACGATCAAGATCAACCGCACGACCAGCCAGCTTGTCTTCCGCCAGCGCGGCAAGGCCAGTGGCACCAACCAGAGCGATATGATGCTCCGGGGCAAAGTCGATGATGAGATCCTGCGTGTAATCGCGCTTCACAGTCCCCGGCGTCGCCAACACCGCAAACACACCGGATTGCGTCTTTTGCGCAGCTGGTTTGATCGCAGGCACCGTGCCCACCACAGGCACATCAAGGGTCTCCCGTAAGCGCTGGAGCACCAATGTGGAAGCCGTGTTACACGCCACCACAACCGCACTCGGCTGCCATGCATCGCTCACGGAGTTCACCAGAGAAGCAATATGATCCCGAAGAGCATCAGCTTCCCAGTCTCCATAGGGAAAAGCCGCCCGGTCCGCCAGATAAAGCAGCCCCGCATCAGGCAACGCCCGCTTGATCTCACGTTGAACAGAAAGCCCTCCAACACCACTATCCAACACCAGCACACGGCCAGACACATCTGACTTCATATGCAAGGGTTGGAACGGAACAACCGGAGAGCCGTTCAACATCAGTCTTGATCCTTCACACCATACTTTTCAAAACAGGAAATCACACCACGCAGAATGCGCACTTCATTATCGGTGAGATCTGCTTTCTGAAAGATGTTGCGCAACCTACGAATTGTGACTGGCTTTTTTTCGACAGGACGGAAGAAACCACGCGCGTCCAGACCGGACTCCAGATGATCAAACATCCGCTGAATGGATTCCTGAGTTGCTGGCTCTCCCTCATAATCATCCAATGAGAAAGGCAGAGCACCCGCTGTCGCAACGCGGCGCCATTCATAGGCACATACCAAAACAGCCTGAGCAATATTCAGGGAAGCATAGGTTGGATCAACCGGCAGCGTCACGATCTTGTTCGCAAGCGCCACTTCATCATTGTTCAGGCCCCAGCGTTCGCGGCCAAACATGTAACCGGATGGAATGCCACGCAGACCCTGAGTCACACTCTCGTTGGCAGCTTCATCAGGCCCAACAACCGGCTTTGGAATATCGCGGCTGCGCGCCGTGGTCGCAAAAACCAGCTTCAGATCAGCAACAGCTTCTTCTACACTGTCAAAAACCCGAGCAGCATCAATCACATGATGAGCCCGGCTGGAAGCAGAGCGCGCTTTTTCACTCGGCCAACCATCACGCGGGTTGATCAGGCGCAGATCGTGCAGGCCAAAGTTGGCCATCGCACGGGCAACCATGCCGATGTTTTCGCCAAGTTGAGGCTCACAAAGAACCACAACAGGAGGAATGGCGGTGTTTGTTTCAGGAGTGCTTTCAGACATGCCGATCCTCTAGCCGATCAGGCTGAAAATTACCAGAGCAGTTTTGGCCAGAATAGCCCGAAGAAAAACAAAATCCCATCAGGATTAGCCTGAGGTTTTCCAGCGGCGATAACTCACCACCAGCACCTCAGTCCTGCGAAATCGTGTGAGAGCTCTGACTAGTCACCTAAAGAGGGTAAAATTCGGCGAATTCAATCAAGAGTAAAGCTGTGATTTGCTGTTACCTAGAGAGTTAGCCGTTTCAATGCAGCTTCTGAATGGCCCGACCCTCTACGAAGGAGACCCCGACGACTATGCCTGGACAAGAACCCAACACAGGTGGCACCCCGCCTCCAAATGTCCCGGATCTCACGCAGTTAGTGCGTGACAACTGGTGGAAATTCCTGGTGCTCGGAGTATTGATGGTGATTGGTGGTACGATTGTGTTGGTCATACCATACGCGTCCTCCATCGCAGTAGCACTGGTTATCGGACTGGTTTTAATCGTCGTCGGGGTTCTTCAACTCTGGCATGCCATGCAGGTGAAAGAATGGGGAGGCTTCCTCTGGCAATCCCTCATCGGCATCATCGCCTTGGTTGGCGGTATCGCGATCTACTACAACCCTGTTGCGGGAACAGAAGCACTCACACTGGTGCTCTCAGTTGTCTTCATCGCACAGGGCATCGCACAAGCCATGTTTTCCTTCCGCCTGCGACCCCACAGCAGCTGGGGCTGGATACTCGCGTCCGGTATCATAGCAATTGGCGCAGGCCTGATGATCCTGCTCGACTTCCCCGGCTCAACAGCATGGGCACTCGGCCTCGTGGCCGGCATCTCGATCATGTTCAACGGCTGGAGTTATGTCGCCATCGCCCTTGCAGCTCACAAAAAGCAATAGGGCGTACGCTTCAAGCATTAATCGACAGCTTAAGTTCAAATACAAAAGTGCCGCGCAATCATCCATGAGCGCGGCACTTTTGTGTAGATCAGTAGGCTTGCATCTGCCATTCGCGGATCGCATCCAACGGATAGACCAGCATGATCACATTGAGGGTCAGGTTATCCCGGATGATCGAACCAACAATCAACTCCATCGCAAGGATCAACACAACTGTCAGCCATACCGGCAAACGGGCCGCGAGCCAGAAGCCGAAGATCATCCAGATAATATCGAAGACAGAGTTGAGAACACTGTCACCGAAGTAATCCAGCGCAATCGTCGCTTCCCGGTAGCGATTGATGATGAAGCTTGAGTTCTCGACGATCTCCCAAGCCGCTTCCACAATAACAGACAGCACCAGACGGAAGCCCATCGGCCAACCGGCACCACCCGTAAACAACCGGCCCATCCACCAGAACAGCGCATAAAACAGCATGCCGTGAATTATGTGCGAAGGCGTGTACCAATCAGCAATATGCTGGCTGTTGTCCGAGCTGTTGACGTCCCACGTCCAAAGCTTGATCTCCCCGCACTTACAGATCGGCTCTCGCCCCATGGCAAGCAGAATGACGGCTGTCAGGACAAGCAAGAGAACGGTGATCAAAGCATAATGCTTGTTATTCAATCGACTGAGCATCAATCAGACTTTCAATATCTACGTAAACGATGAGCATAGCTGTGAAGGATGAACAGGACCTTCAAAACAGAATGCGTATATAAGTAATACCTAAACCAGCTTGATAAAACAGCAAGAACCATGAGCCGTTTTAAGCTGATTAAGCGCGCTTAATCGACCAATGTGGCAAAAAGAAAAAGGCTCAGAAGATCTCTGAGCCTTTCCCAAAACTTCTACCCTCTCCAAATGCACTGCCCACATCTAATGGCTATTGAGCCAATACGGCAGCGCTGGAACAGGGGATTAAAGCAACTCGTAGTTTCCGCAGAATGGCAACCTGCTTTAATCCTCAGCCTGGCTTCCCAAAAATGACAGAGGCATTCACGCCCCCAAATCCAAAGCCATTGGACATGACGTATTTGAGGTCCTTTTCCTTGGATTCATTGGCCACCAACTCAAACTGAGACGCCGCCTCATCCGGCTCTTCTAGATTTAGTGTTGGTGGAAGCACCCCTTCCCTCAAAGCCATGATGGAGGCAATCGCCTCAATCGCACCAGCTGCACCCAGAAGGTGGCCGGTGGCAGATTTGGTAGAAGAAATAGCCAGATCTTTTCCGCGATCTCCAAACACAGCCTGAATGCCAGCAATCTCTGCCGCATCTCCAACCGGTGTCGAGGTGCTGTGCGCATTGATGTAGTCAATGTCATCGGGATTGATCCCGGCCTGCTTCAGCGCCTTACGCATAGCAGCCTGACCACCCGCGCCATCCGGCGGAGAAGCCGTCACATGATGCGCATCGGCCGAGGTGCCATATCCAAGGATTTCAGCAAGTGGCGTAGCACCACGCTCAAGCGCATGGTCCAACCGCTCAATCACCAGCATCGCAGCTCCTTCACCCATCACGAACCCATCGCGATTCCTGTCAAATGGACGGGAGGCTTTGTGCGGTTCTTCATTAAAGCCACTGGAAAGTGCACGCGCAGCAGAAAAGCCAGCAAACGACACCGCATCGATGCAAGCTTCAGCTCCACCGGCGAGTGCCACATCGGCTTCACCACTCTTGATCATGCGAACCGCATCACCAATCGCCTGCACACTGGCCGCACAAGCCGTCACAGGTGTTCCCAGCGGGCCTTTAAACCCGTTGGCAATTGATACCTGCCCAGCTGCAAGGTTTGCCAGAAAGCTTGGCACAATAAACGGAGAGAGCCGCCGCGGGCCTTTGGTCTCCACGGTGCGTGTGGCTCCGGTCATGGCAGGGAACCCGCCAACACCAGAGGCAATAATAGTGGCCGTGGCTTCCTTGTCTTCATCCGTTTCCGGATACCAGCCAGCCTGGTCAACAGCTTCCTTGGCTGCAACCAGAGCATAATGGATGAACAGATCCATCTTCTTCTGGTCTTTGAAAGGAATGGCCACACTGGCATCGAAGCCAAATTCATCTTCATCAATGGAGGGAACCTGCCCTGCCACCTGGCAAGCCTGCTCACTTCCATCAAATCTGGTAAGAGCGCGAATACCGCTTCTGGAAGCTACCAGACGCTCCCAAAACGGGTTGATCCCAACACCCAGGGGTGAAACCACCCCCATACCGGTTACAACAATCCGCATCTTCCCTAACTCCTAAGCTAAAGAACGCAGCAACCGACTCCTGCGCGCTCTACAAAATGCTCGCGTCCCAATTATGGCGCCATCTAATGGTCAGAGTAATTGGATATGTTTTGAGAGTTAAGAGCAAACTACGCAAACACAACTCTTAGTGGATAACATCTTGGGATATCGGAACAATCAGTTCCCAGCCTCTCACGAGAATGACCGACAATCACTCCCCGAAAAGAAAGAGGGACTGCGGAATTATAGACAGCAATTCAAACCATCGTTGAGCGCAAATACAGTTGAAATAGCAAATTGTTAGCGGCAACCACTTCAGTGCGGCATACGAATTTGGTATTACTGGCACTCCAACCGCAGATTTCCACTGGCATTAAATTGCGCACATGTGTATACACATGGCAACTTGAGCCTTAACCGGCTCCATTGTCACGTACCTAATAAACACGAGGTCTACTAATATGGCGAAGATCAAGGTAGAAAATCCAGTCGTCGAGCTCGACGGCGATGAGATGACCCGCATCATTTGGCAGTTCATCAAGGACAAGCTGATCCATCCTTATCTGGACATCGACCTGAAGTACTACGACCTCGGTATCGAGTCTCGTGATGCAACTGATGACCAGATCACCGTTGACGCTGCTGAAGCGATCAAGAAATACGGCGTTGGCGTTAAGTGTGCGACCATCACTCCGGACGAAGCACGCGTTGAAGAATTCGACCTGAAGCGCATGTACCGCTCTCCGAACGGCACCATCCGTAACATCCTGGGTGGCGTGATCTTCCGTGAGCCAATCATCATGTCCAACGTTCCACGTCTGGTTCCAGGTTGGACTCAGCCAATCATCGTTGGCCGTCACGCATTTGGTGATCAGTACCGCGCGACTGACTTCAAATTCCCTGGCAAAGGCAAGCTGACCGTTAAGTTCGTTGGCGAAGATGGCACCGAGATCGAACACGAAGTGTTCGACGCACCATCCTCCGGCGTTGCAATGGCAATGTACAACCTGGATGATTCCATCCGTGACTTTGCTCGCGCATCCATGAACTACGCTCTGGGCCGTAAAGTTCCTTGCTACCTCTCCACCAAGAACACCATCATGAAAGCATACGATGGTCGCTTCAAAGACATCTTCCAGGAAGTATACGAAGCTGAGTTCAAAGAGAAGTTCGAAGCAGAGAAGATCTGGTACGAGCACCGCCTCATCGACGACATGGTTGCAGCTGCAATGAAGTGGTCCGGCGGCTACGTTTGGGCTTGTAAGAACTACGACGGCGACGTTCAGTCCGACACCGTTGCACAGGGCTTCGGTTCCCTCGGCCTGATGACTTCCGTTCTGATGTCACCAGACGGACGCACCGTTGAAGCTGAAGCTGCACACGGCACCGTGACCCGTCACTACCGTCAGCACCAGAAGGGTGAAGAGACCTCCACAAACTCCATCGCATCTATCTTTGCATGGACCCGTGGTCTGGCTCACCGTGCGAAACTGGACGACAACGCTGAGCTGAAGAAGTTTGCTGAAACTCTTGAGCAGGTATGTATCGACACAGTTGAAAGCGGTCACATGACCAAAGATCTGGCCCTGCTCGTAGGTCCAGACCAGAAGTGGCTCACCACAACTGGCTTCCTCGACAAAGTCGACGAAAACCTTCAGAAAGCAATGGCAGCTGCATAAGCTCAGCCTCTGCTGGATTTTCGAAAAGGGTGCCTCCGGGCACCCTTTTTGCATTTAAGGCCCCTTCAAACTGCATAGAGCTCCCCCAAATCTGAGAGACCCCGTCGCAAGACAACATTCTCCTTTCCCAGCTTACCCTCACTGAAAAGGAGATAGTCATGCAGAATGCACTCTCACTACTGACCGCAAGCATCCTCTTATGCTCAGCTGCCTACGCGCAGGAGCAGCCCATCACAGCCAAGAAAGTTGGCGCCTACTTCCAGCTAGAGCTGCACTGCCCGGATGGCAAGCACTCCTACTTTGTCATGGACACTGGTTCGACCGGCATCGTCGGCTCAGCTAAATTCTTTACACCCACAAAGGACGAAAAGTCCGGAGGCACATGCGTTCCCTTCGGATACTCCAGCTCAGGCAACAGCTACGCCGGTTACATCGTCAAAAGAGATCTTTCCTTCGGCACCATTGGCGAGCAGCCAACAAAACACCTGAAAGACTTCCCGGTTTACGCCGCCGTGCAGCGGTGTCCGGCAGGTAAGACACCCAATTGCTCTAGCACGCCACCTGAAGGCTGCACACTCAACCCGCAAGTCTACATGATGGGTGTCGGCTTTGATCAGGACAGCAGCTTTTCTCAGAAAGACGATGGCAGCAATGCCACCAACAACCCCTTCCTGAACCTCGTTGACACCGATGGCAAATCGCTCCCACAGCAGAACTATGCGCTGAGCAGTGTCAAAGCGGGCAGCCCTGCCCTCGATGTCTATCTCGCCTCACCCAAGAACCCGCTGCCCAATCTCGGGCAAACCATCACCGTGCCACTTTCAAAGCCAACTGACGGCACAGAAACGCTCATAACACCAGAGCTGGCCTTTGCATTGCGAGACAATGCCACCGGCAAACCGGTCTTCCCAACAGACGCCCCACAACCGGTCCGTTTCTTGCCGGACACAGGCATCAGCTACGGCATCCTCTCGATTGCAAGCAGCTCAGCCCCCTGCTGTACAGAGGGCACCTCAAAGTCAAAAATTGACACATCAAGCTACGACTTCCAACTCTTCGCCAACCCAGAGGGCAAAACACCCCTCACCAATCTCTCCTACGGAACAGGCCAGCCACTCGGCCAGTCCGCCAGATGGTCTCTAAACCACCCTGCAGGCAGTACCCTGTTCTTCAACAGTGGTCAGCTCTTCTTCCAGAACTGCAACTACTTCTACAATCCCGCCAGCACTGAAATCACGTTCAGCTGCCACGCAGCAGATCAATAAACCAACAAGCACAACGGGCTGTTTCAAACCACCAAACAGCCCGCACTTTAAGAGAGGATAATCGACAAAGCCTTGAGTGCGCCCAAACAACGCCTAAGTGCGAACACAATCCAAATTCAACCTGAGGGCACGGTGTTCATTTCAAACCGGTGCTCTTCTCATGTTTAAAAAGATTGCGCTCTTCCTCCTGCTCGCTGCCGCAGGCATCTACCTCTACAACGCGTCATGGCTGACATTTGGCTCCACTTCAGGAAAGCCGAAGTTCATCGCCCATCGCGGTGTGCACCAGACCTATCACCGCGAGAACCTGACCAACAAAACCTGCACGGCAGAGCGCATCGACACCCCTTCCCACCCCTACCTGGAAAACACCATCGCCTCCATGCAGTCCGCCTTTGAGGCCGGGGCAGACATCGTCGAACTGGACATTCACCCAACCACCGACAACAAGCTGGCTGTTTTCCACGACTGGACGGTGGATTGCAGAACAAATGGCTCCGGCATCACACGGGATCACTCCCTCGCAGAGCTCAAAGCCCTGGACATCGCCTTTGGATACACCGCCGATGACGGCAAGTCCTACCCGCTCAGAGGCACCGGCATTGGTGCAATGCCCGAGCTGGACGAAGTGTTTCTCGCCTTTCCGGAAAAGAAATTCCTGATCAACTTCAAGGAAAAAGAACTCCGCTCCGCAAAGCTGCTACAGGCAAAACTGGAGAAGCACCCTCAATGGAAACAGCAGGTCTGGGCCGTCTATGGCGCACAAAACCCAACCCAGTACATGGCTGAATCCACCGCAAACACCATGGGTTTCGACAAGGCGAGAACCAAATCCTGCCTGAAGGAATACATCGCACTGGGATGGAGCGGTTACGTCCCACAAACCTGCAGAAACACGATTATCGGCGTGCCTTCAAACTACGCATGGGCCCTCTGGGGCTGGCCAAGCAAATTTCAAAGCAGACTGAAAGCACACGGAAGCGAGATCATTCTATCTGGACCTTACAAGTCGCAGAGCGCGGGCGCTGGGATAGACACACCAGAGCAACTATTGGACGTCCCAGCCAGCTTCGACGGTTACGTCTGGACAGACAAGATAGAAGCACTGGCCCCCTACATCAGAAAGGAAAGCCCAACCGAACCTAGGACGTAAACTCCACATCCACGTGATGCGCTTTACGCTCATCAATCGCTTCATCAATGATCTTCTTCGCCACTGCAGGCTTACGATCCATGAAGCGGCGCAGGTCATCCATCTTGAGCACCATCAGTTGTACCGGTGTTTTGGCAACAGCACGCGCACGCCGTTTGTGGTGACCAAACAAAGACGCCTCCCCAAAGTGCTCCCCTTCTCCATGAAGCACCCGGTGATCGTCAAAAACTTCTTCCACCTCACCCGAAGCGATCAGGAAAAGACTGTTCCCATCCTCTCCCTTCTCGCAGATGGCCTGACCGGCAGGCACACTGTGGGAATGCAGAAGCTCGGTCACAGCTGCGATTTCAATAGCAGATAGACGCTCAAACAGCGGTATGGTAGCCACCATGCCCCAGGTCACCACAAAATCACGGCTATGGATTTCGCGGGCAAAAGCGGTGCCTACAATGCCCACCGGCAACGCAAACAGACAATAACCCATCAACATCACGATGCTCGCGATCATCTTGCCAGCAGCTGTCACTGGAACCACATCACCGTACCCGACTGTTGTCAGGGTTGAGAACGCCCACCAAAGCGCAGAGGGTATTGTGCCAAAATGCTCTGGCTGAGCGGCATGCTCCACACTGTAAAGCAGCGTCGCTGCCACAAGCGCCACACCCAAAATCAGCACAAGACTGCCAACGATCGCCCGCTGCTCCGCAACCACCGCTGATACAAGAGAGCGAACAGCAGGTGAGTAACGCGCAATTTTCAAAAAACGGAACAAACGCAAGATGACCAGCGATTTCCAGCTGATGCTTGCAAAGAACAGAGAAAGCCAGAACGGCACCACCGCAACAAAGTCGACCACGGAGAGCGGCTGCAAAGCATAAACCACCCGTGCTTTCAAAGGCCCATACTTCTTCAGAGGCGGATGCAAATCAGACACCCAAAGGCGCAGCAGATACTCGATCGCGAAAATAGATCCGGCGATGAAATCGAGGAGAAAAATCTCCCAGACATACACTCCGCCAATGCTCGGCTCCGTCTCAAGAACTGCAAGACCCACATTCACAACGATAAAGATGATCAAAATGGCATCTATTTGCTGAGCCAGACGGTTGCCCGCACTACTGCGCTCCAGCAGGTTGTACACTTTCAACTTGATCGAGTTAGCCACTAAAGCCCCACAAATGCCCGAGCATCAAAGCAAAAAAGAAACGCAGAAATCGAATAACTTCAAAAGTAACTAGCAAAAAATAAAGGGGAGATTAAATCCCCCCTTTAAGAAACTCAGATTATCAGGTCAGCTTTAAAGCGTTTCAAGATGCGCCTTGATTGCAGCAATCGCTTCTTCTGCTTTGCTTGCATCAGGGCCACCAGCCTGCGCCATGTCAGGGCGGCCACCGCCACCACGACCGCCAAGAGCCGCAGAACCGATGCGCACAAGATCAACCGCGCTTGCAGTTTCGCTCACATCCTTGGTTGAGCCAACAACGATCGCAGCCTTGCCATCTTCAGCCTTGCTGATCAGCACCACAACACCAGAACCAATTGCAGTCTTGCCTTCATCAGCAACAGACTTCAGATCCTTCGGGTTGATGCCCTCAAGCACACGCGCCATCAGCTTGAATTTGCCAGCTTCAGTCACACCAGCGTCTCCGCCGGAACTACCGCCGCCCATGGCAAGCTTCTTCTTCGCTTCAGCCAGTTCACGCTCCAGCTTCTTGCGCTCGTCCAGAAGACCCGCAATACGCGCAGGAACATCAGCAGCAGAAACCTTCAGCAGTCCAGCAGTTTCGCGCATCAGCGCATCCTGCTCAGCCAGATACTTGCGTGCTTCATCACCGGTCAGCGCTTCAATACGGCGCACACCAGCAGCAACTGCACCTTCAGAAACAACAGTCACAAGACCGATGTCACCAGTGCGCTTAACATGTGTACCACCACAAAGTTCAACGGAGTAAGACTTGCCAGCCTTCTCTCCGGTTGTCGCCGTACCCATGGAAACCACGCGAACTTCATCGCCGTATTTCTCGCCGAACAGAGCCATCGCACCAGCTTCAATCGCCTCATCAACTTCCATCAGAGAAGTCTCAACAGCACCGTTCTGCAGCACAATCTCGTTCGCAAGAGCTTCAACCTTGGTGGTCTCTTCCGCACTCACAGGCTTTGGATGTGAGAAGTCGAAGCGCAGACGCTCAGGCGTCACCAAAGAACCCTTCTGTGCCACGTGCGTACCAAGCACTTCGCGAAGCGCTTCATGTACAAGGTGAGTTGCAGAGTGGTTGGAGCGAATGGCACTGCGACGCGCATGATCCACGATCAGCTCAAGCGCATCGTCCACATTCACGTCACCGCTTTCAACACGAACAGAATGCACAAACAGGCCGTCAGCTTTCTTCTGTGTGTTAGTTACAGTGATGGAAACACCATCAGCAACCATGGTACCGCAGTCACCAACCTGACCACCGGATTCACCGTAAAACGGGGTCTGGTTGAGGATCAGAGAACCTTCTTCACCCTGCTTCAGAACTTTGACTTCTTCGCCGTCCTTCACAAGGCTCAGCACAACACCTTCAGCCTTCTCGGTTTCATAACCGAGGAACTCGGTGGCACCTGCCTGTTCTTTGATAGAGAACCAGATCGCATCCGTCGCAGCATCACCGGAACCCGCCCAGGCAGCACGCGCTTCCGCACGCTGGCGCTCCATTGCGGTGTTAAAGCCGTCAGTATCGACCGCAATCTCACGGTTGCGCAGCGCATCCTGTGTCAGATCAAGCGGGAAACCATAGGTGTCGTAAAGCTTGAAAGCAGTCTCACCATCCAGCTGATCACCGGAACCCAAAGAGCTGGTCGCATCCTCCAGAAGACCAAGACCACGCTCTAGCGTTTTGATGAAGCGCTTCTCTTCCAGCTGAATGGTTTCTTCAATGAGCTTTTCCGCACGTGGCAGCTCAGGGAAGGCCTGACCCATTTCACGAACCAGAGTTGGCAGCATCTTGAAGATGACTGGCTCTTTTGCACCAAGCAGGTTCGCATGACGCATCGCGCGGCGCATGATGCGGCGCAGAACATAACCGCGACCTTCATTGGATGGCAGAACGCCATCAGCAATCAGGAACGCCATGGAACGCAGGTGGTCAGCAATCACGCGGTGACTTGCCTGTGCTTTGCCAGCAGCTTCAACACCGGTGAGATGCTCAGAACTCGCGATCAGAGCCTTGAACAGGTCGATCTCGTAGTTGTTGTGAACGCCCTGCATAATCGCCGCAAAACGCTCAAGACCCATGCCGGTGTCGATGGACGGACGCGGCAGGTCGATGCGTTTATCAGCCAGCTGCTCATACTGCATGAACACCAGGTTCCAGATCTCGATAAAGCGGTCACCGTCTTCCTCAGGAGAACCTGGAGGACCACCCCAGATCTGCTCACCGTGATCGTAAAAAATCTCGGAGCAAGGGCCACAAGGACCGGTATCACCCATCGCCCAGAAGTTGTCTGAGGTCGGAATGCGGATGATCTTCTCATCAGCAAAACCAGTCAGCTTCTTCCAGATATTAAAGGCTTCATCATCCTCAGAATAAACGGTCACAAGCAGCTTATCAGCTGGCAGGCCGTATTCTTTGGTGATCAGGTTCCAGGCCAGCTCAATCGCGTTTTCCTTGAAGTAATCGCCAAAGGAAAAATTGCCGAGCATTTCAAAGAAGGTGTGGTGACGCGCAGTGTAGCCAACGTTGTCCAGATCGTTGTGCTTGCCACCCGCACGAACACATTTTTGCGAAGATGTTGCACGCACGTAATCCCGCTTTTCCAAGCCGGTGAATACGTTCTTGAATGGCACCATACCCGCATTTGTAAACATCAATGTCGGATCATTGCGTGGCACCAATGGACTGGAAGGAACAACCTCGTGTCCGTTTTTTGCAAAGTAGTCGAGAAAAGCCGACCGAATTTCGTTGACGCCACTCATAGGTCTTGATGTCCGTCTCGTTTTCTAGTGGGCAGCTACTTCAACAATCACAGCCGCCAAATTGCAGGGTATGCGCATCCGGAAAGATGCAACAAAAAATTAGTATCTGCCGCGTTTTAGCCATCTGCAGCAAATCTGTCCATAAAACCCTACAAAAAAAGAGGCTGGATAAATCCAACCCCTCTAAACTCTATTGGTTTTCCGCAGTTTTTTCCGGATCATCAATCGCTTCAGCAATCAAACCCGCATTCTGCCGGATCGCAAGTTCGATCTCTTCCGCCAGTTCAGGATTCTCTCGCAGGAAGGTTTTCGAGTTCTCACGCCCCTGCCCCAGCCTCTGACTGTTGTAAGAGAACCAGGCCCCGGACTTCTCGACAATGCCGCCTTTCACACCAAGATCCAGCAGTTCACCCATTTTGGAGATGCCTTCACCGTAGATGATATCAAACTCAACCTGCTTGAATGGAGGTGCCAGCTTGTTCTTCACCACCTTCACGCGGGTCTGGTTACCAACGATTTCGTCCCGATCCTTGATCGCACCGATACGGCGGATGTCCAGACGTACAGAAGCGTAGAACTTCAGCGCGTTACCGCCGGTTGTCGTCTCAGGAGAACCAAACATCACGCCGATCTTCATACGGATCTGGTTGATGAAGATCACCATGGTGTTGGATTTGGAGATAGATGCGGTCAGCTTGCGCAGTGCCTGGCTCATCAGACGAGCCTGCAGGCCTGGGAGCGAATCGCCCATCTCACCCTCAAGTTCAGCTTTTGGCGTCAGAGCTGCAACGGAGTCGATCACCAGCACGTCAATCGCGCCGGAACGAACCAGAGTGTCTGCAATCTCAAGCGCCTGCTCACCAGCATCCGGCTGGGAAATAAGCAGGTCGTCAATGTTCACGCCAAGCTTACGTGCATACACCGGGTCCAGTGCGTGCTCAGCGTCAACAAAGGCGCAGATGCCGCCGTCGCGCTGCGCAGATGCCACAGTGTGGAGCGCCAGCGTGGTCTTACCGGAACTTTCAGGCCCGTAGACCTCAATGATACGTCCCTTAGGCAAACCGCCGATGCCCAGCGCGATATCCAGACTGAGAGAACCAGTCGAAACGCTCTGGATTTCTACGGCCTGTCCCTGGCCCATGCGCATAATGGAGCCTTTACCAAAGGCTCGTTCAATTTGGGAAAGCGCTGCATCCAGTGCTTTATTTTTGTCCATCTGATTGCCCTCAACAAGGCGAAGTGAAGTTTGTGCCATACGTTCTCATCCCTTATTTCACGATGGACGTGCAGTTTCAAAGTCAGTTATTTGTACTTACTTTGTTCCGACTTCGCAATACCTGATAACTAACTAATAAAAATGGATTAATTTCAATACGTTCTCCTATTGTTCAACATGTAGATAACTTTTCCCGACACCTGTTTAGAGGCATGCATCTGGAATCAAACCGCAAAAATGCACTTTTGATACATCACCCACAGTCTGTATTTGCTCGTAGCTTGCTTTGACCAACCAACTTGCATATCAACGGTCTTTCGATGTCGGGAGGAAGAATTGGTTATGTCGTCTAAGCAGGTCGGAGTAATCGGAGCAATCCATCTGGACAGGATTGCCCATGCAGATCGACCGTTCAAACCGGACACCTCAACACCAGGGAAAATTATGTCCCGCGCAGGAGGTGTTGGAGCCAACATTGCACGCGCCATGGCGCGGTTGGGCATGCAGCCGACAATGCATGGATGTCTGGGTGACGACGCCGACGGAGCGTTCCTCGCAAAAAGCCTGTCAGAATGCGGAATTAATACATCCAGCATCAAGACAGTACCTGACGGAAGAACCGGATCTTATCTGGCCCTTCACAACCCGGATGGCACACTGTTCTCAGCCATTTCGGACAGCGAGATCACCTCCAGAGTGAGTTTTTCAGAAGCAAATCCAATTCCGCAAGCACTGCTGAACTGCGATATCTGGCTTTGTGAAACCAATCTGGAAGAAGAAACGCTTCTCACGCTCGCCAATTCCAAAGGGGATCGCCTTCTGGCCGCTGATACGGTCTCAATAGCAAAGGCACCAAAACTCCGTTCCCTTCTCTCCCAAATTGACATTCTTTTCACCAACACAGATGAAGCCACGGCCCTGCTGGATTGCGAGCCGGGGGAATTTTCCGCAGAAGAGCTGGCCCAACAGCTGGCTGCGAAAGGTATTCCCACCGTTCTGGTCAGCAACGCCAACAAGCCACTGGCTCTTCACTGTGTAGGCAGCACAAGTTCGCACACTCCATTTTCTGTTGTTCCCGTGGATGTCACCGGCGCCGGTGATGCCTTCATTGCAGGCTTTCTTTATGCAAGCTGCCTCAATGAAGACCCATATTCAGCAGTAAAGAGCGGGCTTGCTTCTGCATCCATTACAGTGGAAGCGACCGGCGCCGCGCCGGAAACGCTTTCACCCCAATCGCTTAAAGCTCGTTTATTAGAACATGCCTAAGCACCAACAACATACGAAAGACTGGGAAAACCATGGGAAGTTCAATTAAAATCCATCATTCAAAAGAAGTTGCAGAAGCTCTCAGCAGCGGCGTTCCAATCGTTGCGCTGGAGTCCACAATCATTACCCATGGCATGCCGTACCCGCAAAACGTTGAAACAGCACGCGAAGTTGAACAGATCATCCGCGACGGCGGTGCCGTTCCTGCAACCATTGCAGTGCTCAACGGTGAACTCCACGTCGGCCTCGAAGACGAAACTCTGGACGAGCTGGCCAACGCCAAAGACGTGATGAAATGCTCCCGAGCGGACCTGTCCTTCGCAATGGCTCTGGGCAAGAACGGCTCTACCACAGTGGCAGCAACCATGATGGCAGCACACGCTGCTGGCATCCGCGTCTTCGCAACTGGTGGCATCGGCGGTGTGCACAAGGGCGCTGAAACCACTTTCGACATCTCCGCAGATCTGGACGAACTGTCCCGCACCGCTGTCTGTGTTGTCTCCGCTGGTGCAAAAGCGCTGCTCGACATCCCGAAAACTCTGGAAGTTCTGGAAACCCGCGGCGTGCCGGTCATCGGCTTTGGCTGTGAAAACGTACCAGCATTCTGGTCCCGCGATTCCAAGATCAAAGCGCCTTACCGTCTGGATGATGCAAACGACATCTCCAAGCTGATCAAGTTCCGCGAAACGTTTGGCGATCACGGCGGCATGCTGGTAACCAACCCGGTTCCAGCAGAAGATGAAATCCCATCTGACGAAATGCAGGTGTTCATCGATGCATCCATCAAGGCTGCTGAAGAACAGAATATCACCGGCAAGGACGTAACACCATTCGTTCTGCAGGACATCTTCGAGCGCACAGCAGGCCGCAGTCTGGCAACCAACATTGCGCTGGTTAAGAACAACGCAAAACTTGCAACAAAGATCGCGTGCGGTCTGACCGATTAAGTTTTTGCAGGCATTTGCCTCATAAGAATCCGGGTTGGTGTCTCCAGCCCGGATTTTTTTGTGGTCTAAAGCGTATCGCTGAAAAGTGGGCACCGGATTTCAGATGAAGATACGCAAGATCAAAGGCTAATGCAGTTCATGTGTCTCAACTAAAATGCGAACTGCTTTAGCCCCTTGTGCAGAGCTTTCCCCACGCTTCCAATCAACTCAATACATGCAGAGGTTTTCACGTCTCTTTGATCGAAAGATTCCGTTGTTTTTCCGCCCCGATTATTTTAGGTGTTCTAAAGCTATAGAACTTTACATCGCTGTGTTTTTATTGGCGCATCTGCATCTTGTGGTCATATAGTACTCATCAAAACGCCATCTGGCGCGCATATGTGAAAGAGGCCAATCCAATTTATTGGGTGGTTCCATTGAAATCACGCCCAACAGAGTTTCGCGGTTGGCGGCAGTTGCATCGGCTTTTGTCACCCGCAGGATTTACGCTATGAAGAAACTTATTTTTATCGGATTAACTGCAGCTCTTGCAGCTTGCCAAAGCGGCCCATCCACTCGCAGCGGGCAACCATCCATCCGCGCGGACGCCGATTCTCAAACCATTCAGATCAAAGCTTCGCCTGAAGTTGTGCGCACCACTCTGGTCAACAGCGCAAGCGCCAAGGGCACCATCGTTCAGCAAAACGAACCAAACATGGTGGTGATGGAAAGCTATGTACGCGGTGACAACGCTGTGCTCGACAATGAGTTTGGCCCATCAGATTCCGGTGAGCGCGCCTACCGCATCCGCGTTCGCTTCTCTGGCACACAGTGCAGCACCAACGTTGTGCAGGACCTCGCGCTGGTCAACAACATCTACACCTCGCAGGAACAGTCCTTCCAACTGCCAGGCAACCCAGGCTCCATGCAGAGCCTGCAGCGCTTGAAGTCCAACGCGGAAAACTCTTCCGGCTGTGTTTAACAAGCAACGCATACAGACATAAAAAAGCCGGAGAGCAGAATAGGCTCCGGCTTTTTTGTTTCAAAGTCAGAAAAAACTAAGCCCGTTCCTGCGTCTTGGCTTCCAGCGTTTCTTTCACCGTGGTCGCCAGCTGTTTCAGCGTGAATGGCTTCGGCAGGAAGGTAAAGCTCTCCTCTGCTGGCAGGTTCTTCTCAAATGCATCCTCTGCATAACCGGAAACGAAGATAATCTTCAGATCAGGACGCGTCTTGCGCAGCTCAATCAGCAGGCTCGGTCCATCCATCTCCGGCATCACAACATCAGAAACCACAAGATCAACCGCCCCGCCTGTCTCTTCCATCACTTCCAGCGCCTCAGTGCCAGAACCTGCCTCAAACACCTCATAGCCCCGACCACTCAGGGCGCGTGCCGCAAAGGCCCGCACAGCCTCTTCATCTTCAACAAGAAGAATGGTCGCAGAACCTGTCAGGTCCGCTTCGGTCGCTTCCTGCTCAGGCTTAACCTCAACCACCTCTTCCTTCTCGGTGGTGATATGGCGCGGGAAGAAGATGCGGAACGTAGTGCCGACACCTACTTCACTGGTACAGAACACATAACCGCCGGTCTGCTTCACAATGCCATAAACAGTGGAGAGCCCAAGGCCTGTTCCTTTGCCGACATCCTTAGTTGAGAAGAACGGCTCGAAGATCTTGTCCATCACATCCTGTGACATGCCATGACCATTATCGGCCACCTCAATCAGCACGTACTCACCCGGAGGCATACCGCGTGTATTCTCGTAGGTCTTGGACGCATCCTCATCCACATTCAGCGTCCGGATGGAAACTTCACCGCCCCCTTCCATCGCATCACGGGCGTTCACCGCAAGGTTTACGATCACCTGTTCCAGCTGGTTCACGTCAGCCATCACCGGCCACAGCTCGCGGCCATGCACCAGCTTCAGCTCAATCTTTTCACCCAGCAAGCGATCCAGCAGGATGGAAACATCCGCCAGCACATCCGCCAGCGCCAGCTCCTGCGGACGCAGTGTCTGACGGCGGGAGAACGCAAGCAACTGGCGCACAAGTCCCGCAGCCCTGTTCGCATTCTGCTTGATGTTCATGATGTCCTGGAAGGCCGGGTCCGTCGGACGATGGCTTGCCAGCAGCAAGTCAGAGAAGCCAATAATCGCGGTCAGAACGTTATTGAAGTCATGCGCAACACCACCAGCCAACTGGCCAATCGCCTGCATCTTCTGGCTCTGCGCAAACTGTGCTTCCAACGCGCGCTGCTGTGTGGTCTCAAGAACGTAAATCACAGCCGCATCTTCACCAGCCTGCCCGTCCTGAACAGCAGACACGTAGAAGGTCGCGGAACGTGGATCACCATTACCCTCAAGCGAAACATCCAGCGGAGCAATCTCACTCTTGCCCAGCGCAGCTTCTTCCAGCGCGCCCTGCAAGGCAGCACGATCATTCTCAGCCACAAACTCGGTCAGCTTCACGTCTTTGCCAAGGCCCTCGCCCTGCTCAAACAGACGCATGAAAGGACCATTGGTGCGCTCAACGCGGCCATTCTTGTCGATAGAGGCAATCGCAACCGGTGTGTTGTTGAAGAAGCGGGAGAAGCGCACTTCAGCTGCCCGCAGCGCTTCTTCATCATCATTGCCAGCAGATCGGTTGATCACCAGCGTCCTGCTGTCTCCAGCAAGGCCATCAGCACCAAACGGAACACGGTGCACAAGGCGAACCGGCAGGCCTGTGCCGCTGCGGGTCACCAGATCAATATCAAAGCTCTCAGTCTTAACCTCACCCTCAGAACCTTGCAGAGCTTCAACCAGAGCCGCCCCTTCTCCGCGCACGATGTCTTTCAAAGACAGTTCGCCGGAGATGAACTGGGTCAGATCATAACCAAGCCAGTCCGCAAGGGTCGCATTCAGGTACACCAGCTTACCGGTGCTGTCAGAGGAGAAGAAGCCACACGGCGCATGATCAAGGAAGTTGATCACGCGTTGCAGTTCCTGGAAGGAGTTTTCCTGCTCGGTGCGATCACGGGTAATGTCGGAAACCTGCCAGATGGTAATGCCGCTATCCACGCCAACAGCTGCATCCTGTTCCAGCGGGCGAACGGTAATGCGATACCAGCGCGCACCACTGGCAACCTCACCAACAGCATTCGGCAGGCGCACTTCCTCTGTCGCGTATCGCCCGGTTCGCACGGCTTGCGAAAGCCGGAATATGGCATCTGCAGCATCAGGATCCGAGGAGAACACTCGCTCCACCGTGCGCACATCAGCTGGCCCGCGCGCGCCCGTCAGCTCAGCATAGGATTGGTTGGCGTAGATGATGCGGCCATTATGATCCGCCAGCAACACGCCGTCATCCAGCGAATTCATGAAGGATTCGGCCAGTGGGTTGCGGTGGGATTTGGAGATGAACCGTAACAGGCCTATGGCCATGGCAAACAGCGAGAACACCCCAACCACGGCCAGAACACCCAGCAGCCCCAGAATGTAGGGCTCGGCCTGTTCTTTGCGCATCAACGCGAAAGCGGCTGTTGCTGCGACAAGGCCGAGTGCAAGCAGCATCAAGGCCCCAAGGCTGCCCCCCTTGTCTGTCCTGTCAATCACCGGCTCAGGTCGCCGCGCTTCGGTCTTTGTCATCTTACCCTCTCTACGGCTACCCGCAGACACCTTGACTTTTTCGCCATGAGAATAATCCGCTCAAAAGCCGACACTCCAGCACTCCCGCGCTGTTAAGACCGCCAGCTCCTCTTTTTACGCAGCTGCATGACATAACCAATCACCTTCGCAACCGCGGCGTAGTGCTCCTCAGGCACATAATCGTTCAACTCAATCGATGCGTACAACGCACGTGCCAGTGGAGGGTTCTCCACGATCGGCACATCAGCTTCTTTCGCAACCTCTCGAATGCGGAGCGCCAGGTCATCCACCCCAAGCGCAACACACTGCGGCGCTCCCATGCCCTCTTCATAGCTCAGAGCAACCGCGTAGTGGGTCGGGTTTGTAATAACAACCGTCGCATCCGGCACACTTGCCATCATTCTGTTGCGTGAACGCTGAAGGCGCAACTCTCGAATTTTGGCTTTAATCTTGGGATCACCCTCAGATTGCTTGTATTCCTCTTTCACTTCCTGCTGGGTCATCTTTTGCTTTTCGAACCATTTTTTGCGCTGCCAGACCAAATCGGCCCCGGCAACAACAGTCATAAGCGCAAGAATTGCCCCAATCACCATAATGGCGAGCTCACGAACCTCCTCCAGCACAAGGCCCGTTTCTCGGAACACCACCGTGTCCAACCGGTCTCTTTCCGGCCACAACACCAGAAAAACCACCGCCGCCACCGCAATGATCTTCACCAGCCCCTTCAGGAAGTTGGCGAGGCTGTCTTTTGAGAACAGTCTCTTCATCCCCGAAAGCGGCGAGATCTTGTTCAGCTTCGGCTTCAGTCGCTCCGCAGTCCAGAGCGGTTTATGCTGAACCACGTTTCCAACCACGGCGAGCGCCATCAGCGTCAGCAACGGCAGTGCCACCACACCAAGTATTTCGGGCCCAGTTATTTCTAAAAGGAAAACAAGCGCACCCGGATCAACAGCAATTGTGTCCGCATGGGCAAAAAATCCCTTTAAAATCGTAGAAACGCTCGAAACCATTGTGGGCGCGAGGAAAGAAATCACCAAAGCGGTCCCCACCAACGAGAACCACGAGCTCACTTCCTGCGATTTTGGTATGTCCCCTTTCTCGAATGCATCATCGAGTCGCTTTTGCGTGGGGTCCTCGGTTTTCTCCGAATCGTCGGTATCTTCAGCCATCAGCTCCTCGCTAATTCAATAGGAACGGCTGAAGTGCTTCACGGAACTCTGACAGATAGTAACCCATCAAAGTAGAAAGCAGCAGCAGGAAGATGCCAAAGCCGATCATGATGTTGACCGGCATGGCGATGAAGAAGATCTGCATCTGTGGCATCAGCTTATTCAGCAAGCCCAGACTGAAGTAAAACACAATCCCGACCACGATAAACGGCGCACCCAGACGCACAGCCACGGAGAACATGTGCGTCACCGTCTCAACCGCCAGCGCAGAAAGGTCACCAACCGGCAGCGGATTGCCGGGCGGAAACAGCACAAAGCTGTCCTGCATGGCCGCAATCATCACGTAATGCAGGTTCGTGACGAACACCATGCAGATGCCAAGCACGTTGAGGAAGTTGCCCATCAACGCCCCTTGCTGGCCGGAGTTCGTCGCATCCCCACCCATCGCAAACGCAAGGCCGGACTGGTTCGCCATGATCGTTCCAGCCACTGAGAGCGCGTAGGAAATCAGCTTCATGGACAAACCAATGAAGAACCCAACCATCAACTCCCCGCCCAGCAACGCCAGAAGCTTGGGCAAGCTGCTCATCACATCATCAGGATAGAGATTGGAGTTGATTGGCAGGAACACATAGGTCAGCAGCAGAGCGATGGTCAGACGAACGCGAACGGGAATGAAGGTTTCACCAAACGCCGGCACGAGCATGATCATCGTACCAATACGCGCAAACATCAGCAGAAAGCTAACGACGATCACCGGTAAAAAATCCAGATTGATCGTCACAGAAATGCCCCCAGAATGCGCGTCGCCTTGCGCTGTATCTCGCTCAATATCCGGAGATAATCAACCCGGCAATGCGGTTTGTAAAAGAATTCATCAACTCCCCCATGAAGGGAAGTGTCACAAGCAACGCAATAAAGATGCTCAGGATCTTCGGGACAAACACCAGCGTTTGTTCCTGAATTTGTGTCAGTGCCTGAAACAGCGCCACAATCACACCAACCAGAAGCCCGATAAGCATAACGGGAGCCGACACCAGAATAAGTGTCCATATGCCTTCGCTGGCAATATCCAGCACTTCTGCTCCGGTCATTGTGTTCTAACCACCATTTCCCTTAGTTCACTGACACCTCACATAAAGCGAACCAATCAGATTGGCATCCGCATAATTTCTTCATACGCAGAAATAACCCGGTCACGAACAGAAACCACAGTTTCCAGAGCCAGCTCGGTCTCTGCAACAGCGGTCACAACATCAACCACATTGGCCTTGCCCTGCAGCAGATCGAGAGACTGCACATCAGCAATCTGACCGCTCTCATTGATCTCGCTGATCGCAGACTGCACCATATTGCCAAAGGCGCCGCTCTTATCACCAGACTCACTGGCAGCTTCAAGCGGATTGCTCAGCTTTGCTGTGTTTGCATATGCACTTGCAGCAATAGAAGCATTAGACATGATTGTATCTCCTTCCGGTGTCAGCCAACCGGTCATCAACCTCTAAGAATGTCGAGTGTTTTCTGCATCATGGAGCGGGAAGACTTCACCACGTTCAGGTTTGCTTCATAAGAACGTGTGGCTTCCTGCATGTCCGCCATCTCAACCAGCGTGTTCACATTCGGCATTTTCACATAGCCTTTGTCGTTCGCTGCCGGATGATCTGGCTCATAACGCAGCTTGAACTCGCTCTTGTCCTCACGAACCCGGCCAAGCTTCACCAGCTCTGCCTCAACCTTGGCGTCAAAGCTACTGGAAAATGTAGGAACCTTACGGCGATACGGATCCTCACCTGGTGTCTGACCAGTGGAATCAGCGTTCGCAATGTTTTCTGCGATCACACGCATACGGCCCGTCTGAGCTTTCAGACCGGACGCCGCAATAAACATCGACTTAATAAAATCCATGGGTCCCTCCCACATTTGCTCTGATGCCGCTCACACCACAGCAACTGCTCTCAATCATCACTTCAGCGCGCTCTTCAACATGCCAAGGCTGCGCGAATAAAGGCTCGTCGCAGTCTGGTAGTCGATCTGGTTCTGAGCGATCTTCATCATCTGCTCTTCAAGAACCACGCTGTTGCCATCCGGTGTTCTCTCAAAGCTGGACGCCTTGGAAACTTTCGTTCCAACGCCCGCGCTGATGCCTCCACTGGTAATATGCCCGGCACTGGTCACCACAGGGCGCAGCGCCCCGGTTCCCTGCTCGGCATCCACCATGTCGGAGAAGCTCAGTTCCTTAAGGTCTTTACTGCGGTATCCCGGCGTGTCCGCATTTGCGACGTTTTCCGCAAGCACACCCTGACGTTGTTGGTGCCATTGCATTTTCTGGCGCAACGCCTGAAACATCGGGAGATCAGTTAAGGCCATCTGACAGCACAACCTATGAGAACAGATTTGTTAAATTAAACTAGGAAGAAAGTGCCTAGGCAATGGTTAACAAAAGGTTAATATTAAGGTTCCATTAAGAATTACACACCGAAGAATCCTTAAAAAGCAGGGGAATAGCCAAAATCACGCTCCGGCGAGTCACCGGACAGAATCAACACCTTCAGAACCTATTAAGAATTGCGGCAGCGGGAGTGGAAAATTTTGCCCAGCTAGCAAAATTCACCTAGCCAAGAGGCCCATTTCGCGATTTTCGCGCAAAAACTCGGGTAACGCCACAAACTTCACCCTTCTAAACTGTTCATTCTACATAAACTATAGGTTACAAATGCGCGCATGAGTTAATGCGGGGATTCGTACCCCAGTTCCGGGCTGTTTGCTCATGCAGATGGTCCGCTGAATGTTGAATACGAGTTGAGGAACATTCATGCCTGACTGGCTGGCCCAAACCACCGGTATGTCTCAGGGAAGCGCGCAGCTTCTTGCTGTCGTACTGGCCATGCTGATTATCGCGGTTCTCATCGCGGTTTGCATTCCGCTTTTGAAACGCTTTGCCCGAACCAGCTACAAAGGTTCGCGAAGCCGCCAGCCTCGTCTGGCTATCATGGATGCAACTGACATTGATGCGCGGCGCAGACTTCTCCTCGTGCGCAGAGATAATGTCGAGCACCTCATCATGATTGGTGGCGCAAATGATGTTGTGGTCGAACAAGGCATCATCCGCGGCATGCCTGTTTCCGCACCACCACGCGGACAGATGTTTGCTGGCAATGGCCAAACCGGTGCGGCACCAGCATCTGTTGAGCAAGCCCAGACACCTGAAGAGCCCGCTGCTCGCTTGAACTGGGGGGAAGAGGCAGCTCCAGCGCCAACCCCGGCTCCAGCTCCGGCAGAACCAAAGCCAACACCAGTTACGCGCCCGGATCCAAAACAGACACCTGAAACCAAGGCACCTGTTCAGCCAGCAGTGGCAGCGCCAGCACCAACTGTTGCAGCACCGCAGCGCGAGAAAGTCATCGCAGCACCACAGGCTGCGCCAATACGCGCTGCCAGGCCGATGGCTGCAGCTCCTGCTCCAGCGGCTACAGCAAACAAGCCAACAGCGCTTCAAACGCCAACCATTGGCGGCGCACGCGGTGTTCAGAAGGTAGCAGCCCGTCCGATCTCCGCACGTCCAGCACCTGCTCGTAGTGTTGGCTTCAACCAGCCAAAGCCAGCGCCAAATGCAGCTGAGCCTCAAGCGCCTGCTGTAGAAAAGCCAGCACCGAAGGCCGCTGAACCAAAGGCACCCGTTGCTGAAAAGCCTGCTGCAAAAGCTGAAGAGCCAAAGGTTGAGACAGCTCCATCCAACAAGCCAATTCCAAAAGCTGCAATGCGGCCACCAATGAATGGCCCAGCAGCAAAGGCAGCCAGCGCCTTCATGCGTCCACGTGTCAACGAGGCTCCAGCCAAAGCACAGGACGCAAAAAAGGAAGAGCCAAAGCCGGAAGCAACGCCAGCAGATAAACCTGCTGCAACACCGGAAAAGCAGGCAACTGCTGAAAAACCAGCTCCAACGCCAGAAAAGGCAGCTGAGGCAAAACCTGCCGAACAACCAAAAGAGCCTGTAGCAAAAGAACCTGCAACCAAGGCAGAAGCAGAAACCGCACCAGCAACAGAGCAAAAACCAGCGAAAGCTGAGGACCAGAAGCCGGCACCTGCAAAAACAGAAGAAAAGCCAGCCGAGAAGTCTGAAGCGAAGAAGCCTGCAAAAGCTGCAAAGGCCAAAGAGCCTGCTAAGCAGCCAAAACAGGAAGAGAAGCCAAAAGCTTCAAAGCCCGCTGCAAAGAAAACAGACAGAACACCACCTAAAGACGACCCGCAAGAAGCCATGGATGGCATCGCAAAGGAAATGGCAGACCTGCTAGATGACATTGAGGCCAACACTAAATAATTTTGCGGGATTGATGAAAGCAAAGTTGGGCGGAAGCAAAGGGCAAATTGGCCTTTTGGTTTTCGCTCTCTTGCTTTTCTGGTTTGGTCCTGCCGCCGCACAAAGCATCTCAATTGACTTCGGCGGTGGAGAGGGCGATTCCGTAACAGAGCGCGCCGTTCAGCTGGTCATGCTGTTAACGGTGCTTTCTCTTGCACCAAGCATCCTGATCATGGTGACGAGCTTCACACGTATTGTTGTGGTGCTCTCCCTGCTCCGCTCAGCCATCGGCTTGCAGACTGCTCCACCAAACGCAGTCATGCTTTCCCTTGCATTGTTCCTGACAGCATTCGTCATGATGCCTGCCTTTGAAACCGCATGGGATCTGGGCGCAAAGCCAATGATTGAAGGAACCATTGAGCCGCAGGAAGCATTTGAGCGTGCCTCCGAACCGTTCCATCAGTTCATGCGCCAGCAAGTCCGTGAATCTGATCTGCTGCTCTTTCAGGAACTCGCCAAGGCCCCTACCCCAGAAACACCAGAGGATCTCAGCCTCCGCGTTCTGGTACCGGCCTTCATGATCAGTGAATTGCGCCGCGCCTTCGAGATCGGCTTCCTGCTATATCTCCCGTTCCTGATCATCGACCTCGTGATCGCATCCGTTCTTATGTCCATGGGTATGATGATGCTGCCACCCATCGTGATCTCCCTGCCCTTCAAGCTCATCTTCTTTGTGCTTGTCGACGGCTGGCAACTGATCGCAGGCAGTCTGGTCCGAAGTTTCGGCGGTTAGCGCCGCTCTAACCACAGAAAGTACGTCAGAGCTTCAGGTGCATTTCACCAAGCTCTGGCGACACCCTCACAAAACTTATCCTCCTCCCCCAAATCCGACCTATCCTGACTCTCGTGCCCACGCATTCGGGCAGGAGTGGACCGTCCATTCCTTGGCGTGGGCGGGGTTGGGCTACCGGCATGAGGTAACGCATCGTGTCGGGAGGTCCGGTGAAGCGCCATACCCTATTGAGACCACAGTGGTAGTAGGGAGCTTGGGGTCGTTCCGGAGGGCGTCCGGTGGTGACAGGAAACTGTCAAAGGCATGGAAGTGCATCTGTGATGCGCAGATGTGCCAGTCGCGTCTGTCCGAGAGGGAGCCCGCGTGTTCATGAGAAAAGGCCCGGGCGAGGCGAACAGCCAATGCCGAAGAAACATACCTAACAAGTAGCGCAGGCAGAGCCTGTTCGCCTTGCTCCACCCGTTGAAACGGGGCCCTCAAACACAAACACCGCCGGGATAGCCCAGCGGTGCTAAAGTAGTTTCACGAAAAGATCGGCTTAAGCCGCCCCCTCACTCTTATCAGTGGGATAGAGCCAAGCCTCTTCTGTCGGAACAATTGGCGTCGCAGACAGGTACTGTCGTCTGTACTCTTCAAGGAAGGACACCAGACTATCCCCGCCCCCGATTGACTTGGCCACATTGAGGAACTCAACGCCGCGATCTTCAATCGGCCGCGTCACAACCTCAAACGTCTCAGCCTGAGGAGACTGGCTCATCTTCTGAGAGTACTTCTGGCGCAAACGCTCAAGACCCAGACTGTCCTCAGCCAGTGTGTAGGCAATCGCCGCGCGGATCACATCAACACGCTCATGATCGGCCAGCGGCACTTCATCAGACCAGCGGCTGCCATTCATCTGCTCCAGCTGCTCGCCCGCCTTCTGCCAGGACCGTGCAGACCACAACGTGTCAGCCCGCAAACGATCTACGTCAGATCCAGACATATTGCGGACCAGTTCCAGCGCAAGGTCAGGTCGGCCACTCTCACTCAGAGCACGCGCCTCAACAATGTTCCGTTGACGCTGCAACGCGGCTGGCAACTGCCCCTGACGGGTCTGGGAAAGCACACGAAGCGCTTCCTCCGGCTTCCGATTGAGCAAATAAACAACAGCAAGATCAGCCGCGATCTGCGCACGCGCAGCCCCCTTCAGGCGCTTATCGATCTGATGCCGCAACACGGAGGCCGCCTGATCCAGCAGATCCATGTCGATCAACCGGCTGGCCAGCATCCGAGCCATTTCGTCACCCTGACGACCAGCAGGCACCAGCTCACGGAAGTCATAGAACAACGCGAGCGCTTTCACAGGCTCCAAAGCCTGCGCCTTGCCTTCAAGGAACAGCGTCGCGAAAACAGAACCCATTTCCTGCTGAATATTGGAGGTGATCTCAGCCCCCGCATCCGACTGCACCGCCTGAGACATCGCCTCAAACGCCCGGCGATAATTGCCTTCCTGCGCATGCAGCTGCGCCATCAACCGCAAGGTCTTCAGCTCAGTCTCATCACCACGCCAGGAAGCGGCCAGACCTTCCAGTTCGGAGAGCGCCTCATCGGCATCCATCAGACCATCACGATAGCGCAGCTTCACACTCAGAAACTTCGCTTCAGCCGCCTCAGGCCCGTCACTGGAGCGCACCACCAGATCATATACGTCCAGCGCTTCCTGAGAACGACCAGAAGCATCCGCAATCCGGCCACGCAGCAAGTCATACTGGATCGCTTGCTCTTCGTTCACATCAGATGGCTCAATCTGAGAAAGTGCCCCAAGCGCCTTGCCATAGTTGCCAAGCGCCAGATGCGTCTTCGCAGCAGCAAGGTTGAAGTACACCTGCAGCATCACCGGGTAGTTCGCCATAACAGCAAGCCCACGCCCCAGATTGGCATGCGCCCCCTGCCAGTCCCCCAGCGAAGAATGCGCAAAGGTTCGCCAGACCGCAGCATCAGGACTGCTCGCCAACTCCGGTGCGGCCAGATACTCCAGCGCTGTTCCCGGGCGCGCTGCCAACATCTGCGCGGCACCCATCATCACGTTAAACGTGGCATCTTTTTCGATAAGCGGATCGTCTTCTTCCATGATCCGCAAAGTGCCGATGGCTTCCTGAGCAAACCCGCTGGAGAGAAAAAAACGCGCCATATCCAGCCGCGGGCCGCTCAGCTCTTCAGGATCAGCCCGCGCAATTGCTTCTTCGTGAGCACGAAGGTTGCGCATGTAATCCTCTGGCTTCTGCTGGTGCAGCTGAGAAAACTCAATCAGCCCCGGCTGTGTCGGATCCTTCACATGAGCGCCAATGGTCGTCCCTTTGGAAAGACCACGGTTCGAGATCTTCAACCCATCTGGCCGGGAGATCACCAGATCCTCACCGGAAAGCTCAACATCAATGCCATCCGCACTCGGGACAACAGCAAGCCCCTGTGAGCTCCGCAGGATCTGAACCTGAGGGAACCGATGCGATTTCAAAATACCGCGAACAGGCGCAGCCCCACTGACCACATAAATGCGATCACCAACGCTCTTGTCCGTCAACACATGAAGACGACCACTCTCACCAAATGGCAAACGCAGAACATTGGAGCCATCCCCCTGTACGTTCCGCTCCACATCAACCGGTTCAGTCTTTGTCGAGATGGAAGGCCCCAGAGTAATCGCCCAGGCTTCGTCCTGATACTCGATGGAAATCAGCGTGGTCCGCTTCAGATCAAACCGCAACACCTGTGCCGCATCAACTTCTTCAAGCTCAACGTTACGAGCCAGATCACTCAAAACAGCAGGAATACCGCGCCCATCAAGATGCTCAGTGCTATCAAAAACAGCCCAGACCTTGTCATTCCGGCGGAAAACAGCAGCCCCTACTTCCCCTTCAAATGGGAAGACGAGACGCACAGTATCCCCGATGCGATATGTTTCAACACCAACAACCTGACCAGCAGCATCATTCTCTTCCTGAACGATGCTCTCCGCAGAAGCCCGGCGTGCAATCGGCAAGTCCTCGGCGACATCTGTCACCACAGGCGCCGTCGCAATCACAGGTTCACTCTGCTTTGCAACTTCATCATCAAGTGACAGTGGAATAGACGTCTGCCCACCAGCATTGACAACTTCAGCAATCAGGTCCGTTTCCGGAATAACCTCAGCAGCAGGAGCCTCAGCAGTTTCCTGTATAGCAGGTGCTGGGGCAGCTTCCGGCACAGGCGCTTCAGCCACAACTTCTGGCTCAGCAGTCTCTGGTGCGTTCTCAGCAGCAGCACGAAGGTCTTCTTCCGATGGCTTCGACTGCGGAATATCCGCAGGAGTCAGTCGGTCGACAGGCTCTCCAATCCGCTCAAGCTCAGGCTTGGCGACAGGCAATGGCATCTGCGCAAACTCAAGCCCCTCTGCCTCTTCACGAGGCTGAGGCTGTTGCACCTGCTGCGGTGCAGGCATCAAACTTCCAGGCGCATTAGCAGGCTGTTGAGCAGCCACTGGCGCTGGAGCGGGCGCATTCTTATCGCCCAACGTGTTGATCACATTGGCTGCTCCCTGAGGAACATCACCATTGCCAAACAACTCGTCACGAACTTCAGCAACACGCGGATCCAACTGCCCGATATCTTCAGGCGTCACATCCACAATCAGCTGCTTACCTTCTTGAAACGAGCGCACATCCACACGCGGATCAACAATCATGTTGAAGATGAGATCATTGTCACGGGTCTTGGAAGCCACATCCAGAACCGTTCGCGGCAAACTGGCCTTGAACTGCGAGAGGTCCAGATCAGCGGCCTGATCAAACTTGACGCGAATGTTATTTCCATTGCGCTCAAACGAGCTGCCAACGCTCACGTTCCAATCAAAGATCAAACGCGTAAACGTCGGATGCTCGCCGATCCGCAGCTTGACCTTGATTTCCTGATCTTCAAGCGCGTTCGCTTCTTCTAGCACCCGAACACGCTCAAGCGCTTCTGCAGCCCGACGCGCCAGCTCATCCACCACATCCTGTGGCAACGAAGGCGGACGCCCTTCATAGCTGGAAGGCAGAAGATCAATAAACAGCTTCTCACCCGCTTCCATGCTGTTGATGTTCAGCGGCTGGCGCAAAGCAAAACGCAGCGCAGCACCATCAGGATCGGTACGGGCAATGGAGATGTAATCCATCAGCGCTTCCGGCACATCATCTACATCCGCCTCAATACCTTCAGGGAAAGAGATGCGCAAAACACTGGTGGAAATGGAAGCTTCATAGGGAGGCAAGAGCGAGCGGTCCGGGAATGTAATCACCATCCGCGCAAAGGTGCCGGTGTCTTCAACCTCAACCACAGCCGGAGCAGGCTCGGCCCACGCACTCAAAACGCTGCTTCCCAGCGCGGTGGTGGCAAGCATCAGGGAGACAAGCCAAGCTTTGCCTTTGACCTTCACAATGCGTGCTCCATGCAAGGCACGACGCGGCAGATATGGTAAAGTGGCGCGCAGAAAGGAACGCTTCTGCCTATCCCCATTGTCGCCCCCAAAGTCGCGCATGCCCGATTCTTACTCCCTAAAATTAATTAGGTATCTGTAACAATTGGCTATTAACGCAAGCTTACAGACTCCAGCATCAGGAGCGAAAAACCGCCAATTGGTTCCGTTAATTCCCCTGAATCTTCGGGAGAATTGTGGAAGTGGTCTTCACATTGCGGCTTTCACCAGCCGCCAGAGCAATGGTGAGCTGCTCAGCCATCTCCGGATCCATCTCAGAAAGCACATCCGCCATTTTCCGCGGCTGCATCTGCTTCACCACTTTCAGCATGATGTCCAGATCCAGACGGTTGAAGATACGCGCAGCATTTTTGGCCTTCATGCTCTCATAGATCTTCACCAGATCCATGATCTCTTCCGCAGCCTGCTTTTCTTTGCGCTCAACTTCAGAATCGATCTTCGCTTCCAGCGCTTTCAGCTCCTGAAAACGCTTGTTCAAGCGCGCTTCAGCCGCGGCAAGAACCTGCGCACGCAACTCCAGATCTTTCTCACGCTGATTCAGCGCATCACGGCGATTACCAAGACTATTCAGAACAGCAAGTTCAGACACAGAGTTCGTCGGAACACCGCTGTTTTTTACGCCCTCAGCATTCTGAGCAACCTGAATTTTCCTGGCACCAGAAGGATTTGGCAGCACGCTTGGATCTGGCACTGCTTCCGTTTCAGTTACAGCAGGTGCGGACTGTTGAGCATCCGCAACACGGACAGCACCGATCGGATAAGTGTCACCGAGAAAGAACCCAAGCAGCTTCAAAACAAGAAGAGAGCTACCAGCAAAAACAACGATCGGAAGAAGTCTCAGTTTCATGCTACGCGGTCCTGCGCTTGCCTGCGAAAGCGCTCAAGACGCGCAGCAGATTCGTTTGCAGCCTCACGAATATCGCGGGTGACAGAGCGTGCTGGAGCCTTTGGAGCTGGCGCACTGCGCGGTTCAACCGGCTGCGCAAACTCCTGGTCCGCAATGATCCCAGCAGCAAGTCCCTCAGCTGCGGTCTCATATGTGCGCGAAGCAGGAGCAGCATGGGCAGCAGGCGCAGCCACACGCGTATCACGATCTGCCAGAGCCCGGTCTGCAACACCGCCGATACGGTCCAGAACATCCTCACCAGCACCCAGTTGGTCGGTCAGCTTACGAGAAACAGCCTCTGCCTCACCAAGACGCGCGCCAAGAGTGCGGTCTGCGTTGCCGGCAGTAGACTTGAGACCCAGGATCGCACGCTCTGCAATTTCCGTTGCTGTAATCAACTCAGAAATCGTGGCACGCAGAGACTCTTCATCAGACCGCAGGCGGCTGAGACGTCGGTTAAGCGTCCAGCAGTAGCCAATGGTGATCACCAGAAGAACAGCAACAATGCATTCAATGATAAGACCTAGGGACATGACTAGTTTGTCTCCAGTTCGCTTTGCAGGGACTTCTCAAAAGCGGCGAGCGTCATTTTCGGCTGCTTCAGCTTCTTTGAAATTTCGATAGAAATTCGGTCATCAACATGGCCCATGAGGCCCTCTGTCAACTGTACCCCACCGCATTTCACCTGAACGGGATCGCGAGGGCCGGTATCAAACAGCAATGTCTGACCGACTTCCAGATTAAGAACCCGCTGGAGCGGGATGGTATTTTCATAAAGGACGGCATCAACCTGCACTTCAGAGGAGTAAACCTCCGTTGCAAGGTGCTCTTCCCAAATAGGATCACGCCCGAACTTCTCACCCATGAACATCTGCAGAAGCAGGTCACGGATTGGCTCAAGGGTCGCATAAGGCAGAACAATCTCAACCTTGCCGCCACGATCTTCCATGTCGATACGCAGCTCAACCATGATAGCAGCGTTTGCCGGACGGGAGATAGCAGCAAAGCGTGGGTTCGTCTCAAGACGCTCAAGCGGGAAGCTTACCGGTGAGAGCGGCCCAAAAGCCTGCTCAGCATCCAGCAAGATGATCTCGATCATCCGGCGAACCAGATTGCTCTCAATTGTCGTGTAAGGACGCCCTTCAACACGTGTTGGTGAAGACCCACGACCACCGCCGAGCAATACGTCAATGATGGAGTAAATCAGAGAGCTTTCAACGGTAACAAGACCAAACCCGTCCCATTCCTTTGCCTTGAACACACCAAGGATCGCAGGAAGTGGAATGGAGTTCAGATAATCACCAAACCGCACGTTGGTCATGGAGTCCAAAGAGACTTCAACATTATCCGACGTGAAGTTGCGCAGAGAAGTCGTTGTCAGACGCACAAGACGGTCAAAGACAATCTCAAGCATCGGCAGGCGTTCATAAGACACCATCGCCGAGTTGATAAGCGCGCGAATACCGCCTTCGTCACCGGTCAGAGAACCATCCAGCGTAAAGCCCAGAAGGTTGTCGATCTCTTCCTGATTGAGGATACGGTCCGCACCGCGAGACGCACTTTCAAGGTCCGGCTCGCTGTCGTCGATCATTGCAGCCCATTGAGCTGCAGCCTCTTCGCCGCCTTCTACACCTTGTTCCTGAAGTGCAGCACCCCAGGCAGCAGCAAGATCTTCGTCGCTGTCGCCGCTGCCACCTTCAGAAAGGGCTGCGTCCCAGGCATCATCCATGTTTTCGTTTTCAGGGAGGCTATCGGTATCTGACATATGCCGCTCCCCTACTGGATCAGGATCTCTTTAAAGAGAACCCCTTCGACCTTGGCTGGATAGATTGCAGAATTGATGCGGCGCAGAAGTTGTTCCTTCAAGCGGAACAGGCCAGCAGACCCTTCAAGATCAGCAGGACGCAGTTCGCGAAGGTAAATCTGGAAAGCATCAAGAATGCGAGGAAGATACGGCTCCACCTGAGAAACCATGCTGTCGCTCTCAACTTCAAGAGCGATGCGGACTTTCAGATAGGTTGTACGGCCTTGGGTAGAAAGATTCACCGTCATTTCTGGCAGATCGTAGAAAACGACAGGCTTGGTTTCAATCTGCTCCACCGTACCATCAGCTCGCTTGACGGTCGCAGTGTCACCCAGATTGATCCAGTCCATTACATATGCACCGCCCACACCAAGGGTTAACAGCAAAACGCCTGCAATCGCACCGATCACAATCTTGCGCTTGCCGGATTTACCCTCATCCTCGGTATTTTGCAGTTCTGCATCCGCCATTTTTGCGTCCCAGTGAATCGCAATCAAAGGTTTAACAATTGTTAATATAACCTAATTGGTTAACAAAGATTACCAAATGGTTAATACGTCATTACTAAGCAATTTTTGCCCACTAGGAAATTAAAGTAGGCATATTTTATCAGATACTTAACAGATATTTTGCCTCCCACTCCATCAAAACAGCAGAATTCAGCCAAAGTCTCAAACTGGCACAACTCCTGCAAGAACCTTAGCGCTGCGGGTCTGGGGAGACCTGTCGCAATGCTGGGGAGCATAAAATGGAAAACGCACAGCTGATCGGCTTGTCACGTCAAAGTGCCCTTCGTCGGAACTTGGATGTGGTGGCCAACAATCTGGCTAACATCAATACGACTGGCTACAAGGCTCAAAGGCTCATCTTTGAGGAGTACCTGATGCCAACCGCGCAGGCGACTGAGTTTCAGCGCCCGGACCGCCCTCTTTCCTTTACGCAGGATGTGGGCACGGCAACAGTTCTGACTCAGGGCTCAATTCAACTGACCGGCAATCCGCTGGACGTTGCAATTGAAGGTGACGGCTATCTTGCTGTAACTGGCGCCGAGGGCGAACAGTTCTATACACGCGCCGGTAGCCTCGCAATTGACCCTGAAGGCACACTCGTGACTGACGGCGGCCTGCCAGTTCTGGCTGATGGCGCTCCAATCCAAATCAATCCTGAAGATGGTGAAATCACCATCACCAAAGAAGGCGTTATCTCCACGGGCCAAGGTGAAATTGGCCGCCTGGATGTTTACACCTTCGACAACCGCCAAGAGCTCAAGCACGTTGGCGTAAACCTGTTTTCCGGCTTGAACCCGATCCCAGCAAACAACCCGACCGTCATTCAGGGAGCCCTTGAAGGCTCCAACGTGGAAGGCGTTCGCGAAATCTCCCGCATGATCGAAATCACCCGTCAATATCAAAGCGTGTCCAAGATGATGTCGCAGCGCAACGAACTCCGTCAGCGCTCCATCCGCGAACTTGGATCGGTTGAAGCTTAAGGAGCAGGACCATGAAAGCCCTACACATCGCCGCAACCGGCATGAAAGCTCAAGAACTGAACGTCGAAGTCATTTCAAACAACGTGGCTAACATGCGCACCACTGGCTATAAACGCCAGCGCGCAGACTTTCAGGATCTGCTCTACGAAAACCAGCGCCGCATGGGCACCGAAACATCTGACGCAGGTACCATCGTTCCAAACGGTGTGCAGATTGGCTCAGGTGTACGCACCGCTGCAACAACCCGCATCATGTCACCGGGCTCCGTCACCCAGACCGGCAACGAATACGATGTAACCATCCGCGGTGAAGGCTTCTTCCAGATCCAACGCCCGGACGGAACAATCGGCTACACCCGAGACGGCTCCTTCGCACGCTCTCAGACCGGCCAGCTGGTGACAAAAGACGGCTACCCTGTTCAGCCAGGTATCACCATTCCGGACAACGCTCGTGATGTAACCATCAACGTTCAGGGCCTCGTACAGGCGATGGACGACAATGATCAGGTTCTGAACCTCGGCCAGCTGGAAACGGCCCGCTTCACCAACCAGGCAGGCCTTGAAGCAATCGGCGACAACCTCTTTCTCGAAACACCAGCAAGCGGCCCGCCACAGCTCAACAACCCAGGTACCGCAGGCTTCGGCAACATTTTGCAGCGTCACCTGGAATCATCAAATGTTGATGCTGTGACCGAGCTTTCCAGCCTGATCTCCGCTCAGCGCGCCTATGAGATGAACTCCAAGATCATCAAGGCAGCCGATGAGATGTACTCCACGACAACGAACCTTCGCTAAGGGGTTGATCTGATGAGAAAGCTGGCAATCACATTCTTCGCAGGCCTGATCGCGCTGGCAGCTGGCAGCGCAATCGCCGCTCCAACCCTGCGCCCAACAGTGAACGTCACAGGCCCAGTCGTGACCATCGGTGATTTTTACACCGAAGCTGGAGATTTGGCGCAAACACCAATCTTCCGCAGCCCAGATCTGGGAACCACAGGTAACGTTTCGGCGCTGATCATCGCGCAGCAAGCACAAGCGGCTGGCTTTATTCAGGCAGACACCAACGGCCTCACCACCGTGAGCGTGCACCGCCTGTCCATACCGGTTGATGAAGTGCTGATCACAGACATTCTGCGCAATGCATTTGCTGAGCGCGCCAGCGTGCAGCCGGATGAAATCGAGATCTCCTTCAGCTCACCACTTCCGGTGAACCTGCAAGCAGACGCAAACGCTATTTCACCGCTGACCATCGGCCACATCAACTGGACACCGCGCACAGCACGCTTCAAAGCGATCCTGAACGTCGTGCAGGAAGGCCAGAGCAAACCGATTTCCGTCATTGGCAACGCTTCTCAAATGGTCTCCATCACAACACTCGCTCGCAATCTGGATCGCGGCGCTATCATCACCGCAAACGATGTCCGCCAGGAACGCAAGCCAGCTTCCCGTTATGCAGGACGTGAGTTTCTTGCTGCTGCCGATCTCATTGGTATGGAAGTGCGCCGAAATATGCGCTCCGGCTCTACAATCACCCCACGCGACGTCAGCACACCTGTTCTGGTAAAACGTGGCGCGAAGGTGACTGTGCTCTACAAAATCCCGGGCATGAACATCTCCACTCAGGGCAAAGCCAAATCTGAAGGCGGCAAAAACGACCTGATCGAGATCCTGAACCCAACCTCAAAGAAAACAATACTTGCAGAGGTGATTGGCAAAAACATTGCCGTCGTAACCACCTCTAACACGCAAGTTGCGGCTGTACTGGGGAACCGTTGATGTCCAGAACTTCTTCAGCACACAAACTCAAGCAATACGCTGCTGTTGCGATTGGCCTTCTGGCTCTTGCGGGCTGCGAAACAGCTGACAAGCTTTCCAAGGTTGGTCAGGAACCTGCATTGACTGCAATTCAGGATCCACGCACCCAGCCGGGCTACCGCCCTGTTCAGATGCCGATGCCAGTGAAGGAAACGGAACGCTACAACGCCAACTCACTCTGGCGCACAGGCAACCGCGCTTTCTTTCAGGATCAACGCGCAAAGCGCATTGGCGACATCGTAACAGTCAATGTCACAATCTCTGACGAAGCAGCTTTCGAGAACTCCTCCAGAAGCTCCCGCAGTGATGCAAAGAACTCTGGTGCAGGCGGCGCACTGGGCGCAACGATCAACACACTGGCCCTTCCTGCTAGCGCATCTGCTGATGCCCTCGCCTCCATCAACAGCTCTGACACGTTTCAGGGCAGCGGCTCAATCGACCGCACGGAGAGCTTGAAGACAACAGTCGCTGCTGTGGTGACACAGGTTCTGCCAAACTCAAACCTTGTCATCGAAGGCCGTCAGGAAGTCCGTGTGAACCATGAAGTACGCGAGTTGATCGTAGCAGGTGTTATCCGCCCACAAGACATTGCATCAGACAACACAGTTGAGAGCACAAAGATCGCTGAAGCACGCATCGGCTACGGTGGCCGCGGACAGATTTCTGTCGCGCAGCAACCACGCTATGGCAGCCAGGTGCTCGACATCGTTCTTCCATTCTAAAGTTCAAAGAACCCAACGCCGCTCAATAAGCTCCCCAGCTTGAGCGGTACATAAAGCGAGCTCGGCAAAATGCTCCCCAGCATGCCGGGCTCGTTTTCTTTTAAAGGCACCAGCCCCACCCCAAAAACGAAACAAGGGAAGCACAGCAGAGCCATGCTTCCCTCGTAAAGTCATACTTCAAGTAATAGTGCCTACAATATTAGGACCACAGCTTGAAAGGCGATATCCTGTCTCCCAGAGGATCAGTCATCCCGATAGATTTTCTCGCGACGCTCGTGGGCTTCCTGGGCCTCGATAGAGAGCGTAGCGATAGGTCGCGCATCCAGTCGGCGTACAGAGATTGGCTCGCCAGTCTCTTCACAATAGCCGTAGGATCCGTCTTCGATGCGAGCAAGAGCAGCGTCAATTTTGGAAATCAACTTTCTCTGCCGGTCGCGCGCACGTAACTCAATCGACCGATCGGTTTCAGAAGAAGCACGGTCAGCCAGATCTGGATGATTTGTGCTCTCTTCTTGAAGCGCAGCAAGGGTCTCCTTGCTCTCTTTCAGAATATCTTCCTTCCACGCAAGCAGCTTTCTACGAAAGTACTCGCGCTGTTGGTCGTTCATGAATGGTTCATCCGGAGATGGACGATAATCAATTGCGACATCAACTGCCATCTGAAACTCCGCCTATTTATATTGGCGGCTGGAATATAACGAGAGGAACCTGAAACAACAATCTACTAAAAAGATGAAATTGTCTAAGAACACAATTATTCAGTGTATTCAGCAACTTATGCGGTTGGAAACCTTCATAACTACCGTAACTAGATAGGCTATTCTACGTAGTGACCAAGCTTTGCGAGCTCGATTCTTGCACGCAATTCAATATCTTCGACAACCTTGTCGAGGCCAGGATTGCCGCTCTTCACCTGCATGGACAAGTTACCAACAAGCCGTTCCAGACGTTCTGGTTGCACCTTACCCTGCAGCAAATCAATCCGCAGCGCATCCAACTGATCAAGCAACTTGTTTCCATGCTGAACAGCACGACGCTTGTCATCAACCTGCACATCCATCTGCTGAAGCGCGAGAAGGGAATCAACACCCTGAAGTGAAGGGGTTGGGACACCAGCCTGAGACTGCGCGACAGTCGTAGTTTCTTCTTCGACAGCAAACGCGCCCGCCTGCTCGCCTTCAGAACCCTTACGACGTTTTGTGCCCACTTTACTCGTGGAGTTCAAACCAGAAACTGGAGTGCTGCGTACAAGCAAAACCTTACCCTCAGAGCTTTATTATTGGACAACAAGCTAAACCCGAACGCATTTGCCGAGCTGATCACGCAAAAACTTTACCAAGCAGGCAACAATTGCCGCATTAAAATTTGCAGTGCTTTAACTTTTATCCACCCCCTACTAAAAATACCCAGTAAATTCAGCAGGTTAAAAATTAGCAAACAACGCTCGGCAACTGGCACAATATTCGCATAATTGCGGCAAGTGTGAATTGTATAGCCGGGTACCAATGCGCTCTTTCGCAAGTTTACGTAGAATCGCCGCAACGGCATTGCTGATCCTTTTTGGCGCGACCTTACAGGCAAACGCCGCCTCCAGGATCAAGGACATTGCCGATTTTGAAGGCATCCGAGACAACCAGCTGATTGGGTACGGCCTCGTTGTCGGCCTTCAGGGCACAGGTGACTCGTTGAACGCCTCACCATTCACTCGGCAATCTTTGCAGGCCATGTTGGAGCGCTTGGGCGTCAACACCAACGAAGCTGACCTGAACACCAAAAACACCGCCGCCGTTATGGTAACAGCCAACCTTCCTGCGTTCTCGACACAAGGTACCCGCATTGATGTCACCGTAAGCGCATTGGGTGATGCTAAGAACCTGCAGGGCGGCACACTGCTGGTAACCCCTCTGATGGGCGCAGACGGTGAAGCCTACGCCATCGCACAGGGCCCGCTGGCGATTGCTGGCTTTGCAGCACAGGGCGAAGCCGCCTCTGTCGTGCGCGGCGTCCCAACATCAGGCCGCATTCCAAACGGCGCACTTGTTGAGCGTGAAGTTGAATTCAAACTCTCTTCACTCAGCTCCATTCGCCTTGCTCTGCGCAACCCGGACCTGACCACATCCCGCCGCATCGCAATCGCAATCAATGAACTGATTGGCCTGCCAACAGCAGAGCCATTGGACCCGGCAACGGTTCGTCTGACACTGCCGAAGCAGTTCGATGGCAACATTGTTGATCTCATCACCGACATTGAACAGCTCATCGTTGAGCCGGACCTCCCAGCGAAGATCGTCATCGACGAAAGCTCCGGCATCATCGTCATGGGACAGCAGGTAAAAGTCTCAACTGTCGCTGTCGCACAAGGCAACCTGACCGTAACAATCGCAGAATCTCCTGAGATCGTTCAGCCACTGCCATTCGCTCAAGGTGACACAGCAGCTGTACCGCGCTCAGACGTTCAGGTGACAGAAGACAACCGCCAGCTCGCACTGGTCAATGAAACAATCACACTTCAACAGCTCGTAGATGGCCTGAACGCTCTGGGCATTGGCCCAAGAGATTTGATCTCCATCCTACAGGCTATCAAAGCCGCTGGCGCCCTCCAGGCAGAAATTGAGGTTCTCTAATGCTGCAACAAGCGCAACTCCCCTCACCTGCTCTGGCAAGCTCTGCTGAGCTGATCAACAGCGCCAAAGCAAATGGTACCGCACCTGTAGGCAAAGACCCGCTTTGGGAAAAAGCCAAGGAATTTGAGTCTGTGTTCCTCAATGAGATGCTGCAGAACATGTTCACCGGCCTTGATGAAGGCGGAACATTCGGCACCGAAGAAGGCTCAGATGCGTGGAAATCCATGCTGATCAATGAGTACGCCAACACAATGTCTCAATCTGGCGGCATTGGTATTGCAGCTTCAGTTCATTCGCAATTACTACAACTTCAAGAGACCGCAGTATGACCAATCACTACGAGGCTGAAACTGTTCAGAGTACAGTATCGTTTGAAGAAGAACCGATCCAAACCCGGCTGCAGGCTGAGGTCTTCTGCGAAAACTTTGAAACCGCGATGGACAATCTGGTCACCATCATCGAAGCAGAAACAGAACTGCTGCGAGACGGCCAGATTTCAGAGCTTCCAACAGTTGCCCCCAAGAAGCATGCTGCAATCGAGTCTTATCTCTCCGGCATCCGCGTCGCCAGCGCCAATGCAATTGCTCTGGGCAATCTCGCCCCACAATCCATTCAACGTATGCGCGAGCGCCACGGCAATCTGAGACCAATTCTGCAAACCAACCTGCAAGTTGTCTCAACGGCACGCTCGGTCACTGATAACGTCATAGAAACCGTTGCCAAGGCTGTTGGATCACAAATGAAAACAAGAGGTTACGGTGCCAACGGCATGATGAGCGCACCGCAAAGATCCGCCCAGGGCATAGCCGTTAACCAAACCCTTTGATCCACGCCATATTAAGCGTGCATATTAACGAAATACCCTGAAGACCGCTCAAACGCTCCCTGAAAAATAAGAGTATTTGGCGGTTTTCAGTACTATTTCTCTAAATATTTAGTAAATTTCGAGTGTTAAGATTAATCTTATTTAAGAACATTCCCCATAAAGTTGTCCGTGAATGAAAACGTGGGGGACATTATGGAAATAGTCGCACAAAGACCAACACTCTTACATCAAGCACTAACAACACAGGCTGCACCTGTGAAGTCGGATACCGAACAGGTCAAAACTGAGCTCGCCGGCGCTCAGGCCGTCACCGCATCCTCAGAATCCTCCGAAAACTCAACCGCCTCCGAGAAGTCTTACCTCTCAGACTCCCGCCTGGGCATCATCCCGAGCAAGCCAAAGGGTGAAGAGAGCCGCGTCGAACGCGGGTACAATTACGATGAGGAATCCGAAGAGCTGATATATGCGATGACACAGCAGCCAGAAGGCGAAGTGATTTACGAACTTCCTTCTAAAACAGCTCGCCGCATTCAGGCCTTCTTGGACGAAGTGTTACAAGCACAGGAAAAGCGTAATCTGGGTGGTGAAGCAAAAGCTATCGAGCCAACAGTCTACGAAGCGAAGCAAGCAACTGCACAGCAAGAGCACGCCGCTTAAACCGGACGCGTTCTACGCCTCAAAATGACTTAATCTAAGAGCCCTGCCGCCCCCGCTGCACGGCTCTTTTTTTGTGCGCGATGACACAACATAAAAACGGCCCACCCGCCATAAAAACGCAAAACAACGCATACACCAACGCAAAAGAAAAACGCGCCCAAAATGAGCGCGTTCTCCAAATTCTAAATCTGAAACAAAGCTTATCGGATAAGCTGCAGTACAGACTGGTTAGCCTGAGTTGCCAGAGACAGAGTAGAAGTTGCAATCTGGTTCTGAGTGTTCAGAGCTGCCAGGTTTGCACCTTCAAGGTTTGTATCTGCCAGTGTCAGCTTGCCAGCACCAACCTCAAGAGTATTGATCAGATCAGCGGTGAAGTTTTGACGGTTGGTTACGATTGACAGGTTCGTACCGAAAGTAGAAGCCTGAGAACGAAGATCAAGCTGCGCCTGACGAACTTGATCGAGAGATTCTTCGATCAGCTCATCAGAACCCCAACCCTGACCAGCAATAGTTCCCAAATCTGCACCGATGGTGTTCTTACTATCATCTGCAAACTCAGCGCCTGTACCATTACCTGTGAAGGTGAAAGAGAGCTCTTTACCCTCATCAATCTCAGAAGTCAGCTGATTATCAATACTTGCGTTATCGATCTCTAGCTTGCCGTCAACGATGCTTGCAGTTACGTCACTATCGACACCTGCAATAGCTGAAACAAGATCATCAACATCCGTAGTTGCACTTATCGTCAAGCTGGATGCAGGGCCGTCGCCAAACTTATATGTAATCTGATCGCCAACTGAAAACGCCGCAAGATCAGAAAGTTTAGTTTCGCCAACAAGGCTCTTCTTCACTTCAAGACCATTAATGCCGGCACCGGAAGTACTACCGCCACTGGTAAAGTTGAACGAGACATCTTCAGTCAGACCTGAAATTTTCAGATTACCATCACCAGTAACCTCAACGCTTGCAGAAGCACCGACTTCAGTTTGGAGGAATGTTTCAAAGTCATCAAGAGATTTCGTAGTAGAATCAATATCGAAATCTTCAGTAGACCCATCTGCTTTTACGAGTTGGATGGTGTCACCGTTAGCAAAGTCCGTTAAATCGTGGAATGCTTTGGCTGTAGTATCACCTGCTGCCAAACCACCCAAAGAGACAATTTTTGTAGAATCAACATCTGCAACAAAACCCAGATCAAAGGAGGCTTTATTGTCGACCGCATCTTGCTCAGCAACAGTCTCGCCAATTTTGCCAAGCTGGAATGCGGCATCTTCAGAATCAAGATCCGTGTAATCGACAGCACCGATGTTCAAATTAGATGAACCATCTTCATTGAACTTCACCAGCAAATCGTTACCTTCACCACCAAGAAGGTTCTTGCCTTTATAGCCCGAATCTTTAGCGATATCTTCAATTTGAGTGCGCAACTCGTTGAACTCAGAAGCGTACTTCGCACGAGTTTCTGCATCTTCAGACTGAAGTGCCTGATTGGCCTTACCTTTCGCAGCATCAAGAAGCTTATCGATTGCCTCAATGCCTTTATCAGCAGCTTCCAGAGTAGAAACGGACTGCCCAATATCGTCTTGCAGATTACCTAAATCAGACGCGCGTGAATTCAAAGACGACGCAGTAAAGAATGAGTTAGGATTATCAAGAGCGGAATTAACTTTCTTACCAGTGGAAAGGCGCTCTTGTGTCTGAGAGATGAGATTAGCTGTGCTCTGCAGGGTGTTCAGGTTAGTGCGCACCGCAGAGGTGAGTGTAATATCAGCCATTTTATATTTCCCTTCTAGGATAATGAATGACCCTTCCTGGGTCACAAACGCAGCAAATAATTACTGAGTTTTAATTGGGTACAATTACCCGTCCTGCGAGTAAAGGGGGAACGTGTTAACAAGCGCTTAATAAATCAGGGATTGTAGTGGTGATCATAGCACACATCTTAAAAATGAAAATTTTACTCAATTAATTCAGCGAGATAACTCAAAGGCTATTTGAAGCATCGCGCCAATATTGTCTGTGCATATTTCTTGGTTCAGTACTTTGATAAACCTCGCAAACAGCTCAATCTGTCATGCATCAAGTCCGGTTCAGGAAATTCAATTCAGAAACGCTCTAAACTTGATCAAAATTCGAAATAAATCGCTGAATAACTCGTAAGAATTAACTAGATTAACCTTTTGGTTGCCATCATAGTTAAGAGTGGTTTGAAGGAGGCTGCATGGCACTAAAGGTAGAACTGAAACCCGGAGAAAAACTGATTGTTGGTGAAACACTTATCACCAACGACAAGCAGCGTGCACGCTTTTTCATACAAGGTGATGCACCGATCCTCCGCGAGAAAGATATTCTGCTACCTGAAGACGCCAGCACGATGGCACAACAGGTCTACCTTGCAGTCCAAGTTATGTATTTGAAGCAAGACATAACGGTTACTCAGAAAGAGTACTTCGAAGTTATTGGAAAGATCTTGCAGGCCGCACCAAGCACACGCGACCTTATCAGTGATATCGGCACAGCAATATTGCAAGAAGAGCTCTATCGCGCTTTAAAGCTCGCGAAGAAACTGATTGAATATGAAAGGACTTTGATAAGTCATGTATCAACAAGCAACTCAGGCATATCAGCAGTCCGCGAACACCTCGGCCTCAGCAGATCCGAGAGCTCTGGAAGCTGAAGCTCTGATGAAAGCCGCGGCGCGTTTATCTGTGTTGCAGCGCGAGTGGGGTACCATTTCGCGGGAAGAACGCAATGATGCACTCATCTTCAATCGTACACTCTGGACAATCTTTGTAACAGAAGCGACAGCAGATTACAGCGAACTACCATTAGAACTCCAAAACAACATCGCCAATTTGGCTCTGTTCATGTTTAACAGGACCTTAGAGATGATGGCAGGTGCAGAGCCCGAAGCACTTGAAACGATGATCAACATCAACAAGTCATTGGCCTCGGGATTGAGAGGGCAAAAGGCAAACATATAAATTAAAGCCTCCTCTCTGGGAGGCTTTAATTTATCTTAGAAAGTTTGTTATGCTGAGGTTTAACAACATCGAAGTAGCCTGATAGGAGGCTTCCAAATCAGTGCTCAAGACGGCTATTTCCGTACCAACTTCAGTCTTATCGACATTCTCTAGACCCGTCAGCGTATTCTGGTAGGTCAACAATTCTTGTTTCTGGCGTTCTACTGTACGGACTACCGTTGTATTAACAACAGACATCTCAGAGGCGACACTCTGAAGCCCCGAGTTACGATCTCCGGCAACAGAGAGTGCATCATCGCTCTTCTTCGCTAAAACGGCGTAATATGCCTTCGCCTCTGCTTCACTCGCCTCATCATCAGGCGTCTCAGCAGTAAAGTCCGCAGCTACAAACACAGCTAAGTTCTGCAGCTGTTCGGAAAATGCTTTCTCATTTGCACGAGCACCGTATTCAACCCGCACATTGTCATCAATCTGAACGACCTTATCAGCACGCGGATCATCATCATTCTCGGTGCCAGTGTACCAATCCACCAGAAGATCCGTTCCAGTCTCATAACCAGAGCCATCTGCTTTTGGCACTTTTGGAGTTGGATCAGGACGTCCGTGGTTACCAAAAAACTCTTCACCAGCCTGAACATCAGCAACCGCTCGAAGTTCCGTTTTAGCTATACCGCTAATAGCTTTATCAAAAGCAGCTTGGGCATTTTGAGCACTTTCAAGAGTGGGATTGGCACCTGTACCGATCAGAAAAGTCCCCTCGCCTGCATCCGGATCATCCGTGGCAGTGAGTTTGACCACTGATGTGCTGCCATCAGGAAGTTCAAGCTCAACTTCAATCGTATCACCAACCACAGGCGTATCATTAAAAGCAAACGTCCCTTGCTTACCCTGAAGGTTGAGTGGATCAGAAACATCTTCTGGCACGACAGCGGTAGTTACATCAGCGGAGGATGCAGTGACGGAGTTGATCTGAAAACCAAATCCTTCAACGTTGTCTTGTTGCAGCGTGAGTGTCGGTACGCCAGCAGGACTCGTTACGCTAGACTCAATTCTTCCATTTTCAGAAGCACCGATATGTGCGTTTTCATAGCGTTTCATCAACTCTTTGAGGCCAAGCTTGCCACCTTGCCCGTCCATAATTGCGTCGAGAGATGCAACAGGCGGCTCAGTTGCATCCTTACCACCAAACAGATAGTAACCATTCACTTCTGAGTTTAGCTGCGAGATCGTCTCATGCAGCATGATTTCAGTTGCTTGCTGACTTGTGGTTTGGCCTTCAGTCGTCAGCGTATAGTTGTTTTCATCGATAGCACTCACGCTCTCAGCACGCATCTTCTCCATGTGCTCAAGAGATTTGCCCATCAAATCCAGCTGAATACTCGCAATAGCATTTGAATCCTCGTAAATCCCAATATTCGAGATCTCACGACGCAACTCCAAAGCCATACGGGAATCGGAACTGATCCCTCCGTAAGTCTGAGACTTCAATCCTGAGCTCAGCTGAATGGACTTATTCTCCAGCTGCGTTTTCTGCTGCATTAGGAGATCGACCATATAACTATGTGACTTGGAATAACCAATTGTATTCATTTGAATATCCGATTCATAAAACAACATTATCTGATACTGAATAGAGTATCGTAAAGCTCATCGATGGCTGACAAAACACGCGCATTGGCGGCATAAGCATTCTGTAATTCAGTCAGCTTAACCAGCTCTTCATCTACATCAACCTTATAGCTGTTCTCATAAGCATTTTTGGCAATACTCGTGACAGCCTTGGAGTTGCTTTCAGCTGAAGTTGCAGCGCTCGCAATCTGACTCTGCTTTACAACCGTTTCAATGCCAAAGTCGGAAATCGTACCCACATAAGGCGCATTTTTCGCACCAACCCCTGAGCTTGGAGAAAACGTGTACTCGGTCTTAGTCAGCCGATCTTTCAGAAGATTTGCGCGCTCAGAGCTTTGCTTGTCTGTTTCGCCAGCCAACAGACCAGGATCATCCAGAACCGCCTTATTTACAGTAATCCGTTGCGCAAAACCGGTCTTCTGCCCACCCTCTTCAAGGGCTCCAGTGTATGGAACACCACCATCATTAGAGTCTACAAAAAGAGGAATCTCAGACCCATCCGCCGCTGTAACCGTTCGTGTATTTTTCGCAGTAAGCCCGGTAACTTCAATAGTCCCAGGGCTCGTTGGAGCCAAAACCTTCAGCTCCCCACCCGCATCTACAGAAACATCAAAACCACCACCGAGAGCGCTCGATATCTGGCTTTGGAGGGATGCAGACGTCGCAGGAATGACAAGCCCATGAACGATGTCGTTTGAATCAGCCGTCACATCTGGAGAAAGTGGCAACAAACTCGGATCAGTAACAGTTACAAACGTAACCTTCCGGCTCTCGCCATTAACGTTGAACTCAAGCTCAATAGTGTCGCCAGAAGAACTGAGATTAGACGTATCAACAATTAAACCCGTTGCAGCAGGAGGTGCACCACCGTCATCCGCCGCAATACCTTCAGATGTCTGTTGAGACAGTGAAAGCGCCATCTGGCTAGCCAGCTCATCCAACCGGGCTTGCGTTTCTGGAAGAGTACTGTCCCGCAGCTCAACAAGGGCACCCATACTACCGCTTTTCAGATCATGGCTGGAGAGCTCCATGACGGCACCAGAGCGCGACTTCACCTCAATCGGGTTTCCTTCAACACCAACCCCAAGAGTGGGCTTAGGCGTAAACTGAAGCTCTGAGGCTCGATCGTTGTAAAGAGTAATCCCAGACTGCGTTGAGATGCGGAGCAATCCGTCATTACCCTGATCGATCTCGACATCCATCTTCTCTGTAAGAGCTTCCAGCTGGCGATCCATCTGGTCCTGCAAATGAGCTGTCTCACGTCCAGCAGAACGCTCAACAATAATGCTATCTTCCAGGCTCTCAATTTCTTTGAGGATCGCATTTACCTGATCAACATCATCTGCAATTGCAGCATCCGTATCACGACGCATTTCCTGCACTTGCTCGGCAGAACTGTTTATACTCCTAGAAAGCTCTTCCGCAGCATTTACAGCAACTTCCTGCGCACTTTGAGAACTTGGGTCTGTTGCTAGTGACGTTAGAGCATTTGTGAAGTTGTTCATCAAGCTCGGTATAGAGTTGGAATCTCCAACCTTCCCGAACATCTGATCAAGCTGTTTGATATACTCGTTGTATTGGGTCGAGTAAGCTGAATCGCTCAAGCTCTCCCAGTAGGCAGATTGAAGTTCGGTGTTGACTTGTCGCTTAACTTGATTGGTCAGCACAGACGATGAGGACGTCGAGGTGTTATGAACCTCAGTACCAACAATAGTCTTGAGCGTGTAGCCCTCAACATTTGCATTCGCGACGTTCTTAGACGTAACCGCGAGCTGAGCTTTTGTGAGCGACAAACCCGACATCGCTGCATTAAGAGCCGCACCGAGTGTCATATTCCAAACTCCTTAAAGCAATGAGAGGTAGGCAGTTGCCTACCTCATCACCAAACTATCGAACAATATTAAGGACCGAATCCAGCATCTGGTTTGCAGTCGAAAGAACCTTAGAGTTTGCAGAGTACGCCTGCTGAGTAATGATCAGCTTTGAGAACTCTTTCGCAATGTCAGCGTTCGAACTTTCAAGCGCCTTCGCTCGAATAGTTCCACCATTACGGAAGTCTGGCTCACCAGAAGTCGACGTTTCAGAGAAAGCCGCACCATCCACGCGCTGCAACTCCTGTTCAGCAGCAAAGGTCGCTACAGGAATTTTGTAGAGCTTTTGCGATTTATCGTTGGAATACTTACCAATCACATTGCCTTCAGCATCGATAGAAACATCCTGCAACGTACCGGATGGGAAACCATCCTGCGACAAATCGATGCTGGTCGCATTGCCAATTGTGTCTTCGTACTGAGTCAGGTTTTCTTGGCCAAACTTGAATGTAATGTCGCCCATGCCAACGCCATTTACTTCAAGATCAGGAATTTCGACCAGGCCAGAAGCTGGAGAAGTCAGACGGCCTGCAGCATCAAAAGTCATGTCGCTGACTTTTTTCCAAGCCACTTCATCACCAGTTGCTTTGGTATTCGTGTTGTAAAACAGAGACCACTTGTTCTCAGCGTTCAGCGCCCAACGCAGCTCCACGTTAACTGGAGTACCGTTTTCATCGTAAACAGTCTCCTGACCACCAGCGATGGATGATTTGATGAAGTCATCAGCTTTATCGCCAGTTACAACTGTGCGATCAACCGAAGTGGCTGGTGCGATCGGCTGAGCGGTCAATGATACGTTGATTGGAGTTGCGCCGCCTGTAAATGTCATATCTTCGAGCGAAGAAATACTAATCTTACCAGTAGACAGCATTTCAGCGCTCACTCCGTGCATACTATTCAATTTATCAAGCAAATCTTGAACTGTAGTATCAGCACCAACAGTAAACGTTTCAGCAGAATGCGCACCAACAGTTAATGTTATAGTATCGCCTGGACTAAACTCATCTGAATCTTGAAGCAAACTAGTTGCAGTTAAGATGGTTGCTGGTGAGCCACCATCATCCAATACTGGAGTAGCTTGCGTATCCTCTGTCGAGAATACACTCAAATCCACATACTGAGAGTTTGGCGCACCGTCGGTTGTGTCATAGTTGTCCGTGGTAGGCGTAGACGGCAAGTTTGCTTGATAGTCGATCTGAGTTGATGGCTTGGCAGGCATCGGCGCATCGGAAACCTGAATAGGTTCCGGGCGATCGCTAACAGCGCCTGTTGCAGGATTGATTGGGTAACCCTGCAAGAAATACCCGGCAGAGTTGACTAGATTACGCTCGGTATCCAGCTCAAAATCACCCGCACGTGTGTAGTAGCTCTCAGGCGTTTGCTGAGTAAGACCATCCCGGTTTGTTACGAGAAAGTATCCAGGACCATTGATCGCCATATAAGTATTACGATCAGCAGATGTGATATCACCGGACAAGTAGTTCGTCGCACGGGACGTCGCAAGCACTGTGCCTGAAACCTGCTCACTCTGACGACTGCCGGTGCTGGCAACGAGATCAGAGAAGCTTGTGTCGAGGCGTTTGTAGCCGGTGGTCGAGGAGTTCGCCACGTTACCGGAAATATTCTCCAACGCCTTGGACTGTGCGTCCAGACCAGTCGTTGCAGAGTTGATTGCACCATAAATACTCATCGAGCCCACCTAAAATTCAAATTCGCTCAAACTTGCGCAGATTTTTGATCACTCACTGCAACTTGCATGCCAATTCAAAAAATTTAATTTATTCAGCTATTTCAGCAATTTACAATTTTAACTTATTGTTAAACATAAAAATTCCCATCTAAACCCGGCAATTAACTCGCCACACCCGGCACATAATTCCCATAGACACAAAAGAAGCCCACTCGGAACTGAAACCACTAGATAAGCCCAATGGCGCAACCCTGCAGGGATTGCCCATTGCTTATCGAGAGATTAGTGTTTTCGCCAAATCATGATGTTCAAGCAGGATTTAGCAATGAAATTTGAAGGGACTTCCCAATACGTTGCCACAGAAGATCTTCGGATCGCAGTCAACGCAGCAATTACCCTTGAACGCCCCCTGCTTGTAAAAGGCGAACCGGGAACCGGCAAAACTGTCCTAGCTCAGGAAATCGCGCAAAGCCTTGGCGTCCCATTTCTTGAATGGAACGTGAAATCAACGACAAAAGCACAGCAAGGTCTGTATGAGTACGATGCGGTTTCCCGCCTGCGCGACAGCCAACTCGGTGATGAGCGCGTAAAAGACATCGGCAATTACATTCGCAAAGGTAAGCTCTGGACGGCCTTCGAGATGGACGAGCGCCCGGTTCTGCTGATCGATGAGATTGATAAAGCCGACATCGAGTTCCCGAACGACCTTCTTCAGGAACTGGATCGCATGGAGTTCTTCGTTTACGAGACTGGTGAAACCGTAAAGGCCAAACAGCGCCCAATCGTGATCATCACCTCCAACAATGAGAAGGACTTGCCGGACGCCTTCCTGCGCCGCTGCTTCTTCCACTTCATCAAGTTTCCTGATGCAGAGACCATGAGTGAGATCGTCAACGTTCACTTTGGTCAGGTCAAAGATCGCCTGCTCAAAGAAGCACTAAACGCCTTCTATAACCTCAGAGACCTGCCGGGCCTAAAGAAGAAGCCTTCGACCTCTGAACTGCTGGACTGGATCAAACTGCTCCTCAATGAAGACATTGATCCAGAGACACTGCGCGAAACCGAAAGCCGGAAGATTATTCCGCCTCTACATGGGGCCCTTCTTAAAAACGAACAGGACGTTCACTTGTTTGAGCGCCTCGCCTTCATGAACCGCCGCTAACGTCGATTGCTTGGCTTGAAAATGAAAAAACAAAAGAACGCAAGATTTTTGAGCCTCGCAGCACGCATGCGCACTCCTCTGGCGACACTGATGAGCTGCGCAGTCCTACTAAGCAGCTCATTCACAACAATCGCTCAGGCAAACAGCACTATCTCTGAAAGCCTCCTCTACCAGCCACACACATTGCACAATGGTTGGCGGAAAGATGTTGATGCACTGACCCATTTCACCGGCATGTTTTGCCCAGACTATATCAGTCAGCTCTCCAGATCTGCTTTGGTGCCGGATTTGAAGGAACTGGGTACCGGTTGCGTGTATGAGACAGAGAACGGCGAGATCAAAGTTATCTTTCGTCGTCACAAAAAAGAAACCGCCTCCACACTCATCAATAACTTCAAAAGCGGCTATCGCCAAAGTCACTTCAAACCGCTGAACCTGAAAACACCGCAGAACGAGGTCGCTTTCAGAACCGAGACAACAATGAACATGGGACGTGTTGAGAGCTTTGTCGCATACACAGCCCCTAGTGCAGATTATACCGTCTGGACATCCATCTCCGGCGATCTACCTGTGAGCGAGCTTGAGAAAATCAGAGCCCTGTTTAAGCAGCTGGCAGTGCGCATTGAAAAAGAGCAGCAGCGCAACTAATCTCCCTCAAATCGTGCGGGGAGTTTATACAATGCAGATCACACATCGCTCACCAATCATGCCAATTCACTGAAGCACCAAAGCAAAGCCCCAAGCAAGCACCTACATTGTCGTTTAAAAGATGAAAATGCTGCATTAAATAATGCATGCATCACCAATAAATATTTCAGTAATTATGAGACAAAAACCCCATACTATTAGGGGAATACTATCGACTTCCAAATCACAAAAAAAGCATGTAGGTTTCAAACAGAGACAAAGCAAGTAATAAACAAATAAGTCCATCCATATTTGCTGCACTGCAATATCGCATAGCAGCATAAATACAACTTAGAATGTTTCTACCTCTTAGGAACATAAAGTAATAACGTATAACTGGAGGGTAACATATGCTTCGCCTAATGCTGTTGCGACACGCAAAATCAGACTGGAGTGACGCAGGCGTCCACGATCATGACCGCGCTCTAAACTCCAGTGGCTGGAAAGCTGCAGCACGGGTCGGAGCTCACATCCACCAGCACCAGTTACATCCCAAACTCATACTGTGTTCAACCGCCTTGCGCACCCGGCAAACACTCATGGAAGTAATGCCTTATCTACGCTGCGATACCCGTATCCAGTTACTGCGAGATCTCTACAACTCCAGCGAAGGCGACTACACCGATGCCATTCGGGCTTACGGCGGTGGGTTCGACACAATTCTTGTTGTCGGGCACAACACAGCCATTCAGGACACGGCTCTTGAACTGGTTGGCAAAGGCAACCCAGAGTATATCCACCAGATGGAAGCCAAATACCCAACCGGCGCACTGGCTGTTATAGACTTTGAAGCCCACCGCTGGTCAGAGGTAGAACGCAGACAAGGCCGGATTGTATCCTTCTTCCAGCCGCGACACTTGCAGGCTGTCTCTGGCTCCTGACTAGGAAAATTTTGCTTTACTCTACAATTATTGAGGCATTTGCGATTGCATTCCTCCAAAGAACGCACCACATCGTTCCTTGGAGGATGATCTGTGAGCCCACTGAATTCATTATTTAAAAACGCGAAGCTGGCCCTGAACGATGCGCAAACCGCATTGGACAATCTGACGGATTCAGCAATTGATCTGACAGTCCCAACTGTACGTCTGGGCGTCACCGGTTTGGCGCGGTCCGGTAAAACCGTCTTCATCTCTGCCCTCGTCCATAACCTCATCGCAGGTGGTCGCTTGCCTCTGTTGGACGCTGCAGGCACAGGAAGATTGGCCCGCGCTTATCTCCAGCCGCAGCCTGATGACGACGTGCCACGTTTCAACTATGAGCAGCATGTTGAAACGCTCACAAAAGATCGCCTCTGGCCCGAGTCCACACACCAGATCTCAGAGCTGCGCCTGACAATCGAATACGAGTCAGCCACATTCCTGAACCGCCGTCTGGGCGGTGGCAAACTGCATCTCGATATTGTCGATTACCCCGGCGAATGGCTTCTGGACCTTGCTTTGCTGAGGCAGGATTTCCGCTGCTTCTCAGAGGAAGCGCTCCGCCGAGCCAAGGCAAGACCAGATCTTTCCAAGGAGTTTCTGGAAACGCTCGCTCGTTATCAGGATAAACTCCACGATGAGTTCTCCGAGGAAGTCGCCAAAGAGTTAGCCAGCACGTTCACAACATACCTGAGCCGCTGCCGGGATGATGAGAACGCGCTCTCCATGCTGCCTCCGGGGCGTTTCCTCATGCCTGGCGACATGAAAGAAACACCAGCACTCACATTTGCGCCGCTGGATCTGGGCAACACACAGGTTAAGCCGAAAGCAGGCACGCTCCTCGCCATTATGGAGCGCCGCTATGAAGCCTACCGCAAGCACGTCGTCAGACCGTTCTTCAAGAACCACTTTGCGCGTCTGGATCGGCAGATTGTGCTCGTGGATGCCCTGACCGCCATCAATGCCGGGCCAGAAGCCCTGGACGATCTGAGCCGCGCACTTACGGAAATCATGGGCGCCTTCAGACCCGGCAAGTCCAGCTGGCTGTTCTCGATCCTGTCGCGCAAGATCGATCGCATCTTGTTTGCAGCAACCAAAGCAGATCACTTGCGCCGAGAAGATCACGATCATCTTGAAATGCTTCTGAAACAGCTGGTCGAAAAAGCAATCAATCGCGCAGAGTTCTCTGGTGCCTCCGTCGAGACCCTTGCCCTCGCCTCTGTCAGAGCAACACGGCAAGCAACCGTCCATCACGACGGTGTTGAAACACCTGCGCTACTCGGCACGCCAATGCCTAACGAGACCATCGGCTCAATGAAATTTGACGGCGATGAAGAAGCCGCAATCTTCCCTGGTGACTTACCAGATGACCTGAGCGACCTTTTCACGGCAGAACAAGACCAGGACAAACCAGAAGATCAGACCGCACTGAAGTATGTTCGTTTCCGCCCTCCCAAGCTGGAACGAACTGCAGAAGGACTTACATTATCACTCCCTCACATCCGCTTGGACAGCGCTATGGAGTTCTTGCTGGGAGATAAACTTGCATGACCAACAAGAAAACACATCAGCACAAGCCACAGGCGCGCCGCGCGCCCAAGGCATTCAAACTGGATGACAGCTCCGTCCGGCTGGAAGGAGAGTTCGCCCATGAACCACTTTCTTCTGAAGCTGTAATCTCAGAGGAAAGTGAAAGCGCGCTGGCGCTACCGCAAAGCGCTATTGCACCGGAGCCCAAACCAGCAAAAAGCCGCTGGAGTAAGATCATTGCAATTGGCGGCGGCGGCCTCGTCTCACTTGCCGTTGGTCTTGCTGTAGACAGCCTCATCAGAGACCTGTTCGCCCGCTATGACTGGCTAGGCTGGACAGCTGTTGGCCTGACAGCACTGGCATTCCTCGGTTTGATCGGCCTGTTCTTCAAGGAATGGCGCGCACTTTCGCGGCTGGAACAGATCGACCATATCCGCGACGATCTGCAAACCGCAGCCGACAACGACAGCGATAAAGAAGCTCGCGCAGCCCTGCACAAATTGATGGCGCTTTATGCTGACCGACCTGAAACAGCCCATGGCCGCACTCAGCTGAAAGGGCATATGCAGGAGATCATCGACGGCAGAGATCTCGTTAAGCTCGCGGAACGCGATCTGATGGCACCGCTTGATGCCCGCGCTCGCCTGATCGTTATGGAAAGCGCAAAGCGTGTATCTGTGGTGACTGCCTTGTCCCCGCGCGCGCTCGTCGATATTCTGATCGTACTCTACGAAAACCTGCGCATCGTACGCCGTATTTCCCGCCTCTATGGTGCTCGTCCCGGCGCTTTAGGCTTCTGGAGACTGGCGCGAGATGTAGCCGCCCATCTTGCCGTAACAGGCGGTATGGCTGCAGGTGACAGCTTGTTGGAACAGTTCATCGGCCAGGGTCTGGCGGCAAAACTTTCCGCCCGCTTGGGCGAAGGTTTGGTCAACGGCTTCCTTACCGCCCGCATTGGTGTAGCCGCCATTCAGACCTGCCGCCCGGCTCCGTTCATCGCAACTAAGGGCCCTTCTCTGACAGAACTAATGAGTGAGATAACAAAATCTGCCCCAGATGAGGTTGTAGACCAAGATTAACGAGGATCTGACAGAGCCCTGCACATCTCCTAGGCATTTGCTATGTTCAGGGCGCATAAGGCACAACAACGGCAGGCAGAGCGATGATCACACGCAAAGTCAAAGTGGTAGACGCACAGGCCCGATGGGCAGAGGATTTCCAACAAGAACAGGAGATCCTGCACGATCTTCTCGGAGACATCGTCGAAGGCATCCACCACATAGGCAGCACTTCCGTGCCAGACCTTGCAGCCAAACCGATCATCGACATCCTCTTAGAAGTTTCGGATATTGAAGCGCTTGAAACTCAGTCCGCAAAGCTCATCAACATCGGCTATGTCGCGAAGGGCGAACACGGCATCAAAGGTCGTCGCTATTTTGAGAAAGGTGGAGACGACCGCACACATCACCTCCACGCCTTCAAAACCGGCGATCCGCACGTCTATCGCCATCTCGCCTTTCGTGACTACCTGAAAGCCCACCCGGAAGTGCGTGAAAAGTATGCGCACCTGAAGAAGAAAACGGCACAAGACGTCAACGGTGATGTAGTCGGATACCGTGAAGGCAAAAGTGACTTCGTGGAGCTCCAACTGGCCAAAGCAATCGATTGGGCCAGAGGCTCTTACTGATCCCTATGCTTTTGCCTAAGGTGTCAAATGCACTCTCGACACCACACAGCCCTATCGCATAGTGTAACCCCATGTTTATTCAGTTTTTCGAAGAGCTCAAATCCGCTGGCCTGCCCGTCTCCGTACGCGAATATCTAACGCTTATGGAAGCACTGGACGCTGACCTTGCCTACAAGCGCGTCGAGGACTTTTACTTCCTCGCTCGTGCCACACTGGTCAAAGACGAAGCCAATCTGGACAAGTTTGATCGGGTCTTCGGACACACGTTCAATGGCCTTGATCTGATGAGCGAAGTCCCAACCACGGAAATCCCCGAGGAATGGCTGCGCAAACTCACCGAAAAACACCTGAGTGAAGAAGAAAAGAAACTCATTGAATCCATGGGCGGCTTTGAAAAGCTCATGGAAGCGCTGCAAAAGCGGCTCGAAGAGCAGAAAGAACGCCACCAGGGCGGCAACAAGTGGATCGGAACGGGTGGCACGTCCCCGTTTGGCGCTTATGGCTACAACCCTGAAGGCATCCGCATTGGACAGGATGGCAGTCGCCACCGCCGCGCCGTCAAAGTCTGGGACAAGCGTGAGTTCAAAGATCTGGATGACACCGTTGAATTGGGCACCCGCAACATCAAGGTTGCCCTGAAGCGCCTGCGCAAGTTCGCCAGAACCGGCGCAGCGGATGAGCTGGACCTAGACAACACCATCAAATCCACAGCTCACAAAGGCCTGCTCGACATCCACATGCGACCGGAACGACGCAATGCAGTCAAGGTGCTGTTGTTCTTTGATATCGGCGGCTCAATGGATGACCACATTCGCGTCTGCGAGGAGCTGTTCTCTGCCGCCAAGACTGAGTTCAAGGTGATGGAGTACTTCTACTTCCACAATTGCCTCTATGAGTTCGTTTGGAAGAACAACCGCCGTCGCCACACTGAGCGCATCAACACCATGGATGTGCTCCACAAGTACCCAAGTGATTACAAGGTCATTTTCATCGGCGACGCATCCATGAGCCCCTACGAGATCACATATCCGGGCGGTTCTGTTGAGCACTGGAACGAAGAAGCCGGTCACACTTGGATTAAGCGCGTCACCGACCTTTACCAAAAGGCCGTCTGGCTCAATCCGGTGCGCGAGCAGCATTGGGATTACACCCACTCCATCGGCATGATGAAAGAACTGTTTGATCAGCGTATGTATCCCCTGACACTGGAAGGGCTGGATTCTGCTATGAAGGAGCTTGTACGCTAACAACACTAAGTATTTAACTTCCCTCTTTTGTACTTTTACAACTAGACTGCGAATAGCTTTGAGATTTAGACAGCACCATGTGCTCAGCTGCAGCGCGTTTCCTTGCCGTTTTGGAGAAGACGAGGCGCAAAGCTTTAAGCTGGGCGCAAGCTGATTGCGTTAGGCAACAAGTGCACCAGACGAGCTAAGAGAGGCTATGCTGTGAGCAAATCTAATATGTGGCAACTGTTCACAAGGAAATCTGCGGGCACTCTCGCCCTCATTGCACCCTTACTTGTAGCCAACGCCAACGCAACAACTATCCCGCCGATCAACTCACTCATCCCGGCGCTGATCATAGAAAGCTGCCTGGATAAGACAGATGCATCGCTGGATAGCCCAGAGTTTATCGACTGCCTGACCAACACACTCACCCAGCAACATGATGGGGAGAATATTCATCGCAGCGATCCAACACATCGGCCATCAACGGCAAACCACATTGCCAACACGCCAGACCGCCTGGACGAAACCAACGTCGTCGTCTGCGCTTCTGAGAACGCTGCTTACACCAAGTGCAGAATCTCGAACGCCAACCGCAACTACGTCCAGCTTCTGCGCCAAACATCCAATGCACTGTGTAAGCTCAACGAGAGTTGGGGAGTGGTCCCATCACACCTTTGGACAGACAAAGGCTGTGCAGGCATCTTCTATGTGGGCAACAAACCATATTCCCGCAAAAGCGTGAACACAGTCAGCGCAACATCATCTGCGCTCAAAACACCAGTAAAGTCAGCAAGTTCTGGCGGTGTGATCACCCCGATCCCGCAACTTCCCGAGTTTACCAAAGATGGCTGGCGCAAGTGCGCACTGGAGTTTCAGGTCTGCGAACTGCCATACCCGACGACTGTTCGCTTTGGCAGACCCGGCGCTTTCTACGAGAAGACCGCTGAGGGCGATGTTCACTGCCGAACTGACTTCTTCGGAGATCCAGACCCGGCTGCTCGGAAGGCCTGTTACTACAAGCTGAAGCGGGACAGCAGCTCTCCGCAAGCTGCCCCACCAACACAAGTGGTGACACAAGACCTGCCACCACTGGAAAACAGCGAGATCGCTCCGGAAGATGATCTTGTAATCAGCGTAGCAGAACCTCTTTGGAACGCCCGCCGCGCCTGCTCCAAGCTTGGCAGCAAAATCATTGCCACTAAGAACTCCCTTTCAGAGTTGCCTCCTGTCTATCTGGGCCTTGGTACGTTCACAAATGACCAGCTGAACCAGAAGCCTGTGCTGGTGCGCACGGGCGACAAGCTGGCAGGTCGCGGTGTTTACCAAAGTCAGGGCATGTATGTGCCCTTCAACTTCTCCTGCGCACTCAACAGCAGCGGCAGAACCGCTCAGCACTTTGTGTTCCATGAGCAAAACACCGACCTCATTACGCAAGACCTTCTGCCAAATCCGGATAAGTTCTTGAATGAAAAAGCACCGCTGAATGGTTTTGACGGCGCGTATGTTTGGGTATCTGGACTACCGACTGGTGATAACAACAAAGTGCTTGTTCATGGTGTACCAGAAACCGACGACACCGATTTTTATGCCCGTTGCATAGCTGGCAGCGGCGATATCGAAATCATGTTCCAGTCAACAGTTCCAGCACTTAAGCCGGGCGACAGCATCCTGATCTCACTAAGCACCAAACGCTTCAAGGAAAGCTATGTCGGTGTCGGCAGCGCACTGGATCCGGAAGCCGGCGTTTCCCTACCGCTTCTCACCCTAAGCAACGGCTCCTCACTCTGGAACCGGATGGCACGAGACAATGAGCTTAAGGTCAACCTGGGCGGTTACGCGACGTACAACGTCAGCCTCAAAGGCAGCGCAAAGCCAGTTCGTGACTTTATCCGCTCCTGCAGCGGCGGCAAATAACGACTACTGCGGCTTGAAGTACTTGCCCGGTGTCGTACCAAACGCCTTGCGAAACTGTGAGATAAACGGACTTGGCCCCTCATAGCCAAGCTTGAAGGCCACATCACCCACGCTTCGCCCTGCTGAGAGCAACTCCAGCGCACGAAACAACTTCGCCTGCCCGCACCACTTCCGGTAACTCCAGCCCGTCTCATCAAAGAACCGCCGTTCAAACGTCCGCTGAGACATACATGTCCGTTCCGCTGCATCTGCAAGACTTGGCAAATGCGCCGGGCAAGACAGGATCGACTGACAAAGCTCTTTCAGCAGCGCATGATTGACCGGCATAGGCAGCTGTAACGGCGCATCCGGCAAACTCTTCAGCTGATCAACAATCACCTGAGCAATCCGCGCAACAGGCCCATCAAGCGCATAATCCCTAGGCGCTGCCATGAGCTCCTGTATCAACTCACGCAGCAGCGGTGTTACCTGCACCACCACTGGCTTATCAGAGAGCCGTGCAGACCAATCTTCACGCAAGTACAGACTTCGGAACTGGGTTTTGACAGGGTAGACCGTTCGATGCATCATCCCACCCGGAACCCACACTGCCCGCTCCGGCGGCACAACAAACGTACCCTCCTCGGTGAACACCGTGGTCGCGCCTTGCATGATGTGAACCAACTGACCACGCGCATGTGAATGCGGCTGCCCCTGCCCTCCAATGGGCATATCTACCGCATAAGCAACAATGGGTTGCGGGCGATCCACCTCATGCGGATCCATGTAAACATCAGCGTGAATAGGCATCGAACACCTCTTGGCGACTCCAAAACATTTTTTGGCAAACTAGTGCTATCACGTAAACAAACTTTTCGCTTACTTAATTGCAAAACCTTTTCATAAGAACGAAGCACCATGTTGAATATCATTAAAGACATCAGAGCCGACTGGCGCTCACCCTTTGTATTTTTGCTGGTTCTCACGGTCGCCTCACAGCTTTCATTTTCTGTGTGGTGGAACCTCATCAACAACTTCGCAGTGAACACACTCGGCTTCACCGGTCAGGAAATTGGTATTCAGCAATCCATCCGCGAGATCCCGGGCCTTTTGGCGTTCACCGTTATCTTCATGCTGCTCATCTTCAAAGAGCAGACCTTCACGCTGATTTCATTGGGCCTGATGGGCTTCGGCATTGCGATCACCGGCTACTTCCCATCCGCAATCGGCTTTTACGCCACCACCCTCATCATGTCCTTCGGCTTCCACTACTACGAGACGCTCAAGCAGTCTCTGTCTTTGCAGTGGTTGCCAAAGAAGGATGCACCGGCCCTGCTCGGCAAGATCATCGCTGTCTCGTCTCTGGTCTCTCTGTGCATCTACGGCACAATCATGCTCAGCTGGAAGACCTTTGATCTGTCCTATGAGCAAGTCTTCCTCTGGGCAGGAATTGCCGGCATGGCGCTGACCATCTTCGCAGCAGTTGCCTTCCCAAAATACAAAGCCCACGTTGAGCAGCACAAAAAGCTGATCCTGCGCAAACGCTACTGGTTGTATTATGCCCTCACCTTCATGAGTGGCGCGCGCCGTCAGATCTTCACCGTCTTTGCAGGCTTCCTGATGGTGGAACGCTTTGGCTACGAAGTGCATGAAGTTGCAGCCTTGTTCCTGCTGAACGGCGCCATCAACATGTTCCTCGCTCCCAAGATCGGCGCCTTTATCGGTCGCGTCGGCGAACGAACTGCGCTGACTTGCGAGTACATCGGCCTGATCATCGTGTTCCTGTCTTATGCCTTCGTCACCAACGTCTGGGTTGCAGGCGCGCTCTACGTGATCGACCATGCATTCTTCGCAATGGCCATCGCCATGAAGACTTACTTCCAGAAGATCGCAGACCCGGCAGACATTGCACCAACATCTGCCGTGGACTTCACCATCAACCACATCGCTGCAGTGGTGATCCCGGTTGTCTTCGGCACCATCTGGCTGTTCTCACCTGCTCTGGTGTTCATCGCAGGCGCGTCCATGGCTGCCATCAGCCTGATCCTGAGCCGCATGATCCCCCGCCATCCTGAGCCGGGTATGGAAACCGTGTGGGTCTCAGGTCGCCAACCACAGGCCGTCGGCGCCGAGTAAGCCCTTCACGATACGCAACAAAAAAGGCTGGCCCAATCGGACCAGCCTTTTTCATTTAAACTCTTAAGCTGCAGCTTAGCTCTGGCTCTCAGGGATATGAACCACCAGACCATCCATCTCGTCTGTCACACGGATCTGACAGGAAAGACGGGAAGTGTCACGAACGTCCTGAGCGAAGTCGAGCATATCCTCTTCCATTGGCTCAGGTTCGCCAGTCTTGTCATTCCATGCTGGGTCCACGTACACATGACAGGTCGCGCAAGCGCAGGCACCACCACATTCCGCTTCAATTCCAGGAACCATGTTCTTAATCGCGTTCTCCATAACGGTAGAACCAGCAGCAGCATCCACCTCATGGCTTTCACCTGATGAGGTGATGAAAGTAATCTTTGGCATATTTAAAGTCGTCCCGACCCTGATTGGCTTATTCTGTTGTCTTCAGATACATGCAGGCGCCCAGCTATTCAAGAACTTCTGAGCCAGACCTTATGGTCAAACCCGCGCAGCCAGTTTCACGTCACGAATTACGCAGCACTTGAAGCTCAGCGGACACAGCATCAAGACAAGCTTCGACAGTTACAAGCACTGGTACCTGCCCTCCAGCAGCCTCATGCTCAGCATGCTCCAGCGCATCACCCAGAGCAAAGGCACCAACGCCGCGCGCTGATCCTTTAAAGCGATGCAGTACAGCTTTCAGCACCTCAGCACTTGACGAGCCTTGCAAGCCCCGACGGAACTCATCGATCTGCTCCTCAAACATCTCCAGGATCTGACCTTGCAAATCCGGGTCATCAAACGTCACAGAAGAGAAGTGATCCCTGCATATTGCACTTGTAGTTTTATGTAGTTCCAGTGCCAAGTTGACGCCACGCCTCCAAACACAGCCAAGTGACTCAAAGTTATCAAGTTATTCGGAAAGTTGATTCGCTTGAGTGACTCAAAACCCGCCACCGCTATGACTCTGCAGTGACTCTACCCCTCATTTCCCATAGGCAACGGAATCTATTCCCCAAAAGAAAACACAGGTTTTTATTTTATGGTTAACAACATCCTACTGCCCAGATTCAAATCTAGACTCGCAGCCCCGCCACCAGCCTTCACTGCCATCACACGTTAAAATTGACAAGGTGCTCTGTTAAAGATGGTTAACAAGATTTTTCGAATTACCATCCCGTTCCAGCATCTCGCGTCCCTTGTCAGTCAGCTTGCATATGAGCCAATCGGGCTTCAATGGGTTGGAAAACCAAGGCTCCGCCCACCCTGCCGCAACACACGCCCGCACAGTTGCAGCTGGCACTTGTCGACCGCTCTCATCAAACAGCGGCAACTTTCCACCTGCTTCGTTAAGACCTCGCCTTAACCATTTGAGTTGTGTAGGACTCGGCCGATTGGGACCTTTAGAACTGACTGGAGAATTTTCGCGATTAGCCATAGTGAGTTCCCCCCAAAAATGCTGCCTGTGACTTATCGTAGGGCACCTAAAAATCCCGGCAACTTCTGTTGTACAGTCCACCGGATTGTGCCATTAGGTTAAGGGTAGCTGCAAGGTGGGGAAATCTAAATCTTAATGCACCGTTAACATTAACGGTCCGCTTTGATTCTGAAAACTCCCTGTTTTTGGCCCTAGAAGTTCGGCGGTGCTCTCAATTCAGAGCTGTCGGATTGTATGGGGCCAAACCCATTGTTGTCTGAAAATGCGTTTCTGTTTGGGAGGAGCGCTTTTCGCGTAAGGCAGACACCTTGTGGTGACGGCGCCGGCACAAAAGGCGAAATGATGTGCTGACGACCGGCAAGTAGAGAGTACGGACGCGAGGCGAGATATGGCGAACACCCCGAAGGCGAAAGCTCCATCGGAAGTGGCTCTGTCAGCGGTAGAAGAAGCCCTTCAGGCTGATTTTGGCGCTCCACAGGAGTCAATGTTATCCAGCGAACAGGAAAGCACGAGTGCGGACACACCGCAGATGTCGGCTAGCCCTGCAAAGGAGGCTGCAACCACTGCGCCTTCCACTGATAAAAAACTGGCTCAGCTTGTAGAAGAAAATCAGGCACCGAGACAGGTTCGCAAGCGTGGCCGTGGTGGCCGCCCGCCAACAGCAAGCAACGATGATCGCCAGTCCATTGGCTCTTTGATGTTTGCTCTGCAGCGCAAGCCGTCTGCAGCTCCGTTCTGGTTCGCATTTGCAGTCTCCGTTGTCTGGGCCAGCCTCGGCCTTGCAATGTCCTGGGGCGCATTTGCTGAGCAGCTCGAAAAGTCATCTTCATTCGCAGGCGTATTCGAAAACCCGACACTGGTTCTCGTTTCCGTCTTTATTGTTGTTCCAATCGCTTTTGTCTGGGTTATGGCCCTCATGTTCTGGCGCGCACAGGAAATGCGCAACGTCGCACGGGGCATGACAGAAGTTGCGCTTCGTCTGGCTGAGCCGGAAGATGTTGCAAAAGAAAGCATCCTCAACGTTGGTCAGGCGATCCGCCGCGAAGCCGCTGCCATGGGCGACGGTATTGAACGCGCAATTGCCCGTGCCAGTGAGCTGGAAGTTCTCATCCATAAGGAAGTGTCTTCCCTTGAGAACTCATATAATGACAACGAACTGAAAATTCGCCGTTTGGTGGAAGAGCTCGTCAGCCAGCGTGAGGCCATTCAGGCCAACGCGGAACTGGTGCGTGAAACCATCTCCGGCTCCCACGAAAACCTTGCTTCACAGCTCGCAAATACTTCAGAGGATTTCGCCTCCTCCGTTGATCGCGCCCGGGAACGCCTCACCGGTTCGATCGACTCTATGCTTGAGCAGATGAACAGCAAGCTGGAAACCCGCGTCTCAGAAGTCACCGACAGCTTCACGGAAGCCGGAAGCGAAATGGTCTCCTCGCTGACCATCCGTTCCGACGATTACGTTGAGCGTCTTACATCAACTGGCTCCGAACTGGTTGAAACTCTTTCTGAAACCGGTTCCAAGCTCTCTGAAACACTTCATGAGCGTGGCTCTTCTATTAATGAAGAGTTCTCCTCAACTGCGAACTCCTTCATTGATAACCTCACCGAGCGCGGTTCTGATCTGAACAGCCGCCTCTCTGAGACATCTGAGGAACTTGTCAATAATCTGGCAAGCCGCAGCGATGAAATCACCGCAACCCTGTCCACCACTGGTACCGAGATCGTTGAAGGCCTCTCTGCGCGCGGCAACGAAATCAGCGACTTGCTGGCAGAACGCGGCGACGCACTGAACGCAACACTCGGCGCAGCTGGCGCAGAACTGTCTGCAACCATCACTGACCAGACAGAAGCTATGAAAGGCGTTCTGCAGGCGCAGGGTACTGAACTGACCGCATCCATCGAAGAGACCGTCTCTTCTGTGACTGCCCAGTTCGTAGGTGCAAGTTCCGATCTGACCGAAACTCTGGTCACCACATCCGGCGAAGTTGTTGGCCAGATCAGCGCTGCAAACACAGAGCTGAACTCCACACTGACCAACGGTCTGTCCGAGTTCACCACCAGCGTTTCCGAAACCAGCTCCGAGCTGGCACAGACACTGGTCATCACCACATCTACTGTCAGCGAGCAGCTTACAGAAGCGAATGCGACCCTCACAGAAACCCTCAATGTTTCTGTACAGTCCATCAGCTCCGCAGCAGAAGGCGCAAGCTCTCAGGTCAGCGCCGTTCTTTCCAATGGCGTAACCGAGCTGACCACAAGCGTAACAAGAGCAAGCACCGAGCTTTCCGAAGCTCTGGCAGCGACCACCTCTACTGTTACAGACCAGATCAACAGCGCAAACGATACTCTGACCGAAACAATGAACCTTGGCGTTGTTTCCATCAACCAGAGCGTCGAAACCGCAGGTTCTGAGCTGACAACTACACTTCTCACCGCTTCCAACGAAGTCACCGAGAAGATCACAACAGCAAACGACAACCTGACCGAGACCCTGAAGGGCAGCGTCGACACCATCACCCGTACAGTTGATGGCGTCAGCGGCGAACTCTCCCAGTCTCTGGACAGCGGCGTTGAGCTTCTTTCTCAGACTGTCACCAATAGCACCGCTGCCATTGCAGAAACAATGGAAAGCGGCGTAACCAATCTTAACGAGAGCGTTTACGGTGCGTCTGCTCAGCTGACAGAAACTCTGGACGCTAGCGCATCCAACTTCACAGCTTCTGTTTCTGGCGCAACCGCCAACATCACAGACGCTCTGGAAGACGGTGTTTCCAGCCTCAGCAGAACTGTTTCTGGTGCAAAAGAGCAGATCTCCGAGACGCTAGACGGTGGCGTTGTTACGCTCAGCGAAACAGTCAATGCAGCAGGCTCCCAGATCTCCACTGTCATGGACAGCGGCGTTGGCAGCCTGACAGATGCCGTCAAGACTGCAAACACCATCATGTCCGAAACTCTGGACGCTGGTGTTGGCAGCCTCAACGAAACTGTCGGTTCTGCAAGCTCCCAGATCTCCACGATCATGGACACTGGCGTCAGCAGCCTGAACGAGACCGTCAACACGGCCAACACTCAGCTGACCGATACGCTGAACCTGACAGTCACAACGGTTTCCGATCAGTTCGGCAGCGCAAACGCACAGCTGCATGAGACTCTGGAAACATCCATTTCCGGCATCACCGAGCACTTCTCCTCCGCAAGCACTCGCCTCTCCGACGAGATCCTTACACGCGGCGAAGAAATCAATGCCAACCTGTCTCTTACAAGTGGCCGCCTGATCGACACGATCACTGGCCGCACCGAAGAGATGATGGGCGTTGTCGACGAACGTGTGACCAACCTGGACACTGCCCTGCGCGCAACCGGCGAACAGGCAGCAGAAGGCATTGCAAACCGTGGTCGCGAGATCAACGAAGCAATCGCTGTTCAGTGCACCGACTTCATCGACACTCTGTCCAACCGCTCCACCGAGGTTTCCGAAGTACTGCGCGGTGCAGGTGAAAGCATCATTGCTGACCTCTCCCTGCGTGGTGGCGACATCGCAACCCGTCTGGACGAGACTGCAAACACACTCGGCACCACCATCACTGTCAGCGGCGGCGAGCTGGCTGATCGTCTTGGTAACGTCAGCACTCAGATCTACGAAAGCATCACCATCAACGGTGCTGAGCTGGATCAGCGCCTGGCAGAGCGTGGCGCAGAAGTGGCTGACACCATCAGCAAACAGACTTCCGCCTTCAAGACCGCTCTTGAAAGCACAACATCCGACATCACCGGCGCACTTGGCTTGCGCACTGAGGAACTGGCTGACAAACTGGCTGACACCGGTACACAGCTGGCCTACCTCATCGGTTCTCGTGGTGAGCGCGTAACGGCAGATCTGACCGAAATCGGCGATCGCATTACCGAAACCCTCGACATCCGTGGCCGCGCCCTCAACGACGGTCTGGCAAGCAAGCTGGCAGAACTGGAGCAGGTTGTTACCGAAAGCGGTTCCGATCTCGTTCAGTCCATCGACCTGCGCAGCCAGAACATCGGCGCATCCTTCGACAGCCGCATCGAGTCCCTCGACGCGAAACTGGAAGAACGCACCTCCACCTTCGAACAGAGCTTCGATACCCGCGCAGCAGCCCTTACCGAAACCATCGAAAGCCGCACTACCAAGTTGGCCGACGCTGTGGAACAGGGCACCGGCATCATCGCAAGCACTCTGGAAGAGAAAACCCAGTCCATCTCCAAGATCCTCGAAGATCGCACCGACATCATCGCGGTCAATCTTTCCGAGCGCGTGGAGCAAGTTGGCGTTTCCCTCTCCAACCGTGCAGAGAAGATCGGCGAAATCCTCGCTCAGCGTTCCGAAGCAATCGAAGAGACAATCTCTACAAGCCTATCCACCTTCGATCAGGCTGTGGGCGACAAGGTTGAGGCTGCTGCTACAGTCATTACTGACCGCGCAGAGCATCTCTCCGAGTCCCTGTCCTCCGGTACCGAGCGCATTGATCAGGCTCTGGACGCACGCGCCAAGCAAATCTCCGAAACTCTGGTTTCCCGCACCCGCGAGATTGCAAAAGCATTCCACGATGGTCAGACAGAGATCAACGAAGCTCTCGACAGCCGTCTGGAAGAAGCTGGCAGCATCATCGTTCAGCAGTCCAAGAACCTCACCGACGCTCTCTCCGAGCAGGTGGCAGAGATCAACGTCTCTCTCGGTTCCAAGGTCTTCGAAGTTGCAGAAACCCTCGACAGCCGCTCCAAAGCTCTCGAAACGATCCTCACCGATCGCCTCGAAGCAATCTCCACCACTATGGGAGACGAGAGCGAGAAGGCAGCGACCACACTTACAAGTGCAATGGCAGAGGCAACCTCTTCCCTTGGCTCCGAAAGTACCCGTGTTCGCGAACTCATCCTCGAAGTCGTTGGTCAGGCATCCGATCGCCTTGCTCAGGAACGTGACCTCACAACCGAAAAGGTTGTCAGCTCCGTAGAGCAGCTTTCCGGCACCCTGAGCAAAGAAGGCGAGCGTCTGCAGGAAATCGTTTCCAACTCCATCGGCGAAGCCCGCAATTCTCTGGAAGGCGAAGGCGAGAAAGCAGCTGCAGCTGTTTCCGATGCCATGGCGAACGTCCGCGGAACGCTTACCAAGGAAGGTGACGAGGTCGCACAGCGCGTTCTGGCAACCGTGGCACAGGCAGCAAATGCACTGGCCGTGGAAAGCGAAAACGCCCGTGCCATGTACACCGCAACACTGGCCGAAATGTCTGGCGCCCTTACTGGCGAAAGCGACAAGGTCCGTGGCGACCTGTCCCAGACCATCGAGCTGGTTACTGGCCGCCTCTCCGCAGAAAGCGAGCGCTCCAAGACGATCCTTGCAGAATCTGCAGAAGACGTTCGCAAGCTTCTGGCAGGCGAAACCGACGAAGTTCGTTCCCGCGTCTTCACCACTATCGAAGAAGCAGCTGGCACCCTGTCCACCCGCGTCAAGTCCGTGGCAGACGAGCTGCTGGTTAAAGCCGAAAACCTCAACGATGCCTTCGGCAGCCGCTCTGCTGAGCTCTCCGAAATCATCGGCAAGGATGGCAGCGAACTTATCCTCGCTATCGAAAACCGGGCTCACGACCTCACTACACGCGTCAATGAAGTTCAGAACGCAATTCTGGATGCGGTTGCCGTGAAGGGCCGTGAAGTCTCTGACCGCTTCGCACAGAACGGTCTGCAGGCAACACGTGATCTGGTTGAGGCTGGCGATAAGATCGTCACCGCAATCGACGAGCGCAGCACCATCGCAACCACCCGTATGGATGACAGCCGTGAACGCATGCAGGCCGACATGAACGTCCTGCTCAATGCAGTCTCCACGAAGGGTCAGGAAGTTGCAGACACCGTGACCCGTCAGGGCGCAGTGGCAACCGAGGCGCTGACACAAACCATCGACGGCATCGGCAACACCATCGAAGATCGCACCCGTATGGCTGTGAACGTGATGACAGGTACCAAAGAGCGTCTTGAAACAGACGTCTCTGAGATCCTGACACGCCTGAACGCATCCAACGGCAGCCTCCGTCAGATCCTTGCTTCTGCAAGCGAGAACCTGTCTGAAGTTGAAACCAATCTGGCAAACCGCGCAGGTGAGTTCAGAACCGCGATCGACCGTGCAGTCACTGAGACCGAAGCTGCAAACGCCACCATCGAGGCGCAGGTTGGCCAGCTCCGCAACACAACACACACTGTGCTTGCAGACGCTGCCAAGATCGCAGGCCGTATGGAAGACCAGAACCAACTTCTCGGTCAGGCCATCTCCGATCTGGAAGCGACCAACACCCATGTTGATAGCCGCTTCACAGACCGCCGCATGGCAATCGAGATGGTTGCGGACACCCTGATCAAGAAAACTCAGGATGTTGAAGTGCTCATGGCGAACTACACCAACACCCTTGGTGACACGCTTGAAGTTGCTGACGACAAGGCGCGTGAAGTGTCCGGCATGCTCCGTGCTGCAGCAGAAGCTGCAACCAAGTCTGTGACTGAGCAGTTCGAAAGCATGCGCATGACCGCTGGCATGGAAGGTCAGAAGGCACGTGATGCAGTTAAAGCCGCACACGATGATATCCTTCATGACATGAAGTCCACCGTGACTGAAGCATCTGAGCGCTTTACCGACGCCACAGCACGTATGCGCGATGTAGCCCGCTCCGTTCATCAGGAACTGGAAGCAACCCGCTCTGAGCTCAACGCAGGTATTCTGGCACTGCCGGATGAAGCAGAAGCATCCACTTCCGCACTGCGCCGCATCGTGAGTGAACAGGTGAAGGCACTGGAGGAACTCTCCGGCATCGTCTCCCGCCAGTCCTCTCAGTTCGATGTATCCACACCAGCTGAGCCAGCACGCGCAGTCAACGCAGCTCCTGCAGCTGTGGCAGCAGCCGGTCAGTACGCAGCAGCTGAAGCACCAACCCTGCAGCAGGTTGCGGCAACCGGTGCAAAGCCTGCACGTATGTCCCCGTCTCCACGCCGCATGGAAGCCCCTGCCCCGCGCGCTAAGCGTCCGCAGGCAACGCCGGCAGCAGTACAACAGGGAAACGGCACATCCAAGGGCTGGATCAGCGACCTGCTCCGCCGCGCTTCCGACGATGAAGACGGCATGGGCGGACACGCACACGACACAGCAAACGCACGCACCCCACAGCACATGGTTGAATCCCTCAACTCCCTGAGCATGGACATTGCTCGTGCAGTTGATCATGAAACTTTTGTGGACCTGTGGGAGCGTTACAAGCGCGGTGAGCGCGACGTCTTCACCCGTCGCCTGTACACCCTGCAAGGTCAGCAGACCTTCGATGAGATCCGCCAGAAGTACGGTCGTGATCCTGAATTCCGCAGCGCTGTCGAGCGTTACATTCAGGACTTCGAGCAACTTCTGTCACAGGTCTCCAGAAGCGACAGCGACAATCAGCTCGGTCAGACATACCTGACCTCTGATACTGGCAAGGTCTACACCATGCTCGCTCACGCCAGCGGCCGCTTCGACTAAGCTGCAGTAAAGCGCTAAAAATCAAAAAAGGCTCCTGAGATTTTCAGGAGCCTTTTTTGTTGGGCAGGCCGCATAAGTTATTGCATCTCCGCTGTGAACTATCGGAGTCAGCAACAAGTTTAGGCCCGGAGAACCTTGAATAGCATGAAAAGACATGCACATGTAAAATGAGAAGGCGTATTACCCAGACAAAATTGAAAACTCCAAACTCAGGCACACGCCTACTTTACTATTGATTTTCAAAGGATTTTCAGATGCAAATCCCCGCTTCACTCTCCGAGTTCGTGCGTGATGCGCTAAACAAGGGCTTCTCCAAGGATGACATCCGTTCAAGCCTGAGCCCGTCAGACTGGACTGCTATTGAAATAGATACAGCTCTGAAAAGCTGGTCCTACGATGAAACGATTGGGGCAGTTCCTCAACCACAGCGCTCTACTTCAGCATGGGATGCAGTCTTCTACGCGCTTCTCTTCGCAGCCTTTGGGATGGTCATTGGCAACACTTTGATTTTGCTGCTTGGGCTGATTACCCTCTGGATACCAGAGGTTGGAGATAGTTTTTCCCGCAGTGGCCTACGCAGCCTTCGCTGGTCTATGGCTGCATTGATTATTTTTACTCCAGTTTTCCTCTGGCTTCATCTCAAAGATGAGCGTGGCAGCAGCGCAAATCCAGCAAGCAAGTATAGCAGTGTCAGACGCTGGCTCACCGCCATTGCGATTTTTGCAGCTGCAATGACACTACTCTGCGATGCCATTTATCTGATCTATCGTTTCCTTGATGGAGATCTGACAGCCCGCTTCATTGCTAAGTCTTGTGCAGTCGCACTCCTCTCACTCGTAGTCATCCAGTACTTTCATCAGGGTCGACAACTTCAGGAAAATATCAGCAGGCAAGGCAGCTTATTTGCAACTTGGATACCAAGTGGGCTGGCAACACTTGTGCTGGCCTTATCATTCTGGACCGTTGGCGGACCAATGCAAGGGCAATTGGAACGCAGAGATCAACTACGTATCTCTGATATCAATCAGCTTCAAAAGGGTATCACGTTTTGCAAGGCCACCCGCAATAAAGACCTTCCAGAAGAGTTAGATCCTATGAGCTGCGCACGTAGTCCTCATTTACTCACTGGATATGCATCTCAAGTCACTTACAAGAAGCTTTCCGCTAAGCAGTTCCAGCTTTGTATCGAGGTTGAAGCACCAGAACGTCTACGCACATACAATGCAGAACTGAAAGGCAACCTGTACTGCGTCACTGATAAAATTAGATGATTAAAGCCAGCAAATGTGAGAGCGACAACAAAGCAGCCTAGGCAGTACAGAGGTAACTTCTGCTGTCTTTACCGTTCCACCTATCACATCACCATCTTTTTTGACTTCTGCATTGGAAATCGATCTGCAAGCAAGCACTAGAAATCAAAAAGGCTCCTGAGATTTTCAGGAGCCTTTTTTGTTGGTCGTTGAGCTCAACTCTTAAACCTGCAGTCCGGAGAACAACACGTTGTCTTTCCTCCAAATTGCCAAATTGACCCAGAAAACAACATCATAGTAGTTCTGCTTACCTGCGCTTGTGTATCGGGCAATCACCACACCAGACTGAGCAGCTCATTCAATTCGGGCAACAACAGGAAAAGCTGACATGAACTACCCAAACATTGCAATTCTCGGGGCCGGAACAATTGGAATGAGCTGGGCAGCGCTGTTTGCAGCCACGGGTCGGCAGGTCACTGTTTACGATCCCTCCCCTGAAACGGAAGACCGGGTCAACACTCTGGTAAAGAACGCTTCAGAAACGCTCGCAGCCCTTGGATGGGAGCATGCTGGCGATACGTCTAAGCTGAAGTTTACGAATGATCCGGTAGCTGCTGTGTCAGATGCTGACTTCATTCAGGAGAGCGTACCGGAACGACTGGAGATCAAGCACGGGCTCTACCAGCAGATTGAACCGCACCTGAAGCCAGAGGTCATCATAGGTAGCTCAACTTCGGGCCTAAAACTCTCCGATATGCAGGCAGGGTTTAACAACCCAGCGCGCTTTATCCTCGCCCACCCCTTCAACCCACCACACCTCATTCCATTGGTGGAACTGATGGACAACGAGAAGACAGATGCAGACGTGCTCCAGTCCGCAAAAGACTTCTACGAGAGCATTGGCAAAGTCTGCGTCCGCCTCAACAAAGAAGTCCCCGGACACGTCGCAAACCGCCTGCAAGCCGCAATCTGGCGTGAGACCATCCATCTGGCAATGGAAGGCGTTGCCAGCGTTGAGGACATCGACAAAGCCGTTGCATACGGTCCGGGCCTCCGTTGGGCAGCCATGGGACCAAACACACTCTTGCATCTGGGCGGAGGAGAAGGCGGTATCCGCTCCTTCTGTGATCACCTTGGCGGCCCGTTCCAAAGCTGGTGGGACGACCTCGGCACCCCGCGGATCACACCAGAAGTGGTCGACACCCTCGAAGACGGCGTGAAAACCTCGCTGGAGGACACGTCCATGCAGGAGCTTGCCAAACGACGGGATGATCTGGTTCTGCAGTTCGTTCTCTCCGGACAAACCAAGAAGGAAGAAACCTCCGCATAGGCAGCTGACATCCAGCCAGCCGCGCGCTGGCTCTATACTCTACTCCACATCATTTCTAACATGAGCACATGCACAACAAAGGAGAGTGCAATGTGCTCATCAACCGGCTCGGCCAAGCCCACAGTTCTGATTGAGAATGACCGTGTCAGAGTAACTGAATGGCGATTTAAGCAGCGCGGAGACAACACCGGCTGGCATCGCCATGCCTACGACTACATCGTCGTCCCGCTCTTTACAGGCACATTAGAGATCGATCTGGGAGACGGAGAAAGAATGGAAGCCGCCATGCAAAACGGCATCCCCTACTTCAGAGAGACTGGCGTTGAGCACGACGTCATCAACGCCAACACCTTCGAATGCGCATTCGTAGAAATCGAATTGCTGGAAGCCCGAAGCTAAACCCGTCTAGTTGCCCTTCGCAGTCTCAGCCATCGCAGGAGCGACAGCAGCAACCTGCCTGTTGCCAGCGGTTTCCTGAGTGTTCAGTTCAGCACGCTTGGCGGCAGCCTTGGAGCGTGGAATACGGCCAACGGTGTTGACGGACCAGCTGGCGATCTGAGAAAGCACATTATCTGAGGCCGCGTTCAGTGCCGGGATGGCATCCGTTACAGTATCACCCGTTGTCGGAACACTTGCCGCGAACACGCGCATGCCGATGGACCGTCCGTCACGATCATCCACGATGCGAGCGGCTACTTCCACATACGCCTTGTCACCACCGTCTACCTGCAGCTCAAAAGCCCGCAGAGTGGTTTGCAGCTGGTAGTCGATCAGAAGGCCCTGCCCCGGTTGGGAAACACCACGCAGCTTGCCAGTGTTCTCCAGCGTCTCAACAAGCTTTGCCTGGAAGACGCGAGGCAGCGTATCAGTCCACGCCACTTTCGGGAAGTACGAGTAAATCGGACCACCGCCTTGGGTCACCGCAATGTTGCTCGTATCCAGCGCCTGCAAAGCAACCGGCGTTGCAACAAGCACCTGATAGTCGGAAGCTCTCACTTTGACGGTAACATCACGCGGCGCAGTCAAACCATACAGGGCTTCAGGGCCACTTGCCCCACACCCTGCCAGACCACCCAGCAGAACGGCACCAACAACCAATTTTTTAAGTGTCGAACCGAACACGCCGAGCTCCAGCTTACTGCCATTGACAACCCGTGGGTTTTCGAGTCGCTTCCCTATAGTTTTGTCAAACATTTCCAAAAACTCAACGCCGCTGCGCCCCATTAAATACAGGTGTGTCCGATCCGCCAAAAATCACACGATTTGGGTTGCGGTCAAAATTATTCACGGCCCGTCGAATTTCAATAAGTGTCTGGTTTAACTGCTGCATTGCTGCGGTAAAGTCCTGTCCGCCTTGCTGGCTCAATTTCAACAGGGCCAGTGAAATTGGCTCTGCCCGCTTAGCAAAAGCGTCTGCAACCTTGCGAATGGAAGCCGCTGCATCAGTCGCTTCTTTGATGAAGCCCTGTCCATCAGCAGAAACCATGCCATCCACTTTCTCCAAAATGGTGTTCACACGCACAGAAGCAGCATTCAGATTTGTGGCAATGTTCTTCGCCTGATCAATCACCTTATCAACGTCAGGAACCTTCTTCTTCAGTTCCGTAGTCATCTCGTTGACAGACTTGGCAGCATTGCCGATCTCATCAATCGCCTTGGAAAGCTCTGGTGTCTTTTCAGCCAGCGTGGTCGCAACCTTGTCCGCTGAAGCCACAATGTTGGAAACCTTGGCAGGATCAATCGCTTCCACAATACCGTTGGTGTTGGAGATCAGCGTATTGGCGTTATCCATGGTCTCGCTCAGCTGATCAGACGCCGCACTCAGGTTGGTTCCAACCTCACGCGCAGAAACAATCACGCTGTCGATCTCTTTATTGCGCCCGGCAATGGTGTTGCTCACTTCGCGAATGTTGGCCGTTGCAGCCCCCGCATCATCAATAGCTTTTGCGATCACCTGATCCTTGTCAGAAAGTGTCTTGGTCACCTTCTCAACCGAGGTCACAATGTTGCTGACCTGATCAGACTTCACCATGCTCAAAATACGGTTGGCGTTTTGAGTGGTCAGCACAATCTCGTTGGAAGCTGTCTCTGCATTCTTCACAATGCGGTCGATCGCTTCCTTGTTCTTGGTCAGCTCAACAGTCAGCTCACGCGCATTCTCGGCAACCACAGAAGCAGAGGACAGCATGGTGTTAATGTCCCCACGGCGCTCCGTCAGCACACCGCCCAGATCCGAGGCGCCTTTCAGAATGCGCCCGACTTCCTCAGGCTTGACCGCAGCAATCACCTTCTCCAGCTGCTCCAGCTCATCGTTCAGCTCTGTGGTGAAGTTCACCAACTGATCAGAAGCCAGCTTGCCATTGGCGATGATCTCACCGACACCATCTGTAGAAGCCGACAGCTTGTTGGTCATGCTCTCCACATTGGTGACGATCTGGCCCAGCTTGTCCGGTGGCACATTCGCCAGCAGGTCATCCCCGCGATCCACCAGATTACCGATCTTGCCAGAAAGCCCTGTCAGCGCCTTGCTGGTCTCAGTCACGCCGGAAAGGAAGTCATCCACGCCCTTGGCATTGTTGGCCAGCGCCTGCGTGAAGACCTCAACGTTCTGAATGGTTTTCTGCACATCCGGCTGGGCGTTCATCACCAGCTCATCAATATGCGTCAGCGTGGAATCCGCCTTGCGCATGATGTCTTTGGCCCCTTCCAGCAAATCCTCAAACTGAGACCTTCGGGCATACATCACCGGAACAGTATCAGTCGCTTTGGAAAACAGCGGTGGAGACTCCGAAGACCCGCCGGATAGATCCACATAGGCAACGCCCGTCAGGCCGGTAAACCCAAGAGAAGCAACCGTGTCGCGGCGCAGCGGAGCATTGGCATCAACACGCACAGTCGCCACAACAAGCTTCGGATTTTCAGCATCATACGTGAGCGCACTCACGTCGCCGATTTTGATACCGTTAAACAGCACCTGACCACCAATCGGCAGGCCCGTCACAGCACCGGGAAAGATAATCTTGATGTCACGACGGCTCGAGCGATCACCCGCGCTCAAGAGCCAGAACGTAAACAGAAAGGCGATGCCAACAACAGTTAGAACGAATGCACCGATAGCGATATTATTTGCGCGGGTTTCCATGCATCCTCCTCACACCCGATTGAGGGCACGCGCCCCACGGAAATAGGACTTAACCCAAGGGTGCTCCACCTGCATCATATCCTCAATGGTTCCTTCAACCAAAACCCTGCGTTCACCCAGCACGGCAATACGATCACAAATACTATGAAGACTATCCAGATCATGGGTGACCATGTAAACCGTAAGTCCCAGAGTTTCTTTCAGTTTTACAATAAGATCATCAAAATCAGCCGCCCCGATCGGATCCAGTCCGGAAGTGGGCTCATCTAAAAACAAAAGATCAGGATCCAGCGACAGCGATCGTGCCAGCGCAGCCCTTTTGATCATACCGCCGGAAAGCTCGGAAGGCAGCTTATCTGCCGCATCCAGAGGCAACCCGACCATCTCAATCTTCAGCAGTGCCAGCTCATCACGCAGCCGCGGAGAAAGCTTCAGATGCTCGCGCATCGGCACCTGCACGTTCTGCTTCACCGTCAGCGAGGAAAACAACGCCCCTTGCTGAAACAGCACACCCCAGCGCTGCTCAATTTCACGGCGCATAGAATCCGTGGCTTCATCAAAGTCCTGCCCAAACACTTCAATTGTACCGGAACGCCTCCGTGTCAGCCCCAGCACAGCACGCATGAGCACGGACTTGCCCATGCCTGATGCACCAACAAAGCCAAGCACTTCGCCGTGGTACACATCAAGGTTCAGGTTCTCCAGAATAAGCTTATTGCCAAAGCCAACGGTAATATCCCGAACCCGAAGCAGCACTTCCCGATCATCAGCAGCTTGGTGACCCGAGCCTGATCCGTTCATCGGCCCTGTTTGCCCTTGTCCCATACTGGTTAAAACCCGATAGACGCGAAGAACACAGCAAAAACTCCATCCACCACGATGACCATAAAAATAGATTTCACAACAGAAACAGTCGTATGACGCCCAAGCGACTCCGATGAGCCCTCAACCTTCATACCTTCCATGCACGCAATAAGCCCGATGATCAGCGCCATAAACGGCGCCTTCACAATGCCGACCATCAATGTATCAACAGTAACAGCAGCCTGCAGTTGTGCAATAAAGGAATGAGGCACAATGCCCAGATACCACCAGCAAGTCAGCCCGGCACCGAACAAAGCCGCGATATTCGCCAGAAACACAAGGATCGGCAGGGCAATCATCAACGCCACCAGACGCGGCAGGATCAGTACTTCCGTCACCCGCAAACCGGTCACCTGAAGCGCATCAATCTCTTCCTGCATCTTCATGGAACCCAGCTCAGCCGTGTAAGCAGAACCGGATCGACCAGCCACCATAATGGCGGTTAAAATAACGCCAATCTCACGCAGCACCAGAATACCGGAGAGATCCACCACGAAGATCTCAGCCCCAAACTGCTTCAGATAAAACCCGCCCTGCTGCGCGATGATGCCGCCGATCAGAAAGCTCATCAGGCACACAATCGGCACCGCGCCCATACAGGAGCGCTGGAACTGAACGCCGATGGAGATAGGCCGCAACCGGCTTGGATGGGTCGCCGCCGCCGTAATCGTCGCTGTCAGGCTGCCAAGCATGGCCAGAATATCACGCGTATCACGCCCCAGCTGACGAGTCGCTTCGCCCACGGCTTCGAGGTAATTGAGGAAAGAGTTACCAGAGTGTTCTTCGGTTGGATTGTCGACTTCTTGCCGGTCAACCTCTTTCAGCAGGATGTCGAAGCGCTCGTCTTCATAGAGAAACTTGACCTCCCGGCCCTGCTCCGCCTGCTCCATCTGGAACCGCTGCAGCAACCAGGCACCAGCGGTATCGAGAAAACTAACCGCCTTTAAATCCACGCAAATTACAGAGTGAGTGAGAGACGCTGCCACTTGATTGATGAGATTTTCGCAAGTGGCCCCTTGCCGGATGCCCCAGGCACCGGAAGCCGTAAGCAAAAGTAACGCCCCGTCTTCAGCAGTTACCAGGTCCGGCGCATCAAATTTATCACTCAGCTTCATCTCGGGACCCTGCGCCCTATAATCCAAAAATCCTATTGATCCTATACAGGTTTCTGTAGTGTGTCGTCTAGTAATCCTCATTCAGCCACAAGTACAACGGATAAAATAATGTCTATTTCTAAGCCATATCTATTATTTCTTGGGGACGTAAAAGACGAGCTCGCAGCAAAAACTGCGCATGGCGTACTTGATTGGCGACCGGAGTGGTGTCTGGGTCAAATTACACTTCCCGGCTGCAAAGCCCACACCAGCCTTCCTGAAATGAGCCTGACCGAGGCGTCTGAAGCTGGCGCCAAAACCATGGTGATTGGCTGCGTGAATGCAGGCGGTGTTCTGCCTGACCATTGGATCGCCACCATCGTTGATGCGCTCAACAATGGCCTCGACATTGCAGCAGGTCTGCATATTCAGCTCAGCAGCATCCCGGCCATTGCCGAAGCCGCCGCAAAGAACAACCGCAAACTCCATGATCTGCGCTTCACCGACCTCACCTTCCCAACTGGCAAAGGCGAGAAGCGATCTGGCAAACGTCTGCTCACCGTTGGTACAGACTGTTCTGTTGGCAAAAAATACAGCGCAATCGCCCTGCAACGTGGCTTGGCAGAACGCAACGTCAGCTCAGACTTCTGCGCCACCGGCCAGACCGGCATCCTCATCGCCGAGCGCGGCATCGCCATCGACTCTGTTATTTCAGACTTCATCTCTGGCGCCGCGGAATACATCAGCCCAGCCACCAAAGACGACCACTGGGATGTGATCGAAGGTCAGGGCTCCCTGTTACATCCATCCTTTGCAGGCGTCTCTCTGGGTCTGCTCCACGGTTCTCAGCCAGATGCCTTTGTGGTTTGCCATGAGCCAACCCGCTCCACCATGCGCGGCGTCTCAACACCAATCCCATCCATTCAGGAAATCATCGACCTGAACGTACAGTTTGGCCGCCTGACAAACCCGGACATCCGCTGTGTCGGCCTTGCCATCAACACCATGATGCTTTCTGAGAATCATGCAAAAAACCTGATTGAAGAGCTGAGCGAAGAGCATAAACTGCCCGCAACTGATCCTGTCCGCTTCGGGACCGATCCAATCATTGATCATATTTGCGCGGAGTTTAAACTGGTTTGACCTGTCGCCTATCTATTGAAGCTGAAACATTCCCAATTGCGGGAAGCTTTACCATTGCCCGCGGTTCCCGAACCGAGGTGAACGTTGTCACCGCCAGCCTCACACAGGACGGCCTCACCGGCCGCGGCGAGTGCGTACCTTATCCGCGTTATGGCGAGAGCGTTGAAAGCGTCACCGCGCAGATCGAGGCCGCCCGCACTGCTATTGAAGCTGGCGTCTCCATCGAAGAGCTGCAAAACCTCATCCCGGCAGGTGCTGCCCGCAACGCAGTGGATTGCGCCCTCTGGGATCTGACGGCCAGACGCCAGAACACCACCGTGGCAGAACTGGTCGGCATCAAGTCACAGCGCATTCTGGAAACCGCCTACACCATCTCCGTTGGCACACCTGAGAAGATGGCAGAAGATGCAGCAAAAGCAGCCAGCCGTCCGCTCCTCAAGGTCAAGCTTGCTGGTGATGGGGATGTGGAACGCATCGCAGCCGTCAGACAGGCAGCACCAAACAGCAAGCTCATTGTCGACGCCAACGAAGGCTGGTCAGAAAGCAATCTGGAGGCCAACATCAAAGCCTGTCAGCAGGCAGGCGTTGGTCTGGTCGAGCAACCTCTACCTGCAGGCAATGACGCTATTCTGGCAGAGGTGGAGCACCTCATTCCAATCTGCGCAGATGAAAGCCTGCATACCTCAAAAGATCTGGAAAGCCTGCGTGATCGCTACTCTGCTATCAACATCAAGATCGATAAAACCGGCGGTCTGACAGAAGGCCTGAAACTGCTGCGCAAGGCAGAAGAGATGGACTACGTCATCATGGTTGGCTGCATGCTCGCCACGTCTCTGGCCATGGCCCCTGCCATGCTGCTGGCGCAAAACGCGGACTTTGTAGATCTGGATGGACCACTGCTGCTCGCAAAGGACCGCGACCATGCGATCCGCTTTGAGGGCAGCCTGATGCACCCTCCTTCCCCGCAGCTCTGGGGTTAAGATCAAGAAAAAGGCGGCTCTCTCAGAGGCCGCCTTTTTCTTTTTAAACGCGCTTAGTCACAAACATCAGCGTCACCACACCGGCCACACAGATACTCGCCATCAAATAGAAGGCGTAGGCCTGCTCAATCTCGTAGAGCCAACCACTGGCAATACCGCTCACGCCCATCACCACACCAAAGGCAGTCTGAGAAAGCCCCTGTGCAGTGCCAAGGCGTTTGCTGGAAACCAGCTTGGACGTGTAGGCAACTAGCCCCAGGAACACCATGCCGAAGCTACCAGCATGCAGCAGCTGCAACAGCACGGCAGACCAGGTTTCAGTGGCATACGGGAACAGCAGCCAGCGAATGATGCTCGCCACACCACCGGTCACCATCAGGCCCCACGCACCAAGGTGGCGCATGAAGAACGAGCCCCACACGAAAATACCGATCTCCGCCAGCGTACCAAGCGCCCACAAGCCACCAACCATGGCATCGCTGATGCCAACGGACAGCCAGAAGATACTGGCAAAGGCATAGAGCGCTGAGAAGCTGCCCAGCAACAGACCACCAGCCAGCACCACCAGCAGAAACTGCGGATCACGCAGCTCTTCCGCTTTCCAGATGCTCTCTTTGGTGGAGCTGCGGCTTTCAGAAGGCATGCCCGGCAGCAAAACAGATGTCAGCGCCAGCACGCCAAGGGCACCGACTGTCAGGAACAACAGCTCAGCAGGCTCACCAAAGGACAGATACCAACCACCAATCAGCGTAGCGACAACAAACGCAATGGAGCCCCACGACCGCATCGGCCCGTAATTGAGGTCAAGCGTGTGCACCGTTTCATATGCGTATGCATCCTGCAACGGCTGAATTGGCGTGTAAAAAATGGAAAGGAAAATCACGAGGCCGATGACCACCCAGTAGTCACTGGAGTAGATCATGACACAGAACGAGATCAGCGCAATCACACTGAATAGCGCCATGGAATGACGCCTGCGACCTGCCCGGTCAGAGATGCTTGTCATCACCGGAGTTGCAAAAATCCGGACGATGTTCGGCAAGGCAATCGCAAATGCGATCTGCACAGGAGTGAAGTTAATATCCTCGAGAAAAAGAGGAAAGTACGCAAGAAAGAATGCGTTCGCAAAATTGAACGCCGCAAACAGACCACTAACGCCTGTGGCGATCCAGAATAGATTATGGGCTTTCCCTAAAGGGGAACTGCTTCTGGGCATAGTCATTGGAAAACACTACAAATGGGGGTGGAGAGTACCCACAGATAAGGATGAGAAGGGATACTCCTATTACTTGTGCTAATAGGGACTATCCAAATCAATGTAAACCAATTATTAGCCGTAGGATCTGTTATATAAACTTGTAGTATATTCTTAGTTAGTTATGAAGGAGCCACTTATGGCTGGCAACAACCGAAAGGTCCTTTTGAGCCCCGAGGAATTTGATGCCATCAAAAGCGCACTCTCTGAGACAGAAAGAGGCCGCGCTTTCCTTCACGATCACCTCACCTTAAACAGATCAGTCGAGACAGCTGACCTTCTGGAAGCTGTGAGAAGACTTGAGAAAACACTGGTTGAGCGCGAACTTCCATCAGAGATGGAAAGCTATCGCCTACACACCTATGAAATGTATGAGGCGATCGAGCGGACCAAAGACGAGATCTCCAAGATCAAGCTTGAGAACGCCGACAACAACCGCTTTTCAGCAGCCTCGGACGAGCTGGATGCCATCGTCACATCTACCGAAAGTGCAACCCAGGTCATTCTGGAATCATCTGAAGCGATTCAGGATCTGGTGGACAAACTGCGTGCGTCCGGCGCTGAAGATGCACCATGCGATGCCATTGAAGAAATGGCCATGGAAATTCTCATGGCCTGTTCCTTCCAGGATCTCACCGGCCAGCGCATCAACAAAGTGGTCAAAGCCCTTCATTACCTTGAAGGCCGCATCAGCAAGATGATCCGCATCTGGGGTGTGGACCTGACGGATGAAGAGCGTCCGAACATCAATCTTGATGATCCGCATGATGAAGACGACCGTCACATCGACAAACGCCCGGATGCGCACCTTCTCAACGGTCCGCAGATGGATGGCGAAGGCGTGGATCAGGCAGACATCGATGCCATGTTCGACACAACACCGGCCTCCTCTGAAGAATCTCTCAATGAGAACGTCGTCCAGTTTGCTGCCGAGGCACGCGCAGAAGCCCCCTTTCAGGAAGCTAAAGCTGAGCTGGAAGAGGAAGCAGCTGAAGTTGTTGAGCTCGACGATATGGCAGACGAGCCGGAAGTGGTCGAAACTTCTGAAGTCGCGGTTCTTGATGATGAAGAAGACGATGATCTGATTGCGACTGAAAGCACTGTGCCAGCAAATGACACTGAGCCGCTGGCAGCAGAAGCAAAGATGGAAGAGGAAGAGAACCCGATTGAGATCGAGGGAGAATCTCCGCCTCTAACAGCACCGCGCAGCAGCAACTCAGACCCGCTGCACCACCTCTCAACAGGTGAGCGCCTCGCCCTGTTCTCCTGATCAGAAACGAGACACCAAAGTTTTTAAAAGCCGTTCGCGCCTCTATCCCGCGCAAACGGCTTTTTTCTTAGGCTGGAACAGTCTCAGCAGAATACTGCTTCAGGGCAGTCGCAAAGACAGCAGGATCCACATTACCGCCGGAAATGGTGATAACCGCAGTCTTCCCGGTAAGATCAATCTTCTTGGAAAGCACGGAGGCAAGCGCAACAGCCGCACCCGGCTCCACAACCAGCTTCAGCTCAAAATAAGCAAAGGCAACTGCATTCAGCGCCTCTTCATCGCTCACGCTCAAACCTTTGGCATGACGCCGGCTCAAAATGGAAAAGCCTTTATCACCCGGCGTTTCTGTTAGCACCGCATCACATACAGAACCACCCAGCGCCGGATTACTCACCCGTTCACCAGCCTCTAAAGAGCGTGCATAATCATCAAACCCGTCTGGCTCCGCTGTATAGATCTGGACCTCAGGCAGCTTTTCTTCCAATGCCAGCGCAATACCGCTGGTGAGGCCACCGCCACCTGTGCAGCTGATCACCAGATCAGGCGTCACACCCAGTAGTTCACACTGCTCGGCAATCTCAAGACCCGTGGTCCCCTGCCCGACAATCACGCCGCTGTCGTTGTAAGGATGGATGAACGTCGCACCACGCTCCTCGCAGATGCCTTTGGCAATCGCTTCACGATCTTCCGTTTCACGATCATAAAGCACCACCTCAGCCCCAAGCGCCTTGGTGCGCTGGATCTTCAGTTCCGGCGCATCTTTCGGCATCACGATAGTAGCCGGGAAACCCAGGATCTTGGCCGCAGCAGCCACACCTTGTGCATGGTTGCCAGAAGAACAGGCCACAACACCCGCAGGCCGCTTATCCTCCGGAATAAGAGAAAGGCGGTTGAACGCTCCACGAAACTTGAAGCTTCCGGTTCTTTGCAGGTTTTCCGCTTTGATGAAAACGCGGCCATTCACCCGCTCATCCAACACCGGAAAGTTCAAAAGCGGTGTCAGGCTGGCATAGCCCTGCAGCCTTGTCTTAGCTTTTTCAATTTCGGAAACGGTGAGTTCAACGGGACTGGAAACATCTAAAACCATAAGAACCTCGATAACTGCAATATGAGGCTATCTATAACACGCAAATTTAAGCAGGCTGGTCTTAATCTGAAACGCCCCCAAGGAGATCCACTCAACCATTCAGGTGATTTCCGACAGATCTTTGACCTGCACCAGCACCCTGCCAAAACCCTGCAGGCATCGCCGGATCATACGCATGCTCAGCATTTGCCAGAAACTGCTCTGCACTCGCCCGCCATGTAAACCGCAGGGCGACATCCCGGCAGTGATCACGGGAAATCTCCAGCGCTTCCAACGCTGCCGCCTGGAGGTCATTCTTCAGCACCCCGGCCCCGCTGTTCCCGATCACATCAATCGGCCCCATCACAGGAAACGCAGCAACAGGTGTCCCACAGGCAATCGCCTCCAGCAACACATTGCCAAACGTGTCCGTCAGGCTGGGGAACACAAACACATCCGCATTGGCGTAATACTCAACCAGCTCTTCCCCCTCAACAGGCCCTGTAAACAGCACCTCAGGATAAGCCAGCCTCAACTCCTCCAGCTGCGGCCCACCACCAACAACCACCTTGGTGCCCGGCAAAGCCAGTTGAAGAAACGCCTCAATATTCTTCTCAACCGCCACACGCCCCACATAGAGAAACCGTGGCCCCGGCAGATGATCCAGCAGAGCAGTCCGTAAAGGCCGGAACCGCTGATGATCCACCCCACGCGACCATCTCAGCAGCTTCTCAAACCCCCGCATCCGCAAGTCCGCTTCCAACGTCCCCGTCGCCACCATGCATCCCTGCCCACTGTTGTGGAACCGACGCAGCCAGGAATAGCTGAAGGACAGCGGCACCGGATAACGCGCCTGCAGATACTCCGGAAAACGGGTGTGATAGCTCGTGGTGAAAACCCGCCCATCCCGCTTCGCCACCTGCCGCGCCATCAATCCCAGTGGCCCTTCAGTCGCGATATGCAGATGATCGCAGTCATACTTCTCAATAAACCCACGAACGATATGAGGCAGCGTCAGGCTCAGCCGGATCTCACCGTAAGATGGCATCGGTACGCTATGAAACGACTGTGGCGTCAGAAACTCAACGCGAATACCCATACGGCGCAACTCAACAGCCAACCGCTCCAGCGTCCGCACAACACCGTTGATCTGAGGCTTCCACGCATCAGTGACAATCAGGATCGAGCTCATGCCGCCACCCGACTGCCGGAACTCTCCCTCGAAGGCTCAGTAGCAGCCCGCTTGCCATCCCCCCAACGGATCAACTCAAAGGTTCCGTCAAAGTTCTCGGCAACAGCGGTGCAGCTTTCCACCCAGTCACCCGTATTAATGTAATGAATGCCGTTGGTCTCATGGTCCGCCGCATGGTGAATGTGACCACAAATCACCCCATCCACTTTCTGCCGCTGCGCTTCAGAAACCAGCGTCTCCTCAAACTTACCGATGAAGTTGACCGCGTTCTTCACCTTCAGCTTTGCCCAGGCAGACAAGCTCCAATAGGTCAGCCCCAGCTTGCGACGACAATAGTTCAGCACCGTGTTCAGGTTCAGCGCCGTCACATAGGCCCAGTCTCCAAAGAAAGCCAGCCACTTGGCATGGCGCACCACCACGTCGAACTGATCACCGTGAATAACCAGATACGTCTTGCCGTTGGCTCCTTCATGGATGAACTGGTCCACCACCTCCACCCCGCCAAAGTGGATGCCAAAGAAATCCCGCAGGAACTCATCATGATTGCCGGGAATGTAGACAATGCGCGCACCCTTGCGCCCTTTGCGCAACAGCTTCTGCACCACATCATTGTGAAGTTGAGGCCAGTACCAAGACCGTTTCAGACGCCACCCGTCGATGATATCTCCAACAAGATAAACCGTGTCAGCATCGTTATGCTTTAAAAAGTCCAGCAGTAAATCTGCCTGACATCCGCGCGTACCCAGATGTACATCAGACAGAAACAAGCTTCTGTACTTTTTGCCAGTAGAATCCCCGGTCACCACAAAGCCTCCGGAATAAGAAAACCTTCTTTCCTTTAAATTGATTCACAAGAAACAAATATGACAGGATACATTTACTCGAACTTTGCAGTTTCTTGCTTGAACCTCAAGCAAGATTACTCCCCGTTTATTAGGGGAGAGAAAAGCAAGTCCATGCAATTCAAGTGATTATTCTATTCGCTTGCTAAGCTTGATGGTCACTGGCTCAAATCCCTCAGAGCCAGTAAGCTGCCTGCCAGAACGTATTGATTCAGTGGGATATTCATATGAACTTGGGAATTGAGGGGCGCAAAGCCATCGTCTGCGCATCCAGCCGTGGCCTGGGATTGGGAACAGCTAAAGCACTGGCAGAAGCCGGATGTGATCTGGTGATCAACGGACGCAACGAGCAGCTGCTCGATCAGATCGCCAAAGACCTGGCTGCAAAGCACTCCGTCTCTGTCACTCCAATCGCCGCTGACATCTCCTCTCCAGAAGGCCAGCAAGCCGTCCTCAACGCCTGCTCGAACCCGGATATCCTCGTCAACAACAACGGCGGCCCACCACGTCGTGATTTCAAAGAGCTCGATCGCCAATCCATTCAGGATGGTGTTATCCAGAACATGATCACCCCGATTGAGCTGATCAAAGCCGTCATTGATGGCATGGCAGAGCGCAAGTTTGGCCGTATCGTCAACATCACCTCCATGTCTGTGAAGATGCCAATCGAGGGACTGGACCTCTCAAGTGGTGCCCGCGCTGGCCTCACCGCGTTCCTCGCAGGCGTTTGCCGTCAATACGCACAGCACAACGTCACCATCAACAACGTCCTGCCCGGCAAGTTCGACACCGACCGCCTGAAAGGTGGCTTTGAACGTCAGGCAGAACAGACCGGAATTTCCATTGAAGAAGCAAAGCGCCTGTCTTCAGAAGAGATCCCAGCCAAGCGCCTCGGCAATCCTGAAGAGTTCGGCAAAGCCTGCGCCTTCATGTGTTCCGCCCATGCTGGTTACATCACCGGCCAGAACCTGCTGCTCGACGGCGGCCTCTACCCAAGCGCATTCTAAAACGAAACCGCCTCCCCAAAGCAACGCTCTGGGGAGGCGAACAAAACAGTTTCGAACAGTATCAGAATTTCAGACGAGCACCCAGACTAACAATATCCACGTTGGTGTCATTCACCGGCCCTTGAATGGTAATCCCTTCATAGAACGGATGATCCGGGTTGATGTTGATACTCTCGCTTTCCGGGAACAGGTGCGAGTAACCAATATCCACTTCCAGCCAGTCCTCATAGAAGTAACTCAGACCGGCACTGATCCAGAACCGGTTCGCATCCGGCAGACGCGGCGTCCGGTTGGCTTCATCAATCGGCGACCACTCGTAAGCCAATCCAAACCGACCCGTGAAGTTCTCCGTGAAGTCATACTCCGTACCAAGCGAGATGAAGTAACCGTCGTTGTATTGGAACGGCAGCTCAGAAACCACCTGATCCTGCAAATTGAACACCGGGAAGGTGCCAAACCGTGACCAATGCGTCCACTCAAACGTTCCCATCCCACGCCAGCGCTCATTCAGCTCTTGCTGGAAGGAAACCGTCACCGTCTCCGGCATAATGATGTTCGCACGAATTGGGGTTGGCGCATTACCTCCGACCACAAGCCGACCTTTGAGGTTGTGTTCAATGGGCGAGCGATAGCCAATACCAAGCTGTGTGCCTTCCCATGGCTTGAAAAGAGCCCCAACAGTTGCGCCAAATCCGAGGTTGTAGTCTTCACCCCGCAGTTCCGCTGTAGGGGAGTTTGCAGCGATTGGTGGAACACCCGTCGCTGACTTCAGCCTCACCTGCAAATATTGAAGCTGCCAACCAACCCCAACGGAGAACTTCTCGGTGAGCTCATAAGCTGCCATTGGTGTAATATTGACGGAAAGCACACGGGAGGACCGCGCATAGACCTGCCCCGCCCACTCAATTTGAGGTTTCGTTTCAAAGCCATAAGGTGCATTTGAACTGACACCGAGAGTGAGGCGCTCATCCACTTTCCAGGTACCATACCCCGCAGGCACCCAGGCATCTACACCAATATCACCTGAGGAGTAAGGAACCCCCGTCACTGGTGTTGGAACCGCATCAATAGTGGCTGTGTCCAGATCAATCGTGGCACGAGGGAACACAACAGTCTGGGAGGTTTCCACCTGAATGCCGTCATGTCCCGTCATCGTTGCTGGGTTCCAGTACATACTGGAAAGGCTTTTTGAGACTGTCGCATTTCCGGCAAAGGAAAGGCCTTGGAACCAGGCAGATTGCTCACGAACAGCAAAAGCACCGGCGAAGGCATCAGAGGCAATCAGCAGCGTGGAGAGACTGGCGATCGTAATGGGCAGATATCTGGACATGCACGGTACTTTCTGTTCTCAAGAAAACAATCAAGCAGCGCCATGATCAAGTTACGAGTTACTTATTGATTCGGCTCTTACAACTAGAATTCCAAATATTATCAAATTCTTGCACTGGTAGTTTTAAAGGTTTACCCGCCCACCTTCACAAAACATCAATGGCAGTAGATGCTCCATGCATTTAGTTATGCGTATTTCGTGCAAGTAAACTGAAACATTTTCTGTGGCAAAACCTCCACATAACAAAAGACCCTCCGAGTAGAGGGTCTTTTAAACACGGTTTGATGAGCCGGTTAGCTTCTTGCTGCGATGTTTTTGCCCAGCGAAAGGGCGCTCCAACCTGCCAGAAGCCCCTGCGCTTCTATGTAACTCTCATAAATCTTGCGAGCCATTTTGTCTTTCTGAGTATAGATATCCAGCACCTCAATGCTGGTCTCCTTCAAGGCAGCAAGAACCTCTTCAGGGAACTCGCGCACCTCCACACCATGCTCTTCCTGCAGCACCTTCAGGCTCGCTGCATTCTGTGCATTGGCCTCAGAAAGCGCCAGATCAGCTTCCACACGGCAAGCCTCTTCAACCACCGCCTGAAGCTCAGGAGAAAGCCCTTCCAGCGCAACTGCATTCACAATCGCTTCGCCAGTACCGTTTGGCTTGTTAAAGCCCGGACCGTAGTAGTACTTGACCAGTTTATGGAAGCCCAGCGCACTGTCAGTCCAGGGTCCAAGAAACTCTACACCGTCCACCACATGGGTCTGCAAGCTGGTGAAGATTTCTGCAGCTGGAATGTTGACCGGGGTAACACCAAGTTTGCGCAGGATCTCACCACCGAGACCAACCATGCGCAGTTTGCGACCTTTCAGGTCATCAAGTGTCTCAACAGGCTCACGATACCAGCCCGCCATGGTCGGGCCGGCATTACCAGCCATAAACGGCTTCACGCCAAACGGTGCGTAAAGCTCATCCCATAACTCCTGACCACCCATCTGATCCACCCAGGCAGTATGCTCCTGAGGCAGCAGACCGAAAGGAACGGTCGTAAAAAACACCGAGCCCGGCATCTTGCCAGCCCAGTACAAAGCAACGGAATGGCCCATCTGTGCAGTGCCGCTTGAAACAGCGTCAAACACCTCAAAAGCCGGAACCAGCTCACCTGCAGCAAACAAGCGCACACGCATCCGACCATTACTCATAATGTTGATGCGATCACAAATGCGTTGCGCAGACATTCCTGGACCTGGCAGGTTCTTCGGCCAGCTGGTCACCATGCGCCATTCGATCACCGGTTCAGCATCCTGAGCCAGAGCAGGTGCAGCAAGTGCAGCGCTACCGGCAACCGCCCCAGCGGTTAGCCCCAGCGCCTGTCGGCGGGTCAGATTATTATCTTTGTTCTTGGTCATTATCTCCGCCTTTTATTCAGACCAGAATTCGTGGAAATGGTGCACAGGCCCATGTCCCTCGCCTACGTCAAGCGTATCTGCAGCTTTAATCGCCTGACTAATATATTCTTTCGCTTCGCCAATAGCGTCTTGCAGCGCCAGCCCCTTGGCCAGTTCCGCCGCAATCGCAGAAGACAGGGTACAGCCAGTCCCATGTGTGTTCTGCGTTTCATGTCTTGGCGCCGTGTACCACCTCTCCACATCGCGGGAGAGGAAGAGATCATCACAGGTATCATCAGATCCATGTCCGCCTTTCAGCAGAACCCCGTTCGCACCCATGTCCAGCAGAAGCAAAGCTTGGCTATGCATGTCTTCACGGGATCCGGCCACCGGCTGATCCAGCAAAAAGGCCGCTTCCTGCATATTCGGCGTAATCAACGCCGCCATAGGAAACAGCTTCTGCTTCAGGACCGAAACAGCGGAGGTTTGCAACAGAACATCACCAGAAGTTGCAACCATCACCGGGTCAAGGATGACGCGCTTAACATCATATTCCGCCAGCTTTGTGGCAATAACATCGATAATCTCTGGCTGTGAAAGCATGCCGATTTTCACGGCATCCACCTTCAGATCAGAGAAAACAGCATCCATCTGGTCCGCCACGAATGCTGGCGGCACATCATGAATGGCTGTCACACCTTTGGTGTTCTGGGCCGTCAGCGCAGTGATCACACTGGCCCCATAAACACCGCGAGCCGAAAAGGCTTTCAGGTCTGCCTGAACGCCAGCACCACCGCCTGAATCCGAGCCCGCAATTGTGACTGCAATCGCACTCATTAGGCCAATACCCCACCTTTATTATTCATTGTTTCGAGCTTGAGGCGCTCGTTGAATTGGTCAGCCTTCAAGCCATAGAGGGTATCGATGAAAGCTGGAGTGAAGCTTCCCGGCCCATTTGCCTGCTCTGCGGCAATCTCGCCGCATACACCATAGACAGCCAGCGCCGCAACCACGGCAAGTTCCTGATCCGGCTCAACAGCAGCAAAACCCGCCAGTACTCCCCCCAATGCACAGCCAATGCCAGTCACCTTGTCCATGTAGGCATGGCCATTGCCGATGGTGTAGGTTGCCTCCCGGCCAAACACGGCGTCTTCATTTCCGGTGCGCGCAAGCAGCGTGTCCTCACGAACCGCCCCACTCAGCCCGGCGCTCTCGGTCATGTTCGCTTTCAGGATGGAGATGTTGTCCTGCAAAATGTCCTTCGCAAACTCCATGCGAATGTCAGTACGATCCACTTTAACCGGGTCCAGCACCACGGGGATAGATTTCTTCGCAGCATTCTCCAGCCCCAACCGGATCCCATGCCGACGCTTTCCATCCAGCGTCCCAAGGTTGACCAGCAACCCGTCGACACCTTCAACAAATGCAGGAATTTCATCATGAGCGGCTGTCATTGACGGTACAATGTTACAGGCCAACATAATGTTCGCGGTAATGCTCTGCGCAACAGAGTTCGTCAGACAATGAACCCGCACACCACGCTCACGCAGGTTCTCAAACACTTGCCAGAGATCTTCAGCTTTGTAGGACATTTGTTTCGCTCCCTATTGATTACGGCGGGAACGATTACCTTGGTACTCATCCCAATTCCCTCCGCCGGCACGACCCGGATCAGGTTCTAGGAGTTGGCCTTCCGCCTCTCAGCCCGGCAGTCACTACCGAGCACCCCCATTGGTTAGAATTTTTTGCTAGCAAACCCACAAGCGAACTGCAAGTGGAAACGAGAGACCGCGACAATAGGCAACTGGGGGTAGATTTCGCTTAAAAAACGCAAAAGCTTGCAAAAAAACGCAGCTTCAACGCAAAATGCTCACAAAACAACGCAAACTCAATTTTGAGCGCACCCGGAAAGACAAAACAGGCTTACGGGACAGAAGGATAGCAGATTAATGATTCCGTTCTTTGTACAGATCAAATGCCAGCTCGGAAAAACCTATCAGGTTGCCAACGCCATCGCAGACGCGGAAGTTGCCTCCGAGATCTACTCCACTTCCGGGGATTTCGATCTGCTGGCCAAGTTCTACATCAACGACGATGAAGACATCGGACACTTCGTAGCAAACAAGGTACAAGTCTTCGAAGGCATCCAGGACACCAGAACCATCATTACCTTCAAAGCATTCTGATACCTACGAAAACAGGCGGGACACCAGCCCGCCTGCACAATCTCGTTTCAATGTCTGCTAATTGTTTCGCTCAGCCCTGAGCATCCTGAATAGCGCTCCACACAGCAACCGGCGTCGCGGGCATATCTATATGCTCAACCCCAGCATTCTTGCGCAGCGCATACTGCACAGCATTCATCACCGCAGGCGCTGCCCCAATAGAACCAGCCTCACCAGCCCCTTTAATACCCATCGCATTTGTCGTGGAAGGAACGTTGCTTGTCGAGAAGTCGAAACTCGGCAAATCATCAGCGCGCGCAACATGATAGTCCATGAAGGATGCTGACAGCAGCTGTCCGGTTTCATCATAAACCGTGTTCTCACACAGCGCCTGAGAGATCGCCTGCCCCGCACCGCCATGCACCTGACCGGCAAGTAGCATCGGATTCACTGTGACACCGAAGTCATCCACGATCACATAGTTGACCACGTCCGTCTTCCCGGTTTCTGGATCAATCTCCACTTCACACACATGCGTGCCATTCGGATAAGTACATTCATCCTGCATGACTTTTTCCGCAGCGCTCAAGGTATCTGGCTGAGATCCCGCCACATCAGCAAGGCTGATCTGCTGGTCAGTTCCGACCACACGCACCTGCCCGTCTTCAAGCGTCAGATCTGCAGCACCAACCTCCAGCTTCTCACTGGCGATTTCCTTGATCTTTTTAACCAGCGTCTCAGAGGCTGCTTTCACAGAAGGCAATCCAATCGGGATCGATCGGGATCCACCAGTGCCACCACCGGTCGCCACACGATCCGTGTCCCCCTGCACCATCTCAACCTGATCAAGCTGCAAACCAAGATACTCGGCAATCACCTGACCATAAGCTGTCGCATGGCCCTGACCGTTACTCTGAGTTCCAATCAGCAATGTCACACTGCCGTTCTTGTTCAGCTCAAGCTTGGCCTCTTCACCACCCGCAAAGGCACAGGCCTCCACATAGGTCGACAAGCCAATACCGCGGTATAGGCCCTTGGCCTTGCTCTCCGCTTCTCGCTCCGCAAAAGTACCGTAATGGATCTCGTCCAAAGCCTTGGTCAGATGAGCACCGAAGGAACCAGTATCATACATGCGTCCGAGCGCTGTTGTATAAGGTAAGGCGTCATCGGGGATAAAGCTCTTACGGCGAAACTCCGCCGGATCCATACCCATCTCATGCGCAGCCTTATCAGCGAGCCGTTCCATCAGATAAAGCGCCTCAGGACGCCCAGCCCCGCGGAAGGCATCCACTGGCACCGTATTGGTGTATACGCCAGTCGCTTCCACCCATGTGGCGGGGATATCATAAAGACCAGAGGTCATCGTGATGCCGACTTGAGGGATGCCCGGACCAAACTCGTGCAGATAAGCCCCCATGTTTGCAAGCACATGCACCTTAAGGCCAATCATCTTGCCATTCTCGTCGAGCGCAAGCTCAGCCGTGGATACATTATCCCGGCCATGCGCGTCAGACATGAAGTGCTCAGTCCGTTCCTGAAGCCATTTCACCGGACGGCCAAGACGTTTCGCAGCGATCAGACACAGCGGATACTCAAGATAGGTGAACATCTTGGTTCCAAAACCACCGCCCACATCCGGCGTCACAACGCGGATATCTTTTGGGTCGACGTTGAGTATGTTCTTAGCAATCAGATCACGCATGGCATGTCCGCCCTGCGTTCCGGTGGTCAGCGTGTAACGACCACTGTCGCTATTGAACTCACCAATACAGGCCCGCGGCTCCACCGCATTGGAAACTAGTCGATTATTGACCACCTTGATCTTGGTAACATGGTGCGCATTCTGGAAGGCCTCTTCCATAGCATCCTTGTTACCCATCCCAATGTTGAAAGCCTCATTGGACCCATGCTCCGGCCACACCAGCGGCCCACCATCTTCTAGCGCAGCCTCGGTTCCAATTGCAGGATCGACATCATCATAATCAACCTCAATCATCTCCATAGCCGCCCGCGCTTGTTCAACCGTGTCGGCTACAACAAAGGCTAATGCATCGCCTACAAACCGGGCTGTATCGGAACAGAGAACTTCGCGATGAGGCACCCAATGCTTCGTCCCATCCAATTGGCGAAGCACTGCTTTACACGGAATGGAGTTCGTCCCTTCAATGTCCGCTGCAGTCAGAACAAGCTGTACACCGTCCATGGCCCGCGCATCATCCAATCCTCCCAGAGTGAACTTTGCAAACGCCAAAGAAGACCGCAAAACAACAGCATGCGCTGCGCCTTCCACTTTCAGGTCATCCGTATAATGACCCTTTCCGGAGATAAAAGCGGCATCTTCTTTACGGCGAACGGGAGCACCAACTCCAAACTTCGGTATAGCAACCTGATTCATGAAAACCTCAAAAATCTGGAGAGCGACCCAACACCGCACCTCCCAATACAGCTTTTTACGTATCAGCAGAGAACGTACAGTGGTTTTCTCAACCTGCAAGTGTTTTCTGGTGCACCACAGAGGTGTTGTTTCCAGAGTAACTTAACGTCACTATCACATCATCTGGAGCAAAATGCGGAGAGATATTTGTAGCTCTAAGTTGTCAGGAGCTTCGCGCTCTCTGTCGAAACTCTCAATCTAAAATTTGTTTTAGAATTTGACCAAACCGCGAACATTAGGTTATTTAAGTCATACACCCATCTGATCCTTGTTACATTTGCACGCCGCACAGGCGCACACCATTTTGCACCGGGCATCGGGTCTGGTCCTTTTGATCGTGACAAGGCAGCTTCGAAAGCAGTTACATGCCTGTTCCTTCAGCAGAGCCTGAAGGCAGCTCATCATCTGCTGCGTTAAAAACAAGGTTTTCCGAAAAATGGCAAAGCCTGTCTAACAATACACGCGGCATCTGCTGGGCCCTTCTGGCAACATTTCTTATGGCCGTCATGAGCACAATTATTAAGCTGCTCGGCGACCGTCTACACGTTACTCAAATCCTTATGCTTCGCCAGTTTTTCATGCTGGTGATCTCAGCGCCGGTCATCATCAGAGGATTTCCGGGCTCACTCAAAACACAGGCTCCACTGCTTCATCTGGGACGCATCCTGCTTGCCTCCTCAGCAATGTACTTCGGGTTCACGGCCGTCATTCACCTGCCACTTGCTGAAAGCACAGTGATTGGGTTTGCACGCACGTTCTTCATCACAATCTTTGCGGTCTTCTTTCTGAAGGAAGTCATCGGTATTCACCGAATTTCCGCGACGATCCTTGGTTTCATCGGGGTGATGGTCATCGTCCAGCCCGGCACCGGCGCAGAAATGAGCATCTACAGCTTCATGGCGATCCTCGCCTCAGCGTGTGCTGCACTGGTCGGCATCATCCTGCGTAAGGTCACTCAGGTAGACCAGCCCATCACGATCCTGACCTTTCAGGCAACCTTCGTCGGCCTGATCATGGCTCCATTCGGCATCTACAACTGGGTTTCCATCGACCTGAACGACGCAATCCTGCTGCTCTGTCTGGCGGGCGTCAGCTGGGGCGCTCAAATGAGCAACATTCAGGCTCTGAAGTTTGGTGAAGCCTCCGCAATCGCACCGTTCGACTACATCCGCCTCGTCTACGCGGCGATCATCTCGGTCGTGATCTTCGGTGTCTGGCCACTCTGGACCACGTACCTCGGCGGCGCAATCATCGTTGCAGCCTCCCTTTACACCCTGCACCGTGAAACAGTGCTGGGCAAGAAAGTGGCAACCGGCACAGCCCCGTCTAAAACGCACTAGAGCAGATCTGCCTCTCCAACAAAAAAGCCCTCGCAAACTGCGAGGGCTTTTTCTTTGTCTATTAGCAGAACATCAGGTCGCGGTTTCAGCTGCACGCGTCTTGGCAGCTTCTTCTTCAACCAGCTCTTTCTTGGAGAGCTTGCCAACCATGGTCTTTGGCAGCTCATCACGGAATTCAATCGCTTTCGGCATCTCGATCTTGGAGATATGCCCCTTCAGGAACTCTTTGAGTTCATCTTCAGTCGCGCTCTGACCATCCTTCAGCTTCACAAAGGCCTTCGGCGCCTGACCGCGATATCCATCCGGGATCGCAATCACGATCACTTCAGCCACAGCCGCATGCTGGTAAAGCGCTTCCTCAATCACACGCGGATACACGTTGTAACCGGAGCAAATGATCAGATCTTTGATGCGATCCACGAGGAAGATGAACCCGTCCTCATCCATGTAACCAACGTCACCGGTATGCAGCACACGGCCACCTTCCAGCGTCTTGGCAGTTTCATCCGGACGGTTCCAATAGCCCTTCATCACTTGCGGGCCGATGATGCAAAGTTCACCCTTCTCACCCGGAGCAACAACCTTTTCAGGCTCATCCAAATCGCGGAACTCAACAGTTGTACCCGGCATAACAACGCCGATTGAGCCGTCTTTGCCGGTTCCGTCCATCGGGTTCGCAGAGGCCACAGGAGAGCTCTCAGTCAGGCCATAGCCTTCCACCAGAACACAGCCAGTCAGCGCTTCAAACTTCTGTTTCACTTCCACAGGAAGCGGCGCACCACCAGACATACAATAGCGGATTGAAGTCAGATCGTAGTTCTTGGTCAGCTCACTGTTGTTGATCGCCGTGTAAAGCGTTGGCACCGCAGCAAACAGTGTTGGCTTCTTCTTGGCAGCCAGATCCAGCAGATCTTTCAGATCAAACCGCGGCATCAGCAGCATTTCTGCTGCACCAAGGATAGAAAGGTTCTGCAGCACGGTCATCGCAAACACATGGAAGAACGGCAGCACGCAGAGCGTCTTCTCGTAACCGCGCTTCAAACCACCGTAATGGCTTTCCAGCATCTCCATGTTGGAGGTGATGTTGTAGTGCGTCAGCATCGCGCCCTTCGGCACACCAGTTGTACCACCGGTGTACTGCAGGATCGCCACATCTTCTTTAGGCTCAATCGCAACCGGCGTTACGCCTTTGGACTTCGCAAGGAAATCCTTGAAGCGGATATGAGCACTGTCAGCAGGAATGTTGGAAACGTCTTTGCGTTTAAACAGTTGGAACAGCAGCTTCTTAGGCTGAGGCAGGATGTCAGCCATTGGACAGACGATGATGTTGTCCAGCGCGCCTTCCTGACGAACAGCTTCAACGCGGTCATAGATCACGGAAAGGTCCATGGTCACCATGATGCGTGCACCAGAATCCCGCGCCTGGAACGCGATTTCGCGCTCAACATAAAGCGGGTTGAAGTTCACGACGACGCCGCCAACTTTCATGATCGCAAAATAGAAGATGGTGTAATACGGCGTGTTTGGCAGACAAAGGCCAACCTTGTCGCCCTTCTTTACGCCCATCGCCTGCAGGGCACCCGCAGCACGCTCAACGAAATCTCCCAATTCGCCGTAGCTTGTTGTCTTGCCCATGAAGTAGATAGCTGGACGATGCGCATAGTTCTTTACGGTATCATCCAGATAGCTATCGATAGTACGAATTGGAAATTCCACTTGTCCCTCACGACCTGTCGCCATGCGCAGATCTCCTCCCCGAATTATTATAGTTCTTCAGACGAAGTTGACAGGAAACCGAAGCTGAGCGCCAAGGTTCATGTGCGCAACATATCAGAAAAACCTTATTTCATCATGCTTTGCGTGGAACTTGGGACAGGCTGACCATTACGTCAACCCAGACATACGATTGAACTTCAATGCGACACTTTCTTCCATTCCACTGATTTTTTCTAGAGAAACTCAGAGATATCAACGCCCTGCTCTATTGTATGAGCTGAAAACTCGACACATCAAACAAGCCAAAATCTGTAATTTTAAGGTGGGGAATAACCGGAAGAGGCAAGAATGCGACCTGCAAAAACGGCTCCGGCAGCACACAATTGAGCGATTTTGCGGCAGCACGCAGCTCTTCCAAACGCTCTTTGACCACCTCAAATCGCTCCAGACTCATCAACCCAGCAAGCGGCAACTCCATCTCCGCCAGCACCTGATCACCATCTGCAACAACAAAGCCACCACGCAGTGCGATGCACCGGTTCACCGCTGTCGCCATCGCTTTTTCATCAGCACCGACCACACAGATGTTGTGACTGTCATGCCCAACAGAAGATGCAATGGCCCCAGCTGTCATGCCAAAGCCATTCACGAAACCAGTCGCGATGTTACCAGTCTTGCCGTGACGCTCCACAACAGCCACTTTGATGGCGTCCTGCCCCAGATCGATCTGAGAGAAGTTATGCTCAACTGGCAGATCCATTCTTAAATGCTCCGTGATGATGAGCCCAGGCTTCACCCCAATCACGGAGGTTTCCCGCTGCGCAGGCACGCGGAAGCTCTCAGCATGCACCGGTTCAGCATGGCAGCTATCCAGTAGCCCTTCTGGCTCAACCAGCTTACGGCTCGCAAACAACTCATTGGTCACGACGCGGCCACCACTGATCACCTGATCTACATCGCAGCTTTCCAGATCATTCAGCAGCACGATATCTGCACGCCATCCCGGTGCGAGCAAGCCACGATCACGAAGCCCAAACGCATTGGCTGCAGACCAACTCGCCGCCCGATACACATCACGCGGCGCACATCCATGCGCAATCAAACGCTTGATGAGACTGTCCAGATGTCCCTCTTCCGCAATATCCAGTGGGTTCCGGTCATCCGTACACAGTGCCACAAAGCTCGCCCGTTCAGGCGTAAGCACCGGTGCGAGCGCATCCAGATCCTTGGAGACAGATCCTTCACGGATCAGGATTGTCATCCCCTTGGATATTTTCTCCAGCGCCTCTTCCGCTGTCGTCGCTTCATGATCTGTGCGAATTCCCGCAGCAAGATACCCGTTCAGCGCCTTGCCGCGCACCAGCGGAGCATGGCCATCAATGTGCTCGCCTTCAAACTCCGCAATCTTTGCCAAAGCATCAGGATCACCCGCCAGAACCCCCGGGAAGTTCATGAACTCCGCAAGACCAATGACACTCGGGTGGTCCTTGAACGGCATAAGGTCGTCAATTTCCAATCGAGCACCTGCTGTTTCAAACTGGGTCGCAGGCACACAGGAAGAAAGGTTTACCCGCAAATCCAGAATGGTTTCCAACGAGCTATCGAGGAAATATTTGATCCCTGCCGCACCAGTCACATTCGCAATCTCATGCGGATCACAAATCGCTGTCGTTACACCATGGGGCAGCACACACCGGTCAAATTCAAAAGGAGTGACCAAAGATGATTCCACGTGCAGATGAGTATCGATGAAGCCAGGAACAGCGATCTTACCGCTGCAGTCTATCTCTTTGACGCCCTCATATGTGTCATAGGTGCCAACAATCTTCTCGCCTGAGATTGCAATATCGGTCTTGGTCAGGCTGCCGTCGATTACACTGAACAACTCAACATTTTTCAGCACAAGATCAGCAGGCGCATTGCCTTGCCCTTGATCGATGAGTGTTTTTAAACCGGCAATCTTCTGCTGGCGAGATCCCATGTGATTTCCTCCCGGAGGAAGCACTTGGGCTGCTCCCTCATTTTTATTTCCCTAAGGGCAAGCCTAGCAAAAGATTGCGAGCTCCCCAATGCCGCCAATACAAATGCTTGTTGGAATTGTACAAATCATGTCAGTGAGAAAACAAAACCCACAGAAACAAGATTTTTTTGGTCTCCAGATCCCCTTTCGGCAGCCTGAACTGCCTACTTTCTAGGCACATTCGTATTTTTGCTTGCAATTTGATGAAACCCGCATCAAACAGAGGTGCAATTTCATAAATGCAACCTTTGTATGAGTTTTGACGCACATAAGAGCAGCCCAGCTGCCGAGCTTGCGGCCCCAGATCCGCGCCTCTCGCAACTCTACAATCAAATTTAATTCAGTTGGCCTGCGGGCTTGCTCCTGCAATTTCTCCAACTGAAAAACGCATGCCAAGCAATTGAAGTCGGATATCCGATACCGGCTCACGACTAAGGGAACTCCATGGCGAACCGTCCAACTCAATCAGACCCATTTGATCTCGTTGTATTTGGAGGCACCGGCGACCTTGCACACCGCAAGCTACTCCCGGCTCTCTATCACCGCGAACCAGTCGGTCACCTGGGTGAGGACGCCCGTATCATCGCCGTCTCCCGCCGTCAGCTCAGCGACACCGAATACCGCGAATGGGCCCGCAAAGCTATTTGCGAGCACGTTGCCGAAGTAGATCAGGAAGCTCTGGAACGCTTCCTCGCTCGTATTCAGTACGTTGCTGTAGACGTTGCACAGAACACCGGCTGGGAAGCGCTAGAGGAAAAGCTCTCTGGCCGCGAAGATGTTGTTCGCGCCTTCTATCTCTCTGTTTCTCCTGACTTCTTCGGCCCAATCTGTTCTGCTCTTGGAGAGCACGATCTGGTGACAGAAAAGTCCCGCGTGACCATCGAAAAGCCAATCGGTAAAAACGGCAAGTCCGCTCACGAAGTCAACGAGACCATCGGTTCTGTCTTCAAAGAACACCAGATCTTCCGTATCGACCACTACCTCGGTAAAGAAACCGTACAGAACCTCATGGCTCTGCGCTTCGCCAACGTACTGTTCGAACCACTCTGGAATGCAGCTCACATCGATCACGTTCAGATCACCGTGGCTGAAACACTGGGTGTCGAAAGCCGCGCTGGCTATTACGACACCGCAGGTGCACTTCGCGATATGGTGCAGAACCACCTGCTCCAGCTCCTCTGTCTCGTCGCAATGGAACCACCTGAGTCCATGGCGCCAGACAGTGTTCGTGACGAGAAGCTGAAGGTTCTCAAAGCCCTGCGCCCAATGAGCGCTGAAATGGTGGAACGCAACACCGTTCGCGGTCAGTACCGCGCAGGTGCTTCTGCAGGTGGCGCTGTAAAGGGCTATTTGGAAGAGCTGGGCCGTGACGATTCCAGCACCGAAACATTCGTAGCGGCAAAGGTAGACATCGAGAACTGGCGTTGGGCTAACGTTCCATTTTACCTGCGCACCGGCAAGCGTCTTGCTGCTCGTGTTTCTGAAATCACCATTCAGTTCAAAGACCTGCCGCACTCCATCTTCCTGCCAGATGCAGGCCGGATCGCAGCAAACAAACTGGTCATCCGCCTGCAACCTGATGAAGGCGTGAAGATGCAGGTCATGATTAAAGACCCGGGCCCAGGCTCCATGCGCTTGCGTGAAGTGCCGCTGGACATGACCTTTGCAGAAGCCTTCAGCTCCCGTCACCCAGATGCATATGAGCGCCTCATCATGGATATGATCCGTGGCAACCAGACCCTGTTCATGCGCCGCGACGAAGTGGAAGCAGCATGGAAGTGGATTGACCCGATCCTTGAGCACTGGTCCCAGATCAAAGAAGCTCCAAAGCCTTACACATCAGGCACCTGGGGCCCATCAGCCTCCATCGCCCTCATCGAGCGTGATGGCCGCACATGGCATGATGAAACCTACTGATTAAGCATCAGGTGCCGGTCCACCGGCACCTCTTCACCCAAGCAAGTATTTCTCCCACTTGCGCCAATTCCCGAAACAATCAAAGTTGCCTATGGGCAGAGTTGTCAGAATAAAAATTAGGCTCAGAATTTAAATCGATTAAAACGGCTAAATACAGGGATTTTCCTCCTCCCAATCCCGCTAAGGGCCGTTCGGTTTGGCTGATGAAAAGTCAAAGAACAAAAGGCAGAGCACAAGACATGGTTCATCCTCGCCTCAAAGAGATTACAGATCGCATAATCGAGCGCAGCGCTACAAGCAGACAAGACTATCTTCGTCGCATGAAGGCGCAGCACACCAATGCACCACAACGCACAAACCTTGGCTGCACCAACCTCGCGCACGGCTTTGCGGCCTGCCCTGCAGCAGATAAGCAGCACCTCGCCACAGACAAGCAGCCAAACCTCGGCATTATCACCGCTTACAACGACATGCTCTCAGCGCATCAGCCTTACGAGAGCTACCCGGAAATCATCCGCGAAGCAGTCCGCAAAATTCAAGCAACCGCTCAGGTCGCAGGTGGTGTACCAGCCATGTGCGATGGCGTCACACAAGGCCAGCCCGCCATGGACCTGTCCTTGTTCTCTCGTGACCTGATCGCCATGTCCGTCGCCGTTGGCCTGTCCCACGGCATGTTCGACGCCGCCGTTTTCCTCGGCGTTTGCGATAAGATCGTTCCCGGTCTGCTGATCGGCGCACTGTCCTTTGGTCATCTGCCAGCAATCTTCCTCCCAGCTGGCCCAATGACCTCCGGCATCGCCAACGATGAAAAAGCCCACATCCGTCAGCTGTTTGCTGAAGGTAAAGCTACACGCGAAGAACTGTTGGCATCAGAAAGCGCCTCCTACCACTCTCCGGGCACCTGTACTTTCTACGGCACCGCAAACTCCAACCAGATGCTCATGGAGATCATGGGCCTGCACATGCCAGGCAGCTCCTTCATCAATCCGCTGACGCCACTACGCAAAGCGCTGGTCGAAGAAGCCGTTGCACAAGTTGTTGAGCTTACAGCACAGCGCAGCACCCCAACTCCGCTCTTTGAGATCATCGACGAACGCGCGATTGTAAACGGCGTTGTTGGCCTGCACGCAACAGGCGGCTCCACCAACCACACCATGCACCTCGTTGCAGTCGCTGCAGCGGCTGGCATCCAGCTCACTTGGCAGGATATTTCAGACCTCTCAGAGATCATCCCGCTGCTGGCGCGCGTCTATCCAAACGGAAAGAGCGATGTAAACCACTTTGAAGCTGCTGGCGGCATGGGCTTCCTCATCCGCGAACTGCTCAGCGCTGGCCTGCTGCATGAAGATGTCCAAACCGTCAACGGCACAGGGCTGAATGGCTACACGGTCAATGTCTTCCTTGATGATGACGGCAGTGTTCTTCGCAAACCGGCACCAGCAAAAGCTCTGGACGAGACAATCCTCGCGCCAATGTCCGCTCCGTTTAATAAGGACGGCGGCCTCAAAGTCCTCAAAGGTAACCTTGGCGCTGCTATCATCAAAAGCTCTGCCGTTGCCCCAGACAGACACATCATCGAAGCTCCCGCTCAGGTCTTCCATACGCAGGAAGATGTTGAAGCAGCCTTCAAGGCAGGCGAGCTCAACAAAGATGTGGTTGTCGTGCTGCGCTACATGGGCCCGCAAGCCTGCGGCATGCCAGAGGCTCATAAACTGACACCACCACTTAGTGTTGTGCAGAACCGAGGCTATAAAGTCGCACTTGTAACCGATGGCCGCATGTCCGGCGCAAGTGGCAAGATTCCAGCTGCAATCCATGTTACTCCCGAAGCGAAAGACGGTGGCCTGATTGCCAAGGTGGAAGACGGCGACCTGCTGCGCCTCGATGCAGTTAACGGCACACTGGAACTGCTTGTTCCAGCTGAAGAATTAGCCCTACGTGAAATCACCCCGGCAGACCTGCAAAGCTGCCAGAGTGGAACGGGACGAGAATTATTCGCAAGCTTCAGAGCAAACGTGAGCTCTGCCGATACCGGCGCACGCGTTTTCAATCTGGAGCAGACAATCAAAACCCAAAGGAATGCTGACGTGGTCAGCGCAATGGAGACAGTGTAATGGCTCAGAATATCGAGCGTATAGAAGCAATCATGACCGCCGCCCCGGTGATCGCAGTTCTCATTGTGAATGACCCTAAAAAAGCAGTTCCAATGGCAGAAGCGCTCGTCCGTGGCGGTATTCCGGGCATTGAGATCACGCTTCGCACTCCAAACGCACTGGATTGCATCAAAGCAGTGGCTGACAATGTGGAAGGCGCACTCGTTGGTGCAGGCACTGTCCTCAATCATCAGCAGTACGAAGCCTCAGTCAAAGCGGGCTCCACCTTTGTTGTTTCACCGGGCGCAACAGACAATCTGATCGCGGCAGCAGAAGACTTCCCGCAGGCACCTCTTCTGCCGGGCGCGGGGACAGCTTCCGAAGTGATGAAGCTTCTGGAAGCTGGCTACGAGCGCCTCAAGTTCTTCCCGGCAGTACCAGCCGGTGGCACTCCCATGTTGAAAGGTCTGTCTTCTCCACTGGCAGCGGCTAAATTCTGCCCAACTGGTGGTATCAACCTTGGCAATGCACGTGACTTCCTCGCGCTGCCAAACGTTCTCTGCGTTGGTGGCTCCTGGATTGCAGATGCAAAAGCAATTGAATCTGAAGACTGGGCAGGCATTGAAAAGCGGGCACGCGAAGCTGCTGCATTGACTGTTTGATCGCGAACCATCACGATTGATTGCATTGAATATCTTACCCGGGGTCTTACATCAAAGACCTGCCGACATTCTCGATAAGCAGACACCGGCTATCGGGTAAGAGTACGCATAAAAACAAAGCTTTAAAGCAGTTTGCACGCCTTACTAAGCGCGCAGGCTGCTTTTGGGTAAATTGGCAAGGCGCGATACTCGCTGCCAGCCAGAAGCTATTACAAGAATAAATGGAGGCTTTGATGCCGACCGCAAATCCAAAAGATATCTTTAAGCGCCTTGAAGAGCACGCTCAGGCCATTCATTCCACCAAGATTACTGATCTCTTCGCTGCAGATCCTTCTCGTTTCGACAAGTTCTCCCGTTCTGCTGATGACCTGCTCTTCGATTTCTCCAAGAACAAGCTAACCGAAGAAACCCTCGAGCTCCTGCTTGAGCTTGCACGCGCTGCCAACGTGGAAGCAAAGCGCGATGCCATGTTCGCAGGTGAGCACATCAACACCACCGAAGACCGCGCTGTTCTGCACACCGCTTTGCGCAATCAGTCCGAGAACCCTGTTCTGGTCGACGGCAAAGACGTCATGCCAGACATCAACGAAGTGCTCGTCAACATGGGTGACTTCGCAGAAGGCATTCGCTCTGGCGAAATCACAAGCCACTCCGGCGAGAAGTTCACCGATGTGGTCAATATCGGCATCGGTGGTTCCGACCTCGGTCCTGTCATGACCACACTGGCTTTGGCTCCATACCATGACGGCCCGAACCTGCATTACGTCTCTAACGTCGATGGCGCTCATATCGCTGACACACTGGCTAAGCTGAACCCAGCAACCACGCTGTTCATCATCGCCAGCAAGACCTTCACCACGATTGAGACCATGACCAACGCGGCAACTGCACGCAAATGGATCGCAAAGCACTGCGGCGAAGAAGCAGTTGGCGCACACTTCGCTGCAGTCTCTACCGCTCTGGACAAAGTCGCAGCCTTTGGCATCTCCGAAGAACGCGTCTTCGGGTTCTGGGACTGGGTTGGCGGTCGTTACTCCATCTGGTCAGCCATCGGTCTACCACTCATGATCGCCATTGGTCCGGATGCATTCTCCGATTTCCTCGGCGGTGCACATGCCATGGACAATCACTTCCGCACCGCACCGATCGAAGACAACATCCCATTCCTGATGGGCCTTGTCGGCGTCTGGCATCGCAACGTGCTGGGTTACGACACCCGCGCAGTACTGCCATACGATCAGCGCCTCTCCCGCTTCCCTGCTTACCTGCAGCAGCTGGATATGGAATCCAACGGCAAGAGCGTCACCAAAGACGGCACTGCTGTTGAAACTGAAACCGGTCCAATCGTTTGGGGCGAGCCTGGCACCAACGGTCAGCACGCATTTTACCAGCTGATCCACCAGGGCACGAGCATCATCCCTTGCGAGTTCCTCGTTGCTGCCAACAGCCACGAAGACGACCTGCAGAACCACCACAACCTCCTGCTTGCCAACTGCCTTGCCCAGAGTGAAGCCTTGCTCCGAGGTCGCTCTTTGGAAGAGGTTGAAGACAAGTTTCGTAAAGATGGCAAGTCTGAAGAAGAGATTGCCAAACTAGCTCCACAAAAGGTGTTCTCGGGTAACCGGCCTTCAACCACCCTCATCTATGATCGTCTCGATCCATTCACACTGGGTAGATTGATCGCGTCCTATGAGCATCGCGTCTTTGTTGAAGGCGCAATTTGGAACATCAACACCTACGACCAGTGGGGTGTTGAACTAGGAAAAGAACTCGCGACTCAACTTTTACCAATGGTTGAAGGCAGTCAATCCGCAGCGAACAAGGACAGTTCGACCCAAGGTTTGTTGAAATACCTAAAGAAGGCACGGAACCTCTAATTTTTAACAAACTTTAACCATGTTCTTTTTGTTAGCTCGTCCTCACAAAACACGAGCTGCCAGGAGGTATCGGGGTCCGGTCAAATTGGGATTGGCAGCAAAAGGAGACTGGAAAATGAAGAAACTTGCTCTCGTGGGCGTAAGTGTAGGTCTACTGGCTCTGGCTGGCTGTAACTCAACTTCAAGCACAGACCGTACGCTCGTAGGCGGTGGCCTTGGTGCCGCAACAGGCGCAGCTATCGGTGCTGCCACAGGCGGTGGCGTAGGAGATGCTCTCGCTGGCGCTGCAATCGGCGGCGTTGCTGGCGGTATCATCGGTAACGTCACCACACCGAAGAACTGTACAGCTTACGATCAATATGGCCGTCCTTACCGCGTGAAGTGCCCATAAGCCTCGCAAAAAGATTTGGTTCTACCATTCCAAAGGCCCTGCACCCGCAGGGCCTTTTTTGTTGCATACCTACAAGTTGCAACAGACAGAAAGCCTCTGCTTAACCACGCTCCCATCTCATCAGCTGCATTCATTCATCCGCAACAGGTCCGGCACTACCGTGGGTTTCAAACAATCAGACCATGGGTAGGACCGTGAGAAAAACAATAATAATAACAGCCACCCTGCTCACACTCGGTGCTTGCAGTGAGTACAACAGAACAGATCGCGCCCTCGTCGGCGGTGGCCTGGGCGCTGCAACTGGTGCAGCCATCGGTGCCGCAACCGGTGATGTTGGGGCCGCGTTCGCAGGCGCTGGCATCGGTGCACTGGCAGGCGGTTTGATCGGCGTAGCAACCACACCGCGCCGCTGTGTTGGATACGACGCGTATGGTCGCCCCTATTACTATCGCTGCTGACGGCACTCCGCTCTAAAGATCAGACATAAAGTCCGGCGCGGCCATATCCAGTTTGAAGCTGCGCGGGCTCTTGGCGCTTGAACTCTGCCGCACCATCTTCTTGTAGATCATCTTGTGCGCAGCTGCCAAAGCCATCTTGGCGTACTTCATAGCCCCGAGGCTGTGCCGACTACCCGAGATCCCGGCAGCTCTCAGCAAACCATTGGCATAAACGATCGCATAAAAGTCCCGGATCTCCTTGGTGAAGTGTTCAGTCGTCACCGAGATGTTCACCTCATCATGGTTCTCCACCCGGTGCGGATTGTTGAGCGGCCAGTGAGCCATCTCGCCCGGGCTCAGCGTCACCTTTGTTGCGAACTCATCATACCAGGGCTCAAAACGGATCTCTTCTTCAGTCGTTCCAAGGAAGATCCCTTCCAGCTGCTCATCAGAAAGAAATGGGCCAGTGTTCTCGTAGATGTAAACGTCCTTATGGCCCTTCACTTGCCAAAGAGACTGACCGGGTACATCAGCATGATAGTACACCTGAGCACCGGGGGAAGAGATTAGCATCCCTGTTTTGTGCTTGAAGGTTTCAAAGCCCGGAACCTTCACCTCAAGCTCATCAAAGATTTTCGAGGTAATCTGCCGGAAGCCTTCATCCCATTCCTGCAATGCACGAAGGGAAAGCCAGAAGCGCCCCTCTTCGACAGCACGAAGTACATCCTCGCCTTTGGCACCTTCAATGCTGCCCTGAAGCCATTGCGACTTCTTGGTGCCAATCGCACCGGGACGCACGAAGTCATAATGCTCAGAGGGAGTTGCCTCAATCAAACGCGCCAGATTTTCCGGCAAAAAGACCGGCAGTTCGTGCAATCGGTTTTTCAGCAGCAGCGTATGCTTGCCGAACACCTCTTTGTAGTGCTCTTTCCATTCAACAATCAAATCATGCTGAAGAACCAATTCCAAATCATGATACATGACGCCGCCCAACCCGAAAAATACTAGTAAATTTTGACCAGTATATCCAAGTCAGACCTGCAAACTCATTAACAGCGCCGCAAACACGGGACAGGGTAAACAGAACCTTTACCGACGAAAAACGGGAGCCCGAAGGCCCCCGCTTTCAAAACTCATTACGTCCAGTTGGACTTTCAGGCAGCTTCAGTTTCCTGCGCCAGCGCTGCTTCTGGAGACACGTAGGTGTAACCCAGGTTTTCAGCCACTTCAGCAACAGTCACCTGACCTTTGTACACGTTCAGACCTGGCATGAAGCCTGGAATGTCGCGCAGGGCAGCAGCATAGCCTTTGTCAGCCAGCGCCAGAACGTAAGGCAGTGTTGCGTTGTTCAGGGCGTAGGTTGAAGTGCGGGCAACAGCGCCTGGCATGTTAGCCACGCAGTAGTGAACCACTTCATCAACGATGTAAGTTGGATCCTGGTGAGTTGTTGCGCGGGAAGTTTCAAAACAACCGCCCTGATCGATTGCAACGTCAACCACAACAGAACCCGGCTTCATTGCCTTGATGTGTTCTTTGGTCACCAGCTTCGGTGCAGCTGCACCTGCAACCAGCACAGCACCAACAACCAGATCAGCTGCCAGAACTTCTTTCTCAAGCGCTGCACGGTTGGAGAACACTGTCTTCAGACGGGAACCGAAGCGAGCGGAAAGAGCGTCGAGAACATCAACGTTTCTGTCCAGAACGGTCACGTCGGAACCAAGGCCAATTGCCATTTCAATGGCGTGGGCACCAACAACGCCGCCGCCGATCACAACGGTTTTCGCAGGCGCTACACCTGGTACGCCGCCGAGAAGAACGCCAGCACCGCCATTTGCTTTCTGCAAAGCCGTTGCACCAGCCTGAATGGAAAGACGACCAGCAACCTGAGACATAGGCGCCAGAAGGGGAAGGCGACCTTTTTGGTCGGTTACGGTTTCATAAGCGATGCAGACCGCGCCGGATGCAACAAGGTCAGCAGTCTGTTCTGGGTCCGGAGCCAGGTGCAGGTAGGTGAACAGCAGGTGGTCAGGGCGGAGCATCTTGCGCTCAACAGCCTGAGGTTCTTTCACCTTCACAATCATTTCTGCTTTTGCGAAGACTTCAGCAGCGGTTGGCAGGATGGATGCACCTGCTGCTTCATAGTCAGCATCGCTCGCGCCAATACCAACACCGGCATTGGTTTCAACAACCACTTCGTGGCCGTGAGCAACAACTTCACGCACGCTGTCTGGTGTCAGACCAACGCGGTATTCGTGGTTCTTAATCTCCTTAGGAACACCTACAAGCATGTTTTTCTCCCAATCAGCTTCGGACCTGTGTTTCTACATAGCTTATGGAAATCTCTGCGGCAGATGCTTGCAATGTGCGCTCTAAACGGTACATTTTAGCAAACTTCTACGAATAAACATCATCTAGACACAATAATCTGCGAAAACGGCAAAGCTATGAAACTCGACAAGCTTGATAAAAAGATCCTTCGCGCTCTGCAGGACAATGGCCGTATTTCCAATTCTGATCTGGCAGATCATGTGGGGCTTTCCGCCTCTGCCTGTCTGCGCCGTGTCCGCACACTGGAGTCAGAAGGCGTTATCGAGAAGTACGTCGCTCTGCTCAATCCCAAGAAGCTCGGCAAGCGCATGAGTGTCTTTGTCGAGATCTCTCTCGGCTCCCAATCAGAAGAAGCCCTCTCCACCTTTGAGAAGGCCGTAGACCGCTCCGCCGAGATCATGGAGTGCCATCTGATGGGCGGAGATGCGGATTACATCCTGCGTGTCATGGCAGATGATCCGGTCGATTTTGAGCGCATCCACCGAGACCACCTCACCCGCCTGCCCGGCGTTGTTCGCATGCGTTCCTCTTTCGCAATTCGTTCCACCAAACAAGGCAGCGCTCTGCCTATCTCGGAAGGCTAAGCCACGAGCGGAAAGCTTGCGGTTTTCTCACAGACATACTCGACGCTTCTGCCAAACCTCTCTATAACAACGCTCAATTGTATTTCGCTTGTAGCTCTCCCGAGCTGCATGAGTATGGAGCACGACTTTGACCCCAATTATCACTTGCTTGCTGGACGGTCGCTACGAGCTGGCTGAAGGTCTCCTCTGGGATGAACTGACAAAACACCTGTTCTTCTGCGACATCCTTGGAAAACAGATCCACGCAATGCATTGGGACACCAAAGAAGTCACCACATGGGACTTCCCGAAAGTCGTCGGCTCCTTCGGCCTTTGCAAGGATGGCCGCCTTATTGTGGCGATGAAGGATGAGATCATCCTGTTCAACACCGTGACCAAAATCTACGAGGTCATTGCTAAGATTGAGCCGGACAATCCACGCACCCGTCTCAACGACGGTAAGGTTGGACCAGACGGCGCATTCTGGGTGGGCACCATGGATGACATCAGCCCAAGAACTCCAATCGCCAGCCTTTACCGCGTGGCACCAGATGGCAACGTCACCCAGATCGCCACAGAGATCCGTACATCCAACGGTCTGGCATGGTCCCCGGATACCAAGACCATGTACCACTCCGACACCGGCTCAGGTGAAGTCTTCGCTTATGACTTTGACCGCGATTTCGGTGCAGTCACCAACCAGCGCAAGTTCGCACAGCTCGATAACACCGTTGGCAGACCGGACGGCGCAACCACTGACACAGATGGCAACTACTGGTCCGCAGGCGTTTCCGCTGGCAACGTCAACTGCTTTGCACCAGATGGCCAGCTGCTGCAGTCCATCGCAATGCCAGTGCCGCGCCCGACAATCCCGTGTTTTGCAGGTCCAAACCTGAGCACGCTTGTTGTCGCCAGCTTGCGCCCGCATGGTGATGACAAACTCCTCAAGGAGTTCCCTAAGTCCGGCGGCATCTTCGCAATGGATGTGGAACACAAAGGCCTGCCAACCTACCGCTTTGGATAAAGCATCCTGCCGAAAGGCAAACCGGCACGAAGAGACAAACACTTTTAGCACCGCTGGCTCATGCTGGCGGTGTTTTCGTTTGGCCCCAGATACGAGGTGAGCAAGGCGAGCAGGCAGTGCCTGCGCATTGTAAGTAGGTTAGTTTCTTCGGCATTGGCTGCTCGCCTCGCCCGGGCGTTTTTGTATGAAACAAGATCTCCACCGAAAGGCATTGGGAGCAGGTGCCTACCCATCAGGATCAGTCCTCACAAAGCACAAGGCTTTGATCAGAACCTCCCCCTCTGAGCAGTTGCTATCCGGAACAGTTTGACCTGTCCATGACAGCTGCAGCTGCCAGTGTAGACGCCCATCGGGTGACCAGCTTCCGCTTGGTCCCTGCACTAAAGACTTTCAAGGGGTGTTTCAACGAACCCGCCAGATGATGCGTTACTTCACCCGGTAGCCCCGCCCAGCCCACGCCGCACTGACGGTCGGTCCGCCAGCTGCCCGTTTACGTGGACATGAGATAAGTATGGGTCATGCGCTGGCAGCGGGGATAAGTTTTTCTGCAGCCGGAAAGAAAAAGGGGCAGTCAAGCTGCCCCTCAAAACTCTCAGCTTCAGCCTTCACTTGGCTCAAACGACTTATCGTCAATCTGATAAGGTGCAAGAACCTTCTTGGTCTTTTCAGGCAGGTTCTTCCCCCAGCCTGCATCCAGTTTGTGATCGACAGACACGCGGTCATCAAACACAAAGCACTCACCTTTCCAGAGACTGTCCTCTTCAGGCACTTTCTCCAGATAGTTCAGAATGCCACCTTCAAGGTGATAAACCTCATCAAAGCCCTGCTCCAGCATCAAGCCGGTCGCCCGCTCACAGCGAATGCCGCCCGTGCAGAACATGGCAACTTTCTTCTTGGCGCGCAGAGAGTTGTCATTGCGTTTGACCCACTCAGGAAACTCGTTGAACGTTTCCGTTTCAGGATCAAGAGCACCCTCAAACGTGCCCAGCGCAAACTCATAATCATTGCGCGTGTCAATCACGACCGTCTCTGGGTCGGAGATCAGCGCATTCCAGTCCTCTGGCTTCACATAAGTGCCAACAAGATCATTCGGATCAATGTGATTGAGGCCCATGTTCACGATGGCTTTCTTCAACCGCACCTTCATGCGCTTGAACGGAAGCTTCTTCGCCCAGCTTTCCTTGACGATGATATCGTCAAAACGTGGATCATTGCGCAAGTACGCAATCACTTCACGCATCTGCTGCTCTTCACCAGCGATGGTGCCGTTGATGCCCTCACGGGCAATAAGAAGACTGCCGCGAATACCTCGCTCCTTACAGAATGCAAGCAGCGGTTCGCGCATGTCTTCGTAGTCTGCAAACTCAACAAACTTATAGAGCGCACAGACCAAAATGGGGGTCAGTGTAGGTGTCATTCTCAGCCTTTTGGCATTATTCGTGAGAATACCTATACTCATTTCCCCTCTGTCTGTCAGCAAGAGAGACTCTCCCAAAACGACAAAACCTCCCCTACCGAGGCAGGGAAGGTTCCGGGGCAAACCGCCCATTGTGTCATCGAACTCCGGAATTTCCGAAATGCGGAGATTACCGCGGACGGAAAGCTTCCAGGATCGTGAGCAGAGTTTGTAACTGATCTGGCGTACCAGACTGAGCAACTTTTTCCGTTGCCCCAGCTGCTGCCATGGTGTCCATGGAGTAGATCTGCATGACACCCTGGTTGGTTGCAGCCTGTGCCAGCGTATTCTGCTGCTGAGAGGCAGCTACGTTATTCTCAAAGAGAATTCCGGTGGAATGCGCCATAGTCTGAAACAGCGACCCCATTGCCATGGCAGGTGCTTCTGCAACCACCTTCACATTCGCCTGGGTCACAGCGTCTGTGATCATTGGACTAACCGTATCTGGCATAGTCATCATCCTTCAATACAAAAGAGAGAGGTCGTGTCCGGTGGCCTCGCAGAGAACCACCAAGGGCATGCCCAACTGAAAACCAACCGGACACCATTAAACAGCAGTTTGAGAAAACGCCGCCGGACGGCGACGCCAGAACCTATTAGGTCGGGTTGAATACGCGCAGAATTGTCAGCAGCGTGTTCAGCTGATCTGGTGTGCCGCTCTGAGCAACTTTTTCGGTAGCACCAGCACCAGCCATCGTATCCATGGAGTAGATCTGCATAACTCCCTGGTTAGCTGCAGCCTGAGAAAGAATGTTCTGCTGCTGTGCCGCAGAAACATAGTTCTCAAAGAGAATTCCGGTGGAATGAGCCATTGTCTGATAGACGCTGCCCATTGCCATTGCAGGGGCTTCACCAACCACCTTTACGTTGGACTGGGTAACGGCATCAGTGATCATTGGGCTAACAGTAGTTGGCATTCTAATAGTCCTCTTTCATACAGTTCTGGTCAAAATCCGGTTCTGCTTTTCCTTGAACTGGCTCCAAAGGAGTACGCACTACTACAACTGAAAGGATGCATCAGAACCATTCTCATCGCTCTGGCCTTGCACCAGAAAGCGAAGCTCGAAAGTTCCGGTTATTGATTGAGACTACGCAAGGTAGTCAGCAGCGTGTTCAGCTGATCAGATGTCCCGATCTGAGCAACCTTTTCCGTGGCCGATGCCCCGGCCATTGTATTGACTGAGCAGATTTGCATGACGCCCTGATTGGTCGTCGCCTGTGCAAGAGTTGAAAATTGAGAAGCCGCCGCAACGGAGTTTTGAAAGAGTATGCCCGTCGAATGAGCGAGAGATGTGTAAAGGTTCCCCATTGCAATAGCCGGCGCAGCCCCAATCACAGACACATGGGTTTGCGTCACAGCATCCGTCACCATGCCATCCTCTGGTATTACGGGACAAATCCCCGGTAGATCCGCCATAAAGTCACTCCCACCTGAACAACCGAACTCAAGAGCAGTTCGGTAAAACGCAGCCCTGCTTCACCCCTGATCAGACACAGGCAGTGCACTGACCAGAGGCAAACTCTCAATGATTTAGAAAACTGGAAAAGCCTTCCCGAAATGTGGGAGTGACCTCTCAATACGCTTTAACGCGAAAAGTACCGACGCAATGTTTCAAGCAAACTCTCATTCACCTGCTCGATCTCTTGCGGATCCATATGCGAAATGCTGTTTGCAGCAGCCATGGAACCAACAGAATAAGTATGCAAAATTCCCTGGCTTAACGCCGTCTGTGCAATGATGTTCTGGCGCTGTGCATTCGCGACAGAATTCTCAAAAAGCACCCCCGTTGATTGCGCCGCTGTCAGAAAGGTGAGCCCCAGCGCAAACGCTGGCGCTACTCCCAGAAGGGCAATGATATCAGCATCAACGGCTCCGCCATCGGAGGGTTTTGTTGAGCCACATTGTTCCTCAATAGTCTTTGGCATTTTTTCTCCAATATGCTTGTTATTATTGCCATTTACAGACTATTGACGCCGCTCCTTCTCATTTGTGAACTCTTTCCTAAGAGCCTCAGGTCTCGCTAAGGTTTCCTTCACACTTCCCTCAACGATCACGGGACCGCTGCTGCAGATATCCAATCAGAAGCTCTGAGAGCTTGTCGTTAAGCGGTCCGATCTGCTTGGAAATCTCCGAGTTGATCTCCTTCTTCAGATAATCCCTCAAGGCTTCCGCCACCTGCACGGCCATCATTTCCTGATTGGCAACACCACCTTGAACCGGCTGCCCAGTCATCGGAAACTGAGCCATTCCGGCCCCGGCCTGAGGCGGTGGTACACCCTGCCCCGGCGCCAATTGTGGTGGCGGCTGGACCGGAGGCGTCTGCGGTGTTTGCACCTCCGCCTGCTCACTCCCGGTGCCAATCACGCTCTTGATCGTATTGATCTCTTCATCAATGGAGGTGCATAGCTTGGCCGCTGCCTGCTCAACTTCAGACACAATGCTCTGAGCAGATGTGGTGGCATCTTCACAGGCCCTGTTGATCTGTGCCTGCTGCTGCCGGATCTCCGCCACCACCTCATTGTAGTTGGGAATGCCCTGACGCAGCTGAGCGAACTCACTGGCGGCCTGATCCACATTCTCCTTCACCTTGGTGAGCTGCACCACAGCATCATCCAGCGCAGAGTTGAGCTCCGGCCCCGGTGTTGCCGTCACCTTCTGCGGACCAGCGTCTTGCGTTCCATTCACGGCTGTACTCATCGCCCCACTCCTCACGTCCTGCCTTACCAGTTGTAGTCAGAGTTCCGGTCCGGCCCGCGATCCTCGCCCCGCTCTTCAAACTCGATGTCCCCAGTTGAGGTAAACCGGGCAAGGAGCTCCTCTTCGACCCCGTCCTGCACCAACCGCTCTTCATCATCCCGGTCGTCGTACCGATCAGCATCTTCCTGAAGCCGCTCGTCCCGGAACCCAAGCACCAGATCCGCCGCCGAAATCTCACCCTCACTGCCAAGCATCCCTTCAGCCTTCACCAAAGCATCCCGCGCCAGGCTCAGGTGGCACAGCATCCCCGGTAACCCCTCAACGCCAGACCGGGACAATGTTCGCACTTCTTCCTGCTCGATAACCCCTTCCCAGCGGCGCAACTGATTGAGGATCACCTCCTCCAATTCCTCTCGAATGTATGTAACGTCCCGTTCCATATCTCACCTTTTGAGCTGACAGGGGTCTGCCTATCGCGTCAGAGCCCGAAGAAAAGTCGCAAGCAAAATGTAGTCTCGTTGAAACAACCGTGTGATCTCCCGAACCAACTCCGCCAGTTCATCCACCTCCACATCATCCGGCTCAGACCGAACATCTGCAGCAGCTTCAAAGCCATAACGGGGTCGTCCAGCACGAGCGCTCATCCATCCTTCTCCCGGCAGATCACTCACTCACCTCTTGAAAGGCAGAGATCGCATTGGTCACCATGGTGTTGAGCTCAGTCAGCGCCGGCGTTGCCGCAAGTGCTGGATCCTGCGCAATCTTGGCCGCCACAATCGCCTGCGCTGCCATAGAGATCTGCATGACCCCGTTCATATACGTCTCTGCATCCTGCGAAGCATGTCCACTGGACTGCTTGGTCATCACGTCTTCAGGCACCGAGATCATGGTCTCCAGACCCTGAAAGTTCTGGAAGTTCGTGAACTGCACAGCCTGAGTGATCTGATCATTCAAAGCAGGTGTCGCGGGCGCTGTGGTTGGCAACGGAGGATAGGATGGGCCTGACGTTTTTTCCGATCCCTTGCTGGCTTCTACGCCTTGCGACTGACCGCCTGCACCACCAGCACCAGTGGCAGCCTCAAAGCCAGCACCGCCAGCAGGTCCCTTTTCACTATCCATGATCATGGTTTGTTGCGCTCCGGATTGACTGTTGCTCTCACTTGCTGGGTTGACGGCTTGCTGTTCCGCCTGTGAGGACATTTTGACTGCCGGGGAGGATTGCTTCACATCCTGTGTTCTGGATGCAGCAGTGGCCTGAGTTGAGGAACGCAAACTATTATCACTCACGGGCCCTTGGAGCAGAGAGATCATGCGCCGACGACGCGTAATCGCATTCTCATACTCTTGAGAAGCTGTACTCTCACCTCTCTCCCTCACCATCAAATTCCCTCAAACTAGCCACCTGATGGGGTAGATTCAGAGCCAGACGTCGGACCGATCTCCATAATGAGCTGCACGCCCTTAGAAACTACGGCTGTCGAGATCTGGTTCATGGATTGCTGAGCATGGGTCGCATTCTGCACCGAGAGCCCCGTTGCATTGCTAACCACCTGATACAAATTAGCGATTGCCTGAGAGGGCGCCTCGCCCACCACCTTCACATTTGTCTGGGTAACGGCATCCGTCACCTGAGCATTTACAGTCTCTTCCGCCATGCTAGTGCCCTCGCAGTCTGAAATCGTTAACTATTCGGAAAGACGCACTCACATCTCTCCTGTGAACACAATCTGATCAATTGAACCGTCTGCGCTTCTTCTTGCGCGCATCCCGCAGCTTTTCACGCAGGAACTGCACCCGCTTACGCGCCAGTGCTTGGGAGATGTTCAGCTCCTCTGAGATGTCGCTGTAACTGCGATCCTCGGCAAACTTGAGAGAAAAAATCTGCTGGTAGATGACTGGCAACCGCTCCAGCGTTTTGCCAATCAGTGCAAGCTCTTCCTTTTGTGCCAGCAGAACTTCTTGCGGTGCCGCTTCCACCTCAGCATTGGCAAGGTGTTCATCGTAAACATCCTTTTCGCCGTCCCTGAACTGATACTCATAGCGCTTCTTGCGATACTGACTGATGAACTCGTTCTTGAGCGCATACATGAAGAACGCAATCGGCTCCCGCATATTCAGGGGACGCTGCTCAAAGTGAGACGCCACCTTGATGATGGTTGCTGACATCAACTCCTCGGCAGCATCCATGTCTCCACCCGTAAGGTGAAACGCCCTGCCAAAAATCTTTTTTCTATGCTCGTTCCAGTATTTCCAAACAGGCGTTAGATCCTGACGCCCATCAAGATGTTCAAGTCGTGTATTCTTGTAATACATCCGCCACACCTCAATGTATTACAGACAAACCTCAAGATAATTTCAGCAGGACATCACAGCAGGTACAGCAACACTGCCCCAGCGCTCTGATATCAACTTTAATTCGAGAGAAATTGTCCGTTTCGATACGATTGACGCTACGGATATTCTTGTTTTTGGAAAACCATCGCAATTTTATGGGTTGTATAATTTGATGCACACAACCTTTAGTAATAAAACTCAAACCAACTAAAAAAGCTTGATACGCTCCAGATACTTACGCCACTTCACCGTACATACTTTGCAGATTTACAACACAACCTGAAACACGATGCACGCCTGTTAACAACCTATAAGGTGTAATTCTAAACCTCACACAACCCGGAAAAGGCATAAGGCCAATCTCATAGACCGAGTTTCACCCTGCCCTTAATAGACAGCCCAACTCTCTTTTTGTGACATGGCCGATTCTGGAAATTAAATCTGGAGCGACCTTTCGGCCTGCTCAATCACAAACCGGGCACGCTCTTCAACTGGCGTCTGCGGCACTTCTATCAGCTCGTATCCAAACGCCCGATAGACAGCATCATTCGCTTCAAAGTCACGACAAGCGAACTCAAAATCGTGCGTCCGTTCCGCGTCACTCTCAAAGATTTTCTCCCATGGCGCACAAACAAACACCGGATCCGCAAACCGCCTCGCTCGCACAGCTGCAATCATCTCCTCTGAAACAGGAGCTCCGATGATCCTGTTATACGCAATGGCCTCAAGAAAGCTACGATCATGAAACACCACAGCATCTGGCGAACTTGGGGCAACATCAAAAGCCGCAGTTGATCGCTCAAACAGCAAATCCCGAAAAGCAACTGCATCCTTATCAGGAAGAGCCACTCCACCCGTCAACAATTGCTCACGAACCACCTGCCGTCCAACCTCCTCCCGGCAGTCGTACCCAAACAGCTTTAATGAGTTCAGCAATGTTGTTTTTCCGGCACCGGACGCACCAGTGATAACAAAACGCGGCATGAGACCTCGCTAAGACACGATCAGCAAAATTCGAACAAGGAAATCTAAGAGAAAGAAGCGAGCATCGGAAACAAGCTACGCACAAGCATCACAGGCTTATAAGCCTTTGTGAAACAGTCACCAATTTTCGGGGAGAAAATGGTGAGCCCGCACGGGTTCGAACCGTGGACCTACTGATTAAAAGGCGCTTCAGCATAGAACGCTCATTTGCGATTAATTGCGATTCATTACTATGAATCAAATAGTTGTAGAAAATTATTTGCTCTGACCTACCTTGCTTTTCGCGGTCAATCTCATACATTTGCTTACATAGTGCTGACACAGAACGGTGAGCAGCGAGGTTTTGACCTATAAAGGTTTGGATGGTGTTTTACACAGGTCCTAAAAGAAAACCTTAAAGGTCGTCACAAGCTGTCAGGCCGTCAGAAACAGCGGTAATCGGGGACGTATTTCAACTTCAATATTCATATGTGTGGTGGTTCTTGTCATGAGCCGTCAGCGGGAGAGGTGTGCCTGTGCCGAACTTAACGAAGCGAACGGTGGATGCTGCCAAGTCAACCAGCAAAAAACATTTCCTCTGGGATAGCAAGCTTAAAGGGTTTGGCCTTCAAGTGATGCCAAGCGGTGCAAAAACATTCGTTGTGCAATATCGCACACATGAAGGCCGCTCTCGTCGTATGAGCCTTGGTAAATATGGTGAGTTGACACCTGATCAAGCCAGAGGCCTGGCGACCAACGTGCTAGCAACAGTCCGTAACGGAGATGATCCCTTGCTAAAGCGGGAAAACAAACGAATTGCTCCCACGGTGAATGTTCTTCTTGATGTTTACATGAGCAAACATGTGCAGGTTCATAATAAGCCCAAGACAATGAAAGACATTGAGCGTCTCCTAAAGCGGTGTGTTCGTTCACGACTAGGGCACATGAAACTCAACTCCGTCAGGCGGCAGGATATTGCAAAGCTGCATTACTCGTTGAGAGCAACTCCTCGTCAAGCCAATCAGGTTCTGGCGGTCTTATCTAAGGCGTTCAATCTCGCAGAAGTATGGGGACTACGGCCAGAGCACAGTAATCCGGTTCGGTTGGTCAAGCGGTACAAAGAAAACGAGCGTGATCGTTTCCTGTCAGAGGAAGAGTTGCAAAGACTGGGGCGGACCCTTGAGCTAGCGGAGCATGAAGGGCTTCCCTGGATCATAAAAGCCGGGAAGGACACAGCCAAGCACTTGCTCAAGGATATTGCAAAGCGGAAGACACCTGTAAATCCGAGAGCTCTTTATTGCTTACGTCTGCTCCTTTACACCGGTGCGCGCTTGAGTGAGATCGCAACCCTGAAATGGAAGCATATTGATTTTGAATTGGGCACGATTGCACTACCTTCAAGAAAAGGGGATGAGCGCAAACCTCATCCAGTGAATAGCAGTGCCATCGAAATACTCTCTGAGATCCCACGAGTGGATGGTTCACCTTATGTGTTGCCCGGCTGTAAAGATCCGATACAACCTATTTCAATTGAAGTAATTGAGAATGCATGGCAGCGCATCCGCATCCATGCCAATATTCCTGATGTTCGCATTCACGATCTGCGCCACACGGTTGGCACCTTCGCAGCTCAAGCAGGCAGCAACGCCTTCCTCATCAGTCACCTTCTGCGCCACCGCAACGTGACCATCACCAATCGCTATGTGAACCATGATGCACACCCTATCCGGGTGTTGTCAGAGGCGATTGGTGAACGGATTGAAGCAGGATTGCAAAGAGGGGAGTGAGAGCTCGGTTCCAGGCCTATGGGAGGTGATTATTTGGATAATTGTGAGCACCGTATGAGGCTTTTAGGTGACCATTACCGGTCATTCAACCTAACTCTAGGCGCGTCCGGCTAGTGCTTGACTTCAACCACAGGTCGATTTTGATCAACTTGTCGCTGATGGCCGTCCGCATCAGCAGTAACTCAATGTTGATCTGGTTTTCCGCTGTGTAGCGAATGGTAGCAGCCTTTCTATTGCCTCTCCAGCAAATCTAGTTTTCGTTGATTGGTCATACCTTGCTGCAATGCAAGCTCTGGATCTTAATCCTAGTTCAGTTCATAGACTTCAGGACACAATATGAGCTCGTTGCTGGTATTGTTGAATTAGGAGTACAATGTAGCGGTTTATCTCTTGAACGGAGCTCCTGCTGCGGTTGGGTAAGACCGTGGTAGTGGGGCAGATAAGAAAATGCGCGAAGGTGTCACCATCGCGCACTTTAAGATCTTGAGAGCGTCTTATTCTGCAGGCACTAGCAGACCGAGACGTTCACGTTGCACATCACGAATAATCGCTTTGACGACAGAGATTCCCATGAGAGCAAGTACTGCTGAAAACGGCAGAGCACCAATAACCATCGCAGTCTGAATTGCTCCAAGACCGCCGAGGATTAAGAGTGCGCCAACAACCAACGCGAGACCGGTTCCCCAAAAGAGGATGTGAGGTCGGGCTTTGGGCCCCTCATCGCCTGCAGCATTGATGGTATTAATGACCAACACAGCTGAATCTGCAGTTGTGATCTGATAGGTCAGCAACAGCGCGACCACAATGATGGAGAAGATCCAGGCCATTGTGGGCCCTAAGATAACAGCAAGTGTCGCATAGAGCTGATCAGAAAGACCGGTGCCTGCAATCTCGTTCTGCGCAACACCGGAAAGCTCCAGATCAATCGCAGTTCCACCCAGTGCAGCAAACCAGATGAAGCACATAGCAGATGTTGCGATCATGGCACCAAGGACAAACTCGCGGATGGTGCGCCCCTTGGAGATGCGAGCCAGAAACACGCCAACAAATGGAGCAGATGCGATCCACCAGGCCCAATAGAACACGGTCCAGCCACCTTGCCAGTCAGACAGAGCCTTACCCGTAGCGGTGCCGTCATCATTCCAGACAGTCAGCAGCAAAGACGGCAGTGAGGTGACATAATCAAACACGCCTGTCAGAAGTGTCTGCATACCAAAGAAAGTAGACCCGAAGAACAGGAAGAAACTTAGCAAGAAGAAACTCAAACCCATATTCAGGTTTGATAGCCACTTAATGCCGCGCCCAACACCAGAAAGTGCAGAAAGCGTGGATGCTCCAAGGATGACGACAAGCGCAAAAATGATGCCAGCATTTGAGGAAGTTTGCTTGCCATCTGTCGCCACAGAGATGAGCCAGTCGCCAAAACCAATGCGATGCAGGCCTGCTACCAGCTGTTCAACCCCATAACCGATGGTTTGCGCAACGCCCAGAACGGTGGCGACAACAGCGATGATGTCGATAATCGCACCGGTTGTCCCAGAAAGTTTATTTCCGAAAAGAGAAGCCAGAGCTGAACGAATAGTCAATGGAAGACCACGACGATAAGCGAAAAAAGCAAGAGCCAGACCGCACAGAGTATAACAACCCCAGGCAGAGATTCCCCAGTGAAAGAAAGTCCATTTCATCGCAGAAGGTACAGTGTCCCAACTGTTTGCAGCAATATTGCCTTGAATGACGTCTGGATTATTCTGAAGATGATAAATCGGTTCGCCAGCAGCATAAGTCAGAAGACCGATACCAAGGCCAGCACCAAAAAGCATTGAGAACCACGAGAAAGTTGAGAACTCTGGGCGGTCATCATTTTTGCCCAGTCTTAAGCGCCCGGTTGCAGGGACAGCGGCCAGTGCCAGACATAAAACGATGTAAAAGGCCATCACATAGATGTACCAAAAGTTGAAGTTGGCTAAGAGAAAGCCGTTGATCTTGCCAAGGAAGGCGCCGGAGTGCTCTGGAAATCCAATCGCCCAGATCAGCAGCGCCCCAATTATAAATTTGGCACTGATTGTAACATCTTTTGCGAACCCGCTATAAAAACCACTGGTTGCGGTTTTTATAGTGAGTTCGGTGACAGGTGGTTTGATTGGCATAAATTCCTCCCATTTTGCCAAAGGAATTCGCTGCGTGAGAGAATTTTTTTCTTCTCAAATGCATGAGCGCATTCCATATTTTTTGAAGTGGCATGCCTTGCCAAAGTCTGCTCTCCTGCGTTTTCATCGCGAGGCCGTCCAGCAGTCTTTTTGCTTGGCTTTTGTTGTGTTTTGCCACTCTCGTGGATGTAAAGCTGCATGTTCCTTTCTTGACAGAATTGCGTTTCCTGCTTCAGGCAGAGTGTTGCCCTATGAGGTCACGTTTCCTCGGCAATGACCTCATCAATAAGAGCCAAACCGCCTGCTTTAATTTCTTGCAAGTGTTGAAGATAAGCAGCTCTGACTTCACTCCTATTCTGCGAGCCGGTCTTTCCAGTTTCCTGGATGAACCGTATAGAAAATGCGTGCTTTTGTGCCTCGGTAGACCAAACTAGTACCTTCGGGAATCCACATCACATCACCGGCCTGCGCGGTTAGCTCGCCGTCTTTTGTGCCCAAACGAAACTCACCTTCAATGACGTAAACAATTTCGTCATAAAGAACGGTCCATTCCACTTCACAGCTATCAAACTCCGCAAATCCGGCAGCCATGGAAGGGCTCAGGTCCGAGGAGATCGCACGTCCAACCCTTGCAATGCCCGGAGGGCCTCCGCGATGGGTCATTTTAACGTCAGCAGCTTTAATTACTCTTGCGCTCATTTTATTGGTAACTCAGCATGATAGCGCGGCCCTGCTCAGCAAGGCGGGCGTTTAAATGAGGGGCTTCAGGAGAGCCAGCCTCAAGAGCAAAGACAAAGGCATGGGTTAGGTAAAACCCGGCCGCATCTGTGTTTCCGGCAGTTTCACTTTGATTGCCAGCTTCTGTGTAAAGCCGTATCAAGGCGTCTCTGTCTTCTTTTGCGTGGGCGTCCAGCAACTCTCTATCCAGCGTTTCCCAGTTCATCGATTTAGCCTTTCAGTGAAATCGCGATGTTCTTGGTGCGCACGTAGTTGTAAAGCGCCTCAAGACCCTTCTCACGGCCAAAGCCGGACTTGCCCACACCGCCGAACGGAGTTGAAATTCCGCCTGCAAACCACTCGTTGACAAACACCTGACCTGCCCGCAATTTGCGGCCGATACGGTGTGTTCTCGCCAGATCCTTGGTAAAGACCCCGGCCACCAGACCAAACTCCGTACCATTTGCCAGAGCTATGGCCTCAGCATCACTATCGAAAGGAGTGATGCACACAACTGGTCCGAAGATTTCTTCCTGCGCAACACGGCTTGCCGGATCAACATCTGCCAAAATTGTCGGAGCCATGAAATAGCCCTGACGTTCCAGAATTGAACCACCAGCTGCAACACGCGCCCCGCTCTGCCGGGCTGTCGATGTTATCTCTTCAATGCCCTTCAGCTGAGCGGCAGAGATAACAGGCGTATGCTCCGGGTTTTCAAGACCGTGACCAACAGACAGGCCATTTGCTAATGCCGCCGCACGTTCTACAACATCTTCATAGATAGAGCGGTGAACAAGCACGCGGGACATCGCAGAGCAAACCTGACCAGCATTGTAAAAAATGCCACTTTGCAGGCTGGCGATCACAGTGTCGATATCAGCATCTTCAAGAACAACAGCAGCGGACTTACCGCCCAACTCCATCAAAGATGGCGTAACGGGACCTGCTGCTGCACGTAAGATTGCCTGACCTGTTGGCACTGAACCTGTGAAAACGATCTGGTCCACTTCAGAAGCGGCAACCAGTTTCGCACCAATATCGTGGCCAATGCCATTTAAGATCGAAACAGCACCTTTTGGAACATCAGCGCGTTCCAGCGCAACACCCAGCATCGCCAGACTGATCGGGTCAAGTTCAGGGGATTTGATGATCACGGAGTTGCCCGCTGCCATCGCTGGAGCCAGAGAACGGGCTGCAATGGAGACAGGGAAGTTCCACGGCACAATTTGCGCAGAAACGCCATAAGGCTCATAGACTGTGTAATCAACATAATCCGGGCCAAGCGGAATGGACTTGCCTTCAATCTTGTCGGCAACACCGCCATAATACTCAAAGTACTGAGCAGCCTCTTCAAATTCCTCATGCGCAGCACTGAGGGTTTTACCGCTCTCACGGCACAGAAGATCAGCACCCTCATCTGCAATTTTGCGGATCTCAGCAGCAATGTGCCACAACAAACCCGCGCGATTTGACGGACGCATGTCCGCCAGATCTCCACGTTCAAAACTTGCTCTGGCCGCTTCCAGTGCTTTGCCAAGGCTTTCTTCACCCGCCAGCGCACAATGCGCTAAATGCTCTGCGGAGCCCGGGTCTTCAACGGCAATACGGTTTCCACCGTCTCCCTCAACCCAGTTTCCAGCAAGGAAGTTGCGGGCAAGCCCATCTTTAATGAAGGCGCTCATACAGTGCGGCCCTTCTCAATTTGGGTCGCCACCCAGTGATGGAACGCATGGGTTGGACCATCCATAGCCGGGGAGAAGCGACCACCGTCAAACAACTCGCCATGACGACCCTTTTGCATACCTTCAACAACGAAGATGTCTTCCTTAAACACAGTCTTCCAAAGACCTGCGTTTTCGACACGAAGATCATCCAGCTCAGGAGCATCCTGAGGTGGCTTGGAATAATAGAGCTCGATATGCTCAACGGTATTTTCCAGATCCACCGGCTCTAAAATGATCGCAAAGACATGATCACGCTGTACACCGAGCAGAACGTTCGGATACACCGCAACATATTCAGAGCCCTCATCCCATTTATCACTCAATCCATTGAAATCAGGCAGAACACGCCCGTCCTCAGACTTCAGCTGGCGATAAACCAGTGAGCCCTGACCGGAATATTTGCCTTCTTTTTCAATATTGTAGTGATCTTCCAGGCGGGAGTAGCTATTCAGGCCCGGATGAACCCAGGGCAGATGATAGCTTTCGCAGTAGTTCTCAACCGCAAGCTTCCAGTTGCAGTTCACATTCAGCTTGAATGAGGCGGTCTCTCCACCGTGGAAAATTGGCTGCTCAAATTCCTTCCAGCGCTCAATTAAATCCGCATGAGCCTCTTCAAACTCAGGAGCAGTCTCATCAATGTTTACAAACACCACATCACGCCAGATGTGCGAGCGGATGCGGGTCAATCCGAGTTCTTTCAGATCAACATCTTCGTGGGTGTTCTGACCCGGACCGCCAATATGCGGCGTCGTGCGCAACTCTCCATTCAAACCGTAGCACCAGCTGTGATATGGGCAGCGAATTGCACCGCGGATCTTGGTTGGCTCTTCAACTAGGATCATGCCGCGGTGGCGACAGGTGTTCTGGAACACGCCAATTTCGCCGGTACGGTCTCTGACCATAAGCAGCGGCATACCGAGGAAATTGATCGGCTTTGCGTCCCCTGCTTCAGGAATGTCCTTACCAAATCCGATACCAGACCAGTTGGCAAACAGAACGGAGCGCTTCTCTTCGGCAAAGATAGCCGGATCAATATAGTGCTCGTTCGGCAGGCCCTTGGCGTGATTAACCGTTGTCAGCACGGAGCTCAGTTGATCAACATTGGCAGTAACAGGTGATGTTGGGTTATGCTTGTTCATTAGAACTCCTCCAATTCCAATCTATTTGGAACATGGAGGAAATTCAGAAGGTCTCTCAATATCAGAAAAGTTAAATCTCAGATGAGCTGAATTAATCTGTCTGACTTTTGACTTCTTTGACGAGCCAGTCGCGCAACAGTTTAGCCCCCCCTGATATTCCATCTTCTCTAGGACAAACTGCATGGAACCGATGAGGCGCAGATAGGACGGTGGGGCCAATCGGGATCAGTGCTCGAGTTTTTAGAAGCGGCCTGATGAGGCGTTGCCAGCCGAGGGCAAGACCCGCTCCATCCTGCGCAACTTGCAGGGCGATGGCGTAGTTGTTAACCCGGATACCATTTGCAATCGGGCCATCATATCCAAGTTGTTGAAACCAGTCGCTCCAGGATGTCCAGGTGCGATCTTCTGATTCCAAATGGATCAGACGTTGGCTTGCAAGTTCTGCAAGGCTGCATCCCGTCAGTGTGTCAGCCATGTCTTTGTTGCCAACGGGGACCAGACAATCGCGGTACAACTCCACCTGCTCAAAACGTCCGCCGGTTTCCTGACCGTATCGGATGTAAAGATCCAACTCCGGCACACTGCGAAAAGAGCGATCTACAACCACCTGATTCACTGTGATATCCGGATACTCCTGCCAAAACCGCACCACAGATTGAGAAAGCCAGAGCGAAGCGACTGCGGAGGTTGAACCGACAGTAACAACGTCATTTGCGTTGCGCTCTCTCACCGATTGCAGCCTCTGTGAGATCTTTGCAAAAGCAGAGGCAACGGTCTCATAAAGCTGCTCGGCTTCTTCAGTCAGCTCAACGGCTCTGTGTCCTCTGCGAAACAGCGAAACGCCAAGTTCTGCTTCCAAAGCTTTAATCTGATGGCTAACTGCTCCCGGGGTGACAGAAAGCTCCTGAGCTGCGTTTTTAAAGCTTAAATGCCTCGCTGCCGCCTCAAACGCGGCAAGCGTCGTCAGTGGTGGTAAATTGTAATAGCGACGGGCCATTTTGTTGTTCTCTCGGCTGTCAGATTAGATGATTTCACGTCACATAGTTTTTTTTTGATATTGAAGACAAGATCTTATTTTGTTGTGAAATACCTCTGAAATAGGAGGGTTTCAACTTGGGACATATCGGAGACATCGGCAAATTACCGCCCAAAGATACGCCATCGGGCTGGGTTCCATTAAGTGAACTTTCCGTCATGGGTATTGCACCGCACACAAATCCAGCAAGCAAGTTTGACTGGGTCGTGGTTGGTGCCGGCTTTACTGGTTTGGCAGCTGCTCGCCGGTTAGCTGAGCTAAATCCGGAACACAGCATTGCGCTGATTGAGGCCATGCCGATTGGCTGGGGTGCTTCCGGTCGCAATTCAGGTTTTGTGATTGATCTGCCGCACAAATTTGATCTCGACAGCGACGATAAAGAACGCCTTTCTGCCATTTTACGGCTTAACACTACAGCTCTTGCAGATCTTGAGCAGCACACACAAAACCATCAGATTGAGTGTGAGTGGTCTAAGGTTGGAAAGCTGCAAGCGGCAATGAACGAACGCGGTACCGCGAAGATGCAAGGCTTCATGAAAGCCCTTGATCGGATCAATGTGCCTTATTCGTTTTTGGATCGCGATGCGCTGCGTTCCATGACAGGTACGGGTATTTACACTGGTGCAGTGCACACATCAGGCGGCGTCCTGATGAACCCGGTAAAACTGGCACGCGGACTGGCAGGGTCGATGCCTGAAAATGTGCAGGTTATGGACGGATGTCCGGTCATCAACTTTTCGCGAGGAGATGATTTCAACACGCTGACTTTGCGTTATCAGGGTGTTTCAACGCAAATCCAAAGCCCGAAAACGCTCCTTTGCACCAATGCGTTCACGAGCGAATTCGGTTTCCTGAAAAACCGCATGGCTCCCGTTATTACCTTTGCATCCATAACACGCCCGCTGACTAATGAGGAAATGACCGCTTATGGCGGCGAGTTGGATTGGGGACTCACCCCCGCAGATCCGGGTGGAACAACCTTACGCATGACGCAGGATCGCCGACTGCTGATACGCAACCAGTATGATTATGCAGGCAACTATGGCGCCAAAGATGAGCAGTTGGAAAAGATTGTGCTGCAACACCGCGCCTCATTCCTTGCACGCTATCCGCAACTGGAAGCTGTGCCATTTGTGAGCACATGGGGCGGGATTTGCGGTCTTTCACGCAATCATGTGAGCTTCTTTGGTCAGGTAGCAAACAACGTCTGGAACTCGTCCTGTCACAATGGTGTCGGGGTTGCGCGCGGAACAATTTCCGGCCGACTGATGGCAGAAGCTGCCTCCGGACAACGTAGTTCCCTATTGGAAGATATGGAAAAAGTCTCTGGTCAACCCGCTTTAAACCCGCCTGATCCATTCCTGGGTCTTGGTGTTCGCACACGATTAAAACTTGCCGCATGGCAAAGCAGGGAGGAAGTATAATGGCAACTCACAGAGCCAAACTCATAAAAAAAACCGTGCTGAGTGCCGATACAACGGACTTTTGCTTTGCGCTTGAAGAGGGCCAGTTCACAGGTCTGGAACCCGGCGCTCATGTAGACATCCGCCTCAACGATGATCTGGTGCGCCAGTACTCCATTTGGAACTGGGACCAGAACGGCAAGTGGCTCAATGTAGCCGTGAAGCGCGAAGATGCAGGCCGTGGCGGATCTCTGGCCATGCACGCGTTAAATGAGGGCCAGAGAGTGCAAATCAGCATGCCGCGCAACCACTTTGTGTTGCAAGATGGTCCAAATCACAAAACCCTCATAGCTGGCGGCATAGGCGCTACTCCAATTTTCGCCATGGCGCGCCAACTGCAAAATTCAGGAGCTGATTTTCGGGTAATTTATCTCGTCCGTTCAAAAGAATTAGCAGCTCTAGATGATGCCTTTTCCTCGCTTAACCTTGGTGATCGATATCAGCTACACTGCGACGAGACTTCCGGTCCGATTGAGCTAAAAGAAGTGATGCAGTCCGTGCCACTAAATGGAGACATTTATACGTGTGGACCAGAACCGTTACTCAACGCCATTCTTGAAGCAGGAAAATCCCTGCGTGGCGGCACAATTCATTTCGAGCGCTTTGCAGCCTCTTCTGATGTAGACCACGGTGACAATACTGCATTTGAAGTTGAAATTGAATCAACTCAGGCGGTCTATCACGTTGGCCCGGATGACAGTATTTTAAGTGTGCTGAAACAGAACGGCATTCATGTAGATGTAGGCTGCGCCGAAGGCCTTTGCGGATCTTGCATGGTAGATGTTGTCAGCGGAGATGTGGATCACCGCGACGGCCTGCTCACTCCAGAAGAACAGGCCAGCAACGAAGTCATGTGCCTGTGCGTTTCTAGGGCGAAATCACCTAAAATAACGCTTGGGCTATGATGCAATAACGGGTTGCAGTTGCAGCCTTGAGACTGATTAGCGGCTTGAAGAACAGTGTTTTGGCTCATGATGACAGCTGTAGGCGTGAACATCTCTGCAGGCGAGACTAAGCATCTACGCTGAGAGGCATGCGAGCTCAAAGAGGTTGAGTCGGGGAAAATTAAACTCTCATACTGACGAGATCCCGCAGACGCAGAAGACAGCAGGCTCAGTCAAAAATTAAGTTACAAACGGATGGATGTATAGGGCTCACTCAACGACAGTTTTCTAAGTGTTAAAGTATCATACCGAAGAGCCCATAGCAGACGTTCATCGGCGCACTGGTATTCATAGGCGCGGCATGGCGCTGCGTGACCATTTGCGGACATTCGCAGGAGTCTGGCGCATCCTCAGCTAGGTCGGGTTTCAACTGTAAGTCGGTGTCTCAAGGCTCAAAATAGAGGAAGAAAACAAAGCCTCCTTAGTTGGACTAGACTTGTTCTAAATCAGAAGCAGGATCGTATCCCAAATTGTAAGCTGCCTCTCGCAAGGTCTCCGTCACGTCCTCAACTTCGCTCTTGTTCCAAACAGCGTCCACCAATAGAAATCTTTTTCCGTTGACATGACGATCATCAGTTGCCAGTTCAGACACGACACGGGAAGGTATGATTGCCGCACGTGTTACACGGTAATACTCATCAAAAAGAACAGCTGCGAGGAAATCGAAACCCTTAATTGATCTAATCGATGATAACTGCCTTGAGCGGTTTCTACTATGCAGGCGGCGGGCCTTTATTTGAAATCGAATACCTTCTGGATTGATTGCATCGTATGCCTTTTTCGAGTTTCGTTCTTGGCACCAATCAAAAGCTTCACAAAACAGGTGTTCCGCGAAGTCTCCCGTGGGGATGTTTCCCGATCGAAGCACGCCTCGGTTGCGCAACTCTTTCATCGTATCAACATGAAGCGCTAGTAGTTCATAGATTGATTTTTTAGGAAGATTGCCCACTGCCTGCTCCTTAGTTGGATCCGCTGAAAGCACCATTTTGCAAATGTGCATGAAAGTCAGCTGGGAAAATGGAACCGCTATTGGTTGGGTAGGTTTTGCTTCTCCAAGTCGTGAGGTTAACTACTTCTGCTATGTACGTTTCTTGCGCGTTAAGAAAAATAGATTGGTTATTGTATGATATTAGCCATTTTGAAGAGAGAGGTTGCCTAGCGATTGCTGCAATAACGTCATTCTTAACGTCGTTTGGCATTTCTGCGCCTACAAACGCAATTGAGTGAGCCAAGTCAGACTGCAAGGTCTTCATAAACTCTCGAACTGCGACTATCTTTAAATATTCCCGAGAGTTATCTTTTTCTTCTGCAAGATCCGATAACGTCTCTTCTGAGATATCGAGAATCTCTCTGTTTTTTCCAATGTCATTAATGCAAATAACGCGCCGATTGTTTTCTTTTTTTATAAGAGCGACATACTGCTCACTATTTATTTGAAACTTCATTACTATTTTCTCCTTGCTTGGATCGTCTGCGGTTCTGGATCTCGGTTAATGCCGCCGTCCAGCTTGGCTTTGCGGGCTTATAATTTGCGGCGGGGGGCGAAAGTGAATAAGCTTTGATGTAGTCAATGTTTAGCGGCTTTAGATAGCTTTCAGCAACGTCCCCGAATGCCATGACAATCGCATTGGGCAAAAGCGATATTTGCTTCCTAAGAAACTGATTTGTGCATGTGCTGTCTTGGGAGGGGCGCACTTTCGTGAGGACTGAGCATAGTCTAGCATTAGTCAACCATACATGGCGCAATTGCTCATCGAACGACATGCCCGGATATAGCTGATTTATGAACCATCTAGCGTTTATATGAAACGGACTGCGGCAAGAATTGAAGCAATCATAAGCAAATCCAGAGCTCTGTTTAAGGAACTGTTCCGAGTCATTGGTATGCTGGTAGCGTTCATCGTGTTTTGGGCTCCCAGGTCGCGAAAACACCATTACCAGTTCAACATCTTCAAGAGCTCCTGTTGCTCCGAGGAAACCTCTAGGTACATGGCCTGAATCAGGGACAAATTTTGCTTCTCGACATGTGCCAAAGTGAATGCATGGCGCATAGGCGGGCAACATCAATTCTTGAAGCTTTTTACCGGGAAGCTGCATAATCTACTCCTTTATCGGACTGAGGTCCATCTCACTGATGGGCTCATTGGGTCATCCAAAAAGCCAAGGATCGTTTTATGATCAGTGTAAACACAACCGCAGTAAGTGCAGCGATGGAGGCGTTTTCTTGCTAACTCTGACGGTAAGATTTCTTGCTCTTTTGAGGTTAAGTCTCGCTGCCTATGTATCTGATGGCCACTGCATTTTTAGGGCATTCCATCGTGAAATCTCCTTAGTTGGACTGCAATAAGTCGCAATTTCTCTTTCTGAACTCTTCGTCAGCCCTGTAAAGTCTGTCACCTCTCCACTGTTCTAAAGTTTGTGTCTTACTGTCACGAACTGGCATAATTTCACGAATAGAATTACGCCTCTGCACCCATTCCGCTCCGAGCAAGAAGTCTGGAGAGATGCCTTTTTTATGGTCTCTTATGATCCAACTAAAATGGTCATAATCTTTGGCGCTCATTTTCCCACCAATAGCGGCACTATATACGTCTTGAAGATTTTTCAGTCCGAGGCGGAAGAATATCTCGAATTTACCATTGTCGAGAATATCTGATAGAGCTGCACACTCCCATTGAGCGGTTCCTTTGCGCTGTTGCAATCTATAATCCAAAGCATATGCAGACGAGCTAAGTAGAACTGTGATTTGAATACAGGCGCTTAGCGCGGATAGACGCTTGATCATATGACGCGCTCCCTAGTTGGATTGCTTGGCGTGCCATTCAACAATCATAGTGCATAGCTCGCCCATGAATGGATGAAGAAATATCGGAGCACCTGCACCCTCGGGAGTGAACTGATAAAAAGCATCGGATTCGTCGGTGTCCCACGTACCAAGGACTTCGCCATCTTTCGTTACAACTGATCCGTCTTTCAGAAGATTGATCTTGAAAGTAAGTTCCATCAACTGTGTTCCTTTTCTGGATCGGTCAGAAACTTTTAGCTCCCAGGCTGATGACAACATCTGGCTTACCGTCAATTTCTTGTTTCTTATCCGGACGCTCTGCTACGGCTCGCTGTAATATGTTGGCATAATGATCTTTGAAGGTGTCCATAGGAGTTTCATCAGCCGCAGAGTTATAGCTATCTAATGCAAAGTATGTGATCGCACATAGATATTCTTCGTTATCGTATTTCATCCTAAAGCGAATTTGACCTGGGTTTATATGTGCCCAAGGCTCTTCAATCAGTTCTGGTTGCATACTCGTTGCTCCTGTCTGAACCCTTCCTCGCAGCGCGCCTTGGCTTCTTCTAGTGTGGGATTGGGTTTTGTGATGTTGGTGAAAACGGTTCCGTTTTCGGCACCTGCTACCAGATATCCGCCTGACACCTCGCGGATCGTGTACACCAGCCCACTTTCCGTCCGTGCTTCCCAGGTTTCTCCCACATGCTGCCAGTTTAACTTACTTTGCATCATCTTTGCTCCTTCTTTGGATGGAACCTCTCTTCCCACATCACTTTAGCGCGAGACGACCTTAACCAATAGGTTGCCGAAATAGTTCCAAAGAATACCGCAGCAGAGTTTATGGCACCCAGATACAAACTCATTGCGTCAGCCGTAAACATGACGGTGCTCCTTAGTTGGAATCGTAAGAAATATTGGCTTCGACAATTCTACATCTTTTTCCGCTGAGTGCTCTACATTGATCAATCCTAATACCTGCAGGCAGTAGTAGTTCCCATTCTTGTGGTGTGTGTTCTGAACCCTCCCAGCTGGATTTCCATTGCCCCCAGATCGCAGGAACTCGCGATATTAATTTAAGCGCAAACAGGGCAGGCGGAGAATTTACAGAGTAAGATGCACGCCGATGTGCGGCCTGAACTGCAGGTGATGGGCTTAGTGAGGTAGATAAGAATGCAGGGTAGACAGTATCACAAGGCGCATCGTCGGCTCTTCCGTGAAACAAGACCGATCCGGGCTCTAGTATAAGAGGCGAACTGAGTATTTCTTCTTGTAAACCTTGATATTTTTCAGTTTGCTCGTTGGTGGCATTGTTTGCGGCTACAGCACGGGCTGCGTAATGGTATAGGTCATAGTCCTTTTGCTGATATTGAGGGAAGTGTTGTAAAGTGTTTGCTCCTGCACTTTTGGCCCATAGCTCATTACAAATCTCATAAGAGGCTAGTTTGTCATCTAGTGAGTTTTCAAATCTGGTAGTTATTTCTTCGCTAGCGTAATGCGCTAGCAAGTCTCGTGGTGTTGTGAAGGTTTTAAACGTAGCTTGTTCTTTTGCTGAAACAAGACTTGGAGAATGAGATCTTTCTTTCATTTCTAAGCAAAGGGGAAACTGATTAAGTATCATATTTAAATTGCTAAGCTCCTTAGTTGGACTGTTCATTCCCCTTCTAGAAACTCGTAAACACTATCAAGCGTATGTAGTAGGCCGGGAAAAAAGTTGGTATCAACTATATTGATGAGGCCTTCAGGTTTTGCAGCATCACCCTCTTTGGCAAACTCAGAACCTGCTCTCTCTATTTCAAAGGGTAAGCTGCTTTTTTCGAGGAGTTTTTGAAAGCTTGAGCCTTCGCCATGTTTAAGAACATTGATTGCAAGGTAGTATATTTCAAATTGGGTAGCCAAATCTTGGCAGTTAGCATCATTTAAACTGCTGATAATACCTTGAAAAAACCTCTTAGGGCTGTGCGTTTGCATTCTTGCTTCAAATAAGGAGAACAGGCCTATAGCAATCAGTTCATATCGAGCGTTGATATAGCGTAATCCATTTACCAGCATCGTAGAGCCTCTCAATGGGCCGCTAAAATGCTGATGCAATTCACTGGTTTTCAACTCTAATTCTTCTACCTGTTGTTTTGCTACTTGAAGTAATAGAGGAACCCCATCAATTGCCCCCGCCATAGCTTGCTCCTTAGGTGGACTTAGTTTGGTTATGTGCAAAGCCTTTTGCTACTCTGAGCAAGATAGCCCGGTTATCTGTGTTGAGTATTGAAAAGATCTCGGCCAGCTCGTCCATCTCAGGCGGCACTGCGTTGCCGTTGATGATGTAACTGGGACAAACTCCCAAGGCTTCACACAATGCAATAAAGTTGGGAACCGTTGGTTGTTTACCTTGCAACAGCTGGGTGATGTACTGTTCCCCGTTTCCGATTGCTTTGGATAATACACGCTGCGAACGGCCATCGTCCCTGATGGCTGTTGTCAACCTATGCTGCCAATCTTTGACCAATATCCCGTCCTTGAAACATTTCGTTGGTCTTCCAAAATTTCAGCAAACTTCTCTCCTTAATTGGACTGTTCTAGAGGTTCTAAATGCCTCTTGCTCGTGTCGGAGGAAGTGAGTTCTTCAACGATCCGGAAATAGTTTGCTAAAACTTGTTCTGTGATAGCGTTATCGTCTTCCATGGCTAGTGAGAATTCGTTGCGAAATTGGATTGCCTGCCTGATCGCAAGCTTTAGAGCAGTTCCATTTATTCCAGATTCCTCTATGTCATTGCCGCCGGAAATCAACCACAGCAGGTCACATTCAAAGGCACGAGCAAGCTCTTTCAAGCGATCCAAGCCTGGTGTCCTTCTGCTCAGTTCATATGATTGGTAAGTTTGTGTTGGTACTCCAAGAGCCTCAATAGCACTTTCAGCGCTCTTGAAGCCTGCCTTTTTCCGGCTACTCTTAAGGCGTGTACCTAGTTTCATAAAACTGTATCGCTCCTTTTCTGGACAGTGATTAATAGCTGCCCGTCATGTAATATCCGCCTTCTGCCGCATACGTTAAAAACGACCTTGCGGAATTAAAATATCTTCTCTTTTTAGTGTCTGGCAGCTTGCTAGCGTAGGCTTCATCGTAGCCAAGGCCCATTCTACATGCGCTTTCAAAATCAAGAGGTACGCAATCATGCGCGGTGCGCGCCATATCTTCGGTAAAGTCAAGACTACCTAGTTGTTCTTTGGCATCTTCTGCGGAGATGTCATCGAGCTCTGGATTGAAGTGTCGCATCCATTCAACGATCAACCAACACTCAGGGTGTGTTTGGCGTGTTTGGTCACCAGCGGATAACTCAATTCCCATGTTCTGTGCCTCCTTAGCTGGACTTCTACCAGTCTGCTTGCCGAACTCGTGGATCGTGAAGTACAGCCCAAACATAGGCAGGGCCGCGAACACTGCTATTGACCACTCCGGGGCCGTCAAAGGGGACAAGGTTCAGAGCCTTTTTGAAGTCCGACTTACTTACCCTATAGCTCGTGCGGCTTGGAAAGAAGCCGTCATCTTGGATTTTAAAGCTAAATGGTAGCCCGGTCTTTGTTAGGAATGCTTCCCCGGCCAAGGACGTAATACGTTGCCAGACTGTTTCAAATTTAACCACGCTTTTGGCCTCCTTAGTCGGACTGCTCTGTACAGAAAAGTAGGCGAGGCATGCCTCTATAAAATGCAAAATTGCCCGACTATGTTTCAATGGTGATGCCGGGAACGCCGATTTGAACGGCAACGGGTGAATAGATGTCAACGTCGATGTCCACTTCGGGCAACTCAAGAGTTATGATCAGGCTATATCTAGTTTCCTTTTCACCCATTCCCAAATGCGCCCTCTCTTTCCACCAACCTGTTCGTGGGAATATGCCAACTACATTTGCTTCTGCCGCTTCGGCTGCAGTCAACTCAATCCAGTCTCGGTGAACAGATCCTCGCGTTCTTCCCATTTGTGTTCCGACAGCCCACTCGACATTAGCACCTCCATAGGTGCTATCATCTGTATCGTCTCTAGCTGCTTTGTTCAGTCTCGCTAAAAATTCTGTGAGGTCTTCGGTGGGTTTTTTTAAATTGAAATCCAATCCATGCGACCTGTACCGATATTTGTCGCGCCAACCGATTTCACCTGGCCCCGGTTCAACAAAATAGGAGAGAGTGATATCAATTTTCACTGGTGTTTCACCAGGTAGGTCAAGCAGCGCTTCTTTAGGCCATGGCAAATCAAAGAAATGCATGTCCTTTGCTTTGTAGCCGCCACTCCCATTATCAAGAAATGGCTGAATTGTCTGCTGGGCAATCAAGGTCAAGCTGTCGCGTGCAGAGGACAGTGCTTTGCGTTTGTCGGGAATGCCATAACCGCATGCCCTTATCAGCTGTTGTAGGTTTCTTTTTTCTGAGCGCCCGGGTTCATAAAACTGATCTTTTAATTGATCTGTCCAACGAGCAGAATGAACCATCAAGCCACGTATAGTTTCTGGCCAGGCTTCTGGATATTGGTGTATGAGTTCTGCTGCTTGCTTGGCGGCTAGTGCAGTAGCTGCACTGGTTGCAAAATTGCAGGTAAACATGGCCTGATTGGGAATATTGTTAAGAGATAGAACCGATAAGTCCTCAAGCGTTGAGGTGAAACCAGTCGTATCGATCCCTACATTACCTCCCTCAAACACAATATCCGGCTTGTTTGGCCATCGTTTCTCCCATGTTATAGAGGTCGTACTATAGGGAGATAATTCCCCTGCTGAAGCGATGGGGGAGAAAGATCTTGCGACCTCCTCGTTTTCAATTCGATCCTGAAATGTGACAGCCCCAACAGTCAGGGCATTCCACGACTGTCCTGGGTCGTGAATATTATTTGTAATGTTTGTCGCTGGATAGTTTGCCCATTCATTTGAATCATTGATGTTTCCAGCCGAAACAAAAAATAGCCTTTTACTATCGTCGTCAGCGCCAGATATTAAGGCATCCAATGCGCCAGACCATGACGAGGGACGTCCTCTATCTCTATCGTCGGTACTAGTAATCGCCATGCAGATTGCGCGTGATTGGTCGGGTGCTTGCAACTCTGCGCGGGCTACAGACTCAACTGTGCGAATGCCGTTCAGCTTTTGATTTTCATTGTAGCCTGTTTGCGGGATGATCTTTACGGATTCAATTTGGTAAGGAATAGTGAGCGCCGTATCGGTCTGCAGGTGGTGTCCGAGCTCTTCTCCAAACGCAACGGTTCCACACATTGTTGTCCCGTGTCCATCCTGGTCAGCGGTTCCCCAAGCAACGTCAATTGTGTGGCAGTTATCATCCGAGATTATTGTCGAAAGCAGAGGGTGAGCGTTATTCACTCCTGTGTCGATGACGCAGACAGACGTAGTAGAAGCTGAATCGATAGATATTCTGGATGCGAGGGAACTAACCCATTCGGTTTGGTCTGAGTTTTCTAACCGCGTCCAAAAGTCGGCTGTTTCTTTTGCGCGGCGAAACTCTGCGATCATATCAGAGGATGCGAGCAGCTCATTAAGTTGAATAGAAGTCGCTTTGATGAGAACAACCGTACGTTCAGGGAAGGAGATGTATCCGTCTCGGAATTCTGTGTTCAAGGCTTCTGCCAAGTGACGAAACTGGTCGATTTGCTCTGCGCGATTTTCATCGGTTCGCAACCATACTTCACACCATTCCGCTTGCTCAGCGGTAGGAATAAGACTGACATCATCACACCAGAGGGCGTGCAATAGTGCTAGCCGTAGATTCTCGATGCTTTCAATGAGCTTTTGATTTTTGGGTTTGTTGTTTTTTGTCTGTTCGTTTTTGTAGCGCTCGACCTTGTTTAAAAGGATGTTTTCCTTTCCTTTTGGCACATAGATGGTCGCCTTGATGATTTTTTCTTCGACATCCTCGTTAGCTGCATGTTCCCTAACATTTAGCAAGCGGATACCAGATTGCCTTGCTTCAAGGCTATCGAATTTCAGATCAAACCCTGGTGCACTTTCAAATTCAATATACGTGCCGTTTCGAGTTGGAAGGGATACAGCTTTTCGAGCTTCTTGTTCTTGATAAGATTCTCGCCATGCTTGGTTTAATCCATCTCGGATCATATCGGCATGTGTTGCCCTACTGGGGCGCTCAGGGAGAATGAAATCGCTGCCGCCACCGGATGGATTTGTATAGTCTTGTGAATCAGGGGTATCGTTTAAAAATAGGTGAGGAAATTCAATATCAGGCATTAGCTATACGCCTTATCTAAATAAGGTTGCTGTACGCTCCTTTACGATCCCGGACCATATCTAGAAGCCGTTTTTGTGTCACCTTCGATTGATCCGACAAGATGGCCCCTTTTATCGCATCATCGCAAGCTTGGGAGATTTCAGCATGACTCAGTCCATTTGCGGTTGAAGCCACTTTTTCTAATGAGTATTTCCCCAGAAATACGCCAAGTCTGTTCTGTAAAAGAGAAACAACTTCAGCCTTTTGTGGTTTTTCATAAGAAAGGATGTCGTCAAATCTTCTAAATAGAGCAAGGTCTATAGAATGTAAACTATTGGTTGCAGCGACGATAAGACTGTTTGACTCGTCCGCCTCGATAAATTGCAACAGAGAATTAAGAACACGACGCATTTCACCGACTTCGTTCTCTAATCCACGTTGTGTCGCGATCGCGTCAAATTCATCAAATAGATAAACTCCGGGCCTTTCCCGTATCATTGAAAAAATTTGACGCAGTTTGGCGGAAGTCTCGCCCAAATACTTTGTTACTAAGCGGTCAATCTGAACTGTATAAAAGGGCAACCCAGTTTTTGCCGCTAGAACTGATGCAGTCATTGTTTTGCCTGTGCCCGGAGGGCCAGCAAGAAGGATTTTGCGTCTGTTGGATAAACCGTGTTTCTTCAGTTTCTCTGATTGGTGAAACTCGCTGACAATTCTTGAAATTTTACCCCAAATTTCATTAGAAACAATAAGTGAGGAAGCATCCTTTGCAACATCTGTATGCTGCACCAGTTCAGACAAGTCGTTACTAATCGAAACAACTTTTATTGATTGTTTGGCACTAGTATCGATTAAGTCGCGGATTTCTCTGGCAAGATTGCTATTGCCTTTTTTAGCTTCAGATGCCGCCATCTGAAGTGCAATTGCAACAAAGCGGTTCTCATCATTTTTTAGATGAGAACTGATAAGTGCCTTTAATTGCTCCGCTTTTGCCATTTGAAAACTGTACCACAATCCACAAACAAAATCACTATGATATTAAACCTTCAATTCTGCTGGCAGAGCAAGTGATAATGCTCATTAACGAAAAATGAAGTATAATGCGTATCGCCTAACAATCGGCATCAATCAAGCTAAAACAAGGAAGCCAAGAGGCGTTGCCTCTTCCTCCCCACAAGGAAAATAGATACTGACTGTGGCTCAGTGTGTTTGTCGGCAACGCCTATTGGACAGATCGGACGATTTAAGTAAGGGAGTGTTTTGGCCCATGATCCCACAGACTGGGGTGAAAATAAGGCTGAACGGCATGCTATATGAATGGCTATTTGGACAACACCAGACCCTTCATGAAGATAGCTGAAGACGCTTCCGGATGAAGTTTGCTCAACCCATGAGGGAAGTGCTCCAATGGCCGCTGTTGGCCCTCGACGCTAGCAACCGCTACTCATTTACCTGAGTTCTTGCAGTGAAGCGAAGGTCAGCTTAGTCCGCTCTTCAATTATGAAATCGAACCACGCTGACAGGCAACGTCGGGTCAATTGGCGTCAGGTCAGTATGATAGTTTATTACTCAGTATGATTCTATATTACTCACCGACACTAGCTCAGAGATGGAAAATCGGGCATCCTTAGGCCGTCATGAAAAACTGATTAGCAGAGTGAACGGAATGAGCGGATTTTCGGACTTGTTGCCAGCGGATGTTTCGTGTGAGCGCAGAACACTACCAGATGGGAGCCCTGCCTGGTATTTGTGCCATGAGAATCTCGGTGAGCTAGGACGCATTACCGTGCAAGGAACGGCTGACGGTCACTCTAGGATTTTGACTGAGATTACAGGCAAAGATGATGACCCTATGGCCGACAAGCGAAGGGAAGTTTTTACTCCGATAGCACTTGCATTGAACACAGAGTTAGAGCGGCTTATGGGTAGCGTCGAGGAAGCTCCACATTCGCATCAGACGCCCCCTCCAGGTGCATCTCATGTGGTTCCAAGCAAGCTTACCCAGTGCAGCCGGTGCAATGGTTTTTACGCTCATTTGGTGTTTGCTGAGAACCCCGCGACACGAGGAGAGCTAGAAAATATGGCCTTGTTGCAAGTTTGAGGCCTTGCCTGCATGATCCCCACGTTGTGGGGGATTTGCAATGTCAGAATTCAAGTATCGTCAGTTCCAGGGAGAGATCATTCTTTGGGCAGTGAGATGGTATTGTAAATATGGCATCAGCTACCGTGATCTTGAGGAAATGCTGAATGAGCGTGGCGTGGATGTTGACCACACCACCCTCTACCGCTGGGTTCAGCACTACGCGCCTGAGCTAGAAAAGCGTATCTTGTGGTATCAAAATCGGCTGTCGTTCTCTTGGCGTGTCGACGAAACATATGTGAAGGTTAAAGGTCAATGGAAATATCTGTTTCGGGCCATCGATAAGCGTGGTGATACGATTGATTTTCTGCTTACGGCCAGACGCGACAGCAAGGCGGCAAAGCGCTTTCTTGCCAAAGCCTTGAGGCGCTCAAAGCGTTATGTTCCCTTGAGGATCAATACTGACAAGAATCCCGCCTATGGTTTGGCCCTAGCTGAACTTAAACGCGAAGGGAAAGCCCCCGATTACGTGAAGCTGCGACAGGTGAAGTATCTGAACAACAGGCTGGAGAGCGACCATGGCAAGCTCAAATGGTTAATCAAACCAACGCTCGGCTTCCAGTCGATGCGAACAGCGGCTGCAACCATTAAGGGCTTTGAGGTTATGCGGATGTTCAAGAAAGGACAGATTGATGGCTGGATCCGCTCAGTCGGCGGAGGAACTGAAGTCTCCTTCATCAACCGGCTCTTTGGAATTCACGCCTGAATTGCGCCCGGGGGAAGGCTATTTGTGTCTTCACTCAACAGATGCAACAGAGCCTGTCTCACCCTTATTTGGTTCAATAACTACACCATTTTGGCACATTACGATGCTGGGAGACATCCGCACCATCAACATACCCCTAAACTGCTGAATTGGTGGCGTAAAATAGGTCCGCTAAGCGCTTTTCTAACTCACTCGATATAACTTGGCAATGCAGTCAGGAGTATTAAGAAAAATCAGCAGACTGACGCGTTGTAAATATCGACAATATTTAAACTAATTTATAATCGATGTACATAATACAGGATGGTAGCTAATAATATTACATTATTACACCTCGTATTGGTAATATATTATATTTCGCGTCAATTAATACAGCGTAATCACTTCATAGTGATTACAATGCGGCTACTCTTTGTCTCCATTGTTAGAAGATCGACAGAGGACATGTTATGCCGCTACCACAAACAAACCCCGCTGAAGAAAAATGGATCGTTCGAGTTTTTCAGGCCATGGGCATTAATCCCGATCGTGTGAAAATAAACCAAAAACCAATTCGAGAGTTTGCAGCCGGCCAGGCACGAGACAAAGCCTACATTGAAGAATACTATCAAGCGCTGGAAGAGGCTCTGGAAAATGATGAACCGCTAACAGAGGAACTCAGTTTCGGTGATATAGCGCACTTTGGGCTCCTTGTTGATATGGCAAATGAAAAAGAGCCCGGTTTAAATGTAAAGCTCTGTGCTGACCCTGATGCCATGGGGGAGGAAGTAGAACAAATGCAAAAATCAGGGGAAGAGAATGGGCGGTTTATTGTTAACCGTGGCGGAGACGGCATGCACTTCGCTGCTTTTGATTACCTAGTCGTAGATGGCAAGCCTTCAATTGTTGGAATAGAGCCCGCAATAATGGATCCGGTCAAAGGTATATCAGGACATGTTCTGGCGGCAAAAGCTGCAAGAGCGTTCAAGAAACGCGGCATAGACGTGAAAATGACAATCATCGAAGCTGATATGCAGCGAAGCCCGACGGACTGCAATATCTTCAGCCTATCACTGGTAAAAAAAATGCTTAAAGACAAGGAGGAGGTCGCCAAAATTCATGCTCAGAATACTAATGGTGAACTGCCCTCACAGCCAATTGAAGGTCAAGATTCTGATTCATTTAGTTATATTAAACACACAGATTCTGATCGATATTTGACCCCTTCCATGATGAAACATGCCCACTCGCCGAATAGAATGAGGACTTACTTGAAAAACCATGAAGGTGCTGCTGAGGCGAAAGTAAATAAAAAAGACGAAACACTTCAACAGCGTATGGCCCGGCACATCATTGAGCGAAAGCCGGTGCCACGACCATTCAGCAACTCCATAGAGCATAAGCGGAAAACAGAATACGGGAATTTTTTAGGTAAGAAGAAGCAGTAAAACGAACGTTGAAACAAGTGCTTTTGAAGTTCATCCCTGATCCCGGTAGTGTTGTCACATCAGCTTGAAATTGCCCGCAATAACCATCCGCGGACTCAATTCAGGCGTTATTCTTGTAGCCTGGACTGGTTCGAGAAAAGTGGATGACTTTGGTTATATAGACAACAGGAGGACTACATGTAGTGAGCAGATATTACGGAAGGGTTTAAGCGTGAGGTGGTGCGGCTGGTCGAAATGAGGGATCGGTCAATGCCGGAACTTTCCGATGAATTGGATGTGGAGCGCACTACCTTGAACTGCTGAATCACGGACTTTCGTGATCAGCGTGAGTAATTCCAGATTACCTAAAAGAGCTACTGAAGAAGTCTTCGGGTTAGCGAGTCTCAACCCTTGATAGAAACGCCCGGATGGCAGCTTCTGGCCCGAGGCATCTCGAAGTAGCCAAATGCATTTCCAATTTTCTGAGCTGCAGTTACCACAGTGCGAAAATTGCGAATCTAGTATGGTAACTGCTCGTGAAAGAGGCGGCCCACCAATGGGCGCGCCGTTTTTGTTGCGATGAAAATGTGGAAACTGAAACTCTGCGATGGAGCGCCAAAAGAACATGGGAAACAGGGCCAGGCAGAGACTACCGGTTTAAGAAATCGCATCACCGTGAAATGGAACTCGTGGCCGATGCAAAAGTTGCCTACGTCAGAATGGTTGAGCTCTGGCGAGACCCCAAAAAACTGAAAATGGGCTGTTCAACAACATCCGTGTTAATGGCAACAACGCCATCCTTAAGAAACAGGGGGGAAGGCGTGCACGCGCGACAGGCTATAGCGGTTTGCTATCACCAGATTTACCTTGCTGGAGATTCAGATAGGTTGTCTCTCACGTCAGGTGCTAGGTAGAGGTTAATTGATTATCGTCGTTGTTTACCGGAGTCAGACAATACAGGGCCTTTCAATAAAGGGCTAATCGCAAATGTAATGGGGAATAAAACGGGAGAGGTCCTTGGTGATTTGGGAGCGGTCTTCGCGGATGCCGATGCCGGCGGGTTCTTTGCCAATGACCCATGAGCCGATGACGGTGAAGTCCTCTCCATATTGAGGAACCGGTGAATAAGCTTGCTGAATGAAGCCTTCGACACCGTAAGGGCCCTGCACTTCTTCGGTGACCTGTGTTCCTTCCATGATGGAGACATTGGCCCCTTCGCGGCTGAAGATGGGCTTTCTCACATAGCGCGAAGTGAGCTCGCTCTTGTCTGCGTCCTGCTCAAAGTAGGCGGGCAGGAGGTTCGGGTGGCCTTTGAACATCTGCCAAAGCATTGGAAGCATGGCCTTGTTGGACAGGATGGCCTTCCACGGCGGCTCTATGAGGCGCATGTTGGTTTTGGGCAGGATGGGCCCGTAAGACTCGCGGAACATGTCTTCATAAGGGTAGAGCTTGAAGAGGTTTTCAATCACATACTCTTCCTGATCTGCGAACTGGAACTCCTCGTCCACGCCGATATCTTCGATAAAGACGAAGTGATCCTGAAGACCAGCCTGACGGGCGCAGTCTTGCAGGTAGCGCACAGTTGCGCGGTCTTCGATGGCATCCTTCACGCAGGAAAAGTGCAGGTGATCACCTTGTTCCAATATCTCTGCCAAGCGGCTGATCAGCTTATCTTGCAGGGAGTTAAACTGGTCGGCGTTCTTGGGTATGCCGCCGCGACTGAGCTGGTCTTCCAGCCAGTTCCACTGAAAGAAGCCAGTCTCATACAGCGAGGTTGGCGTATCGGCATTGAATTCCAGCATCTTTGCAGGGCCGGAGCCGTCATAGACCAGATCAAACCGCCCGTAGAGCGCGGGCTCTGCGTTTTGCCATGAGCGAGCAATCCAGTCCCAGTACCTTTCTGGGATCTGAAGTGCTCGCATCATTTGCTCGCTTTGGACGGCTTTATCGACGAGTTCCAGACACAGACCATAGATCTCTGCTGTTACGTCCTCCAGATCATCCTCAATCTGTCGAAGTGTGAACTGGTATGCACGGCTTTCATCCCAATAGGGTTCGCCGTACATACTGTGAAAATTGAAGCCAAGCGCTTCTGCCTGTTGTTTCCAGTCGGAGCGCTCAGGCAACAATATTCGTTTCATAAATCAGCTCAGGTGCTTACAGGGCTTCAAGAAGTTTTTGCACATCGCCCTGTCCAGGACGCTCAAGGCGCTTGATCTTCTCTTCCAGGTCCGCCCCGCTGTCAACCCGCGCTTCCTGTTCAGCAGCTTCCAGCATAGCTTGCTGATGGGCCTGACGCTGCTCAAGACGGTCCAGACTATCCACTGCGCTTGCCAGTTTGCCGTTGGAAGCAGCTGTGCTGGTTGAAGATGCCTTTTGCGCATTGATCAAGGCTTCAGTTGCTTTCGCGCTTTCGATCTTGCGGTTCAGGTTCTCAATACGGCTTTGAGATTGACGAATGGATGCATCCATCTTCTCTTCGGTCGCTTTGTACTGGTCTGCCAGCTCCTGCTCAGAGATCGACTTCTCTTTCAGCTTGAGAATGCTCTCGATGATCTCAACTGCAAGCGCCTCATCACCGGAGGATTTTGCAGTACGGGCCGCGTTTGTGCGGCGCTCGACTTCGCTTTCCAGCTCATTGATGGAGCGCTCTTTCAGCACTCTGTTTGCGGTCATGCGTGAGCGCTCATCCTTGGCTTTGGCGATCGCGGCTTTCGCTTCGCGGATTTCCTGCTCAAGGATCACCATCAGGTTGGAATCCTGAATGCTCTCAGCTGCGTTGTTGGCATGGCCCTTCACAGCGGAAAACAGTTTGCCCCAAATGCTCATAGATGCCTCCTGCTATGCGCTGGCTTTTGGGCCCAGTTCACGGGCCAGTTCGATTGCGTTTTCTGCGATCACTTTGAATTCTTCAATGATCTCTGGAAGAGGTGATGTGGACGACATTGTGCCAAACAGCTCGTGGTATTCACGGTCGCCAATCTTATCGATGGAAAGTGCGCTGAGTGGCATAAGGGTGCGGTGCGAGCGCAGCATCAGTGCTTCAAACGCTTCCGGATCTTCCAGCTCATCACGGCCCCAGAGCACGGTTGTGGTGGTGATTTGCGCAGGGCTTACAACCACGAAGAGAACGACACCACCGACGCCCTTCATGTGAACCTCAAACACATCACTCGTCTCAGGTGCCGCGACAAATGCCATTTCCTCAGAAAGGTCTGCTTCGGCCTTTAGCGCGTCCAGCAAACTTGAGGCAGTCCATTGGCTAACCGACTGAGCCATTACAAATTCTCCAATCCAATACCCTATGGGTTCAAAAGGGTTTATATGATGCGAATCTCGCGCAGATTACCACGCTGTGTTGTTTGAGTGGAAATCTGAAGCTGCATTAATTTAGTGCAAATAATCGCTTTTCCCTATTCACCAAGTCAATATAATTACCTATTACTCACGGGGGTATTTTCAATAGGTCGCCACAAGACTGTACGTGTCTGATCTATTGCATAGGGGCGGCAGAAAGTTTTATCAGTGCCAGTTATTCAGCGGATTTATTCCAAGTTCTATGAGCATCTTGTTGAACTGCGTCTGTGGGTGCTGTTCTCGCTCATCTGTGCCTATCTGCTTATCTCGTGGCTCCTGTTTTTCTGGGCAGGAGAAACAGATCTGGTGACAGATCCTGTCGTGTTTTTGTACTTTGCCTCAACGACAGCCTCAACAGTAGGCTATGGTGACTTGTCACCAGCAACCGAAGCTGGCCGCCTCATTTCGGCAATCTGGTTTGTGCCTGGAGCACTGCTTATTTTCACTGCTGTGTTGAGCAAGCTCACCAGCTCTCTCGTTCAAGGGGTAAGACGCATGGTCGATGGCAGAGGTAATTTCAAAAGCCTTACGGGTGCCACAGTCATCATCGGATATCACAGTGATCGTACCGAGCGTATGATTACAGATCTGATTGCAGGCAGAGACAACGATACCAAAATTGTGCTGCTTGCCACCTCCGCTGATATTACTGTTCCTGAAGGGGTTCGTTATGTACGCGGTGACCGCCTCGATACGTTGGAAACACTGAAACGGGCTGCAGTAGAGTATGCTGAAAAGATCATCGTTTATACCGAGAGCGATGCAGAAACCTTCAACACCTGCCTGGCAATCCGGGAGCTTTCCAGTGACGTGCATGTGGCTGCTTATTTTGGCGACCGAGACACGGCACGCCGTGCTACCAAGCTGGCGCATGTGGAAGCGGTGGTTTCTAGCGCGACAGAAACCCTTGTGCGCGCCGCGCAAGATCCGGGCGCAAGCCGTGTGATCATGGCGCTGAGCAGCGCAACTCATAATGCGACCATCTATTCTGGTATTCTTGAAGGTGCGCACGGGTACCTCACCACTGATGTCGAACAGCAGCTTCTTTCCGTTGATGCTGTTTTGCTGGCAGTTGGACAAAACAGGGCGGACGATGTGTCGTTCAAACCGTTTCCGCACGATTTGGGGGGCGGTACCACCGTCTATTATGTGGCTCAGCAACGTCTTGAGCCTGAGACATGGTCTCGTTTGATGGAGAAACTTGATGCTGAGGTTCTGGCGTAAATCCAAGAGCGAAAGTGAATTACCTGAAGTGCTCGGCATCACCATTGGCCGGGCCGTTACCGTTGATGCGATTTCTGTAAAGCTGCTGCCCAAGGACAGTTTGATCACGGTTCCGCAGCTTACATTTTCAATTGTCGCCCAAGGCCATTGTGATCTGGGCGAACAGTCGCATCTGCACCGGTTCTATCCAGATGATGACAGTGTCCTGCTGCAAATACAGGGCGGTGATGGCGTTTCGGATGAGCGCGTTGATGAGATCATGCTGTGGTCTTACTACGACGTCCAATACCCCAGCACGGACCGTCAATGGCGGGACATTCGTCGTTCCATTTGCCAGACCACCTTCACGCTTCCAAGCTCTGAGGGCGATGTGGTGTTTGAACGCGCCTGGTTTGGCAGCTCTGACCAGCCAGAAGAACCCATGCAGTACTGGGAGAGCGTGAGCGAAGACCGCTCCGGTAAGGCAGGACGCAAGATTTTCCAAAGCGCCATGTTGTTTGCCCGCGAATTGAGCGACGGCAAAGACGAAATGCTGCTGGTCAACATGGAAGAAGTGGAAGGCACAAACGAGCGCAGCGTGGCTTTCATGCTGGGTCGCAGCCTTTCACAACATGAATTGCATATTTAAGAGTTACGGAGATTACCTTGGCTGAACTTCAAAATTCCTTGTACGGTTTGCTGCCGTTCCTTGCATATTTCATTGTCGCAATTGTGATGCTTGTGGTGTTTGTGACCATTTACAAAGCGATTACGCCCCACAAGGAAATGGCGCTTATCAAAGAAAATAACAGCGCCGCCTCGCTGTCACTCACGGGCGCTGTTCTTGGCTTTTCCATTCCAATCGCCAGTGCTGCAGCCAACTCTGTTGGTTTAATTGACTTTGCTGTCTGGGGTGTTGTTGCAGGCATCTTGCAAATTGTAACCTTCCTTGTGTTCCGCACCTTCTATCCAAAAGTGTCCAGCCGTATTGAAAAAGGAGAAACCGCTATTGGAATCCATCTAGGAGGCATTTCCATCAGCGTTGGTCTTCTAAATGCTGCTTGCATGACCTACTGAGCCTTGGAGAAAACCAGATGAAACGTTCGGGACCTCTAAAACTCGTCGTTATGGCAACGGCCGGGATATCGCTTGCGGCTTGCGATAGTGTTGAAGAAAAAGCAGATGGGAAGGTTTTTTCAGACAAACAGCACTGTGTGTCATCAGAGCAATATGACATCAATCAATGTAATGTTGCTTTTACAGTGGGTGAAGAAATCAATAAGATGAGTGCCCCACGATACAACTCACAACGCTTATGTGAGGAGCAACATGGGACACTCAACTGCAAAGCAATCTTCGGCGATAGCAGCGGACCTGCTAGTTACTTTGTGCCTTTTGTTGCTGGGTACTTTATTGCAGATGCTACTCAAAAACTAACTGATTGGAACTATCGTGTTCGGCCTGTCTATTTCGACCACAAAGAGCGAAACTTTTACACAAGCAACGGTTACCTTCTCGATTTAGGAAACTCGAAGAGACCAGCGCGGCTTAATAAAAAATCAACAAAAAAACTACCTAAAGTCGCAAAAGTTCAGACTAGAACCTCTGTCGCTTCTCGTGGTGGTTTCGGATCCAGATCAGGACGTGGGTTTGGCGGATAAGAGCAATAACTGATGAGGCAACGTGTTTGTCGATGCCTCATCTAAATGCTACCTTCAAAAGAACACCTCAACTCCTGATAGAACTACTCGAATGTCCGCTTGTGGCCCTCAGCGCCAAGCGGATTAAAGCCAACTCCAAGTTGACATCACGCTTTGTATAGGCTGCCCCGTGATTAAGCGAATAGCGGCTATTGGTCAGTTGGGTAAGCTTAAATCGCTCATAAAGGCTACTGCGAAACCTTCAGCTGTGACTACCTCAATCTCAGCTAACAGTCTTTCAACATATCTACGATCAGACGATCCTCATCCGCTTGCCCACTCAGTGAACAACGCTGCGTGGGTCGGAGTTGACCAAGGACGCGGCAAACACGTCGCTCGAAAATTTTAGTTTGGTGAGAACAGGGTTGATGCAGGCCCGGCGATGGGACGGGCTTAGAAGTTTCCCTTGGCAGCCTCAGTGAGGATCAGTTTGTTCAGTGTCAAATCATCGACAACGCGGCATCGCTTGTCCTGTAAAGACTTTTATCTGTCGCGGCTTAATGACAATCTCCTCTGGCTTTGGTCTCTTGCTTCCCATATCTGATCCGTCACTTTCCTAATCATAAACTTGGACCACATCTGTGGGGGAGGCTCGCAACAAGATCCTAAGTGACCAGATCAAACACTCACGTTTCTTACCAGCAAAGGTGAATGCTTTTGGCAATGCGGTAGAGCGAGCCTCTCCGCTGTTGAGACCAAAGCGGATCCAAGTACTGAAGAAGGCGATGAGGTTAAAGCGACTGATTTGTCTGGATTTGATTTAGTCTTTTTCCTTTCAAGACATCGCAGGTCCTCCCTGGGCTTTTCGTTGCCTACGGGTAGTTCGGGACCACGGCGCAAGCGCCTATGTGGTTTTCGCGAAGGCTTGGTGTTTATGTTCATGTTGTTGTTATCAGTTTTTAGCCCCGCTAATCCTATGGGTTTGTGGAGGAATTCAGTTTCCTTGCATTGACACCTTGTCCCAATCATCGCATGCTCATCTTGAGGCGTCGAAACCTCTTTTTACGAGCGGTCACCGCATCCGTTTATTGGCGGTTTTTTTGTGTCTGGAGTTGGTTCTCCAAACGCAAACTCTCGCTTATGGGCGGGAGGGCGGTGAATACAATACCCTTTGCGGGGGAATAAACCCGCCTGTCTTCGTCAGGTTTCGAACCTCCCGCTCGCCAGTGGGTTGTCGAAAGCTCTCTGTTGAGTGGTGTTCTAACTACTTACGAGGGTTATTAGATGACTGATACTGGTAAAGAGAAATGTGCCCATACGTCCCTTCGCAATGAAGTGGACCAGCTTCATCTCACAGCCAACCACCTCAAAAATCTAGTCTATTCCATGAGTGTGGTTCTGAGCGAACGCATGGAGCACACACAGGAATATGAAGCGTTGCTGACGCTGTTTGATACTGTGCGCAATCACATTGAAGATGTGCAGGGGAGTAGCGAGAAAATCTCCGAGCTGCTCGAACCTTGCGCGCTGGAAGTCTCCAAAGACTAATAATACGGAATGAAGAGAGGCATTGCCTCTCACGGAATATTCTGGCTTGGGAAGCGTGAGGCTTCTCAGGCCTTTTTAGATGTTCGCTTCAAGCAGATCTGCCCTTTATCAAAAGCACTAAAATTGCGCTCTGACGATAAGTAACAGTTCTCTGACGGCTTTTCAGCGCTCCAACTTTATGGGAAGCCTGCGTATTGACGACCAGTGACGACATTAACAGCTTTTCCAGAATTAATTTGAAAGGGTACTTGCAGGAGCTGAGAGAGGTGAAATCGTGCTTTCAAACGCTCTCATTTGCTTACATAGTGCTGACACAAGGCACAAAAGCAAAAAACTCCCAGTAGAGAGCTTTGCTAAACCTCTTTATATACCATGAAGTTAAATGGTGAGCCCGCACGGGTTCGAACCGTGGACCTACTGATTAAAAGTCAGTTGCTCTACCAGCTGAGCTACGGGCTCACATGACGTGATACGCTTGGTGGGTGCACAGGGATTCGAACCCGGGACCGTCTGATTAAGAGTCAGATGCTCTACCAACTGAGCTATACACCCAAACGTTTCCCGCCGAAGCGATGGCGGGTGTATATAAAGCCTTTTGCGAGAGCGCAAGGCCCTAACTGCAACTTTTCAAAAATGTCTTGTGTAAAGTAAACTTATCCCAGACTAACCTATGCAAATCTACGAATTTTGGCAGCACAAATACAATTCCAGAGTGTGAAACGCGAAAAAGCAATCCAATTTGAGGTTGTTAGCCCTGTTAGTAATTAGTCCAACACCCGCTCCACGCCAAAATTGTGCTGCTCCCTCCTACACCTGCAAACAGGAGAGGTAGGACACCGCACTGCAACCGAAAGACATAAGACGCCACCGCACTGCAAAATCGCACAATTCTGCGGGTTCTCCAAAGCGCACCAAATGCACCGGCAGAACCTGATGCAAACACAACGAGCATCTCCTGACGTTGCGCAACTTTCGCAAAGCGCCCCGACACTTGCAGATAACTCAAGAAAACAAGAGGTCATTGCGGCGCAACATTAAGAAGAAGCCACTTGACGCTTTTACGTATCTAAGCCTAATCTCACCCCGAATTTTAGAGTTTACCTGAGCGATTCAATGGTGAAGCGCGGTAATCTCTTACACGGTTGGAATTATGTTAAGGGAGAGTGGAGCCCTGAGGCTCCCAATACCAGAATGCAAACTTCAATTCTTCTTATCGTGGTGGGAAGCGCGTCGCCGGAGTGAGCTAGCTCACTCGGAACGGTTAGACGCGCACAAGGAGCCAAACGGCTCCTTTTTTTATGGCTAATTCGCAGAGATGTTTAAAAGAGCAGCTCTGCAAAACAAACAGCTGGATTGATTGCACACCCTTCAATCGGGCGAAACGAGCAGATACAGGCAACAAGGACTTGATGATGCAACGGGAGATGACAGGCGCTGAAATGGTTCTCCAGGCGCTGAAGGACAACGGGGTGGAACATGTATTTGGATACCCTGGTGGTGCAGTCCTACCCATTTATGATGAGCTGATCCAGCAGGACTCGATCCAGCACATCCTCGTCCGTCATGAGCAAGGTGCAGGCCACGCTGCTGAAGGCTATGCACGCTCCACCGGTAAAGCCGGTGTTGCTCTGGTAACCTCTGGTCCGGGCGCAACCAACATGGTCACCGCCCTAACAGACGCGATGCTCGACTCCATCCCGATGGTTTGCATCACCGGTCAGGTTCCAACCAATCTGGTTGGCTCCGACGCCTTTCAGGAATGTGACACCGTTGGCATCACCCGCCCTTGCACCAAGCACAACTGGCTGGTGAAGGACGTTAATGATCTGCCACGCATTCTGCATGAAGCCTTCTACGTTGCTCAGTCTGGTCGTCCGGGCCCTGTTGTTGTTGACATTCCAAAGGATGTTCAGTTTGCAACCGGCACCTACGAAGGCCCTCAGGCAAACCCAAGCAACCACAAGAGCTACCGTCCGCAGCTGAAAGGCGACATGAACGCCATTCGCGCGGCTGTTGAGCTGATGTCCAAAGCCAAACGCCCAGTGTTCTACACCGGTGGCGGCGTCATCAACTCCGGCGCGGCTGCAAGCCAGCTGCTGCGTGAGCTGGTAGACCTGACAGGCTTCCCGATCACCTCAACCCTGATGGGTCTGGGCGCTTATCCGGCATCTGGCGAACAGTGGCTTGGCATGCTGGGCATGCACGGCACCTACGAAGCCAACATGGCGATGCACGATTGTGATCTGATGATCTGTATCGGCGCTCGCTTTGATGACCGTATCACAGGCCGTCTGGACGCCTTCTCTCCAAACTCAACCAAGATCCACGTGGACATAGACCCATCGTCCATCAACAAAATCGTACACGTTGATCTGCCAATCGTTGGCGATGTTGCCCACGTTCTGGAAGACATGGTTCGCATCTGGCGCGCATCCAGCTTCCATTCCCAGCCAGAGCTGAAGGGATGGCAGACACAGATTGCCAAATGGCGCGCCCGGGATTGTCTGTCCTATCGCCACAGCGATGACGTCATCATGCCTCAGTACGCTTTGCAGCGCCTGAACGAAGCCATCAAAGGCCGCAAAGACGTTTACATCTCAACCGAGGTTGGACAGCACCAGATGTGGGCTGCCCAGTACCTGGGCTTTGAATCTCCAAACCATTGGCTGACCTCAGGTGGCTTTGGCACCATGGGCTACGGCCTGCCAGCTGCCATCGGTGCTCAGGTCGCTCATCCGGGCGCACTGTGCATCAACGTTGCAGGGGACGCTTCCATCCTGATGAACATTCAGGAAATGTCCACCGCTGTTCAGCATGGTCTGGCACCTAAAACGTTCATTCTGAACAACTCTTACATGGGAATGGTTCGTCAGTGGCAGCAGCTGCTGCATGGCAACCGCCTCTCCCACTCCTACACCGATAGTCTGCCTGACTTTGTAAAACTGGCAGAAGCGTATGGTGCAAAGGGCATCCGCGTAACCAAGCCGGGTGAACTGGATGATGCTATTCAGGAAATGATTGAATCGCCTGAACCAGTCCTCTTCGATTGCTGCGTCGCTCAGCTGACCAACTGCTTCCCGATGATCCCGTCAGGTAAAGCCCACAACGAAATGTTGTTGCCGGACGAAGCAACTGATGAAGCCGTTGCAAATGCCATCGACACCGCAGGCAAGTCATTGGTATAGGATAAAGCTGGGAGATTCATTATGAACGCACAAAAAACTGACGCACTATCAGCTTACTTCCTAGCTGAGACCAGCGATGTTTTGGAAACACATACTCTATCAATCATTGTAGATAACGAGCCGGGTGTTCTTGCCCGCGTGATCGGCCTGTTTTCTGGCCGTGGCTACAACATTGACAGCCTCAGCGTGTCTGAGACAGAACACGAAAAGCACGTGTCTCGCATCACCATCGTCACCACCGGTACCCCGCAGGTGATTGAGCAGATCCGTCACCAGCTGGACCGCCTTGTTCCGGTTCACATCGTGCGCGACCTGACAGTGGCTGCAAAGAACTCCAATCAGGAAAAGCCGCTTGAACGTGAGCTGGCCCTGATCAAGGTGCGCGGTGAAGGTGAAAAGCGTCTGGAAGCATTGCGCCTGTCAGAAGCATTCAAGGCAACTGTTATTGACGCAACCATTGATCACTTCGTTTTCGAGATCACTGGCCGTACAAATAAAATCGATCAGTTCATTGAAATCCTCACTCCACTGGGCCTCGTAGAGGTTTCGCGTACGGGTGTTGCCGCACTTGCACGTGGTGGTCAGGGTCTCAAAGATCTTCATGACGAAATTTAACAGTTAGAGGACAATTTTGTCCTATTGATATTAAGCGGCGTCTTTTGCAAGTCTGTGAAGACGCCGTTTTATTTTAAAATACAAACTCAATAAAGAGTAGCCCCCATGAAGACGCCAAGTCGCTTATCCGTCAACGTAAACGCTGTAGCTGTTCTGCGAAATCGCCGCGACGTTCCGTGGCCAAGCGTGACGCATCTGGCAGCCCTCGCCCTCAACGCAGGAGCCAAAGGCATCACCGTGCACCCACGCCCGGACGAGCGCCACATCCGCCGCACGGATGTTGAAGACATCTCCAAGATGCTGCGCGAGGAACTGCACGGCAAGGAGCTGTGCCTCGAAGGCTATCCGGATGAGCGCTTCATGGAACTGGTGAAAGACGTCCGCCCAACACAGGTTCTGTTTGTACCGGACGATCCATCCCAGCAGACCTCAGATCACGGCTGGGACTTTTCTGAGAACATGGATCTATTGAAAGACGTGATCGCTCAAGCAAAGTCCTGGGGCGTGCGTACATCTCTCTTCGTAGATCCAGAGCCAAGCCAGCCGCCGCTCGCAGCTGAAGCAGGTGCAGAGCGGATCGAGATCTACACCGGCCCTTACGGCGCGTGCCATTCTGACAAAGAAGCTGAAAAGGTTGAGCTGGAGAAAGTGGTCGCAACAGCAGAAGCTGCAAAAGCTGCTGGCCTCATGGTCAACGCAGGCCACGACCTCACCGTTGAAAACCTGCCAGCCCTGATCGAGCGCGTACCTTACATCTCAGAGGTTTCCATCGGCCACGGCTTCACCGCCGATGCTCTGGAACACGGCTTCACCCAAAGCGTCCGCCGTTTCCGCAAAGCGCTTGGAGAGCCAGTCGAGCTATAAGAGCCTATCAAGTTTCAAAAGAAGCCTGCCGTGCCCCGCATCGCAGGCTTTTTTTATGCCTGAAACCCAGCCTCAAACACCTTCGAAATATCGCAGAAACTCAAAGCTGGTGATGTCCTTCTCAATCCACGCCCGGAACGCTTTCAGCTCATTCTCCCGACTCCGCGCATACTGATCCGCCAGTGCTACCCCAAGCGCCTGCTGCACAAACTCACTATCCCTGAAGAGCTCAAGCGACTCCTCTAAAGAGCGCGGCAGCTTCTCAAGGTCTTCATCCTTGCCCGGATCCCCAATCAGCATCGCAGGCGGTTCCTCCCGGTGCTCCAGACCATCCAGCCCCGCCGCGCCAATCAAAGCCAGAATAATATAAGGATGCGTATCAGCACCTGAGCACCGATGCTCCAATCGGATTACCTGAGGATCGGGACTGGAGATCACCCGCACCGCACTCACCCGGTGCTCCTCACCCCAACACACCTCTTCTGGACATCCCGTGAACCGTGAAAGCCGCCGGTAGGAGTTGATCGTTGGGCGAAACGCCAGATGCGACGCCTTCATCTGCGCCAGAAGACCCGCCACAAAATGCCGGCCCCGCTCACTCAGTGCAGCGTCTTTGTCATAAAAGATGTTATGCCCCATCTCATCGTAAAGGCTCACATGCACGTGGGTGCCATTGGCTGAATCCTGCCCCATCGGCTGATAGCGCGCCATGAAGGTGGCAATCAGCCCTCGTTCCCGGCACAGCTCCTTCAGGTGATGCCGCGCCCGCACTGCGTTGTCAGCAGCTTGCAACGGACTGGCAGGCTCAAGAGCAACCTCATACATCCCCCAGCCAATCTCACTCTCCATAGAGGATACACCAATCCCAAGCCCTTCCATCCGCTCCCGGAAGGCGTCCATCAGGTCCATGTAGTCAGGATCGCGATTTACGGAATCATACTGCAAGGAATGCCCGAATGGCTTCAGCTTGTGATGTTCTCCAGCCTCCACCAGCGCGCGGTCAAAATGGAATATCCCAAGCTCAAACTCCAGACCAACCTTCATGGTCAGCTGCATCTCAGCAAGCCGCTCCTCCAGCATCTCCAGAGGCCGACGCACATCCAGCACAAAGCGCGTCCCATCCCGGTTATAGCAATTGAGCAAGACCTCGCTGATCCCAGGCCGCCAGCCCAACTGGAACAACGTGTTGCTGTCCGCCAGACTATGTAGGTTGCCAAAGCCGGTGTGATACCAGACATGCGGAGACTCATAGATCAGCTCCCCCGCGGGCTGACCATCACCATGGGGGATGAGATAGAGCGAGGAGTTGGTGGAGCAGCCCTTCTCCAGACCATCCAGCGGCTGAAGCCGACAACGAAGCAGTCCATTCATATCCGGCACTTGCGTGATAACCGAATGCACGCCCCGCTGCTTCAGCTGCCCGATCTGCTTGGCCAGCGCGTCTTTTGAGGCAGACTGCATCTGAGAAAACTGCGTCATGTCTGATCTACTCCAAGATGTACCAAGCACCTTAAAGCCAACGCAGAGTGCAAATCGTAGAAGAAATCAGCGACCTTTGAACTAAATCACCCGCTCCGCATAGGTTGCAAAGAACACAAGAAGACTACCTAGACAGTAACTTTCATACACAGACAGAAAATCAGAGATTATCGACCAAAATCACATCAAGCCTATGAAACAATGAAAATAATAGCGCCTGAACCCGCCGTGCAAATTAGCAACACTCCGTAACGATAACTAATAGTTTATTACCCTCAAATTGCTGAGATAGGGATTTCTGCTAAGTTAGACATTCCCTAAGGACACCCCCATCAAGAATAATAGAACCATGCGTCATTTGTATCTCGTAGCTTTGCCACTTGCCCTCGCCGCACATCCCCTCAGTGCGCAGGAAGCCGCGCCACAGACCTCAGCACCAACAGAGCTGCAGGCGGGCGGCTTCGTCGGCGTCAACGTTGGCCGCACATATCTTGAGGCTGATCAGGTTGACACCAAAGATCACCAGCCAGAAACCCTCGGGTTTTACGGCTCCTACGCCATCCCACTCTTCCAGCATTTCAGCCTGCAGGTAGACGGTGATATCGAATTTTATCAGTTCGACACCAAAGACAGCGACAACACCCTGCGTGACGGTCTTGGTGCAGTTCACTTCTCCTACAAAGACCCGCAGCAAGGCCTTTTTGGCGTCTTCGCAGGCGGCGGTGCAACTGTTGACGGTGGTGACGACGAGTCCAACAAGACTTTCCAGTTCATCGGTCTTGAAGGTCAGTACTACATTCAGGACATCACCTTGTTCAGTCAGGCTGGCTTTCTTGATGGCGACGATGATGAGAACGAGACCATTGACAACGGCCTGTTTGCACGCGGTGGCGCAAGCTACTATTTCACGCCAAACACCAAGCTGACTGGCTCTCTGTCTTACGTCACCGGAGATCGTTATAATCACCCGCGTCCGGGCGATGCACGTGACGGCGAAGTCAACATCTTCAGCTGGGGAGCCGAGTTCAAGCAGAACTTCACTGCTCTGCCAGTTGGCCTCAGCGCATCCTACAACGGTCATGACTTCCTGATCAAAGGGGATGAGTCCGACGAACCAGTCGTGCATGAATTCCGCTTCGGCGCGTTCTTCCAGTTCGGTACATCCACCTTGCAGGAAAACGACCGCACCGCTGCAGGCTCTGATCTGCCAGAGTTGAAGCGCTGGATTTCACTCTCCACCAACGAAGTCGACTAAGACCTCAAGATGTGACTGGGCTATGTAGTAATACGTTATTACCCGCTCAGTCCCATCCCTTGCTAGGTTTCCCTCACAGCGACATCTGGGAGGGAAACATGTCCGCAAAAAAAGTTCTTATGATCACCGGTGACTTCACCGAGGATTACGAAACCATGGTGCCATTTCAAACGTTAGGCGCCGTTGGTCATGATGTTCACGCCGTTTGCCCGGACAAAACCGCTGGCGATACAGTTGCAACATCCATCCATGATTTTGAAGGTGACCAGACCTACACCGAAAAACGCGGTCACTACTTCACTCTCAACGCCACCTTCAGCGACATCAATCCAGCAGACTATGACGCACTCGTCATTCCAGGCGGCCGTGCACCTGAATACCTGCGCCTGAACCCGGCAGTGCTGGACATGGTCCGCCACTTCTTCACTGAAAACAAACCCGTCGCCGCCATCTGCCATGGCGCACAGCTTCTGTCTGCGGCTGGTGTTCTGGAAGGCAGAGCCTGTTCCGCTTACCCAGCCTGCGCACCTGAGGTCACCATGTCCGGCGGCACGTTTGCCGATATTGATGTGGCAGATGCAGTCACAGACGGCAATCTGGTGACAGCCCCTGCATGGCCAGCTCACCCAGCATGGCTCAAGCAGTTCCTTGCCCTGCTCAACCAGCCTGCCTATGCTTGAGGCATAGCACGAGATAAGGCGGAGGGGATCATGTGCGAGCTGTTCATCAAGGCAGATTCTGACCTGTGGGAGAGCACCACACGCTCCCTTCGCATTGACCGTATGGTCACCAGTGTGCGACTTGAAACCTACTTCTGGACCATTCTGGAAGAAATCGCCGGGCGAGATGACATGTCCGTCGGCCAACTGCTGACACGCTTGCACAACGAGTCCATTGAAGCCGGACATGACCTCGGCAACTTCACCAGCTTCCTGCGCGTGTGCTGCCTTCGCTATCTCTCATTGCAGGTGACCGATGACATCCCGAAGGACAAATCAGTCCCCATCAGCACCCTAAACGCTCCTCAGCTACTGAAGAACGAACGGGCCTATCGCGCTCAGACACGAGCCTCTGCGACTATGAGTTAGGCTTCCCTCGCCCAATCAGCGAGAGAAGCCCGTTGTTGATCAGGCAAACACGAAGTCTTCAGCACTCAGGCTGTAAGTGAACAACCACCCCGTATCCACCTCAAGCACATCATTGCCGTAGGAGATCGTGATCCAGCCTCCGAGCAGGCTCTCGTCGATATCGAGCTGTGAGAACGAACTCACCCCAGCAGCAGAAAGATCGATGGTGTCTTCGCCAACCTTGAAATCATCGATCACATCCTTCACGCCATCATCCGCAAAGCAGAACATATCTGCACCATCACCCCCAACAAGGAAGTCACGGCCAGCTCCATCATGAAGGACGTCGTTACCGTCCCCGCCTTCCAGAACATCATCACCAGCACCACCCAATAAACGATCATTGCCATCCTCGCCGCGCAGATGGTCATTCCCGGCAAAGCCTTCCAGCGCATCATCACCATCGTTGCCGCGCAACAAATCGTTGGAAGTTGACCCAAGAATATAGGCGTCCTGCCCATGGTGTCCGGTCGGATCCAGTGGGATCTGAATATCCTCAACCCACGTATCATCGCGCTTCTGATCAGAAAGCCCGGAGATGATCACCACACTGTCTCGGCTCATCTCGCTGTAAAACTCGGAGGCATTGATGGCGTTAAACGCCGTGCTGTAGTTGAACGGCAAATGCGCTGACCAGCTTGGCAGGTTGAGCAAACCACCACCATCCCAAAACAGCGGCGTATCATACCAATCGTTGAAAATGACGATATTGCTGGTGTCGTAGCCATAGTCTGTGTCATTGCCGGTCAGATCAAGACCATCGGAAGAAATCACCGAAGGCACCGGATCATTCTCCAGATCAAAACTGAAGAGCTCAGCTCCGCTACTCAACACCGCAGCACCATCCTCCGGCGCATAATGGCTGGCAAACGCCATGTAATTGGCATTCACGAAAAACCCATCCAGCCAGTCGTTGCTGCGCTCTGCCATGTTGGCAACAGCACCACCACCCAGAGAATGCCCGGTGACGATCAGGTCACTACCATCCAGACCATGCCCCACCATGAAGTCTTTAAGCGCAGCAAGCAGCCCACCAAACGCCTCTTCCACGTAATGCGGCTCATCCTTGAAGAACTCAAGATAGTCGATCACATCACCAATGGTGTCGGTAACAATGTTGTCCAAAGTTCCCGTCGTTCCACGAAACGCCAGGGCCACCTGAGTAACATTGCCATGCTCATCATACTTGGCCAGCACGTCTGCCTGCGCATCCTTGAACTTGAACGTTTCACCCTGAAACGTCCCATTGTGATCAACGAGAGCACCCTCGTAACCAAGGTCTTCAGCAGAAAGGACCGTCCACCCCTTCTCCTCAATCCGGTCACGTGCCGCTTGCTCACTCTCCCCGCTCAGCAAGCCTGCCTGATCTTCAGTGCCCCAAAGGGTTCCAACCAGCGTTACCAGCGAAAAGCCATTGGCCTGATACGCACTCCCAAGCGCATCATCCAACCCATGATAGCTATAAAGCATCAAATCCAAAGCATCGGACATAAGCTGACGAGCATCATTTCCCTTATACTCAAATAAAGACATTATCCCTCCCAAATGCAAAGCAGCTACATCCTGAAGGAAAACGCAGGTCTCACAATAACCAATACTCGGAGTATGATTTTCATATTTCCAATATTTAAAATCACCGGAGAACTTCATCACCTGCACATCAAACAACCTAACCAACGCATTTGATTGCATTGAGCAAAGGCTGGAAAATCTTGCGAAAACGATAAATTCAGCTGTCTGAGCGAAGCCACAATTTCTTGCAAACTCCTCTTGTATTTTAGTTTATTAGTATATATTAATATTCTAAATTAAAGAGAGATCGGAGGGCATTCAATTGGATCTTCTCAGGCAAAACGTTTGGTCCCCCTATCTGGCGGGCATAATTATTGGGCTCCTGCAAATCCCAGCTTTCCTGCTGGTTGATACCGCACTGGGCGCCTCATCTTCTTTCGTCACCGGCACCGGTTTCATCTTTTCACTCTTCGATTCCAGCATCACAGAGATCAAGTACTTCGCCAAGTACATGTCCAAGGACAAATACTTCTGGCAAAGCGCACTGGTCATCGGCATCGCTCTGGGAGCGCTGATCTCCTACAAAGCCAGCGGTCGTAAAGCCAGCTTCTCTTCTCCAAGCTGGAAAACCATCGGCGCAAGTTCAGCACCGGTCATCCGACTTCTGCAAGGCTTCATCGGCGGCTTCGTTCTGCTAGTCGGTGCCCGCATCGCAGGCGGCTGCACATCAGGTCACGGCATCTCCGGCCTCGCACAGCTTGGCGTTGGTTCCAGTGTTGCTGTCGCAGCTATGTTCGCAGGCGGCATCGTCGCAGCCAACCTTCTTTACAAACGCGCATCCTAAGGAGAGGTCACATGGAAATCTTCTGGCTTGTTATCCTCGGCCTCACCATGGGCATCATCTTCGGCATCGCGCTGGAAAAGTCTCGTGTCATGGAACCCGGCGTACTCATCGGTCAGTTCCTCTTCAAAGACTACACCATGCTCAAGATGTTCCTCGCAGCCACAGCCACCGGCCTAGTCGCCCTTTCCGGCCTGACGGCACTTGGCCTTGCTGAGCTGCATCCAAAGAGCTTTGTTGTCGGCAATATCATCGTCGGCGGCACTATCCTGGGCGTTGGCATCGCTATCGCTGGCGCCTGCCCGGGCACAGTCTTCGCCCAGATTGGCCGCGGCTATAAAGACGCATGGCTCACCGTCATCGGCGGCATCATGGGCGCAGCGTTTTACGGCTACAACAAATCACTCATCGACGGCGCGTTGGACATGGGCAGCTTTGGCAAGATCACCTATGCTGATCTGTTCCCGTCCCTGCCCTTCTGGATGCTCGGTCTCATCACCGCAGCAGCCCTCGTCGTCGTCATGATCGCACTGGAAATGTATCGCCCATGGAAAGTGGATCGCGGCATGGATCAGAACAAGGAAGCATCCGTCAACTCAAACGCGGCGCATGCTTAACTTAAGAGCCCCCAACTGAACTGACTTTGGTTCAGATCAGCAATGCCCCGAAGGAGCACAGACCTTCGGGGCATTTTTTTGCGCGGTTTTGAAAGGATCAAACCAAGCTCACCTAAAGACACCTAATTTTATTGCGTCAACTCTGCATTTCCCCTCACTTTCCTGTTGCATCCATTTCGATTCTGCGCCATAACCGAACCGTACCGTACGGTACAGAAAATCAAACAAGCCAAACCGCTGGAATTAGAACCGCATATGTCCACTGAGCCAGAACAACCAGACTTTACAGACCGCCAGCGCGCGGTGCTGGACAAAGCTTTGGAGCTGCTCGTGGAAGGTGGCGAAAAAGCGCTGACAACAGCTGCGATCGCCCGTGCTGCGGGATGCTCTAAGGAGAGCCTCTACAAGTGGTTTGGAGATCGCGATGGATTGTTGGCCGCAATCGTCACCCGTCAAGCCTCCAAGGTTATTCCGGGTGCTGACCCTGCAGCCAACATGAGCGAAGACGGCCTGCGCGCCGCATTGGAAGAATTTGCCAGAAACCTGCTGGAGACAATCTCCGGTGACGTTTCTCTGGCCCTGAACAGACTTGCCATCGGGCAAGCCAGCAAATCTGAAACCGGTCTTGGCGCCATCCTCGAAAAGAGTGGCCGCGCCCGCATTGGCAGACAGACCACAGCTTTGCTGGAAAAGGGATGCACACTTGGCTACCTGCACTGCGAAGACCCGCAGGAAGCCTACAGCACACTTTACGGGCTGGTTGTTCGCGACCAGCACATCCGCATGCTTCTGGGCGGTACAGCTCAGGCATCGGCAAAAGACTTGGAATTGGCTGCCCAAACAGCAGTCAAACAGTTCATACAGCTCTACGGAGCACGGAATTAGAAACAAACCATACGTGCTTTGGGAAAGGCACGAGGGAAACAAGGGGTAATACCATGCGCGTTTATTACGACCGCGATTGCGATCTGAACCTGATCAAAAACAAGAAAGTCACCATCATTGGCTACGGTTCCCAGGGCCGTGCACACGCAATGAACCTGAAAGACAGCGGTCTGACAGACATCACCATTGCACTGCGCGAAGGTTCCACCACACGTCTGAAAGCAGAAGCAGACGGCTTCACCTGTAAGACCGTTGCAGAAGCTGCAAAAGACGCAGACCTGATGATGATGGCAACTCCTGATGAACTGCAGGCAGACATCTGGAAAGACGAAATCGCAGGCAACATCCGTGACGGCGCTGCAATCGCATTCGCACACGGCCTGAACGTACACTTCGGTCTGATCGAGCCAAAAGCTTCCATCGACGTTCTCATGGTTGCACCAAAAGGCCCAGGCCACACCGTACGTGGTGAATACCAGAAGGGCGGCGGCGTACCATGCCTGATCGCTGTTCACCAGGACGCAACCGGCAACGCAAAAGACCTCGGTCTGGCATACGCTTCCGGCGTTGGCGGCGGTCGCTCCGGCATCATCGAAACCTCCTTCCGCGAAGAGTGTGAAACCGATCTGTTCGGTGAGCAGGCAGTTCTCTGCGGTGGTCTGGTTGAGCTGATCCGCGCAGGCTTTGAGACCCTGACCGAAGCTGGTTACGCACCAGAAATGGCATACTTCGAGTGTCTGCACGAAGTGAAGCTCATCGTAGACCTGATCTACGAAGGCGGCATCGCGAACATGAACTACTCCATCTCCAACACCGCTGAGTGGGGTGAGTACCAGACCGGTCCACGCATCGTGACCTCCGAGACCAAAGCAGAAATGAAGCGCGTCCTGGAAGAAATCCAGAACGGTACCTTCACCTCTGAGTGGATCCAGGAATACAAGGCTGGTGGCGCGAAATTCAAAGCAACCCGCCGCCTGAACGACGAGCACCCAATCGAAGAAGTTGGCGCAAAGCTCCGCGGCATGATGCCTTGGATCTCCGCAGGCCAGCTGGTCGACAAGTCCAAGAACTAAGCACTATCCGACAGAACTGCTCAGCAGTTCCCGGATAAGACAACGCGAAAAGCAAAACTCGAAGCGGTCTGAATGCACAAGCAAATCAAGCTGCTTCGAGGTTGAGCTGGCCCAAAGGCGGCCTTCCAAGTCAACCCTACGGAATGCAACCTTAATCCAGCTCAGCTATACTAAGTCAGCAATAATCAATAATCTTCCAGAGGCTTAGATATACGCGATATCCAGAAAAACCCGGTCCAGAACCGGGTTTTTTTGTGCTTAAAATTGCTCACTTTACACGCATAGCCCATCAGGTAATTTACGTAGTATTAGAACAATTAGCCCGAAACCAATATTTGCAATGTCAGGGCGTGGAGTTTTTCTTGAATCCTATTAGCGGTCCCTTACAAAGACTTGATAAGTTTCCGATTTTATTCTTTGCAGTGATGTTCTTTGGCGCATTTTCAATTGCCTTCGTAATCCCTTTGCTGAGTACTTACATCATTGAAGAATTGGAAGAACCAGCGTTCAACCTTGCGCTGGTCATCGGCGGCTTTTCTTTGGTGTCTCTCGTCACCAACCGCGTCTTTGGTGGGCTCATTGATGCCGGCAATCGGGTCAAGCCGCTGCTCCTCATCAACATCTGCGCCTTCACGCTCCATGCGCTCATCCAGATCGCGGCCCCTTCCTATGTGACCCTCGTCATTCTCGGCATCCCGCTTATCGGCATCAGCGCTGGTGCATTGTCGACCATGTACTCCACGGGCCGCCTGTTTGCAGAACAAACCGGGCGCCATCCGGGCACCTTCAACCTACACATGCGCATCTGCTTGTCATTGGGCTGGGTGTTCGGTCCACCAGTAGCCTTCCTGCTCTATGGCACCTATGGCTTCAGAGAGATCCACTTTGCAGCAGCAGCGTCGGCCTTTATCTGGCTCACTCTCTGCCTGCTGTTCATCCCGGCAACACTCAAAACGCACATCAAGAAGCAAACCCAGCAAAACAGCGCTGCTGATACAGTTCCAGCCATGCTGCTGATCGCCTGCATTCCTGTGTTTGCTTTATCAGCAGCCAACAGCATCTTCTTCTCAGCTGGGCCAGTCTACTTCATCAAAGAAATGGGCTTGCCAGCCTCAGTTCCCGGCTGGGCTGTTGCCACCAAAAGCCTGTTTGAAGTCGTCATCATCTACTTCGCCATTAAGCCGACAGAGCGCATTGGCGAGCGCAACATGATGCTGCTTTCCGGTTTGGGCGCCCTGCTCTTCTTTGCCACGATAACCAGCGCCACCTCCATCAATCAGGTTCTGATGCTTTGCATCATCGAGGGCATGTACTATGGCATTTGTGCCAGCGTTGGCATCACGTTCATCCAGAACTACGCTCGCCACAAACCCGGCATTGCAACCTCGTACTTTGTCAACGCCATCTTCGTTGGTGGGCTGGCCGGCAACATCCTCACGGGTATCGTTGCATCTTATACCAGCTTCCAGAACACGATCCTGAGCAGCGTTGTCCTCGCAGCCTTAGCCACCTTGATCCTGCTAGTGATCAAACCACCACAGAGCGAGCAGCTCGCGCAAACCTCTTAAGCTCACACCCGCGCTGGACAAGCAGGCAAAAGAGCACTCCAACATCTCCTGCTTGCATTTCCTGCAGGGAGATGTATCAATACGTACATCCCCTCGTTTCTCGTAAATCTTTTCCCATCACCCGTGGATTTCCCATGCGCTCTATTTCCGCTGCTCTGGCAATGCTGGATCGCTTTCCCTTTTTGATTCATGCGTACATGCTCATCGGCTCGCTGGCCGTGGCCTGTCTCATCCCGCTTTACAGTTCCTACGTAGTAACAGAGCTGGGCGAACCAGCCTGGAAGCTTGCCATCTACATCGCCAGCTCCACCATTGTGACTTTGTTTTCAAACCGTTACTTCGGCGCGCGCATTGATGCGGGCGCCCGCCTGAAGCCAATTCTGATCCTGTGCACCACGCTGTACATGCTCAACATGGGCCTGCAGTCCGCTATTCCGTCCTACTGGATACTGCTGCTCGGTGTGCCGCTTATGGGGGTCTCCGGTGGAGTGCTCTCCACCATGTTCTCTTTTGGCCGCCTGTTTGCAGAGCAAACCAACCGGGAGCCTGCCAAGTTCAACTCCCACCTGCGCATTTCCATGTCTTTAGGCTGGATGATCGGCACACCGCTGGCCTTCACGCTCTATGGCATCTTTGGTGTCAGCTCCATTTTCCCAACTGCTGGCGTGCTCAGCATTCTGTGGCTGGCCATGGGCGCTATGATCGTTCCGAAAGGCTTCACCACACACCATCCGATAAAAGCCAGCAACGGCGGCGGTATCGAACCCGTGCCGTTTGCGCTCATCTTTGCCTGTCTGCCAATCTTTGCGCTCACCGCTGCCAACACCACCTTTGTGTCAGCAGGGCCAGTCTTCTTCATTGAGGAAATGGGCTTCCCAACCGCAACACCAGGCCTGGCTTTTTCAGTGAAGTGCTTTGTGGAGGTGATTGCGATCTTCTTCGTGGTCAAACCCGCTCAAAAGATCGGGCAGAGAAATGCCATGCTGTTTTCAGCAATGCTCGGCACACTCTTCTTCCTGCTGATCGTTCGGGCAACTGACCCAACACAGGTCTATCTGCTCTGCGCACTGGAAGGGCTCTATTACGGCATCAACGTTGGGCTTGGTCTCACCTTCATCCAATCTTACGCACCGCACAGACCCGGCATCGCCACGGCTTACTACACCAATGCGCTCTTTGCCGGCGGCTTGATTGGCAACATGACCACAGGTACGGTGGCCAGCATCACTTCCTTCGGAAACACGATCCAGTTTTCCGCCCTCCTCACCCTCCTCTCCGCAGGCATCCTCCTGATGATCCGCGCACCCAAACCTGAAACCAGCCTGCAAACATCCTCCTAACTAAGCCATTGAAATGACAGAAATTCTTGAACTTGAAATCTCAACCGATAAGAACAAACTACAGCTGAACAAGATCTACCAGTTTCTTTCAGAGGAAGCCTATTGGAGCAAAGGTCTGCCGAGAGAGACGTTTGACAAAGCCATTGCCAACTCCATCTGCTTTGGCGCCTATCTGGAAAACGGAGAGCAGGTGGCCTTTGCTCGCGTGGTGACTGATCAAGCCACCTTTGCATATCTGGCGGACGTTTTCGTCACCCCGGCCCAGCGCGGCAAAGGCATTTCCAAAAATCTCATGAAAGCGATCGACGCACACCCGGACCTGCAGGGCCTGCGCCGTTTCATGTTAGCCACAGCAGACGCGCATGAGCTTTACAAACAGTTCGGCTTCACCCCATTGAGCACACCAGATCGAATGATGGAGCGCCACAACAAAACGGTCTACCAGACCTCCTAGAAGCACCAGTCCGCACGAATACTCAGTCATTGTTTGCCGGGTGCCAACCACCCGGCAAAAGGCTGATGCCCATGAACTCTATAGCCAGTTCGGGTTTATCAGAATGGATCCCTCAAAACGTCTGATGGTCCGCTTCAACAAAAAACTCGTAAGCCGCTACAGTTAAGAAGACGGATTGCTCAACGTTTTATATCGGCGCGCCCACCGCTTGTGCTCATAGCCATCAGGCTCTTCCTCTGCCCAATACTCAATCAGCAATTCAATCGCCAGCAAGTCTTGCTGCTCAGCCGCACTCGTCAAAATGTCCAAGGCATTCTCACCATAGTTGGCGTCCACTTTTCCGTTGAGGATCAGCCTTGCAACATGGATCTTAAGGGACGGGATTTTGGAGGAAGCAATGCGATACCACATACCCGCTTTGCGATAGTTCTGGTCAACATGGCGCCCTTCTTCATAAAGCTCCGCCAGCTTTCTTTGCGCACTGATGTAACCACTGTTTGCGGAGATCTCCAAAGCCTGCAGGGCTTCTTCAACCTCGGTCTGAGTAGGTGTCTCCTTGGAAAAAACAATATTGGCAAGGGTATATCGTGTTTCTGGAGAATACACCCAGCGATCCGGATCAGAGCGAACCAGTTTCTCTGCCAACTCAACGTTCTTCGGCACTGTTAGACCATAAAGCAGGTTCACTGCTGTCAGATGCTTCCTGTCCCAGTCTCTGCTGGTGCCATCCGTCTTCAGCATCTCATCAACCGTCATCCCACCGGAAAGCTGATGGGTAATCTCGTAGGCTTGCGCAGGACCATGAAGGCCAACTGCCTCCCGCAATATCTCAATGCCTCTTTCATAGTTGCCGGGGAACTCAGAGCCAAAGATGTACTTCCTTGCAAGATCCAGTTGCGCCTGTAAAAGACCAGCATTTGCCGCAACAGTGTATAGGCGTTCCTGCAGTTTTAAGTCCTGATCAATCCGGCTGTATTCCAGATCCTTCGCGGCCTCCAGCGCCACAACAGCATCCCCATTCAGCCCCTGAACCTGACGCCAATGGGCCAACTTATCTGGCCGCTCACCATCAGGGGGATTGTTCTCAAAGATCCAGACCAGTCGCTTTGCAGCATAGTGGCTCCCAAGGTCCGCCGCTTTGCTAAACCACTTAACGGCGTGCTCCACTGCATTGTCCTGCTCAGGGCTCACCTCGTCGTAGTACGCCCCCATGTAGACGTAGGCATCTGAGTAGCCATCCTTCACGAGTTCCTGCAGCAACTGCTTTGCCGCCTCAACATCCTTGTGTTTGTCCGATGAGAACAAGTAGATGCTGGCAAGTTCAAGCTTGGCAGCTTGACTGCCTTTTTCCATCGCAGCTTTATAGGCTGCAACATGCTCATCCTGTTTTAAATCCAGAATGTCAGCTTCATCTTCCATACGAACAAGGTGGAAGCGTGCTTCTGAGTTGATCTCGATAGTTTCCCTGTAAAGGCGTTTGGCACGGGCTTTGTTCCGCGGTCCACCAAGACCATCTTCTTCCAAAAACGCCAGATCAATCTTCACATCCTCAATACCGGCGGCAAGTGCTGCATCGTACCAATACCGCGCTTCTGCATAATCTGCCCTTGCGCCCAGCGCATAGTGATAGTGGAAGCCAAGATAATCGTAGGCGCTTTTGCTGCCGCCACGCGTTGCTTCATGGAACATCTTCAACGAGCGGGAATAGTCCTGTTCTGCGCCATCCCCGTAATAGGAAATCATACCAAGACGATAGGCAGCAAAGGTGCTTCCTCCTTCTCGCCCGACCTCATATAGCTCTATCGCTTTCTGATCATCTTTCTCAACACCCAGCCCTTGCTGGTAAAGAAACGCTAGATCCGCATTCGCGTTGGTATACCCCTCCGCAATCGCGTCTTCGTAGTACTGCCGAGCCTTCAGGTAATCTTTCTCAACGCCAAGGCCCTCATCATAAACATTCCCCAGCCGCACCAGCGCCAGTGAAGACCCCACCTCCACCGCTTGCAGATAATACTCCCGCGCCTTGGCATGATCAGTCTCAACGCCGTAACCATCGCGGAAGCAATCCCCCAGTCCAACCATGCCAGACCGGGCACCACGCAGAACGCTCTCCTCATAGAGCGCAATCACTTCCTCAGGTGTGCTGTCCTCAGGCGTCAAATACCTCTTGAGATAGGCAAGGTATCCCGAAGCGGTCCCATTCCCGCGCTTACGGGCAAGCTGGTAATACTCCGCGGCCTTCCCATAATTGGGTTCCCCGAGCGTACCTTTCTCGTAAAGCTCACCAATCCTCACCAGCGAGTAAGAGGAGCCCCATTCGGCAGCCAGCTCAAAATACTCAACCGCTTTGGCAACATCCTTGGGAACGTCGCGCCCTTCCAGATAGATATCCGCTAAATCGCTAGCAGCGCCGGGAGAGGAATGTCCCAGCTCTTCCTCCAGCAGGCTAAGCACACGCTCAATATCAACCTCACCCAGATGCCCGTCATAGATTAGCTCAGCCAGTCGGGAGCCTGCCACATCACTTCCGGCCTCCCGGCCACGCTCGTAATACTCAGCAGCTTTTTCGTAATCCGGAGAGCCATCCAAGATCCCCTCCTTGGCAAAGTCACCAAAAAAATCCAGCGCCACATAATACTCAAGAGCGGCAAGCTGTCTCAGGATCTTCAGACCATAGGCGACATCCTTGCGAACGCCTTCGCCATCCACATAGAGCCGCCCCAGCTGCGCCTGTGCCCAGTCATCCCCCAGTTGCGCAGCTTCAAAGTAAAGCTCCGCCGCCCGCTCAGGATCAGGCACCACGAAGTGTCCGCGCTCATAGATAATCGCCAGCAGGACACTGGCATCAACGTGTTGCTGTTCAACCGCTTTCGTCAGCCAGTAATGCGCTTGCTCGTAGTCCAGCGCTACGCCGTCTCCCAGCCAGAACGACTCTCCCAGCTGGTACTGCGCATTCACATCGCCCTGCTCTGCCCGCAGCCGCAGCTCATCAAAGTCGATGCTCTCCACTTTACTGCGATGCTCTTCCAGAACGGAGCGCTTATAGCCACGCTGTTCCAGCACCTCACGCAACCCCGCTGCACGTTCCTGTTCTGCATAGGGAGCCGCACAGACGCCTTGCGCAAAACCCATGCAGACATTGGTCAGGAGAAAGGCAGAAAGAACGCGCGAAATCATTGAAACAGCACCTTTAAATATAACTAGGCAATCATTCACTCCCCTCAAATCGGAAGTCAATCAAAACCACGCAACCCCTAAACGTAATAACCCAAGGTTGCAGCATGCGATTAGGCCTTCAGCAACCAAAAACCTCATTTCAAACACTGGTTGAGCCTCCCCCTTAACTGCAACGCGATAAGGAAAAGGCAACTCTACTCCGGAGGTCGGGAATGACGCTCAACAAAACCAAAAAATCCTTTGCCCGCCAAATCCTATGCACGACCCTTGGTGTCAGCGTGGCCTGGTCCCTGTCCCTCACAGCAACCATGGCTGCAACTGTCACCAACCCAGCAACGCGCTTCACAGGTGAGATCTACGAGAACATCTTAAAGCAGCTGCCCTTTGCTGATGAGGAAGACTTCAAGGATGCACAGGCTGGCTATCTCGCCCCTCTGCCTGATGGCGGTGTGGTGAAGAATGCCAAGGGCGAGATCGTCTACGACCTCTCCAAGTTCGATTTCATCATGCAGGGCTCGATCGCCCCGGAAACCGTCAACCCAAGCCTCTGGCGCCAGTCTCAGCTCATCTTGCTCAGCGGCTTCTTTCAGGTGTCAGAGCGTATCTTCCAGGTCCGTGCGGCAGACCTGTCCAACATCACCTTCATTGAAGGTGACGAAGGCATTATCATCGTGGATCCGCTGATCTCCGAGGAAACCGCTCGTTACGCTCTGGAGCTCTACTACGAGCAACGTGGCAAGAAGCCGGTCAAAGCCATCATCTACACCCACAGCCATGTGGACCACTTCGGCGGCGTGCGCGGCGTGGTGGATGAGCAGGACGTGATCAACGGCAAAGTAAAGATCTACGCGCCAGAAGGCTTCATGGAACACGCCGTCTCGGAAAACGTGATGGCCGGTAACGCCATGAGCAGACGCGCCTCCTACATGTACGGCAACCTGCTGCCTCATTCCCCGCAAGGACAAGTGGGCTCAGGCCTCGGCCCAACCACATCGACCGGCACCGTCACTCTCATTCCGCCAACGGACATCATCAAGGACAACGGCGAGACCCACACCATCGACGGCCTCACCTTCGATTTCTGGATGGCGCAGGATTCTGAAGCCCCTTCTGAGTTCTTCTTCTACATTCCAGAGCTCAAAGCCCTGTGCACCGCTGAAGATGCCACCCATACAATGCACAACACATACTCATTGCGTGGCGCAAAACTGAGAGATCCTCTGGGTTGGTCCAAATACATCAATGAGGCCATCTACAAGTACGGCAAGGATGTAGAGATCCTCTTTGCCCCGCACCATTGGCATCTGTCAGGCAATGACAAGATTATGGAGCACCTGCGCAACCAACGCGATCTCTACCGTTACATCAACGATCAGCCGCTGCGCTTGGCAAACCATGGCTTCCGCATGACGGAGATAGCAGAGATACTGGAAGTGCCGGAAACCCTGCAGCACGACTGGAGTGCACGCGGCTATTACGGTTCGTTCAACCACAACGTCAAATCCACCTACGTGCGCTATCTCGGCTGGTTCAACGGCAACCCGGCCACCCTGCACGAGTATCCGGAACGCATCTCTGGCCCCAAATACGTTGAGTTCATGGGCGGTCCGGCCGTCCTTCTGCAAAAAGCGCAGGAATCCTATGATGAAGGCGATTATCGCTGGGTCGTGGAAGTGCTCAACCACCTGGTCTTCGCTCAACCGGACAACAAGGACGCGGCTAAACTGCAGGCAGATGCACTGGAGCAGCTCGGCTATCAGGCAGAATCTGGCCCATGGCGCAACTTCTATCTATCAGGCGCTCAGGAACTGCGCAGTGGCATCGAAGACTTGCCTGCTGTCGACACCGCCAGCCCCGATATCATCCGCTCCATGGATATCGATCTGCTGTTCGACTATGCGGCCATGCGCCTGAACAACACCAAGGCTGGCAACCAGCAAATCAAACTGAATTGGGTCTTCCCGGACACAGATCAGAAGTACGCGATGGAACTGCAGAACGCAGCGCTCAGCCACATCGAAGGCTATCAGCTGGAGAATGCAGACGCGACCGTCACCATGGACAGAAGCACCCTCGACAACATCATGCTTGGCATGGAAACCTTTGAAGAAGCGATCCAATCCGGCATGATCTCAGTTGATGGAGAAGCCTCCAAGCTCACCGATTTGCTCGGCATGCTGGATACCTTTGACTTCTGGTTCAACATCGTTCGCCCAGTGCCCTTGGACAAAGCCAATCAGGGCGGTACCAGCAAATAACATTCACCTCTCCCGATGAAGCAAAAGAGCCGGTTTGAAACCGGCTCTTTTTGTCTTTGCTTCTGCGTATCTTTATCTGAAAACCGGCTACCACTTTTCAGCGATACGCTTTAGTTATGGGGCTGGGTTCGCAATCGCCATTCAAGCTGGTTGAGCGCCCGCTCCGCATCCCGATAGCCCTGCTCTGCCGCCATCTTATAAAAATCACGAGCCTTCACCAGATTGCGGTCCATACATCGCCCGCTCTCATGGCAATAACCCAGCAGATAAAAAGCTTCCGGCACGCCTTTGGAAGCTGCAAGCAAAAACATCCGCGCCGCTTCACTCGGGTTCGGCTCCTCATCAAAGCCCTGTAAATAGACTTTGCCCAGCAGCACATCCCCTACCGGCTCCCCGCGCTCGGATGCTTCCCGGAACAGATCCTTGGCCCGCTCAATATCCTGCGGCACACCGCGCCCATTGAGATAGAGCAGCCCCGCATTGGTCAGCGCGAACGGAAACCTAGCTGAGGACGCCGTATAAAACTCCAGTGCCAACTCGTAGGATTGCGGAACCCCACGGCCATTTTCATAGAGCACACCAAGATCATTCAATGCCTGCGCATTGCCCTGCTTGGCAGCGGCTTTGTAGAGACCAATGGCTTTCTTTAGGTTCGGCTTCGTTCCTTGCCCAAGCAGATAAAACCGCCCCAGAGCAAACTGTGACCGGGCCAAACCACGCTTTGCCGCTCGCTCATAATGATAAAACGCCAGCTCCAGATCTCGCTGAACGCCAACTCCATCCTCATAAAGCGTGCCGAGATAATGGTTCCCCAGCAGGTGCCCTGCATCCGCCGCAACACGGTAATGACGAATGGCCGCCATCAGATCAGCCTTCCCGCCATCGCCATTCTCAAGCAGCTCGCCCAATGGCACATGCGCATCAATGGAACCCAGTGCAATCGCCTTTTTATAAAGCGCACGAGAGCGCATCGCATCCCGCTCAACACCAACACCATCACGATAAAGGCCAGCAAGGTTCTCGATACCCTGCATCAGCCCGGCCATGGCAGCGCCTTTCACCCAGTAAAAGGCCAGCTTCGGGTCACGGGTGACACCAATGCCGTGCAGATACAAAAGGCCCAGATTGTTCTGCGCCCAGGCATCTCCCCAATCCGCCGCAAGCTGATACAGCTCCCGCGCTTTCACGGGGTCAGCTTCACCATGTTTCCCCTGTCGGTAGATTTCGCCCAGATTGTTGTAAGCCGCAGCAAGCCCCATCTCGCCCGCTCGCTCATAAAGCTCCATGGCAACCGGCAAATCACGCGGCACCCCATGGCCCATCTCATGCGCAACAGCCAGTCCAAAGACAGCCTGCGCATTGCCCGCAAGGGCCTCTGCACTCAGTGAGTTGATGAGCGCACTCTTGGACATTTCTGCCCGGGTGGAACGATGGATCTTCCCCGCCCTGTTATGCAGCAGCGTCAAACCACCAACGCCTTTGGTCAGCAGTAGTTCCTTTTCACTCCCGGTCGCCTGCCAGCTCACAGCATAAGCAGGCAGCCCTTTGGCAACCGCAAGCAAGCATAGGAGTGAAACCAGAATGCGCATGAGAACCTTCTCAACTGTGATTGTCACGGGTCACAAAGAGCGTCATGCGATAAGGGCAATCAGGGTCTGCCTGCCCGGTAAGCTCTTGTCAGCCAACGAACCTCATGCAAGTAGTTAATCGTTAATCTTTTCGGGTTGGGTATCCTTCAAATCGCGTTGGTCACTTGAAACCATTTCCTCTTTTGGGCCACTATTGGCTGGTTGTTTCAACTAGACCGAAAAGAAGACTGGCGAATCCAGAGCCACGACTTCCTCGGGCACTAATGCTTTTCGTCATAAGTTGTTTTTTGGAGAACCAAGAAGAATGCATTGCCAAATGCGCCCGGCTGAAAAAAGCCAAGCCATTGCTCTCACAAACATAATGCACACAGCCAAAGGCCACTGGGGCTATGATCCTCAGGACATGCAGGAGTTCCGCGACCACTGGAAGATCACACCGGAAATGATCGACAAAGATCCGATCCTTGTGATCTCAGAGGAAGATCATCCCATCGGTTTTGCTCGTGTTCTCAAAGAAAGCACGGAGGTCGCGCTGCTCGATTGTCTGTTTGTGTTGCCAGAGGCACACGGAAAAGGCCACGGCGCATGGCTGTTGGAAGGCGCAGAGGAAATTGCCAAACGCATGCAATGCACGCAGCTGCGCCTTGAATCAGATGCAAACGCTGCTCCGTTCTATGCTCACCACGGCTATCACAGCACCAGCAACAGACCGAGTGCCTTTCAAGGCGCTGGCCCGATTGAGCACATGCAGAAGGATCTCACACCTCAGATCCACAAGGTCTCCGAAATTGACCTGAAGCTCGATATGGCCGCCACCTGGGACTTTGCGACCAACAACAGCGAAGCAATCAAGGCCAACTGGCAGACCCTAATCTCTGACAATCCGGATCTTTGGGATGGCAAAGTCCTGTCACTCTATCAGTACTCCTTTGACAACGCCCAGTTCACTGGCGAACTGGTAGAGATCAACTACTCCGAATTTCTGGCGTGGCGCGACTGGGGCTTCCCAGACAGAAGTGCAAAGAACCTGTTCGGCTGCGCTGTGCTGCGCTCCAGAGAAGGTCACTTGGTCTTTGGCAAAATGGCTGGCAACACTGCAACCGCTGGTCAGGTTTACCCACCAGGTGGAAATCTTGATCTCAATGATATCACTCCCTCCGGTGAGGTGGATATCTTCGGCTCCATTGCTCGTGAGCTGGAAGAAGAAACCGGTCTCACACTCGATCAGGGTGATCTGGGTGAGGTGCTCGCCATTGAAGATGGACCACGGCTGGCCATTGCCCGTATTTTAACATTGCAACTCAGCTCAGACGAAATCCTTTCAAAAATCTCACATTTCAACGCAAACCAGGAAAAACCTGAGTTGGAAGAAGCAGTTATCATTACATCACCGGAGGATCTTAAGGCCTATAGCGTGCCACCTTATGCAATCGCGCTCACCGCACATCTGTTAAATTAACGAGCTATATTCATTTGCAGACTTGTATTTGGTGCCAAAACAATCTTGAGTAGCGCTCAAGCTAACATTTTTCGCATGCTGGGCTCATGCTCCAAGGCCATCAGCCCAGCACCAAACTGAGATAATTGGACTTTAAAATGGCCAGACCTTATGCCCTGCTAGACGTTTTCACTGATAAGGCGCTGGCAGGTAATCCGCTTGCAGTCGTTCTGGACGCAAAAGGATTATCAGACTCTCAGATGCAGCGGATCGCCTGCGAGTTCAATCTCTCCGAAACCGTGTTCGTTCTGCCGCCGGAAAACCCGGCTCATAACGCATCCATCCGCATCTTCACACCATCCATGGAACTGCCATTCGCCGGTCATCCAACAGTTGGCACTGCAGTGCTGCTGGCTGAGAACCGCTTTGGCGCACCGGATAACGACATGGATATGCTGGTACTGCTGGAAGAGAAAGTCGGTCTGGTTCGCTGCGCTGTCGCCCTGCAAAAAGGCAAAGCCACTTCCGCTGAGTTTGATGTGCCAAGGCTACCGAAGCCAGCGCAGAAACTGGGCGACAAAGATGTAATCGCTGCAGCGCTCTCGCTGGAACCAAATGAAATCACTTTCGAAAACCACAAGCCGAAAGCGTGGGAAGCAGGTGTTCCATTTGCATTTGTTCCTGTGGCTGACATGGACGCCATCAACCGCATCCAGCCCGTACACAAGTACTGGGACGAAGCGTTCGGCGATATCGCGCACAACAACGCCTTCGCCTATTGCCGCCAGACCATCCATGTAGACAGCGCCTTCCACGCCCGCATGGTCTACTTGGAAAACGGTCTGCCACGGGAAGACGCTGCAACTGGTTCTGCAGTCGCTGCCTTCGCCGGGTCCATTGCCGAGTTTGATGCCCCACTGGATGGCACACACAAGTATCTCATTGAGCAGGGCTTCAAGATGGGTCGCCCCTCCTCCATCTCACTGGAAATGGAGATGCAGTCCGGCAAAATCCACGCGCACCGCATTGGCGGACAGGCAGTTGTCCTCGCCCGCGGCGAACTGCTGCTTTGATCGATTATTCCGGAGGGGCGCTTCAAGCCTCCTCCGCTTTCCCGCAGCACTGTGAACCAATTGAGATTATCTCAGCGTGAGCTGCATATACTTTTGAGTAATCAGAGCCCTGTCTTTGAGTAAAATTCTTGCGTTTCCACCTCATATCCGCTAGGAAAATTACAGATTTGGCAAAAACGAGACTTACTCGGTAACGCTTAAAGAAGAATTGGCTAGTAATTTCAGACGAGTATCTGACACTTAAGTGATTAGAAACGTTTGATTCTGAGCCATAGCGACGAAAAGGCAGCTGACAGATAATGATCGCGAACCGCGACAATCTGAATGAAAACAGCACCATGCGCCCGCATGGCGGCCTCTTCCTACGCACCCTCCTTCTACTTAGATGCCCCTAGGCGTCGGCTGCCCCGTATCTGGGCGGGCACTTAGGGGATCATCTAAATATCTGAGATTGAAGGAAAATCCCCAGGCGCTATTCAGGACAAGCAAGCTGTCGGGGCAAAGTTGAAGGCATCACCAATGACCGCATCCGCTAAAGACCAAGTAGTTATTTTCGACACCACCCTGCGCGACGGAGAACAATCTCCAGGCGCGTCCATGACATTGGAAGAAAAACTGCAAGTCGCAGAATTACTTGACACAATGGGCGTTAACATCATTGAGGCTGGCTTCCCGATTGCGTCTCAGGGTGACTTTGAAGCGGTCAGTGAAATCGCCAAACGCTCTCAGAACTCCATCATCGCAGGTCTGGCCCGCGCAATTCCGGCAGACATCGATCGCGCTGGAGAAGCGATTAAGCTGGCAAATCAAGGCCGTATCCATACTTTCGTCTCCACCTCTCCGATCCATCTGCAGTTCCAGATGAACAAGACCGAAGAGCAGGTTCTGGAGATCATCACCAAAACCGTGACACAGGCTCGTAACCTGATCGATGACATCGAGTGGTCCGCCATGGACGCCACCCGTACCTCCATCGAGTATCTGAGCCGCTGCGTGGAAGCCGCCATCAACGCTGGCGCAACCACCATCAACTTGCCAGACACCGTTGGCTACGCAACGCCTGCTGAATATCAGAGCATGTTCGAGCAGATCATCGCAAACGTGCCGAACTCAGATAAGGCAGTATTCTCAGTGCATTGTCACAATGACTTAGGTCTGGCTGCTGCAAACTCTCTGGCTGGAGTCGCAGGTGGTGCACGTCAGATCGAATGTACAATCAACGGCTTGGGCGAGCGTGCTGGTAACGCGGCACTGGAAGAAATCGTCATGGCCCTGCGCACCCGCAGCGATGTGTTGCCATACGAGTGCTCTATCGATCCAGCCTATCTGACCCGCGCTTCCAAGCTGGTTTCCGCCGTTTCTTCCTTTCCCGTCCAGTACAACAAAGCCATCGTAGGCAAGAACGCATTTGCTCACGAGAGCGGCATTCACCAGGACGGCATGCTGAAGCACGCAGAAACCTACGAAATCATGCGCCCGGAAGACGTAGGGGTTCGTGCAACCTCCTTGGTCATGGGCAAGCACTCCGGCCGTCATGCATTCAAAGACAAGCTGTCTGAGTTGGGTTACGAGCTGGGCGATAACGCTCTGCAGGAAGCCTTCCGTCGCTTTAAAGACTTGGCAGACCGTAAGAAAAACGTCTACGACGAAGACATTGAAGCGCTTGTGGAAGACCAGATCACCATCGAAAGCGAAAGCGTGAAGGTTATCGCTTTGACTGTGATTGCAGGTACCGGCGGACCACAGAAGGCCATCCTGACCATGGACGTCAACGGCAAGCACGAGACCCGCGAAGCCACTGGCGACGGCCCTGTCGATGCAACCTTCAATGCCATCAAGGCAATCTGGCCACACGATGCAACCATGTCCCTCTATCAGGTACATGCAGTGACCGAAGGCACCGATGCGCAGGCTGAAGTATCCGTTCGTCTGGAAGACAACGGCAAGATCGCAACCGGTAAAGGTGCCGACACCGATACTCTGGTCGCATCCGCCCGCGCCTACGTTTCTGCACTGAACAAACTGGCCATTCGCCGCCAGCGTCAGGTGAACGTAGAAGACGCAATCAGCGTCTAAACCTATATAATTTCAAGGAAAGAGCGCGGGTTGAATGCCCGCGCTTTTTTTGTGCCTGCTTAGGCAGGAACAGCCAGCTTCTGACAGCTTGGGCTCAGCACCTGATAGAACTCGCAGGGCATACCATCGACCATCCGGGTTTCACGGAACTCAAAGCCAGCACGTGTCATCACCTTCTTGGACGCATGGTTTTCTGGATGCGCAAAAGCAAGCAGATGGGAGTAATAGGTGTTCTCAAAGAACCACTCCACAAGCGCCTGCGCGATCTCACTGCCTAGCCCCTGGTTCCAGTAATGCTGATGCAGGGTATAGCCCATCTCGACTTCAGCGGTCTTCTCATAAAGAGAGAAGCCGGCTCGTCCAACGAACTCACCATCACGCGTAGACAGATGCCACTTGCTGAAGCCCATCAGTTCCTGCGTTTCAATGAAACCAGCCAACCGCTTTTTCACGGTAGAGATGTCCCAGGCCACATTGGTGGGCTGCAGATACCGGTTAACGACTGGGTTACTATGGAGACAAACGAGATCTGCCAGATCATCAGAGGTAAAAGGACGTGCCCGGAGCCGTTTGGTTTCCAGAATTGGGAGTGTCACGCTCACTTCCTCCATTATAATCACACGCCAGCCAGTCCGTGAAAACAGGCCACGTGAGACCAACAGCCTCTGGTCATTTTCGGAGATCAGTTTCCCGAAGAAAGACCACTTTTAATGCATGCGCTATGCTTATAAGCATGAGCGAAACTTAAAGGCGAGTGCTTGATGGCACTTTAATATGTCTAAAAAGCGTCAGAACCCTTGTTTCATGCAATCCTTTGAAATTCAGTAGGATTTTCTCGAAGAAAGTATGCAGACAACATTTATTGCGGCAAAATTACGTTCTTAAATTACCATAGATTTGCCGGATAACGCTATTTATGCGATCCGCACAATGACTTAAGGTAAACCTACCCTAACAGCACTCGTAACAATCACTTAAAATTAGTACTGGTCGGTGGAGTAATCTCACACCGACCAGAGCTCTAAGGAGCCTCAGCTCCGCCGCATATTTAAATTCTTGGAATAAAGTATGGCTTGTTTGGTGGCCACTGCCAAACGTGCGCCTCTCTTTAAAGAAACCATAGAAAGTTGTCACTCAGAAATTCATTCGTAAAACTATCTATCTACCAATTTTAACAGGGAATTTCGCCTATCAATAAAATCGGGCATCACGCTTTCTCTGAGAAAGCCGTCTTCACAGTTTCGACAAACTCGGCAACATCATCCGAATTCAGCGGATCAAGGTTCGGCCAACTGGAAAGTTGTCCCCTGAAGAACGTGGATTGTCGCTTAGCATAGCGGCGAGTCTCCGTCTTCGCTTTCTCAATCGCCCATTCCATCGTGGTGAGTCCATTGGCAGCTTCCGCAAGCTGCTTCACACCAATCGCCTTCATCACCTGTAGGTTGGGATCGAGGCCTTTGGACCAGAGCGCACAAGCCTCTTCAACAGCTCCTTGCTCCAACATCATATCAAACCGGCGGTGGATACGATCATGCAGCACCTTCCGGTCCGGCGAGAGCACAACGGTGACCGCTTCATCAGCAGCAAGCAAAGGTATGCTTCGCTCATTCTGCCAAATGGAGAGCGACTTGCCTGTCCCCTCAATAACCTCCAGAGCCCGCACGATGCGCTGTGTGTCCGAAGGGTGCAACCGCTCTGCCATAGCCGTATCACGCTCCCCAAGCGCCCCATGAAGCTCCTCAGAGGTAGCTTCCTGCGCAAAGGCGCGCCAATGCTGGCGAATGTCCTCTGGAATATCCGGCAGTAAAGAGAGGCCTTCCAAAGCTGATTTGAAGTACAGCCCGGTTCCACCAACAACCACCAGCGGACGATTATTCTCACGAGCCTTCGCCAACAGCTCACCAAACTCGGTCAACCAGTTCATCACACTGTAAGGCTGCTCACTGGCCACGTGGCCGAACAGGTGGTGAGGTGCTTGCGATTCTTCTTCCGCACTCGGTCGGGCGCTCAAAATGTGCAGATCAGAATAGATTTGCATGGAATCTGCATTAACAACCCACGCATCCAGCTCTTTTGCCAGTTGAATGGAAAGAGCTGTCTTGCCGCTGGCCGTCGGTCCGGCTATCAACACGGCAACAGGCCTTTTCCCAGTGCCATTCACTTGCACAGTTCGAGAGCTGCTTATGTCGTTTGTTGTCACGCTCATTTCCAATCCAGCCAAACCTGCTGTCACTGAAGACCTTATCGAAAAGATCAGTGCCCTTCTGCCCGCAGCTCCTCAGGTTAAAGTTCTCCGACCACAGATCGCAGTTGATCTGGCAGTCGAAGCACCTGCAGATGCTGAAGAGCTCGAAAGCTCTATTCGCACAAACCTTGCAGATGCACCAGTTGACGTTTTCATTCAACCCCAGAGTGGCCGCAGAAAGAAACTCCTGATCGCAGACATGGATTCCACCATGATCCAGCAGGAGTGCATCGACGAACTGGCAGCTGAACTGGGCCTGAAGGAAAAGATCTCCGACATCACCGAACGTGCTATGCGCGGCGAGATCGAGTTTGAGCCAGCTCTGCGTGAACGCGTTGCCCTGCTGAAAGGCCTCGGCACAGAGGTGATCGGCAAGACCATCGAGAACCGCATCACCCTGACACCGGGTGGCAGAGAACTCGTCCAGACCATGAAAGCCAATGGCGGCTATGCAGCGCTGGTCTCAGGTGGTTTCACATCCTTCACCCGGAAGATCGCTGATGTCATAGGCTTTGATGAAAACAAAGCCAACACGCTTCTGGAAGTTGACGGCAAACTCTCCGGAGAAGTGGCTGAGCCAATTCTCGGCAAGCAAGCCAAGTTGGATCGCCTGAACGAGCTGACCGAAGATAAGAACATCGCTCTGGAAGATGCAATCGCAGTCGGTGATGGCGCGAATGATCTTGCTATGATCTGCGCTGCTGGCCTCGGTGTTGCTTTCCACGCAAAGCCAAAGGTCGCGGCTGAAGCTCGTGCCATGATCAACCATGGCGACCTGACTGCCCTGCTCTATCTGCAGGGTTACAGCTATGATGAGTTCGTGAAGAACTAAACTTCACTAACCAACAAAAAAGCCGCTCCCAATCCGGAAGCGGCTTTTTTCATGTCTTATGTGAGTGTCTTATTCTTCGATGCGAACCGCAACGAAGCGAAGCTCACCAGCACCATTGGAAAGCAACAGCAACGCAGAACGGCGCTTGTCGGCTTTCAAAGCCTCCACCATATCAACAACGTCTTTCGGTGAAGCCACTGGCTCCTGAGCGACCTCAACGATCACGTCACCAGCACGCACCCGCTTGTCTTCGGCAGAGCTGCCTTCAGCCACGCGAGTGATCACCACGCCCTCAATTTCATCGGAAAGCGCGAAGCGTTCACGAAGCGGTTCATCGATCTTGGCAAGAGACAGACCCAGCACAACGGTCTCGTCAGCTTTATCCTTCGGGCTTTCCTGCTCTTCTTCAACCTGTTCAACTTCAGCGACTTCATCAAGACGGCCAAGCGTGACTTCGATCTCAACCTCTTCACCACGGCGAAGAACAGTCAGCGGCACGGTGCTGCCAATTGTGGTGGTCGCAACCATACGCGGCAGATCACGCATCTCAGGCACTTCACGACCATCAAAGGTAAGCACCACATCACCCGGCATGATGCCTGCTTCCTTTGCAGGACCATCTTCAGAAACGCCGGCAATCAACGCACCCTGCGCGTTGTCCATGCCAAGGCTCTCAGCAATCTCGTCAGTCACATGCTGAATACGAACGCCCAGCCAACCGCGTCGGGTTTCACCAAACTCACGCAGCTGCGCAATCACACGAGTTGCGGTTTCAGCAGGAATGGCAAAGCCAATACCGATAGACCCACCAGACGGTGAGAAGATCACCGTGTTAATGCCCACAACCTCACCGTCCATGTTGAACAACGGACCACCAGAGTTACCGCGGTTGATCGCAGCATCGGTTTGAATAAAGTTGTCGTACGGACCGGAGTTGATGTCACGGTTACGCGCTGAAACGATACCCGCCGTCACAGTGCCACCAAGGCCAAACGGGTTACCAATCGCCATCACCCAGTCACCAACACGCAGCACTTCTGAACTGCCGAACTTGACTGAGTCCAGTGTGGATTGAGGCTCAACCTTCAAAACAGCAAGGTCAGTCTTTTCATCTGAGCCAAGCAGCTCAGCAGAAAGCTTGGTGCCATCATTGAAGTTGACGGTGATCTCATCAGCACCTTCAATCACATGGTTGTTCGTAACAATGATGCCCTCATCACCATCGATCACGAACCCGGAACCAAGTGACTGAACCCGCTGAGGACTTTCACCTTCAGGCTCTTGCCCGTTGAAAAACTCTTCGAAAAATTCCTGGAATGGAGATCCTTCCGGAACATCCGGCAACTGAAGAGAACGCTTAGCTTTCACACGCTGCGCAGTGGAAATATTCACCACAGCATCACCAAGTTCTTCCGCAAGATCCGCCAGAGATTCAGGGCCACGTGCCTGAGCGTTGTTAAAGCTGCCGGTCACTGCCGCAACTCCAAGCACGCTCGCAAAAACAATTGCCTTGATTGATCGTCCAAGCTCAAGGCGAGGGAAAACACCGGCCATAAGCCATCTCCTCAGATTATCAGGTGAGCATACACGCGCCACCAGAACGCATTCTGAAAACAAATATGCCCGCGCTTGGTTAATAAAGCGCGGGCAAAACTAACATTTATTTTTTTACAGCGTCAGGCTGAATTCTCGCAGTTGTATCATTGGCAAATCTGCGTCTAGCCACTCAGCGAACGCACCAACCATACAATCAGAACGCCCAACGCCATTGCTGCAACACCACCAAGACGGAGAGACTGATCAGGAATTTCCTGAGCCTTCCGCATGAACTCCTTCAAATGACCCGGGGCAAGAGCGTAGACCACTCCCTCAACAACGAGGACAAGCCCCAGAGCCACAATAAAATCATTCATTACTGGGCAGCACCAGCCGCCGGAGCACTTACATTTCCGCGAGGGTCGTTGAAGTAGCGGAAGAAGTCAGAGTCCGGAGACAGGACCAGAGAAGTATCACCCTTCTCCATTGCGGTCCGGTACGCCTGCATAGAGCGGTAGAACTCGAAGAAGCCTGGGTCTTTGCCATAAGCTTCAGCGAAGATCTGGTTGGCAGCCGCATCACCATCACCGCGGATCACCTGCGCATCACGCTCAGCTTCCGCAACAATAACGGTTGCATCACGGTCTGCACGAGACTTAATGCGGCGGGACTGTTCTTCACCCTGTGCGCGGATTTCAGTCGCTTCACGCTGACGCTCGGTCTGCATGCGGCGGAAAATTGCCTGGGAGTTCGCTTCCGGAAGGTCCGCACGGCGGATCTTCACGTCAATCACGTCCATACCAATCGCAGCAGCACGCTTATCAACGTCCTGACGGATCTGCTCCATCAGGTTGGAACGATCATCACGAACCACCTGCTCCAGAGTCGCATTACCCAAAACGCCACGCAGACTGGAATCCAGGAACGTAGCCAGACGGGAAGCACCCGCAGGGATATTGTTCACAGACTGATAGAAGCGGACTGGATCGGAAATCCGATAACGCGCAAACGCATCAACCAGAAGACGCTTTTTGTCAGCAAGGATTGGCTCGATTGGAGGCATGTTCAGATCAAGGATACGCTTGTCGATGATCAGAACGTTCTGCCAAGGAGCTTTGAACTTGAGACCCGGAGTTGTCTGAACGCCGCGTACTTCACCAAACTGCAGAACCAATGCCTGCTGTGCTGGGTTCAGGCTAAATGTGGACCAGTAAAGAACCAGCGCAACGATAGCAATTGCAATGCCAAGAAGACCACTTTTCATCAGTTGTTTCCTCCAGCACGCTTGTTCAGCTGGTCAAGCGGCAGGTATGGCACCACGCCATTCTGCTGACCGTTTCCGTCAATGATAATTTTTGGATTTTTACTCAAGACCTCTTCCATTGTCTCAAGATAGAGGCGCTGACGAATAACGTCCGGAGACTTCGCGTATTCCTCATAGATTTTGGTAAAGCGATCAGCCTGACCTTTTGCTTCCGCAACTGTTTTATCACGGTAACCTTGTGCTGCTTCAGAGACGCGAGCAGCAGAACCGCGCGCTTCTGGAACAATCCGGTTCGCATAAGCCTGCGCTTCGTTCTGTACACGTTCCTGGTCAGCACGCGCTGCCTGAACATCACGGAACGCTTCAATAACCTGCGCTGGCGGGTCTACCTTCTGCATCTGCACGTTGGTGATCTGGATACCAGACTTGTAGTTGTCCAGCGTCTCCTGCATCAGCTTCTGTACAGCCTGCTGGATCGGTGTACGACTTTCAGTCAGGATCGCATCAATCTGAGAGCTGCCAACGACTTCACGCATCGCGCTTTCAGCAACAGCTTTAACGGTGCCTTCTGGGTTCTGAATGTTAAACAGGAACTCCTGAACACCAGTAGGAGTGTTCTGGATCACCCACTGAACCTTGAAGTCAACATCAACGATGTTTTCATCACCGGTCAGCATCAGGCTTTCCTCAGGCACATCGCGTGTAGAAACAGCGCTGCGACCAGAGAACTGCTGCAGACCAATGGTGGTTTCGCGAACACCCTGTACGTTTGGTGTTTCAACAGAACCAATCGGATACGGCCAGTTGTAGTTCAGACCAGGGCCGGTCTGGCCCACGACCTTACCGAACACCATAGGAACGCCCACATAACCTTCGTCAACACGATAAAGGCCAGTAGCCATCCAAATCAAAACAGCAACGAGGATCGCGAACAGAACACCTTTAAAGCCTAGGCCACCGCCGTCACCTGGAAGAACTGTCTTCAGGTGATCCTGGCCACGCTTTAAAATTTCCTCGAAATCAGGTGGGTTACCGCCGTTGTTACCGCCGCCGCCACGCTGTGGGCCGCCGCCACCGCCCCAAGGGCCACCACCGCCCTTGTTGCCGCCGGAGTTCCCCCAAGGGCCGCCGTTATTGCCGCCACCTCCGCTTTGATTGCTCCAAGGCATAGAGAGATCCCTTTACTAGGTATGCTGCCGGACAAACCGACAAATAAATGAGAGTTGGACTAAGCCAACTATTACTTGATTAGGGTTATAGGCAAGTTACCAGCGCCTTTCAACGAATGCACATAAGCCAAAAGGCTGCACTTTATGGAAAAACACCCAAACCCCACAGAAACCGGACATTATTGAAGAAGATAAGCCTTCTTTCGCGCGTTTCAACCGACGCTCAAAAGCTCACCTACAAATTTCAGCTGTAAGAATTAAAGGCATATTCTGGCAAATTCTTGCTGTTTTGCTCAACAAAACGTAAACCACCCCAAGACACAGCAGAAACGTGCAGATTTACACGCCCTCAGCTTTCAGGCGGCAACCTCAAACGCATGTCCACATGCGGAATGCCATCCTCCGGATAAATCTCGGAAATCGCAAAGAAACCGCACTGACCATAAAAATCCTGTAGGTAGGCCTGAGCCTGCAGCTCAACGCGGGCATCATCATTGGTGGCAGCGCAGTAAGAAAGCGCTGCATCCATCAGTTTCCTTGCAATGCCCTGCCCTCGTGCTTCCTTGGCAACGATCACACGGCCAATCTTGAACACATCACCATCTTCGTATTTCAGGAGAATACGCAACGCTCCGATAATCTCGCCTGCATCATTCAGCACCAACACATGCTTGGCGACCGGATCGAGCCCATCAACGTCGGGATAAGCACATTCCTGTTCAACAATGAACACATCACACCGAAGCTTCAGCAGCGAGTACAGCTGTTCAAGACTGAACTCGTTGAAGTCTTTAAGCTCAAGAAACTGGGACATTCCACCTCAAAAATTCCGCAGCTTACTCCCACGGAGCAAGCCTCAAACCCTCTGTTATGTTGGTCTTCAGCGTTCATTTTGCAAGGGAATTGCTGCCAAAAACTAATCTTTAGGCAGATTTCACACGCAGAAACAGAAGGAAAGACCGCACGCATCGATCCCCTTAACCTCTTGTTAATGAATAGCGGCGGGGATGCGTATGCGGGCAATGAAGCCAAAATACCTGATGAACAGCTTGCAGCGCAGATTTCTGCCGTCCTCCGCCTACCAGTCCGAATGGGATGAGGAAACCGTACCAAGCTGGTTCCATCATGAGCTCTCAGACCTGCATCACCAAAAACGCGAAAAACAAGCCAAACTGCATATGACCCTGCCCGCTTCTTGCGCACAGGCTCTGCAAACACATGGCATCTGGATCAAGCACAACGCGTTGCCCCGAGAGTTCTTCCGAAGACTAAAGTTTGAGGCGTTCGATTACTTCGTGGGGCAAAGAGATCGCAACAAGCGCCTCCTGTCCAACTGGCACAACGCGCAAAGCTTCACACTTCCGCTCAACTACACGCATCTGCTGAGGCAACCATTCCTGCAATCAGCGATCACCGACGAGTTGATCCCTCCGCCCCTGCAATATGCAGCAGGGCGAAAAGGCAAACCCATGTATCAACTGGAGGCGATGGCTCAGTGCGCACCAGCCTTCCGTTTTGAAACGGACGGCAACAGCACGCCACCGTTCGAGATTGAACATGATGCACGCGCACCGGGCGCAACAGCGCTACTGTTTCTGGAAACCATTACACCGGAAGATGGCGCATTATTCTACATTCCCGGCTCTCACCGTATGACAGAGCAGCGTATCTTCTGGGAGTACCAGCGGCATATCGATCTTGCAGAAATAGATGAGGAAGAAGAGTCCCCCATCACAGGGCTTAGCGACTTGCAGGAGCTGGACCTGCCACCACTCCTACCGCTGAATGTCCAAGCAAACACATTGCTGATCTGGGATAGAACAGGTTTCCATGGGCGTTTGCCGAGCACCAACAACTCTCAAAACGCCCACACTGCACACCGGTTGGCACTGCGTGCTGATCTCTCGACCAAATCCTCAGCCCGTGGCAACTAATCAGAGGCGACGGCGGTAGATTTCCAGTGAGGAATCCGCAGAGTCTTTTTCTCCGCGATCAAACGGCGTGCGCTCCACAAGTTCCCACTCATCCTCATGGATCTCAGGAAACTTGGTGTCACCATCTGGCTGAGCATGGATACGCGTGATGTAGAGCGTCGAAGCCTTCGGCATGGCTTCTTTATAGATCTGCCCACCACCAACAATCATGATTTCATCGACATCATCATTCTCGGCAATATCATTGGCCAGAGTAAGCGCATCCCCAAGGCTACTCACCACTTCAACACCGTCATAGGCGTAATTCGGATCACGCGTAATCACGATGTTTTTGCGGTTTGGCAGAGGTTTGCCAAGCGTCGTGCAAATGCTCTCAAACGTACGCCGCCCCATGATCACCGGCTTGCCTGTCGTCGTCTTGCGAAAGAATTTCAGATCGGTAGAAACAGACCATGGCATGTCATTGTTTGCGCCAATCACACCATTTTCAGCAACAGCTGAAATCATCGAAATTTGCTTCATCCTATCCTCAATCGGCAAGAGACATGGGGCAGTCGAGAGACGAGAGCATGGCTGCTCTCATCCAAACCAGTTCAAGACAGCAGAACGAGCCTACGGCCTCACATTCCAACTAAGCATTAACGGCTTGCCATCGTCTGTAACATCGAACACACCATAGGCAGCTGTCTTCAGCTTCAGGTCAGCGCCAGCGCCACCATCAGCCAAGGCTTTCAGCGCAAAACGCGCAATGCCGTTGCTGGTGGTCACCAGAAGGGTTTTGCCCGGATACTTCTTTGGTACATTCGCGAAGAATTCCTGCCAACGACCAATCACCGCTGGTGGATCAATATGCCAACCATTCGGCGGCACACCTTCTTCTTCCCACGCACGAAGAGCATCCTCGCCAATGCGGGCACGTACCTCTTCCTCAGGCTTATTTTCATCAGGCCCGTAGTCGATCTCCACCAAAAACGGCAGAACCTTAAGGTCAACTTCTTCAGCCTGTGTCTTGAGCGCAATCTGAGCGGTTTGTTTGGTGCGCTGAAGCGGCGAACAGAACGCCATATCAAAGACCACACCAAGCTCTGCAAAGTGCTCAGAAAGCTTCTCAGCCTGCTCCAGACCAGAAACACTCAGGGGCAGATCCGTCCGACCACCAACCCGCGTAACAACATCGCCTTTATCAAAGGTGTTGCCGTGTCTGAGAATATAAATACGCGTCACAGGCCAGTCTCCAGATGATCAAACGGGTCACCAAACTTCGCAATCAGTTGCGCTGCAAGTTCTGCATCACTTGGCGTATCCACGCCAGACATGGAAAGTTTTGGCGGCTGAACTTCTTCTGCATGAACAACCATGCCGTTTTCTAGGAAGCGCAGCTGTTCCAGCCCTTCCATCTGCTCGTAAAAGCCAAGGCCCAGCTTATTGAAACGCTCAAGCGCATCCACGCGGTAGCCATAAAGCCCAATGTGACGGAACACAGGCGAAAGCTTATCCGTCTCGCGCAGCTTCTCTTCCTTGCGGATGGCAGGCAGAATGTTCTTGGAAAACCACAGAGCCGTTCCGTCATCCTTACGCACACAAGTCGTGCCGGAAAAAGGATGAGCCTTTTTGTGCTCACGCAGCACATCAAGCCCTTCCCAATCGAGCCGGATAACCGGTGTAAACACATCCGCATCAGGCCGCGCTTCCGCTGCTTTAATGAGCGCGGCTACATGTGCCGGCGGTGTAAACGGCGCATCACCCTGCAGGTTCAGCACAAACTCAGGATGCGTGCCAAACGCTTTGGAAGCAGCAAGCGCACGATCAGTCCCGGACGGATGCTCAGGATCGGTCATCACAAACGGCGCACCAATATGGCGGCAATGCTCAGCAACTTCTTCGTGATCTACTGCAACCACGTAATCAGAGTTGGTTTGCTTGGCAGCCACTCGGGCAACCTGCACAACACGCTCCAGCAAGCTACGCCCACTGATAGGATGCAGTGGCTTACGAGGAAAACGGGTTGAGCCAATGCGCGCAGGAACGCAAATAAGGGTTCGCATGGGAACTCCTTTTGAAAGTCAAAGACAACTAAACCGCAACAACACCCTTGATGTGTGGATGCGGGTCATAACCTTCCAGAGCAAAGTCTTCATAGCGGAACGCGAAGATATCCTTCACTGCTGGATTGAGACGCATGACAGGCAACGCCCGCGGCTCCCGTGAGAGCTGCAGTTCAGCCTGTTCCATGTGATTGAGATAAAGATGAGCATCCCCCAGCGTGTGCACGAAATCGCCCGGCTCCAGATCACAGACCTGAGCAATCATCATGGTCAACAGCGCATAAGACGCGATGTTAAATGGAACACCAAGGAACACATCAGCTGAACGCTGATAAAGCTGGCAGGAGAGCTTGCCGTTTGCCACATAGAACTGGAACAGCGAATGACAGGGCGGCAGCGCCATCTCATCAACAAGAGCTGGGTTCCAGGCTGAAACAATCAGCCGACGACTGTCAGGATTGGTTTTGATCTGCTGCACCACATGCGCAATCTGGTCAATCGAACCACCATCGGGTTTAGGCCAGGAGCGCCACTGATAACCGTAAACCGGCCCCAGGTCGCCATTCTCATCCGCCCACTCATCCCAGATGCGTACCTTGTTCTCTTTAAGGTACTTGATGTTGGTATCACCCGCCAAAAACCACAACAGCTCATGAATGATGGATCTCAAATGCAGCTTCTTGGTTGTAACAACCGGAAAGCCTTCAGACAGATCAAATCGCATCTGATGACCAAAGACTGATTTTGTGCCTGTACCCGTGCGATCTTCCTTGACCACACCTTCATCCATGATGCGGCGCATCAGCTCTAGATATTGCTGCACGAAGGGTCATCTCCTGTTCTACGATTCGGCTCGCGCACAGTATAGCCAATCTCCTGAAAAACGCCTCTGTGCCATCTTGCAGGAGCGGTCTTACCCCAAGCTTCCGTCGATAAAAAGACCATGAAAACGCCAAGAGATCATCTGCTTCCGCCAAATCCCTGCAAATGCGTCATTTACAAATCTTCAACGAAGCCACTTGTTCAAATTGCCCTGTGAATATGCCGCTTTGTCAACAGCTTCTCTTAGTCTTGCGCCAACAACCATGAGCTTTTGCACTTCCATTTGGCAGTGCGTGCACCTATATTCCCCCTGCCAGTTCACTGGCTACGGCAATAAATTGCGAGCGCAATAAACCATTCGGACCCGGGGGCGGTACCCGGCGCCTCCACCAAAGCCCGTTGTACTCCAGCGGTCTTCGGGGGGGCGAAATAGGATCGACGAGGGCGTAAAGGCTTTGCTTTTGCTCGGCATGGTACCACCGTTATCGGACCAAAATGATAGTTGCAAATGACAACTACGCTATGGACAACGCTGTAGCTGCGTAATGCGGTTCCGGTAGTCCACTAAGTCCTGTTGGTTAGCACCTTCAGGCGGGGTTCGGGGGCACCTGGCAACAGAAGCCTCCACTTTAGTGTTAAAAGGCTCTTTCCTTATTCTACGCCGATTCAGGGTATAGAAATAAAAGACAGGCCTTTTTGTCGCCTCTACGCTATAGTTAGGCCGAATAAGAACGCAAAGGATGAGCGGTGCCGAGCATGGCTGAAGATTTAATCCGCTATGACATCATCATTCAGGACGCGCTGAGAAGCGCAGTTCGAAAGATATTGGTTGAGGTCAACCGGGCAGGACTTCCCGGAGAGCACCATTTTTATATTGCCTTTGAAACCACGGCCCCTGGCGTCAAGATTTCAAACCGCTTGAAGGAACGCTACCCGAAAGAAATGACGATCGTGCTGCAGCACCAGTTCTGGGATCTGCAGATCACTGAGCACGCTTTCGAGGTTGGCCTGTCCTTTGGTGGTGTTCCGGAGCATCTTTATGTTCCGTTCTCTGCAATCAAAGGCTTCTTCGACCCATCCGTCCAGTTCGCTCTCGAGTTTGAGCCGGGCAAAACCGGGGAAGAACTGCCTGCAGAATTCCGCATCGCAGAACGTGATCTGGACTCCGTTGAAGAGTTCCACGCACGTTTGGAAACTGCTGTTGAGCAGGCTGAAGAAGAAGAAGCCAAAACCGCTTCCGCAGCCGAAGACACAGCTGGCGATGCCGAAGAAGACAAAGAAAAGTCTGAAGCTGACGAAACTTCTTCCGAAGAAAGCGGCAGTGCTCAGGTTGTTTCCTTGGATGCATTCCGCAAAAAGAGCTAATCGCTCCGATCAAGAAAAGAGCGGTCGGCTCATCAACCCAACGTATGGATGATTGAATGAGCGCGACCGTTATTAATCTGCGTCAGGCCCGCAAACAAAAGGCCAGAGACACAAAAGCCCAGTCCGCTGCAGAAAATCGCCGGAAGTTCGGGCGCACCAAAGCCGAAAAATCTCAGGAAGAAGCTGAAGCCACCTTGGAGACCAAGCGCTTTGAGGGCCACAAGCTCACGTCCATCTCCTCCCGTAAAGACAAAGACTGAGGCACCTATGAGCCTCAAGAAACGCTCCATAACCCTGCATGGCCACAGAACCAGCATTACGCTGGAACCTGAGTTCTGGTCAGGTCTGGAAGATCTTGCACGCAGTCAGGGAAAGAACATCACTGCGACCATCGCTGGCATTGATGATGAAAGAAATCCCGAGAACAATCTCTCAAGCTGCATCCGCGTTGCCGTGCTCAAACACTTTCAAAACCAACTGATCAGTTAACCTGCAGCAACCGCCCACCCGGCAGCTCAATAAATTTCGGCGTGCCACGCTCATCAGTTGGCAGGTCCGGAAGCGGACCACGCAGCACCTGATTATCATTTCCCGCTTCCAGAACACCAAGGTTCTTCGGCGCACCGGACTGAATGATTGGACCAAGCAGATCGACCTCCCCTGCTGGCACAGTCGCCTCATTCACACCGCCAATGGTCACTGGGGCTTCTAGAGCAGGTAAGCTGGACTTGGCGCGCGGTTTGGGAGGGTCAACGATGGAAACAGAGGGACTATTGGGCTTTTTTTCAGCAGCGTCTCCATCAAGCACAGACCGGATACGCGCACTAAAATCCTGAACAGAGCTCTTCTTGGCTTCCTCTGCACGCGCTTGCTCAGCTGCTTTTGCTTCTGCCGCAGCTTTCGCCTCCGCAGCACGTTGAGCCTCTTCGGCACGCTTTACAGCAGCCAAAGCTTCCGCTTTGCGAGCTTCTTCCTCTGCAGCCAACTGAGCCGCACGTGCTTCAGCTTCCCGTGCAGCCTGAGCCTGACGCTCACGCTCAGCAGCAGCTTCCGCTTCAGCAGCCTGACGGGCCTTCTCTTCTTCAGCTGCTTTAGCCTTGCGCGCTGCTTCCTCTTCCTGCTTCTTCTTCAACTCATCAAGCATGCGCTCTTGCTCGGCAATCTTGCGCTGCTCTTCCTCAATGCGTTTTACATTCAGCTCAATCGCACGCAGGTTGAGGTAGGAAAGCAATGGACCCGTATCCAGCTTGCGCGCTGGATTTTCCAGCGGCCCGGAATAAAGGATAGCCACTTGAGGCTCAGCTCCGGCAACCTTCTGCGCTTCATCGCGGGTCTTCATGGAAACATCACCGGTCAGCGCCCATTTCTCCAGATCAATCAGCGCCGAACCAAACAACGTGGTACCAGCTGTATCGACGGAGATGTTACGCGCACGGATACGACCACTAGCGATGCCCAAAGAACCATCAACGCGATTGAACTTTACGGAGCCCGCATCCAGATGATCAGCAAACGCATTCTGAATAGCAGCCTCATCCAGCTCCATCCCCGCATCCGCAGCCTTGATCACCAGATCAAAGGCCGCCGGATTAACACGGCGGATTTCACCATCCGTCACGCTGAACGTACCACCACCAGAAAGACCGGAAACCAGACCTGAGATCGTACGGCCACTACCTTCAAACTCAGCAATGGCTTGCAGTTTACCAGTCGCCAGTGCACGGCCTTCATCGGTCCAGGCCAACTCTTCAAAGTCTGCATCATCCAGACGGAACCGGCCAGAAAGCGTTGCTTGCCCCTGATCCCGCTGCAAATCAAACGTGCCGGAAAACTCACCACCAGCAAACCGGCCTTTGCCTTCATTGATGGAAAGCAGATCAGAGCGCAAACGCAGCTGACCGCTGGCAGCATCCAGACGGAACTCATCACTGAACAGCGCCCGATCACTGGTCACATCAAGCGTCAGATCCACACCATCAGCAAGGCTCTGCCCCAGCGCTTGAGAAGACCAGACGGAATCCTCCTGAAGAACACCTGCCCAAACATTGGAGCCCAGCAGCAACTCACTCAAGCTGCGCATATCAAGCTCAGAAAGCTCCAGTTTACCGGAGGCCTTCAGCGGACCGTTCTTTTCAAGAGCACCTTCAAGATCGCCTTTCAGATCCATATTGGCGAGCTGGCCTGTCAGTTCAGAAAGCGTGAACTCACGTCCACGTCCCTCTACCTGAGCCGTCAGGTTTGCTTTCAGCGGGCCAGAGTAAATCGGATAAACTTTGCCAAGCGCCAGCCCATAATCCACCAGATCATCAGACTGCAGCGCCACATTGGCAGACCACACCGCTGCGGAACGGCTCGGTACACGAACAGTGCCATCGGACAAGATCTTCATGCCGACAAGATCACTTGATAACCCAAATGCCAGCTGGTCACGCGGACTACCGGAAAGGGAAAGGCGAACTTCACCCGGCTGAAGCTGAGTAATCGGAATCGCTTCAAAGCCAAGCTGGCGCAGCACTTTCACGCCGTCTTTGCCACCAAGGGTCATCTCTGCATAAAGATCACCCTCAGCAAAATCGTCAATGCGCCCTTCGAAAGTGCCGTTCAGATCCAGATCACTGACGCCAACCTCACCAAACAGGTTCAGCGACATATCCGTGCGCCCCTTCTCTGCATAAGCGGAAAGCTCAGCCTTCAGGTTGGCAGGCGCAAGATCAGGAGCTGCCGTCTTCAGGCGCTCAATCAATGGATGCTCAGGCGCATATTCTTCCAGCACAGCTACTGCACCGCTCAGGGAGGATGCCGTCAACGTGCCTTTGATGTTCCCCTGAGGCGTGGTGCTCAGGTCATCAATGCGCCCCTTCATGTCGATGTAGGCACCAGCAAAGTCGCGAATTTTCAGCTGTTCGATGGAGAGTGCATCCCGGCTCAAGCTAGCACTCACAGCCATGCTCTTGGCTTTCACGCCACTGGCAACCAGCTCATCTGCGTAAAGCCGCATGGACATATCAACCGCGCTCGGCTTGATCTTCTTACCCGTAAACGCTTCCACATAGCGCTGGATTTCATCCAGATTGACACGGTCGCTGTCCATATCAACGGTGATCAGCGGACTGCGGTCCAAAGGATGCTCAAAGGAAATCAAGCCCACACTACGTACGTCACCTGCATCAATCCGCAAGTCAGGAAGACGCAGAGCACCAGAGCCAGCTTCAACACGGCCCTTCAATGCAACAGGAGACAGACGCTTGGATGCATCCTTGCGCTCACCCAGCCACCAATGGGCCAGCTGGTGTGGCTGACGAGAGGAGATCTCCCAATCACCCTGATACCCAGCGGAGTTGCGCAGATCCAGATAACCGCTGGTTTTGAACTGGCTACGGCCCGGCAACTCACCGGAAAGCTCATCAATCTTCCAGCCAGTACCGGTAGATTCAATCAGCGTGCTCAGATTGGAAACAACAGAACCACCTGCCACAACAACCGGAATAGTCAGGTCCATCTGGCCTTTCACATCCAGCAGCGGCAAAGAGCTCAAGCCACCAGCCAGACGAGCCATAACAGCCTCAGAAGGAACCAGCGGACGCTGCGGTCCACCGCCAATCATGCGGTCTAGATCCACCTGCTTGAACTGCGCAACAGCCTGAAACTCAGGCTCAGGGCCAAAGCTGTAAACACCGCCACCTTCAGCAGTGATCGGGCGATCTTCTGAACCAAGACGCAGCGTACTTTCAGTCAGCTCCAGTCGCTCACCGTCTAGATTGAACTTACTCTTACCGGCCCACTCCAGATCATCAGAACCTTCGCTGGTGACAGACTGAACCTCAGCATCACCGTAGTAAGAAACAACACCATCCTGATGTCTCAGGAAACCATCAGTCGAGAACTGTGCAGCAACATTGGCAGGAGAAACCTGCGTTTTAACGCGGATCTGACCATTACGTTCCAGGCGGCCACTGCCGATCTTCAACGTATAAGGCACGCCTTCATAAAGCATCGCGCCTTCCGCTTTGAACGGGCCTTGCAAACCACCTGCATAAAGCTCCAGATTTGCATTGCCTGCACGGCGCACTTCACCGGTGCGCGCATCAGTCAGCACGATAGAACCGTTGCGAACGCTCACATCTTCAAGAATAAGCGAAGTTGGATCGATTTCGGAGATAACGGAACGGCGGCTGTTGGTTTGCAGCACATCAAGGCGGCCGCCCTCATCAAGAGAAAGGTTGAGTTCTGGCTCATTGAGCTTCATCTCAGTCACATGCACTTCACCGCGCAACAGCGAAGGAAGCTCAATGCGACCTTCGAACCCTTTGATAGTCATCAGCGGGTCTTCGACAGCACCAACACGCACGTCAGAAAGCTTCACATAAGGGGCAGGCAGCAGCTGAACATCAGTTTCACCGAGGATCGTAACCTGATGCCCCAGAATTTTCTCACCATAGCTCTCAAACAGGGAACGATAAGCTGACCAATCGATGACCAAAGGGCCAACAAGCGCGATGACCAGCGCCAAGATCAAAGTCCCACCAACGGTGATGTAAACCGAATTCAACGTTAAGCTCCTTTACCCACTTCGAACCGCGCACCTTGCCGCGCTGTTCGCCTATGAGCCGCATGCAAACACTTGTTTATCTAAGTGAATTACAGCAGGAACAAGACGACAGCAACGACTTAAGGCAATGTTTATGAATGGAACGAAGCAAGTGCGTATTTATGGCACTTCTTTACTCGGCATCTAAGGCAACGATCTTGCCCGGATTCATGATATTCAGCGGGTCAAGACTACGCTTTATCGCCGCCATCACAGCAACCCCGGCCCCATGCTCCTTCGGCAGATACTTCATCTTGCCCTGCCCCACACCATGCTCACCGGTACAGGTTCCGCCCATCTCAATGGCACGATAATTGAGGCGCTCAACAAAGGCTTCTGACTTGGCAATGTCTTCCGGATCATTCAGATCCGTCAGCACAAGCACATGGAAATTGCCGTCACCAACATGGCCAACTATCGGACCAATCAGACCATTTTCTTCGATGTCATCGTGTGTAGCCGTCACACAGTCAGCCAGACGAGAGATTGGCACGCACACGTCAGTTGAAAGACCAGTCCGTTCAGGAGCCAGCCCCAGCCCTGCCCAATAGGCATCGTGACGAGCCGCCCAAAGCTTGTTGCGTTCTTCTGGATCAGTTGCCCATTCAAACTTTTTCAGAGAGTTTTCAGCAGCAATCTCACCAAATCGCTCAGCCTGTTCCCGAACCCCAGCCTCAGAGCCGTGGAATTCCACAAGCAGCAATGGTGATTCTGGCAAATCTAGCTTCGAATAGGCATTGACTGATTTGACAGTCAGCGTGTCCAGAAGCTCAATGCGTGCAATCGGAATACCATACTGAACGGCTTCAATCACCGTGTTGCAGCAATCCGCAATGCTGTCGAAAGAAGCAATTCCGCCTGAAATCGCTTCAGGTATTCCCTTCAGCTTTAATGTGATCTCAGTGATCACTCCAAGCGTTCCCTCAGAGCCGACCATCAGACGTGTCAGGTCGTAGCCCGCAGAGGATTTCTTGGCGCGGCTGCCGGTCTTCACAATGGTCCCGTCCGGCATGACAACAGTCAGCGCCAGAACCATATCCTTCATGGTACCATAAAGAACCGCATTGGTGCCTGAAGCACGCGTTGCTGTCATGCCGCCAATCGTGGCATCGGCTCCCGGATCAATCGGAAAGAACAATCCGGTATCACGCAGATAAGCGTTAAGCTGCTTGCGCGTCACACCCGGCTGCACCACACAGTCCAGATCCTCAGGATGAACGGCCACAACCTCATTCATCTGGGAAAGGTCTAGCGAGATACCGCCGCCCGGCGCGTTCAAATGCCCCTCCAGAGAAGACCCGCTTCCAAACGGAATGATTGGCACGCGTAGCTCAGCACAAAGCTTTACAATCTCAGAGACTTCTTCTGTCGAGTGGGCAAAAACAACAGCATCCGGCGGCTGGTTCGGCAGCCAGGACGTCGTGTGCCCATGCTGCTCCCGCAAACTCATGGAAGTCTGGCAGCGGTCTCCAAACCGTTCTGTGAGGGTCGCGATCGCTTTGTCGATCCCCTCTGCATTGCGTGTCACCTCAAGCTGCATCCCTGTCAAAGACATGGCAGACCTCCCTCATATTCCAGATGCTTCCCCCAGAAAGCGCTCATGCAAGCGTATAGTCGAAACCCGAGGCCACGACTCGGCATTTATTGGAATTATAGTATTCTGCATGGTCGTCATTATTGAGCTTTTGGCAAGGCAGAACCCGCCCTTACGTAGCGGTCTCTGGAGTCGCCTTAAGTGTTTCTCAGTGCTTATCGAAAATAATGAGCCGAATTTCGAAGATCTGAGCATATCCTGATTGGCGTTTCCCGGGGAATCTCGTTAAAGACAGTGCCAATCGTTCATTGTCTTATCGCTTAATCTAGTATGCATAACCAAGCTAACCCGCTGAAAATCGCAATGCGTATAGCCTATAAATGGGTCGAACCAAATTTACGTTTGTTTTTGTCATCGCGGCTTCCGCTTGTCTGGTTCCTCGCACTCATCATCGGGGCCGCAGTGGGTGGGTCAGCTATCCTTTTCCGTATCGGCATCGGATTGATCCAGTGGACGTGGCTCGGCACAGCCTCTGAGCGCATGATCAGCGCGGCCAACGCACAGCCTTGGTATGTGATTGTTCTGGCCCCGGTCATCGGCGGCGCCATCGTTGGCTTGCTGCTGCAAACCATCCAGAAGAAACAACGCGCAGGCGGTGTGGCAGATGTGATTGAAGCACGTGCTCATGGCGGTACTGGTCTTCCTTTCTGGCCCGGCATCAGCTCTGCGCTGATCACCGTCATCTCTCTTGGCAGCGGCGCCAGTGCAGGCCGCGAAGGCCCGATGGTGCATTTGGGCGCAACACTCGGCACCTCTGTTTTTTCCAAACTGAACCTGCCCGATTCAACCATGCGTATCTTGCTGGCAGCAGGTGTCGCCAGCGCGGTCTCCGCCAGCTTTAATGCACCGATTGCAGGCGTTCTGTTCGCGCATGAAGTGATCCTCGGCCATTACGCCATGTCAGCCTTCGTGCCAATCGTGCTGTCTTCTGCCATGGGAACGCTGGTCTCCCGCCTCTATTTTGGCGATGTGGCTGCTTTCATCCTGCCGCACTATCAGATCAACACCTACTGGGAGTTCCCGGCCTTTGTCCTGCTCGGCATCATCTGCGCAATTGTGGCCATCACCTTCCAGTTTGCTCTGATCGGCTCCGACTGGGTCGCCCGAAACGTCAAGATGCCAATCTGGCTGCGTCCAGTTGTTGGCGGTGTGCTTGTCGGCTCTATCGCTGTCTTCTATCCGGAAGTCATCGGTGTTGGTTATGAAGCAACTGATGGCGCACTTAACTCAGAACTGTCGCTCACTTTGATGCTGTCGCTGCTGGTTGCCAAAACAGCTGCAACGGCCATCACTCTCGCCTCCCGCTTCGGCGGCGGCATCTTCTCGCCCTCTCTTTATCTGGGCGCCATGACCGGCGGTGCCTTCGGCCTGATCGCCGCAAACCACCTGCCAGAGATGGCCTCCAGTCACGGTCTTTATGCCATCCTCGGCATGGGCGCAGTGGCCGCTGCAGTGTTGGGAGCACCAATCTCAACCACAATGATCGTATTCGAGCTGACCGGCGGTTACGAGCTCTCCATCGCACTGCTGATTTCCGTCTCCATCGCCACCGGACTCAATCAGGCAATCCATGGCCGGTCCTACTTCCATTGGCAGCTTGAGATGCGCGGCGTGATGCTGCAGGATGGAGCCCACAAATGGCTCGTCCGCATCGTGCACGTGGAAGATTTCGCGGATCCTCCCCGCCCGGATACGGACACCACCTTCGATCCGGAGTCGGAAGAACCATTCCTCGCACCGCTGGATACGTTGGAGAAAGCCCTCAAGGCCTTCGATGATGCGGGCAAGGCCACGCTGCCTGTCATTGACCCCAAAAACCCGACACAAGTCATTGGCTATGCAAGCCACGTGAAGGCGCTGCGCTACTTCAACTCCGCCCTTATTCAGGCGAATGTTGAGGAGCACCGCTAGCCAAACCCCAGATAATCTCCATTGACCCATCCGTAAAAAACAGCAATCTCGTTCAAGACATCATTGTCTTCGCTGGGTAATTTGGGTCTATGAAACCGGTCACTCAAAAAGCTGCATTGGAAGCAACTCCGCTCAATACGGGAGAAAACGCTCAGTTCTGGAGCGCTCCCAGCTTTGACGGACTGGAATGTCTTGCGGCAAGTTTCAGAACCCACGTCTACGAACCCCACACCCACGACACCTTCGTTGTCGGCGGAATTCTTCAGGGCTGTCAGTGCTATTGGCAGCGCGGCGAGCAGATATTTGCAGGCCCCGGAGATCTGGTGTTCGTAAACCCGTTCGAGCTGCACGACGGCATACCGGAAGGCTACGGCTACACCTACCGGATGACCTACCCAAGCATATCCCTATTGCAGAAGATCGCCGAAGACCTGACAGACAAGCCACAAAGCGGAACACCGTATTTCCCGGAGGCTTGTGTCCATGACCCTGAGCTCTGTCAGGAGTTCATTACAGCTCACAAGTCCATACAGAACCGCTCCATAGATCTGGAAGCCGAAGAACCGCTCTACATGATCTTCGCCAAGATGCTCGCCAAATACGGCAGTTTCCGCGAAAGAGATTTAGACTCTCAAGATCCGGTTGCCGTGAGAAGAGCACGCGAATATCTGGAAGAAAGCTTCATGGGCAACGTGCATCTGGATGATCTGGTCAACATCTCAGGCCGCTCCAAATACCACCTCATCCGCTCCTTCAAAAAGGCCACGGGCCAGACCCCGCATGCCTACCTGACGGACGTTCGCGTGCGCAATGCAAGACGCCTGCTCGTCCGCGGCACCTCTCCAAGCGAGACAGCCTCACTCTGCGGCTTTGCGGATCAGGCGCACCTGACACGCCAGTTCAAATCCCGCGTCGGCACCACTCCGGCAGCCTTCCAGCGGTCCGTGATTTCCATTTAATATCCGCGACATACCACCAATTGGTAGTAGAAGCGCAATTTCGTTCAAGACGGCTCCAGCCGCTCTGCCTTAAAAACACTCCATGCTTTTAGGAGGGTTTTGTGAAAAGCAACCAAAACAAATCAGCGATCAACGCTGGCCCCAATGAATTTTTCCTCGGCGTCACCACGTTCTTCCCACTGGTGTTCGCCGCAACGCCCATCGGCCTGTTGTTTGGCGCTCTCGCAGCACAAAAAGGAATGTCTCCTTTAGAAGTGCTGCTGATGGGCTCGTTCGTATTCGCAGGCGGCTCCCAATTCCTCGCACTGGATTTGTGGGCAGACCCGCTGCCGTGGCTCACCATTGCCTTCTCAACGTTTCTGATCAACCTGCGCCACGTACTCATGAGTGCTTCTCTGGCTCCGAAGCTGGGGCACTGGACGCCTCTGCAGAAATACCTCGGCTTCTTCATATTGGCAGATGAAGTCTGGGCCCTGTCTGAGCAGCGTGCCATGAAACAGCACACAACCTTCAGCTTCTACCTAGGGGTTGGCCTGACCCTGTTCATCACATGGCAGGTGGCCACAGTCGCAGGAAGTCTGATCGGTGCAGTCATGGGCGATCCGTCACGCTACGGTCTGGACTTCGCATTCACCGCCCTCTTCATCTGTCTGGTCATGGGCTTCTGGCAAGGCCGGAAAACTGGAGTGGTGCTCGCAGCCAGTGGATTGGCCGCTGTGCTCACGCATAAGTTCGTGCCAGGCGCCTGGTATATAATCGCGGGCGCCATCGCAGGTGTGATCGCCGCTGCTGTTCAGTATGATGACAATCCCAACGGACTTCAGAAATCTGCGGAGGCACTTCAGTCATGACCTCAGAAATCTTCGCAGTTGATCCGCTTGTACTCTTCACCATTCTGGCAATGGCAGCAGGAACCTACCTGACCCGCATTGCAGGACTGGTGCTGACAAAGTTCGTCACCTTCTCCGGCAGAACAGAAGCAGCCCTGCAGGCCGTACCTCCAGCAATCCTCATGTCTGTCGTGGCTCCAACCGCGTTTGCTACAGGCATTGCTGAAACCGCAGCGACCGCCATCACCGCCGTCGCAGCTCTACGCTTACCCATGCTGGCAGCCATGACAATCGGTGTCGTCAGTGTCGTGGTCTTAAGAATGGCACTCGCTGTCATCTAAACAAAAACCCCGCTCCATGAAGCGGGGTTTTCTTTATCTCATGACAAAGCTGATCATGATCAGGAGACCGGACGGGTCGCCTCTTCCAGCCATGCCTTGGTCTCATCATTGAGCAACGGACTAACCAGCTCACGCACACGTGCGTGGTATGCATTCAGCCAGTTCAGCTCAAACTCAGAGAGAAGCTTGGTGTCCACCATGCGCAGATCAATCGGCGCCAGTGTCAGCGGCTCAAAGCCAAGCATCTTCTGATCGCCACCTTCAATGGCAGCAGCAGGTGTCACCAGTTCAAGGTTCTCAATGCGGATGCCATACTCATCAGCACGATAGTATCCCGGCTCATTGGAAAGGATCATACCTGGCTTCAGCGCAATGCTGTTCGGTGCCTTTGCAATCCGCTGCGGACCTTCATGCACCCCCAGATAAGAACCAACACCGTGGCCAGTGCCGTGGTCAAAATCGAGACCCTGTTTCCAGAGATCGATGCGCGCCAGCGTGTCCAGCTGAGAACCTGTTGTTCCAACCGGGAAGCGCGCTGTCGCAATCGCAATGTGCCCTTTCAGAACAAGCGTGAAATGCTTGCACTGCTCAGCAGTCACAGCTCCAACAGCCAGCGTTCGGGTGATATCAGTCGTGCCGTCTTCATACTGCGCACCGGAGTCGATCAGGTAAACACTGTTCAGCTCAATTGGCAGATTGCTGTCATAGCTCACACGGTAGTGACAGATCGCTCCGTGAGGACCAGCAGCAGAGATAGTGTCAAAAGAGATGTCTTTCAGAGCGCCCGTCTCACGGCGGAACTCCTCAAGCTTCTCAGCAACAACAACCTCAGTCAGGCCACCAAGAGGCGCTGTCTTCTCAAACCATGCAAGGAAGCCAGCATAAGCAACACCATCCCGCAGATGTGCAGCTTTCGCACCTTCAATCTCAGCCTGGTTCTTAACGGCCTTCGGCAGCAGGGTTGGCTCCTGCCCTTCCACAACATGGCCGCCATTGTCAGCAACCGCATCGTAAAGCGCCTGACCAGCAAGCCCGGTATCAATCAGAACCCGCTTGCCATCCGTTCCAAGCGCCTTCAGTGCTGGAGTAAGTCCGCCCGGTTCATCGATATCAGCCAAAGAGCTCAGCTCATCACGCACTTCATTGGAAAGCTTGCGCCCATCAATAAACAGAGATGGCTTGCCCTTGGTCGGCACCAGAGCGAAAGACAGCGGCAACGGCGTATGCATCACATCGCTGCCGCGAATGTTCAGCAACCACGCAATGGAGTCCGGCTGGGTCAGAAGCGCAGTGTCAGCTTCCTTTTCTGCAATCAGCTCACCAATGCGCTTGATCTTGTCAGCAGCGCTTTCACCCGCAAACTGCATTGGATGCATGTTGACCGCACCAAGCGGCGCTGCCGGACGATCATTCCAGACCCCATCAACTGGATTGCCATCAACAGTAACCAGCTCAGCACCAGCCTTTTTACAAGCCGCTTTCAGGGAACGCACCTGTCGAACAGGATGCAGCATAGGGTCATAACCGATCTTCTGGCCTTCCTGTGCATTCTCACGCAGCCAGTCAGTCAGTGGTTCATCAATCAGATGACGATAGGCAAACGCCTCTTCATCCACCTGATCCCGCACCTGAATGGTGTAGCGACCATCAATAAAGATCGCAGCCTTGTCACTGAGCACGCCAGCAATGCCGGCGGACCCGGTAAAGCCGGTTAGCCATTCAAGGCGGCAGTCACTGTCAGGCACATACTCGCCCTGGTGTGCATCTGCACGCGGCACCAAAAAGCCATCAAGCCCGCGAGAGGCCAGCTCTTCCCGCAGAGCGGCCAACCGAACCGGCCCGCGAGATTTATCATTTACTGTGTCAAAGCTCTGAAACATGCCGGAAGGCTAATGCTGATCGCAGCGCAACTCAACCACACAAACAAGCCTCCTCAGAGGATTTTATGCTCTCATAAGAGGCCAGAAGGATACAGAAGTACACAATCCATGCCGTGTACGCAGATCTGCTATGTACTCCATGCAAATTCAGATCATGACAAACCCAAGACATGCAAAAAACGCATAAGTGTCATGCGAAACTATCTCTTTTTTTACAAACTAAAATAATGGATAAGTCCTCTCGTCGACGGGGCGCTTCCCTCCCAAAGCAAACCGGCGGATCACACCTCCTCCCAATGTGATGCGCACGACACCAATGGCCGGCAGCCATCAGCAGCTGATAAAGCGCTAGAAATGCCACTCATATAGCTAGATACCTCCTCCCAATATCTAGCAAGCTAAGCAAATTCCTCCCAGTTGCTTGGCACACAAAAAAACCTTTGCTTCCCCGGCAACCTCCTCCCAATTTGCCGGATCAGGAAGCAAAGGTTTTTTGTTTTCTACAGTCCAAAAATCAGACATCAAAAAACCCTCTGAGCAGAAGCAAAGAGGGTTTTGAATTACTCACAGTGCAAAAGAGCTTATGGCGCCCAGTTGCCCTTTGCAAAAGTCAGGGTCAGCCAACCATCGATCTCACGGCGATGTACCAGCTTCAGGCCCTGCTGACCGTAAGCGGAAATAATCCGTGGGCCGTGCTCAATGCGCAAACCGGAAAGAACCAGCGTGGACTTGTGCGCAAGGTGGCTGCACAGCTTGGCAGACATCTGCACCAACGGCTTTGCAAGAATGTTGGCAACAACCAGATCAAACGGTCCAAACTCGTTGAAGCGGCGATCTTCCACACCAGCACCCGTAAAGGCTTTGAACAGCGGACCAACATTGTTCTTGCGCGCATTATCAATCGCAGCTTCGATCGCGATCGGGTCAATATCCGTTGCCAGAACCTCAGAACCGGTAAGCTTTGCAAGAGCAATACCCAGAACACCGGTGCCGGTGCCCAGATCAAGCATGCGATGGTACTTGTGGCGCTTCAGCAGGCGCTGCAGTTCCAGCAGGCAACCTTCGGTCGTACCGTGGTGACCAGTGCCAAACGCCTGCGCCGCTTCAATTTCGATACCAATATCAGACTTGTTGACCGCATCACGATCATGCGCCCCATGCACAATAACGCGATCCGCACGAACAGGCTTCAAACCTTCAAGAGACTTGGCAACCCAGTTGATGTCCGGCAGCGCTTCAACTTCAGCCGAAGTTGGGATGACACCACCTTCGAACTGATCAAACAGGCGCATTTCTACCAGATTGATCGCGTCATCAATCGTGGACTCCAGCACCAGCACCTCAGCTGTCCAGATGGTTCCATCAGTGGAGCTTTCAAAAACAGCAACCGGAAAACCATCATCTTCAAAGCGGGCCTCCATAATATCGGAGAGTGCCTTTGCTTCAGCTTCAGGCGCCGGAATGCGAACCCGGATCGTGTCCATGCAAAAACCCTTAGTTACGATGAGCTATCAAAACTCAAACAATATCTTTGCATAGGCGTATAGAATGCACAGCGCCGAAAAGCCAGAGCTCACGAGGCTTTCTCGCGTTCTGCCGCATATTCACTGGGAACAAGGCTAAGTATTGTTGAACCCGAAGCCACCGTCGCAGGCACGGAGCTGTTCATGGGGCGCAGCTTCTTCGTCGGCTCAATCAGCATCAGCACAATTGCTTTTTCGGGCAGAGCTTCCTGAAACGCATCCCAGCCATAGGTATCGGTCAACTCACTGGCCTTAATAAACCAACCCTCGCGGATTTTCGTTTCAAGGTCGTTGTAGCTGTGCTCCTGTGTCAGGAACGGACGTCCACCAAGCGTCACGACACGGCGAAACTTCTCTTTCTCACTCTGCTCTTCTGACGGCGCAAACTGATAGACCTCCCCTCGCCCCATAAGCGGCCCGAAGTTTGTGGTCACCAGCGCGTTGTAATCGTCATTGTCAGTTACAGCGAGCAAAACACTATAGTTCTCAAGCGGCAGTTCGTTCTCAACCTCTTCAGAAAGAACCTCGCCATAATGGTTCGCCAACCCCGCATTCCGGGAAAGTCGAAGCTTGCCCCAGTTGCGGTCCACGGTAAGCGAGTTGATATCCAACGTCTTCAGCTTGGTCGCCAACGCAACACTGAACCGGCTTGCCCCAACAATCAGCAAGCCCGGCCCTGAATGACTGGAAAGCCCCAGCCAACGCGCAAACGGCCCGAGCGTAAACCCGTGAGCAAACACAGTGGCAACCACCACCGCAAACGACAGCACCGCCAACCGCTCACCATCCGGAGCGCCATGTTCCACCAGCGAGCGTGCAAACAAGCCAGACACCGCCACCGCCACAATACCGCGCGGCGCAATCCAGCCCACTAGCAAACGCTCCTTCCAGCTTAAGTGTGCACCAATCGTGCCAACCCAAACGGAAATAGGCCGAATCACAAACAGCAGAACCAGAACAAACGCCAGATCCTCTAGCCCAAACTCAGCCAGACTGCCCAGCTGAACAGAAGCCGTCAAAACGATGAAGACAGAAGACACCAGAATAATCGTCACCGCTTCCTTGAACCGCTTCAATTCCTCAAGACTAGCAAGGCGCGAATTGCCGAGCACCAATCCCAGAACGGTCACGGTCAGCAGACCGGATTCCTCAAGCACCAGATCAGAAAGCGCATAAGCGCCCATCACACTGACAAAGATCAGAGGAAATTTCAGAAACTCGGGAACCCGGCCACCAACAAACAGCCAGATCAACCCACGCCCCAGCGCCCAGCCACCAACACCACCAATCAGCAACCCGGCCGCCGCTCGCACCGCAAGAACCCAGAAGCCATGATCACCGTGATAAACCAAATAGCCTTCGAACATGAACACCGCGAGCAGCGCGCCAAGAGGATCAGCGAGGATAGCTTCCCAGCGCAGCAGCGAACTCACTCGGCGTTCCAATCGGGCTTGACGCAGAAGTGGGATGATGACGGTCGGGCCGGTCACGATCAGGATGGCAGCAAACACAAGGGCTGAGGGCCAACTTAATTCAGCTATATAATGGGCATTGAGCGCGCCCAATAAGAACGCAATAAACGCACCCAGCAACACAAGCCGCCAAACGGCCTTCTCAACACCACCAATACGTTGAAAATTAAGGGAAAGACCGCCCTCAAACAGAATGACTGCAACGCCAAGCGCAACAGTTGGACGCAATAAATCACCAAATAACGCATTTGGGTTGAGAATACCCGTTGCAGGACCAATCAGGAAGCCCGCAACAAGCAGCAGGACAATAGCAGGAAGCGACCATCGCCAGGCGAGCCACTGGGCGCCTACACCTGCCACACCAATCATCGCAAGCGCGATAACCACACTGTCCATTGCCACCTCCCAACACAACTTAAGAGAGAGATAGCACAAATTGCCCTAAAGGTAAGTAACGCTTGAGTTGCAGGTTATGCCCGCTCGACAAAGCTATCGAGCACTTTCTTCTGGCCAGCCTTTTCAAAGTCGACAGTGAGCTTATTCCCCTCAATGTCGCTGATGGCACCGTACCCAAACTTCATATGGAAGATGCGCTCACCAATGGCAAAATCACTGCCAACCTCAGTAACGCTCTTGGCCACCAACTCACCTTCAATGGTCATCGGACCAGCCTTCTTGGCGCGCCGAGTTTGGTTCCCACCATGCATTCGGCCATACTGCTGACCAGAGGCCTGCGCCTTGCGGGCGCGTTGCCAGCCTGGGGTGGAGTACTTGCTCTGGAACGGGTCGCTGTTGTCAAACCTGCTGGCACCATAACCACCGCCAGCGCTGTTCAGACCATAGCCACCGTAGGAGCTGGAGGCCTCAACAACCTCAACGCTGTCCGCGGGTAACTCATCCAGGAAGCGGGAGGGAATACAGGACTGCCAGGACCCATGGATGCGGCGGTTAGAGGTGAACCACACCTTCACACGCTTACGACCACGGGTAAGACCCACATACGCAAGACGCCGCTCTTCTTCCAGACCAGCCTGCCCGGTCTCATCCAATGCCCGCTGGTTCGGGAACACACCCTCTTCCCAGCCCGGCAGGAAAACCGTATCAAACTCAAGGCCTTTTGCGGAATGCAGCGTCATGATGGACACCGCATCCTCTTCCACATCGCTGTCCTTATCCATCACCAGCGAGATGTGCTCAAGGAACCCAGCCATGCTCTCGAACTCTTCCATAGAGCGGATAAGTTCTTTCAGGTTGTCCAGTCGTCCCGGCGCTTCTGCGGAACGGTCTTGACGCCACATCTGGGTATAACCGCTCTCATCAAGGATAATTTCCGCAAGCTCCGTATGGCTCATGGTCTCAACCTGATTGCGCCAGTTCTCAAACATGCCAAGAACATCAGCCAAAGCAGCACGCACTTTAGGCCGCAGCTCATTGGTCTGCACCAGCTCTCCCGCCGCAATCATCAACGGAATAGCCCGCTCCCGCGCATAGGCATGCACAATCTTCAGAGTGGCCTCACCAAGTCCACGTTTCGGCGTGTTCACAATACGCTCAAACGCCAGATCATCAGAGGGTTGCATCACACAGCGGAAGTAGGCCAGCGCATCACGGATTTCCATGCGCTCGTAGAAGCGTGGGCCGCCAATCACGCGGTAATTCAGGCCAAGCGTTACAAACCGGTCTTCAAACTCTCGCATCTGGAACGAAGCTCGCACCAGAATGGCCATCTCATTCAGCGAATGACCGTGGTTCTGTAGCGCTTCAATCTCATCACCGATGGAGCGCGCTTCCTCCTGAGAATCCCAGGCAGAGGCAACCTGCACCTTATCTTCATCCTCAGATCCCATCTGATCGGTAAATAGGGTCTTGCCCAGTCGGCCCTGATTGTGGGCAATCAAATGAGAGGCAGCAGACAGAATGTGGCTGGTCGAGCGGTAGTTCCGCTCCAGACGAACCACGGTCGCGCCCGGGAAATCCTGCTCAAATCTCAGGATGTTATCAACTTCAGCACCACGCCAGCCATAGATCGACTGGTCATCATCACCCACACAGGCAACGTTGGAGTTGCCCTGTGCCAGCAGACGCAGCCACATGTACTGCGCGATGTTGGTGTCCTGATACTCGTCCACCAGCATGTAGCGGAAACGGCTCTGGAAGCTCTTCAGAACATCATCATGCTCTTTGAAGATGGTGATGCAATGCAGCAGCAAATCACCAAAGTCACAGGCGTTCAGAATGGAGAGCCGTTCCTGATAGGTCTGGTAGAGCTTGCGCCCCAAACCATTCGCAAAGGCCTGCGCTTCGCCGGCAGAAATCTGTTCCGGCGTCAGCCCGCGGTTCTTCCAGCTGTCCAGCAATCCGGCAAAAGTCTTTGCCGTCCAACGCTTTTCATCCAGACCTTCCGCCTGAATGATCTGCTTGATCAAGCGAACCTGATCATCCGTATCCAGAATGGAGAAGGAGGATTTCAGACCAACCAGCTCGGCATGACGGCGCAAGATCTTCACACAGATCGCGTGGAACGTACCCAGCCACGCCATGCCCTCCACGTTCTCGCCAATGTAAGCGCCAATGCGCTCCTTCATCTCGCGAGCCGCTTTGTTGGTGAAGGTCACTGCAAGGATCTGCCCCGGAGTAGCATGCCCTGTCGCCAGAATATGGGCGATACGCGTTGTCAGAACGCGCGTCTTACCCGTACCTGCGCCAGCAAGCACCAGCACCGGACCGTTGATCGTCTCAACAGCAAGGCGCTGTTCCGCATTCAATCCTTCCATATAGGCAGGCATGGTCGTTTGCCGTGCTGCCATGGCCCTTGCCGCTATACCACCTGCCTTGGGCTGTGGTGCAGCCAGAGGATCAGCAGGGTTGGAAGGCATTCCGCGATGTAGTGGGCCAGAAGAATTTGCCATTGAGCTCGTTGGATCCTTTGAACGCATACCCCTCTCAAATCAGAGGGAGAATCTCCAATAGTTCACGAAGAACAATATAGCAACAACATTGAAGAAGCGAGGCATCAGCAAAGAGATACACATCGTTTTGCGCATCAGCACATCTTCGCCCAGTAACTCTTGGGTGAAACTTGCTTTGCTCTGTGGTGTTTTATCAAGCCAGATCCCGGATACTTGAAAAATCAAGTGCTACCTTAGCGATTTAAAGAGGAAGACTGCGTATATCTGAACCTGAAATTTCCAGAACTGATCAATGGGACGAACTTCACTTTCAAACCATAAAAACCACTGTAACAACCTGAAAGAAAAACAATGAAGACTGGTAAGTTACACCTGACACGCAGAAACGCTCTCCTTGGCATGTCCGGCTCACTCATAGCCGCCCCTGCTCTGGTCTCCTCCGCTTTGGCCGACAATCACGGTTCTACCGACTACACCAACAAAACCCTCACTATCAGCCCCTTCTCATTAGCCATCAGCGAAATGGCAACCATGAAGGCCAGCAATCCGCTGGTACGCCAGTTTGCGGAGCTGGAGCGCGAGGAGCAGGCCGCTGTCTCCATGATCATCGAGTCCACAGGTGCAACACCGCCACCGCGCCCAACCGCTCTGGAAGACATCTACAAGAAGCTGGAGGCCGCGTCTGGCGATGACTTTGACCGTCTCTACATCTCGACTGAAATCACAGGCCATGAGGACTTGCTGGCCGTTCAAACGCCGGAAGCAGGTAAAAAGCCCGTGAACGTGGATGTGGCAACGGCAACCATTCTGGTTGCCTTCATCCATACCCATCTGGCCATGCTGGCAGAGATCCGCAAACAGATCGGCTAAGCAACTCATTGCAATACATGAAGAAACGCTGGCAAAGACAAACAGGTTTGTCGGCGTTTCCGTTCATTTCCACCTGTAAGAGCCGATCACATCTTCAAATTTGGCTCAATTGCACGCCTCTCCCGACAGATCTCGATAAGATTTTCTGCTCACTCTCATTCCATCGCAACTGGAATGGAGCTTGAGATATGCCGAAGGTCATTTGCAAATATAAGAACTACGACGAGTTCTATAAAAACCGCACAAGCATCTGGGCTGAGATCAGACGCCGGATGGACATTCATGCGGCAGATACTGCAAGCTTCGACAAACTCATCTTCCAGGGAAAAGCTGCCATCCGGCTGACCTACGACAACCATGTCGAGGATGCGCCAGAGATGAAGAAAGCCCGCTCCAACATCGCGGCGCTGGAAAAAGAAAAGTCCAGAACCTACCGCTTCGTGCAGGGTCTGAAGTCTTTGGAAGACGAAATCTCGGCCAAACACAAGATGTTACGTGTGCTGGAAAGCCAACTGCAGCAAAAGGAAGTCGATCCCAAAACCGATCCCAACTACCGCGATACGGCCAAGGAACTCAAAAAACTGATCAAAGCCCAGCCTGCGGTGAAGAAGAAAATCCAGGAATACGACAAAGCTCTCAAGGCTTTGGAGCAGGCTGAAGCAAATTATGACCCGCTGAAGAAGCAGGTCGAGAAAACAATCCCGATGAGTGTTCAGACGGACGGGAAAAACATGATGCTCTACATCGGCGGACGTGCCGAAGCATCTGTCCGCCTCAGAGCAACACTGGCGCAGAAGTAGGCTCTGCCGCAAGCCTACTAATGCAGCGAGAGGAGCCGAACAGCTCCCTCGCTTTTTTATTGATCGCCAACCAGCTCAAACCAGTCATCCTCGGAGATAACATCAATGCCAAGGCTCTGCGCCTTGGTGAGCTTGGATCCCGCCTTTGGACCAGCAATCACAAGGTCGGTTTTCTTGGAAACGGAACCCGAAACCTTGGCTCCCAAGCTCTCCGCCCGCGCCTTGGCCTCATCACGGCTCATACGCTCCAAACTACCTGTAAACACAAGCGTTTTGCCAGCAACAGGGCTGCCAGACGTATCAGCCACAATCACATCAAGCGGCGTGATCTGCTCCATCAAAGCGGCCAGAGCAGTCAGGTTGTGTTCTTCTGCAAAGAACTCCACCAGAGCATTGGCAACTGTGCCGCCAATCCCGTCAATATCATTGAGTTCGCGATAGGCTTCTGAGGTCGTATCCGTTGCCGCGATCATCGCGTCATAGAAGCCCTGCCATGAGGAGTAGGCCCGCGCCAGAAGCTTGGCATTGCCTTCGCCCACATGGCGGATACCAAGTCCGAAGATCACGCGATTGAGTTCGATTTGACGTTTACTATCAATCGCTTCGAACAGCTTTCGTGCAGAGACCGCACCGAAGCCTTCACGGGAGCGCAGCTTGTTGAGAGAAACCTTGTCCCGTTCTGCCAGGGTAAAGATGTCCGCTGGTGTGCGGATACCACCTTTATCCATGTCATATTCGTAGAACGCTTCCACCTGCTTCTCGCCTAGCCCTTCAATATCGAAGGCATTGCGTGAGACGAAGTGTTTCAACTTTTCGACCGCCTGCGCAGGACATATCAATCCACCAGTACACCGACGTACCGCATCGACCTTCCCGGAGTTTGGATTAGTTTCCCTAATCGCATGCGAGCTGCACACCGGACACTCAGTTGGAAACTCAAACGGCTGCACATCTTCAGCCCGTTTGCTCAGGTCCACATCCACGATCTGCGGGATAACATCACCGGCACGCTGGATGATCACCGTATCGCCAACGCGTAAGTCCTTGCCATCACGAATGGATTCCCCATCCTGACCGATGCCTTTGATGTAATCTTCGTTATGCAGTGTTGCATTAGAGACCACCACACCGCCGACTGTGACAGGCTCCAGTTTGGCAACTGGAGTCAAAGCACCGGTGCGGCCCACCTGAATTTCGATGGCATTGAGGGTAGTAAATGCACGCTCCGCCGGGAATTTGTGTGCAATCGCCCAGCGCGGAGAACGGGAAACAAAACCCAAACGGCCCTGTAGATCGAGCCGGTCCACCTTGTAAACCACGCCGTCAATATCATAACCGAGGCCGGAACGATCCTCCTCGATGCCATGATAGACTTTCAGCAGTTCCTCAACAGTCTCACAGCGCTTCATCAGCGGGTTGATCTGGAAACCCCACGCGCCGAACAGCTCCACCATGCCCATCTGCGTATCAGCCGGAACCTCACTCATATCGCCCCAGGCATAGGCGAAGAATTTGAGTGGACGGGTCTTGGTGATTTCCGGGTTCAGCTGGCGCAAGGAACCAGCCGCCGCGTTACGCGGGTTGGCAAACACCTTGCCGCCATTGGCTTCCATACGCGCATTCAGGGCCGCAAAATCCGCATGGCTCATGTAAACTTCGCCGCGCACCTCAACCACATCCGGCACACCGGCAGGCAGTTCCTGCGGAATATCCTGAATAGTCAGCGCGTTAGCCGTCACATTTTCGCCCGTTGCACCATCACCGCGGGTCGCTGCATAAACCAGCTTGCCACTCTCATAGCGTAGAGAAAGAGAAAGCCCATCAATCTTCGGCTCAGCCGTAACAGCCAGCGCACCCATCAACGGATCGTATTTCAGGAACCGGCGCACCTTGCCGATAAAGTCCTGCACATCCTCATCTGAAAACGCATTGTCCAGCGAGAGCATCGGCACGGCATGGGTGATTTTGCCAAAGCCTTCAGCAACAGCACCACCCACCCGGTTGCTCGGGCTATCTGCACGCACCAGCTCAGGAAACTTGGCTTCCAGAGCTTCGTTGCGACGGCGCAGCCCATCATAGGTGGCGTCATCCACAATCGGCGCATCTTGGGTGTGGTAGGCTTCATCATATTCAGCAATCAGCCCTGCCAGCCGCTCCAGCTCCAGCGCAGCTTCTTCTGCATTCAGCGCTTCAATGTCTTTTTGAGAGGTATCAGCAAGGCTCACCGGTCTACCCACCTGTTTAATCATCAATTAGGGGGATTATTCATATCGCCACCGGGAATAACAAACCACCCGGTACTGGGGAGTTTAGACAGGATTTAACGAGCTCAGGAAAGGTACAAACACTCATCCTGTTAGATTCCAAAGAGTTAGAGTGTATCGCCGAAAAGTGGGAACCGGTTTTCGGATAAAGATACGCAGAAAAAAGATAAAGCAGTTCACGTATTTCAGCATAAATGCGAACTGCTTTAATCCCGTTTTGCGTTCTTTTGCGCAGATTTGCGTTATTCTGCGTTTTTTGGGGTGAAACCTGCGTTGCTATGTTTTTCGCAGCTCAGGCTCAGGTCGTCCCGAGCCCCTCATCGCTTTCACGCTCCTCAGCAAAGGAGTTATCCCCCTCCTGCTCATCCTCAGGTACACTCATTTGTGTCTCGGCTGTGCTCATCATTCGCACAATCACCACAACCAGCGCCAGTGCCGTAAAGATCGGCCCAACCGGGAAACCATGCGCCGCCAGCGCAATGTTGACGATCGGCAGCAGATAAACCGCAAACAGGAGCAGCGGCGCTACATAAGGGGAATCCGCATCATCATCAAACAGGCCAGTCCGGGTGGCATAAAGATAGAGCGCCGGAGAAAGCACCGCATAATCCCACAGGAACAGGAACGGCGTTGCCAGCAACACACACAGGGTCACAGCAAGGTTACGCGCAACCGGCTCCCGCTCCCGCATGAACAGCCAGAACGTAACCACAAACGCCATGACCGTGAACGGCAACTGCACCAGATACCCAGCTGTTGCTGAGAACCCAAGAGACCGCATCGCACCAAACGCAGACGGGATCAGATAAAGGAAGCTGCCTTCCCCCTGATCCATAACAGTCGCCAACAAGGACGGAACAGTTTCCAGATAGATCCACCACAGGCCGGAGCCGAAGAACACAGCAGACGCATCCACCAGAAACGCCACCGTCGCCACACAGGCGCACAGCGCAATGATGCTGCGATGGGCAATCAGAATAATCGGGATCAGCATAAACAGCTCAGGCTTGATGGACACACACCCAAGCAGCACACCAGCCAATGCCGGATGCCGGTTCATCAAACGCAGACCACCATAAAGGAACCCACCTGCCAGCATGCCAAACTGGCCGTAAAACAGGTTCACGAGGGTAGCCGGAGCAAAGATGAAGAACGTGAACGCCCGAATAGGCGCCTTGCGACTGAACGCAACCGCAAACGAAAGCAAACCACCCATGCCCATCCAGAGGCTATAGGCTTGCAGATAAGTCAGGCCGGATAACGGGACCAGAAACACCAGCAGGCTCGGCGGATGCACCCAGGCGTAAAAGCCAGAACCACCAACCACATTGCGCTGCACTTCATCATAGAACCAGCCAAAGTCATAAAGCTGCGCCGCCTGCCCGGCCACCGCCATACGAGAGGCCAGCAGGAACTGATAAAAGTCTCCCCCCACCCTGCGCAAATCGAATCCATCAAGACCCATCACCGATCCAAACAAATAGATCGGATAAACCACTGCAATCAGCAGCAGCGCGATGACAAAATAGACCTGCAAGCGGGCGAACGAGATAAACATCTACCGGCCTCCAACTATGCGCCACCCCTAAATTGCTTTCAGTTTTCAGAAAGGGCTCTGCGCAAACACAAACTCTTGGTTGCCGGAGAGTTTAAAAGATACCAAGTTAATTATTTGAATACGCTACGTAATTTAAGAATCTCTTAGGAAAGTGAAACAGCGTTTGCGCAATAAAGATGAATAAATCTACGTATTTCAGAAGTATCTAAAATTTAACAAATCATTACCTGCAACTTATTAGATAAAGATATCACCAGATAATTCATTAAGAAATTTGACTGAAATGTGTCACGAGCCTACTAAGCCCCCACGTAATTATGGGGTATACGGAATTGAAAACTTATCTAGTAGCTGGCGTTGTTGCATCCAGCGTTCTTCTCGCAGGTTGCGGCACAGTTGTTCGCGGTACAACTGAAGACATCAAGATCTACGTGGAGCCTGAGCACGCGAAGATCACGTCAACAACAGCTCACACCTGCGTTGGTCCATGTGTCATCAACGTACCACGCAAAAAAGAGTTCACCCTCACAGCATCTGCACCAGGCTACCAGACACAGGTCATCGATGTTGAGACCCGCGTCAGCGGCAAGGGCGCAGCTGGCATGGCTGGTAACGTCTTGCTTGGTGGTGTAATCGGCGTCGGCGTTGACGCAGCAACCGGTGCAACTCTGGACCACTATCCAAACCCGGTTAACTTCATTCTCAAGCGCGGCAAAGGCTCCCGTAAGCTGACCCCTGCTGAGATTAAAATGATGAACAAGGCAAAAGCCCCAACATCATAAGCTCGCAGTATTCGGTTGGGGGTATGGATCACTCAAATACCCCCTACCACGGAGGCAGCTGCCCCGCCCTTCTCAAAGCAGCTCCCCAATTACTCAGGCATTGACCTGAGTATCCCCCTTTCCAATACTCAGGCACATGACTGAGTGTTCTGCTTCCCTTGATAATCTCTTCCATGCGCTGGCCGACCCAACCCGTCGGGCGGTCATTGAGCAGTTGAGCCATGGCACGGCCTCTGTCAGTGAGTTGGCACAGCATCACGACATGGCTCTGCAATCCTTCTCGCAGCATCTCAAAGTGCTGGAAGACTGTGGTCTCGTGAGCACGCGCAAGGTAGGCCGTGTCCGCACCTGCGAAATCTCAGCGGATAATCTGGTCAAAGCTGAAGACTGGATCAGTCAGCAGAAGAAAGTCTGGCACGAAACCTTCAGCCGCCTTGATGACTATCTGAGCGACCTCCAGAACGGGGAGACACAGGAATGAGCGATACAGATTTTGAGTTACACCTAGTGAGAGAGTTCGATGCCCCTGTGGAGCTGCTGTTCCAGATGTGGGCTGATCCAGATCACATGAAGCATTGGGGATGCCCGGAAGGTTTTCAAATCACAGAGATCAAGATGGACTTCAGAGAAGGCGGCACATGGTCAACCACCATGACGGGGCCAGATAGCACCACCTACCGCATGCGTGGTAAGTACCTCAAGATCGATACCCCACGTCTGATCGGCAACACCAGCCAATGGATAGATGAGGACGGCAATGCCTCTGATCCAACCACAATCACCATGACCTTCGAGAGGCTGGCATACAATCGCTCCCGCCTCATCATACATGAAGCCAAGTTCTCCACCTCCGCCTTCAAGGCAAGCAATGAGGAAGGCTGGAAAAGCTCACTGGAAAGTCTGGCTGCCTATCTCGCTACTCAACAAGACATCACAGTATAGCTCTTTCTGCTGCAAACCATATCCAGACCTCTATCAATCGGGACAGAAACCACTCTCGCCTTGATTTTCAAGGGCATCTGAGGAACTTTAGCGCTGCAATCAGGAGTTCCTATGGTCGCCCTTCCAGAAGCAGAGCGTGTGCCGCTTATTGAGGCCCGCAACATCTCAGTCAGCAAGCAAGGTCGCCAGCTGTTCCACCACTTCTCCTTCACTCTTTATGAAGGTGACAAACTGTGCCTGAGTGCCCCATCAGGCCGCGGCAAAACCGTTCTGCTACGCATACTGGCCGGGTTGGACAAGCCAGACAGCGGTGAACTGCTCTTCAAGGGCAAAGCCTTCACAGCAGGAGGCCGGGCAGACCTGCACAAGCATCTCAACTGGTTGCCACAACGTGTCAGCCTGCTGGAAGACACCATTCGTGGCGCCCTCCTCGCTCCGTTTGAGCTGCACGCAAACCAGAAGCTTAAGCCAACTGATGCTGCAATGCTGGAGACACTCTCTAAAGCAGGCCTGCCAAACAGTGCGCTGGATCAGGCCACCACCAGCCTCTCCGGTGGAGAACGCCAACGCCTCACCCTCGCCCGTGCCTTGCTGTTGGAACGCCCCCTCTGGATCACGGATGAACCAACCGCCGCGCTCGACAAAGCCCACGCCCTCGCCTGCGCCAAACTGCTTCTGGAACAGGCTGAAACCTTGCTCGTCGTGACACACGATGCCCATCTGCAAGGCGAGATAGATCAAGTCATAACGCTTCCTGAACCAGACCACATTGGCACAGAGGGGAGCTCCCAATGACCTCAACTGTTGCTTGGAGTGATCTGGCGTTTTTCTACTTTATCGCGATCATCCCGCTGTCCCTGCTCTGGTCCATGGGCCTCAAAGACCTCTCCAGAGATCTGGCCATATCCATCGTCCGCATGAGCATCCAGTTGCTGGTGATCGGCTTTTACCTGCAAACCGTCTTTGATCTGGACAATCTCGCTCTCAACATTCTCTGGCTGGTCGCCATGGCACTGATTGCCGCCATCACCTCGGCAGGGCGAGCCGAGATGCCACGGCTCAAGTCTGCCATACCGCTCACCTCAGCCATTCTCATCGCCATGTTACCAGTACTGCTGATGTTCATCGTCGTGCTCAGCCGCCCGGTGCCATGGTATTCCGCGCAGATCACCATTCCCATCGCGGGCATGTTGCTCGGCAACGCACTGGGTTCACTGGTCATTGCCCTGCGCCGCTTCAACTTAAGAACACCGGAAGATCGGGAGCATATCGAACTTCTCACCACCATGGGCGCTACCAAGCTGGAAGCCCGCCGAACGCTCGTCAAAGCTTCCTTGCGTGCAGCCGCCTCCCCCGTCATCGCCAGCATGGCAACACTGGGGCTAGTCTCCCTGCCCGGCATGATGACAGGTCAGATCCTCGGCGGTTTCAATCCAATCGAAGCCGTCCAGTACCAGATCGCCATCATGCTCGGCATCTCCGCCTCCCAAACCCTCTCCATCATCTTAGCCCTCCGCTTCACCATCTACATGGAAGCGGAGTATGAGTAAGGCTTGGATCTAGAAAAACTCATCAAGGGTCGTGAAGAAGGTGGCACGTTTCTTATCGAACTGCTCGATCCCGTAACACTTCAGAAAATGCTCTACTGCTGCATCGTCATGATTGTAGCGAATACTGCGCACGGCCAATGCTAGATCCTGATAGCGATCCGCCAAACCCACGCGACTGCAATCCAGATACCCTGAGAAATCACCCGCTGTCGCCATGAAGTTCGGCAAGCAAGCGTCTCCATGACAAAGCACTTTCTCATGGACCTCTGGAATGTTAGCAGTCAAATAAGAAAAGAGCTTTTGAGCAGGCTCACCTTGCCACTCAGGGTCAAAATCATCTTCGTTCACCAACCCCGCTTTCATGCGTGCTTCCGCTTCACGCAAGCCAAGTTCAACGGTTTGATCGTAAGGACAACCTTCCCAATCAAGAGTATGCAGGTGGCGAAGCGCGTCCGCGAGGATCTCCACCTGCTGGAGTGGTAGCAACTCTGGATCAGAAACCAGATCCGTTCCACTCAGTGCAGTCAGCAGCAGCCACTGTCGACCTTCATACTGCTCAAACCACTGCACTTCAGGGCACAGCACGCCGCGCTCAGTCAACCACTCCAACCGCTTGGCTTCATCACTTAGCTCGGCGAACGGACCATCCTGCTCAACTTTAAGAACAAGCTTGAGGTCACCATTCTGGGTAAGCATGAAGATATCGGAGGCTGAACGGCCCATACTGTCTTTATGCCAGTCGTAGGAGCGCAGCCTGCATTGGATTTCAGGTGGAAAATTTAAATTATGCATCAGATAAATAGTTCAATCAGTCAATGCTGATCAAGCTATCCCAGATCCGATAGCTATACCAGCTCTTCCTGGCCCATCAGGCGTTTGGCGGCAGCACGGGCTTCTTCGGTGATGGTGGAACCGGCCAGCATACGGGCGATTTCCTCGTGACGATCTTCCTGCGCGATCTCGGTCACGCGGGTTGCCACGCGGTCTTTCTCCACCTCGTCCTTGCGGATCAGGAAGTGACCGTTTGCACGCGCAGCCACCTGCGGGGCGTGAGTGACTGTCAGCACCTGCACGCTATTGGCAAGACGCGCCAATCGCACACCAATCGCCTCAGCAACAGCACCGCCAACACCTGTATCGATCTCATCGAACACCAGCGTCGGAGAAGAGCCTTTATCCGCCAGCGACACCTTCAGAGCCAACAGGAAGCGGGAGAGTTCACCACCAGACGCCACCTTAAACATCGGCCCCGGACGGGTGCCCGGGTTGGTCTGTGCCCAGAACTCAACGGTATCGATACCGGAGGAGCCACGCTGCTCTTCATCGCTCTCAATGTCTATGATAAACCGCGCCCGTTCCAACTTCAGAGCCGGAAGCTCTGCATGGACCGCATCTTCAAGCGCCTTGGCCGTCTTCTGACGCTTCTTTGAAAGCGCAGCGGCCAGTTTGTCATAGGTCTGCTTGGCAGCCTCTACAGCGCTCTCAAGCGCCTGCAATTTCTCTTCGCCTGCGTCCAGATCAGAAAGGTCACCTTCCATCTGCTCACGCAGTTTGCCCAGCTCATCCGGCTGAACGGAATACTTCCGGGCCGCCGCCCGCAACGCGAACAGACGCTCTTCAGTCTGCTCCAGCTCCTGCGGGTCAAAATCTGTATCACGCAGCGCCTGTTCAAGGCCGCTCCGCGCTTCTTCCAGCTGATCCAGAGATCCGCCAATTGCCTCAACCACACTGGTCAGATAGTTCGGCGCCAGATCCACCTTGCGCTCAAGACGGCGCAGCAGACTGGAAAGCTCAGGGATTGGAGAGGCAGGTCCATCCAGCGCCTCATACCCTTCGCGCAGATCACCGGCGATCTTCTCCACCTGCATCATGTCCTGACGACGCAGAGCGAGCTCGTTCTCTTCCCCTTCTTTCGGGTCAAGCGTGCTCAGCTCATCCGCACTGGAGCGCAAGTAATCCGCCTCACGGCGCGCTTCTTCAATGCGGGCAACATGATCCTTCAGGGTTTTCTCAGCTTTGCGAACGGCCTTCGCACTCATCGCGACCTTCGCAGCATCCCCTTCCAAACCACCAAAGCTGTCCAGCAGCTGGCGATGGCTTTCAGGATCAATCAGCGCACGGTCATCATGCTGACCATGAACCTCAACCAGCAGCGCCCCGATCTGCCGCAACAGGCCAGCGCTCACAGGTGAGTCATTCACAAACGCACGGGTACGACCATCCGACGCCTGCACGCGGCGCAAGATGATGTCGGCGTCATGTTCCAGATCATTTTCTTGAAGAAGTGTACGCAAAGGATGCGCCATTGGAACGTCAAAAACCGCAGTCACCTGACCGCGGTCTTCACCATGCCGAACCAGTCCGGCATCTCCTCGCCCACCAAGGGCGAGGCTCAAACTGTCAAGAAGAATAGACTTACCTGCACCGGTCTCACCCGTCAGAACACTCATTCCATCGCTGAAATGCAGGTCCAGCTTGTCAATGAGAACGATATCCCGAATAGAAAGCGATGCCAGCATGGTAGTCTACGTCACCCCGATTCCTTTAAAAGGCTTAGAGGATCTTCATATTCCCAAATGCGCGGCTAAGCCAGCTACCTTTGTTCTCACGAGGCTCAAGACCACCCTTTTTCAAAAGAGAATAGGCATCTTGGTACCACTGGCTCTGCGGGAAGTTGTGTCCAAGCACCGCTGCAGCTGTCTGCGCTTCGTTGGTCACACCCAGAGCGTAGTAGCTTTCAGTCAGGCGATACAGCGCTTCTTCAACGTGACGAGTGGTCTGGTAGTTGGTCACAACAACCTTGAAGCGGTTGATGGACGCCAGGTAGTTACGGCGCGCCAGATAGTAACGGCCAACTTCCATTTCCTTACCAGCCAGCTGGTCTTCCGTTGCGCGGATACGCTGACGAGCCTGCTTGGTGTATTCAGAATCTGGGTAACGCTGCACAACTTCACGCATGGCATCCAGCGCCTTGGCTGTCACAGCCTGGTCGCGACCTACGTCAGGGATCTGACGGAAGTAGGATTCACCAATGATGAAGAGCGCATATGCTGAATCCTTGTTACCAGGATAAAGCGTGGTAAAGCGTTCCGCAGCAGCAACCGCTTCAGGATACTTACCCATCTTGAAGTTCAGGTAAGCAATGTTGATGAGCGATTTACGCGCGAATTCGGAGTAAGGATAGACGCGATCAAGTTCATAGAACTTCTTCGCAGCACCACTGATATCGCCAGAAGCACGCAGAGCAAGAGCTTCGTTGAACATCACTTCCGCAGGAGTTTCATCCAGCGCAAGGTCGTCAACATCATCCTTGGTGGCACAGCCCGCAACAACGAGCGCCAACGCCAAAGAGGCATATCTAATCACTCTTTTGAGGCGATCGGCCCCCAAAGCATTCCCGGCAGCATCTGAACGCAGCAATGTCTCCGACTCCTATCGTGTTGGGATTCGGGTAAAATCCCTCCCAAGTTCACGCTTCTATCTCAATGTTTGGATAACGTCACGTAGTACCACAGCATTTGCCTCGAATTTATGTCGGAATAGAGGCAAAAACCGTTGAATAACTATTTTTGCCTTAGGAGACCTCAGGACCAAATGCAGCAGCCTGCAGCCCACCAATGAGCTCTGCATGGCCTTTTTCGCGTGCATAACGCTCTTCCAGAGCCACGTCTGCCTCAACAATCTCAAAGGCATCAGGGTTCTTGAACAGCTCCACGAGGATGCAGTGATTCATGCGGTGGCCGCCTTTATAAGAACGGTACTCACCCAGAATAGGCAGACCAGCCAGAGCCAGATCACCAATTGCATCAAGGCTTTTGTGACGTACAAATTCGTCAGTCCAGCGGGTGCCTTCAGGGTTCAGAACGCGATCACCGTCCAGAGCGACGGAGTTCTCAAGAGAAGAGCCCATAGCGAAGCCAAGCTTCCAGAGTTTCTCGACGTCCTGCACGCTACCAAAGGTACGGGCGCGGGAGATCTCATCACGGAAGAACTCAGGTGTCAGATCAAACTTAAGCTGCTGACGACCGATCTTTGCGTGATCGAAATCGATGGTGATGTCAAAGCGTGTGCCGTCAAACGGGTTGAGTTCACACCACTGATCACCAGAAACGTAACGGACTTTTTCTTTAACGCGGATGTAACGACGCTTTGCGCTCAGCGTTTTCAGGCCAACGCGGTCAATAGCTTCAACGAATGCTTCGGAGCTACCATCCATGATTGGCATCTCGGGTCCATCGATGTAAGCGGTCACATTATCAATGCCCATACCGCGCAGAGCAGCCATCAGGTGCTCAACGGTAGAGATGCCGCTGTCATGAGGATCACCGAGTACGGTGCACAAAGAGGTTGCAGTTACTTCTTTCCAGCTTGCTTCCGTCTCAACATACCCATCTTTGGTGCTGCGATGAAAAACAATACCGGAGTTTGCGTCTGCAGGGTGAAGGGTAATGGAAGCTGGACCGCCAGAGTGAACCCCAATTCCGTTCAAGGTTACACTGTCTGCAAGCGTTGTCTGTTTTTCGACACGCATTCCCATAATGTTCCAGCCTTTATCATTCCGCTCTAGGTACATACGAGACCTCATGAGCCACTACTTTCGAATACCCCCACCGGGTTGGCTGGAACATAGCCCCTGGGGCTTACCAAATAAAATAAAGCTTTATTACGGTTTGTAACGTCCTGAAAATTTTAGGTACATTTACCGACAATTTCGCTTAAAAACGCAAAGCAGCAATCCGGAAATCTCCGAATTGCTGCTCGAGAGGCGCGAGTTCTGTTGATAATCAGGTGGCTTGGCGGCGCAGGAACGCCGGGATTTCCAACTGATCGTCTTCCATCATCTGAGAGCGTGCTGCCGCAGGGCGTCCGCCAGCGTCCAGATTCCCGGTTGCACCGTGATTCTGAGGCTCGGCTGGACGAGGCGCTGCTGGCTGGCGTGGAGCCTCAGCGAACGCGTCTGTCTGCACTGGCTCATGGTGTTCCATGTGCTCATCTTCACGGCGGCCAAGACCACCAGTCAGACGGCGCAGAAGACCCATTGGGCGGCGCTCTTCTTCCATGTGATGCTCTTCATACTCTTCAGTGTGCTGAGCCATAGTTGCTGGCGCAGGCTGAGGAGTTGCAGTTGCCGGCTGTGGAGCAGGCGCTGCAGCAGGAGCATCTGTGCGCGCACGAATTTCGCGCTGCGCGATTGGAGGGAAATCTTCCACACGTGGCATACGCGACTGTGGCTCAGCTTTCTGAGCAACAGGTGGAATAAATGGTTCAGGGATGGTTGTTGGTTCTTCAACCACCTGAGTTGGCTCATCAAGAGCGTCATATTCCTGTACTGGCTCGTAGCGACGGGCCTGATAAGGAGCAATCTCAACTTCAGGGTCTGTTACAGCTGCAACAGGCTCAACTTCCATATGTGCGTCAACTGCGGCTGAGCCCATCGCGCGCATCGCACGAACTGGAGTCGGTGCAGGAGCTACTTCTACCGGCGCAGCTACCGCTGGACTGGGCGTAGACGTAGTAGCGCTCTGGAGTCGCTCTGTGAGTTCAGCCATACGAACCTCTGCAGGAGAGATATCTTCGCGCAGTTCCTTGTCGATGCCAGTAGCAACAACAGAAACGCGGATAATACCGTCCAGAGACTCGTCGAAGGTCGCACCAAGAATGATGTTCGCTTCTGGGTCCACTTCCTCGCGGATACGGGTCGCAGCTTCATCAACTTCAAACAGGGTCAGGTCGTTACCACCAGTAATGGAGATAAGCAGACCGCGAGCACCCTTCATGGAAGTCTCGTCCAGCAGCGGGTTCGCAATCGCAGCTTCAGCCGCCTGAATTGCGCGCTTCTCGCCGGAAGCTTCACCGGTACCCATCATCGCTTTACCCATGCCACGCATAATGGAGCGCACATCAGCAAAGTCGAGGTTGATGAGACCTTCTTTAACCATCAGGTCAGTGACGTTCGCAACGCCGGAATACAGCACCTGGTCAGCCATGGAGAAGGCATCAGCAAAGGTGGTCTGCGCATTGGCAATGCGGAACAGATTCTGGTTTGGAATAACAATAAGAGTGTCAACATTGCGCTGGAGCTCTTCAATGCCGGCTTCAGCAACGCGCATACGACGGGACCCTTCAAACTGGAAAGGTTTGGTAACCACACCTACCGTCAGTATACCCTGCTCACGCGCAGCACGAGCAACAACTGGCGCAGCACCAGTACCGGTGCCACCGCCCATACCCGCGGTGATGAACACCATGTGCGAGCCGGACAGATGATCGTTGATCTCGTCAATAACTTCTTCAGCAGCAGCTGCACCAACTTCAGGCTGGGAACCAGCGCCCAGACCTTCGGTAACAGCAACACCCATCTGAATCACGCGCTCTGCCTGGCAAAGAGCAAGCGCCTGCGCATCTGTGTTAGCAACAACGAAGTCGCAGCCTTGCAGACCGCTGGTGACCATGTTGTTTACGGCGTTTCCGCCACCGCCGCCAACACCGAATACGGTGATCCTGGGCTTCAATTCCTGAATATCAGGCATTTTCAGGTTGATTGTCATATTAACCTCGCGACCCTAATAACATGCCCGAACCGGGCATGTCGTTCTTCCTCTCGTGCGTCCGCCGCATCTGGCGAAACTCGTGATAGTGGGGGTTATGCGCTTCCCCACTAGAAACTTTCTCTAATCCACTGCCCAACCCGAGCCAGATAGCTCCCGCGGCCCGTAAGACCCCGGCGTTGGTGGCGTGGTTCGAATTGCTCGATCTGTGCCACCTGCGGATAAATCAGCAGGCCCACAGCTGCCGAGAATGCCGGACCCTTGGCTTCCTCTGGCAAACCGGAGATACCCAGCGGACGACCCAGACGCACACTGCGCCCAAGAATGCGTCGTGCGGTTTCAGAAAGACCAGTCAGCTGACTGCCCCCACCTGTCAGCACAACACGCTTGCCCACTCGGCCTGCGAAACCGGAAGCGACAATCCGGTCACGCACCATCTCCAATATTTCTTCAACACGCGGGCGAATAACCCGCGTCAGCATCGCTCGTGGAATCTGCGTTGGCAGATCACCATCCGTATCCACGGGCGGCACCTGAATAAAATCACGGTCGTCCACCACACTTGGCAGGGCCGAACCATGCAAAACCTTCAAACGCTCTGCAGCTTCCATCCGTGTGGAGAGCGCGCGCGCCACGTCCATGGTGACGTGATTACCGCCAACAGCCAGCGCATCCAGATGCACCATCTGACCGTCAACGAAGATAGAAAGCGTGGTGGTCCCACCACCCATATCAATGCAGGCAACACCCAGCTCGGTCTCATCTTCCACCAGCGTGGAAAGACCCGCCGCATAAGGCGTTGCAACCAGCGACTCCACCTGCAGGTGACCGCGTTCGATACAAAGCTCCAGATTACGCACGGGCGGCACTTCCGCAGAAACCACCTGCATATCCACGCCCAGCTTGCGGCCCATCATGCCGCGCGGATCGCGAATACCGCGGTTACCATCCAGCCCGTAGGAGATCGGCAGCGCATGCATCACCGCCCGCCCTTCGGTCGCTGTATGAGTAGAACCGGCAGCCAGCACACGCTGAATATCGGCTTCCGTGACACCTTCAGTTCCAAGCGGCACAGTGGCGGAGAAGATCTCACTCTGCAGACGACCGCAGCTCACAGTCACCAGCAGGGTTTCAACCATCACACCGGCCATACGCTCAGCCTGATCCACCGCACGGCGGATCGCCTGCTCGGCCTGATCCATGTCCACCACAACGCCAGACTTCATGCCCGCAGACGCCTGATAGCCGTAACCCAGCACTTCAACACCATGGGTACGGCCTGGCATCAGGTCTTCCTCATCACCAGGCACCAGTTTCGCGATAATGCAGCACACTTTCGTGGAGCCGACGTCCAGTACAGAAACCACAACAGATCTGCGGCTTGGCAGAGGCCGCATACGCGGCAGGAAGATCACGTTCTTATTCGAGCTCATGTGTCCCTCCCAGTGCTGGAGGGAGTGCCTCGTTGCTCAATGGTAGTCTGACGGCGAATGGCAGCATCATCGGAAAGACGCACCACCACACGATCCTGCAAACGCAGATCAACCGCGACGATATCGCGGGAGAGCAAACCACCCTGATCATCAAGCTTCTTCAGCTCAGCCAACGCGTCACCAACATCAAATTCAGGCAGACGCACCGTAATTCCGTTTTCCATGGCCAGATCCCAGCGGCGTTCGGAGCGCAGCTTTGCAGCGCGCACACGAGCACGAATGCCCGGGAACTTATCCAGCTCGCTCATGATCTCACCCGCACGCAGCTGCGCACCGTGATTGACCACGCGAAGCAAATTCGCATAACGGCCATCCACCTCATCGGTGATGACCTCGCCCTTCTTGGTGATGACGGAGGTAATGTTGCCCCGCTGCCAGAGCGCATAAGGCTCTTGCTCTTTGATCATCACACGCAGCGTGCCCGGATAGAACTTCTGGATCGACGCATTGCGGATCCAGGCAATGCCTTCCAGACGTTCTTTCGCTTCACTGGCATTGAACAGCATCAGAGAAGGACGTTCATGAAGTTCCAGCGCTTCCAGCACCTGAAATTCGGTGACGCGCTGCAAACCTTCCATTTTGATCTCGTTAACGGCAAAACCGGCGGCGGATGTAACTGATTCGCTCACTTCACGGGCGTGTCCGCCAAGGGTAATTCCATATCCGGCAGACAAAGCAAGGAAGCCAATGGCGCTCGCAGTTGGAGCCCACGACGGGATAAGTGCAAAAAATCCAGTGACCCCCCAAGCGGGTCTCTGGTGCAAACGCGATACGCCACGACTTCTGAAGCGATAGCTCCAGACGCCTGTGCGTTCCCGCAATGCATCAAATTTTGCCTTTATCTTCCGCAACTTGCGTCCTCCACGATCCAACTCACCAACTCTTGGAAATCATGTCCGGCGTGCGCCGCGATTTCCGGTAGAAGTGATGTTGGCGTCATGCCGGGTTGAGTGTTCACCTCAAGACAGATCAGTTCTCCTAGGCCACCGGGTCCTTCGTTAAAACGGAAGTCGGCGCGTGTAACGCCGCGACACCCCAGAGCCTGATGTGCCTTGAGACTTGATTTTTGTATTTCTTGGTAAACAGATGGTAAAATTTCCGCAGGAAGTATGTGTTGTGAACCGCCTGGGACGTATTTTGCATCATAATCGTAGTAAGCGTGCCCCAGCGGTACAATTTCTAGTACCCCTAACGCCACATCACCCATTACCGCACACGTCAACTCGCGGCCTGGGATGTAGCGCTCGACCATAAGCAACTCACCATACTCCCAATCGTCACGGGTCAATTCCTGCGGTGGGTACTCCTGCCCCTCCTTCACGATCAACACGCCGAAGGACGAGCCTTCATTGATTGGCTTAATCACATAAGGCGGTTCCATCACATGACGGCGCGCAGCATCCGCGCGGCTGACCACGAGGGAATTAGCAACCGGCACACCAGCCGCCTTCACCACGGCCTTTGCCTTTTCCTTGTGCATGGCAAGCGCAGAGGACATCACACCGGAATGGGTGTAAGGAATATCGAGCACCTCTAGGATACCCTGAATAGCCCCGTCTTCCCCAAACGGGCCATGCAACGCATTGAAGGCCACATCCGGCTTCAGGTCCTGAAGAACAGCAGAGATGTTGCGGTCAACATCCACACGGGTCACCTGATAACCAGCAGCTTCCAACGCATCCGCACAGTCTTTGCCTGAAGACAGAGAAACAGGGCGCTCAGCAACCCATCCACCCATCAAAACTGCAACATGCTTGGTCATCACAAAACCCAATCCTGATTAAAACGCCTAAAACAACACGTGAACGGAGTTAGTCCGCCTTACCCAAAAACGGCTCAATCGCCGCTCCGTCCACAAACGCCCCAAGGCGCTTGATTTCCCATTCCAGACGCGTCCCGGTCTTTGCCAATGCTTCAGACCGCACGGTCTCGCCAAGCATTTCCAAATCGTGAGCGGTAGCGTCTGCAACGTTCAACATAAAGTTGCAGTGTAATTCCGACATTTTTGCGCCGCCGATCTGCAATCCACGACATCCAGCTGCATCAACCACCTTCCAGGCACTGTTGCCCTCAGGGTTTTTGAAAGTAGAGCCGCCAGTTTTCTCGCGGATCGGCTGTGCTTTCTCACGATGCGCAACAACCTCAGCCATTTCCGCGCGGATCTCGTCTTCGCTCTGCGCAAAACCTTCAAACACCGCACTGGTAAAAATCAGGTCCTTGGAAGCTGAAGAATGGCGATAGGCATAGCCCATTTCCTCATTGGAAAGAGTGAGGATTTCGCCAGATCTTGTCACCGCGTTAACGTTAACAACCCGGTCCTTTGTCTCGGTGCCGTGAGCCCCTGCATTCATGCGCAGCGCTCCGCCGACAGCACCCGGAATACCGGTGTAGAATGCAAAACCACCTGTGCCAGTCTTCGCAGCTTCTTCCGCCAGCTTCTTGTCAGGAACAGACGCCCCTGCCCGCAGCTTATGGCCGCCCAGATACTCAACCTGACCAAATCCACGGATCGGCAGACGAATAACAACGCCCTCAATGCCACCATCACGCACCAGCAGATTGGACCCCAGCCCAACCACAGTCACAGGCACATCCTCAGGCAGCGCTTTCATGAACACAGCCAGATCAGCTTCATCCGCAGGCTGGAACATCAACTGAGCAGGCCCACCAACGCGGAACCACGTCACAGCAGACAGCAGCTGGTTCGGGATCAGACGACCACGAATGTCTTCAACAGCATCACCCAGCAGTGGCAGCAGATCAGGATAGCTTACGCTCGCGCTCATACAGTCTCTCCTTTTGGGGAGAGTGCTTCCAGCTCAACTGGCAGCTTGTAAGCCCACTGGGTGATGTTACCTGCACCAAGGCAGATCACCAGATCACCCGCCTCAGCCAACTCAGCAATCTTGCCAGCCAGCTCATCCGGGCCAGCAATGCTGTGAACCGAACGGTGACCACCAGCACGCAAACCAGAAATCAGGTCCGGCTGGTCAGCCCCTTCAATCGGCTGCTCACCCGCAGCAAACACAGGCGTAATCACCACTTTGTCTGCATCGTTGAAGCAAGCGCAGAAATCTTCAAACAGGCTCTGCAAACGGGTGAAACGGTGTGGCTGCATCACAGCAATCACCTTACCCTCAGCCGCTTCACGCGCTGCATGCAGAACAGACTTAATCTCAACAGGATGGTGCGCGTAGTCATCAAAGAACTCAACACCATTCCACGAGCCAGTATGTGTGAAGCGACGCTTCACACCGCCAAAGCTCGCCAGACCCTTGCGGATATTCTCACCGGAGATGCCCAGAGAATGCGCCAGCGCAATCGCAGCGGTCGCATTGGAAACGTTATGCAGACCCGGCATTGGCAACACCAGATCCTTCAGCTCAATCACCTTGTCTCCACGGCGATCATGAATGCTCACGGAGAAGATGGACTTGCCGCCCTTGGTGGAAACATCCGTAAAGCGAACATCAGCCTGTGGGTTGGTGCCGTAGGTGATGATGCGGCGATCTTCAATCTGTCCAACAAGACTCTGCACCTCAGGGTGATCCAGACACATCACTGCAAAACCATAGAACGGCACGTTCTCAACAAACTGCGCAAACGCAGCACGAACCCCATCAAAATCACCGTAGTGATCAAGGTGCTCAGGATCGATATTGGTCACAACAGCAATATCAGCAGGAAGCTTGACGAACGTCCCGTCGGACTCGTCCGCCTCAACCACCATCCAGTCCCCTTCACCCATGCGAGCGTTGGTGCCGTAGGCGTTGATGATACCACCGTTGATAACAGTCGGGTCCATGTGGCCAGCATCCAGCAGCGCCGCAACCATGGAGGTTGTCGTCGTCTTGCCGTGCGTGCCGCCAATGGCAATCGCCTGCTTAAAGCGCATCAGCTCTGCCAGCATTTCTGCGCGGCGCACAACAGGCATGTTGTTTTCACGCGCAGCCTTCAGCTCAACATTGCTGCCTTTAATCGCAGAAGAGATCACGCAGACATCAGCACCTTCAAGGTTCTCGGCAGCATGCCCCACCATCACCTTGATGCCCTTTTCACGCAAACGCAGAACGTTCGCATTCTCAGACATGTCAGAGCCTTGCACACGGTAGCCAAGATTATGCAGAACCTCTGCAATACCGCTCATTCCGATGCCGCCGATACCGACGAAGTGTACTCCCCCAATGTCTACTGGCATTTTCATGAGGTAATCTCTTTCTGTTCAGTTGCCGGTGCAGCACCAACAAGTGTTTCGGTCAGATCCGCAAGGCGCTGTACAGCTTCCGGCGCGCCCTGCGCCTGTGCTGCCTGTGCTGCCTGTGCAAGACGGCCCGGATTATCCATGAGTTCTTTCAGCTCACGGGCCAGTCGTTGCGGATCAAGTTCTTTTTGTGGGATCGGCCATGCGCCACCTGCCTCAGCAAGCACATTCGCATTCAGGCCCTGATCGTTATCAAGGGCACCTGGAAGAGGTACCAAAATAGAAGGACGCCCAATCGCTGCCAGCTCACACACCGTACCAGCGCCGGAACGGCTGATAACCAGATGCGCCGCCGCAATGCGCTCAGGCAAATCTGTAAAGAAGGAGGCCACCTGCGCTGCAACACCCATCTCACGATAGGAAGCTTCAAGGCCTTCCAGATCTTCAGGTCGCGCCTGCTGCACAATCACCAGCCGCTCGCGATCTTCAGGCGCCATCTGCTTCAGCGCCTCCGGCAGAACCTGAGAAAACACACGTGCACCTTGAGAACCACCAAACACCAGCAGATGGAACGCTCCACCTTCTTCCGGTGCATTGTAGGTCTGACCGCACACGGCAATCACATTATCGCGCAGCGGGTTGCCGGTCATGGTTGCCTTGGCAGCCAGATCAGCAGGCAGTGTTTTAAGCGGAAAACTGGTCGCAACAGCACTTGCCCCTTTGGCAAGCATACGGTTCGCCCGGCCCATCACCGCATTGGCTTCATGCAGAATGGATGGAATACCCAGAAGGCGGCCAGCAAACATAGGCGGAAATGTCGGATACCCGCCAAAGCCAACAATCGCAGCAGGCTTGGCCACGCGGATTGCTTTCATCGCCTGCAAAGTACCCAGACCCAGCTTGATCGCAGTTTTTGCAAGAGAGATCGGGTTCTTGCCACGAATGGTATCACTCTTGACCAGATGCACCTTGTCCGCCGGAAACGCACTACCATACTTGTCAGCACGGCTATCTGTGATCAGCTCAACACCATACCCACGGCGCGTCAGCTCACTGGCCAGCGCTTGCGCAGGAAACAGGTGACCACCCGTTCCTCCAGCAGTGAGCATAATCTTCGGCTTCATTTCACTCTCCGACACAAACAAAACTCTCTAAGCGTGCTGCAAAGGTGCAGCGCGGGTAACAGTGATAATCGGGTTCTTACGCGGCTGCGGTCGCTTCCGCGTCAACGCCAGCACAAACCCCATCGTCAGGGAAATCGCCATAAGGGAAGACACACCGGACGAAATCAGCGGCAGTGTCATACCCTTGGATGGCATAAGGTTCAGGTTCACAGCCATGTTGATGCAGCTTTGTAGGCCAAACATCACGATCAGACCGGAAGAGGCCAGACGGCCAAATGGATCCTGATCCTGCATCGCCATGTAAAGACCGCGCAGCACAACAAACGCAAACACAGTCACAAGCACCACACACACGATGATGCCGTATTCTTCTGCCGCAACAGCAAAGATAAAGTCCGTATGACTATCAGGCAGAATACGCTTCACGGTGCCTTCACCCACACCACGACCAAGCCAACCGCCCGCAATGAAAGAGTCGATTGCTTTATCAATTTGGTAGGTGTCACCGGAAGCAGGATCAAGGAAGCGCATGATACGCCCGCGCACGTGCGGCAGATACGTAAAGCCAGCCGCCACGCCAAGAATGCCCATGACGCCAAGCGGCACAATCGCCAGCCATGACAGCCCGTTCAGGAAGAACAGCGCAAATAGCACGATCGTCAGCAGCATGGTCTGACCAAAGTCGGGCTGCGCAATCAGCATGGCCGCCACAATACCGAACAGAATAATGGAGATCAGCTGACCCGGCACATCCTGCGCCTTGCGTCCTTCAGAAAGCAGAAACGCCACGATCACAACAAGCGCTGGCTTGATGAACTCGGAAGGCTGAATGGAAACACCAAACAGGCTCACCCAGCGCCGTGCGCCTTTAATGTCCGTCCCGAAGAACAGTGTCCCCAGCAGCAGCACAAGCATGCCGCAGAACACCAGCAAAGCCACCCGCCGCACATAGCGCGGAGACAGTGCCGAAACGCCCAGCATCAATGCAGCGCTTGGAACAAGGAAGATGGCCTGCTTCTTCACAAAGTAGAAGCTCTCAAGCCCGATACGCTCAGCAACAGGAGGGCTGGCCGCAAGTGACAACACCAGACCGGACACCATCAGCGTGAAGATGCCAATCAGCATGTAGCGGTCGATCGTCCAAAGCCATTCTGCAAACGCACTGCGATCCGTACGTGAAACCATCAGCGTGCCCCCTCACCATTCAGCATTTGGGCAGCAGCAACAGCCGCGCTCTCAAATGCATCCCCGCGAACTTCGAAGCTCTTGAACTGGTCAAAGGACGCACAAGCCGGAGACAGCAGAACCACTGCCTCTTTGCTCTTGTCACGCGCCGCATCACGCGCTGCCGCTTCAACAGCCATATCCAGACTGCCGAACTTGTGTGCCTCAACTGAGCCGCTTAGTTCCTGCTCAAACTCTTCCGCCGCTTCACCGATTAGGTACGCTTTAACAATCTTCGGGAAGTAAGCCTTCAGGGATGAAATACCGCCCGCCTTTGGACGGCCACCCGCAATCCAATAAATCCGATCAAACGCAGCCAGCGCATGCGCCGCCGCTTCAGCATTGGTTGCCTTGCTGTCGTTCACAAACAGAACCTTGCCCGCTTCAGCCACCAGCTTTAGCCGGTGCGCAAGACCCGGGAACGTTGCCAAAGCACCGGCAATCTCATCCAGCTCCAGCCCAAGCGCTGCACAAACAGCAACCGCTGCCGATGCGTTCTGTCCATTGTGAGAGCCACGCAAAGTGTTGGAGGAAGACAGGTCAGCAGCAACCACCTGCTCTTCATCAAAAACTTCAATGACCTTGCCATCTGCGGCATAAACACCAAACTCAACCGGTTCGTGACAGGAGATCAACTCAATCGGCTCACCACTTTCCGCCCGGCGCTGCGCAATGGCCGCACTAAACTCATCATCCACGCCCACAACAGCCAGACGCGCCGCCTTCACAAGACGTTCCTTGATGGAAGCGTAATTCTCCATGTTCCCATGCCGGTCCAGATGATCTGGCGACAGGTTCATCATCACCCCGATATCGGGCGCAAGGCTTGGCGCAAGATCGATCTGGTAGGAGGAGACCTCAACCACATAGACGCGATCTTCAGAAAAACCTTCAAGGTCCAGCACAGGGCGACCAATATTGCCGCCCATCTGAACATCCATGCCGCATTCTTTAAGGACATGCGAGATCAGCGCCGTGGTCGTGGATTTTCCGTTGGTGCCAGTGATTGCAACAAACGGCGCTTCCGGACAAACCGCCTCGCGCTCATTTACGAACAGCTCCACATCCCCAATCACCGGAATGCCAGCTTCCTTAGCCCGCACTACACTCCAGTGCGGTGTCGGATGAGTCAGCGGCACACCCGGCGCAACGACCAGCGCTGCATAACGGGTCATGTCCACATCGCGCAGATCAATCGCAGCAAGCCCCTGCTCTTCAGCAGCGGCGACACTCGCTTCGTTATCGTCCCAGACATCAACACGAGCCCCACCAGCCTCAAGCGCGCGCGCAGTCACGAGCCCGGAACCACCGAGCCCAAACAACGCAACTTCTTTACCTGCAAGATGACGGATAGGGATCATGTGCTCAGCCTCCTAGCGCAGCTTCAGTGTTGCGAGGCCGATCAGTGCCAGAACAACAGCAATGATCCAGAAACGAATAACTACCTGGCTCTCGGTCCAACCCAGATGCTCAAAGTGGTGGTGAATTGGCGCCATGCGGAACACACGCTTGCCAGTCAGCTTGAATGAAGCAACCTGCACAATCACAGAGACAGCTTCCAGAACGAAAAGACCACCGATGATCGCCAGAACGATCTCATGCTTGGTCGCAACCGCAATCGCACCCAGCATACCGCCCAAAGCAAGAGACCCGGTATCACCCATAAAGATCGCAGCAGGCGGTGCGTTGAACCACAGGAACCCAAGACCTGCACCAATCACTGCACCACACACAACGGCAAGCTCACCAGTGCCCGCCACATGGTGGATCTGCAGATAGTTGGAGAACACAGCATTACCGGTGAGATAAGCCACCAGACCAAAAGCGGCAGCAGCAATCATCACCGGAACAATCGCAAGACCATCCAGACCATCAGTCAGGTTCACCGCATTACCCGCGCCAACAACAACAAAGGCAGCGAATGGGATGAAGAACAGACCGAGGTTCAGCGTCAACTCTTTAAAGAAAGGAAAGCCGATGCTGGTGGAAAATGGCTCAGAATCTAAAAGCGTCACCGCAAACGCAGCAAGACCTGCAATCAGAAACTCCAGACCCAAACGTGCTTTACCACCAAAGCCTTTGTGCGAAGACTTGGTGACTTTCAAGTAGTCATCATAAAAACCGATCAGGCCGAACCCAACAGTCACACCCAGAACAATCCAGGTGTAAGGGTTGCGAAGGTCAGCCCACAAAAGCGTCGCCACAATCATCCCGGAAAGGATCATCAGGCCGCCCATGGTTGGCGTGCCTTTTTTGGTCAGCAGATGGCTCTGAGGTCCGTCTTCACGAATTGGCTGTCCATGCCCCTGACGCGAACGCAACGCATCAATGATGCGCGGGCCAAACAGGAACACAAACAGCAAAGCAGTCATAATCGCGCCGCCGGTACGGAACGTAATGTATTTAAAAACATTCAGCGCAGACAGGGAAGGATAAACCTCTGAAAGCTCCGCCAGCAAATATAGCATTTAGTCAACCTCAGGACTTACCGGTTGCAGCCGGTTCAGGAAAACGTTTCTTCAAAGCATCCACGAGTGGACCCATACGGGTTCCCAGGGAGCCCTTTACCATCACGATGTCGTTGGGACGCACTTCCGACAGCAGGTCTTTTTCCAGTTTGTCGGAGGTCTCTGAATAGGCGCCTCTGGTCTGTGCAGGCAACCGTTCCCAGAGCACCTTCATGTGAGTACCCACACAATAAACGATGTCGATCTTTGCGCGCTCCAGTTCACGCGCAAGGTCTGCGTGCAGCTTGTCAGAATCTGCACCTAATTCGAGCATATCCCCCAATACGGCGATACGACGGCCATTCTTCTCAACGGGCAATCCAGCCACCAGATTGATGGCTGCGCGCATACTGGCCGGGTTGGCGTTGTAGCTCTCATCCACCAGCAGTGCGGTCCCACCATTCACATCCAGAACAGTCTGCGCACCACGGCCTTTCGGCGCGGACATTTCAGCCAGAGCCAAACCCGCAAAGGCAAGGTTCGCACCCAGCTCCATCACACCGGTCAGCACGCCCAGTGAGTTGATCACATGGTGTGCGCCCGGAGCACCGATTTTGTAGGAGATTTCCTGCCCAAGGATATTGGCATTGAGGCAGCAGCAATCAGGATTGACCGCAACCTTCTTGGCGATGGACTGTGCCCCCGGCTGCATACCAAAGCTGACGATGTTCTTCACACCAGCCACAGCAGCCAGATACCGGAGCAGATCATACTGGCGATTGTCCCTATTCAGGATCGCCACACCACCCGGTTCAATCCCGGTAAAGATCTCAGCCTTCGCACGGGCGATATCTTCAACGGAGTTAAACGCTTCCAGATGCACAGGCTCAACGGTGGTCACAATCGCAACATGCGGGCGAACCATCTTCACCAGTGGTGTGATCTCACCACGGTGGTTCATGCCAATCTCGAAGATACCAAACTCGGTATCTGCGTGCATGCGCGCCAGTGTCAGCGGCACACCCCAATGGTTGTTAAAGCTCGCCACAGGCGCATGAGTGATGCCGGATTTGGACAAGCAAAGACGCAAAGCCTCTTTGGTGCCTGTTTTACCGACAGAGCCAGTCACCGCGATGATCCGTGCTTTTGAACGGGCGCGAGCAGCCACACCAAGGCGCTCCAACGCTTTCAGCACATCATCAACGGCCACATAGCGCCCACCTTCCGGCAGTTCACCAAGCTTTTCACGCGATACAACGGCCACAGAAGCACCAGCTTCAACAGCCGTTCCCGCAAACGCGTGACCATCGAAGTTTTCACCTTTGATAGCGAAGAAGGCCTCTCCGGGTTGGATCGTTCGGCTATCAATGGAAATTCCGGTTATGTCATCCGCCAGATCACCGTGAACATCCCCATCTACCGCCTCCAGAAAATCGCTGAGCAGCCACAGCGGCCCACGATCTATTTCAGGCAGTTCAATCATTTGCCGCTCATATTCCGACTTAATTTCCGGGTCTAATAGGTTGATGTGGGGGACGATAGTCCACTCAGGCTTGTCTATCGCTGACTTGAGGCGTGGTTTTTCGCTGTTTTTAGCCTCAGAATCTGCGATTTCCGGAGTAGCAGCAGGTTCCTCAGAAGCACCTAGTCCACCAAGGGCGTCTGCACCGTCCTGCTCATCCGGTTGAGTGGACTGCGATACATCCTCGGCAACCTCTGGAGCAACCTCTTCGATACCTTCATCCGCAAGAAATGCATCCGCATCCGCTGTGCTCTCATCATCTTGATCATATGCAGCCGGCACCTCAGGCTCAACATTCTCTTCGGCTTCGGCTTCGGCTTCGGCTTCGGCTTCGGCTTCGGCTTCGGCTTCGATAGCCGCTAGATCACCCAGCAGCTCGTCTTCAAGCGCATCAGGTGTATCTTCCGCAACATTCGGGAAACCATCCTTGCCAAAGTCAGGGTCATGGCTTTCAACATCAGCCAGCTCCGCATCAGCAAGGTCGTCAGCACCAAGAACTTCTTCTTCCAGCGCCAGCCAGTCTTCCTCTTCCTGATCACGTGCATCATCAGGGTTTTCCGGCAGAGCAGCTTCCAGCTCGTCCACACCGGCCTGAACAGCTGCCAGCAGGTCGTCATCATCAAGCGCTTCAGCAGCGGCCAACTCATCACCTTCATCGGCAAGAAGGTCCAGCTCATCCAGTTCTAGAGAGAGTTCAGGCGACCCACTCTCAGCAACAGGAGAAACGCCATTTTCTTCAGAAGCTTCTGCGAGCGCTTTTTGGATTTCGTCGTGATCAGAGAATGGCAGAACCTCAGTTCCAACAATCTGCCCTGTTTCATGACCTTTGCCAGCCACACAAAGCACATCCCCTTCCTGCAGCATCTTCACAGCCTGACGGATGGCAAGCGCACGATCTCCGATCTCAAGCGCAGCAGGACAAGCAGCAACAATCTCTTCGCGAATTGTGTCTGGATTTTCAGTACGCGGATTATCGTCCGTCACAATGGAAACATCAGCAAGCCGTGCCGAAATTTCACCCATCAGCGGACGCTTACCGGCATCACGATCACCGCCGCACCCAAACACGCTGATCAGGCGACCCGGCGCAAACGGACGCAGCGCCGCAAGCACATTCTCCAGCGCCTCTGGCTTATGGGCATAATCAACGAACACCAGCGCCCCGTTCTCACGGGTACCAACATGCTCGATACGGCCCGGCGCACCACGTAAAACCGTCAAAGCTTCCAAAGCAGTCTGCAATGGAACACCAGCAGCAATCGCCAAACCTGCCGCAATCAAAGCATTACTAACTTGGAAATCACCAGCAAGCGGCAGCGCAACAGAGAACACGCCTTCAGCAGTCTCAAGCTCAAGAACCTGACTAAACCCTTCCGGCTGAACGCTCCGCACCTTCAGGTCTTCACCAAAGAACCCGGTGGTAAAGGTCTTCAGGCCACGCTCTTTGGCAACTTCCAACACGCGGTCTGCAAACTGTGCTTCCGGATCAATGACCACAACACCGTCATCCGGTAGCAGATCACGGAACAGGCGCAGCTTTGCCTGCAAGTAATCCTCCACCGTCGGGTGGTAGTCCATGTGGTCACGGCCAAGATTGGTAAAGCCAGCAGCAACAATGCGCACACCATCAAGGCGGTGCTGATCCAGCCCGTGGCTGGAAGCTTCCATCGCTGCGTGAGTAATGCCGTCTTCTGCCAGACGTTTCAGATCCTGATGCAAAGACACAGGATCTGGCGTGGTCAAACCACCATAGCTCTGGCCGGTTGAGGTCACAGTACCGATAGTACCAAGGCTGGCTGAAACAAGCCCGGCATATTCAAAGATCTGACGAACGAAAACAGCAACGGACGTTTTGCCAGCTGTTCCCGTGACTGCAACCATCTTTTCAGGCTGCCTGCCCGCAAAGGTCGCAGCCATCAAAGCAAGTTCCCGGCGCGCATCTTTTGCAGCGATCAGAGCAACCTGCTTGGCCGTCTTGCGGACGTCATCATCAATACGGTCTGCATCTATCAAAATAGCAGCAGCGCCAGCTTCCACGGCCTGCTCGATAAACTGTGCACCATCAACTTTCGCGCCCTTCAGGGCAGCAAAAACAAAACCGGGCTCCACTGCCCGACTATCAGCAGTAAGCCCCGAAATAGTGAGAGCACCAGCGCTGTCTGGCCCATCGCCTGCGGCGGAGTCTATCTCTTGTTTTGTAAGGTCTTTAAGCAACATAGCGTCGATATGTCCGGCCTATGAGACATGAATGTGGCAAAGTAGTTTCGGAGAATAATTGTCTTCATATTTCCCCAAAATCTCCATGTATTGCCCCATTCACCTCTCCTGTTTAGTTCCGGTTCTGATAGGAAACCGGAATTGTCTCTGCGTCATCTGCGAAATCAGGCACCACGCCGAGCATTGGTGCAATTCTGCGGATAACAGATGCAGTGGTTGGCACAGCATTCCACCCTGCGGTGGAATAACGTTGCCCCTCCACTTTTTGCGGCTCATCCAACACAATCAAAACGAGATACTCAGGATTGGACATCGGGAACGCCGACATGAAGGAGTTCAGATAAACACCTTCCGCGTAACGGCCATTCACAACCTTCTGCGCTGTTCCAGTTTTACCGCCAACGTCATAACCCGGTACAGCAGCCCGCCGACCGGATCCGCGCAGAACGTTCTCGCGGTTGAGATACCGTAGGATCTCACTGGTTTCTGGTTTCAGAACCTGCTTGGCAAGTTTGTCCGCCTCTTCCTCACTGCGAGGCAGGAAGGTTGGCTCAAGATACTTGCCGCCATTGACCAGCGTTGCACCAGCCACCGCCATCTGCAGCGGCGTCACACCCACACCATGACCAAACGAGATGGTCATTGCTGCAAGCTCATTCCACTTCGGAGGAAGCAGAGGCCGCGCAACGCCAGGCATCTCGGTGTTCATCTTTTCGGTCAGGCCAACTTTTGACAGGAACTCTTTCTGCGCCTCAATACCAGCACGCTGCATAACCTTGATGGTGCCGATGTTGGACGAGTAAATGAATACTTCAGGAACAGACAACACACGGCGCTTGCCATGGAAGTCGTCAATCTTCTGGCCAGCAACACGGATCGGCTTGGTCGCATCAAACCCGTCTTCCAGCTTCACCTTGCCACTATCCAGCGCCATCGCGATGGTAAGGCCCTTAAAGATTGAGCCCAGCTCGAAGACACCGCCGGTGACGCGGTTCATGCGCGATTTCTCAAGCGCCTGCTGACGGTTGTTCGGGTCAAAGTCTGGCAAAGACGTCATGGCAATCACTTCGCCAGTGTCTGCCTTCAACACCACACCCATCGCCGCCTTGGCCTTGTAGTACTCCATGGAGCGACGTAGCTCATCACGCACCGCATGCTGTACACGCAGGTCAACGGAGAGCTTCACAGGCTCCATGTTACGATCCTGCGTAAAGCCAAGATCCTGCAGATCTTTCAGCCACGCCTGATCGACATACTTCTCCATGCCGGAAAGGCCTTGGTTGTCGACATTCACCGTACCAAGAATATGGCTGACAGTCTGGCCACCCGGATAAAACCGCTTATTACTCTCACGGAAACCAACTCCCGGCAGACCGAGCGCGTGAATAGCCTGACGCTGTTCAACCGTGATCTCACGCTTCAGCCACGTAAACAGCGCATTGCTTTCCAGACGCTTCTTGATCGCGGGCGTGTCCAGTTCCGGCAATACGGAGATCAGGCCATCAAACACCTCATCCGTATCCGGGATCTTGCGCGGCTCAGCATAAAGCGCAGCACTCTTGATATCGGTCGCAAGGATTTCACCATTGCGATCAACAATATCCGGGCGTGCTTGAGCAACCGTGCTTTGCGCAGCAAGGAAACGCTGAGCCGGATCTCCATCCTGCAATCCAAGCAGGATCAGACGACCGGCAATCGCCCCGTACACAAGCACGAACAATGTCATGGCAAAAACAATACGAGAGCGGCCCGGGCCACGAACCCGCATCGCTGTAGTGCCATGTTTTTGATTGAAGTTAGACCGCCTCAAAAAGGAGCTGTCAGCTTTCCTGGCCACGAGCTCCTCCCTTATTGCACGGATGTAACGCGACTGGCGTAACCGCTCATCGCATCAGCAGAAACTGGCTCCATCAGAACAGGCTTAACCGGCAATGCCTTCAGTGTCGTAATCTGCTCTGCACGCAAAGGCTCTAGCTTGAGAATATCGTTGTAACGATCAACGATACCCTGCAGGCGCCCCGGTTGATTGAGCACACTCCACTGGGCCTTGTAGTAGCGGATCTCGTCCTTTTCCTTGGCAATCTCAGCAGAGAGCTGACGCACCTGATCGGCAAGGTTTTCGTTGGACATCTTGATGTCGTAAACGAGCGCAGCACCAATAACCACTGCAACAACAAAGAACAGATTAACGAAGCGCAGCATAGCCTAGCCCCCTAGTCCGTGGAATGAAGCAAGGCGCGGAACGCCAGCCTCATGAATATCTAATGTCCGTGCCGGAGCATCCAGACGACGCCCAGCTCTCAAACGAGCAGAACGCGCGCGAGGGTTTTCAGAAACCTCCTCAACGCTGGCATCCTGATTGCCCTTCACGATAAATTCGAAAGTCGGAGGTGGAATATCCACCTCTGGCATGTGGCGAGAACCACCACCGCGGGTCTTGCAACGATCCGCAAGGAACCGCTTCACAATGCGGTCTTCCAAGCTATGGAACGTCACAACAACCAGACGCCCACCCGGGCGCAATATCCGCTCTGCCGCAGCCAGCGCACCCGCTGCCTGATGCAGCTCGCCATTCACATAAATCCGCAGTGCCTGAAATGTGCGTGTCGCCGGATGAATGCTGGCTTTCTTCGGATTACGCTTCACCACCTTTTCAATCACGCGAGCAAGCTCAAGCGTGGTCTCAAAAGGCTTCTCTTCACGCGCCTGACAAATGGCATGGGAAACACTGGAAGCGCGCTTCTCCTCACCAAGCAATCCGATGATGCGTGTCAGGTCCTTGCGTTCCATGGTGTTGACCACATCCGCAGCGCTTGGCCCATCCTGCTCCATGCGCATATCAAGCGGACCATCAAAGCGGAACGAGAAGCCACGCGCAGCCTGATCCAACTGCATGGAAGAAACACCAAGATCCATGACCACGCCATCAACCGCATCATGGCCGAGCGCACGTGCATGCTCTTCAAGATCAACAAACTGTCCGTGAACCAGCTTCAGGCGCCCATCAGACGCCTGTTCCAAAGCACGACCATCACGGATTGCATCCGGATCCCGGTCAATGCCAATCACACTGGCTCCAGCTTCTAAAAATGCGCTGGAGTAACCACCGGCACCAAATGTGCCGTCAACAATCACATCACCCGGCGCGGGGGCCATTGCCTCCCGCACCCGATCCAGAAGGACTGGAATGTGACGCGCTGGTCCGCCAGCGATACCGGATTTGTCTCCGTCGCCGCCCGTCATCATAGTGCCCCTCCGGCTGCTGCCCCCGGCGCACCGCCGGAAGACAATACTGCAAGCGCCCGCTTCATGGCCTCGTCGCGGTGCTTGGCGAACCTGGTCGGTTCCCAAATCTGAAACTTAAACCCCTGCCCCACAAACGTGACTTCGCCGTCAATGCCAGTGTGGTTGCGGATCATCTCAGACAGAACAATCCGACCATCCCGGTCAATTTTCAGCGTCTCACTGGCACCATACAGCGCCGTGGACAGAGCGTCGTACTCCATGGAAAGCGTCGAAAACGCATCTAGTCGTTTCTGGATTTCAGCGGTAAGTCCGTTGCCACCTGCATCAACCGCCTCCTGAAAAGGAGATGGGAAGCAGTAGAGACCTTCAAAGCCGTCTTTCGCCAACGCCGCACGGAAGGGCGCAGGGATCGATACACGACCCTTTGCATCCACCCGATTGGTGAAGTGCGAAACAAAACCAGCCATTGGTCCCCTCTTTAATGAGCCAGATCTTCTTGATCTGTCATCGGCACATCAAACAACTCTCCACTCCTTGGAGAGCCAGCGCTCAAATCAGGCAAAAACAACAAGATTACTGAAGTACACACCGGAATTCCCCGGGAGCCTATGGGATACCATGGGATAGCATGGGACGTCAATGAACCCACATGTCCAAACCGAAAAGAATGCCCCTTAACATCTGGTAGTTATCACCAATTATGGTAAACGAAGTATTGATAGGAGTTTACGCAAGGATTTCTGCGAGTTACACGCATCGAAAATGCGATTACAACCAGAAGTACTCACAGTTTTTACAGAGGCGAAAGAAAGAATTTGGCTAAGTCGCTCTAGTAATTTTTACCTATCAGCCTCGCCAATAAGGCGCTTTTCCCACCTCGGACCATAAGATTCCATGCTCAATCAGCAAGGGGTAGGGCAATTTCCCATACCTACCCACGATTGTCCCGAGTCGATAATTGGCCTCCCATGAGGACTTCACACACCGCGATCACAATTGGTTTTGTTGGTTACTTCGGATCGCTCATAAGCAAAGAGGCTGACAGCTCGGCCAGCCTCAAAATCTCATCACAAAAGCCAGTGCTTCTGTTATCTGGCAACACCCAGTCCAACCAGATAATCCGCACCCTTGCGCAAAGTGGTCTCATCCATGATCTCAAGGATCAGACGTGGATTACTCGTCAGCTTTGCCAGCTCCGCAAACAGCGGCTCCCACGGAATAGATCCCTCACCCGGATTCCAGTGACGATCTGCATACCCATCAATGTCCTGAATATGCACGTGCTGCAGAGTGTTGCCTGCAGACTTGATGAAGTAATCAACCGGCGGCGCGCCATAGCAGGAGTGCATGTAGTGAGCGTGCCCAGTATCAATAGAAAGCGCCAGAGCCTCACTGTCAAAGCTCTTCAGGATGTCCATCCGGCAGGACGGATCCAGATCCTCGATGTTCTCCAGCACGATGACACAGCCCATGTCCTCAGCCTTGGCAACAACATCCTTCAGGTTGGCATGGATCATCTCCAGCTTCATCTGACGGCCATTGTCGTAAACATCCAGGTTGTTGTGATCCCAGATCGTATAAGGGCTGTGCAACACCATCTGGTCTGCACCCATCTTGGCACACAGCTCAATGCCCTGGTCCAACCGCTTACGAACCGCCTGCTGAAACAGCGGATCAGCTGCAGACAGATCCATATTATAGAACGGACCATGCAAACCGAGACGTCCTTCATGACCATCCAAAAGCTTCTTCGCTTCTGCAATCAGGTCATCACACCCATTGTCCAGCAATTTCCAGTTATAGAAATCTTGCAGTTCAAGGTCTCGGGGAAGTTCCAGCAACCATTCACGATGTTGAGGAAGATGTTTGACGCACATTGCTGCGCCTAAAACCGGCAAATCACTCATGCGGCTATTCCAAGATAAGGCCTTAAAAGGCACGCTTTCAGTTATGCCTTTGCTCTTACATGGCAACCATGTCAAAGGCATTACATCACCTAAAACAGTCTGCCTTTATCCCGGCTCCTACCAACTGCTTTAAGCGCTCATCTCACCGCGTCCCAAGCGCGGCAATCGGAGCACCATGACAGCTTCAATTTGCGCGGTCTACGTACTAATCCAGAGCAAACAAGAGCATCAACAAAAATCTACAGTTTTGCTCGGTGAAGCTGACGCTCTCGTAAGCTCTTAGGTTCAGTTTTCCAGCCTTACAAACGCAGTCGTCGCTTTGCGGAAAGAACGCCAGATGAAGACCAGCAACCCAACCAAAGCCATACACATCAGCGCAGTCGCAACGATCTGGAATGTCCCGGCAAACCCAACCGCTGCAATCAGCGGAATACTAACGAAGACGGAGAGAAACTGACCGAGGAAGACTGAGGATGTCAAAACACCACCCGCCATGCCACGGCGTGAACTCGGCGCCACTTGCAAAGCCATAGCCGGAAAGTTCGGCATTGCCAGCGCATAACCTGCACCCATGGCAGCAGTTCCAAGGAACACACTCCAGGTTCTTTGCAGTGTCAGCAACATCAAGCCCACTGCCATAAATCCATAAGCCAACGTGAACGCGCCGCTATACCCAACACGTGCCTTGATCCGCCCATAAAGCAAAGCCGCTGTACCACCTGACAACATCAACGCACCGAGCGCAGCGCCCGTCATACTCGCGCTGTCATACCCTTGCGCATCCAAGAAGAACGGAAGCTGTGTTGGCATCAAAAAGAAGATCATGTTGGTCAGCATCTGCAAGACAGCCAGAGCTCCCAGCAACAACACCCAGGCTGCCGCGCCATCATTTTCAGTATTGGCGGTTTTCCGCGCTCCACCCGCATGCCTTGCCGGTTCACTAATGTAACGCCAAAGAAATGGCACCATCAGCAACGCCAGACCATAAATAGCAAAGGGCAACCGCGGAGAACTCACCGCCAACACACCAGCCATAGAGATGAACAGAAAGCCGCCAAAGTTGCGCGCAGACGTTTGCAAACCCATCAGAGAACTGCGCTGATCGCCAGTAAAGTAGTCGCCAATCAAAGCCGTTTGCGCCGTCATCACCATGGCAACAGCCACGCCAAGCCCCAAGCGGCTCACCAGCATGCTTGTCAGATCCGGCAGAAACAGCCCAGCGCTCCCCATCACGGCAAACAGCAGTACACCAACCAACAACAACGCCCGCCGACCATAACGGTCCGCAATCACCCCGGCCAGCGGAGCGCAGATGATAACGGTCAGCGAAGGCGTTGAAACCAGAAGCCGGGACAGCCACAACACATTCGGATCATCTTTAAACATCTCCTCCAGTCCGGCAAGCGCCGGACTGATGGTTGCATTCGCCATCACCGTCAAAGTCGCCGCCATAAGCAAAGCAATGGCTCTGGGGTCTTTCCAGACCTGTTGTGTGGGCTCCACGTGCACTTGTTTCATTTGCTTATCCTCTTGCAAAATTGCCCTGTTGGGATCAGGATACGACTTCAAGTCAACTTGAGGTCAAGCATGAAACTGCTGGATATCGGAGAGATCACCGAACGCTCAGGCGTAAAGCCTTCCACCCTGCGGTATTATGAGGAAGTCGGGCTCATTCAGTCTGTCACCCGGCACGGCCTCAGGCGCCAGTACGAGCCGCAGATCCTGACCAAGCTAGCCCTGATCACCCTCGCAAAAGCAGGCGGCTTTTCGCTGAACGAGATCGCTGGCATGTTTTCAGAGCAAGGTCAGCTGCAAATCCCGAGAGATCAGATCCGGGAACGCGCTGATCAGATCGACGAGCAAATCAAGGAACTCACCGCCCTGCGCGATGTCCTGCACCACGTGGCCGACTGCCCCGCCCCAAGCCATTTGGAGTGCCCGTCCTTTCAACGCATGCTGAAGACGACCGGCAAACGCCAACAGACAAAAAGAAAACCGCCGACCAAATAGCCGACGGCTTCCATTAATTTTTCAGGTCGAGCGAACTTACTTCGCTGCACGCTCAACCAGTTTCAGGCAAACCTGTGTGGCCATCGCCATATCCTGCACGCTGATCCACTCCAGCGGACCATGGATTTCCTGCATGCCAGTGAAGATGTTCGGGCAGGATGTACCCTTGGCCGTCAGGACGGAACCATCTGTTCCACCACGGATCGGCTTGGAGGAAACAGTCAGGCCCATATCCTCATAAGCCGCCTTTGCCAGGTCCACCGGGGTCATGTCATCACGCAGCCAGTGATGCATGTTGCGGTACTGTTCTTTCACTTCACAGGTGATGGACGCACGCGGCTCAGTCGCCTGAACAGCAGCACACACCTGCTCTAGCAAATCAGCTTTTGCCTCAAGGCCTTCCAGCTCAAAATCACGCAGAACGAAATGCAACTCTGCTTCAGCGGCATTGCCTACCATGTCGGCAACAAAGATGAAGCCATCACGACCATCCGTGGTCTCAGGTGTCATTGTGGCATGCGGCAACATGGTGATGATCTTGCCCGCCAGATGCAGTGCGTTGACCAGCTTGTCTTTCGCATAACCAGGATGAACAGAAACACCCGTAATCTTCACGGTCGCACCATCAGCGCAGAAGTTCTCGTAGTTCAGTTCACCAACTTTGCCGCCATCCAGTGTATAGGCGAAGTCAGCACCCAGATCACCCGGAAGCTTGTCATGAACACCGCGCCCGATTTCTTCATCCGGCGTAAACGCAATGCGTAACTTGCCATGAGGGATCTGCGGGTTTGCCAGCAGATGACGCGCAAGACACATGATGATCGCAACACCAGCCTTGTCATCCGCACCCAACAGAGTGCTGCCGCTGGCGGTGATGATGTCATCACCAATCTTCTCACCAAGATAGCGGGAGTTCTCAGGAGATAGGGACAACTCATCCGCATCCGGGAAGGAAATCGCAGAGCCATCATACGCACGGTGAACACGCGGCTTCACCCCTTCTGCATGATATGCAGGAGCCGTATCCACGTGTGCCAGCAGGCCAATCACATGCGCATCAGTCTCGATAGTCGCAGGAATGGTTGCAAGAACAACGCCGTACTCAGTCAGCTCAACGTCACTTGCGCCAATCTCCATCAGCTCAGCACGCAGCACCTTTTGCAGGTCGAGCTGGATCTGAGAGCTTGGGGACTCCGGACAGGTCTCATCACTCTGCGTATCAATCGCAGCATAACGAACGAGACGCTCTTCCAGTTCCTGATCAAATTCTGTTCTCATAGAAGATCTCCTTGCAGTTACCTCCTATCTGCGCGAAGCCTCCCCAAGTTTCAAGCAGGAACACCTCTCCCCTGACAAATGCAAACCGCTTTAACGCACTTCACCAGCAATTTTCCCGGCAAACCCAAACAGAACAAAGCCAGAAACCACACGAAACCGGCGATACCGAGCCTGTGTGAAAAAGCGCGCCCGCAGTAAGGATGCCAACGCCGAGTAACTGCATAAGGAGAGAACCGAAATCCCACAAAACGTTACAACCAAAATAGCAGCTTGCGGGAGCAACGCACTCTCAGAACGCATCACTTGCGGAAACAAAGCCACAAAGAAGAGAATGGCTTTGGGATTGGTAACAGCCAGCAAAAAGGCCTCCCAAAACAACGTCATACCCGAGACCGAAGATCTCACATCACCGGACAAATCGATCTCTTCACGCTTGAAGACAAACTTGAGCCCCAGCCAGACCAGATACCCAACGCCGAGCCACCGAAACACGCTCCACAAAATCTCTGAGGTAAGCACAAAGCTGGCAACACCACCCGCGCAGAAGGAACCAGCAATAGCAAGACCAAGCGTATTACCAAGAATGGTCGGAAACACCCTGCCCATTCCCAACTGAGCTGCCCTCCGCACAGTGTTGAGGATCGCCGGCCCCGGCGTGACAATATTCGCAGCAGAAATCAGAACGAAAGAAAACCAAACCCATAAATCCATATTGTATTCCAATGTATACATATAAATCATGAGTACTTGATCAGGTTGAACCAGTCAACCGCGCAGACCTTGCAATGCGAAATCCAAGATCATCAACTCGGAAAGTTGGATGACTTCTTCTCCGATTGGTGACTAAACATCCCCTCGCCTCATCAGCCCAACCACCACCTTTGAAGATCCGGTATTCACCATAAACGTCAGAATCATATTGATCCCAGCACCACTCCCAAACATTGCCGAGCATGTCATGAAGCCCGAAAGCATTTGCAGCTTTCTGGCCAACCTTCTGCGGTGCTCCTCCGGAGTTCTCAGCATACCAGGCCACTTCATCCAGCAGCCCATAACGCGGCTCATGAGAACCACCACGGCAGGCATACTCCCACTCCGCATCCGTCAACAAACGAAAACCACCACTCTTCGGATGCTGCTCAGCCACATCATCCGCATGAAAAGCATAGCAAGGCTCCAGCTCACAGCGCTTCGAAAGCTCATTACAAAACCGCGACGCATCAAACCAGCTCACGGACTCGACTGGCAGGTCATCTCCTTTGAAACGTGAGGGCCAGTCTCCCAAAACTGAGCCATACAGCACTTGAGTGACAGGATACTTCGCGACCTCAAAAGACTGGACCTGCACCGTCCACCTTTTCCCTTTGCGGTCATCCTTTTGGGAAAGAACACCTGCCGGGACAGTCACCATTTCTGGCATCAGAATAGAACTCAGATCTTCCAACAGTCCCCTCCCCCTGCTCAAACCCTGTAAAGGCACTCAACGAATAGAAACAAACTTTAGCCGCTCATAACAGTCTTCAGAAAACTATTTCGCGTAATGGGTTAGAGATCATGACACTCACGGTGACCGGAACCCAAGCAAACCCATGACAAAGCCCCTTGTTGTGATCACAGGTGCCAGCTCTGGCATCGGCGCAGCCATTGCAAGAACCTTCAGCAACGACGGGCACCCCCTGCTGCTCTTGGCAAGACGTAAAGAACCCATGGTCGCCATGGACCTTCCCAACACAATCTGCCGCAAAGTAGATGTGACCAACCGCGAGCAAATGGCCAAAGCCATCCGTCACGCTGAACAGGCCCTTGGACCAGCAGATGCAATCGTCAACAATGCAGGCTGTATGTTTCTGGGCGAGCTTAAAGATCAAAGGCCTGAAGACTGGAACAGGATGATCGATGTGAACCTGCGCGGTGTCTTCAATGGCATTCATGCAGTACTGCAGCAAATGTACAAACGCGGCTCCGGCACCATCATCAACATCGGCTCCATGACTGCCAAGAAAGCTTTCCCCATGCGAGCCGCCTACGGCGCAACCAAGGTCGCCATCCACGGCCTCAGCGAAGCTTTGCGTCAGGAAGTAGCTGGCCACAACGTTCGCGTCATCACCATTGTTCCCGGCCTCGTCGAAACCGCCCTGCCGGAGAGCACTCGCGATGCTAAAATCCGCGAAGACTACGAGGAACAGAAACGGCAGATCGGCGGCGCACTTGACCCACAAAGCGTGGCGGATGCAACGCTGTTTGCCTACAATCAGCCTCAGAACGTGAACATTCGCGAACTGGTGATAACAGCCACAAGGCAATCTGCCTGATCCTGCGATCAGCCTATCCTCACAAAATCAACCAGAGACGCTTGGTTCATTTTTGAACCATCATGTCCATCTTTACCTATCTACCGGTTCATTTTTCATCGCGCTATCTATGAGCTCAAGGGAGCAGACAAGACCCGTCCCCCAATGACAGAGGTGGTTTCTGGCCTCGGTATTGTCTGCCTCCCCCTTTTTCAACATGAGGAGAGTTCAGATGGTTTCGATTGCAGTCCACCAAACCGTAAATGCCCCTATCGCCACTGTCTGGGATAGCTGGGACGACTACGGTAACATCAACAAATTTCACCCGGGCCTAAATGCCTCCTACTTGCTTGGCAAAAAGCAGAAAACCGGTGTTGGCGCAGTTCGTCAATGCGACTTCACCGATGGCAAAACCTTCCTGAAAGAGCGCATCTCCGAGTATCTGGAGCATCAGCGCATCACCATCGATATCTACGACACCAATGCGCCGTTCAGAGATGGCAAAGCAATCTTTGAATTCACTCCGGAAGGCCCAAGCAAAACCCGCGTCACCATGACCATGAGCTTCACTCCGAAGATGGGCATCCTCGGTAAGATTCTGACGCCTCTCATGAAGTTCCAGTTCAAGAAAGGCCTGCGCGGCCTTCTGAAAAGCAACGCTGACTACGTGGAGAAATACTCCGGCCTTCGGGTAGCAGCGTAATCCTTCTCTCACCTCCAAACAGATTGAGCCAGACCAGTTTTCTGAGGCCTGGCTCAATCAAACCTTCCAATAAAACAATTAGGTACGCGCTGTGCGCGAGAATGAAATGACAAACACACGAGTTACATTAGCATCCCGCCCAAACGGCATGATCAAGCCAACTGATTTCAAGAGAGTGCAGGAAGACCTGCCGGAACTGAAAGACGGCGAAGTTCTGGTCAAGCAGGTCTATATGTCTTTGGATCCGGCCATGCGTGGCTGGCTGGACGAGGACGAAGGCAGCTACATGCCGCCAGTCCGCATCGGCGAAACCATGCGCAGCTTTGGCATCGGCATCGTAGAAGCCTCCAACAACCCAGCTTTCGCCGTCGGCACAAGAGTAAACGGCATGTTCGGCTGGAGTGAGCACTACATCACCACCGGCGAAGATCTGATCCCTCTTCCAGAAGACGTGCCACTGGAACACTTCATGGGTCTCCTCGGCCTACCGGGCGCCACCGCTTATCACGGCTTCATGGAGTTGATCGACAAGCCAAAAGCAGGCGAAACCGTCCTCATCTCTGGTGCGGCAGGTTCCGTTGGCTCCCTCGTTGGCCAGATCGCAAAAGCTGAAGGTCTCAAAGTCATCGGTGTCACCGGCTCTGACGAGAAAAAAGACTGGCTCCTCAATGAGCTCGGCTTCGATGCTGTCATCAACTACAAAACCGAAAACCTCGAAGAAATGGTCGCAAAGTACGCACCGGATGGCATTGATCGCCACTTCGAAAACGTCGGCGGCAAGGTGCTGGAAGTGGCGCTCGACAACATGAAGATTGGCGGCAAAATCACGTTGTGCGGCCTGATCTCCACCTACAACGACACCGAACCATCCGTAGGCCCTCATCTGGTCCGCGCCATTGCACGACGTCTCACCTTGAAAGGCCTCGTGATCATCGATCAGCAACACCGGTTCGGCGAGATCTTTGAGAAGCTGAGCGCTTACGCTCAAAAAGGTCAGATCAAATACCGCCTTGATATCGTAGAGGGCCTGAAGCAAGCCCCCGAAGCCATCAACAAACTCTTCGACGGCACCAATCAGGGCAAACTGGTCATCCGCATCTAAGTCCAACTAGCTCAAGACTTCCCAGGTCAAACATTAGTGGCAATGCCCTCAACGTTTGCCACCACCTCCAAAGTACCGCTACCAAAGCGGTGCTTTCTTTTGTGTTTAAGCACTCTCAGAAAGCACATTCCGACAAAGGTGCTCTGAGTATGCCTGAAGCGTGGAGTAATGCTCCAACCCTTCAACTACATGCAAAACCACATCTGTCGGCAGTGCCGCCTTGATTGCATGCGCCATCTCGAGTGGTGACCATGTATCAGCACTCCCATGCCAGAGGTCTACCGGGCAACAGATACCAGAGAGAACAGCAGACCAATCACCAACATAGGCCTTCAAATAAGCAGCATAGCTCTCAGGATGATCAACGAGGCTATTCGCCAGCCCAGCACGCAACACTCTGGAAACCGATGGTCTCCCAATAAGTTCTTTTTCTTGAGGTCCGCACTTCGCAAACAGCCCATTCAACAAAAGAGCTGGCCGCATACGGAAGATCAGTCTCTGAACCGCAATCAGGATCTTCAACAAACGAGGCGAAGACTTTGCCACCTTGAACACAGGCGCTCCTGCGGTTTTGGGAAGAAAGTCCCCAAGGCTCAGCGGAGCCGCAGAGGAAACAAGAGCAAGCTTGGTAACTCTGTCAGCACGGGCACTTGTGATATGCGCAGCAGCAATGGTCCCGATAGAAAACCCAACCACATGAATCTCAGATACATCCCTGCCAGCGGTCATTTCATCAAACTGCCGGACACAGGCTTCTGTTGGATCACCCTTTGCTTCAAACAAGTTAGGAGCGACAAGCTCTACATCCGCAGGCAAGGCATCTTTCAGGAAAGTGCTGTCATGCTCACTACCTGGAACGCCATGACAGAAGTAAACAAGCTTGGAGGGCTTTTGGGCTGACATGCAGATTGTCTCGATAAACAACTAAAACATCGGAATGAAACCAGCTTACACAACAGCAAGCAGCTCTAAGAATATGCGAGCAATCTATTCCGCGAATAAGAAAAATACCAGTCGGCCTGTAAGCCGGGTTTTGTAAGGCACAGGCTGTTACCCCTGTACGTGACGGCAATTCATCTGGGATGCCCATTGCTGAACACCTCTAGCGACCAACCCGGGCGGTCAGGTCTGGAAACATGACTGGAAGAAAACTTCCGCGCCGCCCCTATTCGGTCTTGCTCCCGGTGGGGTTTACCATGCCGTTTTTGTTGCCAAAAACGCGGTGGGCTCTTACTCCACCCTTTCACCCTTACCAATGCATGCACTGGCGGTTTGCTTTCTGCGGCACTTTCCCTAAGGTCACCCTCGCCGGACGTTATCCGGCACCGTGTCTCCATGGAGCCCGGACTTTCCTCCCCTGCGGCCTTTCGGCACTTGCAGCAGCAACCGTCCGGCCGACTGGTGCACCTGAACTACGGAGCCTTCGGAAAAAGGTCAAGTAAAGAATTACGCTTGCACACGATCTCCGGTCACCTCCAGCGCCATCTCAAGAGCACGCACGAAGCCTTCCCGAAGCTTTCCGTTGGCCTCCGCGAACCCAACAATCAGCCCGCGCTTGGGTTCTCCCAGATAGAACACAGAGAGCGGGTTAACGCCAAATCCCTTCTGGTTCATCACATCCGCAACAGCGACATCATCGCAGGTCTCAGGCAGATAAAAGCAAGTCTGCAAGCCACCTGTCGGCATGGAAACACCAACCTGATTGCCAAATCTCTCCGAAATCAGCTGGCACAAAGCAACACCGTTCTCATGATAGGCACTGCGGATTTTGTTCAGATGCGCCCGAAAGTAGCCACTCTCTATGAAATCTGCAAAGGCCATCTGCACGTGAACATTCGTCAAAGCACCGGAGGCCCGCTGCGCCAGCTCCAATCCTTCCACATGCTCTTTGGGAACCACAGCGTAAGCGAGACGAATACCCGGCATGAGCGATTTGGCTGAAGTGCCGATATAGATCACTGAATGCCGATCACTCAGCCCTTGAAGCGCAGCAATAGGCCGCCCTTCAAACAGGAACTCACTGTCATAATCGTCTTCAAGGATAACAGCCCCACGCTCATTGGCCTGCTTGAGCAAGGTCAGCCGTTCCCCCATCTCCATACGCCTGCCGGTGGGATATTGGTGAGACGGGGTCACATAGATCAGCGATGCCCGCTTAATCTGCTCAATCTCACTGAGTGCCCGCACATTCAGACCCGCAGCAACAAAAGCTGATCGAGCCCCCAGATAGCCCGGCTCTTCAAGCAGCGCGACATCCCCTTCCTCAGAAAAACACTGAGACATAAGGGAGAGCGCAGACTGTGTTGTCGGAAACGCAAGCACCTGCTCTGGCGAACAGACAACACCACGCTCCTGTGCCAGATACTGTGCCAATACCCGCTGCAACTCCGGCAATCCGGAGGTATGCTCATACCCAAGCGCATTGCCATTGAGCAATCGTGCAGCCCGCCTCAAACTCCTCGCCCATTGCTCTTTTGGGAACAACGCCCGAGATGGTTCCCCCGGCTGCATGGAAGAACCACGCCCATCTGGGCTCGTGTACCGATGGTTCCGCGCAAACCGTTGACCGCGTGATGATAACGGAGGTGCAGTTTCGCGAACACTGCCTTCAGCAGACGCCCCTTCAACCTCAGGCAAAGCGACCACCTCCGGCCTTGCACCAGAGCGCACATCCACCAGTCCTTCAGAGCGCAGCAAATCGTAGGCTGTGTTCACGGTATTTCGCGATACTGAGAGACTGATAGCCAGTTGCCGGGAACTGGGCAACCGCTCCCCTTCCGGGATGCGCCGCTTCAAAATCGCTTCCCGATACTGCTGATAAATCTGGCTCGACAGCGGGGTACTGACCTCGCGATTGATCATCACAACATACTCGAACAACTGGCACCCCAAAATTAGATTAAGCGGATCTACAAGCGGAACCAGTTTTACAGAGAATACGTAGAAGCACAATGCTTCTTCGCCCCGCAGCGGAGGCAAAGTGCTCTATTGAAACAGAAAACCCGGCAAGCGGAGAGAGTTGAAACTCAAACAACTTGCCGGGCCAACTGGTCCCATATTGCCGATTGTGCTCAAAACCGGGGACCAGAAACGGTTAAGACGATGACAGCAGAAATGACACTTGAGGCAGCTCCGACCACAAAGACTCGTGAGGCCAAGCCACCTAAGTTCGCTCGTGTCAGAACAAGCCTGCGCGCTGATTATGATTGGGACACAATCCTCCCAATTCTGGAGAGCTCCCTTGTTGTCCATATGGGCTTCTTGGACGAAGACCGACCAATGGTCATTCCCATGGCCTTCGCAGTTATGGATCGCACCATCTACATCCACGGCGCCAAAGCGGCTCGGATCGTGAAGAAGATGAGCAAAGACTCCAAAGTCTGCCTGACCTTCACCAACGTGGATGGCATCGTTGCAGCCCGTTCAGCGTTCCATCATTCCGTCAATTACCGAACAGCCATCATTCATGGCACGGCTCGCCTCGTTACAGACCATCAGGAAGCATGGGATTCCCTGAAAGCCATCACCGAGCACCTCTTGCCCGGCAGATGGGACGAGGTTCGCCCGATGACTGAGAAAGAGCAGGTCTCAACCGGCGTCATCGCTATTGAGATCGAGCATGCTTCAGCCAAAATCCGTCAGGGTGGACCAGTGGATGATGCAGAGGATTACGCCCTTCCGCTCTGGGCAGGCGTTATTCCTGTGACCACATCCCTCGGAAAGCCGATCGATGACGGAAAGGTTCTAGACGGCGTCAAGCTACCGGCTTCACCAGCCAATGCCGCTCGGAAGTTCGCCTAATTTTCCGGGAATTCGCCTAAAATTTTAAGAGTTAGGGTGGTTGACTTTGCCCGGTCAACCACCCTGATGTGTCCTTGCAGACAGACTGACCGTCGGTCAGACATTCATAAAATTCTAGGAAACTTTGATTGGGAACTTACAGGTCCCGACCCGAATATGCAAGATGCATTTAGCTGCGAGCAATAATATCCTTAACGCGCTTACAGTACTTGGCACTAATTCGGTTCATACGCTTGGCATAGTGGCCAGCGTTGTATCGCAAAATGGTTCCGCACAGATCTCCGCCAGCGCGCTTATAAGCACCAGCAAGATAGCGCATGCCCCATTCCAGATTATTTTCTGGTTTATAAAGAGCCTTGGTTGAACCACGGTATCCCATACCGCGCGCAGTCGCTGGCTTGATCTGCATAAGACCAACTTCACCGGCTCTACCGCGAGCTCTTTCGTTGAAGTTACTTTCCACTTCAACAACGGCCTTCGCGATGTGGTGCGGTACGCCGTGCTTTTTAGCTTTCTGTTCAATCAGCTTGACGTAGGTGCTTTTCTTAGTAGCAGCCTCTGCTTCATCAGAGAACACGCTGGTATTGACGACACCACCAAGCATAACACTTGCAGCAAGGGCAGGGATTACTACGATATTTTTTATTTTTGTAAGGTTCATCTTCATGTCCTGGCAATCATGTTTTGAGCAGGAGTGTTTATCTTCAGAAGATGAGACGAAAATCAGACAGGTTCGATCACGAAAAGTTACATTTTTAATGTTTAAAAACTGGCATAAACCTTAGTTCATGGCACAAAAAAGGCCGATGCGAGGCGCATCAGCCTTACTTTGGGAGACTTTTCAGCAAAACAGAGTCATTCCTCTACGTAATCAAAACACATTCTTATTACGTACAAAAACCTATTTCACTGATATTTCAATGACATCCATCACAATCAGAAGGATTTTAGCTTTTTAAGCAGGCTATGAAGCGTTGCGATGGTCTGCGCATCAGCAATCCCATCAACCTTTGCAGGCCGGAAGTGCCGTTGAAACGCCTCAACGGCAAAACGCGTCTTCTCATCAAACACGCCGCTCACCATCACATCATATCCGTAAAGCCCCAGCAGGGACTGAAGTGCCTCAATCGGCTGCCCCTCATCACCTTCCTGAAAGAAGCTCGACGCATCAATCTCCACGGGCTCAATAAAGTGCCCTACCCCAGCTTCAGCCAATCGAGCCCACGGGAAGTGGCGCCCCGGGTCCTGTTTACGAGATGGCGCAACATCGGAATGGCCCAGCACACGCTCTGGCGCAATGTTGTGACGCTCGCAGATATCCTTGGCCAATGCGATCACAGCTTCGATCTGCACATCCGGATAATCCTGCGTTCCCTCTTCCAGATCTCCCATGTTGGAAATCTCGATGCCGATGCTGCGGGAGTTCAGATCATCCTCACCCTTCCAGCTGGAAACGCCTGCATGCCAGGCCCGGCGACTTTCCGGCACCATCTGTGTCACCATACCCATCTCATCCACGAGATAGTGGCAGGAAACTTCAGAGCGTGGATCACACAGCCAGTAGATAGCCTTCTCCGCACTCTCCATCGCCGTGTAATGCAGGATCAACATATCAGCAGCTGGAACGCGTCGCTCATTGTGATTGGGAGATGGACGAAGACGCGCAGGGACTGCGCATTCAGTTTTAACGCTCATATTCCTCGTTCTGCGCAGATCTGCTCATACGCTTTATTCAGTGCAACCAGTTTGTCGCTGGCGATCTTAACAAACTCCTCAGGAACACCTCGACCGATCAGTCGATCAGGATGTGTTTCCCGAACTTGCTGGCGATAACAGGAGCGCACTTCATCATCTGTGGCGCTCATATCAATGCCAAGAACCAGATAAGGGTCCCCGCCGCCTCTTATATGACGGGCTTTGATCTGAGAAAAGCCGACCGGGTCGATCCCGAAGATCTCCGCGATCCGGCTCAGATACGCAATCTCTCTTTCATGAATAATGCCGTCAGCCTTGGCAATGTAGAACAGCCCGTCGAGCACATCTGTCCGGGTCGTCTCATCATCAGCAAACAAAACGGAGAGCTTGGAAGCGTATGTTTCAAAGCCCGCAACGTCCTGCTGCGCCAGATGAAAGAGCCGTGCAACGTTGCCTTCTTCTCCGGCAGGCATCTCAAACAGATCGTAAAACGCGACAACCTCATCATGCGTTACCACGCCATCCGCCTTAGCCATCTTGGCAGACAAGGCGATCATGGCGACAGTAAAAGCAACATTCCGGCGCGCTTCACCGACAGATTGAACAAGCTGCTGCAGACGATCAACCAACTGAGCGCCACCGGCCTGCAGTGCGCCAACAATCTTGTCAAAGCTGCTCCAAAAATTCATAGGCATCCTGCTCTCTGTCCAATTCGCCCGACAATTTTGCCTGAATAGACAGCAAAATAATTAGTCACCGCAAATCAGGTTTATACCTAACAAATTATTTATCAATCCGAATAGTTTGTTTCCCTTGGGTTTTATTTGCCAAAGGCTATCTATAAGTGCCCATTGCATGAATTCAGTTCAAGGCCCGACCAAGCTTCACCTCAAATAATCACCCCATGAAACACATGGGTAATGTTTTACAGCTATATTCGTTATCAATTAAGTACACATACAGGTAACAGCGCCAACTAACTTCTCAGTTGCCTGCTGCCAGCGCACACCATTTCGTGCGTTTCGGGATGGGGAATTTCAAGTGGAAACTATACCTCCACATCGCAAATTACTTTATGCCACCATAGTGTTTGCTGTGATTGGCGCCATTGCTACAAGTTTTTATGCCATTGATCAGGCAACTCTATATTATCTATTCAAGGGTGAAGCCCAAAAACAGTTCGACACCGCCAAAAACATCATCGTATCTCACCATCCGCTTGAAGAAGAGCCAGCTCACGAAACTACGGGAGCTCAGAAGTCTTCTGCGCCATTAAGTTTTGGCCTGCGCGGTTCCAGTTCTGATCCAACACCGGAGATTATCTCACCAAGCTGGAAACTGCCTGCTGCCAAAGCCAGAGCTGTCAAACAGGCACTGGTAGAGGAGTTCGAGGAGTTTGAGCTTCTGGTCGTCAACGTTCCCGGCCGCCCGCTGGCTGTGCATCCACGGGATATGACCACCGACCGTGTCAATGAAATCCTCTCAGATCCTTCCGCCTATGATGCCTGGCACTCTGCCCTCAAATCCGGACAGCTGGAGATCTACTCCAACTTCCACTGGCTTGAATGGCAGATACCCGAGTTTGGTGTCATCATTCCCTATGTGAATGAAGAGAACAAAGCCCGCGGTGGCTTCATCTTCTCCACCAAACCGGCAATCAACACCGTAGTGTTTATGGATGCGATTGCTTTTGGGTCAGCCTTTGCCTTCCTTTTGGTGCTCGTCGTTGCCATCGCCTCCATTATGTTCGCTTGGAAAGGACTGCACGATCGCTGGAAGACCTCCAAAACGATCCGCTTCCTTGCTCACAACGATCCCCTGACCCATTTGCCAAACCGCGCCGTTTTCTCTGACGAGCTGAACAAAGCCCTGCGCAAGGCGTCCATCACCGCCTCCAATGTTTACGTCATCGCTATTGACGTCGATAAGTTCAAGGAAGTGAATGATAACCACGGCCATGCCGCCGGGGATACATTCCTTCAGATCATCTCGGACCGCCTGCGCCTTGTCTTCTCCGAACACCTCGTCTCCCGCCTCTCCGGCGATGAGTTCGCAGTCATGATCGAAGGCGAGTACACCAGCCACGACATCACCGTTCTGGCCCAGCGCGCTCTGGCGACAACCAATTCCAACTGCGTTATCGACAGTAAGGAGATCCAGATCTCGCTGTCCATGGGCATTGCGCAGGCAACTGATGCAGCCTGGCGCTCATCCCGCCTACTGCATTGTGCTGACCTTGCACTCTACCGCTCCAAAAACGGGGGCCGCTCCACCTACACGTGGTACGAGTCCAGCATGGACGAAGAGCTGGAGCGCCGCCGCGAGCTGGAAGCAGAGATGATCCGTGCCCTCAAGCTGGATGGCTTCTCAGTCGTCTACCAGGCGCAGGTCGGTCTGGCAGACAACAAGCTCAAAGCCTTTGAAGCCCTGCTTCGCTGGGTTCACCCAGAGAAAGGTCGCATCTCACCAGAAGTCTTCATCCCGATTGCCGAGGACACCGGCCTCATCGAAGCACTGGGGGAATACGTGCTCAAGAAAGCCTGTGCTGACGCTGCGAGCTGGTCTGATCCAACCCTCAAGGTTGCCGTCAACTTCTCACCGGCCCAGTTTAAAACCGGGCAGATCGAGCAGAAGATATCTGAAGCCCTTCAGGAATCTGGCTTGGCGCCGGAACGCCTTGAAATTGAGATCACTGAAAGCCTCCTGATTGCTGACACCACGAGCGTGGTGAAGTCACTCAAGAAGATCGGCGACATGGGCGTCTCCATCGCCATGGATGACTTTGGTACGGGTTATTCCTCTCTGAGTTACCTCTCCCGCTTCCCGTTCAACAAGATCAAGATCGACCGCAGCTTCATCATGAACATCGGCAAGGATGCCCACACCGATGCGATTGTGGCTGCCATCATTGGTCTCGGTCGCTCACTGGATGTGCTGATCACCGCAGAAGGTGTCGAAGACGAAATGCAGGCCCAGATTCTGCGTGCTGGTGGCTGCGATATCGTTCAGGGCTACTACTTCGGCAAACCAAACAATGTGGACCCAGCCAACCCGCACGCCAACATCCGCTGCACGCTGGGACTGAACGACACAAAGCAGATAGAAGCCACGCAGAGCGCTTAACCTCTAAAATAAGCCTAGCGAGAATAGCAGGATATCTCTTGCTAGGCGCCCCACGCTACCTTGACACAAATGACCCACGCTTGGGATTCGCTGCGAGGTAGCTATGGCAGATAAGAGCAATGCAAACACTGAGGACATGAGCGAACAAGAGGACCTTGCCGAAACCGCACGGCCCTTCCATTATCTGTCCTTCTTCCAACTGCTTCAGTCCCTCATCACAGCCCTTCTGCTCGGCGTCACAGCACTCATCTCGCTGGAAGTGCTCATGTCGCCTCTCCCGGAATCCGCATTGCACCCAATGCTGATCTCGCTGGGTCTGGCCTTCTTCTTTGTCGTCATCGTGGTGCCGAAGAACTTCACAATCGGCTTCCTCTGCCTTTTGCTCTGTCAGCTCGTGGCATGGCGCATCGCGTCTTTGTATTATGCCTACCTGCTCAGCTGGCCACTTGCTTTCGCCTTCTTCATCAACCTCATCTGGTTCCTCAGCACCATCCAGCGCAACTCATTTGAAACCGCTGGCCGTGGACTGACACTCTGGCAATGGCAGCTCACCTTCTTCCGCATTCTGGTGGGCTTCGTGATGGTCCCACATTTCACCGACAAGCTGTTTGCTGGCTCCTTGCCATACATGGAGCACGTCGAGTTTTTCTCTCTGCTTGGCTATCCCGACCCGGCAATGATCATTGATGCAGCTGGTCTGGCCGAACTGGCGATCGCGATCGGTGTCGGCCTCGGCTTGCTCACCCGCCTCTCCTGCTTCTTCGCGGCAGCTTACATACTGTTTGCCGCAACACTCAGCGGAGCGCTGGAACACGGCTTCGTCTCATTCGCCACAGCCGTATCATGGGAGCTGCCCCTCATCCTCTTCGCATCCTACCTCAGCTTCACAACAACGGGTGCCGGAGAGTTCTCACTTGATGGGGCACTCCGTAGAACGGGCCGGATGCCGGGATGGATCAAGCTGCTCATGGGCGACACTGGCCTCGCCCACAACGAACACGTCGATTGATGCTGGAGCGGCAGAACCCTGCCGCTCCCATTTCACATCGCCGCAGCTGAACGCGCCGCCTGATCATAATGGCCAGAGACACTGCGCAAAACAGATGCAAGCCGGGACAACTCGGCTTCATCCAGCCCCAGCTCTTTCACCGGCTTCACCAGCAGCGCATCCCGCAGCTGCTTATAGGCATCACATAGATCACGACCAGCATCGGTAATCTCCGCAGTCTTCTCCTTGCCGCGCTTACCTGACTGAATAAGCCCCGCCTTCTCAAGCTTCTTCAGAGCATAAGAAACGGTGTGCGTGTCCTCAATGTTCAGCACAAGGCACAGATCAGCCAGCGTCTTGGAACGCTCACGGTGATTGACTGAGTGTAGCACCAGCGTCTCCAGCGGGGGACAATCCCTCCTGTCCCGCTGCCGCCATACAGCGCACCATCCAGCGGTGATAGGCGTTCACCATCATCGTCACCGCAAACTCCACCTCAGACAACGCAGGCAGTTCACCGGAGGCAAGGTGAGATGAGGACACGACCGGCCCTACGCCAAGTCCTTCAGCATTCTTCTGCTCAACAGCATCACTCATTTTTGACCTCACAACCGCAAAAGTTCGAAAAGCACAGATTCGTTCCGGCTCGCGCAACATAATGTCAATAGTTTACGCGCAGGGCACAAGCTCTCTAAAAAGACCGGTCCACGAAAAATTCATGCATGTTTCTCGCAGGTTCGGCGCTACACTCCCATAATCACATTGACAATTTATCTACATTTTGTAGATGTATCACAGAATAATATTTTAAACCGAGGTGGGACAAAACATGACAATGGGTAAGTGGGATTTCTGGATCGACCGTGGCGGCACCTTCACCGACATCGTTGCACGTACACCACAAGGAGAAATCCGCGCCCATAAAGTCCTCTCCGAAAACCCTGAGGCCTACAAAGACGCCGCCATTCAGGGCATTCGTGACCTCATGGGCGTTGCCAAAGACACCCGCATCCCATCCAACCAGATCGCCACTGTGAAGATGGGCACCACCGTCGCCACCAACGCACTGCTGGAACGCAAAGGCGATCGCACCCTCCTGCTGATCACCAAAGGCTTCCGCGACGCACTGGAAATCGGTTATCAAGCTCGCCCGGACATCTTCGCCAAAGAGATCATCAAGCCTGAACTCCTCTACGATCAGGTTCTGGAAGCCGACGAACGCGTCCGCGCAGATGGCACTGTTGAGACCGCACCAAACCTGGACGATGTCAAAGCGCAGCTGGAAGCCGCCTATGCTGACGGCATCCGCTCCATCGCCATCGTTCTGATGCACGCTTATGCGTACCCGGAACACGAGAAGCAGCTGGCAGATATCGCCTGCCAGGTCGGCTTCCCGCAGATTTCCGTCAGCCATGAAGTCTCCCCGCTCATGAAGCTGGTTGGCCGTGGTGACACCACCGTTGTCGACGCATACCTCTCCCCAATCCTGCGTCGTTACGTTGATCAGGTGGCCGGTGAGCTCGACATCAAGAACACCGACTGCCGCCTCATGTTCATGCAGTCCTCCGGTGGTCTGACCGACGCTTCCCTCTTCCAGGGCAAGGATGCAATCCTCTCCGGCCCGGCTGGCGGTGTTGTCGGCGCCGTTGAAACCTCCAAGATGGCGGGCTTCGAAAAGCTCATCGGCTTCGACATGGGCGGCACCTCCACGGACGTGTCCCACTTCGACGGCGAGTTTGAGCGCGCGTTTGAGACCGAAGTGGCTGGCGTTCGCATGCGTGCGCCGATGATGATGATCCACACCGTTGCTGCGGGTGGTGGCTCCATCCTTCATTACAAAGACGGTCGCTTCCAGGTTGGTCCAGATTCTGCTGGAGCAAACCCAGGTCCAAAGTGTTACCGCCGCGGCGGCCCGCTCACTGTTACCGACGCCAACGTCATGACAGCCAAGCTCAATGCGGACTACTTCCCGAAAATCTTCGGCCCAAACCAGAACGAGCCACTGGCAATCGAAGAAGTCAAAGACGCGTTCAACGCACTGGCCGCTGAAATCGGCGATGGCCGCACCGGCGAGGAAGTTGCTGAAGGCTTCCAGAAGATCGCCGTTGAGAACATGGCCAACGCCATCAAGAAGATCTCCGTTCAGCGCGGTTATGACGTCACTGAATATGCCCTCACCTGCTTCGGCGGTGCTGGCGGCCAGAGCGCCTGTATGGTTGCAGACAGCCTCGGTATGAAAACCGTGATCGTCCACCCACTCTCCGGCATCCTCTCCGCTTACGGCATGGGCCTCGCGGATATCCGCGCTACCCGCCAGCAGGCAGTCGTCAAAACCCTTAACACCGACAACCTCTCCGCTCTGGCAGAGCTGGCTCAGCGTCTTGCAACAGACGCCAAGACCGAAGTCGAAAATCAGGGCGTTGCGGAAGACGAGCTCACCGTCATCCCACGCGCGCACCTGCGTTACGATGGCACCGATACCCCAATCGCTGTGGATCTGAACACCGGTGATCTGGACGCCATGATCGCGTCCTTCACCCAGAACCACATCAAACAGTTCGGCTTTGCCTACGAGAACAAGACCATCGTGGTCGAAGCGCTCGAAGTGGAAGCTGTTGGCGGCGGCGCTGGCCTGCTGGAACCTGATGAAGCACTCGCATCACAGGCACCTGCAATCGCAGAGCAGACCCAGTTCTACGCAAACGGCAAATGGCAGGATGCGTCTATCCTCAAGCGCGATGCGTTCCAACCGGGCATGAAGCTGCAAGGCCCTGCCCTCATCATGGAACCACACGCAACCATCGTTGTGGAACCGGGCTGGCTGGCAGAGGTCAACGCCAAGAACCACATCATTCTAACCCGCAGTATCCCGCTGGAGAAGAAAGTTGCGCTTGGCACCACCGCTGACCCGGTGATGCTGGAAGTGTTCAACAACCTCTTCATGTCCATCGCGGAACAGATGGGCGTCACTCTGCAGAACACCGCATACTCCGTAAACATCAAAGAACGCCTCGACTTCTCCTGTGCGGTCTTTGATCAAAACGGCGCACTGGTTGCCAACGCCCCGCACATGCCAGTGCATCTGGGGTCCATGGACCGTTCCGTTGAGGCGATCATTTCCCTCAACAAAGGCAAGATCAGACCGGGCGATGTGTTCGCACTCAACGCCCCTTACAATGGCGGCACCCACCTGCCGGACATCACCGTTGTCTCTCCGGTCTTCGACGAGGACGACAAAGAAATCCTGTTCTGGGCAGCCTCCCGTGGTCACCATGCAGACGTGGGCGGTTCCGCTCCCGGCTCCATGACTCCACTCGCTACAACAGTGGATGAAGAAGGTGTCCTGTTCGACAACTTCATGCTGGTGGATCAGGGCGAGTTCCGTGAAGAAGCTTTGGTCGAGCTGCTCACCAACCACAAGTATCCAGTCCGCAACGTTCACCAGAACGTGGCTGACCTGAAAGCCCAGATCGCCGCAAACGAAAAGGGTGTTCAGGAACTGCGCAAGATGACAGACCACTTCGGTCTGGAAACCGTGCAGGCTTACATGGGCCACGTGCAGGACAACGCAGAAGAAAGCGTGCGCCGTGTCATCGAGGCTCTGGCAGACAGCACCTACGAGTACCCAACGGACCAAGGCTCGACCATCAAGGTCAAGATCACCGTTGATAAGGAAAAGCGCGAAGCAACCGTGGACTTCACCGGCACCAGCGAGATGAAGCCCAACAACTTCAACGCGCCGGAACCTGTCACCCGCGCCGCTGTGCTCTACTGCTTCCGCGTCATGGTGGAAGGCCACATTCCGATGAATGCAGGCTGCCTGCGTCCAATCAACATTGTGGTGCCGGAAGGTTCCATGCTGCGTCCGCATTATCCGGCAGCTGTTGTGGCAGGCAACGTGGAAACCTCACAGCATATCACCAACGCGCTGTTCGCAGCTCTTGGTGCCATGGCAAACTCGCAAGGGTCCATGAACAACCTGACCTTCGGCAACGACACCTATCAGTACTACGAGACCCTGTGCTCCGGTTCTCCGGCAGGCCCAGGCTTCAACGGTACCGATGGCGTTCACGTTCACATGACCAACTCCCGCCTCACCGACCCTGAGGTTCTGGAGTTCCGCTATCCTGTGTTGCTGGAAGACTTCCACATCCGCAAGGAAACAGGCGGTAAAGGCAAGTGGCATGCGGGCGACGGCACCAAACGCACCATCCGCTTCCTGGAAAAGATGGACTGCGCGATCCTTGCCTCCCACAGAACCATCGCACCAAAGGGTATGCAGGGCGGCGAAGATGGTCAGAAGGGCCGCACTTACGTGCGCCGCAACTCTGGCCAGATGGAAGAGCTGAAAGGCTGCGACCAGACCATTCTGGAAGCAGGCGAAGCAATCACAGTCGTCCCCCCAACCAGCGGCGGCTGGGGCACCCCTCAATAAGCAAAATAAGTTCCCTTAAAACACCTACGCCCGGCTCACCCAGCCGGGCGTTTTTCTTGGACAGAAGCACAATCATAGGTTTTAATGAAACAAAAAAGCACCTTGAGATCGGAGAACAACATCAGGAGCAGATAAGTGAGCAATAAAACCCATGAGATCATTGATATTGCGCTGAAGACCGTCATCGCAGCTTCAGCTGTTGTTGCGACCATCATTTTTGGATTGATGTCCCGTCAACATGACGACATCAAGCTCCTGACGGAGTTGATATACTCAGAACAGAAAGCAAAGTCATTCGCTGGCATTTCACTTGCGAAGCTTTACGTCCAACAAGAACGTATATCTCCAGAAATCTTCGGAACATTTGTTGCTTATATTAACAACGAGCCCACCAAGCAGAACCTCGCAGATGCAGCAAATGAGGCTGCAAGTTTTCTGGCGGCCTCAGACAACGATATTAAAACAACTCTTGCGCAAATCAGCGAAAATATGCCGGTGCGCATTGTGCCGCACGCGCTAAGCCATGCAGATAGCTTTACAGTTTCTTCAATCATCCGAGATCTTAAGAGGTCTGGAAAAGAACTAGGTTCTTCGATCAATCTTTTCCCACTCGAAAAAGTAAACGTAACCCCAAACAAGAACCAAATCAGATGCTACAATCAGCAAACATGCGGGTTCTACGGACCAAAGTTGGTACAACACCTCAATAACTCAGGCTTCCAGTTTAATCTCATCGATAAATCGTCAGACTATGCGGAGGCCACCAACCTAAATCCAAAGCTTCTAGAAGTCTGGGTTGGCAAAGAAGCAAATTGATCGCTCCACAAACACCAACAGCACCACATGGCATCCCATGCAGTGGTGAAGCTAAGTTTCCCGATAGTCGGGATGAGCAAGGCGGCAGGCAGTGCCTGCGCAGTGTGAGTAAGTTAGTTTCTTCGGCATTGGCTACACGCCTTGCCCGGGCTTTCTTTGGATGAACAACGTCGCCTCTTTTGCCTATAAGGCACGATAGCCGGTTTCCCGGAAAGACAGTGGCTTATCCAGTCAGGTTTCCCTGCCCGAACAGTTCCTCCGTCTTTGACAGATCCATCCGTAAAGGTGAGTTCCCTCACCGGTACATCAGCACCCATCGCCGAGTGATACCCTATATTCCTGGGCCCTTCCCCTCAAACCATGCGGTCACGTTTGAAGTTCGGTTCACCGGACCACCGAAAGGTGCGTTACCTCTCCCGACAGCCCCGCCCAGCCCACGACACACTGACGGACGCTCCGCCAGCAGCCCGTCACGTGGGCATAAACTCAGACTACGGGAGAAATTCACGAGGGGGATAAGTTTTCTGCTGTTCAGCACAACATGCCATTATCACACAACACCAATTGCCGCACGCAATCCCGGCAGCAGCTGAAACGCCATGTAGCCCACATAACATAGCAGGAAGAACAAGCCCTCTCTGCGGCTCACCCGCCAATCGGTGACGCAGGCAATCGCCATAAGGAAGACAGTCCCCACCATCACCCAGATATCAACCTGAGCAATCACAGAAGGGACAGGGATCGGCACAACAAGAGCAGTCACACCACCAATGCCAAAAAATGTTGAAGATGTTGCTGCCAACAATATTGCCAAACGCGACTTCGGCATGGCCACGTATTGCTGCAATGGCAGAGGTAACGAGTTCAGGCAGAGAGGTGCCAATCGCAACCAGCGTTAAGCCAATCACCGCATCAGAAACACCAATACTATGAGCAATCGCCACACTGGAACTGACCAGAAGGCTGGCACCAAAGATGATGCCAATCACACCAGCTGCAAAGATCGCAAGTCCCCACACGATAGAGATGTTCGGATAGCTCGCTTGATCCGCTTCAGCCTCATAGACATCTCCGGAAGCTTGCTCGGTCTGCCGTTCCACCACGTAGGTGTAGATGGTATAGGCCAGCAACAATCCAACTAGAATGAAGCCAGCCCAGCGGGAGAGATATCCTGTCAGGATTACACCCAGCAGGATCAGGCTTGAAAGAATGAGCACAGCCCCATCCCGCTGAAAAGCTTCACGCTTTACGGCAATTGGAAGGATCAACGCTGTGATACCTAGGATCAGCAGAACGTTCGCGATGTTGCTGCCCACAATGTTGCCAATTGCAACACCGGGATATCCGGCAAACGCACCTTGCAGGCTAGCCACAAGCTCAGGCATGGAGGTGCCAAAGCCCACCAGCGTCAGGCCGATAAAAAGCTTGGAAACACCCAGTCGTGTGGCAACAGCCACACTTCCACGCACCAGCGCTTCGCCGCCGACAAGCAGCAACACAAGCCCCCCAATCAATTGAAGGATCACCATTTTCCGAAAACTTCTCTGAAGCGCCATCTGCGCTTATCGTTTAGACAGAGATGCAATTGGGGATCCTTCGCTGGGTTTGCAAGTGGGCGGGCCATCACATCACATTCAACCAGAGTTCTTTGATGATGAGCCCCAGACCGGAAAAGAACATCATCACCAATACACAATAGCGGAACACCGCCGGGCTGAACCTGCGCCCAATATAGTTGCCGCTCTTGGTTCCGATATAGACAAACACAAGCCCCGTGATGGAAATCGCAAACGCTCCCAGATGCAGCAGGCCCAGATAGGTCAGCCCCAGGATCATCATGGCTGTCACCACCGTGAAGAAGCTATTGATCGTCTGAATGAAATGGCTGCGCGGCAGGTCTAGCGATACCAGAAACGGCGTGATCGGCATCAGCTGAGACCCTGTCATCCCCGTCAGCAAGCCGGTTGAGAAGCCGGAAAGTGAGCTCCCCGCTTTCTCCCAATGCGTCCGTAGTCTCAGGTTCTTGGAGAAAAGCGCATAGCCAACAAACGCCATGATGACAAAACCCAGCAGGATCGTCAGCCAGTGTGTGGATGCCCAGCTCAAAAACCAAAGGCCAATCATCACGCCCGGAATGGAGAAGAGATAAATCCGCCAGAACCGATTGAAGGACTCGCGAAAGTAGCCAGCCTCATAAACAAGGATGAGATCACTGATGAGCCCGGGCACCACAATCAGCGGAATGCCCTTCTTCAAACCCACCGTGTAAGCAAGGATCGCAAGGCAGATTGTCGTAAAGCCCAGTCCCGCCAGCCCCTTCACAAAGGCGGCAAAGAAGAACGTGAACATGATGATGGCGATCTCAAAGGCCGTATACCCGAGATACTCTGCGGCCATCGCCATGTCTGCTTCCATTTCCATCATGAAGCAGAGCCTAGGCGCGAACCTGCAATAATCTCTATCATCTCCCGGCACAAACCGAGGAGATCCATAAACCACCAGTTAGCTTAAGGCACGCGAAAGCATCTGAACGCAGCCTGCTCTAAAATGCCTTGAACAAAAGGCTCACTCCAAGCCCGAAAAGCAGCAGCAGAACAGTGGCCCGGAACACCGAAGGCGACATCAACTGCCGCACCAGCGACCCGAGTTTGGTGCCGAAATACACAAAGACCAACCCCAACGCCGAAACTCCCAGCGCACTAAGATCCAGTAGGCCGAGATAATAAAGCCCCCCTGCCATCACAAAAGACGACAGCGTGAAGGAGCAATTGATCGCCTGCACAAAACGCTCACTGTTCAGGTTCAGCGACAACAAATAGGGCATCACCGGCATGATCTGCGATCCGGTAATGCCATTGACCACGCCAGTGATGAACCCACTCACCGGCCCCAACAAACGCTCCATTTCCCGAGAAAGGGTCAGATTAGGTGTGAAAAAAGCGAACAGAGCATAGCTGATGAGCACACACCCCAACACCACGACAGCTTCCTGAGCAGGAGCGATATCCAGAAACCACAGCCCCAACAGAATCCCCGGAACAGTCGCCAAAAGCATCCAGCGAAAGCGGCTCACCATTTCCCCGAAATATCCTGCATCGATCATCACCAGAATATTGCTAGTAATACTCGGCAATAAGATGAGCGGAATTCCTCTTTTCAATCCCACCGCGTAAACCAGAAACGGCAGGCAAGTGGTTGAAAACCCAAGGCCAGTCGCGCCTTTAACAAAGGCCGCGAAGAAAAAAGCCCCGGCAATCGCGGCGAGTTCAGTTGAGCTATACGCAATCTCCCACTCAAAGAGATAACTGGAAAATTCTTTCAACATCTGGCACAACACACCTAACGTAATAGGAAACCTTATTCCCTATTGGAAAATCCATTAGATTTTTGTGAGAGCCCGTGAGCTATCACGTGGAGAGATAATGCAACTCTGGTTCAGACTTATACTTTATTTCCTTAAGTTCCCTTTTCGGGAAAAACTAGCAGATATGTTCAGCAAGTCTGTTGTGAGCCTGCGCGTTCTTCCCTCCGATATTGATATGAACATCCACCTCACCAACAGCCGCTATCTGGCCATGATGGATTTTGGCCGTGTGGATCATATGAGCCGCACCAAGCTGGGCAAGGCCATCTTCCGCAACAAGTGGACTCCACTGGCCAACCATGCCACCGTCCGCTTCCGCCGTGAACTGCCATTCATGGAGCCCTTCAAGCTGGAAAGCGAGATCGTCTACTGGACGGAAGAAGCCGCCGTCATGGAACAGCGCTTCATCTTCACCCGAGGCCAGAAAAAGGGCATCGTCGCAGCAACCGGCCTCGTGCGCGTCAGCATGTATGACCGCGCGCAAAAAGCATTTGTGCCGACCACAACAGTCCTGCAGGAAACCGACACCCCTGTCAGAGAACTCAAACTGCAGCCGCATATTGAGGCCTTTTTGAAAGAAGAGAAGGCAATTCAGGCCTATGAGCGCAAATCCGCTGGCATTGCTCCTGTAGATTCATTAGAAATACCAGCTGCTGAAAACGATCAATCAAAGGCAGACAACAGAAAGCATGGCTGAGCAGACGTCCCTCCCGATCCTGTATTCATTCCGTCGGTGTCCCTACGCAATGCGCGCAAGATTGGGGTTGGTCGCCAGCCAGCGGGCAGTCGCCCTTCGTGAGATCGTTCTGCGGGATAAGCCCGCCCACATGCTGGAAATCTCGCCCAAAGGAACCGTACCTGTCCTTCTGCTCAACGACGGCACGGTGATTGAAGAAAGCCTGGACATCATGCTCTGGGCACTTCAGCAAAACGACCCACAAAGCTGGCTCTCACCGGAAACCGGCTCACTGGAAGAAATGCTACAGCTCATCGAAGAGATGGACGGCGACTTCAAACGCAATCTGGACAGATACAAGTACTCCACGCGCTACGAAGATGCTGACCCGGACGAGCATTACACCCTTGCTATCAAAGAGCTCTCAAAGCTCTCGGAGCGGCTGGAAAAGTCTGCATATCTGTTCGGAAACCGCCCTGCGCTGGCCGATCAGGCACTCTTCCCATTCGTGCGCCAGTTCGCCAATGCGGACAAAGAGCGCTTTGAGAAAGAGGCCCCGCAGAGCGTAAAAAAATGGCTGCTCGAGCGCATCGACCAGCCAGATTTCAAAACCGTCTTTGGCAAAAAATGGAAGCCATGGTCACCCGAAGATGACCTTGTGCTCTTCCCGGAAGAAGCGGCTACACACGCCCTCTGAACAGCGCAACTTCACCAATCACCTCAATGGTTACATCCTTGAAGTACTTCTCCAGATTGGCCCGAAGGTCTTCAAGATTGTCCTGCTGGTTCGAGAAGATGCCCTTGCTGTTGTAAAACGCCATCAGCTTACGCGCAGCCCAGTTTGGCTTCTGCCCTTCCCCAAGAATGGTGGAGCCAAACAGAACGCCGCCTTCATTCATCAGTGGCTTCAGGTTTTCAAACACCATGTACTTCTGCTTCATGCTGCCCGGCAGGCAGTGCAGCAGATAGCCCAGATTGATGCTGTCGAACTTATCTTCCGACCACTCAATCGGCTCCAGAACATCCGCCTGCGCTGTGCTCACATTCGCAACCACCGCCCGTGCCTTCGCATAGTCCAGACACTGCGGGTTCAGATCCATCAGCACCAGACGCGTGTCCTGCGGAAAACGGCCATGTTCCAGAAAATAACCACTGCCAACACCAACATCCAGATGGTTGCCGCTGACATTGCGGTTGAAGAAGCTCAGCGCCTTAGCAGCAGAACAACGCCACAGAAACGTGTTGGAGAACCGTAAAACCAGCAAGTCATAAATCCGCAAAGTCTTTTCGGAATAGACCTCTGCACCCGCTGTGCTGTCCAGATTCTCTTTATTCATTTCTGCTCCAACCCTGTTCTGCACCTTGCATAGATAGTCGCCTTACAAGAACTATAAGGCAAGCAAAACCCTACGTCATGGTTTTACACAGAACAACCGAGAGTTTGTAGCACCAGCTTTTCAAGTTCACCTGCTGGTGTCACTTCCTCCCAGAAATGACGGTAAACCGTCTCGCCATCAAAGAACTCAGCCCCTTCACCATCAATGCTAACCAGCCCCCACTTGGAGGCACCCACCTTGAAGGTTCTGGAGGCAAAGCTGCCGATCTCATCGGCATGGCGTTCATTCATGCGGATAACCAGATCATGCGCCGTCGCCGCCAGCTGCTCGCGTCCTTCTTCAGAACTCAGAACATCTTCACGCGTCAGCAAGAAGGCCTTACCAAAGCCGCCATTCATGTTCACCCGCTCAACATGCAGCTGGTACCAATCAAAATCAGCAAAATCCACGTAGAGCTTGGCTTTTGGATGGCGCATAAGATAGCGATTGCGCAGCTCCGTACACAGCGGATCACCTTTGCTCAGGCGCTCGAAGCGGCCAATCACGGTCAGACGCGGATGCGCCAGAGGATCCCCCTTACCCGGCTCCCCAATCAGCAGCGACACACGCTGATCCTGCTCAAGGCACTGCGAATGGTTGGAAAGGCTGGAGGCCAGCATGAACGGCGCACCAACGACATCCGAACCGACACCCACACGGCTGACAATAGGATATCCGGTCTCCGGCTCAAGCACGGCAAGGGAAGCAAATCGAACCGTTCTGATCAGCTTTCTGGCAAGAGCGCGCGCTTCATCGGTGGTCTCACGAATTGGATCTATCTTCTTTTCCATACCAACCTCACTTATCCGGTTCTGACCCTGCTCAGATTCTTCATTGTTGTCTATCTGCACTAAATAAGATGAGAAGCATACTCAACTTAAAATTCGGTAAGAAACACAGGCGCTGAACATTTTTTCTTGCGACTAATAAATTGATTTATATAGCTTTTCCATCTCATTCATCTACATGAACAGAAGATGAATGGCGCTCTCAAAGAAGGTTCAGGCCGTCTCTGGTTAATTAGTCTCAACAAACACGAAATACCGTTTACGGAGACGAAAATGGCTAAAGCATCAGCAGTAATTTCAGTAGCGCTTGCAGGGGCAATGATGTTGCCAGTCGTTTCTGCAGCTCAGGCAGGCCAAAGAAACAACACCTACATTGAAAACAACACCTATGTAGAGAACCACTACTACCACAAGCGGAAGAAGAAAAAGCACAAGAAGCACGGCATCAATGCAGGTGAAGCAGCCGCAATCGGCGTCATCGGTCTGGCAGCTGGCCTCATCATCGGCAATGCCGTCACACCGCAGCCACAGTATGTTGCACCACCACGTCCGGCCTACCGTCCACCAGCGCCAGCGTATCGCCCACCGGCACCTGCGTACCGTCCACCAGTGGTCGTGCATCAGCCAGCACCGGTTTACCACGCACAGGCTGTAGCCCCAGCTCCGTGGTCACCAGCATGGTTCGCATACTGCACCAACAAATACAGAAGCTTTAACCCAAACACCGGCACTTATCGCACCTACTCTGGCAAAAACCGTTTCTGCCAGTAAGTCCTGACATCACAGCAAACGCCCGCTTGAGAGAGATAAAGCCCCGTCTCGATCAGGTGGGCGTCTCCTATTTACAAACCCGGTACTTGCAGTCCTTGCCGTGACAACCCTGATCAAAGTGCAAGTGGTCACGATGGTATCGGTCCGCATCCGGCCCAAGCACAGTGGTAAAGCGCTCACACGCTCCTTTGTGCAGGCTGGTCAGAAAACGCACTTCGGCAGAAGACCCATCCCAGCCTTCTTCAACCGTCACTTCGCGACCATCGGAGAGGTGAAAACCGGCAATATCAATCGCATTGCCCTTGCCGTGTTCTGAGAGTTTGGCACCGCGCTGGTTGTTCCGGCCCCGGCAAGCATAGCCCGCCGCCGTACGAATGCGGGTGATGGAAACTCCCAGTTCCCGGCGCGCAGCAGGCACGGCCACATCCTGCAGCCAGCCATCCAGCTGCTGAGCCAGAGAACATTCAATCTGCACCGGCATGGTCAGGCCGATTTCCTGCCCGCCAGCTACGACAGAGCGCAAGGAGACGGGCTCATCAATACCGCAACCGCCCGGTCCATCAACACTCTCCAGCACCTCAACACTCCATCCACGCAACACGCACATCTTGGCATTACCTGCAGGTGGAAAGACGCGCTGGTTTTCAATAGGTACAGGAACCAGCGAAAGCGGCTTTCCAATTGGGGTTGGAAACTGCTGGGCAGGTAGTTTGCTCTGCGGAAGAGGCATCGGTGGCAGCAACGTTGTGTTGCCGAAGTAAGGGCGAGCTTTTGGCATCGGCGTAGCACCAACTTGTGCAGCACCAATACACATGCCAACAACAAGCGCGGCCGAAAGTGTTCTGAGCGCAGCGCGCGCGCCTGTCGTGTAACCCACCTCGAAATCCCCGATTTGAACAGCTGTTTGCCCGGCGCTGTTCCTGATTCATTGCTGAATGTTTCTGAATTGCGGCCCGAAATGTCATGAATGTTTTAAACTATCCACGTCCAATTCACCGCAGGAGAAAAAATATCACAACCCCAATAGTATTCCCGGAGCCGCAAAAATCCTGCTTATTGATTTGACAGAGGAAACGCAAGAATTCCCTTGGTCTTTCACAAAACAACCAGAATGTATCCTCCGGCTTTACACAAATTATTTGCAGTAGGAATTTTAAGTGATCTTCGCCTGTTTTCTAGCAGCGCTATGAAATATGGCATTTTTTTGCTTCCTAACGTGGCTCCCGTCACATAAGCTTCAAGCAGCTAGTGAGTAACGGGAGATAAATCCATGACTGTCACACGAAGCTTTAACGCCATCGCAATTACATTTGCATTCGCATTTGTTGCCGCGGTTGTTATCGGCCTACTGTAGACCCCTCCCCCCATGCTTACGAAGTCCTTCAAGAACAAAAATCAGAAGGCACTAACAATCCAGATGCACAAAGAAACCCACCTTGTTTCCAAGGTGGGCTCCAGATGAGACATTGATTTGTCGGGGTATTATGCAGCCACTGCTGTCAGGCCCGCCATTGTGTTCTGCGCTTTCTCAATCGCACCATCACGATCAACAGCAACGCCTTCCGCTGCAATCACTTCCACATCAGTAATACCGATGAAGCCAAGCACCTGCTTGAGGTAAGGCACTGCAAAGTCCGCTGGGGAGCCAACAGGCACGCCGCCGGTTGCCGCAACGATGTAAGCCTTCTTGCCCTTCAGCAGGCCTTCTGGGCCGTATTCTGTGTACTGGAAGGTCACACCAACACGCGCCACCTGATCAACCCAGGCCTTCAGCACAGCTGGAACAGAGAAGTTGTAGATCGGTGCACCAATCACAAGAACATCGGCTTCCTTCAGTTCTGAGATGAGTGTGTCAGACAGAGCAAGACCAGCTCTCTGATCTTCATTGCGCTGCTCTTCAGGGGTGTAAGCAGCACCAATCCAGCTCTCATCAATGAATGAGACAGGCTGGTTGAGGTCACGCACGATAACTTCATCACCAACGTTGGAAAGCTTGCCAACCAGCTCATCCGCAAGCTGGCGGGTGACGGAGGTTGCAGTTGCGGCTGAACTGTCGATCTTCAGAATTGTCTTTTTCATCTGTCATCTCCAATAGCGTATTCCTGAAAAAAGACTCCGGCTTTCGGAGAGGAATACCTGACATTCTCAGTGCCCCTGAACAGGAGCGATTGTTTTCTCCTGAACATACATAGTCGAACCACAGCGAATGATTAGATCACTATTTGGAAACAGTCCTTGCACGCATCATCGACAATCCCAGCAAAGAAAAAGGGCTGCAAGTTTCCTTGCAGCCCTGATTAATCTTTAATTTTCAGCGCGTTATTCCGCAGCTTCACGAGCCATTGGATTATAATTCAGGATTGGAGCCAACCAGCGCTCAGCGGTTTCCAAGTCCCAGCCCTTACGAACCGCATAATCCTGAACCTGATCCCGCTCGATCTTACCAACACCAAAGTAATGGCTGTCAGGATGCGAGAAGTAGAGGCCAGACACGGCTGAACCAGGCCACATCGCATAGCTCTCAGTCAGAGAAATGCCAGTCTGCGCTTCCGCATCAAGCAGCTCCCACAAAGTACCCTTCTCAGTATGATCAGGCTGTGCTGGATAACCCGGAGCCGGACGGATACCATCGTAGCCCTCTGCGATCAGATCAGCATTAGAAAGCGTCTCATCCGGTGCATAGGCCCACAGCTCGGTACGCACCAGCTGATGCATACGTTCTGCAAGCGCTTCCGCAAGACGGTCTGCAATCGCTTGACTGAGGATCTTGTTGTAGTCGTCACCTGCATCCGCATAGCGCTTGGCAAGCACATCCTCACCAATACCAGCAGTAACAGCAAAGCCACCAACATAGTCCGGAATGCCGCTTTCAACCGGCGCAACAAAGTCCGCCAGCGCCACATTGCCACGATCAGAGGAAGAACGGTCCATCTGCTGACGAAGCGTGTAAAGACGCTTCAGCTCTTCTGTACGGCTCTCATCCGTGTAAAGCACCAGATCATCACCATCCTGCGCACATGGCCAGAAACCCACCACAGCATTCGCCTGCAGCAGTTTGCCGTCCACGATCTCCTTCAGCATCTCCCGCGCATCATTGTAAAGCGCCTGAGCTGCCGGGCCGTAACGATCATCCGTCAGAACCGCCGGATAAGCCCCTTTGATCTCCCAGGTCGCGAAGAACGGCGTCCAGTCGATGTAGTCCACCAGCTCTTCCAGAGAGAAGTCTGTGAAGGTCTTGGTGCCGAGGAACTTCGGCTTGGTTGGCTTGTGCGTTTCAAAGTCCGGCTTAAAGCGGTTTGCCCGTGCCGTCTCAATGCTCGCACGCACCTTCTTGTTCCGAGCCGCCGCATGCTTCTCAGCAACATCCACGTACTCAAGGCGAGTGTTCTCGTAGATCTCCTCACGGCCACCCTCAGCCATCAGGCGAGACGCAACACCAACCGCACGGCCAGCATCCGTCACATAGATCGCCTGACCCTTGGAGTAGTTCGGATGGATCTTAACCGCCGTATGCACACGAGAGGTCGTCGCGCCACCGATCAGCAGCGGAATATCAAGGCCCTCACGTTCCATCTCGGAAGCCACGTGACACATTTCATCCAGAGAAGGCGTAATCAGACCGGAAAGCCCGATAATGTCCACGTTGTGCTTCTTCGCTTCATCAATGATCTTCGCAGTTGGCACCATGACGCCAAGGTCGATCACTTCGAAGTTGTTACACTGCAGAACAACGCCAACGATGTTCTTACCGATGTCGTGCACATCACCCTTCACAGTCGCCATCAGGATCTTGCCGTTGGATGAGCTTTCATCCAGACCAAGCTCCTTCTTCTCCTGCTCAAGGTAAGGCATCAGATAAGCAACCGCTGCTTTCATCACGCGAGCAGATTTCACCACCTGTGGCAGGAACATCTTACCAGCACCAAACAGGTCACCCACCACGTTCATGCCGTCCATCAGCGGACCTTCAATCACGTGCAGCGGACGATCCGCCTTCTGGCGGGCTTCTTCTGTATCCTCAACAATGAAGTCAGTGATACCGTGAACCAGAGAGTGTTCCAGGCGCTTTTCAACGGTGCCTTCGCGCCAGGTCAGATCAACTTCACGCTTCTTGCCACCGGCGCCTTTGAACTTCTCAGCAGCATCCAGCAGACGATCCGTGGAGTCCGAACGGCGGTTCAGCACCACATCTTCACAAAGCTCACGCAGTTCCGCAGGCAGGTCATCATAAACCGCCAGCTGACCTGCATTCACGATACCCATGTCCATACCCGCCTGAATGGCGTGATAGAGGAACACAGAGTGCATCGCTTCACGAACAGGCTCGTTACCACGGAAGGAGAACGACAGGTTGGAAACACCACCAGAGATATGCGCATAAGGCAGGTTCTCAGAAATCCAGCGTGTCGCTTCAATGAAGTCAACGCCGTAATTGTCGTGCTCTTCAATACCGGTCGCCACAGCAAAGATGTTCGGATCGAAGATGATATCTTCCGGTCCAAACCCAACCTTGTCGACCAGCACATCATAAGAGCGCTTGCAAATCTCAATCTTGCGCTGAAGCGTGTCTGCCTGACCAGTCTCGTCAAACGCCATCACAACCACAGCAGCGCCATACCGACGGATCAGCTTGGCCTGCGCGATGAAATTCTCCTCTCCCTCTTTTAGGGAGATGGAGTTCACCACAGCCTTGCCTTGCACGCATTTCAGGCCAGCCTCAATCACAGTCCATTTGGAACTGTCGATCATCACCGGAACTTTCGCGATATCCGGCTCAGCCGCAATCAGGTTGAGGAAGGTAACCATGGCTTCTTCACTGTCCAGAAGCCCTTCATCCATGTTGATGTCGATGATCTGTGCACCATTCTCCACCTGAGAGCGCGCCACATCCAGCGCCGTGGTGTAATCATCATTCTTGATCAGCTTACGGAAGCGTGCAGAACCCGTCACGTTGGTACGCTCACCCACGTTCACAAAGTTCACGTCCTTGGTGAAAGTAAATGGCTCCAGACCTGACAAACGCATCAGGCGTGGCACTTCTGGCAGTGCGCGTGGTGGCAAGCCTTCAACAGCATCTGCAACTGCTTTGATGTGCTCCGGTGTCGTACCACAACACCCACCAACCACGTTCACAAGGCCAGCTTCAGCAAACTCTTTCAAAAGCCCAGCCATGTACTCCGGGCTCTCATCATACTCACCAAACTCGTTCGGCAAGCCAGCATTTGGATAAGCACAGACCAGCGTATCAGCCACACGGGAAATCTCATCCACGTGCGCACGCATCTCTTTCGCACCCAACGCACAGTTCAAGCCAACAGTAAACGGCGCAGCATGACGAACAGAGTTCCAGAATGCTTCTGGCGTCTGGCCGGAAAGTGTACGTCCGGAAAGGTCAGTGATCGTACCGGAGATCATAACCGGCAGCTTCACGCCCTTCTCTTCAAACACCTCATCAATCGCAAACAAAGCCGCTTTTGCGTTCAGTGTATCAAAGATGGTTTCAACAAGGATCAGATCACAGCCACCGTCGATCAGACCACGTGTTGCTTCAGCATAGGAGTCTTTCAGATCATCAAAGGAAACCGCACGGAAACCCGGATTGTTCACATCAGGAGAGATGGAAGCTGTCCGGTTGGTCGGTCCAAGTCCACCAGCCACAAAGCGGCGGCGGGATGGATCAATCTCCTTCATCTGCTCAACAGCTTCACAACAAAGGCGCGCACCTTCCTTGTTCAGCTCATACACGATGCTTTCCATCGCATAGTCAGCCTGCGCAATGGAGGTTGAGGAGAAGGTATTGGTCTCAATAATATCCGCACCAGCCTTCAGATACTGAAGATGAATGTCCCGAATGGCATCTGGCTGCGTCAGGATCAAAAGGTCGTTGTTACCCTTCAGGTCCTGGTTCCAGCTTTTGAAGCGCTCACCTCTGAACTGCTCTTCGCTAAACTGAAGATTCTGGATCATAGTTCCCATGGCGCCATCCAGAACAAGGATACGTTCCTTGGCGGCTGCTTCTAGGGCTGCAAAAATGTCCGAACCGGTCTTTTTCACCTGCAAACTCATGGGATCCGATCTTTTCTAGTACTTTATTTTGTGCGGGTCACGGCTGGGCCATAACCCGATAATTATCTCTGCTGACGTGGATTAGGTTCAGGCGGCGACAGATGCTTTCACATCCTGTTTTGCCCGAAGACCAAGCATGTGGCAGATCGCGTAAACGAGGTCTGCCTTGTTCATGGTATAGAAGTGGAAGTCCTCAACACCGTCATCCGCAAGGCTCATCACCTGCTCAGCCGCCACCGCTGCGGCAACCAGCTCACGGGTGCGAGGGTCATCATCCAGTCCATCAAACCGGTGCGCCAGCCAACCCGGCACAGAAGCACCAGTTTTCTTCGCAAAACCGGAAATGCCCTTGAAGCTGGTCACAGGAACAATGCCCGGAATGATCGGAATGTTGATGCCAGCCGCCCGAACGCGGTCCACATAGCGGAAGTAATGGTCGTTATCGAAGAAGAACTGCGTGATCGCACGGGTCGCGCCCGCATCCACCTTTGCCTTCAGCACATCCAGCTCAGCATCCCAGCTTGGAGATTCAGGATGCTTCTCCGGATAGGCAGAAACAGAAACCTCAAAATCACCAATCGTCTTGATGGACGCCACCAGATCAGCGGTAGACTGATAACCACCTTCATGCGGATGGTACTTCTCACCAAGACCAGCAGCCGGGTCACCACGCAGCGCCACGATGTGACGAACGCCAGCATCCCAGTAAGCCTGAATAACTTCGTTCACTTCTTCCTTGGTGGCATCCACACAAGTCAGGTGAGCAGCTGGCTTCAGAGCAGTCTCATTCACAATACGCGAAACGGTAGAGTGAGTACGTTCACGGGTCGATCCGCCAGCACCGTAGGTGACGGATACAAAGCTTGGGCTCAGTGGCTCAAGCCGTTTGATTGACGACCAAAGCTGTTGCTCCATCTTCTCGCTCTTTGGAGGAAAAAACTCGAAAGAAACGGAGATGTCAGAGGCTCCATTGAGCCTAAAACGGCGATCGATACTATGTTCGCTCATAACTAAGCAAGCTCCTTGGTCGGATCCGCTACAGGCAGGTCGGTCACAACCCGACGATCCTGAGCGAGCCAAAGGGTAACAGTTAATTTGTCTTTTTCCCCCGCGCCCGGGGTAAGATCATTCGTTGAAACAAGCTCCAGATCAGCTTCTGCAAGCCAATTGCCCACTTGTTCCTGAGAAAAGCCAAGACGACGATGCGCATGCTTTTCCCGCAAAAACTCCAGTTCGTGAGGAGCAAAATCAACGAGCAAGAGGCGACCACCCGGCCGTAAAGTACGGGCAGCTTCCAAAATCGCCCGCCCAGGCTCTTCCAGATAGTGAAGAACCTGATGAACCACCGTCAGATCAGCTGTGTCCGGTGCAATCGGAAGCGCATAAATATCGCCCTGACGCACCTGTGCTTTCTGCAAGCCCACGCGGTCCAGATTGGCCCGCGCCACAGAAAGCATGTTCTGGCTGGTATCAATGCCAATGCCACGCTCGTATTGCTCGCTGAACAGTTCCAGCAAACGTCCGGTTCCAGTCCCAAGGTCTAGGAGGGTATCAAAGGACTTGGACCCCACAAGCGCACGCATAGCAGCTTCGACAGCAACTTCAGGAACATGAAGACTACGCTCCTTGTCCCAGTTGTTGGCACGTGCTGCAAAGAAAGCCGCCGCTTCCTCCGCCTTTGCACGGCGCAACGACACCAAACGGTCATGGTCAGCAGCAAGCACCGGATCACTCTGCTGGCTTTGCGCAACAATGCGCCGCGCCAACTCTGCCGGGCCGCCTTCACCAAGACGGTAATAAACCCAGGCCCCTTCCGGATAACGCTTGATCACCCCGGCCTCACACAGAAGCTTCAGGTGGCGCGAAATCCGAGGCTGGCTCTGCCCAAGAATGACTGTCAGATCCTTCACGGTCAGCTCGCCAAGCACAAGCAAAGCAAGCAGACGGATACGTGTCGTCTCACCACAGGCACGCAAGCAGCCCACCAAATCCTCTACCGGGAGTTTGCCTTCTGGTTCATTATTTACTGTCGTTATCAAGCCTATTACCGCCGCCAGCTGATCGAATAATATGATATAAAGATATCTTTATACGTATAAGAACTCGATGACAAGGAGGAACATTCCCTTCTCGCACCAAAAGAGGAATAGTTTTTCTGAGTTTTCCTTGAAAATTGGCTGATCAAATTTCAACTCTGACATTCCCATGGGTCAAACAGAGCGAAAAACCGCCAATTTGCAGCGTTTATGCCTTGGAAGGATTATCCGGATCATCATCTTCAACAATCGGTAAAACAGCACCACCCATCGCCTTTTTCTGTGAGTCAGAGAAAGACTGGCCTCTTGCAGCCCCTTCATCGATCCGTACCTTCACCTCACGGTGGGCAAATGTGATGCCTTCGCGGTTGAAGATTTCCCGAATGCCCGCAAACACGGCCTTCCGTAAAATGTACTGATCCCCTGGCCGCGTCGTGAACTTCACGCGCACGATCATCGCTGAATCTTCCAGCGCAGTGATACCTTGTGATTGAAGCGGCTCCAGAAACTTCTGCCCCAGCTCAGGATCATTCAGCAGCTTGTCTCCAAGCTGAGAGATCAACTCCCGCATCCGATCCACATCCGTATCGTAAGTGACCCGAAACGCCAGCTTCATCATGGTCCAGTCACGGGAAGAGTTCTTCACGAAAGACAAGTTGCCAAAGGGAACCGTATTCAGAAGACCATCAGACTGACGCAGTTGCATGGACCGGATAGAGATCCGCTCAACCGTCCCTTCCACATTGTTGGTCACATAAATGTACTCACCCGTGCGAAAAGCATCATCCAGTAGGAAGAACGCACCTGAGAAGATATCCTTAATCAACGTCTGCGCCCCAAAGCCAACCGCAAGCCCAACAACACCAGCACCCGCAAACAACGGGCCGATGTTCACCCCGATCTCTGACAGAGCAACCATGCCGGAAAGCACCACAATTGAAATCAGCAGGAAATTTCGCAGAATTGGTAGCAGTGTCGCCAACCGCCCCATCTTGGCCTGTCCGCTCTTGTCACTTTCAGAGATCTCAATCTGACGCTGAATGGTAATGTGAACGGCCTGATAGGCCATGTAGCCAAAGAATACGATCAACGCCACTTCAACCAGATTGCCAAACAGCCCATCCTGCTTGAAGAGATTGATCCCCCACGCTTCGATGATGACCGCCAGACCAAACATCAGCGTCACCAAACGGGCGCCATGGTCCAGTAGTTGCCGATAAGGTTGTCGCCCAGCCTCCTTATCCGCGGCCAACGCCCGTGCCTCCGCGTTGACTTCCTCTTGGTTGTAAGAGTGCCCTGCTCTTTCCTCCACCTGCACAATCTCTTCAACAAACGCATCTTGCAGCCTGTCGATGTTGATCGGCGGCAACAGCCATTTATCAATAACGAGAAGAAGAATGCCATAGAGCAAAACACTGGCAAAGATCGCAACAATCGGCGCAAGCAGCAACAAACTGTCGTAGGTCAGCCCCAACAGCAGCCGGTGCGCAAACACAAGCCACGCCACCAGAAAGTAAGCCAGCGCAGCCAGATGCCAGTTCTGACTAAACAGCCGCCGCCAGACCCGCCGCCGTTGAGCTGGATCTTGCTGACCTGAAAACCAGTTCCCAATCGGCCTGCGATAAATGTAGCAGATCACCGCAGCGGACACCGCCAGAAACAATCCACTCTGCAAATCCAGAATACGCTGCGCATTGGCATTAAGCGACAAGTGACTCATCCACCTGCCAAACGCCAGAAGGAAGAAGGCCACACCACCACAAAAAACAATGGCATGTAGAAAGGATCGCGCAACTTGATCATCCAGCGGCACCACCCGGTGATGCTCATTCCCGACAGCCAGAAAGTTGCGCGTAAAGACAAGCAGCAGCCGGAAGAAGAAGTAGAAGCTGGCAAAGATCAACGCCGCATGCCGCACACTCTCAGTATTGTCTGAGATCACGAGAATAAGTGCGAAGGTCACAATCACATGCAGAAAGATCGCTGCCACCTGCACCAGTGACCGGGAGAACAGAAAACCAATCTTCTCCGCCCTGCTCTCTGGCTTACCCCGATAAAACCGCAGCAACCGCTTAGCAAACAACTTGTCAGCCAACAGCTCCACCACAAAACCAATGGTGACAGCAAACAGCGTCAGCGCAAAAATCTGCCAGACCCAGGAGATATTGGTGTCTGGCCGCGCCCGCTCCAAAGCGTTGTGAACGTGAACCGGAAAGTTACCCAGATCCAGCAGGACAGCATTCAGGGACTCGCTGGAGCGATCGATATTCTCCAGCGAGAACAGCTCAAGGCCATTCGACAGCCCAAAGACCAGCTCCTCATTGCCCATAGCAGCAGGTGCGCTCTGCACCACCATCTCCTGCTCCGCAACCATGGGAGCTGCGGCAGCGGGAGTTCCAGTTTCCACCGTTTGCGCAGCCACGAAACTGATGTGCAACAGGAGCCCCATACCAACAAGAACAAGCAGCGTCAGAAAGGAGATAAGGAAATTAAGGAAGCGATCCGCTTTAGCACTGTCAGAAGAAACTTTTTTGCTTTTTCTTACTTGCATCAATCCTGCTTTGGCTACACGACCCAATCAGGCAGGAGTAAACACGACGAGTACCTAAAGTTGCTTTTGAAGAACCACTCGACTTTTGGATTAAATTGACAAAGAAAAGGGCCGCCGAAGCGACCCTTGAATAACCAATGCATAAAGAGCGGGCCCTAAGCCATCCATTGCTCTTTCCAGGTGATGAACTGCTTATAAGCTTCCTGCTGATCCAGCGCCTGATAAGTCTTCAACGCAGCCTGCCGCTGAGAGTTGGAAAGGCGATACCGCCATGGCCCAATCTTCAACAGTGCCTGAACAGTCATCATGCCAAAACCGGAAGCCCGGCACACAACAAGGAATGGCTCCGTATCGTTGCGCACAGTCCAATGCTGTGCCTCTGAATGACCAATCCCCGCCAGCATCGCAAATGCAGCAACAGCCTCGGCAAAGCGATCCTCTTCCGCATAAGCCCGCAGCGCATTTTCATTGAGGCGGCCCTGACGAACCAGCTCCATCACACGGCCACGTCCAGTCTCAAAGTCATAACGACCAAGCCAGAACTCGTTGGAAAGCTTACCTGCTGCAATCCGCGCAGCTTTTGGCAGCTTGCCTGCAACATCGCTTGCACCTTCTTTAATAAGCTGCTTACGAACCTGCTCACTGGCAAAATTAATGAGGGCTTCGATATGCGCATCAGCAAGGTCCGCACGCTGACCAAGCGCCATCTGCAGCACCTCATCCCCGCGCGCTTCACTCATCAGGGATTTCACACTGCGTTGACCTAGTACCGCGCCATCATTACCAGCAACAGTCTGTTTCACCTCGGAGTTTCCAAGATCGACCAGAACCTCACTGATATTCTCTGAAATCACATCACGCTTTGCAATCGCCAGACGGTGATCATCACTCTTGCTGCGCGCAATGCTCACCAGATCACTCTCACGCAACACATTAGAGCTCCGCAGCAGCGGCTCAGCAATATCAATCTCATCAAAGGCAAGTTTGCGAACAGTCTGTTCCGGAGCTCGGCGCACTTCAGAAAGCTGCTCAGCCATATAACTCAGCGCATGCCGCTCAACCATTTCTGAGAGACGGAGCATGACGCTATCATAGATATCAATCTGATCATCAGAGCACCGCTCCCACGTCCGGGCAAACAAAAGTGCCACATGGCGGGCAAGCTCCGAGCGCCGCTCGATATTTTTTTCAAGCGCCAGAGATTTGAAGTCAACGATATGAGAAGCCAAGTCAGATGACATTTAAAACACCGATGGGATACGCAAACTGATAAAAACCTAAGAAACAGGATTAAACAAAACCTAACTCAATCTCTTCTATTTTTAGTTAATTTAGAAAAATTAATGTGCGATTTGCATGCTTTGAATAACAAAAAAACCAATAAGTTTTCGGGCTCTAGCGAGATCCTCAGAAATTTAATTAAAAAAATAAGCAACAACAAGGGCTTACAAAAATATCACAAATCCTTAACCACGTTCATCTGTTCGGCACATGCCCCAAGCCTCGTTAACTTCCTGTTTGTGACACACTCTCTTTTTGTCAGAACGTCCCCAAATTTTGAGTGGCTTCATCAACATTTACGGCGTTCAAAACGTTAATTCCTTACCAAAAGGTCAAGTTCCGGATGAGGCACTCTTGAGTCGCCCGAGGTTAAGTTTCTAAGCCACCTAAGAAAATCAACAATTTCAGAGCGGCAATAGCATCAACATTTCATCAGCAAATGTGAATTCAGTTTCACCCCGCAATAAGATATTTTTATCTCATGCTTACATTCAAACAACTTCGCTATTTCGTCGCTGTCCAACAGCACGGCCACTTCGGAAATGCCGCGGAAGAAGTCTGCGTCTCCCAACCCGCCCTTTCCATGCAGATCCGCGACCTGGAGAAAGAGCTCGGCCTGTGCCTGATCGAAAGAAACGCCCGCTCCATCCGCCTGACACCGGAAGGCGAAGAGATCGCGAAGCGTGCGAACCAGATCCTGCGGGAGATGCAAGACCTTAAAGCCTACGCAGAACACGCCGCCTCCCCTTTGAGCGGAACTATCCGCCTCGGCGTCATCCCCTCACTCGCCCCCTACATCCTCCCCAAACTGCTGCCAGCTCTCACGAAGCAATACCCAGCGTTGCAGCTTGATCTTCGCGAAACACTGACCGCCACCCTGCTCAGCGAACTAAAACACGGTACTCTGGACGCTGTCCTCGTGGCTTTGCCTGTTGAAGAGCCCGATCTGGAAGAAGCTCCAATCTTTGAAGATCACTTCCTTTTAGCTGTAGCCAGTTCACGCGAAATCGACGAACGCAAACGCATGGGCCCTGACGATCTTCACGGTGAGAACCTGCTGCTACTGGAAGAAGGTCACTGCCTCAGAGATCAAACACTGAGCTTTTGTGGATCAATTGGTCAAAATCAGTCAGCTAATGTGGGCGCCACAAGTATCGCCACAGTCCTCCACATGGTGGCCGCCGGATATGGGGTAACCGTACTACCGGAAATTTGTGCAGATACAGAAATCGCAGATGATCGCATAACACTTTTGCGGTTTGCAGAGCCCCAACCTTCCCGTAGGATAGGTTTAATCTGGCGAAAAACTTCGCCTAAAAGCGAGGATTACATGGCGCTCGCAAGGTGTTTGCGTAACGTCACCAACTAATGAAAGTAGTTAATTCAACCCGTTGCTGTGAATAACCGAAAAATATACCGTATGACTGCATACGCATTATCGATTTTTCACTAAGCTATAGAATATGGAATAGAAGAACGACTCTTATTTAGATGAACTTCCTTCCATTCAAACGCACGCTATTACACCATCAGCCATTTTTTGTTGCTCGGTGTAAAACAGGAATCCAATACCTTGAGCAATGAGATCGCCCACATTGTAGACCAAGCCTTCTGCAGCTACCTTGCAGACAGCCTTGACCGGCTACAGAAGGGCGTGGCCATAATTCAGGGAAATGGCACCATCCTGCGCAGCAACGAGTTCGCTAAACGCCTGTTTGAGCAAACACCCCAGATCAAGATCAGCACCGGCAGGCTGGAGTTCACGGACCCAAGCCATCAGCGCGAGTTCCAGAACGCGCAAAGCCTGGCAACAGCCACCATTGATCTGGATGTTCAGCAGGAGCTAGTCCTCCGCCGTGACGAGGCATTCCTGCGCCCAATCCATATCGATATCCGTCTGGTCGATACGGATTATGAGGACCTGTTCTTCCTCTTCATCACCGATCTGGAAATCCAGCAGCAGATCAACATCCAGAAAGCAACCGCCCTCTTCCGCTTGACGGATAAAGAGGCAATCGTTCTGGAACAGCTGTCAGGAACACAGACAGAGCCTCAAATCGCAGCAGATCTGGACATCACCAAGAACACACTGCGCACGCACCGCAAGAACATCTACGCAAAGCTGAACGTAAGCAGCCGCGTAGAGCTGGCAATGCTTCTCTCAATTCTGGTGTAAGAGTAAAGGCCCGATTAGTTCGGCGAAACTTTGTAGAGGCAGCGGCGATCCCCTTTGAGGATATGCTCCACACGCTCAACACGCACATCCGCACCCAGCACATCCTGAAACAGATCCAGCTCAGACTGGCAGAAATGCTGGCAGGACCGGGCTGCGGCACAGATGGAACAGTGGTTCTCCGCAAACAGGAAGCTCTCCTCCCCATCCTTCAGAACCTCAGCCATATAGCCTTCTTCACTGCGTTGCTCAGCAAGGCAATGCAGTTTTTCAGAGAGCGTTTTGGCAGACTTCATCGCAGACACATAGGACTTGCGGGACTGATCAGCACGCGCATCAATCAAGCGCTGAAGCCCCTCCTCCCCATAGAGGTCTTTGATGTTGCCAAGCAAATCGACAAGCACACCGCTATGGTTGTCAGGAAACTTCTTATTGCCAGTATCCGAAAGGCGCCAGGTCCTGCGCGGACGGCCAACAGTACCCTTCAGATCTTCAAACTCAACAAGCTCTGCTTCAAGGAGCGCATCCAGATGCTGACGAACAGCCACAGCCGTTACGCCCAGGTGTTTAGCCAGGGTTGCCGCTGTGTTAGGTCCGCGCGATTTAAGCGCGTACATCAGTCTGTCTTTTGTGCGATCACTCATAGGAAACTCATAGCACACTAGAAATTATATGAAAAGTTTTAGCTTTCCTAATAAAGCAAAAGCTACTGGGCTTGTGCCCTATGTAAACCACAGCAAGGAATCACTGATAACTTACCCATAAAATAGTATTGTCTTTGCCGCAGAAGAGATTATGCATCACAATTACTCATCTACATATGTAATGCGCAAATAAGAAATTTCACTTTTCATATAAACTGAAAAATTCAAAGACGCTTATCCCCATTTTCCTAAAATTTACCTAGTATTTTTATAGTATTCCCGCACAACATGCCCCCAAATTCTCAGAGAGACCCCCGCTTTCTTTTTGCGTAAAAGCCCATAATCCCTATCAATAGAGGCGTGGTAAACAATTGGTTGATAGTGGTGGGAATGATGTCTGAAGCAGGCAACACAAAATACAATATCGAGTACCCCGTTTACAGAACGAACCCTCATTCTGCTGAGACGCGCCAACAGCCTTTCGCGCAATCTGTCTTACGCGTCTATGAAAAACTGTTCGAGCTGCCCACCTTCATTATGATCAACCCGCAGGATGATCTCCACGATACAGAGCTCTTCGTTTCTGACAGTATCCAACCGCTGGAAGGACAGCTACGAACCCTACTGACCAAGATTACCGAGCTGCCAATCTGCGGTGATGATGTCCAGATCTTCCCACACCGATTTAGAAGTGAAAGCACCTCTGCCACACAGTTCATTGCACTCATGCCACTTTCTCTTCAGGACCGCGTCATCGCAGTCGTTGGCATCCTTTGCAACGCAGAGACAAACACGTCCACGCACTTTCCAAGAGCACACTTTCAAAAAGGCTCTGATCAGCTCATCAATGCAGACCTCACTAAGAAACTGAAAAGCTTCAGAAACCTGGCAAGAATTCTGGTTCCCGGCCTGTTGCGCATCCTCTCAGCCAACGATCTGAACGATACACTGCGCATTCATGATCCAGCCTCCGCAAGGTATTTGCTTCCCCCTCAGCAGTCCAATCCACGTGAGATTTTCACAGTCTGCAACATTGATCCACTCACCGGCCTGCGCACCCGAGAAAGCTTTGAGCAACTGATATCGGATGCAATCGAGAGCGTCACCGATCCGGACCAACGCGTCGCTTTGTTCTATGTGGATCTGGATCATCTGAAAGTCATCAATGATGCCCACGGCCACGCTGCAGGTGATGCAGCATTGGTTGCCATTTCCGATCGCCTCAAGCAAATGGAATGTGAGAACATCACCGCACTCCGGCTGGGTGGCGATGAGTTTGCCCTGCTGTTGGAAGATACCACCTGTCACCAGATCAGAGCACTGCTGGAGGAGCTGCCGGCAACCCTCAGCCATCCAATCTATCACGAGCATAGCGAGATCCGGCCCAAGGTCAGCATCGGTGCTGCCGTGTTTCCTCGCCATGCAAACAACGTCAAAGAACTGCAAGAGAGTGCCGACACAGCTCTGTATCATGCAAAGAAACGAGGCCGGAACCGCGCCAGCCTCTTCAATCAGGTGATGCGCACGCGGCTGGATCGACAAGTCACCCTGCAACGCACTGCAAAACAGGCACTCATGCAAAATCAGGTTGGCACCGTGTTCCAACCCATAAGAACTTGCAGGACCAGCAAGATTAAAATGCTGGAGGCCCGCCCGGACTGGCCCACACAGATCCTTGAAATTGCACGTGGCAGTGATCTCTCCAAAATCTTCGACAGCGCCAGCTTCAGCGACATTCTCGGCGATACTACAATTGCAGCCATCATTCACACCATGCGCGCTTGCCAGAACACATCGATGGAACCTTGGGAGTTCCTGTTCCGCGTGCCTGTGCCATCTCTATTGAAGGAAGGTTTCTGCGATGATCTCAGCTATCTGCTTCAGGAAAACAACGTCCAACCAGACAAGTTCACATTAGAGATCCCTTCCCGGGTCCTTCTGCGAGCCAACGCTCACATCCTGATCAGTCAGCTCAATGAACTCACCAGCACCGGCGTCAAACTCTGCATAAACCACTTCGATTCCGGTGGTCTCAAGATCGAACATTTCCAGAAACTGAACATCTCTTACATCAAGCTGCATGCAGGATCTGTTGAGAAGCTCTTTGAAGACGAGAAGACAGCCCGCCTGCTCATCGCAGCAACCGAGTTCGCACACGCCCTGAACATCGAGATCATTCTCTCAGAGATCAAGAACGCTCATACCGAAGAAAAGTTGAAAGAACTTGGAGCGGAATATGTTCAGGGAGAGTTCTATGCACCTGAACAACGCTTCTCGGAAATCTATAAGAAACATGTGCTGGGTATCTCTCAGGATCCAATCCAGAGAGCAAAATCAAGCATCGCACATAGAAGAGTGTCGCGCCTGCCATCATCCATGATAAATTAGTGCTCAGACATCAGCGCAAGAGATCATGTGTGAGCAGGACTAAAAGACAACGGGCAATCAGTGATGCACTCGCCACGCTGATACCACACGTACCATTTCTGGATGCAGCTGAAATCAGAAGTAAAGCCAACCAGCAACATCTGTGCCACCTACCAGCACATATCGCCGTTCTGCTGGCAACAACCAGTTATGTGCGCCACCAATACACGGACTATGATGATTTGCTGGAAGAAGGTTTGGACCGCGACGCTGCACGCTACTGCGTGGCGGACGAAATGGGAGCCACCATCACATCGTGGGGTGGCACCATAACTGCGGAAGAACTGCTGGCCGCTCCCAATGAAAGCGGCGAGCACGATCAGTAGCTATAAATTATCGGCAAACACCAATAATCCAAGTAAAGGCAAGTGCTACCAGGCACAGCGCTGGAATAATAATCGCAGCATAGCCGAAGAACGCAATTGCAAGGCCCCAGCCAACAAAGAAGTTGGCACAGAAATAGTATTTCGCTTCGCTGTTACCGTGTACAGCGTCTTTAAACAACCAGCCGATGATTGGGACGAGGAAGAGTATTTTAAAGAACAGCGGATCGCTATCCTGCTGAGCCTCAGCAGAAGACAAAGTTGTATCGCTCATTACAGTGCCCGTTTTTGATTGATGGGGAAGAACACAGTCTTGACTTACATCAATTTAGCAGTTGCGCGCATGCGTCACATCAGCACATCTACGTATAAAGCATGAATATAGAATGTGACTGCTGCTCTGCTTTTCTAAAAAACTGCACATCATACGGCAATGACCACAGGCCATTTTCCTCACAACCACACTGCCCCAACAAAAAAGGCCCGCAAATGCGGGCCTTAATTCTTTGTAGAAAGCAGTACTTAGCGTGTAAGTGGCTTGTACTTGATGCGGCGTGGGTCAGCAGCGTGTGCGCCCAGACGACGAACCTTATCTTTCTCGTAGTCTTCGAAGTTACCTTCAAACCACTCAACGTGGGAGTCACCTTCAAAGGCCAGCATGTGCGTTGCCAGACGGTCGAGGAACATACGATCGTGCGAGATAACCACGGCACAACCTGCGTAGCTCTCAAGAGCGTCTTCCAGCGCTGCAAGGGTTTCAGTATCAAGGTCGTTGGTCGGCTCATCGAGCAGCAGCACATTAGCGCCAGACTTCAGAACCTTCGCAAGGTGCACGCGGTTACGCTGACCACCGGAAAGGTCGCCGACTTTCGCCTGCTGTCCTGCACCCTTAAAGTTGAAGGAAGAACAGTATGCGCGAGAGTTGATCTCTTTCTTGTCCAGGTAGATCACTTCAGCACCTTCGGAAATTTCTTCCCAAACGGTCTTGCTGTCATCCAGCTTATCGCGAGACTGATCTACATAGCCAAGATGCACGCGCTCACCAAGCTCAACCTTACCACTGTCAGGAGTTTCCTGACCGGTCAGCAGCTTGAAGAGGGTTGATTTACCAGCACCGTTTGGACCGATCACACCAACAATACCACCGCGTGGCAGCTTGAAGGACAGATCGTCAATCAGCAAGCGATCACCAAAGCCCTTGGAGACATTCTCAACGTCGATCACGTTGTTACCAAGACGCTCACCAACCGGGATCATGATCTGCTCGATGGTAGGCATACGCTCTTCCTGAGCAGCCAGCAGGTCGTCATAAGCCTTAATACGGGCTTTAGACTTGGTCTGGCGGCCTTTCGGAGACATACCCATCCACTCTTTTTCGCGCTTGATCGCACGAGAGCGAGCCATGTTCTCACGGCCTTCCTGCTCCATACGCTTGGTCTTTTTCTCAAGGTATGTGGTGTAGTTGCCTTCGTAAGGGATGCCCTGACCGCGGTCGAGCTCCAGAATCCAGCCAGTCACATTATCGAGGAAGTAGCGATCGTGGGTGATGATCAGAACTGAACCCTTGAACTCGCGCAGGTGGCGCTCCAGCCAGTGAACGGTTTCAGCGTCCAGGTGGTTGGTTGGTTCGTCAAGCAACAGCAGATCTGGCTCGGAAAGCAGAAGCTTACAAAGCGCAACGCGGCGGCGCTCACCACCGGAAAGGTTAGTCACAGGGCTATCGGATGGAGGGCAGCGCAGCGCTTCCATTGCCATCTCAACCTGGCTTTCCAGGTTCCACAGATCCTGAGCGTCGATCTCGTCCTGAAGCTGAGCACCTTCCTCGGCAGTCTCATCCGAGTAGTTCATCATCAGCTCATTGTAACGGTCCAGCTTTGCCTGCTTGTGCGCAACGCCTTCCATCACGTTTTCAAAGACGGTCTTGTCCGGGTCCAGATGTGGTTCCTGCGGCAGGTAACCAACCTTGGCACCTTCAGCAGCCCATGCTTCACCGGTGTACTCTTTATCCAGACCAGCCATGATCTTCAAAAGAGTGGACTTACCTGCACCGTTAGGACCAAGGATACCGATTTTCGCATCCGGGTAGAAAGACAGGTGAATGTTGTCGAGTACTTTTTTAGCACCGTAGGCCTTGGAGACCCCGTGCATGTGATAGATGAACTGGCGCGCCATGGACTGCCTGCATCTCCTGATCTGTGTAAACTAAGAATTCTCTGGGAAGCACTCATAGTGGAAGCTGCGCCACGGGGCAATCCATAACACTTCAGCGAAGATCAAATCCGCCGCTTTTTTCTTCCAAAATCAGGATTTTTGCAAAGCCGCCAGCTTCGCGAAAGCAAGAAAAAGGGCAGCAAGTAAAAACCGCTGCCCCTGCTAAAAGTAAACTCGTAGAAACTTAACCCATCTTCAGCTGCGGAACCACGGTAAGATTCCGAACCACGGCATTGTCTTCAATGGCCTTCAGGCCCTTCACAGCAAGGAAGGTCACAATAGGCTCAAAGACAACAATTGCCAGATAAGACAAGGCAAACTGCGCCCACGCCGTAAACGGTGTTGCCACTTCGCCAATCATCAGCCAGAAGCCAACCATACCAGTCACACCAGCATAGTACATAGCATCCAGCTTCAGGATCTGAGCAAAGCTCAGACGTTTGGTCAGGTCTTTGTCAAACAGCTGCTTACCGCCCAGATAATGAACGGAAATCAGCGGCAGCATCAAAGACAGGCTGTTCACGCCGAGGTGGTACATGTCCTGCGGATCAAAAGCGAGTGCCTGAAACAACAGGCCGATCGCAAACCCTAGCAGAACAGGCGTAAAGCCGAGTGTCAGATACATCGCCATCGCCCCAATAAAATGAAGCTCGGATGGCCCGACAGACATATGGAAACTCTGCATGAAAATGGAGAAGAAACCAGCAGCCAAAAGTGTTTTCAGCGGAGTAAGCGGCTCTTTCAGAAATTCAGAGATCTGCTCTTTGCAGCCCCAAACAAAAACGCCGACGGCACCTGCATTGGCAGCGATAACCTTGGCCGCAGAAACGTAACCCGGTTCAATATGCATTTAATATGCTCCTCTTCGCACCCACCGTGCGGTTTGAGTTTATGTTGTGTCGGGCAGGTTTCCTGGCTCATGGCTTTTGCATCACTCGCCTTCCCAGAGATCATCTCCAGTGGCTTTTATGAGGAACGCACCACGTAACAGTTGCGGGGGCAGCTGCGGCTCGGGCCCATCTTTGGTCATCCCTACCGCATTCCCTTTTCATCCAAGAAGCTTGGCTTCTATAGAACCCAACAGCCGGAATATCGTAAATTCCAGGAGAAGACACAACTAGAAATAAGAGGAGGTTGGGAAAACGCTCAACTCCTGAGATTTTTACTCAGAAGAAGCCACTGCAAGCTGCAGGCAAAAAAAGAGGCGTGTACCCGGTGGTACACGCCTTTAAGAAAGTTGACACTCCCCCATCCGAGTGCCAGCCGAAGCTGCATTTAGAGATATCAGAGTGCTCCATCCCTTCATTGATCTTCATCAAAATAAATAAAATTACTTCTGAAACAGCAGATATTATTCATTGTTGCAAAACTAGTCAGTCCTTCAATCGATTAAAACTAGAACAACTCAAATATATCTCTGAGAGACCTCAACGAAAGTCTCAGTATTTTCTACTAATTCTTACTCAGGCTGGTCACGGAGGGAGCCTGCCACGAAAACTTCCTGAGCCAATGTCTCTCTGGTGAAATCACAAAGCTCCAAGAATCAACCTTTCCGGAGACCTTATCTGGAGTTGTGCCGGAGGCTTCTTGTACCCCACTCTGGCCAGACGCAATCTGAATTTTCAAAGTGCCCACGCCTTTCCCTGCCAGCTGCAATAGCCCCAGATCTGTCTGTGTACGGCCCAGAAAGACTGTGGGGGCTGCGCCAATCCGATCCCAGATCGCACGCGCCAACTCCAAAGACGGGGTTTCACTAGAAGTCGCTGACACTTCAATAACCCTGAAACGTGGCAAACCATAGTTCAGCTCCACCATGGTGCGATCCACTTCATGATCACCAAAGCTCAGCACCCAGATTTCAAAGTGATGTTCTTTCAGGAAACCCACCAGTTCCTTCAAAGGCTGATAGGCGAACTCCCGATACTTGGCACCAACTGCTTTCGGCCCATTGAGAGACAAATGAGCTCGCACGCTTTCGCTGTAGTCAGCGAAACTGCCAAGATCTCCGTCAGCATTGGGTGGCACGACTTTATTGTCAGCGCTCTGTACAGCGGCGCTCCACAATGCACCATCGCCCACAAGCACGGCAACTCGGTCTTCCAGTGCCACAAACTCCGGGCTTTCCGTCCGCCCCATGCGCTCAATGCTCTCGATAATCCCGTGACGTGCTGAGGTGGAACTCCAGCTTGGCAGGATATTATCCCGCTCACCACCGGTTGGCTGCATGACTGAAACTGCGGAGTATAAAAACAAGCTGGACCACTGCATCGCTCAAGATCACCCAGAAGCTGTTCAAGCAAGATGGAGACCTACAATGCACATCAATTGCCCATAAAAAATGAACTAAATGCAGTTGTGAAAAGAGAAGAGAATCATGATTGACGGGCGGAATCTCTTTTCTCTCAACTTGAAGACAAATACGAGTATTCACGTATATAAGTAATTTCAATCACCGAAACTTTTACTTACAATTTTCATCAATTTGCTTTGAAAGCGTCAGATAAACGTCATATACGCCTCTCTTTTCGATACTTTTTAGGATGAAACCCTCAACTCCCTAGAATTCTTAATAAATGCGCAACAATTTCAAACAATTATGCCCAAGAATTTCTTGGGGTACCCAAATGCATTTCCGAGCCCTTTTACTTCCAGTATTGCTCTTACTTACGCTGATTGGTTTATCGTTACACTTCATGTCGGTGTCTTCGTATGCGTCAATTTTTGATCCAGCGAACACCAGCCTTCAAGGCTCGTTAAATCAGGCAGAACTCCTGACACAGCAGCAGAACCTATGGACCATTTTGTCCGTGGGATTATTTGCGCTTGGTGTTCTTGGAATACTTGTCGTGTATTCCAGCCTGTTCATTCAGGAACGTATGCGGGCGTCCCGCTTCTTCAACCGCGCATTGCTTCTGATCGTAATCAGCTCTGCTGCATGCTTGTTGATTGACACCACTCTGAACCTGCCGGATGTCACAGCGCAGCTGACCCTTTGGCAGTCAGAGGTCGAGTTCATCCCTCAGAGCGAGGTCCATGCAGCCGCAATCCACGCCGCAATGGCCGCTATGATTGCAGTGATCGCATACTTGCCCCTGTCACATCAGCTCACACTCCGCGCAACCATCATCCTTGCACTCACAGTTGGTACTGTTATCTACCCGGCTTACTTGAAAGGTGTACAAGGGCTGCTGTTACATCCAATCAGCCAAGGCACTGTTCTTTCAGTAGGTTTTGAGCAGATCGGCGGAGGGACTGTCGTCACCCTACTGGCAACCTTTGTGGCATTCTCCGGTATTTTCGTCACCGGCATCAAGAACTCGCCTGCCCTGCCTGAGTACATCCTGCGCAATACACAAAACTACAACGTGCTGCAGATCAAAGCTGGTGCAGCTCTCATGGCTGTCGGTGGCATTGGTTTTTCAGTTGGCAACACAAGCATTTACTCTGGTGAGCTGGGCGCTGCGATCTACAACGTTCTGGTCGCTGCGGGCATCTCTGTTACCTTGGGTGTTCTCTTTGGCTTCTTTGCGCCAAGAAAGGTAATGTATCCAACCATTCTGCTGAGCCTGATCGGCGGTCTTGCATCGGCACTTGGAAATGCGCAACACCTGACGATCGAAGGCGTAGCAGCCCTATCACTCGTGGCCTCCGCCCTTTCAGTCACAGCTGCCCGCATTGTCTTCATCCGGACCAAAACCCACAAAGTCACGATCTACTACACGAGCCTCGGAATCGGCTCATTAGTGGGCCTCTTTGGCTACACTCTGGCACTTCCATCAGATAATGTTCTGGCGGGCTGGACCTTCGACAACTTCGTTCTCCAAGCCGTTGGCGCTTCTTTGACGACCCTTTGGGCCTTTATGACGGGTCTGATCCTTTTCTCAGTCTTCAAATACTCTGGCATGTTCCAGAAAGCAGATGAGATTGATCTGAACGATTCTCCAATCGTCAGCACCATCAGCCAGATGGAGAACCTGATCGGCAAACTGGTCTGGCATGATGCCAAGCTGGACGAGCGTCTGCCTGTTCGCGATACGGACCCGCAAGAACGCCTCGCCTCCCTCTTCAACTCATTCCTCGATAAGCTCCAGAGCGATGAGAAACGGCGGAAAATCAGCGAAACTTCAGACAGTAAGCAGCAGGAAGAACTCAGCAAACTCGCCACATTTGCCGAAGGTGCATTCGAAGGTCTCGCCATCTCAACTGATGGTATCATCGTCGAATGTAACCACGTTCTCTATGAACTTCTCGGCTATTCTGCGGGCGAAATGAGAGGCTCCAGCCTGCTGTCTCACGTGGCCCCGGACTACCGCGAGAAAGCCCGTGCGGCCATTCAGGCCAATGAGCCCACACCGAATGAAGTCATCCTGCTCAGCAAGACCGGCGAGCGCATTCCGATAGAGGTGCGTGGCCGCCTGATGGAAGTGGGAGACGAAAACCTCCGTGTCTCCGCTGTCCGTGACATGCGCAAGCAGAAGGAAGACGAAGCCCGCATTCTGCACCTTGCCCAGCACGACATGCTGACCGGCCTTCCAAACCGAACCTACTTCCGCGAGCGCTTCCAGCAGGCAATCGAAAACCAGGCCTGCGCAGAAGAAACCATCTCCGCCGTCATGGTTCTGGATTTGGATCGATTCAAGGATATCAATGACTTATACGGACACCCGGTCGGTGACAAACTCATCCAGACTGTCGCCCGCCGTCTCAATGCCTGTGTCACGCACCACGACACCGTTGCTCGTCTGGGAGGGGATGAGTTCGCAATCATTCAGGTCAATCTGAAGACGACAGCAGAAGTCGGCCTGCTCACCAACAAGATCATTGAGGTTCTGTCCAAGCCGATCCATGTGGGCAACAACATCACGATCAGAACCAGCGCCAGCATCGGCATCGCGCTTATTCCGGAGCATGGGACCGATCCTGATGAGCTGATGTCCAAGGCGGACATTGCCCTTTACGAGGCAAAAGAGGCTGGTCGAAACACCTTTGCATTCTTCGAAGACAAGATGGAAGAAGCCATCCTGCTGAGAAGAACCATGGAAGGCGATCTGCGTAACGCATTGGAAAATGAAGAACTTCAGCTTCACTTCCAACCACAGGCCCGCTCTGACACCCGTTCCATCGTCGGCTTTGAAGCGCTGTTGCGCTGGAACCATCCGGAGAAAGGCCTGATCGCTCCAAACAACTTCATCCCTGTTGCGGAAGAGAGTGGCCTGATCATTCCGATTGGCCGTTGGGTGCTGAACGAAGCGTGTGCGCAGGCGTCTCAGTGGCCGGAGCGCTATCGTGTGGGTGTGAACCTCAGTCCGGTGCAGTTTTGTGATGAATATCTTATCCAGGAAGTGGAAGGCGCATTGGCACGAAGTGGCCTGACGCCGGAGCGTCTGGAGCTTGAAATCACAGAGAGTGTCCTGATCCACGACGACCGCCGCGCCCTCAATACCCTAAGACAACTCAAGGAGTTAGGCATAACCATCGCGCTGGACGACTTTGGTACCGGCTACTCTTCCCTCAGCTATCTGCGCCGCTTCCCGTTTGATCGCCTCAAGATCGACCGCAGTTTTGTTAGTGGGGTAACTCAGACACCGGAACTGGCAGCCATCATCCGCGCCGTCATCGATCTGGGACAGGCTTTGGGAATGGAAGTTATCGCCGAAGGTGTTGAAACTGAACCAGAATTAGAGCTGCTGCGCAATGAATCCTGCGATGAGGTGCAAGGCTACCTGATTGGCCGTCCGCAGATTATGGATGGAGAAACAGCGAAGCATGTCAGCAATGCCAATCTGGAAATTCAGGCGCTGGACCAGTACATCGCTGCGCTGCAGGAAACTTCTCTGAAGCTAAAAGAGAAAGAAAAACAAGCAGCTATGAAAAGTCAGGAAATGAGTGATGCGGGCGACTAAACCCGCAGCATTCTAGCAAATCAGCAAGAAGCCAGCAGGACTTATCACCAGTCTGCTGGCGCATTCACCGCCACGCGGCTGCGTCCGGCACCTTGCCTAACCACCTGAACCTGAACCGGAATTCGATCCTTCAGTGCTTCCACGTGGCTAATGACGCCAACTTTTCTCCCCTGCCCCTGCAACATCTCCAGCGCATCAATGGCCAGATCGAGGCTTTCTGCGTCCAGTGAGCCGAAGCCTTCGTCGATGAAAAGCGTGTCAACGAACGACTGACGCCCCTCTAAACCGGAGAGAGCAAGAGCGAGGCTAAGCGAAATAAGGAAGCGTTCTCCGCCACTTAGCGAGCGAGTAGAGCGTGGAGTATCGCCCATATCGCGGTCGATGACGAAGAGGCCGAGACCAAAATCAGCGCGTTTCAGCTGGTACCGTGGTTTGAGCTGATGCAGCTGTTTGTTGGCAAGCTCCACCAGCAAATCGAGAGTAACACCCTGCGCCACCTTCTGGAACTTGGAGCCATCCGCAGAGCCAATCGCCTCGGAAATCGCGCCCCAGGTCTTGGCGGTCTCTTTCGCCTCCAGCAGCAAGCCCATGATTTGTTGGGCTTTTTCCCGCGCCTCAGCATCCACGCGCAGCTTTTCTGAAAGAACGCCGCGCTTCACTTGCAGCTCAGACAGCGCTTGCTTGGTGGCCTCCAGCTGAGAGGATAACTCCGGCTGCGACTTATCCGGCAAGGGCTGCGCCTGAACCGCTGCCAGCTCCTTTTCCCAAGTGGAAACAGCAGTTTGCGCTGCAACGTAAGCGTCATCCAGCGCCTTCAGCTCAGCAAGCAAGGCCTCCAACTCGTGAGAGCTCCTCTCCCGCAAACCATCATAGGCGTCCTTCGTCAGCCCCAGCCCCGCAAGCTCAGCATTTAACCTTTCCGCACAATCGGTTAGCGCGGCACCTGCCTTCGCCTCAGCATCCTTCGCAGCAGCCAATCCAGCCTCCGCACGGCCAAACTCGGCCTTTGCGTTGCTATGTGCGTTACTTGCGTTTTTTATGCGTTCTTTTGCGTTGCTATGTTGTTCAGTGAATGCAGCCCGATGCGCCCCGGTCGCCATGCCTCCCAGCAGCAATTTGCGCTCCGCAAACCGCTCCTGATGCAGCGCCCGAAGTTTCTCAAGCTGCCCTTGCAAGTCAGCGGCAGTCTTAGTGAGACCACCATGCCGCTCACTCAAACCGCTCGTCTTCTGTTCCAGTGATTGCAGCGCGGCAGAAGTTGTCCCCTCCTGCTGCTCAAGTTGTTCCCATGTGCTGATGCGGTCCTGCAAGCTCGCCTTCAGCGCCGGTAACTCATCACCAAGGGACCCGAATACCATGCCACCAGCCAGCAGCGTTTCGCTAAGCCGCTGCTCCAGCCGCAACCGTGCCTCAGAGTTCTCGTTGTGACGCCCCTCAACACCGGAAAGCTCCACCTTGATGGAAGAAACCTCTTCAGCTTTTCCAGCCTGATCACCCGCCGCTTTCTTGTGTGCATCACGCAGTTCACGAAGCTTGACTTCCAACTGCTCCAGCTCTTTGCGCAATGCGTCGTCCTGAGCCAGTACTGCACGCAGAGCATCTGCTTTGGATGTCACCTGCGCCAGCACCGCATCCAGCAACTCTGGCGCATCTAACAATGCATCCAGCGCAAACGACAGATCGAACGGAGCCTCAAGCAAACTCCATTGCTGCTGAGCGTCTGCCTCAAGTGCAGTCGTCTCTGCTTCAAACCGTTCTGCCTGCTCAAAAGCGTTCTTCTTCGAAGCTTCACAGGCAGCAAGCTCTCGCTCTATATCGCTTAAGGTTCGCTGCGCAGCTGTGCGAGCTTCTTCCGCTTCCTTGCGCTGTAGAAACACGTCGCCGAACAGCGCATCCAGCGCAGCCCGGCCCTCCTGTGTATCTACGGGGTGATCGTCAGAGCCACAAACCGGGCAAGGTGCATCTTCAACCAATCCGGCGCGCAGCAGCTTTACCTGATCCCCTTGCGCCGCTTCAGCAAGGGTGGAGAGCCCACGCGCTTTTTCGAGGGCTTCGTCGCGAAACGTCAGCTCCCGGGTCGCTTTCTCCTTGGCTTCCTGCAGGCCTTCCATCTGGTTCACCAGCTTCTGCCAGGTCGCACTTTCAGCCTGCTTGTTCCGCTTGGCCTTTACGAAGTTGCGAGAGGTCTCCTGAAGCTTCTCAGCCCGCTGGCGGAAAGCAGAAAGCTGCTCCATGCTCTTGCGGGCATCATTGGCCCCAAGAGCGGAAATCTCGCCTTTCTTGGAGGCAACATCGCTCTCACAGCCGTCAAGGTCAGATGCAAACTGCGCCAGCTCAGCGGAAAGCTTACTCTGGATCTCAGAAAGCTCGTTCTCACGCTTGCGCATCTCAACAAGGCGTTCAGCATCCTTGGAAAGCGCAATCTGAACCCGGTCATACTCTTCCAGATCGGCAAACAGGCTATCCCGGCGCTCCTTCAGAACTTTGGTCGCGCTCAACCGTGCCATCTGTTCTTTCACAGTGGCCTGCAAGGCTTTCTGCTCTTCAAGAGATTTGGTGTGCGCCGCCAGCGCATCTTCCGCCTGCTTGGCATCCAAATTGGCCGCATCAGAACGTTCGCGCAGCTGTTTGCCTTCCGTTTCCAGCTCACCCAGCTTGGTGTCCAGCTGTTCCGCTGCACTCCACTCCGGTGTCAGCTTGGTCAGCTCAGCTTCCAGCTCATTGAACAGCGCATCAGCCTGCTTGGCCTGCTCATCCTTGGCAGCCAGATCCGTACACGCAGCTTCCAGCATCACCAGGCTTTTTTCAGCAGTTGCACGCGTGCCAGCAACATCGCGCTCTGCATCCACCACGCGCTGGTTCACAGGCTCCAGAGACTTGATGCGCTCAAACTGCGCCTTCAAGTCTCGCTTGGCCTGCGCATTTTCATGGCGCGCTTTCAGGGTAACAAACTCATCATGGGCGGAGGCAAGCTTGGTCTTGGCTTCATCCAGCTTTTGCAAATGCCCCAAAGACTTGGCAATGGCATCCATATCCGATTGAACAGAGGCAGACTGCTTTTCCAGCTCTCCCTGCTCACCAACAAGCGCGGTGCGGTCTTCATCTTCCAGAAGACCAGCCACATCAGACTTTTCTTCCAGCTTACCGACAGCATCTTTGGCCTCAGAAAACCGCTGAAAGATCTGCTTGGAAATGTCTCTGTAGCGCTGGGTGCCGGTCACCTTCTCAAGCAGTGCAGCTCGCTCATTGTCATTGGCTTTCAGGAAAGCATCAAAATCGCCCTGCGCCAACAAAACTGTGCGTTTGAACTGGTCGTAGGTCAGCCCAAGCCGTTCCTCAACAGCTGCATCCACCTGCTTGATGCCGCTTTCAACCGCAGCATTGTCTTCAATGCGAACCAGCGACCGCTCCACATTCTGCAAACGGCCAGATGCTTTGTTGCGCGCCCGGCGCACTGTCCAGCGCGCGCGGTATCCCGTTCCATCTGCGCCAATAAAGTCCGCCTCGGCAAAGCCAGAGGCAGCACCACGGGTCAGCACGGTTCGCGGGTTTGTCTCTTTCAGGTCTGCACCGGCAACATCCGGCACACTGTCACTGCTGCCTACAGCGCTCAAACGCGGGCACTGCCCAAACAGGGCAAGGCACAAGGCATCCAGCAGTGTGGATTTGCCCGCTCCAGTTTCTCCGGTAATCGCGAATAAACCAGCCCCGTCCAGCGGCTCCTGTTCAAGGTCAATCTCAAACGGAGCTGCCAGACTGGCAAGGTTTTCGCCACGCACCGCTAGAATACGCATTACTCGACCTCCGCTTCTGCGATTGCGCGATAAAAATAGTCCAGATGCTTGGCTTCCGGCTCCATGCCGTGCACCCGCTCAAAAGCGGATTTGAAAAGCTCATCCGGTTGAATTTCCGATAGGCGGATCAGGCTCTCGGCCTCAGCACTCACCACCTCTTGCTGTTTTTGCCGCAGCACAGAAACACCGGCACTGCGCACCGGATACTCTGCCAAAATCTGATCCACCTCAGCCTTCAGGCCGCCAGCTGAAACCTGCGGTCTCAGATCCACATGTACAAACGGCTGCTGTTCGACGGGCAGTTTTCCATCCAGCTCCAACGCATCCAGCGCTGGCACCAGCTCTTCCAGCAGCAAGCCACCATCCCCTTTCAGGCGGTGGAACGGCACAGGCCGGGTCAAAGCTAGGCGCTCAATGGAAAGCACACCAGCATCAGAAAAACTCAGCAGATTAACACCGTGCTTGTAATGCTGCTCGGTGACAGAAAGAGGAAACGGCGAACCGGAATAGCGAATGGTTTCCTTGCCCACCTTCTGCGGTTTGTGCAAATGCCCAAGCGCCACATAGGTCAGGTCATCAGGAAACTGCTCCCACGGCATGGCATGCTCACCGCCAATCAGAATGCGCCGCTCAGCCCCTTCCGACTCCAGACCACCTGCCACATGCAAATGGCCAGTTGCGATCAGCGGCATCTCACCAATCTGCTCACGAGCCTGCTGAACAGCCGCCTCATAAAGCTCTGCCACAGCCCGCACCACGGGCGAACCTTCCTCAGAAGAAGAAAAGCTCAGCCCCGGCAGATCTGTTGCCCGAGGAAACGGCAGCGCCAGCACATAGGCCTTCACCGCGCCATCACTGTCTTTGAGTGGAACAAGGTGGTGGGAAAGATCCAGCAAACCATCATAGCGGCGCACCATGCCAACGGCCTGCACGCCAATCTTCTGAAACAGCACGCCCGGCGCTTCCACGCGTCCGGCAGGGTCATGGTTGCCCGCAGTCAGCACCGTCACCAGATGCGGACGCTTCTCCCGAAAACGGGCCAGCGCCTCATAAAGCATCTGTGTGGCTTCTGCCGAAGGGTTCTGGTTGTCAAACACATCTCCTGCCACAACCAGTGCGTCCACCTCATGGCGCTCAATCAGTTCTTCAAGCTCCTTGAAGAACTGTTGGTGCTCATAGGTGCGCGACCAGCCGTTCAGACTCTGGCCAATATGCCAGTCTGCTGTGTGCAGGATTTTCAACGCCATACTACCTGTTCCACGCTCCGGGCCATGAGTACAGTCAACTTGAAGGACCGCAGCATCATGACTCGGAAATGATTCATTAACCAATCCGCAAATTAGGCATAGGGTTTACACAGAAGTCTTTAAAGCGTGGCGCTAACCCACAGATTTAGGGGATTTGGCACAAGTAGCTCACAGGAATCTGTTTCCCCACCTCCCCGCGCGTAATTTTCGTGAATTTGTGAGCCCCTTTTCGCAGCTTCCGCAAAGCCCACCCGAATCTATTCGTTCACCATTAGCGAACAATCAGATCACCAAAGCTTACCTTGTTCATTTTGAGAAGAGGAATATCTTGAAGGGCAAGACGACCGCATTGAAAATATTAAGAAATCAGGAGAGGCACATGTCTACGATCGCATCTGATTTAAGAGTAAAAGTTCGCCCGTCCGCAGCCCGTGGCCACGTTGATGCAGGCTGGTTGAAGTCCGCCCACTCTTTCAGCTTCGCCAACTATTTTGACCGCAATAACATGAACTTCCACAATCTGCGGGTCATCAATGATGACTGGGTCGCAGCCGGTGGCGGCTTCCCCATGCACCCCCATGAGAACTTCGAGATCTTCTCTTACATGCTGGAAGGCGCTCTGGCCCACGAAGACACCATGGGCAACGGCAGCACCGTGCGCAAAGGCGGCATCCAGTTCATGAGCACCGGCTCCGGCGTGCAGCACTCCGAGTTCAACCCATCCAGCACGGACGAAACCCACCTGCTGCAGATCTGGCTGATCCCGGACCGCAAGAACACCACACCGCGCTATGAAATGCTGGAGCTGGACGACACCGCCCGCGATGGCAACCTGCAACTCTTCCTCTCCCACGATGGCCGCGATGGCTCCATCCGCACAGAGGCGGCAGCAGACGTCTACTCAGGCAAGCTGAACGGTGACGACACCATCAACTTTGAACTGACTGATGAACGCGTCGTCTACGTGCACGTAGCCCGTGGTGAAGTGCAAATCAACGGCGAAACGCTGAAAGACGGTGATGCTATTGAAGCAGAAGGCAACGGCACGCTGGAGCTGACCAACGGCAAGGACGCAGAAGTGGTGCTCTTCCACCTCTCCCCACGCCGTTAAGCAAGACAGCACATTCCCCATCCAGACCAGCCAATGCCTGACAGGTTGGCATTGGCACAAAGGGAGGGAGGCACTCCTCAATAACAAAAAAGCCTCCCTCCCCTTATCCTCTTTCTCCGCCAAAGACTCACCTTGCAATACTACAAGGATATTTGTAGTATATTCGCATGACTGAGAATTCTACGGGCGACACACCCACAAATCTGCAGGAAGATGACGCTGTTGCAGCGCTTGCCGCTCTGGCTCACAAGGACAGGCTGGCCGCGTTCCGCCTCATCCTGACAGCCATGCCAAACGGCCTTCCATCCGGGCAGATTGCCAAAGACCTTTCCATCGCCCCCACCCGCATGTCCTTCCACCTCGCAACGCTTGAACGCGCCGGTCTGCTCACCGCCCAGCGCGAAGGCCGCGTGGTGCGCTATGCCATTGCCCCGCACACCATGCGCGGCCTGCTTCGTTTTCTGACCGAGGATTGCTGCAGCGGCGATCCGACAATGTGTCTGGACTTCAACCCGTTTCCCTGTCGTTGACCGACCCCATCGGAGAGACCAAATGAACCCGATCATCTACCACAACCCAAAATGCGGCACCTCCCGCAACACCCTCGCCATGCTCAAGCAGGCTGGCACCGAGCCAGAGGTCATCGAGTACCTCAAAACCCCGCCTTCCCGCGAAACACTGGAAAAGCTGATCAAAGACAGCGGCCTGACCTTGCGTGAGATCCTGCGCAAAAAAGGCACGCCCTATGAGGAACTCGGCCTGGACGATGAAAAGTGGACCGACACCCAGCTGATCGACTTCATCGAGCAACACCCGATCCTCATGAATCGCCCGTTCGTCGTCACCGACAAAGGCACTCGCCTCTGCCGCCCATCTGAAGTGCTGCTGGAAATCCTTGATGAAGAACAGATCGGCGCCTTCACCAAGGAAGATGGCGAAATCGTCATTCCGGCAAAGGGTTAAGCCGTGTCTGAGAGCTCGATTGATTTGACTGACCTGCCAGAGGTGGAGGCTGACAGCTTCCACCCGATCCAATCCGGCACCCTGCGCAAGGACGATGCGCCGGACCATGCCCCGCGCATCCTGCTGCTCTACGGCTCCTTGCGCAAACGCTCCTTCTCCCGCCTCGCGGTACAGGAAGCTCAACGCATTCTGGAGCAGCTTGGCGCCGAAACCCGCATCTTCAACCCAAGCGGCCTGCCACTGGCTGATGATGCAGAACCGGATCACCCCAAGGTGCAGGAACTGCGCGAGCTGATGATGTGGTCTGAGGGTCAGGTATGGTGCTCACCAGAACGCCACGGCGCCATGACCGGCATCATGAAAACCATGATCGACTGGGTGCCCCTTTCCGTCGGCGCTGTCCGCCCGACACAAGGCAAAACTCTGGCACTGATGCAGGTCAGCGGCGGCTCTCAAAGCTTCAACGCCGTCAACCAGATGCGCGTGCTTGGCCGCTGGATGCGCATGGTCACCATCCCAAACCAATCATCCATTCCAAAGGCGTTTCTGGAGTTTGACGAGAACGACCGTATGAAGCCGTCCTCTCTCTATGACCGCGTGGTGGATGTTATGGAAGAACTCATGAAGTTCACCCACCTCACCCGCGGCCACGCCGACTACCTCACCGACAGATACTCCGAGCGCAAAGAAACCGCCGCAGAACTCTCTGCTCGTGTGAACACGAAGTAAGACCGGTCATGATGGCATGCCCCTCAAAGAGCACGCCACCAGAACTGACCTATTTCAAAAGCCGTTTGCCTGAGCAAAATGCAGCGCAAACGGCTTTTACCGCATTCGCTTGGTAAGGGCAGCTTTCTCAGGAAAGCACTTAGAACAGATAGCCCATCATATCGATCTGCCCCTCAGCCCACGTTTTATCGCCGACAGGCTTAGCCATAAAATACTCGGGCAAATCTTTCTCAAGCAGCATGATACTGGCCAACTCATGAATGGCCATCCATTTGCCTGGTGCAGGAGAAACATGGCGGAAACCATGCTTCAGGTACAACCCACCTTTATCCGCAATCAGCACCATGAAGTCGACGTTAGCCCGCTTGGCCAGCTCCTCCGCTTTTTGCAGCATGGCCCCTGCTATACCGCGATTGCGGTGTGTTTCAGCAACACACACATCGATCATCCCAAAAACCCGCAGGCTTTGGTCGCCAACTTTAATCATCCGGTGATCGACTCCGGCCTGACCAATGATTTCATCTTGTTCTTCAGCAATCAGCCTAAAATGAGGAAGCTGCTTGAAGAAAGTTCGACCTTCAAAAAAACCAGGAAAACATTGATCCAGCAAGGCCACAAGGCCGGCCTCACGCCTGCGATCAACTTCATCCTCTCTTAAAATATGAATGTTTGGTCCGCTCACTGTAATTCCTTCTCAATGACTTATGCAAAGAGATCAGGACTTATGCAGATTAGCAAATTAAATCTCAGCTCATGACCGGGACCACTGCCGCTAAAACTGACAGGCCTCAACCATGCATTAAACACCTGCTGCCATACACAGCACAGGGATTGGAACGAACAGAGGCAAACCTCATGGATTACATTCTGGGTGTTGATGGCGGCGGCTCCACATGTCGCGCAGCAATCGCGACAGCGGATGGACGCTTGCTGGGCCGCGGCAAAGCAGGGCCAGCCAACATCTACAGCGATCCAACCCAGAGCCTCAGCTCCATCCTCCATGCCGCAAAAGAAGCCTGCGAGGATGCGGGCCTCACGGAAGACGCCTTGCAGCACACCTTCGCCGTGCTGGGCCTGGCCGGCGCCAACGCCCACAACGACCCCGTCGGCCTTGCCGAGAACCTGCCCTTCGCTGCAGTCCAGGTCGTCTCCGACAGCCTGATCGCTCTGGAAGGCGCACACGGATCTGAAGACGGCGTCATCGGCATTCTCGGCACTGGCTCCAACTTCATGGCCCGCAAAGGCGAAAAGCACTACTACCTCGGCGGTTGGGGATTCCACTGCGGAGATCAAGGCAGCGGCGCCAAAATGGGCGAACGCGCACTGGAAGAAGCCCTGCTCGCCCACGACGGCCTGCGCAAGCTCTGCCCGCTAACAGAACACATCCTGCGCCAGTTCGACGACGACCCACGCAAGCTTTCCGAGTTCGCCCGCACAGCAAAGCCGAAGGACTTCGGCGAGTTCATGCCCATCATCCTCATCTATGCCAAACAGCAAAGCAGCCTTGCCCTCGACATCGTGGAAGAAGGCACCACCTACGTGGCCTCAGCTCTGCGCCTCTTGAGCGATGACGGCAAACTCCCCATCGCGCTCCTCGGCGGCCTGAGCCATGCTTATGACGCATTCCTCCCGCCAGACCTGAAGCAGTTCATCGTGCCAGCCAAAAACGACGCCCTGCGCGGTGCACTGGCCATGGCTGAGCGGGAAAACGCACTGAACACTTGAGACTCAGGAAACGCTTCCAGGCTGTCTCTCAACTTCTACTGCTGATGCACCATCACCGTGTTGCCCGGCGCATGAACCGTCAGCGTATTGCCAGCACCAGTATCCGCAGTCTTGAGCCCATTTCCGCGCTGCGTGTAAAGCACGTTGGTTCCGTTGCTCGTCACAGCAAGCCCAGCTTCATTGTTGTTGCCGTGCTGCCATAAGGTGCCTTTGGAATTATTGCCGGAAACCTCCACAGAGCCCTGATTGCCATCACCCGTCTGGAACAGATTGCCCGTTGAGTTATCACCCGTGATCACCACGGTGGCGTCATTCCCAACACTGCCACCATTGGGCGCAAGAAAGCTATTGCGCACAGCAAGCGCCGCTATATCGTCCGCCGTATCCAGCTGATCTTTCGAAGCACCAAAAATCTTACCGACAAGCCATGTGCCCTTCAAACCATACTGCCCAAGGCCTGCGGTCAGCGTTTCACCGCCCTGCAGAACGGTTGCCTCAGTATTATTGGCATTCTGCGTCACCTGGACTTTGTGACTGTCACCCACCTGCCGGATGAGCGCTGAGTTCCCATCACCCGCAAATACAGCACACGGCATCAGCAAAGCAGCCAGCATCATTCCTACGAATTTTCTATACATATCCATCACCCGATAAACGGAGCGATGAGCCCACCTAAGGCTATTGCCCCTGCATGATACTCAGAGAATTTCCATTCCCGAACTGATTGAAGAGCGCCCGGTTGTTGTTCCCAAACTGCCCTACCAGCGCATTGTTATCGTGCCCATAAACTCTGCCGGAAAGCGAGTTGCCGTACCCGTATTGAATGAAACCAAAACCATTCCCGGTTCCCTGCGCTTCATAAAGCACCGTGTTCCCCGTTCCGATGATGAGCCCCTGCCCGGCAACCGGTGAGTTCGGCACACCGCTGATCACTGTAGGCTCCACTGGTACAATCAAACTGGCAAAACTCTCTTCAAGACCACGAAGACTGATGGTGTTGCCACCGTACTCCGTCACCTGCGGAATATTGCCGGTAAACACCTTTGCGCTCTTTTCTTCCAGATAGCGAAAACTCTGATTGTCCTGCGGATATCCTGTTGCATTCACCTGAGGAATAACCGCCAGTTCCTGCGCGGCACTCCAGGAAAGCCCGATAAACAGGGCACCCCAAAAACCAAGAAAACCAACAGGCCGACCCAACATGACAATGCTCCGGAAGTGGACTAAACCACTTCCATCACATCACAGCGTTTTCTATTTTTTCTGGATTCAGTCACTAAAACTGAAAAGACCCCGGCCCTTAGGCCGGGGCTCTATGACTTACCAGGTAGAAGAACCATCCAGTGTCTGGAATGGAACCGAGTTGTCAGTCATGATTGTTGGCAGGTTCACGTTGGCAGCCCCCTGCATGATGGTCGCAGAGTTATTGTCACCAGTCTGGCTAACATCAGCAGAGTTCATGTTACCCTTCTGACCAACCTGAGCGTTGTTGTTATTACCCATGATCACAGCCAGGGTTTTGTTATCATCACCAATCTGAGCAACCTGCAGGCGGTTGTTGTTGCTGGTAGAAGGATCACTCAGATTACCGATGTTACCTTCGATGATGTTGCCAGCACCGTTTTGAGTGAAGAACACTTTGTTCTGATCACCGTAAACGTCACCCCAGATGATCTGGTTGTTATCGCCACCCTTCTGGATGAACTGCAGACGGTTGAAGCTGCCTTCAACAGTACCAACGCTTACGGTGCTACCATTCGTTTTCTGCAGCACGTAGAACTTGTTTTTGTTAGGACCATTCAAGCCTGCGATACTAATGGAGTTATTGTCACCACGCTGTTTAAGCGCGATGTACTGGTCATCACCATTAGAGTTTGCAGTTGCAGTGTTGCCAGCACCGATCTGGTGGATGGAAACACGGCCATCAGTACCAATGCCAGCATAGTCAATGCCGTTATCAGCACCAGACTGCTTGGTTCTGATCATGAAGTTATCGCCTGTCACAGCAACATCAGCATCCTGCGAGTCACCTGTCTGGAAGTAGACGGCATTGTTCATATTGCCTTCGATGACAGATTTCGCATAAGAACCGTTAGACCCGCCGTCCTGCGTCAACTCAACAACATTGTTGTCACCGATTGACTCAAGCCAGAAGTTGTTGTTCGAACCCGCTTGGAAAGCGTAGGTATCGTTGCCGGAACCCGTTTGCTTCAGCGTCGCACCATGAGAACCAGATTGTGGGTCCGGTGGAACACCATTGATGTTGGAGCCATTATAGGCACCGCGCTGACGAATCTCGGCTGTGTTCACAGCACCCGCACCAGACGTGTTTTCCTGATAAACAGTTGCAACAACATTTGTGTTGCCACGCTGATCGATATCCAGTTCGTTCTGTGCGGTTGTTGCGCCCGCAACCCCATCCTGCGTTACATTCCAGACGCGATGGTTTGGATTGCGAGATGGTACTGCTGTTGCACGCTGCTTAATCGTCAGTGTGTTGTTATCACCCTGCTGCAGCACGTTCCTGACCATCTGCTCGGTGTCCTGGTCAACAGAAAGGCTGTTGCCACCACCATCTTGTCTCAGTTCACCGGCAAGATGAGCTGGGTTCCAGCCACCGGCAATGTTGCCATCACCAGTTTGCAAAACAGTGGCGCTGTTGCCAGTACTACCAGATGAGTTTGTCTGAATAACAATAGACTGGTTGTCACTGCCAATCTGGGTAACAACACCGGTGTTGCCATCACCACCAAGATTGACCTGCTGCAGCTGGGAGGCATTGCCGTCTCCTGCATGTGCGGCAGCGACTGAAAGTGCTAAAGCCGAACAAGACAAAATAAGAATTTGCTTCATAATTTCGAACCTTCACCTATAATAGTTCGGGTGAGCAAAGGTGATTGCAACCAATCAAATTTGCTCCGTTGCGACATGAGGGTGTGTGAGTTTTAGCAAGGTCGCACACCCTCTATTACCGTTTTTACGGTAACCGAGATCTCTTGCCACCAATTCTCATAGTCTCTTATTTTCAATGAGTTAGAGATGTTGGAGTGCAGGAGGAAAAAGTTGGATGCTGTTCTAGAACTGCTGAACATTTCGCAACATCCTAAGATTTCTTATTCGCCCACAGGTTTGACCGTGCCAGTGGAACACTGCCTCTGTAAGGACCCATATTCGATGGGGGGCGCGCCTTTTTAACCTTTACACGCTGGGTGACCTGTGCCTTCTCCGATGTGTATTCCTGATACAAAGCATTGGCTTGCGCCGGGTTCTCAAAACTCCAGGCTCCAACGCGGGCACCTTCCATCACAATGGCATAAACCGCCTTCTCGATGGCTTGCTGAACAGCCAGCGTTACAGGCTCGTTCTTAGTGATCCCAGCTTCAGCTTCTAAAATTTCATCTAAAGCGATGTAGCGGAACGCTCCGCCCTTCAGGCCAACAGAGACCACTGACTTCTGAACCATCACGTTGGCCATGACTTCACCGGTCCGGGTGCTCACAGCACGAAGCGAAACGGTCACATCATCCTGTCGGTAGTCCGCATTGCCACCAATGCCCAGATAGCGCGCCCCGGCACCGCCTGTGCGGGTGTTGCTGTCATATCCAACAACGCCGCCCTCAAACAAAACGCCAGCGTAAAGCAGCGGCGGCAGAACCTTCGGGTCCACCTTATCTTCACCCAGATAGATCTTACGGATCTGCGTGACGATCTGGCGTTCCTTCAGCAAGGCATCCAGATTGCCCCTCTCAACCACGCGGAACCACTTGCGATCCCCCGCATCCTGCAAAGCACGAACCAGCATGGTATCCGCCCCTTGCGTCACAGAACGCGAAAGAGTCTGCACTTTATCGGAGGGCTTATATTGCCCCGTCAGATCCTGATAGCTGTAAACCGCAGCATAGACGGGTTCTTTCGGAGGCGGCAGCTTTTTCAACTTGCTGGCCTGAACAGACACCGTCGCAAGTTGAGGTCCGGGACTAAAAGCCATGCGTGTTACCGGCCCGCAAGCAGACAACGACAACGCCATGGCAACCACAATGGATTTCTTCATCATATCAATAACCTGGCATTAATTTATAGGAGTATCAGTCTGCAGAACCGGAACCGTAATATCGGTAATCGCGCCTGTGCTTTCGTCAATAATCTGCAGTTGAATGGAATCTGAACCGCGAACAAATGAAACTTTCTGGTCGCCAAAACTAACGGTGCCGCTGTCCTTTGGATCATCACCAAAGATCGCCTGGGAAACCTGATCCGCCAGCGCATAAATCAAGCGGTTCTGCAGCTGGCGCACAAACAAGTCAGCCAGGCTGCTGCCGGAACCATCCGCCCCGCTGCCGGAACCGGACCCATACTTGTTGCTTCCCCCAACAGTCGCCGTTTTCTGCGCGTTGGCTGTTGCAAACAGGTGCGTTGTGTTGGCCGCATATCCGCCAAAGCTTGGATTAGTCGGCTGATAAATAAGTTGTTGTGCGTGAGAAGAGCCCACGCTGAGGGCACACCCCAGCATAAGCCCGAGAGCAGATGTTAGTCTCATAGCAACCCCTAATCTAACGAGGACTTCACGATAAATTTCTGAGAAAGAAAGTGTCAGTTGTATCGATGTAGCTTTGGTATATTAGGGGATTACTATTGTGTCATCTCTCGACATATCGAGGTATTAGTTTCTTTTAACAAGGTAAGAACCAAGTAATTACTATGAACTAATTTCACTTAAGGGATTATTGATAGAATATATCACCCATGAATTAATGGTGGCATAATTATCAATTCTAATAGCGCCCAGATGATTACAACAGGCAGGCAAAATGCACTCCACCACAAGATGCAACCTGCACCACGACAGCGAGTTTTAAAGAGAAACAAAGAAGATAGGGAGAGGTGGTAGGCCCGGAGGGACTTGAACCCCCAACCAGTCCGTTATGAGCGGACGGCTCTAACCAGTTGAGCTACAGGCCCTTACCGAGGACAGGTTCTACACCAACAACCGCCGTGGAGTAAATTGTTTAAAGCCGGGAGTCCGGCAGATCCTGTTGAAACTTGGGGATGTGTCTTTTCCCCGTCAGATCAACAGAGGATTCATCACAATGCTTTATAAATACCTGATTTTAAGAGAATATGTGAAAACTCAACACGCCACCGACCGCCTGCCCCCTTGGAGTGCATGATGCGCCAGCCCCTCATTAAGTTCACCGCCTCCCTCTTTCTCCTTGTCATAATTGGCTGGCTACTCTTCATAGGGCGCTCCCTCATCATCCCCCTGATTATCGCATTGGTGCTTTGGTACATCATCAACTCAATGTCCTCTGCTCTGCGACATCTGCCGGTGATTGGCACCTACCTACCGCGCCCTCTCACCATTTTGCTGGCCCTGTTCGCAATTTTTTATGTCGTCGGCATCCTGTTCAACATTGTCTCAGTCAACCTACAGCAACTGGCCTTCGACGCCCCGACATATCAGGGTCGGCTGGATGAATTGCTGCTCAAGCTGGCCAATCAGCTGAATATGGAAAAGCCACTCCAGCTCTCAGATATCCTGCCCAACTTCTCGCTGAGCGCAGCCCTCAGCACCGGGGCATCGGTCCTCACCAGCCTTGCCGGTTCCAGTTCACTGGTCTTCATCTACGTGCTCTTCATGATTTTTGAGGCCGCCACATTCGACAAGAAACTGGCCGCGCTCTTTGAAGATTCCGACCGTGTACAGCTGGCGTTTGCCATTCGTGGAGAGATTGGGCGCCGCATGCGTCATTATATGGGCATAAAAACCGGCGTCAGCATCATCACCGGCTTCCTTACATATGCCATCACATCCTGGGCGGGCCTGCCCTATGCAGCGCTCTTCGGCTTCATTGCCTTCCTACTCAACTACATTCCAACCATCGGATCCCTGATCGCAGTCATCTTCCCAAGCCTGCTGTCGCTGGTTTACTTCGACACCCTCACACCATTTATCGCCATTACATTGGGACTGGGAGCAGTTCAGTTCATTCTCGGCAATCTGGTGGAACCACGTCTGATGGGCACACAACTTAACATTTCACCCCTCGTTATTATGATCTCTTTGAGCTTTTGGGGCGCATTATGGGGTGTAATTGGAATGGTGCTGTGCGTGCCACTTGTTGTGCTCGCCATCATCATTTGCGCTCAATTCCCGTCTTCCCGCCCCATTGCAATCCTGCTGTCGGGAGATGGAAACGTTGGCGATCCGATAATTCTGGATCATCAAAATCAAACCCGTGAATTGACATGATCACGCCCGAGAGCCGCCGCAATTGTAACTTCTAATTGCATTTCTCGATATTCGGCTGATCAAGAATGACAGTCAGGCCCCCTGATCTTGCATCAGCCCAAACGACTTTGACATTGGAGTTTTTAATGCAGAACAAACAGAAGAAATTGCGTCTTCCAAGCATGAGCGCACTGGCCGTTGCCGGTCTTGTTGCCGCCGCCCTCGTTGTTTCCAGTGGTGTGAATGCCAAGGCTGCAGAGCAGACCGGCAAGATCACCATCTCTGGACAGGGCTCCGTCAACGTGGCACCGGATATGGCGACGCTGGTCTCCCGCGTCATCACGCAGGGCGATGACGCAAAATCTGCACTTCAGCAAAACTCAGTCACCATGCGCGCCATCCTGCAGGATGTTGAAGACGCTGGCATCGACAAAAAAGACATCCAGACCACCGGCTTTGATATCTCCCCGATCTACGACAACCGTCGTCTCAACAACGGTGAGCGCAAAGCCCCTGAGATTGTTGGATACCGCGTACAAAATGGCATCCGCATCAATCTGAAAGACATCACCAAACTCGGCACAACACTGGACATGCTGGTGCAGAACGGCTCCAACGATGTGGGCCAGATCCAGTTCGGCGTTTCCAATCCTGAGAAATACATTGATGAAGCGCGGGAAAGCGCAGTGAAGGATGCCCGCACCAAGGCCGAAACCTACGCAAAAGCTGCTGGTGTCACACTCGGCAAAGTCCTGAGCATTTCCGAAGCTGGATATAACCCAAGCCCATATCCGGAAATGATGGCGATGAGAGCTGCAAAAATGGACAGCGCCCCTCCAATTGCAGCAGGGCAAGAAACCCTCTCGTCATCTGTGACAATAACATATGAGCTTGTGCAATAAACACGAGCCTCCAACACCACCTTCAAAACCCCGCGCCCCGCGGGGTTTTCTTTTTCCAGCCCGGCATTTCTTGTCAGCCAAACTGGTGCAAGAAGAAAAGCGCCATGCTACACTTGGCAACACCACGCTCATCAGCAGCAGGAAAAGCGACCTCCACTTTCCCAGGCTGCGCACCACCCCAAATCCGGCAGTTTTGACAAGTCATAAAACAAGCATGACTATGTGCAGAACACCGCCATATGCCCGCACCAAACCACGCCTCTCGATTTGCCCTGATGTTTACCGAAAAAGGGCCTCCCCGTGCTAAGGAAAGGCTAAGCCCACGAAACAAAAGGAACAATCCGCCAATTTATGCGGGGCCAATTTATGCGGAATCGATTTCTGCCGGTCTTAACAGACCTCTTCATTTAATAAGAAAATACTTTACTTATTAAATCCCGCAAATTAAGAAAGAGATATATTTCTAAATAGGTGATACTCGTGACCATATCCAATCCCACACAAACTGTTCCTTTATCTCCTTTAAAGAACCTGACGATGGATGGTCGCTGGTTGGCGTCCCTCATTATGATCCTCGGCGTTGGCTCTGCCAGCATGAACAGCTTCCTCTCCTCCGCCATCATGCCAGACATCATCCGAGATCTAGGCGGCCAGCAGCGCGCCTTCTGGGTGCTCAGCCTGTTTCAGATCGGCTCCATTCTGGCTGGCACCGTCACAGGATCCCTGAAAGCCAACATTGGCGCCCGCCCACTCTTCATCGCCGCCGCACTGTCATTCCTCGCCGGCTCCTTTGTTGCAGGCGCAGCCAACTCGCTGGAACACCTGCTGCTTGGCAGAATGCTTCAGGGCCTGGGAGAAGGCATGATCGTCTCTCTCTGCTACACCCTGATTTCAGACCTTTACCCCAAAACCGCCGTGTCCTCCGTCTTTGCACTCCTCTCAGGTGTCTGGGCTGTTTCCGCAGGCATTGGCCCCCTCACCGCCGGAATGCTAACCGACAGCTGGTCCTGGCGTGCTGTGTTCTACGCAAACCTGCCGCTCGCCTTGCTCCTGCTGATACTCGCAATCACCGTCATTCCAGCAACCACAAGGGAAAAGACAGAGACGTCCGCAAGCACAGGCAAAAAGAACATCATCCCGCGCCTCTCCTTGCTCGCAGTGGCCGTGCTGTTGATCGCCTATGTGGGCGAACTGCGCGACCTCAGGCACATCTCATTGGCGCTGGTCGTCGGCGTGGCTCTGCTGTTCATGGCTGTCAGTTGGGATAAGAAAAGCAGCGCACCCTTCATTCCGCGCAGCGCCTTCCGGTTCAACGGCATCATCGGCCTTGGCATGTGGGTCACCCTCCTGCTCTCCATCTCCAGCGCCGCTCGCGTTGTCTACGGTACAGCCATGGGGCAGGTTCTCTGGGGCCTCACCGTCACACAGGCCTCCTACGCCATGGCCATCACTGCCTTCAGCTGGACAGCCGCAGCATGGATCGTCGCGCGCGTGCAAACACCGCACGTGCAAACCTACCTGATCCGTGTGGGAACTCTGAGCATCATCGCAGGTTCGCTGCTCACCATGTGGGCCCTTTCCGCCATGTCTCTCTGGATCTTCCTCGTCTCCTCCATCTTTGCCGGTGCAGGGTTCGGCATGAGCAGCCAGTTCCTCAAGAAAGCGATCATCTACGCGGAGCAGGATGATGAACGCGACAGAGCCTCTGGCTTCATTGGCCCGTTGCAATCCGCAGGCATGGCGATCGGCGCGGCCTTGGCTGGCCTGCTGGCAGGTCTCACCGGCTTCTCCATCCCCGGTGCAGAAGATCTGATCACATTGGAAAATGCAGCCTCATCCGGCCCACTCGTCTTCCTCATCATGGCATTCATCTCCAGCCTCGCCGCCATCGCAGCGTTCAAAATGCCAAAGATGACCTGAACATAAGAGGAGAGACAGCATGTGCCGCAAATGTGGAGACAACCCCGGCCGCGATCCGCCACAGCAATAGGCACCGGCCGGTGCTCAAATCAAAGGACGTCCATCAGGGTTTAGCGTGGCAACGGCTGCCCCGGTGGTGGCGCAGGCGGTTGCCGCAAAGGCTGATCAAAATATCTGTCAGGCCCATGACCGCCCCACCCAACATTATGCATGCGGCTCATCATCACAAACATCATAATCGCGACAATCACCACAAGAACCAGTAGGGTCGTGACAATCGAAGCCACAATCACCCATCCCCGCCCCGGCTTCCGCTCAACAGCAGCCCGCAACCCATCAAGCTCACGACGAAAATCTTCCGGCTCCATATCCCTGCTCTACAGTTGTGCAACCTCGATGGACAACACGAATTTACAATTCCACGTTTCACGCTTTCCGAAGTAACAGCTTCAACTTTGCAGGACAATTATAGTTTGAAGAATAAACTTTAGATTGAAAAAACTGATAGAATTGATCGATCGGCGGCATTTCAGACAATAAATGTACCACCATAAATATGATGAAATTATTTCACCATTTTTGACTATTTTCGAAGCAGAGCTCCAATTTAATCAAAATTTCCTCACGCAAACTAATAACTCTTGATTTCAGACTGATGTATTCAGCTACCAGTCTGAATACATGACATATAATTACAATAAAAACTCGTATATAGGTTATTTCTAATATGAAATTACACCAACTTACTGAAATGTATTTTCATAACTTTTAGTTCCATTCGCTCTCGAAGTCCGAATCCCGCATAGCTAGAGAATACCATGCACACAAGAAGCAAACATTATCAGTCAACTTTGGCGCAAAATTCGAACGCAAATCAGATTTCGGCGCGTAATTTCGACACTCGCAGCGCTGCAACTTCAGAGGGATATTATTTTTTTGGTGAAACCGGAGATGATAATATTGATGGTCTCTTCGTTGGTACCATGTGGAACGATGATAACAATCAATTTTACACAGAGGTAACATATAGCTTTCCCCAGGACTCAAATGATTTTCAGAGCCATATGTCAGCTAAGGATCTATCGGCTCTCAGTGGTTTAGTGCCTTTTGGAAACACCCAAATAAGTATAATGAGGCAAATTTTTGATGGATTTGAAGACATTGCAAACCTAAAGTTTACTAAAGTCGCAGCTCATGATGAAGCTAATATTGTCATTGCCGGCACGACTAGCAATTCTGTCTCAACAGCGTCTAGTGAAATACCACATTCTGACAACTCTGCTAATCAATGGTATAATGCATTCTACAATGATCTATCTCCCAAGATTGGCAGCTATACTTGGAAAACTCTAATACATGAAACTGGACATAGTCTCGGCTTAGCGCATGGTCACGAGATTGATCGAGAGTCTCCATATTATCACTCTATTCCAGGAAAAAAGATGGAGTATTCACGGGACTCTATGGAGTTCTCGGTAATGACCTATCGTTCATACATCGGAAAATCATTAACGGATGGGTATTCAAATGAGAAATACGGTTACGCTCAAAGTTTGATGATGTACGACATAGCTGCGCTTCAAGAAATATATGGCGCTAACTATGACACTAATAGCGGTGATACAACTTACAAGTTCTCAAGCAAAACCGGAGAGCTCCTGATAAATGGTATTGGCCAAGGCAAGCCTGGCAGCAATCGCATCTTCAGAACAATTTGGGATGGCGATGGTGAAGATACCTATGATTTTTCAAACTTCGATGATGGAATGACCGTCGATCTCAGACCTGGTAAATGGTCATTATTCTCAGAATCTCAGCAAGCCGATCTTGGAGATGGGCGTCACGCTCGCGCGAATGTTTTTAATGCCCTTACCCATAATAATAACAATAGCTCTCTTATTGAAAACGCAATAGGAGGCGATGGTAGAGATACTATCATAGGAAACAGCGCCAACAACAATCTCAAAGGTAGCGATGGCAACGATACTTTGCACGGCAAAGATGGTAATGACACTCTACTTGGAGGAGACGGAGATGATAGAATCATAGGAGGAGATGGCGCTGATATTCTTCGCGGCGGAGATGGAAATGACATTATTTACTTCGACAACACAGATAAATTCTGGGACAGTAACAGAAAAGCTATAAATATAGGAGGAAACGGCACGGACACACTCATCGTCAAAAACGGCTCTTCCTTTAGAACTTCCAACTTGTCAATGTATGGATTTGAAAAATTTGAAGGTGGTGATCAATCAGATAGTGTTCGCGGTGCCTCTAATAAAATAAACTATCGCCTTGATGGCGGGGAAGGAAACGACACTCTAAAAGGTGCTGGTGGAGACGACACCCTCATTGGTGGAGAAGGAAACGATACTCTCAGAGGTGGAGCTGGGGCAGACATACTTCGCGGTCGAGAAGGTAATGATACAATCTATTTCGACAACTTGGACAAGTTCTGGGATAGTAAGAAAAAAGCAATCAATATTGGTGGAGATGGCAGAGACAAACTCATCCTTGAAGATGGAGCTTCTTTCAAGACTTCAAATCTTTCCATGTATGGATTTGAGGAGTTCATAGGTTCTAATCGTGCCGATAGCGTACGCGGAGCTTCTGACAAAGTTGACTATTACCTAAACGGAGGGGGAGGAAACGACACATTACGCTCAGAAGGCGGGGATGATAGGCTCTTTGGAGGAGATGGGAATGATACACTCATAGGCGGAGATGGGAACGACACGCTTATGGGTGGGGACGGCGCTGATACCCTGCGTGGCGGAAATGGACACGATACCATCTACTTTGAGAACGCGGATAAGTTCTGGGACAGCAAAAAGAAAGCTATAAATATCGGTGGTGATGGTAGAGATACTCTCATTGTTCAGGAAGGTTCTTACTTCAGAACGTCCAACCTATCCATGTACGGGTTCGAGCGCTTCCAAGGCTCTGATTTAGCAGACAGTGTGCGAGGAGCATCAGATGATGTAAATTATCGCCTTGTTGGCGGCGGCGGCGATGATAGCCTACGGACGGAAGGGGGGGACGATACACTCATCGGAGGAGAAGGTAACGATACTCTCAGAGGTGGAGCTGGGGCAGACATACTTCGCGGTCGAGAAGGTAATGATACAATCTATTTCGACAACCTGGACAAGTTCTGGGATAGTAAGAAAAAAGCCATCGATATTGGTGGAGATGGCAGAGACAAACTCATAGTTGAAGATGCCTCTTCATTCAGAACGTCAAACCTATCCATGTATGGATTTGAAGAATTTCAAGGCGCTAATCTAACAGATAGCGTGCGTGGCGCTTCCGACGATGTCAATTACCATCTTGATGGCGGTGGAGGAAATGACACTCTGCGAGCTGAAGGCGGAGATGATACACTCATAGGCGGAGATGGGAACGACACGCTTATGGGTGGGGACGGCGCTGATACCCTGCGTGGCGGAAATGGACACGATACCATCTACTTTGAGAACGCGGATAAGTTCTGGGACAGCAAAAAGAAAGCTATCAATATCGGTGGTGGTGGTAGAGATACTCTCATTGTTCAGGAAGGTTCTTACTTCAGAACGTCAAACCTATCCATGTACGGGTTCGAGCGCTTCCAAGGCTCTGATTTAGCAGACAGTGTGCGAGGAGCATCAGATGATGTAAATTATCGCCTTGTTGGCGGCAGCGGCGATGATAGCCTACGGACGGAAGGGGGGGACGATACACTCATCGGAGGAGAAGGTAACGATACTCTCCGAGGCGGTGCCGGGGCAGATATACTTCGAGGTCGAGAAGGTAATGATACAATCTATTTCGACAACCTGGACAAGTTCTGGGATAGTAAGAAAAAAGCCATCGATATTGGTGGAGATGGCAGAGACAAACTCATAGTTGAAGATGCCTCTTCATTCAGAACGTCAAACCTATCCATGTATGGATTTGAAGAATTTCAAGGCGCTAATCTAACAGATAGCGTGCGTGGCGCTTCCGACGATGTCAATTACCATCTTGATGGCGGTGGAGGAAATGACACTCTGCGAGCTGAAGGCGGAGATGATACACTCATAGGCGGAGATGGGAACGACACGCTTATGGGTGGGGACGGCGCTGATATCCTGCGTGGCGGAAATGGACACGATACGCTAATTGGTGGAAACGGTAACGACACACTTAGTGGTGGAGTGGGTGACGACAAATATTATGTACACGATTCCAATGATTTAGTTATTGAGAATCTAAACGCCGGGATAGATACAATCTTCTCTGATGTGTCCTTCACTCTGGCGGACAATGTTGAACACCTGAATTTGACTGGTGAAAGCGATATCAACGCAACAGGTAACGTGCTCGACAATACCCTGACCGGTAATGATGGGGACAATCAATTAAATGGTAGCGCAGGGAATGACACCCTTAACGGCGGAAGCGGGAATGACACGCTCAGAGGTGGAGTGGGTGACGATAAATATTATGTACACGATACCAATGATTTAGTTATTGAAAATCTAAACGCCGGGATAGATACAATCTTCTCTGATGTGTCCTTCACTCTGGCGGACAATGTTGAACACCTGAATTTGACTGGTGAAAGCGATATCAACGCAACAGGCAATTCACTTGATAACACGATCTCTGGTAACGGCGGAGATAATGTTATTAATGGTGCGTCTGGCTCTGATCTTATGTTCGGTGGAGAAGGAAACGACACTTATTTCGTCGATAACGCCGGAGATACTATAATTGAAGCTGTTAACTCAGGAATCGATACTATCATTAGTGGTGTTTCATTTAAGCTCACTTACAATATTGAAGATCTCACCTTGACTGGGACAGCAGATAACTATGCAGTCGGAAACTCTGAAGATAATACGATAATTGGAAATGATGGAGACAATCACATTGAGGGTGGAGCCGGCACAGATATTCTGACAGGTGGAGCTGGGTCTGATCTATTTAACTTCAGAGAAGGTATGGGGAACGATATAATCACAGACTTTGAAGTCGGCATTGATAAAATAAACATCCCAGCCGGACCACCACCTGATTATCCAGATTTTGTGATCACCGATGTAGGCGATGGTACATTAGTCGAATATAATGGCGATAGCTTTTTACTCAAAGGCATTGATGCAGCTCTAATCGCCCCCAATGCATTCAGTTGGGACTGGGAACTACCATACTAAAATTACCGATCTTCAAGTTTAGTTGGAGGGACATTGTGCCCTCCTTCTTTACTTCAGACTTTGATCACAAACTAAACCAACTCAGCAATTACTCGGACAAAGACAGCCTGAGTGTACAACGCATCTCCAGCGCATTCTCAGGAGATCGTATCACCAAGCGGTGACCTCCCTAACAAATGACAGTAGGCTCCCTTCAAGTTCTCCGGCAAGCTGCACACATCTTTGACGATTGCAGGATCGGAAAATCTGACATGGTACACTTCTTAGAGACAGTAGCCTCCGCGATTAAAGCCTTCTTTCTGCTGGTCATCGCCATTTTCCTGCTGGCTGCGTTCACCTACCCGGAAGAAACAGGAATGCGCGTCAAAGCTCACCTGAAGAAGGCAGGCTGGAAGATCTCGGAGTTCAACATCGCTGGTCTTAAGCTGGTTCTGGACGAGCAGGAAAACGCATTAAAGCAAAGCAATGCGGCGCTCTCCTCAGCCAAAATTGAGATTGATACCTTAAAAAAGCAAGTTACCCAACTCAACAGCGCATTGTTGCGAAGCCCTTCTCCAGTGGTGCCGAACGGGGCCATAGACCGACGAAGACCATCCTTTGTTCCCTTGCCATCCCCCTCCCCTCAGGACGAACTCCTGCAGAGCAGAGAAACGCAAAAGCTGCAAAACCAGTTGGATGAGGCTCTGCGTGGTAACAGTCAGGCTCTTGAGCTGAACAAGAAGCTCATCCTCCAGCTCCCTCCGCAATAAGCACCCAACAAAAAAGCCGGCCCCTTCACAGAGACCGGCTTCTTAATTCTCAACCAGTGCAGCAGCTTAGCTGTCCAGGAAGCTCCGCAGTTTGCGGGAGCGGCTTGGGTGCTTCAGCTTGCGCAGGGCTTTCGCTTCAATCTGACGGATACGCTCACGGGTAACGGAGAACTGCTGACCAACCTCTTCCAGAGTGTGGTCGGTGTTCATGCCGATACCGAAGCGCATACGCAGAACACGCTCTTCACGAGGTGTGAGCGACGCCAGAACGCGGGTCGTGGTCTCACGAAGGTTCGCCTGAATAGCCGCATCAATCGGCAGGATGGCATTTTTATCCTCGATGAAGTCACCAAGATGGCTGTCTTCCTCGTCACCAATCGGTGTTTCAAGGGAGATAGGCTCCTTAGCGATCTTCAGCACCTTACGGACCTTCTCAAGCGGCATCTGCAGCTTTTCAGAGAGCTCTTCCGGAGTTGGCTCACGGCCAATCTCGTGAAGCATCTGACGAGAGGTACGAACGATCTTGTTGATCGTCTCGATCATGTGCACCGGAATACGGATGGTGCGCGCCTGATCCGCGATGGATCGGGTGATCGCCTGACGAATCCACCAGGTCGCATAGGTGGAGAACTTGTAACCGCGGCGGTATTCGAACTTGTCTACCGCCTTCATGAGGCCAATGTTACCTTCCTGAATGAGATCCAGGAACTGCAGGCCACGGTTGGTGTATTTTTTGGCAATGGAGATAACGAGACGAAGGTTCGCTTCCACCATTTCCTTCTTCGCGATACGTGCTTCGCGCTCACCCTTCTGCACCATGGAAACCAGAGTGCGGAATTCGGTGATCTCGAGGCCAGTCTCAGTCGCAAGGGACTGAATCTCGCCGCGTAGTTCGCGGATCATGTCACCGTCGTTGGTTACAAACTTCTTCCAGCCACGGCCAGAAAGGTTTGCAACTTTGCGGATCCAGTTCGGGTCCAGTTCAGAACCCTGATAGTGTTTGATGAAGTCAGCGCGGTTCACGCCGTTGCTGTCTGCAAGACGCAGCAGGCGGCCCTCATACCCCATCAGCATTTTGTTGATGGAGTACAGCTGCTGAACCAGTGTCTCAATACGGTTTGCATTGAGGTGCAGGCTCTTCACTTCAGCAATAATGTCTTCTTTGAGCTTCTTGTAACGACGCTCCTGAGACGGGGACAAGGTCTTGTTGGCCAGCTTGTTTTCAACCAGCTGATCCTGAAGCTTACGCAGCTTCTTGTAGTCCTCGGTGATCTTGTCAAAGATCTCAACGACCATAGGCTTCAGTTCTGCTTCCATCACGGAAAGAGAAACGTTTGCCTCGTACTCGTCGTCGTCGTCGTCAGTCGCTTCGCCACCTTCGCCGGTCTGCTCACCCTGAGTGCCATCAGCTGCAGGAGCTGGAGCAGCAGCACCATTGGCTTTGCGTGCTTCTTCTTCCTTGCGCTTGCGGGCTTCTTCTTTTTCCTTCTGGCGAACCGCTTCAGGAACTTCACCCTCACCGGCTTCTTCCTGCTCGGACAGATCATCGTCAGACGGACCACCTGCATCACCAGGACCAGAGTAAGTCGCATCCAGATCAATAATGTCACGCAGCAGAACTTTGCCTTCGGCCAGTTCCTCACCCCAGATGATAATCGCCTGGAAGGTCAGCGGGCTTTCGCAAAGACCAGAGATCATAGCCTCACGGCCAGCCTCAATGCGCTTTGCAATCGCAATTTCACCTTCACGGGAAAGAAGCTCAACAGAGCCCATCTCGCGCAGGTACATACGCACCGGATCATCGGTACGGTCGGTTGGTTCTTTAGCAGTGGAAGTCTTGGTAACAGCAGTTGAAGACGCAACAACCAGCTCACCGCCATCTACAGCAGCCGGTGCATCTTCTTCCTCTTTACCCTCTTCCGCATCTTCCGCCTCAACAACGTTGATGCCCATTTCAGAAAGAAGCGACATGGTGTCTTCAATCTGCTCAGAGCTCACCTGATCAGGAGGAAGAACTTCATTCAGTTCGTCATAAGTGATGTAACCGCGTTTTTTTGCGGTCTTGATCATTTTCTTGACGGCGGCGACCGACAAATCCAAGAGAGGACCATCTTGTCCTTCTGCGCCTGCCGGTTCCTGCGTATCTTCAGCTTGTGTCGCCTTCGTCGCCATATTCTGCTCCAAAGTCGCTGGTCGTGCGCCAGCGAACTATTGCGTTACGCAACCCATCGCCCCCGTGCATGAACCCACACAGGTAGCATTTGAATCACATTTGACTTTGGGGTTTAACGCAAAGTCCCTTAAACCTGACTTAACCCTGGTATCAAAATGTTTTCACGGAATTGAAAACCCAAAACACATACGGGCAGGAGTGCTCACCGGCATCCCTACCGTTTTAGGCCGTCTCCGGCACATTCCAGGCATCGACAGCGCTGATTATCCGACTATGATTTCGCCGCTCTAGTGACATCTCGGGTCAACGGGCGCTCGTATCGGCTGTCTGACTTAGTGTATGTAGCTCGCCTTTTGTGATTCGCAAGGGCGATTCGGCTTGGTCAATCTGATTCTGGGGGATTTTGGACAGATCATTGCCAGTTTTTCTGGATAACTTTGAAAAACAACAGCTCTTCTATCACAAATCTACCTCAAGTTGTCATCACCCAATCCCGCAGGGTGAGCTGACAAATTGACCGGAAATTCCGCTTCAGACGTTATGCAAGAACGGAACTTTTCGTAGAGCGCATCTTGGCGGCACGCTCTGCCAGCTCCTGCTCATCACGCAAACATTCCTCACGGCGGCGAGACAGATCCTGCTGCAAGGCCTGAAAACGGCTCCAGCTTTCTTCTGTCAGATCCTGCTCCATCGCCCGCGTCTCGTGCTCAAGCTCCAACTCCAACATGCGCAACTCAAGCATATCCGCATAGTTCAGGAACAGCATCTCCACGAAGTCTTCCGGCGGATCTTCTTTCAGGATCTGCAGACGATTGGTCAGCGCATCCCAACGCCGCAACGTTGTGCTCTTGCTGCCATCATCCTCACTCTTCGAGCTCACAATGGCTTCCTGCAGGATCTGGTAGAACCGCTCATCCAGCTTGTTGTAGATCTGCGTGACAGCTCCTTCTGCAAGATCCGTCGCAATCCGCACCAATGCCGCCATGAACATAGAGTGCAGCTCGTTGGAGTAGGTCAGCTGCGAAATGCGTTCGAAGTGACGCTCAAACAGCTCCGGATACATCAGGCACATGGTGCAGAAGCTGCGCTCCACGCCATAAGCTGGCGTATCCGGCGCTTCCACCTTGGCCAGAGAAGCACGGTCATTGCCACCTTGCGGGCCACGCCAGCCACCATCACGGCCACCGCCCTGCCCGCGGTTCCGTCGGCTTTCCTCATAAAACAGATTAGAGAGCTTGAGGCGAAGGTCCATCCGGTAGCGCTTTTGAACGCGCTCATCCTTGATGGTCCCCACCAGATCTTCAACGGCCTTCTCAAGGGCCGCCTTACGCTCTGGCGTATCAATCCGCGCATGCTCACTCTCACGCTGCCAGACAACCTCGGAAAGCGGCAGCGCTTTCTCCAACTCGCCATACATGGCAGAGGTGCCACCAGCGTTGATCACATCATCCGGGTCCTGCCCGTCTGGCAAGAACGCAAACTGGAAGGACTTGCCACTGGTCAGCACAGGCAGAATACGGTCGACGGCTCTATGCGCAGCAGAGATACCGGCTACGTCACCATCGAAACAGATCACCGGCTCATCGGCAAACTTCCAGAGCCGCATGATCTGGTCTTCAGTGAACGCAGTACCAAGGCTCGCGACCGTGCCTTTCATACCCGCCTGCCAAAGAGCGATGGCATCCATATACCCTTCCACCACAATCGCCTGCCCGGCTTCATAAGCAGGCTGGCGGGCGCGGTGAGCATTGAACAGCATCGTCCCTTTATGGAAGAGCGGCGTTTCCGGCGAGTTCAGATACTTCGGTTGCCCATCCGGATCCATGGTTCGGCCACCAAACGCCACCGCTCTGCCGCGATCGTCGTGGATCGGGATCATAAGACGATTGCGGAACCGGTCATAGGAAGGACGGCCATCATCGGGCTTGATCAGCAGGCCAACCTCAATCAGCTCAGCTTCACTGATGTCTTTCGCCATCAATGCCTTTTTCAGGTTATCGCGGCCCGGAGGTGCAAACCCGAACTGAAACTCATTCAGCGTCTCTGCCGACAAACCGCGCCGCTGCACATACTCTTGCGCTGCACGACCTTCTGCAGACTGGAACATATGGCGATAATACCGCGCCGCCATCTCACAGACATCGGTCAGTGTATTGCGTTTAGCAGCACGTTTCGCCGCCTGAGGGTCCGGCGCGGGCATAGCGATTCCTGCCAAACCGGCCAATTCTTCCACAGCTTCAGGAAAACTGAGGCCCTCTGTCTCCATCAGAAACTTGAAATGATCTCCACTTTCACCACAACCAAAGCACTTATAGCGGTTGCGACGCTCATCCACGTGGAAGCTCGGAGACTTCTCAGAATGGAAGGGACAGCAGGCCCAATAGTCGCCCTTTCCGGGCTGCGATTTGCGTCGATCCCAGGTTACACGTCGCCCCACCACGTCCGTAAGCGAAACGCGGTTGCGAATGTCATCAAGGAAGAGCTGATCAAAGCGCATAGTAGTCCATAGTGTGGTTTTGGCCCGAAAGCAGCTGACATGGCTATTTTATAACCATGTCCCCCCGGAGAAGCCAGCAAAACCCCCAGAACACTGGCTTAACGCATGAATTTGCTTCAGGAAAAAAGAAAAGCCGCATCATGACGACGCGGCGACCTAAAAGTGCTCCGGAAATACGGATTTATTGCGGAGCACGGAGCATTTGCTTGACCATGCAGCTGGCCTTCGCAAAGTCCATCTGGCCCGGATAACGCTCTTTCAGCTCGGCCATGCAACGGCCCATGTCACGCAGTCCGCGCGCTTCAACGCACTCGACAACTGTTTGACAAACAAGCTTCATTTCGTACTCGCTCAGCTGAGAAGGCAGGAACTCACGGATCATTTCCGCTTCCTCGCGTTCCTGTACAGCAAGCTCAACCTTACCGCTCGCTTCACAGTGCGTCGCTTCCTGCTCACGCTGTACCAGCATGGTGTGCAGCAGGTCCATAAGCTCTTCTTCGCTCAAGCCATCGCGTCCCTGCTCACGAGCAGCCATATCCCGGTCCATGATGGCAGCGGTTATCAGGCGCAACGTGGCGGCACGTCTCTTGTTATTGTCTTCTTGCGCGGCTTTCAGCGCATTCGCTATTTTGTCTCGCAACATACTAAAGGAACCCTGACGCGGAAACTTTAAAAGAGGCTCTCTAAATCCCGGATAAGACGCCTCATCCTTCTGATTTAGGCTAATTTCCTGTAACTCGCGCGCGATTATTTCTACACGAGTGATATTGACCAGAGTGACCCCTTCTCCTATGGTCCCGGCCTTGATGCGACTGTGACGCGCCAAAGTCAAGTCCCTTCGGTGCGTTTCAGATGGACGCATATTGTCATCAACCGTATCAAGAAAGCAAGTGATGAAAGCTCAAGACGCGTGGTCAGCACCCAAACCTACCGCCCTCCTCGTTCTCGCAGATGGCACAGTCATTGAAGGCCGAGGCGTTGGAGCTCTTGGAAAAGCGTCCGGCGAAGTCTGCTTCAATACGGCAATGACCGGGTATGAAGAGATTCTCACAGATCCTTCCTACGCAGGACAGATCATCACCTTCACGTTCCCTCATGTAGGTAATGTGGGAACCAACGAAGATGATATCGAAACTGTAGACATGGAAGGCACCAATGGCGTTCGTGGTGCGATTCTGCGCACCGACATCACCACTCCTTCCAACTACCGCTCTGGCAATCACTTCGATGCCTGGCTTAAAGCCCGCGGCATTGTTGGTCTGACAGGCGTGGACACCCGAGCACTCACCGCTCTCATCCGCGAAAAAGGCATGCAGAACGCCATCATCGCGCATAATCCTGAAGGCGAGTTTGATGTGGACGCACTGAAAGCAGAAGCTGCCAGCCTGCCAGATCTGGAAGGCATGGACCTTGCAAAAGGCGTCAGCACGCAGAAGACCTACGACTGGAACGAAACCACCTGGGAATGGAATGACGGTTTCGGCGCTCAGGACAAGCCAGCCCACCACGTAGTGGCAATGGACTTCGGCGTAAAGCGTAACATCCTGCGTCTGCTGGCTGAAGCTGGCTGCCGTGTAACAGTTGTGCCTGCAAACACCTCAGCTGATGACATCCTTGCGCTGAAGCCAGACGGAGTGTTCCTCTCCAACGGTCCTGGTGATCCAGCAGCAACAGGTGAGTATGCGGTTCCAACCATCCAGGGTCTGGTAAAGTCTGGCCTGCCGCTCTTCGGCATCTGCCTCGGTCACCAGATGCTGGCACTTGCACTGGGCGGAACCACTCAGAAGATGCATCAGGGCCACCACGGTGCAAACCACCCGGTCCACGATTACACCACCAACAAGGTTGAGATCACCAGCATGAACCACGGCTTTGCTGTGAGCGCTGGTAGCCTGCCAGACAACGTGGAAGAAACACACGTTTCTCTGTTTGACGGCACCAACTGTGGTCTGCGTGTAAAAGATGCTCCTGTCTTCTCAGTACAGCACCACCCGGAAGCATCCCCGGGCCCGCAGGACAGTCACTACCTGTTCTCTCGCTTCATTGAGCAGATCGAGAACCACAAGGCTGCAGCGGCTGCATAATAGAGCCAGACAGTAAAAAACGATTGAAAGCGGGGCCAGGTGTCCCGCTTTTTCTTTGCCGAGAACCCAAGAGTTGCAAACTCAGGACAACAAAAAACCCGGCACCAATGGAGCCGGGTTCCATATTCAGAAAACGAAGAAGCGATTAAGCTGCTTCTGTTTCCAGCATGCTGGTCAGTGCCTGAGACACACCACGAACTTCTGCAATCTGTTCCTGAAGCGCTTGCTCCTGCTCATGAAGCAGCTGCTCCTGCGCACCACAAATTTCCTGAAGTTCTTTAAGCTGGTCTGCACGAGGGCTGGAACCCTCAACAAGCTTGATGATGCGACGAACTTCTGCAAGCGTCAGACCGATCTTCTTGGCCTGCAAAATCACGCGCATACGGCTTACGTCACGACCTCTGTAGAAGCGGCGTGCGCCACGACGTACAGGATTAAGAAGGCCCTTCTCCTCATAGAAGCGAAGTGTACGCAGAGTTACACTAAACAACTCTGACATCTCAGAGATTGCCAGCAGCTGACCGTCCCCATCGTCCTCACGAATTGGTCCAGCGATATCTGCCGCGACATCTAGCTTACTAGGAATACTGTTCATTTCCATTTGCCCGGTGGTTTGTATGTTAAACCTTAGAAGAGTTACAAAAGTTCATCATTTCAGCTCCCCACCCGGTGCTTCCATGAATTCCCCTAATAACTTTTGCACTCCCCCACTTCTGTACTAGCTTGTGTAGTAGCATTTGATACCCACTCACACTGCGGAAGCTTTCCCATGTTCATATGAACATGGATACAGGCATCTCCCAGTGAGGAATGAGTACCCCCACTTTCAAAGTCCTCAACGAAATCTATGATAATTCATATTGGACAATTCATAATCTACACAAGGAAACCGATAAAATATAGCCCGCCTTCGCATTTTTTACTTCGTAAATGCAACGTATACACTAGGACATATCAGAATTAACATCATAAGTAGTTATACTAGATAAGTATTATGAAAAAATTCCGGCACCTAATTTTGTCAGGACGCTGATCTATTCTACATTTCGCGTCAATTTTCCAAAGATGTTCCTGCGTTATCTGAGATGATATACTAGGAAACCGTCAATTACATATTGTCTATAATATGTGAACATGACGAAGGGATAGAGAGAACGAACAATAAAACTTTTAACTACTCGCCTTCTATAGATCTGCTCTGACTTTATTCTTTCTCAGCAAAACGAAAATTGGCCGACCAAATGACCGCACTGCACATTTTTTAAACAGGATGTTCATTTTTCGCGCTGCAAAACTTTTACCTTACCTCGCGTACAGAGGGGATAACGGGCAGTCTGATACATAAACAGGCAGGATATTGGGAAAATCGCACCAGCAAAAAGCACTAAAAAATGCGCATTGCACAATTTTGGCCACCCAATTTCATTAATTGAAACTTCTTCAGCTTGTGCAAACCAAAACAATCAGGCGACGGCCAGTACCCCCGCCGCTCAAATCACCACATCAAAATGACGTGCCGTTAAAACCCGAACTTGCGTTTAGCCCTTCAAGAGGCCATTGACGATCCGTCTGATTTGAAACCTGAACGTGGCATGCCGATGCACATCCATCTTTTTGCCCTTCAGATTAGCCCGATAGAGGATGAGTTCGTTGAGCATGGGTATCTCCTTAATGAGCTGTATGAATGGAAAGCCACCTCAGCTTTATGTGCATCAATCGCACAGGCTTACAGAAGTTTTCCTGATACACCACAATTATAAGCGCACAAATTGCGCCTCATCAAGGTAAATAGCGCAATTTTTGCGCCTTTTGTATTCTGTTATATGCAATAGTACCAATGCTGATTATTATACAGCAGTCTGTACAATGAATTTTCAGTCTGGGAATCATTAGGTTAGTATCATGAAACCATCTCAGTTTCGGGCTTGGCGCAAGTCGATGGGTTATAAGCAAAAAGAGGCAGCAGAACGCCTCGGCTTAAAAAAACGAATGATTCAATATTACGAAAACGGCAATCGTGACGGTAAACCGGTAGAAATTCCTAAGTCAGTCCGCCTTGCCTGCTATGCCCTGTGTCACGGCATTGCAGACTTTGATGGTGAAAAACCCACAGAGACTTCGACTTTAGCTGAATAAACTCCCCTTAAGTCTTGAGAAAAAAAACCGGATTATTTCGGAAATAGGCGTTGGTTGGGGTTTCTAATTACTCCAATATTTCTTATAACGCGCGCTCAGCCGACATACTCCTATAGAGGGCACACCAGAGCACCATGCGGGTGCACTGGTGCTTTAACGCGAGCATATGTGAGTCACCATGCCTAAACGCAATGACATCCAATCTATCATGATCATCGGGGCTGGACCCATCGTGATTGGTCAAGCCTGTGAGTTCGATTATTCCGGAACTCAGGCTTGTAAGGCACTGCGAGATGAGGGCTACCGAATAATCTTGGTGAACTCCAATCCGGCGACCATCATGACCGATCCGGATCTGGCTGACGCGACCTACATCGAGCCAATCACCGCAGACGCCGTTGAAAAGATCATCGCCAAGGAGAAGCCGGACGCTCTCCTGCCAACCATGGGCGGACAGACCGCGCTGAACTGCGCATTGGAGCTGGACCGCAAAGGCGTACTGAAGGCACACGGTGTCGAGATGATCGGTGCAAAAGCCGACGTGATCGACAAGGCTGAAGACCGTGAGAAGTTCCGCGCAGCGATGGACAAGATCGGTCTGGAGAACCCGCGCGCTGCAATCGCCTCCTCTCCGCCAATCCTTGATGATGAAGGCAACATCACCGGATACGACCGTGGTGCAGGCTACGCAGAAGCCATGCGCCAGCTGGACAGCATCGGCCTGCCTGCCATCATCCGCCCGGCCTTTACCCTCGGCGGCACCGGCGGCGGCGTAGCGTATAACCGTGAAGAGTACGAACAGATTGTTCGCTCCGGTATCGACGCGTCTCCAAACGGTCAGGTGCTCATCGACGAAAGCTTGCTCGGCTGGAAAGAATACGAGATGGAAGTGGTTCGCGACACAGCGGACAACTGCATCATCATTTGTTCCATTGAGAACATCGACCCAATGGGTGTGCATACCGGCGACTCCATCACCGTCGCCCCTGCCCTCACCCTGACGGACAAAGAATACCAGATCATGCGGAACGCCTCGATTGCGGTTCTGCGTGAGATCGGCGTGGAAACCGGCGGTTCCAACGTTCAGTTCGCAGTGAACCCGGACAACGGACGTCTGGTCGTCATCGAGATGAACCCACGCGTATCCCGTTCCTCCGCTCTGGCATCCAAGGCGACCGGCTTCCCGATCGCAAAGATCGCTGCAAAGCTGGCTGTTGGATATACGCTGGACGAGCTGGAAAACGACATCACCGGCGGTGCAACACCAGCATCCTTCGAACCAACCATCGACTACGTGGTCACCAAGATCCCACGCTTTGCATTTGAGAAGTTCCCGGGCTCTGAACCAACCCTGACCACTGCGATGAAGTCCGTTGGCGAAGTGATGGCTATTGGCCGCACTTTCAAAGAGAGCATGCAGAAAGCCCTGCGCGGTCTGGAAACCGGCCTCACCGGCCTCGATCCGATCGACCTCGACGGCCTCGGCCACGGTGACGACTCAAACGCCATCCGCAAGGCACTGGCAGTACCTACGCCAACCCGTCTGCTCAACGTAGCTCAGGCAATGCGCCTGGGCACCACCGACAAAGAGATCTACGATATCTGTAAGATCGATCCATGGTTCCTTGAGCAGATCAGGGAAATCGTGGAGATGGAACAGAAGATCGTCGAGCACGGCTTGCCGAACAACACAGAAGCCATGCGCATGGTCAAAGCCATGGGCTTCTCCGACAGTCGCCTTGCAGTACTGGCCGACACTTCGGCTGACAAAGTCGCTGCTCTGCGCGCTGAGCTGGACGTGAAGCCGGTCTACAAGCGCATCGACACCTGCGCCGCAGAGTTCGCCTCTCCAACCGCTTACATGTACTCCACCTATGAGACACCAACCGCTGGCCTGCCATCCTGTGAAGCACAGCCAAGCGAGCGCCAGAAGGTTGTTATTCTGGGTGGTGGTCCAAACCGTATCGGTCAGGGCATCGAGTTCGACTACTGCTGCTGTCACGCGGCCTTCGCTCTGAAGGACGCTGGCTACGAAGCCATCATGGTCAACTGTAACCCGGAAACGGTTTCCACTGACTACGACACCTCCGACCGCCTGTACTTCGAACCACTCACCTCCGAAGACGTGCTGGAAATTCTGCGCCTTGAGCAGTCTAAAGGCACCCTGAAGGGCGTGATCGTACAGTTTGGCGGGCAGACCCCACTGAAACTGGCGGAAGCTCTGGTAGAAGCTGGTATCCCAATTCTGGGCACCGCTCCGGACATGATCGACCTTGCAGAAGATCGCGATCGCTTCCTGCGCCTGCTGCACAAGATCGACCTGAAGCAGCCAGAAAACGGCATCGCCTACTCTGTTGAGCAAGGCCGCCTGATCGCCAACCAGCTTGGCCTGCCGCTCGTTGTTCGCCCATCCTACGTGCTGGGTGGCCGTGCAATGCAGATCATTCGTGACGAAGAAGCACTCAACAACTACCTGCTCGGCACTCTGCCAGAGCTGGTGCCGCATGATGTGCGCGCCAAGTACCCGAATGATAAGACCGGCCAGATCAACACCCTGCTCGGCACCAACCCGCTTCTGTTCGACCGTTATCTCGACGGCGCAATCGAAGTGGACGTGGATGCTCTGTGCGACGGCGAAGACGTCTTCATCTGTGGCATCATGGAACATATCGAAGAAGCTGGTATCCACTCCGGCGACAGCGCATGTTCCCTGCCAGCCTACACACTGGACGACAAAACCCTTGCTGAACTGGAAGAGCAGGCACGTAAACTTGCGCTCGCTCTGAACGTTGTAGGCCTGATGAACGTACAGTTCGCAATCAAGGACGGAGAGATCTACGTTCTGGAAGTGAACCCACGCGCATCAAGAACCGTTCCGTTCGTGGCGAAAACCATCGGTGAGCCAATCGCCAAGATTGCAGCACGCGTGATGGCTGGCGAGAAACTGTCTGCCTTTGATCTGAAGCCTAAGAAGCTGGATCACGTGGCGGTTAAGGAAGCTGTCTTCCCATTCGCTCGCTTCCCAGGCGTTGATACGGTCCTCGGCCCGGAAATGCGCTCCACGGGTGAAGTCATGGGTCTGGACACAGACTTCTCCTTCGCATTCGCCAAGTCTCAGCTCGGCGGCGGCACCGTTATTCCGGAAGGTGGAACCGTCTTCATCTCCTTGAAAGATGCAGACAAACCGAAAATTCTTGAGGCAGCAAAGAAACTGGTCGCATCAGGATTTTCCATTATATCCACCGAGGGCACACAAAGATACTTGGAAAACCAAGGCATCCCGTGCGCAAAGGTCAACAAGGTGCTTGAAGGGCGTCCGCATATCGTTGATGCTATCAAGAATGGTGAGGTTCAGCTCGTCTTCAACACAACCGAAGGCGCGCAAGCACTCTCCGATAGTCGGTCGCTTCGACAGGCTGCGCTGATGAACAAGGTTCCTTATTACACCACGGTGGCAGGAGCCGTAGCAGCAGCTCAAGGCATTGAAGCTTTCCGCGCGAAAACGCTTGAAGTAAGGTCCCTACAATCTTACTTTTGCTAAGATAGCTTAACAGGTCCGGGTTGGGGTCGCTCAGCCCGGTCAGTTTTTTAGTGTGATGGGCCACACCACCACAACGTTAGAAAGGTGTACGAGCCATGGAAAAGGTACCTATGACGCCTGAAGGTTATGCGATGCTCACAGAAGAGCTTAAGCATCGCACAACCGGAGAACGCCCGCGCATTATCGCAGCCATTTCCGAAGCCCGTGCTCACGGCGATCTCTCTGAGAATGCGGAATACCACGCAGCGAAAGAACAGCAGAGCCTGAACGAAGGCCGGATCAACGAACTGGAAGGTCTTCTCGGCCTCGCAGAAGTCATCGATCTGACCAAACTCAGCGGCGACACTGTAAAGTTCGGTGCAACCGTATCTCTCGTTGACGAAGATACCGAGGAAGAGAAGAAATACATGATCGTTGGCGATGTTGAAGCTGATGTGAAACGTGGCCGTATTTCCATCTCCTCCCCAATCGCTCGCGCGCTCATCGGCAAGTCCGTTGGCGACAGCGTTGAAGTTGCGGCACCAGGTGGCGCACGCGGTTACGAGATCGTCGAAGTCGAATTCGGTTAAGTAAATTATAGAGCTGAATTCATCGATTCAAAGCTTCTCATGAACTGAGATAATCTTTGAAGAAATTTAGCTCCCTATGATTTCAAGAAATAAAAGTGCCGCCTCGTGCGGCATTTTTTATGCAACCCGCACGGGTTATCCACTAATTGCAGAACAGATAATCGGTTTTTTGATAAGTTAACGCGTTTACTTCAAACAGCCGAAAAAGCCGCAGGAATCTGCGACAATCTGGCACACAAGCCCTCCTAAAAAGCTCATATCCCATCACAATCTGCGCTTACTCACACAATTTTAGGTATATATTCGAAATTTAGCATAGATAAATCTACCTACTGTTAACCCTTGTAAATGCAAATGAACTCGACAAATTGACGGGAAATTTGCTGCCATGACCACCAATTCATTTTCAGGTCTGAAAAGCCAGCTCGGTTTTTTCAAAATCGATAGTCAGACCATACAAACACTTTCAGATCTCTGGCCGCTTGTTGAAGGCCACCTGACCCAGATTTTAAGTGATTTTTACAACCACGTTCAGCTTGATCCTGAGCTGAAAAAGAAAGTTGCGGGCAAAGTCCCTGGCTTGAAATCAGCTCAAGCGAGCCACTGGAAGATCCTCTTCACCGCAGGCTTTGATTCCACCTACATGGAACGCGTCGACAAGATTGGCCGCGCGCACGTGCACACCGACCTTGAGCCGGACTGGTATATAGGTGGTTATACGTTTATCCTCGAAGAACTGACCAAAGTCCTTTCCAGCAAGATGCGCTTTTCTCCGGGCCGCCTCTCCCGCAGTCTGATTGCACTTCAGAAGGCTGTCATGTTCGACATGGGCCAGGCTGTTGCAGCCTACCATCGTCACTACACCGAAGAGCGTGATGAGCGCACCAGCCGTCTGGAAAACGCCATCAACTCCTTCGAAGAGACCATCAGCAAGCGCATGGAACTGACCGGCGAAGTAGGCTCACGCGTTGAGAACTCCGCTCTCACCCTGCGCGAAACCTCAGAACAGAGCCAGATGGCAGCAGAAGCCGCCAGCCAGTCCGCTGACTACACCGCTTCTGACGTTCACTCCGGCGCTGCTGCGGTGGAAGAGATGTCTGCCAACGTCTCAGAGATCGGCAGTCAGGTCAGCCGTTCTGCAGAAACCGCCCGCACTGTGTCCAAGGACGCTGAGCGCACCAACGATACCGTTCTCGGCCTCCAGACCGCGACCAACGAGATCGGCGCCGTCACCGAGCTGATCAGCGCAATCGCAGAACAGACAAACCTCCTCGCACTCAACGCCACCATTGAGGCAGCCCGTGCAGGTGAAGCTGGCCGAGGCTTTGCGGTTGTGGCAAGCGAGGTGAAAGACCTCGCCAGCCAGACCGGTCAGGCAACTGACGAAATCGCTTCCAAGATCAGCGCAATCCAGAGCGAAACCCGCCGCTGCGTGGAAGAGATCTCTGCAATCTCCCAGAAGATTGAAGAAGTCAGCTCCACCGCAACAGCGATCGCAGATGCCGTCGATCAGCAGACCGTGGCTACCAACGAAATCTCGTCCAGCATTCAGTCTGCCTCTCAAAATGCACGCGGTGTAACCAACGAGCTGAGCAACATCCTTGCCACTGCTGAAGAGTCCAAGCGCGCCGTTGCCACCGCGACCAGCGCCGCAACAGAGCTCAGCCAGCAGAGCGAAGCGATGTCCGAAGAAATCTCCCAGTTCTTCACCAGCATCCGCACCATCTGACGGCTCGCGATCACAAACTGAGAAATCAAACGGCCTTCCAAACGGAGGGCCGTTTTTCTATGCGCAGGCATCCCGGCTTTCACATCTCTGGAGCTGACACGACACCCAGAGGGAACACAAACGCCGATAAATCCCCTCTAGAGAGCCTTGTGCCGTCGTATTGTGAAGAGAGGTGCCAGATAGCGCTTAACAAGCTCAAACCGCACTGAAGGGCTTTACAACAGCAGGATGATAACGATCACAGTCGGCGAGTGGACGTAACTGCGCATAAAAAAACGGCCTTCCTACGCGAAGGCCGTTTGCAAGTTCTCCCAATATCGAAAGCCTAGAAATATTCAGGCTTGTCGATTGGCACGTTTGGCTCATCCTTGATACGGCGGATGGTCAGTGCCGTGCGAACGTGATCCACATTTTTGGTGGAGGTCACATCGCGAATAATGAAGTTCTGGAAGGTCTCCAGATCCTTGGCAGTACAGCGCATGATGAAGTCAACTTCACCGGAAACCATGTAGCTCTCCCGAACCAATGGCCATTCCTTGACTTGCGCTTCAAAAGCGACGAGATCATTCTCTGTTTGGTTATGCAATCCAACCATCACAAAGGCGGTGACTTCATATCCCAGTTGTTTCTCATCAAGTAGAGTGCGGTAGCCGCGAATGAGTCCTGCTTCTTCCAGGGCTCGAACCCTGCGCAAACATGGAGGCGCAGAAATTCCTACACGACGAGCCAGCTCAACATTGGTAATGCGGCCGTCTCCCTGCAGCTCCTTCAAAATTTGCCAGTCGATCGAATCCAGACGCGCTTTCAAGCTCGTCTCCTTTGCTTGTCCTATTGGATTAACAGTTAACCTGTTTTACAACACTGCCTAAAACACGAAGTTAGGCAAAATGCTAGTTTATTGCTTATTTGCGACAGACTATATCAACAAATAGCATTTTGCAGACACTTCCCGAAAGCTGGGGGAACAAAATGTCGCAAAACCTGTGGGTTTTAACAGATGGCAAAATCGGAGATGTAGCACAGTGCATCGGCGTCGCCGAAGCTTTGGACCTGCCCTACGAAATTCGAATAGTTGCCCCCCGCAAGCTTTTTACCTACGCAATGCCATGGGGTCCGATAGATCCCAAAGACGCACCACATAAGCCAGAAAGCCCGCTTGCACCCCCATATCCCGCGGTCGCGATTGCATCCGGGCGCAGAGCGGTGCCCTACTTACGCGCACTAAAGCGGCTTTCCAAGGGCCAGACCTTTACTGTTTTCCTGAAGGACCCAAAGATCAACAGCAAATTTGCTGATTTTGTCTGGGCGCCGGAACACGACGGAATTTCCGGAGAAAACATAGTAACAACACTTACGTCACCTCATCGTTTTTCCGCACAAAAGCTGCAGGAAGCTCGCGAAAATCCGCTTGAACAAATCGCTGCCCTGCCACAGCCAAAAGCAGCCGTGTTGATTGGTGGCAACTCCCAGCACCACACCTTTACGCCCGAAAATATCAACACGCTTCTCGCCGCACTTAAAAATCTGTCGCAGACCCATTCTCTCATGATCACCTGCTCCCGCCGTACCCCACGCGAGCTGGCGACCGAGCTGCACGACCTTGGCAGATCTGAAGGCAACTTGTTCTGGAATGGTGAGGGCGAAAACCCGATCGTGCAGTATCTGGCGAACGCAGAAATCATTGTTGTTACAACGGACTCCACCAACATGGTGGGTGAAGCCGCAGCCACCGGAAAGCCTATTTACGGCTTCCGTCCAACAGGTGCTCACAAGAAGTTTGATAGGTTTTTATCAAAAATGGAGGGTTTGGGAGTACTTCATCCCTTCCCCGGAGACATATTAGCACCTACTTATGAACCGATAGACGCAACACCGGATATTGCGGATGCCATATCCAAAGCGATTGAACAAAAGCAAGCGAGCGGATAGAACCCCTCCCTAACACTGCACTGGTACTATCCAAGCGCGCACGAAATTAAAGGTTCTGAGGAAATGACTGTTAAGCACACCAAACTCTTGATCGTAGGATCCGGTCCTGCAGGCTACACCGCCGCCATCTATGGCGCGCGCGCAATGCTGGAGCCGCTCCTGGTCACAGGTGTGCAGACCGGCGGTCAGCTGACCATCACCACCGACGTTGAAAACTACCCAGGCTTTGCTGATCCGATTCAGGGTCCATGGCTGGTGGAAGAAATGCGCAAACAGGCAGAAAACGTCGGCACCAAGATCGATTACGACACCATTCTGGAAGCTGACCTGTCCAAGCGTCCGTTTGAACTGAAGGGCGACAGCGGCACCATCTACACCGCAGACGCACTCGTCATCGCAACCGGTGCACAGGCGAAATGGCTCGGCCTGCCATCCGAAGAAAAGTATCAGGCAGGCGGCGTGTCCGCATGTGCAACCTGTGACGGTTTCTTCTACCGCGGCAAGGAAGTTGTTGTGGTTGGCGGCGGCAACACCGCTGTTGAAGAAGCGCTTTACCTCGCAAACCTCGCAAGCAAGGTCACTCTGGTTCACCGCCGTGATGCCCTGCGCTCCGAAAAGATCCTTCAGGACCGTCTCTTCAAAAACGAGAAGATCGAAGTGATCTGGGACAGCCAGGTGGAAGAAATCCTCGGCACCGAAAGCCCTGCTGTTGTGACCGGTGTTCGCCTGAAAAACCGCAAGACCGGTGAAACGACCGAGATGTCCACTGACGGCGTATTCATCGCAATCGGACACGCTCCAGCGGTTGATCTTGTTAAAGATCAGGTAAAGATGAAGGAATCCGGTTACATTTGGACCGAAGCTGATTCAACTCAGACCTCCATTCCGGGTGTGTACGCAGCTGGCGACGTGACAGACGAGCACTACCGTCAGGCTGTAACAGCAGCAGGAATGGGCTGTATGGCTGCACTGGAAGCAGAACGCTATCTGGCAGCTCTGGAAGCTGAAACCGAAGCAGCTGAATAACAAACTGGGAAGATTGGGGGAAAGCAGATGCCAGGCCGTTCTTTAGATTGGGACAAGCTGCGAATTTTTCATGCAGCAGCACAGGCAGGAAGCTTTACCCATGCAGGCGAAGCTCTCAACATGAGCCAGTCGGCTGTCAGCCGTCAGGTAAGTGCCCTTGAAGCTGAGCTGGGTGTCCCCCTCTTCCACCGTCATGCGCGTGGACTGATCCCGACAGAACAAGGCGAGCTCCTTTACAGAACCGCCCGTGAAGTTCTGCTGAAACTGGAAACCGTTCAGTCCCGCCTGACAGACACCAAGGAAAAGCCGAGTGGCACGCTCCGTGTCACCACCACTGTGGGTCTCGGCTCAACCTGGCTCACTGCTCGTGTCAACGAGTTCGTGGACCTTTATCCGGACATGCGTCTGGAAATCATCTGTATGGATGATGAGCTGGATCTGGGCATGCGTGAGGCCGACGTGGCCATCCGCCTGCGTCAGCCAACCCAGCCGGACCTTATCCAGCGCAAGCTCTTCACGGTGCACTTCCACGTCTATGCGTCACCGAAATACATCGAGCGCTATGGCAGCCCGAGCACCATTGACGATCTGGACCATCATCGTCTGATCACCATCGGCGACAACATGGCCTCTTACCTACGCGCCATGAACTGGCTCGCAACTGCTGGCCTGCCAAACGGTGAGCGTCGTGACGTCTCCCTGCGCGTGAACAACCTCTCCGGCATCAAGAAAGCCGTTCAGACCGGCGTAGGCATCGCGATCCTGCCGGACTACATGGTTGAGCCGGGTGCAGGCATCAAACGCGTTATGTCCGTCACACAGGAAGAACTGCCAAGCTTCGACACTTACTTCGTGTATCCGTCCGAACTGAAGAACACTGCCCGCGTGACAGCCTTCAGAGACTTCCTCGTCTCCTATGCAGAACGCTGGACTCACTAGTTCAAAACGCAGTTCAGGCTCCGCAACAGAACTGATTTGGCTTGATTAGCCTCCTCAGTGGAATCAACCAGAAGTTTTGCACCGCAAAATAAAAAATATTTCGGATCTCTTTTGAAGCCTCTCAAGCAACATGAGAGGCTTTTTTGAGGCCTGCACATCCCGAAATGACAATATCTTACGCAGAGTTAGCTTTATGATAGTTGTCAGATCCTGCAAGGAAGTTCCGAGCGCCTCAAGCCCTTCACAAAATGCATAGCTGCAATGCAAAAATTAAGGATTGCTGTTTCGGCGCTGCACTGCATATATACACCTGCTGTTGATCAGTTGCTGCCACACCTCTCCTCCCAGTGGCTCCAACATTCGATCAACTGTTCCCCTCTGGAAGGTGATTGCACCCATTAGGTGCTTTATCATTCATCACTTCTAAACCGGACCGCATGGTCCGGTTTTTTTTTGCCAAATCGCCAAAGTGACCGAGGGGTTTCCTTAGGTTTTAAGCCAGCGAAATCTTCAAAAGCCCATCATGCCTCAAGGCACTCAAAGCCACCTCCAGGCCTAATCAGCTGTTCTCTATGCGATTTTTGAGAAACATGGAGACTCGAAAAGTACCGCTCCACCAGCACCGAGATCACACTACTCAACAACAAACCAGGCCCGCTTACTTTTTGAGCAAACTAAAAAATCAACTATCTCAGATGCACGCAGAGACATGCGGATTCAACAGGCTATTGCGCAGCCAGACCAAGGGAAAACCCGTTAGATTCGAGGTATTCCCAAACCATCAAAACTAGTAATTTCTGCAAAATACACTTGAATTAACTATAAATTTCCTAGGTAAATCTTCAAACAGTGAAATTTCACCACCCCTAATCAGCGAAATTACAAATCACCTTGCATCCTTTACTTATCGAATCATACCTATTGGCAAATATCCGAGGTAGTGGATGTGAATGACCTGAGAAAAGCTTTTTATACTCTGGTTGCCTGCGCACTTTTCGCAATCTATGGCGAAATCTCCCACGCCATCAGCGAAGCCGACAAGGCAGAGCGTATGAGCACCCAAATCACTTTGCACATTCCGGCAGAATAAAAGCGGCCTGAACTGATTCCTCTTTTGACGAGGACACGCCGCTTTTCAATTATCCACAGCATCAGGCAGTTTATCCTTCCAGTTCAGTCCTGCCCAAAGCTGCAGCCATCAAAACCCATTGAGTATCCGGGCGATTTCACCAAACGCAGCCACAACTGCGCGCCGGAATGCACCAACAAAAAAGGCCTAAGCGGAGTTCGCTCAGGCCTCTTCTAAAGCTCGTGGGAGTGCCTCTTACTTGTAGAGGTCTTGCCCTTGCAGATCTTTGTAAAGGTGCGCCACCTGCTCTGCGTAGCCGTTGAACAGCTGTGTCGGCACACGTTCATCCGTTCCCAACAAACGCTCAGTTGCCTGAGACCAGCGCGCATGCGGCACTTCAGGGTTCACATTCGCCCAGAAGCCATACTCGCTTGGGCCAATCTTTTCCCAGAAGCTGACTGGACGCTCATCAGTGAAGGTGATCTTCACGATGGACTTGATGGATTTGAAGCCATACTTCCACGGCATCACCAGACGGATCGGCGCGCCATACTGCTTCAGCAGCGGCTTGCCATAGATACCAGTCGCAACAAACGCCAGGTCGTTCATCGCTTCATCCATGGTCACACCTTCAACGTAAGGCCATGGATACCAAAACTGACGCTGACCACTGGCCACGTCGGAATCTTCAAAGGTCTCAAAGCGAATGTATTTGGCACCGTTCTGAGGCCCAGCGTACTTCACCAGCTCCGCCAGCGGGAAACCAGTCCACGGCACAGCCATCGCCCACGCTTCCACGCAGCGGTGACGGTACAGACGCTCCTGCAATGGCATCTTGCGCACCAGATCATCAAAGTCGATGGTCTGCGGGTTATCGACCAGACCATCAATGGTGATCGCCCAAGGACGGATCTTCAGCGCCTGCGCAGCACCAGAAATGCGCTTGTGAGATCCAAACTCATAGAAGTTGTTGTAAACCGAAGTTACGCTTTCAGGCGTAATCGCGCGTTTAAGCGTAAAGTCAGGGTTCTGCTTGGCTGGGTAAAGGTCGAGCGTCGGATCTTTGCCCTCTTGAGCAAACACACTGCTCACAAGGCCACCACCGCCAGCTGCCAGACCAAGGCCCACGGCACCCAAGCCTTTCATAAACCTGCGCCGGTTGAAGAACACATCCTCAGGTGTCGCTTCTCTTTCCGGAATAATCCATTCAGGCCTATGAATAATGTTCATGCTGCCATCTCCCAGCAGGTAAGGGTTACAGTAATCTCTACCAATATTGCCTATGACTTAGCTGCGAAACTCCCTAAACTTCAAGTAAAGCCCCCGTGATACCGCGCGTGATCGAAGACAAGAAGCACCTGCATCCTCCCCTCCCAAACGCGCTTCAAGATACATTTCTTCAAATTCAGCAAGTCCACGAAACGCCTTGCAACACTCCGCCGGCTTAATCTGCTGCCAGCAGAGCCAGTCAGGAGTGAGACAATGACCATCGGATTTATCGGCCTCGGCGCAATGGGTCTGGGCATGGCCCAGCGCATCAACAAGGAACACGAGCTTAAGGTCTACAATCGCTCTCCGGAAAAGGCTGCAGCCCTTATCGCAAATGGAGCAACACAGGCCCAATCCCTGCAAGACTTCACGGACTGCGATATCGTCTGCACCATGCTGTCTGACGATGCGGCGGTGGAAGCCGTCTATCTCTCAGGCGAAACACTCGCCCTCCCTCTCAAAAAGAACAGCATCTCCATCTCCCATAGCACCATCAGTCCACCCATGGTCGACAAGCTCACAAATGCCCATGAACAAGCCGGCATCAGATTTCTATGCGTCCCCGTTTTGGGGCGACCAGACAAAGCCACAGCAGGAGAACTCGTCGCTGTCACTGCGGGCCCGCAGGACGCTGTAGAGGAAGTCCGCTCTGTTCTGGAGGCCATATCTGCGCGTCAGTTCTGGATGGGCCCAACACCGCGTCAAGCCGCAATCACCAAACTCGGAATGAACTTCATGCTGGCCACAGTCGTGGAAGTACTCGCTGAGAGCTTCACCTTCACACGAAAGGCAGGTATTGATCCGGAAGTCTTCCTCACGCTGGTAACCGAAACTCTCTTCAGCGCCCCCGCCTTTAAGGCTTATGCTCCCCTGATCGCCCGCGAGCAAAGCCCCAAACCCGGCTTCAAAACCACTCTGGGTCTGAAAGACGTCAGCCTGGCCCAGCAGGAAGCCCAGGCCCTCGGGATAGATCTCCCCATGGCAGACATCATCACAGACCAACTCCGCTCCGCCATCAAAGCCGGATACGCCGACGAAGACTGGTCCTCCCTAGCCCGCCTAAAAGCCCGCACAGCTTCCCTGCCACCGATAACGAAATAAAATTATGCCGAGACAAGATGCCTAGATTGAGAGGAAAGCGCGTTTAAGCCGTCAACACTGACATGACTGCTAACCAACCTGCCGCTCCTGAAGTCATGTAGCATAAGTGCTGGAAGCTGCTCAGACGGTAGCTGCCAAGACACATCCAGAAGCAAGGGGTTAGCAAGGCAAACAGAGCCACATATGTAAGCTGGAACACCTGCGATCATACTGGACATGCTACGATGTACATGCCCGCTACTCATAGCAACTGGCGGATTAGAGCACGATTTTAACATGCTCTCTAACTGATCTGTTCCCTGACAGATAAACTTATCTGCTGGCTCAATACCACTCGGGAACAAATGCTGATGCGTAAATAGAAAGGCAGTTCCTGTCTCACATCGGTCAAGCGTTTGCTCCAGCCAACTCAAATGCTCCGGAACTGATCCTTCTGTTTCCCCATCGAGACAGGTATCGACACCTACAAAAGTTACGCCGCCAACGCTCTCAGCAAAGTGCATTTCATAAGGATGATGCCAATAGTCTTCCTTAGGAAGACACTCCCGCATCAAATGGCGATCATCTGCATTTCCCGGTAAAACAAAGCGCCGCCCGGATAGGGGAGCCAACGCATCCAATATCAGGCCGTAACCATCAGCCCATCGATCATCTACTAGGTCACCCGATACAATCAATACGTCCGGCTGAACTACTTCCAACCATGCAATAACAGCATTTAATCGTTGGAGGTTGTTATTGTTAGGATTAGCGTGAATATCTGAAATTTGGGCAACAAGCATGGCATACTCAAATCTGGAATTTAAACCAAAAGCGACACAAAATACCTTATTCTGACTCATATTAGCGGAGGTGACGGTTTGAGCACCACCGCCCAAAATTATTATTCGAGAATACCTGCACCATGACCGATTGCTTTGTCTGTACAAAACACAAGACCCTCACATCCGACCTGACGATCGATATCGATGGGTATGACGACTTCATTGTTGCGCATGCTCCGGATCGGACTGAGGACGGTTCCAATCTTATTGGAGCTTTGATCATTGAACCGCGAACGCACGTTCAGAACTGGTCAGAGCTCCCTCCTGAGCAAGCTGGCAAGCTTGGTTCTCTGATTGGGCAGATCACTGGCCTCCTCTATGCGCATGAGGAGATCGAGCATGTCTACACGTGGGTGTTTGGGGATGCAGTTGCTCATCTTCATGTCTGGCTCATGCCACGCTACAAAGGCACGCCCAGAGAGTACTGGGGGACAAAGGTAACCGAATGGCCGGAAGCACCGAAAGGTGGGCATTCTGAGATGGCACAGTTCATCTCCGAGCTTAAAGAGCTGATGACCGAGAGCGCCTGATCCCCAAAAGAAAAACCCGGAGCTCGGCCCCGGGTTCTTTTTCTGTCTCACGTTGGAACGTATTCCTGAAAAGTGGTTCCGGTTTTCGGATAAGAATACGCGCACAAGCTCTGGAGTGTTAGGCAGGTGCTGTTGCACTCTCGATGACTTTGTCCGCGGCCTTGCCGGAAAGCTCGGCCAGATGGTCAAAGTTGCGGGAGAATGTGGCCACACCGGCTGTTGCAGAGCGAAGCTCCACAATAAGATCGCTGAGCTCACTCTCTGGGATCATAGCTTCCACTTCATCCCAGCCATCCCAGTCATCACGAGCATCAAACCCGAGGATCTGACCACGACGACCAGAGACAATCGCATTGATGCGTGCCGTCGTCTCTGACGGACAAGCCACAACCACCTTGTCGATTGGCTCAAGCAGCACAGGCTTACATTCCTTCAGGCCATCTCTCATGGCGAGAATACCGGCCATTCGGAACGCCTGATCAGAGCTGTCCACGGAATGGTAAGAACCATCCTTCAGCGTCACAGCCACATCCACGACCGGGAAGCCCAAAGGCCCTTTCTCAAGCGCTTCTTTCACGCCTTCACCCACAGATGGAATATACTGCTTCGGCACCACACCACCGGTAATCGTGTCATTGAAGCTGTGGCCTTCACCGCGAGGCATTGGCTGAATGGCCAGCACCACATCACCAAACTGACCATGACCGCCACTCTGTTTCTTATGGCGTCCACGCAGCTCAGTTTTACCGCGAATGGTTTCCTTATAAGGAATGCGAGGCTCAAAGCTCTTCACGGACAAACCATAACGGCCAGTCAGTTTCTCAAGAGCCACACGCAGGTGCATTTCGCCCTGCCCTTCCAGAACGGTCTCACCAGTGCTCTGCACCTGTGTCACGCTCAGGGATGGATCTTCATCCACCAGCTTGGAAAGAGCAGTAGAGAGGCGAACCTCGTCCTTGCGCTCAGTAGCCTTGATGCCTTTAGACAGTACGGGATCAGGGCTGCCCGGAACAAAGAGAGTTTCCTTAGGCTGGGCACCCACAGCAAGGGTCATGCCTGTCTCAATGTCATCCAACTTGCCAAGTGCCACCAGATCACCAGCCGCAGCCTCCGTAATCTTCTTCGGCTGCAAACCAAACATCTGGAAGAGACCAGAAGGACGATACTCTTCACCATGGCTATCATAGAGAAGCGCGCCTTCTTTCAGCGAACCACCAAACAGACGGGCAACAGAGAGCTTGCCGCCATGAGAAGTGTGATAGGTCTTCAGCACCTGAAGAACCGCCTCATCCTCAGCAAGGCCAAGGCGCTTGCGGGTATCAACCACATCCGGTGCATCATGGCGCAGAGCCTTCAGCAAACGACGAATGCCATTGCCTTTGATCGCGCTGCCAATGAACACAGGGCAGATCTCACCGCGCTGCATTTCCTGCACAAGGTCGTCGAAAATGATTTCATTCTCAGGAGACTCATCCTCAAGGAGCTGCTCCATCAGAACATCATCGTGGTCAGCCAGCATTTCCATCATGGCATAGCGCGCTTCCACCTCACGACCGCGCTCATCATCAGGAATTTCAATGGTCTTGCTTGGCTTGCCATCCTGGTAAACAAAGGCTCGTTCCAGCGCCAGGTCAATAAAGCCTGTCGCCACGCCGTTCTCCCAAATCGGGATCTGGCGCAGAACCATCGGCAAACTGGAAGCTGGCTGCAATGCCTGCAGCATCGCCCGCACACTGCCGGTTGCCTTGTCAATTTTGTTAAGGAAGAGAACATGCGGGATATTCCGCTGTTCAAGTGATTTCAGAATGAGCTGAAGAGCTGCTGTCTTCTTTTCATCTGGCTCAGCAACAACAACGGCAATATCAACACCGTTTAACACACTGTTGCCTTCATGAAGAAATTCTACGGATCCAGGGCAGTCGATAAATGTGAAGTGATCGCCCTTGTAGGTGCAGGTGGCAATGTTCGCCTCAACGCTCATTGCGTGGTCGCGCGCTTCGTCACTGCTGTCACCCAGTGAGCTTTTCGCGTCAACACTTCCCTGTCGCCCAATAGCCCCCGTTCGCGCTAGAAGAGCTTCCAGCAGTGTGGTCTTGCCACTTGCGAAAGGTCCAATAATGGCAACCGAACGAGGGCTGCTAACCCTGCCTCCGGCAACTCCGACATGCTTTTCTCCCATGATCCATACTCCCTGTTTGGGTTTGGGAAGCAGGCACGGGCGTCTGCGCCATGGCGGCGCAAAATCACACGCGCCTTCCAGAGAATTATAAGACTCTGGATAAGTATCGTCACTCGGAAACACTGTGATATGCAAGCGCCAAAACAACGACGGACTGAAACGTGACAGTCCGCCGCACAATATGAACCGGTGCAATTTATAAGGATCAAAGGGTTAGGTTTCACCATCCCCCTAAGATTTAAAGGATCACTGCTTGGTCAGCCGCAACCCTGTTACACCAGCTGTAATGTTCGCGCCGGTCTGCCCCTGCAAGCTCAAAGGCTGCAGTGCGATGGAACGGTTCAGGCCGCCCAGCAGAACGTTGGCTTGCACACCAGCACCCAGCGTCACACCAGCTGAAACACCGCCATAGTTCCCGGCAAGAGAACCTGGCTTCAAATTAGCCTTAGGTGCCACAACACCCCAAACCAACGTACCAGAGGTCACAGGACCGATATCCAGACCATAACTGTTGATGGTGCCGGTATAGCCCTCAATGCGTTTGCCGCTGGGTGACTTGAACACACAGGACAGCTCATGGGAGGAGCCAACAATGAAGTTGGTGCCAGCAACCAGATCACAGGTCAAAGACCCGACTTCCACACCGGGACGATCTTTCTTTGGTTCTTCAGGGGGAGTTGTAGGAGTGTCAGCAGAATAGGCGGAAGTGCTGAAACCAAGAGCGGCGACAGCAGCTAAAGCAAGGCATTTTCTCATTATTGTTCTCCAATGCTCAGGCACTACGACCTTTGCACAATGGGAGACCAAACAGTATGGCCTGTCAAAGCCTTGCTACGATCAGAGTGAACACTCCGCTTAGTTCAGCTGTTATTTTTACCTAGTGATTAGCGTTAGAATTCGTGATTAGGATTTTCACCATAAACTCTGGACAGCCCCTTCTCACCTGCCCCTCTTCCACGCCAGTTAACCCTAAGTTTTCCTTAAAGGATTTGCCCCCGCCTACGAAAAGTCACGCATACAGAACGGCTTAGCTCAGAAAAATCGATAAATCATATATCACAAACAGATTTCAGTGAGCCGTAAACCGATTATTAACCATAGATATTAAGCCTAACGATTTGCCCCATAATGGGACACTTTAGAACAATGTTTTAAATAAAAAACGGAATGCTCCACTCAGAAAATTGAGTACGGAGAATCAGCAATGCGCTCCAATTTTAAGACACTATTGTTTGGCGTAACCGGTGCAATAGCCATTGCAACTCTTCCAGCGATCGCGCAGGCAAATCCCATCAATGCCCGCATCACCACTGCTTTCGGGGCTCTCGAAGGCAAGATGCTGGGCCTGTTGTCAGGAACAGCTGCGTTCGGGCAGGGCCCGGGCTTTGCATCCCAGTTTGATGCGACCGCAGGCGGAACCAGAGACTATGGCTTCTATGCCGGCACTGGCCGCATGGGCTTCCGCACGCAAGACTACAACTACTTCGGTCTTGTAGGCTCTGCAGCACAGATCAACGGTGGTTCCGGATCCCTCGGCTACGTTGGAGCAGAAGCACAGGTTCACTTCGAAAATCTGTCTGTAGATGGTCTCATCGGTGTGCAGATGATCGACGACATGGGTTCTGTCATGGGTGGTGCAACCGCATCTTACTATGCCAGCGAAAATGCCCGCTTCTATGCAGGTTACCGCTACCTGCGCGAAAACCATATCTACGCGATGGGTATGGAATTCAAGCCAGGCACAGAAACAGCCAATGGCATGACAATGTTCGCAGACCTGCGCTCAGAGAAGCTCGAAAACGCGTCCATCATGGCAGGTGTTCGCTTCTCCTTCGCCGATGCACAGACACTGGTTGAAGAAAGCCGCGGTACATTCGTCAACAACAGCTACATTCTGGACGCCCTCCTCCCGGACTAAGCCTCCAGTTTCGCGAAACACCTAAAACAAAAAAGGCGCTGCGTGATGCGGCGCCTTTTTTTGTATCTGTCGCTTGAAACCGGATGCCTGAGATCTCCCAGACATCCACTTCAGAAAATCGCTTACTTCAGGTTTCCGCAGAAACGCTGAATACGAGTGCATGCCTCGGTCAGAGCTTCAGTGGAAGTCGCGTAGGAAACGCGGAAGTTTGGACCCAGACCGAACGCAGAACCCGGTACAACAGCAACACCCTCTGTTTCCAGAAGCTCGCTTGCAAAGTCCAGATCAGTCTCAAGGACCTTACCGGATGGCGCTGTCTTACCGATGGTGCCTGCACAGGATGGGAACACGTAGAACGCCCCCTCTGGAACCGGACACTCAAGGCCAGACGCCTGGTTCAGCATGGACACAACCAGATCACGACGATCCTGGAAGACCTTGTTGTTGACCGGGATAAAGTCCTGCGTACCATTCAGCGCTTCAACCGCAGCTGCCTGAGAGATGGAGCACGGGTTCGAAGTGGACTGAGACTGAACCTTCGCCATTGCTTTGATCAGATCAACAGGACCACCCGCATACCCAATACGCCAACCGGTCATGGAGTACGCTTTGGAAACACCATTCACAGTCAGAGTGCGCTCATAAAGCTTAGGCTCGATCTGCGCAGGAGTGGTGAACTCAAAGTCGTCATAGACCAGATGCTCATACATGTCGTCAGACATGATCCAAACATGTGGATGCTTCAGCAGCACGTCGGTCAGAGCTTTCAGCTCATCACGAGTATAGCCAGCACCGGACGGGTTGGATGGTGAGTTGAAGATCAGCCACTTGGTCTTAGGCGTGATCGCCGCTTCCAGAGCTTCCGGAGTGATCTTGAAGGTCTTCTGATCCGCTTCAACAACCACTGGCTCACCACCAGCAAGCAGCACCATATCCGGGTAAGACACCCAGTATGGAGTTGGGATGAGAACTTCATCGCCCGGATTGATGGTTGCGATCAACGCATTGTAGAGCACCTGCTTACCACCGGTACCGACAGTAATCTGGTTTGGCTCATACTTCAGGCCATTGTCGCGCAGAAACTTCGCGCTGATTGCCTGTTTCAGCTCAGGAGTGCCATCAACCGCTGTGTATTTTGTTTTGCCGCCATTAATGGCTGCAATCGCAGCAGCTTTAATGTTTTCTGGCGTGTCAAAATCCGGCTCGCCAGCACCAAGGCCGATAACGTCGCGGCCAGCGGCTTTCAGTTCGCGTGCCTTCGTGGTCACTGCAATCGTTGCAGATGGTTTCACACGAGACAGCGAGTCAGCGATAAAGCCCATAATGCCCTCCAATAGAAGCGGGTGCGTTCTTCGCAAAATAAGTGCGCGCAGACCCTAAGGCGCAGACCATGGCTTGGCAAGCGCAAACAGGCTAGTTTTTCGGCTCAAATTTCGCCAAAGACTGCAGATTTTTTCAAATATTACTCCCCAGATATAATCGCAGGTTCTGTGACGCAGCGTCTCTTGTATTTCTGCCAGAACAGCGATAAGCAGCCCATACGTTGCAACACCAAAAAATTTAGCTGGTGAAACCAGAACAGAGAGCCCAACTCCCGTGAACATCCTGCTGCGAAAACTCCTAGAAAATCAGTTCATTCGCTTTGGAATGGTCGGAGGCTCCGGTCTTGTGGTGGACCTCGCCGCCCTCGCCTTCTTCTGGCAGGTAGTTGGCCTCGATCCCCTCATCGCGCGGATCCTAACCATCTGGGTTGCCATGACCAACAACTGGTTTTGGAATCGCGTCTTCACCTTCCGCTCAGAAGGCAGCCCGCTGGGTGAGTACTTCAGATTCGTTCTGGTCAACAGCCTGGGTGCGGTCATCAACTACAGCACCTATGGCGCGCTCATCACCCTGATCGAGGGCTTTTCCACCTATCTGGCCGTGATCCTCGCCACGCTCGTGTCCATGACATTCAATTTCGTGCTCTCAAAGATCTACGCCTTCAAGAGCTGATAGCAGCCTGTCCTATAAAGTGAAATGGGGTAATTTGGCAGTGCCGACAGGGCAATAAACAACCCTGCCAGCACCATGCACTCAGGTCCGCCAGCACCTATAATTTCTGGGAGATTTGATTGTAATTTCGCCCTTGAATCAAATGCTACTCGCAGGTGCAGCGCACAAACAAGTCCTGCCGTTGCGGTATATACTGTTTTTTTTAACCATAACGATATCCAGTATTCCGCTCAGTAGAACTACATACGAAAAGTTTGAGCAGTTCACTAACGGCCATTTAACCAAATCCCTTTTCTTTTCCGCCGCTTAAATCACCTATTACAGCTGGCAGCGCCATACTGCCCTTCAGCCCGATTGGAATGCAGGCAGGTGTTCCATAAGTTCCACTTGCAGAATAATTCCGAACAGGAGTAACGTTCTCCTACAGCAATAAGCGGGGACGCAAGATGGCCGTAGAACTAGCACTATCTGCAGATACTGTTCGCATGATCGTACAAAAAGCGCGCGCTGTTTCCGAAAGCCTGCCAGACACTTACGAAGACGGGCACGAAGGCGATCTGTCCTTTGACACGGAAAAACTGGAAAACGTTCACCACCATGACGGGCTTGCAGAAGAAGAGCACGATGACTTTTCAGAGTCTGAGCTGAGAGAAATCATTGACGATCTGAACGTCGATGAAGCAACTGAGCTGGTCGCAATCGCATGGATCGGACGGGGAGATTATGATCAGGGAGACCTCGATCTGGCCTTCGCCGAAGCACGTGAACGATCCACTTCTCCGGTCTCAACCTACCTGCTTGGGTTACCACTCTTGCCTGATTATCTTGAGGCTGGTCTCGAAGCTCTAAATCTATGAGAAAATATGGGCCATAGCAGTTTTGCAATTGAGTGATCTGCTTAAGCTCAACCTGTGGTATCTCGAACACACCAATTTCCAGTAATATATACTTTCTGTATTCGATGTTATCCGCGTCTATCGGCCCCTACTCAGGAACACAACTGACCCGGGCCGCAGGGGGACACAATGAGAACCTCGCCAGTTGACTACCATCGTAAAGAACACGTCGACCATGCCCAGTCACCATGGCCTGTAGCGGCCACCATCATTGCCGCCTTTGTCGGCATCATGTTTATGGTCCTCTTCGTCTTTTAAAGCATCTGTCATTTGGTTGAGTTCAACCGGATGACAAAGAGCCATGCCTGAAAGACAATCGCCAGCACACGCAGCACGAGCGTAAGCAAACGCAACGTATCTGGCAGTGATCAGAAGCTCAAAATCGTCTTGAGAGAATTTCAACGGAAGCGTTGACAGACCGCTTGCGGCGCCTATTCGCTTGCAGTACAGCTGCGGCATGACTAGGGCATCTGCAAACATTCTTCTTCTTATGGCCGGCCTCATCTGGGGTATGGCCTTTGTCGCGCAGTCAACCGCAATGGAAAATCTTGGCCCATTGCAGTTCACTGGCCTGCGCTTCCTTCTCGCGACCTTGGTGATCCTGCCATTTGCTCTGCGAGAACGCCGCATTCACAACACCAAAAAGCTGACCAAGGCACATATGCCGGCACTTTTGACGATTTGTGTTGCCTTCACTCTGGGCACGGTTCTGCAGCAATACGGCATCGTCATCACCAGCGTCACCAACGCCGGTTTTCTGACAGCCATTTATGTTGTGTTGACGCCAATCCTCGTGACGCTGTTCTTTAAAGGACGTCCCCACTTCCTCGTCTGGCCAGCCAGCTTGTTCACCCTGCTCGGCATCTACCTGCTCGGCGGAGGTCTGACAGCTCTAAATGCAGGCGACCTGCTCATGCTGATCTGTGCCGTCTTCTGGGCGCTTCAGGTGATCTTCGTAGGACGCCTCGCAAGCACATCAGGCCGCCCGATCACCATCGCCGTCATCCAGTTCGCGTCCATCGGCGTGATCTGCGTGTTCCTCTCACTCTTCTTCGAGAGCTATTCCCTGCAGTCCTTGCAGAACGCATGGTTTGAGATCTTCTTTGCAGGCGCTTTGTCCGGTGGCGTTGCTTTCACATTCCAGGCATTCGGCCAGCAATGGACAACACCATCTGACGCAGCAATCATGCTCTCTTCAGAAGCACTGTTCGCAGCTTTGGCAGCTGCTGTCATTCTGGGAGAGCGCATCGCCCCAATCGGTATGGTCGGCTGCGCTCTGATATTCAGCGGCATCCTGCTGGTGGAAGTCGGACCGCACTACATCAAATCCAGGCGCAGTGTGGCACAGGCTGAATAGCTTAACCGACATCACTATCAAAAAAGGCAGCCCTTCGGCTGCCTTTGTTACATCTGGACTTACTTGTCTTCCAGCCGATCCAATATCTGAGAGATCTTGGTGCCCATACGGCCACCCGGCACCACAGTGCGCGCACTCTTCAGATCCTCAGCATTGTCTTCACCCACCTTGATAATCATCGCCATACCAAAGCGACCATGAATACCGCAGGTCACGCCATAAATGCCCGGCGTATCGAAGGTCACATTCCGGTCAGGAGACATCTTGCTGAACTTGAACTTCGGCCCACCTTCCGGTGTCATCTTCTTGATCGAAATAACAGTGTGGTTGCCATCAAAATTATCAAACTTAACAGTGGCGCCCAGCGGAACTTCAAGCAGATCCGGCTCAAACCGGAACATATGAGAAGGCGTATTCGCACTGGCATCAGTTACCTGATTAACGGAATACGTCTTACCCTCCTCAGCAAGCGCACCACCCGCCATCAACACACTCAGGGCCAAGGTTGAGAGAATTCTTTTCATCGAGACACGTCCAACTGCAATTCGGAATTATTATCAAAAATGCATCCCGAACGGACAGACTGCATTGATCTAACGCAGCTAAATCTCAAAATGCACGGTTTGAGTTGTCTCTGAATGCCCGATCTCTCGTTCAAGAATCTAAGCAACCAGGAATTGGTAGGTTTTCAGCAGCAAAAGTAGAGATTGATTAGCAGCAAGAAGATCACCAACTTCCCATAAGATGGGCTCTTCTATCCGTCTGAGCCTGCAGGCCGCTACATCTCAAAGAGGATTGTGTCCAATGGAACTGATGGAAGAAGTTTGCCTCATACCCCGCCGAACATTTTTCGATCCCTTCGAACGACTTTTAGTCCGAATTAGTCCTTGTGGGCAGTGGATCGCCTTTAAAGCACCCATCAATGGCGTTCTCAATCTTTGGCTTATGAGCAGTGAAGATCCGAAGTCAGCCCGACCACTCACATCCTTTAGCGATCGCCATATCGGTCTCACACTCCGTTGGTCACCCGACAGCAGCCGAATTCTGATTTCTCGAGATCAGGTTGGAGATGAAAACTTCCATATTCTAAGTGTCCCAGTTGATGGCACAGATCCGGTGGCCTTGAGCCCGGAAACTGGCGTCAAAGCATTTCTTCAAGAACCACCAACCAAACACACTGATGAAGTCCTGATCGCTCACAATCAACGGACAACAAAACGCTTCGACCTCTACAGAGTCTCTCTCATCACTGGAAGCAGTCAACTTATTGAGAAGAATGACCAGTTTGCAGGCTTCTTCACTGACAGCGATTTCAACGTCCGCCTCGCTCGCCGTTACACGGAGAAAGGTGAGATAGAATACCTTCATCGATCAGATGGCAAGGAATGGCAACGCTATTCGCTCATCCCCTTCGAAGACAGCCTGACAACCAGACCGATTGAGTTCAGCAAAGACGGGCAAACCTTGTTCTGGATCGATAGTCGCGGACGAGACAAAGCAGTGGCTATGGCAGAAGATGTGCAAACACGAACCACCACTCTGTTGGCACAACATCCGCAAGCAGATGTCAGCAACTTGTTGCTCCACCCCCTTACAAACCACCCACTTGCCGCTTCTGCCACTTATGCCCGTGCAGATTGGCTCCCTATAGATCCAGACCTCGAACAAACTCTTTCTTATTTGGAGGAGACGTTTTCTGGCGATATCGACATCACCAGCATGTCAAATGACACTCAGAAACTCGTTTTCGCTCATATGCAGGACAATAAGCCAGTTGAGTACTTCCACTTCAACAAAGCAACCAGAGAGGCTATACCTCTGTTTTCGGCACAGCCAAAGCTGAGCAACTTACCATTGGCAAACATGTCATCCGTGGTCATAAAGACAAGAGATGACCTGGACCTAGTCTGTTATTTGTCACAACCAGTCAATGCAGAAAAACCCTGCCCAATGGTGCTGCTCGTACATGGTGGCCCGTACATGAGAGACATTTGGAGATTAGACCCGACCCATCAGTGGCTGGCAAATCGAGGCTATGCGGTACTCTCTGTCAATTTCAGAGGATCTACCGGATTTGGAAAAACGTTTGTAAACGCCTCCACCAAGGAATGGGGCGGCAAAATGCAAACCGATTTGCTGGATGCAGTCGATTGGGCAATTGAGAAAGGAATAGCCGATTCAAACCGCATCTGCATCATGGGCGGTAGCTATGGTGGCTTTGCAGCTTTGACTGGCCTTACTCAAACACCCAAAAAGTTTGCCTGCGCCGTTGATTTGGTCGGTATATCCAATCTTATGAGTTTCCTCAACACCATCCCCGACTACTGGAAAACATGGAAGACCGTCTACAAAAACCGACTTGGCGATTACACAACTGAAGAAGGTCGCGCCTTCCTGAAAGAGCGCTCTCCTCTGACACACGTCAGTCGCATTGAGAAACCACTACTCATCGTTCAGGGCGGTCAAGACGTTCGCGTTAAGGCATCTGAGTCAGAGCAAATCGTTTCTGCGATGCAAGATCAGGATATCCCTGTCACGTACGCTCTTTTTCCGGACGAAGGGCACGGCATTCAGAAGATGCACAACCGCCGAGCGTATTATGCGATCGTCGAGCAATTCCTCGCCCAGCATCTGGGTGGCAAAGCCGAGCCTGTCGGAACTGATTTTGAAGGATCGTCCCTTCAATTTCCGGCAGGCCGTGAGTTGATCGAAGGTCTCTGAAACCTTTACTTCAACGCTTCGGCAACAGCGCCTGTCAGGTTTGTTGCCACTGGGGCACCGGTGGCGATGAGGCGGTTGTGGGCGTACATGCCGGTGGAGACGAGAACAGCGGAAGCGCCGAGGCCTTTGGCTGCATCGAAGTCATCAATGCTGTCGCCAATCACACAGACGCTGGAAGGATCCACGCCGAGCTTGTCGATATGCGCGCGAAGGGCATCAATCTTGAAGTGCTTGCTCAGATCCTGTGCACCATCAACGCGGGTGAAGTGCTCGTAGATGCCGTTGTGGCGAACCAGAGAGACCAGCTCCTCATGTGGTGCCATGGAGAGAATGGACTGGCTCTTGCCTGCGCCGCTGATAGCTTCAAGCGCGTGCAACGCGTCAGGAGCCAGAGGCAAATCGTACATCACCGGCTCATAGACTGCACCAAACCCGCTATAAAATTCAGAGAGCTCAACGTCTGTTGCATCACGCCCCATCACAGCCTTGAGATAATCGGCAAAAGGACGCGTATGATGCTGGCGCACATCATCGAACGTTACGCCGGTCAAACCAGCTTTCGCAAAAGTATCGATGCCATATTGTGCTGTGATCTCAAAATCATCCAGCAGGGTACCGTTCCAGTCCCAGACAATGTGCTTAATCATAGACCTAACCAGTTTCAGGATATCGCCGAAAAGTGCCCGGTGGCGCTAACGGATATGCAAACAGAACATTTGCCTCACATGTGGTGCAAACAGTGACGCCTGTCAATGCTGCGCATATCCGTAGAAAGAGATGCGCAGCAACAAGCTAAAGCAGTTGGGCTGCTTTAGTTCTTCTTCCGATACGTCCGCGTACCTGGACGTCCACCAGAGCTGCGGCCTGATGTGGTCCGGCGTTTCTTCTTCTCACCCGTAGCGCCAGCTGGTGTCGGCAGATCCGTTCCCGGTCCCATCTCACCCAACCGCGGTTTGTGCACCTTGCTGCCAGCATCAGCTTTATCTGCCTCTGCCTTAGGCAGGTTGCCGGAAGCGCCATACTTCTTCTTGCCACCAAAACCGCCAGTCTGCTGCTCAACGGAAGACTGCCGTGCCATCGGATCATCCGCCACCGCAAGTTCAGTCTCCTGCAGACGTTTGACTTCGTCACGCAGCCGCGCTGCTGTCTCAAACTCAAGATCAGCCGCAGCTTCACGCATCTGCTTTTCAAGGTCTTCAATGTGGGCCTTGAGGTTGTGACCAATGGTGGTCCCTTCCTCAGCAAAGCCAGCATCCACCGAAACGTGATCCTGCTCGTAAACGCTTTCCAGAATATCGCCGATGGAGCGCTTCACGCTTTCCGGCGTAATGCCATGCTCTTCGTTATACGCTTCCTGCTTGGCGCGACGACGGTTGGTCTCCGCAATCGCACGCTCCATGGAACCGGTCATGTTGTCTGCGTACAGGATCACCTTGCCATCCACGTTACGCGCCGCACGACCAATAGTCTGCACCAGTGAAGTCTCAGAACGCAGGAAGCCTTCCTTATCCGCATCCAGAATAGCCACCAGCGCACATTCCGGAATATCGAGGCCCTCACGCAACAGGTTAATCCCGATCAGCACGTCAAACGCCCCGAGACGAAGATCACGAATGATCTCAATACGTTCCAGCGTATCAATATCCGAGTGCATGTAACGCACACGCACACCGTTCTCGTGCAGATACTCGGTCAGATCCTCCGCCATACGCTTGGTCAGTGTGGTCACCAGCGTACGGAAGCCATTTGCCGCCTTTTCACGCACTTCACCCAGCAGATCATCCACCTGCGTCTTAGCTGGCCGGATCTCGATGTCAGGATCAGTCAGGCCGGTCGGACGGATAACCTGCTCGGCAAACACACCGCCGCTCTCATCCATCTCCCAGCCACCCGGCGTCGCAGACACAGCAACCGTCTGCGGACGCATGGCATCCCACTCTTCAAACCGGAGCGGACGGTTGTCCATGCAGGACGGCAGACGGAACCCATACTCCGCCAGCGTCGCTTTACGACGGAAGTCACCTCGGTACATGGCGCCAATCTGCGGCACGGTCACGTGGCTCTCATCAATAAACACCAGCGCATTGTCAGGCAGGTATTCAAACAGAGTTGGCGGCGGCTCACCCGGTGCACGACCTGTCAGATAGCGAGAGTAGTTCTCGATACCTGCACAGGCACCGGTCGCTTCCATCATCTCCAGATCAAACGTACAGCGCTGGTCCAACCGCTGCGCCTCCAGCAGGCGTCCATGATCATTGAGCTCATCAAGACGACCCTTCAGCTCTTTCTTGATGGACTTGATCGCCTGATTAAGTGTCGGCTTCGGGGTCACGTAGTGCGAGTTTGCGTAGATCTTCACCAGCTGAAGCTCACCGGATTTCTTGCCGGTCAGAGGATCAAACTCGGTGATGCTTTCAATCTCATCGCCCCAAAGGGAAATACGCCAGGCCCGGTCCTCATAGTGCGCCGGGAACACTTCAATCGTGTCCCCCCGCACACGGAACGTTCCACGCTGGAAAGCAGCATCATTTCGCTTGTAGTGCAAGGCCACCAGATCCGCCAGCAACTGCCGTTGCTCAATCTTCTCGCCAACCTCCAGCTTGAAGGTCATCGCCGTATAGGTCTCTACCGACCCAATACCGTAGATACAGGAGACCGACGCCACGATGATAACATCATCACGTTCCAGCAGAGCACGGGTCGCCGAGTGGCGCATCCGGTCAATCTGTTCGTTGATGGAGCTTTCCTTCTCAATGAAGGTATCCGTCCGCGCCACATAGGCTTCCGGCTGATAGTAGTCATAGTAGGAAACGAAGTACTCAACCGCATTGTTCGGGAAGAACGCCTTGAACTCCCCATAAAGCTGTGCGGCCAGTGTCTTATTCGGCGCAAGGATCAACGCCGGGCGCTGGGTCTGCGAAATCAGTTGCGCCATGGTGAAGGTCTTACCGGACCCCGTAACACCCAGCAGCACCTGTGTTTTATCACCATCCGCTAAACCAGCTTTCAGATCCGCAATCGCTTTCGGCTGGTCGCCTTTCGGCTCAAACTCAGATTCCAGAGAAAAGGCAACGCCGCCCTCAGACTTCTGAGGACGCTCAGGTCGATGCGGCACCCACGCATCTTCCCCCGTCTCATCAGAACGCCCCTGCTCAATCAACCGTGCCAGCGCCTGAACAGTCGCAGTCGCACCGGTGATCGCCTCTTCCTTCGCCTTCTTCCGCTTTTTCTTCGTCTCCTTGACGTGCGTATCAAGCAGCTTCTCAGCGTCTTCCAGCGAGATATCCAATCCGGCAATTGGGTTCAATCCACCTTTGGCACGTTCGCGCGGATCACTGGTCGCACCCATGGACGTGCCTCGCGCAGATTTCGCTGGTGCTTTCTTTGCCTTCGACGCAGGCTTCTTGGCCGCTGGTTTCTTAGCTGTCGTCTTCTTCGGTGCAGGCTTCTCTTCAGCAGGCTGCTCGGCTTCTTTCTTTGCCTTCAGACCAGAAAGATCTTCTTCAGCAAGCTGATCAGCCCAGTCAGAAACAGAGCCGGACAACGGACTGCCGGAAAGAGCTGGCTGCGGAGCCTCACCAAAGCCGGAGGAAGACCCTTCAGCTTCTGGGAGTGAGGATGAACTGGAAGTTTTTGTGGGGCGCTTAGTCATGGGCACACTATGCCGTGAGTCATTTGGAAAAGAAAGTATGTTCTTCCTTCGTTCCATCACTCTCACGTAATCATCCTCTTAATTTGTAAGGACAGTTTTGAAAGAACCCGTTGCTCTCTCTTAACCAGACTGAGTGCATTGGATTGAGTGGTGCCTGAGGTTGCCGCAGACTGCGCCTCAACAGCCAGAGCGTGTTCTGGCACGCGCAGACAAACACAACCGCTCCCCCTCACTCATCGAGCAGGACAATAAGAATGAAAAAAACACCTTTCGGACTTGGTGCCATAACCACATTTTCAGCCGCCCTCCTCCTCGCGTCCGCCACCCAAGCAGCGCCTTCCAAAAACGTTAGCGGTGAGGTCCTCGTCCCACTCAACTACATCATCGGCTTAAAAGAAGACGGTTCATCCGACCAAGCTGTGACAGAAGCCTGCGAGAAAAAGTATGAAGTGGGCATGGGCAAGGAAATCTTTGTCGAATACCAGATCAGTCCAACACAAAACCGCGCTGTTGCGCTGGTGGAAGACACCGAAGTCAGGCTCACCCCTCTCGGCATTCCGGAGACCTACTCTTTCACCTCAGACAAAATGCCGGATGTCCTGAAGCAGAAAGGCTTCCTGCGCGTGATCTTCACAATGGAAGATGACTTTGATGACGAAGTGGTCCACATCATTGCCGCCGGAGATCAGCCAACCGACAAGTGCTTCCTCAGCACCGAAGCCTTCAAGCTGAGACAATAAGGCGAATGCCTCTCGCAACACCCGCCCGCCAACACGCATCGCTTCGTACATTCGCAGTGATGGTGTGCTTTGGCTCTGCAGTTCTTTTGGGATCAGCCGGCAATGCAAATGCCCGGCTGGTCACAGAAGAACTCATGCTGCCCATCGCCCACTTCGGCACTGCCGTCAGCACCGGACTGGCCTCCTCAAACATGACCGACCATTGCCAGTCCATCTATGACGAGTTTCGCGGAACCGCTGTCTTCGTCGACTATGAAATCGACACCAGCTCAACCTACGCCTTTGCCGAGATCGCCGTGGCAGGCGAAGTGGTGAAAATGACCCCGCACCCCATCAAGGCCCACTACAAGTTCTTCAGCAACAAGCTGCCAAAACACCTGGCAAGCCTCGGCGCGCAAGCGGTGATCTTCCGGATCAACAACAAGTTCAAACACCCCTCAGTCGAAATCCGCTTCAGCAACAACAACCGATACGAATGCCACCTCATCGCCTCATCCCCCAAATAAAAAAGGGCCAGAGATCACCATCCCCGGCCCCATAATTCTCAAAGATACAACAGCTTAGAACGCGACGCGGATCTTGGAAGAAACAGCGAAGTTCCAGGAGGAGTCGTACTCGTAGTCGGTTGTAACTGAGGAGTCACCAAGAGCTGCACTCTTGTCAATTTCATAAACGCCTTCACCAGAAGTCTTGTAAATCGCGCGACCACCAAGAGTGAATTTGACGTTATCTGCCAGGTCGTAACTACCACCAAGGCTGAGGGAGTAGGTATCGGAGTAAGGCCCACCAATGCCTTTATCCCATGTCACGCTACTACCAACACTCAACTTTTCTGTAAGCTGATGACCAATACCAGCTTCGACAATCCAGCCATCAGAGTAACCGAGTCCCCTAACAACACGGCTTGGAACCGCTGCCAATTGAGGTGCGGCAGGCGTAGGTGTCGGAGCAGCAACATCAACAGCAAGTTCGTTTAAGACACTCCAGTCAGTCCACTTGACACCCAGAGTAGCCAACCATTTCGGAGCAATACCAGTTTGGATTTTGGCTTCAATAGACTGAGGCAGAGTTGCCTTAGCCACCGAATCGTAACTTCCCAAATGCTGAATATTCAAAGCACCGTCAAGCTTCAGATCAATTGCAGACTCGTATGCAATCATTGCCCGCAAAGCTATTTCAGGTTTCTCAAATGCAGCACCGATGCGATAGCCATATTGCCGCTCTGAGTCCACTTTAATGTCTGTATCCAGATCACCAAGACTAAGTCGGCTTCCATCGGTCTTGGACAACTGTTCATAGTCTACGGTCACAGAGCGAAGACCGCCAAATACACGTACGAAGTTACCTTCACTCACCTCATGTTTGTAGCTCAGCATTGCATCGAAGCCCAAGGCATCTGCATTGGTTTCGCCAATGGCATAACGACCGTTCCAGTCAAAGCCGGGTTGCTCGCGGATCAGATAAGGCTGGTTGAGACGTGCATACAGGTCCAGATTATCCAGCAACTCTACTTTTACAGCACCAGAAAACACTGCGATGTTCGGTGCAATATCATCAGCAGATGAATCTGTTGTGACTTCTGACTGACCAGTCTGATTGGTCTTAGCGTTCTTGAAGTCAACGTTACGGTCAGCGTAGGTCGCCTGAGTTTCAAAAACGAACTTACCGTCAGCAAACAGAAGATCGTAATCAGCGATACCTTCAGTGGACCAGCCGCCAGCGAATGCAGCAGCAGGAATCATGGATACCGCGCAGCCCAGAACGGTGGTCTGAGCCAATGTTTTGAGAACACGCATGCCCTCTCCCCCTTATGTTTCCCCGTATACAGTGTTTAAAACACTGATTTCAGGTTCATTCAGTTGGGAGCACTTGCTTAAGATACGGAAATTGCGGCGCGTTTCGCCCCAATGCGACACACAGGCCATCCGCACTTAACGAGTCTCTACGTGTCTCGCGCCAGTGCAATCCCACCAATTTGCAGAGCAAACTGATATAGTTCTGACTGCATGCATAACGCATTGAGAGAAATAATCACCCCTCCCATAGTATAAATACTACGCCATTTCGTTTAGGCAGGCATTCCAAGACTTAAATATAACCTAAGGTAAATAATGATGATATATTTACTTAACTTCAGAGTAACGAAGTTAATCACCAGATGGCGCCATGCATTAGACTATAGTCAAACTTACCTATACGTAAATTACTTAAGAGTTTTGAGCTAGCTTTTCCAACAAATCAACATGCTCATTTCTCCACAAAACTGTTGCACAAACAACACAAATCGGGGTGTAGCTTGCACAAATCACACACACCCTGTGACACAGATCAAAATCAGTCCAGCACTGAAAGCAAAAAAGCCGGAGACTAAGCTCCGGCTTCCGCAAATCAGCTTCTCAGTTCATTTAGAAAGCAATCCGCAACTTTGTGTTGAGCGCATAGTTCCAAGATGAATCATACTCATACTCATTGGTAGCACCAGACGCTAGGTTGTTCGCATCACCAGAGCCAGGCGTCTTGTAAATCACCGCGCCACCAACAATGACTTTAACTTTGTCATTCAGAGCATAAGAGCCACCAAGACCAAATGCGTAGGTATCAGAGTAGCTACCACCAACACCTTTGTCCCATTGAACCGAACTACCTAAACTCAGTTTGTCATTGAGTTTGTGACCGATGCCAGCTTTAACAGTCCAGCCATCCTTAAAGTTCAGCACACGGTTAGTTGTCATGTTTCCATCAGCATTGGTCACGACAAGCCGATCAATAACTGACCAGTCCATCCACTTAACCCCAAACGTGGCTAACCATCCCGGTGCTATTCCGGATTGGATGTTTAACTCGACAGATTGCGGCAACCTAAGTGAAGAATAAGCCTCTCCCTCAACTGTCGTCGTCCCGCCACCGACAGCAGGTAGAAGCGGCACATTTTTCACATATGAGTCGCCTTCCAAATCCATTGAGATCGCGGAATCATAAACGAGGCTTGCCCTCAAAGCATAAGCAGGAATCTCATAGGAGACACCTGCGCGCCACCCCCAAGCCATACCCTTTGATTTCAGTTCTGCACCAGAAACATAGTCAGCAGCTGGATCGATAACCACCGGGGCACTTCCAACACTCGTTAACAACGCTCCACCAATGAGCATACCATCGGATTGATAGGTGAGATCCAGCGCTTTTACACCTGCAATTGCACGAATTGACTGCCCTTCACCAATCTGAAATTTATAAGAGCAAGTTGCATCTAGTCCCAAAGTATTTGCGTTGGTTTCGTATCCCGCATATCGCCCAGCCCAAGAAGGGTCCATCTCTTCAGTAATTCGGAAAGGATTATAGGCTCGACCTAGGCAATCAACATTACCCAATAAAGTTGCCTTTACACCGATTTGATAATTCCAGATATTCGGCGTCACCCGCTCTTTCTTTGAGCCAGTGTTGGGAAGAAGATCAACGTCTGTGCCAGGACGCCCCTGTGTTGTGCCTTTCGTAACCTTGTAATCAACATTGCGATCCAAATAAGTCGTACCACCTTCGACAACAAACTTCTCAGGCGCAAACAGCAGATCAAGGGATCCTACTCCCATCGTATCCCACGCGCCTGCTAAAGCTGAGCCTGATCCGGCCAGCACAAAGCAGCCTGCTGCGAGGCCGCGGCCTGCATTCTTTAAAACCCGCATACTCTTCCCCCAATGCTAATGGGTCTCGGGCAATTCCCCAGGGCCGGACCCACGTTTGAAGGGATGCGAAGATATGTCGTGAAAGAAGAGCCCACCTCGAAAGAGGTAGTTCTATGTTTAAAACATTATTTGAGCATAGATTGCGACTATACTTCCCCCACTAGCACGAAAATCCCAACATCACTTCATAATAACTGCGTATATTTACCGAGTGATATATTATCCGCACATTTATCGTGGTCAATACCATCCATATATAGTTTTGAGTATTTTTCTTCTGAATCTAACTTTATGTGAGCCGCACAAATGGGCAAAATATGACTTGTGCATCAAAATAAAAACTCAAGCCTGAATGGAAAAACTCATTCAATTCTACAGCTTACGTTTGGGTAATATCGGAAAATGTGTCACAACGCTGCGGGTCAGCCTGCGATGCCAAACCCCTTAGATTTCAGCGGGCAAAAAAACATATTTTTTCAATGCAATAACGACGCAGCAGCATATTTGAGGCTTAACACCACAAATATGCTGAAACTCAAGGTCCAACTGATTCACGGCTAGCCCCATCACACATTGCGCGGGCATATCTTTTTTGAGGAAGGAGGATAAACTCTGGCACCAGAGGGAATATCTTAGCTTTCAGCGCATCCCTGAAAACTGAAGGTAGCCATAGAGCCACTCAACGAGAAAAACACCAAAGTAACGTAATTTTCCCTGCGCAATCCCCGGCAGCTTTACGGTCGCAAGCACACCTGAAACACCTGCTGCGCAATCTCACGCACATCAGGATCATTCGGCCTGACCAGCAGATCTTCCCAAACACCACGCTCCATCAGCTCAGCTGATGTACACTCACAAGCTCGCGCACATTGCTGTGAATCTACTGTCTGACTACAGACCGCGGTACATGACTGCTGAAAGCTTTGCACCTGTACATCACCGAACAGACCGGCATTCACCCCAACCCAAACGACACCAAACAGGATCGGTTGATGAAGAAGGTAGGTCGCGAGTGAATGGCGCCCAAACCATGCAAAGCAACGCGAAATAACGCTTGGCGACGCAGAACCGCGCAAAAACCGCAAAAGGTTGTAGCGGGCAAAGATATCCCCACAGCCCACGCCCAACAGCACAGGGCCAAACCAGGGAATAAGCGGTACATAATCAACGGAAACTTCGGGTAATGAGTTGAGCCCCAGCCAGAAAAACTGGTGATAAGGCAGCACGTAATCCCCCAGCCAGTGGTAGAGCAAAATCACCCCTGCCCCACATAGCAACGCAATTATGGAGTGAACCCGCAAAAACGGCAGAGCAAGCAAGCTGGAAACCACAATGGCATGCAAAATACCAAAGCGAACCCATTGATCTTGAAAGATAAAGTAGGTTGCGACAGAAACCGCCAGCGCAGCAACAGCAACCTTGATCTCCCGCCGCCAGAAACTCTCCCATCGGATGCCATTTCTATGCGCCAACACAAGACTGAAACCAACAAGGAACAGGAAACTACCGGCAATCAACTGGGCGAACAGGCGCCAACCCGGCGCACCGGAGACATCCCAGCCAACAACATTGAACCAGGAGAGATCCCAGGAGAAATGGTAAATCGCCATTGCCAGAAGTGCGAGACCGCGGGCGACATCCGCGAGGATAAGTCTGCTTGGCAATGGGTTTTGCTGCACGTTATTCCCCTATTCAGGATCTGCGAAAGCGGCTCGCACCACTACAAACGCGATGATTATCTTCAACCTACATAAACCAACTCACCAACACAGAAAATCTCTCCGGTCCCTAAAACAAGGGAAACCCTATATAAATAGGGAAGCTAAATAGCCAATAGGCTTCGGAATGTCCTGGAACAATAAAGGCTTAGCCCACCGTGGCAGCCGCATCTACGCCCTCCTCCTTCTCATCACCGCCATCGTGATCGTGTTTGTTGCCTTCATTTTGCGCCCCCATCAGGTTGAGATAAAAACTTCCTCCCAATGCGGTGAGGCATCCTGGTATGCCCTCACCTCTCAAACGGCCAGCGGGGAAATGATGGACCCATCCAAACTCACGGCAGCCCACCTAACCCTCCCAATGGGCACCCGAGTGCTAGTCACAAACCTCACCAACGGCAAATCACTGACCGTGCGCATCAATGATCGTGGCCCTTATGCACAAAACCGCCTGATAGACCTTTCCAAAGCAGCTGCTGCAGAACTGGGCTTCATTAAAAGCGGTGTAACTCAGGTAAAAATCTCAGTCGCCAATGAATTCAAACAACATTTGAAAGGCCACAAATGCAATAATCAACAATATACTTTTAATAGTGCAGCAAATACATTAACTGAATAAAATTTTAGGACAATTACTCTACACATAAGCAATCAGAACCTAAAATAATGAATAGTATAGAGTTCGATTGCTATGAAGTTACCGCGTAAAACCAGTGCTGTTCTTTTAGCATTATGCCTGACCTTACCCAATACTGACCTGTTGCTGAGCCCGGCAAACGCCAACGTGCCGCTTATTGTGCCTGCTGGCAACCGGTTGAAGATCCAGCCAACAATCCCAACTGCATCCGCAACTCGCACCAAAGCGTTCAATCGAACCTACGAGAAGAAGTTCCAGCGTATTCTCACTGTGCTTAAAAGAGAAAACCGCCTGATCCGGAACATCAAAAAGGTCGCCACACTCTATAATATTGATCCCGTTCATATCCTCGGTGCCATCGTCGGCGAGCATACCTACAATTACGACAGCCTCGACAGCGCACAGGGCTATTACATGAAAGCCCTGCAATACGCTCGAATCCCCATTTCATTTCAATATGATGGCGAGAAAGTCTGGAGTTTTGTAGAGCGCCCGCAGTTTAACAACTGTCGCCGTGAAGAAACCAGCAACAGCCGCTGGAGATGCTATGAACTCATCTGGAACACCAGGTTCATGGGCAGACGCGTTGGCGGCATCCGCTATCCCAGAGAGCCATTCCACCGCGCTTTCTTCCGCCCTATGTTTGCCGGTCAAAGCTTCGGCTTAGGTCAGATAACCCCACTGACGGCCTTGAAGATGAACGACATGGTCAACAGCATCAGTGGCCTCCCGAGGCTCAGTTCCAAAGATGCATCAGGTCTTTATAAAACAGTGATGGATCCCAACAAATCCATCCACTACACCGCCGCAGTCCTGAGAGATGCAATCAACGCCTACAAGCAGGTCGCGAACGTCGACATCTCCGAAAACCCCGGGATCACTTCAACGCTCTATAATCTCGGAAACCCTTGGGAACGCGCGATTTCTTACAGAAACAAACGCCGTATCAGACCAGCTCATCTGCCCCGCGAGAACTACTACGGCTGGCTGATCAATGAACGTATTGAGGAACTCAGAGCAATCCTGCAATAAAAAAGGGGAGCTGAAACTCCCCTTTCCGCCACAGTATCTGATGTTTACTTCAGGTACGGATTGTTCAGTCGCTCATGACCAAGCGAAGATGCTGGACCGTGTCCCGGCAGGAACGTAATGTCATCACCCAGCGGCAAGAGCTTCTCTTTGATAGATGCAATCAGCGTATCGTGATCGCCGCCCGGCAGATCTGTACGCCCGATTGAACCAGCAAACAGAACATCACCGGAAATCGCCAACTTCAGATCCGTATTATAGAAGACAACGTGTCCCGGAGCATGGCCCGGGCAATGCAGAACTTGAAACTCCGCTCCACCAGCAGTCACCACATCACCTTCCACAAGCCACTGATCCGGCTCAACTTTACGCACCGCGTCCAGACCAAACTGCTTTGCCTGATCTTCAACGCGGTCAATCAGCGGACGGTCAGCCTCATGCGGGCCAATCACTTTCACACCCAAAGTTTCCGCCAGCTCAGCAGCTCCGCCGATATGGTCGATATGCCCGTGAGTGATGAGGATATGTTCAACAGTAACGCCAAGCTCTTTCAACGCAGCAAGGATGTGATCAACATCCCCGCCCGGATCAACAACAACCGCTTTTTGCGTGTTCTTGTTCCAGACGATGCTACAGTTCTGCTGGAAGGCAGTGACCGGGACAACAGTAATCTGAATTCCTGACAGATCTGCTTTATTGCTGGCATCACTCATAAGTGCTCAATCTCCAAATTCCGAATTCCACGCACCATACAGTAATCATATTTAGCGGGCTACTCTCCGCTGCATTTGAACTCAGCTAATATTACGATTTTCAAATACAACCTCCAAAGCAAGTCCAAATAAATACCATTTATAATTGTGATCACAGTCAAACATGCAAATTTCATTTGTCATCGCAAAAATATTCGGTCTTTTAGAGGTAAACTATGCCGTTTTATCCTCTAATTTCTGATCACACCCCCAATTTCATAGGGTTTTACCTCCACCTTCCCTAGGAAAAGCTTGCCCTATTACCAAACTGAACCCTATTATATGCCGCGCATTCGTGAAGACTGCCTATGTTGATCTGGCCAATATTATTACCCGGCCAAGCAAATTAGGGAGCATTTGCGGTGTAAGGCAGGTAGGAGCTCTTAACCAAAGCCCCACTAGGACATTTGATTTTATTATTTGTTTGTTTTCGGACGGGCATTTGGCTTTGAGAAAGCGAGTACATGCGGATACTGGCAGGTTTAAATCCGCAGGAAAGGCGATATTGTAATGCATAATGGGAATTCGGGTCGTCGTCCACGCAGCAAGCGAGGCGGCAAGCGCGAATTTGGGGATTCGCAGAATTTCGGCCCGGAGTTTGGGGCACCAGCTTATTTTCCAGGAGATACCGAGCGCGATGCCTACGCGCCTCCGATGATGGAAAATGAACGCAGAGGCCCCTATGGGAACCGCAACTCGGGAGGGTACGGCGGAGACCGGAATAATGGTTATCGTGCAAGCGGACACGGAGATGGTGACCGCGGCGGGTATGGCAATCGTGGCGGCGGCGGAGGCGGTGGCTTCCGTGATGGTCCAAACGGTGGTGGCGGCGGTCGACGCAGCTATCCTCCAGTAGAACGTGGCCCACGCCAGTCAGGCACCGTTAAGTTCTTCAAACTGGATAAGGGCTTTGGCTTTATCACTCCAGATGAAGGCGAAAACGATGTGTTCGTCCATATCTCAGCCGTTGAACGCTCCGGCCTGACCACGCTCGATAGCGGCCAGCGGATTTCCTTTGAGACAGAACCTGATCGCCGAGGCAAAGGTCCAAAGGCAGTTGAACTACGACTGGAAGATGGTCCTGCAGCTTCATCTGAAGACTCTCAATCTCAGCCAGAGATGAATAACGATTTTGACAGCATGGGTCAGGACTAACCCTCCTGAAACAGCTCTGTTGATTTTCTAAAGGCAGCATTTCGCTGCCTTTAGTTTTGTCCGCAACCTGCCTCTTTGCGCCTTGTCTCCTCCCCCGCCATCAGACTATAAGGCCGACAACAAACTCAGTCACAAGCGCGTCCAACGGCAACACATTCCCTCCGGCAGCGCGAAACAAAGGCCAACAGGCGCCACTATGAACTACCGGCACATTTATCATGCAGGCAACATCGGCGATGTCCTCAAACACGTTGTTCTTGCCAACATCCTGAAGTACCTCCAGAAAAAAGATGGAGCCTACCGGGTGCTCGATACGCATGCCGGTATCGGCCTGTATGACCTGACCTCGGAAAAAGCGCAGAAAACCGGTGAATGGCAGCAAGGCGTCGGCAAAGTGCTGGAGAACATCGATGCCGCATCTGATCAGGTGAAAGAAGTTCTGACACCGTGGCTGGAGACCGTTGAGAATCTCAACCCCGGTGGCGGCGTGCAGTTTTATCCGGGCTCCCCAGAAATTGCCTGTATGCTCGCCAGAAAGCAGGACCGCCTGACACTGACAGAACTTCATCCAGAAGATTTTGAAGAGCTGAAGAACAATTACGGCGGGGACAAAAAGGTCAAGGTGATTGCACTGGATGCCTGGCTGGCATTGGGTAGCTTCCTCCCCCCAAAAGAAAGACGCGGTCTTGTACTGATCGATCCGGCTTTCGAAGTAGAAGACGAGTTCAAGCGTCTCGCTGAGGGCGTCATCCGCGGCTGGAAGCGCTGGCAAACCGGCACATTCGCAATCTGGTATCCGGTCAAGAACCAGCGTATCGTCAACCAACTCATTGTAACACTTGAAGAAGCTGGCATCCGCAACGCAGTGAAACTGGAACTCTCCGCAGGCCAGATCAGCGATGACAGGCCAATGAAGTCCAGTGGCATGCTGGTCGTCAATCCACCCTGGACACTCACAAGAGACATGAACACAGCCCTGCCATGGCTCTGTCAGACTCTTTCTCAGGGCAAAGGTGCAGAATGGTCTGTGAAGCAGGTCATTGCTGAGTAACCCCTCAGAACCTTTGATTGACCAGAATCCGCAAATCACTGATTGCTTAAAGCGCAGGATCAAAGCTCATGCGCTTTTTGTATCTCGTCGCGCCTTATAAAGAGGCTGGTGCATTCACGCTTCCTGCAGGCAGCCTTCTGCTGTTCAAGACCAGCCAGCCTTTCCGTGGAGAGTGTTAATGCGCGCGAGATCAATCCTCACACTATTGACTGCAACTGTATTGAGTGTTGCCACTGGGACGACATTTGCCGCTGATCTTGTCCCTCCGGGAACCTATGACTCCAACATCCCTCAGATAGACAAGGAAGACTTCATCGATCCAGATGAGAAGGTCTATTTCGGATGGTCCGGCGACTACCTTCCGGCCTGCGACTCCGGCAAAGCCCAACGCGCTGTTGCCCGCCAGATCGCCCGTGCAGTGCCCAGCTACTATGGTGGATTGCAGATCAAGCTGATTGAAGACATTCGCGAGTCCGAGTTCACAATCAGAAGACCCAGTCCCGTTGGACGACGTTACTGCAATGGCATCGCCACACTGACAGACGATGCCCGCTACCGAATTTATTACGCACTCGTACAATACGATGGCTTCCTTGGCATTTCGTGGGGGGTCAAAGCGTGTATCGATGGCCTCGACAAGTTCCGAGTCTACGACGGCGAATGCCGAACCGTTCGCCCAGAACAGGAAATCATTCCGCGCTAACAGCCTTGCTACATCATGCCTCGTAGGACGAAGAAAGCTGGAGATCTATAATCCATCCAGCTCAGTCCTACGGGTATGCAGTTGATGAAACACTATCTCGCCTACGCAAGCCATGATGGCCAAACCAGAAAAATAATTGGCAAGATCTCAGAGATTCTTGAACTCAAAGGAGAAAAGGTTGTCTTCCTCCCCCTTGTAACGGGGATGGAGCCACTCCCCTCTGATCTGCACGATGCCAGCATTCTGATCGGTGCGCCCATCCGCTACGGCTTTCATCTCAAGCCAGTACGCCAGTTCGTGCAGCAAAACCTAAGCGAACTGAATGCAGCTCATACAGCCTTTTTCTCAGTCAACCTGACAGCTCGAAAAGCCGAAAAGAGCACACCAGAAACCAACGCATATCTCAGGAAATTCCTCGAAAAATCAAAGTTCCAGCCAAAACAGACTGCTGTCTTTGCAGGTGCGCTCAACTACCCTGATTACAAACCGTGGGATCGCCTAATGATCCAACTCATCATGAAGATGACCAATGGTCCAACAGACCCATCTCTCTCCATCGAGTTCACGGATTGGCAAGCCGTTGAGCGCTTTGCAGAAGAACTTGCAAGTCCACGAGAGGCACGGGCACTTTAGCAGTGAAGTCACTTGCATTATTGGAAGAAACACGGATATCGTGCAGACCACTCAATTCTCCTAGAGCGTCTCCCCGAAAAGTAATTACGGTTTTCGGACAAGGATGCGCGTAACAACATGATTTAGTGTTTTACAGGTGGCTGCCATGCAAACTCTTCGTTCCTCCAGCGCTTCTCCGTTTGGTCGCAAAATCAAGCTCGCGCTGTATGTGTTAGGCTTCGCAGATAAAGTGAACGTGGAAGTCGCTAAGACACTGGACCCAAACGATACGCTGCGCCAGCAAAACCCACTCGGCAAGATCCCGTGTCTCATTCTAGAAGACGGCAATGTGCTCTATGATAGCCGCGTGATCACCGAATATCTGGACTATATGGCAGGCGGTGAAAAGCTGATCCCTGCCGGTGCTGAACGCTTCGACATTCTGACCAAGCAAGCACTCGCGGATGGCATCTGTGATGCAGCAATCCAGATCGTCTATGAAGGCCGTATGCGCCCTGAAGAGAAGAAGCATCAGGACTGGGTAGACTACCAGCAGGCCAAAGTAGATCGCGCGCTTACTGCCTTTGAAAACACTCCACTCCCGCAAGTTCAGCACAACTCACCAGATGCTGCACAGATCGCTCTGGCTTGCGCGCTCGGATATCTTGATCTGCGCTTTGCAGGTGAATGGCGCAAGTCCTATCCAAAGCTCGTCGCATGGCTTGATGACTTCGCATCCAGTGTTCCAGCCTACGACAAAACCAAGCCTGAGCCAGGAGCATAAGTGCTGCAATGATCATCCTTCGCACATCACCAACCTCTCCATATGGGAGGAAGGCACGCATCGCTGCGGCTGTTCTTGGTCTTGAAGATCAGGTCAAAATCGACTGGGCAGACACCCGAGCCTCTGAAGGATCCTTGTACGAGCAGAACCCGCTTGCAAAAGTCCCAACACTCCTGCTGGAAAACAGCGAGATCGTTTACGACAGCCGCGTTGCACTGGAGCTGCTCGACATGCTCGCAGGTGGCGGCAAGATCATCCCAACAGGTGAAGCACGCATCTCAGCGCTAACAAAGCAGGCAATGGCAGATGGCATCACAGATGCAGCCATTCAGGCGCAGATCGAAACCAGAAATCATCCGGAAGAACACTGGAACACAATCTGGATCGAGCGCCAACAAGGCAAGGTCAACCGCACACTCAAAGCGTTCAACGACCAACCGCTTCCAACACCCGCACAAACCAATGGCATCCCGGACTGCGCTCAAATCGCTCTGGCATGTTCATTGGGTTATCTGGACTTACGGGCCAACGGCGACTGGCGCCGAGAAAATCCGGAGCTCGTACGTTGGCATGACGCCTTTGTGGAGCAGGTGCCTGCCTACAATGAAACACTGGCACCAGAGATGCTCGAAAGAAGCTAAAACAAAAAAGGCGCATGCCAGAAGCATGCGCCTTTAATGCAGAAAATCCGTTCAATTAGAACTTCATGGATACGCCTGCGCGTACCAGATTTTCATCGATCTTGGTTTTCTCAGTAGTGCCACCGAAGTCAAACTTCTGGTCGCCGAAATCCTGGTAGAGGTATTCGAGGCGAGCAGTCAGAGTGTCGGTTACTGCGTGTTCAACACCAGCACCTACAACGTAACCAATCGCAGTTTTCTCATCCTTGCCTGCAGAAGATTTTGCAGTCAGGTCTTTGAATGCAGCACCACCTGTACCGTATACGAGGGTACGGTCGAGAGCGTAACCAGCACGAGCACGAACAGTCGCATTCCAGTCAGACTGCAGCTCTACGCCAGCGCTTTTCTCTTCAAGGTCATTGTACTGAATGTCAGCTTCACCACCCAGCACAACGCTAGGAGCAACCATGAAGTTGTAACCAGCGTGAACGCCTGCAGTTACACCATTCTGGTCGTCATCCAGAGCACCGGATGCACCGCTTTTGCCATCAGCGCTGAGGAAACCCCAGCCAGCGTTGGCACCAATGTAAGCGCCGGACCAGTCATACGCAGAAAAGGTCGCTGGTGTTTCATAAGAAATTTCTGGCTGACTTGGCTGCACTGGCTGAGGGAGGTCAGCAGCAAGGGAAGTGCCGGCCATCAGACCGAAAGCAATAGCGGTACAAGACGCAATACGCAGCATGTATCATTCTCCAACAAATATAGGCGGAGCGCATGAAGCACATCCGCTGGGGGAAGGCGATCAAATGAGACCGCCCCAGGATGGAGAAAGGTATGATTTGACTTTGTGGCTGGATCTGACGCGAATTCTGGTTAATTCAAGGCAAACTACAGAAAGAATATGGCGACTTTGACAACCTATTGTTTACGCTAGGTAATATATACTATTTGAGTGGCCTTTTTACTATACACAAGCTGTGATCATTTCTGCCGACTGAAATTTTTGCAGAGATCAGGTATCAAAAGTGATCTGAGACACTTCAAGAACGCCGCAAACCTGTCTATATACCCGGTCAGACTCTTGTCTGCCCCCTTCGGTGTAAACAAAAAACCATATATAATTGGAATTTCAGCCTATGCTTTTCTCATATGCTGCCCTCCTCGGAGGTCTCGCACTCTTGATCTTTGCCGGTGACCTGCTTGTACGCGGCGCTGTGTCAATTGCTCAGGCATTGGGAATTCCAACACTCATCATTGGCTTGACCATCGTCGCCTTTGGTACCTCTGCACCAGAACTCTTCATCTCTCTGAAGGCTGCTTTCGATGGCGTTAGCGGCGTTGCAATCGGCAACGTGGTTGGTTCCAACATCGCCAACGTTCTGCTCGTGCTCGGCGTTCCAGCCCTCATCGCAACAACACCATGCGATGAAAATGGCGCTCAGAGAAATGCCCTGTTCATGCTGGTGGTCTCTGTAATCTTTGCCGCACTCTGCTTTATGGGCACCCTCACCCACTACGCAGGCATCGGCCTTCTCATCTTGCTCGCGATTTTCCTTGGCGATTCCGTTCGCGCAACGAAGAAGCACAAGAAGGAAAACGGCTCCTGCTGCACGACAGACTCCGACGATGATGAAGAAGACGATCTCGACGTCGATTCCGTACCGGAAAACAAAGGCATTGCAGCTCTCTTTCTGATCCTCGGCCTCATCGGCCTGCCACTCGGCGCGCAGCTGACCATCTCAGGCGCAACCGACGTTGCTTCTTCCTGGGGTGTTTCTGATGCCGTGATCGGCCTGACAGTCGTTGCTCTCGGTACTTCCCTACCAGAACTCGCTACGACCGTGATGGCAGCGATTCGTCAGCACTCCGCAGTCGCACTTGGCAACGTCATCGGCTCCAACGTTTTCAACCTGCTCGCTATCATGGGGATCACGGTCACCGTTATCCCGATCCCGATCCCGGAACAGATCCTCGTCTATGATATCTGGGTCATGTTGGCCTGTGCCGTGCTGCTCTACATCTTCGCAGCCAAGCGCCTGTGCCTTGGCAAAGCATGGGGCATATTCCTAAGTGTTGCTTACGTCGCTTACATCTACGGCGTATTTGCTCTGGATTTCATCTAAGAGACACAACTAAAGCGCTTTTGAGAGAACGCACCTGCCGTTGAATCGGATAAGGTGCGTTTCCATATTTTACTTCTGAACATACCGAGAGCGAACGGACCATGGCCAAAGACACATCTGACATGCCTGCCCAAGCAGAAGACAATGTCGATGTGCCTGAGAGCACTCCGGAAATCCAGTTCGAAAGCAATGCCTCCCCGCGCAAGCCGGGCGTAAAAGGCGTTGAAGTCATCGCTGATTTCGTCAAACGCCTGCCACTTGGTCCTGGCGTCTACCGTATGTTTGATGAGGACGGCGAAGTCCTCTACGTCGGTAAGGCCCGCTCACTCAAAAAGCGTGTGACCAGCTATACGCGGCTGCAAGGACAATCCAACCGCATCATGCGGATGATCATGGCGACTGCTGCCATGGAGTTTGTAGAAACCCGCACAGAGCCTGAAGCCCTGCTGCTGGAAGCAAACTTGATCAAGCGGTTACGGCCTCGCTTCAACGTGCTTCTGCGGGACGACAAATCTTTCCCGTACATCCTGATCAGCGCTGATCATGAGGCACCTGCCCTGATCAAACATCGCGGCGCACGCATTAGGAAGGGTGACTACTTCGGCCCATTTGCCTCTGCAGGCGCAGTAAACGACACCATCAACGCCATGCAGAAGGCGTTCCTGATCCGCAACTGCTCTGACAGCTACTACTCCAACCGCTCACGCCCTTGCCTGCTCTATCAAATCAAACGCTGTGCAGCGCCATGCACCGGCGAGATCTCGATAGAAGACTACAAAGGCCTTGTGGCTGAAGCAAAGTCCTTCCTCTCCGGGAAAAGCCAGCTCATCAAGCAGGAACTCGCTCAGGCCATGGAAAAGGCCTCCGAGAACCTCGACTTTGAACAAGCTGCAGTCTATCGCGACCGTATTGCAGCGCTCTCTCACGTTCAGAGCCATCAGGGGATTAACCCGCAAGGCATCGAAGAAGCTGACGTCTTCGCCACCTATCAGGAGGGTGGCCAGACATGCGTTCAGGTCTTCTTCTTCCGTACAGGACAGAACTGGGGCAACCGCGCTTACTTCCCAAAGGCGGATAAAAGCTACGAACCCTCTGAAATTCTGGAGAGCTTCCTCTCCCAGTTCTACGAGGACAAACCACCACCGCGTATGGTCTTGCTTTCTCATGACCTCGAAGAACAAGATCTGCTGGCAGAAGCCCTGACAGCCCGCGCAAACCGCAAGGTTGAAGTCGCAACACCAAAACGCGGAGAAAAACGCGAGCTGGTGGAACATGCGCTCACCAATGCCAAAGGCGCACTAGGCCGGAGACTTGCCGAAACCTCAAGCCAGTTGAAACTCCTGAAAGGCGTTGCAGAAGCCTTTGGACTGGACCGTACCCCGCGCCGCATCGACGTCTTCGATAACTCTCACATTTCGGGAACCAACGCGGTTGGTGGAATGATCGTTGCTGGTTCTGATGGCTTTGCAAAGGGCCAGTACAGAAAATTCAACATCAAGTCGGAAGACCTGATCCCCGGCGATGACTACGGCATGATGCGAGAAGTCCTCTCCCGCCGCTTTGCACGCCTCCAGAAAGAAAACCCGGAAGGTTACGAACAGGCTGCTCGCTTCAAGTCACAATCCAAAGCGAGCCAGGAAACCAAAAGTGATGAGCAGGACATCGCGCCTTCAAACGCCGACATCCCTGCATGGCCAGATCTGGTTCTGATCGATGGTGGTAAAGGACAGCTGAGCGCTGTGCGTGAAACACTGGAAGAAATGGGCATCACCGACATTCCACTCGTTGGCATCGCAAAAGGCCCGGACCGCGACGCAGGCCGCGAAAAGTTCTTCGTAACTGGAGAGCAAAGTTTCATGCTGCCAGAGCGTGACCCGGTTCTGTATTTCGTCCAACGTATGCGAGATGAAGCCCACCGCTTTGCCATCGGCTCTCACAGAGCCCGTCGCAAAAAAACTATTGTTGCCAACCCACTGGATGAAATCGCTGGCATCGGCCCGGCAAGAAAGCGCGTTTTGCTCCGTCATTTCGGTACGGCAAAAGCCGTCTCAAAGGCAGGCATCGACGATCTGAGAGCTGTCTCTGGTATCTCCGAAAGCATAGCCAAGCTGATTTACAATCACTTTCACGAATAATCACGGGATAACGCATTGTTTTTACAAATAGAAAACCACTCTGCGCTATTCTCGATAAAATTTAACAGCCAAAGGTGAAGTCAGTGCGGTCAGACAGGGTATTTTTAAAGAAGAAGCCAAATACCCCAATACTGCTTCATCTGGTCCGTGCCGGAACGCTTGCTGTCACCTTCCTGCTTCTGTTCTCTCTGGTTGCACCGGGCAACCTTCTCAGCGAAGCAGCTGCTTTCTTCATCCCGCAACTTATCGCTGCAGGTTTTATCGGTCTCCTGATCTGGCTAGTGATGGCCAGAAGACTGCATTGGCTTCATCTGCTGTGCCTTCTTGGCTTGATCATCTCCAGTTTCTGGATGGTCACCAGCATTCGCCTTGTCAGACAGCCCACCGCTATTCTGGAAAACCATCCGGACAGTAAGAGCTTCAACGTCATGAGCCTTAACCTCCTGCATATGCAGTTCGGAAAAGAAGCTCTGCAGGAACTCATCGAAAAACGCCAACCCGACCTGATCGTGTTTCAGGAAACCGCGAGCGCAACCCCGCGCCTCCAAGCATTCCTGAGAGAAAACTATCAGTACGCTATCCTTCCCCCTGAAAAGAAAGACACCGATCTCACAGTCTTCAGTAAGTTCCCATTAGAGAACTCAAAGCGCAACCTTGTACCGGGGCTGGGGTTCAACGGTTATATTCCCCGTGAATTCTTGAGCGCAGATGTCAATGTTAATGGCCGAAAAATTCAGCTTTACGCAATCCACCCAGCGAGCCCGCGCAGCAAACGTAGACTAAATGGACGCACGACCTATGTGGATTATGTGTCCAAGCACATTCAGGAACATCGGACAGATACACCCATTATGGTTTTAGGGGACTGGAACACTCCGGTCTGGTCAGATACCTTCCAGAAGTTGCTTGCTGACCTGAAGCTGAAAACAACATTCACAAGCTTCGTTCCGCAGACCACGCGATATTTTATCAATCCATTCCTTGGAAAGGTGTTGGGGTCTAAAGTCGATCACATCACCTCTTCTGAAAAAATAATCATCAAAGACCTTATGATTGGCGAAGACGTCGGCTCAGACCATTTTCCAATCTTCGCAACACTTCACATATTACCTTAAAGTAAGGCTATAATAACTTTCTAGGAACTAATCCGGAGGGAAACTTGGAATGCCACGAGAATTGCTCATATCGTTCGACGCAGACCAAACCCTCTTTGACTTTCAACGCATTCTCGATGAAGCCCTGATCACTACTGCAAGTTTTCTCAGTCACTACTCAGAGAAACCCATCACACCCAGGCGACTTAAAAGGATACGGCAGTCGCTCGCGGAAGACGCAGATCCCAACAATATCCGATTGTTAGAAATACGAAGAGCCTCATTTGAACAAGCCCTTAATCCACTGAGCAATGCTAAGGAATTATCCGAGCAGGCATTGGAGATCTTCAAAAGAGTCCGATTTGGTGATCCCTACTTCTATCCCCATGTCAAAGAAACACTCGCGACACTAAAGCGAAACTACAAAACAGCGCTAATCACCAACGGCAACTCCTGTCCAAAAAGTGCAGGGATCTCCCACCTCTTCGACTTCGTGGTGATGGCAGAAGAATACCCCTACAGAAAACCAGACCCTCGCCTCTTCGATGCCATGCTCTCAATGGCCGGGATGAGCCCGGACAAACTCATTCATGTCGGAGATTCACTGGAACACGACATCGCAGGTGCAAACAATATCGGCGCCACATCCGTCTGGTTTAATCCTCTTCATCACGACAACAGCTCCCCTGTCCTGCCAGATCATTCCATCGCCTGCATGAGAGAATTACCTAGTTTGGTAGCTGGATACGCCTCCCGCTGAAAGTTTGCCACTGAACCTTGTGAGTAACCTCCCATGGTTCTGGCCTCACTCGCGAATCCATGTATGAAGACCTAATCAGATTGAACGCGATGAGGCGCTCTGCGCCGCGAAGGGCCAATGGCAAAACTATATTTCAATTTCTCCGCAATGAATGCTGGTAAGTCCACTCTGCTGCTGCAGGCCTCCTACAACTATCAGGAACGTGGCATGCGCAGCCTGCTGTTCACAGCAGCACTCGACAACCGCACCAAGGTCGGAGAAATCTCGTCGCGTATTGGCCTCAAATCAGACGCTCTGATCTACGACACCGAACTCGATCTGTTCGCCTGCATCGAAGAGCAGCTCAAAGAGCAGCAAATCAACGCCGTCTTTATCGACGAAGCGCAGTTCCTGACGGAAGAGCAGGTCTGGCAGCTCGCCCGTGTTGCTGATCACCTCCGCATTCCTGTGATGGCATATGGCCTTAGAACCGATTTCCAGGGCAAGATGTTCCCAGGCAGTGCCGCGCTTCTTGCAATCGCAGACATCCTTCGCGAAGTCAGAACCATATGCTGGTGCGGCTCTAAAGCAACCATGGTGGCGCGTATGGATGAGAGCGGCAACATTGTTGAAGAAGGCGACCAGGTTGTCATCGGCGGTGAGGAATCCTACATCTCGCTCTGCAGAAAACATTGGTCCATGCGCAAACTTGGCGAGCCAACTGAAAACAAGGATGCGCTCGCAGACATCCTGTGCGAACCTGTAGACCACTGAAACCACGTTTAGTCTGGGAGAACTACCATGGGCTTTTTCTCACGTCTGTTTGGCGGCAACAAAGACGAAAACTCAGCTCCAGCTGCAAAGGCAGAAGAGTTCGAGGGTTATCTGATCTATTCTGAGCCATCCCGCCGTGGTGGCCAGTGGCAAACCGCAGGCCGCATCACCAAGCAGTTTGGTGAAGAGACCAAAGAACATGTCTTCATCCGCGCAGACACACATGCATCTGAAGATGAAGCAAAAGAGTTCTCTTCGCGCAAGGCAAAGCAGATCATTAAGGAAATGGGTGACGGGATGTTTACATAATCCCACATACTCCCCCAAAGTCCTGCACAAATACGCGGGCCACAATTGACAGGACCCGCTTGGATGTGCACACCCTGAGTATGAGCGCTTGTTAGCCGCGTAAACTTGAAGGTCCATATGTCCCGTAAGCTTATATTTTCGCTTCCAAATATTCTTACTTACGGCCGCATTGCTGCTGTGCCAGCTCTGGCTGTGTGTTTCTATTTCCCGACCCACACTGCACGTTGGATTGCATTAGGTATCTTCTTCGTAGCTGCCATCACAGATTTCTTTGACGGTTATCTCGCCAGAATTTGGCAGCAACAGTCCGCCCTTGGCCGTATGCTCGACCCGATTGCTGACAAGCTTCTTGTTTCAGTTTGCCTCCTTATGTTGGCGTGGGATCAGACAATCGGAAACTGGTCCATCTTTGCAGCAATCATTATTCTCTGCCGAGAAATCCTTGTTTCCGGCTTGCGTGAGTTCCTTGCTGAGCTTCGTGTTTCAGTGCCCGTGACCAAACTGGCTAAATGGAAAACCACAGTCCAGCTTATTGCACTTGGCTTTCTGTTGGCAGGCCAGGCAGGGGACGTCATCTTCCCGTACACCACTTCAACCGGCATCGTGCTACTTTGGGTCGCAGCGATTTTGACCCTATATACGGGCTATGACTACTTCCGCGCTGGAATTGGCCATCTGATTGAAGACTAATTCCTGTAAAAGACGAGGCTTCCGCTCTAAGGAAGCCATATAAGACCGGGGCTCAATCTCATGAAAATTCGTTATTTCGCTTGGCTGCGTGAACGTACTGGAACCTCCGAGGAAACCATTGAGCTTCCGGAAAACGTCAAAACGACTGGTGATTTGATGAGTTGGCTTGCAGCTCGCGATGAAGGCTATGCCTTCGCGTTTGAGCAGCCAGAAACCATTCGTATTGCCGTTGACCAGGAACACGTAGAGGAAGACCACGTTCTGACTGGAACAGAAGAAGTCGCATTCTTCCCGCCAATGACAGGCGGTTGAGGATCACTTTTCCTTCTTCCAGCAATTCCGAAAGTCTGCGAATACCATGGCAAACAGCACCACAGAGTATACAGTCCGCGTTCAGGCTGCGGATTTCGATGTTCTGGCAGAGACCGAAATCCTCACTAAAGGCCGCAAGGATGTTGGCGCAATCGTCACATTTACAGGCCTTTGCCGTGATGAAGGCGGCACACTCGAAGCCCTTGAGCTAGAGCACTACCCGGGGATGGCTGAGGCTCAGATCTCCAAGTTTGCACAGCAAGCCGTGGATCGCTGGCCAATCACCGGCCTCACCATCATTCACCGTTTTGGCAAAATCCCACCAGGTGAGAACATCGTGTTGGTCATTGCAACCAGCCCACACCGTCGTGCAGCATTTGAAGCCGCCGACTTTCTGATGGACTTCCTGAAAACGCAGGCACCTTTCTGGAAGAAGGAACATCTTAAAGATGCTTCTGAAGGCACCTGGGTTGAAGCTAAAGCGGCAGATGATGCAGATGCAGCACGCTGGAATGAAGAAAAAGCCAAATAACTTCAGCATCTCATAAACATGCATCACGCAACAATGGACTGGCACTTGCCTTGACATAGCCATGTTTGCCAGTTCAAATAGAAGCTAATTTAAGTTTATTAGGTCGCAATCGCGGCCTCTTACCTTTTTGCACCCAACAAACAGGTCTCTGATGTCTGCAGTTTCTGATCTGCAGCATGAGCGAGTACCTCATCCTGGGCTTTCCTTATGGGAAATTGTCAGCCTTGTTGCAGCGCTTATGGCGCTGAACGCGGTTGCGACGTCTATGATGCTTCCGGCTCTCCCAGCCATGAGCGAAGCATTGTCTGTCGCTGACAATGATCGCCAGCTGGTGATCACGGCCTACATGATTGGTCTTGCTTGTGCTTCCCTCTTTTTCGGTCCGCTCTCGGATACGATTGGTCGAAGAACCACGCTTTTGATCGGCCTTAGCCTTTACATCATAGGCGGAGTGTACTCGACGTTTGCCATGAGCTACGAGCACATGCTCGCCGCCCGTGCGCTGCAGGGCGTTGGCGCGGCAGCCCCAAGGGTTGCCTCTATCTCCATGATCAGAGACTGGTACAGTGGCCGTCAGATGGGCAAGGTGATGTCCCTCGTCATGGTCGCTTTCCAGATTGCACCTGTCATAGCCCCATTCCTGGGTCAGGTCGTTCTGTGGTTTGCACCATGGCAGGGGGTGTTTGCAGCTCTGACCATGTTCGGTGTCCTCCTTCTGGTGTGGTGCCTTATGCGCCTGCCAGAGAGCCTTGATCCTGTAAATCAACGTCCGCTGGAAGCCCGGTCGATCCTGAGCGCTTATCGTCTGGCCCTAACCACTCGAGTTACCGTTGGCTACATGATGGCGATGACCTTCGTCTTTGCCTGCCTGTTTGCGTTCATCAACTCAGCACAACAAGTGTTTATGGAACGCTTCGCTCTCGCCGATTTGTTCCCGATTGTCTTCGCTGCGATCTCCATCGCTATGGCCCTCTCCTCCTATCTCAACTCTCAGATGGTGGAGAAGTATGGCCTGAGAAAAATGTCTCACATGGCTCTGCTGGGCTTTACAGCTACCTCTCTGTTGACCGCAGCAATTGCTTACAGCGGTACGCTGACCATCGTGTCGTTCATCGCCATTCAGTCGCTGGCTATGTTCTTCTTCGGCTTCATTGGCCCGAACTTCAACACCATGGCCATGGAACCATTGGGACGCGTTGCAGGCGCTGGCTCTGCCATGATCGGCTTCATCACCACCCTGATCGGCGCATTGCTCGGCGCAGGCATTGGCAAGCTCTACGATGGGACTGAGCTACCACTCGTCTATGGCGTGGCCCTCTTCTCAATCCTTGGACTGATCTGCGTTCTGATTACCGAGAGCGGAAAACTCTTCAAACCGCAACACGAGCAACCTCAGTTCGCAACCAAGTAAAACGAAAAAGCCCGCCGCTCCAACCGAGCCGCGGGCTTTAAAATTTCTGAGCTTCAGAGCTTAGCTTGCGACAAGCAGCTCTTCTTTAGCTGGCTGAACGGCAGCCATGTAATCCTCGATCATCAACTTGGTGATATCACCCGGAACGAAGCTGTAAGGGCCGATCTCGGAAACCGGTGTAACTTCAGCAGCGGAACCAGTCAGGAAGCACTGTTCAAAGCCTTCCATTTCCTCAGGCATAATACGGCGCTCGATCACTTCGATACCGCGGGCACGCGCCAGATCAATCACTGTACGGCGTGTGATGCCATCTAGGAAGCAATCCGCGATTGGCGTATGGATCGCACCGTCTTTAATGAAGAAGACGTTTGCACCAGTCGCTTCAGCAACACGGCCCTGCCAGTCCAGCATCAGAGCATCGGAGTAACCCTTTGCTTCAGCGGCATGCTTGGAAATAGTGCAGATCATGTAAAGACCAGCAGCTTTGGACTTGAACGGCGCGGTCTTAGGATCAGGGCGACGATACTCCGCCATGTCAAGACGGATACCTTTCAGGCGCTCTTCAGGAGAGAAATAACTTGGCCATTCCCAGGCAGCAATCGCCAGATGGATAGTGTTTGCCTGCGCTGAAATACCCATCATCTCGCTACCACGCCATGCAACGGGGCGCAGATAGGCGTCGGTCAGGTTGTTTTCAACCAGCATCTGCTTACAGGCATCGTTGATTTGCTCTTCAGTCCACGGAATGGTGAAACCCAGAACTTCAGCAGATGCATGCAGACGTTTGGTGTGCTCTTCCAGCTTGAAGATCTCGCCGCCATACGCACGCTGACCTTCGAACACACTGCTTCCGTAGTGCAAGCCGTGCGTGAGCACGTGCACTTGGGCCTCTGACCAAGGAATGATTTTTCCATCCAACCAGATTGAGCCTTCCAGCTGATCAAAGGGTATACCCGCCATTTCTCTTCTCCATATGGCGAACAATTCACGGTGCAGGCAAAGCAAGGCCTTGCCAGTCAAGGTGTGTTCTAGCTAAATCAATGAGTTCTTAAAGGATAGGTATAGCGACCAGCCGCATTACAACTGCAGATGTTCAATATCTACCCACGATGTGAAACCGATGAAGAAATTAATTTTTCAACTATTGCGCACACAGCGCAGTTGAGTTCTTTCCTTTCTTCAGCGATGAGTAACTTGTAACTATCATTCTGAAATAAGTCAACATAGCTGACGTATTTTTTATGAGATTAAAAAATAGGCAGTTATCCGGGACAAGAAATGAACAAAAAAGACAGCGATTCACCACGGTTTGACCTTATTGAACTGTTTTTCTTCGCTTATCGCGACTTTACGGGTGATCCGGATGTGCTTCTTGATGAACTGGGTTTTGGCCGTGCCCATCACCGTGTTCTCCATTTTGTGCACAGAAACCCGGGAATCAGAGTCTCCGACTTGCTCGATATTTTGAAGATTACAAAGCAAAGTCTGGGACGCGTTTTGAAACAGTTGGTGGATGAAGACTTCATTTGTCAGGAACCCGGAGCGTTGGACCGCCGCCAGCGCCTGCTTTATACCACTGAAAAGGGTACGGAATTTTGTGCCCAGCTGTCCAAACTTCAGTCGCAGCGTATTAATAAGGCGATCTCCCTGATGCCCGACGGCAGTGATGAGATTGTCCGCCAGTTTTTATATCTTATGATCGATGAGAACGATCGCAGCGAAGTTGCCCGTCTCATTGGCAAACAAACAGATTGAGGAATTACCGTGGCCCGCTCTGCTCTTCTGGAAGATGATGCACCTCACATACTCCTGATTGATGACGACAGTCGTATCCGTGACCTCCTCAACAGGTTCCTCGGGGAAAACGGCTTCCGCGTCACCGTCGCCAAAGATGCAGAAGAAGCACGCCGCAGGTTATCCGGTCTGGAGTTCGACCTCCTCATTCTCGACGTCATGATGCCGGGCGAAAGCGGTATTGAGCTCGCCAAAGACCTGCGCCGCTCCAAAGCTGTCCCAATCCTCATGCTCACTGCCCGCTCCGAAATCGAAGACCGTATTGAGGGTCTGGAAGCTGGCGTCGATGATTACGTTTCCAAACCCTTCGAGCCACGCGAACTCCTCCTAAGAATTTCCGCCATCCTCCGTCGGGGAGGCCCAAAACCAAAGATGAAGCTGGAAGTCCTGTCTTTCGGTCCATTCCAGTACAATGCCGAGCGCGGTGAACTGAAACGTAATGATGAACACGTCCGCCTGACTGACCGTGAGAAACAGATCCTCAACACCTTTGCAGAAAAGCCAGGACAAACTGTAGCACGAACTGATCTGGTGGGTGCAGATGCTTCTCTCGGTGAGCGCACAATCGATGTTCAGGTAAACCGCTTGAGAAGAAAGATTGAGGAAGATCCCGGCAATCCCTTGTACCTGCAAACTGTGCGTGGGATAGGTTATCGGCTTATTACCAACTAGCTGTCATAGTAACAGCCAGCAGACATGCAAACAGTGAGAGGACTATGGGCTTATCAGACCGGTTCAAACTCCCGCAATGGGTCAGAACGCTTTTAACGCCCTACTTCGCGGTGACAAGCTGGCTGCACTACCGCCTTCCTAAAGGCCTGTATGTCCGCGCCCTTCTGATCATCGTCATCCCTTTCCTCATCCTGCAATCAGTCCTCGCTTTCGTTTTCATGGAGCGCCACTACGACCTCGTGACCCGGCGCCTCTCTGAAGCTGTTGTCAGAGAAATCGCCGCCGTCGTCGACATGGCTGAAACATATGCTCATGACGATAACTATGCGACGCTCAAACGGATCAGTGCCGGAGCTCTGGGCCTGTCAGTCTCTGTGCTCCCCAAAGAGCCGCTTCCAGCACCAAAACCAAAGCCTCTCTTTGATCTTGTTGATCGATACATGACCCGCGAAATCGCAGCGCGTATCGGCAAGCCATTCTGGATCGATACTGTTGGGGCGGCACGCTTTGTTGAGATCCGCATTCAGCTGGAAGACAAAACCCTTCGCATCATTGCACGGCGCAGTCAGACCTATGCTTCCAACTCGCACATCTTCATCGTGTGGATGGTGGCCACGTCCCTTGTGCTGATCATCATTGCGGTGCTGTTCCTCCGGAACCAGATCCGGCCCATCGAGCAACTAGCCGATGCAGCAGAGGAATTTGGGAAGGGGCGGCAGGTCTCCAACTTCCGGCCTCACGGGGCCCGGGAAGTCCGCCGTGCAGCACTTGCGTTCATTGATATGCGCCGCAGGATTGAGCGGCATGTGGACCAACGCACCACCATGCTCGCTGGTGTTAGCCATGATCTGCGCACCATTCTCACCCGCTTCCGCTTACAGCTTGCGCTGCTGCCTCAATCACCTGAGGCTGATGCACTGCGCAAAGACGTGGATGAGATGAACCGGATGTTGGAGGACTATCTGTCCTTCTCCAAGGGTTACGGCGATGAGCCCCCCGCCCCGGTTGATATCTCGCTCATGCTGGAAGATCTGGAGGTTGAGGCCGAAGTTGTTGGGGCGGATGTATCCTCGTCCTTCGACGGCGATCCTCTCGTCATCGTCAAAGGCCGTGCGTTCCGACGTTGTCTGCTGAACGTCATCTCCAACGCCGCCCGATACGGCAAGACGCTGCGCATCAAAGGCAACAGAACCCCGGATTGGCTGATCATTACGGTCGATGATGATGGCCCTGGCATTCCGCGGGAAGAGCGTGAGAACGTCTTCCGCCCGTTCCATAGGCTGGATACGGCCCGCAATCAGGATAGCGGTGGCTCAGGTCTGGGTCTTGCTATTGCGCGGGATATCGTCAGAAGCCACGGCGGTGAAATCTTCCTCCGCCAGTCCCCTCTCGGCGGCCTGCGCGTGCGCATTCGTATCCCGATCTAATCAACAAAAAGCAAGCAGACATGCCAATAGCACCACATGGCAATCCATGCAGTGGTGAAGCAAGAGTTCCCGAGTTAATCGGGGTGAGCAAGGCGGCAGGCAATACCTGCGCTACTTGTTAGATATGTTTCTTCGGCATTGGCTACACGCCTTGCCCGGGCTTTCTTGGGATGAACAACGTCGCCTCTTTTGCCTATAAGGCACGATAGCCGGTTTCCCGGAAAGACAGTGGCTTATCCAGTCAGGTTTCCCTGCCCAGACAGTTCCTCCGTCTCTGACAAGCACATCAGCAAAAGCAGGTTATCCCTGCCGGTGCATCAACGCCTGTCACCGCGTGATACCCTATAGTCCTGGGCCCTTCCCCTCAAACCATGCGGCCACGTTTGAAGTTCGGTTCACCGGACCAGCGAAAGCTGCATTACCTCTTCCGATAGCCCCGCCCAGCCTACGACAAACTGACGGTCGCTCCGCCAGCAGCCCGTTACGTAGGCATGGGTTTAGACTACGGGAGAAATACAGCAGGGGGATAAGTTTTCATCTCCCTGCCCGAACAACCACAAAAGGGTCAGTGCATCCGCCCGCCATTTGGCACCTTGCTGTCAGGATGCAGCAGAACAATATCGCCGTTTTCATCAGCCAGCCCAAGGGTCAGAACCTCAGACATAAAGGGGCCGATCTGGCGCGGCGGGAAATTCACAACAGCAACCACCTGACGACCAACCAGCGTCTCAGGCGTATAATGCGCAGTGATCTGTGCAGACGTCTTTTTGACGCCAATGTCATCACCAAAATCAATCTTCAGCTTGTAAGCAGGCTTACGCGCCTCTGGAAAATCAACTGCTTCAATAACGGTGCCAACACGCACATCCACATTCAAAAAATCATCAATACCGATGGTTTTAGTAGTTTCTTTTTGGTCCATATTCTTCTCAGTAACTCAAATTAATTGCCAACCGCATCAGGGGCTGGCTTCAGCCCCACCATTTGCAGCAGCTGATGGAGGCGTACTCTGGCCTTTTGGGCGCAGTGGCCTCTGACACAAACGGCCCAGCCCTTCAATAAAGGGTGCCGCCACTTTCTCTACCCGGCAAGCACGGCCCATCCATTTTTCGCCGTTTGCCAACATATCATCAACGGCAACCATAACTTTAGGATGTCCAGGCGCATCATCTTCCAGCCACACCCGCACCAACCGCTCAAAGCCCAGCGCCAACGCATTCGACATGCCCACATTGCGCAGGCCGAACTCCTCAATTCCAGCAGCGACCAGCATCCATTTCATGGAGCGTGTCACCAGCTTATGCATGTGCATGGCCAGAGCGGGATCTTTAACAACTGTTCTGCGTAGGTTTCGGATGGCCTCTCTGTGCGGCTCCATAAGATCCAGACGACACATCAGCACGTCAAACAGGCGGTCCCGAGGGGTCTCATCCATGAGATCAGGGTCGCGCTCTTTCAAAACCTTCTGATCAATCTCCCGCATGAAGGCAGCAAGCAGGTCCAGTTTGCCATTACAGCACGCACGCACCACTTCGATCTTTACACCCGCATTGTCCGCAATCGCCGCATAGGTGATTTCTTCAATCCGGTGCGTCTCCAGCAGCTCAATGAAACTCGCGACGACTTTCTGATGGGTCTTCTCAGTAGGCATGGTACGCTCCTGTATGGCCAACACTCTGAAACGCATTCCGTTAGATTGGTCAGGACCAACCTCAGAGAACCCGCTTCATTAAAGAAGTTAGAGTGCGGGGCGTGAATGTAAATGAACGCAACGTGCTCCAACTACGCATCAACACTTAATCATACACACAGGAACAGCCCACGTACAAAGAAAAAGCCTCAGTCTAGTAACCGAGGCTTTACGTCAATATCGAGTAATTTTGAAACTTGCTGAAAGCGATCTTCCAGCACCGCCAAAGCTGCCTTAATCAGCAAGTTCTGTTGCCCGGTGCGCAGCTTTCGCAACCGCATCGCTCATCAGATTGGTCAGGGCATCATCACCCATCAGCACAGAAAGCGCCGCAGCTGTTGTGCCGCCCGGCGAGGTCACGTTCTCACGCAAAACATCCGCATCCTCAGAGGATTGATGTAGCAGTTCACCAGAACCGGCCACTGTCCCTCTTGCAAGCGCTTCCGCCAACTCTGCATTCAGGCCTAAACGTTGCCCAGCTGCGCTCATCGCTTCGACCAAGTGGAATACGTAGGCAGGGCCAGAACCACTCACAGCCGTTGCCAGATCAATCTGCTCTTCAGCTTCCACCCAGTAAAACACGCCGATGGATTCCAGCAGAGAACTCATCAATGCCTTTTGCGTATCCTGAACCTCATCAGAGGCATAACCAGCAGTCACACCACGACCCACCTGAGAAGGCGTGTTTGGAATGACGCGAACCACCGGCTGCCCGGCACCAAAGTTATCCTTAAACCGTTTGATGGTCGTACCAGCAGCCACCGAAAACACCACGCTCTGCTCATCTGCCAGACTTTTAAGCGTCGGCAGCACCTCTTCCATCATTTGTGGCTTGATAGCGAGCAGAAGCACACCGGCAACAACATCGTCAGGCACGCTTTTGTGCCAGATCAGATCATGTGCTCGGATGGCTTCAATCGTCTCTGCAGGTGGGTTGGGGTCAACAACAACCACATGTTCTGGTGCCATACCCTGCTTCATCCAGCCGGACAGCATGGCACCACCCATTTTGCCTGCTCCAATAAGAACAAGCGGACGTTCATTCATTAATTTCATGCATCACCGGCAGTTTCAAACATTACAGTTTCCATCGCTTCCTGTGCTGTTTTGCCAGCCCACACGACAAACTGGAACGACTGATAGTACCGCTCACATGAATCAAGAGAATTTGAGAATAGGACTTCTATCTGAGAAGAATTGGCTTCTGCACCGCCAGCCAACAGCAAAGACTGACGGAAAATAACAACACCTTCGCGGCCCCAGATATCAAAGTGGCCCATCCATTGCTGCTCGTTGATCAACGCAAGCAGGCGGACAATCTCATCTTTGCGGGGGGCTGGGACTTTCAGATCGAATGCGCTTGCCATATGCAGCGCTTCCAACTCTTCCATCCACGAGAAGGTTACATGATAGTCGCACCAAGTCCCTGTAACCGAAATGGAAATTTCATCATCACCAAGTCGTTCAAAGGACCAGTCGTTACCGGTTGCAAGGTTTTCGATCGTATCAACCGGATTCAGGGGGCGTTCCGTGCCGAACTCAATAAGGCTCATTTCCGGTCCTCTTTCCGTTTGAGGAATGGTTTATCTACCCACTCCGGACGGACGCGGGTTGAGTGATCATGGACCAGACACTTACGTGCTCTTTAGATAGAAGCATGCGCTACAAAGGAAGTTCCACCAAGAAGGTTTCACGGGAACTATTGATGCAACACATCGAATCCTCTTTTTTGCCAATATACCGATAGACTTGGACATTCCCCTATAGGGGGAACAGACAGTTCATTGCGAAAATTGTGGACGACTCAAAGCCGCCCACAGCATATTCACATGTAATTTTCAGCGGGCATTATGCCTTGTCTTCAGGGGCAGCTTTTTCGTCCTGCTCTGCAAGGCGCTTTTCCAGGCGCTGCAAGGCGCTCTTCCAGCTTTTCGACGTCATCCAGTGCCTTGATCGCCATGTCTTTGACTGTGTCAAACTCATCGCGGGACACCAGATCCATATCCGACATGAAACGCTCGATCTGTGCTCGGAATGCGGTTTCGACTTCCCGCTTGGCACCCTGTGCAACACCAGCTGCATCGGTCATCAGCTTAGCAAACTCGTCGAACATGCGATTAGGAGACTGGCTCATGGCGTCCTCTTAAAATTTATCTCTCTCAAACAAGTATTGGTCTGGCCCGCCACTTTCAAGCGTTGAGAGCCGTTTTGCGCCCAGAACCCTAAAGAACCTGTCAGTAAAATGCCGAAAGCTTGTGTTGAACACCTGCGACAAACCTCTTGACCAAATCCTCTAGTTGTCGGAATGCTCGCTCATTCGGGGCGTCTGTTGCTTGATCCGTTGCAATCAAATGACCACATACCGCTCAAATCTACAGCGTATCTCCAAAAAGTGGGGACCGTTTTTCGGATAAAGATACGCAGAATATGAGCGAAAGCAGGTCAGGCGTTTCAACATAAATGCGAACAGCCCTAAGAGTTCTGACGACAGGTACGCTCCAAAAACAAAAGGATCTTATATGCCGCTCCTAGCCATACCTTTCCCGATGATTGATCCGGTTCTGATTGAGTTCGGACCACTGGCCATCCGTTGGTATGCGCTGGCATATATCGCCGGAATTCTTCTCGCATGGCGCTATATGGTCGTGACCGTGCGCAACACCAATCTTTGGGGCAAGACAGCTCATCCAACAGGAACCGACATCGACGACTTCGTCATGTGGGCAACACTCGGCATCGTGCTGGGTGGTCGTTTGGGCTACGTGCTGTTCTACAATCTGCCTTACTATCTGGCGAACCCGACCGAGATCCTTGCAGTCTGGCAAGGCGGTATGGCCTTCCATGGCGGTCTGCTGGGCATGATTGTCGTGCTGTTCATCTACTCCAGAGCCCGCGGCCTGTCCGGCTGGACCATGTTTGACCTTGCTGCCATTGCCGCACCGATCGGTCTCTTCTTCGGACGCATCGCCAACTTCATCAACTCCGAACTTTGGGGCCGCGTCACGGATGTGCCGTGGGCTGTCGTGTTCCCCAATGGCGGACCAGAACCAAGACACCCAAGCCAGCTTTACGAAGCAGCACTGGAAGGAGCCCTGTTGTTCCTCATACTGCGCCTGCTGTCTCACCGCTTCAAACTGCTGCAAAAGCCCGGCGTGCTCGCAGGCAGCTTCGCAATTGGATACGGTCTGGCGCGCACCTTTGTAGAGTTCTACCGTGTTCCGGATGCACACATTGGCTATCTATCCGGCTTCTTCACCATGGGTATGCTGCTGAGTCTGCCAATGGTACTGATCGGTATCGTTATCGTGGCTTGGGCACTTAAAAGAAATACGGAAAACAAAGAAGCAAAATGACCGGTTCCGCATCCACGCCTCTTCAGGAAAAAATCAAAAAGCGCATTGCGGATCATGGTCCAATGACTGTTGCCGAGTATATGGCGTTGTGCCTGTCCGATCCTGAGCACGGCTATTACATGCGCCAGCAGCCCTTCGGCGCAAAAGGTGACTTCACCACAGCACCCGAGATTTCTCAGCTGTTCGGCGAACTCATCGGCGCATGGTTTCTGCACCAGTGGTTATCACAGGACCTCAAAGGACCAGTTCATCTGGTGGAAATGGGTCCGGGCCGTGGCACGCTAATGAAAGACATCCTGCGCGTAATTTCACTACGTCCGCAGATGCTCGCCAACATTCAGATCCATCTGGTCGAAACCAGCCCATCCTTGCGCAAAGCACAGCGCAAGCTGCTGAAGGCGTACTCCATCAAATGGCACGACACGCTGGAAACCATCCCGGAAGGCCCGACACTGCTCGTCGCCAACGAGCTGTTCGACGCCCTGCCAATCCATCAGTACCAGCTGACAGACACCGGCTGGCGCGAACGCTGTGTCGGATTGGATGATGAGGGCAACCTCACGTTCGGCATCGGCTCAGGCACTTTGTCACCAGCAGACGTCGCCAAAGCGAACCTGCAGGCAAAGATCGGCGATACGCTGGAACTGTCACCAGCCTCCAATGCCATTGCTTCCCAGATCGGCCACCGCCTCAAAACCAATGGCGGCGCAGCACTGCTGATCGACTACGGTTACGCCAAGACTGCCACCGGCGACACCTTTCAGGCCCTCAAGAAGCACGAGTACGTCTCCACGCTGGAACATTGCGGCGAAGCGGATCTGACCGCGCACGTCAACTTTCAGGCACTGGCAAACGCAGCCGCTGCTGAAGGCGCCAACGCACACGGCCCAATCGGACAAGGCCAGTTCCTGCTCGGCCTCGGTCTGCTGGAACGCGCTGGCCAGCTTGGTGCAGGCAAATCCACGCTGGATCAAGACCAGATCCGCAAGGATGTAGAGCGCCTTGCCGCCGATGATCAGATGGGCACCCTGTTCAAAGTCCTCTGCATCACCAACACTTCAGAACAACCAATTCCTTTTCAGAATTAAACCAGTCAAACGCGGGAGAAGCCAATGATTAAAGTGCCAGAGCTTGAAGCAATGCAACACATCTCACATGGCTTCTTCACCCGCGAAGGCGGTGTCTCCTCCGGCATCTACAAGGGCCTCAACGTGGGCCTTGGCTCCAGCGACAACCGCGAGGATGTGCTGGAAAACCGCCGCCGCGTTGCCGAAAAGCTCGGCACCACGCCAGAGCATTTGGTCACACCCTACCAGATCCACTCCACCAAAGTGCTGAGTGTAACAGGCCCATTTGCTGAAGAAGACGACAAACGCGCCGACGCCCTTGTCACCAACACACCCGGTGTCGCCATCGGCATTCTGACTGCGGACTGCGGCCCGATCCTGTTTGTTGATCCGGACAACGGTGTCATCGGCGCTGCCCATTCCGGCTGGAAAGGCGCAGTAGACGGCATCCTGCCAAACACCGTAAAAGCCATGCAGCAACTTGGTGCAGATCCAGCCAACATCACGGCTGTGATGGGCCCGATGATCTCTCAGAAAGCCTATGAGGTCGGCCCAGAGTTTGCCCTGCGCTTCCTCGAACAATCTCAGGACAACCAACGCTTCTTTGTGCCTTCCGAAAAGCCACTACACAGCATGTTTGACCTGCCAGCGTTCATCAAAGCACAGCTCGACCAACTGGGCCTGAAAGAGATCATCGACCTGAAACTCTGTACCTATGCAGATGCGGATAGGTTCTTCTCCTACCGAAGAACCACCCATAACAAAGAACCAGATTACGGGCGCCAAATATCAACTATCATGTTAACCGCCTGATTGTGCTGGCGGGCGAGCAAGAGTAAGTTCTGTTTCAGATTGCGTTGCAAACTATGGATTGGGAGAAAACCATGGCCCTGCACTTTTCACCGGAAGAATTTGCTGAGCGCCGTGCTGCTCTGGACGCAAAACTCAAAGAGCGCAATCTGGACTGCCTGCTGATCTTCGCGCAGGAAAGCATGTACTGGCTGACGGGTTTCGACACCTTCGGCTATTGCTTCTTCCAGTGCCTGATTTATCGCCCGGGCGAAGAACCAATCCTACTCACCCGCTCAGCAGACCTCAGACAGGCCCGCAACACCTCCAACCTCAAAGACATCCGCCTCTGGATGGATGTGGCCGGCAAATCTCCGGTTGGTCAGGTGAAAGAACTGCTATTTGACCTCGACCTGCTCGGCACCCGCATCGGTGTGGAGTACGACACCCACGGCCTCACCGCTGCCAATGGTCGCTTGCTCGACGAGTCTCTCCATTCTTTCGCAGACGTGGATGACGCTTCCGACATCATCAAGGAACTCCGTCTGGTCAAATCACCAACCGAGTTGGAATACGTTCGAACCGCTGGCAAGCTTGCCGATCAGGCCTTTCTCGCTGCTATGGACGAAATCAAGCCGGGAGCTGATGAAGGCCGCATCCTTGCAAAGATGCAAAGTACCATCTTCGAAGGCGGCGGCGACTACCCAGCCAACGAATTCGTCATCGGCTCCGGCCCGGACGCCCTGCTCTGTCGCTACAAATCTGGCCGCAGATCGCTCTCAGAAAATGATCAGCTCACGTTGGAGTGGGCAGGCGTTTACCGCCACTACCACGCAGCCGCCATCCGCACCGTTATTCTGGGTGAACCAACCCCGCGCCATCTGGAGCTTCATCAAGCCGCAAAAGACGCGATGATTGCCGTTGAACAGGCCATGCAGGTTGGCAACACCTTTGGCGATCTGTTTGCCGCACACGCTCATATTCTGGATGATCGCGGCCTGATGCCACATCGCCTCAATGCCTGCGGATATTCCCTTGGTGCCCGCTTCACACCAAGCTGGATGGAGCCGCCATATATGGCCTTCAAAGAAAATGCACATGAAATTCAGGAAAACATGGTGTTGTTTATGCACATGATCATCATGGATTCCGACAGCGAAACTGCCATGACTTTGGGCCAAACTTACATCACACACGCAGATGGGCCAGAAAGCTTATCACAGCTTTCTCTCGACCTCCCTGTGAAGGCAGGGTAAAGACTGCCATAATTATTCTTTACGAATCTACTGGGGCACCCCTCGCTGATTCTTTGAATGGACTTTAAGGACTGACATGCTGAAGCTCGTACTTTCACCTCGGGTATTAATCATTGCCGCTATGGCAATTCTTGCAGGCTGTGCGGCAAACCCTATTCCCCCGTCCAGCATCGGGGACATGATTGAAACCAAGTCTGCTCCTCCTGCTGTATCTCCGGCCAAAGCAACGTTCGCCTTCGAACAGCTGACCGGCCTGCCTGGCAACATTGCTGACGATCTCTCTGAGGAACTGGGGAATCGCGCAGCAGCAGCGAATCTCAACCTCGTCAGACGCGTTGGCGCGCCAGCAACCTACCGAGTCAAAGGATTCTTGACCGCAGCGGGTGACCAGTACACCACCACCGTCTTCTATGTATTTGATATTATTGATGCAAACGGCAACCGCGTTCACAGAATTGACGGCCAGGAGCAGACAGGCGGCAACTCTGGCGACCCTTGGAACGATGTTTCCAGCGACGCGCTGCAGAGAATTGCCTCAAGAACTATTGCTTCTTTAGAAGCATGGTTACACAGCAAGTGACCTAATAAAATCAAATAGATACCCAATTATGCAGCTCAGCTTTTGCAAAAAAGCTGAGCTGCTGTGCGTTCTGGCTATTGTCGGCTTAAGACGAGGTTGCTAAAAGGCGCCCCAAGGCGACCCGTCAGGGGGCCTTACCAGAAGAAATCGGGTTCCACCAAGGGACGCAAATTTCCACCTCACTACCGGCGAAAGTCGGGTTGTGAGATCAAAGCCCAAGAAGGACTTGCGGGTTATGAAAATCGTCGCGGGTAACTCCAATCGCGCGCTGGCTGAGCAAATTTCAAAGTATCTTGATGTACCATTGGCGAAGTGCCAGGTTCGCCGCTTTGCAGACCAAGAAATCTACGTTGAAATCCAGGAGAACGTACGCGGTGAAGACGTCTTCGTCATTCAGCCAACAAGCTATCCGGCTAATGACCACCTGATGGAACTGCTCATCATTATTGATGCGCTTCGTCGTTCCTCAGCACGTCGTATTACCGCAGTGGTTCCATACTTTGGCTACGCCCGTCAGGACCGTAAGCCGGCGCCTCGTACGCCAGTCTCTGCGAAACTTGTTGCCAATCTGATCACCAACGCCGGTGCTGACCGAGTACTCACACTCGACCTGCATGCAGGCCAGATTCAGGGCTTCTTCGATATTCCAACCGACAACCTCTACGGCGCGCCTGTGATGACCCGTGACATCAAAGAGCGCTACGACACAACCAACGTCATGGTTGTTTCTCCGGATGTTGGCGGTGTGGTTCGCGCACGTGCACTTGCAAAGCGCATCGAAGCTCCTCTGTCCATCGTTGATAAGCGTCGCGACAAGCCTGGAGAATCCGAAGTCATGAACATCATCGGTGATGTAAATGGCTACGACTGTATCCTCGTGGACGACATCGTGGACTCTGGTGGAACACTCTGCAACGCAGCGGATGCTCTGCTCAACGCTGGTGCAAAATCTGTAACCGCTTATATCACGCACGGCGTGCTGTCCGGTGGCGCAGTTGCACGCGTTTCCGCATCCAAGCTTAAGGAACTGGTGATCACCGATTCCATCGAGCCAACCGCTGCTGTTCAGGCTGCTCCGAACATCCGCACCATTTCTATCGCCCCTCTGATGGGCGAAGCGATCAACCGCACATCGCAGGAACGTTCCGTTTCCAGCTTGTTCGATTCATAATTCGCTTTAATCACAGGCTTTGAGAAGCCGGGGTACGCCCCGGTTTTTCTTATCGTAGGCTCTACGGTTGCTCTTGCTCTTTAAAGGAAGTTCAGCTATACGAGCCGCGTACGTCGACACCCTTGGAGGAGGCGTACAAAGTTGGCCGTAGTTGAGCGCAGAATTCTGTCGCTCCCGCGGCCTTACTTTTATTATCAAACTAGGAGATTCCACCATGGCAAACAGCTATGAGCTGAAAGCACAGGTGCGTGAACGGGCCGGCAAGGGGGCCGCTCGTGCAGCTCGTCGTGAAGGTCTTGTACCAGCAGTAATCTACGGCGACAAAAAAGAAGCAGTATCCATCAACCTGCCTCTTAAAGAAGCAACCATGACCCTTCATAAGGGCGGTTTCCTGTCTCACGTCGGTACAATCGACCTGAACGGCGAAAAAACTTCTGTAATCGCAAAAGACTTCCAGCTGCATCCGGTTAAAGACACCCTGATGCACGTTGACTTCCTGCGCGTTTCTGCAGACGCTACTCTGACAGTTGAAATCCCAGTGAAGTTCCTGAACGAAGAAACTTCCCCAGGTCTGAAGCGCGGTGGTGTTCTGAACGTTGTTCGTCACACTGTTGAAATGACTGTTCCAGCAACTGCTATCCCAGAAGCTATCGAAGTTGATCTGGCTGAAGCAGACCTCGGCTCTTCCCAGCACATCTCTGCTGTTAAGCTGCCAGCTGGTTGCGCACCAACCATCACAGACCGTGACTTCACCATCTCCACCATTGCAGCTCCTGCAGGTCTGAAAGAAGCTGACGAAGCTTCTGAAGAAGGTGAAGGCGAAGAGTAATTCTCTGAATTCAGGGCTTGGAACCATACCTATGAAGCTGTTTGTCGGCCTCGGTAATCCAGGCCCTAAATACGAGAATAATCGTCACAATATCGGGTTCATGGCGGCAGATGAAATTCATCGCCGCCATAGCTCATTCAGCCCATGGCGGGCTCGCTTTCAGGCACATGTTTCTGAAGGCACATTGGCAGGCGAAAAAGTCCTGCTCATGAAGCCAACAACCTACATGAACGAAAGCGGTCGTTCCGTAGGCGAAGCACTCCGTTTCTACAAACTCACCCCTCAAGATGTTGTCGTGCTCTATGACGAGCTGGACCTGCCTCCTGCCAAGTTCCGCCTGAAAAATGGCGGTGGTCATGGCGGCCACAATGGTCTGCGCTCTATCACAGCACACATCACAGATGCTTATCGCCGTGTTCGCCTCGGCATCGGCCACCCAGGCCATAAGGACCGTGTGCATCAGTGGGTATTGGGTGACTTTGCAAAAGCGGATCAGGAGTGGCTGGAACCTCTTTTAGAGGCTGTCGCAGACAACGCCCCTCTCCTTGCTCAGCATCAGGACAACCAGTTCGCCAACAAGGTGACATTGGCAACCCGCCCGGAAGGCTCTGGCAAACCTTATAAAAAGGAAAGCTCACGCGACGCGGCTGCAAAGAAAAAGCAGGACACCGCCAAGCCTGAGCCAGAAAAAAAGCCAGCGCCTAAAGCAACCGGCTATCAGGACAAAGAAGCTAACAAAAAAGGGCCGCTCGCCTCAGCGCTTGAGCAGCTATTTGGATCGAAAGGACAAGAGTAAATGGGTTTTCAGTGCGGCATCGTCGGCTTGCCTAACGTTGGTAAGTCTACCCTCTTCAACGCTCTGACCAAGACAGCAGCAGCTCAGGCAGCGAACTATCCGTTCTGCACCATTGAGCCGAACACCGGTGACGTTGCTGTTCCGGATCCACGTCAGTCCAAGATCGCTGCAATTGCGCAGTCCAAGGAAATCATCCCGACCCGTCTGACCTTCGTGGACATTGCAGGTCTGGTACGCGGTGCATCCAAGGGTGAAGGTCTGGGCAACCAGTTCCTCGCAAACATCCGCGAAGTAGACGCAATCGCACACGTTCTGCGCTGCTTCGAGAACGATGACATCACGCACGTGGATGGCAAGATCGACCCAATCGCTGACGCTGAAACTGTCGAAACCGAACTGATGGTTTCTGACATGGAAAGCCTCGAAAAGCGCATCGCGCCGCTCGAGAAAAAAGCGAAGTCAGGCGACAAAGACGCAAAAGCAGCCCTGCCAATCATGGAACAGGCTCTTGCGATCCTTCAGGACGGCAAGCCAGTACGTGCACTCGGCCTGACTGATCCAGAAGAAATCAAGCAGCTGAAAATGCTCAACCTGCTCACCTCCAAGCCAGTTCTCTACGTGTGTAACGTGGAAGAAGAATCCGCAGACAAAGGCAACAGCCTCTCTGCAAAGGTTCAGGCCATGGCGGAAGAGCAAGGCGCAGCCTCTGTTGTCATTTCCGCAGCAATCGAAGCTGAAATCGCTCAGCTGGAAGACGAAGAGCAGCGTGAGTACATGGCAGATATGGGTCTGGAAGAGCCTGGCCTCGACCGCCTGATCCGCGCAGGTTACGGCCTTCTGGAGCTGATCACCTACTTCACAGCAGGTCCAAAAGAGACCCGCGCATGGACCATCGTTGCCGGTACAAAAGCACCTCAGGCAGCTGGCGTGATCCACACCGACTTCGAACGCGGTTTCATCCGCGCGCAGACCATCGCATACAACGACTACGTTGAGCTTGGTGGTGAAACCCCAGCAAAAGAAGCTGGTAAGGCGCGCGACGAAGGCAAGGAATACATTGTTCAGGACGGCGACGTACTGCTGTTCAAGTTCAACACCTAATCGGCGACCCAGAATCGCAACAAACACAAAAGGCGCTCAATCGAGCGCCTTTTTTAGTTTAGAAACAAAGAAATAAAATCAGATATCGAGCAATACAATCTCGCTGGAGGCTTCCGCTTCCACATCAGCCACATGCACGTCCTTCACGCCCTGTGCAACAAGGCTATCCAGAATGCTTGGCTCAACACCACTGTCGACAATCAGCATATCCGCCTGAGCGCAGGAATTGGCCACAAAGCGGCTTGGCACGCCGATCTTGCTGGAGTTACACAAAACCATCGTCCGCTTGCAGGAGGCCATCACAGCCCGTGCAAACTTGGCTTCTTCCTCCACGTAGTACATGAGATCACCTTCCGCAGACAAACCAACGGGACAAATGATCCCCCAGTCTGCGTTCAGTCCAGCAACCGTATCCAGAGCAATCGGACCCAACGCCCCCTGCCCGTCCGTGTAAAGGTGTCCACCAATCACATGAATATCCGCAGCTGTCTCCGCTCCAATAATCATGGAGGCAACTGCATAGGAGTTGGTCGAAACCCTGATCTGCTCAACTTGCGCAAGGTGCTGCGCAAGAATGGTCATGGTACTTCCGGATTCAACGACCACGTGGTCGCCTTCCTGAATGAAAGAGGCAGCAAGACGTCCAATGGCATACTTCTCAATGTAATGGCTGCGCAGCCTTACTCGATAAGCATCCTGATCTCGCGGCATTAAAAAACATATTGAATTATCAAAGAGCTCAAACTCTTCACGCTCTGACAAAACCTTTGCCAGACTTGTAAGCTCTTCAAAGTCCATTCCCAAAATATCTGCAGCAGCAGTCAAAGAAATACGTCTGTGGCGTTTCACCAGATTGGCCAGAACGTCCACCATTAAGTCATTAATCATCTAAGTAGGCCTAGATCCAAGATACTATTCCGGTAGTAAACATCGTTCATTTTTATCGAAAAAGATTAAAATTTATCAACTATTCAAGAGAATGAAATCTTCGCTGTCAGCATCTTCTGAAATCGCATGAAAAACGCGAGCTTTTTTAAGATGATGCTCTATTTCAGCAAAACCTAATTCTCCATTATTATCAGTAATAAAGACATCTACACCTTGCATTGTTTGCGCAGTGTAGCGGCTGGGGACACCTAACTTAGAACTATCACTGAGCATCATAGTTTTCTTCGCACTACGCTGCATCAATAAGCTCGTTTCAGCATCGACCTTATGAAAATAGCAGGCCCCTTTGTGAATGCACATGCTGGTGGGGCTCAGAATGGTCCAATCAACCTCCAGATCACGAATGCGCGCCATGGTCTCCTCACCATGAAGCGCTGTCGTATGAGCAGCCAGCTTGCCCCCAATCAGCTCCACGCTGCACGCCCGGCTGTGACGCACAAGGCTCTCAGCAATCAGCGGACTGGTGGTCGCAACGGACAAGTCTTTCTTCTCTTTCAGATGATTGGCAAAAAGGGAAAGTGTACTCCCTGCTTCAATCAGAAGACGGTCGCCATCCTTGATCAGGCTGGCTGCCAGTTTGCCAACGGCGTTCTTCTCTGCAAAGCGGGAATGCATGCGCACGCTGATGTCGCTCTCGGCGATGGCTTCATTGGAAACCAGCGAGTTGCCCCGCACGCGCATGATAGCATTGTTTTCCAGCCCATCTACCGCATACAGGATCTCGTCGACAGAGCAATCCAGGACAGTGGCCAGTAAGGAGAGCCGTATCGTTCTATAGCGTCGCACCAATTCGATTATGCGGACGATCACAACACAACCCTCAGTTACAATTTTATTTAAACTTTCACAAAGTTAGTCAAAGACCGTTTGAAAGTAAAGCTAAGATCGATTCCCGGTTATGTCCCGACCAAAAATCACCTCATCACGCAACGGTATTCCGTGCAGACCTGTGACTGGTATTTCGGGTTTTAACTTACGTTCTTCATCGATGACGCCCTGAACGACTTTCTCTAAACGGAAGCTGCGTCTCTGATAAAACCGAAATGCATCCAGATTGTCGTTGGAAGTACGCACCATGATGCGGCCAATACCGTCTTTACGAGCGGCATCAACAGAGGCATCCAGCAAAAGCGTTCCGATACCACCCCAGCGCTGCAACGAATCGAGAGTAAGGATCTCCCATTCCTGCTCGCGTTTGATCAGCGTAATCATGCCAACCAGACGACCTTCATCCAGAGCAAGGTATCCCGGCAACTTGGATGCATCCACCATCTCGCCATCAAGCAACTGCTCAGGACTGGTCCACCGGTTCACGAGCAGTTCAACAACCTGCTCTCGATCTTCTGGCTCAATTGCTCTTACTTGGATTGACACGAAGAAGACTCCTGTTTGGCTTCTGGCCTAACTAGATCAATATCTTTTAACATTCGCAATTCAGTGGCAGTACGTGCCTGCCAGCCGGTGCGTTGAAGTTCGGGCGTCAGGTTATTCTCAACCGGGTAGCCAATGCACAGATAGGCTACGAACTTCCAGCTGTCCGGAACGCCAAACAGCTTTCCGACACCATCTGGATTGAGAATAGACACCCAACCAACGCCAATGCCTTTCGCTCTAGCAGCAAGCCAAAGGCAGTTAATTGCGCTAACACAAGAATAGGCCAGCGTCTCCGGCATGGTCTGCCGTCCCAGCCCTGCTCCCTGTGTTGGTTCAAGATCACAAAAAACGGCGAACTGCAGCGGAGCATCGGTCAAACCCTGCAGCTTGAGCTCGGCATAGCTCTCCGCACGCTCTCCCTTGTAGCCTGTCAGGGCCTCTGCATTTGCCTGTTGGAAATTGAGATACACCGCCTCTCGGTTTGAGGGCTGACTTACCTCGATAAAGCGCCATGGCTGACTGTTGCCGACGCTTGGGGATAGATCAGTTAATCGCAAAAGCTCTTCAACGGTTTCGCGATCAATCATGTCTTGCTTGAAATGGCGCACATCCCTGCGCCATTTCAAAAGCAATTCAAAATCTTGGTTGAAGGCCTCAGAAAACTGCGGGCCTTGCTCTACAAAGGCGTCATTCAATGACCGGGAAACTCCACCAATGTCCTGACAGGAACGTCCAGAGCTTCCAGTTTTGCACGTCCTTGCAGTTCTGGCAAATCGACAATGAAGCAAGCCGCCACAATGTCAGCACCAGCACTTCTCAGCAGCTTCACAGCCGCTTCTGCCGTACCACCGGTCGCAATCAGGTCATCCACCAGAATAACCTTCTCACCCGGCTTCACAGCATCACAATGGATTTCAATGGTGTCCGTGCCATACTCAAGCTCATACTCTTGCTCGATGGTCTTGAACGGCAGCTTACCCTTTTTGCGCACAGGCAGGAAACCAGCAGACAACTGGTGAGCTACAGCACCACCCAGAATGAAGCCACGCGCTTCAATACCAGCAACCTGCTCAATCTTGGAGCCAGCCCATGGCTGCACCAGTGCATCAACCGCACGGCGGAACGCACGAGGATCGCTCAGAAGCGTCGTGATATCGCGGAACAGGATACCTTCCTTCGGATAGTCCGGGATCGTGCGAATGGACGCGATCAGCTCCTCTGAGATTGTGTTCAGTGTGTCAGTCATGGTCATTTCCACGTTTTGAATTGCATTGTTTCAGTCAAAGGCCCTCCGCTCAGGGCCTTCAGGATCATTCAGGTAATCAGTTATTTTTTCAGCACACGTCCAGCGACAGCATCAAGCTTTGCAAGCAGCTCAGGATCTCGTTTATCCTCAGCAGTCATAATCGCAAAGTCGAGCGCAGTGTTGGAGCCAATCGGGCATTGCTGATGTTCTCTCGGCAGTTTGCGGGTCACCGCCAGCACAAGCTTCTGAGCGCTTTCCACGTTCTCATGCAGAACCTTGATGATCGCATTGATATCGACATTGCCATGATCAGCATGCCAGCTGTCGTAATCGGTCACCATTGCCACCGTTGAGTAGCTGATTTCTGCTTCTCGGGCCAGCTTTGCTTCTGGCATGTTCGTCATGCCAATCACGTCACAGCCCCAGGAACGATACAGATGGCTCTCAGCTTTAGAAGAAAACTGCGGCCCTTCCATAGCCAGATAAGTCCCACCGCGGCTATACGTAAGGCCCTCTTCTTGACAGGCACCTTCCACCACATCCACCAGTAACGGTGAAACTGGGTCCGCCACAGAAACGTGCGCCACACAGCCAGTGCCGAAGAAGCTCTTCTCGCGGGCAAACGTCCGGTCAATAAACTGATCAACCAGCACGAATGTTCCCGGCGCATACTCTTCTTTCAAAGAACCGCAAGCACTGACGGAGATTAGATCCGTCACACCAGCACGCTTGAGCACGTCAATGTTTGCGCAGTAGTTGATCTCAGTTGGAGAATGCACGTGGCCACGACCGTGACGCGGCAGGAAGACAACCTTCAGGCCATCAATCTCGCCAATACAGACATCATCGCTTGGCTCACCCCATGGGCTTTCAATCCGCTCCCATCGAGCATTTTCAAAACCAGGAATATTGTAGAGGCCAGAACCTCCGATAATACCCAGAACCGCCTGCATATCGCTCTCTCCGCTTATAGCCAGTTTCAGTGCACTTTACCTGATTCAGTCACGTGAAGTTGGCACTACATCAAATCCAGACGCCAACCCCAAAAAAAAGGGCTACCCGAATAGGATAGCCCTTTTTGAAAGTATCGATGTGACCTTAGTGGTCTACATTGCTCCAGATCTTGCGCTTTGTGAAGTACAGCAAAGATGCAAACAGGATCAGGAATGCCATGACGCCGAAGCCGATACGCTTACGTGCTTCCAGGTGAGGCTCAGCTGCCCACATCAGGAATGCAGAAACGTCACGAGCGTACTGATCAGTAGTCATTGGAGAACCATCGGAGTACTCAACCAACTCATCAGAGAGTGGTGGCGCCATTGCAAGCGTCTTACCCGCGATGAAGCCGGTGTTGTAGTACTGACCTTCTGGAACTTCAACGCCCTCAGGTGCTTCGTGGTAACCAGTCAGCAGGCCGTAGAGGTAATCCGGGCCGTTTTCCTGATACTGCGTAGCAATATCCAGAACGAACCATGGGAAACCACGGGTCACTGCGCGGGCTTTAGCCATCAGAGACAGATCTGGTGGGTAAGCACCATTGTTGGAAGCACGTGCTGCCTGCTCGTTCGGGAACGGAGAAGGGAACTTGTCGAACGGCTTGCCTTCGCGCTCGAACATTTCACCTTCATCATCCGGACCATCTACGATGGAGTATTCAGCTGCAAGAGCCTTAACTTCATCAACGGAGAAGCCAGGTCCGCCTTCCTCAGCGAGGTTACGGAATGCAACGAGGCTCAGACCGTGACAGGAAGAACAAACTTCCTGGTACACCTGGAAACCACGCTGCAGCTGCGCTTTGTCAAACTGACCGAAAGGACCAGCAAAAGACCAAGGCTGCTTCTCAACGTGCGGAGCATCACCAGCTGCCAGAGCTGGGCCTGCCACTGCAAGACCTGCAACAACAGCAAGTGCGCGAGCGCTTTTGAACATTAGATTTTTCATCTTTAAAATCCCCTGCCCTTAAGCCGCTTCGCCGGTTTTACCCAGCACTGCATCGTTGATTGAGTCAGGAACTTTCCGAGGCGTTTCAATCAGCCCAAGAACTGGCAGAACGATCAGGAAGTGAGCGAAGTACAGTGCAGTGAAGACCTGAGCCAGAGCCACGTATGGCTGTTCTGCAGGCATTGCACCGAGCCAACCAAGCATCACACAGGTGAAACCGAACAGCCAGAAGAAGAACTTGTAAACTGGACGGAAACGCGCAGAGCGAACTTTGGAAGTGTCGAGCCATGGCAGTACGAAGAGCACTGCGATCGCGCCAAACATTGCGATAACACCACCCAGCTTCGAAGGAATTGGGCCGATATCGAAAGTGATCGCACGCAGGATCGCGTAGAACGGCAGGAAGTACCATTCAGGCACGATGTGTGCAGGCGTTACCATTGGGTTTGCTTCGATGTAGTTGTCTGGGTGACCCATGTAGTTCGGCAGGTAGAATGCGAACCAGGAGAAGAAGATCATGAAGACAACAATCGCGAACAGATCCTTCATCGTGTAGTACGGATGGAATGGGATCGTGTCCTTCTCGGATTTTGGATCAACACCAACTGGGTTGTTGTTACCAGCAACGTGGAACGCCCAGATGTGCAGGATCACAATACCAACAATCACGAATGGCAGCAGATAGTGCAGTGAGAAGAAGCGGTTCAGAGTTGGGTTACCAACGGAGAAGCCACCCCAGAGCCATGTAGTGATGCTGTCGCCAACAATCGGGATCGCGGAGAACAGGTTAGTAATAACCGTCGCGCCCCACAGTGACATCTGACCCCATGGAAGCACGTAGCCCATGAACGCAGTTGCCATCATCAGCAGGAACAGCAGAACACCAAGGATCCAGGCGATCTCACGTGGTTCCTTGTAGGAACCGTAGTACAGGCCACGGAAGATGTGGATGTAAACTGCAATGAAGAACATGGATGCGCCGTTCATGTGCAGATAGCGGATAAGCCATCCGTAGTTCACATCGCGCATGATGTGTTCAACAGAGAGGAACGCAAGAGTTTCATGCGGGGTGTAGTGCATCACCAGAACGATACCGGTGATCAGCTGCACAACCAGCATGAAGAATGCGATACCACCGAAGGTCCACCAGTAGTTCAGGTTCTTCGGGGTAGGAAAAGCGACAAAGCTCCCATGAACAAGGGAGAGAACCGGCAAACGACGCTCAAGCCATTTGGCGCCAGCGTTTTGCGGTTCATAAGTAGAATGACCAGCCATAGCTGCCTCCTGAAGGGGTCACGTCAGCCGATTACGACAGTGTCGTCCGTGGTGAATTTGTAAGGCGGCACGAGCATATTCTCTGGAGCCGGGCCTTTACGGATACGACCAGCGGTGTCGTAGTGAGAGCCATGGCATGGGCAGAACCAACCACCGAACTCACCTTTGTTGTCGCCGTTTTTCTGGCCAAGTGGCACACAGCCAAGGTGCGTACATACACCAACCATGACGAGCCAGGCTTCTTTGCCATCGGCTGCGCGGTTTGCATCTGACGCATCCGCACCGTCTTCTAGGTTAGAGTTACGTGCGAACTGGTCTGGCAGATCAGAAAGCGGAACGGCTGCAGCTTCAGCGATCTCCTGCTCCGTACGTTGACGGATAAAGACCGGCTTGCCACGCCAAGTTACGGTGATGGATTGCCCGACTTCAACCGCAGAAACATCAACTTCAATAGAAGCCAAAGCGAGTGCAGATGCATCCGGGTTCATCTGATGGATAAAGGGCCAAGCCAGAGCTCCCGCACCGACCGCGCCCACGGCACCGGTCGCGATGTAGAGAAAATCGCGGCGTGTCGGTTCAGCCGTTTCCGTGTGTTCCAAGGTCGCGTCCTCTCGAAACAAAATTGAAAGAGATCACCTAAAAACTCTCTTGAGAGGACAGTACCCACGGCTAGTAAAACCAACCACTATCTACTCACTACAAAGAGCTGTAGGTGAAAATGCGCAAAATACGCACTTATATTGACGGATGCTATCTGCCACCAATGGTCGCACTTGTCTAGACTCGTTAAAAAATTGGGGACTTATTGTCGCAGACAATTTGGGCATAAGAGACAAAAAACAGGGACAATTGAGTTTTTGACACGAGAATATGAGTCAAAAGTCGAGTGGTTCGGGGACCAGAAGACGCAATTTCGCCCCGAACCACTTTTGGTTTAAACCGCTTGATTCCCTGTCAAGAATCCCTATTCAGCGGCAACTTGTGCAAGGAAACCGCCAGATTGGTGGTTCCAGAGGTTCTCGTAGATACCTTCGGATTTCAAAAGTTCCTCATGGGTACCCATTTCGACAATCTTGCCTTGATCCATGACAATCAGGCGATCCATTGCCGCAATTGTGGAAAGTCGGTGGGCAATTGCAATAACCGTCTTACCTTCCATCAATTCAAACAGACTTTCCTGGATTGCAGCTTCCACTTCTGAGTCCAAAGCAGAGGTCGCTTCGTCCAGAACAAGGATCGGCGCATCCTTCAGCAGCACACGTGCGATCGCCACACGCTGACGCTGACCACCGGACAGTTTCACACCGCGTTCACCCACCAGAGTATCGAAGCCAGTCCGCCCTTCTGGATCTTTCAGTCCCTCGATAAACTCCAGCGCATGCGCCCGGCGAGCCGCTTCCTGCGCCTCTTCAAACGTTGCACCGTCTTTGCCATAGGTGATGTTTTCCAGAATAGTCCGGTGCAGCAAGGATGTATCCTGAGACACCACCCCAATATGCTGGCGCAGACTTTCCTGTGTCACCGCACAGATATCCTGACCATCAACGGTAATCCGGCCACCTTCCAGATCATGGAAGCGCAGCAACAGGTTCATCAGCGTAGACTTACCAGCACCGGAACGACCAACAATGCCGATCTTCTCACCCGGCTTGATGTTCAGCGACAGGTTCTCAAGAACACCACTGCCCTTGCCATAATGGAACTTCACATCTTCAAAGCGGATTTCCGCATCAGAGACCACAAGCTCCTTCGCATCGTCCTTGTCCGTGACTTCCGTATGTCTGGAAAGCATACCCAGTCCATCCTGAACCGTACCGATATTCTCAAACAGACCAGCAACTTCCCAGAGGATCCATTGAGACATACCTTGCAGGCGCAATGCCAGACCAATAGCAATCGCGATATCGCCGGTCGTCACCAATGCGCCCTTCCAGAGCCAGATGGAAACACCGCCAAGCGTCAGCAAAAGCAGATTGTTGATCACGGTCAGACAGATGTTCAGCAAGGTCACGTTCCGCATCTGGCGATGCACCGTGTTCATGAACGTGCTCATGGAGCCCTTGGCATAATCTTCTTCACGAGAAGCATGCGAGAACAGCTTTACGGTTGAGATATTCGTATATGCATCAACAACATGGCCAGTCATCACAGAGCGCGCATCTGCCTGCTTCTTGGAGATCCGCTTCAGCTTCGGCACGAAAATGTACATGACCAGGAAGTAGGAAGCCAACCAACCCAGCATCGGCAGCGCAAGGCGCCAGTCCGCACTTGCAAGCACAGCAAGAGCAGCCAGGAAGTAAACAATCACATAGACAAAGATATCGACAATACGCGTAATAACTTCCCTGACAGCCAAAGAAGTCTGCATCAGCTTGTTAGCGATACGACCCGCAAAGTCATTATGGAAGAAGCTCAAGCTCTGACGAAGTAACTGACGGTGCCCTTTCCAACGGATCAACATCGGATAGTTCCCGACGAGGCCCTGATGGAAGAACATCTCCCATACCGCTGAAGTAAGGGGCGAAATAATAAGTAGAACCGCACCCATCCAGATGAGATGGCCCCAGTTATCAGCAAAGAACGTCTCTGGATCTTCAGTTCCCAACCAGTTAACAAGATCACCCATGAACGTAAATATAACCACTTCCAAAACAGCAATACCTGCCGCAAAGAAAGCAATAATCATAAGCAATAAAGAAACTGGCTTAGTATAATACCAGATAAAGCCCCAAAACTTACTTGGAGGAGTCTCTATCTCTTCCATTTTAAATGGATCAATAAGCTTCTCAAAATACGAGAACATGACAAATCCCAATTAAGATATTTGGTTTGCGAGCTGCGTTACCACGTCAACATGGTAAGAGGATGACGGCTGCTTACTGCAGCCGCTCATCTCGTTCGTATGGATCACGGTTATCGCGTGGAGAACCGGAAAAGCTCCAGATAACGCTGGCAATCCCGATACCTACAGCAAAAGCGCCAACCAAAGTGTCAACAAAGCGCCCCTTAAACAGGGAGCCAGCTTCATAGGTTCCGTTTGCTTTCACAATTTCAACCGCAGCCAACTCAGCGTAAAGCGTTGGAACAATTGTGAAAAACGCGATTCCGGCACTAATCATCAAGAACCAGAATGCGTGCATAAGGCTTTGAGAAAAAGTTACTTTTTCAGACCGAGCCGAACGCACATACCGGCCACCGTCGACCGGAATTTGAGATGCAGAACCGTCACGGGACGCGACCTGCGCCCAGATAAATGACGTAATCATTGGAGATACTCCGACAACATATGCATGCAGCCGCAGACGCAATTCGTCCGTAAAGAGGGCTACATTAAGAAAATACGAGCTAGTAAAGTGTTGGAAAGCCGCCGCTTAAGCGGAAACGGCAAATGCAATGCAGTTAGTGGGATGCATAGCGCATGCGCCTACTGCCGGGAGAACATTAGCGTTCACGAGCACAAATTCAGTATTCATGTATGTCTCCCTGGTTCCAACGTTAAAAATAGCTGATCGGGCGATCAGCAACTCGGAGAGTCTCGTCAAGTAAGAAGAGGGCTCTCGGCCGGTGCGAGATGCTTATACTCACAAAGGCGGAGACATGCCTAGCCCCAAAAATTCCGGAAAAACACTTTAGGGTGTACTGTATCTTTTTCGCAACATATATCACGAATTCCTATGGAACCTCTTGAATTTGATTAGGTTTCACCCAGCGAAACGCGTCACCTATCAACAAACTCTATGATTTTTCTGGAGATTTTCACCGGGTTCCTCTAGATGCCCAAGAGATGCTTCCATAAGCCCCTCACGAAAATCTTACAGCGAGCACACTGCGCCATGCCAGATATTGCCCTTTATCAGCCAGACATTCCGCAGAACACCGGCACCCTATTGCGCTTGGCCGCCTGCATGGATGTAACGGTGCACCTGATCGAACCAGCAGGCTTCCCGCTGTCAGATCATGCACTTAAACGGGCAGGCATGGATTACATCGAGCGCGCGAAACTCCAACGCCATATGGATTGGGAGAGTTTTCGTGAATGGCAATTGGCGGAAAAGCGCCGACTTATCCTCATGACGACCAAGGGAACCCGCCCTTACACCCAGTTCGCCTTCAAAAAAGACGACCTGATCCTGATGGGCCGCGAAAGCTCTGGTGTACCTGAAGAAATCCACCAGCTCGCCGATTCCAGACTGCTGATTCCCATGAAGAACGGCATGCGCTCCCTCAACATGGCGGTTTCCACCGGAATGGTACTGGGCGAAGCCCTTCGTCAAACAGATTGTTTTTGAATAAAATACAACCTAAACTAGGTGCGTTATTTATTGCGTTGCTTTGCGCTGTTTAGGTTTATTTTGCAATGTTTCAGAGTGTCTCGAGAAAAATTGCTCATCTATTCTCTGTTGCACTTTTTCTCGTTATCCCCCTGCCCGCTTTGGCAGGCGCTCCGATAGAGCCGGTACTTTATCCCAACCTGCACGACAAGGCAGAATTGGACCGGCACCTGCACCTGCTCAACCAGATATACCCCTGTGACTGGCATGATGCACACACACGAAGCGGGTATAACCTCTACGATCTTAGCAATGGCATTCAGGTGCTGGAGTTCTCCTGCACCGTGGGCCTGCATAATCTGGCGAACCTCTACATCCGCCGGATCAAGGGCAGCAAGCAACCAGCACAGCTCATCGCACTGCGTCGACCCAAGGGGCAACCGGTCACCAGCAAGTACATCCTCTTTAACAGCTTCTGGGATCTCAACCGCGGCGCACTCACCAGCTTCACCGTAGACCGCGGCCTCTCAGATTGCGGCTCTTTCGAAGTCCACCGCTTCACATCAGATGGCTATCTGGAACTCATAGAGTACCGCGCCAAGCGAAACTGCGACGGCAAGTTCCGCGAACCCACCGATTACCCGTTGATCTACCCAGCCATGTAACGCCAGCCAAACAGATCGTTAAAGCACGTCTGGAACTGGTAGCCCGCAGTAAACCAAGAGTTTTTAGGCAAGCGTAATCCGAAAACGGCATCCTCAGGCAAAACCACGCTATCAAAGAGGAAAGCCGCCATGTCCAAAACCCTGTACCCAGCACTGGCTGCTGCCCTCCTCACCACCAGCCTGCTGGCAAACCCAACTCTGGCAGAGCCCATTGAGCCTGTGAGAGAAAACGACCCCAAAATCCTGAACCGCTATCTGGGTCTGTTGGATCAGGCCTATCCCTGCGATTGGAAGCAGGCTTACGACACAATGGGCAACTACCGCCTTCAGTTCAGCAAGAACATCGAAGTGCTGGAGTTCGCCTGCTCCATAAGTCCGTACAATGAAGCCCATGTTTATGTGCGAGTAGACACCCACAAACCACAGGACGCCGAGCTGCTGAGCTTCAAACGCCCTCAGAACGAAGACAACGATGATCCGCATGTGGTCTTCAATGGCGTTTGGGACATCAAGACCGGCGATCTGACCAGCTTCATGAAAGGCCGTGGTTTGGGCGATTGCGGAACCTATGAGGTCCACCGCTTCACACCAGATGGCTACCCGCACCTTCTTGAGTTTCGCGCCAAACCGGAATGCGACGGCAACTATGTGCAGCCGGAAAAGTATCCCGTCATCCTCACTCAGCCGCAATAACAGCACCCACCTCTCCTGTACTTCGCAGGCGCACTCCATTAAACAGAGCAACAAAGAAGATTTAGCGCTCTAGGAGGGACGATGAGCGACACACAGAACACGCTTCCGGCAGATCTGGAAGACAAGAAGAAAGAAGCCTCTGCGTGGTTCACTCAGCTGCGCGATAACATCTGCGCCGCGTTTGAGCAGCTGGAAGAAGAAGTTGGCGAGCAGGACGGCCCACTCGCAGACCAGCCAGCCGGACGCTTTGAACGCACACCATGGGAGCGCACAGACCACAGCGGCGGCCATGGCGGCGGCGGTGTCATGTCTTTGATGCACGGCCGTGTGTTCGAGAAGGTTGGCGTCCACGTGTCCACCGTACACGGCGAGTTCTCTCCAGAGTTCCGCGACCAGATCCCAGGTGCCAGCGAAGACCCACGGTTCTGGGCTTCCGGCATCTCCCTGATCGCCCACATGCACAACCCAAATGTACCGGCAGTGCATATGAACACCCGTATGGTGGTCACCACCAAGCAGTGGTTTGGCGGTGGAGCAGACCTCACCCCAGTGCTCAGCGCACGCCGCACACAGGAAGACCCGGACACCGTTGAGTTCCACGAGGCCATGAAGGCAGCGTGTGTTGATCATCCGGGCGCAGACTACGATCACTTCAAGAAGTGGTGCGACGAGTACTTCTATCTGCCTCACCGCAAAGAAGCGCGCGGCATCGGCGGCATCTTCTACGACCGCCACAACACCGGTGACTGGAACGCAGACCTTGCCTTCACCAAATCCGTTGGCAACGCGTTCCTCGACATCTACCCAAAGCTGGTGCGCAAAAACTTCCTGACCCCATGGACAGTGGAGCAGCGCGAAGAACAGCTGGTCCGTCGTGGCCGCTACGTGGAGTTCAACCTCCTCTACGACCGCGGCACCATCTTCGGCCTCAAGACAGGCGGAAACGTCTCCTCCATCCTGTCCTCCATGCCACCAGTGGTAAAGTGGCCATAAGCCAGAAAACGAAAGAGGCTCCCCGGCCCAAAAGTCGGGAAGCCTCCTGTCTAAATGGCAGTGAAAGCCAAGCTAAGTGCTCGGTCGCACGATGAACGACATGGCAGAGCTGCCGCTTTCACTTTCCAAACGTCTCCCCTTCAAACGCTTAATCAGATCACGCGCCTCCAGTGGTGGTTGCTGCTCTTGCCGCCTGTAATCGGAACCATCCCGATTACGATGCAGCAGCCCAAGGCTAAACAGCTCGCGTCTCAGCAACGCGGGGTCTGCAAAACAATGAGCGTCATTGAGCACAGTGTTGATCTCCTTCTCCCGAAGCGATGCACCAGCCGGAATAAGGGACCACAACTGCCAAAGACAAAGCACCTGAACCTGCCGACGTGACGGCCAGCTGACCAGCCGCCCCGCCTTGTCAAACTGGTTCAGCCCACGCTCAACCAACCGATGATCCACCGTCTCAACAACCGGCTCCGTATCAAGGCGGCGTCCAGCGGAATGCGATGCTCTTAAATGTTGGAAGTTTTGAAAGCCCGCCGCTTTGGCGAGCATGTTCATCAGCTCCACATGAGAAGGAGCATCACCGCGTGACTTCATCTGGCGGGCAACACTGCGCGCAAACGTGGAGATATCAGGCGAACGAAGAGGGACCGGGACTCTCGACATTGAAAAATCCTCTCGAGCCGCATTTTACTTTTCGTGGTCGCTGACTTGCGAAGCGGCATCGGACAAGAATGTCGATTACTCTCGAAGTGAATGGCAGGTTTAGCTCCCCTTTCGGGGCAGCGACGCCTTGGGAACTGCCGACCTGCGCTGACAATAAAGGCGATTTCTGCAAAATGTCAACACGCAGAAGCTTTAGGCGTCGCCGGTCTCAACCACTCAGGCAGCAGCCCTTTGCAAAGCAGGTGCGCGGCCCACCTTGCGCAAGCCCATCGCCACACAGCCAGCGATGATGATAAAGGAGATCCATTGCGGCATGTCCATCAGGTTACCCAGCTGAGAGAGGCCGTAAGCGATAAACAGCAGGGTGAATCCGCCATATTGCCCGATCACCACCCAGGCAACACCCGCCGCCAACTCACTCTTGAAGGCCGCAGCCAGCAGCAACACACCGTTGACCAGCATCACCACCGTGATCCCGTGCCAGACCACCGAAAGCACCGCGATCACCACAGGATGAAGATCACTGCCCAATACAGGATCATGGATCTCTGGACCACCCAGAAACACATGCACCAACACCAGCAGTAAAGACAGTATTCCGGAAGCCATCAGCCACTTATTCATTGGAGTTCTCTCATTTCTGATTCCATACGGTAGCGTACGGTACATTATTGCTGGATCTTGTCAATACGGTAGCGTATGGTGAAAATATGACGGAGAAAACCAAACTCACAGCGCTTGATTGGATCAAAGGCGGCTTTCGCTCTTTGGCCTCTGACGGCCCGCAAGGCCTCAAGGCAGAAGTGCTGGCACGAAAGTTGAAGGTCAGCAAAGGCTCGTTCTACTGGCACTTCAAGGATGTAGCCGCCCTCAAAACAGCTATGCTGGACCATTGGGAAGAGCTCGCCACCCAGCAAATCATCGCGCAGGTGGATGCTGGCAGCCCGGACCCGAAACAGCGCCTCTATGATCTGATTGAGATTGCAGCAAGTGAGGTCTCAGAAGAATACGGCGCCAACGGTGTCTCAAACGCCCTGCGAAACTGGGCCCAGTTTGATGAGCTTGCCCGTGCCTACACCACCAAGATCGACCGCCGCCGTCTGGAGTATGTCGAGAGCCTGTTCTCTCAGGTGCCTCAAACCCGCAAGCACGCCAAAATCAACGCCCAGATCCTCTACGCCACGCTGATTGGTGCAGAACAGCTGGATCAGGCAGACACAAAGGCCTGCCTGGCGCAAACGCTAGATATCATGATGGGCTCAGCGCGCCCTATCCCGGCCTGACCATCTTTTCAGGTCGCACCACCCGGTCAAACTCTTCGGCAGTCACATAGCCCAGCCGAAGCGCTTCTTCTTTCAGGGTCGTGCCATTCTTGTGCGCTGACTTGGCAATCTCGGTTGCCTTGTCATAGCCAATTGTCGGCGCCAGTGCTGTCACCAGCATCAACGACCGCTCCATCAGCTCCTCAATACGATCAAGGTTCGGCTCAATGCCAACCACACAGCGGTCTGCAAAGCTCACCATGCAATCCGCCAGCAACTCGATGGACTGCAGCAGACTGTTGGCAATCACGGGCTTGAACACGTTCAGCTCGAAATGCCCTGTTGCACCAGCCACGCTCACCGCCGTCTGATTGCCCATCACCTGCGCACAGACCATGGTCACGGCCTCACACTGGGTCGGGTTCACCTTGCCCGGCATGATGGAAGACCCCGGCTCATTGGCAGGCAGGCTAATCTCACCAAGACCGGAACGCGGACCAGAGGCAAGGAAGCGAATGTCATTGGCAATCTTCATCAGCGAGCACGCCAGCGTGTTCAGCGCACCATGAGCGAACACTGCCGCATCATGGGTTGCCAGCGCCTCGAATTTGTTCGTTGCCGTCACAAACGGCAGGCCCGTCACCTCACTCACATGGGTGGCAAACGCACTGGCAAACTCTGGGGTTGAGTTAAGCCCTGTCCCAACAGCCGTGCCGCCCTGAGCAAGGCGATAAAGCCCCACAAGGCTTTGCTCAATGCGCTCCTTGGAATACTCCAGCTGCGCCACATAACCTGAGAACTCCTGCCCCAGTGTCAGAGGCGTTGCATCCTGCGTATGCGTGCGTCCAATTTTCACGATGTCAGAAAACGCTGCGACCTTGGCTTCCAGCGTGTCATGCAGATGAACCAGCGCAGGCAACAGCACCTTGTTGATCTCACAAGCCGCTGCAATATGCATCGCTGTCGGGAACGTATCGTTGGAGGACTGCCCCATATTCACATGGTCATTGGGGTGGACAGGAGACTTGCTGCCAATCTGCCCGCCGAGCAGCTCAATAGCCCGGTTCGCAATCACCTCATTGGTGTTCATATTCGATTGTGTGCCTGAGCCCGTCTGCCAGATCACCAGCGGAAAATGCGCATCCAGCTTGCCGGAGATCACCTCAGTCGCTGCCTGACAAATGGCTTTGCCCAGATCCTCCGGCAAGCGCCCCTCTTCCATGTTCACTTTGGCAGCCGCCAGCTTCACCGCACCCAACGCATGGATCAGCGCAGGCGGCAAATGCTCTCGGCCAATAGGAAAGTTGATCAGGGAACGTGCGGTCTGCGCGCCCCAGTACTTGCCAACCGGAACATCCAACACACCAAAACTATCGGATTCCTGCCGCATGCTGTCAGAATCTTGAGCAGACATCGAAACTCTCCTCCAAAGCGCAGTTCCGAAAACCCTTGCGGTTTCCTGAAAGAAGAACGCAACAAACGAAGACACCAAGCAGTTTGAACAACCCAACCTTGAAGTAAAGAGTTACCTCAACCACAGGCGAACAAAACGTGAATTTCCGGTGCATGAACTTTCGGGTTCAATTTACAATCCCAATCCAACCTGCTTATTCTCAACCATACTTACCGAAGATATATCAAAAAAGTTTCACCTCATGGCCATGCCCCCTCTTTCCGCGATCGGCATAGAGAACTACCGGTCCGTACATAAGCTCTTCATGCGAGTTGGCGCCGTCAACGTGTTTGTCGGCAACAACGGCGTTGGCAAAACGAACCTTTACAAGTCTCTGGAGCTGCTCCAGCAGGCTGCACTGGGCCGCATCACCCGCGCCGTCTCAGAGGAAGGTGGGGTGGACAGTGTCATGTGGGCGGGCGACCTCAAGACCCACGAAAAGAAGCGCATCATCCTGCGTGCGGATCTGGGGGATCTGTCCTACCGGATTGAGCTGGGCCTGCCCAACCCAATCTCAGACCCCGCCCTACCTTTTGAAACCATGGTCAGAGACGAAGAACTCACGCTCCTGACAGGCAAGAAGCCAGTCGTGCTGATGCAGCGCAAAGGCCCAAGTGCGTTTTTAAGATCCAGCAAAGGCGGCAAAGTCACTTACGACAACGAGCTGCTCCCTTCCGAAACCGCTCTCGCCAGCATCCGCGATGGCAGCCAGTTTCCTGAGCTGGATCTGGTACGCCGCGCCATAACAGACTGGCGGTTCTACCATACATTCCGCAGTGACCGGGACAGCCTGCTCCGCCGCCCAAGCCCCAATGTCACCACGCCGACACTCTCCTCAGACGGCAGCGATCTGGCCGCAGTATTTGCCACTCTGAAGGAAATCCAGAAGGACACCTTCTTCCTGCAGGACGCAGTCGACGACGCCTTCCCGGACAGCAAACTGATCATTGAAGCCAATGGGCAGGATTGCCGCTTCGCACTGCAAACCCCAGAAATACGCCGCCCCTTCCCGTCTCAGGAACTGTCAGACGGCACATTGCAGTATCTCGCCTTGCTCGGCGCCATGCTGTCCTACCGCCTGCCCTCCTTCATTGCCCTCAACGAACCGGAAGCCAGCCTACACCCCGACCTGCTGGAACCGCTCGCCAAAGTTATTGCCAAAGCCTCAGAGCGCAGCCAGATTTGGCTCGTAACCCATTCTGAACAACTTGCTGATCATATTGCCAATCATGCAGGGGCATACCCAAGGCGCATTTATAAAGAAAACGGCCAGACCGGAATTGATGGCCTGAAAATCACCGGCGAGTTCGTCGGAGAGGAGTACTGAGTTTGACCCCCAAAGGTTTGATTGTCTGCCTTGCCACCATGGTAAGCTGGGCGTTTCTTATTGTCATAAGCAAGGGCCTGCTGCTCGCTTACAACCTCGACCCGTGGATCTTCACCATCATCCAGCTGATGTTTGGCGGCCTGTTCCTCATCGCCATCAGCCGCAAACTGGGCGCCACCATGGAAGCGCTCAAGAGCCCCTACACATGGGCGTACGGCATTGCCCGCGTGCTCTCCGCAGCCTGCTTCACAGCCTCATTGCTTTACATCAGCGCCGCAAACGCAGGTTTCTTCGGCCTCGTCTCCGTGCCATTTTCAGCACTGGTCTTTGCAGTCCTGTTCTTCCGCTTGCCATCCTTTCTGGAAATTCCCGGCCACATCATCATCATTCTGGGCGTTGTCCTGCTCATCTCCACGCTGGAAGGTACCTACTCCAACCCAGCCGTCTACCTGATGGTGTTCTCTGAGTTCGCCGTGGTCGCCTCAGTGGTTATCGCAGAGTTCCACCCGCAAAATCAGGGTGATGACCTGCAGGAGCGCGCCTCCCTCAGCGGCGTTATGCTGGTCGCCAGCGCCCTTATCATGCTCATCAGCCTTGCTGGCCTCTCTCTCTTCACAGATGGACCAGCCACACAGAGCGCTACAGACTGGACAAGCAACCTGCCCCTTATTGACCTCACGCAGGTCTGGAGCCCAACCATGTGGCTGGCAGCGATTGCCGTTGGCATCACCCTGCGCGGTGTCTCCATGTTCCTGTCCATGCAGGCCATCAATCTGGTCGGCAGTCAGAACTATGTCGCCACCATCGCCGCTCTGCCATTCACATCTCTGCTGTTTGAGCTGATCGCAGACAAAGCCGACTACCTGCCCCAGGCTGTACCGAACCCAGTCACCATTCTGGCTGGGGTTATCATGACAGCGGGTTCCCTGGGCATTCTCTGGGCGCGCCAACGCAAGTTCAAAGCGGCAGCTGCGTTTTCTTAAGTCCGCGAAAACCCGCCTATTTCTGAAAGCAATTGCTTACTCGCCTTCGCTAGAGTTCCAGCGAACAGCGAGTAAGCAGGCATGACTGACAATAATAACGAACTGCCCGAAGTCACCGATCAACGCATTTTGGAAGCATGGAAGCTGTCAGGCTGGGCGGATCGCCTGCTGGAAGAAGCAGGCATCGGCGTCACCATCATCGATAAAGACGGCAAGCTGCTCTACTACAACAAATGGGCTTCGGATAATCTGGATCGCCAACCACGCCACATCGGGCACAACGTGAAGGAAAATCACCGCCGGTCCATCACCAACCCGCGGTTTGATGCCATGTTGCAGCTGTTCAGAGATGGCCGCAAAGACCCGGTGCGCTACGTGGCCAACCCATACGGAACCACCACCATTCTGGTCACCGTCTCTCCAATTCACATAGATGGAGAGCTCGTCGGCTTTTCCCAGTTTGTCTTGCTAAAAGAAGAAGTGCAGGAGCTGTGCTGCCTGTTTGACCAGCATGGCCGCGATCCTTTTGAAAAGGATATGCTGCCCAACGGACCTCCGACCTAGCTGGAAACCTTGTCTTTGGCCTCAGTCAGCATCTCCTGAATGCCGTTGAGCTGTCCAACCAGCTGCCGGATTGTCTCCACGGGCACATCCAGATTGGAAAACGCGCAGTGCTGAACGTCAATCACGCCATCACTCAGGCCCCGTCCCTCTTTGGTCAGGCTCACGATCACCTGACGCTCATCTTCCTTGGAGCGTGTGCGGGCAATGTATCCCATCTCTTCCAGACGTTTCAGCAAAGGTGTCAACGTGTTCGAATCAAGGAACAAACGCTCCCCCAGCTCAGAAACGCGCTGATGATCTTTTTCCAAAAGAGCAAGCAAAGTGATGTACTGCGGATAGGTGACACCAAGCTTCTTCATCACCGGCTTATAGAAGCGGTTGAATGCATGATTTGCTTTATAGATGGCAAAGCACAAATGCTGATCTAAACCAAAGCCTTGAAATTCTTCTGATTTCTTCTCGGCCATCACCGTATTCCAGTCCTGAGTAACATCCTCTTTCCCCGTTCTACCCATCAAGACAAAAGCCGTCAAACTAAATCGCACACGATTAATTCACGTTTTGATTGACAGCACCCTACATTTCTTCTTAACTATATCGTACAAGATTTAATCGTGCACGATACATAACAACAATGAGGAATACAAAATGCCAGTAGACGTTCTTTATGAGACAAGCGCAGTTGCCACTGGTGGCCGTGATGGCACTGCAAAAACAAAGGACGGTGCTCTGGAACTGACACTTGCAACGCCCAAAGAGCTGGGCGGCGCAGGTGGAGAAGGCAACAACCCTGAGCAGCTGTTTGCTGCAGGTTATGCCGCATGTTTCATCGGAGCTATGAAGTTTGTAGCGTCTCAGCAGTCCGGCGTGACTTTGCCAGCAGACGTGAATGTTGAATCAACAGTTGGCATTGGCCCACGCTCTGAAGGCGGCTTCGGTCTGGAGATTGCACTGGCTGTCACCGTACCGGGCATGGACAAAGCCAAAGCGGAAGAACTGGTCGCAGCAGCCCATGAGGTCTGCCCTTACTCAAACGCAACACGCAACAACATCGATGTAAAGCTTTCTGTCACAGTCTAATAAGCACACAACCCATCGAACCACATAAAAAGAAAGGGGCCTTTGAGGCCCCTTTCCTATTGCATAATGTCTGCTGTGATTAGCTAGCTTGCTGGATCGCAGAGAGTTGCCAGTTTTCGCCAGCTCCGCGAATAAAGGTCCAGATCTCAGTCCGCTCTTCCGGCACATCAGCATTGCCTTCAACAACCTTATTGGTTGCACGCTCACGCATCACATCAATGGACTCATAACGCATTGCGACAGACGCATAGTCCTTGTCGCCTTCACGCCATGCTTCAGTCAGATCACCCTGCAGCAACTTGATGTCGCGCACTTCGTTGATCAGACCGTTGGAAGCCGCTTTGCCCAGCTCCTCTGCGAAGTAGCCCATGATTTCAGGCGTCGCGATCTCGCGGATCTTGCCATAGTCCTCGGAACCATAGGCAGTCCAGACGGTTGTCAGCAGCGCTTCAAACGCATCAAAGTCATCCGCAGTCAGACCAATTTCGTCATCAGCTTCAGTTGAGAACACAGGCTGTTCTTCAAACTGAGGCGCCTGACCACCACCGAAACCGGTGTTTGGAATGCCGGAGGAACCTGAGCGACGCGGCGCATCCTGCGCACCTGCATCGTTAAAGGTGAACGGCTGGCTCTGCTGTGCCTGCTGCTGATGATGCCCATAAGCGCCAGCAGCTTGCGGCTGTTGACGGCTCCGCAGGAAACGCATCAGCAACATGATACCGCCACCGATCAGAAGCGCCTGAACAATCAGACCGAAGAACCCGGCCATTCCGCCAAAGCCGGTGCCGAACAGCATGCCGAGCAAACCACCCAGTGCCAGACCACCCAGCATGGAGCCGAGGAAACCACCACCGAAGAAGCCACGACGCTGCTGACCAGCAGCTGCCTTGGAAGCCGCCGCAGCATTCGACTGCTGAGCACCAGTGTTGGTGCCGTTGTTTGGTGTCATGGTCCGCTGAACCGGAGCTGTCTTCGGCGCAGTCTTGGTTGCCTTCGGCGCAGAGTAGCTGCGAGAGCCCCGGCTACCAAAACTAAACCCGCGCTTCGCCTCAGCAAAATCCGCAGTCACAAAGATCAGACCGATCGAAAACACCAGCAAGGTGAGAAACCTTGGAAACTTATTCAATGCAAGCATGTAACCCCTAAACCTGCCCGTAAACTCATGTTGCACCCCATATGGGGGCATTCTGTTAAAATTTGAAGACCAAAGCGTATTCGCGAAAAGTAGAATCCAGATTTCAGAGGACAATACGCGCTGCTGAGAAGTTCTGAGGCTGTTTAAGTCCCTCAAAACAAAAGCAAACCGCTTCAGTGATGTTTTGGATTGCGCAGCAGAACTTTTTCGTAGCCAGATGAGGCAATTTCAGCACAAAACTGCACCCACTCGCAGTTTTCGCAGGCTTTTCTGAAATTCCCCTCAGCATATGCCTCCCGCATTTTGCCGATCAGGCGCGAGTTCAACACCAGCTCATCCCCCACATGCAGCTCAGATCCCAGGATCTGGGAGGCAAGCTTCACCGCTGCCTTGTCCCGTTCCACTACACTGCAATTGAAGCAATGCGGCTCAGTCTCCTCGCGGATCAAAGTCGCGCAGATCTCATCCGGCCCGTCCACCAGTTCAACCGGTTCCCCAGCATTCAACCGCTTCACCACAGCCTTGTAGTTCTTGGAAAACGCAGGCGAGTAGCCATGCCCAATGAACGTGAGCACACAAAGCAGATGATGACCACGCAGCTTCACGCTCATGGTCAGCCCGCCTTATCTTCAACGGCCGCTTTCACCTTCGTCATCAGCTCCTCAGCAGAGCATTGATAATCAGCAGAAGCCCAAATTTGTTGCGCCAGCTTCATGGCAGCACCCATCTCTGGCCCGGCAGGAATACCACCAGCAATCATCATCTTGCCAGTCAGCGGAAAGCTCGGGATTTCCCAGTCCTGCGCAAACGCCAACAGCTCTCTCAGCACGGCCTCATCCTGCAGATCACCGTTCATCAACGCCGTCAAAACACCATCAACAACCGCAACAGTTCCATGCGCAACCAGCAGTGCCTTCAGCTCCTGCGTTTGATGGCCGGAGACACGCAAAGCCTTTGCAATCTCAGCAGCAACCTCAATCCGCTTCTTCTGCGCATTAGAAAGCCGTAGATGCTGCGAAACCACTGCTCCCGCAACACCGCCAAGCCGCAGCACTGGCTCATCCGCCGCTTCCGGCAATCCTTCCAGCTCAAGCAACCGTGCAAGACGCGCACTCGCAGCGTCCTCACCCAGAATAAGCTGCAAGATACCGCCCTGTTCCATCAACCCCAAAGCATCCAAAACACGAGGCGCGCCAAGCGTTCTCAAGACTTCCTTGGTGATCCGTTCTTTGGAAAGATGCGACAGCCCCTCCTTCAGCTCAACACAGGCCGCATAGCCATCAGCATTGATCTCTCCTTGCCCATACGTGGCAAAGAAACGAAAGAACCTCAAAATACGAAGGTAGTCCTCACGAATACGCGCCCGTGCATCTCCAATAAACCGCAGATGCCGGTTGAGGCAGTCATCTAACCCGCCCAGCGGATCAAACAGCTCACCATACCGATCCACGTAAAGCGCATTCATGGTAAAGTCGCGCCGCTGCGCGTCCTTCACCCAATCACGCCCGAACTTAACCGTCGCGTGGCGGCCATGGGTCTCCACGTCTTCACGCAGGCACGTCACTTCAATTGGCTGGCTCTCAATCACCAGAGTCACAGTGCCATGATCAACGCCAGTCGGGATCGCCTTCGCACCAGCAGCATCCGCTCTGGCCAGAACCACATCCGGCAAAGCAGTGCAGGCGATATCAACGTCATCCACCACTTCACCCAGCAGGGAGTTGCGCACGGTTCCACCAACTGCACGCGCCACATCGCCGTCCTGTTCCAGAACGTCAAAAGCACGCTGAACAGCAGAGCTATCCAGCCAGCCTCTTTGTTGTAATTTGGTCATTTCTGAGGTGTCTCGTATCCACCCGGAACAAACTCGCCATCAATAATCTGCCCAGGCCGGTATTGTGACCCAAGCGGTGCGTGGCCTGTTTCAGCAAGCAGCACCAGACTGGCGATAACAAGGGCGATGCCCGTGATGCTCAACCACAACATCGGGCCATCGCGAAACCGCTTGTCACTCTTTGCTTTGCGCACAACCATCACCCACACGGCGTAGGCAATGAAAGGAACAAAGAACAACAACCCATGTGTCAGGAGCATTCGTATCATCAGGCATAAACCCTATTATAAAGCATCCGTAATATACCCGCTGTAGCACCCCAAATGTTATAGTGCTCAAATGGCATAGCATAATAGTAACGTGTATGGCCTCGAAACTCTCCGCTTTTTTTATGATGGTTCTCAGGTTTCATCAGGAATGATAAAGGCACTTCAAAAACTTCATCTACTTCGGCTGGATTAGGAGAGAGGAGCAATGGAGGAGTAACTAAAGCTAAAACAGGCACTACACAATATCCAGAACCAGTATAGTAACGTCCTAAGTCCCCCATAATTTCTACTTGAGCTGCATTTAAACCAACTTCTTCATTTGCTTCGCGCAATGCTGCCCCTATTGGCCCATCATCACCCTCATCTATTTTCCCACCAGGAAAAGCTATCTGCCCTGCATGTTGACGAAGGTGAGCTGTTCGTTGGGTTAGAAGAACAGTAGCCTCTAATCCTCTATCGACAACACCAACCAAAACAGCAGCATGTTTTATCTTCTCTAAATTTTCACCATAATCTTTGATACTTGGATTCAAAACATGATCTCCGCCGGGTTCGTGTTCTTCAATATGCAACCGATCCAGAACCCGGGATCTGAAATTTTCTGCTGTAAACTCAGACAAGATTATGCGCCGTCCTAATGTGTCTTTCTAAAATCCAAGGTTCTGCACGGTGTCCACCACAAAGAACTCACCATGGCTTTCGATGCCAACAACCCGTCCCTCCGGGCTTTCCCGCTCCTGCAAATGCGGAGCAAGCTCATGCACCAGTGTGCGTGCAAACAACGCTTCCAGCCGGTCACGAACAAGAATGTAAGGCTTTAGCCCGCCATCTTCCTGCCTCTGCACAAAGCGCAGCGGATGCTCAGGTCCAGCCTCAACAACATCACCACAGTTGGTCCGAATGGTAATCACCTGCTGTCCGTCCTGCTGGTGAATATCCATCTCCACGGCTACAAATGGCGCATCTTCGACAGTCAGACCAATCTTCTCAACTGGCGTGACCAGGTAGTACTTACCGTCTTCTTCCTGCTTCAACACTGTTGAGAACAAATGCACCAGAGCCTCGCGCTGAATAGGCGTGCCCATGTAGTACCAGGAGCCATCCCGCTTGATCTGCATATCCAGATCTCCGCAGAAATCCGGGTTCCACAAATGGATCGGCGGTAAGCTCTTGGATTTTCCCGCACGCGAAATCAAAGCCTGAAGACCTTTCGGCATCTCCTTGATTTCCGGAATGCTCTTTTCTTTAAGTTCAGTCACCACGGTCATTCTACCAGTACATCTGCACCATTATGGGGGTAATATGGTGTCACAGAAGCTCTAACGCTACCCTCACCACAAGCCCACGCCAAGTTATACCTTTGCGATAAGCCCCTCCTCGCAAGATCTGAATGCCTTCCACCGCCTCATTTCATGCACGCAATGCTCCCAGAACTCTCAAGTCTTACGGGACTCTCAAATCTCAGGGAAAAAGGTATTCTCCGCCTCAAGACTCACCAACTGTTCACAAAAATACCGTTAGGGTAGCTTCAAACAAGAATGTAAACCCTGGGATGCTCTGACCCCAATCATATGAAAACTTTGAAACTGGCCCACCCGCCGCACACAGCACGTCTGCCTGCGCTGTCATTGAACCGATGAAATGTACAGGCCTAAAAATTTGCTAGGGATCGCCATTTTTAAAACCGAGTATGATGCAAAGGTGAGCTAGGCAGGGTTGTAACGCGCGACGAAAAGAGAGCAGCGATGAACACCAATATGACAGGCATGCCCCCAAAACCAGAGGATATAGTCGCCCGCACAGAAGCGGCCTGCGAAAAAATCCAAAAGGCAAAAGAGGAAATCGCCCGTTCCATATTTGGTCAGGAAAGCGTCGTTGAGCGCACGCTGGTAACAATCCTTTCCGGCGGCCACGGCCTGCTGGTGGGCGTTCCCGGCCTTGCAAAAACCAAGCTGGTGGAAACACTCGGCACAGTGTTGGGCCTCGATTCCAGCCGCATCCAGTTCACACCAGACCTGATGCCCTCCGATATTCTCGGCTCTGAGGTGATGGAGGAAGCCCCGGACGGCAAACGCTCTTTCCGCTTCATTCCCGGTCCGGTCTTCGCCCAGCTGTTGATGGCAGATGAAATCAACCGAGCCAGCCCGCGAACCCAGTCCGCCCTTCTGCAATCCATGCAGGAATACCATGTCACAATCGCAGGCCATCATCATGACCTGCCTGCCCCCTTCCACGTACTGGCCACTCAGAACCCGCTTGAACAGGAAGGCACTTACCCGCTACCAGAAGCCCAGCTCGACCGCTTCCTCATGCAGATTGATGTCCATTATCCGGACATGGACGCAGAGCGCCGCATCCTGCTGGAAACCACAGGCGCATCAGAAGCAAAATCCAAACAGGTCTTACAGCTGGATGAGCTGAGAGAAATGCAGCAGCTCGTGCGCCATATTCCCGTGGGTGAAACCGTTATGGATGCGATCCTGAAGTTGGTCCGCGCAGCCCGACCTGGTGAAGCTGATGGCTTTGAAGACCTCGCCCAATACATCGCCTGGGGCCCCGGCCCACGCGCCAGTCAGGCCCTGATGCTGACAGTCCGCGCCCGCGCTCTGGCCGATGGCCGCCTGTCTCCAAGCATTGATGATGTGATGGCGCTGGCCGAGCCTGTCTTGCAGCACCGCATGGCACTCACCTTCGCAGCACGTGCCGATGGTAAAACCATCCCGCAACTGCTGAAAAACATCAAAGAACGCATCGCCTAACAACAAGCCGACAGGATCGCATATGTTATCTTCGAGGACCGATCCTCAAGACAGACAGGAAAACATCTTCGGCTTAACAGGCGAAGCGCAATCCCTTGCTGATACCTTGCCAGAATTGCTGGTGGAGGCCAGGCGCATCGCAGCCAACGTCACCGCTGGCTGGCATGGCCGCCGCCGCGCAGGCCCCGGCGAAACCTTCTGGCAGTTCCGCCCTTTCCTATCCGGCGAAGCCGCCCAGCAGGTCGACTGGCGCCGCTCTGCTCGTGACGACAATCTTTATGTACGCGAGCGCGAGTGGGAAGCCGCTCAAACCATCTGGGTCTGGGCAGACCTTTCCGCCTCCATGCGCTTCCAAAGCAAACAGGCATCCGCTTCCAAGAGAGACCGGGCGCTTTTGCTCATGCTCGCCCTCACCTACGCCCTTAATGAAGCAGGCGAACGCGTTGGCCTTGCGGGCCTCACCCGCCCCCTCGCCAGCCGAAACGCTATGCAAACCATTGCGGAAACACTGGTTCATGAGAACCCGGAGGCAACCCTACCCAATCCGGATGGCATTCGCCGCTTCTCAGAGGTCGTGCTCTTCTCTGATCTGCTGGACCCGCCAGAAAAGCTGGAAGAATGGATGGCAACCGTAGCCAGCACCGGCGCCAAAGGCCACCTTGTTCAGCTACTGGACCCCATTGAAGAAACCTTTCCCTTCAACGGTCCGACCCAATTTGAAGACCCGGAGAACGGCGAGCAACTCAAAGCAGGCCGCGCACAAACGTGGCAGCAGGAGTACTTGCACCGTCTGGCAGCCCATAAAGACCAGATCAGCGCACTCTCCCGTAAGTTCGGTTGGAGTTACACGCTGCACCACACAGACCGCCCAGCGGTCGAACCACTCATGTTGCTGCATTCCCGCTTGGCTGATGCACCGGAACACAAGATGAGAGGAGGTCTGTAACCATGGGGTCTCTTCTCCCGATCGGTTTTGCCGCTCCCTGGGTTCTGGCAGCTCTCGCAGCCCTACCCGTTTTGTGGTGGCTTCTGCGCACCACACCGCCACAGCCCGCACACGTCAAGTTCCCGCCCTTACGGTTGCTGCTCTCCCTGCGCAATAAGGAAGAAACACCGCAGCACACACCATGGTGGCTGATCCTTCTCCGCTTGATGCTGGCCGCAGTGCTCATCATCGCCATGGCTGGCCCTGTCTGGAAACCGCTGGATATCGCCCAGCCCAAAACAGGTCCGCTCTGGCTCATCGTAGACAACGGCTGGGATGCTTCTGCGGATTGGGAACGCCAGATCCGCATGGCCGAGCTGATGGTGGATGGCGCTGCTCAAAACAACAGAACCGTCATGCTGGTCACCACCGCAGACGGTCCTGCCCAGCCCATGCGCCTTTCTAGTGCGCAGGAAGTAGCCGATCAGCTCCGCGCCCTGACACCGCAAGGATGGCAGGCAGCCCGTTCTGAGCTGATCCCGGCACTACAAAAACAAGCAGAGCAAAACCCACCCGGTGCAATCCTTTGGTTCTCCTCTCCACTGGAGGAGCCCTCCACCACCAGCTTTGCCAAAGGACTGGCCAGCATTGCCAGAGCATCGGATGTAAGCGAAAGCTCCTTCCTGATCTACCGATCAGAAACCCCGGTTTACGCACTCAAACAGTTGCAGAACACAGCCGGTGCGATGACCGCCACAGTCCTGCGCCACCCAGCCCCCTTGGCCGAAACGCTGACAGTCCGCGCCTATGACCGCAAACAGCGCGCCATTGCAGAGCAAACCGTTGAGCTGAAGGCAGGCCAGAACAGTGCCGAAATTGCACTGGAACTCCCATCTGAGCTGCGCAACGACATCACCAAGCTCGCCATTCTTGGCAAATCCAGTGCAGGCAGCACAGTGCTGGTGGATGAAAAATGGCGCCGCCGTAAAGTCGGCCTCTTTGCAGGAGGCTTCGCAGACCGCTCCCAACCTCTGCTATCACCACTTTACTATCTGGAGCGCGCCCTCTCTCCATTTGCAGACCTGCCGCCCGCAAAAAGCACGGATATCTCGACAGCCATCTCAGACTATTTCGACAAGGGCATCTCCGTCCTCGTTCTGGCTGAAGTTGGCACTCTACCCAAGAACACGGAAGCAGACATCGCAAACTGGGTTTCCAAGGGTGGTACTCTGATCCGCTTCGCAGGCCCACAGCTTCCAGAAAAGCAGGACTCGCTGATCCCGGTCGCCCTCCGTCTCGGTGACCGCAAGCTGGGCGGTTCCCTCTCTTGGAAAGAACCTCAAGCACTCAAGTCATTTTCTGAAAACAGCCCCTTCCGCGCAATTGCATTGCCGAAGGACGTGACAGTCAATCGTCAGGTTCTCGCCGAACCAACAGCTGACCTGCCTGATAGAACATGGGCCTCACTGGAAGATGGCACACCGCTTGTCACCGCCAAGAAACACGGCAACGGCACCATCGTGCTGTTCCATGTCACCCCAGACACCAAGTGGTCCAACCTACCTCTTTCCGGTGGCTTCGTAGATATGCTGCGTGCCATCACAAGCATCTCCTCAACCGCAGTCTACAATCCGGATGAGGAAGCCGATGGCACAGCATCAGCTGCCGCTCTGCCGCTGCTCAAGATGCTGGACGGTTACGGCAAACTCACCCCACCATCAGCCAATCACCAACCCATTCTGGAACGCAACTTCGCAACCACTCATCCGGGACGCACAACACCTCCGGGCCTGTACGGCACTGAGGATGCAGCGCGCGCACTCAACCTGATGGAAGATGAAGACAATCTGGTTCCGCTCGACCTGAAGCCACTCTCCATGGCCACGATCCTCGATTACCCTTCAGAAAAGCCTCTGGACTTGCGCGGTTGGTTCTTCTCCATCGCCATCCTGCTGGCACTGCTGGATACCTTGGCCCTGCTCTGGCTGTCCGGAAAACTGCGCCGCAACCAGATCACCCACGCAGCTATCCTTCTGCTCCTCGCCTCCAGTCTGAGCCTGACTGGCGCGGATAAAGGACACGCACAGGACAGCGACGAGCTCTTCGCACTGGATGCCTCACTAGACACCCGCCTAGCCTATGTGATGACAGGCGTGCCGGAGGTGGACGAGATCAGCCGTGCCGGACTGTTCGGCCTCACTCGCCTGCTAACAGATCGCACAGCACTGGAACCGGAAGCTCCGATAGGGCTCGACCTGCAAGAAAATGAACTGGCCTTCTTCCCAATCATCTACTGGCCCATTGATGCTGCCATGCAAATGCCGAGCCCCGAGGCCATGTCCCGCATCGGCGCTTATATGCGCAACGGCGGTACTATCCTGTTTGACACTCGCGATGCCTATGGCACCGGATCAAACTCGCCCAACAAACTCAAGCTGCAGCAACTGCTCAGAGGGTTGGATATTCCAAGCTTGGAACCAGTCCCTCAGGATCACGTGCTGACAAAGACCTTCTACATTCTGGATGACTTCCCAGGTCGCTATAATCAAAGCCCCATGTGGGTACAGGCCAGCGCCACCACATCTGACGGCAGCCGTCCGGTGCGGGCAGGCGATGGCGTCTCCCCCATTATGATCAGCGGCAATGACTTCGCCGCAGCCTGGGCCATCGATCCGGAAGGCAACTATCTTTACCCAACCATTCCGGCAGATGGCAACCAGCGCGAAATGGCAGCACGCGTCGGCATCAACATCCTCATGTACACCATGACGGGCAATTACAAGGCAGATCAGGTCCACATCCCTGCGCTGCTGGAACGTATCGGCCAATAACAAGCCAGCAACTCAACGCGGAGCACAGCAACACACATGACATGGTCTCTTTCCATCGATCCGCTTTTGCCCCTTCCGGCAATAATCGCGCTTGGAGTGATCATAACTCTGGTCTGTGCTTACTTGCTCTTTGTAGGCATGCGCGGCGCTCTCATCCGTTCCCTTGCCCTCGCCCTGCTTGTGCTGGCCCTGCTCAATCCCGCCGTCCTGCGCGAAGATCGCGAATATCTGCCAAGCACCGTTGTGGTGGTCTCTGACAACAGCCAAAGCCAGCAACTGGAAAACCGCGCCAAGCTGACAGAAGCCGCTAGAGAAGAGATCGTCGCTCAGCTGCAAGCTCTCGATGGAATAGATCTACGGCAGGTTTCGCTCAATGATACCTCCATGGAAACAGGTGATGGCACCCGCGCATTCACCGCCATCTCCAATGAACTCGCCGACGTTCCACCAGAAAGGATCGCCGGAGCGATCGTCATCACCGACGGTCAAATCCACGATATCCCGGCAACCGCAGAGAAACTCGGCTTCTCAGCTCCTGTCCACGCCCTCATCACAGGTCGCGAGGGCGAGTTTGACCGTCGCCTGAAGGTCGCCAAGGCCCCACGCTTTGGACTGGTTGGCTCAACACAGGTGGTTCAGCTTGAGTTGGTGGAAGAAGGCTCTCTGCAGCCTTACGGCAATCGCGCAGAGATAACCGTCCGCCGCAATGGCGACATCCTCTCCAAACAGTTCATCTCCTCCGGTTACCCTGCAGAAATCGCCGTTGAAATCGAGCATGGCGGCCAGAACATCTATGAATTTGAGGTAGAAGCCCTTGAAGGGGAGCTGACCCCACTCAACAACCGCACCCTCGTCACCATAGATGGCGTACGCGAAAACCTGCGCGTCCTGCTGGTCTCCGGCTCTCCTCATGCCGGTGAACGCACATGGCGTAACCTGCTTAAATCAGATGCTTCTGTTGATCTCGTCCATTTCACAATCCTGCGCCCACCGGAAAAGCAGGACGGCACACCGATCAATCAACTGTCTCTGATCGCCTTCCCAACCCGCGAGCTGTTCTCCGTCAAGATCGACGAGTTCGACCTCATCATTTTCGACCGCTACGAGCGCCGCGGCGTGCTGCCCTTGCTCTATTTCGATAACATCGCAAGATATGTGAATGACGGCGGTGCAGTGCTCATCGCAGGTGGACCGGACTACGCTGAGGTCAACAGCATCTTCCGAACCCCGCTGGGCCGCGTGCTTCCGGCAGCTCCAACCGGAGAAATCTTCGAAGAGCCGTTCCACGCCAATGTATCTGAACTCGGCCTGCGCCATCCAGTCACCCGTGATCTGCCGGGAGCAGGCCAGACACCACCACAATGGAGCAAATGGTTCCGTCTTGTTGGGGCAAATGTTCAGGAAGGCCAGCCCATCATGACCGCGCTGGGCGATAAACCTTTACTCGTCCTCAGCCGCGTTGGCAAAGGCCGCGTAGCTGCCCTGCTCTCCGATCACGTCTGGCTGTGGGCCAGAGGTTACGAAGGCGGCGGCCCACATGTTCCGCTTCTGCGCAGACTGGCGCACTGGCTCATGAAAGAACCCGATCTGGAAGAAGAAGCCCTGCGCATGTCCCTGCGCGGCTCAACCCTCATCACAGAACGCCAGACCCTTGCCAATCTGGTCGACCCGGTTACGCTCACAACGCCCTCTGGCAAAACGGAACAACTGGAGTTGACCAAAGACAACTCCGGTCACTGGATAGCCTCCGTCAAGGCAGAAGAGCTCGGCCTCTACTCCGCCACCGATGGCGCACACACCGCACTCATCAATGTTGGCCCACCGAATCCGCGAGAGTTTCTGGAAGTCGTCTCCACGCCTGACAAGCTCTCCGGCATCAACACACAAACAGGTGGCACAGCGCTGCGGATTGGCGGCGATGATGGAGCATCTTTATCCCTGCCTAACGTCATCGCACAGCGAGCCTCTACCCAGTATCACGGCAGCGGCTGGATCGGCATCAAACGAACAGATGCAAGCATCCTGAACGGAATAGACCGCTACCCACTGTTGATCGGCTTCCTCGGCCTCGCATTACTACTGGGGCTGCTATCCTTCACCTGGTACCGCGAAGGACGCTAAAACGAAGTGTTTTTGGGAAAATGGTATTTAGAAATGAGTGTGGCTATGGCGCGGATTAAGTCGCCATAGCAAGGGAGCCCTGCATCATATCCAGCAGTTGCCCATCGTTCTGCTTGCTTGCCACCAGTGCTGGCTTTGCATGCCCACCAGAAACATGACCAACTGGCATCGCTTCATCCTGCAACATCAGAACAAGCAACCGGTCCGGATCAACAGGCCCCGGCAGAGTGATCTGCCCATGTGGCACCTGCTCATAGCCATGCGGCCCGTAGTAGGGATGATCTCCCACCAACAGAATCGACTGAACGCCCTGCGCCTTGGCTTCCTCAGCAACGCTCTTCAACAGCAACCGTCCAAGCCCCTGCCCTTTGAAGGTAGCCTTCACAGTCAACGGCCCAAGCAACATGCTCTTCTGAGTGCCAATCATAATCGGGGTAAGTTTCACAGACCCGGCAATCTCACCGTTCTGCTCGCCAACAAAGCACAAATGTGAAGCCTGCTGCACCCCATCCCGGATTTTGAACGCTGTCCGCTCAAACCGCGCAGGGCCAAAGGCCTCGGCTTGCATCTGCTCTATCTCGAGAAAATCTGCTGGGGTTTCCTGCCGCACCAGCCATTTTGAAACTGTCATTTTACACACCACAAATCGAAGGAGGAAGACCGTCGATCCGTGTGGCTCGGGCAGTTAGACCGATGTTGGGAGCACACTGAGGAAAGGACGGCACGAAGCACCACGCGAGAGCATGTCCCGCGCGTTCATTCGTCGTCGCTGTTCCCAGCAAATTGCCATAAGGCCTGTACCCCAGTTTCTCGGTTCATCGCATGCGAGAGCACACGAAATATAATTTCACCTGCTTACGTAACACGCAAATTTTCTGTCGTAAAGCACAAAACTAAGTGCAGATGCGTATTCGTTAGTCGTAGACCAGCTTCAGCTAGGCCTTTGAAAAACAACTACCAATACGGATTAGGCTCAGCCTCACCCGCCATTTCCTGCAGCCGACGTTGCGTCGCCGGGCTGATATCATCAGGCAGTGCATCCAACGCAAACAGCTGTAGATCAGAGATTTCCATGGAAGGTCTTTTCCAGTTCGGATCCTGCTCCGTGAGCCTCACTTTGAAGAGCCCCACATGATCGCGGCCAGTTCCACCCTTGTTGAGATGCATGGAAACAAGCGTCACATCTGACCCGCAGCCATAGCCGGTTTCTTCCGCCAACTCACGGCGCGCAGCCTCCGCCATGGTCTCTCCGGAATCAACTCCGCCACCGGGAAAATACCAGCCCGGCAAGTACTGATGACGCACGAGAAGGACACGGTTTTCATCGTCAAATGCCGCAACGCGCGCTCCTAGCGTCATGCCGCGACTCAAAAGTGCGACCAATTGCACGAGTATATTGATTATTCGCGTTTTAAAGCTCGCCACGCACAGCCTCAAATTCATTATAACTCTCTGATATTACAAGATAAAAATCTGAAATATCATTCATGCAAAAAGTGCATACCACCCTTGCAAAACTAACACTACACAACCCACAGGATAGGCGTAGAAAGAGATCAAAGAATAAGCATACGCCCAAAAATTAATCAGGGCGGCCCCATCACCTACTTATAATAGACACCTAATCCGCGTTTCCCAAATCGCAGGAGAAATACGTCATGCTTACTAAAGTTCTCGCACGCTTCCGTCGTACAAAACGCTTCCATTGGGCACCAGCAGTAAACACTGCAAACACCCACGACAATGCTGTTCTGCGTCCATCTTCTTGCCTTTAAGGCAAATTCGAGTTCAGCGTTGCAGATCTGTTAAAGGCGCTTGAGGGTAATTCTCCGAATTAAGGAAAATTCCTTGACCTCAGGCGCAATGCAGCGATGATGCGCAGGCTATGTTTAAGCTTGTACACATATCTGACCCACATCTGGGCCCGTTGCCGGACGTACAGCCCGTCCAGCTAGTTTCAAAGCGCATTCTTGGTTATATAAATTGGCGGCGCAACCGCGCCCACGCAATGACCAACTCCTATCTGGATGCGCTGATACGCGATATTCATGCTCAGCAGCCAGATCACATCGCTCTTTGCGGAGATCTGGTCAATATCGCACTGCCTAAAGAGGTTGCTGGAGCCAAAGACTGGCTCGCAACCGTAGGCTCTCCGGAAAACCTCTCCCTGACACCCGGCAATCACGATGCCTATGTTCCAGGCGCGCTCAAGCAAGCGTATGGCGCCTGGCGTCCTTACATGCAGAGTGATCCAGATCTGGGGCTCACACCTCCACTGGGCACTGATCCGCACTTCCCATTTGTGCGCAGACGCGACAACGTCACCATCATCGGTCTTTCAACGGCCAAGGCAACTGGCCCATTCATGGCAACCGGCCACATCAGCGCTAATCAGCTGCGTGAGCTGGCTGATCAACTGCGCCATGCGAAGGAACGAGGCGATTTCCGCGTTGTTATGCTGCACCATCCGCCGGTGCGCAACGCAACTTCCTGGTACAAGCGCCTCGTTGGCTCCAGCCGCTTCCGCAACATCATTGCAGAGCACGGCGCTGAGCTGATCCTGCACGGCCACACCCACCGCGCCACCCGCATGGAGATCAATGGACCAGAAGGCCCAGTGCCAGTTATCTGTGTTCCATCGGCTTCCAATGGCCTCAGCAGTCACAAGCCGCCTGCCCGCTACAACCTCTTCACCATTGAAAAGGATGGCAGTGGCTGGTCTTGCATTATGGAAGAACGCGGCTTTACGACAGCGAACGAAGGTGTGCATCACATCGCACAACACGACCTGTCTATTCCCGGCCTGAGACAAGCCGCCTGAAAGCAATCAGAGAATTAGCAAAAGAGAGGCATCTGCCTCGTATCTCCGAACAGTGAAAACGGTCTTCGGATAAAGATACGAAAACTGATTTAGGTGCCTCTCATAAAAGCGTTACCCGGCAAACGGGTTGGCATAAAGAGCCAGCGCGACAAGGCCAACAGCACCAATAACCGCGCCCATCAGCAATCCGCAGAACAGGATAAACATATCCCTTGCCTTGTTTGGCTTGGCTGCAATTGCTTTGCCTGATGAGTCCTGCTTCAGCTGATCCAGCTTTTTGCCACTGGGCACATCCTGCTGGCGAATGCGGTTCAGCATCCAGTCAGCTTCCAGCGCCCGCTCTTTCTCGATGATCCGCTCTGCAATGTACTCAGTAATGCAGTCCGCCATATCGTCGATATCAGCAGTTTCCAGCAGAACCATACGGCCCAGACGGGTTTCCTTCACAAAGCGATAGGAATGGCGGTCACGGCCCATTAGCACATGGCTGGTCATATCGATCCAGAGACGTGGCTGAGTACCCGGAACAATCTGGAAGGAAAACTGATCATCATCTTCAGGAACTTCCTTGAACACATCAATCAGCTCTTCGCTGAGCAGTTCAAGGCGGGCCTTCTCGCTCTCTTGCAGGCTCACAACAACGTCAGTCCGTTCCATCTCCGCAACACGAACTTTGCGAATGCTATCTCTCAGTGACCGTACCTTCTCATGAGGCACAACGTTGTCATGTAGCTCAGACATGGCAGCTCCCGAATATCCGGCTGAACTCACCCCGTTTCAACCGCACCCCAACCTACGTACAACCAATCATGTAAAGTGCAGCCCTCACACATCTTCCACGATTAATCAAAGGTACATGGTAAAAGGAAACTAACACATCCTAGATAAAACTCTAATGAAACCTCACTAACTGTCCCGTTTTGGGGCAGTTTTCCAATACCAAGCCTGCGCAGACTCTGCGGCACAACACACAGGTTGTGCCAGCAAATCATCGCAAGTTGATACCAGCGCACCAACAGCCTTCAAAACGGCGATGCAGCAACCTGTTCTGCCCTATGACAAAAACGGAACGTGAGGCGCACTGGCCGGGTCTAAAACGCCAAGCATACGCGGATCATCAGCCACTTCAATTGCGCGTTTGAACGGCTTAAATCCGCTGCGAATATAAAACTGCAGCGCCTGTGGGCTATCCCCTGTGCAAGTATGCAGCCAGAAGCGCTTGACCGTTGGACGGGAGAAGGCTCGTGCAATGGCATGATTCATCAGCCAACGCCCGGCACCACCGCCAACAGCCTCCGGCACAAGGCCGAAGTAGCTCAGAGTGACTTCATCTTCCTTGGCAACGTTCAGCTCCACCATGCCAACAGGTTCACCATCCTTCATCGCAAAGTAGAACTCATTGGTCGGCTTGTTGAGTGTCGCTTCTAGCTCTTCATCATTCATGACGAGACGAGCAAACCATAACCACGGCTCACCAACACGCCTGAAGAGCTTGCGATACGTCTCAGGATCGATCTTATCTGCCTGTTGAAGCGACAGATCAGGGCGGTCAATCGGTTTGAGCGCAGGTTTCTCCAACATCTCCAGATGCGTCACAACAGTTGCGATTTTGCCTTCCGGCAAGTCTGTGTATCCATCAAGGTCCAGTTGAATATGCGCCATGTCACTCTCTCAAATTAGGAATAAACAACGCTCTTTGGGTAACGGGAAGATATGAAGGCCGCAAGTGTGCCGATCTCACGAAACACTTGAGATCCTAGATGGTTGCCACCGTTTTCAGGCGTGCCCGCGGATGAACTTCATTCTGGCTCATCACAAACGTATGCGCTCTGAAGCGTTCAACGATAGAGCGAACGAACGGACGGGACTGTGCAGAACACAAGAGAACAGGCACTTCACCCTGATTGGCCGCAGCATCATAGGCATCGCGCACCAGACCAACAAACTCCTGCAGCTTGGACGGTGCCATCGCCAGCTGGCGGTCATCACCATCCCCGATAATGCTCTCAAGGAATGCAGATTCCCACTGAGGACTCAGGCTGATCAGTGGCAGATACCCACCCGGTGCCTGATTGGCTGCACAGATCTGACGAGCCAGACGCGTGCGCACATGCTCAGCAATCGCATTCGGGTTACGCGTAGAACCAATAGCTTCCGCGATACCTTCCAAAATGGTGCCAAGGTCGCGAATAGAAATCCGCTCTTCCAGCAGCGCCTGAAGCACACGCTGAATACCGGAGATGGAAATCTGGGTTGGAACGATGTCCTCAACCAGCTTCGACTGCTCCTCATCCAGTTTCTTCAGCAGAACCTGAACATCAGCATAGGTGAGCAACTCGGAAATGTGTGACTTGATTGTTTCTGTCAGGTGCGTAGAGATCACTGTCGCCGGATCAACAACCGTGTAACCCAGCAGGTTCGCCTCTTCACGATACTGCGCTTCCACCCAGGTCGCTGGCAGACCGAAAGTTGGCTCAGTGGTATGTGTTCCCGGCAAACGCACCTGCCCACCGGCAGGGTCCATCACCATGAACTGGTTCGGGAACAGCGAACCGCCACCGGCATCCACTTCCTTCACCTTGATCATGTAGTCATTCGCGCCCAGCTGGATGTTATCCAGAATACGCACGGATGGCATAATCACGCCCATGTCAGAGGCAATCTGGCGGCGAAGAGCCTTAATCTGCTCGGTAACCTGATCCGTTTCCTGCTTGTTACGGCCATTGATGATCGGCAGCAGCGCATAGCCCAGCTCAATGCGTAGCACGTCCATCTTCAGGCTGTCAGAGATTGGCGCTTCCTGAGGCTCTTCCGGCGCTTCAGCTTCAACCTGAGCAGCCACTTCCTCTGCCTTCTCAATCGCCTGCCGCTTACTCGCCTGCCGTGCCATGTAACCAGCGGCACCAGCAAGAGCCAAAAACGGGATCATCGGCATCCCTGGCAGGAACGACAGAACCACCATAACAAACGCGGACATGCCAAGTGCTTTTGGATAGCCCGTAAACTGAGTGACGAGCGCCTTGTCCGCTGCGCCTTCAACACCTGCTTTGGAAACCAGAATACCCGCAGCGGTAGAAACGATAAGCGCCGGGATCTGAGAAACCAGACCATCGCCAATTGTCAGCAGCGTGTAGTTTTCAGCAGCCTGCGCAAAAGTCAGATTCTGCTGCATCACCCCGATAACAATGCCACCAATCACGTTGATGAACGTGATCATCAGGCCTGCAATCGCGTCACCACGGACAAACTTGGAAGCACCATCCATGGAGCCAAAGAAGGTGGATTCTGCTTCCAGTTCCTTCCGGCGGGTGCGCGCTGTTTCTTCATCGATCAGACCTGCACCCAGATCCGCATCAATCGCCATCTGCTTACCGGGCATCGCATCCAGCGTAAAGCGGGCAGAAACCTCAGCAATACGCCCGGAACCCTTTGTAATAACGATGAAGTTCACAATCACGAGAATCGCGAAGACGATGATCCCGATAACGAAATTACCGCCCATAACAAAGCTGCCGAACGCAGCAATCACATTACCAGCAGCATCTGCCCCCTCATGGCCATGCGACAGGATCAGTCGCGTCGACGCCATATTCAGTGCCAGTCGCAACATGGTCGCAATCAGCAAAACAGTTGGGAATGCAGAGAATTCCAAGGGCTTTTGAATGAACAAGCCCACCATCAGGATCATCACAGAAAAGATGATCGAGATCGCAAGGAACATGTCCAGAAGCATCGCAGGCATCGGAACGATGAGCATCACAAGGATGACCATCACACCTGCTGCAAGACCCAAGTCGCCCTGTTTTATGGCAAGCCAAAGGTCTCGGAAAAAGGTGGTGTTACCAGCAGCACCTAATCCGGGCACGCCAGCAGCCGCAGGAGTGCTGTTGCCTCCCCCTTGAGCTGCTTGTGTGTTTGTCTCTTCAGACATTCTCGTGCCCTACCCGTTCTTACGCGTCTGCAGTGCCGGCGCGCGCTTCGCCCGGGCCCGGAACTTCAACACCTTCTTTGGTGTAAAGGTTCAGCTTGTTACGCAATGTACGGATCGAAATACCGAGGATCTTAGCTGCATGGGTACGGTTGCCCAGACAATGATCCAGCGTATCCAGAATGAGATCGCGCTCCACATCAGCGACTGTACGCCCGACCATATTGCGCGAAGCTGCTTCCGCCGCATGCGCCGCGCGCGCAGCCGTCTGTTGGCCAGCGCCCATGGCAATCGGAGACCCATCCGGCATACGGATCGCATCAGCGTCAATCTCAGCACCAGAGGAGAGTAGGACAGCGCGGTGCATGGTGTTTTCCAGCTCGCGCACGTTCCCTTTCCATTGGTTCGCCAGCAGCAACTGACGTCCTTCCTGAGAGATTGGCAGTGGCTTGGTACCATTGGCCTTCGCATAGATCTCGACGAAGTGGCTTGCCAGCTCCAGAATGTCCGCAGGTCGCTCCCGCAGTGCAGGAAGCTTTAGGTTCACCACATTCAAGCGATACAGCAAATCCTCGCGGAACGTGCCAGCACGCACTTCCTCTGCCAGATCACGGTTGGACGTCGCGATAATTCGAATATCAACCGGCACAGGACGGCTACCGCCAACACGATCAATCACCCGCTCCTGAATGGCGCGCAGCAACTTGGCTTGAAGACGGACATCCATTTCGGAAATCTCATCCAGCATCAACGTGCCGCCATTGGCCTCTTCAAACTTACCAACACGGCGTGCAACAGCGCCTGTAAACGCGCCCTTCTCGTGACCGAACAGCTCGGATTCCAGAAGGTGCTCAGGAATGGCAGCACAGTTGATAGAGATGAACGGCTTATCAGCGCGGTTGGACTTGCTGTGCAGGAAGCGGGAAATCACTTCCTTACCACTACCGGATTCACCGGTGATCAGCACAGACGCATCAGAAGGCGCCACTTGCTCAGCCAACTTGATCACGCTTGCCATAGCCGCGTCGCGATAGATCAGATCTTCGCGCTCTTCGGTAACAGCAGCCAGAACAGCAGCAATCAGCTCTGGATCCGGAGGCAGCGGAATGTATTCTTTCGCACCAGCCCGGATAGCAGAAACCGCGGCGCGCGCATCCGTTCCCAACCCGCATGCGACGAGTGGCACATGGATACGTTCGCGCTCTGTCAGCTCAACCAGCTGGCCAATGTCTTCGTTGACATCCACCATGAGAAGATCTGCACCCTGACCGGAGCGCAAAACTTTCATAGCCTCAGGAGTGCCTGGCGCATGAGTAACAGACGCCCCACGCTCCATAGCGATCTTGGTTGCGGTCGTCAGCTGGCCGCCAAGCGTTCCAACGATCAAGAGCCGCATGTCAGTTCCTTTCCACTACGCCCCATGCCCCTTACTTATCCGCCTTGATAATTTCGGTCATGGTGACACCAAGCTTATCTTCCACCAGCACAACTTCGCCGCGAGCAATAAGCCTGTTATTCACGTAAACGTCTATGGCCTCACCAACCTTCCGGTCAAGCTCCATAACAATTCCGGTATCCAGATGCAGAAGGTCAGACACCTTCATCTTTGTGTGCCCAAGCACAGCCGCCAGCTGCACGGGAACGTCAAAAACAGCTTCCAGATCCTCGGCAGCCTTTACACCGGCCCCGCCTTCTTCATCCGTTCCAGCGCGCTGGGTACTCTGGTGTTGGTCCAGCACCATGCCCTGTTCATCACTGCTCATAATCAACCTTTCTGATCCGGCACCGGCCTCAAACCGTTCCAATCATAGGCAAAAACTAAAATCACTCAGCCCGACTGGCCCGCTCACGGGCGTCAAAGTGAGATTTTATGACTTGTTCAATATGCTCAACCGTCTTGCGACGATCACGAATAATTCCACCATCCGGCCATTCAATCCGGCAATCACCGCGAGACATGCTCTCAGACTTCACAACATGCACTTTGCCTTCAAAGCTGCTGTTCAGCACAAGACCTTCAACCATCTCTTCCAATGCGTGCGTATCTTCCGTCGGCACTTCAATGAGGATCTGAGGGATCTTGCGCAGCGGTGCTAGACACTCAGACAGCAGCGCCACCACTTCAGCCAAAGGCTCACGTGCGATCAGATGGCTGCAAAGCCGGCGCGCAATCAAAAAGCACATGCTCACAAGGTTCTGCTCTTGTGCACGAAGCTGGTTCTCAAGATCACCCAGCGCCACTTCCAGTCGCTCTCTCAGAACAATGAGCTCTTCCTGAGCGCTCAGCTTCTGCTGCTCAGCAATCGCCTGACGGGCCTGCATCTCACCACGAGCGAAGGCTGCTTCTTCCGCCGCCTTCAAAATCTGCTGGTGCTCAGCAACCGTAATCGTTGGCTCCGGCGGAGGCGCATCTTCTACAACAGCAGCAGCTTCAACCTCATCGATGGATTTGGTATCAAACAGAAAACGCTGACGAACTGCGCCCTGAGGCATAACTGTAACCATCAGCATGCCTCCTGAAACTGCAGAAAAGAGGAAAGATTAGTAGACAAGCTCGTCCTCCCCTTTCTTCTTGTTGATGGTGATTTCGCCAGCAGCAGCCAGATCTTTTGCTTTCAACACAAGACCGTTCTGCGCTTCATCCACCTCGCGAAGGCGAACTGGTCCCATGTTGTCCATGTCTTCCTGCAGCATCTTCGCAGCACGGGCTGACATGTTGGCCGTAAAGAACGCCACAGCAGTCTCAGAAGCGCCTTTCAGCGCCATCGCCAGCTGATCCTTCTCAACATTGCGCAGCAAGGTCTGACAGGCGCCAGAATCCAGCTTGAGCAAGTCCTCGAAGGTGAACATCAGATTTCGGATCCGCTCAGCAGACTCGCGGCTATCTTCTTCAAGCGCAGCCAAGAAGCGACCTTCTGTTTGTCTGTCGAAGTTGTTGAAGATATCTGCCATCATCTCATGGCTATCACGACGACTGGTCTGAGACAGGTTCGACATGAACTCAATACGCAGTGTCTGTTCAACCTTTTCCAGAATGTCCTTCTGAATGGATTCCATGCGCAGCATGCGATTCACAACATCCAATGCCAGCTCTTCATTGAGCAGCGCCAGAACGCGGGCAGCATGATCACTCTGGATTTTGGAAAGAACCACCGCAATAGTCTGCGGATACTCATTCTTCAGGTAGTTCGCCAGCACGTTTTCCGGAACATTGGAGAGCTTCTCCCACATGTTACGACCAGCAGGACCGCGGATCTCTTCCATGATGATCGCAACACGATCAGAAGGCAGGAACGAGTTCAGCAACCGCTCAGTTACATCCACGTTACCGTTCAGCGCACCACGGGTTGAAAGACGCTTCAGAAAGTCAACAAACAGCTCTTCCAGCATGGTCGGCGTCACAGGGCCAAGGCTCGCCATAGCGCTGGAAACCTGACGGACTTCAATCTCGTCAAGTCCGTCCCAGATCGCTTTGCCGTACTCCTGCCCAAGCGCCAAAAGCAGAACGGCTGCCCGTTCTGCTCCGCCAAGCTCTCGTTCTGCCACTTCAGAGGTGACAGCTAAAGCCGTTTCTGTGATCTCGTGTGCGCCAATCTCCTCACTCATCTTATGCGGCCTCGTTCAGCCAACCGCGAACGATGTTGACCGCTTCGCTTGGAGAATCTTCAATCATTTCACTTATCTGCTTAATCGAGCTCTGGTGGAGAGCTGCCTGCATCTTGGCATCTTCAATCCACTCAGCCGTTGGGATTTCAGTTGGAACCGCCTCCATCTCTCCCACAATGCCTTCAACCTGCGCAGGGCTTTCCGTAACCAGTGTACCATCCGGCAGCATCTGTACACCGCTACCTTCAAGAGCTGCTTCAGGCTCTTCATCCTTGGCAAGGATACGCTTCATCAGCGGAGACACTGCAAAGATCAGCAGCAGAACGGTGATCACGAACAGAACACCCAGTTCTGCAAACTTCATGATATCAGCGCGAGTGAAGTCAAACAGCCCACCTTCACCATCAGCAAAGTCTGATAGAGGTGCTTCAACGAACCGCATATTCACCACTTCAACGGTGTCACCACGGTGCTTGCTGAAACCAACTGCAGTACGCACGAGAGTAGCAATCTGTTCCAGCTCTTCTCTGCTGCGTGGCTGATAAGTCTGCGTTCCATCTTCACTGGTGGTGTAAGTACCATCAACCAGAACCGCTACAGACAAGCGCTCTAAACCACCGGCCTCATAGATCTCCGTCACCGTGCTCTTGGAAATCTCATAATTCAAGATCTCTTCAGAAACATTGGAGGAATCTTTGATATTTGATGTGCTATTTTCTTCATCTGCATTTGGCAGCTGATTACCAACAGAAACAGTGTCTTCTCCATTCGTGGAGGACGCATTTTCTTCTTTACTTTGAGAAGAACGCAGCACCTGCCCATCAGGATCAAACAGCTCCTGCGTTTCAGTTTTGCGGTTATAGTTGATTTCCGCAGCAACCCGCACCCGCGCGCGGCCTGTTCCAACGACGTTATTTAGGATCTCTTCAACCTGTTGCCGCAGGCGGGACTCCATAGTCAAACGTCGCTCGTCCAGAGAAGAACCGCCAGCAAGACCTTCTTTATCGCCGGTTCCGCTTGCAAGCAGTGTGCCGCGCTCATCGACGATAGAAACATAAGAAGGCTCCAGCCCTTCAACCGCAGTCGCAACCAGATGCTGGATAGCGCGGATCTGACCATTGGTCAGAGACCCCTGCACTTTAATAGCAATAGAAGCTGTTGGCGGTTCACGGTCCCGTTGGAACAGTTGTTTTTCAGGGATCACCAGATGAACGCGCGCGGATGCAATTCGGCCAATGCTTCTGATTGTTCTGGAAAGCTCACCTTCAAGAGCGCGTGTCCGGTTCAGGTTCTGCACAAAGCTCGTCGCGCCAAGAGTATCGGTCTTGTCAAAGATCTCGTAGCCAACACCACCACCAGATGGCAGGCCAGCTTCAGCAAGCGTCATACGAAGACGATGTACATTTTCCTGAGGCACAAGAACGCTGCGACCATTCACACCCAGCTCATAGGAAACACCCTGAGATTCAACCTGGCTGACAATAGCCGCCGCATCTTCAAGAGTAAGGTCTGTAAAGAGTGGCACCATCTGCGGTGCAGTCGCGCGTACAATGATAAAGCTGAACAGGCCGATCAACAGAGCAGCCATCGCGCCCATCGCTGCCAAACGCGCGGGCCCAAGTCCTTTCAAGAAGTCAAGGATTCCACTCACAGTTGCCGCCCCGTACTTTTTAATCGCTCATTCAAAAAGCACCAGCAATACTCTCAACACCTTGGAATACGGTGTGATTTGCCCCTGATTTGCTGGTAGGTAAAAATTGCCCGCCTTAAAGTTAACAAAAGGTTAACAAAGCCCTAATAATCGGTAAACGGGAACTCTACCCACAAAGAAGCATTGTGGAATATCGCAGGAAAGGCCTTTGACTAGCCTTTTGAAGACTCGAATGAATCTTGGGCGGCCTGTTCGGCAGATTTTGCCGAAGCAGTTAAGACATCATGGTTAATGCTTAAAAATGTACAAAATGTGGCTACCACATACAAAAAGGCCGGCTATAACAGCCGGCCTTTTCAGAACCTCAAACCTGTTCGGGCATCACGCCTTTTATTTGCCTGAAGCTTACTAGTTGCTGCGATAGTCCTGAACGCGTGTAGCGCGTAACCCGGCTAACCCATGACGATCGATCGAGTTCTGCCATGACAGAAACTCTTCAACAGTCAAAGTGTACCGGTTACAGGCTTCATCCAGAGACAACAAGCCTCCACGCACAGCCGCAACCACTTCAGCTTTTCTCCTGATAACCCACCGCTTCGTAGAAGTGGGTGGAAGATCCGCTATCGTCAAAGGGCTCCCATCGGGACCGATGACGTATTTTACTCGTGAACGAATATGTTCGGTCATTCTACTCTCACACAAACCATGACCAAGCTGAGCATGAGACTAGAACAAGGCGCTTAAAATTTGGCTAAGCCCCCATCAATCTTTTGGTAAGATTCATAACCGGGAATCTTAGTGGATATTAACTACTAGAGAACTCCTTTGACTCCAGTGACTTCACCCACCGGAATTTTTAGATCGCCCATGTGCAAAATAATGTCACCTGTGCTGAAGTCCACGGCATCCACAGTGCCCTTCACTTCAGTCTGTACAGCGAAAGGCTCACCGTTGGCATCCTTCGTAATAATATCAATGGAATAAGCACCATCCTCAGCTTTTGTGCCAGCTGAAGAGACACCATCCCATTCAAAAGTATTATCACCCTGCTCGAGATCAATCTCTTTTTCGTAGATTGTCGAGCCTTCACTATTCTTGACTGAAACAGTTGCCTTACCAGCAGAAACAGCATCAAGATTCCAGGATGCCTTGCCATCCTTGAGCTGAGCTGTCGCACTCTGAGCAGTCACTTCCTTACCGATATAGTTTACGAACTGACTCGCACTTTGCGTTTTGAGCTGAGTGAGCTGCTCATCTAATTTCTCTGTTGTTGCAACTTGTTGCTCAACCATCGTGTATTGAACGAGCTGATTCGTGTACTCGGACGAATCGAGTGGCTCCAGCGGATCCTGGTTTTGGATCTGTGTGGTGAGCAAAGAGATGAACAGATCAAAGTTGGCATTGATGCTGTTCTGAGCGCTTGAGCCTGAGGAACCCGCATTCGGTGTCAGTGCGTTAATAGTAGTCATCGTCTATTTCCTCAAAACGGCATCAAACCGAAATATCCACGCCACCAGCGCGGGAATTATTGATTACTTTGTTTGCAGCGAGATAGGTCTCGTCCGGCAAATCTGAGTCATCAGAAGCTCTGTCCAGTTGAGCAGTGAGCGGGTCACGACCATCCTGCTGGTGAGCATCCTGAGAGCCACCTTCCCGATGTCCTAAAGAAAAGCGAAGCGAACTCTTATCAGCATCAATGCCAGCTTCTTGAAGCGCTTTCTCCAACCCACGCTGATCTTTCTGCAAAAGTTCAAGCGTTTCTGGACGCTCAGCAATCAGGTGCGCACGAACACGTCCATCCTTGCCAAATTCAATAGATACGTCGACAGAACCCAACTCTTTCGGATCAAGCCTGATCTCAAACCGGTTCACACCACCACTCACCTGACGAGCTATCTCCGGCCAAACGGAGTTAGCCACATTTCTCAGAGTAGCTGTTGGCAGCGACCCCACAGAGCGGAAGGCATTTTCAGAACGAGATGTTGTGCTGGAGATCGCCTCGGAGCTTTCCCAATCCAGCTCAGCCTCAGACCCATCCAACGGTCCGGCTGCAAGTCCCCAACCAAATGTCGTAGGAGCAGCTCCTTGTTCAGGAGTTTGTTGCACCTTCACCTGAACAACAACCGGCGCACTTCCACTCTTCTTATTAGTAGATGCAGTCTGCTCAACAGCCTTACCTTGAACACTCACCTGCTCTTCTACCTCAAAACCCGTTGTAGTTTCTGCTGCCCCTTCTGCAACAAAGGCATTCTGGGTAGAGCCACCAGCGACTTTATTATTGGCAGTCAATGGAGACACCGCAGTGGCGACAGAAGCAGTTCGGCTGGACTGTTCAGCAACGCGGACGTTGCTTTCAGCACCCTGCTGCACTGGTTCACTTGTTGCTTTCTGCACCTGAGCCAGCTGTTCACCGTCTTTCACAGCAGCCTCAGCTTTTGCTGTCACATTAGGGAAGATGATCTGACCATCCCCCTCCTGAGATACTGGCTGCGCTGCACGCTGTTGACTTCCAACAAAACCCGGTCCAGACCGATCTGCACGTCGGACAAGAACTGGCTCCTGATCCTGCACATCACTCTCGACTAGAGCATCATCAGTGGTAACTGCAGACTGAGAATGGTCTTTTGAGAATACTGGCTGAGCTTGCGCAGGTTCATTCTGCACCTTCATGCTCTTAACATCCGCAGCTTTTGCCAGTTCAGACACTGCATCAGCCGCTACTTTTGCAGTTGGTTGAACAGTCTCCTCGGATGTTACTGCACCTTCAGCCTTCACACTAGGATGAGGTCCAAGCACTTTTGGCGCTTCAACCCGGTCCAGTTCCCGCCGCTGTTGCACGTTCCCATCGACAGCCTCTGAAGACTGTGAGGATGCACTGGTAGCGGCTGTAGTTTGCGCTTGTTCACCGTTGCTACGACGAGCACTCACCGCATCTGCTGCACGGGCCACAAGCTTTAGGTCAACATTTGCCGTTGCATCAGTCTTCGGCAATACAACAGGGCTAGTAGTTGCATCGGTTTGTGCAACACGCACTTCAGCAGGCTTTACGGTGTCACTCGCAACAGTCTCTTGAGGAGTAGCAGCTGCGCCACGAGAACTTGCTGCATCCTGCTGCCCAGTCACTCCAGCATTCTCAGCTTTAACAGCTATAGAACGAGCAGCCTCAACATCCCCGTTGGAGCCAAGCGGCAAGATCTGCCCATCACGCTCTTTAAGCGTTGCAGCTGCCAGCTCAACATCCTGCATATTCTCATTCGCAAGCGGAGCAATTTGCTCCCCCCTCGTGATTGGAGCAACAACCTCAGCAACCTGCTGTGCGTCAACAGCTGGTGCCGAAGCATTTCCTACCGCCTTAACACCACTACCTTGCTCACCACTTCCAGAAGATTTTCCAGTCACGTTCTGCGGCAGTGGTACAAACGGAGCCTTCGTACCATCAGCGACTGGCGCTACAACACCAGCGGCTATAGTTTGCCCGGCGCCCGTCCCCTGAACACCAGCAATCACGCTCAGATTTTCAGAAGCAGCCGAAACCTGTGCAGTCGCAGAAACCGAAAGATCTGCGGCCAAACCAGCAACGTCATCTTCTCCAGCCTCTTGCTGAACAAGTTCTGGATTGAGAACAGGTAGGTCTCCACCAGCGTTCAAGGCACCTGAAAACAGATCTACTGTCGTTGCAGCAGCTCCATCGCCTTCAGAAGCCTTCGCCAGAAGGTTGGAAAAAAGATCCGCATTTTGGCCAAGCACACCTTCGCCAAGCAGCGCATTACCACCCTGCCCCAAAGCAGGTCCAACAGGTGTTTGCGGCTGAACTGGGCTATTCAAACTCAGCAAGGCAGGTTGCGACATATATTCCTCAAACTACGCAGCACGTATCGTCAAAAGCGATGACAAAGATATCTTGCGCGCAGATATGCAAATAGCAGGCCAGTTATATAAATCCAAATTACCCATTAATTACAACAAGATAAGCCAAATCAATCTTACACAGACAACCAAATAGCACCGACTTATTTGCCGCCTCCCGGCAACAAATGCCCAGCCTGCAAAATGCCTCAATCAAAAAGATTGGCCTTCCGTCGAGTTTTAGGTATATTCCCGCCAACTAACACGCTCAAAGCGTACGCATGCGAAGCGTTTAAAAATGAGAGTTTGCGCTTAGCCATCGCCAAAGCGCAACAAGCACTAAGCAAGCAAAAGAAACTAATCTGCACTTCGGATTTCAATGTCTCCCAAGCTTGAATTCTGCTCGTTGCATTATAGATATGGCTCTCTTTTCAAACGCGCCTACAGGATGAGGTACTTGGAATGCTAAACAGTCTTGGCCTGCCCGGCCGCCCGGAAGACACACGGGTGGTTGTTGCCATGTCAGGCGGCGTAGATTCATCAGTCGTTGCCGGACTGATGAAGCGCGAAGGCTATGATGTCGTTGGCGTCACACTGCAGCTTTACGATCATGGCGAAGCAATCCAACGCAAGGGCGCTTGCTGCGCAGGGCAGGACATCCACGATGCCCGCCGTGTTGCAGAAAAGCTTGGCATCCCACATTACGTTCTGGATTATGAGTCCCGCTTTAAAGAGCAAGTGATCGAACGCTTCGCCGACAGTTACATCAACGGCGAAACTCCAATTCCTTGTGTCACCTGTAACCAGACCGTCAAGTTCAAAGACCTACTGGAAACAGCCAAGGATCTAGGTGCGGATGTGCTCGTCACTGGCCACTATGTTCGCACAGGTATGGAAGGCAACCAGCTTGCCATGTTCCGCCCTGTCGATCTGGACCGTGACCAGAGCTACTTCCTGTTTGCCACCACACAGGAACAGCTAGACTTCCTGCGCTTCCCTCTTGGCGGCATGACAAAACCGGAAGTACGTGAACTGGCCCGAGAGTTTGATCTGGCAATCGCCGATAAGCATGACAGTCAGGACATCTGCTTTGTACCGCAAGGTCGTTACACCGATGTCATCGCCAAACTGCGCCCGCATGCAGCAGAACCAGGTGACATCGTGCACGTGGATGGCCGTGTTCTGGGCAAGCACAACGGCATTATTCATTACACCATCGGTCAACGCCGCGGCATCGGTGTTGCAACAGGCGACCCGCTCTATGTTGTCCATCTGGATGCTGATGGCCGCCGTGTGATTGTCGGTCCCAAAGAAGCCCTAGCAACACACAATCTGTTGCTGCGCGAAGTCAACTGGATTGGCCCGGGAGCTCTGGACGACCTGCCAGAAGAAGGCATCACAGTTTACGCCAAAGTGCGCTCCACTCGCCCACCAACCGAAGCAGTGCTACGTAAGAATGGTGAGAACATTCAGGTAGAGCTCGTCGCGGGTGAAATGGGAGTCGCTCCAGGCCAGGCTTGTGTCTTCTTCGATAAAGAAGGACAAGAAGCTCGCGTCCTTGGCGGCGGCTGGATTCAGCGTGCCGAGAAACAGGAAGGCGCAGAAGCCGCTCTAAAAGCCCTGCTCGGCAAGAGCTGGGAAGCAGCAGGTTTCCCAGCAAGTTAGCCTGCAAGCCAATTACAAAACAGACGCCTCGCTTGGTATAAACACCTTGTGGGGCGTTTTTTATTGTCCCCATAACAACATCGGTCAGCCTTCAGTTCCCCTCTTCTGAGCAATCACAGCCTAAGAAATCCATTTGAGGAAAATTGGGTTGGAAAGATTTTCGATTATTTTCGCAACTCCAAGTCACAACTGGCAGACAAACCTCGATGAAATCGGCATTAACCCTAGGTTTTCATGGAGTTTTTCACAAGAAGGCATATTTCCACAAAACTTAGCTAAGAACGCTTGACGACACCCGTCTGGGGCCTTATACACCCCCTCACAGCGCGGCGGTCACCACCGCAACATAGCGCACCGGATGGCGGGGTAGCTCAGTTGGTTAGAGCAGCGGAATCATAATCCGCGTGTCGGGGGTTCAAGTCCCTCCCTCGCTACCATATCTCTTCAAAAGAAGATTGAGAAGACAAGGCACCGCAAGGTGTCTTTTTTGCTTTGTGACCCTCCCTCTCAAATCTGGCCATAGCCGAGTACTCTTTATCATTATAGGCTTCCACAATAAACATCATTCAGGAGGAAGCTCACTTGCTGCAAAAATGCCCGATATCTCCTAATGACGAAAAATTCTGGACCTACGATGGTAAAAATGCCCAAGAGTATCTTTTTGTACTGGAGACCGTAGGGTACCTGCACATCCCCGGCACAGATAATCGACATTTACTGCCAGAAATTATTGACCCATGGGTGCTCTGGCGTCTTGTATGGGGAATTCTCCACTTAGGCTCTCTCGACAGGACCCCATTTGGCGAAAACTGGCGCATGATCGGAGCAGCAAAACGCATGGCGAAGAGGATAAACGCTCATCCCCTAGCCGAAGCTTTAGCTCATTCAGAAGAGAAACTAAAAGATTTCCCACCTAAGCTACTGGACACGTTTGATAAGGGCACCTTTCTGGACGAATACCGTACATTAGGTTTTACTAAAAATACAATGCGCGAAGCAAGCCTCTTACTCGTAGACGCATTTATACCCTTAATTGAGAAGCCCGAATGCGATGGGCCAGACGGTCTGCCACTATATGGCAATGGTCATCCCATGCTAGTAGCTCTGGCAATATGGGTGGAGGCAAACCTACCTCGAAAGGTTTGCCACAGTAACGAAGCATGGCGCAAACAGATAAAAAATGCCAGCGAAATGCTTTAACTACTAAATCGACACCAATTTATGAGCCTCTTAGCGTTTCCAATCACTCAAAACCGCAACATAGCTTTCCATAGGAAGCAAAATCCGCTTGGCGAGGGTTCAAGCCCCTCCTTCGCTTCCATCCCTCTTCAATTGAAGATTGAGACGGCAAGGCGCCCTAAAGTGTTTTTTTGTTTTAGGCATCCTGCAGTATCTAGATCACTTGTGCCAAACCACCTTCTCAGCTTCGGCAGTAAGTCCCCAAGCTTCAGAAGCTCCCCAGCGCAAACTCAGCAACCAAGCAGAAAAGCAATAGCAGGCTGTCTTTTGTTTATTCAGCTTATCCAACTCAAACTTACTGAGATTGGATCAGAGGTGCACACACCGCGCACCTCTTAGTATTGATAAAGCCCTTAGAGTTTCTCGAGCTCGCGGAATCTATTCCATTTAATGTGGTTTTGCTGTGCCTTGCACCAGTAGCTGTTAGGGTGATAGGAAACAATCAAACCGCCCCTGATCCCAACTTCAACATACTGGCGCCCAGAATACCCGCCAACCGCATTTTTTGCGTTCAAGCGACCGCAGTAACCGGTGCTCCTATTTGGAAAACGCAGCAAGTTGGAAAGTTCAGCATCCCTGATGCTGTAAGGATCGTAGAAATGCTCTTTTACCGCCTCAATCAGAAGCTTCTTATGTGCAACTGTGGGCTTTTTATCTGTCTGGACTTGTTGAACCGTCACAGTCTGACAACCTGCAATCAACAAACACAAACCAACCACAAACGAACGTGTATACTTCATTCCATAACCAAATTTTGAACTGATAAAACTCCACTATCTAGAGTTGTATAAATCAGACATGTCAATTCAAATTGTATCGGTTATGCAGGAAAACGTCTCTTTACGGCTCATTGCATGTTCTCAACGCTCTCAGCTCGCGACCAAACCCAAACACTACTCCTTATGAGTATGCTTCTTTCCCATCGTTTTCAGCTGCTCTGCGTATTTTTCACAAGGATCAACGCTTTCCACTCTGCCAGTGAACCAGACGTAGTCGAACCGATTAACATCGGCGAGGCTGTAATCACTTAACTGGTAATTATCGGAACTAACCTCGACAGCAGCAAGGCTTAAGCGACTGTCATTCCTATCAAGCCACCATGGCACACCACGATCTTTGCGTGTGTGGCCCGTACCAGCAATCAAGACAGACCCTCGCTCGGTTTTCATAGCCGAGCGCATAGGCAGTCCCATCGAAGCATCTTTTAGGCGTTGCATCTCAACCAGCGGCTCCAGGCTATTACGTGGTACAACACCACAATGAGACCGCTCTAACTCATCCAGCAAACTCTCATGCTGTTTTTTACTGAATTTCTGGCTCCACATCAGATCTTTGGAAACATCTTCAGACGGCACGCCCCCCGTCCCGACTTTAATAAGAAGCTCACGTTCTGGAGCGCCAGGAGCTATGGTCATGCCATAGAATGCAGCTTCTTTAAAAATCGGCTCGTACATGCTCCACGCAGGCCAGCCGCGCTTCTCCCATTCCAGCTTATCAGAGAGCCCGGAAACATCCTCAGGCTTCAACTCCTTCAACCACTGTTGATGCTTTGGATCGACCATCTCCATAACAATCAGCGGCTTTCTGCCAGCAACTCCCATTTGATGCACTGCTTCCACCTGAATCTCGTGGTGACGCGGATTATCATGCTTCTCGCCAACCAACAGATGATCCTGGGTAACCGCAAGTTTCCAAAAAGCATCCTGTGAAATCTGTTTGCCCGTTCTCAAATCCCAAATCGTATCCACCAAGGGATGATCCATCAGAATAAGCTCAGTTTTGGGCTTTTCGGAAAGCTCGTCCTGAGCACCACCATCTTGCCCAGACGCAGCTTCACTTGAGACGACCAACGTGCTGTAAGCTACAGCAAACGAGAGCACATTAATGGCTTTATTCAGCATGTTCTGTTCCTGAGGCGGGACTTTGCCCACGGTTCTTATGCTCGGATTAAAAGCGTCATCAAACATCGTAATCCAAACAGAATAGACAATTACTTACTCATCATTCATGGATGAGTTTAATTTGCACATGACGCAAAAGCTGGCTTGTCTTTCAAAACAAACTCCACGAGCAACCTCATGGGTCTGCCACTAAAAGCAAATGCAAGCAAACAGCTTCCACCGTTTGCTTGCATTGATCTACTTAAATCAGGCAGCCTCATCTCTCTCTAATTTGAGCAAGAAGAAGCCATCTCTCTCATCACTCCCCCGCTGCAGTTACCTCCGGTGCACCCGTATCCTCCATCTTGAGCGATGCAATTCCCAATACAACCGCTTTCAACCGGCTGAAGTCCTCGAGGATCATCATGAAGGTTGGGATCAGGAAGAGGGTGATCAGGGTTGCGAAGAGGATGCCGAAGCCAAGAGAAACGGCTGCTGGAATGAGGAACTGAGCCTGTTCCGCAGTCTCAAAGATCATCGGAGCCAGTCCGGCAAAGGTTGTTGTCGAAGTCAGGATCACAGCCCGCATGCGCTGGGTTCCAGCAGCCACCAGAGCTTGTCGGATTGGCATACCTTTCGCGCGGTTATCATTGAACGCAGAGACAAGCAGTAGACTGTCATTCACCACAATCCCGCTTAGGGCAAGAATGCCGTTTATACTGAGGATTGAGACCGGAATTCCAACAACCCAGTGCCCCATGATTGCACCTGTAATGCCAAACGGAATGGCGATCATAACCACGATCGGCTGCATGTAGGACTTCAACGGCACCGCAAGCAGAACGTAGATCGCGATGATCGTGATCCCGAAAGCCGTGATCAAACCACCAATCGCTTCCCGCTGCTGCTCAACCTCGCCGCCAAAGTCAACAGCAACACCCGGAAACTTTGCCTGCAGCTGAGGCAAAAGCTCTTCGTTGAAGTAGGTGACCAGCGTATCTGCCGAGATTTCATCTTTGTTGATCTGAGCATCCAACGTCGCAACACGCTTGCGGGAGCTGCGATAGATCTCATCAACGGTCAGATCGGAATGCAGATTGGCAACGGAAGACAAAAGGATCGGATCACCAGCAGGCGTGCGAACATAGAGCGTTTGCAGAGCCGCAGCTGAGCTCCGCTGAGCCTCCGGATAACGTACCCGCACCTTCACTTCTTGCTGATTACGCTGGAACTCCTGAATCTCCGCGCCGCCAATAGCCTGAAACACCTGCTCGGAAATAGCGGAGGTCGTAAGACCAACAGAGCGGCCATAGTCCGTCAGCTCAATGTTAAGGCGACCACGCACAGCCCGGAAGTCATTGGTTACAGACAAAACACCTGCCTGCGTCGCCAGCATATCTTCCACGTATTGGCTTGCCGCAATCAGCTGATCAACATCGTCAAGCAGCAGTTCAACGCGAAAGTCCGCAAAGTCAAAGTCATCAGCGGCAAACTTGATGGTTTGAGCCCCCTCAACCGGCCCAACAAGCTTGCGCCAACGCTCGGCAATCTCGTTGGAGGTAATGTTGCGCTCTAGCGGCGGCGTTGCAATAGCAAGAACCGTCACAGTGCCATCATCACTGGCTTGCATCTCGATGCCAGTGATTGGAGAGACATCGGTGTCACTCTCCGCATCAAGCTGCGCCTTCAGCTTATGTGCGGCAGCTTCAATACGGTTCGCCTCAGCAAACAAGCGGCCATACCCAAGATCAGGCTCACCTTTGTAAGTCGCAGTCACAATCTGACGAGGGATTTCCGGGAAGAACACCACGCGCACGATACCAGACGGCACCATGTAGACCACAGCCACAAAAAGCACCACAAAGCCCAAAGCAGATAAGTACCGCATTCTCAGGCTGAGCTTGACCATTGGACGATAAACACTCTGCTTGAACCGCTCCAATCCGGCACTTACGCCATTCTGGATCACCTTCCATCCACGAGAAAGCGGATTGTTTGGCTTTGCATTGTGTTTGAGATGCGCCAGGTGCGCAGGCAGAATGAACTTGGACTCGATGATCGAGAAGACGAGGCAGAAAACCACCACCCAAGCAAACACGGAGAAGATCTCGGCCAAACGCCCGGTCACCAATGTGATGGGATAGAATGCAGCAATCGTTGTCAGCACACCAAAGATCGCAGGTGTCGCAACCAGCTTCACCCCTTTGATGACATTATCAATGCCATCCCCTTCTTTCTCAGTGACGCTGTGCGCACTCTCCGCCACAACAATCGCATCATCAACGACAATACCAAGCGCAATGATAAATCCAAAGGTCGTCAGCTCGTTGAGCGTCATGCCCCAGAAGCCATCCCCCATAAGCGCAAGCGCACCGGCAAAGGCAATCGGCAATCCCATGGCCACCCAGAAGGCCGTACGCAGGTTGAGGAAAAGCGCGAGGGTAACAAGCACAAGCCCCATCCCCATGAGCCCGTTTTTCAACATCAGGGAAAGACGGTCAGAGATATTCTCGCTCTCATCCTCCCAGAAATCGAACTGAATATTGGTCGGCAAACTACCTTCTGCTTGCACTTCATTGATGATCTCGCGAGCACGGACGGCTGCGGGAATAAGGCTGGCTTTACCGATCAGCTGAACACTCAGCTTTCTGGCAGGCTGTCCCTGATAGAGATAGATAGAGCGGTCATCTGTATAGGCATCTGTAATTCTGGCAACATCCTGCAACCTAACCACGGTGCCATCCGTCAGCGTGATCACAGGAATGCTCTCAAAATCCTGCAGGAAGTAACCTTGTTTATCGGCTTTGATCAGGATGCGGCCATTCTCATTTTTCAGACTGCCCTGTTGCGAGATGAGAGAGAAGTTGCCAACCTGACGGACAAGCTCAGAGAAGCTGAGTTGATATCGCTGTAACGCATCTTCCTGCACTTCAATGGAAATTTCCTGAGTGCGCTCACCACTGATGGTAACAGACGGGATAAGTTGATCTTCTAGCAGCCGGTCTTTAATCCGACGCGCAACCGTATCCAAAACATCAGGATCAGCATCACCAAAGATCTCGACCTGAATAGCATCTTCAATCTCTTCTGCCCGAACCACAACCGGCTTCTCGGCTGCTGACGGCAGAGACACAGCATCCACCTTCGTCTTCACATCAGAAAGCAGCTTATCAAGATCAGTTCCCGAGGACTTTTCAATGATGATCGTGGAGTTGCTTGCCGTAGATGTGCTGGTGACTTTCTTGATGCCCTCAGTACCCGTCAAAGCACGCTCGATCTTTTCCGTCACACCACGCTCAGTTTCCTGCGCAGCACCTGATTTATACTCGACAGAGATCGTAACCTGATTGGCCTCAAACCCCGGAAAACCCTCGGTTCGAATGTTCATTGCTGTGTAGACACCGGCAACAATGATGCAGACCATCAGCAGGTTTGCAGCCACCGGATTGTGCGCGAACCAGGCAATCCAGCCTTTATGAGTGTTCTGTTGCATGACTTACTCCGCAGGCTGAGTGGTAACAATCTGCTGCGGCAGATATCGGCTGATCGGGTTCACCACGATCTCCCATGCTCCATGAGCAGGGAAAGCATTCACGTCCAGCGCCACATCATCACCGCGAGTAAACAAAGGCGACACTGCGTGGCGTTCCAGCTTGCTGTCCCGGGAAACTGTCCAGACATATCCTTGAGAGGTGATGGCGGAGGCTGGAACCATCACAACATCCGGAATTTTCCGCCCTGTGAGTACAACGCTAACAAAAGTGCCCGGGCGCATCACAGTGCCTTGGTCATTGCGTGGCTCCACCTGCAACCGCAAAGACTGTTGACGCGTTTGCGCATTAGCTATTGGGCCGACAGACGTAATTTTGGCAGGCCACTGTACACCAGCCCCATTGAGCACCTGCACAGAGATATCGCCCACATCCAAAGAGCTGCCGTTTTCGGTGAGCAACAACTGCCATTGCACTGGCGTCAGAGACACCTCAACCTCAAGCGCATCCGTAGAGTAGATCTCAGCAACTTCCGTGCCTGCTGTGATGTAGCTGGAAGGCGCAACACTGCGGGAGATAACAACAGCATCAAACGGAGCAACAATTTGGGTGTTTTGCAGGTTCCGCTGAGCTTCGACCAAGTTGGCTTCAGCGGCCTTCAATTTCAGCTGTTCCAGCTTCAAAAATGGTTGACGCAAAACAAGAGGTGAGGCCTCACGGCCTTTGATATTGGCTCGCTGCCAATCAAGCTCAGCCTGCTTCCCGCGCTGTTCCTCCTGTAAAAGAGAAAGCTCAGAACTGGCGACACTCTCTTCTGCAGTTGCAAGCGCTGCGCGATAACTACTGTCCTCAATCTCAGCCAGCACATCCCCCTTCTTGAGCGCCAAGCCCGGCTCAAGCTGCTTTGAAAGTCGCAACACTCTCCCGGTCACTTCGCTGGTCAGCTTCTGCTGGTAGTGAGCACTCACAGCTCCGAAAACCGTAAACTGAACAGCTTCAGGCTGCGCCTCTCGTTGCACGACAGATACGAGCGGTCGCGGCAATGTTGGAGCACTGGCATCCTGTGCAGCGACGGTGTGAGGGTTGGCCAATTCTGCCAGAACAGCAAAGACTGAGAGGCTGGCAACCAGAGTAACTTTCGCAAAGGCTGCTCTACGAGCCAGTTTGGGTCGAAGGGTGGTACGCATATTGGGAACTGCTTGTTTGATTGAGGGAGAAAGAAGACGCCTGCTTAAAGCCCGATGCCGAAAGCAACAGCCAGATCAACACGGTTCTGCATTCTGCTGCTGCGAATGTTCACCACCGCCTGACGGGCAGCAAACGCATCCCGTTCCGCAGAGAGCAAGGTCACGATGTCCGTCAGGCCATCACGATACCGCCGCTCGTATTGCTCATAGTTGCTTTGGGAGTGGTTTAGAGCACGGGTCAGGATCTGCTCACGTTTGCGCAAGATGGTTTCGTTCTGAAGCCCGTTCTCAACTTCCATCACCGCAGTCAGCAAAGTCTGTCGATAGGATAGCCAGAGACGGGCCGCGTCCAGATCAGCCTGCTTTGCCGTCAATCGGCGATTGCCACCATCCAGAATGGGCGCAGACAAAGAGCCAAGGAGACGCCATGCCGGTCCACTGTTCAACAGATCTGCAAGGCTTGCGGATTGATCGCTTGCAGTGAAGTTGACTGAAAAGGTTGGCAGCAGATCCTTGTAGCTGGCTTTATGCTGCAGGTCCGCAGCTGCGGCCCGCTCATAAGCAGCTAAAAGATCTGGCCGCCGCCCGAGAGTGGTGGCAGGCATGGCGCCCTTAGGCAGCTTGACGTTGGGGAGCAAGCTACCAGTCTTAAAATGAGTGTTTGGCATCTGGCTGGCCGCAACCTGCATCTGCCGCTTCAACTGATCGATCTGAACAGTCCGATCAGCCAGATCAGATTGCGCATTGGCCGTCGCAGAACGCGCCGCTTCCAGATCACTCAGCTCGCCAATACCGCGCGTGAACTGATCGGAAATGATCTGCTCTGTGTTGCGCAGGCTGGAAATGCGGGATCGATCCAGATTGGCTAGTTTCTCCAGAGCCGTGAGCTGAACCCAGTTCCGCATAGCCTGTGCAGCCAGAGAAGCTCGCGCAGCCATAAGGTCATGAGCACTGGCCCTCAAGGTCCGGTCAGAAGCATATGCTCGGTCAGAGAGCTTCCCCCAAAGATCCGCCTCCCACTGGACTGTGAGGTCTCCGCCTACGGAGTTCTGATAGGACGAGCCTTGGGTAGATTTCACACGTTGGCGATCTGCTTGACTGTTGAATGTCAGTGTCGGCCAGAGCGTACCAGAAGCTTTATCGCGCTCCAGCTCAGCTTTCTGCAAATCGAGCACAGACTGGCGAAGCGAGATGTTGTTCGCCAGCACCGCATCAACATGCTTGTTCAGTTTCTTATCACTGCTCAAAGCAAGCAAAGACGAAAGAGCCTGCCCGTGAGAAGAACCTTTCTGGCTCCACTCTGTTGGCGTCTGACCAACTGCCATCTCTTCCGTAAATGTAGTCCGTTCAGGACTGAGACTGGTGGTGCAGCTTACCAGCAAAACGCCCGATGCAGCAAGAATGAGTTTGTGCGATAAAGACCGCATGTCCTATCCCCTATAAATTCTTAGGGGAGAAATGACACATTAGCGATTATCGCTAGGTAACGATGTAAATAGCTACAATATATAGATAATTACAATTTCGATTACCGGACGGACGCCAACTAAAAAACCAATCGCGTCGTAACACGCTCGCCCACTTGCTCCATCTGGAACTCCCAGTTCAACCGACGTGCAATCCGTTTGATGAGCGAGAGCCCAACACCGTAGCTCTCTTCAAACACAATCTCACTTTCCTGTTCTGAAAGTTCTGCTGATTGATTGCGGATGAGGATATCTCTAGCACTGATCGAAATCTCAATTGGCCCCTGCTGCGTGTGCTGAAACGCATTGCGCACCATGTTCGCTGCAACAATACACAGCGGTACGCGTGGAGCATCAACGACAGTCTCAGGAAGGTCAACGTGAAGTTCAACGTCCTTACCGCAGAGCAAATATCTGTGATCCTCAATCACCTCTTCAAGAAGCTCGGCCAAATCAATCTTCTCTAAATCAGGATTAGGTTCCTGCTCGCGCCCAAGCCAGAGTAGCGTTGCAACAATCGTCTGCATGGAATGGCTGGCCCGCTTAATCCGTTCGGTAACCTTCCGTTGCTTATCATCCGTTGCAATCTTCTCCATAACACTGGCATTGCCGGAGATGATGGTAATTGGCGTCCGCAGCTCATGGCTGGCATGCCGCAAAAATGAGTGTTCCCGCTCAACAAACCGGCCAAGCCGCCGCGCAGCATTGCTCAGATGATCACCAATTTTGTTCAGCTCATCATAATGGAAGTCAGGACGTTGCTCGACCGCACTCGTCTCATTCAAGGTATCCGCCCATTGCTGCAAAGCCGCGATACGCCTGTTAATCCGCCGATTGATGAACTGCGACAGCAAAAACACCAGTACCAGGATGATCGCCCCGCCGACATACATAGTCCGCTCAAGCAGGTTGAAGTTTATGCGCCCTTGATTTTCCAGCTCTTTATTCAGTTTCAACATACGGAGAACGTAAAGCGTCCTCCCATCAGCAATCCGATCAGCCAGAAAAAAGACGACAGCCTCTGGCCGATCCCCAACACCTCCAATAGGTTCAACCTCAGGATCTCCAAGTACAATCTTATCTTTCGGAAAAGCCTCTTTTACCTTTGGAGGCAGCTCATCATAATTGAAAGTTGAGAAGATCCTGCTCTCATCTGGAGGCTCACGCTCTGGCTGATTTTGCAGTGCTCGTTCATAGGCATGTATAAAGCCTTTTAACTCAAGCTTGTTCGACAGCTCCAGACCCGCGATCATGTAGGAAAACAGACCAACGCTGTAAACCAGCACGAGCATACCGACAAAAGCGAGCAGCCAGTATCGCAGCTCTCGTTTAAGCGTCTTGGCTTTCTTCTTTTTGCGCCAGAAAAACAACATCACCAATCAACCTCAGGTCCGCAGAGCAAAACCGTGCCCGGCAACAGTATGCAGCAACTGTGTTTCATAAGGACGCTGCAACTGGCGACGCAGCTTATAAAGGTGCACTTTAAGGCTGTCACTGGCAGGCACCTGATCTCCCCACACAGCCCGCTCCAACTCCTGCTTGCTCAACACATTCGGTGTGCTGCGCACCAGCTGTTCCAGCAGGACCCAACCAGTCGGTGAAAGCTTCAGCTTCCTCCCTGCCCTGCTCGCTTGCCGCGCACTCAGGTTCACTTCCAGATCCCCAATGGTCACACTCGTGGAGTGCCCTTTGCTCCGGCGCACCAACGCCCGGATACGAACAGCCAACTCAGGAAACGCAAAAGGTTTAATCAGATAGTCATCTGCACCAGCTTCAAACCCAGCCACTCGATCACTCACAGCATCGCGGGCAGTCAGCATCAGGATCGGGCACGTCACATTCTGCGCCCGCAGCTGCTCACACACTGTCAGCCCATCCACTTTAGGAAGGGTGAGGTCCAGCAAGATCAAATCGTATTGATTTTTCAGCGCACTATCGAGACCCACTTGCCCATTGAAGGCATAGTCACACTCAATATTTTCAAAGGAAAGGTAGTCACCAACCGTCGCAGCCAGATCCATGTCGTCTTCAATGAGAAGAACAAGCAGCGCATTCATTTCCATCGGCATCACTCAGCCCTGCCTGTATTCCATCACAAAACCTGGAAGAGCTTTCGATCGTAGCCGATCAAACTTAAGAGGCGGTTGAACAACGAGAAAAGCAGAAACATCCGAATACACCTATGAAGGATACATCCCCCGAACATTCCATAGCCCCAGTAACAAGCCGGTTATCACGCAACTACATGATTTAAATAGACTATATCATTCAAAGCAACCACCACATGCAAAAACGGCGACCTAACAATAAGGCCGCCGCTCTCAAACATGTCTCTATCCCTGTCTCAGAAAAAGCTAACTCAGCTCCCCACCTTCGCCAGCACATCTGCTTTCAGGAAGCGCTCGATAAACAGCATGAAGCCGACTGATGGCACGAGCAGGATGAGAGAGGAGATGGAGGCGATTTGGTAGTTGCCTTCCATGCTGGAGGTGAACAGAAGCATAGGCAGCGTCACCACATCCGGAGCACCAACAAAATAGGTTCCGGTAAACTCATCCATGGAGATCAGAAACACGAATATCGCACTGGCCATAATGCCCGGCAGTGCGAGGGGCAAGGTCACGTCAATAAAAGTCCGCCAGCGCCCTGCCCCCATGTTCCGCGCAGCCGCTTCCAGCTCTCCATCAACCGCAGCAAAAGCCGCCGTTGCAATCCAGACAGCAAACACCAGCCCCTGACTGGCGTGAACCAGCACAACGCCCATAACAGTGCCCGTCAGATCCAAACCGTAGAAAATTCGTGCAACGTTCATGTGCACCGCCACAGCTGGGAAAGCCTGAGGAAGAAGGAACAACAGCATGATGAGATAGCGGAACGGCATCTTGCCCCGTGCCAACGCATAGCCTGCCGGAATAGCAATCGCCAGACTGACAACCACGGTCAGCAAAGCGATCCAAATGCTGGAAAACAGGGCTTCCGTTGCATTGCCCTCCGGACGGAAAACACGCTCCCAGAAGGAGAAGCCGTATTCCAGTGGCAGTTTGTAGGGGAAGTACCAAACCTCAGCCACAGCCCATAGCAGCATGTTGGTGATCGGGCCAAAAATCGCAAATGCCAGCAGGCTCATGGTGAGCACACGTGTGGTCATCCGCACCCAGTTGGAAGAAAGAGTAGCCTGAACCATCTTATGCCCCTTTATCTTTGAGGCTCTGGCGCAGATAGAACCACGCAACCACCCCGGTAAACAGATAGGACATGATGCCCAATGCGTTGGCGACGCCATAATCGCCGTAAGAGTTGATCCGCCACGCCATATCAACGGTCAGCATGGTTGGCGATTGCGCGTTGATCATCAACGGCACAGAAAGCACAGACAGCATCACTACATAGGACAGGATCAGGCCAACCATCAGCGTGGTCGCAATCTGAGGAACCACCAGCTCAATCAGAATACGCAGTCGAGACGCCCCAAAGATCCGTCCTGCATCAATGGTGGTGCGATCGATAGAAGCCATCGCACCGGCAACGAGCAGGGCCACAAACGGTGTCTGCTTCCATACGAAGGTGATCACGATCCCGCGCCAGTCCAGATAACTCTGCGCGGCCAGCGGTTCGATGATGCCGGAGCTGGTCAAGATGTTGTTCATCATCCCGTTCTTCGCCAAAAACGTACGCATTAACTGCGCACTCACAATAAACGGAATGAACAGCGGCCAGCGGTACAGCCATTTCAGAATAGCAACAGCAGTCTTGTTTTCACCCAGTGTCAGATAACCCGCGATCGCAACAGCCAGAATGCCGATGATCACTGTCGACAGACTGACGATCACAATCGTGAACAGAATATCTTTGGAATAGAACTCAACGGCCTTGGTAAAATTGGCGATATGCCAGCTGCCTTCGCCATTGTCTGTGAAAGCTGAAACCACAGAATAACCAAAGGGATAAACAAACAAAAAGCCGATCATCAACAATGCGGGTGCAACCAGCAAGATTGCTCCCATCCGACCAGGCCCAACTGACATACTTTGTCCGCTCATGGACACCACCTCTTCCCAAAACCAAACAAGCCGGGAGAGACGAGTGTCCCTCCCGGTTTCTTTCAAAAGTGCTTAGTTAGCGACCTGCTTCTCGTAGCCTTCTTTGATGTCATCAAAGTAAGGACCGATTGGGAACGGCTGACCTTTCTGAGCCAGTTCCAGAGGAGTGACGTCGGTGAACAGCTTACTCCAGACTTTTTCATCCAGAGAGCCCTTCACATGGTCAGCATCAATGCCTGGATACCAGTTGAAGCGGTTTACAATGCCTTCCGCCTGCACAGCTGGGCTGGTTGCCAGTTCGATGAACTTTTCAGCCAGCTCTTTGTTCGCAGCCTTCGCAGGGGTTGCGTAATAGTAAGGCTGTCCCGGCATACCAGGAGCAATCAGCTTCAGTTTCAGGTTTGGTGGAATACGGCCATCACCCTGCCAGGAGTAGAACATATCAACCCAAACCGGGCCCATCACGATCTCGCCACGGTTGAGCATGTCCAGCGTACCAGCATTGCCCGGAGTGAACGTCACGTTCTCGTTGAAGGCTTTCAGATCAGCATATGCCTGCGCCCATGTCTCTTTCTTAGCCGCATCATATGGACCACTCTGCAGGGTCTTGGTGTCGCCAGCATAGGTGTACATCCAGCCAGTCACAAACGCGACGCCGGACATACCGTTCTTGATGCCGTTGTAGCCAAACTGTTTTGGATACTTCTTCACCCACTCACGCAGCTCGTCGTAGGACTCTGGTGGGTTAGGAACCAATGCTGGGTTATACGCAATCGCGGTCTGGCTATGGAACATAGGCATCACGTAGCCGCCGACGTAAACGCCGAGTGCGTTTTCAGCAGTTTCACGGGTCACCATTTTGCCGGTTTCGATGTTACCGCGGAAGTCAGCCAGCAGGCCCATTTCCTTCATCTCACCAGTCTTCTTCTGGGCCGCAACAATCACATCGATGTCCCACTGCTCTTTGCCAGCAGCAGACTGAGCTTCAAGCTTCTCAAGAATTTTCTGGGAACCGGCATCTCCCGGGCCGGTGCCTGTGACGCGAACTTTCACGCCTGGATATTTTTCTTCAAAAAGAGGACCCAGATAATCGGTCACGTACTCGACCATATTCTGGGAACCGCCGGTAATCACGTTCAACTGAGTTTCAGCTGACGCAGGCAAAGATACAGCAATCACAGCACCTGAGATTGCGCCTGTTAGAACTGACTTAAGTGTCATCACTCAAATTCCTGGGTTAAGATCGTTGAGATAAAAAGTTCTGTTCACGTTAAAGGTGTCAGGCCGCCTCGGAATAAAGGTGAAGCCCACCAGCTGGCACGCAGATCGTCACTGCATCGCCAACTGCATACCGACAAGGATCGTCGATCATGTAGAGCTGCCCGGCGCTTTCTATTTCGTAGCGAAATACCCCCCCCGGATAGCTGAGTTGTGTCACCCTACCGGCCAGAGCCAAATGCCCCTCAGGTACGGTTCCATCGGCAAGCAGATGCGCTGCACTGGAGCGGAAACGCCCCCGAACAGATCCGGCAGCTATCGCCTGCCAGTTCACACCTCCATCACCAATCTCGTTTGAAACGCTTAAGCTGGCAGCCCTGACGGCCTCCTGCTCTGATATGCACAAAGTTCCATTCGCACGCTCAACATTGAGGGCAATTTCGTTTTCAGCGCCCATAAAGGTCGCCACAAAATTGGACTTTGGCTGCTCATAAACTTCCAGAGGCGTTCCCACTTGCGCAATATGCCCCGCATTCAAAATGACAATGCGGTCTGCCATCACCATGGCCTCTTCCCGGTCATGGGTCACATGCACGGCTGTCAAACCCATACGTTGTTGCAAAGAGCGGATCTCATGGCGCATCGACAAACGAATGCGCGCATCAAGGTTGGAAAGCGGCTCATCTAACAACAGGATTGGGGAATCAACAGCAAGCGCACGCCCAAGCGCCACACGCTGACGCTGACCACCAGACAGGTTTGGCACTTTGCGATCACCAAAATCAGCAAGGCCAAGCAGAACAAGAAGTTCATCGACCTTACGATTGATCTGCTCCTTGGACATGCCACGGAGTTTCAGGCCATATCCCACATTCTGGCGAACCGTCATGTGTGGCCAAAGCGCATAACTTTGGAACACCATAGCCATGTTTCGCTGCTCTGGCGGCAATTGTGCAACATCGCTTCCGTTGACGCGGATCTGCCCGGACATGGGCTTGATGAAACCGGAGAGACTTTTCAGAAGAGTTGTCTTTCCGCAGCCGGATGAACCCAACAACGCAACAAACTCGGATGAGTTGATTTCAAGATCGATGTCATGAAGAACACGGTTCTTGTCGTAACCAACACACAGCTTTTCGATTTCGATTCCTACGCCAACCATTCCGGAAACTTGCCCCCCTTTAAGCAACCAAAGCGTTATGCTATGAGTTTTGGCAATCGATTGCAATAGAGGTCTTGTAAGGGACTTCTTTGAAGGTAAAATGACAATCATCCTAGATAGTAAGAAGCTATGAAAAGACTGACAGGTAAAGATGTTGCACGTGCTGCTGGCGTTTCTGCCTCTGCTGTTTCCCGTGCGTTCACAGCAGAGAATCGCCTCAACAAAGCGACTCGTGATCACATCCTCAAGGTCGCAGCTGAGATGGGCTATCGACCAAATGCACTTGCACGCTCCCTCATCAAACAGGAGTCAGATCTCGTCGCCGTCGTGTTCGGAAACACCGATGGCATGTACGACAAAGACTTCTTCAACCGCCTCTCAACTGAACTGCAAAAACGCGGAAAATGGGCGCTTCAAATTCGTTCAGAAGAAGAAGAAAACATTGCAGAAACACTGGGCAAAGCACTCATGTATCCGGTTGCAGCCGCAATCGTCCGGGCTGGCACAGTTGATCTTCAGGTGATCGAAAACAGCAAGCAAATGCACGTGCCGCTGATCTACACCGGACTAGGCCCTACCGTGAAAGGGGCAGACTGCGTCTGGCTCAATTACAAACGCGGCGGTCAGCTCGGCACCGAACATTTGATCAAACGTGGATGTAAGAAAATCGCCTATATCGGCGGCATCGAAGGCATCACTGCAGACACTGGTCGTCGTGAAGGATACCTTGAAGCCTTGCAAGCTGCAGGACTACAACCACACAGTATTTCACAGACTAGATTCGACTTCGAAAGCGGAATGCAATCTGCACTCAAACTGCTACAAAGTGATAACCCGCCAGATGGTTTTTATTGTGTATCAGACGCAGCGGCACTTGGAGCTCTGAACGCAGCAAAATCTCTTTTGAACCTGCGTGTACCGGAGGATGTGGCGGTGGTCGGCTCCGACAATATGCCCATGGCCGCCTGGCCCTGCTTCGACCTCACAGCTGCAACAAACCCTATCGACGAGATCGTCCAGAACCTCATGAGCACCCTGGAAGCCCGCCTCGCCGATCCCTCCCAAAAGGAAATGTCCGTCGTCGTAGAACCCCAACTCGTCATCCGCGGCAGCGCATAGCTGAGAGCATTCAAAACACCAATAATACCGGCTGATGCATGTACAAAAGCATCAGCCAGAATGGGTAAGCTCAGTAGGTCAAGGGCAGTCTGCACTGCCCACCTTGGGTTTGAGGACACAAGACAAAATATTGGCAACTTCTTCAGGAATCTCCACTTCCCGCATGTACTCATCGCGCCCATAACGCAGAAACTCACTGCGAAAATCATAATCAGCCCACGGCTCGTTGGTCTCACGCAAGCTGACAGCCACACTCTCAGCCTGCAAAAAGTCACCGATTTCCAGCAGGCTATGAAAATAGGCCAGGCGCACAGGCCAGTACTTTGGCGTTAACGGAGCACTTTGGTGAAGCTGCGCAAGAGCAACAGCAGCCTCCTCCATCCTCTCCCCTTGAAAGTGCAACATGCCAAGCCGTCCAAGCTGCACGGGTTTCAAAAGCCCTTTGCCTCCATAGTACGTAAGCTCAGCAAGTTCTTCCTCATAAAGCCCCTCAAACCGCAGTGTTGAAAGCAGTTTGTCACGATCCTCTGGTTCTGTGCTCAACCGTGCAACAGCCTTCAAACTCTCAACATAGCCTCGGAAATCTCCAGATAAGCGGTGATAGAGTTCGATCTTTCTCAGTACCCAAAGATCATCAGGAGATTGCTGGACATAAGCCTCGTGCATCTGGTGCATCTCTTCAACAAAGCCCAGTTGCTCGGCAATCTCAGCAAGTTGAAGCAGCTCCTCGGGGCTGCTGTTTGTCTGGTCAAAAGACTTCAGCAAGTCCTCACGGGCTTTAAAGTACTTCCGCTCTTTAATTTGCACGGCAACTTTCTCAGTTTGCCCCGGCACAAGCGCATACCCCACACCCAAAAACAGCAAATAAAGCGACAGGTATTTGAGGAAACGGATCATCGCCGCTCCTCCATTTCAATCATGTGCGCTGTCGACACCGAGTTTCTGCAGACCATAGAGATATCAAGTGATTCCATACCAGAAACAGGAAGATCGAGATGCAAATCTCCGGCCTGTGAAGCTTGGACCTCATCACTCAACAGGACAATCTCCCCACGCTTCACTTCCAAGCGGTAGGAAAGTGCAGAAAGCCCATGGAACTGAAACTCACCAACACCAAACCCAAAGCTGCGAAACCTGATGTGGCAAGGCTCAGCCCGCCAATCATAAACCTGCCACCGCGCCTCAGAGATGCTGGCAACAGACACCGCACTGGCCGCGTCTCTCTTCGCGAGCACAATCTCTGGAACACGCGCGGAAGGATCAAGCGAGACATACAAAGACGTCTGATAGTGCTTCGAACCAATCACACCAGCGCTCTTTGACAGATCAACCTGCCATTGCTCTGCGTCATCAAATCGAAATGTTTGCAAACTGCCTCGGTTCAGAACCAGCCAGCTTCGCTCACTTGTCTGATAAAGCTTCACATCAAAGAAGCTGTTCGCAATTGCTGCATACTGCGAAGCAAAAATCGGCAGATACACCCCGTCCCGCGCCCGATCCAGATGCTTCTTCACAGCCCGCAATGACGCATCATGCTCCGCTGAGTAGGTGTGGTAATAGACATTGTAAGGCCTTAACCGGATCGGGCTCTCAGTATTATCAACGGTCTGATGTAACTGAGAAAACCCATAGAACGGTCCAGTCCAGTCGTTCGTATACGTGTTCTCGTTACTCGCAACCGCATAGATCTGCCGCTCAGCCCCCACTTGCCGCGATAATGGCGCAACATAGCTGAGAGACGGCCAGTCCCGATCAAACCGCGTATCACCGCCATTCATGTTGTAAACGCCCAGCTCACGCGCATAGGCAAGCGCCTCTTCAAAGGGCTGCGTATCCCCTGACCACAAAAACAGCTTCGCCTGTTTGCCCTTTGGCGCATAACGCTCTGCCTGTTGCAGCGAACCACCTATCTCGCCAATCAGCGAAAAGGGCTTGCGCATGTAATAACGCGGCATCGCCACGTTCTGAGCCAGATATTTTTTGAAGGATGATTTGCCGCTTTCACCAAAGAACCGGCGGGATAACCAACTCACAGGTCCTTCAGTTGCTGGAGTCTTGGCAACGTTTTTTTCCTCTATGAGAGCCAGCTCTTTCTCACGGTCGTAGTCCCTATAAAAAGCCCAATGAAACGGATGCGAATGTGTGTGGCTTGCCACTTCCACCTGAGGAAGGGCGAACAACTCCCTCACAAGACCAACACCCCGGTCATCCCCACCTTCACTCTTGTCGACATCGGCAGTCACAAGACCATAAGTCACCGGAAGATCAGGATAAGGTTCGATCAGCTCCCGCAGCATGACCTCACCCGAAAGCACCTGCTTGTCCCGATACTTGGCTGCGTAAGAGACGTTGTTCCAGCCATCTCCATCAATATGAGAAAAGTAAATCCGCCGCCCCATCAGCGTGGAAGTATCTGGGATTGGAAACAAGCTTCGCTCAAGAGCGCGCTGCAGAAATCCGATGGGATCAATCAACCACTTATGGCGATTAAGCACATCATCCCTGGCAATCGCAAAGCCAGATTGAACATAAGCCCCCCCTGCCCCGATAAACGCCAGCTGCGTTCGTTCTGCACCAAGCCGTTCTGGCAGGCGAACAGAAGCAACGGATAGACCATTCGCAGAAATCTGTGAGACCAGTGAGTACCCTGGCAGGATCTTGTAGAACGGCCGTTCGAACTCCATCAGCTTTGAGTGCAGCTGGAGATCTGATGATCCACTCGTCAGCAGAACAAATCCAATCTCAAATCGCAGACCCAAATAGTCCAGAAACGAGTTCAGAACAACGCGATCATCCTGAAGATTCTTGATTCCGGTCTCTCCAAACACCAGAAACCGTCGCCCAGCACGAGCTTGTTCCTCTGCCCATACGAAATACCGATGAGGATCAGTTAAGGCCCCCTGAAACCACGTGACCACCGCCGCTGCATTCTCTAAGTCTCCCACCTCAGGCAAACCAGCATTCACATCCAGATAGCGGATCGAATACCCGAGATGGTTCAGAGGCATTTCTAGGAAGTTATGTATCGCCGTTGCAGATGGCTCAGCTTCTCGAAGGCTGTCGTAGATCCCGATGATCTCACGTTTCACCATCGCGGCCTGCGAATTATTGATGAAACATACAAAGCCAAGCACACCGAAACCGTACAAAATAAGGGCGCCAAGCTGCCTAGTAATTCTAGCTAAAAACAATTGCCAGATACCTTCAATATGGAAGGGATATAAAGAACAATTGCTACGCACTTCACACATCCGGAAGACACCAATAATTAAGTTAAGACTGAATACTTATTGCAAACAAATCATTCCAAATCCAACCCGGAACCTAATACCCTCACTTTCCATAGAGTTGAATATAAATAAAACAGCAAGTAAATATTTCCGGCCACGAACAGAGATTTAAACTTCCGACTATACTGCATATTTTTACAATAGGAATATTTATTCACGATGTATTCGGATCAGTATTTTTCAAGCGATGTGCGACCAACTAAGAAGAAAAAGTCAGCACCGGAAAAGCGTTTTCATCTGCTGGAAATCGCAGTGCTCTTCGCACCATTTCCAGTTCTGACCTCCATGCATCCCGAGTTACTAATCTGGAGCATCTCCCCCAGTCCGCTCTGGATCCCAATCATCATCGCAAGCAGCATCTTCGGAACCCGCTCCGGTATTCTCTCTGCATTAACCGCCCTCGCCCTCACGCTTTGGTACGTGCCTCCGCAGCCCATCGGCGGGCAGAACTTCTTTGAGTACTTCACGACCACAGGCCTGGAACCAACCCTTTGGCTCCTCACCGCGATCATCTTCGGCGAGTTCAGAACCTCCCTCCTGCGCAAAAACCAGCGCCTTCAAAACCAGCTGACACAAGCGCTTGGACAGCGGGACACAATCTCAGACTACTGCACCACGCTAACCATGGAAGCAGAAAACCTGCAAAGCCGCATCGCCTCCATGGAGACAACAAGCCCCGTGAGTGTTTTCAAAAGCATCGACAGGTTGAGCACACTGAATCTGAAGAGTAATCCCAAGCAGCTGGACATTGCACTCGGCAATCTGATTGGAGCCACAAAGTTCAGCCTCTTCAGCTACACCAACGATCATCTGGATCTAGTGCACTCCAACATCGCAACTTCCTCAGGAGTGACATCTCCCAGCGCGCAGCAAGAGCAAACATGGTTGATCAATCATCTGGAAATGACCGAAATCACCGGGAATACCCAGCAAGTCATCACGCACACTCCTAAAGGCAGTCTAGTCCTGTTGCTGAAGGCTTCCGACGTGACCAATCCAAAGCCGGATCACGAGGTCTTGCAGGGCGCCATCATCTTCCACCAGCTTGAACAGCACATATTGGAAGAAGACACCACGATCTTCTTGGAAACAATCGGCAAGTCACTCACCCAAAGCCTTGCAAGCCACAACGCTGAAAAGGCGCCGGACAATCTCATCTCACTTTACTCAATAAACACACCGCCTAAGAGCAACAGACTCGATAACACGGTGCTGTAAATGTCTGATCCTGTCATCACGGAGAAAGCAGCCAAAGCTGCTCCTTTCAGCCTCTCTATCTTCCTGCTGCCGGTAGTCATCGCAACTGCAACACTCATTGAGATGTGGTTCATCTGGCAGATCAGAGGGCAGCAAAGCTTAGTTCTCCCCGCAATCGGCTTCCATTGCCTCTCCGCACTGCTTTGCAAACTGATGCTGAGAAACGCCCGCAGCCCAGCGTTCGCACTGTTGGATTTCTGCATTTTTTTGTTTGCCTTACTCGGGCCATTGGGAGGCGTAATCGCCTCTGTCCTCATGCAGTTGGAAAAGCGCAAACCTGACGCTCACTTAGCTGATTGGCATAAAACACTCGCATTTGGTGAACCATCCGCTCCTCAGCAGCAGGATATCTTCAGCAAAATCATGAGCAATCGCTCATTGGACATGACCAACGGCTCTCTAAAACCCTTCCAGAAGATCTTCTCCTCTGACAACACACAGGAAATCAAACGCGCACTCTCCATTATCACACTCAAATACAAACCGGAGCTGCTGGAGTTTCTTCAGGCTGCTCTCAAGAATGATAAGCCAGAGATCCGCGTGCAGGCAGCGGCTGTCTACACCAAACTCAAACAACGCTTTCAGGATGACATCTCCAACTCAGTCATCTTTCCTGAAGACGCCACTACAGAGCACCGACGAGAAGCCATCTCCCGGTTAAAAGCAGCAGGCCTCTCACAGCTCATCGATAAATCCCAACGCGATCAAGTCACCGCAACTTTGCGCAAACTGCTGAAAACTGATGTCCGACCGGAAGCAGAAAGAGCTTTAACCGTCTTACGCGCCGACCGCCTCATTCAAAAGGGTGCACTGAAAGAAGCCCAACTCTGCCTTAAGCCACTGGTTCGGATCAAAGACCCTGAAGCCACTGCACTGAACCAGAGAATTTCTGCCAAGCTCAACAAAAGAGCCGTTTTGCCCGCACGAGAGCACGCTCTGATCAACTGAAATGGTGAGTAACATGCGTTCCAATCCCACGGCAGATGTCTGCATAATCGTTGAGGGCTGCTACCCTTATGTGGCTGGTGGTGTATCCTCTTGGATCAATTGGCTTATCTCCGGACTGCCTGATCTGACCTTTTCAGTGGTCGCCGTGCTTTCCAGCTCTCAAAACGGCACTCCTAAATACAAACTCCCCTCTAACGTCATCGAGTATCAGGAGCTCGCCCTCTTCGATATTCACGATCCTCAACCTGCTCCTGATTATGGCTCAGCCAGCATCAACGAAATCTCACGTGAACTTCGGGCCTTCCTTAAGAATGGCAGCAAAGCAAGGCTTTACGATCTAGACCGTTTGGTGAACTCTGCCTCTCGTCCTTGGACAATAAATCAGCTGACGAACTCTGATCTCACGTGGAATGTCATTTGCCAGATGTACGAGGAGATCCTACCGGAGACATCGTTCCATCATTTCTTTTGGGCCTGGTACACACTGTTTGGCGGGTTGTTCGCTGTACTCAAAGCTCCAATTCCCAAAGCCAAAGCCTACCACACAATCTCAACCGGCTATGCTGGCCTGTTCGCAGCAAGAGCAGCCGTAAGCACCGGTGCACCGGCCATCATCACTGAGCATGGCATCTACACCAACGAGCGCCGGATCGAGATCCTGCTCGCCGATTGGATTGAAGACAGCATCAACAAAGGCTTCTCGCTGGATGACCCCAGGCTGGACCTTCGTGATTTATGGATTACGGCCTTCGAATCCTTCGCTCGGTGTTGCTACAACTGCTGTTCAGACATCACGACCCTCTACAAAGACAACCAGCTGATGCAGCTCTCTCAAGGCGCATGCCAGAGCAAGATGCAAGTGATCCCAAACGGGATAGATCTCAACAAGTTCAGCACCATACCCGCAAAGCAGGACAACCACAGACCTACGGTTGCTCTCATCGGGCGGGTTGTTGCAATCAAAGATGTGAAGAGCTTCATCCACGCAGTTGCTTTGCTTCAAGAAGAGCTTCCAAGTGTGGAAGCGCTCATTCTTGGCCCAATCGATGAAGAACCAGCGTACTTTGAGGAATGCAAAACGCTCATCTCTCAGCTGCAACTTGAAGAGACAATCACCTTCACAGGCCCAGTCAACATCGCTGAGTATTTGCCCTCTATCGATCTTGTCGCTTTAACCAGCCTCAGCGAAGCCCAACCTCTTGTCCTTCTGGAGGCAGGCGCAGCAGGCATTCCTTGTGTTGCCACAGATGTCGGCTCTTGCCGGGAAGTTCTCGAAGGGCGCTCAGATGACCCGGCCCCGCTTGGCTCCGGCGGCATCATCACAGAGTTAGTCTCCCCCTTTGCTACCGCAAAGGCCATGGCCAAACTGCTGAAAGATCACAACTTACGCCAGCAATTCGGTGCACAGCTGCGCAAGCGCATTGAGCGGGATTACAACGAGCATCAGGCCCTCAGCTCCTACAGAGACTTGTACACCCGCAATTTTAACAAGGCAGCAGAGCAAGAAAGCCGACTGTTCGCTTAAAGCCCAATACCAACCCTTTTCCGGAGATTTCAGATGGCAGGCATAGGCTTTGAGCTGCAGCGACTAACACACAAAGGCGACATGACATCCCATATGCGAGCGATCTTTCACGCAAGCATGGTTATCGCTGGCCCATGGCTCATGTTCATTTTCTGCATTCTGTTCATCTCACTCCTGACAGAGCAGAAACTCGGCCTGCCCGTGCTGACCGGTTTCAGAACCAAGCTGATTTACATTTTGGGGATTTCGTTGCTGACGAGCGCACCTGTTCTGATCCTTGCAATCAGAATGGCTTCAGACGCCATCTACTTCGGAAAGTTCCACCTCATCCCACAGCATTACCTGAGCGCCCTCTACGCCTCCACCATCCTGACTGCCATTGTAGCTGCCCCAATTCTGTTCGTGCTGCTGAACGTTCCACTCATAGAACTGCTGGCGATTATCATCTCTTGCATCATTGCCAATCTTCTTTGGATCGCACTGGGCTTCAGTTCCAGCCTTCAAAACTACAAAAGCGTAAGCCTTTCCTTCGCAACAGGGCTGCTATTGACGATATCATTGGTCATCTACAGCACCGCCCACCATCCCAGCAAGCTTCACTTACTGCTGGCTTTCAGTCTCGGCTTCCTGCTCTGTTTCATATGGCTATCCATCCAAGTCCTCTTCACGTTCCCAGCATCCAGCTACATTTTCAAAGAGACCCGGGAGTATCTGACTGGCGCTCTCAAACGCTATTGGCCACTAGCTTTGGCTGCGACTTTCAACATCAGCGCCTTGTGGGTGGATAAGATCATCATCTGGCAAAGTCATGAAGGGCAGTTGCTTCCAAGCGGCTTGCGACATGCTCCTGCCTACGACAGCTCTATTTTTATCGCTCAGCTCATCCTCATCCCACCGCTCGCTCTCTTCCTGATCGAGGAGGAAACGAACTTCTTCCGCAACTTCAGGTCTTACATCCGAACGATCACCGGCCACGGCACACTATTTGACATTCGCGCCAAATCACAGGAACTGAAGACAGAAGCAATCTACACCCTTAGCCGCCTCACCTTAATCCAGTTGGGCTTATGCGCACTGTTGATCTTGTTTTCACCACTGGTCGTCGAGTACCTGAACTTCGAGTATCGGCAAGCTGCGATCATTCGCATTGCCACTGCCAGTGTTCTCTTTCAATTCGTGTTTTTTGCGGCATCAACCACACTCATTTTCATCAATCGAAATATGGAGAACATGCTGCTGCAACTGGCATTTCTGCTGCTCAACGCAGTCTGCACCTATGCCACGCTATACCTGCCAGCTGAGTATTTGGGGTTTGGCTATTTCGTTGCCTGCCTATCTGCCAGTTTCCTCGCAGTAGCTACACTTCAAAATGCATTTGGCAGGCTAGACCAGCACATCTTCTTTCAGGCACGTCTCTCCTTGCGGCCTAACAGCTGGTATGAGGCACTGCGCTAAAAGGCGACCAATGTATCGAGTGGTCTGCGTGTGAAGAGGGAAATCACGCCAAGCTCATCTAGCTCTAGTCGTGCACGTTGGCGTTTGTCGGCCTCCTCAAGGTATTCGATAACAAACACCGAAAGACCATCATCACGCCCCTCTTTCAGAAAACCCCAACTCCAATCGATCAGCTGAGAGCCATTTCGTGCTCCATCATGATAAGCGCCATAAAGCAAATCTTCCTTGCTGATGCCATCGATCTCACCACGATATTCGGGATACTTCAGAAGCTCCTCGCCATTCTGGGAAACAACAATAAATCCGGGAGCCTGCGCCTTCGCCAGCCGGGAAACTTTCCCAACAAACTCAACCATATTCGCCTGCGCATCCATCCGGTCTTTGTACCGCTGGAACACATCAACGCCATCCAGATACACGCCGTCATAACCAGCTGAAATGATATGCTTGAGGTAGGCCATGATCAGCCCTTGCCACTCAGGCTGCCAGAACTTGACGGTGTAATTGCCAGGCCAGTTCGGGTTCTCATCACCAAGCCAGCCCGGCGGATTTGCCTGCCAGCTATCCTTCCAGTAATCGCGATAATCCTCAGCTTCACCAATGCTCAGATAAGCAAGCACAAGCCGACGCGATCCATCAGGCTTCTGCTTGGTTTTAGCCACTTCATAACGGGAAAAACGCCCCAGCGCAGTGCCATCCTTGGAGTAGTCAATCACCACCAGATCAAGGTCAGACTGATGGATTTTCTTGATCTCAATATCCTGAAGCTGAACGCCCCACTTTGACACGTCACTCAAAGGCGCTTGCATCTCTTCCACCTTATCGCTGGAGCAGCTCAAAAGAAAAACAAGAGGAGAGAACGCAACAACGGCGAGGACAAACCTGAGGTAAAACATCGGCGCTCCATGCAGCAGGCCCCACACCATATTCCCACCTAAAACAAAGCGCTATGCCTATTCTTTCTTATGAAAATTTCTCAGGTCTTCCGGCGGAAAGGGACGGAGGCGACTGAACAAACCAGACGCCTCCAACTCAAAATCAAATCCGGAACAACGGCTGCAACAGTTTGGGGAGAAAGCCTTTGAATTCGAGGGGGGCGTCTGTTACGGCGAGGCAGATGCAGTCTTCTTCTGTGTCGGCGACGGGCTGGTGATGCACGTGTTCGTCAGCTTCCTGAACATCACCGATCTTGTAACGGCCGGTCTCATCGCTGAAGGAGCCTTGCAGGACAAGCGTCATCTCTGAGCCATGGTGTGAATGCTCCGGGGTGACGAAGCCGGGAGACAGCTTCAGCAAGCGCGCACTTTCACCTTCACTTGGCTTAATCGGCAAGATGAACTGGCGGATACCCGGGCCAACCATCTTCCACTTGATGTCGTTAAAGCCATGACCAAGCACATCCCAGAGGGCTGACGGAACGCCCTTCTCAGCTCTCGGCTCGGCAATGTAGGCAGCAGCGGGAACGGCAGGCTCATCTTCTACACGCGCCATCAGCAGGTCAAACATATCGTCGGACGGCTTTTGCTGCTCTGTTGTCTGCAACATAGCCCCTGCGAGCGCTTCAGCTTCAGCAAGGCGACCTTTACATCCCTCACAAAGCTCCAGATGACAGGAAACCAGCAGGGCATGTCCGGCAGGCAGCGAACCTGTCGCATAGGCCCAAAGAATTTCATCGCTGAGGTGATGGTTGATCATAGTTCCACCCCTTCCAAAAGTTTCCGTAGTCGCGCTAAAGCAAGTCTCATTCGGGACTTAACAGTACCCAGTGGAAGTTCCAGATGCTGGGCGATTTTTGAGTGACTGGCATCTTCATAGAAGGCCAGTTTAATTATCTTTGATTGCTCTGCCGGCAAGAGTGGAAGCACTTTCTCTACCTGTTCACTCAATTGCGATTGATGATGGTCATCCAGCTGCGATCCCTCACCAACCAACTCATTGGCAAAAAACTGATCGTCTTTGTAAAGATACCGCCGCTCTTTACGAAACCGATCAATCCGCAGGTTACGGGCGATGGTGTAAATCCAGGTCGATGCAGAGGCCTTCCGGCTGTCGAACATCTCGGCTTTGCGCCAGACAATGACAAAGGTTTCCTGAATAAGCTCTTCGGAAAGCTCTGCTGTTGCTCCACCTTTAAGAAAGTACGTTTTCAGGCGTGGAGCAAAGAACTCGAACAATTGCCTAAACACATCCCGCGAACGGTGCTCGCCCAGCGACTGAAGCAAGGCGCTTAACTCCGCAGAGGTCAGGCAGTTTTCACTCTCACCATCATTACTTTTAAGTTGCATCGTAACCATCGCTCTGCAAACCGCCGAATTGTATCACACGTCTTTTTACCAAACAGTTTGTCATTTGGATCACTTTTTCCTGCCTAGGGTGATCCATTTCCAATCAGCGCTCCTAAAAAGAGAAACTTTAGATTGGACGAAAGCAATGAAAATAGCAGTGATTGGGAGCGGAATTTCTGGCCTTTCAGCCGCCTGGCTTCTTTCCCAAAAGCATCAGGTAGACATCTATGAGAAGGACGATCGCCTCGGTGGTCATGCCAACACGCAGTACCCTGTGATCAATAATGTCGAGGTCCCTGTAGACACTGGCTTCATTGTCTACAACGAGCGCACCTACCCAAACCTCACTGCTCTCTACGACCATATCAACGTCGACACCAATCCTACTGAAATGTCGTTTGCGGTCTCCCTCAATGAGGGACAGCAAGAATACTCTGGTTCAGGATTGAAAGGGCTGTTCGCTCAAAAGACCAATCTTCTACGGCCATCTTTCCTGCGCATGATCGCTGAAACCCTGCGCTTCTATAAAGACGCCCCAGAAGATGCTGCAAAAGCAGAGTACGAGACAACCACACTCGGCAGCTACCTATCTCAAAACAACTACTCAGAAACGTTCATCAACGACCACCTGCTCCCAATGGGAGCGGCGATCTGGTCTATGCCGCCAGCACAATTGCTTGCATTCCCATTCCAGACCTTCATTGGCTTTTGTAACAACCACGGTCTCCTCCAACTGAAGGACCGACCACAATGGCGTACGGTGACAGGTGGCTCTCGCAACTACGTGGAGAAACTGGCCGCAGAGATTTCCGGCAAGATTATCCTGAATGCCAATATCTCAGATGTGCAGCGTAAGCCCGGATCTGTGACCATCTTCTCCAGAAATGGCCAGGTCGACACTTACGATCACGTGGTCTTTGCCTGTCACTCAGATCAGGCGCTGGCAATTCTCAATGCGGAAGGCAATGCATCCAACGCAGAGCGAAAGATCCTTGGCTCAATTCGTTATCAGCGCAACATCGCCATCTTGCACCGCGATAAATCGCTCATGCCAAAGCGCAAAACAACGTGGTCAGCATGGAACTTCATCGGCTCACAAATGGGCAACAACGCCCTTTGTGTGACCTATTGGATGAACGCACTTCAACAGCTGAACACCACTGAAGATGTGTTTGTCACCCTCAACCCCAACCATCAGCCAGCAGCCGGGTCCATATTGCGCACCTTCCACTACGCGCACCCTGTGTTTGATCAGACAGCGCTCACCGCGCAAAAGCAACTCTGGCAGATACAGGGCGAGCGAAGAACCTGGTTCTGTGGCGCATATCTCGGTTACGGCTTCCACGAGGATGGACTTCAGTCCGGCCTCGCTGTGGCCGAAGCACTTGGAGATGTGAAGCGCCCATGGGATTGCAATAATCCGAACGGTCGCATTGGCTTACCTGAGGATTGGCAGTTTGGCGGCCAGCAGGAGGCTGCGGAATGATCCTGACCAGACGACAGCATAAAGCAGAAAACGCACCGCTCAGAATTTATCTGGGCGATGTCGTGCACTGTCGTCATGACAAGATCAAACACAAGCTGAGCTACAAGGCTCTGTCCTTCTCAATCGACATCGACCGATTGCAGGACATAGATCAGATGTCGTCGCTTTTATCCGTTGGCCGGTTCAACCTCTTCAGCTTCCACCCATCAGATCACATGGAGAGCGGCCATAAAGACCTGCGGAGATATGTAGAAGCAGTCCTGAAGCAGGCAAAGATCGACGCCCTCCCGGACAAGATCCAACTGCTCACTTACCCCAGATTTTTGGGACGAGCCTTCAATCCAATCAGTGTGTTCTACTGCTACTCCAAGGAGAAGCTTCAAGCGATCCTGTATCAGGTCAGAAACACCTTTGGAGACATGCATCACTACGCCGTCGAGATCGATACATCTGAAGCTCAAGGCATTCAGCCAGTGTTCCGGCACTCATGCCCAAAAAACTTCCATGTCTCTCCATTTCTGGAACTCTCCGGCCACTATCACTTCATAGCGCGCCCTCCGGCAGATGATGTTTCACTCATTATCCGCCTCACTCAGGAAAGCGCACCCGTACTCACGGCAAGTTTTCAGGGCAAGGAGCAACCCGCAACAACAGCCCGCCTCTTGGCAATCGGGCTGCGCTACTTCCAGAACTCCGCCAAGATATTGGGATTGATCCATTATGAAGCGCTCAAGCTCTGGATCAAAGGCGCCAAGTTTTACAAGCGCCCTACTCCACCCGCTTCCATCGTAACAGGCATGCATAAGCAAGGCCCTGCACTCAAAAAAATCAAAGCAAACTCAGGGAGACACCCATGACACTCAGAGACAACTCCTCCCTCAGTCCATTGGCAGGCGCCAGTATGACGGATCTCAACCTGACCTCCAGACTTTGGAAGTCCCTGCTGGATCCTATGCTCAGCAAACTCAAAGAAGGACATCTCGGTGTTGTTCTGCCCAACGGCCAGTTACTGACCTATGGAAACCAAGCCAATCACGGCCCCATCGTCACCGTAAAGATCCTACGCACCCGCCTGTTGTGGCGGCTTCTCTCCGGAAACTCTCTGGCTCTTGCCGAAGGGTATTTGGAAGAAGACTGGCGGTGCAGTGATCTTCGCTCCCTGTTTGATTTACTGGTTGCGAACCAACACATCATGCAGTCTGTCACAAAACGCGGTATTTTCTCACGAGCCCTCGCACGCCTGCGCCATCTGGCAAATGCAAACACACTTGCAGGCAGCAAACGCAACATCGCGTTCCATTACGACCTGGGCAATGATTTCTACAGCCATTGGCTGGACGAAACCATGACTTATTCTTCTGCCTACAAACTGCAACAGCATGAGCCCTTGCATGAGGCCCAGCGCAGAAAATACGATCGAGTTTTGCAACTGACCGACACCAAGCCAGATCAAAAGATCCTCGAGATCGGCTGTGGCTGGGGCGGGTTTGCAGAACATGCCTGCCAATCCGGACGAAACGTTCACGGCATCACACTGTCACAGGAGCAACTGAAGTTTGCCCAGTCTCGCCTTCAGTCCCAACAAACAAACGGCAACGCTTCTTTTGAGCTGAAAGATTATAGAGAGACCGACGGCCAATACGACGCCATCGTCTCTATCGAGATGATTGAAGCAGTCGGAGAGGAAAACTGGAACAGCTACTTCGAAAAGCTGAAGTCCAGACTGAAGCCCGGTGGAACAGCCGTTATTCAGGCAATCCTGATTGCTGATGACAAGTTCCACACCTACCGCAAAAACGTTGACTTCATTCAGCGCTACATTTTCCCGGGAGGGCTGCTTCCTTCAGCTCGCGAAATGGCACGGAAGATAGAAGAGCAAAAACTGGAACTGATCACCCGCGAGTTCTTTGGCGCCGACTATGAGCAGACTCTGGTTCGATGGAGAAAAGCGTTCTTCCAAAACTGGTCGGAAATCTCAAAGCTTGGATACGACAGTCGCTTCAAGCGCATGTGGCATTACTATCTCGCTTATTGCGAAGCAGGCTTTGCCCAAGGCACTATCAATGTAGGTCTGTTTCAGATTAAGAAGCCAGCTTAATAGCCAAAAAAGTTGGGCCACACCGGCCCAACTCATCCCTCAGATAGCAGCTCTGCCCGCAATCCATTTGATCATCGCCCCAACAATCGGCAGTTTGCGATAAAAGTGCCGCGATGCATCCCAATAATCGTAATGCGCACTCACCTTGCCTTGCGCATCAAAATGCACCTCAGTGAGTCCCCGCACGCTCCAGTTCCCCAGATGCTTTTGCTTACAGGTAAAATCCCATCGCATAAAGCACAGGTCGCCAGACCACGCCAGATCGAGGATCTTGAACCGAGGCTCCTGAACATCCTCGTACATCTTGTGAAAGACCTTCTCAAAGTTCTCACGACCTTTCACATCATTAAATGGATCGATGAAGTGCACATCATCACTGATGAGCTCATGAACTTCTTTGATGCGCTCTGGCGTGACGTTTTCAAAGAAAAGCGCATACTGCCGGGCAGTACTCTCCAGTTCAGCTCTCTCGGTCATCTCTTACTCATCCTTCTCATGACGGGAAAGTAGAGAGCGTAAGGCAACATCCGAAGCACTTTCATGATGGCACCCAGACGGAACGGGAAGTAGACTTCAAACGACTTTCGCTGAAGCCCCTCATAGATATCCTTGGCCGCTTGTTCGGGTGTAAGAAGAAACGGCATATCGAACGTGTTCTTGTCCGTCATTGGCGTTTTCACAAAACCGGGGTTCACCAATGAGAGTTCAAGTCCAACCCGATCAAAATCGGGCTTCAGGCTCTCACAAAGATTGATCAGCGCTGCTTTCGTCGGCCCATAACATGCAGCCTCTGGAAGACCACAATAACCACTAAGGGAGCTGATGATCGCAATGTGCCCGCTACCTTGTTCCTTCAGCAAAGGAAACAGCCTTTCAATCACACGAACGGCACCAAAATAGTTGGTATCCATAGATGCCACGGAGTGCTCTTCCGTCAGCACATCAATACCGCCGGGATAATAAAGGCCAGAACAATACACTGTCAGATCAGGCAGCTTCCCTGCATCGTGAAACTGCTGGATCACGGCGGTAACCTGTCCACTGTCAGTCACATCCAGCGGGACTACGTCGAACTGAACTGCATCCTGAGCAAGCTCTTTAAGCTTCTGCTCGTTTCGCGCACTCACCGCAACACGCCAACCAGACTGCGCATAAAGCTGAGCAAGACTGGCTCCGATGCCGGAACTCGCTCCAATAATCCAGACAAGCTTTTGATGTTCTGCCATAACGCCCTCTCTGTCTGCTCTTACGCTACCCAACAGTTTTCAGATCACGCCTGCGGCGCGTCCAGCTCAGCAAAGAACCGTTGGCTATCCTGCTTAATCTGGTCCCTCTTCGCGTCGCTCATTTTATCCCAGCTGCGATAGATCATCGAAACCCGCGGATTTCCTCGCAGCTTCTCCTGGTTCTTCTCCAGAAAGTTCCAGTAAAGATAATTGAAAGGACAAGCCTTCTCTCCGGTCTTGGCAGAGACGGAGTAACAGCAATGCTGGCAATAATTGGACATGCGGTTGATATAAGCACCGCTGGCTGCATAGGGTTTGGAGGCAAAAATGCCGCCATCTGCAAACAAGATCATACCGCTCACATTGGGCAACTCCACCCACTCATAAGCATCTGCATAAACAGCAAGATACCATCCACTCACTTGTTTGGGCGTTAACCCGGCAAGCAGCGAAAAATTCCCAATCACCATCAAACGCTGGATGTGATGCGCATAGGCATTGGATTTGGTCTCCGCAATACACTGGCGCAGGCAGTTCATCTGAGTCTCACCGCTCCAATAAAACTCTGGAAGATTTCGTGAGGCATCAAAGAAGTTCAGCTCTGCATACTCGGGCATATTGAGCCAGTAGATCCCCCGGATAAACTCACGCCATCCGACAATCTGGCGAATAAAGCCCTCAACGGAGTTCAACGGCGCACGCCCTTCAAAGTAAGCACGTTCCGCTGCCCTCACACACTCCATCGGCAGCAACAAGCCGCAATTGAGATAGAAACTGATGTGACTGTGAAACATCCAGGGCTCCCCCTGAACCATCGCATCCTGATAATCACCAAACTTGCCAAGTCGCTCAGCAACAAACTGATCCAACACCTTCAACGCATCTTCACGGGAAACCGCAAAAAAGAAGGGCTGTAGGTCTCCAAAATGATCCGGAAACGCCTCATCCACCAGGGCCAAAACTTCTGTCGTGACTTCATCTGGCTCAGCCGCAAAGGGCGCAGGCACCTCCAGTGCATCCGGAGCACTCTTGCGATTATCGTGATCAAAGTTCCACTGGCCACCCAGCGGTTTGTCACCTTCCATCAAAACCGCATGTTGGCGCCGCATATCCCGGTAAAAGTACTCCAACCGCAAATTCTTGCGACCAGAGGCCCAGCGCTGGAACTCATCAGAGCTGCAAAGAAATCGGTCATCCTCCCTCAGTTCCACCGGAACACCCAGCCGCTCCTGCCAACTCTTCATATCATGCAGCAGTCGATACTCTCCCGGCTTTGTCACAATGACACCGGAGACAGCTTCTTCCTTCGTCAGACGAAGAACTTCCCCAAACAAGCTGCCCGTGTTCTCAGCACAGTCGTACCGCCTGTAAACAACGCGATGTCCGAGTGATTTCAGTTCCTCTGCAAAGTGCCGCATGGCCGAAAACAGAAACGCAATCTTCTTCTTATGATGACGGACATACGTTGCCTCTTCACGCACCTCCGCCATCAAAATCACATCCACACCCGGCTCCGCGTCCCGCAAACTGGAAAGCGACAAACTCAGCTGATCCCCCAACACCAACCGCACCCTCATCTCTCGCTCTCCCTTCAAAGGAACTCATTGATTTCCGAAAAAGGTAGGGCGCAAGGCATGAGGAGACCATACCCGAGTATTGGGACAAGCTCTCCCCCTGAGACATGTTGTCTTGCGGCTATGTAGAGAGTTGCCCTTATCCCCTCCTCACAGATAGTCAGGAATGATGAGGAACAGGTGGATGACTCGATGATTGCGATGGGCATCAGAGGACGGCTTTTACTGGCGTTTGGCGCCATCGTTTTATGTATGCTGCTCTCCGCCAGCACCGGCTGGCTCGGCTTCAGCGCCGTTGAAGACGCTAATGACCGCATCACGCAAGAAGCCCTTCCCAACCTCCTCCTCGCACAAGAGATCAGCGAAACCAGCAAAGCCGTCGTCTCCTCCCTACCTTCTCTCGCTCGCGTTCAAAATCTGGAAGAGCTCGCTCAGCAAAGCCGACGCCTCTCTCAGGCTCAATCCAGCATTCAGGATAAAATCACCCATCTCACCCAGCGCGAGATACTCGGCCCGCAGCTTAATGAGGTGAATATCGCAGCCAGCGCACTGTTCGATGTGACCATGAAGCAAGAGGTGCTGATGGCCGAGCGCGTGCGTGTTTCAGCACATTTCAACGCATCTTTTACAAAAGCGCTCACAACTTCGGACAGATTAACGCAAATCTCCCGAACGCTGGTCGAGAACGCGTACACCCGCTCGATGGCAGCGATCGTCCGCACCTATGACCTGGTCGAAGAAACGCAGGAAGAAGAACAACTTCTAGCCGCTTTGGACGGCATTGCAGAAGACAATTTGGACCAGTTGGAGCGTATGACAGAGCTCCGCCTGCTCTCCATTCTGCTCACACACAAGCTCAACACCGTTGCCCGTGAGTTAGACATCGCAAAGATCAGTCAACTCAAGCAAGACCTCGCGCAATCCTGGCGGATTATCGAACGCCGCCTCCGCTTTGCAAGCGATCCCGGAAGGCAGTCAGAGGCAACACAGCTTCTTCAGGAACTACAGGTCGAATCCACTGGTTCATCTGGTGCTGATGTGTTTGCCTTTCGTGAGCAACTAGTGCGATTAGATAAGCAAGTTGAAGCACTTACGAAGGAAGCAGCGGAACATAGTACCGAGCTGACAGCAGCCGTTGAGCGCATTACGGCTTCCTCTCAGGACTGGATCAACCAAGCCATCAAAGACTCTGGACTCGCCATCACAGCGGGCCAGATCACACTTGTTGCACTGGCTGCGATCTCTTTGCTTGTCACATTCGCAGTCGTGTACTTCTACGTTCAGGGCAATCTTCTCAAACGCCTCTCCCGCCTCCACGAAGGCATGGCAACTCTGGCGTCGGGCAACCTATCCTCTACCATAAACGACTACGGCTCCGACGAGCTACACACCATGGCTAAAACCCTTGAGGTGTTCCGCCAGACGGCCGTTGTGCGAGGTCAGCTCGAAGAACAACAAGTGAAGGTAAATCAAGAGCTTCAACGCTATCAGAATGAGTTGGAGCAACTCGTTGAAGACCGCACGGAGAAGCTGGTGGAAGTCAACCAGCAACTCGAAGAAGAAGCTATCCGACTGGAAAAAGCACGCAAGCAAGCCGAAGAAGCCAACCGTGCCAAGTCCACCTTCCTCGCTACTATGAGCCATGAAATCAGAACACCTATGAACGGTATTCTGGGCACCACCTCACTCCTGAAAGACACTCAGCTCAACACCGAGCAACAACGTCTGACAAGCACCATTGCAGAGTCCGGCAACGTACTTCTCTGTATTCTCAATGACATACTGGATTACTCAAAGATTGAAGCAGGCCAGCTCACCTTCGAGCAAATCCCATTCTCCGTACACACAGTCATCGAGCGTCTGATTACACTGTTCACCCCTCTGGCACAGGAGAAAGACCTGAGCCTCACCTATCATGTGGCAGACAATGTGCCTGATGGCAGCCTTGGTGATCCAGCCCGCCTCTATCAAGTGCTCTCCAACCTCCTCAGCAATGCAATCAAGTTTACGGAGGTCGGCGGCATCCAACTGCAAGTCACTGCAAGCAAAAAACAATCAGAGCTGAGTTTCTCAGTAATAGACAGTGGCATCGGCATTCCAAAAGACAAAATTTCCTCTCTGTTCGATGCGTTCTCGCAAGCTGAAGATTCAACCAGCCGCCGCTATGGTGGAACCGGCCTTGGCCTGGCAATCTGCGATAAGCTGATAAAGGGAATGCAAGGAACAGTTTCAGTTGATAGTGAACTTCACATAGGCAGCACATTCACCTTCACACTCCCCATGGAAACTTGCGATTACAAAGCAGAAAGCCCAGTGATTTCAGAGCAGGAAACCCTTCCCGCTGCAAACGTTCTGATTGCCGAAGACATTGAAACCAATCGCTTTATTCTTCGCAGCATGCTGATCAAACTGGGTATGTCCGTGTTCGAAGCCCATAACGGACTGGAAGCTCTCGACCAACTGCAACGTGAACGGCCAGACTTGGTGCTGATGGACGTCAGCATGCCAGAGATGGATGGCCTTGAAGCGACACGACAAATCCGCAAGCTTGCAGATACGACACTTGCAAGCACTCCAATTATTGCAACTACCGCTCATGTCATCGGAGTGGACGCTGACAAATGCAAAGAAGCAGGCATGGATGGCTTCCTCGCCAAGCCATTTGAACAAGCAGAGCTTCACCAGATCTTGCGCTCCGTCCTACAGAGAGATGGCAAAGCTCGCGCCCAACAATGCGCACCTTCCCAAGCAGCCACAAACCACACTCAAGTGCTTGATCTAGAAACACTGGATCAAGATGTCGAAATGCTCGGGGAAGCTGCTGTGGCAGAAATCATTGAGCTCTTTGAAGTGGAATCCAAACAGTTGCTGTGCAACGTACTTTCCGCTCAAACACCTGAACAACAAAAGAAAGCAGCGCACGCCTTGAAGAGCGCTGCCGCCAGCTTGGGTCTTCAGGAACTGCGAGAGTTATCTGCTAATGTTGAAGCCGCAAAGCGACTACCAGAAGGTCTCTCTGATGCTCTAGACAGAGCCATAAACGCTCTTGCGAGCTACAAAGCCTCAACACTCTCAGCGAAGATATAGCCCTCTCCGTGAGACGTCAGGATCATGGTTGGTTTGCGCGGATTATCCTCAAGGATCTTGCGAAGCCGCCCGACCAACACATCAATCGAGCGGTCATTCGGTGACCAACTGCGATGGCTGATATGATCCATCAGGTAATCTCTGCTCAAAACAGTACCCGGCTTGGATGTAAAGGTGTTGAGCAGCTGAAACTCTCCTCGTGTAAGAGCAACACCTTCCTCACCTTCAGCAACTAACTCCCTCTTCATCAGGTTCAACGTCCAACGGCCAAACCGATGCGCATGGGCTTCATCCTTGGAAGGCTGCACCTGCCCGGATCGACGTAAAAGAGCTTTCACCCGCGCCAGCAACTCTCTGGGATTATAGGGCTTTGTAATGTAATCATCTGCCCCAACCTCAATCCCGATAATCCGGTCAATCTCATCTGTCCGGCCAGTTACCAGAATAATCCCGATATCTGACTGTGCACGTAATGCTCTTGCCAGATTGATCCCATCATCATCCGGCAGGTTGATATCCAGCAACACCAGATCAATCGTAAACTCTTCTAGCGCTTGATGCATTTGACCAGCATCAGCAGCCTCCAGCACATCAAAACCTTCGGTTTGCAGATAGGCAACCAGCTTCTTGCGAGAGATCGCTTCGTCTTCAACAACGAGTATGCGGGTTTTGCGAGTATTCAACGGATCACCTAGTTGCTCTTAGTTTCTGCATTGCGTTGCGCTTCCACCGTGTAAGTCGGACTGAAAGACGCCGGAGACAATGCACATTCCAAATCGATTTCAGCAATGTTGTCTTTCGTCACCATCAAAATCTCTGGTGCATAGTGCTTGAGATATGGCTTGCCTTCCAAAAGACGAATGCTTTGATCGATGGCCATCATGCCCTGCATGACCGGTTGATCAGTGGGCGAAGCAATGATTTTGCCACGCTTGATGCCACGAAACACGCCATGGGTTAGATAACCGGAAACAACCTCAATATCCTCTGAAAGTCCACGAACTTTAAGTGCGCCAATTGCCGCTTCTGCCGAAACTCCAGTTCCAATCAGATAATCTGGAGCAGTTCCACCTTCCAACTCTTCTTCAATCAGCGAAAGCTGGATCAGTTTGCCTGTATCTCCGTAGCGTGTTTTCAGCAGATTGGCGGAGGACTTTGTCAGCTCTGATTTGAAGGCACTCAACTTGGTTGAAGAGATCCCCGGCTTCCCAGCACCAGGAAACCAACTCACATTTACTGAAGCCGTTCCAGCAGGGTGCCTCTTTGTAATCACCTGCGCTGTTCGGCGCCCCATTTCGTCCCAATCAACACCAGTCGCAGCCGCAATGAAGTCGCTACGTATGTTGTTCACTAGCGCAATAACCGGCGTATCTTTTGCAATCTCCTCTAACAGATCGTGATGTCCTTCAAAGGAAACTGTGCCCAGCAGAATTGCATCCGGCTTGCTGTCCGCGCAGGCCTGCAACTGCTTGCGCTGCTGCTCCAGCTGATAATAGCCACCTGCCTCATAAACACGCAGATTGATGTTCAGTTTCTTGGCTTGTTTGACCATCCCGTAATTGACGCTAAGCCAGTATGAATCCTTCAGATGCGGATAGAGCGCACAGATGCTCCAGGCCTTTTCAGCCTGCTTAAGCGGCTCATAAGAAATGCTTTTCCGCGGTGAAGTGAAATCCAGCAGCTTCTCCCATGTCACTGCAGACCAAGTTTCTGCATGCGCATACCCCGTTAGAAACACCCCAACAAGAGCCGCCATCAGGATCTTACAAATTCTTACAATTTCTTTCGGTCTGTTCATAGCAAGCCAGAACCCAGTTCATATCCGCCCGCTACCATAGAGATAAATCAGTCGCTGGGAATGCGACCAATCCGACAGCAGGATCACATTTTCCTGTAGGGCACTCAGGAACAACAATAATGATTAAAAAGCTCTGGCAACGCATGTGGACGGCAAGTCCACTTCCTCTCGCGGTTCTCATCATCATAGGTGGTATCGGGGGCATCATCTTCTGGGGCGGCTTCAACACAGCAATGGAAGTCACCAACAATCTGGAGTTCTGTGTCTCCTGCCACGAGATGCAACCAGTTTATGAAGAATACAAAACCTCAGTTCACTACCAGAACAACTCAGGCATAAGAGCAGAATGCCCGGACTGCCACGTCCCACGTGAGTGGGGGCCTAAGGTCATCCGCAAAATTCAGGCAACAAACGAGCTCTATCATAAGTTCATTGATCCTTCGATCGACACACCGGAGAAGTTTGAAGCCAATCGTCTGCGCCTTGCCAAGAACGTTTGGCATGCCATGAAGGAAACGGACTCCCGCGAGTGCCGCAACTGCCATGCCTTCGACACGATGAAGATCGATGGCCAGCGCGAAAAAGCACAAAAGATGCACCCAAAAGCCATCAAAGAAGGCAGCACCTGCATCGATTGTCACAAAGGCATCGCGCACAAACTTCCTGATCTTTCAGCGGCTTCCAAGCAAGCATTCGAGATGTTGAAAGAACAGTCCAGAACTGTCAGCTACAACGCAGATCATCTCACCACTCTGGCAACAGCAAACATCTACCTCAACGAAGATGACAGCAAAGCAGCAGGTCGCATCCTCCCTGCCACCACAGTTGAACCTGTCGATGCAAGTGGTGAGCGTGTCAAAGTGAAAGTGAGCGGCTGGAGCCAGAAGGGTGCAGAGAAAATCATCTATGCAATGAAGGGCCAGCGAATCTTCAACACAGCCCTCGGTAAAACAGCAGTGCCAATGGTTAAGCGCGGTGAGACCATCACTCTCGAAAGCACAGGTCAGGATTGGACTGAAGTCAGCTTCACCGGCTTCATGGACAAGAAAGACATGATCTCGGACGCAGATGCCCTTTGGTCTTACTCCGGTGAGCTTTACGAGAACTCCTGCTCAGTTTGTCACAACGCGCCATCACCTAGCCACTTCCTGGCAAACCAATGGATTGGCGTTCTGAAATCAATGGTGCGCTACACCGCACTCAGCAAAGACGAACAGCGCCTTCTTCAAAAATACCTGCAGCTCAACGCACAGGACACGGGCGGCAAAGGCCAACACTAGCCGCCCTGTCACTCCCGTCTCTGTCTAAGGAATATGCCATGTATGATCTAACGGACATCACCACAGAAAATCTCTCAAGAGCCGCAACCTATCGCTTCCTTGCAGGTGTTTTCGGAACAGAAGTGGATACCGCCTTCCTGCAGTCAGCAACCTCCGGAGAACTCCGCCAGTTATTGGATGATCTTCAATGCGAAGTTGATTTGAAAGATGCTGTTGATCTGTTGAAGTTCAATCTGGATCAACGCAGTCACGATGCCTCTGCAATCATGGATCTGCGTGTTATCTTCTCAAGCCTGTTCCTCGGTGCCGGTGGTCGCAAATCCGCCCCACCGTACGCCTCTTACTACGCCACCGAGAAAACTTCTCTCAGCCATGCCTGTGTTGCAGAAATAGAAACAACCTATCGCAAGCACCAGCTGGCTCCCCATCAAAATTTCTCCGAGCCTGCTGACCACATCGCAGCCATGCTGAGCTTCTGCTCCGAACTGGCATTGCAACCAACACAGCAGGCTGAACTGAAAGCCTTCCTGCAAACGCACCTGAAAACCTTCTCGCAAGGTTTCAGCGAGGACTGCTCATCCTACGACAACGATGGCTTTTATCTTGCTTGCGCCAACTTACTCCGCGCTCTGATCGAGCGCGACCTTAGCACCCTGCACTAAACACATAAAACTGGGAAATTGGAGGGACATCATGTCCACTCAAAATAACACGATCACCGAAAACACAAGCCCAACCAAAGGGATGACACGTAGACGCTTTCTGTCTACGCTGCTCAGCACCTCTGCCATTGCATTCATGGGCTCACCACTTCTGATGAAGGTTGCTCATGCTGCAGCAGCTGGAACTAAGGAAGTGCTCAACGGCGCGCACTGGGGGCTGTTCCGTGCTGTTGTAAAGGATGGTCGCTTTGTTGAAGCAAAACCTTTCGAACACGACATTCGCCCAACATCAAACATCGCCAACACTCCTGAGCTTGTATACTCACCAAGCCGCATCAAGTACCCAATGGTCCGCCGTGGTTTCCTTGAAAACGGCCCTCAGGCCAACACGGAAGACCGCGGTAAATGCGAGTTCGTACGCGTAACCTGGGATCAGGTATTCGAACTGGTTGCAAAAGAACTGAACCGCGTGCGTGACACTTTTGGCCCTGCAGCAATTTATGGCGGTTCTCCGGGCTGGAAGAGTGTTGGTCGCTTCCACAACTGCCGCGCAGGCCTCTATCGCCTTCTCAACATGAACGGTGGCTACACAAAAGGCGTGGGTGATTACTCTACTGGTGCAGCTCAGGTCATCATGACCCACATCATGGGTAACCCGGAAGTGTACGCTCAGATGTCCAGTTACGAGACCGTTCTGGAGCACACAGACAACATCATTCTTTGGGGCTGTAACCCGCAGGAAACCCTCAACATGGGTTGGGTCATTCCAGATCACAAAGGCTTCACTTATCTGGACCAGCTGCGTGACGCAGGCAAGAATGTCATCTCCATCGATCCACTGATGACCGAGTCCGCAAAGCATCTTAACGCCAAATGGTATGCGCCACGCCCCGGTTCTGACACTGCAACCATGCTGGCAATCGCTCATGAGTTAATCAAAACAGAGAAAGTAGACGAAGACTTCCTCTCTGAATTTGCTGTTGGCTATGAAGAACTCAAAGCCTATGTGCTCGGCGAAACAGACGGCATTGAGAAAACACCTGAATGGGCCTCTGAACTCTCCGAGCTACCGGCAAGCGATATCCGCGACATCGCAGCTCAGATGGCAAACGGCACAACCATGATCATGGGCGGCTGGTCCATGCAGCGTGCTGACCACGGTGAGCAACCGCACTGGATGATGGTCACCCTCGCAGCAATGCTTGGCCAGATCGGCAAACCGGGTGGCGGCTTCGGCTATTCATGGCACTACGAGTGTGCAGGCGTACCATCCGCAAACAACGCAATCGTCCCGGGCCTGTCTGGCGGCAAAGCACCAGAAAACATGCCTCCTGCAATGCCTGTGGCTCGTATTACGGACGCACTCCTCAACCCGGGCGAGACCATCGACCACAATGGCCGCAAGTACACCTATCCTGAATTCAAGCTGATCTACTGGACAGGCGGCAACCCGCTCAGCCACCAGCAAGATCGTAACCGTATGCTCAAAGCATGGCAGCGCCCTGAAACCATCATCGTTCAGGACATCTTCTGGACTGCATCCGCCAAGTTCGCTGATATCGTTCTGCCTGCAACCACTGCATTTGAACGCAACGACATGGAAATGGGTGGCGGCGCTTCCGGCAAGTACCTCTTCCCGATGCACCAGGTTGTTGAACCTCAGTTTGAATCCAAGAACGATCTCGACATTTATCAGGGCATCGCAGACAAGCTTGGCTTTGGTGACAAGTACCTCGAAGGCAAATCTGAAGAAGACTGGCTACGCGAACTCTATGGCAAAGCACTGGCACAGGGCAAAGCCAAGAACCTTGAAATGCCAGACTTTGATGAGTTCTGGTCCAACCCAACAAGCTACGTCGAGTTCCCAACAACGGATGAAGCAATACAGTACACCCGTCACGGCGAGTTCCGCGAAGACCCTCTCCTTGAACCATTGGGCACACCATCTGGTCTCATCGAGATCTATTCCAAGACTGTTGCGGACATGGGCTACGACGACTGTAAAGGCCACGCAACCTGGATCGAACCAGCTGAATGGCTTGGTTCTGAGAAAGCCAAACAGTATCCTCTACACATGCTTTCACCGCACCCAGTGGAGCGCATTCACTCTCAGACCAACAACATCTCCACCCGCGACAACTACACCATCGCAGATCGCGAGCCAGTTTGGATATCTGAGGAAGATGCATCTTCACGCGGTATTAAAACCGGTGATGTGGTTCGTGTCTTCAACGAACGCGGTGAGACACTCGCGGGCGCATACGTAACAGGAGACCTGCGTAAGGGTGTCATTCGTCTGCGCGAAGGCGGTTGGTACGATCCGGAAGAGCCAGGCAAGATCGGCTCCCGCTGTAAGTATGGTCACGCTAACGTTCTGACCATCGACAAAGGCGCCTCAAAACTGTCTCAGGCAACCATCGCAAACACCTGTCTTGTAGACATCGCTAAGCTGGAAGGAGACGCACCAACCGTAACAGCATTTGACGCTCCTAAAGGTGCATAATTAAAATCTAAGGCCGCTCTACTTACCCCCAGAGCGGCCTTTTTCTTGCCTGCGCGAAATCGATTCATCATACATTTTTGCTGGTTATCACCTCAAACTCAGCACGTTTCAGCAGTTTTCCCCCACTTCACACCCAAATTTCAACCAAGGGCTTGGGAAAAGTCCACCTAGATGAAATTGCCGATTTTTTAGGCAAAAAACCTTAGAAGAACAGTTTTAATCTTACAAATCGCAATTCTTTAGAGTAGCCACGACATAACATGCATCAAACACATAAAATGCAATTAAGCACCTGTAATAAAAAGTATTTTTAAGATAGTAGCAAAATTTTTACCACTTTAGGTAATCAACCCAAATCCAGTTTCCCAGTTTAAACTCAAGCGCAGTTTAGAATAGATCTCTATGCCTCATGCAAAACTAAAACAGAAGGTAAGTTTTCTCAGCCCATAGCAATGTGTAAACAGGTCACATTTTATGTTTTATATTTAGATTTAAGTAACGCTTTAATTTTACAGAAATCCATAACTACTTATGCTTGTATCTCATTAAGCAAATTCCGCTTCCAACTGAATTGTTTACTACAAACTTCAGCTTAACATCGCATTACCTATTGGTAACCCCCACTTCAGCTCTTAAGTAATCATAGATATAACTTTCGCTAATCTAACAGTTAATATTTATGGTTAACAATAAAGCTAAAATTTTAGCCACAATGCCGCTAGGTAACTACTTTACCTAAGCAGTGTGGAAACTTTTTTACTCGACATACATATTAGCATTAATATATTATTTACCATGTTTGATTGCACATAATACAGTCGGAAACAAAAAATAGACTGATCTGGGGTGTGCCATAACCACTGTAAACGCGTAGACCAAAATTTGTAGGGGCTGAGATGTCTGATCTAACGGGGCATAGATCCAACTTTCCTTCCTTTAGTGGAACCACGAAGCCATCCCTGAAGTCCAATGCGCATCCAGCAATGGATGTCTCAACTGTTTCAATTGCACAGCAATTTGCATCAGTTCAGTTGAATTGGGTTGATCTGGAGTTTGACGAAACCAACAAAGCACTCTGGCTTTACATGAAGAGCGAAGGTCGTCCTTGCTTCACGCCAGAGCTATTGGGTGAACTGGCCCAGTCTCAGGCCGTGATGAAGCGCCTCTTCGAGACCTATCAGCCAGCAGATCCATGTCCGATCAACTTTAAGGTCGTCGCTTCACGTATTCCGGGCGTTTACAATCTGGGTGGAGATCTCAATCTCTTCATTCAGCTGATCCGCGAAAAGAATCGTGAGAAGCTTCACAGATATGCAGTTGATTGCATTGACGTTGTATACCGCAACGCTGTCTCTTCCAATCTTCCAATCATTACCATCGGCATGATCCAGGGTGATGCTTTGGGTGGTGGCTTTGAAACAGCCCTCTCTTGTGACGTCATCATCGCAGAAAAGCAGGCGAAGTTCGGCTTGCCAGAGGTTTTGTTCAACCTGTTCCCGGGTATGGGTGCCTATAGCTTCCTGTCTCGCATGGTGGATGGTCGCGTCGCTGAGAAGATGCTCATGAGCGGCCGCTTGTACTCAGCAGAAGAGCTTCACGAAATGGGCATTGTCCATGAAGTGGTTGAAGAAGGCCAAGCACCGTTCGCAGTTCAGCAGTACATCACCAAAAACTCACGCAAACACACCGCTCATTCAGCAATCTACCGTGCAGGTCGCACCGTGCAACCAGTGAGCTATGAAGAGCTGATTGACGTGGTTGAGATTTGGGTAGATGCCGCACTGTCTTTGTCCGATCAGGACCTGAAAAAGATGGAACGCCTGACAAAAGCTCAGGACCGTCTCGGCACTCCATCCGTTCGCAAACAAGCTTTCTAGAGCTTAGCTCTAAGAAAAATCCAAAGTGCTCAAGCGGTTGACAGGGTTATGCCCTTCCTGCTTGAGCTGCTGCAGGTAGCGACTAAGATTATCATGATCTCGCTTCACCTTACCGGACAGCTTTCGCACCATGTCTTCACCCAGAACATGGATCTGGTGTGGAGGCATGTTCTCCATGTCATCACTTAGTTTGGCAACTTCAGTCGCCCCAAGATTGACTGAAGCAGACCGCAGGGCATGTGCACTTGCACGGAATAGCTCAGTATTGCCAGCCTCATAAGCAGCTTTGATATCGCGATGCAGTTGCGTGGTGTCCTTCAGATAATCCTCGATCACCCCAATCACAAAGTCCAGACCACCAAGCGTTCTCAGCTGAGACAGGCTTCCATAGTCAATCCCTGAAGACACTTCAGAAGAGAAACGCGGATGCTCCGAGATGGAAGTCACCTGACTGTTGGCGATTTGCCTGCGCGTGATGTTCTCGTAAACACCGCTTTCAGCAATCACATCATCAATCAATGTCAGAAGTTTCTGCGGTTCAATTGGCTTCGTTGCACACGCATCAGCACCAGCTTCCTGTGCATTACGAGCTGCAGCACGGCTTGCGTCTGCCGTCAATGCAATGATAGGCAAGCGATCCTGCCCAAGCTCTGTAATACGATGCAGCTTGATGGTCTCAATGCCATTCAGAACTGGCATATTGATATCCATGATCGCAAGATCGTAGGAGTTCTCTTCAAGCTCATCCAGCGCCAGCTCACCATTACTGACGAGCGTGCAGGTGTGCCCGCCCTTCTGCAAGATTTTCTCAATCACACGCTGGTTGGTTTTGTTGTCTTCAGCAACAAGAATGTTAAGGCCGATGTAGCGACTGAAGTAAGCCTGAAGCTCTTCCTTCAGCTCCATGCCAGACTTAGCGTCTTCAGCACCAGCCGCTCTCAAAGCCCATGCAACGGACTGAGTAGTAACGGGGACTTTGATGGAAGACACAATGCTCGGCTGGAACACATCCTCACACTCTTTTTCCGAAGCAGAAGAGTACATCGGAATAAGATTGACGTTGTGATGTTGCCCGGTTGACTTCAACGCATAATGCAGGCTGTCAGAGGTCGCAGCCAAAACATCTTCACCAACGAACAGAACAATCTTACCGCCATCAGTAGACGTCTGCTGCCGCAACGAACTAAAGGCACTACCGACTGTTTCAAAGCACTCAGGCTCAATACCACACGCGACCAGAGACTCAGCGCATACATCTCGCAGATCTTTGCGTTTAGAGACAATTGCAACAGCACCATCAGCCACTTCAAGAAGTGTAGTCTCATCACCAACAGCACGACCAACTTCAAGCTCAATGCTGAACGTACTTCCCTGCCCAGGCTGGCTGGTTACCTTAACTTCACCGCCCATTGCGCGAACAACTTCACGCACAATGGAAAGACCGAGACCTGTACCACCAAAGCGATCAACGATACTTTCATCGGCCTGAGTAAAGCGCTCAAAAATGCGACCTTGAGCATCCTCAGAGATACCAATGCCGGTATCTTTCACCTCCAGCAACAAACTGACTTTACCGCCATCCATTTCCTTGCAAATTGCACTAATGGAAACAGAGCCCTCTTCGGTAAACTTGACCGCATTGCCGGCAATATTCAACAGCACTTCACGGATATGACGCGCATCACCTACGAGGAACGGGGGTAACTTACTGTCTACGTAGCGCGAAATAATCAAGCCTTTGCCGCGCGCTTGCCCTTGAACAATCTGTGTCACTTCACGCAGGATCGAGTTCATATCAAAGACCGTCCGATTGACGATCATGCGTCCGCTTTCGATCCGGCTGAAGTCAAGAATGCCATTGATCATGGAAAGCAGTGAGCTGCCAGAGTACTGGATGGTCTTAGCCATATCCCGCTGCTCAGGATCCAACTTGGTATCCTGAATAAGATCACCCATACCGATGATCGCATTGAGCGGCGTCCGCAGTTCGTGGCTCACAGCAGTCAAGAACTGAGTTTTTGCCTTATTGGCAGCTTCAGCTGCTTGCTGCGCAGCGGTCATCGAGCGAATAAGCTTGCTGGCGTATAGCGGCACCACCACCAGACACCCCAGCAAACCAAGTCCAAGGATAAACTCACCTTGCCAATATGGCGTCGTCAGCACCACTGCAAATCCACTCACAGAAGCGATCGTGGCCAACGCAAGATAATCCAGTCCGAACCGGAATCCATTGCCGAAAATCACCCAAAGATAAATTGGGAACAGAATGGAGAGATACTCACCACCTGCATAAAGGCCAGCAGAAACGGCTCCCACATCCAGGAAAATTGCCAGAACCCGCCGCAATGAGCTGACTTGCTTCGAGTAAAGCAAGTGCGCGAGCAGTGCCACGGAGCCCAATGCAAAGGTAGTCATGATAACGTTGGTCTGGAAGTTTTCGGCACTGCCAAAGGTGATGTTCGATGCCAGATACGGGGTTATCAGCAGTGTGAACATAAACCGGTTCAGAGACATTTCACCTTCACCACCACCCAGCTGAGTGATGCGGGAATACAGCTCTTTCAGTTTGCCCAATGGAAGCATTTGCAGCTTTACTTTTCTGTTATCGTTCATAGCTCAAACTCCGCCCCCGCCAGAGCTCGTTGCTGGCTATGTCCTTGCAAATTTGAGGATTGCTCCTCCAACAGACGAGCAAAATCTTCAGCAGGCACAGGCTTGCCAAACAGATAACCCTGCGCCATCTCACAACCAGCATCCGTCAGATACTCTGCCTGTTCACGTGTCTCGACACCTTCAGCAATGATGGAGAGATCAAGGCTCTTACCGAGACCGACAATTGCCTTAATGATTACGGTGTTGTTCGGGTCCGTCATCATATCGCGCGTGAAGCAGCGATCGATCTTCAGACAGTCAACGGAGTATCTGCTCAGATATGCAAGTGAAGAATAACCTGTTCCGAAGTCATCAATGGAGATCGCGATCCCCATCTCGCGGATCTCACGTAGATCGCGCACTGTGGCGTCTGAGCCATGCAGCACGATATTTTCAGTGATCTCGATTTCAAGTTTGTCAGCTGGCAAGCTGCAAGAAACCAACGCATCCCTCAAAAGCTGCGGCACATTCTGCTTGCGGAACTGCGTTGGCGAGATGTTGACGGCAATACGCGGCGTTTCAAGCCCCATATCCATCCACTTTTTCGCCTGCTGACACGCGGCAAAAATCACCCACTCCCCGATCGGCAAGATGAGACCAACTTCTTCAGCTGTACCAAGGAAAACATTCGGCGCCACTACACCATAGTCAGGACGGTTCCAGCGCAGCAGAGCTTCGGCCCCAACAATCTCGTTAGTCCGCAAATCAATCTGCGGCTGATAAAACAGCTCCAACTGATCATGCTCAATCGCATTCCGCAGTTCAGCTTCCAGCGCGACAGTCTCTTTGACGTGATGATCCATCTTGGTTGAGAACAAATGGAACGTGTTCCCGCCATCAGCCTTAGACTGATACATAGCCATATCCGCACAGCGCAACAGTTCTTCACTGTTCAAGCCGTCTTCCGGATATTTCGTAATCCCGACACTGGCGCTGGTTTGAAGCTCTTTCCCGCTGATGTGGAACGGTTCTTCCACCACACTCACCAGATGCTGAGCAAAGCGCATGGCTTCCTCAGAGCTCTTCAAATCAGTCTGAAGAATGGCAAACTCATCACCACCCAGCCGTGCAACCAAGTCAGAACCATCTACACAGCGCAGCAAACGCTCTGCGAGCACCTCCAGCAAGCGATCACCTGTGCGGTGACCCAATGCATCATTGATGGATTTGAAGCGGTCCAGATCGATGAAATGCAGCGCAAAGCTACGTCCGCTGTTGCGACACTGGAAGATTTCTTCATCAATCCGCTCACCAAGCATGGTCCTGTTTGGCAAACCAGTCAGAGCATCATGGTGCGCAATATGCAGCAAATGAGCTTCCGCACGCTTGCGATCAGAAATGTTGGTCGCAGTCGTCACCACATGCGTCGTGTTTCCTTCCACATCCAGCAAAGGGCTTTTGGTAACGATGAAATGGAAGATGTCCCCCGCATGGTTACGCTGCTCAATCTCGTAAGGTGGCAATGCCCTACCAGTAATAAACACCTTGCGGTCCAGTCGACGATTCCGCTCACGGGTAAACTTATCGAACTTCCCATAGGTGTCCTCACCAACAAGCTCAGCAGTTGTTGAGTTCAGGAACCGGGCCCATGCTGCATTGGAGAAAGCGCAAAGGCCATCCCGCGTACTGGTGGTGATCATTGCAGGAACGCTGTCGATAACCTGAGCCAGCTGCTCACGAGAATCCCTCAGAGCTTCCTTGCTCTGCTGTTCTACGTTGACCAACTCTTGCTCAAGAAAACGCGCATGTCGCTTAACTGCATTCTGCTCTTCTCGCAGAGCAAGCAGATTTCGCGCTCGGCTTACAAACTCATTGTGATCAACCGGGCTCTGCAAGAAATCAGTTGCGCCTGCTTCCAAAGCACGAATGCGGAACGAGCGGTCTGTAAAGACCGTAATGACGACAATCGGCACATCACTGCAATGCTCCAGCGCGCGCACCTTCTGCGTCAGGTCAGCCCCATCCATCTCTGGCATGCTGTAATCGGTAATGATTAAGTCGGGGACGTTGCTCTCCATATAGTCGAGAGCATCAATCGGCGAGGCAAAACATTGTACTTTGACAGATGCATCTACAGCGAGTGCAAGCTTCTCAAAGATACTTCTATTAATTGCTCTGTCATCGACAATAACGATTGTTGTCATGCAGCTACCACCACGAGCCTAACTGCCGAAGGTATCAAATACCCGCAGCAGTTGAACAAATTCACCCCATGGTTATCTTCGCTTAAGGAGACAGTGTTAAGAAATGCCAAATAGTTATCATTAAATGCCTAGTATCAAACTAATGGTTCTATTTACCTATAGGCATACACGGTTCGTCCACCGTCAGTGCACAGACCCTTTAATTTCCTTCATCAACGGAATAAAGCTAACGTAAGCGGTAGTTTGCGAGGTTTTGCACGACAAAACAGTTGGGTCTTCAATTAGTTACTGAAACATTGAAAACACAATAAAAAATTTTCTTCAAATTACACTGAACAGTTGTGAATATAGATCCACACACACTCGCCTAAAGCTTGCACCCCAGCACAACCGAGCAAATAAGATTCTAGTAACAAGACTGAGTCTGACTAAAAAAGTCACCCAAACTCTTTTATTTTCCTTTGAATCATTCTTAGAAGAGACTTTCAAACATTAAACTTTCTGCCAAGAAGTATAACCCGGTAGAAAGCGCCAATCATTAAATGGGCTTAACGAACTGGCCTGTACCACTTCAGGTTTTATGGCTCCCTGAAGGCTCTGGCCATACTGTCACGCACAGGCTCCATGAGATAATCAAAAAAGGTTCGGTCTCTCGTCGTGATGTACACTTCAGCAGGCATACCGGGAGTTGCCTTGAAGTTCAGATGCCCGGGGATTTTCTCACGATCCAATTGCACCCGCGCTTTGTAAACGTCCCCCACACTGCTCATCGGATCTTCATTTCGTAAGGCATCTGCTGAGACATAAATGACTTTGGCATCCAGCATTGGCGTAATGCGCTGGTTTAAGGCTGTCAGCCGCACCATAGCCTTCTGCCCTTCCTTCACATTGTCGATCTCCGTAGTCTGGATGGAAGCCTCAATGATCAACTCATCTTGCAGAGGTAGGATCTCCATCAGGTCCTTCCCGCTCTCTACAACACCCCCAGCAGTGTGATAACGCATCCGAACGACAATGCCGCGTACAGGAGCAACAATCTCAACACGCTGTAAGACATCTTGCGCCGCCCGTATCTGCTCACTCACATCATCAAGATCCGCATTAACAACCTGCAGCTCACCGACTGCTGTTTGGGAGGCTTCATTCTCCACTTTAACAATCTGAGCACGCGCTCGTGCAATCCGCTCAGTCGCATCTCCAATCTCAGCAAGGATGCGTCCTTCTTCACCTTTCAGGTTCGCAAGCGAACGCTCAATACGCAACACATCTGATTTTCGGATCAATCCCTTACCCAAAATCTTCTTCTTGGCATCCAGCTCTTCCTGGAACAACTCCATCTGCTGCTTCACAGCAACCAACTGAGATTGACCACCCTGTATGCGTTCCTTCAGAGCATCGATACCCTGCGCAAGAATATCAATCTCACTCTGCAGCTTTCTCGTTCTGGCTTTAAAGGTCAGTGACTGGCTCAAGATGATACTTTTGATTTTCGGATCGTGCGCTGTGCTTGTAAGCATCTCAGGAAGAACCAGCGTCTTATGCCCTTTGGCTTCTTGTGTTAGGCGCGCCTGAATAGCTTGCAAACGTGCTTGCCGGATCACCAGCCGCTCCAGATTTGCTTCAGCAGCGGTTTCATCCAGTTTCACCAGAACATCACCAGCAGAAACCACATCCCCTTCTTTTACGAGGATCTCTTTGATGATCCCACCTTCAAAGTGCTGGACAATCTTGTTCTGACCTGTAGCAACAAAAGAGCCGGATGCAACCACAGCACCTGCCATGGGAGCGCTGGAAGCCCAATAACCAAATCCGGCAAAGGTAAGCGCAATAATGATTAAACTAGCCAATATGGGAGAGCGAGTTGTGCGAGGCACATCCTCATACCAGCTCCCATCAAGTATAAGTGCTCTAGTAGACATTAAAATCACCAAATATCAAAAGCTTAAACTATTCAGCTGGTTGCGCTGCCGGAAGGTTATGCCCCGGGGCGTTTTGATGCTGTGAAATGCCTGGCCGTTTTCCTATAATCAAAGGCATCACTTCATCACGGCTGCCAAATGCCGCCACAGTCCCATCTTTGAGCATCATGATCTTATCGACACAGCGCAGCAGCGCAGGCCTCTGTGTAATAGCAATGACAGTCATTCCGTCTTGCTTGGCACGCCCGAGAGCTTCTGCCAGAGCATGTTCCCCGATGGTGTCCAGATTGGAGTTTGGCTCATCCAACACCAACAAACGAGGGTTATTATAGAATGCCCGAGCCAAACCAATCCGCTGCCGCTGCCCGCCAGAAAGTGGCGCTCCATCCATGGCAACTTGCGTCTCATAGCCCTGAGAAAACTGCGAGACCATCTCATGAATATCTGCCATTTGAGCGGCCTTAAAGACGTCCTCATCTTTGGCTTCTCTGTTCATTCGTGCAATATTCTCTTTGATCGTGCCCGGAAAGAGCTGAACATCCTGCGGCAAGTAACCGATATTCTCACCGAGCTGCCGACTATCCCAGTTCCTCAAATCCATCATATCAAGGCGAACATTGCCTGCTGTTGGGATGAGAGATCCAACCAACATTTTTCCTAGCGTACTCTTCCCGGAACCAGATGCACCAACAACAGCCAGAGAATCTCCTGGAGAGAGCTGGAACGAAATACCATTCAGGATCACCCGCTTGTTTGGGGGCGGCACGAACAGCAGCCGCTCAACACTTAGTCGGCCAGCAGGATTTGGTAACCGGAGCCGATGCACATTGAGCGGAGAGGTATGCAGCAGTTTCTGGATGCGCCCATACGCGTTCTTCGCTCCCACATAGCTCTTCCAGCCATCAATAATGCCTTCAACAGGAGCTAGAGCACGACCACCAATAATGGACGCTGCAATGATCATCCCGCCAGTAATTTCGTTAGAAAGCGCAAGCCACGCGCCCCAACCAAGCATCGTGATCTGAGTAGACAAGCGAATGAACTTGGATACAGCTGAAATCAAGACATTTCGATCCTGCCCCAATATCTGAGCCTTCAACGATTCAGCCGTCTCCTTGCCCCAAATAATCACACCTTCAGGAATCATTCCCATTGCGTTCATTACCTGAGCATTCCGCGCCATCGCTTCTGCCTGCAGGTTTGCACGGGAGGAAAATGCATTGGCCTTTCCAAATGGAACAGCGGTTAATCGCTGATTGATCCGCGCAAGAACGAGCAGCAGCAAAATAGTCGTTGTGACGATCATTCCAAGTTGCGGGTGCACCATGTAAACGACGAGCAGATAGATCGGAGCCACAGGTGCATCCATCATGGTCAGAAGCACGGAACCCGTCAAAAAACTCCGCAACTGCTGCAAGTCAGAAAGAGCCTGAAACTCCTGACTACTACCATTATGAGACGCCCTTGCCGCTGCACTGAGCACAGGCCCACCGAGTCGCGTCTCAACATCCACAGCAACCCGCATAAGCATAAAGCGGCGGAACATATCCAGCAGCACATGAGCCAACACAAGGCCGATGACGATAGCAGTAAGCATAACAAGTGTATCGACACTTCGGCTGGTCAACACACGGTCAGAAATCTGGAACAAATAAATAGGAACGGAAAGGATCAGAAGGCTGGCACAGAAGGAGAAGAACCCGACATACAACAGGTTTATCTTCGCCCGTGCCAGACCATTTTGCATCAACTTTCGAAAATCAATATCCTCATAAGGGCCGCCATTTTTTCTGGAGGCAAAATTGCCTTTTTGGCCAGCGAGCTTTTCTCCATGTGCAGGTTGCTGCGAAATGCCATCCACCTGCAATGTTTTGCTCGCGTGCCCTCCACGCTGTCGGCTATTATTCTTAGTCTCTCGAGCTTTAAACATACATTCTCTCTATAAAAATACATTAAAATCAAACAATTATATCTGAGACCAAGTCACTCTCACCCGCGTAAGGAACAAATGCGGGAGATGATCCGGCTTCACTACCAACGTCATTGCCAGTAAACGCAACAACCTCCGAAACCAGATCAGTATTTCCATTCAATGCTGTTTCGAGATCTTCCTCTTCAGAGACTACGATATTGACTTTTATGACAATGTCTTCCTCTGAGTATTCGCCATCTAAATATTGAAAACCCGACTGACTGTCGTAATCGATGATGGTTGCTTTATTGCTTGTCTTGTTGCTCGACGAATCCAGATAACCATCCTCATCAGCCTCAACAACTTCACCATTGATCGTCTGCGTCAGCACTCCGCTATCTTCAGATTCCTTATGGATCTTCACGTAATCAGCATCTGAAAGAACATTGATCTGTTCAATTGCATTGATCTGATAGTAATCGCCTGTGATATAAAGGACTTTCAGATCAGTACTGGGCAGAATTGGCAAACCGCCTGTCGCCGAAGAAGCGGTGTACTCATGTTCACCAGCCCGACCATCCATTGCGTCAACCAAACCATGAACCTCAGAAGTCATGGGTTTCATCAGCGACCCACCACCAATGTTCTTAATGGTGCCTTCATTGGTCAGAACATTGTGCCGCCCCGTACCGTTAATCGAAGTACCTGTTGTATCGACGTAATCGGTATCAAGAAGGATGTTTTTCTGGCTGATGTAGTTGACGTCGTAATAGTTGCCCAGCACGACAATGACGTCATAATTTTGAATGCTATCAATCAACTGCGCTGCATTCACCTGGGTGTTGTCACCAGTTTGAACATAGTAGCCGTTGTTGTTCAGCTGATAGGACACGCAATCATCATCTGACAGATAGTTTTTCTGGCTTACAATATTCAAATCGTAGAAGTTGCCACTCACCACATCGACGGTGAACGAGTAGTCTGGATTATCGTAGGACACGTGAGAGGAGATCAGATACTCCCCTTCTGAACTCACATTGGCATCGTTGTAGACAACCGTGTCGGAGAGGCCTTGCCCATTAACGACATCGGTAGGTTGCTCAGTTGGTCCATAATAAAGGTTACTCTGAATAATCGAGTTTGTAGCGTAGTAATCTCCCATCACAACGGTCGAACACTTCAGCTCACTCAGATCCACAATTGAAGCCACGTTCACGGCCTCATTATCGCCAGTCGTCACATAGCTGCTGTCATTTTCGTCATCATCAGAGCTCTCATCATTATCTTGCTCTTCTTCAGGCAGCTCACCGATGTTGTCACCGCTGGTGAATGATGGGTTCGGTGCATCATTTTCAGCACGTTGAACCAGTGCCTCACCGATAGCATCAGCTGCACTTTGAGCATCCTCCTCCTCAAAAATCTGATCAAGAGTATCGAGCTCTATTTCATTGGCAGCATCCAGAAGCTGTTCTAACACCTCATCGGCATTGCTCTCTGGAATATCATCACCAAACTCGCTCTTGGACAGCAACAGATCGTCATCTGTCAGGGCATTCTCTTGAGCAAGGTTGATTTCGATGTCAGGAGCATAAATATCACGATAGGTGAAGGTGATTGTATAGGTGTAATCGAGAGACTGTCCAACGTCGCCATTTTGCGGCAGATCTGTTTCACCACCATCTTCAAAAAACACACCTTCAGAAGGCAGCGTAAAGTCCGAAGCATTTACAAGCGTCTCAACCGAATATGGGAGACGAGCCTGAGAGACTGCGCCAACCTCTGGCAGCAATGACGGAAGATTATAGAATTTCTCATAGGGAAGCTCAGCGGTATCTCCGCGAGAATAAACAACTTCCACTGGGGTAATAACAATAGTGTCTTGAGCAAACCAGGCTTCGTCAAAGCTCTGTTCGGCTGTAGCGATACTATCAAAGATCTTCATATAGCCGATAAAGTGCCAGCTTAATTCATTTATAGCCTGCGACAGCATAAAATATCCTAACAATTTCATATGGATATATAAAATGACCTGCGCGAATTGCTCCGCGCAGGTCTTGTTTAGATCTGTTTATGCAAGGTCGTCTTCGCCAACAACGTTCACGGTTGAAGAACCGCCAACAACGTTGACATCAACAGCATTGGCCTGAACGTTCGCACCCATGACGATCGTCTGGTTAAAGGCATTCGCCACACCCAGAGCATCAGCAGTCGCAGCCGTAGAAGCCGTCACGCTGTAGTCATCACCTGTACCGAAGTCGAAGAGGCTTTCTGCATCATGGATACCATCTGCAGAGATCGCCTCACCACCATCAGCAGTCACCGTCTGATTAAGTGTGCCATGATTGTGAACTTCGACATTGGTGATCACATCCTGATCATACAATGCATTTGCCTGCTCAGCACCGAAGATGGTGTCAGTACCGTTGGAGTCCAGCGTACCGAAGAAGCCACCGGCAACATCTGGGCTACCAGATGGAGTGATGTCCAAAGCACCCAGACCGTCATCTTCACCAGTAAAGAGCAGAGTGTCGTTCTGACCAGTAACATCCAGCTCAGTTGAGTTGACCTGCTTGTTACCACCTGAATACAGGCTCTGGTTGAAGGCAGATGTCTTCGCAGTAGCGTCGGCAGAAGCAACAGCTTCCGCAGTTACGGTGTAATCATCACCAACGGAACCATTGGCAACAAAGGTGCTCACAGGATCAGTAATGCCGTCACCAGATTGAGCATCGCCACCAACCGCAGTCACAGTCTGGTTAACGTCTTCCCAGTTCTTAACATCCATCTCATCTATGAGATCATTGTCACCCGCTGTGTTGTTTTGTGAGAACAAAGCAAGACTATCAGCGTTTCCAGCAATGGTGCCGGAGCGAACTGAGTTGTCAGCTCCACCTTCACTGTCATCCCCAACAGAGATGACATTCTTGTTGTCTCCAACAATGTCAACATCAGCAGAGTTAACCTGAGCATTGCCACCTGTAGAGACTACCTGATTGAAGGCAGAAGCTTCTGCAACAGCATCAGCTGATGACAACGCTTTACCGGTGAGAGATGCGTTATCTCCAACATTCAATGCACCTTTCACATCGGTGCCATCAATCCCACCAGAACCAACACCAGCACTCGCAGAACCACCAGTGGCGGTTACATCCTGATAAACTTCATGATGGTTCTCAACATCTGCATAAGAAACTTCATCACCATCATAAAGAGTATTGCTCTGATATCCGCCTAGGAGAGAGTCAGTAGAATCCACTCCACCATTATCAGCCGGACCAGTACCAGCCACAGATGCAAACGTTACGTTTGAATCTTCACCTGCAGACTGCACATTGCTACTTCCACCGGTCACACTCAGATCAAGATCATTACCCTGCGAGTTACCACCAGAAAACAGTTTCTGGTTCATGGAAGACGCAGATGCTGATGCATCCGCTGTCGCTTGGGTGACACCAGTGATAGATGAGTCGTCACCAACACGCGCTGCTCCAACGTCGCCACCAAACCCAGCAACACTAATGCCAGCACCACTTGTGGCTGTACCACCAGTAGCGGAAACATCCTGATCAACTAGGTCATGGTTCTCAACGTCCGGGCCAAGCAACTCATCATTGTCACCGAGCGTGTTTTCCTGCCAGGCACCAGCAGCAGTATCAGTATCAGCTTGACCTGCCGCAGCAGCCTGGCCAAACTGGCCAAGAGTTGCATTGTCTTCACCAGATGCAGCAACGCCTGAGTTCGCACCTACGATGCTCGCATCGTAAGAGTTACCCTGCCCATTACCACCAGTGCTCAGAACCTGTTCAAACGAGGCAGCTGCAGCAGTCGCATCAGCACCAGCACTTGAAAGGCCACTAATGGTGCTATCTTCTTCAACGCCAGGAGCACCCTGAGCACCAATCTGACCACCGCTGGTAGATTCAATGCCATCACCTGCAGTTGCTGTGCCACCAGTAGCAGTTACGTCCTGAACGGAATCGTGGTGGTTGCGAACATCGCTATCCCGGATGGTGTCACCATCGTATGCAGTGTTACCCTGGAGGCCACCTGAGAAGCTATCCGTGTTCGTGGTTCCAGCCCAAGTACCATTCACTTCTGCATTGTCTTGACCTGCTGAAGCAACGTTCACATCAGCGCCAGTAACAGAGACAGATGCGGAGTTGCTTTGAGCATTACCACCTGTCACTTGTGTCTGCGTGAAGGATTGAGCAACACCGGTCGCATCTGCAGAAGCCGAACTAGAGCCTGAGATGCTTTCATTGCCATCGATGTTGGTAGAACTTCCACCAGTCTGAACAATGCCAGCTCCAGAAGACGCAGTTCCACCGTCGACATCAACAGTTTGAGTGCTATGGCCCCAGTTAGCTACGTCAGCACGACTAATATTATCTACATCACCGAGCTGATTGCTTTGCTCACTCCATGAGGTAGTTGTGGTGTCGTGATCAACTGGAGTATCAGTATTTGATCCAGCAACAGCTCCACTTTCACCCGCAGATGCAAGTGCTTTATTGCCACCAACAACGTCTACATCAACAGAGTTAGATTGAGCATTGCCACCAGTTTTGAGCGTCTGCCCAAAGTTGATTGCAGCACCCGTACCGTTTGCATTTGCAGATGCGCTACCGGAGATGGAGCTATCATCACCGACGGTGTCTGGACCAAGGTTTCCACCTAAAGCTTCAATACCGTTGCCTGCAGTCGCATTGCCACCATCAACGGTGACAGTCTGCACTGCATCTGCCCCACCAGTATTGAGGACATCAGGACTAAATAGGGAATCTCCATCATACATCTCATTGTCTTGAGACTGATTGGAGTTGGTATTTGTATTGGTGTTACCACTGCCAGCAAGAAGTGAAACTGGTCCTGTGTCATCACCAGCACCGTCTTCACCCGCCATAGATGCAGTCATTTCAGCGCCTGTCACAGAGACTTCAGCGGAGTTGCTTTGCGCATTACCACCAGATGTCAGGGACTGTGTGAAGGACTGAGCAACACCTTGAGCATTCGCAGAGGCCGCAGCCGAACCGCTCATATCAAAGTTGCTGTGAACCGCGGCAGAAGTACCGGAATCAAACGAGATACCGTTACCAGCACTTGAAGTGCCACCATCTACATCAACAGTTTGTGTGCTTTCATGCTCATTCCAGACATTCGCATCATCAATGTCGTCTTGATCACCAAGAGCATTAGTCTGATCGCTTGATGTACGAGTGCCTGTCTGATGTTCACCGTAAACAGATGGATCATCTGCATTCAAAGAAGCGGCAGCACCATCTTCACCAGCAGAAGCAGTAACTTGGTTTGCCCCAGTTACATCCAGGTCAGATGCATTGCTCTGCGCATTGCCACCCGTGCTAACCTTCTGCTCAAAGCTTGCAGCAACACCCAATGCATCAGATTTAGCAAGCGTAGAACCGGTGATAGAACCATCATCAACAACATGTGTCGCACCAAGACGGCCACCATTCATATCAATGCCGTCACCAGCAATAGCATCATTGCCGAAGGCTTCAATTTTCTGATTGGCATGACCATCGTTATGAAGGCTCGGCTCAATTATCGCATCGCCATCATAGGCATCGTTAGACTGGTTGAATCTCGCATTCGTACCAGTTTCAGATTCCATGAAGCCATCATCTGCAGCAACCTTGATATCCGCAGTCGCGTCATCTTCACCGGAAGTAGCCTGTCCGACACCAGTGCCGGTGATACCAAGACTAGCAGAGTTGGTCTGTGCATTGCTGCCAGCAGAGATATCTTGCTGGAAACCAACGCCGACAGCACTTGCAGATGCTGAAGCAGCGGCACTACCATTTACACTGCCATCACCACCAACAGAAGCGGAAGTGCCGATCTGGTCTATGGAGTTAATGCCATCTTCACTGGTTGCTTCACCAGCTTTAGATTTTACAACCTGATGAGAGTCATCAAGGTTCGCAACCTCAGGATTTGCAATGGCACCGTCAATGTTGCCGCCACCAAAACCACCGCCAACGCCGTCATTCAGCTCATTTGACTGTGTGACACGAGCGCGAGTGTTTGTGTCTGAGTTACCAGAGGTGACGTCCGCACCACCAACAACAGCTTCTGCACCGGAACCACCAGCACCTGAGACATCTACGTCAGAACCGGTGATCGAGAGATCGACATTGTTGCCCTGCTCGTTGTTACCAGTTTGCAGTGTCTGGTTGAAACTACGTGCAAGACCAGAAGCATCTGCCTGAGCAGCAGTAGAGCCAGTGATACTTTCATCATCGCCTACGCCAACATTAGAACCAGCAATGTCAGTAGGACCAGCACCAATGATGCCGTTACCGGAATCTGCGTCACCACCTTTAACTTTGACACGCTGTTCAAGATCACCATCATTCGTGACGGTTACATTGTCCAGTGTATCAAGATCGTTTGCATAGTTTGATTGGTTGGCGCGAAGAAAAGTATCGGTGTCATTGTCTTCTGCAGCTGCACCAGTTTGGTGTGCATTCACACCAGTTCCATCACCACCAACTGAAGAGGCATCAAAGTTACCGCCAGTTACGCTGCCAGAAACATCGTTGCTTTGTTGGTTCGCACCAGTTGCAATACCCTGATCAAAGGCAAGCGCAACACCTTTACCATTAGCAGATGCAGCCGAACTAGCATCAATGGTTAGGTCGTCGCCGATCTTAAGAGCAGCATTGATATCTTGAATACCATCGCCGGCCTGAGCATAGGTCCGAACATCATCAGTACGGTTCACTTCAATGCTTTGATCTAACGAACCGTCATTAAGGACCTCAGCACTACTATCACCGTTGTGCTCAACAACGTCCTTATCACCGAGCGTGTTATCCTGCTCCGCGCGGATACGTGTATCGGTGCCATCACTAAATGGATTATAACCAGACATATCGTCTCCAAATATTCGGAGAACTGCCCTGCAAAAAGCCGATCATTTACGTCAGCTGGTTGCCACAGGTTCCCCTGAGGATTGAAAAAATGTTTCATTCCATGATTTGAAGGCTGTCTTTTCGGTTCAGCGTTTCGATCTGGGACCAAAGAGAGCATATGGCTCGCATACCCGGAAAACTCCGAATTTTAGGCGCAAGGGTCCAGCCCGCACAAACAAGGTATCTGCACGATAAACATGATTTCGGCTTCAGAAAGCGAAGGAACCGATAAAATGCTTTGGTTCTGGGTTTCCGCTCTAATTACTAACTAAATGCTCTTGCTAAAACGAATTGACTCCATTCCTTCAAACAAAGCTCCAGCAAAGACAAGAAAGAAAATTCCTCACGGAAGCGGCGGAAGCTATAACACGGCCTAAAAATCAGACAAACCAAGAGTAATATTGGGTAAAAACAAACAATACATTCAATTGAACTAGATAGAAATTACTATGATTATCTAGGATATTAATAGCTAGTTAACGTTAGTATTTGCAAATTAATGTTTTAAATATCACTGAAAACTAATTGAGCACCCCTCACAGGGGTATGTTTATTGGTCTCAATAATGCCAGTCTCATCTAAATCGCCTAGCAAGCTGATCGGGAAACAGGTTTTCAAGAACTCATGCAATATGCAGTAAAATTACAGTACGCCCCAAACACTGTTTCAGTGTAAAAGTTATGGATCCATAACCATACTTCGCCGACTAATAAAAGAACGTAATACTCCAATTTAAGGACACAATACGGCACTTAATTTGTATTTCTGATCGCATAAATTTCTTCACAGGTAATTCAAGATTATTTGGCCTCACTGAGATTTATAACCCTCAAGATTCCAGCATTTCTCCTTTTGATGCTTCATATACTTCACGAAAGCATGCATTACACCCATCCTAGGAGTCGCCAGCAAAAATCAATCTGACAGCCCCTGTCAATGAGCCTACAGCTTTGCTACCCTGACGTCAGAATATAGAGACCATGCACATCAACGTATCTTCTTAGACGGGTAAGCTCCATGGATGATGAACAGATCCCTCATTCGCCTGACTTTGACGAGCTGGATCGCTTGGCCCCCAACAAAGCAGGCAGGCGCAACCTGCTGTTCGCCTTGATTGGCAACATCAACTACAGTTGGTCAAATAATGAGAGCACGTTCATATACATCCTCCAACACCTGATGGAGACAGATGAACTCACCGCAACGCTGGTCTTTGGTACACTCAATACAACGAGGGCCCGCGTAGACCTGATCGAGCGTCTGGCTGATGCAAAGCTCAAAGATGACACTCTCAAAAAGAAACTTCGCCGTATCCTGCGCATCTTCAACGAAAGCACGCGCCTGAGAAATGAGTTCAGTCACGCAACCTTCAGGCAAAACCAGCAGGGTGAGATAACGCACACCCATTCAATGCGCATTCAGCGCAAAAATGGGCAAATTCAACTTGGAGAAATCAAAGCACTGGATGATGCGCGTATCGCCCAAATGGGGAAGGCAATCGAAAAACTGGTCAAGCTTAACCGCGAGATCTGGGCATTCATACCTGAGCTGCAACACGCTATGTCACAAACAGTAGAGAAGCCTCAACACCAAGGCTCACCGCAATTTCAGCCATCCTAAAGGCAGGTCAGCTTCGCCCTCTTTTACCTGCAGACAAACCAACTAGTCGGAAGTAAGCCCAGTAGGGCATAAATCGGAGCAGTTTCAGCGCAGTTACCAGCGGGAATGGGAATGCGATCTCAAACTTCTTTCGATCAAGACCTTTCTTGATCCGCCGCGCCGCACCTTCAGCCCCAATTATAAACGGCATAGGCAACCTGCTGTTCTCCGTCATTGCGGTTTTAACAAAGCCCGGATTGATCACCGACAGAGAAAGATTTGCCCGATCAAAGCTCGGCTTCAACGCCTCACAGAGATTGATCAAGGCAGCCTTTGTTGGGCCGTAACTTGCCGCATAAGGCAGCCCCCCATATCCACTCAATGAGGAAATGATTGCTATCTGGCCTGAGCCACGCTCTTTCAGTAGAGGAAACAGATTATGGATGGTACGAACAGCACCAAAGTAGTTGGTATCCATTGCGTTGATACATACATCCTCCGTCAAAGTGGATAGTCCGCCTACATGGAACACGCCAGAGCAGTACACTGTAAGGTCCGGCAGCAAGTCTTCGGTTTCTAGTCTTTGAACAGCATGCTCAATCTGCTCTTTATCGGTTACATCAACTGGTAAAGCTTTCACTGTGCTGTGCGCCTTCGTCAGTGTTTCAAGGCGCTCAGCACGTCGGCCACTCGCCACAACTTTCCAGCCATCTGCAACATAGAGCTTACATAGCTCCTCACCTATTCCTGAAGTCGCTCCAATGATCCAGGCTATCTTAGTATGTGATGACATGCGTGCTCCCCCCAAAAGCAAAACTTCTAAGGGAGAGCAAAGCATAGATCACTTTGTTACGGCAATAACTTCTGCGTGCTGATAGCACACCAGCTGTCAGAGCCCTCTAGCTGAGCTTCACAGAGAGAAAGGCTCTCAGCTTGAGAAACCAAGAGTTTTCCATCTTGAAGCGCATTCAGATACACAAGCCTCTCCGCTTTATCAACCTCGTCTTCAGCCCCTGGATGCTCAAACTCTGAGATATTTGCAGTACTTTCATGACATCCAGCATAGTGGATCTTGAAACGTGGCTCACTGAGAATTTCTTTAAGAGCAACAATGCCTTCCTGGCATTCTTCGTGGCTGTCTTTCTCAACATAGGAGGCACCAACCTCCCCATCAGCCCCCACTGAACTCAGCAGAAACATGAGAAGCACAGTTTTCATTTTGTTGTTTCCTTACTAAAAAGCCCTGCCGTAATCACGACAGGGCTTAAATGACTTAGAAGATCACGCTTGCAGAAAGCTTGAAGGTCCGCCCTGGCGCAGTCAATTCATCCAGAGAAGGCTTATACTCAAGATCAAAAATGTTCTCGACCGCAGCATTTACCTTCAACTTACGCTCATCATCAAAGTCGTAAGAGAACCCACCTGCTAGGTTAAGAGTTGCGAAGGCGTCTTCTGTGACCACCTCATTACTGCGATCAAGATCGGTGTGTTTGCTAGCAAAACGGGCATACATATCAGCGTGTGCTTCAACTCCGTTTGAGAGGCTCCAGTCTTTCTTCACACCAACAGAACCAGAAACTAACGGTGTGTTTGTATGAAATGTCGTAAGATCAGCCTCTTCAAACTGACGACGCATCAATGTCAGGTTCGCATATGGTGTCAAACTCCAATCAGAAATTCTGTAAGAAGCAGATAGCTCAAGCCCCCAAGTCCGTGCCTCATTAATGTTATCATACATCAGTGAGCCTATTGGGCAGGCAACATTGTCACAAGAAACCGTCGTGATGTAATCTTTTGCCTGAGTATAAAAGACAGCGGCGTCCAACATGAGCTGCCCGTCATCGTAACGCCCACCAAGCTCAGCAGTCACGGATGTTTCCGCTTCCAAGTCAGGATTGGAGAAAACCATACCAGCTGGTGAAAAGTTAGTACCAATCATAGTCTGGATGAGTGTCGGATACACATATCCTTGGGCCACACTCGCTCTTAGTGCGAAATCGTCAAAGCCAGTGTAGTTTAGGCCAACAGCCCCCACGACAGCCTGATCAGTTTCATCCCGATCGCCCGCTGATCCTTTGTTCTCGGTTTTCACAAAATAATAACGGCTGCCAGAAGTGAGTGTCAGATCATCGGTCACATCCCACTCATTTTGTACAAACGCAGAAAGTGTTGTTACTTTTCCTTCATCATCAGTACTGGTTGGAGTGATTGGTGTTGGGAAGTTCGGTGGACCTGGTGGAAATGGAATGTCCATGCCAGTTTGAGAGCTTTGTCGATCCAGACGATCCTGAACAGCTTGGAAACCAACCAAGGTCACAACATTATTGAAAAGTGCTAGATCCACCTGACCATTAAGTCCCAAAGTTTGCAGCTCACTTTCGATATGATTGTCACGCTGCTTCATCTTAGTGATGGTGGGAGGATTGGTAGGGGGGAAAGCAATTTCCGGAATCGTGTAGCCATTTTCAGCAACACGGTCGATTTGTTGGAAAAATCCATCAAGATGTATCTTGGAGATGTATTCATTCACATCTTCAAAATCATAAAAAATAGAGAGCTTAGAGCGATCACGCTTAGGCAAGTCAAAAGGAAAATCCGGATCACCGGTGTAAACATCTGCTTCCAACTCATAGCGCTCAGCTTTCAAGCTAAAACTATGTTGATCACCGCGGTATCCAATGTAAGCGGTCGCACTTTGCTCCGAAGATGCGCTGGGGTCTAAAGTGCCAGCTGGTGTCTCCCTGTCACCATCATATGCTCGTGAAAAAGAAACTCGATAATCCCATTTATCGATCGTACCGGCAGCAGAAGCAAAACCACTTATGCCATTGGTCGAGGAATTAAATTTCGTGCCAACCTCTACCTCCAATGGTCTATCTGCACCTTTCTTGGTGATGATGTTTACAACACCACCAATTGCCTTAGAACCATGAAGAACGGAGCCTGGACCTTTCACAACTTCAATCCGCTCAATATCTTCAGCCGCAATCAAAAACAGCGGACCATAAGAGGTGTGGTCAGAGATCTCCTGTCCATCAATCAGCACAACGTTACGAATAGAAGACTCTCCTCGAATACTGATACGCTGCATTCCCGGCACGCCACTATCGATGATCTTAACACCCGGCACATCACGCAAAATCTCAGCCACACTGTTCGTGGAGGCACGCTCAATCTGCTCGCTATCGACGACAGCGACGGAGCGTGTGACCTCGTCGAGGCTTTGTTCACCGCGGGCAGCGGTTACGATGATCGGACCGAGCTCTTCTGGTTCTTTCTGTTCTTGAGAATATGCACCGGTTTGCAGTGCGAGATAGCAGATTCCGGTCATCAAGCCGGAGACAAAACCCTTGGACATCCCTACACCCTTTTAATATGAGTTAATGACTCATATTATTGAGTAGAGATATCTATCAATGTAAAAATGACCATTCAAAAATAAATATGAATATAATGCTCATATTTGTGTCATTTTGATCACATCCAACATAACTGCTCCCTTTCTCCTTTGATTTGGATCAAGCAAACACATCCATGCTGCGCTTCCTTCCTGTATTTCAGTTGCCAAGGCCGAATGCTGATTCGCTCATCTCACAGTGCATGAGACAAAGAAAACCCACCCTCAAGGTTGCTTGAAGGTGGGTTTTCCCAATTGTCTTGTCTGACGTCAGCAAATGCGATGTTTAGTCGTAAACAGCTGAAACCTTCTCTTTGTAAGCTTCCAGAGCGTTTGCTGGTAGGCTGTGTGCGATGCCCTGGTGACAATCAATACAAGTCTTGCCTTCCTTGAATGCATCAGAGTGAGCAGCGGATGCGCGGCCTTCCTGAAGAACAAAGTCCATAGAATCGAACTCGTGACAGTTGCGGCATTCGCGGCTGTCTGTCTTCTTCATTGCAGTCCATACGTTGGTTGCTAACTCAAGACGTTTCTCTTCAAACTTCGCAGGGGTATCAATGGAACCCAAAGCTTTGTGATAAAGCTCTCTGGTTGCCTGCACCTTCCGAACCACCTTATGCACCCACTCTTTAGGCACATGACAGTCAGGACAGGTTGCCCGTACGCCTGAAGCATTGTTGTAATGCGCTGTCTCAGTGTATTCCGCGTAGACGTTTGCCTCCATCTCATGGCAGCCAATGCAGAACTCTTCTGTATTGGTCATTTCCATGGACCAGTTGAAGCTACCCCAAAAAGCCACACCAACAACGACACCAATCAGCAACAGAGCACCTGCAGAAATCGTCGCAGCAGGGTGTCTCAGAAAACGCCAGATCCGTTTGATCAGGCCAGGCCCCTGATCTTTATTGGGAATTGCGCCTTGATTGCTCATATTTAGTTCCTCCAGTCAGAGTGCCATCTAGCGTTTGCTTGACGGAGTAAATTCATTCTCCACGAGCGGCTCAGCTTCGACCTGAGGAACATGGCATTGCGTGCAGAACCAGCGTGTACCAGCAACCTGATCCAGCTGACGCCCTTCACGGTCCGCATAGTGTGTCATGGAAAGGGTTGGTGCTTTTTTCTCACCTGCATTTGCCCAGTCATGGCAAGTCAGGCACTGGTTCACCTTCAGGTCCACCTGATAGGCTTCAGTCTTGTGCGGCACCAACGGTGGCTGCTGACGAAACTCGCGGTTCACCCGGGTGTTTTGAGGACGAGCAATCGGTTCTACGAACACGGGCTCATCGACCTGTACACCCCGCAAGGACTTTACCCCCTCGGCATGTGCGTTCAAGGCAGCAAAGCCGGTAAGGTTCAAAACCGCCATAATGGTGATAGCCTTCCAAGGCACTCCCGTTTTCATTTGTGACCTCCCATAGCTTTGGTCGCGACCGGATCGCGGGGGCCCGGTTCGATTGAAGTAGGTTGAATAAGTTGAGTATCGAAACGATGGGTGAAACTGAAAACGTCCAGATCGCATACGTCGATACAGCGACCACAAGACGTACAGTCCCGATGTTGAATGAGAGGGGTGTCATCCCCTTTACCTCGCAGAGCTGGCGAGATCACATGGTTCTCAGGGCAAACCTCGAAGCAGTCCATGCAGTCATCACAGGCTTCGCGGTTCTTGGCAGAGATCCGCAGCAAGCTCTTGGTATTGAGCAGTCCATACACCGCACCCATAGGGCACAGATGTCCGCACCAGCCATGCCGGGAGACGAAAGTGTCAAACAGAAACACCATCAAAACCGCAGTCCAGGCGAAGCCCATGCCAAACACCAGCCCACGGTGTAGCAGGGTCACCGGATTGACCAGCTCATAAGCCAGAGAACCAGACCCGGCGGCGACAAGCAGCGTCATCGCCAGCACCCAATAGCGGGTATGCTTTTTCGGTTGCCATCCCTTTTTCAGATCAAGCTTACGATGCAGCCAGTTTGCACTGTCAGTCACCACATTCATGGGGCAGACCCATGAGCAGTAAAGCCGACCACCAAACATAGCGTAAGAAGCAACTACAATGGCCAGACCGATCAAACCGGTCAGCTCAGGCCAGTGTCCCGTCACCATTGTCTGCAACAGCAAAAACGGATCTGACAGCGGAAGGATGTTCAGCGTCATGCTGGACGTCAGCGTTCCTTTGACAATCCAGATCCCGGCCCAGGGACCAGCAAGGAAAAGAGCCAGAACCAGCAACTGAGTGCTTCGTCTAAGCAGCAGAAAGCGGTTACGCAGAACCCAACTCCGCTTCTTTTCCTTGAGGCTTTGGGCGTCTAATGCATGTGTAGTCATCACTGCCCCTTCCCTGGTTGGAACTCGGGCTTGAAGGCACCTGCATCCGGCACACGATCCGGCAGATCGATCACACCTGGCACCAACGCATTTCCTGCCTTGGCTTTTTCCTCCCAACCAAGCCGGTAGTGCTCAGCACTCTCAGCTCTGGCGATACGGCGAGGAAGAACCTTGATCGCAGACTCTGGCAGAACACACGCCTTCTCACATTTACCGCAGCCTGTGCAGGCATCTGCATAGACAGTTGGCGAGAAGACAGCATGGCTGCCCGTTCGCGTGTTTGGCGTCATCTCAAGTTTGATCGCTTCATCAATCAGCGGACAAACCCGATAGCAAACGTCACAACGCAAACCGAGGAAGTTGAGGCAGTTCTCCTGATCGATCAGGACAGCCACACCCATATCAGCATCATCAATGTCGGTGAGAGAATGATCCAGTGCCCCTGTTGGACAGGCAGCAACACAAGGAATGTCCTCACACATCTCACAAGGCACATCACGAGCTGTAAAGTATGGTGTTCCGGTTGCCGGGCCAGTTTCACCAAGCTCGGCGAGCTTCAAAGTGTCATAAGGACAGTCACGAACACACAGTCCGCACCGCACACATGCACTTAAAAACTCTTCTTCAGTAAGAGCCCCGGGCGGTCTGATGGCGTCGGCAGGCAAAGCCTTGGCCTGCGCCTGATAGACCGTCAGGAACGTCGCAGCAACAGCACAGCCACACGCCGTGCGGGCTGCGTCGCCAAGAAACTGACGACGCTTTGCACTGCTGAGGCCTGTCTTTTTGAGATCAGACATGGTTCTTATCCATTGCTGCTCAGAGGGTTGCTCTAAGCGCTTACCACCTTACATGCGCACTTCTTGTAGTCGGTCTCTTTCGAGATCGGACAAGTGGCATCGAGCGTGAGTTTGTTGGTCAGCTGACTTGCGTCAAAGAAAGCCATGTAGACCAAGCCCTTAGGCACCTTGTTGCGGCCACGGGTTTCAACGCGTGTCTGCACTTCACCACGACGGGTAGATACAGTGACTTCTTGCCCTCTGCGGAGACCACGCTCACGCGCATCTTGCGGATGCATGAACACGACGCCGGAAGGGAATGCTCTGTACAGTTCAGGAACACGGCGGGTCATAGAACCTGTGTGCCAATGCTCAAGCACACGACCGGTGCACAGCCAGAGATCGAAGTCTTTGTCAGGCATTTCTGCTGGCGGCTCGTAAGGAGCAAAGATGATGTTCGCACGACCATCTGGCTTACCGTAGAAGCGGACGCCCTCTCCTTTTGGAACATAAGGATCGTAGCCTTCACGGAAGCGATAGAGTGTTTCCTTGCCATCAACCACTGGCCAACGCAGACCGCGAGCCTTGTGATAGGTGTCAAAGTCAGCCAGATCGTGCGCATGACCGCGACCAAACTGAGCGTACTCCTCAAACAAACCTTTCTGTACGTAGAAGCCAAAGTCCTCAGACTCATGGTTGTTGAAGCCTTCTGCAACTTCAGAGACCGGGAACTTGTCGACAACACCATTTGCGTAAAGCACTTCAAACAATGTCTTGCCGCGTAATTCTGGCTTCTTGGCAAGCAGTTCTTCAGGCCAGACTTCTTCTGTCTTGAAGTACTTGGAGAACTCCATAACCTGCCAAACATCTGACATAGCTTCACCCGGAGCCTTCACCTGCTGACGCCAGAACTGAGTACGACGTTCCGCGTTGCCGTAAGCACCTTCTTTTTCCGCCCACATAGCAGTTGGCAGAATGAGATCAGCAGCCATTGCAGTAACGGTTGGATACGGATCAGACACCACGATGAAGTTGTCTGGGTTCCGATAACCCGGCCAGCCTTCCTCGTTCATATTTGGAGCAGCTTGCAGGTTGTTGGTGCACTGAACCCAATAGGCATTCAGCTTGCCATCTTTAAGCATCCGGTGATGCAGAACAGCGTGGTAACCAGGCTTACCAGGGATCGTACCTTCAGGAATGCCCCAAGCCTTTTCACAAATCTCACGGTGTTTTGGATTTTTGACAACCATGTCTGCAGGCAGACGGTGCGCAAATGTTCCAACTTCGCGTGCAGTACCACAAGCAGATGGCTGACCAGTCAGAGAAAATGGACCATTACCTGGCTCGGAGATCTTACCTGTCAGCAGGTGCACGTTATAGCAAAGGCTGTTAACCCATGTACCACGTGAGTGCTGGTTAAAGCCCATGGTCCAGAGGGACATAACTTTCCGGTTTGGATCAGCATATGCCTGTGCCAGTTTCAGAAGCTTCTCTGCAGGCACACCAGACATTTCCTCTGCATACTCAAGGGTATACTTGGAAACGAGCTGCTTATATTCTTCAAAGTCAATCTTAGAAATCTTGCCGGAGCCAGCGTTTTCAGCACTTGTCTCGCGCTCATCATTTGGGCGCAGACCATAGCCAATATCTGTAGCAGTCTTGGTAATGTTGACGTGCTTGTTGACGAAGTCCCAGTTCACCGCATCATTCTCAATGATGTAGTTCGCGATGAAGTTGAGGATCACCAGGTCGGTCTGTGGTGTGAACACCATACCGTTGTCAGCAAGTTCAAAGCTGCGATGCTCAAAAGTGGAAAGAACATGCACTTCACAGCCCGGCTTAGTCAGGCGTGTATCTGTCAGGCGTGACCAGAGGATTGGGTGCATCTCTGCCATGTTCGCGCCCCACAGCACGAACGTGTCAGCTAGCTCCAGATCATCATAGCAGCCCATTGGCTCATCAATACCGAATGTACGGATAAACGCTGCCACAGCAGACGCCATACAGTGGCGCGCATTTGGATCGATGTTATTGGAACGCAGACCTGCCTTCATAAACTTGGAGGCAGCATAACCTTCCCAGATGGTCCACTGACCAGAGCCAAACATACCAACCGCAGACGGACCAGTCTTCTTGATCGCGTCCTTGAACTTGCCAGACATAACGGTGAAGGCTTCATCCCAGGAAACAGGCTCAAACTCACCATTCTTGTCGTAAACGCCACCAGTCTTACGCAGAAGAGGTGTTCTCAGGCGATCCTGACCATACATGATCTTGGAAAGGAAATAGCCTTTGATGCAGTTCAGGCCACGGTTTACAGGCGCATCAGGATCGCCCTGCGTTGCCACAACGCGATCATCCTTCACACCAACAAGGAGTGAACAGCCAGTACCGCAGAAGCGGCAGACAGCCTTATCCCAGCGGATGTCGGAGGCTTTTCCCTGAGCCTCGGCGGACTTTGGTAGAGCGATGCCAGCTGCAGAAGCAGTTGCTGCAACCGCTGCTGACTTAATTATATCTCTGCGAGATGCCGTGATTGACATGGTTTGCCTCCCGTTAGGCCGCCTTCAAGTCAGGGTCGGTGTTTGGTTCGAATTGATGGTAAGTAAGTGCTGCAGAAACAACGCCTGGTGTCCGGTGGAGCTCGACCACTTGCTGATCAGCAAAGGTCTCATCCGTGTCTTCCACTGTGACAACGAGCTGCCTTGTTTCTTCATTGGTGATATGAACTTCCACGCCCGGAAGGGCTGTGATTGCTTCGGAAACCTCTTGGGTCTTGCCCGGCTCGCAGGTCACAAGAACGCCGCAAATGTTCATAGAACCTCCTCTTGGAGTTTAATTTCACGCATTTCGATGGATCCATTGGGACAGGCAACAAGGCAGGCACCGCAGCCGGTACAGGCTTCACTGTCCAAATCAGGAATTTGCTGGCCGCCAAGGCCAAGATGAAACCGGATTGCCCTCATCTCACAAAAGTCTGCGCAGGCCCGGCACGCGATCTTTTGAAAAGAGAGGCAGTTGGAACCGATGGTAGCTTTCATCGCCCAGGGAGCCCCATCAGTCTTGACCAACGCTCCCTCCCTGCAGGCGTCGACACATTCCTCACAAAACGTGCAGGATCCCATGCCGAAATCGACAACAGCCAATCTGCTCCGTTCAGAAATGAGAAGGATCTTTTCAGGGCACGCAGAAACACAATCGCCGCAACCGGTGCAAGCATCCGAAAATTTATCTATGCTAATACTGTAGGGTGGACACGGTTTATCCTCCGCATACTTGGATATGCCAAGAAAATGCCGCCTCTCCATCTGCGCCTGCATGATAGAATCAACTTCTCAACTGAACTGAGAAAAATATATCAACGAGATTACTTTTACATTTTGATTGCAATCAATTTGAAAGCTTGAGAAATACTAGTACAGAAAACTCAAGATTTAAAATTAACTTGAGTTTACATCTCACATTTCCGTGATGATTTAGCTTTCGTCCATATTTCAAATTACATCAAACCAAACTAATTTAGAGAATTCTGATGTAGAGTCAGTACGTTCCACTCAATAAGACAAAATCAGCGCTTGAATACCTTTGTTTTAAAGCTGAAATTTTGTACTGCTTCACTGCAGAGCACTCCCCCATGCAGAACAGCTATCCGAGCCGCAAAAACTCCAAGTTTACAGTGGATTTCCGCGTATTTTTTCTTCCGTAAATCTACATGTTTTATGCAACTGATTTGCACTATCAGATACGGCCAAATCACACTCAAAATCACAGGGAAATTACTTAGAAATCGACGGACATTTCGAGGCCAACAACCCATGCATCAGAGATGTTCGTCTGCCCATTTGGGTTCACAACATACTGGCCATCCACCGTCGTATAGAACCACTGATTAAACTGAAAACGATGGTTCAGTTCGAAAACGAGTTCGAAGGTCTGACCGGGCAGGTCCTCGCTATAGATGCCTAAGTAAAGTGCACCTGCCGTGATGTCGTTATCTCGGCTGTCAAACAGCCCTTTGTAATAGGCGCCACCGCTCACTCCATAAGGGAAACTGTTAATGCTCTGACGCGGGGCCAACGTGAAAACACCCCAGACGTTAAGTCCCTGATCCTCTTGCTCTTCATAGACCATTTGATTGGCAATGAAGTAGAGCCCCCAGTTCCCCTCAATGATGTCATCTGGATCCACAAAACTGGTGTAATCGCTGGTATCATAGTACCCACCAATCATGTAACGCCCGGGAAGATATGGGCCATTACTTTCCTGCCCAACAAGCACCCCACCTTCAGCAATCGCCAGCACGCCATCTTCGGGATTGAACTTGAAGTTCAGCCCTTGCGTGTCATTGTCCTGAGCATTCACATCAGCATTATAAGCGGCAACCGAAAGATACAGGAACTCCTCCGGCTTAACCGTTCCTCGCACTCCCCACTGGCTGAAGGGAGGTGTCGTAAAAGAAGGTACGTTTTCAAGCAACTGAGCCGGGTTGCCGTTGACCGCCGTGTTCACATAAAGCGGGAATGCTTCACTGAAGGCAAAGTCAGTACCAGCCGACAATCGGCCAAGCGCAATCTCAATCCGATCATTGGCCAATGTCTGCAGAAAATTCATCTGCGAAATGCCAAACACATCACCAATGAAGATTTGCGCCACATCGAAGAAGTTATTGATGTCTTCACCGGAGAGATCACGTCCAAGACCTTGGTACAAACCCAAGCTGAAACTGGTTCCGTTCAATCCCAGCAATGTCTCAAGATCAAGATCGACGCTGGCATCAAGCGCCCCAGCGTAAGCCAAAGATTGCCGTTCGCCACCAACCGGGTTAGCCATGATGTCATGCGTGTAGTTCAGCTCTGGATCAATGCCCATGTTATTGAGCTTGGTGCGATATCCGCCCCAGTCTCCAGTCGCAGTTTCCCAGCTGTTCCAGTCCAAAGGCCAGCGGCCCGATTGAGCGTAAGCCTCTCCCCCAAATCCCGAGCAAAGCCCAAAGCATGCTGCTGTCAGCCAGCAACACAACCTCAGTTCCTTCGAAAATGTACGGGCAGAAAACGCTCGCAACTGCTGCCTCTCTCAATCAGAAGTCCAGGCCAGAAGGAACGCAAAACAACTCCAGCAAATCAGCACTATGCTGGCATAATAATCAGCAGTCCTGAATTGACAGAATTGTCAATCAGATCAACGCAGTGACCACTTCTCACAAAAAAAGCGCGACCTGAAGAGGCCGCGCTGAGATTCAACCTTCACTGAACTGTTCAATCAGTCCAGCAATCCGTCCGATTTATCCATCAGGTATCGGATATGCTTCGCGAAGGGATATGCAAATGGATAGCCGAACACAACACCTCCAGCCATCGCGAGATAGGGCGACATAACTGGCAGCCCAACCCATGAGAAGATCAGCGACAAAAAGAAGAGGTTGATGCCAACTGCTCCAATACCCAACGGGTAAAGATAGAGCGCCAGCCTTCTTACGCTGATGCGATTGCGGAGTTCGTCTTCAGTCATCTGCCTTTAACGACCCTGTGAACGACATAAAGTGAAACAACAAGCATAACTGTTGCCAGCAAAAACCAGAGTTCAGCGGTCGCACTTTGCGGCTGAGGCACAGGGCGCTGATACCCGGAAACCGCCGACATTGCGGACAAAGGCAGCAGACCCGCCATAAAGCCCATAACCATATAGAAAAGCTTCATAATCTAATACTCCCTTGTCAGGCTTCTGTAGATATCAGGTAGCGCGCGAGTAAGACGCTCCGGATTTGGGAACAATGTGTAACCACCCTTGCCGAAGATCCGGGCAAACCAGTCCTGCCCATCCTCATCAACAATCACACCATGAACGGCCATGCCTTGGCGACGCGCTTCACGAACAGCCATGTGGCTGTCTTCAATGCCGTGAATGCCTTCATAGTGATCCAGGTCGTTTGGCTTTCCATCTGTTAGTACAAGCAAAAGCTTCCGCTGTGTTTGCTGCAAGGCAAGCTGCGCGGTTGTATGCCGGATCGCAGCACCCAGACGCGTGTAATAACAAGGCTTGAGACCACCAATCTTCGCAATCACCTCGTCAGTCATCGGCTCATCGAAGCCTTTGGCTTTGTTCATGAAAACGCGGTCTCGTTTCAAGGACGAAAAACCCCAGACGCCAAGATGATCGCCACTTGCATCAATACCGCCAGACAATGCAGCCAAAGCAGCGCCAGCAATTTCGATCACGCTAGAATCACCAACCGCACTCTCGGTGGAGCGGGATGTATCAAGCAACATCGCAACGGAAAGATCACGCTCAACAGCGCGGGCATCCTGGAAGATCCGATCGGACGCATAACCGGATGCCTTCAGATCCACTTGCGCAGTGACCAGCGCATCCAGATCCAGCTCAGAACCTTCCGCCTGACGCATCTGCATGATCCGCTTCGGACGCAAAGCTTCAAATTGACGTTTCACCTGCCGGATACGGCGTCTGTGATAGGCATCTGTCAGCAGCACGCTTTCGTAATCAGGCTCGGCGTCTTTCTCAAGAACGCGGCAGTGATCTTCCAAAAACTTGCGCTGTCGGTGATCCCATTCAGGATAAGTGTATTTGTCGGAAAGGCGTTCGTGATCTGCATCTTCCGGAGACAAATCCAGATGCAAACGCAATCGCGTCGCGGCTTTCCGCTGATTTTTAGAAAGGCTGATGTAGTCCTGATCATCAGCTGCTTTCTGCGCATTTTCCTCTTCATCATCGTCAGTACTGCGATTGAGGTTCATGCTTTCTACCCAGGAGAGGATCGCCTCAAACCGGTGCAGAATAAAACTGTCTTTTCGATCCGCCTGCTCACGCTTCTCACGTTTCGCTTTGCGTTTCGACGTCGCGTTGGCACCTTGCGGTGTTGGCGGAGCCTGTTCGTCTGAGCGCTCTTCACCCCGTTCACCGTTGACCAACTCACTGGAAACCCAGATCGGCACAGGCGCAAAGGTGCAATATCCACGTGGAGCTTGCAGCTTCCAACGCTCATCTACACATTCCATCGCCTTGCGAATAGTTGCACTTGTGCTGGTCACCGCACGCGGTCCACCAAGCAATTCCAGAACAATAGCTTCAACCGCAGCTTCCCATTCAGGAAGACTTGGACGCTTACGAGTTTGCAACAAAAACTCGCAGGATTCACGAAAGAACTTCTGCAGGCCGCTGCACTTTTCCCAAACACGCTCAATAGCTTGCTTGGCCAAAGCCAACGCCTGAACATCCGCCTGCAATGGATCTTCCGGCATTTTCTGAACATCACAGTTGGCCGCAAAAGCAGCAAGCCAGATGTAATGCGCGCGGTTCATCTCCGCACTTGGGAAAACACCGAGAACCGGCGGAAGTCTTAAACGCTCACCATCAAACTCGGAGAGAAAAATAGTCTCAGCCGCGTTACCCAGTTTGCGTTTGACGGGCATACGGTAGGTTGAAGCGGTCGCCGGAGCTTGACTGATCTCGACTTTCGCTTCACCACCTAACCCGCGAAACACCACTTGCACGGAGGTACGAAGCTTAGCCAGCTCGACCTCCATATCTTCGTAGTGCACTGGAGCACCCAGGCTTGAAGCATAGTCATGCCACAGATTACCTACGGCTTCTTCAGGCTCTAAAAACTCCAGTATTTGCTCTTTCATCAGGCTCACCCGTAAACAACTGCGATCAAATCACGAAGCGCAACCTGAACATCAGGTTCATCACTCAGCGGTTCAACAACAGAGTATTGCAGTGCTTTGTCGACTGGCATACCACCAGCAATCAGGGATGCTGCATAGATCAGCAAGCGGGTTGAAACACCCTCTTCCAGATCCAGGCTGGAAAGACCACGGATATGGCCGGCGAGACGAACCAGGTTCTTGGTACGCTCAACATCAAGTCCGCTTTCTTTAGCAACAACCTGAATTTCAGTTTCCGCATCAGGGAAATCGAAGGTGGTTGAGAGGAAGCGCTGCCGTGTGGAAGGCTTCATCTGCTTCAGAACGTTCTGATAGCCGGGGTTATAGCTGGCAACGAGCATAAAGTTCGGAGGAGCTTGCAGCTCTTCGCCAGTTCTCTCGATGATGAGACGACGACGGTTATCGGTCAGCGGGTGCAGAACAACCGCAACGTCTTTCCGTGCTTCAATCACTTCATCAAGATAGCAGATCGCACCTTCACGAACAGCGCGGGTCAGCGGGCCATCAACCCACTCAGTCACGCCGCCTTTGAGCAGGTAACGACCAATCAAGTCTGCTGCGGAAAGATCATCGTGGCAAGCCACGGTGTAGATCGGACGACCCAGCTTCGCGGCCATGTGTTCCACAAAGCGGGTTTTGCCGCAGCCCGTCGGCCCCTTCAAAAGAAGGGGCAGACCTTTGTTAAAAGCCGTTTCAAATAATGCACATTCATCGGCGATTGGCTGATAATAGGGCACATCAAAAACGTGGTTCTGTACAGTCATTAACGACCACCTTCCAGAACTGCTTGGGCTTCAGGGTTGCTTCCGGTTACTGGTTTGGAACCAGATGTCTCGGTGAACAGTTCCTTCCGTGGTACGAGCACGGAGTAGATGAACAGGATTGCACCGAGGACAACAGCTGCACCAGCACCGAAGCGCATGATGTAGAACACTGTCAGCTGATCCTGAACGGTCATAAAGTCTTCACCAACAACACGCTGCATGTGTGTCTGGATGGTACCAGCAAATGTCAGCACGAAGGTCATGAAGGACATACCACCGGTCATGAGCCAGAAGCTGCCCATATTGATAACCTGGTTGTATGGGTTACGACCCTTCAGCATTGGCATTGCGTAGGTGAATACTGCAAGGTTCAGAGCAACGTATGCGCCGAAGAAGGCAAGGTGACCATGCGCTGCAGTGATCTGAGTACCGTGTGAGTAGAAGTTCACACCGTGCAGAGTATGCAGGAAGCCCCATACGCCAGCGCCGAAGAACGCGACAGTTGCGGAACCCAGAGACCACAGCAGAGCTGCTTTGTTTGGATGGTTCTTACGACCCTTCCAGACCATGACGAAGGAGAAGGTCATCATCAGGAAGAATGGAATAACTTCCAGAGTTGAGAAGATGGAACCAATCCACTGCCAGTAGCCAGGCAAGCCAATCCAGTAGTAGTGGTGACCTGTACCAAGAATACCGGAGAACAGAGCGGTTGCTACGATGATGTAGAGCCATTTCTCGATAACTTCGCGGTCAACACCGGTGAGTTTCAGCATCAGGAAGCCAAGGATGGAAGCCATCACGAGTTCCCAGGTACCTTCCACCCAAAGGTGAACAACATACCACCAGTACATTTTGTCCAGGCTGAGGTTTGCAGGGTTGTAGAATGCAAACAGCCACAGCAGGGAAAGAGCCCACAGACCGATCACCAGGATGTTGGTGATTGCAGTCTTACGACCTTTCAGCACAGTCATGGAGATGTTGAACAGGAAGATCAGTGCAGCAACAAGAATGCCGACTTTAACCCAGAGCGGCTGCTCAAGGAACTCACGACCTTCGTGAATGCCGAAGATATAGCTGACAACAGCACCCAGAGTACCAACAACCAGAATAAGCAACTGGATGTAAGCGAGTTTTACGGAATGGATTTCCCGCTCACTCTCTTCAGGAATGATGAAGTAAGCCGCACCGAAGAAGCCGAGCAGAAGCCAGACGACCAGCGCGTTGGTGTGCAACATGCGAACGATGTTGAACGGCAGCAACTCCGAAAGGAAGTTAGGTGAAACGTAAATCCAGCCGCCGATCAAACCGACGAGAACCTGGATTGCAAATAGTCCAAGCGCAGCTACGAAGTAAGCATACGCAACTTTTTGAGAACTGTATTTCATAATACCACCCCTTAACCAGCGTCGTTCGGTGGCCAGTCTTGCGTGTTGGTCTTGTCAGCCCAACGCAAGAATTCTGAGAGGCCGCGGACTTCTTCTTCTGTCAGCTTGAAGTATGGCATCTGACGACGCCCTTCGATGCCGCTAGGTTGAGATTCCATCCATGAGCCAAGAGTTTCAGCAGCATCATCTGGATCATCCAGAACACCCCAACGTGTCATCACGTTGCCAACTTCCGGTGCGAAGTAAGCACCTTCACCATGCAGTGTGTGACAGTTGATGCAAGAATGCTTTTCCCAAACGTGCTTACCAAGGACGACTTCGTCCGTAAGCGGAGCCTTAGCAGTCGATTCATTCACGACGTAAAGGTGGCTGTCGATTGAGAGCACGGCAAATATGCCTATGAAGAATAAGGATCCCCCATAAAAAATATTTCGTGCCCGCGATTTTGTAAGGAATTCTGACATCTACGGAATCCTATCGTGGTTACGGTCCCGAAGATGATAAAATTGACGCCAGTGGCGAAGTTTGTGCTAGAACAACCTATTCGGTAATTACCGGATATGTAAGAAATAATTCAAATAAAACAATTAGATACAAAATCGAGAATACTGGTACTTATGCCTAGTACCACACGCGTGAGTACCCTACCCGGCTTAGGAGTCACCCATAGGGTCCAAATCAGCCAGAGTCTTCAGCTTGCCGAGGTCTGTCACAACAACCTTTTTACGACCGCTGGTTACAATTCCCTGCTTCTCCCAAGCACTTAGCAAACGACTCACGGTGTAGAGAGTTGTGCCTGTCATCTCGGAGATATTTTGACGGGTAAGCGGAAAATCGATTTCCATACCCTCTTCCGTGTCACGATGGCTTTGAATAGCCAGACGCAGAAGCGCACGTGCAACACGCTGCTCAACCTGCTGGGTCGCCAGCTCCAGAATGTGGTTGTTGGCCTCTGAGATGCGCTCACCGACGGTTTTGTAGGTCTCCGTGGCAAAGCCATCATACTTCGCTACAAACGTCTGCCAGAGGTTCGTAGGCCAGAACAGCACAAGACAATCATCAATAGCGACAGCACTTGCAGGGTAAGTAGTGCGCCCGATTGCAGGCGCAATGCCCATCAGCTCGCCGCTGACGATGTGGCGTGCAATCACCTGATCACCAGCTGCCGTGGTACGAATAACCCGCACATGGCCATCGAGAAGCAGAAAGAACCGCTCTGCTGGCTCATGCTCTTCAAAGATAGCTTGACCCGCACTGAAACGCTTTGGCGTTGCTGCGTCCAAAATCTCTCTAATATCAACGCGTTCCAGCTTTCGGAACGGAGGAATATGCGAAATAAGATTTTCGTCAAGACTTCTCAAAGAAGACACCGTAGATAAATTAGAAACACCCAAGCTAATCTGCGAGTGTTTCAGCTCATGAACTCGTAGGATTAAGCGGCTTGTTTATAGCAGAAAACATTAAGAAATTCACAGTGAACTCATTGGCGTAGTCTATTTTCTGCACATGAGTTCCAACTATCATATACGCGCTACGTTTTTTCCGCTAACCGCACCTGTTTTCGATGTTTTTTCAACGTGTAATTCCCGCAGCAGCAAGAACAATGGCAGGCCGAGTGACACACCAACGGTGAACACGGAAAGAATCGGCAGCCAAAGAAACTTCATTCCAAGTCGTTGCCCTTCGGCAAAGATGAAGCCGGTCAAAACCACAGCAGAAACCACAACATCCAGCCAGGCAAATGCAGAAATCTCACCTGAAAAAAGCCTCTGCTAAAAGCAGTGACAGATCCGGGCCATTTTCAAGCAGCCATGGCATAAATGCCCCGTAGGGCAGCAGAAATCCCAAAATACAAAGAACACCATAAAAGTATTTCATCTGCGGCTCCGCAGCTCATAATCTCAAAAGCAATAAGGCGATCCTAGTAGAGTTCCTGCCCCAGAACAACAAAAGCCCCACCAAGATGGCAGGGCTTTCGAAAGTCATCTAACTCATTGGCAGATCAGCTGTCTCCAAAGAACTCAGCATCATATCCCATAGAGGCCTTCAGCAGTTCCTGAGTGTACGCAGTCTCTGGTTTGGATTGGCGCATAGCCTCAACATCCATCACCTCAACCACTTCACCATGCTGCATAACCGCGATCTCATCACACATATGAGCCACAACAGCCAAGTCGTGCGTCACCATCACATAAGTCAGGTTATGCTCTTTGCGTAGATCCGCGAACAGGTTCAGGATCTCTGCCTGCACGGACACGTCCAACGCTGAGGTTGGTTCATCCAACAACAAGATCTCCGGCTCCAGCATCAAAGCCCGTGCAACCGCCACACGTTGCCGCTGACCACCAGAAAGCTGATGCGGATAACGGAAGCGGAAATCAGCGCCCAGCCCCACGTCATCCAACGCACGAAGCACACGGCCATCAATATCATCAAACCCATGTAATTTCAGTGGTTCTGACAAAACTCGATCAACCGTATGACGCGGATGTAGCGATGCGTAAGGATCCTGAAACACCATCTGAATCTTACGCGCAAAGGCCTTGTCACGCTTGTGAGAGACAGGGGCTCCATCAATATCGATCTCACCATCCCAGCTCTCAACCAGTCCGCACACAGCGCGCAGAACAGTTGATTTACCTGAGCCAGATTCACCAACGATACCGAAGCTACCGCCCTGCTGAACCTTGAGGCTCACATTCTTGACGGCCTGAAAGCGATCCGGGCCATCACCGAAGTAAACATTGAGATTCTTGATTTCGAGGCGCGCATCATTCGTTGCTTCCGCAACCCATGGCTTACGTTCCATCACAGCACTATCAGACCCTTGCATCGACACTGGCCTCCTGCTTCCAACTGCCCTGACGCTGCAGCGCTTCAAGACGTCCCTTAGGCTCCTCAATGCGCGGCAAAGCGTTCAGCAACCCACGAGTATAAGGATGCGTTGCTTTATGCAGCTCACTGGCCTTACAGGTCTCAACAATACGGCCTGCATACATGATGATGATGCGGTCACAGAAAGACGAGACAAGGTTCAGGTCGTGACTGATAAAGATCAGCCCCATACCGCGCTCCTGCACCAGCTTGTCCATAATCGCCAGCACCTTCATCTGAACGGTCACATCCAATGCAGAAGTCGGTTCATCAGCAATCAGCAGTTTGGGATCGGTGATCAGCATCATCGCGATCATCACACGCTGGCCCATTCCGCCTGAAAGCTCATGCGGGTAGCTGTCAAACACACGCTCGGGATTGCGGATCTGCACCGCTTCCAGCATCTCCAACGCACCCTGACGAGCTTCACGGCGAGACGCCTTGGTGTGAAGGCGCAAAGCCTCACAAATCTGCTTACCAACGGTGTGAACCGGGTTCAGCGAGAACTTCGGGTCCTGCATCACCATGGAGATCTGGTGTCCACGGATCTTGCGCATCTGCTTCTCAGAATAGTCCAGCAGGTTCTCACCATTGAACAGGATGGACTTGGCTTCCATCTGCCCCGGAGAACGGATGAGACGCAGAATACTGCGGCCGGTCATGGATTTACCAGAACCACTCTCACCCACAATGCCAACGCGCTCACGCCCGACAGAGAATGAAATTCCCCGCACAGCATCAACGGTACCATTGCGGGTTGGGAAGCGAACCCAAAGGTCCTCAACGCTTAAAAGCGTATCACTCATGGCCCTCTCCCTCAGCTCTGGCTTTTCTTCGGATCAAGAATATCGCGCAGACCATCACCCAGCAGGTTGAAGCCCAAAGACACGATAAAGATCGCCATACCCGGCATGGCAGCAACCCACCACTGGTCCAGAACAAACTTACGGCCAGCAGAGATCATCGCACCCCACTCTGGCTCTGGCGGTTGAGCACCAAGACCAAGGAAGCCAAGACCAGCAGCCGTCAGAATGATCCCAGCCATATCCAGTGTCACACGCACGATGATGGAGGACAAACACAGCGGCCACACATGACCAACGATGATGTGCATGACACCCGCACCCTGCAAGCGCACAGCACTGATGTAGTCCGCATTACGAATGGTCAGAGTTTCAGCACGTGCAATACGGGCGTAAGGAGGCCAGGCTGTCAGGCTGATCGCGATAATGGCACTCTCAATACCTGCGCCAATCGCAGCAACAAACGCCAACGCCAAAACAAGGCGTGGGAAGGCAAGGAAGATGTCCACCAAGCGCATCAGCACCTGATCAACCCAACCACCCAGATAACCAGCCACTGTACCAATCAGCAAACCGAAGACCGGTGCGGTGAAGGCAACAATGCCTACAATCAAGAGAGTGATACGGGAGCCATAAACAAGCCGGCTGTAAATGTCACGACCCAGTTCATCCGTACCTAGCAGATACCCATCTGTCCCCGGTGACAGCAGGCGCTTACTCAAATCCTGTGCATTCGGCTCAGCGGTCGCCAGCAGCGGCGCGAAGACAGCCATCAGCACCAGACCAAGAATGATCAGGAAGCCAAGGAAAGCGAGTTTGTTTTCGTAGAGTTTCAGCCACCCCAGATACAGCTGCACAGCACGCGCATGACCGCGCGATTCAGGTGCATCAGAGGTGAGCCATGCCTTCAAACCAGTCTTCTCAGGCACGTTTGATTTTACAGGTGCTGTTGTCATCGTGCCCTCGGATCCACCACTTTGTACATAAAGTCAGAGAAGAGGTTGAGACCAACAAAGATCGCACCAACCACAACCGTTCCACCCAGAACCGCGTTCATATCCGCAGAAAGCAGAGCGTTGGTGATGTAGTTGCCCAGCCCCGGCCAGGAGAAGATGATCTCAGTCAGCACAGACCCTTCCAGCAGGTTCGCATAGGAAAGCGCAATAACGGTAATCAGCGGTATCATCACGTTCGGCAAAGCATGACGCCAGATCACAGCAGTCTCAGAAACACCCTTCACGCGCGCAGTTGTAATGTACTCCTGAGAGAACTGCTCAAGCATGAAAGACCGAGTCATGCGTGAAATGTAGGCGATGGAATAATAGCCAAGAATGCTGGCAGGCAGGATGATGTGGCTCACCGCATTCCAGAAGATCTCGATCTCACCGGCAAGCAGGCTATCAATCAGGATCATCCCTGAAACGACAGGAACAATATCTTCATAGTAGATATCAATACGGCCTGGGCCACCAACCCAACCCAGAATGCCGTAGAAAATCAGCAGGCCCATCAGACCGAACCAGAAGATCGGCATGGAGTAGCCAAACAATCCAACAAGGCGGATCAGCTGGTCAGGCCACCGGCCTTCATTCACAGCTGCAATCACACCCATCGGCACACCTAGGCCCACACCGGCAATCGTCGCCAGGGTTGCAAGCTCAAGGGTTGCCGGGAATACACGGGCAACATCTTCAACTACGGGCCGCGCTGTCAGCGTCGACATCCCGAAGTCACCCATAGCCACCTGTTTCAGGAACAGCCAGAACTGCACAATCAGTGGCTGGTCGAGACCCATGGCCTTGTAGGCTGCCTCATAAATTTCTTGGGAAGCACGCTCACCGACAACCGCAAGAACCGGATCGACGGGCATAACGCGCGCAATGATAAAGGTTACGAAAAGCAGCCCCACCATGGTGAGGGTGATGGAGAAAAGGCCAGCGATCAAACCTTTCAAAATTTTGTAGAGCGGCGAGGAAGTCCCTCGCCGCGCCACAGTCGCTGTAGAGTCAGCGATGCTCATTTTGTATCAGCCAATCTTATTTTTTAACAGGCCAGTAGAATACGCTTGTGATCGCGCCACCCGGATTGAAGCCAGATACGTTTGCACGCATGGAGTTCTGTTCGATTTTCTGGAACATAACTGCAAATGGAGCTTCTTTCTGGAAGGTCTTCTGAGCTTCAACGTACATGCGAGCACGCTTCTCACGGTCACTTTCCTGCACAGCCAGATCAGTCAGAACAGTCAGGTCTTTTGCTGGATAAGCGTTACGCCATGCCAGTTTACCTGTCAGTTTTGCTTCATCGCGGTTGTCAGGGTTGTTCGCGAAGGTGTCAGCGTTTGTGTGTGGATCTGGATAGTCCGGACCCCATGCACCTACGTAGATCTGGAAGTCACGAGCACGGTAACGACCGAGGATCTGCTTACCAGTACCGGTTGAGATCTTCGCGTTGATGCCAGCCTGACCGAAGGTGTTCTGCAAGCTCTGAGCAATTTCGAGACGCTCTGTTGCATTACGAACGATGAACTCAACGTCGAAGCCATCAGCATAACCAGCTTCATCCAGCAGAGCTTTCGCTTTTTCAACGTTCAGGGAGTAAGGAGTGTCTTTTAACTCACCCATGTAGGTCTGTGGCAGGAACGCCTGCTGAATGGTGTACTGACCTTTCAGGAAGGATCCGGTCATACCTTTATAGTCAACCAGGTACTTCAGAGCTTCCGCAACCTTCGGATGGGACAGAGCCTTATCTTTCTGGTTGAAGGAGATGTACATCAGACGACCGCGAAGAGTGTCCTCAACCTTGAGGTCTTCGTTGGTGGAGATGGATGCAATGTCTTCTGGAGACAGATGACGAGCAATATCAACGTCGCCTTTTTCCAGCATCAGACGCTGAGAAGCAGATTCCATCACGTGACGCACGATAACGCGCTTCATCGCAACTTCACCACGCCAGTAGCCTGGAACAGCTGTCAGAGAGTAAGACTCATTTGGCTTCCAGTTCTGCAGCTTGAATGCGCCAGAACCAGCAGAGTTGGTTTTCAGCCAGCCGTTACCCCAGTCACCGTCAACTTCGTTGGACTTAACCAGCTCGGAGTCAACGATGGAAGCGATTGCAGCGGTGAAGCAGTTCAGTACGAAAGAAGGAGCGTACTTCTTGTCTGTGGTGATCTGGAAGGTTTTCGCATCAACAGCCTTGATGGTGTCATTCATGTTCTCAGCGGTGAAACCGAACTGAGTAAGAATGAAGGAAGGTGTCTTTTTCAGAGCAACTGCACGGCGGATACTGAACTCAGCGTCCTTTGCAGTTACAGGGTTGCCGGAGTGGAACTTGATGCCTTCACGCATTTTGAAGGTAAAGGTCTTGCCATCCTCGGAGATCTCCCAGCTCTCAGCCAGACCTGGGCCATAACCTTTAGAAAGGTCGGATGGGTCCAGCATAACCAGCTTGTCGTAGATGTTGTTCGCCATGTCTGTGCCGGAGAACTCAAACATCTCTTGCGGGTCAAGAGAGATGAGGTCGTCGATACGGCCAGCAATGATGAGCATGTTAGGTGGTGTTGCAGCACCTGCCTCAGTGATGATAGCGCCGGAAATTGGCATCGCCACGCTTGCAGCAAGCGCGAGCGAGAGAAGACTACGCTTAAATTGCATTTAAAAATGCTCCCCTATTTATAAAAGGCCTTCGCATCGTTGGACTGGCAAAGGCAAAAAGAATTGTAATCGCGCATAAGTGCAATCACTGATTAAATTCTTTCATTTTTTAGGAAAGGGAACAAGTACCCTTGGTTGAGCTCAGCCCAAGAATACCATGCAGGAGCTCAATCTTCGCTTGATCCTGAAAGACTAACCTTGCGGTTTCTGCCAGTAATCCAACCTCCCCTAACGGAGTAGTCAATTGGTATGATCAGACCTGATTCAGCCTAAAAAAATCAGCTATTTAATCGTTTTAAGGATGCGCTGGCGACTCCTCAAACGACAAGTGCCGCACACAAGGTGCGGCACTGGAACAAAATGCCAAATTGGACTGAGCCTGTGAGAAATTTTATTTATCAAACACTCTCAAGAGTTGCGACCTTTTCTTGCTGACCTAACGTCCCCAATTTGGAAATCGCGAATCCGTCACCGCCAAACACGTGCGAATGACCGCATTCCAGCTTCACTTGACAGCTCTCGCCAGCCTTCGCCTGCGCATCACCCTTACCCTGAACGGTCACCAGAGAACCATCCGTCAGGCGCACATGCAAGAAGTGGCTCTCACCAAGCTCTTCGATGACTTCCACCTTACCGGTCAGCTCGCCTTCGCCGCCACTCACCATATGCTCAGGACGAATGCCGAACTCCACCTTATCGCCGACAGCAACACAGGACGGGTCAACAGCAACTTTCACCGGCGCGGAGCCAACAACAGACAGCTCAACACCATCTTCAGCAACACCTGTCACCTGAGCCTCAATGAAATTCATCTTTGGCGATCCGATGAAGCCAGCCACGAACTTGTTGCGTGGACGGTGATACAGCTCTAGCGGGCTACCAACCTGCTCAATGCGGCCCGCATTCAGCACCACAATCCGATCAGCAAGCGTCATTGCTTCCACCTGATCGTGTGTCACGTACACCATGGTGGCATCCATGTCCTGATGCAGCTTGGCAATCTCGATACGCATCTGCACACGCAGCGCCGCATCAAGGTTGGACAGAGGCTCGTCGAACAGGAAGACCTTCGGGTTACGAACAATCGCACGGCCAATCGCCACACGCTGACGTTGACCACCGGACAACTGCTTTGGCTTACGTTCCAGCAACGGAGTCAGCTCAAGAATACGAGCTGCCTCCATCACCTTCTCTTTGATATCCTCTTTAGAATGCTTGGAGAGCTCAAGGCCAAACGCCATATTCTCATAAACACTCATGTGCGGATAAAGAGCATAGCTCTGGAACACCATGGCAATCTTGCGTTCCTTAGGAGTGCGCTGGTTCACCAGGTCTCCATCAATGAACATTTCACCATCAGTGATATCTTCAAGCCCGGCAATCAGGCGCAGCAAAGTCGACTTACCGCAGCCGGATGGTCCGACAAACACGATCAGTTCACGATCTTTGATCTGCAAATCAACGCCGTGGATGATGCGGGTTGACCCGAAGTCCTTGACGATACCCTTAAGTGTTACATCTGCCATGGTGTTGCCCTCAGCTTAGTTCTTTGAGATTTGCAAGTAAGCCACTTGCCATGCAGGCAGGTTGAGTGCCTCGCCGTCCATTTCCGCACTAAATCCATGCCCCTCCAGCAACGCAGCAGAGCTGTAAGCTCCCAGAGCAACACGCATATCATCATTTGTCAGGTTGAAGACGCAGAGCACTTTCTCTCCATCATGCTCACGCTCAAATGCCAGCACATCTTCACCCAGATCAACAAAGTCCAGAGAGCCCTTCTGCAGAACCTTTTGGTCCTTGCGCCAATGCAGGTACTTCGCAGTCCGGCGCATTGGAGAAGCCTCATCGCCCACCTGAGCTTCAGCACTGTGATCCAGATGATCCTGCGCCATTGGCAGCCAAGGCTTGCCAGTGGTGAAACCACCGTCCTTGGACCAGGCAATGGGCGTACGACAACCATCACGCCCCTTATACTCAGGCCAGAACTCAATGCCATACGGATCCTGAAGATCTTCAAAAGCAACATCAGCCTCGTTGAAGCCAAGCTCCTCACCCTGATAGATGCAAGGGCTACCACGCAGTGAAGCACTCAGAGCCAGCAGAGCCGGAGTTGCCACCTGAGGATCAACATCCTCTGGCAAACGAGAGCCCATACGCTTCACATCGTGGTTGGACATCGCCCAGCTAGGCCAGCCCTCAGTCACGATGTTCTGCAGATTGGTCACACGCTCACGCACGTACTTCGCGGTTGGCGTATTGGAAAGCAGATCGAAGCTGTAAGCCATGTGCAGACGACCATCACCTGAGGTGTACTGCTTCATGATCTCGCTGGCTTCGTGCCCCGCACCGATCTCACCAACTGTGGTGGTGTTCGGGAACTCATTCATCACCTCACGCAGACGCTCAAGGAACTTCAGGTTCTCAGGCTGAGACTTATCGAACTTGTGATCCTGGAACGCATAAGGGTTCACACCGGTCACATCCGCAAGGCTATCTGGATCCGGATAAGGAGGGTTGTCACGCAGTTGCTTGTCGTGAACGTAGAAGTTCACAGTATCAAGACGGAACCCGTCAACACCCAGCTTCAGCCAGAAGCGCGCTGCATCCAGAACAGCCTGCTGCACTTCTTCGCAATGGAAGTTTAGGTCCGGCTGGGAGCGCAGGAAGTTGTGCAGGTAGTACTGACAACGACGGCTATCCCACTGCCAAGCAGAACCACCAAAGATGGACAACCAGTTGTTTGGCGGAGACCCATCAGCCTTCGGATCAGCCCACACATACCAGTCAGACTTGCTGTTGGTCTTATTGCTCCGGCTTTCAACAAACCACTCATGCTGATCAGAGGTGTGCGAGATCACCAGATCGATCAGCACACGAATGCCCTTGCCATGCGCTTTGGCAATCAGCTCTTTAAAGTCGTCCAGAGAGCCGAACATTGGATCAACGTCTTCATAATCAGAAACGTCATAGCCAAAATCATCCATCGGCGACTTCATGAAAGGCGAAATCCAGATCGCATCGGCACCAAGATCAGAGATGTAATCCAGCTTCTCGGTAATTCCTGGAAGGTCACCAATGCCATCACCGTTGCTATCAGCGAAGGAGCGCGGATAGATTTGATAAATGACTGCGCCCCGCCACCAATCCGGATCGTTCGCCAGAACTCGATGGCTTGTGTTTTCGTTTATTGGGGTAGAGAGGTTCATTCCAGTTATCCTTTAACCGCACCAGCAGTAAGACCAGCGACGATTTTTCGTTGAAACACCAGCACTAAGACCACGATCGGAACGGTCACTAGTACAGAAGCAGCCATGATGTTGCCCCATGGCAGCTCGTATTCAGTTGCGCCGGACATCAGGGCAATCGCCACTGGCACGGTGCGAACTTCGTTGGATAGAGTAAAGGTGAGCGCGAACAGGAACTCGTTCCACGCACCGATGAAAGCAAGCAGACCGGTGGTCACCATGGCTGGCCACATCAGCGGCAGGAAGATCCGGCGCACAATGGTCAGCGGAGAAGCACCATCAACAACAGCAGCCTCTTCCAGTTCCTTTGGCAGCTCCTTCATGAAGGTGGTCAGCACCCACACGGTAAACGGCAGCGTCAGCACGGTGTTTGGAATAATCAGACCCGGCAGGGAGTTATAAAGCCCCATGGAGCGGATCAGCTCGTACATGCCGGAAAGGATTGCCACCTGCGGGAACATGGAGACAGACAGAATAGTCATCAGCAGCAGGCCACGACCACGGAAGTGGATGCGTGCCAGCGCATAAGATGCTGTCACCGCAATGATCAGCGACAAGATCACAACGGATGTCGCCACGATCACCGAGTTCAGAATGTTCAAACCAAACGGCTGCTCTTTAAAGATCGAGAAGTAGTTGCCAATACTGAAGCTGGTCGGGAACACAGACGGATTGAACAGCTCCTGCCCGCTTCTGAAACTGGTTATGATCGCGTAGTAGAACGGAAAGACAGAGAAGAGAACAACTCCGACAACCAGCGCATAGAACACAAAGGTTTTAATTTGACGGTTCATGCCTGATCTCCTTCACCGGATTTCAATCCGCCTGCCACCACAGTAATGGTCGTCAACAAGGCAATCACAATGAACAGCAGCGTTGCAGCTGCGGAACCATAGCCAACCTCCTGGAAGTCCACCAGTTGCTGCCTTGCATAGACAGACATGGACATGGTCGAGGTGGAGTTAGACGTCAGAACATAAATCAAATCAAACACACGCAGCGCATCAAGACTGCGGAAAATCACCGCAACAATGATCGCTGGACGGATCAGCGGCAACGTCACTTTGAAGAACACGCGGATCGGATTGATGCCGTCCACGCGGGCTGCTTCATAGATATCGCCGGGCAACATCTGCAGCGCAGCAAGGGTCAGCAGTGCCATGAATGGTGTGGTCTTCCACACATCCACCATGATCACAGCCCACATCGCGGTGGAAGGATCAGCGGTCCAGGCAACAGGCTCAGACAGAATGCCAACACCGAGGAGAATTTCGTTGATCACGCCAAACTGGTCGTGAAGCATCCAGCCCCACATCTTGGCGGAAACAATTGTCGGGATCGCCCATGGGATCAGAACAGCAGCACGCACAAGGCCGCGTCCCTTGAATTCCGCATTCAGGATCAGCGCAATGATGAGCCCGAACAGGGTTTCAAGACCAACAGAAATGACAGAGAACCAGAGTGTATTCCAAACCGCATTCCACCACTCGGCATCAACAAGAACGCCATAGGCTTCCCCATCATAAAAGGCGAGATAGTTCTCAAAGCCGATGAACTGGGATTCACTGAGATCTATAAGGTTTGCGTCGGTAAAACCCAACCAGATGGTGCGGAGCAACGGCCAGCCTGCAACAGCGGCCAATGCGATCATCATGGGGGCGAGAAAAAGCCACGCGGCGCGTAATCTGGCAGAACTCAGATTAGAGCGTTTTGCCTTACGTGTGGCAGTACCATCCTGCTGCAGAGCAAGGGTCATCCTCTGATCCTTGGTTTCTTTATTTCAGGGAAACTCCAAGGAACCACCCCGGAGCTCGGTTCAGTGTTGCGGCCATCGGGAGGCCGCAACACAGATCGCAAGTCTAGGGAGGAGACTTACCAGCCTTTACGCTTGATGCGTTTCAGGTTCTTTTCAAGTTTCGCAAGGGATGCTTCTGCTTCGGTTTTACCGGAAAGCACATCATGCACTGCATTGTAGAATGCGTTGGAAACTTTATTGTAGTTAGAGCCAGTTGCACGGGATGGACGTGCCACGGCGTTGGTGAAGGTGTCTTTCAGCTGACCCATGAATGGGCTTGCTGCCAGCACGTCTGCATCGGTGTACAGATCAGCAATGGTTGGGTTGTAAGAACCTTCGATAGCGCGCTGCTTCTGGCTCTTTTTGCTGGTCAGGTGCATAACGAGACTTGCAGCTGCTTCAGGCGCTTTGGAGTACTTGGAAACAGCAAGCTGCCAGCCACCAAGAGTACCGGTCTGCTTTCCGTCTTCCCCACCTTTAGGCAGAGCCATCACACCGATTTTGTCTTTGATCGGGGAGTCATCAGCCTGACCAAGAGACCATGCATAAGGCCAGTTACGCATGAACACCGCATTACCGGACTGGAACACACCGCGTGCATCTTCTTCCTGATAGGAAAGAACACCAGCAGGTGCGATTGAACCGGTCCAGCTAGCTGCCAGTTTAAGAGCTTTTGCAGCTTTTTCGTTGTTGATGGTGATGTCGCCGTCTGCATTTACAACATCGCCACCGCCGAAGCTGTCAACCCACTCAAGAGCGTCACAGGTCAGACCTTCGTAAGCCTTCGCCTGATAAACGAAGCCCCACATTTTGTCGTTGCCAGCTGCGCGTTCAGCATCCTGGATTTTCTTCGCAGTCGCGGTCAGATCACCCCAGGTTTCAGGAGCTTTTTCGCCGTGCTTTTCAAGCAGGTCTTTGCGGTAGAACAGCAGGCCAGCGTCGGTATACCAAGGCATAGCAACCAGCTTGCCTTTGTAGGTGTTGTTCGCAACGATTGGCTGGAAGTGCATGTCTTCTGCGCCATTGGAGTATGGCTTCAGATCGATCAGGTGACTTCCAAGAATACCAGGCCAGATAACGTCAATCTGGAAGACGTCGATATCGGAGGAACCAGAGCTCAGGATCTGCTGGTAAAGAGCCAGCTGCTCGGTAGAAGATGCAGGTGCAGCGAAGAACTTGACGGTGTTGCCGGTTTCCTTGGCCCACTCAGTTGCTGCGCCCTTACAAAGCTTAGCGCCCTGCCCAACACTGCCGCAAACAACAGTAACTTCAGCAGCCATTGCATAACCCGCAACGCCAGCCATACCAGCAAGTGCAACAGCAGAACCTAATAATGTACGACGGATACCCATAATGGGACGCCTCCCTGTTTCGTCCTTGGCCCTCATTCAACGAATTCCCAATCGTTGTCCGGCCAGTAATTAACCCTCCAGAGCGAAGGGCTCCCCAAACACTGGCAATCTATTGAAAGATTCCCAAAGCGCTTTGAGACCAGCAAAGTTTACTCACCGGTCTAAGTCAATAGTAAAAATCCGTAGGAACATTTGTGACCCTGCCCGCCAAAGGCCCAATTTTGCGATGCAACACTTGCAAAATAGCTGAATTCTCCTAAGTTTAGAGCACCCCATATGTGGTATTTTACTGCATCTCTGAAAAATATCAGTTTTCCACTGACTCCGGCATCGGACCCAAAGCGCTTTGGAAAAGACAAAGGTCTCACTGGATTTTCCTGAAGTTTATGGTCTACATTTCTCACAAGCATGCGGGAGAAAAAGGGGCTATAAACGCGGCGCATAGCAAGTTTGAGCCATTGAATAATTATGAATCTTAAGACGTTAGCCAATCATCTCGGTCTTTCACAAACCACAGTCAGCAGAGCCCTCAACGGGTATTCTGATGTGTCGCTTGCCACCCGAAACCGGGTAGCTGAAGCAGCGAAGACCTATGGCTATCGTCCCAATGTCAACGCGCGCCGTCTGGCAACAGGCCGCTCCAGCGTCATCGGCATCGCCTTCCCAACTGACATGAACATGTTCCTCGATCCACACTTCATCGAGTTTCTGACAGGTCTTTCGGAAAAGGCATCCGAGCTGGACTACGACATCATGATCTCCTCCTCTCAGAGCGAGGAAGTGGACGTCTACCGCCGCTTTGCAGAAAAAGGCACCGTCGATCTGGTGATCCTGTCCAACGTGGACCTCAGCGAAGAGCGCATCCGTCTTCTGCAAGACCTCAACATGCCATTCATCGTGCATGGCCGAACCGCCACTTGCGACAGCTATTCCTACATCGACATCGACAACTATGGCGTCTTCCATGAGCCAGCAAAGATGCTGCTGGAGATGGGCCACGACAAGATCGCAATCCTCAACGGTCATCCTAACCGCGTCTACGCCATTGACCGCTTCAATGGCTGGCAGGATGCACTGAAGGAACGAGGCGTTACTCCAAACCCCGACTACGTGCGCGCTGGCGCCATGTCTGAGGAGAACGGCTACACCTTCGCCATGGAGATCCTGCAGCTGGAAGATCGCCCAACCGCCCTGCTCTGCTCAAGCGTGGTCATGGCAAAAGGTGCTTACAGAGCCTGCAATGAACTTGGCATCAAGATCGGCTCAGAAGTCTCCATTGTTGCGCACGATGATAACGTACCACTTGCACAAGCAGCGGATATGGACCCGCCACTGACGGTCACTCGCTCACCGCTGCGCGATGCAGGCCGCGAGATCGCAATCATGGCGATGAACTACCTCAAAGGCGCAGACATTAAAGAGCTGCAATGCCTCTGGCACCCTGAACTGATTTTCCGCAAATCTGTAGGCGCTCCGCCACGCAACGGCAGCTGACCTAGGGAATTTACTCAATTCCTTGAGTGGGATCATTGCCATACAACTTGAGTTTGAGGCTATAGTGTAATGTAGCTGCACATTCAGGTTGGGGCCCCTATGCCAACGCCAGTATTCATCGCTGAAAACACCACCAAAACCTATGTCACCAACGAGGTTGAGGTGCACGCACTTCGCGGTGTCTCCATGACACTCTTTGAAGGCGAAATGGTTGTGCTGCTCGGACCATCCGGCTCCGGCAAATCCACCTTCCTGAACATTCTCGGCGGGCTGGACAATGCCACCTCCGGCACAGTCTCCTTCATGGGCAAGAACCTCACCGACTTCAGCGAGAGCGAGCTGACCCGCTACCGACGCGACTACGTTGGCTTCGTCTTCCAGTTCTACAACCTCATTCCCAGCCTCAACGCATGGGAAAACGTGGCGCTGACAACCGAGATCGCCAAGAACCCGATAGACCCGCAGGAGGCGTTGGAACTGGTCGGCCTAGGCAAACGCTCCTCCCACTTCCCAGCAGAAATGTCCGGCGGTGAACAGCAGCGTGTTGCCATCGCCCGTGCCATCGCCAAGCGACCGGAAGTCCTGCTCTGTGATGAGCCCACCGGCGCGCTCGATACCAAAACCGGCACATTGGTGCTGGAAGCGTTGCAGCGCATCAACAAAGAGCTCGGCACCACAACGGCCATCATCACGCACAACACGGCCATCCAGCAAATGGCAAACCGTGTCTACGTCTTCAAAGACGGCGCCATTGAGAGCACGCACGAAAATGAGACCCCAAAGCAGCCCTCGGAGGTTGCATGGTAGCTCTGCCTGTCCTTGACCGGAAAGTCATCCGCGACTTGAAACGCCTGTGGGCACAAGTCCTCGCGATTGCTTTGGTCATGGCCTGCGGAGTGATGACGCTGATCCTCGCCCAGGGAGCCTACCGTTCTCTCAGCGAAACCCAGAAAACCTATTACGATCAATACCGCTTCGGCCACATCTTTGCGCAAGCCGTCCGCGCACCGGACCACCTGAAAGACCGCATCGCCGCCATTGATGGTGTAGCAGCCGTTGAAATGCGCATCGTTCGCTCCGCCATTCTCGACATCCCGCAGATGGCAGAACCCGCTGCCGGTATCGCCCTTTCCCTGCCCTCCGGCAGAAAGCCAGCCGTCAACCGCCTCTATCTGAGAGCTGGCCGCTTGCCGGAAGGCTCCCGCACCAACGAGGTCGCGCTCGACTCACGCTTCGCCAAAGCACACGGCCTCACCCCCGGAGACACATTCAGCGCCACCCTGAACGGCAAAAAGCTTAACCTCGAAATCACCGGCATCATCCTCTCGCCTGAGTTCATCTACGCCCTAGGCCCGGGAGATCTGGTTCCCGATGACCGCCGCTTCGCTGTCTTCTTCATGGCCCAATCCGCCATGGAAGGCCTGTTCGACATGAAGAACGCCGCCAACGACATCTCCCTGAGACTGCTCAGAGGGGCCTGCACACCTTGCGTTCTGGAAAAGCTCGATCGCCTTCTGAAACCCTATGGCGGCACCGGCGCATACAAACGCAAAGACCAGCAATCTCACGCGTTTCTGGATGCAGAACTCACCCAGCTCTCTGCCATGGCGAAGGTGCTCCCTCCCATATTCCTGTTGGTCTCCGCTTTTCTGGTCAACATGATCCTGTCTCGCCTGATCGCTCTGGAACGGGAACAGATCGGACTGCTGAAAGCCTGCGGATACTCTTCATGGTCCGTTGCCGGTCACTACGCCAAACTGGTTTCCATCGTTGCTTTCCTCGGCGTCGGCATAGGCTCCATTGCAGGCAACTACATGGGCCGCCTGATGACACAGATGTATGCGCAGTACTTCTCGTTCCCATTCCTCGTCTTCGATGAAAGCCCGGATCTGTATCTCATCGCAGCCGTCATCTCACTGGCCGCAGCTCTGGGTGGCGCGTTCTCCTCCATCATGAAGGCCGCGCGCCTGCCGCCTGCTGTGGCTATGCGCCCACCAGCACCACCGCGGTTTCGCAGTTTCCTCTCACTCAAGTCCAGACGTGTACGCATCCTATCCCAGCTCAGCACCATGGGCCTGCGCCATCTCATGCACAATCCGGTGCGCAGCCTGCTCACCAGCCTTGGCGTCTCCTTCTCATTGGCCCTGCTCGTCTCTGCATTGTTCCTGACCAACTCCATGGACCACATGATCAACGTGGCTTTCAACAAAGCAGAAACCGCAGATGCCCGCCTGACACTCGCCGACGACAAAGCCCCCAGTGTGCTCGATGATATCCTGCGCCTGCCCGGCGTGCTCACTGCAGAAGCCTATAGACAAGAACCCGTCATCCTGCGCTTCGGTCCAAAGGAAAAGCGCGTCGCCATCACAGGCCGCCCAACCAACGCCAACCTCTCTCGCATTCTGGACCTTGATGAACGTGCTATCCAGATGCCCCGCACGGGCCTCATGCTGCCAACCCATCTCGCCAACCAGCTGGGCGTTAAGCCGGGGGAGATGGTCACCGTAGAGCTTACCAAGCACAACTCCGTTGAACGTCAGGTTCGCGTGTCCGGCACCGTCACCAGCTACATGGGCATCTCCGCCTCCATGCACATTGACGCACTGAACGCCCTCGTCCCAACAGGTCCACGCATCTCTGATCTGGCCATCAACATTGACCGCACGCGGCTGGATGACCTTTACGACGCCGTGAAGGAAACGCCGGGCCTTGGCGGCATCGCCATGCAGATGCTCTCCCGCGAGAAATTCCGCGAGCTCATGGATCAGAGCTTCACCTCCATGCTGGTGGCCTACATCACCATCGCCGTCATCGTGGCCTTTGGCGTGGTCTACAACGCCGCCCGCATTCAGCTGTCCGAGCGGGGCCGCGAGCTCGCCAGCCTCCGCGTTATTGGCTTCTCCAAACAGGAAGTCTTCCATGTCATTCTGGTGGAAATGGCAATGATCGTCCTTCTGGCTCAGCCCATGGGCTGGCTCATCGGCTACGGCATGGCAGCGGGCATGATACAGGGCTTCGCCAGCGATCTCTTCCGCGTACCGCTTGTGGTGCTGCCAAGCACCTACGCCATCGCCAGCTTTGTCATTCTCACAGCCGCATTGGCCTGCGCACTCATCGTGCGCCGCCGTGTGGGCAAACTTGATCTCATCAAAACCTTAAAAACGAGGGAATAGGAATGAACGGTAAATACGTCAAACGAGGCGCTTACATCGCTATCGCTCTGGTCGTTCTCCTCCTCTTCGGCTGGGCCTTGCAGGAAAAGCCAATCTCCGTTGAAACCGCTAAGGTCACCCGCGGCGATCTGGTGGTTACCGTGGAAGAAGACGGCAAAACCCGCGTGAAGGAGATCTACAAAATCTCCGCCCCAATCGCTGGACGGGTGGATCGTTCCCTGCTGGAAGTTGGCGATAAGGTATCCCGTGGTGAAACCACCGTTGCCACCATCAACCCGCTCACCACCCCGTTCATGAATGCCCGCACCAAGGCAGAAGCACTGGCCGGTGTTGAAACCGCCAAAGCCGCCATCACACTGGCAGAAGCTCAGCTCGCCTCCGCCAAGGCAGAGCACAAATTGGCCAAGTCAGAGCTCATCCGCGCCCAGCGCCTCAACCGCTCTAAAACCATCTCAGATGCTCAGCTGGAGCGCGTGGAAATTGACGTCACTCTGAAAGCCGCCAAAATCCAAAGCGCAGAAGCTCAGATCGCCCAACGCAATAGCGACCTTGCAAGCGCTAAAGCCCGTCTGATCGAACCGCACATTGCTCAGGATCCTGAACGCTCAGAGGAACTGGCCGTGCGCATGATCTCCCCGATCAATGGTGTAGTCCTCAATCTGGCCGTTGAAAGCGAGCAAACCATCCAGTCCGGCGCACTCCTGATGGAACTGGGTGATCCTGCGGATATCGAAGTGGTCGTGGACCTGCTCTCCACCGAGGCCGTGAAAATCGCTGAAGGGGCAAAAGCAACGCTGGTCGACTGGGGCGGCAACACGCTGAAGGCAACCGTCCGCCGCATTGATCCGGCTGGCTTCACCAAGGTCTCAGCCCTTGGCATCGAAGAGCAGCGCGTCAACGCTATTCTGGATCTGGACACCCCAGCACTGGAACTCGGCCACGGCTTCCACTTGCGCGCCGCCATCGAAACCTGGCACGGACAAAACGTCCTGCGCATTCCCATGACAGCACTCTTCCGGGAAGGTAACGACTGGGCCACCTTCAAAGTCGTCGACGGCAAAGCCCACCTCCAACTCCTCACAATCGGTGCCTTCAATCAAGACATGGCCGAAGTCCACTCCGGCCTGACCCAGAACGACACCGTGATCCAGTTCCCCGGAGACACAGTTTCTCACGGCACAGCAGTGGTAGCGGAGTAAGGATGACCGAACAAACGGATTGCTCGTTTTGCAAAATAGCTCAGAAGCATTATCGCGTTTTTGAGGTCTACCGCGATGACAAGATCATGGCCTTTCTCGACAATGGCCCAATCCGTCCCGGTCATACTCAGATCATCCCACTGGAGCATTACGACTACTTTGATGACCTGCCGCTCGAACTTGCGACCAACATCATGGAACTCGGCCAACGCCTTGCCAAAGCACTTAAGCAAATCACGGGAGTAGAAAGAGTAGCGTTCCTCTTCACCGGCGGAGACATCCCCCACGCCCACGCACATCTGGTCCCGATGTTTGAGAAAACCGACATCACCTCCCGCCGCTACATCCTCAATGAGGACCTTACTTTTCAGGATAGACCCAGCCCACCCCACGACGAGCAGCTGAAGATACTCAGAAAAATCAAGGAAGCAATGAGTGCTGAATACCTCTGATAAGTCGCTGTTTAGTTGAAGATATCTTCGACAAACTTATAGATCAGATAGAGCGCCAAGTATGAGAGAAACGAGCTGGAAACAACTGCAACAAATGCCATGTATCCATTTGCCCTGTACATAACGGGATCAGCGAAGCCATAACTGAGTAGCACCCAAAGCGTCGTCGCAAACGATACGGCCATCGCACCAGCAAACAACAGCACGCGCGCCAGTTTATTAAACCGGAAGTATCCCTCAGCATTACGCCCAATAATAAGCAGCTCAGCAAACCCCGTGAAAGCGAAGGCGGTAACGAGCAAAAGAAGACTGTCCCAGATCATATAATGCAAAGCGAGTCTCGCACGCGTTCAAAAAAGCAATTTCAAAACGCAATCATTCTCACTTACAAAACGGCCAAACACAACCTTAAGGTGCATATCTCAGCACATATTCACGCTCCTCTCACATACCGGAAGAACTCATAGAAGAGGTTGCAAACGGCATACGCCAAAATGCCGGTAGGTAGACTGACGATGTACCCTAGGTATTGGAAAGCTCGTGGCTCATCAGCAGCAGCCTGATGGTAATCCCATAACGCATAATACATCGCAGCAAATCCAGCTAGCATTGCAACTAGAAAATGAAAGATGTGTGCGGATTGCCTATTTTCAAAGTAGTCGTCAGCTTTGAACCGAAGAAAAATTCCCTCTGAAATTCCGGCTGAAATCAAGGATACGACGAGTAGAGTGAGAATGAAAAAATACATATAGTATTGATAGGGCTCACACTAACTCGTTGCAACAGGCAAGCCTTCTTTCGCAGCCTTCTCCGCCGCCTCTTTCTCCCGTCGTGCCAGTTCCAGCTTCCACCAGCGATCACGTAGGGTGACACGGTTTTCGCGGTAGCGGTCTTCCAGCACCTCCATGTGGGTGACACGGTCTGTCCGGAAGGCCCGGAAGTCCTTGCGCAGCTCACACCACGCCACGATCATTCGAGACTGCGCAAAGAACGTCAGGCTCAACGGCCATATGAGTCGCTCACTCATCTCCCCCTGCGCATCTTCGTAAGTAAGCCGCAACTTGTTCTGCCCGCGAATGGCCTGCCGAACATCCTTCAGTTCAATACGCGCTGTGGGAATAGGCTCCACCCCAAAGTCCGGCGCATACAGCGGTGCTTCAATAAACTCATCCCGCGCTTCTGGAGAAAGCACCGCTGCGATCTTGGCAATCACGTCACTGGCCGTGCGGATAAGCTGCTCATCCCCACGCACCTGCACATGGCGCAGACCCATCATCACCGCTTCCAGCTCATCACTGTTGAACATCAGCGGCGGCAGATCATAGCCCTCATCCAGCACATAGCCGACACCCGCTTCTCCGCGGATCGGCACTCCGGTTGATTGCAGGCTGACGATATCGCGATAGAGCGTGCGCACAGAAACCTCTAGTTCCTCTGCCATCACATCCCCGGTCACCGGCCCCCGATGACGCCGCAGCAACTGCACGATCTGCAGCAACCGATCTGCCCTGCGCATGAAATCCTCCAGAAATTTGTCAGAAGCCAAACACTCCTGACACCATGCTGTCAGGAGCACCTTGCTACCAATCCCCCAGCAAACACAAGCGGAGAAAGCAAATGCTCACACATCACAAATTCAGCGCTAAACTCGACGGTGTCAGTGCAAGCCCATTTTGCCTGAAGGTAGATATCCTGCTCGCAATGGCAGGTCTATCCTATGACGTTCTGGAAGGCCCGGCAGCACTACAGACCGCGCCAAAAGGCAAGCTGCCCGTGATGAAGGATCAGGAGGAACTTATTGCTGATTCCGAGTTCATCAGACGGCATTTGGTGATCAACTATAACGCTGATTTCTCAGGCGGTTATTCTGAGGCAGAGCTGGCTGTCGCCCACGCTTTCATGCGCATGGCAGAGCATTCTCTTTACTTCGTGACCGTCTGCACCCGCTGGCTGCCGGATGAGAACTTCGCTGTCATCGAAGATCAGTTCTTCGGCATTCTGCCACCGGAAATGCGCAGCGCCCTTGCGAACGAGTCCCGCAAAAGCGTCATCACCAAAGTCAACAACCACGGCTACGGCCAGCACACATGGGAAGAGCGCCTCGCACTGGGCCGTGCAGATCTGCAAGCCATCTCTACCCAGCTCGGTGACAAGCCATACCTGCTCGGCGATCGCCCGTGCTTTGCTGATGCCGCCGTTGGTGCCCAGATCCTCTGTGCTCTCTCCAATCTGCCATTCTCGGGCTGGAGAAAAACCGTCGAGCAGTTCCCCAACCTTGTCGCCTACGCCAACCGCATCAAAGAGGCCTACCCGGAGGAGGCAACCGAAGCCGCATAAACAAAACACCCCGCCGGATTGGTGCATCCGGCGGGGTTTATCACTCAGCCTGCTTCAGATAAGCAATCACATCTTCAGCATTTTTCGCCGGATCGCTCACCGGATACATGATGTGCTCAACCACCCCATCTTTAAGGATCATGGTCAGCCGTTTAAGCAGAACCATGCCACCCGCTTCAAAGGTCGGCAGCTCCATCGCCTTGGTCAGGGCCAGATCTTCATCAGAAAGAAGAGCAAACGGCAGATGCAAACGCTCGGCCGCTTCTCTCTGAAACACAGTTGATTGAGTCGAAAGCCCGAACACCGCTTGCGCACCAGCATCCTTCAGCTCACTGAAGTGATCCCGAAACGCACAGGACTGAGGCGTGCATCCGCGCGCGCCCGGTATCAGATCCCACCCTTCGATTGGTCCCTCATCAGGAGGACTTGTTCTCGGATACGCATAGATAACAGTAATGCCGGGCAACGCCGAAACATCCACCATCTCGCCACTCGTCGCCCGCAACGCCAGCTGGGGAAGGCTCACCCCAAGCAAACTCTTCGTATCACTCTCAGTCACTCAAACCATTCCTCAATACCACCCTGCCGAACCCATTCATCCGGCAAGGTTATTCTCACAAAACAATCACCAGCACTAAGCGTCTTGCATCACCAACTGTTGGTTCTTGCGGGCGAGCATTTGCCGCACGATAACCGGTAGCATCAACACCCCGCCAATCGCCATGGTTTGTATGCCCGGAGCCACGAAGAACATGGCTGCGAAAGCTGTCCAGTATCGCTCCAGCTTGTTCAGCCCGGCCAGCATGTAGCCAGAGAACGCAACACCCAGCAGACCAATGCCAACCATGGCACCGGAAAGGGTGATCAGGAAGTCGTACCAGGTGAACTCAGGCGTCACCAACAGCAAGGCTGGTGAGTAGACAAACACAAACGGCACCAAGGCCTTCGCGATACCAAGACGGAACGCGGTGTTACCGGTCTTGAACGGGTTCGCCCCTGCAATGCCAGCCCCTGCATACGCTGCCAATGCTACAGGTGGCGTCACATCCGCCAGCACACCGTAATAGAACACGAAGAAGTGCGCCACGAGCGGCTGAACGCCCAACAGGCCAAGAGCCGGTGCTGCAATGGAAACCAGAATGATGTAGGTCGCCGTTGTCGGAATGCCCGCCCCCATGATGATGCAGGCAATGGCCGTAAACAGCAGGGTGAAGAACAGCGTCAATGCATTCTGCGTTACGTATTCTGCAAGCATACCGGAGGCAATAAACCCACCCAGATCAGACGCCGCCTGCGTCACCACAAATGACAGCCGGAAGCCAGTGCCCGTTAGCGTCACCACACCAACGATGATGCCCACCGCCGCCGCAGCCGCACCAACGGCCAGCGAGTACTTTGCACCCGTCGCCAGAGACTCAATCAGATCCTTGAGGCCCATCCGGTTATGCGGGTTCAGGAAGCCAACAACCACACAGGCCGTGATGCCCCAAACCGCTGCAAAGTCCGGCGTTTTGCCGGAGACAATCAGATAGACCAGAATGCCCAGCGGAATGACCGAGAGCCAATGCTGCTTCATCACCAACAGCGCTTTCGGCAGCTCATCCGCAGAAAGACCACGCAGCCCAAGCCGCTTGGCTTCCAGATGCACCATCACGAAGATGCCGAAATAATGCAGCAGTGCCGGGAACATCGCTGCCAGCAAAACCTCACGGTATGGGATCTCCAGAAACTCCACCATGATGAAGGCAGCAGCCCCCATAATCGGCGGCGTAATCTGCCCACCTGTTGATGCCGTCGCCTCAACCGCGCCAGCAAAATGCGGCGGATAGCCAACTTTTTTCATGGCCGGTATGGTCAGCGAACCCGTGGTCACCGTGTTGGCAATGGAACTGCCGGAGATCGTACCCAGCATAGCGGAGGAGAAGATCGCAACCTTGGCAGGCCCGCCTGCGTAACGCCCGGCAATCACAGAAGCCAGATCAATAAACAGCTGCCCAAGGCCAATGCGAGTGGCTAAAACTCCAAACAAAACAAAGAGGAACACATACTTGGCCACCACCCCGATGGCGATGCCGTAAATGCCCTGGTTCGTCATGTAAAGGTGATTGATCAGCCCCGTCCAGCTCGCCCCCGGATGCTTCAACGCCCCCGGTGCAAACATGCCAAACACGGCATAACCGATAAAGATCAGCGCAATAAGCGGCAGGGTCGGCCCAACGGATCGGCGCGCAGCTTCCAGCACCAGCACCAGCAACACCGTGCCCATAAACACATCAATCGGCGCAGGTGCCCCAACGCGGGAGGCGACCGCCTCAGCTGGCAACAACGGTAAATACATTGCCGCAGCCACAGCCATCACCGCCAGCACAACATCCCACAGATGCACACCACTGGGACGCCACCAAGCAGACGGCGCCGGTTGGCTGCTCGTGCTCTTGATAAAACTAAAAAGAACAAACACCAGCCCCAGCACAAACGAGAGGTGAATGCCGCGATGGACAAGCTCCCGAATAAGCCCAAAGCCGGACGCATAATAATGGTAGAGCGACATGGCAACGAGTGCCGCTGTTATAACAACAGCCAGCACTGGCCCAGCCGCTCTGAAGGTTAGATCCGGATCGTATTTGCGTTCCAGATCCTCAAGGGTTTGATCTGTCGTATTGTGAGACATCAGCCCTGCGTTTCTTTTAGATTGAAAACAGCAGCGCCCGGCAGAGGTCTACCGGGCACCACAAAATTCTCAAAGAAGGTCTCAGCTTACTTCAGCAAGCCAGCTTCTTTGTAGAAACGCTCAGCACCCGGATGCAGCGGCACGCCAAGGCCGTCCATTGCAGTTTCCATGGTGATGGTTTTGCCCTTCGCATGGCCAACATCCAGCAGCTTGCGGGTCTTGTCGTTCCAAAGCGCCTTGGTGATGTTGTAGATCAGCTCATCATCTTCCTTCGCACTGGTGATCCACTGCGCACCAACGGTCAAAGTGGTTGTGGCATCAACACCCTGGTATGCACCCGCCGGAATGTCAGAGCTTGCAAAGAAGCCGTACTTCTCAACCAGACCTTCTGCTTCAGGGCCAGTGATTGGAACGATCTTGATGTCTTCCGCAGACGCTAGTTCAACCACCGCACCGGTTGGGAAACCAGCCACCACGAAGAACGCATCCACCTTGCCATTACGCAGAGCTTCCGCAGCCGCAGAACCTTTCAGCGCTTCAGCAGTGATGTCGGAAGTGGAAAGGCCATAAGCAGCGAGAATCAGGTTCGCGTCGGTGTATGTGCCTGAACCCGGCTCATCCAAAGACACGCGCTTGCCCTTCAGATCAGCAACGGAGTTGATGCCGCTGTCAGCTTTTGCAACAAGGTGGATGTGCTCAGGGAACAGCGCCGCGATGGAACGCAGATCCTTCATAGGCTCCTTGCCTTCCATGGTGCCAGTACCGGAAAACGCCCAGTACGCCACATCAGACTGCGCGAAACCGGAGTTACGCAGACCGGAGTTGATCGCGTTCACGTTATCAACGGAACCGCGGGAAGAAACCGCAGAAGCAATCAGGCCCGGCACACCACAGGAACCACCTGCATCACAGGCGCGGGAACCCGGAGGATTGGAGATCGCATTGGCGATCATACCGCCAACCGGATAGTAGGTGTAAGCCGTACCACCTGTGCCGATGGTGAAGAACTTGAGATCCTGCGCCAGAGCCTGACCAGAAAACAGCGCCGCGCTGCCAACAATGGCTGCAGCCGTCGCCAGTTTGGTAATGGAAGAAAGAAGCGTCATAAGCCCCCCGGAAAAATAAAAGAGAAGCAGGAAGCTCTACAACACGCACGCGCCATAAAATCGTCTGCCCCAAACACTAAGAAAAGCCGGTGCAGTCACTGAAAAAAGCTAAGCGGACGCGCGGCTGGTGTGATGAAGTGAACAAAAAATATTCACGCGAATTAGAAAACACTCTTCAACCATAGATCGCAAGCGAAATACGAGATTTTTCGTAGGCAAGCGCAAGAAAATATAATTCTAAGTCATTCCAGACGCGCCTGACGCACAATTATGTCAGACAAGCCCGCATTTCAGAACAAAAGCTACAAAACGCATTCATGAGCGAAATTCCGCAAGAAATGCGAAGCATGAAGAAATTCAGTTGAGTACAGTCCTGAAACGACATTTTTCACCGTGCACGTTGTCTCCGCTATAGACCGGATAGGTGCACATATGATTCATTGGGCTCCGCTGCAATGAAGGAGTGGTTTTATGAGGGTAAGCGGCAAAAAGATGCTTCTCTTTATCGTTATTCTGGTTGGCTTGCTTTTCGCCGGTGGTGGCGCCTTTGTCTGGTGGATGATGCAACAGCCGATGTTCAAACTCGGCACCGTTGCCCAGCGCACAGACCTGACGCCTGTCGGCATTTTTGATGACTTCTGGGAAGTCTCTCCGGGCGTGAAGCTCAAGCACTTCTCAACTGGTGAAGGCCGCAACATCCTCTTCGTGCACGGCGGGCCTGGCATTCCAACAATGGAGAGCGCACCAGGCTTTGACCTGCTCTCAGATGAATACCGCGTCAATTACTATGACCAGCGCGGCGTAGGCCGCTCCACACGCCCCTTCGACCGTTTCCCGGCAGAAGACAGTTCATGGACAAAGATCCAGCTGCTGGAAAACACCCTCGGCATCAGCCAACAGCTGGCAGATATCGAACGCATCCGCAAACTGCTGGGCGATGACAAGCTCATCCTCATGGGACACTCTTACGGCGCCCTACTCGCATCGCTCTATGCCGCGGAGTTTCCGGAGAACGTCGACAAGCTGATCCTGCTTAATCCGGCAGACCTGCTCGTCTTCCCTTCTGGCAACAAGGGCCTGTTTGAGAATGTCCGCGAACGCCTGCCAGAGCGCGACCACAAAGCCTACGATAAATGGCAGCGTCGCTATCTCGACCTCATGCAAATCTTCAAGGAAGATGAAGCCAGCCTCCAACAGCTGGATGCAGACTTCCTGCCGTTCTTCATCAAGGCAACTGGCGACACCATCGAAGGCGCTCCGCCAGTCTCACCGGATCTTTTCGGCAGTTGGTACACCCGCGCCCAGTTCTTCGGCCTTGGCAGACGCCATGACTGGAGCGCACACATGGGCAACATCACCGCCGACACGCTGATCATCCACGGCAGCAAGGACTTCCAGCCACTCGCCGTCTCAGAGCTTTACGAACAAGCCATCCCAAACGCACAGCTGGTTGAAATCGAAGAAGCCGCCCACTTCCCACACTTCAACAACGCAGAAGCGCTGGAACAGCAACTGCGTCCGTTCCTGAACAAGTAACCACCACACGATGCACACTCCCGGTCGAACCGGGAGTGTGCTGCATTCTATTCAGCGCAGAGCGATCAAGACGCCTCCCGCATACCGCTGAACCTCTCAAAGAAGCGTCAGTCTTCCGCTTCAATCAGCTTGTGGCTGTCTTCAGCTGTTAGGTCGAGCCCATAGGCCTCGCGCATGCTGGCGATGAAGGCCAGTGTATCCGGGCCAAATGGTGCCTTGCCTTCAAAGCTGTGCAGCACGATGCCCTCAAGCAGATCCCCCAGCCCCATCTCATGATGAGCAGCCACGGCTTTCAGCACCTTCAGCACCCGCTTTTCCAACCGCACGCCGGTCTGCACCCGTTCAATCTTACGTCGTGCCATGACAACTCCTCGCTCACTGGATGGTTTACGTCACAAACGAATCTGGTAACATGGTACCAAGTTACCAAATTCATATCTTGGCGGTTCTCCCATGTCAAACAACATCAAAGGGGTCCTTTGGGGCCTTCTTTCTGCTGCGCTGTTCACGCTCGTGTCAGCGCTCGCCAAGATCGCGGTTATTGAGTATCACGTGCTGCAAATCCTGTTTGTCAGGCAATGCATTGTGTTTGCCTCTGCTTTGCCAGTGCTGCTCAAAACCTTCCCCCATGGGTTCAAAACTCAGCACCCACTGCCCCACGCACTGCGGTTAGGCGGTGCTTTTGTTGCCCTCTCCACTGGCATCTGGGCCGTTGCCCTGCTGCCTCTCACCACCGCAACCACGCTCGCCTTCGCCAAGGTCTTCTTTGTCGCTCTTCTCGCCTCCCTGTTCCTGGGGGAAGCCACCACAAAAACCCGCGTGCTCGGCATCGCCCTCGGTTTCCTTGGCGTGCTGATCGTTGTCCGCCCGGGCTTTGATGGCCTTGCCAGCCTCTATGCCCTTGTCCCCCTTGCCGGGGCGTTGGGCGCTGCCGTTGCTGTCGTGTGTGTCCGCAAACTCTCACAGACAGAAAGCACAGCCACATTGCTCGGCTATCAAGCCGTCTTTGTCGGTCTCATGGCGGGCCTGCCCATGTTCTGGCTCTGGAAGACACCAGACCTCTTCGGCTTCGTCCTGCTCATCTCCATGGCCCTCATCGCCACACTGGGCCAATGGATCGGCATCAAAGCGCTCAGACTGGGCGAGGCCAGCCTTGTCAGCAGCACGGAGTACTTCTCCCTCATCTACGCCGCCCTGCTCGGACTTGTCCTCTTCTCAGAGCTGCCAGATGCCTTCACCCTCATTGGAGCAGCCACCATCATCTTCTCTGCCCTCTACATGATGCAGAAAGAACACCGCCGGAAAGCATCGCTCAAACCAACCTAACCCGGCCAGGTGCGAGGGGAATAACTTTTGCTGGAAAGCTAGCGGAGGGGCATTGGTGGTGCCACGAGACCATCAGCCCTTAACAACGCAGAAAAAACGCTAAGAACGCAAACGAACGCACAAAACAACGCAAAAGCAGATATCCCCGCTCTGCCCGTTGAGCTTCAAAGGTACGGCACCAGAATATCTGAAAGCACTGAACCCTTCGGATAAGCGAAGACGCTACCGCGCTCATAAACGTAAGGCCCAACCTCAAGACCAGCCTCAGCACAGATGAGCTGCCCGGCCAACACATCCCAACTGTTCACGCAGCCGTTGTAACAGCCATCCACCTGCCCCGTCGCCGCCTGACACAATGCCCAGGCCGCAGATCCGCAAATCCGGATCTGATGCTGCTCAGCCACCAACTGATTGACCTTATTGAGGAAATCGAGGTTATTCTCTTGCTTGTAATTGAAGCACAGATTTACCACCAGCTCATGATCACAAGCCTGCCGGGGTCTTAATTTCTTGCCATCCTCAAACGCCCCAATCCCCCGCGCGGCATAAATCGTCCGCCGGTGAAAAGGCGCATGAATAACGCCAACAGCTGGTCCCTGCTCGTCAACAAAAGCCATGGAAATACAAAAGTCTGGCCGGCCATAAAGGTAATTGGTCGTGCCATCAATCGGGTCAATAACCCAGCACGGTGGCTCCAGCACTCCGCCGGTTTCTTCCCCTTTGAACCCATGCTCCGGGAAGGCCTCTGACAGCGCTTGCTTGATACGCCGCTCAACCTCACAGTCCGCTTCGCTCACGTAATCCAACAAGCCCTTGCTGCCAATCTGCAGCTTGTCTCGGTCATGAAACACCTCAAGAGCATAAGCACCAACCTCCTCTGCAATCAGTCTGGCTGTGGTGAGTATCTCTTGCTGCATGGTGAGCACTTTCGTTGGTTATGACCGTCAGGTGGTGCCCTTTCTGCGTATCTCCGAAAAGTGGGAACCGGTTTTCGGATTAAGATACGCAAAAACAAGGCCTAAAGCAGTTTTATCGCAAACTGCCTTTAGGTATTGAGCAGTTCATTCAAAAGAGCAACTTCGTATCAGGACTACCTTCAGCCTTAACCGCTAGCCTTTATCAGGAGTAGAAATGAGCTGGACTAAAACCTGATGAACCGAGAACTCCCCGTGCTCTATGCTTGCCTCGCTCTGGCCGGAACCATTCCATTTATCGCCGGAGCTATAGGTTTATCAGTGGGTTACTCGTTTCTACCGGTGGTTGGCGCAACGGTCATCGCGGTCAGTCTCTATGCCCTTGTCATCCTCTCCTTCATGGCCGGAAGCCAATGGGGCATGTTCTTCATCGCCCCTCACCCAAGACGCGCCTGGCTGCTGCTATGGAGCAACTTTGTCGCACTTTCCGGCTGGTGCCTGTTCCTGTTTACCGCGCCGATCATCTTCATCCTCGGACTTATCATCCTCTTCTCAGGCATGCTGTTTGTTGATTTCTATCTTCAGAACCTGGAAATCACGTCGCGAAACTACCTCGGCGTACGCATCACAGCCACCATCATCACGCTGATCGCACTGGGCGTGATCGCTCTCAATGTCTGAGGCTTATCCCCCTCAGACGCTTTCAATCCTCCTCATTCAACAAAAATGCCAGCAAGGTCTCCCTCACTGGCATCTTCAAATCTAACTGCTTGGCAACGCTTACATATTAATGGAGCGCCACAGCATGGTAGACCGGTTCCCACTCCGGCAATATGCCAAAACAGGTCTTGGAGCTTCCGCAAGAAAATCGATCAGCTCCTGGCCAGCCTCTGCGAAATCTGTCCCCGGTCCAATCGGAATGTAAATGTGCTCCAGCCCCTGTTCCTCAGCAGCACCAGAAACCTCCAGATAAGTCGGTTGGTTCGGCGCTTCATCATCAGGACGGTTACAGACGATAGACCGGAAACCCTGCTCACGCGCCTTCTCCATGTCCTCCGGATAGAGCTGCCCGGCAACCCAGTAATCCTCGGCAAGTTGACGCGCACGCAGCTGACCACCGCCGCCGCCTGAAATTTTCTGAAGTAGACTAGAGAACATTAACTGGCACTTTCAAGTAGGTTTGACCGGTTTCGTTTTCTGCCTCAGGCAAACGACCGGCCCGCATATTCACCTGAATGCTCGGCACAATCAGGTTAGGCATATCAAGCGTTGCATCCCGAGCTTCGCGCATTTCGACGAACTTTTCACGACTAGTACTATTACCTACATGAATGTTCTCTTTTTTCTCAGCGCCAACGGTTGTTTCAAACAGAATATCACGCCCGTTTGCGCCATAGTCGTGGCACATGAACAAACGCATTTCATCCGGCAAACTCAACACCTTATGGATGGAGTCATACAGCACAGAAGCATCCCCACCCGGGAAGTCAGCACGCGCAGTGCCGCTGTCCGGCATAAACAAGGTATCCCCCACAAACGCCGCATCACCAATCACATGCACCATGCACGCTGGCGTATGGCCCGGCGTATGCATCGCAAAGCACTTCAGATTCCCGATCTGATAGGTATCCCCGTCCTGGAACAGCTTGTCGAACTGGCTGCCATCACGGGCAAACTCAGTGCCAGCATTAAACACCTTGCCAAACACGCCCTGAACAACTGTCACCTGTTCACCAATACCAATCTTGCCGCCCAGCTTCTCCTGAATATACGGCGCTGCAGACAGGTGATCCGCATGTACATGGGTTTCAAGCAGCCATTCCAGCTTCAGGCCATTAGAGCGGATGTACTCAATGATTTCATCGGCATGCTCAAAGCTGATGCGGCCAGCGGGATAGTCGATATCCATCACACTGTCGACAACCGCACATGCCTTTGTTTCCGGATCTGTCACCACATAGGTGATCGTGTTTGACACCGGATCAAAGAAGTCCTTGATTTCCACCTTCTGGTCCATCTGCACAGGATAGCTGCTCATAACCTTCTCCGCTTTAAATCTATGATTTATCTAAGAAATGCATGACAGATCAGGCCTGTTTGAGGGCTCTTCGCATCGAGAGATTGGCAACGAACTTCGCAAAGAGCATCCCTCCCGTCATACATAAAACAAACACGATCGCCTGAGGCGACAACAACGAAACTGAAACCAGTGCAGGCCCCGGACACAAACCGATTAATCCCCATCCCGCACCAAACGTGGCTGACCCGAAAATCAGCCGTTTATCGATCTGCTGAAACGTCGGGATCCGGAAATCATCTGCCACAAACGGGCGCGGCAGAAAGCGCGCCAGACGGAAGAACGGAGCCGCCACCAGAATGGCACCGCCCATCACAAAGGCGAGACTTGGGTCCCAGTTTCCAAACACATCAAGGAAGTTTTGCACCTTCAAAGGGTTGCTCATTCCCGCAATAACCAGACCAGCCCCAAAGGTCAGACCGGCGAATAATCCAGCGATAATCCGTTGCATGTTATCCCCCCACCACGTGGCGCAGAACAAACACAACTGCAATGCCGACAGACATGAAGGTGATCGTCGCAGCCAGAGAGCGAACAGACAGGCGCGACAATCCGCAAACCCCATGTCCACTCGTGCATCCGCTACCGAACACCGAGCCAAAGCCCACAAGAGCCCCCGCAACCGCAATCAGCGTCAGGTCTCCTGTAAACACCCGCTCAATCTCAAAACCTGCTGCCATAAGCAGCAGAGGCGCAAGAACAATCCCGACAACAAACGACAGCTGCCAGCCCTTCTCACCATGCACCCAGGCCGACTTGCCATTGGCAAGCGTACCCGGCTCAAACAAGCGGCTGTAAATACCGCTAATCCCTGCGATACGCCCATTGGCGAGCAGCAGGATGACCGTAGACAAGCCGATTAAAACGCCTCCGGCTAACGAGGCATATGGGGTAAACTCAGTCATGTTTTATACTCGTGCTTTCCCCTGCAGAGGAAAGTTCGGTTGATGGAGAATTTGACCGAAGGGTGCGCAACACCACGATCAAAAATAATATATTTTTCTAATTTAGTTATTTCTAATATATAAGCCGAATTCTGAGTGTCAAGTCGCTACCAACAGCAATTATGCCAATCACCTAATACTCATCGCCAGTTGCGCTGATTGATCCCCTCCCTTAGGCTTGCCGTATACGTAAAGAAACGACCCTGGATCGCTGTTGGGAGATGACGTGGGGATCCTGTCGTTTCACTTGGAAATACAAAGGGATGGATATGATTGACGAAGACCTGAAGGGTGAACTTGAGCTTTTTCGCGATAATGTAAAGCGGTTCATCGAAGCAGAGATTCTCCCGCACTACGACGAATGGGAGAAGGCAGATATCTTCCCACGTGACATCTGGAACAAGATGGGTGAGCAAGGCCTGCTCTCCGTAGACACCCCCGAAGAATATGGCGGGTTCGGCACCAACTTCCTGTTCTCCATGGTCATCATTGAAGAGTTCACCCGTGCCAACTGCTCCGGTCTGGGCGTGTCCCTGAGCGTGCACTCCGACATTGTTGCCCCTTATATCCTCAATCACGGCAGTGAAGAGCAGAAGAAAAAGTACCTGCCGAAAATGGTCAGCGGCGAATGCGTCGGCGCCATCGCAATGACCGAACCAGCAGCCGGTTCTGACCTTCAGGGCATCCGCACGATCGCCCGCAAAGATGGCGATGACTACATCATCAACGGCAGCAAAATCTTCATCACCAACGGCCAGCATGCCGATGTTGTGATCGTTGTGGCCCGCACAAATCTGGACGTCTCCGGCTCCAAGGGAACCAGCCTTTTCCTCGTCGATGCAGACAACCCAGGCTTCAAGCGCGGCCAGAACCTGGACAAGATCGGCCTGCATTCCTCAGACACATCTGAGCTGTTTTTCGAAGACCTCCGCGTCCCGGCCAGTGCCTGCCTCGGCAAGCTGGACACCGGCTTCCACATCATGATGAACGAGCTGCCACGCGAACGGCTTACCCTCGCAGTTGGCGCAGTTGCAGGCGCTGAAGGCGTGCTGGCAATGACCGCTGATTACGTCAAAGAACGTCAGGCATTCGGTCGCCCGGTCGCAACCCTTCAGAACACCCGCTTCAAAATGGCAGAGATGGCTACAGACGTCCGCGTTCACCGCGCGTTCGTTGATGAATGCTGTCGCCTGTTCCTGGAAGGCAAGCTCGATAACACCACCGTCAGCATGGCGAAACTCGGCACAACGGAAATGCAGGGCCGCGTCGTCGACGGCTGCCTCCAGCTCCATGGTGGTTACGGCTACATGAGAGAATACGGCGTTTCCCGCGCCTTCGTAGACGCCCGCGTTCAGCGCATCTACGGCGGTACTTCAGAGATCATGAAGGAACTGATCAGCCGCGAAGTGTTGGCATAAATTTCTTCAAGGGGAGGCACGAGTCTCCCCTTTCATCACTGCACCAACTTGTTGCGGACGACCCGCAATTCATCAAACTGCATGACACCATCTTCAGATGTCCATAGATGCTGGCCTTCCCCTCTCAAGATGGTTCCCAACTCAGGGCTGTAAGCATATTTGGTGACGATATCCTCGCCCTCAGTGCCGACAGTTTCCAGCGTCACATCAAGTACATCATATGCGCAGCTGCCAACCTGTAGTCTGCCCGGTTCACCAACGGAGAACTTGTAGGGCACATCCCTGCGCACAAGGTCTTCATTTTCAAACACATCGACAGATGCCGTCCAGGTCTTACCCACTTCCAGCGGAAAGAACTCGGAAAACGGAACATCAGGCACATAGGTGCGATTGATATGGGAACCGCGTTCGTAGGAGAGAAACAATCCCCGCTCGTGAACATGGATCTGGTCGCGCACGACCACATACCGCTCGTTCAAATGCAGCTCTGTGATCTGCCCGTTATTATCAAGCCGAACAAACAGCCGTGCAGGAATACTGCTATTGATCAGGACCATGCCGGTTTTCATCGTGTCAGCGGTTGGACACACTTGTGCAACAGCCGCGCCACCGAAGAGTACGCTGCCCAGAAGTCCCATAAATGTTTTGGTTATAACGCCGGATCTTTTCATCGATCTATCATGTAGATTTATTCTTCTATTTATGGTCGCCTATCTATCAGCATTCTGAAAAAATGGGATTGATATATGCGTTTTGCCCATTAGTCACTTTGAACTACGTATATCAACATAACACTTTGGTTAGTGCACTGATCTTGCTGTGCAATTACAGCTCTAGCAGCTCAGCAATCCTCACAGCGTCGGTGTTGCGCTTTGACGCATGCAGCTTCAGGTTGGCAAGAATAGCACTGATCCGGATGCCCCGATTGGCAATCCACTTGTTGCGATGTGACGGATGCGGAATGCTGCGATGGTGCAGCGCCACTGGCAGCCATTGGTCATTCAGCACCGGCGCACCTGACGATCCCGGCAAAGTATCACTGGTATACGTAATGAACTGCTCATGTGCACTCAGGATGCTGCTATTACGAAGCGAAAGGCTCTTCAGCCCACCATTGGGATGGTGAATGATTGAAACCGGCTCACCCTTCACCGCCTTACCGGACTGAGGCAGCAGCCTCAGGAACCCAAAGTCCGCCAGAGCCACTTTCCCCTCATTATCCCCCTCAACAGAGACAAAACTGAAGTCCAACTGATTGCTGGGGCTGGTGAAGAAAAGCTCGTCAGTGATCGAAAACTCTGCTGTCCTGTCCAGCGAGAAATCCTCGCTCATCTCATAGCGGAAAATGGCTTTGGCCAACGCAGCAGAGTTCCGGGACCGGATCACATGATTGTTGGTCAACAACAGGTTCGGCCCAACAAGAAAGCCAGATCCCGCCCCTGCCGGGATACGCCCTCCCCGATAAAGTTGAACCTTGCAAACCGCCCGCGCTGCTGCAACACCTCTGCTCAGGTAGTTGATTGGGAAGATATCGGAAACACCCATAATGCGCTCAAACGCGGTGTTATCCCCCTCCGGGATCAGAGTTCTGCGCACCTGCAAACGTTCCGGCTCATCCCAGACATCGCCCTCCCGGCTCTCCTCACCACGCCCACAATCACATCCACCAGTTCGCGCTTTCGCCATCTCAGAGCTCCAAGTCACAAAGACCACTTATTCCCTAAGAAGACCCGCTTTACGCCGACCTGTGAGATTTCGGAGTTCATTTACCAAAACCACAGGTAGATCCTGACAGTTTGGCCAATGTCATTCCCTGTCACTCGAAAAAATTTTAGCTTTACCTCTTGAACAATCACAAATTGCAATTACATTAGAAATACATTTGTAATGCAAAGGTGCAACATGCCATCCAGATCCATTTCGCTAAGTGTGCGATTAACGCAAGAGGAGTCGGAGCGCTTGGCCCGGTTGAACTTTCCGGACGCCAAAACGCCAAGCGACAAAATCAGAGCTCTCATAGCTGCCCCGGAAAGCAGCTTCGCATCCTTGGGGGATGGCACCCATACCTTCGCAGCGCGGAAACTGGTGAAACCAGCAAGTGACATGCTGGACCAGAGCGACCGTCAGTCAGACGTACTACGACTGCTGACAGATCGTCTTCCGCTTCTTCTGGGAGAACTGGCCGGTAAAGCTGGTGATACGGATCTGAAAGAAGCAGAAGCCGCTATTACGGAAGACTTTTTTGAGCTCATTGAACTGGTGCTCCAAGCAGGTTTGAGACGTAACCCACGCCTTCAAAACCCAGAGCTTTTCAAAGAGCTTGTCGATGATATGCGCAGCTCCACCGACCTTTTGCGCACCCGTTTGAACTCGAAGTAATCAGCGTATCTCCGAAAAGTGGAACCCGGTTTTCGGAGAAAGATACGCCATAGAATTGGAGGATTTTATGTCTGAATCTCTTTTATCTCGCGTAGGTCGTCTGGTCTCCGGAACTGCAAACTCGATCGTTGATGCTGTCGAAAGCACAGCGCCAGACTTGGTGATGAAACAGGCCATTCGCGAACTCGACAGCGCCGTTGAGGATGTCCGCGATGCCCTTGGCAAAACCGCAGTCAAAAAGCACGTCGCAAGCCAGCGCCTTGCTGAGACCAACAAATCCCACGAGGAACTCTCAGAGAAAATCGCCATAGCCCTGCGCGCTGGAGAGAAAGATCTCGCACGCGCAGCAGTTGCCCGCCAGATGGATCTGGAAGCCCAGATTCCGGTACTCGAAAAGACCATTGCGGACGCTGGCGATGAAGAGCTGGAGCTCAACAACTCCATTCTCGCGCTTCAGGGCCGTAAACGCGAAATGTCAGACCAATTAGATGCTTACATTGCGCAGAAAAATGCGGCAGCATCACAAAGCACAACCACAGATGGTGGATCAGATCGCAAACTGAACAGCGCCGTCGACAACGCCAACTCTGCTTTCGAACGGGCAATGAAGGCAGCAACCGGCGTTCCGGGCGTAGCAAACTCTGGTTCTATGGCAGACGATGCCAAACTGGCAAAACTGGACCAGATGGCACGCGATCACCGTGTGGAAGAACGCCTCGCAGCCTTGGAAGCTGAACTGGAATAACAGCAACAAAAACCATTATGTTCATTGGGGGATGAATTGGCAGAACTTATTTTTTCGGGTGAGACTTATCTCTTCACACTCGCCATCTTCGTAATGCTTGCTCTGGCACTGCTCGAAGTTGTCGGCATGATCTTCGGACTATCTTTATCAGGTCTTGTAGATGACGCTCTGCCAGATCTGGAGGTCGACGCTGACCTCGATATAGATGCAGACATCGACGCCGATGTCTCAGTCGATGCCGCAGGCCTTGGCCCTATCGAAGGGTTCCTGGCATGGCTGGCAGTGGGCAAGGTTCCGTTCATTGTTCTGCTGATCATCCTGCTCACCAGCTTCGGCATCACAGGCATTCTTGTCCAATATGCCGCCGCATCTATCGCTGGTGCAACACTACCATTCTGGATGGCGCTGATCCCGACAGTCATTGTCAGCTTCTGGTTTACGGCAAAAACCGGTCACGCCATTAGTCGCGTCATGCCCAAGGAAGAGACGGACGCCCGCTCCAGAGACGCCTTGATTGGCGAAGTTGCAGTCCTGACACTTGGCAATGCGACCAAGGCACTGCAGGCAGAAGCCCGCGTCACGGATAGCTTCGGCACACGCCATTATGTGCAGGTCATTCCAGACCAGCCAGACACAACATTAATGCAGGGAGACGAAGTCTTGCTTGTCGGCTTAAAAGATTCCCTTTTCACAGCAATTCCTAACCCACACGCAAATTTATCACCTCGCCAAGACACGCTTACAAACTAATCTCTCAGTTTGAGGTCAAATATGTTTTCAGATACTCAAAACGCGGTCGTAGCTACGTCTACCAGCTTTATGGAGCTGCTCGTACTCGCCGGTGTTATCCTCGTTGCACTTCTTGCAATCGGTATTGTCTTTTCACGCCTTTATACCCGCTCCTCAAAAGAGGTTGCCTTCGTACGGACTGGTTTTGGCGGCCAGAAAGTCATCATGAACGGCGGCGCAATCGTCCTGCCGGTGCTCCATGATATCATCAACGTCAACATGAACACCTTGCGTCTGGAAGTCCGTCGCGCTGACGAAGCAGCCCTCATCACCCGCGACCGCATGCGCGTCGACGTGGTGGCCGAGTTCTACTTGCGTGTTCAGCCAACCATCGAGTCCATCGCAAACGCTGCTCAGACCCTCGGTGTGCGGACTATGCACCCGGAAGACCTGAAGCATCTCATCGAAGGTAAGTTCGTTGATGCCCTGCGTGCTGTGGCCGCAGAAATGGCAATGGAAGAACTCCACGAGCAACGCGTCTCCTTCGTGCAGAAAGTTCAGGCAGCTGTTTCCGAAGACCTGCTGAAAAACGGTCTGGAGTTGGAGTCCGTTTCCCTGACCGGTCTCGACCAGACCCGCATGGAATACTTCAACCCGAACAACGCGTTCGACGCGGAGGGTCTAACCAAGCTTACACAGGAAATCGAAGAGCGCCGCAGAAAGCGGAACGACATCGAGCAGGACACCGAAGTTCAGATCCAGCGTAAAAACCTGGATGCCGAACAGCAGAAGCTCGATATCTCCCGTGAAGAAGAGTACGCCCGTCTGGAACAGCAGCGCGATCTTGAAATCCGCCGCGCCAAACAGCAGGCCCTGATCGCCACCGAACAGGCAGAACGCCGCCGCGATGCAGAGCAAGCCGAGATCACATCCAATCTGGAAATCAAGCAGGCATCTATCGCATCTGAACGTCAGGTGAAAGAGCAGGAAATCCTCAAGGATCGCGCTCTGGAAGAAACTCGCATTGAGAAGGAAAAGGTCATTGAGCTGACCCAGCAGGATCGCTCCATCGCGGTCTCTGAAAAGTCCAAAGCACTCTCAACAGCGGATGCTGCTGCAAACGAAGCCCGTGCTGTTGCCATCAAGGCAGAAGAACAGGTTGTCACCGCCCGCGAAATCGAAGTGGCGGAACGTCAGAAGCAGGTTGAGCTGGTTGTTGCAGCTCAGGAAGCGGAACGTGCTGCAATCTCCGTCACCGTTGGTGCGGAAGCTGAAAAGCAGGCAGCGGAAGACCACGCAGAAGCCGTCCGCCTGAAAGCAAGCGGTAACGCGGACCAGATCCGTATCGCGGCAAACGCGGAAGCTGATGCTGTCACCACACGCGCAGAAGCAGACAAACTTCGCCTCGCAGTGGAAGCAGAAGGTAAGCGCATCCTCAACGAAGCGGCGAACCTGCTGTCTCCTGAGCAGATCCAGATGCAGGTCAAACTGGCACTGATCGAAGCTCTGCCGCAGGTCATCGGCGCAAGCGTGAAGCCGATGGAAAACATCGACGAGATCAAGATCCTTCAGGTCGATGGCCTAAATGGCGCTGCTCCGGTTGCGAATGGAGCACCGGCAGAAGGATCTTCCGCAGGCCTCTCCGATCAGCTAGTCAACTCAGCTCTGAGATACCGTTCTCAGGCACCACTGGTCGACAGTCTCCTTGGAGAGCTGGGCATCTCCGGCGCAACGCCAAACGAGATTGCCAAATCGGTCGCGACCGAAGAAAAAGCCTAACCACAACAACAAAAGCCCCGCCATTGAGCGGGGCTTTTTCATTGCGACAAAACTGCTCTTAGATACCCATCTGCCGGCTGGCCAGATCCTTCATGATCTCAGAAGAACCGCCACCGATGGTCATCACCTTGGTCTCACGGTAGATGCGCTCAACCTTGGTTCCGCGCATGTAACCTGCACCACCCAGGATTTGAAGGCACTCGTTGGCCACATATTCCAGTGTGCTCGTTGCCAGGTTCTTCGCCATACAGATCTCAGTGATCGGGCTTTCTCCCAGCTGCAACCGCTGCGCCAGTTCTTCCAACACAGCCCGAACAGCCTGCATCTTCATCGCCATATCAACGAACTTGTGCCGGATAACCTGCCGGTGAATGAGCGGCTTCCCAAACGTTTCACGCTGCTGTGCCCAGTCCAGCGCCTCTTCAAACACACCCAGCATGTGACCGTAACAGGCAGACGCAAGGAACAAGCGCTCATTGTTGAAGTTCATCATGATGCCCATGAACCCGGCGTTCTCCCCGCCAATTAAGTTCTCTACGGGAACCTTCACATTATCAAAATGCAGCGTTGCGGTGTCAGAAGCCCACCATCCCATTTTGTGCAAAGGTGTCTGAGTAAAACCTTCCATGCCCTTCTCAACCAGCATCAGCGAAATACCGCCCATGCCTGTTTCACCCGTCCGCACAGCAACCGTATAGTAGTCCGCCCGCATACCGGAGGTTATGAAGGTCTTCTCCCCGTTCAGCACATAATGCCCATTCTCACGGCGTGCCACGGTCTTCAGGTTCTGCACATCAGACCCACCACCCGGCTCAGTAATCGCCAGAGCAGAAATCTTCTCACCTGCCAGCACAGAAGGGATCACCCGTGCCTTCAACTCATCAGAGCCAAGATGGGCAATCGGAGGCGTGCCAATGGTGTGGCTCATCAAACCCGCATTGATGCCACCACTTCCTGCACGCCCAAGCTCAACAGCCGATAGATAAGACAGCGGATAATCAATGCCCGTCCCGCCGTACTCTTCAGGGAACATGATGCCGAGCAACCCAACATCCGCCGCCTTTTTGTAAAGCTCACGCGGAAACTCGTTAGCTTCGTCCCATTGGGAGACGTAAGGCGAAATCTCCTTGGCAATGAAGCGGGAAAGCACATCGCGAAACGCTTCATGCTCCTCAGTGAACATGGTGGACTTACGCTTCAATCCGAAGTCAGGAAGGTTCAAACTCATCATATTCTCCACCGCCTTCAAAAGCGGATTCCATCAACTCAATCAGGCGGTTTCATCTTCCAGACGAACCAGCACATCACGGCTGTTCACCTGCGCGCCTTCCTGCGTTCCAAGCTCAGCAACAACGCCATCACGGGGAGCTGTCAGCTCATGCTGCATCTTCATCGCTTCCAGAACCAGCAGCACATCCCCTTTGGAAACCTGCGCGCCCTGCTCTGTCTTCAACGCCACAACGGCACCCGGCATAGGAGCAATAATGGAGCTGCCAGCGGCTGAACTATCGTCCTTCTTGGTGCTGAAGCTTTGCTCTTCAAAGAACTGCGTCTGCCCTTCCAATGAAATCCAGAGACCACCCTCAGGAGCCTCACTCACAAAGGCAGAGCGCCGAACACCATCCGCTTCAAAGATAATGGCACCACTGTCACCGCCACTGAGGACAGTCAGATCCTCACGCGCTGAAGTCTCTTCGCCATCAAGCTTGATTTTCACGGGTAAGGGCGTTGCTGTGGTCCAGCGGTTCTGGCCTTTGCTGCGGGCAAACAGATGCACAGCGAGGTCACGCATCAACTCTCGTGTGGCATCTGCCGCAACCGATCCAAGCTCGCGATCATTCAAGAAAGCAGTCGTTGCATTGCCAGCCGCAAATACTTCGTCCTGCAACACGCTCTTCAGAAACGCGCCGTTGTGCACCAATCCCTGCAGAACCAGCTCATCCAACCCGCGCAACAATTTGCGGCGTGCTTCGTCCCGGTCACTGCCATGCGCAATCAGCTTGGCAATCATCGGATCGTAATAGGATGAAATCTCGCTGCCCTGCTCAATGGCACTATCAACGCGCAAAGAAAGCTCATTGCCGTTCCACGCCAGCACAGTCCCTGTCTGCGGCAGAAAACCTGCATCCGCATCTTCTGCATAGAGGCGAAGCTCCATGGCGTGACCGCTGAAGGAAATCTCATCTTGCTCCAGTGGCAGAGGTTTGCCAGCCGCTACATCCAGCTGCCAGGCGACCAGATCCTGGCCGGTAATCTCTTCCGTCACCGGATGCTCCACCTGCAAGCGGGTGTTCATCTCCATGAAGTAGAAACTGCCATCCTCAGCCAGCAGAAACTCAACCGTGCCTGCCCCGCGATAGCCAATGGCCCGCGCCGCATCCACAGCAGCCTGCCCCATCGCAGCCCGGATCTCCGGTGTCACAGATGGTCCCGGCGCTTCCTCAACCACCTTCTGGTGCCGACGCTGCACAGAGCAATCACGCTCACCCAGATACACCACGTGGCCGTGATTGTCGGCAAACACCTGTATCTCCACATGGCGTGGATTGATGACGGCCTTTTCTAAAATAAGCTCGCCATTGCCAAATGCATTCTCAGCTTCAGAAGCCGCAGCCGCCAGCTTGTCTTCGAGCCCAGTCAGGTCTTCAACCAAGCGCAGACCACGCCCACCGCCACCGGCAGACGCCTTGATCATCAACGGTACACCAATGCGCGCAGCTTCCGCCGCCAATGTATCGGTCGACTGATCAGACCCGGAATAGCCCGGCACGCATGGCACGCCTGCCTCAATCATCCGCAGCTTGGAAAGCCGCTTGGAGCCCATCAGCTCAATGGCTTCTGCAGGCGGACCAATGAACACCAGCCCAGCTTCCGCACAAGCCCGCGCAAATTCCGCATTCTCCGCAAGAAACCCGTAGCCCGGATGCACAGCCTGTGCGCCGGTTTTGCGGGCCGCTTCCAAGATAGCTTCAATCTTGAGGTAAGAGTCAGCTGGTGTCGCACCGCCAATACACGCCGCAATATCAGCGTCTTCAACATGCGGAGCGGTTGCATCAGCCTCGGAATAAACAGCAATACTCCGATAGCCCTTTTGCCGCGCAGTGCGGAACACTCGGCGAGCAATCTCCCCCCGATTGGCGACCAGGACGCTATCAAACATCGAAAATTCCCTTCACACTGCCAAAATGGAGCGTATCCCCGAAAAGTGGGAACCGGTTTTCGGATAAGGATACGCCTTTCAAATAATGGCCGAGGAGGCAGCTTATTCAGCTGCTTCCTTCTGCATTGCACGGTTCTTCTTTGGGTTTGGCAAAGTGCCATCCAGCTTGGAGATGATGGAGAGCATCACTTCATCTGCACCGCCACCAATGGAGGTCAGGCGACTATCACGCAGGAACTGGCTCACAGGGCTGTCCCACATGTAACCCATGCCGCCCCAGAACTGCAGACAGGAGTCCGCCAGTTCACGAGACAGACGGCCAGCCTTCAGCTTCGCCATGGAAGCAAGGCGGGTCACATTCTCACCGCGCACCATGGATTCAACGCACTTCTCAGAAAGCGCACGCAGCAGCTCAACCTCAGTCCGCAGCTCTGACAGGCGGAAGTGAACCACTTGGAAGTCCAGAATGCTCTGGTTGAACGCAGCACGCTCACGGCAATAATCTTCCGTCATCTGAATGATGCGGTCCATACCGTCAATCAGCGACAGCGCACACCACAGGCGCTCTTCCTGGAACTGAAGCATCTGGTACATGAAACCAGCCCCCTCAGTACCAATCAGATTGCGTTGAGGAACACGCACATCATCAAAGAAAATTTGCGCCGTATCGGAGGAGCGCTGACCCAGCTTGTTCAGGCGATCCGACTTGGTGATGCCTGCACTGTCCATCGGCACGATGATCAGAGACTTGTTCTGGTGCTTATGCCCATCACTGGTGTTTGCCAGCATGCACATGTAGTCCGCCTGCGTGGAGTTGGTGATCCACATCTTGGATCCGGTGATGACGTAGTCATCACCATCCTTACGCGCTGTGGTCTTGATGTTCGCCACATCAGACCCCGCATGGGCTTCAGACACACCAACACAGGCCACCATGTCACCAGCAATCGCCGGGGTCAGAAATTCGCGGCGCAACTCATCGGAACCAAACCGGGAGAGTGCCGGGGTTGCCATATCGGTCTGCACGCCAATCGCCATTGGCACACCACCGCAGGCACACGCGCCCAGCGCTTCAATGGTCATGGCCTGATAAGAGTAATCCAGGCCCATCCCGCCATACTCTTCCGGCTTGTTGACGCCAAGAAAACCGAGATCACCCATCTTCTTGAAAAGCTCATGAGCCGGGAAGATTCCAGCCTCTTCCCATTCCTGAACATGCGGGTTGATTTCGGCCTCGACGAACTTGACCACCGCACTTTTCATTTTCCGATGTTCTTCAGTATATTCCATCGTGAAACCCTCATGTTGAACTGTGTTCCGGGAGCCGTAATGCGCAGCTCTCCCTAGCCGCGCGCAACTCCGAATGCTGTTGGATTAAGCTGACGTTTCTTGGCATCTGCACAAACAGATAGGGCCATTGAGACAACGCGGCGCGTATCTCTAGGGTCAATGATCCCATCATCCCAAAGCCGCGCTGTCGCAAACAGCGCTGTTGTCTCCGGTGACATCTGGTCGATGATCTTCTGCGCCATCTGATCGGTCATGCCATCAGGGATCTGCTGTCCCATCTTCGCAAACTTCTCTTCGGTGATAATCTTCATCACCGTCGCCGCTTGCTCTGGCCCCATCACACCAACCTTGGCAGAGGGCCATGAGAAGATGAAATCAGGATCAAACCCACGGCCACACATGCCGTAGTTACCGGCACCCCAGGCACCACCAACAACAATGGTCACTTTAGGAACCGTGGCATTGGCAACCGCCTGGATCATCTTGGACCCATGCTTGACGATACCGCTCGTCTCTGCATCCCGGCCCACCAGATACCCAGTGGTGTTCATCAGAAACAGCAGTGGCGTATTGCTCTGGCAACACAGCTGAATGAACTGCGCCGCCTTCACCGCACCTTGCGGATCAATCGGACCGTTATTGCCAAGAATGCCAACAGCTTGCCCATCAATGCGCGCATGACCACAAACCGTGGAACCGCCAAATTCCTTCTTAAAATCAAGGAAGTCGGACCCGTCCGTGATACGCGCGATGATCTCGCGTACATCGTATGGTTTCTTGGTGTCTTCCGGCACGATCCCAAGCAAATCCTCAGCATCATAAAAGGGCTGCTTGCCGCCCTCAGCTTCCAACGGGGCTTCCCATGGCAGATGGTCGACGATTTCACGCGCGGTCTCAACGCCATGCGCATCATCTTCCGCCATGTATTCCGCCGTACCAGCTGTATTGTAATGCAGCTCTGCACCACCCAGCTCTTCATCCGACGCAACTTCACCCGTCGCCGCCTTCAGCAGCGGAGGGCCAGCCAGAAAGATCTTCGTCTTGCCACGAACAACAACCGTGTAGTCCGACAGCCCCGGCATATACGCACCGCCAGCTGTTGAGGACCCATGCACCACCGTCACCTGCGGAATGCCTGCCGCAGACAAACGCGCCTGATTGGCAAACGCCCGGCCACCTTCAACAAACAGCTCGGACTGGTACATAAGGTTCGCGCCCGCACTTTCCGTCAGCGCAACAATCGGCAGCTTCTGTTTCTTGGCAATCTCCTGCAGGCGAAGCGTCTTCTTCAAACCCATCGGAGAAATGGAACCGCCCTTAATGGCAGAGTCTGTCGCCACGATAAGACAGCGCTTGCCTGCCACATAGCCGATGCCAGCAATCGAACCGCCACCTGCGGCGTTCTTCTTGCCATCGTCATCATGCATCTTCAGCCCAGCGAGCGTGGAGATTTCCATGAACGGCGCACCGCGGTCCAGCAGCAAGCTCACACGATCACGTGGCAGCAACTGACCACGTTTCTCAAACTTCCCACGCTTGCTCTCCGAGTTCTCACGAACCTTAGCCTCATATCCACGGAACTCCTCAATCAGAGCTTCCATGAAGGCTTTGTTCTGGGCAAACGCGGCACTGCCGCTATCGACGGCGGAGGTTAACTTGGGCATTTGTCTTTCTCCCAAGCTTTAAGGGCCTTCGGCTTCTCATAGCGATGAAAGCCTTGGTATTCCTTCATGTTTGCATTGTCGCCAACCGGCATCAGATTAGTCCAGAGCGGCGCACCACCATCCACGCCAATGCACTGGCCAGTGATAAACGCAGCACCCGGAGACAGCAGGAAGTTCACCACAGACGCCACCTCAGCCTCAGTGCCCAGACGGCGCGCCAGATTGTTCTCAGACATCCGCGCAAACATGTGCTTGATGAAGTTCTCATCATACGTGTCAAAGCCGGACGACGCGATCCAGCCCGGAGCCACAGCATTCACGCGCACACCAGCTTCCGCCCATTCAACGGCCAGCGTCATGGTCAGGTTCTGCATGCCAGCCCGCGCCACACCAGAGTGCGCCATACCCGGCATACCGCGCCACATATCCGCAACGATGTTGACAATGGCACCGCCTTTGCTCTTGCGCATGCCCTGATTGTAAACCTCACGCGCCATCAGAAACCCGCCGGTCACATTGGTCTCAACAACCGCATCAAAGCCCTTCTTCTTGATCGCCGCCGCCGGGCTTGGATACTGCCCGCCAGCATTGTTCACCAGACCATGGATCACACCACGTTCTGCAACGATGTTTGAAACAGTTTCCGCAACAGCGTCTTCATTGCGGATGTCCAGAGAATGGGTGGAAACGTCTCCGCCATCCTCACGAATTTCATCAGCCACCGCATCCAGCTTTGCCTGCTTGCGGCCAAGGAGAACGGTATGGGCACCCAGCGCGGCAAGTTCGTGGGCGATGCAGCGACCAATGCCACTGCCTCCCCCAGTCACAATCACAGTTTGCCCATCAAACAACCCATCTCGCAGAACTGATGCGTAACGGGACGGTTCATTGCTCATTCCAAAAGTCTCCCTGCCACAAGCGCGGCTTAGTCATACAGAGGTTCTCACCTCAGAAAATCCCGGCCGAGGTGACCATGTCACCCCAAACCATCATCATCCTTTCAGGCCGGAGCAGTTGCCTCGGCTCCGCATTCATCTTCCCAGACCACAGGACGATCCGGCATGGAGTGCACCACGTCCTGATAGCGATCTTCCAGACGCGTCCGCTTGATCTTCATGGTTGGGGTCAGATAACCGTTCTCGATGGTCCACATGTCGTTGGCGACAATGATCGAGCTCAGCTTCAGATGGCTCTCAACGGAACGATTGATGCTGTGATAGGTCTCTTCAAGGCTCGTGCGAACCTCTTCACGCGACAGACCATGAGTAATCTCGGAGGAGAGGAACACCACAGCAACAGGCTGAGCCAACTCAGACCCCATCACGCAGGCCTGCTCCACATAGGTATTGTCAAACAGCATCGCCTCAATCGGCACCGGCGCGATGTACTTGCCCTTGGAGGATTTGAAGATCTCCTTCACACGGCCTGTAATGCGCAAGAACCCATCAGCATCCTGTTCCACCTTGTCACCTGTATGGAACCAGCCACCTTCTTCAATGGTCTCCGCAGTCATCTCAGGGTCTTTGTAGTAACCCTTGGTGACGGAATCCCCACGAATAAGCAGCTCCCCCTCATCGGTGATCTTAATCTCCAGCCCCGCAAGCGGCGTACCGATGGTACCAACCTTGTCCGCACGGAATGGGAAGTGCGAGGACGCAAGACCAGCCGTCTCGGTCATGCCCCACCCTTCAGTAATGTTGATGCCCAGCTTCTGATACCATTCCAGCACGGCCTTGGAGATCGGCGCAGATCCACTGCCGATCAGCTTCGCATTGGTCAAACCAAGCTGCGCGCGGATCTTCCGCTTCACGTACCAGCTCAGGATCGGAATGCTCAAAAGCCGGTCCAGCTTCTTCTGCGGCACCTTGGCCAAAATCCCAGACTGGAACTTCATCCAGAGCCGCGGCACAGAAATGAACATGGTCACTTCAGCAGCACGCAAATCTTCTGCAAACGTATCCAGCGACTCCACAAAGCTCACCACCACACCAGCATAAAGGCTCACATGCTCAATGAGCGCACGCTCGGTGATATGAGCCAGCGGCAGATAGGAAATCAGACGCTCTTCACGGCCCAGCTCAAGAGACTGGGTTGGAGACCATGCCCCATAAGCAATGTTGCGCCAGGAGACTTCTACCCCTTTCGGATTCCCGGTGGAACCAGAGGTGTAAACAATGGAAAACAGCTCATCCAGATCCGGCTTAGCAAGCTGGTCTTCTGGCAGCGGCTCATTCTGTTTCAGCAGCTCCGTCCAGCTGTACTCGCAATCTATCGTTTTATAGGGAAGCGCAATTTTCATCACACCATCACGGATACCCTGCTCACTCGGCGCAAAGTCATCCAGCTTGCCCATGAACACAGCTTTGATGTCCGCATGGTCAATGATGTAGCTGATCGTATCTGCTGAGGCGGTGTAATAGATCGGCGTAGAGATGTAACCGGCAGCCTGAATTGCAAAGTCAGCCAGAAACCATTCAGCGCAGTTTTTGGAGAGAATACCAATCCGGTCTCCCGGTTGGAAACCCATTGATTGGAGCGCAGCAGCCATTCGCCGGACCGTGTCGTAACACTCCTTCCAGGTGAACTCGATGAACTGCCGGTTCACAGGCTGTCGCAGATAAACCGAGTTTGGTTTCTCTGTGGCCCATTTTTGCAGCATTTCAATTGGCAGTGCGTACTGTGTACCCATGTTCCCTCCTCTGATGTGCTGGTTCAGCCTCCCCGCTGCTTCCAGCACTATCTTTTTTGCGCGATAGACTTCGGCATTATAATCAGCTCATACGCATATGAGCATACCCTGCATTTCTTCTTCCTTCACCGCATTCGAACATCTGTTATCGGGTAAACGCATACCCCTAAATTTGAGGGGCGACTTATGGAGCCCAGGACGGTTTGCGTTTCTGCAAAAACGACTTCACACCTTCCTGTCCCTCGTCCCCAACAATTGCTCTCGCAAAATAGGCAGCTGCACTCTGGCGCAATTCCTCCTGTTCAAGGAAACGCGTCTCTTCAACCACCTTCTTCGTGGCTGCAACAGCACCCGGCGCACAGGCCAGAACCTGTTGTTTTATCTCAGCTTCTGCTGCTTCAAGCTCTGCCTGACTGGCAACAGCCTGATCCACCAGACCGATGTCAAAGGCCTCGTCACCGGTCAGTTTGCTCCCCAACACGAGCATTTTCTTGGCTTTCTGGTAGCCCAGCCGCTTGGTCACGTACTGAGCAATCTGAGCCGGCGGCAAACCAATCCGCGTCTCAGTAAAAGCAAACTTGGCATCTTGCGTGGCCACCACAAAATCACAGGCACACGCCATGCCCAGGCCGCCAGCCATGGCTGCGCCCTCCACCAAAGCAATGGTCACTTGTGGCTGATGAGCGATCATTCCAAAAAACGCGGCAGCTTCCAGACTGATCTTCTGCGCGATGGCTTCAGCCTCATCACCACCAGCCATGATCTGCTGGAAGGACTTCAGATCACCACCAGCACAGAACACACCACCAGCACCGGTGAACGTAATGCCACGCACGCTGCGGTCATCCTGCACATCCCGCAGAACCTTAGAGATTTCAGCAATCACTTCGCCAGTCAGCGGATTCCGTTTTTCCGGCTGGTTCAACGTGATAGTCATCCAGCCATCTTGCTGCGCAACCAGCACAGCATCCGTGGTTGGTGCATCAGTCATCACATCACCTCCTGCGCGATGGAGTGCGGAACGGAAACACTGTGCCTCAACAGGATCTGGCTATAGGCCTTCGCCTGCGGGTCCAGCCGCAAGCTGGCAATGCCACCACCGCCCAGCACATCATCAATCAGGAAGTTGAGTGCATGACAGCCCGGCAGATAGAAACGGGCCACCTTGCCCGGATTGAAATGCGCAAAGGTTTTGGCAACCGCCTCTTCACTCAAAGCCGCTACAATCCATGGCAGCCACTCTGCTTTTCGCGCGATAACGCCAATGTTTGCCTTATCGCCCTTGTCACCGCTGCGGGCATAAGCAAGCTTGATCAATGGCACTTCTGTAAGCGCGTCATCTGAAGCAGGCGCACCCGAAACTTCAGCAGCTTCAACTGAGGCGGCAGCCTCTGCTGCAACAACCTGCTCAAACGCCACAGTCTCACCTTCCAGCGAAACTTTGGGAGACACGGCAGACTGCTCAACAAGGAAAGAGAACAACCGCACAACAGGAGAAGGCTTAGGCCGTCCGCCGTTAAAGGTCGTCATGCCCGGCGCAACAGAAAGGCCAAGGCCGGTCAGCTCCCGCAGCAACAAACCAGCTGCCCGCTGGTCCACGTGCCGTGCGGCGATCTTCAAAACAACTTCTTCGTAAGTGCCCCGGCTGACAGGGGCTTCCCCTATCTGAGATCCTGCCCCCACGATCTCAACGGAAACTTCCTGATAGCCGGGCGCACCAAGTTTCTTCATAACTGTCTCAGCGCGGCCAAGGGCAAGGTCAGCAAAAACCTTCGCTTTCTCACCTGCATCAAAGCCCACATATGGCACCATCAATCCGATGCGGAACCCATCCGCCCACGTGGCAGAAACCTTCAGGCTCTCAGGCGCAGCACGCCCTTTCGCACCAGAAACATGCACACTCTCAGAGGTCTTCGCCTCAATCATTACCTGGGAAAAATCGCAGGTTACATCTGGCAGCAGGTAAGCTTGCGGATTGCCGATCTCATAAACCAACTGTTCCGCAACCGTGCCAACACTCACAAGGCCACCGCTGCCTTCAGGCTTACTCAGATCGCAGCTGCCATCTTCATAGACAGTCGCAATCGGATAACCGATCTTCTTCACATCTGGCACATCCCGCCAGTCAGTAAAGTTGCCGCCAGTCACTTGCGTTCCACACTCCAGCAAATGCCCAACAAGGCTACCGGCTGAGAGGCGATCATAATCCGCCCAGTCCCAGCCAAAAGCATGCGCACAAGCCGCAAGCGTCAACGCACTGTCAGCGCATCGACCCGTAATCACAATATCTGCACCCGCCCCCAAAGCAGCAACAACGGGCTGCGCACCAAGATAGGCGTTGATGGAAGCAACCTTCTCCGCTTTCGGGAAGGCTTCACCGGAGAACATCTCAGTGACACCGGCCTCTTTATAGGCAGAGGCTTCCGCCAGCAGGTCATCACCGGTCACAACAGCAACTTTCAGATCCAGCTTCTGTGCAGCAATCAACTCACGGATCTTGGCAGCGCAACTCTCCGGGTTCACGCCGCCTGCATTGCTTAAAATCTTTGTCTTGGAAGCCGCGATCGTTTTCAGATTGAGCCCAAGCACCTGCTCAACAAAATCCGTCGCATATCCAAGATCAGGAGACTTCTGACGCGCCCTTGCCATGATGGAAAGAGTGATCTCTGCCAGATAGTCATAGACGATGTAATCGAGCCCGCCAGCGCGCAACAATTGCCCCGTAGACGCGTTGGAGTCACCCCAAAACCCGCAAGCACCCCCAATGCGAATGGGCTGCTTACGTTTACTAGAGCTTTGATTTTCCGTGTTTTTCATGGTCATTTTGACGGAAACCTCTTTTACATACCAAACGTACGGTATATACTCCTTCCCAATACGTCAAGTATTTCAGCAAGAACCCCGTCTTAAGGCTAAGGTTGATCATGGTAAGCAAGTTGGACATGAAGAAGCAGCGCGGTGAAAACACACGCAAGGCCCTCATTAAGTCGACCATCGATTGCCTCGACCGGCTTGGCTATGCGGAAACTTCCATCAACCGGGTGCTGGAAGGCGTTGATGTCAGCCGCGGTGCGCTGATGCACCACTTCCCCTCAAAGGAAGATCTGGTCATTGGTACGGTGGACTTTCTGCTCTCAAGAATTCTGCGCCACTACCAGCAGGAAAGCCCAAGCTCCTTCCCGTTCGCACAGATCACGCAAGCTGAGGGTGGCACACTGGCAGATGCTCTCGTGACTTATTGGCGAAACATCATCGACACACCGGAAGGCCGGGCATTCTCTGAAATCATCATGGCAACGCGCACCGATAAAGCACTGTCACAGCGCATCTCGCCAAAGCTGGAAGACTGGAACGACCAGCTCAACCAGTTCTTCCTGCCTCCGGGTCTGGACAAAGCAGCGGAAGAGGACATGACCCTCACCCTCCTCATCTGGCGCTCCTTCATCCGCGGCATGATCTTCCAGCAAGAGTTCCACAGCGACCCCGCCTACGTCGAAAAAATCATCCGCAAATTCGCCACGATCATGGAACCACACCTGAAGATGGTTCAGTCCCAGAACGACTGATCAAACTGTGAGAGGAAATAGGCGCTTGAATGCACCTACTTGCTGCGTTTGGGTTCATTGCTTTTCACAGGAGTCGGCGCGGTAAAGTCGAATGGCTTTGCCTTCTCATCCACCAGAGAGAAACCGAGAATTCTGCGCCGGCTACTAACACGCTGTCCCTTGTCCGTGGTCGTACCTTCAGAGAAAGAAACCACTAACATCGGTTCAAGCAAGGCACTACGTTCACCATCAGGCATGGCGTACATCACCCGGCTCCAGGCCACTTGCGGTGACACGTTGGCGCTAAGCGTCTGGTAGAACCGCACAGTAAGACGGTTAGGATCGATTTCCACTGGCAGGCGCTTGCCATCTTCCTCTGGCTCAACCTTCTCATCGGTGAACTTGACCAGAGGTGTCACACCGCCAAACCGCATCGACCCAATTTGGCCGTTGGCCATGACACCCACACGAACCCCAGCATTAGCCAGTTCGACACCCTCAATCCGTGGTCGATAAGTAACGCGGTACTCTAGGATCTGACTGCGACCTGGCTGTGCTTTCCGCGAGCCACTACCAACGCGGCGGTAGCCGATCTGAATCGCTGCATTGCTATAGAGGCGACGGGTCAGGATCCCCTGCTCCGATAACGCGTCGATCACCTTGTTGGCTCGGGCAACTGCTTCATCCACGCTGATCCGTCCAAGAGGTTCACGGATCACGTCAATCTCTTCATTAATTAGCCGAATTTCATCAAAATCTGCGTCATACCGGGCGAGGATCCGAGGGGCTGCGGGCACACGTGCCCACGTGCCAGCCTCGTCTCCATAAAGCACTTCCTTCAGTGCGGCGTCCATCTTTTCAGAACGGTACCCGTCAAGCATGAGCGCTATCGCAGCTTCGGTTGCATCGATCACTTGTTGGGCGTCACGATCATCGCGCCAGGTCATCCGGATCACCGGAAGCTCCAGCCCAACCTCAAATGCCGGGGCCTTGTATTGTTCGTTCCGTTCCCGAAGCAGCGGCGCTGTATTCCTGTTATCAATACGCTTCTGTTCTTGCTGGGCAGTCGCCGTTAAGGTCAGAGCAGCCAAGGCGACAACGGACAAAGAAATACGTCTCATCAACATCTCACCCCCCCTCAGCAACCACTTTGGCCATTGTCAAACATCAGGTAGCAGTAGTGAGTATCCGGGCTTGGAGCCTGATAAAGAAGTGTCTGATCGCGCAACTTCGCAGTATCCTGCACCCAATCACAATGGTTCGGCGACAGACCAAAAGTGAGAGCGATTGGGGAGTTGTCACCGGTAAACCAGCCAGGCCGATCTTCCATCTCTTCAATCCAGGCGCGTTCATTTCTCAGATCATCCGTTTCACGGAAAAAGTCACGAGGCTGGTCATCTTTGACCGATGGCGAGTTGTGATACCCAAAGGTCTGCCGGATCGCTTGGTCGAAATGGCTCGACAGGCTGTCCAGGTTGACCGTGCAACTTGTAACCCACATCGCATAAACGGCCTCGTCACCGCCTTGAGTGCCAAGTCGCGTAGAGTTCGGAAAACTGACCGTGCAAACACCATTGCGCTGAAAACCGAATTGAATAAGCGCTCGCCAACCATGCCCGGCATAGACGGACAATGTGCGTGCATCCCCGGCAACGTGGTCAATCCCACCTAAGTTCTGCTCAATGAAATCTTCAGGCCAAGCGTTTGCATTGGACCAGCGTGTACCCGTCCACCCCCGATTGTTAAGCTCGCTGCGTAGGCTTGACGTAACATCGTTCAAGTCGGAATTTTGACAGCCATTACCAGTAAAATCTGTCGACTCGTCAATCCAATAATTAGCGCCATCGGCACTCGCGGGATTAGCAACCAGACATGCCAGCATGGCACCAATCACTGTTTTCAAAAATGGAACAGAACCACGTACTCTCATCGGGGAGCTCCCCTTAACGCTGCAAAAAGATACAAATTATCAAAACAACGAGATCACCATACGGTATGTGAGCTGCATTCAACATTACTGCAATTCAGGGGTGCAAATGAGACGAGTAAGCAACGTAACTTCTTGCGTGGATGAGCTTTCAACTGCACCAATTACGCTCAAATTCGCGTTAAAACGAACTGCTGTTTTTCATTGGGCATTTTCGACGATTGCAAGCCGACATTGTTCAGCCCCTAAGCTGGCATTAAGTACCTCCCGCCTGTTCCAAGCCAACAACCACCTGCAGTAACGCCCATGCAACAAAAGCACGGCAGCGCAGGAGGAGGACTTTATGAATCGCCCAAACTCAGCAAGCCTCATCAGCGCGTCCATCTTTCATGCACTTCGCCAAGCAACACCTCACAAAGCCCCGTTTTTGCACTGGACAGCAGACAACCTGCTGCCCCAGCCCATTCTGACGGACTTTCAAAGCTTACCCACTTGCATACGTGAGATGGACTACAGCGAAGGCCAACGGGCGACCAACAACAAGCTGCGCCAATATCTGCACAGCGACAGCTTCATGAAGTTTGAAGCTGAGCAGGAGTTCGCCTCCGCCTTTCAGGCCCCGCAAATGATCGAGCTGTTCTATGAGAAATGCGGAGTGGATCTCACAGGTACCTACCTGCGCATCGAGTATACATGCGATCAGGAAGGTTTCTGGCTAGAACCACACACCGACATTGGCGCCAAGAAGTTCACCCTGATGATCTACCTTTCAGAAGCCTTCGGTGAAGAATGGGGCACCTCTTTGTACTCCGATAAAGAGACCTTCCACTCCAACACACCATGGTCTCCCAACCGGGCCATGTTCTTCATCCCCTCCGATGACTCCTGGCACGGCTTTGAGAAGCGTGAGATCAGCGCTCCACGCAAGAGCCTCATCATCAACTACGTCACCTCAGAATGGCGTGCACGGCATGAACTGGCCTTCCCGGAAGCTCTCACAGAACGCCTCACAATCGCTGCCTGACACCCGGCTTGGGCAGTTTGAGCCAAATCCAATCGATCCCATTAAGCTCTGCCTAGGGATGCTGCGAGTTCTCACTAGGCATTAATCCTTTCAGGCAGGGCAAAGGCTTATGATCTGCGCTGGTGAAACGCGAGCTTGTTGGATCAGGGAGCCTTTTGACCGATGGACGAGGCATCAAACACACCCACCTCCGGTACCACAGAACAAGACCCGGTCTGCGGTATGCAGGTCACCGTCACCGCTGAAACCCTTGCCGCTGACTTCGCTGGAAAGTCCTACCACTTCTGCTCCGAAAAATGCTCCCGTAAGTTCGAGGGCGATCCCTACTTCTACGCAAGTGGCAACAGCAAAAAGCAGCAGGACGCCAACGCGCAGGACATCGACTACACCTGCCCTATGCACCCGCAGATCGTCCAGAAAGGCCCCGGTGAGTGCTCCATCTGCGGCATGGCACTGGAGCCCATGACCGTCACCAGCAGTGATGAGCCCAGCCACGAACTCGTTGACTTCACCCGCCGTTTCTGGCTCAGCGCGGTCCTCGCAATCCCACTCCTCGCCATCACTATGGGCCCTTTCATCGGCCTTCCTTTCCGCGAGTGGATCGGCGAACCAACTGCCATCTATGTCGAGTTCGTCCTGGCCTCTCCAGTTGTCCTCTGGGCAGGCGTTCCTTTATTCAAGCGCGGCATCAAATCCATCACCACATGGAACCTCAATATGTGGACCCTGATCACCCTCGGTGTCGGGGCAGCCTATCTCTACTCCCTCGTCGCCACGTTCCTGCCCGGCCTGTTCCCCCCGGGCATCCGTGCCGCCACCGGTCACCCACCCGTCTACTATGAGGCCGCTGCCGTCATCGTCGCGCTGATCTTCATGGGGCAGGTGCTGGAACTGCGCGCCCGCGAGCGCACCGGTGACGCCATCCGCGCCCTCTTGGACCTCGCCCCCAAAACCGCCCGCCGCGTCCTCGACGACGGCACCGAGTACGACGCCCCGCTTGAAAACATCATGACCGGCGACAAGCTCCGCGTCCGCCCCGGCGAGGCCATCCCCGTCGACTCCCGCGTCATAGACGGCCAGTCTTACGTGGACGAAAGCATGATCACCGGCGAACCCATCGCCCTTGAGAAGAACGTCGACGACACCGTCACCGGCGGCACACTCAACAAAAACGGCACGCTCATCATCGAGGCTATCAACGTCGGCGCTGATACCATGCTCTCCAAGATCGTCGCCATGGTCTCCTCCGCACAACGCTCCCGCGCGCCCATTCAAGGCATGGCAGACAAGGTCTCCGCCTACTTCGTCCCAACAGTCGTTGGCATCTCGATCCTGTCTTTCTTCATCTGGCTCATCGTCGGCCCGGCGCCATCCCTCTCCTACGCCATCATCGTCGCCGTCTCCGTGCTCATCATCGCCTGCCCGTGCGCACTGGGTCTCGCCACCCCCATGTCCATCATGACCGCCAGCGGCAGAGGTGCACAGGCCGGCGTCCTTATCAAAGACGCCACCGCTCTGGAGCTCATGTCCAAAGTCGACACCCTCATCGTCGACAAGACCGGCACCATCACGGAAGGCAAACCAACCGTCACCTCAATCCATGCGTTCTCGGAGGAGTACACCGAAGACCAGCTGCTCCACGTCGCCGCCTCCATTGAAAAAGGCTCAGAACACCCGCTGGCAGAAGCCATCGTCAACGCGGCTAATTACAGAGGTATGGCGCTCTCCAACTCAGATGACTTTGAGGCGCACACCGGCAAAGGCGTCAGCGCAAAGGTAGACGACAACGTCTACGCCATCGGCAACCCGGCCATCTTCGGCCTGACCGACAAGATCTCCGAAGAGATGAAGCAAAAGCATCAATCCCTCAGCGAGACGGGCAACACCAGCATCTACATCTCGAACAAAGAGAAAGTCATCGGCCTCATCGCCATCTCTGATCCGATCAAAGAGAACGCAAGTAAAGCCATCAAGCAGCTGCATGAGGCAGGCATCAAAGTCATCATGGCAACGGGAGACAACGCCCTCACAGCCAAAACCGTGGCTGCCACTGTGGGCATTGATGAGTTCAAAGCAGAAGCCCTGCCGGAAGACAAGAAAACCCTGATCGATCAGCTCCACACCTCCAGCGCCATGGTGGCCATGGCAGGTGACGGCGTCAACGACGCACCGGCTCTGGCCTCCGCGGATGTGGGTCTGGCCATGGGAACAGGCGCCGACGTCGCCGTTGAAAGCGCAGGCATCACCCTGCTCAATGGCGACCTCACCGGCATCGTCCGTGCCCGCAAGCTCGCCATCGGTTCACTGCGCAACATCCGCCAGAACCTGTTCCTGGCGTTTGTCTATAATTCTGCAGGTGTTCCCATCGCAGCAGGCATTCTCTACCCCTTCACCGGAGCCCTGCTCTCACCCATGATCGCAGCGCTGGCCATGAGCCTTTCATCCTTCTGCGTGGTCATGAACTCCCTGCGGCTGAAGAACCTGAAGCTCTAATCAGCAACCGTCAGGATTTCCGAGAGCGGCTTCTTCAGTTTCGCAACCGAAGGCACCTTTGCATCTTCTGCCGGATGTCCCACCGCAATAATCATGATCGGCTTTTCAGAGTCCGGACGATCCAGCATGCCGTTAAGAAACTTCATCGGGTTCGGCGTGTGGGTCAGTGAAACCAATCCGGCATGGTGCAGCGCGGTCAGCAGGAAGCCACAGGCAATACCAGTACTTTCAGGCACGTAATAGTTCTTGTAGCGCGTGCCATCCTCAAACTGGCCCCAGCGCTGCGCAAACACCACGATCAGCCACGGCGCTTCTTCCAGATGAGGTTTATGGTCATTGGTCCCAATCGGCTCCAACGCCTTGATCCATTCATCACCAGCTCCGCCATCATAAAACCGGCGCTCTTCTTCTTCCGCCGCATCACGAATACGCTTCTTGAAGTCAGGTTGAGAGATCGCCACAAAATGCCATGGCTGATGGTTTGCACCGGAAGGCGCGGTCCCCGCAGTGCGGATGCATTCTTCAATCACTTCACGGACGACAGGGCGGTCAGAAAAGTCCCGCACCGTATGGCGACGCTTCATCTTGTCATAAAAGGCTTTCACAGCCTCAAGCATCTGTTCATCGCTCAGGTCCATACGGTCCGGCAGATCCACCGGCTCATACTTGATGTGTTCTTTGGCAAACATCCTGTTCCCCCGCTTTCCGGATATTCTTTTATGTGTGAGCCAGGCAGATAAAGCCTCCCAGCATCCTGCAGCTCACATAAGGTCTCAGCAAGCTAAAGTGTATCTCCGAAAAGTGGAAACTGGTTTTCGGACAAAGATACGCAGAAATAACGACTAAAGCAGAATTACGGCCAAATCTATTGAACTTGCCTCCAGAGAGCTGAGCTGATCACGATTTCCCATCCGGCACCCAGCGCCGGGAAACCTCCGTGCTATTCTCATAACTGGCCTCAAAAATCGGTGCTGCCAAAGTCGCCCGAACGTGCAGCTTGCCTTCTCCAATATTCTGAAACCCATGCAAACACCCGGCAGGGATCAAAACACTCTGATTGGTCATGGCAACATGGGTTTCATTTCCGCAGGTGATCTCCGCAGTGCCCTCAATCACCTCCAGCAGTTCTTCAACCGCATGCAAGTGCCGCGGCGCCCCACTTCCCGGCTCACACCACTGGTCAAAAATACAAAGCTGACGAGATCCATTGACCGCTGAAACCCGCATCTGGGTCATCACCCCACCCCGCCACTCTTCCAGTGCCTGCGTATTATGATCAAACAGAGTCATCACAAACCTCCATCCAAAGAACCTGACCTCCCTTTTAACCACCAAAGGCAAAGAGTTTCGAAATCAGGTTCAGGTGCTCTTCAGTTTGACCGCGCAAACCAATGCTCAGAAAGGCTTGGAAGGCACGCTCATGACCACGATCGATCTCTCAATTGTCATCATCACCTTGAATGAGGAACACCACCTCCCGCGTCTGCTGGCAGATCTGAACCTGCAAACATGGCAGAACTTCGAGATCATCCATGTGGACAGTGCCAGCACAGACAACACGGTGCCTCTGTCAAAGCACCATGCCAAAAACTTCAAGCACTATCGTATCGTGCAAATGGAAAAGCGCGGTGTCAGCCTAGGCCGCAACACGGGTGCAGCGCAGGCCAAAGGCCGCCGCATCTTGTTTCTGGATGCAGATACCCGACTGCCACCAAACTTTCTGGCTGAATCCATGTGGGAGCTGGAGTATCGCAGCCTCGACATCGGCATCGTCCTCATGTCCAGCTATCGCCTGCCAGCCAAACAGGTGATCGGCTATGAACTGATGAACCTCGGCATAGCCCTCAGCCGACGTTTCTTCCCAACCGCAGTCGGCGCATGCCTGTTCTCAACACCGCAAACCCACGAAGCCATTGGTGGTTTCGATGAAAAGCTGAAGCTTTGCGAAGACTGCAACTACGTCCTCAAAGCTCAGAAAACTGGCCGGTTCTCGGGGCAAATCATCAAGCCCCGCTTCATGTTCAATCCGCGCCGCCTCAATCAGGATGGCATCCTGCGAACGGGCTGGACCTATCTCAAAGCCAACATGCTGCGCTTCTTCAAAGGCGAACTTTACAAAAACGAAGTCTCCTACGAGTTCGGCCACTACAGCAACACGTAAGTCATGCAGGATCTTGTCACCACCTTCAACGGGCCCCTCAGCTATGCCCTGTTGGCAGCCATTACCTTCGGTGATGCTCTCATCGGCCCAAGCTTCTTTGTCTTTGGCGAAATCGCATTCCTCGCAGCCGGAGCCCTCTATGCAACCTCTGGCGATCCCTGGCCGATCATAGTGGTTATGATCGCCGCATTACTGGCAGACATCACAAGCTACATACTCGGCAGAGTGTACGGCACTCGAGCCATTCTGCGCTTTCTCAAACCCTTGAAGCGACGCCGCGCATGGCACAAGGCCCGCACTGCCCTGCAAAAGCACGCAGTCCCGTTCATCATCTCCGCCCGCATCCTTGGACCACTGGCCTGGATCACACCTTTTCTCAGCGGCGCCAGCAACATCCCCGCCTCTCGCTTCCTGCCAGCAACAACAGGTGGCGTCCTCCTAGGCGTAGGCCAATTCTGCCTCTACGGCGCCCTGAGCACCAAAGGCCTAGAAGCCCTACATCCTTACTGGCAACCAGTCACCACCTTCCTCCAGACCCACTACAAACTCCTCCTCCCAGCCACCATAGCCCCAACCGCCTACTTGACCTTCCGACACACACAGCTCCTCCTCACCGACAAACTGCTGCTGGTAACCATCATTTCCGGAAGCATCTTCCTCACGGCTAACATGATCTGACTTCACGGTGCCCATTTAGATAAGGATGGGGAGCTCGGTGCTGGCATCTGGCATCTGGCATCTGGCATCTGGCATCTGGCATCTGGCATCTGGCATCTGGCAGATATTGAAGTATCAGCCGTTCAACAAACCAGTTCTCACAAGCTAGCATGCTATTCGGACAGCAAAATCGCCCTGTTTCCCGACAGGCTGCGGGAAGAGATCATGAGCGACGTTAGCTGGCACAAGAACCTCGCCTGCACCCGTAACAACATCAGCCTGTTCAAATACATCGAACTTGCCCTTCAGAACCCTCTGCCTGTTTCAGAGCTTTATCTTTGGACCCAGCTTGCAGTGAGCGCCTATCAGCTTCCCGAGGGTTGGGTCGACCTGTTCCACATGCGCTGATGGCAGGTCGTTCAGAGCAGCGGTACGAGCACCTATATGGTTACCATCCGCAGGGACCATAACTTGTCGATCACCTACGACAAGTCCATCCCCACCTTGCTTTACAGCATCGTCCCAAGCGTTGACTACGCCGGGATCTGCTCAACGCACAACTGGAGCAAAGCGCACTTATTGAGAGCCCCCATGCCACAGTTGACCTCCGCAGATGCGGTAGAGGATGACTAGGAATACATCACCGACGGGTGCGCTCTGGTTGCCGGATCAAAGGGGATAACTCTGAGTAGGCAGTGTCGCAAGTGCGTGGGTTGCAAGAGGGATAAGTTGGCCTGCTATCGTGTTTGAGCCAACTTCAGCCGAGCTTGCGTGATCAGCAGCTGCATTCACTTCGCATAAGAGATATTCCCTCCGTATCCCCGAGGGCCTACAGAAGGCCATCTCTCAGAGACCTCCGTGGAGCGGTGATATCTCGTTGCAGCGGTCCTCACCTAGTACCATTTCTTATGGCGTCACCTTCTGAGTTGTCCCCGTAACCGATAAGCCCCACCAGCACTCCCAAAGATCACTGCTTAGCCCCAGCTTCAACCCAACAACGCTATCTGAACGCAAATCTTTCAAACCAACGCACATAAGAACGCAAAGCCGCCAATCTCTAAAAGGCCCACCTCTCAACCACCAAACATCCACTTTTCCCAACATCCAGCCATCCCACCAAACGCTCAAACCAACTCCACCTCAAGCCCCAACTTCACGCCAATCGCAAACCGAAGCTCAAATCCAGCCCACAACTCCCCAGCACCAAAGTCTCAAGGAGAACATTACGGGAATAGACCACGACCAAAACATGCCTCATGCTCCAGACATGCAACAACGCAGACGGACAAGTCCGGGTTCTTTGACAACTGAAGAAAGAGAAATATGAGTGCGGGTTGGTAGCTGACGCCATCATCAATTTGGCGTTTGACTGACAGTAAGTTGCAATCGCAGCCAGTTTCTCTGCGAGGGAGTGCTTTGTTTTGAGGGCTTTAGAACTTACATTTTCCGCCGCATCAGATTTATGACGCGAAGCCCCGGCTTACAGCATCCACCTTCAAACGCACAAAAGCCCCCGCGCGGTGTGCATCGGGGGCTTTTGTGTGATTTTGTGTTCTGTTTGATTTTGAGGAGTTGTGTGTCTTATTCATGCCCGGCGGCGCCCTACTCTCCCGCGTCTTAAGACGAAGTACCATTGGCGCAGGGGCGTTTCACTTCCGAGTTCGGGATGGGATCGGGTGGGGGCGCCCCGCCATAGCCACCGGGCAGGAATAAGTCACATATGAACTGGTCTGTTTTGTTTTTTTCAAGCTCTGCGTTTTAGCAGTTTTTATGATTATAGCTTAATGGGAGTGATCAAGATCGATCGAGCTATTAGTAAGGCTCAGCTTCGGATGTTACCACCCTTCCACATGCCTCCTATCGACGTGGTGGTCTTCCACGGCTCTCAAGGGATATCTAGTTTTGAGGTTGGTTTCCCGCTTAGATGCCTTCAGCGGTTATCCATTCCGTACATAGCTACCCTGCAATGCGGCTGGCGCCACAACAGGTCCACCAGAGGTACGTCCATCCCGGTCCTCTCGTACTAGGGACAGATCCTCTCAAATTTCCTACACCCACGGCAGATAGGGACCGAACTGTCTCGCGACGTTCTGAACCCAGCTCACGTACCGCTTTAATTGGCGAACAGCCAAACCCTTGGGACCTGCTCCAGCCCCAGGATGCGATGAGCCGACATCGAGGTGCCAAACAATGCCGTCGATATGGACTCTTGGGCATCATCAGCCTGTTATCCCCGGCGTACCTTTTATCCGTTGAGCGATGGCCCTTCCACGAGGGACCACCGGATCACTATGACCGACTTTCGTCTCTGCTCGACTTGTCAGTCTCGCAGTCAGGCAGGCTTATGCCATTGCACTCAACGAGCGATTTCCGACCGCTCTGAGCCTACCTTCGCGCGCCTCCGTTACCATTTGGGAGGCGACCGCCCCAGTCAAACTACCCGCCACACACGGTCCCGGATATTGTAGTACCGCGGTTAGATATCCATGAGGACAAGGGTGGTATTTCAAGGATGGCTCCACCCGAGCTGGCGCCCGGGGTTCAACGCCTACCACCTATCCTACACATGTCATCACGAATACCAGTGTGAAGCTGTAGTAAAGGTGCACGGGGTCTTTCCGTCTGACCGCAGGAACCCCGCATCTTCACGGGGAATTCAATTTCACTGAGTCTGTGCTGGAGACAGCGGGGAAGTCGTTACGCCATTCGTGCAGGTCGGAACTTACCCGACAAGGAATTTCGCTACCTTAGGACCGTTATAGTTACGGCCGCCGTTTACTGGGGCTTCAATTCGGTGCTTGCACACCTCCTCTTAACCTTCCAGCACCGGGCAGGCGTCAGACCCTATACGTCGCCTTGCGGCTTCGCAGAGCCCTGTGTTTTTGATAAACAGTCGCAACCCCCTATTCTGTGCCCCCGATACAAAGTTGCCTTCGTACCGGGCTCCCTTCTCGCGAACTTACGGGAGCAATTTGCCGAGTTCCTTCAGCACAGTTCTCTCAAGCGCCTTGGTATACTCTACCTGTCCACCTGTGTCGGTTTCGGGTACGGTCTTAGCGTGGGAGCTATTTCCAGGAACACCTTCACCGCATCTCCAATCCAATAAGGAGATACGATACACGGCATCCGTCACTACCCACTGGCCGGGGAATATTAACCCCGTTCCCATCGACTACGCCTTTCGGCCTCGCCTTAGGGGCCGGCTAACCCTGCGCCGATTAGCGTTGCGCAGGAACCCTTGGACTTTCGGCGAGAGGGTCTCTCACCCTCTTTATCGTTACTCATGTCAGCATTCGCACTTCTGATACCTCCAGCAGCCCTCACGGGTCCACCTTCATCAGCTTACAGAACGCTCCGCTACCGCGCGTCATAAGACGCACCCGCAGTTTCGGTGTATGGCTTTAGCCCCGGTACATTTTCGGCGCGGAGACCCTTATTTAGACCAGTGAGCTGTTACGCTTTCTTTAAATGATGGCTGCTTCTAAGCCAACATCCTGGTTGTTTTGGGATCTCTACATCCTTTCCCACTTAGCCATAACTTAGGGACCTTAACTGGCGGTCAGGGTTGTTTCCCTCTCCACAATGGACGTTAGCACCCACTGTGTGTCTGCCCTGCAGTACTTCCTGGTATTCGGAGTTTGGTTAGGATCAGTAAGGCG
>NC_016642.1:4994571-5357071 GCF_000236645.1 Pseudovibrio sp. FO-BEG1
AGCGTCACCAGCTTAGCTATAAAGAGAAGGTTCTCTTCACTCATCGCCTTGCGCTGCAAAGGCCGCCACACATCATTCACAAACGCAATACTGGCCGAGTTGAGATAAGAGTCAGCAGAAGACATCACAATCGCAATCACACCGGAAAACACCAGGCCCTTCAGCACCGGCGGCATCACACTCACAATCACAAAGCTCATGGCATTGTTAGGGTTCAGATCCGGGTCCAGCGCAAAGGCCACCAAACCAATGGCCCCGGTGATCGCGAAAAACAGAAAAGAGAACAGGCCGGAGTAAAGCGTACCCCGTGCCGCAGCGCTCGCGGTCTTCCCCGCCAGCAACCGCTGCATATAAGGAGGCACAAGCGTCTCCCCAAACATGAACACAAGAATGAGCCCAATCAGCCCCATCCAGCCAAAGTCCGGCCCGGGCAGAGAAAGATGGTCCGGCGGCACCGCCGCAAACAACGCATCAATGCCGCCAATTTGATAAATGCCAAAGCCCAGAACCAGCGGCATCCCAATCGCCAGAATAACGAACTGCACCACATCGGTGTAAACCACCGCCCGCATACCGCCCAGCGTCGTATAAAGAATAACGATACCGCAGCCGATCCCGATCCCCCAGAACCGGTCCAACCCAAAAAACACATTGAAGATGACGCCAATCGCGCCAACCTGCGCGCCCACGATGCCGCAACACAGCATCAAACCGCAAACGCCCGTGGTTATTCTGGCCAGCTTGCCATAGGCCTGGCCCATAACATCACCAACCGAAACCGCATCGGGAAAAGCCTTCATCTTGGGCGCAATCAGCGTGGCAACCGCAATCTCTTTACAGCTGAAGCCCCACAACGCCACAATGTTGGCAACACCATAAAGAAACACTTTTTCCGCATTGCCGGTAGAAAAGCCCCCGCCAATAAAAGAGGCAGACATGGTGGCGAAGATAACAAGAGACCCAAACTCCCGCCCCGCCGTCGCATAATCCTTCAACCCCCGCTGTATCCGGCCACCCCAAAGCCCCACCACAAGTATGCCAACCAAATAGCCAGCCACGATAATCATATCGATCATCAGCAGGGGTTCCTTTTAGACAACAACAAGGACGAACGCGCCCACGTCTAACAGGAAGACATTACGTGAGAGTAAGGTGGGAGATTAAAAGGCGTGGTATGGGGGAGAGGCAAGATCTTATCTCTACAGTAAAGCGAGAAGTCCAATGCTCCATTAGCGATCAAATCGCAATATAGTAAAATTTGAGGCACTCACCACTTGTCAAAAAGCCATTTTCTGACAACCTGACGATAAGCACATCGTTTCTTTTATGATTGTACATATGTCTTTAAATTTGCCACATGAGAACTCCATGACATTAATGCACATTATTGCAGCACAAAATGTTAAATCGTTTTGTTTTGAAGACATTCCTGCCACATATCTTTTTTTCGACAGTATCCGGAATTCTCTTAAAAAGGTGGCCGTCACTAACTTCTGTTCTCAACATATAGATGTCTTTAAACTCACCCCAATTGGTATCAATGCCTTAGAAAGCAATCTCAAGCCATTCATAGACAATAATAAAGAGATTTGGAAAATACTAACTGCGTTTAAGTCAGTGCAGGTCGAGCATCATATCTGCATACTTCATATAGACAAGTTACCAACTATAGAGACAGCTACATTACATCAAAAACTAAAATTAATGGATGTCGGTCTCAGCAGTGTTCACGCTGATAGAAGTGCTCCAGCATTGAAAAAGAAAACTGCTCAGATAGCCAGCATCTTAGAGTTCTATGATGTCAGCCATTTCAACCCCGAGAAACTAAAGTTTTTTGGAGAGCAAGACAAAAAACAAAGAGTTTGTAGATACTGCCAAAGAAGCAAATCTGACGGCGCAAACTTTAAGAGCAGAGCACATGCAATTCCTGAATCGATAGGTAACAAAACAATATTCTCGAATGAAGAATGTGATGACTGCAACCATTTCTTTTCAAATAGCATAGAACAAGACTTATTTGATTACTTAAAAATTTGGCGAGTTCTGAGGGGGGCAGCTGGAAAGAAAAGTATTCCAAAGCTGAAATCTAAGAACGGCTATGAAATTAGCAACAGTAGATTTGGTGTAGTTATTACAGATAACAACGGAACTGCTGTCTCTCCGTTAAAAGTCTCAAATATCCATCTAATTTATGAGCGTCAGATCAACTACACCAATATCTACAGAGCCTTCGCAAAAGCGGTCGTCGGTGTTGTAGAGCCAAGCGAGCTATCCAAGATGACTAAACTAGCTGCGTGGATACGTTATTCTGAAGCAAGCAATCCTCCCCCGAATTTGCCAAAAGTATCAATCGCTCTTGGAAACAAAGTCTGTGATCAACCCGTAATGAACATCTATCGAAGAAAAAATGATAACGCTGAGCTGCCCTATATGTTTGCCGAGTTTTTTATTGCACGGTTCATATTTGTTGTGATCCTGCCGTTTGTGGAAAATGAGCAAAGTGATTTTTCAGACAAGTCAGCATTTGATCACTTTTGGAGTTTATGTGGCCAATACAAGCTTATTCCGAGTTGGGAGTTCTTGGATTGGAGCGCAGACGAGAAGATCGATTACGATTTGACATTGAACTTTGAGGTCAAAGCTTAACAAGTAGATCCGGCGCACTCTTATAGTAAGTAGGCCGTCTTGATAGAGAGCGTAATTAGGTTACGATTAACTTCAGGCCTCAATGAGCCAAAGTACTTCATCCAAGCATCAAAGCAGGTTGCCTCCAATCCAAACCGACAACAGACAGAGAGACATAGGCATCCTAAACACAGCAGACATCCGTTAAGCTGTCATTGTACACCTGAACCCTGATGACAGCCAAGAGAGCCCTATCCTGAAAACTTCAGGCTCCTTCCCTCGCAAGTTACAGGCAACACAACAGAATTACCCTCCCATAAATTGCAATTACAAGATCAAAACAATCATGAGCTGTAAATTTCAAAGCTCAGGATTGCTTGGATGGGATATTTGAAGACATGAAAATCATTTTCATAACACTGCTGGTACTGGCCATCGCATTTGCAGCCTTTTATTCAATCAGGCAGGGCATGTTTGATGCAGAACGGGTGCGTCTGGTGCGCATGCTAACCAACAATGATACAAGAGCAATTCAGGTAGCAAGAGCGATTGAGGCAGGTGTTACCGAAGAAAAATCAGACACAATTTTCAAAGCGGCTGGTGACGAGTTTGACATCGAACTAGATAATAAGAGCGTCACTCTGGCTTGGTATCTCATCGAGTTTTTCGCCTACACGCACCCAGAGCATGCCTACTTTGATTGGAAGGATAACAGCGAAGATATCGGCCCGGAGTTTGACGATATGCTGAAGGCACATGGTATATCTAAAAGACCTGACATGGACTTGCTGATGCAGCATGAGATGGAGTTCGCTTCAGAACATACCGCCTTTCCAGTTAACCTCGCCCACTATGCGCCCATATTTGACAAAGCCGGTCTCGCACTCGTCACACTGGATGCCAATTGGGATTCATATTACGTTTTTGTTGTCGAGAAATCGACCGCTTACGCTTGGCGCAATGTAACCATCGAAGATCCTAACAAAGAGGATCGCCTGATCATCCAGATTGTGACCCCGCCGCAGGAAGACCTTTCCAAAGCTCAGGATCTGGATGAAGTGTTCGATCTGATGATGTCCTCACCTGGCCGGATACCAGTACCATACAGCGCATCACTTCCCTTAAAGAAGATCCTCACACTCTGACAAAACATCCCAACTCACGCAGCGACCGGGGCCGTTTCCACATCATACTTGTTCGGCCCCTTGGTCCCCGGCGCAAAACCAGCGTTCACTAGTCCGCCGAATGCCACGAATGCAAACACAAGAGTGACAACAATTGAGGCACCATATTCCGGGATCATTGGCAGGAAGGCGAAATATATGGACGGAACAAGGCAATAGAGAACAAACCACCAGCCAGATTTTCCCATATCATGCAAGCGCCTGATCATAAGTGACAACTGGATGTAATAGAGGGCAATGGACATGAGAACTGCCAAGGTCCTTGGGACAGAGTGAGAAGCGATCGGGAACACTTCAATCATAAACACCAGACCACACATAAACAGACCAATCCAGAACAGGTTAAACAACCAGAACTTCGCTCTGCCCAGCCTGCCTTTAAATCCAAGATAAAACATCCCACCACCGCGTTGCTCATATGCGTTTGAGTTGACATTACAACTCTAGAGTTCCCCAACCCATCGCACTATTCCAAAATATCGAGCGTGCAGATAGCAAACCTGCTCCCCGCACAACACCGATTGCAAGTGGTAAAACCCAACCACCAACAACTGCTGTGAAGCCCCAGCACATCAGATCCAACACTGAGAAATACAACCGCGACGTCAGCTCATCCCTCAGTTGTATTACTGTTAAATATATCACATAAGATGTAGGGTAGAGGCATTCAGGGGACAGGAGCGGGGCCGGTGAGCGAGGTCATTCAGGGAGAAACTATTTCTCGTCTTCCGAGGAACTCATTTTCTCTGGAGTCCATCAGACAAAAAGACAGGTTCGCTGTCTGGCGGGAAAGTCTGGCTTGCCTGTGTGAGGCAGAGCTCCACAGCGGCGATGATCAGCTCGACTTCTTTGGCGAAGTCAAATCCGTCCTGTTCGGCTCCATCATGCTCTCGCAAGTCACCGCACAGGCCCACATCGCCAACCGCACCAACGCTGCCATGGCCAAAGACGGCGTGGATCACTACCTGCTGATGGTTCATGATGAAGGCGAGGCCGAGTTCTATGCAGGTGACAGAAGCGTCACACTGGGCAAGGGCGACACCATCTTTCTGGATTTCTCGCAGGAAGGCGGCTCCTTCTCACGCAGCTACAGCAACCGCTCCATCCTCATTGCCCGCGAACAGCTCGCCCCTCTGCTGCAAGGCCCGGACGACTGCAATCTGAAAACCCTGCCCGCAGCCCATCCGCTGAACCAGATCCTGCGCGAACACATCTCGTCAATCAGCGCACAGAGCAACAAACTGGATATGCAGCAAGCTCAGCAAGTGGTGCCCGCAACCATGGGCCTGATCGCTGCCTGCCTGAACGGCGTCCCCCATGATAGCGAGGCTGGCCGCGATGGCGTCAATCTGGCCCTAATGACCAGAGCCCGCCGCATCATTGAAGCAAACCTCACCAACCCGAACCTCTCACCAGACCTTCTCACCGGCGCCGTCAACGTCTCGCGCAGCAAACTGTATGAGCTGTTTCTGCCTTATGGCGGTGTCAGCAAATACATCCGCGACAGACGCATGAAGGCCGTGCTGCGCGCCCTAATGGACCCGCGCAACACGCACAGAGCAACCTATCAGGTGGCGTTGGATTTCGGCTTTACCAATGAGAGCAGCTTCAGCCGCATGTTCAAACACAACTTCGGCTTCTCCCCCCGTGACGTCCGCGCCCGCCTGGACGACATCGCCACCGCCGCACGCGCACAGAGCCAGCAAGGCCGTCAATACGAAGACTGGATCCTGAACCTGAGCTAATCAGTAAAACGGCAGGAACACCGGAATAAGCAAAGTCGCAATCGCCAGCGCCATGATCTGCAACGGCACCCCAATCACCACGTAATCTTTGAAGCGATAGTTCCCCGGCCCCATGACCAGCGTGTTGATCGGCGAGGCCACCGGCGTACAGAACGCAGTGGACGCCGCAATCGCCACGCTCATCAAAAACGGCTCCGGCTGCACACCCATGATCGAGGCCACCTCAAACGCAACCGGCGCAATCAGCACCGCCGTCGCCGTGTTCGACGTAAACTGGCTGAAAACAGAGGTCAGCAAAAACAGCGACATCAGCATGATGTAAGGCGAGCTGTCTCCATAAAGCGCGATGATCTGATCCACGATCAGCAGCAACCCGCCCGTCTTCTCCAGCGCCGTCGCCATGGGGATCATCCCCGCAATCAGCACCAGACTGGGCCAGTTTATGGAAGAATACGCCCGATTGACGGACACACAGCCCGCACACACCATAGCAGTCGCCGCCAGCACCACCGCCGTCACACTCGGCACCACGCGGAAGATGATGAGCGCAAGCATCAGCATCAAAATGCCCAGCGCAACCGGCGCCAACCGGCGACGTGGCAGGTAGTTCTTGATCTCTTCAGGAAACGCCAGAAGCAAAAAGTTCTCACGCGCAGTTTGCAGCTTGCCGATGTTTTCCCAGTCACCTACCACAAGCAACTGGTCTCCAAACTTCAGCTCAATGTTCCCGAAGTTCCCATGCAGCGCCTCTCCTTTGCGGATAAGCCCAACAACACTCAGGCTATGATTGGTCCGGAACCCCGCACCGCTGATCTTGCGGCCAATCAGCTTGGAATCCGGCGCAACAATCAGATCTGCCATGCCCAGCTCGCGGGCGGAAAGGTGATGCCCTTCCTCACCCATCGGCAACAGCTCCAGCCCGATGCAGGCAAACACATCCGCGCTGATCGGCTCCTGCATCACGCCAAACACAATGTCCCCTGCCTTGAAGGCCCGGTTTGTCTGCGTGGAGGTCACCTTCAGTCGCTTGGTCGTGGAGGAGGTATATTCCAGCCCGAACAGCGTCAGCCCAATCCGGCGGCGCAGCTTCGCGCTCACAACAGTCTGGCCAACAAGCTCAGACTCCTCGCTCACCCGCAGGCGAACGATCTTGTCTTCAATATCATAGGCTTCCAGAAATCCCTGCAGCGTCCGCCGCCCCTGCTCCGTCGCGCTCTGAGGCCGCTGCTGACCGCGCAAAAACAACCGCCCATACACCAGCATATAGATCACCGCCACAATCAGGATCACCAGCCCGATCGGCGTGAAGATGAAGAAGTTGAACGGCTCCATCCCGGCATTTTGCAGCTGTGCATTGGCAATCAGGTTGGGCGGTGTACCAATCAGGGTCAGCATCCCGCCAATCAACGCGCCATAAGCCAGCGGCATCAGCAATCGGGAGGGAGAAAGGTTAGAGCGGCTCGCAAGCCGGATCGCCACGGGAATAAAGATCGCCCCTGCCCCGGTCACGCTCATGACAGAAGCAAGCGCCGCAACCGTCAGCATCAGCAGCACGATCAGCTTCCATTCCTGATCGCCAGCAACCTGCACAATCTTGTCGCCAACCGCGTAAGAGATACCCGTCTGCGCCAGCGCTTCACCCACAATGAACAGCCCGGCAATCAGAATGACCACCGTCGACCCAAATCCTGAGAGCATCTCAGAAGGTGTTAGAATGCCAGAAAGCCCAAGGGCCAGCATGACCATGATCGCAACAAGATCCAGCCTCAGCTTGTCGGTGACAAACAAAATGACAGCAGCAAAAAGTACGAAGAAGGTGAAGAGCATTTCCCAAGACATAGTCTTAGCGTCCTTCAAGAAGTAAATCAGTGTGGTCTACTGGCAATTGTCATGCGATGTATAAGAGGCATACGCGACAATTCCTAATAAGACAGGAAGCCTTACAAAGCCTCGCTTAGTTTATCGTGAGATATAAGTAAACGTTTTGCTGCCAAACCGCGTATTTATGACTGTGGATATATTATAGGGCATTACACCTATACTTTATTCAATTTTGCTAAAGAGCCAGAAACGCGCTTCGTAAGCTGCCAGCCTGACCGAAACAGCCGAAAATTTGGCGGAAATTGAATGTTTCACACATCACCTAGGTACTCTAGTGTAGTGACCATACGGCGTCTTGCTCCACACGCCAGACATCCACATTGGGGAATGTCATGTCATCACTGCTCTCATTCGTTCCGGAATTATGGCTGGCAAATGGACCGGTCATCACAGCTGCTCTCGGCTTTCAGTATTCAACCCGCATGGCGGTCATCCGCTTGCAAGATGGTGGGCTCTTCATCTGGTCTCCCATCGCTTTGACGGTAGGTCTGAAAGGCGAGATTGATGCCCTTGGCCCTGTTTGCCACATCATCGCCCCCAACCACTTGCACGACAGTTTCCTCACGGAATGGGCGCTGGCCTATCCAGAAGCCAAACTCCATGCAGCTCCCGGCCTGGCAGAAAAGCGGCCAGACCTCTCTTTTGCTTCAACCTTAAGCGATGAAGCCCCGGCAGGTTGGCAGAATGAGATTGAGCAGTGCGTGGTTGGCGGCAACTCCATCACCACTGAGGTAGTGTTCTTTCACAAAGCCAGTGGAACCACTCTGTTCACAGACCTTTTGCAGCAGTTTCCAAAAGGATGGTTCAAAGGCTGGCGCGCCCTCATTGCACGGTTGGACCTGATGACAGAACCCACCCCAAGCGTCCCCCGCAAATTCCGCGTTGCCTTTCGGGATAAGGCAACTGCTCGGGAAGCACTTAGAAAAGTGCTCAACTGGCCTTCAAAAGCTGTGGTGATCGCCCACGGCAATCCGGTAACTTCAGATGGTGCTGCCTATCTAAACCGCGCATTCCGCTGGTTGAAGGTCAGCTAACTACTGAGAGCTGATCCGCAGACGGTTTAGAGCCAAGGAAGCGCCAGAAACCGTCAGACCTTCGTAACCGGAGGCATCTGCGTCTGGTTGTGTCTCTTCCTGCATCGCTGGAACATGCTGGATTTCTAGCACTGTGTAGGGGCGCTGATAGGTCCAGCAGCGGTTCTCAACAGCGGTGAGGTCAGCGTTGAGAGGTTGCTCAGAAGTTAAAGCGTAGAAGTAGAGCGTAAAGCCATAAGGCTCGACGGGCTGGACGGACAGCGGTGCCATGCCTCCGTTGAGAAGGTCTGGTTCAACTGCGGAGATATCCGCACAGCGCAAGGTCACCAGTGAGATGTGTGGGCCGCCGCCCAGCAAGGTCTGATCATGCTCTTCCTCAGGACGCTCGCCTTGGAAGTGATGATCAATGAGCTCGATGGTGAACCCTTCCGGGTCCACAAACTTGGTAAGATACCCTACATCCCGAAACTGCTGTGGCTCTGTCACCGGCACACCTTGTGCCCGCAACTGCGCGCAAGCCAGCTCGATGTTGGGCACTGAGATTGCAATCTTCCAGTAAAGATCGGTGGGCTGAGGACGGTATGCCCCGCCCACCTCCTCAAACCGGAGCGCAACTTGCTCCGGCGTATAGCCAATGCGCCCCTCACCCTGATCAGACATGCCCAGAACATCGCAGTAAAACCGCTTCAGCGCCGCCGCATCACGAACACGCAAACGAAGAGTATCAAGCTTTGCCATGGGAAGTGTCCTTGTTTCAGGGTGTTGGGCTTCAGTCTCTTATTGCGCGATTTCGAAGTGGTCCTCACGCAGAAGCGCACGGCCATCCGGCTGCAGAACCCAATGCTCATTGGTGATGATGCCATGGGCGTTGTTCATCTTCCAGTTTGCTGCAACACGCGCAGAACTCTGGTCCAGAACAGTGGTGACGGTATCGCTGTAAACCACATCATCAAAACCTTTGGAGATAATATCGGTCCAGAACGCTTCAATCTGTGCGCGGCCTTTAAAGGTGCCAAATGGCTTCACCACCATCACGGCATCTTCTTCATAAAGAGCAGCAGCAGCTTTGGCGTCACCAGCATTGAACGCATCACGCCAGGCACGGCTTGCAGTGGCGACAGCAGTGCTGAGCTTGTATTCCCCTTCTGCCAGTTTACCAGCTTCATCAGCCAGAGCCTGTCCGCTCAATCCAACTGCGACGGTTGCAGCAAGAGCGATAGATTTAAGGAAGGTCATCACGTGGTCTCCATGTAGATGCGATGTTGATGAGCTTCTTTTGGTTCATTTTCATTGTTTGAAAAACAGACTATTCTGTAAATCACTATTCACATTTGGAGAACAGTAATGCTCTCGGCCCTTCCGCTTTCATTCGTCACCGTTGTCGAAACCGGTTCTATCACCCGGGCATCGGAGGAGCTGAACATCGCCAAGTCGGCAGTCAGCCAAAACCTGAAGCGACTGGAAGAGCAGCTTGATGTGAAACTTGCCATCCGCACCACACGCCATCTGTCACTGACACCAGCGGGAGAGCGATACTATCAGCGCTGTAAGGAAATTCTGGCTCTCTCCCAACAGGCAGAAACGGAGATGGAAAGCTTCGGGGCTACACCATCTGGCCCACTCACCATCACAGCCCCACACGCGCTCATCGCACCCATTGTCGCGCCCGCACTTGCCAGGATGACGCAAAAATTCCCAGCACTACAGCCTTCTGTGATTGCGGAAGACAAACGGTTGAATCTGAACTCGGAAGGCATCGATGTGGCTATCAGTGTAGGCCAGTTACCGGACAGCACTCTTCAGGCCCGCCGCATTGGCACACTGCACGATATCCTGTGCGCTTCACCAGATCTGCTAGCGAAAGCACCCGAAGCAGACACCCTAGCCTATTGGGAATGGGTGCAGTCTCTGCCCTACATCGCCCATACAAGAGAGCCAGCGGTGGTCAAACATCAATTGCCGACGGAACAGAATGGTACGCCTGTTGACCTCAGCTTCCGCTCTACAGTTAAAGCCAACACCATTGAGGCCATCGCAGCTTTTGCCCGTAATGGCCTCGGCATCGCACTGCTGCCGGATATCGGCATCGCGCAGGATCTCAAGTCCGGCAGCCTGACGCCACTTGCAGGACTGGCAGATCCCGCACCAACCCCAATCTACGCAGTACACACCTACGACAACCTACCCCCAAAGTCCGTGCAGGAAACCATCAGCGCAGTTCAACAGGCACTCACAAACGCCTTGCTCTGAGTCCTCAGGCAGAGCCCTGAAAATCAGAGAACCAACATACATTGGTTCAAACATCCGTGAGCTATGCTGATCAGCACAATTGCGTAGCTCACCTCCCCCTATTGTTTTCGCAGGAACAACGCCGTGGACGGCGGCAATCAATGCTCCTGAGCGAACACCCTCAGGAAAACACAGGGCGGAAACAATGGTCAGTCACAACGAAGTCTCAAAGCTCATCACGGAAGTCAGCGATCTGCTCGTGGACGCGTCTACCTTTGCAGATCCAAACCGAGACAGCTGGCTCTTCCAGTTCACAACGGGTCTGGATGTGATCGCCACCCTTGAAGAAGACCGGCATGCCCTCGCCATCAGCGCAGAACTCGCGCCTCTTCCAGAAGCTGATCCAGCCGAGCTGCTGGCATATCTTCTCAAGGTCAATCAGTCATGGGCAGGCACCGGCAGCCTGCGCTTTGCCATGCTGGCAGACACAGACAAGACCCTCACCCTGCTCTGGGACATCCCGGTCAATGGACTGGACCGCCGTGATCTCTTCACAGCCCTCACCGAGTTCGCCCAGCGCGCACAAGGCTGGAGTGAGCTTCTGAACTCCGGCCAGATCACCATGCAGGACCTGCCGACAGAACTGCCTGAAAACTCCCTGAAAGTCTGATCCCCACATACACAGAGAGCTCCCCATGACCATCACAGACACCACATCCACAGCACCAGTCATCACGCCAGCCAGCATTCCTTCTCAGGCAGAGACGACAGGTACCCAGGCATCCTCCACCACCAACCCAACCCTGCAGGCACACCAGCAAAAGACAGCTGAAACCCAGAGCGCGGTGAAAGACCAGCTCGCGACCACGCAGGGCAACTCCGGTGCAGACAAGGCTCTGTATGACCTCATCTGCGTGGGCCGCGGAACCTCTGCTGCCGCTTACCTCACCAGCCTCAAGCGCTGTGATTGCTCCATCGTGGCCGACAGCGCCAACCAGCAAAACGTGCTGGTCGTGGGCAAAGATGATCCATGGGCAGGTGCGCGCGGTTATGAAAAAGGCCACTACACCCAGTGCATCAACCAGGCGCAGCAGCTGGTGAACCCAGGCGACGATCCGATCGCTTCCTCCTGTCTTGATCCGGTAGATCGTAAAGCATGGTCCGAGCTCAACGCCCAGCGTATCAATCAGGTTTCCGGCGGCAACATCCTTGATGCAGAAGTGCGCCAGATCAGCCGCGACAGCGAAACCGGCCTTTACAAAGTCAAGACCGACGCAAACAGCGAGCCTCTTCTCGCCAAAAAGGTCGTCCTCGCAACAGGTGCCGGCATTGAGCGCTCAGACTACGAGTATCACCACGTGCCGCAGGAAGTCTCTGATTTCAGAAAGTCAGGCCACCCGAATGCGGCCAACTGTCTGGATCTGGACCAGTTCCAGCGCTTTGAGGCTGGCACCCGTGATCTGACCGGAAAAGTCGTCGCCGTTATGGGCCCGAACGCGGGCACAGATGCCATCATGGAGCTGGCAACCCGCGGCGTTGATAAAGAAAACATCTTCTGGATGATGAAGCCAAGCCAGAAACCAGGCGTCGCACTCACATGGGATGTGCGTTCCGTTGGCATCGACTCCACCTTCACGGCACCGGAAGCTGGCAAGGACCGCTCAGATGGTGGCACCGTGTTCCGCTATCAGAACATCAACAGCGTCTCCGCAGGTGAAAACCGCCCACTGACCATCAGCACCGATGGCGGTAACTTCGAGGCCGACTTCCTCGTCTACGCCGTCGGCCAGCGCGGCGGTGGCACCAGCAGAGCAGAAGTGGTCGATGGCGCAGCCAAGCAAGTACCTATTCTGGAAAAAGAACTGGCCTCCCAGCTGCAGCCTGTCTACGACGTCAACCAGCGCTTCAGTGACCTGTCCTCCGGGGGCGCGTGGCAGCATGTGGTTGGTCTGGAAGTCGCTGGCACCACCAAAACAGAAGGTCTGGAAGTGGTGGGCGCAGCCGCCATGCAGTCCAGCCGCGGCGTGCAGCACAACTACCTCGATGCCGACTTCACCGAGCAGCTGAGCAACACTCTGGAAAGCACCCCTCAGTTCCGCGAACTAGCAACACAGCACTTCCCAGCCCTGCTGGACAACAAACCTTTCGAGCAACTGCTGAAGCCAAACTCCGGCCTGCAACAACCGGGCGACTATGACGGCCAGAAGGCTGCCTTGCTGTCCGCACTCAAAGCCAACGACGCCAACCAGTCCTTAAGCGACGTCAACGAGCTGCTGCACACCTTCGACCTGCGCACCAAGGCAGCAAACGATCTGACCGCTGGTACAAAACCCGTCCGCGTTTCTGAACTGCTGGCACAAGGCCTGAGCCGCACACAGCCAGCAACCGTGGCAGATCCTCGTCTGATCGGCGGTGCTCAGCTGAACATTGCAGCACAGACCGAGAGTTTCAAACCACAGCAGATCACCACACCGGGCGGTATCAACTTCAACGAAGACCAGCAGACCATCGCGCTCTACGTTGCACAGAACTACCCGGACATCCCGGCAGACAAAGCCAACGACTTCGTCGCCCAGGTGATCGCCCAGCGCACCGACGGCAACCACCTGCGTGGCTTCACTCCGGAAGAACGCGCAGATTTCGAAGCCCAGCTGCAGGCTCTCTCAGCCTAACCTGATTATGGATCAACTTTGGACGGCCAACCGAAGTTGATCCAATCGCTGCCTGCCTCATAGAGCACTGCGCAGCCAGTCCAGCTCTCAATCAAGCCAGATTACTCAGCAGCACCTTACCCGCTACTGAGCTGATTTATTGTGCATTTTTCAGGAGGGAACCTAAATGCCAGTAACATCTGCAACATCGACACCTCAGGTGCCGGAAAGCATTCATCCGACCACAACAACGCCAGCAGCTGCAAAGGCAGATGCCAAGCTTCCTTCTTATAGCGAAAGGCATCTCAACAACCTTGGCATCAACGTCAAGTTCAACGCTGACCTTGCAAATCAAAAATCAGAAAACGCATTAAAGGCGGTCTCTATACACCGTGTGGTCAACAACGAAGTAGCTGTCACAACGAATGCGCTTCACAACATTGTACCGCCCGGCAGCGATGTGGTTATCACACGCAGCGCGCCCCATATCTCTCCGGCCTCCCCCTCCCAAACCACTGAGGGAACCCATCGCAGTGTAGCAAAATCCGATGTGCCATTGTCCAGCATCCCTCAGAGTGCCTTTTCTGTCATCGACGGAACCTGGCATGATGCCCATACAATTAACATTGTAGCCCCCGGCAATGTATTCGGTGCATCAGGCTGTCTTTCCTGTTCGGAGGTTCTGCTCGAAATTCCGATGGTGACAGAACTGTCGCCAGCCTTTGAGGATGTGACCCGCGCATTCGGCATAAAAGTTTTCGGTGAAGGCGAGACCGTCCCGGTCAAGTTCGACAAATGTGATCTGAATGTCGTCGAATACAAAATCACGCCCGCAAACCATCAATACTCCTTGCAGGAGGCCAATGGCTTCTTCGTGGAAAGACATGAGTTCCCTCATATCTTTATGCCGTCTTCAGATCAGGACGAGATCATCATTACTGTCGGCAAGCAGGTCGCAGAAAACCAATTCGCCATGGCAAACATCAAAGTCCCGGAGGGCAAAGCCATAATGCTTCCAGGGGACACGATCCACACGGACAGCCTGTCGCGAGGCAACATCGTCATCATGCTCACTGAATGTGTGGGCGCAGATACTGTCTTAATGCATGACAAAGACAGCCAGCCGATCACATTGCGAGTGGACAGCTCAGAACGCATCGGCCTCGCCGAGTGGCACGTCTAGCCAAGCCGCACTTCCAGCCACTTGAAAAACAAATGCTTTTCAAGTGGCCTGCTCTACTACGCTATCCTTCGTAACTGCCTTTATCCGGAAAGTGCTTCACACCTTCGGCCGCCAGTTGGAAGCCGGTCATGTAGGGGTCGCGGTCGTCGAGGAAGAGGGTGTTGTAACCTGTCTTGCGGGCCCAGCCTTCGATGGTTGGGATGATGCCGTCATGCCCGCCCACGTTTGCCGCTTCCTTCACACCGCCAACGAACACAGAGCCGATGATAGATTCATGGCGCATGGTATCGCCAACCTTCAGCTCACCCTTGGCGTAGAGGTGTGCAAGTCGGGCAGAGGTGCCAGTGCCACACGGGCTGCGGTCCAAAGCTTTGTCGCCATAAAACACCGCATTGCGCCGATCAGCAGCATCGGAGGTCGGCTTGCCAGTCCACTGAATATGACTGATACCGTTAATACGCTTATCCTCAGCATGGGTCACTGAGTACTTCTCATTCAACGCAGCACGCAAACGCGGGCTCCAGTCCAGCAGCTGTGAGACGCTCACATTCTCAAGACCCGGGAAGTTCTCTTGGCTTTCAACAATGGCGTAGAAGTTTCCGCCATAAGCCACATCCACGCTGATCTCCCCCACACCCGGCAGATCAACGGTCATCCCCGTCTCTGCCAGATAACTTGGCACGTTGATCAGGCGAACACTCTCGACGTATCCGTCCTTCTCAAAATACTCGGCAACCACCAATCCGGCTGGCGTATCCAGATACACCTTTCCCGGTTCACGAGGCTCAATCAGCCCTTCTTCCAAAGCCATGGTGATGGTGCCGATGGTGCCGTGCCCGCACATGGGCAAGCAACCGGATGTCTCAATAAACAGCACCGCAACATCACAGTCAGGCCGTGTCGGAGGAAAAAGCATGGAGCCGGACATCATGTCATGCCCACGTGGCTCAAACATCAGGCCGGTACGGATCCAGTCATAGCGTTTGAGAAAATCCGCCCGCCGCTCCAGCATATCATTGCCGCGCAAAGCCGGTGCACCACCCGCAACCAGTCGCACAGGGTTACCGCAGGTATGCCCATCAACACAGAAAAAACTCTTGGAGACCAAGATCCCCTCCCCTCATTCCATGGCATCTCAGCAAGATGCCAACGGTCAACCGATGGAGCCCTCTAATCTCCCCGGAAGGACCAGTTTAAAATCGTTGAGCACTGTAAAGTGTGCAATCTATTTTTGGTGTTTCACCGCAAATCAGGTCACTGACCAGTTCAGCTGTAATTGCTGCTTGTGTAAGGCCATGATGACCATGTCCAAACGCATATGTCACGCGTTCGCTGTGTTTCGAATGTCCGATAACCGGCAGAGTATCCGGCATGGAAGGCCGATGCCCCATCCAGCGAATGCCGTTGTCACGGTTCAATCCCGGTAGAAGACGAGACGCCTTTTCAGCCATCGCATCCGCACGCTTCCAGTTGGCATCCAGCTCAAGGCCGCCAAACTCAACCGCACCACCAACGCGCAAACCGTGAGAAAGCTGCGTCACCGCAAAGCCAAGCCCCGGTACCATCACCGCATGCTTCAAAGATACATTGGGATCCGAGAAGGTGGTGTTATAGCCTCGCTCCGTCTCAAGCGGCACCTTGTCCCCCAACTGGGCCGCCAGCGTCTTGGACCATGCACCACAGGCAATCACCACATGATCGCTGAGGATCTGCTCCTCACCCTCCACATGCAGAACAATATGATCCCCTTGCGGCTGAATATGAGAGACTGAGTTCTTCAGGATCTTGCCACCGTTGCGCTCAAACGCTTCCGCAAGGCTCAGGCAAAGAGCATGCGGATCATCAACAGTCATCCACCCCGGAACGAGCGCACCGCCAACAACATGCTCAGAAAAATCAGGCTCAAGTTCCCGGACCTCATCTCCATTGAGTTCCTGCACTTCAATGCCGTGTTCCCGTTGCTCCTGCCACTCACTGCGGACGCCCTCAATCTGGCTCTGCTCGGTATAAACCTCAAGGCATCCCTTCAGGAACACGTGATGCCGCGTGCCGGACGCCTGCCACAGCCGCTCCCACGCCGGAAGAGACGCTTTGTTGATGGCCGCTTTGCCAAGAACGCTGTGTTTCAGTTTGTCAGGAAAAGATGCCCGCGAGAACCGCAGCATCCATGGCAGAATTTTAAGCGCATATGCCGGGCGCACAGCCAGCGGTCCCAGCGGATCAAGCAACCAACCGGGTATCTTCCGCCAGATTCCTTTAGAAGCCAAAGGTGCAACATCCGTCCATGCAATGCCAGCCGCGTTCCCACGGCTGGCCATTTCACCCGGACCATTGCGGTCAATCAGAGCAACCTTATGGCCTTCTTGCTGAAGGCGCAGGGCTGTTGCCAATCCAACAACCCCGGCTCCGATTACATGGATGTGTCGCATAGCTCTTTAAGCTCCGGCAGTTCCGGGCGGCATGCAATAGCATCTTCCACCACCTTGATGACGCGTGCACGCTCAGCACCGGACAATGCCAGACGCGGCGCACGGACACGGTCATTAGAACCGATAGCAACCATCTCTGCCAACTTGATATTTTGGACTAGATTGGTGGACACATCCAGATCAAGAAGCGGACGGAACCAGCGGTAAATCTCAAGCGCTTCCTGATAGCGGCCAGCCTTCGTCAACTGGTAGATCGCAACAGTTTCACGCGGGAACGCCACAACAAGACCAGCAACCCAGCCATCAACGCCCATCATCAGGCTCTCAAGCGCAAGGTTGTCCACGCCAGTCAGCACCTTGAAGCGGTCGCCAAAACGGTTGATCACTTCAGTCGCGCGGCGAATGTCGTCGGTGGATTCTTTCATCGCAACGATAAGCGGCTCATCTGCCAGCTCAGCAAACATGTCCAAAGTGACATCAACACCGTAAGCAACCGGGTTGTTGTACACCATCACCGGAATGCCACCAGCTTTGGCAACAGCTTTAATGTGAGCCACAGTCTCATGCGGTGCAGAGCGGTATGGAACGCCCGGCAAAACCATCAGGCCATTCGCACCAGCCGCGGCTGCATCTGCTGATGCTTTTTCCGCGCGGCGGGTGGAGCTTTCGCACACAGTCATAATGACGTGCTTGGAACCGCATACCTTCTTAGCAATCTTGAGAATTTCAATTTTCTCTTCTGGCTCCAGCGCCATCGCTTCACCAAGAGAACCGCATACGATAATACCATCGCAGCCTGCATCCATCTGCAGCTGGAAGCAACGCTCCATCTCTACAAAATCAAGCTCATCGTTCTCTGTAAATTTAGTTGTGACAGCCGGGTAAACACCAGTCCACATTTTGATCATCCTCACCTGTGATATATTACAGGCAATATGACCCCCAAACCCGCAAAGGTCAATACTGTGATATATCTGAAAGCAAATTAATCCAGAACCACAGTGGAAAAGCAATAAATTCAGTGAGTTAATGACGCTGCGGAAAGTGTGTAACCGGCAATCCGGCACCTTCCGCAGCCAATTTCACACAGACTTAGGACGCCTGAGATCGTGTGCGGGAGACCGCATCGTGCCAACCGGAGAGTCGCTTCTCACGCTCTGCCGCTTCCATGTTCGGCTCAAAGCGGCGATCCAGATTCCACCGCTCGGAGAACTCTTCCATGGTTGGCCACACACCAGCCTTCATGCCCGCAAGCCATGCAACGCCAAGTGCAGTGGTTTCCTGAACAACAGGACGATCCACCGGACGGCCAAGAATGTCCGCAAGGAACTGCATGGTCCAGTCAGAAGCAACCATACCGCCATCAACGCGCAGCACGGTGTCACCATTCAGCGGAGAGCCCATGTCGGAAGACTTGGAGTTGATCAGATCAACAGTCTGGTAACCGACGCTTTCCAGTGCTGCTCGCGCAATTTCATCCTGACCGGTGGAACGGGTCATACCGAAAATCGCCGCCCGTGCTTCAGGATCCCAATAAGGAGCACCCAGACCAACAAACGCCGGAACCAGATAAACATGGCTTTCCGGATCGGCATTTTCAGCCATCAGCTGTGTCTGCGCTGCATTGTCGATGATCTTCAGCCCATCGCGCAGCCACTGCACGGCAGCACCCGCTATAAAGATGGAGCCTTCCAGCGCATAGGTGGTCTTGCCATTCAGACGATAGGCAATCGTGGAGAGCAGTCGGTTCTTGGAATAAACCAGCTCTTCGCCAGTGTTCAGCAATGCAAAGCAGCCGGTGCCATAAGTTGACTTCACCATGCCCTGCTTAAAGCACGCCTGCCCAACAGTCGCGGCCTGCTGGTCACCCGCCACACCGTAAATCGGCAGCTCAGCGCCCAGCAGATCGGCAGTGATCGTACCGAATTCATCAGCACAATCTTTCACTTCTGGCAGAAGGCTCATCGGAATGTTCAGCAGAGCCAGCAGCTCTTCATCCCAGCGGTTCTCACCAATATTATAAAGAAGCGTACGGGACGCGTTGGTCGCGTCAGTCACATGAGACTTCCCGCCGGTTAAACGCCAGATCAGCCAGGTATCAACGGTACCAAACGCCAGCTCACCAGCTTCCGCCCGCTCGCGCACACCTTCTACATTGTCCAAAATCCAGGCCACTTTGGTGCCGGAGAAGTATGGATCAAGCAGCAGGCCAGTCTTGCGGGTGAACATCTCTTCATGACCAGCGGCTTTCAGCGTGCTGCAGAAAGCAGATGTGCGGCGGTCCTGCCAGACAATCGCGTTATAAACCGGCTCACCGGTTTTGCGATCCCAGATCAGCGTCGTCTCACGCTGGTTGGTGATGCCCACGCCGATGATCTTTTCAGCAGCAAGACCTGCTTCAGACAGCGCTTCGCGGCATGTCTCAACAGTCGTATTCCAAAGGTCTTCAGGATCGTGCTCTACCCAACCTTCATGCGGAAAGTGCTGCGGAAACTCACGCTGCCCAACCCCCACACTTTCGAAGCTGTCATTAAAAACGATCGCACGCGTTGACGTCGTCCCCTGATCAATGGAGAGCACCCACCCTGTCATATATTCCTCCCCGGAAGAGGTTTTCCCTCTTCGAAAATCCAATTTGGCGCCAGTATCTTTTCTGAGACGCCGAAACAATCTGATGATGAACCTAGAATGTCACGTGCCAAAATACAAAGGTCAAAACACCAAGATAAAGGCCAACCGTTGTGTATACCATCCCATACAAGGCGCCATGACATAAAACAGGCTCTGCCTTTCTGACAAAGCGTATTCCCGAAAAGTGGTTCCGGTTTTCGGATAAGAATACGCACAAAAAGAAAAACAGAGCCCTGTAACTTAACCCGCCATGCGGTTCGCTTCAAAGTAGCTCGCCAGATAATGCTCCAGCACGCCAGAAGCTTCTTTCGGCAGATGCAGACCCAGCTTGGAGCGCCGCCACAGAATGTCTTCTGCAGTCACAGCCCACTCCTGCTCAACCAACCAGTTCACTTCGCAGGCATAAAGGTCGCCACCAATATGCGCACCAAGTTCAGCAGTGGTCTTCGCATACCCAAGAATTCTCATGGCGTCAGAACCGTAGGAGCGTACCAGACGATAAGCATGGTCATGCTCAAGGAACGGGTAAGCTGATTTCAGCGCAGCAACCTTGGCCCCAAAGTCACCCGGCTCAAAATCACCACCCGGCAGAACGCTGTCTTTCGTCCATGCATTCTTCTTCGCAGCTTGCGGCAGATAAACAGCCAGTTTCTCAAGCGCATGTTCCGCAAGTCGGCGATAAGTGGTGATCTTGCCGCCAAACACGCTCAGCAGCGGAGCCTTGTTTTCACCTTCATCCATCTCCAGAACGTAGTCGCGTGTCGCTGCGCGCGCTTCACTTGCGCCATCGTCATAAAGCGGGCGAACACCTGAGTACGTGCGCACAACCATGTCCGGCGTCACTTCCTTGGAGAAGTACTCGCTGACAGCGCTGCACAGATAGGCAATCTCATCGTCAGAGCAGGACACACCAGCAGGGTCATCCTGATAATCAACATCCGTGGTGCCGATCAGCGTGAAGTCATTCTCATAAGGGATCGCAAAGACAATACGACCATCCGCATTCTGGAAGATGAAGCTGCGATCATGTTCAAACATCTTCGGCACGATGATGTGGCTGCCCTTCACCAGACGCACATTCGCCTGACTGTTGAGCCCGATCGCACCTTTCAGAACGTTGGACACCCAAGGACCAGCCGCGTTCACCAGCGCCTTCGCCTGAACCAGCTCGCTCTTGCCACTCACGCTGTCACGAATTTCAACTTCCCAACCGCTGTCAGTACGGGAGGCGCGAACAACCTCCGTATTACGGCGGATCTCAGCTCCACGAGCAGCAGCATCGCGTGCGTTCAGCACCACCATGCGCGCGTCATCCACCCAGCAGTCGGAGTATTCAAAACCCCGCGTGAACAGAGACTTCAGCCCATCATTGAACGGAGCACGATCAAGCGGCACAGTCTTCGTAGCTGGCAACAGCTTACGACCACCCAGATGGTCATACATGAACAGGCCAAGACGCAGGAACCATGCCGGACGCAGACCCTTGTGGTGCGGAAGAATAAAGCGCAGAGGCCAGATGATGTGCGGCGCCATGTTCAACAGAACTTCACGTTCCTTCAGCGCTTCACGAACCAAACGGAACTCATAGTATTCCAGATACCGCAATCCACCGTGGATCAGCTTGGTCGAGGCCGAGGAGGTCGCGCTTGCAAAGTCAGTTTTCTCCGCCAAAAAAACTGAAAGTCCGCGACCAGAGGCATCACGTGCAATACCGCAGCCGTTAATTCCGCCCCCTATGACAAATAGATCATAGCTCTTACTCATGGTTGGCCCCTCAATTCCACGGTTCTCGCCAATGAATCCGTGATAGCACGCATATTCGTTACGCCGAACCTATTCGAATATTTTCGAAAGTCAACGAAACCTATTATCATATATATGTATTAAAACGAAACTCCCACAAGCAAGAGAAAAAATCGCTTGTTTGCCCGATTTCTCTCGTCAATTTGTTTAACACTGGGCAACAATAAAAAAGCGCGCTCGTTTCGAACACGAGCGCGCTTTTTTCATACGAAACTGAAACTGTCAGGTTTCAGGAGACTGATTCACCTAGGGTTACATCAGGTCTGACCATCTTCCTCAGAGGTGTTGTCACCTTCATTCCCTCCAGCTTGGGAGCTACGTCCCTTGGCCGGAGCAGGCTTTTTCTGCTCAACCTGAGGAACCTCCTCCGGGCTGCTGTCACTGGCCACATGGTAGGTAACTTGCGGGAACGGAATATCAATGCTGCGCTCATCAAACACGACCTTCAGATACTCATTATAAGCACGGCCAATCGCCCACTGGCTGCCCGGCAGTGTCTTGATACGTGCGCGGATGTTGATGGCAGAGTCACCAAACGCGGTCACACCATGCATCTCCAGCTCACCAAGGATCGCAACATTGTGCGGTGTTTCCTCCAATCGGCGGAACGCTTCATGCATGGCTTCCTTGGCCACTTCAATGTCGGTGTCATACCCAACCCCCATCACAGAAACAGCATAAGCAAAGTCGCGCGTGGAGTTGGAAACGCTGGTCACAGAGGAGAATGGAATAATGTGAGAGGTACCATTCAGATCGCGCAGCCTCACACTACGAATGCTCAAGCGCTCGACCGTACCGCTGATACCGCCAACCTCCACGAAGTCTCCTTCGTTCATAGCGTTTTCCAGCTGAATAAAGGCACCGGTAATCACATCCTGCACCAGCTTCTGCGAGCCGAACGAAACCGCCAGACCAACAACACCAGCACCTGCGATCAGTGGCGCAATCTGAATGCCGAGTTCAGACAAAGCCAGAAGCGTAAACATCACGATCATCAAGATAGAAAGTGCGTTGCTGAACAATTGGAACAGCGTCTTGGTACGGCTGGAAACAGTCTTGCCTTCCCGTTCCAGAATACGCAGATCAATCCAGGACATAATCGTCAGCCACAGAGCAAAACCGATAAGAATAACAATAACTGCGGACATCACGGCGTTTGCAAAGGCAATACCGTCACCTGTCCAGATCCATTGCCAGAAACTGCCAACACCCCAGACTTCCAGAACACCAATAACCACACAGATACCGACGATCACACGCAGCACGGCACAAACAGCAGGAAGGAACGAGTTCAGCCTGTCTTCAAAAGTCGGCAACACATGGTCCAACGCATCATGAAGATCGACACCCTTACGGATAACCCGTGTCAGCAACTTCATAATGCCCAGCCCGATGAAGATAACCAGCAAGGAAATCGCACTGGTTTGGGCAATGTAGTTGATCGCGTCGAGCGGTGTACGCAACCACGCAACCATGATCGCAAACACATAAAGCAGCGCCAGCAGATGCCAGACGAAACCCAGTCCCTTGAACAACTGAACCGAGAAGTTGGAACCTTTGAAGCTATCCGCATAAACGCGAATAGCATCCCGCACCCGCAAACGGGACCGCAGGATGATTGTCGTCAGATAGACAATACAGAGCAGCACCACCGTGACACGAACACTGCCAGCCAACTGAGCTGAGAAGTTCACGCCCACCATTGGCACAGCCAAACGGACACCAAACCCAAGAATACCGACGATCAGGATCAGATGGCGCGCCCAGTAAACAGCCTCGCTGTCAGAGAATGGCAGAAGTCGGAAAGCAGACCGGTGCGGCGCAAACACAAAGCGGATCACAACACGTGACATCTCAATCAGGAAGAAGGCATTGATAGCGAACAGCTCAACATTGTTGATGCTCTGCACCGTCGGATCTGATGAGAAGATATAAGCAGACAAATAGCCGACACCCGATGCAATGCCCACAAACGCAGCATCAAACACCGAGGTAATCGCCAGCAAGCCAACGCGGAAAAACAGAGAATGACGATCCGGGCCTTTCTCATGGCGACGCATGTAAGCCGTTGAAGCACGGTGCAAAATAATCAGCACCAGATAGGCTGGCAGTAACACGCGAATAATACTGAAAATGCCATCCCACAGCCGCGAGTGATCCACCTGCGACTGCCCATCAATCAGGTCTTCATAACCGGAAAGACCTGAGATAATGAGCGCGCCAAAATCATAAAAGCTCGTAACGCCTTCCTGCACATAAGACCCGATCTGCGCAGCAATCGTTGCTTTCGCTTCCGGGTTCACCGGTGTGCCAGACGCCTCGGATCCGGAAGCACTTTTCGCCTGTTCTTCCTGCAAAATCTTGATGAGCGCTTCACGACCTTTCGGGTCTTCAAGCACCTTGATCAGAGCTTGCTTGGCCTGCTGAACATCTGCCCCTCCCTCTGCCGAAGCTGAGGAATCTTGAGCCTGCGCGACACTGGCAAAACTAAGAAAGATTGCAGCAAACGCTGCAAGAATAAACCGGAAAAGCATGGATCACCCAGAATGGAAACGTGCAAAAATCAAGCGAACATTACCGCTTTACAACATAAACGAGAAGATCCGGTGAAGACAAACCGACAAAATAACCCTGCGCAAACAGGGTTTTTGACAGATCAAAGCATGCAGAGGTTATTTGGCGCGTCGCCCAACCATAAATGCAGCAATCGCCGTTGAAAGCGTAGCTCCAGCATAGAACCACAGCCCCGGCAGAACCTGAGCGCTGGCAAGCCCACTGGTCTTGGCGGCAAAAATCACCAGCGCCACCAGCATCACATCCATCATGGACCACTTACCAAGATAACTCAGCGTGGTGAGCCATTTGCTGGAAGACCGATGCAAAGCAGAAATACCAAGAACAAGAATTTTAAGAGCAGGCAGGAAGACGGAGAACACAAACACAAGACCAGCGATGGAAACCTCACCATCCTCATAAAGCCCGCTGATCACCTGCAACAGGCTAGGTGTGTCCTGCAAAAAGTAGAGACGCTCCATGCTCAATAAGGGAAGCGTAAGGCCGAGGCCAAACGAAAACGCAGCAATTGGAATTAAGAAACCAAGTAAAACAGGCATATAGGCTCCAGAAGCGTCTTCCCGAAAAATGGATAGTGCTTTGACCCGGCAACCGGGACACGGCGCAACAGCCTATAGATAAACATTGGTGAAATGAAAGCAACCACGAGGTATCGCACCGCGAACGGGCGCAGTGCGATCAATAAAGGATATTGAAGAGGTAAGACCAGTCTGGGGTCGCAAGAATGTCAGGTCATTCATGCGGAATGACCACGAACTCTCAGCCCCGGGGAAGATTAGCGACGAGCCATCCGCCCGGCGATGTCGTCCATTCCGTCTTGTTCAATCGCTTCCATAGCCGCACGCTGGCGCATCTGGTCGCGTTCGTCCATCAACTCGATCTTCTTCAACTCGGAAACAGCTTCCGTCAATTCATCCTGAGCTTTCTCAAGCTGAGCCTTCAGCTCTTCCGTTGAGTGCTTCAGGTTATCCCGGCGCTGTGCAGCTGCACGAGCGAAAGTCGGATAAGCAAAATGAGTGACATCATCAATGCCAACACGTTTTTGCTCCTGAACAATCTGGTTCTCCAGATCTTCAGCCATTCGATCAAAATCGCTCAACATCGTTTCAATCTGAGTCACCTGACGGCGCTTCTCATCAACATTGAACTTCTTCAGCTTCAAAAGGCCTTCACGATTCTTCATACGCAATACTCCCTTTACCGGAGAGTGAGCTTACGCCTGAGTCATTTCCAAAAGGTGAGCAAGTTGGAAATATCCCTCTTCAATTGTAGTTTTTTCCCCCTTCATTTGCCCAAGATACGCTTCGAGGGCGTCATATTTAGCAATAGCTTCATCTACGAGGGGGTCAGCACCTTCTTTATATGCACCCAGACGGATCAGTTCCTCCATATCCGCGTAGGCAGACATCAGCTGCTTGGCACGCCGGAGAATCGGCAAGGCTTCTTCAGGCACGCAACGCGGCATAGTTCGACTTACAGATTTTAGCACGTTAATGGCCGGGTAGCGACCGCGTTCGGCAATTTGCCGCTCCATAACAATGTGCCCATCAAGGATACCACGCACCGCATCCGCTACAGGTTCATTATGGTTGTCGCCTTCAACCAACACAGTAAAGAGTGCAGTCACTGAACCTTTGCCCACCGCACCTGGCCCTGCACGCTCCATCAACTTCGGCAGTTCAGTGAAGACCGTCGGCGTATAACCTTTAGATGTCGGCGGCTCACCAACAGAAAGGCCGATCTCACGCTGCGCCATGGCAAAGCGTGTCACCGAGTCCATCATACAAAGAACGTTCTTGCCTTCATCACGAAAGTACTCAGAGAGCGTCAGTGTAAGGTAGGCAGCTTCCCGGCGCATGAGGACGCTTTCGTCAGAGGTCGCAACCACCACAACAGACTTCGCCAAACCTTCTTCGCCCAGATCGTCCTCAATGAACTCCTGAACCTCACGTCCACGTTCACCAATCAGACCAATGACAGACACCTCAGTTTCCGCATTGCGCGCAAGCATAGACATAAGGACGGATTTACCCACGCCAGACCCGGCAAAAATACCGAGGCGCTGTCCCTGACAACACGTTACAAAACTGTTAAGAGATCTCACACCCAGGTCGATCGGACCTCCAACACGCGCTCTTTCTGCAGCCGGAGGTGGTGAATCACGCAATTTTCTCGGAATTGATCCGAATGGAAGCGGTCCTTTTCCATCAATTGGCTCACCCAAAGCGTTAACAACACGCCCCAGCCAACCACTCGATGGATGCACGATACTCTCGCGAGAAATCAGCTTCGCCTTGCTACCATGACGCACACCATCAAGCTCGCCAAACGGCATACAAAGCGCTCTTCCGTCTCGAAAACCGACGACTTCAGCTTGAATTGACGCCGCGTTCTCCCCTATTTCTATTAGTAGACGCGCCCCGACGCTCATGGCGTAAACAGGGCCTGCGACCTCGATCAGAAGTCCCTTAACTGCTTCTACTCTCCCGTAAATTTCGGTTGGGAGGCATGATTCGATTTCTGCAAAAAGCGAGTCCAAAACAGATTCCCTATTAATCATTTTCGTCGATGGTAACCGATCGTTTACGCTTCTGCTTAATGTTATTGGGGAGACTTTGAATGGCGTATAGCCCTTTCAAGGAAACGAAGCGTCTAAACATGGCTTTCAGTAGCACTTGATTCGATTGAAAGCCAACCGGTCTCAAAATGTTGAACAGGAAAGGTTACACCCCTGAATTCTAGGTTGTACCCAGAGAACTGTTCCACGTCAGAGTAAAACGCTTGCGGTAGCGATTCGAGTTCTGTTAACCATAAACTCATTCAATTGAGTCGGGTTTATAGTATTCCTTCGCAACGGTTTGTGTTTTTGGGCCGGCGCGACTGCCCAGGAAAGGCAACACGAGGGGATTAACATGCGTGTATTGTTGATCGAGGACGATAGTGCTACTGCACAAAGCATTGAACTGATGCTCAAATCCGAGAACTTTAATGTCTACACGACAGATCTCGGCGAAGAAGGCATCGACCTCGGCAAACTGTATGATTATGATATTATCATGCTGGATCTGAACCTGCCGGACATGTCCGGTTATGAGGTACTGCGTACACTGCGCGTATCCAAGGTGAAGACACCAATTCTTATTCTGTCCGGTCTGGCTGGCATTGAAGACAAGGTCCGTGGCCTTGGTTTCGGCGCTGACGATTACATGACAAAGCCATTCCACAAGGATGAGCTGATTGCACGTATTCATGCAATTGTACGTCGTTCTAAAGGTCATGCTCAGTCCGTGATTGTTACCGGAGACCTCACCGTAAACCTCGACACCAAGACTGTTGAAGTTGCAGGTCAACGCGTACATCTGACTGGTAAAGAATACCAGATGCTCGAGCTTCTCTCCCTTCGTAAGGGCACCACCCTCACCAAGGAAATGTTCCTCAACCACCTCTATGGTGGCATGGACGAGCCTGAGCTGAAGATCATCGATGTGTTCATTTGTAAGCTCCGCAAGAAGCTCGCTTCTGCAACTGCTGGCAAAAACTACATCGAAACAGTATGGGGCCGCGGATACGTTCTGCGCGAACCAGAAGAGAAAGCAGCTTAAGAGCCCACCGCTCTTCCAAAGCAAACTTTCAAAGAGTTTCAGTAGAAGCCCTGCTTGGTCAACACCACGCAGGGCTTTTCTGATTCTCACCTAACCAACTGCAATCAAACGCTCTTCATCCTCAAAACCGCTAAAGCTTGCACTTTGGTGAAAGTAAGCGGAGGGTAGCTTCATCAAGCTTGATGACGTCCGAAACACATATGAGGATACGAAGATGCAAACCTTTGCAGACCTGAGAGCCATCGGGACCATCACAGCAACCGATGGGCTTTTCCAGCTCAACATCCAGTCAGATTACAGACCAGCTCTGCTGCATCTATCTGACTTTAGCCACGCCCTTATTCTGTGGTGGGCAGATCAGGCGGCAACAGAGCAGGACCGGAACACGCTGCAGTTCCCAGCTCCATACGCCAAGGCTAATCATGAGATTGGTACGTTCGCATCAAGATCCCCTGCCCGTCCGAACCCGATCGGCCTCTCAACGGTGTCCTTACTAAATGTCGATGTAGAACACGGCCTCATCACCGTCCCTTACATTGATACAGAACCCGGCACACCACTGCTGGATATCAAGCCCTATTTCCCAGCCTCGGATCGGGTAGAACAATGCCATGGACCAGAATGGTGCAAGCATTGGCCTCAATCCTATGAAGCATCGGCTGATTTCGACTGGGCAGCTGAATTCGCATAAATGAGAGACCAGTTAGCCTCTGCGTTTCCCGTGGAGGCTAATCGAGAAAACACCTCCAATAACGCCTAAGTGTTTTGCCAATCATAAGGCTTTGTTGCCATTGTGCGCCCATGAGGCTTTTTATTCTTACATCTATTGTCATGGTGGCTTTTGCTGCCAATTCCGTTTTGAACCGCTTAGCACTCGCAGATGGTGAGATTGGACCATCCGCGTTCGCAACCATTAGGGTCATTGCCGGAGCCGTAATGCTCCTCGCCCTCATCTTCGTCAGAAGCCAAAAGCTTCAGTTCTCTAAGCCGAACTATCCTGCAGTGCTCGCACTCTGCGCATATATTCTCGGCTTCTCACACGCCTACATCTCTCTGGATGCCGGCTTCGGCGCACTTCTGCTCTTTGGGGCGGTGCAAAGCACCATGTTCGTTGGCGCATTCCTTCAGCGTGAAAAACTGGGTTTGCAGAAGTGGATCGGCGCGGGCCTTGCCTTCTCAGGCCTCATATACCTACTCTCTCCGGCAAACACCGGCATAAACCCGCTCGGAGCAGGTCTCATGACCGTTGCAGCTGTCGGCTGGGGGATTTACTCCATCATCGGCAGAGGCGCAGCAAACCCACTGAAAGACACGGGAATGAACTTCCTCTATGCCATCCCATTGGTCTCATTGGCACTTCTGCTGTTTCCCGATAACAGTGAAATCACCTCGGCAGGCGTGGTCTTAGCCGTCATCTCCGGCGCAATCACCTCAGGTCTTGGCTACGCCCTCTGGTATGCAATCATTCCGCAGCTTCAAACAAGCACGGCTGCCGTTGCTCAGCTCACTGTGCCAATCATAGCCACTGCTGGTGGGATTGTGTTCCTCTCTGAAGCCATCGACCTGCGTTTCATCATAGCAACCGTCATGGTGCTCTGCGGTGTAGCTGTTTCAGCATATCAAAGGAAACCCAAGTAGATTACTCAGGCCGGTCCTGCTCATCCTCATTGCCAAGCTGCAACTGATAAGTTCCAGGAACGAACCGGAACCCGTCTCCGACAGCCTCAACAAACCCCAGTGCAGGGAAAGGCATGTGATAGCCGATGAAAGGAATGCGCTCCTCGGCAATCATCCCAAAGATGCGCCGACGCGTCTCTGCGGCCCGTGCTTTGTCGATATCAAACACAACGCGCCAATCCGGATAGGCTAAGGACCATACAAAGTGGTTCGCAGTGTCCGCGGTTAGCATAAGCTTTCGCCCATTGGCTTCCACCGAATACACCGTATGCCCCGGCGTATGGCCGTATGCCTCAATTGCTGTAATGCCGGGCACCACCTGATCACCCGGATTGATGAAGTCGAATTTATCTTTGAGCGGCAGAACATTCTCCGCAAACACCCGCGCACTTTGGTTCGCTGCAGGACCAAGCTTTTCCCAGTAGTTGAACTCAATCGGGTTCGTCACATACGTCGCGTTGGCAAAGGTAGGAATGCCGTTTTGCATCAGGCCGCCCGTATGGTCCGCATGCATGTGCGTCAGCACCACAACATCAATGTCACCGGGACGAATACCCGCCGTCGCAAGCGCTTTCAGCAAGTTCCCGCTTTGTGGCTGAGAAAGAACACCTCTTCCCGTATCAAACAGAACCAGCCCATTACCGGTATTCACCAGAACCGGCGTGAAAAAGCCTCTGAACTTGGTAGAGGAGATGAAGTGGTCGTGACTGGCTTTGTCAAACACCTCACTCGTCTGGTCCATACCAAACGTATCCTGCGGATGCTCCGCAACAAAGGTGCCGTCCAAGAGCGCATACACTTTGAACTCACCCAGCTGAAACTCAGTGGCTGGGGCGTGTTGATTGGATCGTTCAATCGGAATTTCCGCAGCCACATCCGAACTCCTCATTCCTGTCGCAAGCAAACCGCCAGCGCCTAAAGCAAGGGCAGACCGTCTGCTCAGCTTAAAGAAATCACGAGAACTCATCACTCAAACTCCCTCAGCCCGGTGCCCGGATAACAGGCATTCAGCGGCGTCAAACTAACGGGAAACTCTGAGGATCTTTTGGAGGAATTCGCTCATATTGAATTTGAATTGCGAGCGAATGAAGCGATGCGCAATAAAAAAGGCCAGCTGAACGCTGGCCCATTTCTTGATCTTAAGCTGAGAAGCGAGACCCGCCCGCCAAAGCTTGAATAGTTGGCCGGGTAGTGCCCGGTGTACTTGGCGAAGTTGCCGTAGACCGCGTAAAGCTTGTCGAACCAGCCGGGCGACTTGCAGCCTGCTTCTTGCGGTAAACACCACGAAGGTTTGGATAAGGCTCAAAGCCATCAGTCAAACCAACAACAGTTTCCGCAGCACCAAGCACCAGGAAGCCATCATCCGGTAGCTGACGATAGATGCGGTTCAGCACATCAATCTTGGTCTGCTGGTCGAAGTAGATCAGCACGTTACGACAGAAGATGATGTCAAACTCACCCAGATGGCTGAAGTTCTCTAGCAAGTTCAGCTTACGCCACTGCACCATTGCCCGGATTTCCGGAGCCATCTGCCAGAGCTCGCCCTGCTGAGAGAAGTACTTCAGCAGCATCTGAATAGGCAGACCGCGCTGAACTTCGAACTGGCTGTAAATGCCAGTGCGAGCTTTCTCCAGCACTTCGGTCGAAATGTCGGTACCCAGAATCTCAAAGCGGAACGAACCAACTTTCGCCTTGTCTTCCTTCAGATACATGCTGAGGGAATAAGGCTCCTGACCAGTCGACGCAGCCGCACACCAGATGCGCGCACTCCGGCGTGACTTACGTGCCTCAAGCAAATGAGGAAGCATCACATTCCGGAAGTTCTCGAAAGGGCTCTTGTCACGGAAGAAGAATGACTCGTTCGTCGTCATCGCTTCAACAACGTCATTCTGCAGGGACATGGAGCCCGGCTTGCTGATCGCAAGAATAAGCTCACTCAATCCATTGAGATTATGACGACGAGCTACAGGCATCAGTCGGCTTTCGACCAGATACTGCTTTTCATCGGAAAGAACGAGGCCGCTACGGGATTTCAAAAATTTCTTCAAGAAATCATATTCAGAAGTCATCATCGCGCGGCTCCTTTTAAGATACGCTTGACTTGTGCACCAATCTGATCAAGAGGCACGATGCCGCTGCAGTTCCCTGTACGGGCAGCAGCTCCTGGCATTCCCCAGACAACACTGGAGGCCTCATCCTGCGCTATGACGCTTCCGCCCTTACCGGCAATTACATTGACGCCATTTGCGCCATCACTGCCCATGCCGGTCAAAACGAGTGCCAAACACGCGGTACCGAATACTTCGGCTGCACTTTCAAAAAGTGGATCCACAGATGGCTTACAGAAGTTGACGGGAGCTCCGTCTTCAAGCAGCGAAACCGCCTGCCCGTTCTGCTTGCCGATTTTCAAATGAATTCCGCCTGGCGCGATATACACGTGCCCAGGTTTCAATACATCCATGTGCTCAGCTTCTTTTGAAGGAAGCTGAAGTTGCTTATGCAAATGCTCCGCAAGAATTGTCGTGAACGTCCGCGGCATATGCTGCGTGATCACAACGGGAACCTTGAGCAAACCATCGCGTGCATCAGTCAGCACACGCTGAAGCGCTTGCGGCCCTCCCGTGGAGCTACCAATCACAAGAGCCCTCGGCACGACCGAAGAATATGGCCGTAGCGTAATCTCTTGCTTTGCAGCTGATTGAAGCCCCATTGTCCGCGGACGGCGCAATGCTGCACGCGTCTCTGCCCGGTCAACAGAGGTTTCAGTCCGTCGTTTGTGCGGGTCATTGACAATCTCCGCACGCATTCTGCGTACAGGCTCAGCTGCTGGCTTAATGGTCGTGCGCTTAAGACGTTTTCCCCCACGTCCAAGCAAGCGCAGTTTCTCCAGCAGCTCTCTCTGAAACTCGGTCGCACTGGCTGTCTGGCCAGTTGTTTCCGGCTTGGCGACATAGTCAGTAGCGCCAAGAGAAAGAGCCTTCAAACTTACTTCGGCGTTCCGGCGCGTCAGCGTGGAAGCCATCACGATGATGAGATCGCGTTTCTTTTCTAGAAGCTTCGGAAGAGCTGTCAGGCCATCCATCACAGGCATTTCAACGTCGAGCACAACAACGTCCGGGTTGCTGCGTTCAATGTCTTTTACTGCCAACTCACCATTTCTGTGAGTTGCAACAACTTCCAGCTCAGGATCTGCCTCAATCCATCTGCTGAACAACCCACGAATGACAACGGAATCGTCTACGACCATGACCCGGATAGGTGCCGCATGACCGGATCTCTCCGTCTTTGGCTCCTCAACTTTTGCATACATGCCCAGCCGGCCCATATCCATTACTTAGACCAATCCAACTTCCTGAAATTTCGCTGAAAGAATCTCCCGATCAAACGGTTTCATGATGTATTCGTTCGCACCAGCGCGGATCGCTTTGGTGATGTGAGCAACGTCGTTTTCTGTCGTACAGAACACAACAACCGGCTCCTCACCGCCATCTTCCTCACGCAGCTTGGCCAAAAACTCCAGCCCGTCCATCACAGGCATATTCCAGTCCAACAGAACCGCATCCGGCATTGAAGCTTTACAAGCATCCAGTGCCTTCTGTCCGTCCTCAGCCTCGGTGATCTCAAATCCAATGTCCTCCAGAATGCGGCGGGCCACTTTGCGGATTACGCTGGAATCGTCAACAACCAGACACTTTTTCATTAAATCGGCTCTCTCGCTTCGAAGGTGCGCTTACGCAGCTTTAGGTTCAATAAGGGAGCTCAACAGACGGTCTACATCCAGTACCACCATCAGTCGCCCGTCCAGACGATGAACCCCGCCGGAAATCTCAGCCCAACGGAAATCAAGGTTGGATGGGTTTGCTTCCATCTCATTTCTCGGCAAGTTGAGTACCTCTCCTACGGCATCAATAACAAGGCCATAGGACTCCCCTTTGTACTCAATACCAACAGCCATCATGCCCTGATCAGCATCATTTGGCTTGAGATGAAGCTTGCGACGCATATTGATGGCAGTCACGATGCGCCCGCGCAGGTTCAGTACGCCTTCCACTTCAGGCGGTGCCAGCGGAACCTGTGTAACTTTTTCAGGAACAAACACGTCATGAACCTGAGAGATAGGCAGACCAAACAGCTGGCTGCCAATCACCACAGTCACATACTGGATGTGATCGGCACTGCCCTGACGGTTGTCTTCGTCTTCGACGGCGGAGAGTTTATGAGTTGTCATGCTGCAACTCCCATTTCACTGGTCAAAACATCTTTGAGCGCTGCCAGCAGACCAGGACGGTCAAACTTGGCGACATAGTCATCAAAGCCAGCCTGACGGCCTTTTTCGATAGAAGCTGGTGTCACAACAGCAGACAGTGCGATGATCGGCAGATGGCGGAAGCGCGTATCACGACGCAGGCTCTCACAGAACTCGTAGCCGCTGATATCTGGCATTTCGATGTCAGTCACGATCGCAGCAAAGTCGGTGCCTTTCTCCATCAGCTCGTATGCGCTCTGAGCGCTAGAGCAAACGGTGACATCATAACCAGCCGCTTTCAGAACCGGTGTCAGCATGTTGCGGAAGAACGCACTGTCATCAAGGAAGAGAAGCTTTCTCACCTTAGTCGTCGTGTCGATCTCTTTGCGCATGAACCAGTCATCAAATGCCAGCGGCAGATAATAACCAAGGTCGATAACTTCAGTTGCACGCTCACGAATAATCGCGGAACCAAGCACGCCCTGACGCTCAGACACCACCTCAATGGTCATCCGGTCTTCAACAATGTCGACAATCTGATCTACAACCAGACCCATGGAACGACCGTTGTCGGAGAACACCAGCATTGGCTGAGTACCCTCTGGCTTATGACGATCACCTTCGTTTACATAAACCAGCGGCATCAGAGAACCGCGGTACTGAACCAGATCACGACCATTGGAATGCTCGATCTTGGAGACATCAAATTCTTCAAGACGTGTCACCAGTGACAGCGGAACAGCCTTTGGCTCTTCAGAACCGGCACGGAACAGCAGCAGTGAAATTGGAGCATCCGCATCAATCACACGAGCTTCCTCGTTGTCCTGCTCATCTTCGAAGGTATCAGTCAGCGTACCGGAAGCATGGCTTGCCATCGCGCTTGCAACACCGTTCGGATCGATAATCATGATCACAGAACCATCACCCAGGATGGTGTTGCCAGAGAACATGTTGATGTTGCGCAGCATGGAAGACATTGGCTTCACAACAATCTCTTCGGTATGGAACACGCCGTCCACCACAACACCGAAGGTCTGGCTACCAACCTGCATAACAACAATGAAGCCGTTATCTTCATCCAGATCAGCTTCCTCAGTCTGACCAAGCAGCTGAGACATGTGAACCAGAGGCAGCAACTTGTTACGCAGACGCAGAACCGGGCGATCCTTCAGGCGTTCAATGCGGTGCTCGGAGTTGGACTGTACACGCACCAGTTCAACAACGGAGAGCTGCGGAATAGCGTAGCGATCACCACCAGCCTCAACGATCAGTGTAGACACAATCGCCAGCGTCAGCGGGATCTTGATGATGAAGCTGGAACCCTTGCCCGGAGTGGAGCGAAGGTCGATAGAACCACCGATCAGCTCAACGTTGTTGCGCACAACGTCCATACCAACGCCACGACCAGAAACACTGGTCACGTTAGTCGCTGTCGAGAAGCCTGCTGCAAAGATGAACTTGTAGATCTGCTGATCTGCCATCTTTTCCAGTTCGGCTTCGGTGGTCACACCGTTTTTAAGTGCTTTTTCCTTGATCTTCTCAAGGTTCAGACCACGACCATCATCCTTCACTTCGATGATGATGTGACCGCCTTCGTGATAAGCGGAAAGGGTGATGTTGCCCTTCTCTGGCTTACCAGCAGCAACACGGTCAGCAGGCTCTTCCAGACCGTGGTCTGCAGAGTTGCGGATCATGTGGGTCAGCGGATCTTTGATGAGTTCCAGAACCTGACGATCAAGTTCTGTCTCCGCACCAATCATCTCAAGACCGATTGGCTTATCAAGTTCCTGAGAAAGATCGCGAACAATACGTGGAAGCTTCTGCCATGCGTTGCCGATTGGCTGCATGCGGGTCTTCATGACCCCTTCCTGCAACTCACCGGTTACATTGGACAGACGCTGTAGCGGAACCTTGAACTCGCTGTCTTCATGACGACGAACGATCTCCAGCAGCTGGTTACGTGTCAGCACCAGCTCGGACACCATGGTCATTAGGTGTTCAAGTGTCTCAACATTCACACGAATGGACTGATTAGAAACACCCTGACTGGAAGCCTTACCCTTTGCGCTTGGGTTTTTCGGCTTAGCTTCAGCTTTCTTCGCAACCGGAGCTTCTGCCTGAGGCGCAGCTTCAGGAGCGGCATCCATTGCTTCCGCTTCGTCCTCTGCATCTTCAGCCGGATCAGGCATTTCGATTTCGACTTCAGCTTCCTGGAAGGCGCGCTCCAACTCATCCAGCGATACTTCGCCAGGGCGCAATGGCCGCTCCAGAACCTGATAGATATCGGTACCGACTTCTTCCTCAGCAGCTTTTTCCTCTGCCATAGCTGCCGCCATTTCGTCAGCCATGTCATCGTTGTCAGCGCTTAGGGAAAGTCGTTCCAACTCATCAATGAGATCACGGTCTGCACCTTCTGGCTCAGTACCGTTTGCAGCTTCAAGATCAGCAAGAATATCTTTAATGCGATCGATTGAAGCAAGAACAAGCGTAACCGCTTCGTGTGTTACTGGAACACCATCGCGGAACTTGCCCATAAGAGTTTCAGCAGCATGAGCAATCGCTTCCAGACGCGGCAGGCCCAAGAACCCACAAGTGCCTTTGATTGTATGCACTAACCTGAAAATGTTATCCAGAATGGTGGCGTTGTTTGGCTCTTGCTCAAACTTCACCAACTCAACGTCTACAACATCCAGGCTTTCATTGGTCTCAGTGAGAAACTCTCTGAGAAGATCGTCCATGGCCCGCACCCACTCAATGCTTAGGGGAGCCTCAAAACGAGACTCCTAAATTTCACTAAGGTTGAGTGTTAAGCCAAACGGTTAACATAGGTTGAAAGATTGTAAGATTCATCCAACCTACAATAAATGGTTGTTTTTGACAGTTGATCAGGCAGACTCAGAAACCTGAGTATTTGCCTTGCATATGACGGCGTCACCGTCTTTCTCCAGCTCAATATTTAAGCCAGCTTCACCTGCCAACAAAACCGCATAGATCGGTTGAACAGTGTGGGCATCTACCCGTTCAGGCTCCTGACCGGAAAGAATCTCACTTACAACCTGAGGGATTCGCGCATTCGTGCCTTCAGCTTTAAGGAGAAAGTTCGGAGCGCTCTCATCCCCTTCCATACTGATGGTAATGGTACCACCCCGTGGAACACACTGATTCATGAGCAAAAGCAGGTTCAGGATCAGCTTCACCTGATTCTTAGGCAACAGCAGACGCGGCATGGTCCACTCAAGATTTGCCTTCTCATTGCTCATGTATCCAACAGCAACTTCCTGCGCATCACCCAAATCAATGGAAGCGCCGGCAGATCCGGCAGCACCAAATGCGAGGCGCGCAAACTGAAGTTTCGCAGAAGCTTGGCGGGCTGATTTACGAATAAGGTCCATCGCAAAGTCTGCCATGTCCTCATTGCCTTCTTCATCCAGCACTTCCAGACCGTTTGTGATTGCCCCGACAGGTGAGATAATGTCGTGGCACACACGGCTTGCGACGAGTGCGGCAAGATCAAGAGAAGACAATTCCTTAAATACTGACATAACCGCTCCAGAACTTTGGCCAACTGGCCCTATGATTGATTCGTGATGTGGCGAAAAAGGTACAAGCCTGCTGGTTTAATTCCAAGCTGGACATCATTGATATGGACCGCATTTTACATCGCGTGCACGACTTTGTGCCTTTGCAAGCAAAATGTCCGGCGCCGTCAGAAACAAAGCGCGGTGTTCACGGCTCTGAAACAGCAATAACCGCTGGTTATAGACAAGGTAGATTTTCGCCAATCCCTCAGCTCGGTAGCCTTGCGCAAGTGAGAGGGCATCGCATCCCTGAAATAATGGGGCATAGACCTCTGGATCGTGCTTGAACGCTTCCCGGTTACCTTCATTGGCGAACGCCCAAACCCGACCGCCCCATGAGAGCGACAGGTCTTCACGCCCCTTTTCCGGAGTTTCCGAGACCTGATAGGACACTGGATCGCACATGGACAGCGTGTATGTGAACCGTTCCTGCGCATAGGCGAATGCTGAGGCAGCACACAAAAAAAGGAGTGAACCCCACGCAATTCGGCCTGTACGCACAAATTTTCTGTAGAAAACATCAGAAATCATGAGAATGTCCATCCAGAGTCCGAATCACCTGCATTAACTAAACCGGCAAGTTTGACAGAGATACAAAATTCGCGACGCCTGGCCAACGGGATGCACATCATTTACCCAGCTATACCGTGATTAACCACTAGGTAGATGTAAGGCACTATAACTTGTTGTACCTAAAAGTTGCACTATGCCCTTAACATTGGATTTGCTCTGAACAATCCAAATTCTCGGGTTTCTTGGAAGGAGACGTTGGCATGATGACGAGCCTGTTCGCCAATCTGCGCAACAAAGCTGCAATCGTCCTTTGCGCCATTTTCGCTCTGCTGGCGCTCAACACACATTCATATGCACAAGCGGCTGTTGATCAGTCACGCTACCACGAGCAAGACATCCTCTCCGCAGGTCATGACTTCTTTGGTTCCATCTCCACCGGTCTGGCACAGGTCGTGGAACGCGCTGTTCAGCAATACGGTGAGCCAAACGGCTATATTCTGGGCCAGGAAGGCTCCGCTGCATTCTTCGCAGGCGCTGCGTATGGTGAAGGCACGCTCTACACCCGCAACGCAGGCAACCACCAGATTTTCTGGCAGGGTCCATCTCTGGGCTTTGACGTTGGCGGTGACGGCGCACGCGTGATGATGCTGGTCTACGATCTGCCAAGTGTCGATGCCATCTATCGCCGCTATGTTGGTGCAAAGGGTTCTGCTTACCTCGTAGGCGGCTTCGGCATGCAGGTTCTGTCCAACAACGACATCTTCGTTGTGCCGGTTCGTGCAGGCGTTGGTGCCCGCCTCGGCCTCAACATGGGCTATTTGAAATTTACTAGGAAGCCAACATGGAATCCTTTCTGATATAACTAACCCTGCGTTAGTTATATTTTGGCAAGTTAGTGTGTGAGAGAATGCGCTTAAGTCTGCTGCAGACCCTCACACCCGTTAAACAGATCAGGCATAGTTTGTGATTGAAATTGCACTATACATTGCACTGGGTTTCTTCCTCGCGAGCATTCTAGCGCTCGCTGCCCTCCCCTTTATTTGGGGCCGTGCTGTACGTCTCACACGCAAAGCGATTGAGACGTCCAACCCGATAAGCTATGCCCGCGCCACCATGGCAAAAGATGCGCTGCGCGCGCAGCACGCTATAGCGATCCGTCAGATGGAAGTTCGCCTGGAAGGCATGACGGAAAAGCTTGCTGAAAATGCATCCGCCCGCGCAACTGCCGAGGCACAACTCGCTGAGCTGAAGGAAGAGCTGAGCGTCGTGCAACTCAAGTCCGCCCGAGAGCGCAAAAACATGGCTCAGAAGGCCACACGCTTCCTGCGCCGCAGAAATCCATCTGAACCAATTCCCTTCTCCGCTGATGACCGCATCACGACCGAGCCTGAAGCAGAGTTGGAAACTGCAGGTGCTGAACAGACAGCCGACCAGAAGGCATCCGCTGAGATTATCCAGCTCAACAAACAGGCCGCCGCAGAAAAGACCCGCGAGCTTGATGCTGAACTGAAGGACGAAGAAGGTGCGACCAAGCCAGTTGGTCCAATCGACACTTCAGAACTTCAGGATATGGACAACCCGCTTGCAGAACTGGCAACTCAGATCTCTCAGCAGGTTTCAGAGATGACGGCGGAAGCCGAAACCAAGCATCAGCCAACCTCTCCGGCAGAGGCAGCGGAACTGGCCTCACAGTCTTTCACCAAACTCAAAAGCCGCTACAGCTCACTGGAACGCGAGCGTGATGACCTGAAACACGCCCTTCAGCAAGAGAAGGCAGCCAAAGAAAAAGCTGCCAAGCGCACCACCAGAAATCCGAATATCAAAACGCCTGAGCATATGAAAACTCTCGAAACCGATCTGGAAGAAGCAAAGAAAACAATCGAGAAGCTGACGAAGCAACTCGAAGAACGCGCTAACAGCACCTCCAAGATCGAGGAAGCCGTTGATCTGCGCAATGAACTGAAAGATCTTGCTGCCCAGATCACAGCAAAGGCAATTGCAGAAAATCCTCCGCTCGCAGAAAAGTACGATGAAGTCCTGAAAGACCTCAGCACAATCGCCTCAAGCACACCGAAGGCTGAGGCAGCAAAGCCCAAAACCACGCGCACCAGACGTACTCCGGCTAAAGCTACAAAGCCGCGCACCCGTAAGCCTGCAGCAGCAAAGAGCGCTCCAGCGGCAAAAGCGGACAAAGCAACGCCTGCACCAGAACCAGACAAGAACCTTGCTGAACGCATCGCAGACGCAAGAAAGACCAGCAGCTCCCGCGGCTAACCTTCGGCCTCGCACATCTCAAACAAAAGGCGCCTCAAACGGCGCCTTTTTCGTATCTACCATCAGAATGCTGCGTTAGCCAGCTCAGGCCTCTGTCGGGCTCTTGGAGCCTCCACTCGCATCCTGTTGCGATTTACCGGCCACTTCCACCAGTCGCACTTCATTGTCCGCCAACAACTGACGGTAATCCTGCGAAACCAGCGTATCCGTTACAAACGTATCCACTTGCGCGATATGGCCAATCCGTACAGGAGCAGAACGCTCGAACTTGGTCTGGTCAGCGACCAGAATAACATGCCGTGCATTCTCAATGATCGCCTGCGCAACACGCACTTCGCGGTAATCATAGTCCAGCAGCGCCCCATCACGATCCAGCGCAGACACACCAATCACAGCGTAGTCCACCTTGAACTGCCTGATGAAGTCCGCAGCAGCCTCACCCACAATGCCGCCATCTGTTGCACGCACCAATCCGCCAGAGATGATCACTTCATTCTCTGAGAATGGGCGCAATGTGCTTGCCACATTGAGGTTGTTGGTGATGATCATAAGGCCGGTACGCTGGATCAAAGCCCGCGCCACTGCCTCAGTGGTCGTCCCGATATTCACAAAGAGCGATGCACGATCTGGGATCAGGTCAGCAGCGGCTTGCCCGATAGCTTCCTTCTCTTTGCCTGCCAGATCCTTACGCGCGGAATAGCCCAGGTTCTCAACGCCAAACGCCAGCAGCGCGCCACCATGTACGCGGGTCAGCAGCCCTTGGTCGCTCAACTCTTTCAGGTCTTTGCGGATTGTCTGAGGAGACACAGAAAAGCGCGTGGCGAGTTCGTCAACTTCCACCTTCCCGGTCTCTCGGGCAATATCAAGAATAGAGTTGTGGCGCGAAACCAGCATCATGAATCAAGTCCGATAATTTTTTTGTACATTGCCACCAGTCTATAATCTGCGATGTTTCACAGTACTATAGCCAAAAGCACAGAAGCATCCAGACGACTATTAGATGAGTTCAAAACAAAAGTCCTCTTGCCTCTGCTCCCGTACTCTTAGTATTAATACGTCACAAAAAGGGGACAAGCTGCAACTTTTTCCATCTTTGTCATGATACCGCCCAAAGAAGTCCGTTAAAGCTCACGCGGATCAATACACTGTCTTATCAAAGTTCAGCTAGAAAATCTAAGAGGGACGAACTGTGACCCGCGTAATGGAACGGCAATACAGTGCCAATCGGTATTCTGCAAAGAAACCAGCCGCACTGAAAAGCAAACTCCAGACTGCTGAGGCCCGCATCGAAGTTCTCGACAACATCGATGACTTGAAAGAAATGAATGCTCAGCTCAGTGAAAGTCTGGCAAAGACCGTCAGCAACGAAACTCAGAGTGACGAAAAGCTCTGGAATGATGTTGACGGCGATAAAGAAGACCACCACCTCGGCGCAGGATTAAACGGTCGCTGGTTCTAAACCGCACCTTTGGGCTTTCCTGCTGCAAACACATCTATCCTTGAAGTGCTGCATCACCCCATCTAGGGGAACCATCCTCAGACAACATCCAAGCAAACACCACATACCATGGCTGACATGCGCTTTGCCTTAAGCAAAAGATGCAAGCGGGCTCAATACTGCTTACTGGCTCAGTAACAATGTATCGGGAAGAAAAGTAGTGGTACGCCCAAGGGGAATCGAACCCCTGTTTCCGCCGTGAAAGGGCGGCGTCCTAACCGCTAGACGATGGGCGCTCACACAGTGAGAGAACTTTCAAAAAGCTCTGTCTTCGAGCAGATGACTGCCCGGTATTTCGAAGACAACTATGGTACGCCCAAGGGGAATCGAACCCCTGTTTCCGCCGTGAAAGGGCGGCGTCCTAACCGCTAGACGATGGGCGCTCACATAGTGAGAAGACTTTTTACAAAGTCCTGTCTTCAAGCAGATAACTGCTTGGTATCGCTGATGAAGCTTTTGGTACGCCCAAGGGGAATCGAACCCCTGTTTCCGCCGTGAAAGGGCGGCGTCCTAACCGCTAGACGATGGGCGCCTAAGCTTCGCTCTCGCGATGGACGGGGGTATATTGGCTAATTCCCCGCTTGGCAAGCCCCCTCCTCAAAAGAAAAGGGGGTTTATCCACCTATCTCGCAACAAAATCAGTGCGTGCGATTTTTCGACCCGTCACAGGGTCGATATAGACAAGTGCTTGTGACGCACCTTCTTTCACCAGCACAACCAGATTTCCGTCCATCTGGGTCACGGAGATAACCTGTGCTTCAGCGCCAATCGCAATTGTTGCAGCAATATTATCTGCGCTAACATTGGAATTATTGGCGTTAATCTTATAGAAGATGGCCGCAAAGACAGCTAATAAGCCGAGCACCATGACAAGGCTTGACCCCATCAAGAGGCGGCGGAGCTTCGCTTGAAGCCTCAAAGCTGCTGGATCAAGTTCGTCCTGTACAGTCTCGTCGCTGTCAGTATTAGGATCACGCATGAACGATAAATCTCCTGAGGGCACCCAGCCACTCACAAACTCTGTAATTGCCAATGAGCAACAACCAACAGTCATCACGCCAGAGCCGGAAGACACCGGTCGCCGTCTGGATGCTGTGCTCGCTGCGCATATAGATGACTTCAGTCGCAACCGACTTCAAGCCTTGATCCGGGCTGGTCAGGTTCAAATTGGCCAGCGCACGGTGTTGGAGCCTAAATATAGAGTCTGTGCCGGAGATACAATCACTCTTATTGTCCCGGAGCCAGAAGCAGCTGAACCACAGCCAGAAGATATCCCTCTGACCATCGTTTATGAGGACGAAGACCTGATCGTCATCGACAAACCAGCAGGCCTTGTCGTGCATCCAGGCGCTGGCAATCCTACTGGCACACTGGTCAACGCACTGATCCACCATTGCGGCTCCTCCCTGTCCGGTATCGGCGGCGTCAAGCGCCCTGGCATCGTTCATCGCATTGATAAAGACACCACAGGCCTGCTCGTCGTCGCTAAAAATGACATGGCACACCAAGGCCTCGCAGCTCAGTTTGCCGACCACGGCAGAACCGGTCCACTGGAACGGGCCTATAAAGCTCTTGTCTGGGGTGCTCCCACCGCAGCAAAGGGAACCGTAGACGCCAACCTCGCTCGCTCAACCGCCAACCGCCAGAAGATCTCAGTACTGAAAACCGGAGGTCGCCACGCGATAACCCATTGGCAGGTTCAGGAGCGTTTTGGGCCGCAGGATGAAGCTGCCGTAGCAAGCCTCATTGAATGTCGTCTGGAAACAGGCCGAACCCACCAGATCCGCGTACACATGTCCCACATCGGAAATCCGCTAATAGGTGATATGGATTACGGTTCTGGCTTTAGAACTAAATACAATAAATTCCACGAACCACTGAAAACCCAGTTGGCGGAATTCAAACGACAAGCTCTTCATGCAGGACTTTTGGCGTTTGCGCACCCAAGAACGCAGGAATTCATGAAGTTTGAATCGGAGTTACCCGCTGATTTTGCTGGTATTCTTCAATCATTACGAAAAATTTAGGCCAAAAAAATTGCCGATCTGGTAGCGTTTTGGCCACAATGTTCCCATATAGAAACTTCAGGTGCGCTTCATCTGGAGGCACCAATGTGTGTTTGCCGAAAAGCCTGATCCCTCGATCAGGCGGGAACACTAAGCAAGGAGGGGTGCTTTATGGCCCGTAACCTACCAGCCCTCACGGGTGGCGAAGGCGGTTTAAGCCGCTATTTAGATGAGATTAGAAAATTCCCGATGCTTCAGCCGCAGGAAGAGTACATGCTCGCCAAGCGCTACCGGGAACACGACGAACCTAAAGCTGCCGAAAAACTTGTAAATTCTCACCTGCGCCTCGTTGCTAAGATCGCAATGGGTTACCGCGGCTATGGCTTGCCACTGGGCGAAGTCATCTCCGAAGGTAACGTAGGCCTGATGCAGGCTGTAAAACGTTTTGAGCCGGACAAAGGCTTCCGACTGGCAACCTATGCGATGTGGTGGATCAAAGCCTCCATTCAGGAGTATATCCTGCGCACTTGGTCGCTGGTAAAAATGGGCACCACCGCAAATCAGAAGCGTCTGTTCTTCAACCTGCGTCGCGTCAAAGGCAAAATTCAGGCATTTGAAGACGGTGATCTGCGTCCTGAACAGGTTCAGCAGATTGCAACGACTCTCGGCGTAACGGAAAACGAAGTTGTTTCCATGAACCGCCGTTTGGGTGGCGACTCTTCTCTGAACGCTCCACTGCGCTCCAGCGAAGGTGAATCCAGCGAATGGCAGGATTGGCTCGTTGACGATTCCGAAAGTCAGGAAGCTGTGCTTGCTGAGCAGGAAGAGTATGACGTGCGCCGCGATATGCTGAAAAATGCTATGAGCGTTCTCAATGAACGTGAAACCCGCATTTTCGAAGCACGTCGTCTGTCAGAAAACCCAATCACTCTGGAAGAGCTTTCCACCGAGTTTGGTGTCAGCCGCGAACGTGTTCGCCAGATTGAAGTGCGTGCTTTTGAAAAGGTCCAGAAGGCCGTTCAGGAAAGCGCAATGGCAATGGCTGCCCAACACGCAAGTGCATAACACGTACTCCCGCTCAGGGGGTACGTTTCTCAGCCATATGAAAATGGACGCTGATTGCACAGCCATGATGGATGCTGTCTGCATTGCAATGCTTACATGCACACGATTTGAGCTGAATTAACTTAAAATACAAATCATCTGTAGGAACATCCTTTTAAATAAACAGCCAAGCTTGTCGTCCCCCAGATGCTCTCCTAAGGTTAATGATGAGGGGATTTTATGTGAGTTGGGTCGCTTCCCCTCTTGGGGGGAAATACAATGTTCGGCTCTGGCTGGCTGTCGCAAACCAACCGCGCACTCGCTGCGGTTGTATCCTGCTTAATCATAGCTATAGCTATACTGCTCCGCATCCTATACCCACAGGTATTGGAAAACGTCGGATATCTCAGCCAAAACGCGCTGCAATTGGCATGGCCAAACACAGCATCGGCGCCGCCAGTCTACACGATCCATCTGACACCAGAATCATCCCAGCAAACGCAGGAGCCGGTTTATCAGCGTCTCGAGTTGGCGCAAATCCTTCAAAAGCTGGGGGAGTATAATCCTGAGTTACTGATCATCGATGCCGACTTCAGAAAGGCTGATCCTGCTTCACCAACACTGAGAAGCAGAACCTATGATACCTTGCAGCCATCCTTGCGAGCGACATACCCAAACCACGATCTTCTGCTGCAGACCATCATCTCCCATTACCCTGTATTGCTCAACAGTCCATTGACCCAAGCAACAGCGGAAAAGCCTCCACTTTCCAATTACATAAGGTTCTCAGAGGCTGTTGGTTTCCAACGTGATGGACAGTATGCAATGGGGTCGTCTGCCCTGCTCTACGAGCTGCAGCTTGAGAGAAAAATGAACCCGGCTCCCTCACTCGCACTGCAAGCCTGGAAGCTCTTAAATTCAGCTAAAGCCGATGATTTCCAGTTGATCCAAACGGAGCAAGGCTCCTCGTTAGAAAGTGCAGAACTCCAAGTTCCCGTCACCTCAAAGGGTGAGATGCTGATTTACAACAGCGGTTCATCCGGTGCTTATATTTTTGCTGCAAACGACATCTTGCAAGACAGAGTCTCCTCCAAACTCTGGCCTCCAGCAAGCAACAGCACTTTTGTTCTGGGCACACAGTCGAGAGTATCAGCACGGCATGCACAAGCACTCCAAACGCTGCAATCTAACAATTTCATCACCATGCCCAAGTGGAGCCAATACACTGAGGTTGCTGCACTAATTATATTTGGGGGGGCCGTCTTACTCGCTTCAGCAACACAAGGCTTCTGGCTGAGCCTGACCATAGCAGTCATCGCCGTACTGGCAATGAACAGCGTCGCATTTCACCAGTTCGCTCTTAACAACATAGCGCTGGAACCGTTCTTCCCATCGCTCATCATTTTGCTGATTTTCGCTATCTCCTGCACTATCAGAAGAGTGACCTTCAAGAGCCACCGCAGTAAAACAACTGAGCGATTTACAGGTATTCTTGCACCAAAACAGATGCAGAAGTTGCTTGCAAAATCAGAGCAACTGCCATTGGAAGGTCAACAACGTGAGATCACGAGCCTCTCAACTCGCCTGAGGCACTTTCATCGATATTATGAAGGTCTCTCCCCTCAGGATCTCGCAAGCTTCTCTAACAGCTTCCAAACCGCCCATTTGGATGAAGTCCATATCCACGATGGAACATTAAATACGCTGAATACCTCGGGCCTAAGCGCCTACTGGAACGCCCCTTTGGATGATCCGTTCCATGCAGCACATGCGTGTCGGACGGCGATTGAAATGCAGAAGCAGATGAAGCGTTTTAATGTCAAAGATCGCTTCAACTTCAACCAAAAAAACATGACGGATCACGCTGTCACGCTGGATATCGGCATCTCAACAGGCCTGGCAACGCTGGGAGAAACCGGCACGAGGCGCCACTTCAGATATGCCCCACTCGGCAAACCCGTTGATTTAGCTGATGATTTAGCCCGTCACTGCAAGGACGCAGGCCACAGTCTCCTCATCTGCGAGACCACCCGCGGCCAGATGCAAGAGCTCGCGACGCTGGAGACGATCCCTGTCAAAACCAGCCGTTACTTAATGCGTTCGTTTGCGTTACTCGGTGATCCATCCCTCGCTTTTTCGGAAAATTTCCTCAAACTCAAGAACACCCACTGCAACATGGTCTTCGCGCTCTTTGAGGAGAACGACAAGAAAAAAGCACTCACCCTGCTCGACGAATGCAAAGCCCTCTCTGACGGCGAGTACAACGCCATCTATGCGGCTTTTGAGAAGTACATCCTCAGCGATCTGGCGCAGCACGAAGCGGTGAAGGATGCAGCGCAATAACGGCATTTGGCCTACAAATAAAAAGAGCCCCCGAAACTCGGAGGCTCAGAAAATGGTTTAGACCTATAACGGTTAGCGCAGTTCAACCGCGTAGGTTTCCACTGGAGGCGCTGTTTTAATGAGCCCCTGCTCAATCAGGAAGTTCGCGAAGCGCTCATAGCGACCGATATCCAAAGCTGCCGGACGGCTCGCAAAACGTGGCAGAGTATCTGCCCAGGCGCGCTTGTTCAGCTCATCATCAAGGTTCGGATAGACCTCAAGGAAGCTCTTCCAGGAGTCCTGAGGATTGTTCAGCAGATAAACAGTTGCCGCTTCAATTGCGCTGATGAACTTCTTCAGGCGTGGATCATCCAGCTTGTCCTTGTGAGCAACATAGATCAGCTCATCATAAACCGGCACACCATTTTCTTCCGGATAGAACGCACGACCTTTCGCGCCTTCAATTTCCATCTGGTTTAGCTCAAAGTTACGGTAACCACCAATCACCGCATCAACCTGTCCCGCCATCAAGGAAGGAGACAGCGAGAAGTTCACGTTGATCAGCTCAACATCATCAGAACTCAGGCCAGCATTGGAGAGCATCTTGCCCAGCATGGCACTTTCAAAGCCGGACGTGGAGTAGCCGATGCGCTTGCCCTTGAGGTCTGCAATCTCCTTGATCGGCCCATCTTCCAGCACGATCAGCGTGTTCAGCGGCGTGGAAACCAACGTGCCGATGCGCATAAGCGGCATGCCTTCATCGATCTGCGGATGCAGCGTCTGCTGATAGGAGATTGCAATATCCCCCTGCCCGGCAGCAACCAACTTTGGTGGCATGGAAGGATCAGCCGGTTCAATCAGCTCAACATCAAGCCCTTCCTTCTCAAAGAAGCCCCGTGCCTTCGCAACCACAATCGGAGCATGGTCCGGGTTCGCAAACCAATCGAGCAGCACAGTCAGCTTGTCCGCAGCCTGCACCTGAAGAGTGCTCGCAAGCATCGCTGCACCAAACAGCATACCTAGTTTTTTCATAAGGTTACGTCCTCATACTCTGAGATCTAGATCTCTTTCTGCCAATAGATCATCCGAGAAGTGGCGAACTCAACAACTGCCCTCAGGCTCAACACCATCACCGCAAGCAAGATCAGCGCTGCAAACATGGTCGCTGTTTGCATGCGTGCGTTGGATTGCAACATGATGAAAGCCAGCCCTCCCTTAGCACCAACCCATTCTCCAACCACCGCACCAATCGGCGCGAACACCGCCGCAATCCGCATGCCTGATGCCAGAGACGGCATCGCAGCAGGAATGCGGATGTAACGGAGCATTTGCCAGCGATTAAGGCCATGCAGCTTACCAAGGTCAAGCAAGGACTGATCCGTCCTCCGTAACCCGTCAAAAAACGTTGAGGTCACGGAAAAGAAGATCACAATCACAGCCATCACCACCTTGGACGCAAGCCCAAAGCCGAACCACAGCACCAGAAGCGGTGCAATCGCAAACACAGGAAGAGATTGAGTAGCTGCAATCGGAGGCAGCAGAAACAGGCGCACCCGGCGAGACATCGACAGCAAGATAGCAAGCGAAGCCCCGGCACTCACACCAAAGAGAAAGCCGAGAACGGTCTCATAGGCGGTAATGCCTGCATGATGCAGCAGGAAAGCACCCTGATTGAGAAAAGCGGTAAACACCGCCGCCGGACCTGGCAATAGAAACGGAGGAAACTCTCCAATCCGAACCACAATTTCCCAAATGGCGACAAACAGCAAAATCCCGAAAAGACTTCGCAGAATTCGTATTAAAGCTCGCTTCAGCATGTCATTTCCCAACAATGGTATTGGGCATCACAAACAGGCGGAAGAACGGAGCTCAGATTGGCTCTCTGGGAATTTTCGACACAGGACCTCCAACTACAAACTGCAGATATGGAGATCCGGGAAGAATGGCTCAGGTCCCGTCCCTTCGCCGGCATTACCCGGATCAGGTTCAAAGGGTTTAGCTCGTGGCAATCTCAGCTTTTCGTCAAGAAAAGCACCCCTCGGAATGGCAAGGACCATGCGCGTTTCTACGGGAGTTTGCAAGCAGATTTTCTGAGGCCGGGGGACAACGCCATGAAAAAAGGCCCCAGCTCCAACAGAGCCAAGGCCTTCTAAAATCGATCTAACTTGCTGAAATCAGCTCACTTCCAGCTCTTGATTGCCTGAGCGACAACCTTGTTGCCAGTTGTACCTTTTTCAAAGGTCAGCATTGCGCGGCGGCCGCTGTTATACAGCAGCGGAACATCAATCCATTCACGCTCAGCAAGACGCTGCAGGTTCTTTGCCTTCTCTTCATTGCTGTCAGAAAGAGCAATCCAGAAGAGTGTGTCAGAAACCTTTACAGCAGCCCCATCCAACGGATCACCAGCTTCGGATTCAGTCTTCTTCAGGATCAGGCCAGGCACTTTCTCAACGCCCTTGCCGTCAAACCCTTCCGGGAAGATGAAGTTCAATTCCAGCAGATGGCTCGCTGGCAGGGACTGGTCGCTGTTCGGCTTCAGCGTCATCTCAACAGAGAGATTTCGCGATGGAAGCGTCGCAACAGCTTTGATGACGGAGGTTCCATTGACCTCATCCAGCGTCCAGACCACGTTACCGCGAGAAGCAGAACCAGCTGCACCCGGTGTCAAAGCTTCTTCATAAAGAATGCTCTGCTGTGCCACTGGAGAAATCTCGGACTCGGTGCCGATGGTCTCTGCCGGTGGAACTGAGTTCGTCTCGACACCCGCTGTCTGCGGCTCAGGCTCCTTAGCCGGCAGCACCTGAGGTGCAGCACTATCATCAGTGGATGCGGAAGGTGCCGGATCAACACTGCGAACCACAGTTGGTGCAGGTGCACTTTCTGCTGGTGCCGCGCTGGAAGAGTTCCGGGTAATCCGTGTTGTCGTCACCGGTGTTGCATCTGGAGAAACTTTAGCTCCTTCATCAGATGGCAACAAACGATCAGTGTTCTTCTTAGGCGCACGTTCAGGCTGAACCCGAAGTGGTTCATCTTCACCTGTTGGTGCGCTCTCTGGCTCTCCGGTCTCGCTGGTTTCAGCTGGCAGGATCAGAGAGAGAATGGCCTCGCGCTGGCTGTAAACGCCTGCAGTCACACCCAGAATGATCAGGATGATAACAATCATGCCGACAATGCCGGATGTATTGGAAGGCTTCAGACCCTCCTCCTGCTCAATCGCGTCCCCTACGCGCTGTGCAACCACAGGCTTGCGGGAGGAAGCAGGTTTACGGCTTGTCTTTGGCTTAACCTTCGCAGGCTCGTCAATTTCGCGGCGAGCGGTCTTGTCTTTGGTCTCCAGCTTGGAGCGACGAGCTTCGCCAGGAACCCAAGCGCGCTCTTCAGCGCTGGTCTCAACAGCCCCTTTGGTCGGCAGGGAAGCAGCAGGCTCTTTCGGCTCGCTCTCGCCCATGGAACCAAGATCAGGCTCTTTGCGCTCTTTGGAAGCTTCAGGCAGCTGGTCACGCGCCATCTGATTGGCTTGGTGAGCAGCATTGCCAAGATCCTGTGCGGCACGAACAGCTTCTTTAAACACATCCGCTTTGGCAGCAGGTGCTTTTGGCTCTTCGCGTGCAGGCTCTTCGGGCTTTGCGTCAGCCTTTGGCTTGTCATCAGCTGGTGGAGGTGTTGGTGCCGCAGAAACAGGAGGAGCTGTCGGCTGCGGAGCACTTGGAGCTGGGGTGGTTTTGGACCGCCCCAACCCGAGAGACTCGCGAGCAGCTTCCGCTTCGACCTTACGAATGGCCTCTTCAAGCTTCAGCTGCTCCTCAGTGATCTGGGAGGGAGACAGTGGTGGGTCGTAACTTTTAAGTTGCTTTACAATTGCATTTCGCGCGCGTTGATAAACTGCCCGCCGTGCCGAACCAGTGTTCTCTTGTAAACCAGCTACCGCTTTTTTCAGAACGGAATTATAGTCCGCCATTTAACTGCCCATTGCCCCCAGAGCTTCACTTCACGACTTAATCCTGGAATGGATTCTGAACCAGGATTGTGTCATCACGTTCTGGGCTTGTTGATAACAGAGCGACCGGAGCACCAATCAGCTCTTCAACATGCCGAACGTATTTCACAGCTTGTGCAGGTAATTCAGCCCAGGTGCGCGCGCCTTTGGTTGATTCCTTCCAACCAGGCAGGGTCTCATAAATGGGAACAACCCGCGCCTGAGCACCTTGAGATGCCGGAAGGTAATCGATTCGCTCACCATCTAGCTCATAACCAACACAAATCTTAATTTCATCCAGTCCGTCCAAAACGTCAAGCTTTGTCAATGCAATCCCATTGATTCCGCTGGTGCAAACGGTTTGACGGACAATCACTGCATCAAACCAGCCACAGCGACGACGACGACCGGTGTTTGTTCCGAACTCATGACCACGAGTACCGAGGAACTCACCAACTTCGTTCTGCTGTTCGGTTGGGAACGGGCCTTCACCTACACGAGTGGTGTAAGCTTTAGTGATACCCAGAACGTAATCGATAGAGTTTGGACCAAGACCACTACCAGCAGCAGCCTGACCTGCAACTGTATTGGATGAAGTTACAAACGGATAAGTGCCGTGGTCGTTGTCCAGCAGTGCGCCCTGCGCACCTTCAAACAACAAACGCTTACCTTCACGGCGCGCTTTATCCAGCATGTACCATGCTTTATCCATGTAAGGCAGGATCTTGTCTGCAACGCTTTCCAGCTCCTGATAGATGGTTTCAGGAGAGATTTCATCGCGACCCAGACCACGCAGAATTGCGTTGTGGTGTGTCAGCAGACGGTCAATCTTCGCTGGCAGCGTGCTCATGTTTGCCAGATCCATCACGCGGATTGCGCGACGACCGACTTTATCTTCATAAGCAGGGCCGATACCACGTTTGGTGGTGCCGATTTTGGTGCCTGCTGGGCTTGCATCTTCACGCAGAGCATCAAGCTCGCGGTGCAGGCTCAGAATAAGAGTAGCATTGTCAGCAACACGCAGGATTTCCGGAGAGATTTTCACACCCTGAGCTTCAAGGCGCTCGATTTCAGCGACCAGTGCATGAGGGTCAATCACAACGCCATTGCCGATGACGGAAAGTTTGCCACGAACAACACCAGATGGCAGCAGTGCCAGCTTGTAGCTCGTGCCGTCAATAACAAGCGTATGACCTGCATTGTGTCCGCCTTGGAAGCGTACAACAACATCGGCTTGCTCAGAGAGCCAGTCGACAAGTTTACCCTTACCTTCGTCACCCCATTGTGACCCAACTACGACAACGTTGGCCATGGTTTTTCAGCCCTCCTGCGGCTGCCAGCGTCTTGTCTCAAAGACGCCGTCATATGATTTGCTTGTCTGTATAAAGTGGTTTGTCACCTCAGAATGCAAATCATGAGAGACAACATAAGAAACCCCGGCGTAAAAGCCGGGGCGCAGTTACAGCGCCTTATAATCTGTCACTCACTTAAATACGAGCCCTTTTCCTTCAAAATGAGGCTGAAGACTGTAATTTTTGCGATCAGAGTGAACCTCTGTTGATTGTTTTACTCGCAAATCGGGTGGTACAGCCGTAAGACCGAGTGATATTACTAGTCCTAATTCCAATTCCACATTTTTTGCAATTCCTGCAAGAAATTTCACCAAGTTGACTACGCTTTATGAACGCACAAAAACTTGACTGGCTCGCCTGGTCTATTCTTCTCTTATTGGGCACCTTGTGGGGCGGCGCTTTCTTTTTCGCCAAGATCGCAGTGGTTGAGCTGGATCCCATCACGCTGGTTTTCCTGAGAGTAGCCATCGCAGCGACCGCCATGTGGTGCTTTCTTCTTGTGACCCGCCAATCTATTCCTCTGACAGCAAAGTGGATCGGCAGCTTCCTGCTGCTCGGCTTCATGAACAACGTGGTCCCCTTCTCTCTCATCTTCTGGGGCCAGCAATACATTGCCTCCGGACTGGCCTCTGTCCTCAACGCATTCACGCCCATCTTCACGATGATCGTCATGCAGATACTCAGCAATGAGGAGAAGCTGACCGTCACCAAGCTGATCGCTGCAATCATCGGCATCATCGGTGTGGCAATCATGGTGGGCAGCGATGCGTTGAGCGGAGCCAGCAATCAGGTTCTACCGCAGCTCGCAGTGTTGGGCGCCGCACTCTCCTATGCCTTCGGCGCTTTTATAATCATGCGCCTTAAAAAGCTGCCCCCGGCAGCCTTGGCAACAGGCCAGTTAACCGCCTCAACCATCCTGCTTATCCCGGCCCTCATCTATATGGCCCCAACACAGCAGCTTATGTCAGCTTCCGCTCTCACATGGTCAAGCGTTCTGGTCCTCGCTCTGGCATGCACAGCCTTCGCTTACATCCTGTACTTCCAGCTCTTCAAACTGGCAGGCGCCACCAACGCAGCATCCGTCACGCTCCTGATCCCGGTAAGCGCGATAATCCTCGGCGCAATCTTCCTGAATGAACGCCTAGAACCAAACCACTGGCTCGGCATGGCCGCGATCTTCATTGCGCTCCTGCTCATCGATGGCCGCCTCACCAGCCGCTGGACCAACAAACAACAAGCCACCGCCTAACAAAAAGCCTCCGGCTCTTTCGAACCGGAGGCGGTGTTTATTTACATCGAAGCGCGGTAGATCAGTTGCACTTGAGATAAGCTGCCAGAATATCACGAGCAGCGAGTAGATCACTCTTATGGATCATCTCCGTAACAGTGTGCACATACCTCGTTCCAACCACGATACCTACAGCTTTCGCACCAGCCGCAGCCTGCTGAGCAGCCGCTCCATCCTGACCACCAATCCTCAACATAGTGCGCTGATATGGGATCTCTTCTTCTTTAGCCAACTCCTCAATGTCCTTCACAAGCTGCAAATCAGCAATGAAGGAGCTGTCTTTCACATGAAGACCAAAGCCCGCACCCTGTACAGTCGTCCGATCCTGTTCGGACACACCCGGCGTGTCACAAGCCAGCGTAATATCAACACCAAGCCCGATATCAGGCTGGATCGCGTAAGCAGCGGTCTTAGCACCGCGCAGACCAACTTCTTCCTGACAGGTGAACGCAACATAGATTTCACAGGCATGCTTCGCATCACCGAGCGCACGCAAAGCTTCAATGCCAAGCCAGCACGCCACACGGTTATCCAGCGCCTTGGAAACCACCTTCTCACCAATCTCAATCAGTGGCTCATCGAGGGTCACCATGTCACCCACTTTGACCACCTCTTTGGTCTTTTCACCAAGACCAAGATCAATAACAAAGTCAGTCACTTCCGGTGTCTTTTTGCGCTCTTCAGGAGAGGCGATATGAATAGGCCGACCAGCCGCATTCATAACCCCTTTCAGATCACCTTCATCCGTTGAAACCAGCACACGGCGCGAGAACAAATTACGCGCATCAAAGCCGCCAACCGGATGCACATAAATGAAGCCTTTATCGGTGATATGAGAGACAAGGAAACCGATCTCATCCATGTGACACAGCAGCATGACCTTCTTCGGCTTCTCGCCTTTTTTCGTAGGTCTACGCGCATCACGACGACAGATCAGAGAGCCCATTGCATCCGTTTGAACATCATCAAACAGGCCCTCAATTTCCTTCAGGATAAGGTCGCGCACTCGATGCTCATGCCCAGGAACACCCGGGGTTTCGCAGAGGCGGCGCAGCAGATCAATATTCATGGTAACTTTCAACTCAACAATGGAACCAGCCCACATCATGAGCCTAAGTGCTCAGATAAGCAATTCCACGGAACTTCTGACCACCGGAAAAAGAAAAGGCGGCCCGAAGACCGCCTTTTTCTAATCTATTCCAGCTAAATTGCTTAGCCCTGCTGAGGGAAGTGCAACAGCTTCGCTTGATTCACCTGCTCAATCGCAGCAATCTCATTCACAGTCGCCTCAGCGATTTCACCATCAATCTCAACAAGACAGATCGCTTCCTCACCCTCAACCTTACGGCCAAGGTTGAACGTTGCGATGTTGATCTTCGCATCACCAAGGATGGAACCCAGCTGACCAATGAAGCCCGGCTTATCTTGGTTGGTCACGTAGAGCATGTTCTCACCAAGCTCTGCTTCCATGTTGATGCCTTTGATCTGGATGATACGTGGCTTCTGATCACCGAAGACAGTACCAGCAACAGAACGCTCCTGACGCTCTGTGATAACAGTCAGGCGGATGTAGTTTTCATAAGCACCATGCTGCTCACGGCGAACATCTTCAATCACGATGCCACGCTCTTTCGCAACTTCTGGCGCAGAAACCATGTTCACGGTCTGCAGCAGTGGGCGAAGAACACCGGTAAGCGCTGCAGCGGTCATCGCCTTCACGTTCATTTCGGCAACATCACCTTCGTACTCAATACGAACAGCCTTGATGCCTGTCTCAGTTGCCTGACCAGCAAAGGAGCCAAGTTGTTCTGCGAGCTTAACAAATGGCGCCAGACGTGGAGCTTCTTCAGCGGTAATGGATGGCATGTTCAGTGCGTTGGAAACAGCACCGTTGACCAGATAGTCAGACATCTGTTCAGCCACCTGAAGCGCAACATTTTCCTGAGCTTCAGAAGTGGACGCACCAAGGTGAGGTGTACAAACCAGATTTGGCGCACCAAACAGAACGTTCTCTTTTGCTGGCTCTTCCGTGAACACATCAACCGCAGCACCAGCAACTTTACCGCTATCCAGCGCAGCACGCAGAGCAACTTCATCAACCAGACCACCACGAGCACAGTTGATGAGGTAGACACCCTCTTTCATCATGTCAATTGCATCAGCATCAATGATGTTGCGGGTGCGGTCAGTCAGGGGCGTATGCAGTGTGATGAAGTCAGCACGCTTGAAGAGATCTTCCAGCTCAACTTTCTCAACACCCAGATCAATCGCACGCTCATGAGAGAGGAATGGATCGAACGCAATCACCTTCATTTTCAAACCGATAGCACGGTCTGCAACGATAGAGCCAATGTTACCACAGCCAACAAGACCAAGCGTTTTGGAGGTGACTTCGTTACCCATAAAGCGGGACTTCTCCCACTTGCCAGCCTGCGTGGAAACATCCGCTGCAGGGATCTGACGGGTCACAGCAAACATCATTGCAATAGCATGTTCAGCAGTCGTAATCGCGTTGCCAAACGGAGTGTTCATGACAACGATACCCTTGGCGGTTGCTGCTGGAATATCAACGTTATCGACACCGATACCAGCGCGACCAATCACCTTCAGGTTAGTTGCCGCTTTGATGATTTTCTCGGTGGCTTTGGTTGCAGAACGGATCGCCAAACCATCGTATTGACCGATAATCTCAGCGAGTTTTTCTTTGTCTTTGCCAACATCTGGCAGGAAATCGACGTCACAACCACGATCTTTAAAAATCTGGACTGCTTTTTCAGAGAGCTTGTCGGAAATCAGAACCTTAGGAGCCATCGGGCTAACCTTTCAAGTCAACGAAGGTACCTTCCCATCTCTTCTCTTCGGGAAACAGATACACTTCTTGCGTCAGGTTAACCGGTCACTGTCAGCGACCGGAACTATCTCGTTCAGAAATAAGGATTTTAAGCGGAAACCAGCTTCGCTTTTTCAGCAGCGAAGGCGTAGTCCAACCATGGCAGCAGTGCTTCCACATTGGCAGTTTCAACCGTTGCACCACACCAGATCCGAAGACCGGAAGGCGCATCACGGTAAGCACCAATGTCAAATGCCACTTCTTCCTTGTCGAGCAGGTTCACAATCGCTTTCGCAAATGCAGCTTGTGCTTTGTCATCAAGCTTTGTGATTTCCGGATCAACAATCTTCAGGCAAACAGAAGTGTTGGAGCGAGTTGCCGGATCAACTGCGAGGAAATCAACCCAATCGGTGTTCTCAGCCCAGTTGGTGATCGCAGCGGTGTTCGCATCAGCACGAGCAACCAGAGCCTTCAGACCACCCAGTTCTTTGGCCCAACCCAAAGCATCCAGATAATCTTCAACGCAAAGCATGCTCGGCGTGTTGATGGTAGCACCCTCAAAGATACCGTCGATCAGTTTCCCACCTTTGGTCAGGCGGAAGATCTTTGGCATCGGCCATGCAGGCGTATAGCTCTCAAGGCGCTCAACAGCACGTGGTGACAGGATCAGAATGCCGTGCGCAGCTTCACCGCCCAGCACCTTCTGCCAGGAGTAGGTCACAACATCCAGCTTGTCGAACTCAAGCTCCTGCGCAAATGCAGCGGAGGTCGCATCGCAGATGGTCAGACCTTTGCGGTCTGCAGGAATGAAATCACCATTCGGCACACGCACGCCAGAGGTGGTGCCGTTCCAGGTGAAGACCACATCGTGGTCAAAATTAATCTCTGAGAGATCTGGCAGTTCGCCATAGCCAGCTTCAATCTTGCGCGCATCTGCAAGCTTGAGCTGCTTCATAACATCGGAAACCCAACCGGAACCAAAGCTTTCCCAGGCAACCATGTCTACTGGGCGCGCACCAAGCAGCGACCAAAGTGCCATTTCAACGGCACCAGTATCAGAAGCAGGAACAATTCCGATTTTGTAATCAGCAGGCACTTCGAGGACTTCACGAGTCAGCTCGATAGCTTCTTTCAGCTTTGCCTTACCAATTTTTGCACGGTGAGATCTGCCAAGAGGCGCACCTGTCAGTACAGCAGGTGTCCAGCCCGGACGCTTGGCACATGGACCCGAAGAAAAGTTCGGGTTTACCGGCTTTGTGACCGGCATTGTCGTATTCGTCATTTTGACTACCCTTTCAGATAGGCGCCCCTCGTTGGGGAGGGGTGTCCCACGGACGGGTCTATGCGAAACGACTTATCTCGTCAACAAATGTTTTTTTGCAGAGCAACATTCAATCGACTAAACGCAGCGTATGATTAGATATATTTTCACCAGCACCCCAGTGGATAACCAATATTTCAAGAACGCTCATTTCCTAAATTTTGGACAAAAAAAGAGCCTATCATGCGACAGGCTCCTGAGTACTACGGTCAACAATCAAGCTGGAGGCGCTCCAGCCTGCGACCTAGTATTTCGTAACAATCGGCTCGTCGTAACCACCGTCAGATCCACCACCAAACTCATAACGCAGACCAACACGCACTTCGTGTGCGGCAAGGTTGTCATACTTGATGCCAGAAACAGTACCGTTACTTGCGAAGGATTTAGTCTTCACAGCGCCAATGTTCAGGTAACGGTAGCCAGCATCGATCTTCCAGTTCTCATCGATTTCATAGGAAGTACCGGCCATAAGTGCCCAGGAGAAGTTCCACCAGTGCCCTTTAGGATACTTAACTCGGGTGCCATCAGCATTGATTGCGCGTACATTTTTCGCATTCACATAGGAGGCACCAATACCCGCACCAACATATGGTGTGAAGCCATTGTAGTAGCCTAGATCTGCATAGACGTTCCAAAGAACAGTCCAGACATCCAGCGTCGCAAACTCATCAGAGTCGCTGACTGAACCACAGGTGCCGATACAATCAGCTTTTGCAGTGAAGTCTGCGTCCCATTCGTAATCCAGTGTCACATCTGTACGAAGGTAGTCGTTTACGCGGTAACCAACACCCACTCCCACAACACCAGTTGGATCAAGCTCTTCATCCTTGAACTTGATGTGGGAGAATTTGGCCTTAGGGTCCTGATAAACCTTGTAGCCGATGTCGCCGCGCAGATACCAACCACCACCGATCTCAACTTGCGGGAGCTCTGGCTCTTCCACGAAAACAGGTGCTGGAAGATCGGCCGCATAAGCAACTGTAGTTGACACCATTGCAGCTGCAGTCAGAGACAGCAAATTACTAAAATACTTCATGCTTATGTCCTCTCAAACGGCACCCGTCACGCAAGACGATAGCCCTTGAATAAAACCTAAGCACTTTCTACAGAGAAAGAATTACCTATAAATTAACCAGTATTTTTAACCCTAATATTTATCGTTAACAAACAACTAACATCACATCACCAAGCAAACTTCAATTCGTTAACTTCCATTTACTTATGCAAAACGCAAACATGAAACCGAAAAAGGCGAGCGCCTCGCAGCACTCGCCTTCTAAATCCGATAAATCAAATTATTTCAGTTAGCTAGCAGCGGCCTTCTTAACGGCATCGACAATGCTATCAACCACCTCATTCAGCAGCTTAGCATCATCCGCTTCGCCCATCACACGGATGAGTGGCTCAGTACCGGAAGCACGGATAACAAGGCGGCCCTGTTTACCAAGCTTCTCTTCACCAGCTTTGATAACTGCTTTCACTGCCTTGTCTTCAAGCGGTTTGCCACTTCCATAGCGCACATTCTTAAGGATCTGAGGCACAGGAACGAATCGGTTACAGACCTCTGAAACCGGCTTGTTCATCTTCTTCACGCAGGCAAGAATCTGAAGCGCTGCAACGAGACCATCACCTGTGGTACCGAAGTCAGACATGACGATATGACCGGACTGCTCGCCACCGACGTTGAAGCCGCCTTCACGCATCCGTTCAACAACGTAACGGTCGCCAACCTTAGTACGTTCCAGAGAAAGGCCAATACCTTTCAGGTAACGCTCCAGACCAAGGTTGGACATCACGGTCGCCACAATGCCTGGTGCAGAAAGACGACCAGCAGCTTTCCAGGATTCGGCGATGACAGCCATCAGCTGATCACCGTCGACAACCTTACTGTTCTCATCCACGATGATCACGCGGTCTGCATCACCATCCAGCGCAATACCGATATCTGCACGAACCTCATGCACCTTCTTGGCAAGCGCTTCTGGAGCGGTTGAACCGCAGTCTTTGTTGATATTGAAGCCATCCGGATCAACACCCAGAGGGAACACTTCAGCACCCAACTCCCAGAGAATCTCTGGCGCAACCTTGTAAGCGGCACCGTTTGCACAATCGATCACGATACGCATGCCGTTCAGGTTGAGGTCACGCGGCAACGTGCGCTTTGCGAACTCGATGTAACGGTCTTTCATGCTGTCGATACGGGTGGCACGTCCAAGTGTTTCTGGCGCTGGCAGGTTCCGGCTCATATCGCTGTCAATCAGACGCTCAATCTGCAGTTCCACCTCATCAGAAAGCTTGAAACCATCTGGACCAAAGAACTTGATGCCGTTGTCTTCAAATGGGTTATGGCTGGCAGAAATCATAACGCCGATATCTGCTCGCAAAGAACGTGTCAGCATTGCCACCGCTGGTGTTGGCATTGGGCCAAGCACGAACACATCCATTCCCATCGCAGTGAAACCTGCAACAAGAGCATTCTCAAACATATAGCCGGAAAGACGCGTATCCTTGCCGATAACCACGCGATGGCGGTACTTACCACGGCGGAACACTTCACCCGCAGCCATACCAACCTTCAGCGCAACTTCGGCGGTCATTGGCCACTTGTTCGCTGTACCGCGCATTCCATCAGTGCCAAAGTATTTTCGCGACATTTAATATTTCCTCGAACTCACAACGCGGAGCACACCGCTTTCGATAAAATTAGTTGAAACGGTGATACACGCTTGCCCTTGTGCGGTCCTGTCAAATGATATGTCCAATTGTTACGGCTCACTTGCAAAATGACGCAGCTGCAACACAGAATAATCACCGCACTCAAAACCAAGCACTTGAGCTTGAATAACAAATGCCCGACCTAATAGCCGGGCATTTCAACTTTATTAAACACCTTTAGTAAGGCGGACTATTAGCTCTGAGGCTGTGGGTTAAGTCCGTCTGGAGACTCACCACCACCATGCTTCTTCGCACCCGCGGTTGGAACACCGGTAGAGCGAGGAGTGGATGGAGTGTCATCACCGGTATCACGCACAGGCTGCTCACCATCGAGCATCTTGCGGATTTCATCACCGGACAGAGTTTCATACTCCAGCAAGCCCTGAGCGATCAGGTGAAGCTGGTCTTCGTGCTCACGCAACAGCTTGTTTGCGGTCTCGTAGCCCTGATTAACAAAGCTCTTCACTTCCGCATCAACCAACTTCTGGGTTTCATCAGAAACACTCTGGTTCTTCGCTACAGAGTGACCAAGGAAGACCTCTTCCTGGTTCTCACCGTAAAGCAGCGGGCCAAGCTTGTCGGACATACCAAACTGAGTAGCCATAGCCTTTGCAAGCTTGGTCGCCATCTGGATGTCGCCAGAAGCACCGGATGTCACCTTCTCATAACCGAAGATCATTTCTTCAGCCACACGGCCACCCATTGCAACAGCAAGGTCAGCTTTACACTTCGCACGGGTCAGAGAAACCTGATCTTTCTCAGGCAAACGCATCACCATACCCAGTGCACGACCGCGAGGAATGATCGTCGCTTTGTGGACTGGATCAGAAGCAGGCATATGCATCGCGACCAGCGCGTGACCGGCTTCGTGGTATGCAGTCAGCTTCTTCTCTTCTTCGGTCATGACCAGCGTGCGGCGCTCCGCACCCATCATCACCTTGTCTTTTGCGTCTTCAAACTCAGCCATGGTGACCAGACGCTTGGAGCGGCGCGCTGCAAGAAGCGCAGCTTCGTTCACAAGGTTCATCAGATCAGCACCGGAGAAGCCCGGAGTACCACGAGCGAGCGTATGCACATCAACGTCCGGAGCCAGAGGCACTTTGCGCATGTGCACTTTGAGGATCTTTTCGCGGCCAATCACATCTGGGTTTGGCACAACGATCTGACGGTCGAAACGGCCCGGACGCAGCAGCGCAGGGTCAAGAACGTCAGGACGGTTGGTTGCCGCGATGATGATCACACCTTCGTTGGCTTCAAAGCCATCCATCTCAACGAGGAGCTGGTTGAGGGTCTGTTCGCGTTCATCGTTACCACCGCCAAGGCCTGCACCACGGTGACGGCCAACAGCGTCGATTTCATCGATGAAAATGATGCATGGAGAGTTCTTCTTAGCTTGCTCGAACATGTCACGAACACGGGAAGCACCAACACCAACAAACATTTCAACGAAGTCAGAACCGGAAATGGTGAAGAACGGAACGTTTGCTTCGCCTGCCACCGCACGCGCGGTCAGGGTCTTACCAGTACCTGGAGGGCCAACGAGGAGCACACCACGAGGAATACGACCACCAAGACGCTGGAATTTCTGCGGATCACGCAGGAACTCAACAATCTCCTGAAGGTCTTCCTTCGCTTCGTCGATGCCTGCAACATCTTCAAAGGTCACACGGCCAGAAGCTTCGTTCAACAGCTTGGCTTTGGACTTACCAAAGCCCATCGCTTTACCGCCGGAACCCTGCATCTGACGCATCACGAAGATCCAGATACCGAGGATCAGCAGCATTGGCAGCCAGGAAATGAGGGCACCCAGCAAAGAGAAATTCTCGGAAGGAGGCTTCGCGTTGATCAGAACGCCTTTGTTCTGCAACACTTCAACATATTTGGCATCGCTAGGCGCATAGGTCTGGAATGTACCGCCATTGCTGTATTTGCCGGTGATCTGTTGCTCTTGGATCGTAACCTCACGGATATCACCCTGCTCAGCCTGATTAATGAACTGAGAGTAGGCAATTTCATTTGTGTTGCTTCGTGAGGTCGGATTCTGAAAGAGCTGGAACAGCGCTATCAGCAACAGACCGATAATCACCCAGAGGGCAAAATTCCGGAAATTGGTGTTCATTTCGATCCCTTTACCGCAAGGTGGCGGCGATCCTCGCACGTGTCTCTATCAAGATCATAGCGAGCCCTAACAGGCTTTCTATGTTTTCCTGAGAATGACACAGATTCTTTCTCAGTTTTCTTAAGGCCAACGGAATTTTACCGGTTACCCCTGATAATTCAGGATTGAAGATCCGTTAATTCCGACTTTACCAGCCTCGGCGTCCTAGTTGCATTCCTCTAAAGCATAAATGCATAGATTTAACAGAACGCCAGCAAAACCAAGATTTATTCAAAATGTTCTGCTCACTGGGACCATCGAAATCCCGTAGGTCCTTGATCTCACCTCTGCATCAGCAGCAGTTTGACCAATCTTCTTCCAAGGCATGTAGGATACCCCGTCAGCAAAAACAATAAGCGGAGCTGTCAGAAATGCTGTTTTCAGCCAGTTTGCGGGAATTTCCAGCTCAAAGTCTCCACAAAGCTCTTTTTGAACATAAGTGATTCTGAAGCCTTCTGAGGAATGCACTGCCTTATAGCGCCATCGCTCATCCCAAATTCCTTCATCTCCCGGTTTTACCTCAACCTCGGGCAAGCCCGCCCTACCCGCTTCTCTGAAGCAAAACCAAATACCATCTTCATGAGGCTTAGCCAGCGCGAACCTGACGCCACCCAGCGTGGCTGCTCTGGCACCTTCTTCTGATTTCAGTGTCTCATAAAGCCCTTCAAGCTTAGCAAGCCGGGGCATGTATGGCGCTCCTGAGATATAGCGGACGAGCCGCCCAACCAATCTCAGGCCAATCTCGTCGGGAATGTATTCAAGGCAGGAACTGTCAAACCGCACTGGACCAGCACTGTGGAACGTGCAGGACTTCTCAGCCACTTCATCAACCCAGACATCAATCGCATCCGCAGCACGCGCCATACGTCGTGCCGTATCAAACAGCTTTGTCGCAGTCAGCCCAAGTTCATCCAGCTCACTTTGAGCCTGCCGAAACTTCACCCGGGTGAACTGCTCATCTTCATTGGATGGATCTTCAAACCACGGCACATGCGCTGAGTGTAAAACAGCCTTCAGGCGGGCTTTACTGATGTTGAGCAAAGGACGACAAATGTGAAAGCCATCCATCTCACGATCTCTGCGAATGCACGCAAGACCATAAACACCACTACCCCGGGCAAGACGCGTCAGGAACGTTTCTGCCTGATCTTCCAGATGGTGCGCAAGGAACAAGGCATCACATCCATGATCCTCAGAAGCCCGCCGTAACAACCTGTGCCGCACATCCCGTGCTGCTGACTGGATGTTAGAGGATGGCTTATCTCCCTCCCACAGCAGCGTTTCGTGCGGCACCTCAATACGGGTGCAATACTGCGCAACACCAACGGCTTCACTTGCCGCTTCCGCGCGCAAACCATGGTTGACTGTGAAGGCATAAAGCTCAGGAGCTGCAAAACCCAGCTCCTGTGTCCACTGCTTCAAAAGATAAAGCAGGGCCATAGAATCAGCACCGCCGGACACACCAATGGCGATCCGGCGGAAAGACTTATACTCTCCGAAAAGCTCATCCAGCTCTTCGGTAGAAAAGAGAGCAACTTGATTAGAGGCAGTTGTCACGTTTTTGTTGAACCTTGGCCTGCTCCAAAACAGCTGGTGCTGCAAACTGGAAGTTGGCGAGAAGCTGCTCATAGGTCTCACAAGCAGCGGGCGCGTTACCCATACCTGTAAGCGCAGTACCTAACTTCAGCAAGCTCTCAGGAGCAAGTTCGCTCTCAGGAAAATCAGTATAGCTTTTTAGGAAGGCTTGTGCCGCATTCTCATACTGGCGCTGTGCCAGCAGGCTTTCACCCAACCAGTGCTGTGCATTCGCGGTCAGCTCATGGTCTGGGTACATACCAAGAAACGTATCAAAGCCTTCTGTCGCAGCCGGATAGTTGCCACCAACCATCAGGCCGTAAATTGCGTTGTAATCAGACTGAGGCTCACCAGTCAGCAGCTCATTCACACTACCGGAAAACTGCAGAGAACCAGAGCTTGGCGCAGTCGTAGAACCTGTCGGTGCTGCGTTGTTACCACGCGCAATCTGGGACAGATCCAACGGACCACTGTTTGTGCCCTGAGCAGGAGTGTTCAGCGTAGAAAGCTGCTGAGTGCGGTTTGCTGGAGCAGTCGTGCTTGGTGCCTGTACAACAGGAGGCTGAACAACCCGCGGTGTCTGACCTGGGTTTTCCAACTGCTGGAGACGATACTCAACATCCTCCTGGGAGCGACGGAGTGCATCTTCAGTCAAACGAAGCTTGTGATTGAGCTCTTCAACTTTACCCGTCAGCAGACGAACCTGCTCCTCAAGTTGACCAAGGCGGGCAGTGTTCTGAGCGGTCTCGTCATTTTTAGACGAACCGAAAAGCTGCGCGTTCGCAGGTAAACTAACAGAGGTTGCAAGCGCAAGAACAACAAAGCTTGTTGCAATACGTCGGTAAAGAGCCATCAATTATCTCCTGAGACACCCTTCAGGGGTCGGGTCGGAATTTCTCATCTCTTGGCAAGAGGAAAAGACGAAAATAGGGCACGCATTCAGTGTTTCACCCCTATTTGCGGCTTCTCCCCGGCCAATTTCCGTTCTCCTACAAGTTTGCAGGAGTTTCAACAAAAAAGGCTCCCCCAAATCAGGGAAGCCCTTTTTAGATTTCAGCAGGTCAAACTCAATTACTGACCATTCAGAACAGTCACAGCACGACGGTTCTGGCTCCAGCAAGAAGCGGCGTTACAAACCGCAACCGGACGCTCTTTACCGTAAGAGATTGTCTTGATGCGGGATGGGCTAATGCCTTTTGCAACAAGGTATTCTCGAACCGCAGCCGCACGACGCGCACCCAGTGCAATGTTGTACTGACGGGTGCCGCGCTCATCAGCGTGACCTTCAATGGTAATAGAGTAGTTCTTGTAGTGCTGAAGCCACTGAGCCTGCTTGTCCAGAACTCCGCGAGCTGCACCATCAAGGGAGCTCTGGTTGTTGAGGAAGAATACACGATCCCCAACATTCACAACAAAGTCCTGACCAGAGCCAGCAGCAACAGAACTATTGCCACTGGTCAATTCAGGGCGTGTCTGCGAACAAGCTGCTGCGACGAGACACACAGCCACCACAGCGGCGAAACGCGCTCCGCGCGCGAACAGCGTCTTTGACATTTATAGAATCTCCTGTCCCTCAAACCCCGAGGGTTAAAAAAGCCCTAGACCAACTTGGTTAAGGGTAACTTGAATTTATTGGTTAATGAAGTGCTAATGACCCCAAAATCCCGCAAGAAATTGGGGTCTCAGCTTCACGATTAGTCGAGCAGCGGAGACCACGCCGGGTCTGATGCAAAGTTTGGTGTCTGAACCAGCTGTTCATTGTAACCAGTCAGATCAACAGTCCAGACCTGAGGACCGCCCTGCTCGCCCACAGTATCTCGGAAGAATGTCAGCACGCGCCCGTTTGGAGACCATGCCGGACCTTCGTTGTGATAGCCCTCTGTCAGGATGCGCTCACCCTTACCATCCGGACGAATAACACCGATCATAAAGCGACCCTGATGCACCTTGGTAAAGGCAATCAGATCACCGCGTGGAGACCACACAGGCGTAGAGTACTGACCCGGACCAAAGGAAATACGCTCGGCACCGCTGCCGTTGGAGTTCATCACATACAGCTGCTGAGAACCGCCACGGTCACTTTCAAACACCACCTGGCGTCCGTCTGGAGAGAAGGACGGGCTGGTGTCGATCGCTGCAGTGTTGGTCAAACGAGTTGTCCGACGCGTGCGTAAGTCCATCAGATAAAGGTTCGCATTGCTGCCCTGCTGCAAGCTCATGATGACCTTCTGGCCATCAGGTGAGAAGCGCGGCGCAAAGGTCATGCCTGGGAAATTCCCCAGAACCTCACGCTGTCCGGTCTCGATATTGAACAGATAAACCTGCGGATTGCCGCCCACATAAGACATGTAGGTCACTTCCTGAGAAACAGGAGAGAACCGAGGTGTCAGAACCAGATCATCACCGCGTGTCAGATAGCGCACATTCGCACCGTCCTGATCCATGATCGCCAAGCGCTTACGGCGCGCATCCTTCGGACCGCTTTCATCAATGAAGACAACGCGGGTATCGAAGTAGCCTTTCTCACCGGTCAATCGCTGGTAGATCGCATCGGAGATGATGTGAGCCAGACGGCGCCAGTTTTCAGGTGTGGTGAAGAACTGCTGGCCAATCAACTGCTGACCTGCAAACACATCCCACAAACGAAACTCAGCACGGATCTGACCGTTTGCCTGCTGCGCGATAGAACCAGTCACCAAGGCCTGAGACCCGATGGTCCGCCAGTCACCAAAGCGCGGCATGGTGCCTACATTCATTTCCTGCTGAATATGGGCAGCCGGATCAATCGGGCGGAACAAGCCCGAGCGTTGCAAGTCAGCGGCAACAACTTGAGAAATCTGCCCTGCCACGTCTTCCTGCAAGCCAGAACCTGCAAAGGGAGAAATTGCAATCGGCATAGGTTCAACGTTGCCCTGAGTAATATCCAGTTCAATCAAGGCGTAGGCAGGTTGAGAGATGGTAACAACAGCAACAGCAGCAGCCACAAAGCGGCATGCACGACGCCACAGCTGCTTGATTCCTGTTGTACGCATTGGGTTAAGCCCCATCACAAAGGACATAGACCTAAGCTCCTTTCAATCTCAATACCTAGTATCCAAGCATATCGCGAGGATCAAAATTCAAGATGACGGTTTTCCATGCATCATATTTAGCTGCTGGCAGAGAATACGGACCGCAGCGATAGACCGCGCGTTCTGCACTGCTTGCAGCAGCTCTGAATGTTGGGTTATTACTGGAGTTCAGAACCTGCATCTGCCCTTCAACTTCACCGGTACGGCTCAGGTTGAATTGCAGGCGAACGTTCAGATCTTCAGCACCAGCTGCACCCACAGGAGGGTTCCAGCACCGGGCAACCTGTCCACGAAGTGCGTCCAGCTCAGACTGGCTCATCTTCACATTGGTCTGGCCCAGTTCGGATCCAAGAGAAGCCGGTTTTGCGGACTTTACAGTCCCGCTCGACTTCGCATTCGTCTTGTTCAGCAAAGCCGCCATCTTGGAGTTGAAGTCTTCCTTCTTCTTCGGCTTTTCCTTCTTAGGCGCTTTCGGACGCGCAGGAGGCTTCGGCTTGGAACGTGGACGGACTTTTACAAGCTGCTTCGGCTTTTCTGTTTTTTCTACTTCAGGACCAAGTTCTGCAGTCTCCGCAGGCGCCTTCTCTTTTGGCACCTCCTTTGGAGCTGGCTCTGGTTCAGCAGGTTCCGGCGGCGGCGGTGTTTCAGCCTGCTGCACTTCCCTCTTCGCTTCCTGAACCTTCTTCACCTCTTTCTTGGCCTCACCGGTCTTCTTCTCCGGCTCAGGCTTTTCAGCAGGCTTCTTGGTCGGCTGCAGCGCAGCCTCTTTGATTTCCTTCGCTTCCTTTGTACCCAGCTGCAGCTTGGTCAGCTCGCTCACAGGCACAAGATCCACGGGCAGTGAATCCACCGGGGCAGTCGAAAGCTCTTTGCCGAAGTTAAGCGAAACCGCTCCGGCAACAAGCACGACCACGTGAACAACTAGCGATGCGATAAGCCCTGCACGCATTCCCGGTTAACCCTGCTCCTCTAGAGTAACGAGCCCGATGCGCTTGTAACCAGCAGCATTGATACGGCCCATGACCTTCATGATGACACCGTAATCGGCATCCTGATCTCCACGCACATAGATGCGCTCGTTGTAACCATTCTCGGCAATCGCGCCGAGTTTCGCGATCAGCTCATCAACCGGGATCTCGGTGTCCTGAATGAACACGGATCCGTCAGACTTAACGGAGATCGCTATCGGCTCAGTATCACCTTCCATCGCCTTCGCCCGCGTTTCAGGCAGGTCGATCGGCACACCAACGGTCAACAGCGGAGCTGCCACCATAAAGATGATCAGCAACACCAGCATCACGTCCACCATCGGCGTCACGTTAATCTCGCTCATTGGTGCATGGGAATGCCTGCGGCGACCACGTCTGCCGCCAGCGCGTCCACCACCACCAGCTGCTCCAGTGCTCATACCCATGGATTATGCTCGCTCATCAATACGGCGGGACAGAATGGCTGAAAACTCGTCTGCAAAACCTTCCATGCGCGCAGCCAGCTTACCGCTGTCACTCTGCAGCTTGTTGTAAGCAATAACAGCCGGAATAGCTGCAATCAGGCCAAGGCCAGTCGCAAACAGCGCTTCCGCAATACCCGGAGCCACAACAGCAAGGTTGGTGTTCTTGGAAGCCGCGATGGAGGTAAACGCATTCATGATGCCCCAGACCGTGCCAAACAGGCCCACAAACGGGGCCGCACTGCCGATGGTCGCAAGGAACAACAGGCGCTTTTCAAGGCGCTCAACTTCGCGGGAAATCGTCAGGTCCATCACGCGATCAATACGCTGTTGCAGGCTGGCAATGGCAGGCTTATCCCCTTCATGGGAGCGCTTCCATTCACGCATAGCAGCCACAAACAACGCAGACATTCCGTTATTCGCGCGGGAGGACAGAGACTTATAAAGCTCTTCGAGAGATTGGCCGGACCAGAACACATTCTCAAAACGGTTCATCTGGCGGCGGGAACGACCATACAGAACAACCTTGTCAAAGATAATCGCCCAGCTCCAGACAGAAGCAGCGATCAGACCGATCATTACAATCTTGACGACGATGTCCGCTTCCATGAAGAGCGAAATGTAGGACAAGCCAGAACCCGGAGCAGCACCCAGCTCAACAGATTGCACGTCCTGGGCCATTGCCGCCAATGGCATAGTGCTTGCCAGCGCTGCGCTCATGGCCACAACGAGTTTCATCACCTTAGAGTTCATGTAGTAAGGACCTCTTGCCCTGATAACCCAACGACCGGCCCACGGTAGAACCCCTGCCATGAACACAACCAGTCTATTAAACATTTAGCAGCCTTCCTGCCTGTCGAATTTGGCGAAACTTCGACTACAGCCAGCATTGAAGGCATTATTGAAAAGACCTGTTTAAGGTTACTGAAGGATTAAAAGGTTTCCAGTCCCGTTTACTTTGAATGAATATTGGTGATTTTTTACGATGATTGTCGCGCTTATTCGCCGTTCATCTGGGCAACCAGATCCTTGGGCAATCTACGTGGTTTGCCATCCGCAGAGATAGCCACAGCAGTCACGCTGGCTTTGATCAAAACTTCGTCACCACGCATAACCCGTTGGCTGATAAACATGCGGACACCCTTCACCTCACTGATATCCGTATGAACTTCAAGCACATCATCGATTCGTGCAGGCTTGAGAAAATCAATATCCATGTGGCGCACAGCAAAAGCCAGACGCTCTCCGTGCATACCTGAATCCAGCTCATGATGGTGCACACCACGCATGCGCAGCAGCTCAGTACGCCCACGCTCCATAAATTTCAGATAGGCCGCATGATAGACGACCCCTGAAAAGTCGGTGTCCTCGTAATACACACGCACGGGCAAAATATGCTCATTGCCTTCAATACGGCCTGTCAGATCGGGCCAATTTGCCTCAGTTTTTTTATCATTCATGTCGGCAGATCAGTCTTCATCATGTTGAAAAAGGGCCATCTGAGGCGCATTCGGGTTATCCGGCACGGCCAAACCGAGGTGCTTGAACGCGATTGGCGTCAAAATTCGACCTCGCGGCGTACGTTGAAGATAACCATTCTGGATCAGATACGGCTCCACAATCTCCTCAATCGCATCCCGCGGCTCAGATAGCGCAGCTGCAATCGTCTCGATACCTACCGGACCACCACCAAAGTTCATGGCAATCTGCTTCAGATAGCGACGGTCCAGACTGTCAAAGCCAGCACTGTCCACTTCCAGCTGACGCAATGCGCGATCTGCAAGGCCTGCATCAATATCCGCATCACCAGCCACAATCGCAAAGTCGCGCACGCGGCGCAGCAAGCGGCCAGCAATACGCGGTGTACCACGAGAGCGCTTGGCGATCTCGGTCGCACCATCATCACTCATGCCAATACCAAGCAGGCGCGCACCACGTTTCACAATAAGTTCCAGCTCTTGCGGCGTATAAAACTCCAGCCGCACCGGAATACCAAAACGGTCACGCAGCGGCGTCGTCAGCAATCCGATACGAGTTGTTGCAGCAACAAGCGTAAACTTCGCCAGATCAATCTTCACAGAGCGGGCTGCAGGCCCCTCACCGATGATCAGATCAAGCTGATAGTCTTCCATCGCCGGATACAGCACTTCTTCAACCGCTGGGTTAAGGCGGTGGATCTCATCGATGAAGAGAACATCACGATCTTCCAGATTGGTCAGCAGAGCAGCAAGGTCACCCGCTTTCGCAATTACAGGACCGGAAGTCGCACGGAAGTTCACTCCAAGCTCACGGGCCATAATCTGCGCCAGTGTGGTCTTACCAAGACCTGGAGGCCCAACAAACAGCACATGATCCAGCGCTTCATTGCGAGCCTTAGCAGCACCAATGAATACTTTCAGGTTCTCACGCGCCTGCGCCTGACCCGTAAAGTCATCCAGCGTCTGCGGACGCATTCCGCTATCAATTTCATCGCCCCGGATTTCCGGAGTAACAAGGCGATCCTCACCCTCAATCATTACGCAAGTTCCTTAAGGCCAAGGCGAATAAGTTTTTCAGCACTCGCATCCTCACCCGCAGTTTTCACAGCAGCTGCCACAGCAGCAGAGGCCTGAGCTGGCTGGTAACCGAGGTTGGAGAGTGCAGACACCGCATCCGCCACCGGACGAGAGGCCACATTCTCTGCAACACTCTGGGAAACCGCGATCGTGTCATCCTCAACAGAAGCAAAGGCCGGTGCCTTGTCTTTCAGTTCGGTCACAATACGCTCAGCCACACGCTTGCCAACACCCGGTGCGCGCGTAATCGCAGTCTTATCGCCCAGCGCAATCGCGTTCGCCACTTCAGAGGCTTTCATGATGCCCAGAATGCCCAGCGCAACCTTGGCACCAACACCCTGAACGGTCATGAGAATACGGAACCATTCACGCTCGCTGTCCTCGGCAAAGCCAAACAGCTTGATCATGTCTTCACGCACCATGGTCTCAATGGCCAGCACAGCAGCTTCGCCCACACGCGGCAACTGCTGCAACACGCGAGAAGGGCAATGCACCTGATAGCAAACGCCCTGCACATCCAGCAGCACGAAATCATCGCCGTAACTATCGACGACACCCTTGAGTTTCCCGATCATTTCAAAAGCGCCTCCGCTGCGGCCAGACGGCCCGTTACACTACCCCTGTGATGACTATGGCAGATTGCAATCGCCAGTGCATCTGCCGCGTCGTCCGAATTAAACGTCGCCTTCGGCATCAACACCTTCACCATCATACGGATTTGTTCTTTTTCTGCATGCCCTGTTCCAACCACGGTCTTTTTCACCAGGTTGGGAGCATATTCTGAAACCACGAGATTGTGCAGAGATGGCACGAGCAGAGCGATGCCCCTCGCCTGTCCCAGTTTTAGGGTCGCCCCTGCATCCTTGTTCACGAACGTATTCTCAACAGCAGCTTCTGCCGGATCATAACGTTCAATCACCTCCTGCAAGCCGGTGTACAACTGCTTGAGTCGTTCTGCGAGAGAGTACTTGTTGTTGGATTGTATCGTGCCGCTGGCAATAAAGCTGACGCGATTACCTTTGGCATCAATAATGCCCCAACCGGTGTTCCTGAGACCAGGGTCAACACCCATGATTCGAATTGAATGATCCATAGAACAAACCGGTAACGAAAAATCTCCGAAGACGCTAGCCGCTAACGAAAACCAGAGGCTTAATCCGCAAAATTTCAGGAGTAATCCACGCGTTCCTGCGTGAGTTCTTATTTAGGACCCGCAATGATTGAAGCCCTCTACGCACACTCAGCCTTACAGTTGTCTCTGGTCGCAGGGGCCATCCTTTTGGCAGGTTTGATGCGCGGGTTCGCAGGCTTTGGGTCAGGCATGGTCTGGATACCTCTGGCCGCTCTGGTCATCGGGCCAAAGCTCGCCGCAGCCACACTTCTCATTCTCGATACCCTCATTGCCCTGCCTCTTATCTTCCCGGCAACCAAGCTGTGCCGATGGAAAAGCGTCCTGCCTGCTGCAATCGGTGCAATCCTCGCCGTCTCCGTCGGTGCATGGATCCTCGCCAACGCACCGCCCATCGTCTTGCATTGGGGCATCTCTATTGTTGTCTTCGCACTTCTGGCAGTGCTCATGTCCAACTGGACCTACTCAGAAGAACCCACACGCAATCAAAACCTCGGCGTTGGGGCGCTATCAGGCCTGCTTGGCGGCTTCAGCCAGATGCCCTCCATTCCCATCTACACACTTTGGGCAACCGGCCCCCATCCGCAGAACATCATCCGCGCCAACATGATCGTGTTTATCGCGATTGCCGATGCCTCTGCCTATGCCTCCTATGCGTACAACGGCCTGTTTACGAAAGAGCTCATTCCCGTCCTGCTCATCACTGGCCCCATCTACCTAGGCTGCTTGATGTTTGGTGCGAAAGCCTTCAACAAAGCACCGCCAACCTATTTCAAATGGGCAGCCAAGGGCATCATCTTCCTCGCAGCAGTCGTTTCACTGCCATTCTTCCACGATCTGTAGCTGTAACCGCCTCAACTATTTTTCCGCAGTTTCCCAAGGCTTAAGCGAGAATAAGAGGCTCCAGACAAAGGTAATTGAGAAATTCTCGACAATTCGGCCATTCGTCCTGATTGGAGGAAGGTGCGTTCGTAATTTATAGTCCGCACAACTAGGAAGCCTTAAACCGACCTTCTCAGCAGAGGCATAGATGCTCCCAGACGTCGCAGGACTCGAATCCCCGGCCTTCTTGATGGTGTGCGCAACCATAGCGCTCGCCGGGTTGACACGTGGCTTTGCAGGCTTCGGCGCAGCGATGATCTACATGCCCATTGCCTCCGCCATTATGGACCCGAAACTGGCCGCAGCTTCACTCCTTCTGGTCGATGCTACCATCTCTCTGCCCATGGTCGTCTCCGCCACCAAAATCTGCGATTGGAGAACCGTTCTGCCTGCAGCAGGCGGAGCCGTCGTCACTGTTTCCATCGGCGCCTGGGTGCTCACCAATGCAGACCCTTACGTTCTGCGCTGGGTGCTGTCCTGCGTTGTCCTTGTTCTGCTGGCCGTTCTGGTATCTGGCTGGCGCTACACCAAAGCGCCAAACAAACGCACTTCCTTCGGCGTTGGCGCTGTCTCCGGCCTTCTTGGCGGCATGACACAGCTGGCTGGCCCTCCGGTCATCACCTACTGGATGTCAGGTCCCCTGCCCGTCAGCGTTATACGCGCCAATCTGATCACCTATTTCTTTTTCACCAGCTTCGGTTCCTTCGCAGCCTTCTGGTGGAACGGCCTGATCACACAGGAGCTTCTGCTTCTCTCATTGCTGATCTGCCCGGCCTATGGCCTGAGCATCTATCTGGGAGCCAAAGGTTTCTCCAAATCCAGCGGCAAGTCTTATCGCCTGCTCGCTTACACACTCATCTTAGGCGCTGCCATCACAAGCATGCCTATTTTGGATGGAATTCTCAGATGACCCACTAGTTCACATGCACTGAAAAAGAGCCGCAAGAAGCGTCAAACAAACAGCACAGCTTGCGAAACTTGGCAAAAGGCCGTAGTTTCCGCAATAATATCCCTAGAAACAGACGAAAAATACAGATTTATGCCAAAATCATCGCTCGACAAGATTGACCTCGAAATCCTGAAAAACCTTCAGGAAGACGGACGCCTGACCAACGTAGAACTGGCAGGCAAAGTTGCTCTGTCACCCTCCCCGTGCCTGCGCCGCGTCAAAAACCTTGAGGACAGCGGTGTAATCAACGGCTATCAGGCCTCCGTCAACCGCAAGACAGTTGGTCTTGGCATGACCGTGTTTGTGGAGATGCGTGTCGGCAAGCAGAGCAAAGCGCAGATCATGTCCATCATTGAGCGCGTCACCTCTCAGCCAGAAGTCGTCTCCTGCCATCTGGTCTCCGGTCAATCCGATATTCTTGCTGAAATCGTTGTCCCGACACTTGAAGCCTACGATGTCTTCCTCTCAGACTTCCTGATGTCGCTGGATGGTGTCGAAGACGTTCGCTCCAACTTCGCGATCCGTACGCTGAAAGCCAACGGTGCACTGCCACTGCAACATCTGGAATCCATCGTCGATAACGATTGATCTGTCAGGGCGCATCCTCGTTTTTGCCAGACCCGGTCACGATCTGCGCCATGCTGACAAGCTCGGAAATTCTGTCCTGAAGGAAGTTGCTGTTTTGAGCGATGAGCAGCATCTGCCTTTGGACAAGACAAAACACATAAGCCCCTATGCAAAGCCCTAGCCCAAGAATGGAAAGGGGCTGCCCGAGCAAACCAAGGGAAATGTAAAGCAACGGTGGGAACACGGTCACCGTGACCGAACATAGCGACACCCACCATTCCCCCTTGTGAAACCCATTGATCGGCATCGTCAAGATAGCCGCCGTCGCAATCAGGCACCGCTCTTTCATTCCCCGCGCGATATTCACCGCCTGTCGAAGATAAAGAGCTGTAAGCACGCCTGCAACTGCCAGCACATAAGGCGCGCTGACAACGCAGAACTCATAGACCCGTGCCACCAACGGCGCACGCTCCTCCCAAACACCCGATGGCGTTTCCAGAACCGCACCAATCACCAGCAGAGCCGCATACCCAATCGCCAGCAAATGCAACCGCCACGCTGAGCCAATGGCGTGTTCAATCACACGAACCTTATCACTTTCCTCACTCACCACCCTGCCTCAAGTCCACCCCAGATCCTGAAAGGGTTTCACAGTGGCACAGTGAAGCCAACTCCACTGAAATCGGGGGCAGACTGAAAGGCAGATACACAAAAGGCGGCACGCAAAACGTACCGCCTTTAGAAAACTCAATTGGAAAGCGGGATTAGCCCAGCTTTGCCAGAACGTCCTCTGGAATATCGAAGTTGGAGAAGACGTTCTGTACGTCGTCGTCATCTTCCAGCGCGTCCATCAGCTTCATGATGGTGCCAGCTTTTTCTTCGTTCACTTCCACCAGGTTCTGTGGCTTCCAGATGGTCTTCACAGACTCAGCTTCGCCCAGCGCAGCTTCCAGTGCTTTGGAAACTTCCGAAAGGTCTTCAAATGCGCAAATGATGGTGTGAGCTTCATCATCGCTCTCAACGTCATCAGCGCCAGCTTCGATACCAGCTTCCATCACAGTGTCCGCATCGCCAGCTTCAGGCTTGTAAACCAGCTCACCAACGCGGTCGAACATGAAGGAAACAGAACCTGTCTCGCCCATGGAACCACCGTATTTGGTGAAGTAAGAGCGTACGTTTGCAGCAGAGCGGTTTTTGTTGTCAGTCAGCACTTCAACAATAATCGCGGTGCCACCTGGACCATAACCCTCATAACGGATCTCGGTGTAATCAGCACCTTCACCACCCTGAGACTTTGCAATCGCGCGGGCAATGTTGTCCTTCGGCATGGACTGACCCTTCGCGTTCTGCACAGCAAGGCGCAGGCGTGGGTTCTTGTCCGGGTCAGGATCACCCATCTTCGCAGCAACGGTAATCTCTTTAGAAAGGCGAGAGAAAAGCTTGGAACGTACAGCATCCTGACGTCCCTTGCGGTGCATGATGTTTTTGAATTTTGAATGTCCGGCCATAGGTCTTCCCGGCTTGTGTTTAGAATAAAACTGTTAGCTCAAAGGAGCGCTCACCAAGCCGCTGATAGCTTGGACAGCGCTCTCCCCGACACGGCATTCGTGTCACGTCGAGCAAATTTGATGAAAGCTTATAAGCCGCTTACACGACAAAATCCAGAGCAAGAAACAGCGAGATTTGCCGCGTACTTACTCTTCCTCATCATTCACCGTATAAGCTCATCGCTAGATTAAGCGTAGCTGTCTGCAGCACTCGGCCAGAATGGCGGAATAATCTGCGACAAACGTCCACCAAGACGAACCGGCGAAACATTCACAGCAAGGCCAGTCCGGTCATCCGTCTCAACCGCCACACCACAAATAGTTGCCTCACCCAGCGCAGGCGTAAAGCGAGCACCGTTCATTTTGCGCAGGAAGCGGTTGACCGGCTCTTCCTTATCCATGCCCAGCACGGAATCATAATCACCGCACATACCAGCGTCAGACATATACGCTGTACCGCCAACAAGCACCTGATGGTCTGCAGTTGGAACGTGCGTGTGTGTGCCAACAACCAGAGAAGCACGACCATCACAGAAGTGACCCATCGCCTGCTTTTCGGAGGTCGCTTCTGCGTGCATATCAATGATGATCGCATCAGCCACAGCGCCCAGCGGACAATCAGCCAGAATTTTGTCGATCGCAGCAAACGGACAGTCCAGCGCGTCCATGTAAACGCGGCCCATCACGTTCACCACCAGCACATCAGCACCATTCTTCGCGCGGTAAAGGTTCGCTCCTTTACCCGGAGTACCTGCCGGATAGTTCGCAGGGCGCAGCAACTGGTTCTGACGCTCAATGTAAACAAGCGTGTCGCGCTGATCCCAGATGTGGTTGCCGGTGGTCACAACATCAGCGCCCGCATCCAGCACATTCTGGAGAATTTCTTCGGTGATACCAAAGCCTGCTGCGGAGTTCTCGCCATTCACGACGACGAAGTCCAGTTGGTTGTCTTCCACGAGTTGGGGCAGTTCATCAATCACGGCATTGCGGCCAGCACGCCCAACCAGATCCCCAAGAAACAGCAGCTGCATCTATACACCCTTTCAAGCGTATTCCCGACCTAAGGTAATGTAATGAAAGAATACGCGCACATCTTTTGGACCAAAGCAGATCTGATGGCCTACACACGCGCCCTAAGAAGAACACGCCGGAAGCCACAGGCAACTTGCTTTAATCTCCTGCTTTAAGAAGCCCACGATCTGTCAGGATACCATCCAGCTGACGATCATGCGGTTCCATCGGAACCTCTTCTACCTCTTGAACAGCAAATGCAACCCCAATCGCAGTCAGATCGGTAAGTTTTTCCAAATCACTCAATGCACGGTCGTAAAAACCTTTGCCATATCCGATCCGGTTGCAGTTCCGATCAAAGGCAGACAGCGGAACCAGCACCACATTCGGGTGCACAACGTCCGCCTCTGGCCCCGGCGCCATGCTGCCAAACCCGGCAGGCTCCAGCGGCCCACCCTTTTCAAGACGGCGAAAGACAAGATCATCACCAGTTACGACAGGAAGACAAAGAGAGCTGCCGGCCTTGGCCAGTGCATCCATCAGAGGACGCGGATCAACCTCATCCCGAATAGGCCAGAACCCGGCAATCACCGAGCCCGGCTCAACGCCAAGCTCTTCCACAAAATCGACAAGCGCCAGCGACCGCTCAATCCGCTCAATGGGAGAAAGCGTAGCACGCGCTGCAAGTCCGGCTTTCCGCACGGCACGCTTGGCCAGTTTGAGCTCATCATTCTCAATGTCTTGGGAAGTCAATACGCACCTCATTTACAACCACTTGAGTGCATTATGGTGCAGCCCGCGCAAAATCGCAAAGCAAGAGCCTATCACGCTGTAGAGAGGAAAAAGAGAAGGGCGTGCCACAACAGCCGTTGGAGAATGTGCAATCCCGGAGAACCTACAATGTAGGTGGGCGCCGTGTCCCCAAGCCCACGAGCGAGGGAAGGAACAGCTCCCTAAGGAATGCGTAAGGCCCCGGGGATATGTGTCTCCTGACGAACCGCGCAGCAACGCAAGGGCTCATATAGGCCAGAGCGACTGGAATTACCAGCCTTTCAAACCATGCTCTCACATTTATTCCAGATGTGACCAGAGGTTTAAGGCCCAAACCCAGCCTAACACCATGCTCTAAATTAGAACCAGTAGATAAGCATGCACGCACTGGTTATCTTGAGATCATGACACAATATACGTTTTGCGAAATTGCAGAAGGCCGGTTAAAGCCAGATGCAACTGTTTTTGAGAATGAAAGCGTCATAGCTTTCTTTGATCGGGGGGCTATCGCGCCCTATCACACCTTAGTGGTGCCGAAACGGCACTCCACCAACATCTTTGATGTCAATGAAGATGATTTAGTTGAGGTGACCCGTGCCATTCGGAAGTTATGCCTAGTCTACAAAGAGCAACTTGGCATAAACAATGTCCAGATCATCAGCAGCAACGGCGCTGAGGCACAGCAAGACGCATTTCACCTGCACTTCCATATCGTGCCGAGAAGCAAAGGAGATGGGCAAGACATTCAATGGAAGCCAGACCCAACTTTACCTGGGCGCTTCCAAGAACTGCTTTCTCATCTCAAACCTATGTAAGTGAAATCTACCCTCTGCCGATCAACGGCCCGGATTACGCAGCACTTTCTTCTTCACGCAGCTCATTGTCCAGATCCGCACCAAGCTGTTCAATCTTGTCTGCGCTCTCCAGCAGGCGCGCGACAACCTTGGCTTCTTTCTCGCGATGTTCCGCTTCAAGTGCCTCGATCCGGCTCAGATAGCGCTGCTCCTGCGCAGCCAGTCGCTCTTCGACAGACGCCTCTGCCTTGCCGAGCTCTTCAATCCGCGCTTCCGCAGCTTTCAGCTTGCGCTCCACTTCAGCCAGATGGTCCGTCACCATAATGCCTGCCATCACGGTCAGACGCTGGTCGCCAATCTCGCCGAAATTCTCTCTCAGGCCACTGATGCTGTCGTCAAAACGCTGAGCAAGACCGAGCAGACGCTCTTCCTCACCGTCATCACACGCCATGCGAAAGCTGCGATCATTGATTGTTACTGTAATTTGCGCCATTGATCTTAGCTCTCCTGTCCTTCGAGAACAGTACGTATGGATTCCATGGCAGCAACAAGGCGACGGGAAACATCTTTGTTGACATCTTCAAGCCGCGAACCACGCGCTTCGGCCTGATCCAGCTTTGCAGCCAACTGTGTGCGATCCTCGCCAATTCTTTGCAGGTCGTTCTCTAACGCATCAAGGGTCTTGTCACGGGACGTCCTGCGATGAAGCGCGCCTTCTAGCTTCGTGATGGAGGCAGAAATACGATCCAGCGCCTGATCCAGATCTTGCCCACTATCCATCTTCACCTCTGACATCTACCTGTATCCGTACTCACCAAACATCGATCACCCGAGAAATGGCAACTCGACCCTTTCCCGTCTAGGGAAGCGGAAGACAATTATCCATTAGCTCGAGGGAATCGTCGAGCTTTATTCACATCATATCTGAGGAATAAGCGAGAACCATCTCATTTATCAGTGATTACAGAACTTGCAATCGCCTTCGACTCGGAAATTTACTCCGCGCAACATTAGTGAACAAAATACAAGCTTCGCCTCTATAAAAATCTAATGCACGCGTATTTTACGCTAAGCAAATTCACTCATTTAAGAGCCCTTGGCAACATAACTTATGTTGACAAATGTTATTCAAAATTCAAAAGCGCTCAACTTACGCAATAAACATCGCCCGAATAGCTCAGTTTCATTGACTCAACTCTCTGACCTGCTATGTCTCCTTCCGTTATTCGTTCGTAGACAACTGCCAATTCGCATTAGTCTGGGGCAAAGACTATGGCAACTGTCGTCGAATTTACACTAGCTAATGGTAAAGAACCGGCTGCCCGGCCGGGTCGACAGCGGGAATAAGATGACCGATCTCGAAAAGCACTCTCGCATGGCGAATGCGATACGCTTTCTTTCAATGGACGCCGTTGAAAAAGCAAAATCAGGCCACCCTGGACTTCCAATGGGTGCAGCCGACATCGCAACGGTCCTGTTTTCCAAATTTCTGAAATTTGACCCTAACTCCCCAAAATGGGCAGACCGAGATCGTTTCGTGCTCTCCGCAGGGCACGGATCTATGCTCCTGTATTCCACTCTCTATCTGCTGGGATACGAAGACTTCTCTATTGAACAGCTTCAGCAGTTCCGCCAGCTTGGCGCACGCACATGCGGCCACCCGGAATACGGTCATGGCGCAGGCATCGAGACCACAACTGGTCCTCTCGGCCAGGGTCTTGCAAACGCAGTAGGCATGGCAATCGCTGAGCGTCTGCAGGAAGAGCGCTTCGGCAAAGACCTCGTCAACCACTTCACCTATGTTCTCGCAGGTGATGGCTGTCTGATGGAAGGTATCTCCCAGGAAGCAATCTCTCTGGCAGGTCACCTCAAGCTAAACAAGCTGATCCTCATCTGGGACGACAACGGCATCACCATCGACGGTTCCATAGACCTGGCTGACAGCACTGACCAGATCGCACGCTTCAAGGCATCCGGCTGGAACACCATCGCAATTGATGGTCACGATCCAGAGGCAATTGAAGCAGCTCTGACAGAAGCTCAGAACAGCGACAAGCCAACAATGATCGCTGCGAAGACCACTATCGGCTTCGGTTCTCCAAACCGCGCTGGCACCAACAAAGTGCACGGTGCTCCTCTGGGCGCTGAAGAAATCGCAGCAACCCGCGAAGCTCTTGGCTGGTCCGCTGAGCCGTTTGAAGTACCAAGCGACGTTCTCGATGCATGGCGCATCGCAGGTCTGCGTTCCGCAAACGCTCGTAAAGAGTGGGAACAGCGCTTCAACGAAGCAAACCCTGAGCAGCGTGGCGAGTTCGAGCGCCGTTGCCGTGGCGATCTGCCATCCGGCTTCGATGCAGCAATCGACGCATACAAGAAAGAACTTGCAGACACCCAGCCAAAGATGGCGACCCGTAAGGCGTCCCAGGCTGTTCTGAAAGTAATTACCGGTGCTGTTCCGGAAACCATCGGCGGCTCTGCTGACCTGACCGGTTCCAACAACACCAACACCGAGCATACGCCTTCCATCACACCGGACGATTTCTCCGGTCGTTTCATCCACTGGGGTATCCGTGAGCACGGAATGGCCGCAGCAATGAACGGTATGGCACTGCACGGCGGAGTTATCCCCTACTCTGGTGGCTTCCTGATCTTCTCCGATTACTGCCGTCCGTCTCTGCGTCTGGCAGCTCTGATGAAGCAGCGCGTCATTCACGTAATGACCCACGACTCCATCGGCCTGGGTGAAGATGGTCCAACCCACCAGCCTGTGGAACACTTTGCGGCTCTACGTTGTATTCCAGATCTGCTGTTCTTCCGCCCTGCGGACATCACAGAGACCCTGGAATGCTGGCAGCTGGCAATGAAAGCCACTGATAACCCAAGTGTTTTGGCTCTGACCCGTCAGAACCTGCCTTCCCTTCGTCCTCACTACGAAAGCGAAAACCTGTGTGCCAAAGGCGCATACATCATCGCTGACTGTGAAGAAGAAGCGACCGTTACTCTGTTCGCAACCGGCTCCGAAGTTGAGATCGCAGTGGAAGCGAAAAAAGAGCTCGACGGCAAGGATATTGCGACCCGCGTGGTCTCCGTTCCTAGCTTCGAACTCTTTGAGCAACAATCTGACGCATACAAGAATGCCATCATTGGTGGTAGTCCGGTGAAGATCGCTGTGGAAGCGGGCGTTCGTATGGGTTGGGATCGCTTTGTCGGTTCTGATGGTGGATTTGTAGGCATGTCAGGTTTCGGTGCCTCCGCCCCTTACCAGGAGCTCTATGAGCATTTCGGGATCACCGCGGGAGCAGTGGTCCAAGAGGCAGAAAAGCGCCTTGGCGATAGCGATAACGCCTAAAGCTAACTACAAGTGAAGCTTCTGGCTCCTCTCAGCCAGAAGCCTCTCAGAAGACGGCCGGCAAGAGCTGGCAGAATATATAAAACGCGGGCGTTATTGAGCGCCCTACCGAAAGAGGTTCTTAAATGGCAGTCAAGGTAGCCATCAATGGCTTTGGTCGCATTGGTCGTAATGTTCTCCGTGCAATCATCGAATCCGGTCGTACCGACATTGAAGTTGTAGCAATCAACGACCTCGGCCCAGTTGAAACTAACGCACACCTGCTGCAGTTTGACTCCGTACACGGCAAGTTCCCAGCTAAAGTAACAGTTGATGGCGACACCATCGATTGTGGCCGTGGTCCAATCAAAGTAACCGCTATCCGTGATCCTAAAGAATTGCCTTGGGGTGAAATGGGTGTGGACATTGCGATGGAATGCACCGGCATCTTCACCGCAAAAGAAAAAGCAGCTCTGCACCTGGAAGCAGGCGCAAAGCGCGTTCTGGTTTCTGCTCCTGCAGCAGGCGCTGACAAAACTATCGTTTACGGCGTAAACCACGACACCCTGACTTCTGAAGATCTGGTTGTTTCCAACGCATCTTGCACCACCAACTGTCTGTCTCCAGTAGCTTACGTTCTGGACAAACTGGTTGGCATCGAAAAAGGCTTCATGACCACCGTTCACTCTTACACCGGTGATCAGCCAACTCTCGACACAATGCACAAGGATCTGTACCGCGGCCGCGCAGCAGCTCTTTCCATGATCCCAACCTCCACAGGTGCTGCTAAGGCTGTTGGCCTGGTTCTGCCTGAGCTGGCTGGTAAACTGGACGGCGTTGCAATCCGCGTACCTACTCCAAACGTTTCTGTTGTTGACCTGACTTTCATCGCGAAGAAAGAAACTTCCGTTGAAGAAATCAACGCAGCAATCAAAGCAGCGGCTGAAGGCGAGCTGAAAGGCGTTCTTGGTTACACTGACGTGCCAAACGTTTCCATCGACTTCAACCACGACCCACACTCCTCCATCTTCCACATGGACCAGACCAAGGTCATGGAAGGCACAATGGTTCGTATCCTCACCTGGTACGACAACGAGTGGGGCTTCTCCAACCGCATGGCGGACACCGCTGTTGCGATGGCAAAGCTCATTTAATTTGGAAGGGGCCGCTTTTAAGCGGCCCTTTTTCTCATATACCAGTGCGGAGTGATCCAATCCCTGAGCCGCACCATTCAGTGCGAAGTCTCCCATAGATTTGATCACGAACTCCGCAAAGTCTTTCTGTAAGAATTTTGACCAGCATAAGGTCACAGACAGAAATTCCGGAGATTTTCATGTCTTTCAAAACCCTCAATGATGCCGATCTTTCCGGCAAACGTGTTCTGGTCCGCGTAGACCTCAACGTCCCGATGAAGGATGGCAAAGTAACCGATACCACCCGTATCGAGCGTGTACTGCCAACCATCCGCGAAATCTCCGAGGCTGGCGGCAAAGTCATCCTTCTCGCACACTTCGGCCGTCCAAAAGGCAAAGTGGTTGCAGAGATGAGCCTTGCTCCTGTTGCTGGCCCTGTTGCAGATCTGCTTGGCAAACCAGTTGCTTTCGCAGCTGACTGCACCGGTGATGTTGCAAAAGCTGCTGTCGATGCAATGGCTGACGGCGACGTTCTGCTTCTGGAAAACACCCGCTTCTACGCTGGTGAAGAAAAGAACGATCCAGAGTTCGCAAAAGCACTGGCTGCAAACGGCGACCTGTATGTAAACGACGCATTCTCCGCAGCACACCGCGCACACGGCTCCACCGAAGGCATTGCAAAGCTGCTTCCTGCATTCGCAGGCCGCACCATGCAGGCTGAGCTGGAAGCCCTTGGCTCCGCACTTTCCACTCCAGAGCGTCCGGTTCTGGCAGTTGTTGGCGGCGCGAAAGTGTCCTCCAAGATCGACCTGCTCGAAAACCTCGTGTCTAAAGTAGACATCCTGGTTATCGGCGGCGGCATGGCAAACACCTTCCTCGCGGCAAAAGGCGTGAACGTTGGTAAGTCCCTGTGCGAGCACGATCTGGCTGACACAGCAAACCGCATCATGGCAGCAGCCGAAAAAGCAAACTGCGAAATCGTTCTGCCAGCAGACGCTGTTGTTGCATGGGAATTTGCAGCAAACACCAAGAACGAAACAGTTGCTCTCGACGCTATCCCAGCAGACGCAATGATGCTCGACGTTGGCGCAGCTTCCATCGATGTTGTGAAAGCAAAAATCGACGAAGCCAAAACCCTCGTCTGGAACGGCCCTCTCGGCGCGTTCGAAATCGAGCCATTCGACAAGGCAACCGTTGCAGCAGCTCAGCACGCAGCAGCACGCACCAAAGAAGGCAAGCTGAAAACAGTTGCTGGTGGCGGTGACACTGTTGCAGCTCTGAACCACGCAAAAGCAAGTGAAGATTTCTCTTACATCTCCACTGCTGGCGGCGCGTTCCTCGAGTGGCTGGAAGGCAAGGAACTGCCAGGCGTTGTTGCGCTGGAAGCATAAAACAAAGAAAATTGATGAAATTTTCTGGATTGAGGGGCCTTTTCGGTCCCTCTTTTCGTTTTATTCTCGCTTTTGCCTAGAATTTGACACAGCCTCTTGAAAAAGAGAGCAAGACGCTGTTTAGAACTTATCCCAATGAATGGGCCAGAGGCTTGACGTAGTCTACACTACCGCCAAGAACTCTATTTATCGGAATTTTATCAGGAGCAAACTCAGTGCATCCGCGTCTGTATCTTGTCACACCACCTACCTTTGACCTCGACGAGTTCGAAGGACAACTCAAGCAAGCTTTGGAAGGTGGCGACATTGCGAGCCTGCTGATCTCCATGCCGGACGCAAACGAAGGCGAACTACAGGCAGCTGCAAAGCGCCTTGTTCCTCTGGCGCAGGCAAATGAAGTTGCTGTTCTGATTGAAAACAACACCCAGATCATGGGCCGCTCTGGCGCAGATGGCCTGCACGTTTCCGGTACTGACAAAGACCTGGAAGACGTTATGCAGTCCTTCCCGGAAGACCGCATCATCGGCCATGCAGGTGTTAAGACGCGTCACGACGCCATGGTCATCGCATCCATGGGCGTTGATTACATGTTCTTCGGTCTGCTTTCTCTGAAGCAGGAAGAAGAGCCACATCGCAAATCTCTGGACTACGGCAGCTGGTGGTCTGAAGTGTTCGAAACGCCATGTGTTGTCCTGGCTGGCACCTCAGTTTCCTCAGTTGACACCGTGGCCCAAACTGGCGCTGAATTCGTAGCAGTACGTGAAGCTGTCTGGAATCACCCTGAAGGGCCAAAAGCAGCTGTTGAGCAGGCAAACGCTATCCTCTCAACACACACACTGGCGGAAGTTGAGGACTGATCTTTTGAAGTTGTCTGGTTCTATCAAACTCGTAACTGTCGCAACTATGACCGGCCTGCTTGGCTGGCAGGGCATGGCTGTTGCGCAAACAACCCCGAGCGGTGGAACCACACCTCAAGGCGCAAGAACGGTTGATCCGTACAATCCAAACGGATCACCACTGCTGCCTTCCCCAGTTTCAAGAGCCCCTTACATCCCGCATGTCACCCCAACGCCAGAAACCATTCAGGGCGATCCGGCCTACGGTGCGTTCCAGCGCGGTTGGTACCTGACAGCACTGGCTCTGGCGACCCGTCAGGCCGAAGCTGGAATCACCAGCTCTAAAACCCTGCTCGGCGTTCTTTATGAGTCTGGCAGAGGCATCCCGCAGGACCTGCCATTGGCCGCCAGCTGGTATGAGCTCGCCTCCAACGATGGTGACCCGCAAGCCGCCCTACGCCTCGGCCTGCTCTATCTGGCCGGTGCCGGTACAAAGGCTGACAAGGACAAGGCCGCCCAACAGCTGGAAAAAGCTGCTGCTGCCAACATCCCCGAAGCCCTCTACAATCTCGCCCTCCTCCATCAGGAAGGCAAAGTCCGTCCAAACGATCCCAAGCAAATCAAATCATTGCTGGAGCGCGCCTCTGAAACCGGTGACGCAGACGCAATGCTGGAGCTGGGCATCTACCTGAAGGACGGCCCGGAAGAGATCCGCGATCCACTACGCGCCGCCTTCTGGATGGGCCGCGCCGCCCGCCGTGGCTTGGTCCCAGCACAGATCTACTACGCAACCTTGCTGTTTAAAGGCGATGGCGTCGTGCCAAACGAGGCAGAAGCCGCAGATTGGTTCGAACGCGCTGCCAGCAAAGGCAATCCGATCGCTATGAACCGTCTCGCCCGCATCTACGCCAATGGCCGCGGACGTCCAGTTGACCTGATCGAAGCATCCGCATGGCAGTTCCACGCTGGTCGTCAGGGTATCCTCGACAGCGATCTGGAAGCTCTCTCCAACTCCCTTTCTCTGGAGCAACAGGAGCAAGCCAGTAAGCGCGCCGCCGAAATCGGGATTAAAATCGGGGCCTCACCAGTACTCCAGTCAGCTCAATAGTATCTGACTATAGTTCTTTTGATGATAAACCGATGAGTTTTTGCGTAAAATTATCATCAGATAAAGTATAAAAATCAGGTAAACTCTGACCAACACCACATCAACTTAAACACACTCAGCTTCGCGCAACGTCAGTCGATTAAATTACTCTGGTCCTTTAATCGAAAAAGCAATACCATGAAGCAAATAAGTGTATTTATCAGTCGCTTAGCTTTAGCCTTAGGCATTGGTGTCATTTCATTTCTGACATTCGGTGAAATGATCGCAACTGGCCTGCTTGATATAGGCGTCCCCACCCAGGTTGCAGCACTCGGCAAGGTGGCAACTTTCGTTCTTGCTGTCATTTTTGTTGCACAAACCACCAGACGCAGAAGCGACAGAAAGCCCTGAGCTTTTCCGCACTCACCTTGTGGATATGCACCGGAATGCAGGTTCACGGCGAGCATCCGCTCTTTTTCCTTGAAAATCACGTGAAATTATGTTGCACAGACCTCCAGACAGGCTGCGACCCTAGGCTCAGCGCCAATCCGCGTCCGGCTGTAACATTATCAAACTGATTGGTAGTTCTATGAAACTCAATGGCAACGAAATTAAGCCAGGCAACGTGCTTATGCACCAGGACACACTTTGGGCTGTTGTAAAAGTTCAGCACGTGAAGCCAGGTAAAGGCGGCGCATTTGCTCAGGTAGAAATGAAGAACCTGCTTGACGGTCGCAAGCTGAACGAACGCTTCCGCGCAACTGAGTCCGTTGAGCGTGTTCGCCTTGAGCAGAAAGACTACCAGTTCCTCTATGAAGAAGGCGACATGCTGGTATTCATGGATAACGAAACTTACGAGCAGCTCGAACTTCAGAAAGAATTCGTTGGTGAGCGCGCAGCATTCCTGCAGGACGGCATGACCGTAACTGTTGAACTGCACGAAGAAAAGCCAATCGGCATTTCTCTTCCAACCCACGTCACTCTGGAAATCGTTGAAGCTGACGCAGTTGTAAAAGGCCAGACCCAGTCTTCCTCTTACAAGCCAGCAGTTCTGGAAAACGGCGTTCGTTGTATGGTGCCTCCGTTCATCACCTCCGGTGAGAAGATCGTTGTAGACACCGACACTGTTGAATACGTTCGTCGCGCAGAGAAATAATCTAAAAGCAATAAAGATGAGGCAGCATACGGCTGCCTCATTACCCATTCAGGAACGGTGAATATAAAATGGCACGTACGGCCCTTCTCAACGTAATGGTCCAGGCTGCGACAAAAGCTGGTCGCTCTCTGGCACGGGACTTCGGCGAAATTGAAAACCTGCAAGTATCCCGCAAGGGCCCAGGTGACTTTGTCTCCCAGGCAGATCACAGAGCAGAAAAAATCGTTCGTGAGGAACTTCAGAAAGCACGCCCAACCTACGGCCTGCTGATGGAAGAATCCGGCGAAGTGGAAGGCACTGATGGCCAGCACCGCTGGATCATTGACCCACTCGACGGCACAACAAACTTCCTGCACGGTATTCCGATCTTTGGTGTTTCCATCGCTCTGGAACGCGCAGGTCAGATCGTTGCGGCAGTGATCTACAACCCGATCATGGACGAGCTGTACACCGCTGAAAAAGGCTCAGGCGCATTCTGTAACGACCGCCGCCTCCGCGTTGCTGCTCGTAAAGACATGACCGACTGTCTGATCGGCACCGGCATTCCATTCATCGGTGTTGGCGACCATGGCCGCGCACTGAAAGAAATCCGCCACGTGATGGGCGAAGTCGCAGGCATCCGCCGCGCTGGTGCAGCTGCACTGGATCTGGCATGGGTCGCTTCCGGTCGTCTCGATGCATTCTGGGAAAACGGTCTGCATCCTTGGGACATGGCAGCAGGCGTTCTGCTGGTTCGTGAAGCTGGTGGTTTCGTGTCCGATGCCAACGGCAAGGACAACATGTTCGAATCCCGCACCATCATCGCAGGCAACGAGTTCACCCACCTTCAGCTGCGTGAACTGCTGGCAAAAGCCAAGTCATAAGACAGACGGCGCTTAAGCCCAAGAATTCCAAAAGGCAGCTTGCCCCGGACCACTCCGGCAAGCTGCCTTTTTTGTTGCGCTATTGCTCTACGCCCGCACCTGAAACTTCTTCGCCAGCACCTTCACAGCGGCATCTGTGCTCAGCCCTGCGATGGCCTGGATCTGTGCGGCATCATCAAAGAAGCATTTCATCACAGCGATGGCAGGGGATTGATCCCAATGCGCCATATCCACCTGCGCGATCTCAGTCACCAGCCGCTGATGGAACCGGTTGAGCGCGAATTTTGTGCTGTGCTTGGTTAAAGCGTCAATGGCGTGTTTCTTTATCTCAGCTTCCACTGTGCTCCGCCGCACTGAGTTCCCCTGACCGACTTCAATGCCATTCTTGCGTGCGTACTTGCGCATAGCCTGCGGATCACCAGCAATCACCTTTTGCAACTGCTTGCTCTTGTAGTGATGAATGCCCCACTTGATCAGTCGGGCTCCAGCCATAGTCACGGTTCCCAGCACAAACGCCCCGCCAATGGCCGCCCCAACAGGCCACGCCGCAGCAGCGACACCAGCAGCAACCACACCGCCTGTCGCAGCTGCCACAACACCAGCCACACCGGAAACCGTGAGCGCAGCAAAACCCAGCCCATCAACGGCAGAAAGCACCGCCTTCCCAATCTTGGTGTTCCGCGCACGGGACTGATTATCGGCAATCGTCTTGGTAATCATTGACAGCTCAGCATCCCGCGCCCGAGAGACTTTTCGCGATCCTTCCAAGCCAGAAACAGGAACCTCTTGCCGCTCGGCAAACAACCGATGTAAGGCCTGCGCTTTCTTGCCAGTCTGGTGATGTTTAAAGGCACGGATAGCTGTGACACTGGCATCATAGGCGGAAAGCCCCACAGCAAGAACGCCCACTCCTGCACCAACAGTGCCAGCGGCATAGCCGAGCCCTTGAGTGACCAGAGAGATGCCCTCAACGTTGGCAGAGAGCGCCCTTTCAGCGATAGCCAAGCCATCAGAGACCATCGCAAGCCCCCAAACCTCAGCCGACAGAATGTTGACGTGCATCTGGGTCTTGTAGTCACTACGCATGGCCTTCGCCAAAGTGGCGTTCTTGCCGTAGTTCGCAACAAGACCTGTCAGCGCCTTATGAGCCTTGTCCGCATCCTTCATCCGCAGCTTCAGCGCACCATCCAGATGATTTAAAGCCCCTTCCAGATGCGCAGCCTCACTGGCAGAACTCTCTCCATAAGTCAGCGCCACCTGATTACGCAGAGCCGTCAGCCGCTCCACCTCGTCAGCAGCCCCCTTCTCCACTCTGACATACGCATCTAAGGCAGACTTCGCAGACGCTGACAAATTCGGGAACAAGCCATTCAGCGCAACACCGAGGCCCTGCTTCGTGATTTTGCCCGCCTGAACTGCTTGCGCCAAGGTGTCCACCAATGTCAGCGGAGAACCATCACCCTTCTGCACATCCTTGACCATGCGCGACAAAGCTGCCAGCTCGGCAATGTCTTTCTGTGCCTCAAGAAACTGCTTGGCTTCAGTGCGATACGTATTGAGCGCGTTGTCCGCTGCCTTCATGCTTGTGTAAGCAGATCGCGCAGAAATCAGGCTCTGGATCGCGCCCAGCGCATAATAAAAACTGGTGAACCCAAAGCGACCATAAGCAACACCATCGGTGATCGGCACTTCGGTCCGGAAGATCTCTTCCCGCCCATTCACCGCAGCATTAATCAGCGGCATCACATTGTGCGGAAACTTACCCAGTCCATTGCGCACCAGCCCTTCCGTCTGCACACCTTCCGCAATCGCACCTCGTGCCGTCACGCGGGTGGGATGATAGCCCCCCTCTTCTCCACTGGCAGTTTCAGTGAGCTGAGCCGTGCTGACTTGACGCCACTCTTCCTGCCCCGCCCGCAGCAACGACTGCGCCCTGCCTCCGCCCAGCGCCCGATCCAGCGCAGGCTGACGCTCTTTCAGGTGCCCTTCCAGGTGCTTCAGCACAGGCCGAAGCACCTCAACCGTGTCACGGCCTGCAGCTGAACCACCAGCCACCCCGTTCAGATGCTCAACCAAAGCTGTCTTGGCTGTTTCTTGTTCTGGCTCAGCAAAAGAGACAGACACCAACTGCTTCTGTAGGTCCGCCGCGCGCTCTTTCGTCAGCAAGCTCGGATCTTTTGCAAATGCCTGCAGCGCCTGAAACACCCGATGCTCACTGCCAACACCAGCAGTCTTGTTACCAAACCGGGCCTCCCCGCCCAAAACATCCCGCTGCACAGGCTGTAGCTTAAGGCGCGCATCCAGTAGCGCTCGCTCCATGGAGGAGAGAGGCGGCTCGTTCCGTTCTGACTGTGCAGCTTGCCCGGACAGGTCAGAGGACGGAACAGGCCGCCGATGAAAACTCGCCATGGAAACAGCCCGCTGTGGCTGAGGAACCCGTCTTTCCTGCCCCTCTGCAACCGGTACCACCGACAACCGATAGGGCATCCGTGCCGATTGGGTGCTCCCGCTCCTTGAAGCCGTGCGCCCTCCTGACTGATCGACAGGCGGTGTCACGTTAGAGCTGGGTATGCTGACTTGCGATGTTACTCCGGTATTCCTCATGGTGGCGTTCCTCCCAAACCACTCAGACCAATATATGCTCCGAGGTCCACTGGCTTTCTGCTCCTCCGGCATCACTCAGCGAATGGCGCAGCTGCAAAGCCTCACCAATAAAGCTCTTCAAAGCTTCCATCAGATGCTCAACGGGATCGCTCATATGTAAGAGGAGTTGCTGGCGCACCGCATAATGCTGCTGTGCATCTAGGATAAGGCCAAAAGACGTAAGTTGCCCAACACGTGCCAAAAGGGTTTTCAGTTGTGGCAGTTCAAGACCATTTTCCGGAAAGACATCAGCCTCAAGCTGCACTTCGTAGCGCCGTTCCTGATAGCGTGCCGAAATCATCGTCGTCAGATGGTGTTCATCTGAGTGAAGCGCGACCTGCCCCGCCCTGTTGGGTGCCAGATCCGGCAAGTGCAACAGTGCGGCAAGCCGTTCAAATAGGTCCAGTAATTCCGTCTCCTGACATCGCCCCATTATGCTCTCCCCAAAACTGCATGAAGCAAAAAGCGAACCTCACGAGCGTAGAGAAGCAACAAAGCCCCAAGTGTATCGAAGAGCACAACCAAACGACGAAATTGATATTTTATTTCCCTAAAAATGGAATCGTTGAAATATAATAACCAAACGGAAGAACATTAGCCTCAGACCAGCTTGCGTAGATCAATAGTCATCACAAGCTGATCTGGCAGGTCAGGCCGATTAATTTGGAAACGGCAGTTCCTTGTTGACCTCATAGACCTTCGCCGTCATTCCCTTTGATTTCAAAGAGCTTAGTTCCTTTTGAAACTTCGCCATATGCGGGGTTTTAAAGTGCGGCACAAGCGCATCCATGCTCTCCCACATCTCATAGATCCTCAGGATATTCGGGTTCGTCGCATCCAAAGACGATTTGTAGGAGATACAGCCAGTTTCTTCAGCAGTCGCTGCATCCATTTCCTGTACAGCACCAATCTTCTGCTGAATCTGATTGTCTTCAAACTCAACCTCAACAGTCACGATAATCATTCCAGTTCCCTTCTTCTCCAATTTCTGAGCTGCTGCAAAAACCGGCCCCGGCACCATACCGGTCACCATGCTCGCAGCCAGTGCCTGCAAAACCACACGTCGTTCCATGTCCGCAGTCCTTTCATTTCCAACACGTCATCATGCTGTTCATCAGCGCGATCAACTTCACCTCAATTTACAACATGACATTTTTTGTATATTTGTAATTCTTGACAAAATGACATTTTTTGTCAAGATGTGAAAATGGAAAATTTGCGAGAGAAGATTCTGGAAGCCGCCATACAGGCATTCATGCGCTTTGGCATCGGCCGCACCCGCATGCACGACATTGCCTCAGAAGCAGGCGTGGCGCGACAGACAGTCTATTCAAACTACAAAAACAAAACCGAGATCCTGTGCGCCTGCATCTCGTATTTCTCAGCGCAGTCGCTCACTGCTATTCAGGGCGAATGGGCACAGCTGGAAACTCTGGAAGATAAGCTGCACGCTTATCACGAGCACGCCATCATCGCCTCCTTCAAGGTCATCACCGCCTCCGAGGAAGCCAGAGACATGATCGGCGGCTTCAATGAAGAAGGCAAGGCAGCCACCCTGCAAGCCCAGCAAACCAAAATCACGGCCTGCACGGATATGCTCTCTGACTACACATTCACCCAGCAAAGCCCGCAGCAACTCGCCGAATACCTCGTGTTGTCCTCCCTTGGCATCCGGGACCACGCCCAGTCAGAGGATCAGCTGCGCCAGCTTCTCAACACTCAAACAAAAAGCATTCTGGCCCTGTTAGCCTGAGCAAAGTTATCCATTAAAACCCAGCAGATACCGCTTGACCTCAAGTCGACTTGAAGTGGCACCTTTAGCTAAATTCCTAGAAGGAAAGGCAAAAACGTGCACACAACAAGTCTTCTGGTCAACGCTCTCCTCCTGGGCATTGGCGCAACAATTTTCATGGATCTGGTCGCCTGGGTCCGGCTGCGGTTCTTCTCCATCGCAGCCTTGGATTACCGCCTCGTAGGCCGCTGGATGCTCAGCATGCCGCGCGGCCAATACAATCACCAAACCATTATTCAGAGCCCGCCCCAGCCGTTTGAGCGTTCCACAGGGTGGGTTGCACACTACGCGATCGGCGTTATACTGGCCCTATTGATGCTGGCGGTCACTGGATCAGACTGGCTGCAAAACCCAACCATCCTGATGCCACTTGTCATCGGCTTCCTCTCCCTGGGTTTTCCTTTCTTCCTCATGCAACCCGCCTTTGGCTTTGGCATCGCTGCCGCTAAAACGCCTGCCCCGAAGATTGCCAGAATAAGAAGCTTCATCGCCCACATGTCCTTCGGCCTCGGCCTCTACCTCACCGGACTGTGCCTGATCTCCCTCCCCCTATAAGGCACGTCCAGCAGCCCACAGCCGCAAAGCCAACAAATTGAGGCTGTGGGTTTGCTCCTCATTTGTTTTCTTAAAGTAGATTGGCACCACCATTGAACACGACACAGACCAGTATTTGGAACGGGACGACCATGCCAAAACCCTATCCAACACTTCCGGAAGGGACACGCATTTACGCAGTTGGTGACATCCACGGCAGGCTAGACCTGCTGGAAACCATGGGCAAAGCCATCGAGAGCGACCTGAAAAAGCGCCCGATCGCCGATCCCGTAACCGTCTTCCTCGGCGATTACATTGACCGTGGGCCGGACAGTCAGGGCGTAATCGATTTCCTCGTCGACAACCACCACCGCACGCCCCGACAGATCTGCCTGAAAGGCAATCACGAAGCATCCTTGCTGGAATTTCTGGAAGACGCGGGCACGCTCTACCATTGGGAAGATCTGGGCGGCATGGAAACCCTACTGTCCTACGGCCTCTCCCACCATGACCTGATGGGCTCCGCAGGCGCAGAAAGCGTGCAGACCATCTTCAGGGAGAACTTTTCCAAGCTGCACGAAACCTTCTTCAGATCACTGGAACTCTACTACAAACGCGGTGACTACCTGTTCGTCCACGCTGGCATTCGGCCCGAAGTGGCGCTGGAAGAGCAAAGCGAAGATGAGCTCATGTGGATCCGCGGCCCTTTCCTCAATTATGAGAAGAGTTTCGGCCTCTTCGTCGTCCATGGCCACACGCCCGTGGAACACATCGACCGCCGCACCAACCGGCTGGATGTAGACACCGAGGCCTATGCCTCCGGTCAACTCACCTGCGCAGTTCTGGAAGGCAGCGAAATGCAGTACATCACTGCCACCACAGACGGCTGGGAACTCTTCGACTTCATCCCCACGCACAAATAGCGCAAAACCTTACATCTGCACGATAAATTGATGCGCCGCCGCATACTGCATGTAAGAGCGCAACAACTGCTTCTGATCCTTCATCTTCAGCTTGCCCTGCGCACTCTTCAACTGCTTACGCGCCGTATCCGGTTGAATGTCAGCTCCCAACGCATACTCGGTCACGTCCACCCCTTCCAGAATAGCCCGCACCACCCGCCCTTCTGCCGGGCTCAATCCAAACAACGCACAAAACGAAGAAAACACATTCTCCGGCAGACCATTACTGTGCCCCAGCTGAAAAATACAGATCAGATGAAGATGCGGCGCCATCGGATGCTGCGGCGCTTCATAATGCACCTGCACCAGAAAACCGCCATGCTTGCCCTCATGAGCCCGATAAAACTCGCAGGACTTATTCTTCGCCTGCGCCAGTGCAAGCGCCTGCTCAAACTCGTGATTGTTATCCAGCAGAGCCAGCCTCTGATCCACCTGCGCCAGCAACACTCCCTGCTCCAGCAGACGACCCGCCATCGCATTCACACCCGAAACCCTGCCATTCTCCAGCGTCAGAACACCCGCATTCATCAAATCAACGGTCTGAAACTTGCGCTTTAAAGAACTCATAGCGATTCAAACTAGTTAAAATTAGAACTACCTAACATATAACCCCAATCACCTCTTGTATACGTCAGGCATCGCAAAATTTACGTAGTTTTCCCGACATAAGCACCACACACACCAAAGCACTGGCCTGCGGCGGGGATGAAAAAACCGCAGACCAGCAGGACACCCATTGAGGGCTGAACAAGGGTGTTGGAGTGTATCACCGAAAAGCCCAATCCGGTTTTCGGTTTAAGATACGCCCGAGCATAGACCGCCCTTCAGGTGCCGATCACAGTGATGAGATCAGGAAGCCACTGTCAAGTTTATCGGCTGCGGATGAGCGACCCGCTCTAAAGTTCCGCAGGCTTTTTCTAAGGCCTCCAGGCGGTCACGAAAGGCGTAATGCAAAGTGAACAAAGCATCCCGCTCCCGCGAATCCTGCATCCGCTCGCTCAGCAAAAGCTGCTGAAAATACGCAAGGTTCTGCAAGTCCGAGACAGCAATGATAACTTCGTCAATATCGTTCTGAAGAGTATTTGTGGCGCTACACGCGCATGCGGAGTCGGTCATATTCAAAGCCTCGTTGTTGGCTGTTGAAGGACCGCACGACAATTGGGTTTTCTAGTCCCCACTGGCGAGCGGGAGGCTAGAAACCTGACAACGACAGGCGAGTTTATTCCCTCCCGAAGAAGGTATTGTATTCACCGCCCTCCCGCTCATAGCAAAGGGTTTGCGCACTATAAAATAGGCACAAAAAATCCGCTAGTTAACGGGAGCGGGTACCGCGTTGAGAGGTTTCTAGGCCTCACAAATGAATGTGGAATGAAACTCGCATCTTGTCAAATTGCAACTTCTAACAAGTGTGCGTAACGGGAGAAAAACAAAACACTCATTGCCTAACTACAGTTTGTCGCGCAATGAGTGCTAGATTGCCTACTTGTTTCGATATAGATGTACCATAGGTATACTTTAATTATATATAAAATCAGGAGTTGCAAATGGCCGTAACGGTATCTCTCGTAAACATGAAGGGAGGGGTAGGAAAAACTACCCTCACGTTTAATCTGGCATGGTATGCAGCATGGGCAGCAAATTTGCGGGTACTTGCCGTTGATTTAGACCCGCAATCAAATCTTAGTCAGTATTTCATGGGAGCGGAGAGTTACTTAAAGTATTTAAGTAATGGCAGGCCTACTGTACTAGATATTTTTGAGCAATTTTCGGCACCATTTGCATCTAATGGTTCTGCTGCACCATTGGACGCAAATAATGTTATTCATAGACTGAAGGCATGGCAAGACAACAGCTTGCTCGATCTCCTACCGGCAAGACTAGAGCTTGCATGGACACTAAAAAACCCAACCGACAAGTCCCACTTACTTCCTAGATTTTTATCACAAGTGTCTCATAATTACGACTTGATTATTATTGATTGTCCACCAACGGAATCCATCCTAACAACAGCAGCTTACCAAGCAAGCAGATACGTCGCGGTACCCGTTAAGCCAGAATTCTTGGCCACCATTGGTCTCCCTCTATTGGCTAGATCGATTGAAGATTTTAAGATGATGCATCAAAATCATCAGCTAGATATGGCAGGCATCATCTTCAATGGACTTAGGAGATCCAACACACCACCTGAGCAAACGCAATCAATTAGAGATGTGACTGCTCTAGCAAACAAGCAAAATTGGCATGTTTTTGATAACGTAGCCCATCATTCGGACTCATACCCAGCAGGCTCACGGCAAAGCGATCCTATTTTTCTAACTGATTATGCTCGTGAGTATGTTAAAGATGAGCTCAACCAAGTCGCAGACCAATTTCTTCGAACCGTGGGGATCATATGAAAAAGAAGAGCCGTATACTTGCCTTGCAGTTAGCACAGCTACTGGAGGAATATACCGCTACAGAGATCTCCGAAGCTGTGAAATTACTTGAAGCTTCAGGCTCAACGAGTGGATTACTTACCTACCTTAATAAAGGTAACGCCAGTAAGCAACCAATCTCACTCACAAGTCGAAGAAGGCAAGCGGTAGCACCCAAACAAACAGAACAAGCAACATCTAAGGCTGTTCGAGAGTTACTAAAATCTGATCCTGATCGCTATCAAGTCTTATTTGAGTTTGATCAGGTTCTCAGACGTGGTGATGCGTTAAAGAGAAGCGCGGATCTACGACGATTTGGCGAAGTTATTAGCAAAGAGTTCCATCCGAGAAGCAACCGTCGCGACAACATTTCCGCTCTAATGTCGGTGTTAACGCTTTTGCCAATAGAAGAGATGAAGAAGCGGATTAATGAAGCGCTTAGTACTTCAGATGACCGTTCATCTAGTAATTATGAGAAACTCGCAACCTTCTTGATGTCTGGTACGAAGGATAACTCACCATGACCACATCCCGTCCAAATCGCGGCATCAGGGGCGCGAAAATGCGACTTATTTAAAAACATACGCATTTCTTGCCCAATCGCGGCGATTTGCGGTTTCCTATTAACCGGAAATCGCGTTATCTAAAGACATCATTAACTTTAAGGCGGGTTCTGCTTGATTGGTCTGACCAGACAAAACGAAGCCGCTTTGCTTTAGATGTACGCAGGATAATGGCACGCGACTACGATCCCTACAGTCTGTCGAGCCCGCAGGTTTACCTGTGGCGCATGATTATTTTTCTGGTCCTGGCAGGCTTCATCGCCTTTGTCTTGATTGGACAAATCACGGAAGCCTTCATGGCAAACCCGGCATTGAACGGCCTGATCGTAGGCGTCGCGACACTGGGTATCCTCCTGTCATTCAGGCAGGTTCTTCGCATTTTCCCGGAAGTATCCTGGGTCAACGGCTTCCGCCTCGGCGATCCGCGCCTTGAGGTACGCCGCCCCCCAATCCTTCTGGCACCCATGGCAACCCTGCTTGGCAACAAAGCAGGCGACATGACCATCTCACCAACCACTATGCGCTCCATGCTCGATTCCATCGGCATGCGCTTGGATGAATCCCGCGAGATTTCCCGCTACCTCACCCGCTTGCTCATCTTCCTCGGTCTGGTCGGCACCTTCTGGGGCCTGATGCAAACTGTGGGCGCTGTGGCAACCACCGTCAGCACGCTGAACGCAGCAGGCGGCGATGCCAACGTGCTGTTTGAAGATCTGGTCTCCGGTATCACGGCACAGATGACCGGCCTCGGCATCGCGTTCTCCTCCTCCCTCCTTGGTCTGACCGGATCCCTCGTTCTGGGCTTCCTCGACCTGCAGGCAGGACAGGCACAGAACCGCTTCTATCAGGAGCTGGAAGACTGGCTCTCCACCCTGACGGACATCGATCCGGACGAGCTGGGCAACGGCACCACGGCAGATATGGCCGCAGACCTGCGCATCACGCTGGACAAGCTGCGCAAGTCTATGGAAGCCAAAGGCACCACACAAGATGAAGGCTCCAACGCCGCCATGAGCAAACTGGCAGAAGGCATTCAGGGCCTCGTCCAGCATGTACGCTCCGAGCAGAAGATGATGCGCGAATGGGCCGAAGGCCAGTCCATGCAGCAGCGCCGTATCGAACGGTTCCTGAAAACGCTCACCGCAGAGGTAGAGCGGGAGAAGGAATAAAGCATGGCAGGAGTACGCACACGCAGGTCTCAAAGCAGCTCAGAGGATTACTGGCCGGGTTTCGTGGATGCCATGTCCGCACTCCTGCTGGTGTTCATCTTCCTGCTCTCCATCTTCATGATTGCGCAGTTCTTCATGAGCCAGCAGCTGTCTGGCCGGGATAAGGTGCTCAATCGCCTCAACCAGCAAATCGCAGAGCTCACAGAGCTGCTGGCGCTGGAAAAGGCGAATGTGGGAGATCTGGAATCTACCATCTCCTCCCTGCAACTGGGTTTGGAACAAGCCTCTGGAGAACGGGATCGTCTTCAGGGCCTGCTCAACGAGCGTTCCGGCCAGATTGACGAAGCAGGAGGTGCACTGGCTGCCCTTCAGGCCAAGCTGGAAGGCGAACAGAACATCAGCTCCAAGGCTCTGGCACAGGTGGAACTGCTAAACCAGCAGATCAGCGCCCTGCGCCGCCAGATCGCCGTGCTGGAAGACGCACTGGACGCCTCAGAAAAGCGTGACAGAGAAAGCCAGACCCGCATTGCCGATCTTGGCAAACGGCTCAACGTGGCCCTCGCCCAGCGCGTACAGGAACTGTCCCGCTACCGCTCAGACTTCTTTGGCCGCCTGCGCGAAATCCTCGCCCAGCGCTCCGATATTGAAGTTGTCGGCGACCGCTTCGTGTTCCAGTCTGAAGTGCTGTTCTCCTCCGGAGATGAAGAGGTCAACCCGCAAGGCAGAAACCAGCTGGATATCCTCGCAAGCGCTATTCTGGAGCTGGAAGGCCAGATCCCCGATGAGATCAACTGGGTCCTGCGCGTGGATGGTCACACCGATGCCCGTCCCCTTTCCGGCACAGGCCGCCTGCGCGACAACTGGGAACTCTCAGCCGCCCGCGCTATCTCCGTGGTCAAATACCTCATCTCCAAGGGCGTGGAACCCGACCGCCTAGTCGCCGCCGGCTTCGGCGAGTTCCAACCCCTCGAAGAAGGCACCACCGACGAAGCCAACGCCAAAAACCGCCGCATCGAGCTAAAGCTGACACAGCGGTAAAGGCTGATAAAACCAGACACAAAAACAAGCGCTTGAGCATGAACCTCAAGCGCTTGTTTTTATTCCGGCTTTCGCATCTTCCACCGTTCCAGCAACGGCATACTCAAATCAGCTATCTAAGCCGCCCCCTTAGTTTGAAACCTGCGACAGTGCATCAAGGCAGAAACTAAGTGAGGTGTTCTTCGGCAACGCGCAGTAACCTTTTGATTTTAGCTTCTCTGATGGAGCGTCTCCTCCACCGATCAGAATAAGAAGAAAATCATCCAAGGGCGGCAGGTACTCTTCAGAACTCGCAATAATCTTATTGAGAGGTGCATTTTCAAGCACCATAAAAAGTGGCAAGTTTATCGTGCCTTCCGCTCCATCAGGGTACTCGTGAAGATAATGCTTCACTCCCCAGACAGGGCTCGTAAAGAACTGGCTAACATAAGTGTTGTTCAATCGATCATGCTGTACTTTCAATCCAGATAAATCTACTTTTCCAGCACGCGTGTTTTCATAAATCGCTTTCATTGTGCCATAAATCTCGGGCCACTTCTTCGCTTCAACAGTCGCACTCAAAGAAATAATTGCCTTGTTTTTTCCCAGAACAATGAAGTTTGAGCGTGGTTCATAAGCCGCTCGCATTTCCTGTCGAATAATACGAAACATCTCGGACCCCGAGTTGTCTCCAATATAGTCCACCAACAGGTTGGCCCCAATCTGGGCACCTTCGTCTTCAAACTCTTCTGCTTTAACAAGCAAGATTAACATCTCAGTGGAGTCAGGATCCGCAAAATGAATGGTTCCAGATGGCAAGGCAGAGGATTGCTCTTCTGCACCAGTCAGCGCAGACGCCCAATCTGTGAGACGGAACCCCCATTTCTTTGTAGGAAGCTTCATTAACAGTTGCGCGACACGGCGTTGAACATCTTCATCCCCGCCCCTCAAGATGACCTGACTAGGTTGACCGAAACGAATATCTCCCTCGCTTCCATCGTTAGCCACATCGTCAGATCCGAAACTAAGGAAATGAAAGATCTCATTTATGACGTCTGATGGTCTTCCAGTCTTGCTAGAGTTTCTGAGGCTAAACTTTTCAAACTCCCTCTCATACCAGCCTTTCGAGTACTCCGATTTAAGTAAAAGCTCCTCCAGATACTCAAGTGCTTCCGGAAAAACTTGTGGTGGTGCAGATATTGTGAGCAGTAGATCTCGGCCATCTATACTGAGCTTATGCTGAAATCCTTTTGTCCGCCGAAATGTATCAACTTCATAAGCAGAACGGCTCGTTGTCCCTCCTATCATCACACTTGAGAGTCCGGCCAACAATGCAGTTGCCCGGCTTTGTGTTGGAGGATCTATTGGCCAAACTAAGGTGATTGCCGAAAGTCCGTTACGAAGGGGGGAAAGATAAGAGAAATTCGCCCTGTCATTTGATGCAATGAGCTCTGCATGTACCCGCTGTGCTGAAATTAGACAAAGAACCACCAGAATAGAGGTGATCAGTGAGCGCTTAAATATCTGCATTTCAATCTACTTTTTTGGCTAAAATGACTGACGTAGCCGACGGTTTCACAATCGTTTTCACGAAATTAATGACATTTCGGTCAGTTACATTGCCCAACATCTCCGCGAACACTGACGGGCTAACAGGCGGGAATCCATCTGCAGCGACGTTATTCAGGAATGATAGAAATAAGTCAGGTCGGTGTTTGGCGTACAGAGCATTCGTCACTTCTTTCTTACGCGCCTGATCAATTTCATGGCTGCTGATCGGCTCATCCAGCAAACTGGCCATGGTCTCTTTCACAATGCTGTGCGCCTCATCCAAGCTGAAGTCGGGCATCAGCTGCACATTTATAGAAAGCTCAAGATCTGCGTTTCTTACAAAATGCATATCTATGTCATCTATAAAAAATCTAGTGTCTTCAAAATAAAGAGCATTTTCTAATCTACTAATCAGAATGTCGCTCGCGATGAAAAATTCACCCTGCATATCTATGCTGGATTGCTCACCTTCAAATTCTATGAACTTAATGAATTGCACTGCATCGCGCATCAGCTTGTTCGATTCAATGTATTCGACAGATCTGTGCGCAGGATCGGGTTTCTTATCTAGCCAAGGTTTGTCAGGAACAGCAGAGTGCTCTGTGTCACCAAACACACGCGCAACAAGCTCGGCAGCTGTATCCGGCTCAATCTTGCCAGACACAATCAGGGTTACATTGGAAGGAGCATAATGCTCCTTATGGAACTGATAGGCCTTTTCAACACTCAGCTTGGGTAGATCATCAACTGTGTTGTTCGCACGTCCACGCAAAGTTCCATACAGGTTTTGAAGAGCAATTCGCCTCAACCAGCGACGAGGAATTTGCCTTTCACGAAGCAATGTTTCACGTCGAATAATTTCGATTTCACTTTCAGCAAAACCTGCTGGCACACTTGGTGTGTCAAGCACAGCTCGAGACAACCGCAACAGCAGCTCTGCATCAGAAGGCACACCAGAATTTGTGTAAACCGTGGACACTGGCGTGATCGAGGCATGAATATCACGTTCTCTGGGCTCTCTTAAAATTGTGGCGTCTGACGAGAAAGCGGCCAGATGCTCTGTCAGATGAGCAGTGCCAGATGGTTCAGGATCATCAAACGTTCCTGAAAGAACGATCAACTGCACATCTACCCGGTCGTAGTCATCTGTTGGAACAACATAGGCCGCGTGCAATCCGCCTTTTTCCGAAAGCTCGATGATGCTTTGAGCTTGAACTACCTCTCCAAAGATCAGAAAGAAAAACGATAAAAACAAACCGATGACGCGCATCATAAACCTTTGAAAATATTACTTGAGAAAAATGTAGGCCAAAGAAAACCGTACACTGCGCTTAAGAGACCATCCTAACACAGCACCAACCTTATACTGGTTTTACATACACCCTCTCTTATCAACTCGGGTGTCACATACATGAACCCCATCTAGATATTTGGCCCATGTTTCCATCTCGGCTTTATCAGGTTCATACATCCAAGTCTTGGAGACAACATATGTTCTGGCATTACCCAAAATAAGTTTAGTCAGAACAGTCAGCCCACTCACAGCCCGGGGAACGACACAAGAGGTTTTTAGGAGTGCATACTCGACTTGGTTTTCCCGTCCTTTGCGAACAAAGGTGGTCGTGGTTTCTTGACAGAATGGATGCTCATACTTCTCGTAAAATGCTTCATACTCTGACATTTCCGCTCCGCCAAACGGGTAGTTAAACAGCTCTAAACTCTCGTGATAATCACTGAGATCCTCATCCTCTGAAAACATATAGGTGATCTCGAGCCCCGCGACGTTCTCAATGTTCACAACCTCATATCCTTCAGGCAAATCCATCAGGAGTGTCTCTCCTCCTCCCACAAAGGCTGAAGCTCTAGAAACACCTAATAGTGCAGCAAAAGCCAGCACTAAGAACACACGAATGAACATCTCTAAACATCCCGAAAACCAGCAGGAAAAAAGCACCACCTAGCAATGCTATTTATTGATCGATAAGAAGCCTTAAGAGTTACAGTACACCTACACGCTGTAACGAGGAAAAGATTCCTGTCAAAAAATTTAACTCATCCAACAAACACAGCAACGCAGCGAAAACATAAAAAACGCAGAATAACGCAAAGCTGAACATAGCAACGCAAACAGCAAAAAAGCCGCGCCCGGGTGGGCAGCGGCTTTTCAGGTTATCCTACAAAATCGGGGCAGCTTTTTGAGAGTTATGCCCCTTCAAAGCGAGTTTTTAGCGCTCGTCTTCGTCCTCATCACCTTCACCCATGGATTTGAAGTTCGCGAACACAGCGTCTGCATCCACTTCCTCTTCTTCTTCACGGGTCTTCGGTGCTGGGGTCGCAAACGCAGCTGCAATCGCGTCTTCGCTTGTTGTTTCATCAACAGGCATAAGGGTCTGCGGCTCTTCACCTTCCATAGGCTTCGGAGCGTTCTTCGCAGCCTTCTCAACTTCGATGTCCAGCTCAATCTGGGAACACAGACCCAGAGTTACAGGATCCATCGGCTCAAGGTTCGCAGAGTTCCAGTGCGTTCTGGTGCGGATCGCTTCAATGGTTGGCTTAGTGGTGCCAACAAGACGCATGATCTGTGCATCCAGCAGCTCAGGATGGTAACGAACCAGCCACAGAATTGCATTTGGACGATCCTGACGACGAGAAACCGGGGTGTAACGAGGGCCCTTGCGCTTGTTCTCAGGAACGCGCACCTTGGACTCCTGCACCTGCATGCGGTAGCTCGGGTTATTCTGAGCTTTTTCAATCTCTTCGCGGGTCAGCTGGCCAGTCAGAACAGGGTCCATACCCTTGATGCCCTGTGCAGCTTCACCATCAGCGATCGCCTTTACTTCCAACGGATGCAGCTTACAAAACGCAGCAATCTGATCGAAGCCCAGAGCGGTGTTATCTACCAACCATACGGCTGTTGCCTTTGGCATAAGCGGTGCGTTGGACATTGTATAAATCCCTCCTGTGTGCTCCACAGCCTAATCAAAGGTGGCGAAGCCGAATTCCATAAGAGTTTTTGGGGAAACTTGAGCGCACTATACGCCCACATTTCCCCAAAAGCAAACCAGATCAACACTTGCCGCCAGCTTCTTTAGGAAACCTGTGCGAATTGAAGCGGCACCTATGCACTTTCCCTGAAGCGCGTTCCCTCTGATTGAACAGGGTCAAACGATAAGAACTCGCTCCCCGAATACATGCTAGAGCATAACGTGTGACTGCGAATGCAGGCAGAATGCTCTAAGCAACTTTCAGGATGATCTTTCCGATATGGCTGGACCCTTCCATCCTGTCATGGGCAGCCCTTACATCACTGATATCAAAGACCTTATCCATAACCACCTTCACCCTTGCACTTTCCAGCAGCGGCCAGACCTTCTCATGCAGAGCCTCGGCAATATGCCCTTTGTATTCGTTGGTCCGTGGTCGAAGCGTAGAACCGGTATGTGTCAGCCGCTTCATCATTAATCGGCTAAAGTTGACATTTTCCGAAGGCCCATGCAGCGTCGCGATCTGGCAGATCCGCCCTTCAATGGCGGCCACGATCCAGTTCTTCTCCACGTAATCACCGCCAACCATATCAAGGATCACCTCAACACCTTGTTTGCTGGTGATGTTGCCGATCTCTTTTACAAAATCGGTAGTGCGATAGTTGATGACATAGTCCGCCCCAAGCTCCCGCACGGCCTGTGCCTTCTCCTCAGAGCCGACGGTGGTGAACACCTCAGCCCCAAAGGCCTTTGCCAGCTGAATAGCAGTCGTTCCGATCCCAGAAGAACCACCATGTACGAGGAACTTCTCCCCGGACTGCAATCCCAGCCTATCAAACACATTCGACCACACGGTGAAGAAGGCTTCAGGCACGCCAGCCGCTTCTTCCATGGACATCCCAGCCGGCACATGCAGAACATGCGCAGCAGGCGCCACACAATACTCCGCATATCCCCCTCCCGGCGTCAGCGCACACACACGCTCGCCAACTTTATGAGAGGCAACCCCTTCTCCTAGCTCAACAATTTCGCCGGAGACTTCCAAGCCGAGTAGAGGCGAAGCACCCGGAGGCGGCGGATATGCCCCTTTGCGCTGAATGACATCCGGCCGATTGACGCCAGCAGCATGAACCTTGATCAGAACCTCACCAACACCAGGCTTCGGAACCTCAACCTCTGCAATTTCAAGGACTTCCGAGCCCCCAACACCGTTCATCACCACGGCTTTCATCATTTCAGGATGTCCCCCTACTGTCATCTGCTGCCCCAATCTCCGCACTCGCCAAAACTGCCGCTTGCTCACTTTCTCAATTAGGTGAAGAATAGTTCCCAACAAAATCCCGTCTACCCCACCAAAGGTGTTTTCTTCATTTTTGGAAATGGAGCAGCACTCAGGGTCAACACAAGGAGTTCATAGCGCTATGGGAATTTTTGATGATGACGAAACACCGCGCTCCACAACCTCTGGCATTGTTGTGGGAGAGCCGCTCAGCAACCTTTCAATCCACGAATTAAATGAGCGACTTGAACAACTTAAGGAAGAGATCAAGCGCGTCGAAAACGAGATCAAAACAAAGTCAGACGCAAACGCATCAGCAGAAAGCTTCTTCAAGTAATCAAACAACATTTAAAACAAACAACTTGGCTAAAATCATATAAATGCAAGCTACAATTCGCAAATATATAAATTGGATACTTACAATTTACGTATCGTTAACCATTTTAAATTAGAACTTAGTTATTCCAGTTGATCTGGATCCAGAGTGAACGTTCACTCTGCTTGACGCCTCCCTGTTAAAACACCTCAGAGCCGCACCGATGCGGCTCTTTTTTTCTGCCGGTTCAACACCCAAACCCGGCTTAACCACTCAATTCACAACCATGAGTTGGCACGGGCTTTGCTCCGTTCAGATTGAAGTAAGATCTCTTGCTCCATTTCGAGACAGTTTTATTCTTTTCAAAAGGCTCACTTCAATTTTCGAGCCGTAATTGTTTCAGACTGGGAATGCAAAGGACGATGGCAAGAGAGACGCAACGCATTAATTGAGGGGTTTTAAGATGGGTGAATTCAGAACTGAAACAGGACCGGAGAATACCTTCAACTTTGCACAGCGCCTCATGACATCTCAAAACTTCACGGAGCTTTTTCGTGAAGGCATGGGACTGATTGAAGAGACAGCCTCTTACCTGGATGGCCCCGGCAGAAAGCAGAGCAAAGCCCTCGGCCCAGCCACCTCCCTCGCCTATGCCACAGAGTCCATGCGCCTCACCACTCGCCTGATGCAGCTTGCGTCCTGGCTCCTCCTGCAGCGCGCCGTAAATGATGGTGAGATTGTTCAGGCTGAAGCCCAGAGCGAAAAGAACAAGATCCGCGTCGACAACGCAACCAAAGAAATGCAGAACCCCGCTTGGAACGATCTACCTGAGCAACTGCGCGGCTTGATCGAAACATCATTCAAGCTACAAAGGCGCATCAAACACGTCGACAACATGCTCAAGGAAGAGATGCTCCGCGAGCAGGCAGCAAACAGCTCCAATCCGGTCGGCGACCAGCTCTCTCAAATCTCAGCCGCTTTCAAATAGTCTTTGTTGGCCAACTCCGCCAGCAACCCTGCGCACTCCTCAAACGCGCACAAAAAAACCCGAAGCAAACGCTTCGGGTTTTTAATTTCGCAAACTTCAGAGCAATTATTTGCCCAGGAAGCCACCAAACTTGTTGGTAAAGCGGGACACGCGACCACCACGGTCCATGAGCTGACGGTCACCACCAGTCCATGCTGGGTGGGAGCTCGGATCGATGTCGAGCTGCAGGGTGTCACCTTCTTTACCGTAAGTAGAACGGGTGGTGAATTCGGAACCATCAACGAGCTTTACAGTGATGGTGTGGTAATCTGGATGAATGTCCTGTTTCATGACTAAACTGTCCTGTCAGCAACGGCCGGGCCGCCTCAATCCTAAGATGGGCTTTGGGCTGGCCTGAAGCATCGGTAGAAAGAAGCCGCGCTCACACAAGCACGGCATAATCGTGAAGGGGTCTATACCCCATCCAAACCGAGGAAACAAGAGGGTACAGCCCGCAGAAATCCAGAGAAAGCGCTTGCAATTAAAACTATCGGGACACATCTACTGCATCATAAGATAAACTTAGATGATTTCGCAGATATCCGGGGGTGGCATGAGCCAGCGGGACTCAAACAATCGGGAAAAGACCTTGCGTCCACTCGCAACACTTTTCCCTTATCTTTTAAGGCATAAGGCCCGCTTGGTTCTGGCAACCTTTGCTTTGCTGGCTGCTGCTGGTCTTACCTTGGTCCTGCCCATTGCTGTCCGCTATATGGTTGATTATGGCTTCACCGGCGACAATCCAAACCTGATCGACGATTACTTCCTTGGCATCATTTTTGTCATTGCACTGCTCGCACTCACCAGCTCACTGCGCTACTACATGGTGATGATGATTGGCGAGCGAGTCGTTGCAGACTTACGCTCGGACGTGTTCCGCCACCTCACTTATTTATCCCCCTCATTCTACGACAAAACCAAGTCCGGTGAGATCATCTCACGGCTGACAGCGGATACTACACTCATTCAGTCTGCCTTTGGCGCAAGCGCTTCAATTGCTCTGCGACACCTGCTGATGTTTGCTGGTTCCACCACTCTGATGGTAATCACCAGCCCGCGCCTCTCCTTATTCGTGCTGCTAGCAATCCCGCTGATCGTACTACCACTCCTCGGCTTTGGCCGCGCTGTACGCAACAGAACCAGCCATGCGCAAAGCACCCTCGCAAACGCCATCGCATACGCCACAGAGGCACTTGGCTCCATCCGCACCCTTCAGGCCTTCACCAACGAGAAGAGCGTTTCAGATCGTTTTGAAGGTGATATCGAGACAACCTACGAAGCCGCCCTCGTCGCCACGCGTGCACGTGCGTTCCTGATCGGAACCATCATTCTCATTATCTCCTCCAGCATCATCGCAGTACTGTGGGTCGGAGCGCTGGACGTTATCGACGGTCGCATGTCAGGTGGTCAGCTCACCCAGTTCCTCATCTATTCCATCATCGCAGCAGGCGCCATGAGCGAGCTCTCTCAGGTCTGGGGCGAACTGGCAAAAGCAGCTGGTGCAGCAGATCGCATCACCGGATTGCTGCATGTCCCTTCAGATATCAACGCACCAGCCAACCCAGTCGCACTGCCATCTCCTGCAATCGGTGAGCTAGAGTTCAACAACGTCGCCTTCCATTACCCAACGGCTAAGGAAGCAGGTGTGTTGGAAGGCTTGAACCTCTCCGTCAAGAAGGGCGAGACAGTCGCTATCGTTGGCCCAAGCGGCGCAGGCAAATCCACTTTGTTCCAGCTCCTGATGCGTTACTACGATCCTGTCTCAGGCAAAATCACACTGGATGGCACCGAGTTGGATGCAGCTGACCCACGCGACCTGCGCGAGCACATCGCACTGGTCCCTCAGGACACGGCAATCTTCGGCAGCTCCATTGCTGAGAACATCGCATTCGGTAAGGAAAGCGCTTCACGCGAGCAGATCATCGAAGCCGCTAAGTTTGCGCTGGCAGATGATTTCATTACCACCATGAAAGACAGGTACGACACACTCATTGGCGAGCGTGGTGTAACGCTTTCAGGCGGCCAGCGCCAGCGCATTGCCATCGCCCGCGCAATCCTGAAAGACGCTCCTGTCCTGCTTCTCGACGAAGCCACCAGCGCATTGGATGCTGAAAGCGAGACCATCGTTCAAAAAGCCCTCGACAAGCTTATGGAAGGCCGGACGACACTGATCATCGCCCACCGCCTCGCAACAGTGCTGAAAGCAGATCGCATCGTCGTGATGGATGGCGGCAAGATCGTCGAAGAAGGCACACACGATACACTGGTTGCTCAAAACGGCCTGTATGCCAAGCTCGCCAGAATGCAGTTTGAGATCGGCGCCGAAGCGCTAAACGCGCAGGAAAAAGCCAGCTAAAACGAAAGAAGCCGCGCTACTTAAAGCGCGGCTTCTTTAGTGCAATCAGCAAGACTTACTCAGGCTCACTCACATCTACCGTATAGTTCAACGGCATGCGCGCACCATCAGCGTAGATGGTCTGCCCGGAAACATAGCTCGCATCATCGGAAGCAAGGAAAGCAGCAATGCTTGCCACTTCCGCTGGCTGTCCCAGACGACCAAGCGGGGTGCGGGAAAGCACCGTTTCCATCTTACTTGCATCCTGAACAACGCTCTTAAGCATCTCGGTCTCGATAGAACCCGGACCAATGCCATTCACGCGAATGCCGTACTTTGCCAGCGCAACAGCAGAAACGTGCGTCAGCTGGTTCAAGCCACCTTTAGAGATCGTGTAAGGCACCTGATCAGGGATTGCGAGCACACTGTTGACGGAGCTGATGTTGATGATGGAACCAGCGGAACCACCGTCTTCAACCTTCTCGACCATATGACGTGCAACGGCCTGAGAGCACAGGAACGCACCCTTCAGGTTGACACGCAGCACGCGATCAAAATCTTCCTCGGAAAGTTCCAGAAAATCACCACCTGCCGTGATGCCAGCATTGTTGACCAGCACATCAACGTCGCCGAACTCATCCAGAGTGTTCGCAACCATGTTGCGCACATCAAGACGGACGCTGACATCACAATGGCAGAACGCCACGTGTCCAAACTCGGAGAGAGCTTCCTGAGCCGCTTCCCCTGCACGCTCATCCGAGTCGGAGAGCATGACTTTGGCGCCATCTTGCAAAAATCGCTGCGCAATAGCGTAACCGATGCCTTGAGCGCCACCGGTTACAATCGCAACTTTCTTCTCTAGTTTCACTTTGAAGATACCTCTGGCAATGCCGAAATTTCGCCGACCTTAATCTCTAAGGCCAGCCATGTCGATGCACTTCTCCAGTAAAACTCCTTAGCTCCTCTGAATTTAGCTGACTGAAGCCAAACCACGATCAGAGATAGCTTCTGCAATCTCATCAAGAATTGCAGGATCATCAATGGTTGCTGGCATTTTGAACTCTTCACCATCGGCAATCTTGCGCATGGTTGCACGAAGGATCTTGCCAGAACGGGTCTTCGGCAAACGCTCAACAGTGATTGCCAACTTAAATGCGGCCACAGGACCAACCTTCTCACGAACCAGAGCAATAAGCTCTTTTTCGATCACATCGGTTGGCTTCTCAACGCCACTCTTCAGCACCACAAACCCGCAAGGCAGCTGACCTTTGAGATTGTCAGAAATACCAATCACAGCACACTCAGCCACGTCCGGATGTTCAGAAAGAACCTCTTCCATGCCACCGGTAGACAGACGGTGGCCAGCCACGTTGATGATGTCATCTGTGCGGGACATGATGAAGAGATATCCCTCATCATCCATCAGACCAGCATCTGCTGTTTTGTAATAACCCGGGAACTCAGAGAGATACGCATCTTTGAAGCGGTCATCTGCATTCCATAGCGTTGGCAAAGCACCAGGAGGCATTGGCAGTTTGACGACAATGTTGCCCAGCTCACCAGCGCCAAGCTCGTTGCCTTCATCATCCAGTACACGCATATCATAACCCGGCATAGGCACTGTGGAGCTACCCAACTTGATTGGCAACTTGCCGAGGCCAAGTGGGTTACCCGCAATACACCAACCGGTTTCAGTCTGCCACCAATGGTCAATCACCGGCACGCCCAGCAGGTTCTCAGCCCACAAAATCGTATCTGGATCAGCACGCTCACCAGCAAGGAACAGCGAACGAAGCCCAGCAATGCTGTACTTGGCAAGCTCAGTCCCTTCCGGATCTTCCTTCTTGATCGCACGGAACGCAGTCGGTGCAGTGAACAGAGACACCACAGAGTGCTCAGAGATCACACGCCAGAATGCACCAGCATCCGGTGTTCCAACAGGCTTACCTTCATAAAGAACCGTCGCAGCACCATGAAGCAACGGCGCATAAACGATGTAGGAGTGACCAACGACCCAGCCCACATCAGAAGCCGCCCAAAACACCTCACCCGGATCAATGCCGTAAAGGTTCTCCATGGACCACTTAAGCGCTACCATGTGACCACCGTTGTCACGCACCACGCCCTTCGGCTGGCCGGTGGTTCCAGAAGTGTAAAGCACATAAAGAGGATCTGTCGCAGCAACCGGAACACACTCGGTGGTCATCTTTTCAGCCACCGCGCCTTCCATCAGCACGCCAAGATCATAATCACGTCCTTCATTCAGTGGAGCGATAAGCTGCTCGCGTTGCTGAATGAAGCAGAAATCTGGTTTGTGAGAGGACAGTTCAATTGCCTTGTCGAGCAGCGGTTTATATTCTACCACTCGGCCCGGCTCGATACCGCAGGAAGCACTGATGATCGCCTTAGGCTTACAATCCTCAATACGAACCGCCAGCTCCTGCGCAGCAAAGCCGCCAAACACTACGGAGTGGATCGCGCCAAGGCGTGCGCACGCCAACATGGCAAACATCGCTTGCGGGATCATCGGCATGTAGATCAGCACCATCGTGCCTTTCTCAACACCCTTCTCACGCAGCAAAGCCGCCATAGCGCCCACTTGCTCTTGCACTTCAAGATAGGTGTAGGTCCGCTTCTCACCGGTAACTGCACTGTCGTAAATGATTGCTGGCTGTCCCGGACGGCCATGTTCTACGTGACGGTCAACGCAGTTGTAGCAAGTGTTGCACTCACCACCCACAAACCATCGTCCATAGGTGCCCTGCGAAGCATCAAAAGTCTTTGTATAGGGCGAGAACCAATCAATGCCCTTAGCCGCTTCGTCCCAGAAGGCTTCTTTGTTTTCTTTCCATCCATTGTAAACGTCGTGGTATCGGCTCGTCATAGCTGCTCTCCTCCCATGCACCCCTGCATAGTACCTGTCCACAGGTTCGGCTAAGACTGAGCCTTGAATGACCCAAAGGCAAGTTTTGCTATATTAGAAAATCGGCTTATAACTAAAGATGACCCCATAGTTTCAACCCACCTATTTCTTAGTTTCCTCTTATAAAAAAAGGACTTGCCCGCATCATAGCGGGTGGTAACTCATGCTGCCTATTACCGATCCCTTCTTCTACCTCTGTGCAATACCTGCTGTTTTCATTGTTGGCATGGCAAAAGGAGGATTCGGCGGAGGCCTTGCACTCGTGGGTGTGCCGATGATGTCCCTTGCTATTCCACCTGTGCAAGCTGCAGGAATTCTCCTTCCCATCCTGCTGGTCATGGATGCTGTCGGATTATTCTCCTACCGTGCAATCTATTGTCGCAAAACACTTCTTATTCTTATCCCGGCAGGTCTCCTGGGCACCCTGATCGGATACTTCACTGCAGCATACATTTCCGAAACACTGATCCGGCTGGTCACTGGCGTCATCGCACTCATCTTCGTGTTGGACTACTGGTTCAACAACAAAGCCAACAAAGCGCCCAAACCACACAATGTCATCCTGGGCGGCATTTGGGGAACGATCTCCGGCATAACCAGCTTTATTGCGCACGCTGGCGGCGCACCGTTTCAGATGTACGTCCTGCCTCTGCGACTGGCTCCGCCCGTCATGGCAGGAACCGCCGTCATTTTCTTCGCCACAGTCAATTTTTCAAAGGTTCTGCCCTACTTCGCACTTGGACAGTTTGATGCCAAGAACATCTCCACCTCGCTGATTTTGCTGCCATTAGCACCTCTGGCAACAATCGCAGGCATTAAGATCGTCAGGCACATCGACAAAGAGCTGTTTTACAAAATCACTTATGCAGGCTTGTTCATCATCGCCCTGAAACTGATCTGGGATGGTGCCAGCGGTCTGTGACGCAAAGAATTCTCAATTTTGAGAGATCTGCTTTTCTCTTAGAAAGACTGTAGGTGCCTCTTACAAAGGATCATTACAGTTGCAGGATATCCTCATCAATCCGCTGTTTTACCTTGTCGCTATCCCCGCCCTCATCATCGTGGGCATCTCAAAGGGTGGCTTCGGCGGAGGTGTGGCAATCCTCGGCGTACCAATGCTCAGCCTGATCATCCCACCTATTCAGGCAGCAGCAATTCTGCTTCCTCTTCTCGTAGCAATGGATGTTGTGGGCCTCTATGCCTATCGCAGATCCTACGACACCACCGTGCTCAAGCTCACCATTCCCGCAGGCATCCTGGGCGTTGCCATCGGCTGGGCAACAGCAGCTTACTTCAGCGAGGCAATCATCAGACTCCTGATCGGAGGCATCGCACTGGCGTTCGTTCTGAAGTACTGGATCGGTGACAAAGCGGAGAAAGAGGCCCCAAAACCAAGCAAGGCAAAGGGTATTTTCTGGGGTACGATCGCCGGCTTCACCAGCTTCGTTTCCCACGCTGGCGGTCCACCATTCCAGATCTATGCCCTGCCCCTCAAGCTACCAACAATCTTGTTCGCAGGCACGGCAGTCATCTTCTTTGCAGTCATCAACGCAGTAAAGCTCATCCCCTACACAATATTGGGTGAGTTCGACTCCACCAACCTCACGGTCTCAGCCGTGCTTCTGCCTCTGGCACCAATAAGCATGTATCTAGGAGTAAAAATCGCGAAGGTTATCAGCCCACAGCTGTTCTATAAGATCACCTATTTCGGTGTCTTCATTGTAGCGCTGAAGCTGATTGCAGACGGTTTAGTCGCGCTCACCTAGGCCGTGGTAAAGCACGCTCCGGATAGCCGCAATCGGTCCATCCATCTCAAAGGTCGCATCCGGCATGGTTTTCCAAGGCACTCTCTCGTGAAAGTAGCTGGAAGGATCCGTGAGATCCAGATCGCCACGAGCAGGAGAAACGATACGATACCGAACCTGCTTTGCGTTGTAAGTGTCTGACGGATCACCCGCAAACTCAGAGCTCGGAGGCTGACCTTCTACCCACGAGAAGAAGTAGGTACGCAACTGATCTGCCATGCTACTCGACGAGTTGAGCTGCGCGAAGTTGAGTTGAAGCCCAAGCACCAGACACACCGCTGTAGACACAGCCCAAAGATACCAATGGGTGCGGAAGTGATTGAGAATGACGGCGCGGTTGAGATACAGCTGAATGAGAACAGGGAACGCCACCAGCAGCACGAACCATTGTGCATCCTGCGATCTGTGTGGCCCAAGCATGAAGATGTACCCCGTAAGAACCACGGTAATCGCGCAGAAAACCACGCCAAAGAATATGGCGATCTTCCCCTGTCGATTTGGTGTCGTTACGGTCATATGAGCCCTGCTTGTTCATCGCTCACCGTCCGAAAACGGGTCGCAATTTATTCTTTTATCAGACAGGTCTACATTACAAATCGAAAGGCAAACGGGGAAGACTTCTGGGGTGTTGCAAATTGTCGCGAGCTTTCTTCTTGCCCAAAAAGGCAACAAGATTTCACCTTTTCCGTTAAGTTAACGCCACTATTGCAACCAGCGCATACAAATTTACCGAATATATCGACACTATTCCACAAAACACCCAGAAAATACTTATAGATGAAAGTCTAAGGGTAAGAACACCATCAGACTAACATCTAGGTCATCTGGGCTACCCCCTCTGCCTATACTCAGATATATCAAAATATGTAACACTCTTAATTCCTAGCTCTTCACCAGAGCCAGTAACCATCTTGGGAAAGTTCATTATCACTTCAAGGGATCTTCCTGTTCCCTTGTGCGGGAATTTGAATGCCTGGGGGATTTCATGAAAAACCATCCATTAAACACATCGTATTTCGACAAAGACCTCCCAAAAACGGACGCCAACTACACGCCACTCAGCCCACTAAGTTTTTTGGAAAGGGCTGCAAAAGTTTTCCCAACTCACACCGCAATCATCCACGGCAGTATCCGCCGGTCTTACAAAGAGTTTTACGAACGCTCCATCCGCCTTGCCAGTGCTCTGTCAAAACGCGGCATAGGAAAGAATGATTGCGTGTCAGTAATGCTGACCAACACCCCACCCATGCTCGAAGCCCATTACGGTGTGCCAATGGCCGGAGCAGTGCTGCACGCGCTCAACACCAGACTGGACGCAGCAATCATCGCATTCCAGCTGGATCACGCAGAAAGCAAGCTGGTTATTGTTGACCGCGAGTTCTCAAAGGTCATGAGCGAAGCTCTGGAGCTGGCAACCGTCAAGCCAACCGTTGTGCTCTATGACGACAAAGAGTTCCCTCAATCAGCACCAGTGATCGGAGAGCTGGAGTACGAAGAGCTGATCGCGAGCGGGTCAACAGATTTCCAGTGGCAACTCCCAAAAGATGAATGGGATGCCATCACGCTCAACTACACTTCTGGCACGACCGGCAACCCGAAAGGCGTCGTTTATCATCACCGCGGCGCTTATCTGCTGGCCCAGGCAAACATCATCACAGCAGCCATGGGCAAGAAGCCAGTCTATCTCTGGACGCTCCCAATGTTCCACTGCAATGGCTGGTGCTTTCCATGGTCGCTATCTCTTGTTGCTGGCACTCACGTCTGCCTCCGCCAAGTTCGGCAAGGCCCAATTTGGAACGCATTGGCAGACGAAAAGGTGACCCACCTGTGTGGCGCCCCAATCGTCATGTCCACACTACTCAACACGCCAGAAGATCAGAAACGCAAGCTCACCCACGAAGTCGAGTTCTTTACCGCAGCAGCACCACCGCCAGAGGCCGTGCTGGCAGCAATGGCAGAGGAAGGCTTCAACGTCACGCACCTGTATGGTCTGACCGAAGTCTATGGGCCTGCAGTCGTCAATGAATGGCATGAACACTGGGATGAACTGCCGACCTCAGAGCAAGCCGCCCTCAAAGCAAGACAAGGCGTCAACTACGTCGCTCTTCAGGATCTCGCCGTGCTGGATCCAAAAACCATGCAGCCAGTCCCAGCTGATGGCGAAACCATCGGTGAGGTTATGTTCAAAGGCAACGTAGTCATGAAGGGATACTTGAAAAACCCATCCGCAACGCAAGAAGCATTTGCAGGTGGCTGGTTCCATTCAGGAGACCTCGGCGTGCAGCATGAAGATGGATACGTCCAGCTCAAAGATCGCTCCAAAGACATCATCATCTCAGGAGGTGAGAACATCTCGTCCATCGAGATCGAGGAAGTGCTTTACAAACACCCGGAGATCTCCGCAGCAGCAGTGGTTGCTCGGCCCGATGACAAATGGGGCGAAACACCCTGTGCGTTTGTTGAGTTGAAAGAGAACAGCAGCGTGACCGAAACAGATATCATCACCTACTGCAAAGAGCACCTGGCCAGTTTCAAATCGCCAAGGACAGTTGTCTTCACCGATCTACCAAAAACGTCTACCGGCAAAATCCAGAAGTTCGTTTTGCGGGAACAAGCCAAAACGCTGGCCTGAGCACAAACAAAAAATGCGCCGCTAAAAGCGGCGCATTCTCTGATAATTCTGGAAGAGGAAGCTAACCCGTCACTCGTAATCGCGAGATTTCATCCTTAAGCTTCAACTTTTGCCTTTTGAGATTGCCAATCTCTAGTTCATCCATTGATGGATGATGCTTGGCGCTTTCCAGCTCCTTCTCAAGAGTAGCATGGCGGCGTTCCAGCTCAGTCAAATGCTCACGGATGGACATAGGTTTTAATCCTCCTACATTGTCTCTGTTACAGGAGGATGATGGCACCATTTTCATGAGTTGTCGAACGATGATTAGCTGTTTTTTTTCGGCCTCTACAACGCGAGATCGTTAATTCATGAAAAACTTAGGGAACTTATAAATGACCCAGTAAATTTCAGTGATTGCCACCACCAGCAAAAAGGGAAGCTCACTAAGTATTCAACCCTATATATACGCTACGTAAATTCGTCATGCGACACGACTTCCTGTAAAAATCGTCAGACTCATGTTCATCGCGCCGACACATTCGGTATACTGTTACAGAGCGGTGAATTGCGACAACGCGCCCCACCAGATTTTATTCACTGATGGGTAGAGTTGCACACAGACCGATACGTGTCATGTGAGGACAAAACGATGACGGAAGACAACCTTGATCAGGATAGCATTCGCTCCGAGCTGGCGGAGCTGAGGCAGGAACACCGGGATCTGGATCACTCTATCGAAGCACTCATCGAAACAGGACGATCAGATGTCCTACAGCTGCAACGCCTGAAAAAGAAAAAACTCATGCTAAGAGATAAGATTCAGGTACTGGAAACCCAGCTCTTACCTGACATTATTGCCTAAATTAGAGGCAGAGCTCTAACCTTCGTATATTATTGGCATTTCTTGTAGTAATTGGGTTGAAACACGCCGTGGTATTTCTATAATCCGCGCTTTCTTCCCAGCCGCTCAGAGGGTGCCCGTTTTATGAACCGCACAGATCAGCCAGAAGTCGCCATCATCATGGGAAGCCAATCCGATTGGCCAACCATGAAAAACGCCGCAGACACGCTAGAAGCACTGGGAGTTTCCTATGATGCTCGCATCGTCTCCGCGCACCGCACTCCGGATCGTCTGGTAGAATTCTCCAAAACCGCAAAAGAGAATGGCTTCAAGGTTGTCATCGCTGGCGCTGGTGGAGCAGCTCACCTACCAGGCATGGCGGCATCCATGACTCCATTGCCAGTCTTCGGTGTTCCGATTGAGTCGCGCGCCCTGAAAGGTCAGGACAGCTTGCTGTCTATCGTACAGATGCCAGCAGGCATTCCGGTTGGTACTTTGGCCATTGGCCGCGCCGGTGCAGTCAACGCTGCACTCATGGCAGCAGCCGTTTTGGCGCTCAACAATCCGGAGATCGCCGCCAATCTGGATGACTGGCGCGAAAAGCAAAGCCAGGCTGTCGCTGAAAAGCCAGTCAATCCGGAAGAGTAAGAGTTTCAGAGGCGCCCATTTGCAGGCGCCTCATTTGTTTTAACTGCCCTAACATCTGGCCCCTAACTCTGGAAAGTTTTCGAAATGGGTTCCACACTACGTCCTGGTGACACGATTGGTATTCTGGGTGGAGGTCAGCTTGGTCGCATGATCGCTCAAGCTGCCAGCAGGATGGGCCTGAAGTGCCATATCTATTGCCCGGATGAAAACAGCCCGGCCTTTGAGGTCTCCGCAGAAAAGACCGTTGCAGCCTACGAAGACGAACAGGAACTTACACAGTTCGCAAAGAGCGTTTCTGTCGTCACATATGAGTTCGAGAACGTACCAGGCGAAACTGCCCGCATTCTGGAACAGTTCGTGCCGGTCCGCCCAGGCCCACTCGCACTGAAAGTTTCGCAGGACCGTCTCGAAGAGAAGACCTTCCTCTCAGAAGAAGCTGCCACACAGGTCGCCCCTTTCATCAAGGTCGACAATCAGGCAGAGCTGGAAGCAGCCCTCATGGAACTGGGCGGCCAAGGCGTCCTGAAAACGCGTCGGTTTGGATATGATGGCAAAGGCCAGATCATGATCCGCACACCTCAGGACATCGAAGGCGCCATGAATAAGCTCGGCAACCAGCCAGCTATTCTGGAAGGCATCATTCCGTTCGAAAAGGAAGTTTCCATCATCGTCGCCCGCGGTGTCGACGGCACTGTGAAATGCTACGACCCAGCAGACAACTACCATAAGAACCACATCCTGAAGACCTCCAGTGTCCCGGCAGACATTCCCGAAGCAACTGCACAGGAAGCCATAGACATGGCAACCCGCATTGCAGTTGCTCTGAATTACGTCGGCGTGATGGGCGTGGAATTGTTCGTGGTGAAGGATGGAGACAAAACAGAGCTCAAGGTCAACGAGATCGCACCTCGCGTTCACAACTCCGGCCATTGGACCGAAGACGCTTGCCCGGTTTCTCAGTTTGAACAACACGTACGCGCTGTCGCGGGCTGGCCACTTGGCACTCCAACCCGCGCGCACAACGTCATCATGGAAAACCTGATCGGCGATGATGTGAACACGTGGGAAGCCGCATTGCTGGAACCCAATGCACGTCTGACACTTTACGGCAAAGCAGAGACACGTGAAGGCCGTAAGATGGGCCACATCAACCGCCTCTCTCCAAAGTCATAGTCAGCAACGACATCCGACAAAAAAGCCCCGAAGACCAATCCGTCTTCGGGGCTTTTCTTTTATCTTAAAGCTTATCCCAGCCTCACCAGACCAAGCTGATCTCGCTTCTGGAACCGGATCAGCAACAGGATACCGGTGATAAAGAGACCACTCGCCAATCCAACCCAGATCCCTTCCGGACCCCAGTTGAACGTAAAAGCCATGACGTAAGAGAGCGGCACACCAATAATCCAGTAGCCAATCACCGCAATCACCATCGGTATGCGCGTGTCGGAAAGACCACGCAGTACACCGCCTGCAACCACCTGAATGCCATCAACCACCATGTAAACGGCAGCGATAAACACCAGCGGTACACCTAGGCGGATCACATCAGCTGCATCAGGGTTGCTGCTGTCCAGATAGAACGAAATCAGCGTATCCGGGATCGCAACAAACAAAACCGCACCGAGCAGACCGATCACGATAGACCAGATCAACGCTACCCAGCCAGCACGTGTAATACCATCCGCATCGCCGCGGCCAGATGCGATTCCAACACGCACAACAGCAGCATTAGCAAAGCCAAGCGGGATCATGAAGGCGATACCAGAAAGCTGTACGGCAATACCGTGCGCGGCCAGTTCCAGCGTACCAATCCAACCCATCATCAGTGCTGCCGCAGCAAACAAGCCAACTTCAGCGACCAGCATCAGAGAAATCGGCCAGCCGAGGCGAAGGATCTCAAAGAACGCAGGCCAATCAGCGCGCCAGAAACGCACAAACACTTCGTACTTGCGGGACTTCTCTTCCCAAAACACATAGGCCACTAGGATCACGCAAGACGCCAAAGCAGTCACAACGGATGCGATACCAGCACCCAGAATACCCAGTTTAGGGAACCCGAAGTAACCAAAGATCAGCACATAATCGAGCAGAGCGTTGACGACTGCACTCACCACTGTCGCCCACAACACGATCTGCGAGCGTTCAATACTGGTCAGGAAGCTACGCAGAGCCGCCACGAAAAGAGACGGATACATAGACCACTGCACAATGCGCAGATAATCCGCAGCAATGGCAGAAACCTCAGGATCCTGTCCCAGCGCCAACAGAACACTTTCGCCGTTCCAAAGCACGACCATCGCAAAGGTCGTGTAGATCAGCGAGATCCAAAGACCCATGCGAGAGGCACGACGCACATTGCGTATGTCGCCTTTACCTTCGGCTCTGGACGCCAATGGCATAACGGCTTGAACAAATCCAAGTCCAGCCAGCCAGATCAGAAAGAACAGCTGCAAGGCCAGCACGGATGCGGCCAATTCTGTTGCGCCAAGCCAACCGATCATCAATGCATCGGTGGCGTTGATTGCCATCTGCGCCAACTGCGCACCGATCAACGGCAATCCCAATATAAGCGTTGCATTGGACTCCCCCCACCATGCAGACATGGCTGTGGGTTTGGCAACGCTGGTGCTTTCAACCCGCGTCATCATAAGCTCCTGAAGAAAAGGGCATGGAGCCCCTCCAGAACTTGAGCCTCTCAAGAACATAAACGAGATCGCGACCCGCAATTGACCGCATCACCTCGCTGGGAGGAAACTTCCTATAATAGAAACAGACCAACAATTTCCCAGCGCTTCCCTGCCTAAGCAATTCCGCTAGTGAAAAAGTCGATTACGCTACTTTGCAAAACTCTTCGGGAATGTCCAGAGGAATAAAGCAAGGCGCATTATCACCGCCATAGATCATGATGTGACCACAAGGCACTTCGTACCAACCTTGCCCACCCTTTTCCAAAGGCTCGGACACAACACTCAAGTTACTGTTATGCAAGCGATAATAGAGACTTGGTACGATCTTATCGCTGGAGCAACGCACCGCATAAAGACGCTCGCCATCAGTCAAGGCCATCGCTACACGCAACGGAGCAATGACATCATTGCAACGCATAATCTCAAGCGTTTTCGTCAGCACCTGTTGCACAGCCCCCACAGGATCAACATCCAGACCATGGCTCATCATCGCAAGAAACAGAGCTTCACTGTCCGTTGTACCTTGACGAAAACGATAAAAATCGTCGTTGATCATGCCTTCGATCTGCCGGCGGATATCATCATATCCCCCGATCTGTCCGTTATGCATGAACATCCACTTGCCAACGGCAAACGGATGACAGTTGGATCGGGAGGTCGCAGTACCAGTAGACGCGCGCACATGCGCAAAAAACAATGAGGACTTCAGCTGCTTTGTAATACTCAGCAGGTTCTCATCACCCCACGCTGGCTGTGTGTCACGATAAAGACCCGGCTCAGGTTTATGGCCATACCAGCCAATTCCGAAACCATCACCATTGGTGTTCACCTTGGCTTCCGCACAATGCAGGCTCTGCGCAATCAGAGAATGGTTGGGCATTGAAATCAGCTCTTCCATAAAGATGGGAGCTCCACGGTACGCAAGCCAGCGGCACATTACTTTATTCTTTCTTCTGATCGATTACCCAAATGAGGTCCTCAGATTATGCATGATCCACCTGCACGTATAAACCCCTTCCCTATAACTAGAGTAACGAGTTTTCTCAGTGACCCTTCTGAGAATCTAAAGTGAGCATGCCAGAAGCGCAATGTCCCGCTCGACTCATCCTCTGTCTCCGAATACGACGGACGGCGTTTGAAGCAAATTTCACTCAAAACTCCACCTCGATTTCCACCGTTCAGAAAAGCTCCTGTGACTTTTTTCGGTATCAAAAGAGAGATTCAACCATACACAATCAAAGGTTGCATTATGCTTATCAGAGTTCAGCCATGAAGTTATAATGGATTTTGAAAGCTATTTTTACTTATCTTTTACTTTAAGCAAGAAGCCGCCGATACGCCAACTTGAAGAAAACGTGCGACTGCTGCTGCGATTGCCTTGCTCTGGAAGAGGTATTCCCCCTTATCCCATCTATAAATTAACATAGATTCTCAAGTAAGGAGGTAGACAGCCCACACTCAGTCTGCTAGTTACCCCGTCAAGAAGCGACGCATCAGCGGCGACGAAGTCCTTGTGACCCGTGCATATGCGCTAAGCATCGCTATCAATCATTTCATTTATGTCGTTCTGGATATCTTATCCGGAATGCTCGAAGGTAAGGATAAACGCGTGCAGGTTCTCGTTCGCGATAATAACGTCGATCAGGCGCTGAAAGCGCTTAAGAAAAAGATGCAGCGTGAAGGCATCTTCCGCGAAATGAAGCTTCGTGGCCACTACGAAAAGCCATCTGAAAAGAAGGCTCGCGAAAAGGCTGAAGCTATCCGCCGCACCCGCAAGCTGGCACGTAAGCGCGCACAGCGTGAAGGCCTGCTGCTCGGCAAAGGCCGTCGTTAATTCGGCGATATCCGGGGCATCGCACAGCTAAGGTTCAACAATGTTTGACACAGCCTGCGACCTCCTCGGAGCTTGAATTCAGAACGGACTAACCGGTAAGCCGGTTGGTCCGTTTGTTGTTTCTGCTGGTTCATTCGACCTTTTTTTGCCACACTAAAGTGTAGGCTACCGTGTCATTGCAAGGACTCTTTAAGAATGGGGCACATTCTCGTGAACAATAAACTGGCTAAAGGCATCTGCGCGTGTCTGCTCGCGCTTGGCGTTGTAGCGTGCCAATCCAACTCTTCCGGCCTTGTTTATCAGAATGTACCTATCGACAAAGCTGTTGGCTCTTCCTCTAACATCGATAGTCTGAGCGCTGTTGTTGACGCGAACCCAACCGATGCAGACGCTTACAACAAGCGCGGCATCGCATATGCAAAAGCAGGACGCCTTGATCAGGCAACTGAGGACTTCAACAAGTCCCTGCAATTGCGTCCTAACTCTTATCAGGCTTATGCAAACCGCGCGCTGGTGGAACGCCGCAAAGGCAACACCTCACAAGCCATTCAGGATTACAGCGCAGCTCTGTCCATCAAGCCAGACTACGTAAAGGCTCTCAACGGACGCGGCAACACGTACCGTTCCATCGGCCAGAACACGTCAGCCCTGCGGGACTACAACGAAGTTATCCGTCTGAACGCAGGTGACGCACAGGCCTACCACAACCGCGGCCTCATCTATCAGGCACAAGGTCTGCAGGAAGCAGCGCTGAATGACTTCTCGTCCGCAGTTGGCCTGAACTCCCGTGCTTACTCACCACTGATCGCACGCGGTGTAACCTATCTTTCACTCGGCGATGCAAAGTCCGCTTTGAAAGACTTCAACGCTGCAATCGCGCTGAACGGAAAATCCGCTTCAGCATGGGCAAACCGCGGACGCGCTGAAGAAGCTTTAGGTCAGATCACCGAGGCACGTCAATCCTATACCAGAGCATTGCAGCTTTCCTCGACAAACCAGATCGCGAAAGAAGGCGCAAAGCGTCTGGCGGTGTCCTCTGGCGTACCGCAAGCCTAAGCGCTTCATACATAAAGTTTCCAAAGGCCGGGTTTCCGGCCTTTTTTATTGCCTGGTCTTTGGGCTTTGCTTCAACATCCAGTTGATCTCATCCCGCCAGTTAATCATGCGAATTGGCGTCCCGTGAGAGCCGGTCTCAAACAGCCTAAACCGCACCGGATATCCCTTTGTCTTGGATGCAAGCGCCTGAAACAAAGCGTACTGCTTTTCCCAGCTGTACACGCGATCTGCGCTCCCATGACCAAACACGATAGGCACACCTGACTTATAGGCATCACTCACAAGAAGCCGCCGATCTGTAGCACCTCCAAGGAAAAACAAACCAGACAGATGGCCTGCCACACCAGCGTTACTAGCCAAGCCATAACAAACCTGAGACCCCATGGAACCACAGGCAACAATCACAGCAGCATTTGGGGCGAGTTCTCGATACTGCGCAATCAGCTCCCGAATTTCCTGCGTGCCTCTCGGGCTTTCAAGCTTCACATCCGGCGACAGATAGACCCCGTCATTTCGCACCATCAGGTTCTTGAGACGATTGAAGTTCCCTCCGAACGTCCAATCCGCATTGCCCTGCTTCCGATTACCGCCTTTACCGTGCAGATAGAGCACCAACAGTTTCGTGTTGGCATCAGGAGAGCCAACACGAATGTGCTTTCGCTTGCTGCCTGCTAAAACTGCCGAGCGCTCCCGCACATACCAGGACGGTCTGCTGGAAACATACTGCCCGTCAACGCGTCGCTCAGGAACTTCATCCCGGTCCCGTAAATCACGTTGTATCTGGTAATCGAGCCTCAAAAACGCACCGCCCTGCCCCTGCTCCAACACAAGCGGATAAGCAAAGAGTTCATCCTTATAGGGTTTCAGCTCAAAGCCAGCAGCCTGAGAGAGCGATAACCCCACCATCATCAGACCGACGATCATCCTGAAGCAGCTTTGCAGGAGCCCACGCATGGCCAGCAGCCTTCCTATGGTTTCAAGTAATCATGTATAACCCGGCCATACGGCAATGTGAGATCGGTGATAAAGTGAACTCCCCCCAGCGACTTGAGCATTGGCAGGTCTGCAACCGGCGCATTGGCATGATGAAACAGCTGTAAGCTCGCAGGGCCAGACCAGGCCCCCTTCACGGTCACATCGGCGACTTCATAAGCAACCAGCTGAGCAATCGCCAATGAGCCATCAACATCAGGAATAAGCTTCAGATTCACTTGCGTTTTCTGCAGTTTCTTCAGGATCGCATCCGGATGACACTGCGTGCCATGCTCCACATCGTAAAGAAGGTGCTGGTACTTATAGCCCATCGTCGCGATCGCGATCGTCACCCCATCAAACTCCAGGTGCCCGGTTAGCGTTGCCCCTGTTACGCTCAACTCCGGATGTCCCAGTTTCTTAGGGAATCCCCAAATCTCACGCCCGCCAAAGATCGGCGGTGTATCATCAAGAAACATCTGCTGAGTGAAGTTGACTGGATGGTCGCCAAATTTGGCAGGGATCACGATGCCGGATTCAGTGTAGTCTCCAAAGCCAGCAGAATCTGGCATTCGGATCACCTCAAACATCACCTTGTTGGAGCCATCTGGCTCCAGCGGTTCTGGTAAGGCTTCGCGAATAGCGTCGGGATCACTCTCGTAAGAGACCACAAAGAACTCGCGGTCGATAAACCTGTAAGGCCCCTTGGGATAAGCAGGAGAAGCAATCGGCATGGAAGCCTGTTCAAGAATATCGGCAATTTTCATGGACCACCTCGATCATGAAAGGGTGTGATGCGCAGCCAAATCACCAGCCAGCGCGCTCTCAGCATAAGCACCGATATTTTAGATGTTGCTCCTTGGGTTTTGGGGTGACACTTTCAGAGCTCACCCCAAACACTTTTTCAATCAGCTGGTTACGTCGATTTCCTTGAAGGTCGCAACCGGCGCTTTTTCGCGGATAACTCAGTTCAACGCACCGAGCTCTGTTTTCAGCGTCGGATGAACCAGTCCAAACATGCGAAGCTCACTTGCGCCAGTCCCAGAGCTACTCTGATTTACACGGCTGGCAATGTTGAGCGTGGTGGTGGACTGATCAACACTCCACCCAATTCGATCACCTGCTACAAACGCAACTTTCCGCCCTGTACGCGTGGTCCCGATTGCAACGCCCTCAACCAATTCCACAGAAGCAAGGCGCTCCGTATCAATGTGGTAGTCAGCAATCATCATCAGGCCAATCAGATAATAATAACCGGCTTCCTGAGACAAGCCTCGACGGCTCGCCTGATCAATTAACGCAGCTTTGCCACGAACACCTTTCAACGCATTCAGGCTCGCAACAAACACAATCTTTTCGCCGCGTGTCATGGATGTAGCACTGAGGAAGGACTGCGTGGTCCGCTGCGGAACAGCCATCTCACCCAGCATCTCACGCATCTTCTCATCCGCAACCGTTGGGCTTGCCTTCAACGCTTCACTAAAGTTCGTCGTTGCCAGCACACCACTCACAGCGGTGCCCGCACCACCCGGAATAAACACAGTCGCTAGATTGGTCAGGCGGTTAGAAGTGGCATAAGCCCAGGCGGCTTTATCAAGTTCATCTGATAGCGGAGGAAAGGTTGTATAGGGATCTACATTCGCAGCCACAGCAATGTAACGGCGTGCTTTATCTCGCCCGACCACAGCAGCAGCAACACTCTCAACAGCAGAGGTTTTCTTGGCACCACCTTTGGAAGGCGCAGTCGCACCAGAGTTGCCAGTAATTGTGTTGACTGTCCCGTTCAGCAGCAGCCCAACCCCATCAGCCGTGGAGCTGAGCGTTTCTTTTGGATCAGTGACAAGGCTTCCTAAGAAAGTCAGTGGCTTGGCAACAGCACTTACAACGCCCTCACCCGCCTGCGAAACCGTATCCATCTGCTCAATACCGCGCAGAGCTTGGAGCTCATTAATCCGCTTTTTCAGCGTCGCAGTACCGCGCACTTTGTAGGTCTTGCCCTGAACCCGAAGGCTGTATTGAAGCAGCGTCCCATTCCGAAGGACGGGCGGTAAAATCTCATAATTGCTGCCACGCACGGCAACTCCCTCTTCCTTCAGGATCTGAGAGAAACCCAAATCTGAAGAGGCAGAGTGAGACGGCGATGAAGCAATCGCGACCACAATGAAGATGGCAAGCAATAAAGAACAGCGCAGAAGTACGCGAACAGTTTGCGCAGTAGACATAAGATACCCGAACTCAGAACAACTATTACTAAGGCCCTATCCTTCAATAATGATCAGAAAAGGGCAGCGCCTCCGCTGAATCTCGGGGTTGAAACGAAAAATCGCAGAAGCACACAGCTCCTGCGATCCTCAAAACCGTTTGGAACCTGAGGGTTTCCTAGATTGTCAATGCAACCGTCACCGCACATGCAATCAGGAAGACGATTCCCGGCACAACGTGGGCTCTGTCGCCAGATGCCATACCAACACCTGCTGCAATCACATTGGCGACTGTGATGATACTTGCCCATACCGTCCCGGCAGTACCACCAAATCCAACCATTGCAATCACCAATACGAACGTAAGAACTGCAAGAACGCCAACTTTTGAGAAGTTGATGAAGTTCTTGTAGGTCTTCTCGTGTTCCTCATAATCCATAACAGACGCGCTCCCGTCAGCCATGATTCCCCCTCGAAACAAGTAGTTTTCCTGATACGAGTCTTTAACATCACAATGTCATGTGACGCAACTTCCGTTAAGAACCGCTCAGGAAATAACCGAGGTGTCGGGGATAATTCCAGCTGGCAAAGTATGAGCTTCAATCAGCAGCAGTCAAACCACATAAGTCCAGTTGCTGCTTTTGATGGGCAGTCAGCACATCTCGTTCAAACCCATCAATCTGCTCGTTGAACAACTGGTGAAAGTTCAACTCAGCCCGCAAATGCAGGAACACAGACCCAAGCCCAATGGCTGCACGGTCCATGAAAACGAAATAGCGAGGGATCTTTACCGGTCCCAACTCTTTCAAAGACTGATGCACCCGGAACGCTTCTTTCCGGCCATAGGTCGCTGGAGACACGCCATCCGCAATGGAACGCGTCCTGTCGCTAAGCAACGGACCAAAAATGAAGTTCGCCCATATATTCAGCGTCTCGATGAGCTCCTTCGTCAGCCCTTCAAAACCCCAGGTCTCATAGGCTGAAACCACCCGCGCCTGATCATCCTCAAGCAGCCCGTGGTACAGATCAACAACCCCCTGAACAAAGTCGGGCGGAAAGATCCGCACACATCCATAATCCAGCAGATTCACACCCGCAGGCTCTTTGCCATCCTCAAAGATCGTGTAGTTGCCAAGATGAGGATCTCCATGGATCACTCCGTAATGAGCAAAAGGGTGCCACCAGGCTTTGAACATAACCTGCGCGATCTTATTGCGGGCCTCCAGCTTCTCCTGCCTATACGCAAGCAGCGGACGCCCTTCCAACCAGCTCATGGAAAGCAAACGTCGCGTTGAAAGATCTTCAACCACCTCAGGAATCTGGATCTCTGCATCCTCTGCAAACACATTGGCATAAAGCTTCGAGTGTCTCGCCTCACGTCGATAATCCAGCTCTTCGCGCAGACGGGCGCCGACTTCCTTCGCAATCTCGGATGTCTCGATCGCTGGCCGAAACCGCCGGTGCAACGCCAGCAGCATATCAAACTGGTTCAAATCGGCCTCTACCGCACTATCCATATCAGGATATTGCAGCTTGCACGCCAGCATCGATCCGTCTTGATTAAACGCGCGGTGCACCTGACCAAGAGAAGCCGCAGCGGCTGGCTCCTTCTCAAACTTATCGAACTTGCCTTGCCACCCCGGCCCAAGCTCAGCGCGCATACGTCGCTTAACGAATGCCCATCCCATCGGCGGAGCATTCGCCTGCAAGCTGGCCAGCTCTGCTGCATACTCTGGCGGCACCGCGTCCGGGATCGTCGAAAGCAGCTGCGCCACTTTCATCAGCGGCCCTTTCAGCTCACCAAGAGATTCTGCAATAGCAGCGGCATTCTTTGCGGGATCTTGATCCCAGCCGAACAACCTGCCAGCAGCAAGCTTGGCTGCAATGCCGCTCATATTTCCGCCAACCTTGGCATAGCGACCAATGCGGGCAGTCATTCGGTTTGCTTCGCGATCTCGAGATGAAGGCATATGGGGTTCCTGCGTCTCACACTCTTAATGCAATGTATAGTGCACTGCAAAACCTAGCAGAAAACGCAGAGAACCCAAGGGCACTTTTAAGATTTACCTAATCACATCTTTGTTCAGGCTTGCTCAACCCTCTCTACAAACTCCAGCTCAAACTCACTCTCAACCGCATTGCCATGAGACGTCACAAACTTGCCGGCACCGGAGACACCTTCAAAATCCCCCGTCCCAGAACCTGGCACCACAGTCATTTCCGACCGAACACCCTCAGCATCAAAAACACCTGTCTCCTCAACGAGAAACGTGCCTTCACGCGGCCCACACCGACCGGACACCTGCGTGTAGCCGTTATAATTGCCCAGCTTTTCAGTCACATACGCCAACTGATAAAACGTGTTGACCTGCCCAACAATATCCCCTCCAACGGGACCAAAAGCACGAACAGCTGCAATCTTACTCGTACTGGAAAGTGTCTCGGAAGTCTCTTCTTGCCATTCTTCAACTTTGTAGGTGCACTTGAGTTTTGCCATCTTCAACTCCTCGATTGAACGAACTGAAGATCTAATGCGCTCCCAAGAGAAGGGCTTGTAAAAGCGCGACAGCTGCTATCTTTTATGCTCATGCCAAATCAGGATGCCACCTCAAACCAGATCAGCGGCCTACTAAACCAGCAATGCAGCCTCCAGCATTTCAATCTGGACTGGCTCGAGCCTGCCGAACCGTTACAGGAAGCGATTGAGTTTTACTGGCTGATCACATGGGATCTGCGAGATAAGCCACCTTACGAGCAAGCCAATCTTCCGCACCCATCCCAACACATCGTCATAGACACCACCCAAACGACAGGTGTTTTTGGCATTAACACGGGTGTCTTTCATTATACGCTGCAGCAGACGGGCCGCGTCTTTGGCGTCAAGTTTCGCCCTGGAGCCTTCGCAGACTTCTTCCGCTACAATCCTTCACAGCTCCTCAACACCCACGAGAGCATTGAGCCGTTCCTCAACATTTCAGAGCAACAGCTTATCTCTGATCTCAGAGAAGCAACTCTCCCCAAGGCTTTCGCCGAGCAGATGGATGAGCGCTTGCTCAAGCACCAACAACCGCTCACGTCAAAAGCACGAAATGCCCGTGCACTAGTCGAGCTTATTGCTCAATCAGATGAGATCAACAACCTGACAGACCTCTCCAAGATCTCTGGCACCCGACCAAGAACAATCCAGCGCCTGTTCCAAAGCCACGTTGGCGTAAATCCCAAGTGGGTGATTGAACGATACCGTATGCTGGCTGCGGTTGACGCAATTAATCAGGGCCAGAACCTAAGCCTGACCGACTTGGCACATTCCCTCGGCTACTTCGACCACGCCCATTTCAGCAGAGCTTTCAAAAAACTAACAGGCCACACACCGAGCCATTACCTGCCAGAAGCCGAACCGGCCTAAGCCGTTTCTTTCACAACAGCATCAAGCGCTTGCCCGATTACGTGTGCATGCGCTCTGATACCTTTGTAAACCAGTTGATCCTCAGTCAGCCCGAGAACTTGGGTTTTCAGGTCTTGCGCCAACTGATTACCATCAGGGTGTTCCAATAGGTTTCGGATGGGATCGTGATGCACGCGGATTGTGAAGAGGATGTCTCCGCTCTCTGGCAATCGTCGCAGTGTTTGCTTCTCAACACGCACATAAAGCTGCTCAAGAGCCTGTTCTGGCTGAGAAAAGACCTCATGCCGCAAACGGGAAACAGGATGATGCAGATCACCATCCGTATAGAGCGACCAGTTCAGGCGCCAGACGGGCTTGTCAGCTTCCAGCCGCTCAAAGATCCGCTGAACCATCTGCCCCATGCGGTGACCATTGAAATCCGGCACTCCCTCATGGATGGCAGTCATTGAACCACCGAACTTCTCTGCCAAAGACCAACTGGAGGGAAAGCACAGGCTCGCCGCCACAAGCCGATACCCGTCCTCTCCTTTGCGCATCAGCACCAGATCTTCCTGCACCAATCGGGAGATCGACAGAAGCGGAGCTTCAGCACCAGCAGAAAGCTTAATGCTTTTATCAGTTCCCTGCAAAGCCAGAGCCCCATAAGCGTCACACGCATAAAGCTCCGAAAACTGGGCTAGCAGGTGCGATGAGATCAACTCAGCCACCTCACGCTGAGCTGCTTCTGTATCTGCTTCAGCAGTAAACACAAACGCGTTTGGGTCAGCTATGAGCCGCTCTTTCTCATCCAAATGCGCAATCAAAAACTCATCGGGCTCAATCCACTCTTTCAAATCAAGAGGTTCAAGCCCAACGGTAAACGGCTTCTTGGAGCCATCATAAGGTGTATGAGCAAATCGCGACATTAAACGCCCTCCCCATGCAAACCATGCACCGGAAGGAGGGCATTCAGCAACCTAGACGGATTACCCGAGCTCTTTCATGAAGTGCGCAAAAGAGATGATGCCTTCTGGCCACGGTCCCTGTCCGCTTTCAGAGTTAATGTGACCACTCTCACCAGCATCCTGCAAACGCGCGTTCCACAACTTCGCAAGCTGCTCCGCACGCTCGTAGGTGCAGTAAGGATCATTGCGGCTGGCAACAACCTTGGCGTGGAATGGCAGCGGGGACGTTGGGAACGGACCAAAGCCATGCAGTTCAGCTGGCACACAGGAGCTGTCATCAACATCTGCTGGGGCAACCAGATAAGCGCCTTTCACCCAGTTCTTGATGCGAGGGGCTGCATGTACAACGGTTGCAACACCAGCAGAGTGCGCAACAAGCACCACCGGACGTGTCGCTTCCTCAACCGCCTTCACAACATTGTTCACCCACTCCTCAAGATCTGGCTTGCTCCAGTCTTTCTGCTCAATGCGCCGACCAGTGGAGAACTTAGCCTGCCAGCGGCTTTGCCAGTGATTTGCGTCGGAGCCATGCAGGCCGGGGACAATCAGAATGTCCGCCTCAGAAATCTTCATAGGGTTCCTCAATACGTGGTCGTGCTAAAAAGTCTGGCAGCTTAATAGGACGAAAATAGCCGGTTTTCAAAGCTCCAGCCCAATCTCCACGCTGATTACGCGCAGCTTTTCTGCTCGCATGGTCCCAATCATAGTTCACCATGCGCTCTTCAAAGGACCAACGCGTGCCAACACGAGTCACAATCATATACCGCGCATGCGGGCTTCCAACTTCCATTACGTGCGAATGCGGCTTGTCATCATCATACGCCGGAAGCCCCACACTGCCTGCATTCATAATGATTTGCCCCGTTGTCTCCAGCCAGATCACCCGCGGAATATGGGTGTGCCCACACACGATCAGCGGTGACGTCACATTGCCAATGTGCTCAAGCACATACTCAGGGGACGCAAGCTTGGTACGGTCACCACTGAGCTCTTCAGTCAGATAAACATTATCCGCAGATGGGGTGCCATGACACAAAAACACGTTCTCCACGTGCTCCATTTGCGTCGGCAACTGCTTCAGCCAGGCCTTTGATTCATCAGAAAGCAGAGAATAGGCATGCGCATCGCTTGGCCCCATATTGGACTGGGCATGGTCCACCAGATGCCGGTCATGATTGCCTCGCACCGTGAGCCAGTTTTCAGCAATGAGATACTGAGCGGTCTCTTCCGGCCATAACGGCCCGGAAACACAATCGCCCAGATTGAAAACCAGATCCGGCGACTTCCGTTTGATGTCACGATGAACAGCTTCCAGAGCAGGCAGGTTACCGTGAATGTCGGAGATAACCGCAAATCTCATAGCAAAAACTCCAAAAGCGTATTCCTGACGAGCAACTCATTTGCGAAAAAAGAATACGCACAACAACATTGGCAAAACAGTTGGCAAAGCCACTGCATCAGGCAGCAAGCTTTGCCAGCACTGGCGTGATTAAAACCTTAAACAGGCCAAGTTGTCAGCGAGGTTCGCCCAGCAGTGTCAAAACATTGCCAAACGGATCATGAAAATGTGCAAGAACTCCGCCCCATACCTGCTTTTCAGGTGGGCTGGAAAAAGCAACGCCTTTTTCTGAAAGGCGTTCATAGGTATCGACGATATCGTCCACCTGCAAAGAAGCACCAAGAAAGCGACCAATGTATTCGCGGTCTTCTTCGTTATGCGCCTGCTCAATAATAAGCTCAGCGTTGTCGAGCTTGGCACCAAACGCGCCAAGCTCAGGCATATCCCAGCTGAGAGGAAGACCCAGCGTTTCCGCATAAAACTCCTTGGCCTTTCCGATATCATTCACGAAAATCCGCAGACCATAAAGCTTCATCTTCCCCTCCACTGCTATCAACGGGGCAATTTAGGCTTCGCCAAACACCCGCTTAAAGATCACGTCAACGTTCTTGGTGTGGTAGCCAAGGTCAAAGCGTTCGCGGATCTGCTCTTCAGACAGGTGCTTGCGAACATCTTCATCGTTCAGCAGCTCGCTCAGGAAGTCCACATCTGCACTACCGGAAACCTGATAGCTGTCCCAAACCTTCATCGCGTTGCGCTGTACCAGACGGTAGCTGTCCTCGCGGGAAGCTCCAGCCTGTGTCAGAGCAAGCAGAATACGCTGAGAGTGTACCAGACCACCAAGACGGTCCATGTTACCCATCATGCGCTCTGGGTAAACCACCAGATTTTCCATCACGTTGGTCAGACGAGCCAGCGCAAAATCCAGAGTCACAGTCGCATCAGGACCAATCATACGCTCAACAGAAGAGTGAGAGATGTCACGCTCGTGCCACAGCGCAACGTTTTCCATTGCAGGCATTGCATAAGAGCGAACCATGCGCGCCAGACCGGTCAGGTTCTCGGTCAGCACTGGGTTACGCTTGTGCGGCATCGCGGAAGAACCCTTCTGGCCTTTGGAGAAAAACTCCTCAGCTTCCAGAACTTCGGTGCGCTGCAGGTGACGAACTTCAGTCGCCAGACGCTCGATGGAAGATGCAATCACGCCCAGAACCGCGAAGAACATCGCATGACGATCACGCGGGATCACCTGAGTAGAAACAGGCTCAGCACCCAGACCCAGCTTTTCAGCAACGTGTTCTTCAACGCGAGGATCGATGTTTGCGAAAGTACCAACCGCGCCAGAAATCGCACAGGTCGCAATCTCTTCACGGGCCAGTTCCAAACGCTTCTTACAGCGATCAAACTCAGCATAAGCCTGCGCCATCTTCAGACCGAAGGTCACTGGCTCAGCATGAATACCGTGGGAACGACCGATAGTTACGGTGTCTTTGTGCTCATACGCGCGGCGCTTCAGAGCTGCCAGCAGCTTGTCCATATCGGCCAGAAGAATATCCGCCGCGCGAACCAGCTGAACGTTGAAGCACGTGTCTAGAACGTCAGAAGAGGTCATGCCCTGATGCACGAAGCGCGCATCCGGACCAACGATCTCAGCAAGATGCGTCAGGAACGCAATCACGTCGTGCTTGGTTTCACGCTCGATCTCATCAATCCGCGCAATGTCGAAGGTAGCCGGACCACCCTTCTCCCAGATCTTCGCAGCAGATTCTTTTGGGATCACACCCAGCTCTGCCAAAGCATCACAAGCATGAGCTTCAATCTCAAACCAGATGCGGAACTTTGTTTCAGGAGACCAAATAGCGACCATGTCAGGACGCGAATAGCGCGGGATCATGCCAGTCCTCGTATGCGTTACAATTCTGTCGCAGGATGTAGCAGCACAGGCTCCCTAGAACAATGCCAGAAAGCAGCAGGAAGACCGAAAAAACGCGTTTTTTTGGAGAATTTTGCGTTGCTACGTGCAGCTGAAGATTTCTTCATTCCATGAAAAAAGAACCTGCAGTTTTTGATCAAATTTTTCTCAATCAAACACACCACAAGGACATCGCAAAATCTACCCAGTTTGAGCCCGACAGAACTTCCTCTATGCTACCTCACCTGAACATTTCATACTGGTTCTTGGAAGGGGGATATCACATGCAACTGGGCGCGTTCTCAATCAGTCTCACAGTTAAAGATATCAACGCATCAATCGCGTTCTACAAGAAGCTCGGCTTTGCCTGCGATCCCAGTTGCGATGGCTCGAACGGGTGGGCGATCATGAAGAATGGTGAGACTGTCATCGGGCTGTTTCAGGGTATGTTTGAAAAGAACATGCTCACCTTCAATCCCGGTTGGGATCAGGAAGCTCAGGCGCTGGATGAGTTCATGGATGTGAGAGAGCTTCAGAAACGCCTGAAAGCAGATGGCATCGAAATCCATGGAACGGAAGCCGACGAAACCACGTCAGGGCCAGCAAGCTTCACTGTGGTTGATCCCGACGGAAACCCAATTCTGATTGATCAGCATAGATAGCCGAAGAGAAAGCTCATCAGCCAGCTACGACAAACGTTGAGCTTTAGTAAGCCTCTCAAATCCCTCTACACTCCCCTCATAAATCCAATGAGGTGCGTGAGTGACTGTGTCTTCAGTTGAATTTGCCGATACCAAGTCCTGCTATCTGGAGTTTGAAGCTCCGGATTGGCAAGCTCATTTCATTGAAAGCACATTCTACCTCCGCGACAATGGCACTCTCTCAGCACAAAGCAAAGGAAACTTCGCCTCTCCTTACGCCTCCTTGCGATTTGAGTACTCCAACGACCGTGCAGAAGGTCCGCCAAAGCTCAGGTACGTTCCGCCCAAGCCGACAATATCTCCCAAGACCCGCCAGATATTCGGTGTGATCTGGGGCGTAAAGTTCAAAGAGCTGCCACCATTGGCGATCCAACAGCCGCCCATGGCAGCAATTGATCAGATCAATTCGATCCACACACACTGTGAGCAAAACTCGGGAGAGCTGGAAGCCATCCGTCAGGCTCTCACTGAAACCTGCACAACCCTGATGTCTCTCGCACCGGGCGATGAGACCTCACACCAACTGACAACTGCACAATCAGCACGCACACACCGTCGGCAGTTCAAGTCGCGTATGGGCATCTCGCCCAAACCTTTTGCAGCACTCAACCGATTTCAGAGCGCGCTATCAGACATTTCGCAGAGCAACTCACCACTTAGTGACATCGCCTACGAACATGCCTTCGCAGATCAGGCGCATATGAGCCGTGATTTCAGAGAGAAAACCGGCCATTCCCCTGCACAGTTCAGAGAAGTCTGGTCAGAAAGCAACTCTGTCCGTTTTCTTCAAGACCATCAGGAAAGCCCGGCATTAAGACTAGGCATAGTGATAGATTAAACCCATAGGACATTAAGAATGCTCGCAGACAGCATGACAGAATTCACGCCGCGCTTTGCAGGTTATGAGAAAAAAGTAAGAGACAGCTTCGCCCGCCAACCGGCAATGGCTTCACTGGGCATCGAGATCGCCAAAGTGGAACCAGGCATCGTCGAGCTGACCATGCCGTACAACAAGGACTTCACCCAGCAACACGGCTTCCTTCACGCTGGTATCATCACCACTGCCTTGGACAGCGCTGCCGGGTACGCCGCTTTCTCCCTTATGGATGAAGACGCTGCGGTACTAACCATCGAGCTGAAAACCAACCTGATGAACCCTGCCGCAGGCGAGCACTTCGTGTTCCGGGCAAAAGTAGAAAAACCCGGCCGCACCATCACCTTCGTCAACGCCGCAGCCTACGCCATCAAAGAGGGTGTAGAGAAAAAAGTCGCCACCCTCTCCGGCACCATGATGGCCGTCCGCGGCAGAGCAGACATTCAGCAGTAGGCGTAAAAGGCGAGAGAAAACATCTCTCGCCGGCAGCTTTCAAAAGTGCTGAGTTACTTATTTACTCGTAGAACTAGCGAAGGTGTTGATCTGCTGTGCTCTCCAGAAATGAAGCTCACCCCAGCCACATCAACCGAGCGTTTACTCCCAGTGTCAGTCTCTACTTCGTTAATCCAACTCGTGCGATTCACACCTCCGGAAATCCTTACATTCTTTGAGAAAGAACCCACATCTTTTGTATAGTCATCAAAGACATAGCTTTTCACTTTGTCATCGAAGAACCTGATAGATCCATACTTCATGCTAGTTGCCAAGTAGCATGCAGGTGATGCTTCTGTCGCATCCGGTGACTTGTACTCACCCAGAACAATCACGCTATCATTGTTTGGGGCGCGATAAGCCTTGGTCGTCTTTCTATCAAAATTTCGGCTCTCTGCGATCGAAACCAATGGGAGGTCATGACTTGCAGAAGAAACCACTTTCCAGCCTGCCGATTTTAGATATCTATCTCGCACTTTTGTGCTTGACGAAATACAGGCTTTTTCAAATACCTCCCAAGTCTGGAGGTCCGCTTCTGAAGGCACATTAGTCGTTTGAAGGCCACCTCCACACGCGCCGAGAAGAACAGCCATCGATAAAAGCAACAGTTTGTTTTTGACACTCATGAGAGCTCCTATCGCAACGATTTATCTACTGGAAGATTTCATCTCAGCTTGCACTTGGTCTCTGTCCCCTTCAAGAAACCATGACTTTCTTTGGTGCAGTCGATCGGAACTTTGCGGGCAACCCGCACAGTAAGTACGTTCGCCCGATCTCCGAACGCCTGTTTCAGACTTGCTTCAACGGTACGTTTTAGATCCGCTTCACTGCGCCGGTGCTCCCATCCATAGGGAATAACTGTCACCGTTCCCGGTTTGAAGTCACTTACAAATGTTGCATCACCGATCTTGAAAGTGTGCCTTCCTTGCCCGGATTTTCCAGAAACAAATGCATATTTACCAGACCGCGCAGGCTCCGAATAAGACATCAGGAAGTAGTCATCATCGTGCTTGAAAGTCACTCGATATGATCCAAAAAGCCCGTCAAACACTTTGAAGGTAAGCTTGTTTTTATTGCTTTCTTCTTCGTCTTTACAATCTTCAATTGCACCCGAAGCATTCACCTTGCAGAAAATCGAAGATAGATCTGGCTGAACGCTTCCATAGCGCCAAATCAGGTAATTTTTAGTCTTGTCTATCGGAAACGTGGCTAAATGCGATTGATTGCTGGTGGGCTTGTACGACCCACATGCACTGATCGTAAATGCCATAGCCAACATCGCCAGAAGATTGCGCATGATCCCGCTCCGCTCATACGATTTAGAGCATCAGTCTAGAACCAAACCTCGAGGACCAGCGCCCTTCAGATCTAACTGAAAACTTAAGTAAGCGTGGGAAAAGTTGTAGGGGTATACGCAAAAAAGGCGAGAGCAGTTGCCCTCGCCTTCTGAAGAAATCCAACTCGGTTTGGCTTACGCCTTATCCATCTCTTCCAGCTCATCAATGAACCGCTCGATTACAGCCAGGCCTTTTTGCCAGAAGGCTGGGTCGGTGGCGTCGAGGCCGAATGGGGCGAGAAGTTCGCTGTGGTGTTTGGTGCCGCCTGCTTTCAGCAGGTCGAAGTACTTCTGCTGGAAGCCTTCCTCAGCTTCTTCATAAACCGCATAAAGCGAGTTCACGAGGCAGTCGCCAAAGGCATAGGCGTAAACGTAGAATGGTGAATGGATAAAGTGCGGGATGTAGGTCCAGTAGTTCTCATAGCCGCCCTCAAGGTCAATCGCCTCACCGAGGCTCTCTTCCTGAACGCTCATCCAGATCGCTGAGATCTGTTCAGAGGTCAGCTCACCTTCTTTGCGCAGCTCATGCACCTGACGCTCAAACGTGTAAAACGCAATCTGGCGAACCACTGTATTCAGCATGTCTTCCACTTTGCCCGCCAGCATGATCTGACGCTTCTCAGGTGTTTCCGCTTTTGCAAGCAGATCCTTGAAAGTCAGCATCTCGCCAAACACAGAAGCAGTCTCAGCCAATGTCAGCGGTGTTGGTGCCATCAGCGCGCCATTAGGAGCCGCCAGCACCTGGTGCACACCATGGCCTAGCTCATGCGCAAGTGTCATCACATCGCGGATTTTGCCCTGATAGTTGATCAACACAAACGGATGCGCACTTGGGACAGTTGGGTGAGAAAACGCACCCGGAGACTTGCCCGGACGAGCCGCCCCATCAATCCAGTTCTTGTCAAAGAACTCTTCTGCAATGCTTGAAAGCTCTGGTGAGAACTTGGAATAGGCATCCAGAACAGTGGTCTTTGCCTCATCCCACGGAATGTCACGCGTATCCGCCTGCGGCAGAGGCGCATTGCGATCCCAGAAGTGCATCTTCTCAACACCAAGCCACTTGGCTTTCATCGCATAGTAGCGGTGAGACAGGCGCGGGTAAGCAGCACGAACAGAATCTACCAGCGCATCAACCACTTCCCGCTCAACACGGTTGGAAAGGTGACGACTGTCAGCAATGTCTTCAAAGTTATGCCAGCGATCGTAAGTGTCTTTGTCTTTCGCCAGCGTATTGGTGATCAGAGTAAAGATGCTCAGGTTCTTGGCAAAGGTTTTGGAAAGCGCACCAGCCGCCTTCTTACGCAGCTCTGCATCAGCACCCTGCAGCAGGTTCAGCGTCTGTTCGATGGAGAGCTCTTCACCATCAATCTCATAACGGGAACCAGAAATGGTTTCATCAAACAGACGGTTCCACGCAGCAGCACCTGTCACATGCTTTTCATGGAAGAGCTGCTCAATTTCCTCACTACGTTCATGAGGGCGCTCTTTGCGAAGGTCTTCCAGCCAAGGGCGATAGTAAGCCAGTTTCTCTGACTTCAGAGCCTCTTCCAGAACCGCTTCATCAATCTTGTTCATCTCCAGAGAGAAGAACAGCATGTGAAGACTGGCGGTCGTCAGCTTTTCCTGAACATCGCCGTAAAACTTCTGGCGTGCCGGATCAGTCGTGTCACCGGCGTAAGAGAGACCAGCATAGGAACCGATGCGACCCATCAGGTCTTCTAGTTCTTCATAACGGCGAACGATCTCGGCCATCTCATCACCGGAACGACCAGCGATCTCAGCAAGTTTGCCTTTGCAATCTGCCTCGAACTGCTCTGCCAGTTCTTTCGCACGCTCCATATCCTGATCAATCGTAGGATCTTCGATAGAGCTGTAAAATACAGAAAGATCCCACTCCGGTAAGTCACCAAGGCTTCCGGCTGTCATTGCAGCCTCAGCACTTTGATAAGCGATAGGGAAAGGAGTGGCGTGCTTAAGTGTCATTTGAGCGTCCGATTGTGGGTTGGCATGTAACCAAAAAAGAAATCTGAGGTGCGCAGAACAAGTTCCGTAGCACACTGTTTAAATATGCGTCCAATCCGTGCACATGCAATGGCGTGTTTTCACAAGATCCCCAAAATGAAGTGGGCAATTTGTTTACCAAATTGAGTGCAGGATGACCTGAATTGGCACACTATGCATTACTGCCCAATCGATTTGAAGGGATTTCCCATGGCACAGCGCATTTTGATCGTAGATGACGATCCGGTCCAACGCCGCCTGCTAGAAGAAGCAGTAAAGCGGTTCGGATACCGCTCAAAAAGCTGTGTTGATGGCCGTGAAGCGCTGGAAATCCTGACAGGAAGTGCCCAATCCGAAATCGACCTGGTCATTCTGGATCTGATGATGCCGGAAGTTGATGGATTTCAGGTTCTTAAAGAAACCCGGGAAGCTAAAAACGCTGTTCCTGTTATCGTGCAAACCGCCAATGGCAGCATTGAAACCGTCATTGAGGCCATGCGTGCAGGCGCTCAGGATTTTGTCGTCAAACCAAGCCGTCCAGAACGTCTTCAGGTTTCCATCACCAACCTGCTGAAAGTCGCTACGCTAGAAGGCGAACTCACCCGCATCCGCAAGCATTCAGAAGGCACGCTTACCTTTGACAACATCGTCACGCGGTCAGAGCCAATGGACCGTGTACTGCGACTGGGCGAACGGGCAGCATCCTCTAACATCCCGATCCTGATTGAAGGCGAGTCCGGTGTCGGTAAGGAGCTGATTGCACGTGCCATTCAGGGCTCCAGCGAACGCAGGTCCAAGCCATTTGTTACAGTAAACTGCGGTGCCATTCCCGATCATCTGGTGGAGTCCATCCTCTTCGGTCACGAAAAAGGAGCATTCACCGGCGCTGTCGACAGGCATATCGGTAAATTTCAGGAAGCAAACGGCGGCACGCTGTTTCTGGATGAGGTCGGCGAACTGCCTCTGGAAGTACAGGTCAAACTTCTTCGCGCTCTTCAGGAAGGTGAAGTGGACCCAGTTGGCGCCCGCAAGCCTGTCAAAGTGGATTTCCGCCTGATCTCCGCAACCAACCGCCGCCTGATCGATCAGGTGAAGGAAGGTAAATTCCGCGAAGACCTATATTATCGCCTCAACGTCTTCCCAATCTGGATCCCTCCCCTACGAGATCGTAGTGAGGATATTCCCGAGCTCACACGCCATTTCCTCGCGCGTTTTGCTGCAGAAGAAAGCAAGCCTCAAGTTACGGGCATCACTTCTGACACGGTCAATATGCTTAAGAGTTATGACTGGCCTGGCAACATTCGCCAGCTTGAAAACGCAGTATTCCGCGCCGTTGTCCTGTGCGATGGTCCAAGCCTGACATGCGATGACTTCCCGCAAATAGCTCAAGCGACAGATACGCCAATGAGTTACGCGGCAGCGCCGTCTGTTGGAAAAAAAGAGCCGCAAGCTGACGTCTATTCTTCATCCCTAAGTGTAGCGAGTAAATGGGAGGAACAGCAGGACGAACAATTTCTTCATGTCGAAGCCGTATCAGCCTTCGATGCGGAGCAACCTCCCTTTGGATATATGCGTTCACTCGATGGCGAAGGCCACGTACGCACCCTGACCGGCGTCGAAGAAGAGATGATCCGGACAGCCATATCCCATTACGGAGGCCGCATGACCGAGGTTGCCAAGCGTTTGGGCATCGGGCGCTCAACGCTTTATCGCAAGCTGAAAGAATACGGTCTGGAAGAAACTCCAGAAAACAAAGCAGCGCACTAAAGCGCAAGTCGCAAGCGTGGCGCAAGCCAGGAGAACGAAGTTCGCTTATCAATTTTGATTGAGCGTACTTTGAGGCATTTTCTAGCACAATATGTGGCAAAAAACCGTGGGTTTAAGTTCATATCACTGAACCTTGAATTTAAAACATCACGCACACGTGCTATCTCAAAACGCATTAGTGTATATGCGTAATAAATATAAGTTTGGGCAAAACAACACTCTTAGATTTCAAGGTATTCGTCTTCTGCTTTGAAATATCAAAGAGTTATCAGGTGGGTAGTCATAAATGTTTGGTAGAACGAGCACATCAGTATTGCTCGCAGGGGCAGTTTTTGCGCTTTCATCAACTGTGTACTCTGCGCAAGCCGCAATTCCTGACAATTTTGACGCGCAGCTCGAGCAAGTAAACCTTGCTCTGTCAAATCCAGTTGCGCAGGAAATTCAAAAGGCGTTCAGCAAAAAGCATCGCCGTCAGAACTTCCATGCAAAGCGTGAGGCAGCTGCTGCAAAACTCTTCTACGAAAACAGAAGCTTCCAACCAGCCTGGATCCTCAAAGGCAAGCTCTCATCCGGCGCTCTGTCCGCCATCGAAACTCTGCAATCCGCTGATGAAGAAGGCCTGCACACCGCTGACTACCCGGTTCCGGCAGCTGACTTCAATGCAGATGGCAAAGCAACACCTGACCAGATCGCTGCAGCCGAACTGGAACTGACCCATTCCATCCTCAAATACGCAGAGGACGCACAGGCTGGCCGCGTCAGCCCCTATGCGATTTCCGAGGACATCACCCTTCGCCCAGAACGCCCGGACCCGATTGAAGCGCTGACCTCCGTCGCGCGCTCGGCAGCTCCGGCACAGGTTTTGGCAGCATTCAACCCACCGCATGCTGAATACAAAGCCCTGAAAAAACAACTCGCTGAACTGCGCGAGCAGACCGACAATGGCGACCTGGAAAAACAGGTCGTTATTCCAGCCGGTAAGCTCCTGAAAGTTGGCAGCAAAAGCTCCCGCGTTGCCCTGCTGCGTGAGCGCCTGAGTGTTCCAACCGTTGAATCCCAGATGAATGTCTACACGCAGGATCTGGCTTACGCTGTTGAGGCATTCCAGGCTGCAAACGGTTTGCATCCGGACGGCGCTGTTGGCCCGCGCACTCTGCTGGCCCTCAATGGCCGCGTGAGTGGCGACCCGATCAAGGACGTCATTGCAAACATGGAACGCTGGCGCTGGATGCCGCGGGATCTGGGTGAAACCCACCTGCGCGTCAACATCCCAGAGTTTATGGTTCGCCTGAACATGGAAGGCTTCGTTCTGTATGAGACCCGCGTTGTCGTTGGCAAACGCTCCAACAAGACACCGGTATTCTCAGACAAGATGCAGCATGTGGTCGTGAACCCATACTGGAACGTCCCATATTCCATCGCATCCAAGGAGCTTCTGCCGGAACTGCGCGCAAGCAACCCGCAAAGCTACCTGCAAAAAGGCAACTATGAGATCGTGTATGGCGGCAAGATCGTTGATCCACGCCGTGTGAACTGGGATGCAGTAACCTTCAAGCAGATCCGTATTCGTCAGCGTCCGGGCCGTGGCAATGCACTTGGCAAAATCAAGTTCATGTTCCCGAACAAGCACAACGTATACCTGCACGACACACCATCCAAGTCGCTGTTCAACCGCTCCGAACGTGCATTCTCTCACGGCTGTGTTCGCGTGCAGAACCCGTTCGAATTCTCAGATGCACTGATGGCGACACAAAACACCATCACCGGCAACTACATTCGCTCGCTCGTAGGTAAGAAGCAGACGCAGGTGAATCTGCAAAAAGATATCCCTGTCCACATCTCTTACTTCACTGCATTTGTGGATGAGGCCGGAAAGCTACAAAGACGTCCGGATATTTACGGACACAATCAGGCTGTGATCGACGCTCTAAATCTTTAAAATTGTCACAATCCACATGTATCCACAGTGATATGACGACTTATGCGTGCGGATTCGCGCGCATTTGTCGCATGTAAATAGCGGTTTTTGGCAAAAAACTTGGATTGTTGCCGGTAAGTCACTAGTTCGCGTTAATTGTAACTAAAGTAAAGGCTCATTAACCTTGTCCGCACTAGAACGAAAGAGGTGGGGCTCTGGGGTAAGGTTTTAGCCGATAACGCGAAAGCGAGATTCAATTGCGTGACATGATTGCATTCGGGCGCTCGGACTTTGGTAAACGTCTGCCTGGCATTTCAATGCTGGTCGCAGCTGTTCTTTGTGCGTTCTTCCTCACCTCAATTGCTTCGGCTAGTGCGAGTACACGCACGCTAAAGCTGTACTTCACCCACACAAAAGAGCGGGCGGAAATTACCTTCAAGCGCAATGGTCGCTATGACAAAGAAGGCCTTCGCAAGCTCAACAACTTCCTGCGGGATTGGCGTCAGAATGAGCCAACCAAAATGGATCCTGAACTGTTTGACCTGATCTGGGAAGTGTACCAGAAGGCCGGGACAAGCAAGTACATCCATGTTGTCTCAGCATACCGCTCTCCCAAAACCAACAATATGCTCCGCAAGCGCTCCAGCGGTGTGGCTAAAAACAGCCAACACACCAGAGGCCGCGCGATGGATTTCTTCATTCCAGGTGTAAGCACAGCAAAGCTGCGCGCTCTTGGTTTGCGTCAGCATGTTGGTGGCGTCGGCTACTACCCACGCTCAAACACACCGTTCGTTCACATGGACACGGGCTCCGTGCGTCACTGGCCGCGTATGACACGCTCTCAGCTGGTCAAGGTGTTCCCAAAAGGCGATACCATTCACGTGCCGTCTGATGGCAAGCCTTTGGCACGCTACAAGCAGACCCTTGCTGAAGTGAAGCGCAGAGACTCAGGCCGCTCAACAAGTGTTGCAAGCCGCTCCAGCTCTTCATCCAAAGCAAGCGCAAGAGCAACGTCATCCAACAGCGGTGGCGGCTTCTTCTCTCGCCTGTTCAGCAACTCTGACAGCAATGAAGCAAGCAAACCAGCTCCTACACCGGCAACCAAGGCACCACGTGAGCGTGAGCCTGATCCAAGCCGTCGTGTAGAAAACGAGTTCAACGCTATTCCGCAGCCAAAAGTGGCACTGCTGGCAACACAGCCAGCAGCAAGCCCGGTTCCGGGAGCGGCATCACCACTCGCGCTGGCGTCTATCACGCCTTACGCCAAGCCGAAGGCTGAAACCGAAGCAGCACCTGAAGCATCTGAGCAGAACCTCAATCTGCTCGCTTCCGCTCGTCCTCGCATCAAGCCACAGCAAATCATTCAGGTCGCCGCTTTGCCGGCGGCCACCCCTGCTGCACCTCAGCGCGCGCCAGTTATTCCGCAAAAAGTGGAAACACCAAAAGACGGCATCGCGGCAATTATCGCAGCAACTGGCGAAAAAACACCGGATAGCCTTCGCCCGCTCGTGAACTCACAGCTCGCGTACGCCTCCCCGGCATCTGGAAACGAGCAGGCTAAGAACAAGTTCAGCAAGAAGTCCGCACTCTCCGCTCAGGCACCATTTGCTGAGCAGCGCTTGCCAAACCTCTTGCCGCCCAAACCACAACCGGCGCAGCAGACTGTCATCTCCAAAGCAGTCCAAAAAGCACCGCTGACAGGCTTCCACTCTGCACCAAAAGCAAACGCAGTGCTGATGCTGGACCCAACCTGGACCGCAAGAAACCGCCGCACCATCACGATGGAACATCCTGACCAGAACCAACTTGCAGTTCTGATGTCACCGGTCACATCTGTCCTGAAAGATGCTCTGACCCAAACGCCATACCGCCCGATCCGCAAAAACATCAACCGCGGCTCAGCGATCGCATGGCTCGATTCCATCTACACAGGTTCAGTCAAGGTCTCTTCCCGGTAAGCATCCCCCGTTTCCAGTTGAGAACCTAGCCCTTCAACGCGAGAGCACTCAGCCTCGCGATAACTGTTTTCTATACTAGCTTCAAAGACAGCCAGTCGCAGCTCATTCCCTCCAGAGCGTTAGTTCACATTTACCAACAAAAAAGGCCCCTCACCGCGGTAAGGAGCCTCTTTCAGTATTCTCAATTTGCTGGATGAGCGCTTACGCGTCAACCTCAACAGGGCCAGCCATGCCAAGCGCATGCAGGTAAAGGTCGAGGATCGCCTCTTCTTCTTCACGCTCATGCGGCTTACGTTTACGCAAGGAAACGATCTTGCGCATAACCTTCACGTCAAAGCCGTTGCCCTTAGCTTCCGCATAAACATCCTTGATGTCGTCCGCGATAACTTTTTTCTCTTCTTCAAGACGTTCAATACGCTCAATAAATGCGCGCAGCTGATCTGCTGCTACACCACCGGCATCTGACATATGAAATCCACCTTACGTTCGTGCGAAACACCATTAACCTTGTTGTCTTGCTGCCAGAACTGAGCAGACGGGTCAACCGTTCACGTTGTGTTTTCAGCAACCTTCACAGGATCTGGGGGAAGAACTAAGTTTCAATGGGAATATAAAACACTCGCCTCAATTGGCGCACAATCAACTGGCAACACTCGGCACAAAATTCATCTTAGCGTTGCAACGCACACTCCCGATCCGATAGTCCCAATCCATTCAATGGCTTCCACCTGCCGCAAAGATAGGTGCCGTTACGTACGCACTGCTGCATAGATCAAAACATACTCACAATTGTCCAAAGATAAATCTGCGCGACAAATTCACACCCTAAATATATCAGAGCACTCCATCTCTAAACGGAAGTGTTCATTTGAAAATTTAAGATGACAACTTTTTCATTTCCATTCAATGGAACAACGCTACGAAACTTTTCCTGACAAAGTGTCGCATTACAAAGAAATAACTTGCCGCAGCACTAAGGATTTTCATGTAGGCGGCCGAACAGATGCTTCAAACCCAACTGTAAAAACCGGACATTTGTCCGAAACGGTGTTTATCTCTTTGTCTTCTCTTTCTAAATATATTCGCAATAAGCAAGAGGAACTGTGGGAGGAGATAAGCTTTTCAGGCTTTCCTCTTGATTCCATGCAGAACTCAGGCCAATAAAGATACTTAGATTCCTAGAGGTAAGATCCGACTTTTGGATCATATTTCAAGTGTTGACGGGGGTCGTCCACACTCATCCAGAGTCAGGGCGGGGCAACCAAAGCATGACATGTCGGGTTTTCATCATTTCATCATCCTGCCGTTTTTGTGTGGCCAATGGTGAGCTGGGGCAACGTTCTTTACTCAGAACAACCTGTATTACCCTTTAGTCGTGCTCTGAAACGCATCGGCCATGGGCCGAACCACGTTGACAAGGGCATCAACTGAACGCATTAAACTGCCGTTTGTAGCTGTACATATGACTGTTATGAGAACATCCAGAAACGACTTCGCATCTGCTGTAATAAACCGTTTTCGGAAAAATTCACTGGCTCTTGCCTGTGTTGCTTTTGGAGTTCTGAGCTTTCAGCAGATCCCCTCTGCAAAAGCCGACTTTCGCGCATGTAATAAGACCGAAAGCACAGTCAACATCGCAATAGGCTACCGTGATGGCGCCGATTGGATCACCGAAGGATGGTGGACCATCGACAAAAACGCCTGTGACACGTTGGTGTCCGGCGATTTGGCGTCACGTTACTATTACTTGTACGCAGTACAAACGGATCAAAATGGTGAATGGGATGGCAAGGCGTATATGTGTGTACGTCAAAAAAAGTTCACCATTCGCGGTATAGAAGACTGTGTCGCTCGTGGTTATGAGCGAACAGGTTTCTTTGAAATAGATACAGGCGAGCAAAGCAGCTGGACGGTCCAGCTGACGGAGCCGGTAGAGCAAGGAACAGGTGGACGATGAAGCGTAACAGACGGGTCAAAATTCTAGCAACTCTCGGCCCGGCGTCTTCCGAAAAAGAAGCAATCAAAAAGCTATGGCAGGCAGGTGCGGACGTTTTCCGCATCAACATGAGCCACTCCTCCCACGAAGTCCTCAACAATCTGGTTGGTCGCATCCGCGAAGTTGAAGCAGAAGTAGGCCGTCCAATCGGCATTCTCGCTGACCTGCAGGGCCCTAAACTGCGTGTTGGCACTTTTGCAGATGATGCGAAGCCAGTTCTCGAAAATGGCGCAACCTTTGTTGTAGACGCAAACGAAACCCCAGGTGACGCATCCCGCGTTTACCTCCCACACCCGGAAATTCTCGGCAGCCTCGAAGTTGGTCACCGTCTCCTCGTAGACGATGGCAAGATCTGCCTGCGCGTGACCGAAGCATCTCCGCAGCGTTGTGTGACCACTGTTGAAGTAGGCGGCAAGATCTCCAACCGTAAAGGCGTTTCCGTTCCAGATACAGAAATCCCAGTTGGCGCTCTGACCGAAAAAGACCGCGCAGACCTGCTGGCAGCTCTCGATGCAAAAGTTGACTGGATTGCACTGTCCTTCGTACAGCGCCCAGAAGACCTCATCGAAGTGCGCAACACCACTCAGGGCCGCGTTGGCGTTCTGGCTAAAATCGAGAAGCCTCAGGCAATCGACCGTCTCTCCGAGATCATCGAGCTGTCCGACGCAATCATGGTTGCTCGTGGTGACCTTGGCGTTGAAATGCCTCTCGAGAAGGTTCCAGGCCTGCAGAAGCGCATGATCCGCGCATGCCGCAAAGCTGGTAAGCCAGTTGTTGTTGCAACACAGATGCTGGAAAGCATGATCACCTCCCCAGTGCCAACCCGCGCAGAAGTTTCTGACGTGGCAAACGCAGTGTTTGAAGGTGCAGACGCAGTGATGCTCTCCGCAGAATCTGCTGCTGGCGACTTCCCATTTGAAGCTGTTGCGACCATGGACAAAATCGCAACCGAAGTTGAGCAGGACGAGAACTACCGTTCCATCATCCACGCTCAGCGTACAGAACCAGAAGCAACCGGCGCTGACGCAATCACTGCAGCAGCTCACCAGGTCGCTGAAACTCTGGATCTGGCTGCGATCGTGACCTACACCGCATCTGGTGGAACTGCACTGCGCGCTTCCCGCGAGCGTCCTGCAACTCCAATCATCGCGTTCTCTCCTGAAATGTCTACAGTTCGCCGCCTGACCATCGGTTGGGGCCTGCACTGTGTGGCTAACCAGGATGCAGCAACTGAGGAAGACCTCATCAACCGCGCATGCTGCCTTGCAAACAACGAAGGTTTTGCAAAGCCAGGTCAGCGCGTTCTGGTTTCTGCTGGTGTTCCATTCGGCACCCCAGGTTCCACAAACATGCTGCGCGTCGCGTTCGTTGGTTCCGAAGACGCATAAGCCGTCAACCAACACATCCAACACTACTGAAAAAGCCCGTGATCCAGTATCACGGGCTTTTTTCTTTCAATCGATTAAACCGCTGATAGCCTAAAGAGGGCTTAGCCAACTTCCATTAGTAAAACGCCCACTTAAAATCAGTGAGCCATTCACTTTCATCCCATAGTCGCCGCGCAACTTCAGGGTTCAACGCATGGCTGGCGATGCGCGCAACGCCAACAGGACCAACACTCTCCATCCGCTTCGTAGGGCCGTAATACCCATTCGGCTCAGCTTCCACGCCAGCTGCTGCCAATACAGTCGGCAGCGCACCTCGTTCAGCAGACTGAGCAAACAGCTTGTTCATCCACTTATAGGTCTTGCTCATCAGACCTGTCGGCCCCGTGCTCTGCAGATTGGTAGCAGACCAACCCGGATGGCCCATCGTGACAAAAGACGTACTCCCCGTATCTGACAGACGCCGCTGAAGCTCCAGACCAAACATCACATTCGCCAGTTTGCTTTGTGAGTAGGCTTTCATCGGCGCATAGGTTTCACGCATCATCAGATCGTTAAAGTTGATCTTGCCCATCTTGTGAACAAGGCTTGCAACGACAACAAACCGCCCCTGAGCAGCTTCGACATTAGGCTTCAGCAAGCCGGACCAGAGAAAATGGCCAAGATGATTGGTCGCGAACTGCAACTCGTAGCCATCAACACTCTTCAACTCAGGCGTTTGCATAATACCAGCGTTATTGATGAGCCCATCGATCTTAGTGTATCTTGTAGCAACAATTTCTGCTGCAGAGCGAACGGACGCCAGATCACTCAGATCCAACTGAACCAGATCAACTTTTCCTTTCGCTTGAGTTTGCAGCGCATGCTGGGCAGCTGAACCTTTTTCAGCATTCCGGCAGGCAATGACCACATCACCGCCCGCACCCGCGAGCATTTTAGCTGCCTCAAACCCAATTCCGGAGTTACCGCCTGTTATGATATAAGTCTTACCCTCAAGAGAAGGCAGTTGGTCCGCAGTCCAATCGGAAACTGCGCTGCTCTTGTTCGCTGTGCTCATTTCATTCTCCAATACGCAGCACTCACTCTGCTGCATAACAAAGTTGACAACATGAACTATAATTGTCAACTAGGTAAACATGAAAACAAACTTTGACAAAAAGAAGGCACTGGGTGTTTTCGCCCAATACGGCTTTCGGAAGACTTCAGTCGGTGACGTTGCAAACGCGGTCGGCCTCTCACGCCAATCGCTCTATAAAAAGTTTGGAAGTAAAGAAGAGCTGTTCCAGACCATAATCGAGGAATACTCTGAAGAGATCGGCCTTCAAGCACTGGAAATCCTTGAAGAAAAGTCAGATGACACCAAGTCCCGCATCCTGAGCGCATTAGACACCATCATTGGTCAGCACGTAGACCTGATGCGGAACTCTGTGCATGGCGCAGAGCTGGTTCAGATGGGTGAGCAGGTCATGTCATCCGTCGGCAAAGGCCTGATGCCCCAGGTCATGCTCAAAATCGCAGATGTCATTGTTGAGAGTTATGACGACCGCACCAAAGATCAAGCGGAAGATGATGCTTTCATCCTCTTCACCCTCGCCAAAGGGCTGTCTCTCACAGTCTCAAGCTACGCGGAATATAAAGACGGCATCACAAGAGCCGCTGATCGCATTCTGGGCTAAAACCCCACCTGCTAGTGATACTGCCCCCACAGTTCCTCACGCAGGCTTTTAACGGCGTCCTGAGCATTCTCCAACAACGGATAGATGCTCAGCACATGCTGGAACACCTCCAGCGCCTTTTCATTCTCACCTGTCTTTCTAAGGATCATGGCAAAGCCAGAGAGCGCCGGATAATGCCGTGGCTCAATCCGCAGCACCTGTTCAATATCCGCAAGAGAACGTCCCAGATCTTCCTTCAGGAAATGCACCGTCGCTCGTCGGTTCCATCCCTCAACATATCCGGGATCAAGACGAACCACCGCATCCAGCAGATCTAACGCCAGACCGTATTCCTTGCCTTCAATCGCCCTCGCAGAGCGCATCATGAGCAAGTCCAGCGTGTGACTTCCAGACTGCATGAAAAGGCTATGGATGCGGCGTGAGATCGCCTGAGCGTCTCCCAGCGTGTCAGCATCCCTGAGCTCCAGAAAGAGCGCATCCAGCAACTGCTGACGCGTATAATGCGCAGAGTGCCCGTGACCAGGTGCAGACCGCCCAATCTGAGCAGGCCCACCAGCAGGTCCATCAAGAACCGCATCTGGCCCCATGTTCAGCTTTGGATGCCCATCTGGCAATCCGCGCACCACTTGCAGATCAGCGAGCCCTGTAGAGCCACCACGCTCAGAGGCTACAGAACTACCGGCGACCATCAGACATGCCAATGCTGCCGCAGCAGAGCGTCTTAACCAGTCAGAATGTCGAGAGAAAGAGGCCCTTCCAGAAACTCCGGAAAGTCTATTGAACAGAAACCTGAGTGCTCCTGAAGCGGAGCTGTTTGGGCGTTCAAACGAAAAAAACCGCATAGCAAAAGCATCTCACTTTTGCTACGCGGCTTGCAACTCTTAGAACCAAGGGTTTTTCGCGCTGTTTTATTTCAAATCAGCGCAACAAACTTAACCCTGACGTGCTTTAAAGCGTGGGTTCTTTTTGTTGATGATGTAAACGCGACCCTTGCGGCGTACCATGCGGTTATCACGATGGCGGCCCATGAGTGCCTTAAGAGAGTTCTTAATCTTCATTATCCTACCCCCGGTTAGGGACAATACTTAGGGATCCTGAAGTACCACGATCCGCCAGTGAAAAGAGGCGCTAAGCGCCTCCAGTGTACAGCCTCTGATCTCGCCGCGCTGCGTTCTTAAAGAAGCGGCGCTGGACCTGAGATCAGGACCCGCTCCGCCGGATATACATCCAAGATGTTAACCGACGAAAAATGGTGGGCGTGACAAGGATCGAACTTGTGACCCCTACGATGTCAACGTAGTGCTCTCCCGCTGAGCTACACGCCCGAAACTTTCAAAGAAGCTCGTCCGTCAGCGCTTCAACGCTGCGGTGGAGAGGCGTATAAGAGGAATCTGGAGAACGTGCAAGTCCAAAATTGGAAATTTGCTGTCTCTTTCCACATTCGCCCCTAAAAACTGACTAAACGAGCATTTTTTCCACTTCGCGCACCAGATCCTTTAGGTGAAAAGGCTTGGAAAGAACCTTTGCATCCTGCGGTGCTTTGGAATCAGGATTAAGCGCAACAGCAGCAAATCCAGTGATGAACATGACCTTCAGATCCGGATCAAGCTGAGTAGCTTTGCGAGCCAGTTCAATCCCGTCCATTTCGGGCATCACAATGTCTGTCAGCAAAAGCGCAAAAGGCTCTTCACAGATGCGTTCGTATGCGCTCTTTCCGTTATCAAAGGAAACAACAGTGTGCCCAGCCTTCTCAAGTGCCTTGGACAAGAACTGGCGCATGTCATTATCGTCTTCCGCGAGCAGAATTCGAGACATGTTCGACAACCTTAAAACTCCAGGTGCAGCGACGAGGTTCCCCTCTCAGAGCCGCCCCGTAAATTATTAGAATATGTCAGACGCACTCACCCCTCGCAATCCGACAGATTCCGAATAACGTACGCTGTTAGGTTCAGGAAACTACTCGGGAATACCTGTCAAAACAATAGGGACAAATGAAACAGGTTCACTTCTGAAGAGACTTCTGCGTTAACTGAGGGTCCAGAGCCACACCGCCCCCGCAAACTGCGTAAAATCTCTGAGATCTCTTGCCTATTTCATAAGCAGACTTTGTAATGTCTGGCCCATGGAGCGATCTCCCTCTATACTGGGCGGGATTGCGGCGATTAAGGAATGTAAGCTCTGTGACAGTTTTGGAAGATCATCAGATTAAAGCCATTGCGAACTACAGCAGTACGCTTGGCACCGGAGATCAGGTCCCCGCTTTTGAGGTCCTCTCCCCAGATGAACATTCTGTCCCCTTTGTCTTTAACAGCCCCCACTCCGGGCGGGCGTACCTTTCGTCATTCCTGCAATCCTCTCGTTTGGACACCACACAGATCCGCCAGAGTGAAGACGCCTTTGTTGATCTTCTGATCAAAGATGTTGAGCACCTCGGTGCTCCGGTACTCAAGGCAAACTTCCCGCGTGCGTATATTGACGTGAACAGAGAAGCCTATGAGCTCGATCCAAAGATGTTCGAAGGCAAACTCCCAAAGCACATCAACTCGCGCTCTCTGCGCGTTGCAGGCGGCCTCGGCACCATTGCACGTATCGTTGGTGAGCGCCGGGAGATCTACCGCACCCGCATTCCAGCAGAAGAAGGTCTGGATCGTATTGAGAGGGTCTATAAGCCCTATCACAACACCCTGCGCGGGCTCCTGAACAACGTACAGGACAAGTTCGGCCTTGCGGTCCTGGTGGATTGCCACTCCATGCCGTCGGCCAACTCCAACAAGAACCACGACCCCAAAGCCGATTTCGTCATTGGAGATCGCTTTGGAACCAGTTGCTCCGCGTGGCTCTCCTCCTGCGCAGTCGGCCTGTTGCAGAACATGGGCTACAACGTAGCGCTCAACCGCCCTTACGCTGGCGGCTACATTACTGAGAACTACGGCAGACCTGAGCGTGGCATTCACGCCCTACAAGTCGAAATCAATCGCGCACTCTATATGGATGAGCACGCCCATCAACCTCACTCAGGTTTCCATGACCTGCGTAAGGACTTGATGGAGTTTCTGACCGCACTGGTGGAAATGGTGACAGAAACCTTCACCAGAGAAACATTGGCTGCAGAATAACTGCAGCCCATCCCTTAAAAGCCAAGCCAATAGTCGTAAAGCCGCTCGATGTCTGAAGAGCACAACAGCGGCATAGCCCCTTTCAAAGTATCATCATTCCAATCCCACCACTTCATCTCTTGAAGCATCTGCACCTGCTCCTCTGAAAAGCGGGAACGGATAACCTTGGCTGGATTGTCTGCAACAACCGCATAAGCAGGAACATCCTTCGTCACCACTGCACGGCTGCCAATCAAGGCCCCATTTCCGATCTGCACACCCGGCATGATCATCGCCTCAGATCCTATCCAGACATCATTGCCGATGCGCGTTGAGCCTGAAGGCTTAAAGCCATCCGACGCCCCTTCAAACGCAGGCTCATCAAAATAATGGAACGGGAATGTCGAAGCCCACTCTGCCCGATGGCCTTGGTTCCCAGTCATCATGAACACAGCGCCAGACCCAATCGAGCAATATGATCCGATGACGAGCTTGTCTTGCTCATCTTCCTCAGCGCTCAGATATCGGGCACACTCATCAAAACTGTGGCCGTGATAAAAACCGGAATAATAAGAATGCTTTCCAACGATGATGTTGGGATTGGTCACCTGTTCCCGAAGCGGAATACCCTTAAACGGGCTCTCAAAATAATTTGGCACCTTTTCCTCCCCTGCCTTGCAACCTTCCTACGATGGGGAGCATTAACAACTTAACAAAAAAAAGGCCGCGCTCATCCGGGAGGCGGCCTCTAGTCTAGGGAGGAAACACCCTTTCGCGAAGGGCGGCGCAGACTCCAAATGTCGCGCTGCAACAAGGCTTGCATCGCATCGCAAAAACGTCAAGCACTCAACACCGGAATCGCGCCTTTCCTAGACGAATTGGCCAGTTTGTATCCTTGCGACAACACCCTGATTTTTCAGGGATCATGGACGTTGGTATGAGTTTCATGCAGCGCACTAGCACTAAGTCGTAGACGCTCCCGGCACGTTAAAAATGGGTCTATTGTCCCTGCGCATTTGCACTTTTGAAAATCCTGACTATGGTGCGCAGGCGATTGACTGCTCCTACCGGATGAATTGATATGACCTCTTCCAATCCTGATTACGCTTTTCTTCACAAACTTGCTGACGCTGCAGACGCAAAAACCATGCAGCATTTCCGCAGCGGCTATGAAGTCGACAACAAGCTGGACGCAGGTTTTGATCCGGTCACCATCGCGGACCGCTCAGCAGAAGAAGCAATCCGCGCCGTTCTGGAAGCTGAACGACCAGACCATGGCATCATCGGTGAGGAATACGGCAGAACCCGTGACGACGCAGAAAACGTCTGGGTTCTTGATCCTGTCGACGGCACCCGCTCTTTCATCTGCGGCACGCCGCTCTGGGGCACACTGATCGGCCTCAGAACCAACGGCAAGGCTACTCAAGGCATCATGAGCCAGCCGTACAACAGCGAACGTTTCTGGGGCAATTGCGAAGAAGCCTTCATGACCGGCCCTCTGGGCGAGCGAGCGCTGAAAACACGCAGCTGTGCCTCTCTGTCAGAAGCAATCATCACAACAACAGAACCATCACTCTTCACAGAGACCGAACGCCCTGTTTGGGATGCAATCTGCGCAGAAGCCCGCCTTACTCGCTACAGCACGGATTGCTACGGCTACGCCATGGTAGCAGCAGCTGGCTTTGACGCGGTCATCGAAACAGGCATGAACACCTACGACATTCTGGCTCTTATCCCGATCATCGAAGGCGCTGGTGGTTTCGTCACCAACTGGACAGGCGGTAACGCAGCAGAAGGTGGTCAGGTTCTCGCAACAGGCGACAAGCGTCTGCACGATGAACTCCTCGCCAAACTGGCAAGCGTTGCAGTTTAATCAGCGCTTCCGGGAATAAACGCGTCAAACGCAGCCCAGAACTGCTCACGATAAGGATCTCGCTCCATTAAAATCTCGTGGCGAGATCCTCGAATTTCAAGAAAGCTCATGCCAGGACACGAGCGGCACAGCTCTTCGGCATCATCCGTCGAAACAATTTCATCCCGTCCGGCACCAATCACCAAGGACGGGACGCCAAACTCAATCTGAAACTCCGGCTCTTTAAAGCGCTCAGTCGCCATGCCCATCGCACGGAACCAGCTCACGGTCGGCGAACCAAGCCCCAACTGTGGTGCAGCTTCAAGAATATCGTTCATGCGCTTGAAGCGATCAGGATCAGAAGTGAGAGTGTTGCCATCATAGTCAACGAGGATCTTGTCGTTGCCACCGGGAACAAACGCATTCCCCATTCCGACCCAGACCAGGCTTTTCGCCAAAGCTCCTGCAAACTTGCGAATCCGCCCGCTCATTGCAAGGCCCACCAGCGGAGCAGTCAAAACAGCACGATCAATCTTTGTTTTGAGACGCCGGTTCGCATGCATCACCACAGCGCCACCTGTCGAGTGCCCAAGCAGGAAGTGTGGACCGGGACAATCAGAGAGAGACACATTGTCGAGAACAGCGTGCAGATCCAGCGCAAATTCATCAAAGCTTTCAACGTGGCCACGTCGCTCATTCTTCAGCAACCGCTCTGAACCACCCTGCCCGCGCAGATCAAAGGCCACCACATAAAAGCCACGTGCGCGTAGCTCCTCAACGACCTCGAAGTATTTCTCAATAAACTCGGTCCGCCCCTGAACAATGGTCACCGTTCCCTTCAGGGGAGACCCTGTCGGAGCCCAGCGTGCCCAACGGATTTTCACATTGTCTTCCGTCTGCACAAAGCCAGACTCGGTTCCTTCAGGAACACGATTGAAATCCGTATCAACCAGCAGCATCAGCACGTAACCTCTAGTTCTCTCACACTCAATTTGATAGCCTCTCCGGGTAACCCGCCGCAACCGCAATTTCTGGAAGTTTTCTCAGTTCCATTGCGCGGACTTAAGGATATTTTTCATGCAAGACGCAGACCTGAAATCTGTTTCCCACGAAATTACCAGTCTGGAGCAACTCGAAGAGCTCTATGGCAGCCCCAAGCAAATCTCTATCGACAAAGAGGTTGGCTACATTTCAGAGCATTATAAAACATTTATCGAAGCGTCACCCTTCTTCGCACTGTCGACTGTCGCAGAAGAGGGAACAGACTGTTCTCCACGTGGTGACCCAGCTGGTTTTGTAAAGGTCATCGACGAAAAAACCATCGAGTTTGCGGACCGCCGCGGTAACAACCGCATCGACAGCCTGCGCAACATCGTAAGAGATCCACGCGTCTCTTTGCTCTTCATGATTCCGGGTATTGGTGAAACTGTGCGAATTAACGGTAAAGCCAGCATCTCCACGGATCCAGCTCGTCTGGAAGCACATATGATGGAAGGCAAACTACCCAAGTCCATCATCACGGTGACCGTCGACACCATCTACTTCCAATGTCAGAAGGCCATCTACCGTTCAGGCCTTTGGACAGAAGAAGCAAAGGTTGATCGCAAATCGATCCCATCTGCCGGCCAAATGGCACAATCCCTTTCAAAAGTTGAGTTTGATGGTGCAGCCTACGACAAAGCTTACCCAGCTCGTCTGAAAGAAACAGCTTACTAAGCCCAAACACCGAAAGACCTGCCTTGATCGCAAAAAGGCAGGTCAGACGGATAAACAGATTAAGAAGGTCGGCAGTCGCGTTTAGTAGCCCAGGTAGCGGTACTTCAGGATCCAGCCGCTGTAAGCGTCAACAACCAAACGTGCCGGATAATGGCCCTGCCAGTTGGCTTTCACAATGTAAACATCGCCCTTACGCTTCACTTTCTTGAAGTTACGATAGCCCCAGGAACGCAGCCGACGTTTGATCTGCTTCTTGTTCAACGCATGATGCTGTCCATGCCCCCAGTGACGCTGCTTCTTATAATGAGCCTGCGTCACCTGAATGCTTACATTTGGCCCATCAAAACTAAACTTGGTTGCAGCATTTGCTGGAGCCGCCGCACCAGAAACTCCTAAAGCCACAACAGCTGCAGCGGCCAGTCCGGTAACTTTTTTCTTCAAAGCATTCATCTGTTTTCTCCTTGTTGGCAGTAGGGATTGCCTCAACACAAGAAGACACTAGCAAGCACCAGATGTACGGGATCAGAAGCCCTCGTTCAGGTTCTGTTAATCTGCAAAATCCAGGCTCCAAACGAGCAAAAACACCTATTTTGAAAAAAAGCTCTTGAAACTTATTCAGCCCGTTCCCATCTCAAAATCACAGGCGCCACAGAGTGGGTCTGACACCGCTTAGAACCTTCGCCAATGATGGGAAGGCACTGTAAGCAAAAGGAAAATTTCATCGTCCGCGCGCTTTGCGGCGAGTGGTGAACGTTGCTCAGATGGCTGATTAGCCACATAAAAGAGGACACTAAAAATGCGTCATTTCGATCTTACTCCCCTCTACCGTTCCACAGTTGGTTTCGACCGTCTTTTCTCCATGCTGGATTCAGGAACGGAGCAGCAGGGATCAGCATATCCTCCTTACAACATTGAGCGCACAGGAGAGAGCGCCTACCGCATCTCCATGGCAGTCGCCGGTTTTAAGGAAGATGAACTGACCATTGAAGCTAAAGAACATGTCTTGACTGTTTCCGGCGAGAAAAAGCCTGAAAGCGATGAAAAAGAAGTTCTCTACCGCGGAATCGCCTCCCGCGCTTTTGAACGCCGCTTCCAGATCGCTGAGTATGTGAAAGTGATTGGCGCAAGTCTGGAGCACGGATTGCTCCACATTGACCTCATCAGAGAAATCCCTGAGGCAATGAAACCGCGCAAAATCAACATCACATCTGGTGACAAGAAAGAACACAAACAGATTGAAGGCGAAACAGTAGCTCACTAAAGCAGCCCAAAACCGCAAAGCCCTCGCGAGGAACCTTCCTCCCAAACTCCCACCCTCGCGAGTGGCCACCCTGGTAACATTCTGAATAACCCAAGGCGTGTTTCTCAAGCCGAAACCGAATTTAGAAACACGCAGTCTCTCTAAGATTGGCTGGCCCGCCTCCAGTCAGCCAATCTCATTCAAATCAACAGGTTCCTCCTCCGCACATTTCCCATGCGGATCTGTCTGGCTGCCTCTCCCCCCCAAAGGGCCAGACACAATTAACGCCCCGCTTGCCCCAGCGGGGCGTTCTTTTATGCGCCCACCACTGCATACTTCTGCGCTTTCACACGCAAACTCAGCATCATTTTCAGGAATAACCGCGTTTCCTATGCTCACTCAGCTACTTAAGAAAATCTGAGTGGTAAGTTACACGCAAAAAAACATATGTAGAGTGCAAAGCTTAAGGCAGTGCCTTGAACCCACTGGACCGACACCGCGAGGGTTAGCCTCTAACACCCTTGCTATACCCTTGCAGGTGCCCCGCTGGTCTGCGGACTTATATCCCTCCGCAGGCCAGCATTCTACGTCTCAACCGCCCACACCGCAACTACAAGATGCAACCGCGAGGCAAGCATATTGCCGTCGGTTTTACATCTGACAGTTCTGTTGTTTGTAATTGTAGAATAGTTCAGTTAGCTCCTCGGCTTTTTTCACTGATGCAACTCTGAACTGAAGGTACCGGGGAATTTGCACTGCTCCCGTTAGCAACTGATCTTCTTTCGGGGCATCCCCCAGATACATCAAGTTAACAACCAAAGCTCGAGGTTTTTCGAGTCTCTTTGCCTTTTGAGCAAACTGGTAAAACAAGGGAGCATCCTCATGAATCTGAGGTGTCCCTAGACCACCATTTTCATCAGACTTAAAGACACTCGTGAGATTGAAGGTCAACGTACCGTTTGGTTGAGCAAATATCTTATAAAGCGCTTTATGATCAACAGCACTTGCCTCATCACTGGTAAAACGCTTCTGCTCGGTCGTTTGACCAGAGGCACTTTGAAGCGTTAACGTTCCACCCTTCAAACGTTTATGCGATAGTTCAGAAAACTTTATGAGAGAGGCAGCAAGCGAAACCGGTTTACTTGCCAACTGGTCCCACCCTGCTTTTAGCAAGGCACCCTTTGGCTGGAGAGGAAAAATCTCAACTCTTCTGAATTGAAAACCTCTCAAATCTGCAGTGAGATATGTGCTGGTATAGTTCTCAGAGTCATTAAAGCCCTTGGTCTTCTTCTCCAGCTCGACAGTTAACTGACATCCACGCAGTGTGATATCAAGATCAGGCTCATTTTGCTCCGCACGTATCGCGGCAATCACATCCTCTGCAGTCGGTCCACCGTTCCAAAACAGCATGTATCCAGCTAAGCCCAGTGTGAGCAAAGCTGCTGCAGCAATCACTATATATCTCAAAAGATTATCTCCGATTAGCGACCTATAAACATGCATGGAGCCCACAATCAAAACAGCTCGAAAAGCACGTAAACACTCACTAATGCGTTTTTCTTGCGCAAAGCATATAAGCGCAGACAGGCACCTTAGGGGGCCGCATTCCGATCTCCCCTAAGATGATAAATTTTGCCACTGTTAGCCGCGCAGATGAGCTAGGAACTCATCGACCATTTCAGGCGTTGTGGCGAAGCAGGTGACCAGGCGGAGGAACACTTCGTCTTCGGAAGTGAAATCCGCCGGGATGTCGTAGAACTTCGCGCCAGCAGCTTCCAAACGAGCAGCTTGTTCTTTGGTGAACACCGGGAACAGCTCATTTGCCTCAGGCTTGATTGGCAGACGCACACCTTCAATGTCACGCATACCATCAGCAAGACGAGTACACATCGCATTGGCATGACGAGCAGTCGCCAACCAGCTGTCGTCTTTCAGATAGCCTTCAAACTGCGCTGAGATGAAGCGGGCCTTGGAGAAGACCTGAGCCGCACGTTTACGCAGATACTCAAAGCCTTCAGCATCTTCTGGATTGAAGAAGACCACAGCTTCCGCACACCAGCAGCCGTTCTTGGTTCCACCAAAGGACAGCACATCCACACCGGCTTTCCATGTCATCTCCGCTGGCGAAACATCCAGAGAGACCAACGCATTCGCAAACCGTGCGCCATCCATATGCAAAGGAACATTGCGGGAATGAGCTACGTCCGCCAGTGCCTGAATCTCATCCAGCTGATAAAGAGTTCCAAACTCTGTCACTTGTGAGATGGAAACCGCTGCCGGACGCCCGTGCATCGGATTGTTATCCGGCACTTTGTCCATCGCAGTCCGCAATACGTCTGGCGTCAGTTTGCCGTGCTCACCGCCAATACCAATCAGCTTGTTGCCAGCGGTAAAGAACTCCGGCGCATGACACTCATCCACGTTGATGTGCGCATCCTCATGGCAGAACACTGCTCCACCCGGCTTCGCATACGTCGCAAGCGCCAGTGAGTTGGCTGCCGTGCCGGTTGAAACCAGAAACACAGCCACTTCTTTTTCAAAGAGATCATTGAACTGCTGCTCAATAGAACGGCTCAATGGATCAACCCCATAAGCGGTGGCAAAGCCGCTTGTGTGGTTCGAGAGTGCCGTCATTACTGCACTCGTCGCACCTGCCCAGTTGTCACTCGCAAAAATCATAGGATTTGAATAACAACAAACCGAGGGAACTCAAGCCATTTATTGACCTAAACGGCAAAGCTCTCCACCAGAAGCAGCTTAAGTCGCTTCAATCTTAGAATGAGCACATTGTTGTTCAGCCTCAGTCACACCGGACTTCAACGTCAAAACAAGAGGGCAATGGTCAGAGACTTCAGGCTTTTGCAGCACCTGAAAGTTTGAAATCTGATCGACTTGATCAATCAGCATGTAATCAGCAAACTTTCCCGGCTTCTTGTAGTAGGAGTTTCGGGTCGTCTCTACACCATAGTGCTTGACCAACTCAACCAAACCATCTCCTTCAAGCAGTCTTATTGTTACGCTGTCAGGCTCCACATTAAAATCACCGCAAACCACCCGCAGGTCATCTGGTTCAGAAACAGCCTGTGAGATATTGAGAAGCCTCTTAGCTTGCGCAAGACGATCTGGCGTATCCATCTTACCCTTTAAGTCACGCAGCCCATGCATCTGAGTGATGCTCACCACGCGATCACTGGCATAGTCATACACGCGAACCCCATGCGCACTTCGGGATCGCGGATGTTCCCCGTACCCATCCGCTGAATAGCCCTTATGCACAAACCCTTGGACCTGCCCAATGATGGGAAACGAACGATGCACAAAAGTTGCCAGCCCCCATTGAGAAGGGACTGATTTATCATCATCCCACAGAACGCCCTGAGCAGCAGGACAAAAGACAGCAACATGTTCAGGAAGAGCTTCGCAGACATCCCGAAAGAGGTTAGCACGTTGAGGCAAAACATGATTACCGTCGCGATAAGTCAGCCAGTCCTTATCACTTTCGGGCGTATGCACCACCTCCTGCAAACACAGCACATCAGGCAGGGCTTGCGAGAGATAAGGCAGCAAGTCGGAGTAAAGCGTTCCACCCCAACCATTCAAAGACATGATCTGCAACGCCACCTCCCTTGTTTTTGTCGTGCAAGCTCAAGTCTTATACGCAAACAAAAAAGGGCGCATCAACTGAACAGTGATGCGCCCATAATCTGTGCTCAAGCCTACAAGAGAGGAAGGCTGTAAATCAGAACCTTATGCGTGGCTCTTGGTATCAGACAAACCAGTCTCATGGTGAATACCGAACCACTTGCCCAACACCCAGTCCAGAGAGAAGACGCCTGGACCACGGATCACCAGCACGGTTGCCAGGAAGATCCAGAGAGCACGCTGGTCGAAGATCAGTGCAGATGGATGACGGTCGAACAGCGCACCAATAGTCGGCAGGTCTACACCGTGACCAACCACATCCACGATGGACATAACAACCACAAAACCAATGAAGCCGATACTCGCAGCGCGGGTAAACAAACCCACGACGATTAGCACTGGGATGATGATTTCACCCCATGTTCCCAGCAGAACGATCAAGCCATACGGAAAGAACGCGATCTGGGAGATGTCATAGCCAGCCGCTTCGGTGATATGCGGCAGAATCTGCGCATATGCACCCGTTGATGGCGACAAGAATCCGAAGAAACCATCACCCAACTTGGTCAGCGCTGAGTTCCAGAAGTACATGAACAGGACGCCAGCGAACAGAAACCGCGCAGACAAACCAAGGAACCAACCTTCAGTAACGCGTTCCAGCCAACCAAATACGCCCTGATATAAATTTACAAGCATTCTCATCGGATTCCTCCTCAGGTGCTTCCCACCACTCGGGGGCCATACCGCCCGGCCCCGCGTAATCATTACTAAGCTTTGATATGGACGCTCGCGAACACGCGTGCGCTCAGCAGACAGCCCAATGCCTGCGACAGATCAAAGAGTTTAAAAGAGGACGAAACCACGTCAGCGGCTTCTCCCAATGTCTTGCCAAAGAACAGCAAATCAGCGAATGCCGCTACGTCCTGAGCCAATCCGGTCAGTGTCACGTCCATGTCTGGACGGCAAATCAAAATCGCTTGATCAGCTTCTGGAGTAACACCCTCCACGTTCTCTGAACGGTTCTGCTTCCAGATCTCGCTCAGCGGAAAACGGGAGTAAATCAGTTTGTGTGCAGGGATCGGCGTAAACACCGCATCCCCTAGCTTTGCTGGATCAATCTTGGTCAATGCATCCGGCGCCAGAGGGCTCGCATCTGCACCGTGGTACACACGCAGCCAAGCCCATTCCATCTCCGCCACATCCTTCAGGTACGGATAGTCCGCCAACGGAGGAAACGCGCCAATGAACTCGGAGAACTTGCCACCAAACTCGCTGAGCACAGGCTGCTCAGGCGGACTTTTGCGAATAAACTCTGCAGCAAGGGCCCGAAAATAATCACGCCCAACCAGTTCATGTACTGCGGGAAAGTTGGCAGCCATTGCATCAATCAGGCTCGCCATCACGTTATTGCGGTAAACGCCATAACGCTTCTCAGATGGATTACCATCACGCCCAACAACCCCATCGGGAACTGGAACAGCTGGATTCATCAACCCGTCAGAAAACATGTCAAAGCCTTGCATGTTCGTCTGCAAGTCTTGCAAAGGAACGCCAAATCCTTTCAAGGCAATCTTTTCCTTCGTGTTATCAGGCGCCTGAGACATGGTCACTCCGCTCTTCAGAAGCTTTTGCGTGTGCTTCAATGTGGGATTGGATCATCACATCAGCCTGCTCGGCTTCGTAAGCCAGAATTTCCCAGGTCGGAATGTTTGCATCCCACTCGATCAATGTCGGCTGAGGGCCAGTCCGATCAATTGTGCGAGCATACAGAGCCCAGACCGGATCAGCGACCTTGCGGTCGTGTGCATCGATAAGAAGAGGATAACCCAGCTCGTCTGTTTCTGGCGCATGCCCACCCAGATGGATTTCCTGAACATGTTCAACCGGGAACTGGTCCACATAGTCTTCAGGTGAACCACCGGAGTTGGTTGCAGAAACAAACACATTGTTCACGTCCAGCAGCAATCCGCAGCCGGTCCGCTTCACAATTTCACGAAGAAAATCAGTTTCTTCGTAGGTGCTTTCTTTGAAGATCACATACGCGCTTGGGTTTTCAAGCAGCATCTGACGACCAAGGAAAGTCTGCACCTCATCAATATGATCAACCACCTGCTGCAAAGTCACTTCTGTGTATGGCAGCGGCAGAAGGTCATTGAAATACTCAGTGTCATGCGTTGACCATGCCAGATGTTCACTGAAGAGGCCTGGATCATAGCGGTCAACAACGTCTTTCACACGAGCAAGGTGATCTTTGTTCAAAGGGTCAGCACCACCAATGGAAAGGCCAACACCATGAACGGAAAGAGGGTAATCCCGGCGGATCGCCTCAAGATAACCATGTGGGGGTCCACCGGCACCCATGTAGTTTTCCGCGTGGATTTCGAAGAAGCCCATATCAGGTTTTTCATTGAGAATGGTGCGGTAGTGATCAGCCTTTAAGCCGACGCCACCTCGTGCAGGCAGTTTTGCATTGACCCTTTGCGCACTCATATCGCACCTCGTCCTCTATTATGACTTCTTCTTAAAGAAACACCGGAGGGGTAGAACCCGCCCCGGTGCCATGCAGTATATTGTAATTTAAAGCGATTATTTTGGCAGGTCGCGGGAAAGTTCAGTCAGTGAACCTTTGCGGTCACCTGGAACTTCGATGGATTCACAGGTGCCAGCTGGTACGAGTGTCCAAGCATTGCCCTGATAGTCTACAGTGGAAGTACCCGCACAAGTGGTGCCTGCGCCAGCTTTACAGTCGTTCTCACCAGCAAGAGAAACGCCGTAACATTTTTCTTTGGAAGCAGCTTCAGCAACAGTAATGTTCGCACCAGCTACAGCAGCAGTAACAGCGGTTGCGAGTACAGCAGCGGACAACGTTTTTTTGGACATTTCAAAACTCCTCAATTGAAATTCGGCGATGTGTTCAACAGGTTTGGTTCGCCTCTGAAGACAGTTCTTGCAAAAAACTCGATCAATGGGAAATCAAACACATGTTATTTTCGCGCGATTAAACCAATAAAATGAGATCATCCTCCTCACGGGTTCGTGAATAGTTGAAATATTATTGCATCTAACTTGAGTTTTAGGTGCCAATGCGACAATCGGCCTAATAAAATTAAAAGAATAGAAATAAAGTCTTTCTGAAACACTCTTGCTCTACCCTCTGAAATCTGGCATGTTCGCGACGCGGAAAAGGACAGGAGTACTGTCCTTATTATCCCGCATGCGTTGATGACAATCTGGAAGACACCTTCCAAGCGATCCGCCTAAGAGATCCACACAACGCTAAAGAGAAGAATGTAGGCGCGTTCCCAACGCCGCGACATTCTCCCCCAAATGTGTGCCCTGCGGACATATCGCAATGCACTCGCCAAAGGGGTAAGATAGATCGGAGGAAACTCCGAATGGGCGGCCCTACATATAAAGAGGCCGTGCTTCATTCGACAGATCCGGGGCAAGCCGTGCCGGGGCTTCGAACGAGCCGCGAGGAAGACATCCCCGCGACCCGAACGAGGAAGTGACCTTAACCGGTCACATTGAGATGAGCGAAAGTGAGGCCAAAAATGGCAGAAAAAGGAGGAAACACGATGCATATGAGTGGGGGGGAAACTATGAAAACCCGTGCTACCACCACTGGCACCGTTACGGAAAAACTCCGCACTGCTGCCACTGAGGGGCTTTACAATCCAGCCAAGGAGCACGACGCCTGTGGTGTCGGCTTTATAGCTAACCTCAAAGGCGCAAAATCTCACCATGTGGTACAAAGCGGCCTTCAGATCGTTGAAAACCTGACACACCGCGGCGCCGTGGGCGCTGACCCTCTGATGGGTGACGGTGCAGGTATGCTGACCCAGGTCCCACACGAGTTATTTAAAGAAGAATGCGCGAAGATCGGCTTCGAACTGCCAGAAGCAGGCGAATACGGCGTAGCATTCCTCTTTCTTCCACAAGATAAAAAGCTCCGCGAGCAGTGCGAAAGCATCGTTGCGGAATGTGTATCTGAAGAAGGACTTAAGATTCTTGGCTGGCGTGATGTTCCAGTCGACAATTCTTCTTTGTCGAAAGCACCGGATATTGCTGCGACTGAACCAGTCTCCCGTCAGTTGTTTGTAACACTACCAGACAATACTGATGGTGATGTTCTGGAGCGTCGTCTCTTTATCCTGCGCAAAGTCATTTCCAACGTTGTGCGCGAGAAGTGTGATGCAGTAGATAAAGGCTTCTACATCGTCTCCTTCTCCAGCCGCACCATCGTTTACAAAGGCATGTTCCTCGCCTACCAGCTTGGCGCCTACTACGATGACCTGCGTGATGAGCGCTATGTCTCTGCTCTGGCATTGGTTCACCAGCGTTTCTCAACCAACACCTTCCCATCCTGGGATTTGGCTCACCCATACCGCATGGTTGCGCACAACGGTGAAATCAACACCCTGCGCGGCAACGTAAACTGGATGGCAGCCCGTCAGGCATCTGTGTCTTCTCCGGCATTTGGCGATGACATCAACAAACTCTGGCCAATCTCCTACGAAGGCCAGTCAGACACTGCATGTTTCGACAACGCATTGGAATTCCTCACCACTGGTGGCTATTCCCTCGCGCATGCAGCAATGATGCTGATTCCAGAAGCATGGGCCGGTAACCCATTGATGGACGAAAACCGTCGCTCCTTCTACCAGTACCATGCAGCTCTCATGGAGCCATGGGATGGGCCAGCAGCGGTTGCGTTCACAGATGGCCGCCAGATCGGCGCAACGCTTGACCGTAACGGCCTGCGCCCTGCCCGCTACATTGTGACAGACGACGATTTCGTCATCATGTCCTCTGAAGTTGGCGTTCTGGACATTCCGGAAGAGAAGATCGTCCAGAAATGGCGTCTGCAGCCAGGCAAGATGCTGCTGATCGATCTGGAAGAAGGCCGCATCATTTCCGACGAGGAAATCAAGCGTCAGCTTTCTACTGCGCACCCATACAAAGACTGGCTGCACCGCACTCAAATGGTTCTGGAAGAGCTCCCACCTGTGCGTGAACGTGCACCGGTTGCTGGTGAAACCCTTCTCGATCGTCAGCAGGCATTTGGCTACACGCAGGAAGACATCAAGCTTCTCATGCAGCCAATGGCAACAGTTGGTCAGGAAGCACTGGGCTCCATGGGCACCGACACACCTGTGTCTGTTCTCTCTGACAAGTCCAAGCTGCTGTACACCTACTTCAAGCAGAACTTCGCGCAGGTGACCAACCCACCGATCGACCCGATCCGTGAAGAGCTGGTGATGAGCCTGGTGTCCTTCATCGGCCCACGCCCGAACCTGTTTGACCTGAAAGGTCTTTCAACCTCGAAGCGTCTGGAAGTGCGTCAGCCGATCCTCACCAACGCTGATCTGGAAAAGATCCGCGCAATCGGTGATATCGCTGACAATCAGTTCCAGACCAAGACCCTCGACATTACCTACTCCGCCGAAAAAGGCCCGGAAGGTATGGAAGATGCGCTGGCGCGTCTGTGTGAACGTGCTGAGAAAGCAGTGCATGGTGGTTACAACATCATCATCCTGTCTGACCGCGTGATCTCACGGGCCCGCATCGCAATTCCGGCACTGCTGGCAACCGCAGCAGTCCACAACTACCTGATCCGCAAAGGTCTTCGCACCTCTGTTGGTCTCGTGGTCGAAACCGGTGAAGCACGCGAAGTTCATCACTTCTGCGTTCTGGCGGGCTACGGCGCAGAGGCAATCAACCCATACCTCGCGTTCGAAACAATCCGCTCTATGCACTCTGAGGGATACTTCCCTGAGGAAGTGGATGAGCACGAAGTTGTTTCCCGTTACATCAAAGCCATCAACAAAGGCATGCTCAAAGTCATGTCCAAGATGGGCATCTCCACCTACCAGTCCTACTGTGGTGCGCAGATCTTTGATGCGGTTGGCCTGAACTCCCAGTTCGTTGAAAAATACTTCTTCGGCACAGCAACCACCATCGAAGGCATCGGCCTTGGTGAAGTCGCTGCTGAAACTGTTGTTCGCCATCATGACGCGTTTGAGGACATCCCAATCCTGCGCCGCTCTCTGGATGTTGGCGGTGAATACGCTTACCGCTCCCGTGGTGAAAGCCACATGTGGACTCCAGACAGCATCGCAACTCTGCAGCATGCAGTTCGCAACAACCTGCCAGAAAAGTATCTGGAATTTGCGAAGGAAGTGAACGAGACCTCTGGTCGCTTCACCATCCGTGGCATGTTCCGCGTGAAATCCGCAGAAGAGCTGGGTCGTCGCCCGATCAACATCGACGAAGTGGAATCCGCAGAAGACATCGTCAAGCGCTTCTCAACCGGCGCGATGTCCTTCGGTTCCATCTCTCGCGAAGCACACACATCACTTGCGATTGCCATGAACAAAATCGGCGGCAAGTCCAACACCGGTGAAGGTGGTGAAGAAGCAGAGCGCTTCAACCCGCTGCCGGATGGATCTCCAAACCCGATGCGTTCCGCAATCAAGCAGGTTGCTTCTGGTCGCTTTGGTGTAACCACCGAGTATCTGGTCAACTCCGACATGATCCAGATTAAAGTGGCACAGGGCGCGAAGCCGGGTGAAGGCGGACAGCTGCCAGGCCACAAAGTAGATGCAGTGATCGCGAAAACCCGTCACTCCACCCCGGGTGTTGGCCTGATTTCACCGCCACCACACCACGACATCTACTCCATCGAAGATTTGGCACAGCTGATCTACGATCTGAAGAACGTGAACCCAGTTGCAGACATCTCCGTTAAGCTGGTGTCAGAAGTGGGCGTTGGTACAGTTGCAGCAGGTGTTGCAAAAGCACGTGCAGACCACATCACTGTCTCCGGCTTTGACGGTGGTACTGGTGCATCTCCGCTCACCTCTCTGAAGCACGCTGGTTCTCCTTGGGAAATGGGCCTTGCTGAAACTCAGCAAACCCTCGTTCTCAACGGTCTGCGTTCCCGTGTTGCGCTGCAGGTAGACGGTGGTCTGCGTACAGGCCGTGACGTTCTCATCGGAGCTCTGCTGGGTGCTGACGAATACGGCTTCTCAACTGCACCGCTGATCGCAGCAGGTTGCTTGATGATGCGTAAGTGTCACCTGAACACCTGCCCGGTTGGTATCGCAACTCAGGATCCTGTCCTGCGCAAGCGTTTCAAAGGCACTCCTGAGCACGTCATCAACTACTTCTTCTACGTTGCAGAAGAGCTGCGTGGCCTGCTGGCTGAGCTCGGCGTCAAAAAGCTGGACGACATCATCGGTCGCTCCGACATGCTCGACAAAGAGTCCGCGATCAACCACTGGAAGTCTCAGGGTCTTGATTTCTCCAAGATCTTCTACCGTCCAGATGCAACTCCGGAAGAGAGCCGCTGGTCCATGCTACAAGAGCATCCGATCAATGACATCCTTGACCGTGAGCTCATCAGGAATGCAGCACCAGCACTTGAAAGCAAAGAGAAGGTCTCCTTCCCTGCGCAAATCAAGTCTGTTGACCGCTCCGTTGGCGCAATGCTCTCCGGTGAGATTGCAAAACGCTATGGCGCAAAAGGCCTCAAGGACGACACCGTTCACATCGCCATGACCGGTACTGCGGGTCAGGCATTCGGCGCATTTGTTGCCAAAGGTGTGACCATCGATCTGGAAGGCGACGCGAACGACTACGTCGGTAAAGGCCTCGCAGGTGGTCGCATCATCGTACGCCCACCAGCAAACACCCGCATCGTGCCTGAAAACTCCATCATCGTCGGCAACACCGTTCTTTACGGTGCAACCAGCGGTGAAGTGTACTTCCGCGGTGTGGCAGGTGAACGCTTTGCAGTTCGCAACTCCGGTGCAACCGCGGTTGTCGAAGGTGTTGGCGATCACGGCTGTGAGTACATGACCGGCGGTGTTGTTGTTGTTATCGGTCAGACGGGCCGTAACTTCGCAGCAGGCATGTCCGGTGGTGTTGCCTACGTTCTGGACGAAGACGGATCCTTCAACTCTCGCTGTAACCTGGCGATGGTTGAAATCCAGCCAGTGGAAGAAGAAGACGATCTGCTTGAAAAGCTGCACCACCATGGCGGCGACATCGAGCACAAAGGACGTGTGGACCTGTCAGCTGACATGACACGCCACGACGACGAACGTCTGCGTCTCATTCTTGAAAACCACGTGAAGTATACTGGGTCCACGAAGGCAGCAGACATTCTTGCCAACTGGGAAGAATGGCGTCCGAAATTTGTGAAAGTTATGCCGGTTGAATACCGTCGCGCGCTTCAGGAAATGAAAGCTGCGCGTATGGGCCTCGCGGCTGCGGAATAAGAGGGGAAGACATGGGTAAGGTAACTGGCTTTTTGGAGATCGACCGGCAGGAACAGAAGTACCAGCCAGCATCAGATCGCATTCGCCACTTCCGTGAATTCACGGTTCCGCTCTCACAAGTTGACGTAGAGCGTCAGGCAGCGCGTTGTATGGATTGTGGCGTTCCTTTCTGTCACGGTCCAGCCGGCTGTCCGGTCAACAACCAGATTCCGGATTGGAATGACCTGGTGTTTGCCGGCGACTGGGAAGAGGCATCCCGCAACCTGCATTCAACAAACAACTTCCCGGATTTCACAGGACGCATCTGTCCTGCGCCATGTGAGGAAGCATGTACGCTCAATCTGGAAGACATTCCGGTTGCGATCAAAACCGTTGAGCAGGCCATTGTAGACCGCGCCTTCAAAGAAGGCTGGATCAAGCCTGAGCCTGCAACAACCAAGACCGGTAAAACCGTTGCCGTTATCGGCTCCGGCCCTGCTGGTATGGCTGCTGCCCAGCAGCTGGCCCGCGCTGGCCACACCGTACACGTCTATGAGCGTGAACCACGAGCTGGCGGTCTGCTGCGCTACGGTATTCCTGACTTCAAGATGGAAAAGCACTACATCGACCGCCGCGTCGAGCAGCTGGAAGCAGAAGGCGTCACCTTCCACTACGGCTGTGAAATCGGCAAGGATGTAGAGTTCGAGGAAATCTACACCCGTCACGATGCAACACTTCTGTGCACTGGTGCTGAGCGTCCGCGTGATCCGGGCATCCCGGGCATGGACCTCAAAGGCGCCATGTACGCAATGCCGTTCCTCGTGCAGCAGAACCGCCGCGTAGGCGGGGAAGACATCTCCGAGGAAGATCCATACTGGGCTGGCGGCAAACACGTTGTTGTTGTTGGCGGCGGTGACACCGCATCTGACTGTGTGGGCACCTCCTTCCGTCAGGGCGCACTCTCTGTAACCCAGATGGACATCCGTCCAATGCCTCCGCTGAAGGAAGACAAGAACCAGTTCTGGCCGTACTGGCCAACCAAGTTCCGCACGTCGACCTCTCAGGCAGAAGGCGCAGAGCGTGAGTTCTCCGCAGCTACTCTGGCTGTGGTTGGCGATGAAGACGGCGTTGTAACCGGTGTTAAGTGTGCTCGCGTGGATGAAAAGCGTGTTCCGATTGAAGGCACCGAGTTCATCCTGAAAGCAGACCTCGTGCTGGCAGCCATCGGCTTCTCCGGTCCAAACATGGAGACCTACATCAAGGAAGCTGGCGACGAACTGGAGCTGGACCCACGCACCAACGTGAAGGCGAACACCGAGGACTACAAGACCTCCATCAAAAAGGTCTTCGCAGCGGGTGACGTTCGTAAAGGTCAGTCCCTCGTGGTCTGGGCCATTCGCGAAGGCCGTCAGGCAGCTAAGTCTATCGATGAGTTCCTGACAGGGTCTTCCAACCTGCCACGCTGATCTTGGCGAAGAAGTAAACAACAAAGCCCCGGAAAGCCCCGCTTCCCGGGGCTTTTTGATAGCAGCATGTTCGTACACTCTGACGTGCCTTTACAAGCACCAACAGCACCACATGGCCTCCCATGCAGTGTTGGAACTTAAATCTCCCGAAAGTCGGGAGGAGCAAGGCGGCAGGCAACACCTGCGCTACTTGTTAGATATGAGTCTTCGGCATTGGCTACGCGCCTTGCCCGGGCATTTTGGTATGGCCAACATCGCCTCTTATCCTGAAAGACATGATAGCCGGTTTCCCGGAAGACTAGTGGCTTTGCTCAGATAAGTTTCCGTATCCGAACAGGTCCTCTACCCCTGACATGTACTGCTCTGACCAGCAAATGCCACTGCGTGATGCCCTTCAGGCTTGGGCCCTTCCTCTCAGACCATGCAGTCACGCCTGAAAATCGGTGCCACCGGACCTTTGCAAGATGCGTTACCCCTCACAAAAGCCCCACCCAGCCCACGACACACCGACGGACGGCCCGCCAGCAGCCCGTCACGTGGGCATGCAATGAGTATGAGGGCACTTTCAAGCAAGGGGGATAAGTTTTTTGCAAACACTCCGGGCTTCAGCAATCACTCTCACTCCAGAGACAGAAGCAAAGTTGCTTATCCAATAGCACATCAAAAGCGCTCGAAATTGTGAGGAATGGCTTGCGCCCTTAGCTGTCACTCATGGGTACTCTGGCAATCCTAAGGACTGTATATTGCTACGTGAGTTTAACATGGAAGTCATTACATCAAGTTCACTCATGCTGACTTTCTACATGTGCAACCATCTTTTCACAGATGTATTCTCGAAGTTCTTGATCCGACATTTTAGCGATGCGGGGGTCATCTGGTTCCATACTTAGTTGGGTAGCAAGTTGTCTACGATCATAGTCGGCATAAATCTCCATCATTCGACAAAAGAACTCATAGGGAGTTTTTGAAGGATTGTTGACCTGCCGCAGTTCACCAAAGTACGTATCCCTGTTCGCAATATAGTCAACAAAGGCAGCATCACTCATCTGCTCAGCTAGAATGTAGCTTTTCCCATCTGATGCACTCACGACTACATGGATAGTTTTACTGCTTTCACTAACGACAGCCGATTGAACAGTGCCAACCAAACCACCGGGCGCCGCATCGGCAAAATTGTAAGTCTGGCCAACCTTCAGTCGGGCTGGCTCACCTTCAAAGCTCTCTGATGGAAGTGAGCCGTCGAACGTCGCAGGGAATTTTCCACTATCTCCGAGGGCATCTGCAATATCGAAAACTTCTTTATGTTTCTGGTCAGCCCTGTATTTCTCCGTGAAGCTATACTTACCAGGCCGATTAAAATCGGGGATTCTAAAACCGATAGGAGCAACAACGAAGACTGGGTGCTGATCTAGGTGTCGATGTACTGCGATGTTAGTAATAAAGACATAAGCTCGCTCGTCTGGAGCTTGTTGATTCCCTTCGTAGTGAACAATCTTCCGTGACGCAGCATCTATGATTTTTGGGCGGTTCTCGTCATTGGCCTGTGGTTCCGTCGGAGCATTTATATCAATAAACACAAGCCGCTCTGCTTCGGATGGTTTGCTTAACGCCTCATGTAAATGCTTGAAGAGGTTTCTAAGCGGTTTTTGGTCGCTTCCTCCATCCACCTCAGTTTTTCCCAACAGTCCATTGACTACTCGCATTTTGGCTTCAACAGAGTATCGCTTGCCGCTTGACCTATTGATTGCAGCAAACTCGCAGTGTTTGGAGCGGCGATCATCCTCATCTTCAAGTATTAGTTCATATCCAGCCCTGATGAGAGCACCGGCAACAAACAGTTCGTAAAATGCACCTTGAAAATTCGACTGGTCTTTGAGCCGAGTAATCATTTTAGCCTGGAGTTCCACATTGTGTTACAAGAGATACAGATTGTATGCCAATCCAAGATAGCAAATGACCAGCCCAGTCACTTCTGTACTATGAATATTGCCGTTAGCTATGCCTGCCTTCTGCTGATAGAGGCAATAACTCTGATACCACTTAATGATCTGGTGCCGTTCATTTTCCGGCTTGGCAAGCTCTGCATTTCCCCATTCCGACCCAATAGTTTTCTTTATGTAGTCGGATAAAAAATCTGGAAATGTCTTCCAACTCTTCGAAAAATGTAACTCATTTTTGACTGCAACAATTTGGTGGTCTTTATGTTGCACCGCGATGATCGGCCGACCTAAGCCTTGCTGGTTTTGACGCTGTACATTATCCGCTTCAACTTCCCGGCGTCTTCGCTGAATATAGTTCACAAAATTTGGGTTGCTGGAAAGATCAGCTAAGTTGCCATGACAATGCTTGTATCGTTTTCCACTACCACACGGACATTGCTGATTACGTCTCACCATTTCCCAAATATACCTCCGTCGCCATCTGGTAGGTGGAGATCACAATCTACCTATAATTTGAGACCTCGTATCGCTTCAATGTCAGCAGATCACATATAGAGTGACCCGATAAGGCCCTCAGAATATCCTTTATGCAAGCAGCATCCCCCATGACGGAACTAGGCGAAGTCAGATGTTAGGCTTAAGCGTCAAAAAGCAGCTATTACATGCCTTTCAAGATCTCTGCATCGCCACGAGAGCCGGAACCATCCGCTCCCCCCTCTTCAGCACAACACGCATCGCTCCCTCACATCTCCCAAAGGCTGCTCAAAGAGTTTTAAGCAGCCTTCACGTTTTCAAGGAAGCTGGCAACTTCGGAGCGTAGGTTTTCGGAGAGAAGGCCGAGTTTGCCAGCGGCTTGATGCAGATCGTTCGAGGCATCTTTGGTGCCCTGGAACTCGCTGTCCAGATCCTGCATGTTTGAGGCGACCTGAGAAACATTCTGGTGGGCACTGTTCAGGTTGCGGGAGATATCATCCGTTGCCTGCCTCTGCTCACTCACCGCCTCATTGATGCCAGTCGAGAGGGAGTTGATCCGCTCAATGGTCTCTCCAATGGAGCGAATAGCCGTCACCGCCTGCTCAGCCACCTTCTGCACTGATTCAACCTGAGTTGAAATCTCTTCGGTTGCTTTCGAAGTCTGTCCCGCAAGGTTCTTCACCTCACTTGCCACGACGGCAAAACCACGGCCAGCCTCCCCTGCCCGCGCCGCTTCAATGGTCGCGTTAAGAGCCAGAAGGTTGGTCTGATTGGCAATCTGGTCGATCAACTCAATCACTTCGCCAATCGCTTTACCGCTCTCCGCAAGGCGTCCCACAATCTCGTTGGTCTTGTGTGCATGCTCCGCAGCATCCTGCGCAAACTGAGCAGCCTGAGTGGTGTTGTCACCAATCATACCGGAGGAGTGCGAAACGCCTTCTGCAGCTTCCACCAGCACTTCAACCGAGGTCTGCGTGGTCTGCGCCACGTCGCTGGACGAAGCCATGGCGCTATGAGCCCCCTGAACACTCGCATCTAACTCTCTGGAGCGCGTCTCAACAGCCTGACTGATATCCAGCAAATCATGAACCACATGACCAACAGAGGCTTCAAACTCACGCGCAACGCTTGCCAAAGCTTCCTTGCGCGCATCCGCAAGTTCCAGCTCCTGCTGCATCTTCGCAGCAGCATCCGCCTCAGCTTTCTTTTTCAGCGCAACCCGGAACTGAGCAATGGAGCGCGCAATTGCGCCGATTTCATCACCCCGTTCTGTGCCTTTGATCTCTGTATCCAGAGCGCCATCTGCCAACGCATCCAGCCCGCCTTGCAGCGCAGCCATATTCGTTCGCATCCCCCGCGCAATCACAACCGCAACAACAAAGAACAGCGCACCAACAGGCGCACAGACCATCACGATGAACATCAGATTGTCGACAAGCAGCGTTTCCAGCGCACTCTGCCCATGATCAGACATAAGCTGAGATCTCAACGTCTCGTCCCCCAACGCAGACGTCAGCGCGTTATAAATCGTAACGAAGGAAAATAGCGTGCCGAGCGACATGATTGTCATGGCCATAAACACGACCAGCACAAACTTCGCCACCATCGACAACTTAAAAACATGCGGTTGGGTAACCATCAAAAGCCCCACTTCACCCATAAGTTGAATGTGAGTAATGTTACCCATGTATGTAAACAGAACACTACCAGCAGGGTGTGAATTGCATGTATTTTCGAAAAAACAGCGATAAAATTTAATTTTTTACAGATCTTCTTGAGTGACTGCTAATATTCACCGCTTACACGCTAAAAAATACTTCAGATATTAAAATCCGGTCCAGCGCGTATCATCAGCCCGGCCGGAAACTTCTGGCAGAGCTTCACCAGATACAGTCAGCTTGAACAGATCACTCCCTGCCGCTGCTTTACCGCCCTTGTCATCCGGCCCGATCAGCTTGGTTTCAGGAGAGGTTAAACGACCTGTCAGAACAATGAAGTTAGGATCATCTTTCACACCTTCAAAGATGAAGGCCGTCGCACTACCAAAGATGCGCGCAATCTCACGCTCAACAAAGTAGGCCACTTTCCGGTATCCAGCCCATGTGAAGTACACACCGTCTTTCGAGCGCAAACGCCTGCTCTTACCGGTCACATCCGGGCCATGTGTGGTGTACTCGCCATTGTCATCCTGAAAAGCGGCCCAGATATCAACGAAGATACCACCTGCCGGCTCCACTTGCTCTTTGAACAAGTCATTCAGATAACTGAAGTTCGCACTCGTCAGGTATTCCTCGGCAGGCGCAAGGCCAACCCAGATCAGCGGCAACTGCTCATTGCGAATAGCCGCAACCAGAGACGCGGTCCGGAAGCGATATTCCTTCTTCCACTCCTCACCCTGAAACTGCAGTTCCTCGGCATAAGTCGCGGGCTGACCATCAATCACCCCTTGCTCGACAACGCTGATATTCCGATTGTCACGTGCACCAAGGGCAACAACAACGAGGCCAACATCCTCATTCTTCAGCGAAGCAGCCACATCTTCCGGCCAATCCGGCTTTTTGACCGCCACAAGCCCTGTTTGAGGATAAACCAGCTTCTTCACTTTGATAGAGGGTGTCTCGGCATAAACCGCCTTCAGACCGTCCGCCAGCCCCATCGCCAGATCGTCACCAACAACCAGCAGGACTTTTGCGTCCTTGCTTTTCTCTTTCTCGACGATCTTCGGCGCGTTCACGACAGCAACGCCACCACTACGATTTTTACGGGTACTGCTTCTGCGGCGCTTCTTCTTGGAGGGGTTCGCCTGCTCAATCCGCTTATTACTCCCACCGAACAACCAGCCGAAAAACGACTTGTTGCCCTTCTTAGGCGCGTTTGCACTGTTGCTGCGCATCTGAGCTGCAACGTCTACAGGCACAACAGAAACGCTGACAAAGCAAAGGCTTACCAGCGCTACAAACACAAGTGACAAAAAGGATCGTTGCATATCCGCGAGTCTCCAGCAGGAACCAACCACCACCATTGGTTTCCTGCAATTAGGAAACCCGATTATGTTCTACCTTGCAACCTATTAAGAAGCTTTATTGAATCGTGACCATCTGGAACAAGTCCTGACGCTTTTTGATAAGCCTGAATCGCCTGACGAGTCCTCTGGCCAATCTTACCGTCAACAGCACCCGGCTTATAACCCATTTCACTCAGGCGCTTCTGTAGTGCTTTCTTCTCACTGAATGTCAGGGGGCGATCCCCACGCGGCCATTCCGCAACAAAACCGGAAAGTCCCAGCAAACGATCAGAAAGGTGCCCAACACCAAGCGCGTAGGCATTGGAGTTGTTGTAGCGCTTGATCACGTAAAAATTCTTGAGCAGCAGAAACGCAGGGCCATTTGCCCCAGCAGGCGTATAAAGCCGTGCCATGTCTCCACCACGAGGGAAGTCCGAACCACTCGCCCGCTTCACACCCAGCTTGCTCCAGCTGGCAAGCGACTGCTGCTTGCGCTGGTTGCTCAGGCGATAATTGAAGTTCTTCGGCAAGGTGACTTCATAGCCCCAGGTCTGACCTGACTGCCAGCCCATCTTGTTGAGATAAGCCGCTGTCGATGCCAACGCATCAGGAATACTGTTCCAGATATCGCGCTTACCATCACCAGTAATATCAACCGCATAGGCTTGGTAAGTGGTCGGGATAAACTGCGTATGCCCCATCGCACCAGCCCAGGAGCCCTGCATCTGCTGCGGAGAAACATCGCCGTTCTGCAAAATCTTCAGCGCCGCAACCAACTGCTTGCGTGCATACTTTCCACGGCGCCCACCATTGTAGGCCAGTGTCGCCAATGCCCGCGGCGTAGACCGAACGATCGCTTTGTTGTCGAGAATACGCCCGTAAGAGCTCTCCATGCCCCAGATCGCCAGCACCACATGGCGGTTCACGCCGTACTTGCTCTCGATCTTGTCCAGCCAGCCAGCCCACTCATCAACCATACGGCGGCCATGCAGCACCCGATCCTGCGAGACCGCGCTATCCAGATACTGCCAGATTGCACGGGTAAACTCAGGCTGGTTCTCAGCACTCTTCTTGATCCGCGGATCAGGGGTCATGCCCTTAAACACACGATCATAGAGCTGAGGGCTCACGCCCTGCGCAACCACAGTCCGCTTGAAGCCTGCAATCCATTTTTGAAAATCACTCCCTTGAGCAAAGCCGTAGGAGCTACTGAAAAGTAGAAACCCAGCGCACAGGACAGCTGGCAAAGAAGAAAATCGCATGAAGCTTTCTCCAGTCACCCGATTGGGAGTTTATTGAGCGCATGCCGCGCAGTCTTTTTGCTTAGCCCTCGGAGGCATTACTGCCATGACTGTCAACCATGGTAAAAAAAAGGCCGTTTTTAATCAAAACCCCTTTTTAAGCTTGTCAATTCTTACTAGATGCGTCCGCCAAAAATTAACGCACTCTAAATAACGCATAAAATCAGCGTCTCATCCGAAGGCCCGCTTCTATGAGGCTGCTGGTGTAATTGCTACCAGCAGTGGAACTCTCAAACGCGCGGAATGTATAGCGGGAAAGCAGCGCCGCATCCTTGGAGAACGCCCACACTAAACCGAATGACCCGGTTCCTTCCTGCTCAACAATATCCACCCCTTGATACGTTCTGTAGGTGTAGCCAAGCTGAACATCTCCAACCAGATCCTGCGTGAACTGATGCGCATACCGCACATCCCCCGCATAGAGGATGGAACCCGATGCCCCGCTGATATTCGTGCCAGCAAAGCTGGTCGCGCCGCTGACAGTCACGGTATCACGGCGTGTCGGGGACCATACAAAGGCTCCATCAAAAATGAAGCCCTGCAGTGCATCCAGACGATCATCATCCAGATACTCGGCCCGATACCCAACACCAAACTCGCCACGCAGCTTCGGCCCGCGGTCAATACTCATACCGACCTTGGCAAAGTATCCACGCGAAGTCCTGTCAAAGCAGGATGGATCACCACTGCAATCTTCATCGTATTTCCGAACCAGAAAGCCACCTTCCAGATACGGTTCAAAAGTCGCGCCATTATCAAACGAAGTGCGGAGTGTTGCATCAAACACCGTGTTATCGCGTGGCTGCGAGCTGCTCATCTGCCCGCCATAAACCGTCCGGTCAACGCCAATGCCTCCACGCAACTGCACAACAGAAACCTGCCGGTTTAAGGAAAACCGCCCGCCGATTTCCTGAACAGAATTGGTTCGCCCGGTTGTCGCTTCGTTTTCAGCAGAAGACCGCTCTTCGCGAGAGAAGGAGTAAACCCCCTCAACATCAGCGACTGTCAGATCTCCCAGGTCCAGCCGAACATTGCCTCGTCCGGTGACGACAGGCTGGTTGTTGTCAGGTTCATTGAAGAAAGCCCGCAGGCTGCCGCGCAGTTCCAAACCAAGCTCATGGCGCTCCCAATCAGAAACCACACCAACAGCAGCATCAACCTCATAGAACCCGTCAGGCGTACCGCCATTTGCCTGCTCGGCATTGTCGGTCCAACCCAAACCAGCATCAAAGGAAGGCGTTAAGCGTAAAGAACCCAGTTGGATGCCAACAGGCCGATCCTGAACGGTTTCTCCATCAAAGACCCCTTCATCATCAACCCCGCCCCCACCGACAGGACGTGACAAACGCGAAACAGCTTCCACTCTTTCAGAAAACTTTGGCGCCCGACTGCTCCGGCTTGTTCCGGTCAACTGCTGCCCAATGGTCGGCACAGGAGGGCGCGCACCTGGCCGTTGAAGCCCTTCTTCAACTTCCTGCTCAAACGGTTGGGCATCAGTTTCAGAAGAGAGCTCAAAACCAGAACTCGGATCATCTTCAAAGGATAGGCTTTCGCGGAACTCAAAATTGCTGGTTTGAGCAGCAGCATCTTGGAGAGAAAAAGCGCCCAGCATCAAAACACAGGTCAGATAAGACCTGGCTCGAAGAGCTCTCAAAACCTCAGGGCGCAACCGCATAAAATATTCCAGCAATCCACCTTCTAATGAAGGAAATTCAACCAGCCCCACACTCGCCGAACATGGTTAACGTTTCCTTGCTACGGGACGCTCTACCCTTGATTGTTTTCTCAATTTAAATTTGCTAGAGGGTAAACCAAGTCTTGCCCCAGAGTGTTCACAATGCACTCTTATCTAGTGCAGGAATCTTGCTGCAAAAGCGTCATAGTGCTCATCAGAGCCAAGCTAAGAAGTAATGCCCAATGCATATGCCATCTTTTCTAACGCATGAAGACCGTCCACTGCGCCCGGCAGAAGAGTGGATCCAGTCTGCGACACGGACAATCGAAACTGAAGTTGCAGCGCTTGACGCGCTTCAGGCGAGCCTAGCGAACGGTTTGGCAGAACCCTTCACCAAAGCGGTAGAAACCATCGCTCATTCCAAAGGCCGCGTTATTGTGTCCGGCATCGGCAAGAGCGGCATCATTGGCACAAAACTGGCAGCAACACTCGCATCCACCGGCACGCCAGCCTTCTTCGTACACGCAAGCGAAGCTAGCCACGGTGATCTGGGCATGATCACCGAAGACGATGTTGTGATTGCATTATCCTGGTCTGGCGAGACTCAAGAGCTTGCAAGCCTTTTGGGCTTTACGCGCCGCTTTAAGGTGCCCCTGATTGCACTAACACGCAACGCATCCAGCGCGCTTGGATCTTCCTCTGACATCTGCCTGACCCTGCCACAAGTTCCGGAAGCCTGCCCACACGGCCTGGCACCAACTTCCAGCACCTTGATTCAGCTGGCATTAGGTGACGCATTAGCAATCGCTCTTCTGGAAGCAAAAGGCTTCACGGCTCAAGACTTTAAGGTCTATCACCCGGGTGGCAAACTTGGTGCTAGCTTGATGCATGTAAAAGACATCATGCATACCGGCGATCATTTGCCTGTAGCCCAGTCTGGCATGCTTATGAAAGAAGCTCTCGTCCTGATGACACAAAAGGGCTTTGGTGTTCTTGGGGTTACAGATACTACTGGCAAGCTAATCGGCATCATCACCGATGGTGATTTGCGCCGCCACATCAGCCCGGACTTCCTCGAAAAGGCCGTCGAAGAGGTGATGACCCATAATCCGAAGACCATCGAGGAAACTCTGCTGGCACCTTCCGCTCTTGAGATGATGAACTCTCTGAAAATCAGCTCACTGTTCATCGTGGAAGATGGCAAGCCGGTTGGAATCATCCGTACACTGGATCTTCTGAAGATCGGCGCAGCCTAAACGCTCGCACAAATAAAACGGACAAATGCCCGGGATGACCTCATCTGCGGGCATTTTTGATTCCCGACGTCCCTCACCAAAATACATCCGTTATTCTGCCCAAACGGATTTTTCCCATTTATTAGGATTTGGTTAGCCATAATACCCCAAATTATTACTAGTTAAATTGCCTCATCAAAGGCGTGCATTCGGGTAAGCTAAATGGATCTAGCCACGATCATCGGCGTTATTGCTGCTTGTGTAACCGTGCTGATAGCTATTTTTCTGGGCGGAAGCTTCAGCCAGTTCGTTGACCTTCCTTCCATTCTGATCGTTGTCGGTGGCGGACTTGCAGCCACGCTTGTCAGGTTTCCCTTAAATGGATTGCTGAGTGCCTTTGGTATGGGCGCAAAACTCGCCTTCACCCATAAGAAAATCGAGCCACGCGAGCTGGTTGAAAACATCGCTCATCTCGCAGAAACCGCTCGTAAGGAAGGCCCGCTCGGTCTCGAAAACGTTGAGATTGAAGAGCCAACCCTCGCAAAAGGCATGCAGTATGTAGCTGATGGCTACGACTACAACCTCATTCGCGATTCCATGGAAAAGGAACGCGACCTCTACCTGACCCGCCTGAACGAAGGCGCGCGCGTGTATCGTGCACTCGGTGATTCCGCCCCGGCCTTCGGCATGATCGGAACGCTTGTCGGTCTTGTGCAGATGCTTGCGACCATGGATGATCCATCGACCATCGGCCCGTCCATGGCGATTGCACTTCTGACGACGCTTTACGGCTCTCTCATCGCAAACGTGGTGTGTATTCCAGTTGCTGACAAACTTGATTCCAAGTTTGAGCAGGAAGAGCTCAATCAGACCCTCGTGATTGATGGCGTGCTCCAGATCCGTGAGAGCAAGAGCCCATCCCTCATCCGCGAAATGCTGCTGGCTTACATCCCTGAAAAGGGTCGCAGCGACATGATCGAAGCAGCGGCATAAGCACTCCGGTAAGGGGGAAACACCATGGCAGGCAGAAAAAAACAAGCACCCGCAGGCGCTCCGGGATGGATGGTGACCTTTGCGGACTTGATGTCCCTGCTCGTGTGTTTCTTCGTTCTGATCATCTCGTTCTCAGTGCAGGACAAACAGAAGCTTCAGGTTGTTGCTGGTTCCATCAAAGATGCATTCGGTATCAAACAGGTGACGAAACGCGCTGGCGTTCTGGAAATTGAAGGCGTGCCGCTGCGCGACTTCATGAAAGACATCACCTACGAAAAGCAGATCACCGACGCCGACTTTGCAACCGAAAGCCACCCTGAAAAACGCAAGCAAGGCCCGGAAGCAAACACCCACACCACCAAGAAAGCTGATATCGAAAAGCCACGTCAGTTTGCAACGGCTGCGGTTTCCCTGCGCCAGGCATTTCAGGAAATGCCAGAGATCACCGAGATCTCAAACAACATCATCCTTGAAGAGACTGACGAAGGTCTCAACATCCTGATTGTCGATCAGGAAGGTCGCTCCATGTATCCGGAGGGGTCCAAGTATCCCTATGAGATCACCCGCCGCCTGCTGGCCAAGATGGCACCGGTTCTGGCCAAACTGCCAAACCGCGTTCGCATCACAGGCCATACCACCACGGGGCAGCTGATCACCTCGCCGAGTGAAACCGGTTGGGAGCTTTCTGCAGATCGTGCCAACACCGCCCGCCAGATTCTTTCCGAATACGGCCTGCCGTCCAACAATATTCATTCTGTGGTGGGAAAAGCTGATACGGAGCCTCTCTTCCCGAATGACCCGTATCTTGCAGCGAACCGCCGCATCTCTATTTTGCTGATGGCAGAAGAACCTCCGCTGCCACCAGACTTCAATCCATATCAGTAAGGATCAGGCTGCATCACTTTCAGGTGCAGCTTCCACGATCAGTGTTGTGCCTTCCTGGCCAACAACCTTCACATGCGCACCTGCTGGTAGATCCGGACCGTTCACACGCCAAACAGAATCGCCAATTTCAAGCGTACCCTTGCCGTGGGCCAGTGCCTTCTTCAACACGAACACACGCCCCTGATACCGGCTACCTCTCTTATTGAGATAAGGATCTCCCTCGCCATCGTTGTTTCTCGAGGTCAGACGTCGTCCAACGAGAAGGAAGCCGAGGGAAAGCACACCCCACAGCACCAGCTGCCAGCGCCAGTCGATATCAAAGTACGCGACAACAGCTCCAACAACGAGAGCCGCTGCCCCAAACCAGATCAAGAAAGAGCCCGGCACAGCCAACTCCAGCCCTATAAGAACCAGCCCGGACGCAAACCAGACCCAGGGTTCAATACTGTTTTGGAACAGCTCAATAAGCATGATGATTATCCCTCTGAACTACCTGTATTTGGGATACGGCTGGAGCTGCGCTGCTGCGACTCTTTCAGCGCTTCCTTACCAATCTCAGCAATGCCAGCAAGGCTGCCAATCATGCCAGTCGCTTCCATTGGCAGAATGAGTGTTTTCTGGTTTGGAGATTTAGCAAGCTCACCAAACGCTTCAACATACTTGTTGGCAACAAAGTAGTTGATCGCACCCATATCACCTTCAGCAATCGCCTTGGAAACAACCTCGGTCGCTTTTGCTTCAGCCGCCGCCATACGCTCACGTGCTTCAGCATCTCTAAATGCAGCTTCTTTACGACCTTCCGCTTCCAGAATCAGGGACTGCTTGACACCTTCTGCCTTCGCAATTTCAGACTGACGGTCACCTTCAGCTTCCAGAATAGCCGCGCGCTTCTCACGTTCCGCTTTCATCTGACGTGCCATCGCATCGACCAGATCATCCGGTGGATTGATGTCTTTGATTTCAATACGAGTGATTTTCACGCCCCAAGGCTCACAGGCCGCATCAACCACGCGAAGCAATCGGGAGTTGATCTCATCACGATTAGAAAGCAACTCATCGAGCACCATGGAACCCATGACGCTACGAATATTGGTCATGGTCAGGTTCAAGATAGCGTTCTGAAGACCCTGCACTTCATAGGAGGCCTGAGACGCGTTCAGGACCTGATAGAAGGCCACACCGTTGCCAGTAACAGTAGCGTTGTCTTTGGTGATGACTTCCTGAGCCGGAACTTCAAGCACCTGCTCCATCATGTTCACCCGGTGACCGACCTGATCAATAAACGGGATGATGATGTTCAGCCCCGGATGCAATGTTTTCCGGTACTTACCAAAGCGCTCAACGGTGTAGTTGTAACCCTGAGGGACCATTTTCGCGCCAGCAAATACAACAAAAATGATCACAGCGACCAGTATGAGGACGGTAATCGAACTACCTGTCAAAATATCCATATCTATTAGTCCTTTGGAGTAATTTGCCTAAACTATCCTAGCTTTGTCCCATTAAGACCAGAGAAAACTGCTCAAATAAATGCCAAAGAGCACCGCTTCCCAAAAGAAACGAGTGCTCTTCTTCACATAGTAAACTAAAACTTAAATTTCTAGATCCAGCCCTGAAGCTCGCGGCGCACCACGTTCTCCAGCACAGACATACCTTCCGGTGCATCGTTGAGGCATGGGATATGCGTAAACTGCTCCCCGCCATGCTCCTCAAAGATCTCCGCGGCTTCACCTGCGATCTCTTCCAGCGTCTCAAGACAGTCCGCCACAAAGCCCGGATTCAAAACGGCAATCCGCTTCACACCTTCTTTTGCCAGCTTCTCGACAGTCTTATCAGTATAAGGCTGCAGCCACTCTTCTGGACCGAAACGGGACTGGAACGTGATCTGTAGCTTCTTGTCATCCCAACCCAGCTTTTCACGCATCAGGCGGGTCGTTTTCTGACAATGGCAGTGATAAGGATCGCCCTTATCGAAATAGCTCTGCGGAATACCGTGGAAGGACGCCAGAACCACTTCCGGCTCTTCATCCAGCTCACTCAGCTTGTTCTTGATCGAAGTCGCCAGTGAGTCGATGTAGGTCTCATCATCATGATACGGCGGCACAATGCGAATGGTCGGCTGCCAGCGCATCTTCAACAAGGCGCGGAACACTTCATCATTCACAGTCGCTGTCGTAGAGGCCGAGTACTGCGGATACAGTGGGAAGACGAGGATACGATCGCACCCTTTTGCCTTCAGCGCATCAAGACGGCTCGCGATGGATGGATTGCCATAACGCATCGCCCAGTCAACAACCACGTTCTCACCCAGATCAGCAAGAACCTCAGTCAGCTTGTCTGACTGGCTTCGTGTGATGGTACGCAGCGGGCTCTCATCAAGCTCGTTGTTCCAGATCTCTTTGTAAGCTGCACCGGACTTCTGCGGGCGCTTACTCAACACGATACCGTGGAGAATTGGCAGCCACAGGAAGCGTGACCATTCGATAACCCGTCGGTCTGAGAGAAACTCCGCCAGATAGCGGCGCATGGACCAATAATCGGTCCCGTCAGGTGTCCCGAGATTTACGAGAAGAACACCCACTTTCCCGAATGAGACCGGAGGGTGATTTCCCGGCGTTGTGGCGTTGCCGCTTGTGCTCTGGTTCATGAGACCCCTATGCGCATCAGATCCAATCCCTTTGCTAAATAGAGTTTCCCGCTGCCCGCGCCAAGGTCAAACCCTCCGATTTTCTGAATAATACGGTGAAACTACCCAGAATAGAAAAATGCCAGCCTACATGTGCAGGCTGGCACCTCAAAAATCGATTAGGTCCAACGGCGTTTATGCGGTCACTTCACGCTCATCAGAGATCACCTTACCATCGTTCGGCAGTGTGTCTGGCGCCACCAGTTCCACATCACCATTCAGGCCAGTGTGTTCTTTCAGGGACTTCTTCAGCGCAGCGATAAAGTCATCGCTTGCCGCTTCTGTCTCCACCTTCAGGATCATGTGATCCTGCTCACCCTGACGAACAACGGAAAGGCGAGCACGACCAATATCATCACCCGCCTGTTTGCGCAGACGTTCGATCTGGGCAGGGTCAACAAACATGCCCTTCACCTTGGTGCGCTGGTCAGCACGGCCCATCCAGCCCTTCAGGCGCATGTTGGTACGGCCACAAGGTGAGATACCCGGCATCACAGCAGAAAGGTCACCTGTAGCAAAGCGAATGAGCGGATAGGTCGGTGAGAATGTGGTCACCACCAACTCGCCAACCTCACCCGGAGCAACAGGCTCACCAGTCCCTGGACGAACGATTTCGATGATGAAATCTTCGTTGGCAATCATACCTTCCATGGCTTCACTCTCGTAAGCCACGATACCCAGATCAGCTGTTGCATAGGCCTGCAGAACCTTCACACCGCGATTGGCGTATTCCTCACGCAAGCTCGGATAGAGCGCTCCACCGGAAACAAGACCGCGGGTGATGGAGCTGACATCAGCCCCCATCTCAGCAGCACGATCCAGAATGACCTTCAGATAATCCGGCGTACCGGCATAAGCCGTCGGACGTAGGCTGGAGATCGCAAAAACCTGCATGTCTGTGTTGCCAATACCTGCTGGGAAGACCACACAGCCATAAGCGCGCGCGCCTTGATCCAGAATGAAACCACCCGGTGTCATGTGATAGGACAGCGCGTTGTGCACGATGTCACCCGGACGAATACCCGTCGCATGGAATGCACGCGCAGACTTCCAAGGATCAGCTTCAGGCCCCTGCGGCTCCCAGATTGGGCCTGGAGACATGAAGATACGTTTGTAGGTAGAGAAATCACCTGCAGCAAAACCACCCAGCGGAGGCTCTTCTGCTTGTGCTGCAAGCAGGTCTGACTTCCGCAACACAGGCAACTTGGCCAGAGCTTCCCGGCTTTTGATCTCGGCTGGATCGATATCAGCCAGATGCTTTGCCCAACCAGAAGCTTCAGCCTTCGCCATAGCGATCTGGCCCGGCAGACGCGCCATCAGATCAGCTTCACGCTCCTCTGGCGAACGGATTTCCAACTCATCAAAATATTCGTTTCCCATAGAAGCCCTCCCATGGCCTCAAACGTCTCTTGGGCAGAAGGCAATGCCTCCTACAAATCATACAAATAGAGGCCTCAGTTGAATCCGACAGGATCAACCCGGCCCTGACAATCAGATTGCACTGGCTTGGGCGCCAGCAGTAACTCACTCATCGGGGTATCCGGCTCAATCTGGCCCTTCAGATTGATAAAGAGCTCAGTGATCAAACCACCCTTACAACGCACCTCAACGCGGTTCCCCGCACCGGCCCCAAAAGACTCATCAAACGCCGCACGAACCTGCGCAGTCGTCAGAACCTCACCAATATTGGAAGCAAACAGATCACGGACAGCTGAGCCGTTCAATTGCTCCATAAGATCAAGAGATTCCGCGTAATACTCTTCAGCGCTGTCACTGTAACAAGTACCGTGCTTCACCCACTCATAACGATCCAGATGGGATTGAGCGCCCGGCATCACCTTGTCCAGCTCTTCCCGTGTTGCGTCTTCCAACTCAACAGGAGGCAGCTGCCCGCGTGTGGAGCGCTCTTCAGCAAGACGTTTTTCTGCACGTGTCACACCGCACCAGAAGTTCCCACGCGGCTGAGGCCACAAACCATGTAAAGCAAAGTGGCTCGCATCAAACCGTCCTTCCACTTGAGAAGAACACTCGGGGATCTCTTGGTGAGTTTGGCAAAACGCCGGTTGCCAGCTTGCTGCCAGCAAAAACTCCGCATCAGCCGATGGCCCCTTCACCGCAGGGCGAACCACCTTTGATCCAGCCGACCCACCGGAACCATTGCCAGCCGTCTGCCCACTGCCCTCAGCCTCAACCAGATGAAGACCGCAGGAAACATCCACCCAGCGCTCAGCCGGGTTCACGCCATTCATACGGATAAAGTAATGCGAAGCCTGCGCTTTGTTCTTTCCAAGCAGCTCATAAGCCCGCATCCGTTCCACATGAACGCTGCCTGGATTGGTCTGCTTCCGGAAAGACTTGAACGCCGGACAGGCTTCTTCAGCGAGGAAATAACCATCCAGTTTCACTTGAGAGGAAGCCGGCACAACTGAGGCCACGCCCAAAAGCGCAGCCCCGACAATAACCTTAGAAAGAAAATGCATGTGGTCCTCCAAAATACCTTTTGCAGCAATAAGCAGCATGCAGATTATTCAAAACCAGATACATTGACTTCCTGTGACAGTTCACCCCCATCTTTTTGGGGTTATTCTCTCAATTGGCGCAGATTATGCCAACCAGCGCTTACGACGCTTATAGTGCTTGCCATCACGGAACGACTTACGTCCCTCACCGCCAACACCAAGATAGAACTCTTTCACGTCTTCGTTTTCACGCAGAGATTCAGCGTCACCATCCAGCACGATACGGCCTGCTTCCATGATGTACCCGTAGGTCGCATACTTCAGCGCAACGTTGGTGTTCTGTTCAGCCAGCAGGAACGAAACACCTTCGTTCTTGTTCAGCTTCTTCACGATCTCGAAGATTTCTTCCTGCAGCTGCGGTGCAAGACCCATGCTTGGCTCATCCAGCAGGATCATGTCAGGGCGGCTCATCAAGGCACGGCCCACCGCACACATCTGCTGCTCACCACCTGAGGTGTACCCTGCCTGAGACGCACGGCGCTCACGCAAACGCGGAAAATAGTCATACACCATTTCCAGATCGCGCTTGATCTCAGCATTGCCATCTGTACGGGTGTAAGCACCGGTCATCAGGTTATCTTCAATGGACAGGTGGCCAAAACAACGACGGCCTTCCATCACCTGAATACATCCGCGGCGCACCAGTTCGTTCGGAGAGAGCGCCTGAACCTGCTTTCCTTGAAATTCAATATTGCCCTTTGTCACTTCTCCACGCTCTGCTTGCAGCAGGTTGGAAATAGCTTTCAGGGTTGTTGTCTTACCGGCACCGTTCGCACCCAGCAGAGCAACAATACCACCTCTAGGCACGGTCAAAGACACCCCTTTGAGAACCAGCACCACGTGGTCGTAGATGACTTCGATGTTGTTAATAGACAAAATGTCTTCGGCAACCTGCAGGTTAGCGGCTGGTGCCTTGGAATTTGATGTCTGTTCTGCAATTGCGTTCATGAGATCAGCCTTAGCCTGCGAACATTCCGATTATTTGACTTGGGTAGAGTTGGCCGGGCACCAATGCGCCCGACCAAAACAAACAATGCTTAGTTACAAGCGAGGTCGCCACGACCTGGCCATGGAGCGTTGTTCTTCGCGTAGTCAGCAGCTTTTTCCAGCTCAAGCGGCTTGATCAGCTCACGGTTTGGAGTCAGCAGGTCACTTGCCTGTACGAACTCTTCGCCGTTCCACTCAAGCATCCATGCACCAGAGTGACCAGTGTGGTTGTCACAAGCCATCTTCAGTGGTGGAGTCATGCCCTTCATACCCAGCTCTTCAAGGCGAGCTTCAGTGATGTCCAGGTTCTCAAGACCCCAACGCAGCTGTTCAGCATTGATGTTCTTCTCACCAAAGTGGTCCTGAGCAGTTTTTGCTGCTTCAGCCAGGATCATGGAGATGATGATACCGCGCTGATAGAAGATGGTGTCCATGTCAGCTTCAGATTTGATCTCTGAGTTGCCTTTGGAAACAACGTGCGTACGGATGTCGTCAAGCACTGGGAAGTTGCCTGGAGCGTTGAAGCTTACAGACTTGTAGCCCTTCGCTTTTGCGCCAACGTTCTGCAGGTCAGCATCAGAGCCGGACCACCAGATACCGATGAAGTTTTCCATTGGGTAACGGGTCTTAACCGCTTCGGTGATCGCACCGGCGTTCATAGCACCCCAACCCCACATAACGACGTTGTCTGGACGCTCACGACGGATCTGAAGCCACTGAGCAGACTGGTTCTGCATTTCTTTCAGACCAACAGGGATCGGAACTAGTTTGAAGTCATGCATTTCTGCAAGCTTTTCCAGAAGCGGAATTGGCTCTTTACCAAACGGGTGGTCAAGGTGAAGAAGAACAATCTTCTTACCCTTCAGCGAAGACATGTCACCACCAGCAATGTAGTCGAGGATCATGTACGCGCCGTCCCAGTAAGACACTGGTGGGTTAAACGCCCAAGCAAATGTATTACCGTCTGACATTGGCGAGAAACCATAGCCCGGTGCCAGAATTGGAATACGGTCAACGTTGGTGCGTGGCATAACCTGCAGGGTGATACCGGTTGACCATGGCTGAGTTACGAGAGCATCTCCCTTTGTCTTCTCGTAGCACTCAACGCCTTTGTTGGTGTTGTAGCCGGTTTCACACTCGATGTAATCGATTGGCACACCGCCGATACCACCGTCACGCTCGTTCAGCATGAGCATGTAATCACGCTGACCGTTCATGATCGGAGTACCAGTGCCCGCAAATGGGCCAGTACGGTATGTCAGGTTAGGAAAGTTAAGGCCGTCTGCTGCCATTGCAGCAGTGCTCATAGCAACTGCAAGGGCACCAGCTGCAACAGCCTTACCGAAATTCGTAAAGTGTTTCATATTTTCCTCCGCGTTTGCGGCTCCCGCCGCGGACCATTTCCTCTATTCCCCAGCTGCTCCCGCAGTTCTTAATTAGTGAGGGAATGGCCAAATGATGAGCTTTTCACGAATAAGCGCCCAGAACCGCGCAAGACCGTGAGGCTCGACAATCAAGAACATGATAATGAGAGAACCAACCACCATTACGTTGACGTGTTCCATGGTGGCAGACCCGATGCTAATTCCGAGAATTTCAGGCAACAGGTTCAGCACAACCGGCAGCGCCACAATCAGGATCGCACCCAGGAAGTTACCCATCACACTGCCAAGACCACCGATGATCGCGATAAAGACGATCTGGAAACTCATAGGAATGTCAAAGAGGTTCGGCTCAGCAGCACCCTTCCAGAAGAACACCATCAGCGCACCGGCAATACCGACGATATAAGAACTCACTGCAAAGGCAGAAAGCTTAGCACGCATCAGGTTGATGCCCACCAGTTCCGCAGCAATATCCATATCGCGAACCGCCTTCCACGTACGGCCATAACGGCCACGTGTCAGGTTGATCATCGCAAAAGTCACGACGGAGACAATGCCAAGAACGAAGTAGTACTGAACCATCGGTGACGCATTCGGACCAGTCACAACAAGACCGAAGATGTCCATGGTGCGCACTTCAATCGCACCCGATGCGTTGTAGTTGTAAAGCCATGCCCACTTCTCAAAGAGCCACACCAGGAAGAACTGCGAAGCAAGCGTCGCAATCGCAAGGTAGAAGCCCTTAATACGCAGCGACGGCAAACCAAACGCCACACCAACCGCTGCCGAGAAGAAGCCGGAAAGGAACAGAGCAATCACAATGTTCATTTCAGGGAAGATCGTAGTGATCTTGTAGCAAGCATAAGCACCCACACCCATGAAGCCCGCAGTACCCAGAGACAATTGTCCCGCGTAACCCGTCAGAATATTCAGCCCAAGCGAAGCAAGGGAGTAAATCAGCACCGGCACCAGCAGAGCTTTGTAGGTGAACTCCGATGCGAACATCGGAAAGATCACATACATGGTGGCAAGGATCACAACCAGCAGGATCATATCCTGCTTGATTGGGAAGAGCGCCTGATCGCTTTCGTAAGTCGTCTTGAACTGACCAGAAGTTCTGTAAAACATGCCAGGTCCCCTTACACGCGCTCGATGATCTTCTCACCGAACAGCCCTTGAGGACGGAACAGCAGAACAATCAAAGCAAAGATGAAGGCGAACCAGGTTTCGGTGTTGCCACCAAACAGAGGCTGACCCCAATAGATTTCAAAGACTTTTTCCAGAAGGCCGATGGCAATACCGCCGATAATCGCACCGGAGACGGACTCCAGCCCACCAAGCATCAACACGGGCAGCGCTTTGTAGGCGATCACTTCCAGAGCGAAGGATACGCCTGCACGAGCCCCCCAGACGATACCAGTCGCAAGTGCAATCACACCGGCAATGAACCAGACCAGAACCCAGATCGTGCTCAGGGAAATACCCACGGACAGAGCAGCTGTGTGATCATCACCCAGCGCACGGATCGCACGACCCATGGCAGACTTGTTCAGGAACACCAGCAGGCTGATAACCAGCACAATCGCCATGACAACCGCGAACACGTCTTTCTCTTCCAAAAGCAGGAAGCCGCCAAACGGTTCAAACTCGATAGCACCGGTAGGAATACCAAGCGCTTCAGTGATCATCACCTTGTTCTCACCACCGAACACGAACTCACCAAAGCCGATGAGGAACATGGTGATACCAATGGTTGCCATGAACAGGATGATGTCTGGCTGACCAACAAGTGGACGCAACACCATACGCTCAACGCCCATCGCCAAAGCATACATGATGCCCAGTGTGAGCGGCATCGCGATTGCCGCAGCAACAAACTCGTTACCCACGAACGGAACCAGGAAGGTATGCAGGCCGACAAGCGACAGCGCCGCAAACACAACCATGATGCCCTGCGCAAAGTTGAAGATGCGCGAGGACTTAAAGATAAGCACAAAGCCAAGTGCAATCAGAGAGTAAAGTACGCCAGAAACAAGGCCTTCCCACAGCACCTGTAGAAAGAAGTCCGGGACTTCGACCATCTGAACAAACGGGTCGATTAAAACAGTGTAAAGCGTTTCCACGAGAGCCCCCTAGTGTGACACGCCAAGATAGGCATCAATAACTTCCTGGTTGCTCTGCACTTCATCTGGCACGCCATCAGCAATCTTGCGGCCATAGTCCAGAACAACAACACGATCGGAAAGGTCCATAACAACACCCATGTCATGCTCAATCAGAGCAATCGTGGTGCCGAGCTGATCATTCACATCCAGAATGAAACGGCTCATGTCCTCTTTCTCTTCCAGGTTCATCCCTGCCATCGGCTCATCAAGCAGCAGCAGTTCAGGCTCCATCGCCAACGCACGAGCAAGCTCAACACGCTTCTGCAAGCCGTATGGAAGCGTGCCCACAGGAGTGCGACGGATATGCTGGATTTCAAGGAAGTCGATGATCTCCTCGACCTTCTTGCGGTGCTCGATCTCTTCCCTCTGAGCAGGCCCCCAGTAGAGCATCTGCCAGAACATATTCTGCTTCATCCGCGTTGCACGACCAGCCATGATGTTATCCAGCGTGGACATGCCTTTAAACAAAGCAACGTTCTGAAAAGTTCGAGCGATGCCCTGACTAACCGCAAGGTGCGGTTTCATGGACTTACGCTTTTCGCCGTTGAAGGTGATCACACCTTCCTGTGGCTGATAAAAACCATTGATCACGTTGAGCATGGACGTCTTACCAGCTCCGTTAGGACCAATGATCGCGCGGATTTCCCCCTTCTTGATGTTGAAGGAGATATTCGTGATTGCTTTAACACCGCCAAAGGAGAGAGAAACGTTCTCAAGATCCAGCAGAACCTCGCGCTCCTCGGCCCTTCTTTTGACCTCTTCGAGCGTTGGATCCATTACAGTCATTCTGCCGCCTCCCCAATCGCGGACATTGCCTTACTATTATAAGTTTCCATGTCACGGATCTCGACGGTGGCTTCGATCGAACCCTGACGACCGTCTTCGAAGGTCACTTCAGTCACCACATGTTTGGAGGTCTCACCGGCATAGAATGCTTCAATCAGCGGCGCATAACGGTCAGCAACGAAGTTACGGCGAACCTTTTGGGTACGCGTCAGTTCACCATCATCCGGATCCAGCTCTTTATGCAGAACCAGGAAGCGTTTGATCTGAGCACCGGCCATCATTGGCTCTTCGGAAAGATCCTTGTTCACCTGATCAACGTGACTTTGGATCGTCTTGTAGACATCAGGATGCGCAGCCAGTTCCTGATAGGACGCATAAGCAATGTTGTTACGCTCCGCCCAGTTACCAACGGCAACAAGATCAATGTTCACGAAGGCACAAACGTAGTCACGCTCATTTCCAAAGGTCACAGCCTCTTTGATGTTCGGGAAGAACTTCAGCTTGTTCTCAATGTACTTCGGCGCAAACATGGAGCCGTCATTCAGCTTGCCCACGTCCTTCGCACGGTCAATGATCTTCAGGTGACCATTCTCAAGGAACATGCCGGCATCACCTGTGTGAACCCAACCATCCTCGGTCTTGGTATCCTTCGTTGCATCCTCGTTCTTGTAATAACCAAGGAACGCACCCGGCGAACGGTACATAACCTCACCGCTCTCAGCGATCTTCACCTCAACATCCGGCATGGGAACACCAACAGTATCAGCGTAAATCTGACCATCAGGCTGAGAGGTGATGAACACGGAAGATTCTGTCTGTCCGTAAAGCTGTTTCAGGTTCAGGCCAATTGAGCGGTAGAACTTGAAGATCTCAGGACCAATCGCTTCACCCGCGGTATAAGCCACACGAACGCGAGAAAAGCCCATCTCGTTCTTCAGCGGGCCATAAACGCAGAACTCACCGATCGCATACTTCATACGCTCAAACAGAGAAACCTTTTCTCCGTTCAGGATGCGCTCACCAACCTTGTTCGCATAATCGAGGAAGTAGTCAAACAGCTTCTTCTTCATCTTGCCCGCATCTTCCATGCGAACAGTGATGTGCGTCAGCATCCCTTCAAACACGCGCGGTGGCGCAAACATGTAAGTTGGAGCAATTTCCTTACGGTCGATTGAAACCGTCTCAGGGCCTTCCGGACAATTTACGCAATACCCGGCGGTAAGACACTGAGCATAGGAGAACACATGGTCACCAACCCATGCCATCGGCAGGTACGCAACCGTGTCAGCGTTCTCATCCAGATTATCGAACTTGTTCGCATTCTGAACAGCAACAACCAGATTGTTGAAGGTCAGCATCACCCCTTTTGGACGTCCAGTCGTACCAGAGGTGTAAAGGATCACTGCAACGTCTTCGCTTTTCCCGGCTTTGACTGCTTCAAACCAGTCATCAGCAAGCTTTTCATCATTGTCGAGCAATGCCTGCCCAGCTTCCTGAACAGTCAGATAACGATGAAGACGTGAGTGATCATAATCGCGAAGGCCCTTAGGGTCTTCGTAAATGATATGCTCAAGCAGCGGCAGCTTCTCAGACATTTCGAGCAGCTTATCAACCTGCTCCTGATCCTCAGCAACTGCAAAGCGAACTTCTGCGTGGCCAAGAACGTAAGCGATCTCTTCTGCCACAGAGTCAGCATAGACCGGGATCGGAATACCACCCAGAGCCTGCACTGCTGCAAAGACCCAATAAAGGTGCGGACGGTTTGAACCAATCACCGCAACTTTGTCGCCCTCTTTACATCCAAGGCTTTTCAACCCCAGTGAGAGCTTGCGAACTTCCTCAAGGACTTCAAGCCAGGTCCAGCTCTGCCAGATCCCGAGGTCCTTCTCGCGATACGCGGGGCGATCCCCCCAATCCCGCGCATTCCGAATAAGCAACTGCGGAAATGTATCCATACCCGCTGACGGAGGCACCTGCATCTTTGAATCACCTCTCGCCAAAGGCCACTCTCTCGTGCCTTTGGTCTGCCTGTTTACTCTGAGGAAATACGAAAGACTAATAGCCCCGCCTCGCAAGTCCTCCACCTGCGAGTTCCTCCCTGAGCTAAGTCTTAGCAAGATACGAAAACTTTTTTAATTAGTTTTATTCGTTGCGCATTGCAACCTGCGGCACTTGTGCAATGCAAAACTGTGATATTTCAACGAGTTACATTAGAAAATATCTATACTAAGGTATACATGCAATATATTGGTCACGCATAAGCGAAATACACTAGGTAAATCAATAGCCAATACTTTCGATTAAGTTTCAATTCCTTTTTGTAGAACATTGGGCTAAGTCAAAAAAGAATCACTACTTTTGGTTATCCGCACTGCAACAAAAAAGGGGCGCGAATACTCGCGCCCCTTACATATACTAATCTATTACTACTATCAGCCGTAGATAACTTTAGGCAGCCAGGTTGCAAGTTCTGGCAGGTACCACAGGATCACCAGCATCAGGATCTGGATGAGCACAAACGGGATGATACCGAAGTAGATATCCGTGGTCTTCACGGACGGTGGAGCCACACCACGCAGATAGAAGAGCGCAAAGCCGAACGGCGGCGTCAGGAACGATGTCTGCAGGTTCACAGCCATCATCACACCCAGCCATGCAGGGTGCATCGGTTCACCGTTAGGCATCTCAAGCTGCAGCAGAATTGGCGCAACGAGTGGAACCACAACGAACACGATTTCCAGGAAGTCCAGGAAGAAGCCGAGGACAAACATCACCAGCATAACGGCGATAATCGCGCCCAGCGCACCACCCGGCAGACCGGTCAGCGCTTCCTTCACCAGCTCTTCACCACCCAGATCACGGAAGATCAGGGAGAAGAAGGTTGCACCGATCAGGATCACGAACACCATACAGGTAATCTGTGTGGTGGACTGCATCACTGGAACCAGAACCTTCTTGGCCATCACGCGGTAAAGCGAGACCAACAGGCCATAAGCAAGAATCGCGCAGGCAGCGTTCGCAACCCAGATACCAACCATATCGCCAGTTGGGATCTCGTTACGCGCAACGCGCAGATCCATGAAGCTTGTCAGACCCAGCATCACGATCAAAGACAGCACAGCCAGATAAACCGGCCAAGGCTTCTCTTCGTTCATGCGATAACCAGCCAGCAACAATGCACCAACAGCACCCACAGCAGCTGCTTCAGTTGGGGTTGCAATACCAGCCAGAATTGAGCCAAGCACCGCAATAATAAGCGCAATTGGCGGAACAAGCGCATGAAGAACCTGACTGAGAGTTGGTCCGTCAGTTCCATCATCACGCATTGGTGGAGACTTATGCGGCTGCGTAAACGCAACAAACAGCTGGTAGCAGAGATACAGACCAACCAACACCATGCCAGGAATAAGCGCACCCGCGAACAGATCACCAACAGAGAATGGTTCTGGAGCAAAGTTGCCCATCTCACGCTGTGCGATCTGATAGCCGTTGGACAGCTGATCAGCCAGGAACACAAGCACGATAGATGGTGGAATGATCTGTCCCAGAGTACCGGAAGCCGCAATCGAACCACACGCAATGCGTGGGCTATAGCCGTTACGCAGCATTGTCGGCAGGGAAAGCAGACCCATGGTCACAACAGTCGCGCCCACGATACCGGTAGAAGCTGCAAGCAACGCACCCACGATTGTCACGGAGATGCCCAGACCACCCGGCATACGACCAAACAGACGACCCATAGTCTCCAGCAGCTCTTCAGCCACCTTGGAGCGCTCCAGCATCACACCCATGAAGATGAAGAGTGGAACCGCAATCAGGGTCTCGTTGGACATGGTGCCGAAAATACGGCTTGGGATCGCACCAAGTGTCACGCTACCGCCAAAGAACGACGCGATCAGAGCGAAGATAAGTGCAACACCAGCAAGCGTAAATGCAACAGGAAAGCCCGCAAGCAAACAGATACAGGCAACCGCAAACATCAAAATATCAAGAGTATGAAGAAATCCATCCATCTCCGTTTACTCCTGAATCTGACGGAATGAGTCGAGTGCCTTCTTGTCACCGCCAAGGGCAAGAACACTTCGAATAATAATGGCAACACCCTGTAGGGAGACGAGAACGGCAAAGGCGATGATCGCACTCTTCAGAAGATAACGCCCCTGAATACCGGAGGCTTCCTGAGAGCCTTCCCAGATTGCCCACGAGCTGGCCACATAACCCCATGACCAGTAGACAATCACTGCACACATCGGCAGCAGGAAGAAGACCGAACCGATCAGATCAATCACTGCTTTGATGCGTGGGCGAGCATCTCGATAGAAGATATCAACGCGCACATGCCCATCAACGCTAAGCGTATAAGCAGCAGCCAACATGAATAGGAAACCGTGCATGTAGGTGATGGATTCTTGCATCCAGATGGAGCCGATACCAAAAACGTATCTCATCACCACCACTGTAAACTGGACAAGCACAATGCCCAGAGACAGCCAGGCGCAGGTCTTGCCGATGCCGCCATTGACTGAGGTAATCAGGTTCATTAGGGCGCGCATGCCCGCCTCTTCGTCTTGGTCTAAACCAAGCCTCTAGGATTATTATTGGGCCCCAAAGGCCAGGATAGAATTTTTGAAAGAAAAGCTCCCCGCAAGGATTGCGGAGAGCTCGTGCAGCATTAAGAAAAATTAGCCCAGGATACGATCGCGAGCAGTCAGGTAGTTACGCTCAGCAAGGCTGGACCATGCAGAGGTTTCCTTACGAGACTTAACGTAGCTTTCGTAGATGCGCTTGGAGATGTCATCTGTCTCAGCCACTTCCGCAACAACTTCTTCAGCTTTACGGCCGATTGCATCGAACACGTCGTCAGAGAAGTCACGAACCTGAACGTTGTGCTTTGTCAGGAGAGTTTCCAGAGCAGCACCGTTGTTGTGGTTGTACTCAGCGAACATGTAGTTGTTCTCTGCCATACATGCAGAACGGATCAGCTCCTGCTGACCAGGTGTGAAGCTTTCCCAAACACCTTTGTTCATTCCGAAGGACAGACCAGCACCTGGCTCATGGAAGCCTTTGGTGTAGTAGTACTTAGCAACTTTGTAGAAGCCGAATGCCATGTCGTTCCATGCACCAACCCACTCGGTCGCGTCGATCGCGCCAGACTGCAGTGCTGGGAAGATTTCGGAACCAGGCAGTGCAACAGCAGATGCACCAAGACGGCGAAGAACTTCACCACCCAGACCAGGCATACGCATTTTCAGGCCTTTGAGGTCTTCAAGAGAGTTGATCTCTTTGTTGAACCAGCCACCAGCCTGAAGACCGGTGTTACCTGCCAGGAAGGACTTAACGTTGAACTGACCAGCCAGCTCATCCCAGAGCTCCTGACCGCCACCGAAGTGCATCCATGCTTCCAGCTCAGCTGCAGTCATACCCATTGGAACTGTGGTGAAGAAGCCGAATGCTTTGTGCTTGCCGAGCCAGTAGTAGTCAGCAGCGTGGTACATGTCAGCTGTACCGTTGGAAACAGCATCGAAGCTCTCAAATGCAGGAACGAGTTCACCAGCAGCAAACAGCTTAACAGTCAGCTGACCTTCACTTGCAGCAGTGATGCGGTCAGCGATGCGCTGTGCGCCGGTACCAAGACCCGGGAAGTTCTTTGGCCAGGTGGTGACCATTTTCAGTTCGCGCTTGCCAGATGCGAGCGCAGGAGCTGCAAGAGTAGCTGCGCCAGCGGTTGCGCCTGCCAAACCAGCATTTTTCAGAAAACTACGGCGGTCCATAAAAACTCCTCCCAAGAGCTTCTTAAATCAAATCTCTTTATGCCTCCGCAGAAACGAAACTCGTCCTCTGAGATCTCTGCGACAACATGACCAGCTTCTTATAACCCTAAAACTACGTGAAAATACAAGGAAATCTGCATCGTATTGGACAAATTAATTATTCTTGGATCAACTGAGCGCACCTCATCAATACGTTTTCAACCGAAACCAACCGCAACGTAACTATCGAAACATTTTTAGGAAATCCCGCCCTAAAGGACTAATAATCGACCTCGTAATTCGAAATTCATAGCCTTTTATTTCAATGTTAATAAGTCAGTGGACTTGACCTAATTCTCAACAGTGAATTTCCTGCAGTTTTTCTGGGCATTTTTGCAAGCCAGCCAGCAGATGCTTTAAAATACAATAATTTAGATGAAACTAATCTTTAGAATGCGTAAAATCTACACTGAACCACCCAAACTCTTCACCACACGTCAAAACCACGGAATCAGGCTCAACTCAGCCTCTTTTTGTGGAACAAAGACAGCTAAGAAACACCAGCGGATCGGAGAGTGAGATTTGGGTAGACCGCGAAGGTGTAAAAATTCACACCTTCGCGCATTAACGATAGCGCGAATTTCTTCGAAATCTTCGCTACGAAATTGCCTCGAACCAGTTTTCAAGGACATTTCGAGAGCGATTCTTCCAAAAATCGCCTTATTCTAGAACAGACCTGCCGTTGCGCCACCATTGAGACCAGCAATCAGCATCAGCGTTCCCATCAGCAGAATGGTCAGTGCACCAACCACTTCAAAGCCACGCAGGATGACCGTACCAGCCTGACTATCAGCCCCCCAGATGCGCAGAGCAACATCACGGGAAAGCACCGCAAGGCTGGCCAAGATGGAAACGGTAATCCCCGTTCCCAGAGCCATCACGAGCGTAGAAGCCACACCAGCCCAGATCATGCCTTGCGAGAAGGCAAAGGCCAGCACGATCAGAGCTCCGGTACATGGACGTAGCCCAACAGCCAGAATAATGGACCAGATACTGGTCAGCGTCATTGTTGAGTTTTGGACCAGTTTCGGATCCGGCGCATGCGCGTGCCCGCAACTGGAGCAAACCTCTCCCTGACCTTCGTGCGCATGGTCGTGCTCATGGTGGTGATGGCTGTGGTCGTGATCATGCGAGTGCCCACAACTGGAAGCCGGCTTCTTGCCAAACCAAGGCTTCAGAACACGCTGCCAGACAAGGTAGAGACCAAGCAGGAAGACCAGCACATAAGACCCCAGCTCAAACCAGCGCGCTGTTGAGTTGATCGCCGTGCTCGTCAGATGCAACAGCACCCCTGCCCCGCCAACCAGAGCAATCGCAGTTACAGCCTGCGCAAAGGCAGAAGCGAAGGACAGAGCGATCCCTTTCTTCAGGGTCTGCTCATCCGCAATCACATAAGAGGAGATAACCGCCTTACCGTGACCCGGTCCTGCTGCATGGAACACACCATACGCAAAGCTGATCAGCATCAGCAGCCAGCCAGCAGATGGATTGCTGCGGAAGTTTCTGAGCGCGCTTGTCAGCTTCAGATAGAACTCATTCTGAAGCCGTGTGATGGTCGCCATACCCTGCTGGAAGATGTTCATATCAGGACCACGCACGTCCGCAGCCGCCTCATCAGCGCTCAGACGCTCAGAAGCAGTCGACAGAGCCATTGGCTCACCGCCCTGCGCCAACGCAGCAACAGCGTCCGCAGCCGTCTCTGGCGCGCTTTCAGCCGGTTCAGGGGTGACCTCGGAGATAAACTTGGTGTTGCCGCCGTCAGAGGCAGCAGCCACAGCTGCGCCATCACAGGATACAATCACCTGATTGACCAGCGCCTGCGTGTAGCTCTGCAGCTCCTCAGGCACGTTTCTCTGGTCGGCACCAATAGTCGCTAACTGTGCAGCAATCTGACCATCCAGTTCAGGCGGATGCACCAGCTCAACAGAACATTTGCCTGGAGCATTGCTCAGTGTCACAGCCAGACCAGACTTAGGCCATTTAAAATCGATGTAGTAGGTCGGGTCATACACATCGAGCGTAATCGGCTTATCCGCTTTGACCTTCTTTTTCAAAGGAAGCGTAAAGCTCAGCTCGACCAACGAAACAGGACTGGTATCTGGCTGACTGCGCCCACTGGCAATATCTTCAGCGATCGCCGCTTTGTCTTCATCACTGATCAGCCAGTAATCGTCAAAAGCTACCTTGATCATTTTCATGGAAGGTTCAAACGGCTCGGAGAAGTCGATCTCCGTTTGACTGTCATCACCAAAGGTGAAGAAGCCGTATTCGCCCAGACCCTGAATATTGATCTTGGCCAGTTCCGCCAACTCGTCTTTTTCGAAAAATCCATTCTGGTTCGCATCCAGCCCCTGCACCGCATAAGCCGTGTACAGATCATCGAACAGCCACTTGTGCCGAATATGAGTCAAATACCCGTCATCATCGAAAACCAGTTCGGCACGCGCTTGCACAAACATGTGCGGATGAGCGGCAACCTGTTGAGAAGGCAACAGAAATACCAACAGCATGCAAAATGCGGTCAAAAACCGTAGAAGCTTATCAGACATGGCGCCTTAACAATATATGAGAACCCGACACGACAAGTGTAATAAAATAACGGCAAATTCAAGACCCAATTATTGAAGATCCTGAGATACGATTTTCCCGCAATTTAGAACCATTCGGATAATTCTTCCGAATTTGATGCTCATCACCTACGAAATAAACCGGATATTGCTTTAAGAATAAACCAATATCCCCGCAACGCTTCTTGTTCAATTTCGTTTGGGAGGGCTGAATGAACGTGCCATTGCATAATAAAATAACGATCGATACCTACATGACCCCATTGGATCATCCAGAGTTCGCTGGCCACGAGCAAATCGTATTTGCAACAGACAACGAAACAGGGCTGAAAGCAATTATCGCGGTTCACAACACCAATCGCGGTCCTGGTCTGGGCGGCTGCCGCATGTGGAACTATGCAAGCGCAAATGAAGCACTGACTGATGTTCTCCGCCTTTCCAAAGGCATGACCTACAAAAACGCGTTGGCTGACCTTGCTTTGGGAGGAGGAAAGTCAGTCATCATCGCGAACCCGCGTACAGATAAGACGCCTGAGCTTCTCAGAGCGTTCGGCAGACACATCAACCGCCTTTCCGGCAGCTACATCACCGCGGAAGATGTGGGCATCAGCTCTGACGATATGGAAATCATCGGCAGCCAGACCCAGTTTGCACGCGGTACAGAGGCAACCGGCTTCGGAGACCCGTCTCCTTACACCGCGCTCGGCACCTTCGTCGGCATCAAAGCCGCTGCCAAGCACAAGTTTGGTTCTGAAGATCTCACCGGCCTCACCGTATCCCTCAAAGGCCTCGGTCATGTTGGGTACGACGTTGCCCGCCAGCTCCATGAAGCAGGTGCACGCCTTATCGTCTCAGACATCTACGACCCGGCAGTCCAGCGCGCAATTGAAGAACTCGGCGCTTCCAGCGTGTCTCCAGATGACGCACACCTCGTAGAAGCGGATATCTTTGCTCCATGTGCTCTGGGCGGTGGCTTGAACGCAGGTACCATTCCTCAGCTGAAAGCAGCTGTCGTCGCAGGCGCCGCAAACAACCAGCTGGAAACCCCGGAAGACGGCGCAGCTCTCATGAAGCGTGGCATCCTCTACGCACCGGACTACGCCATCAACGCAGGCGGCGTGATCTCCGTTGCATTGGGAGAGCCTGGCGCATCCGATACAATCGTCCGCCAGAAAACGTTGGCCATCGGCAACACGCTTAGTCAGATCTTCGAGAGAGCAGACGCAGAGAAACGCCCAACCAACATCATCGCAGATGAGTTGGCAGAAGAGCGCTTCCAGCACCACCACAACCCGGCTTAAGTCTGAGGGCTATCTGGAGTGTATCGCCGAAAAGTGGGCACCGGATTTCGGATAAAGATACGCAGGAACAAAAGCTAAAGCGGCTAAGCTGCTTTAGCCCTCTTTAGGAACAGGCCCATCAAGCATCTTGGGGCAGTCACCGTGCTGCTCCAGTTGTTTATGCCAGTTGACCATGTAGTCAACAAACGCACGCACTTTCGCCGAAAGATGGCGGCGATGCGGGTAAACCGCATACATTGCAGGCCCCGGCACTTCGCAATCTTCTAATGCCGGTATCAACTGACCTGACATCAATTCTTCCAGCACATAAAAGATCGGCAACCGGACAACGCCCAGACCAGCCAAAGCAGCAGCAACGGCAGTCTTCGCACTGTTCACATGCATGGGGCCTTTGACAGGAACGGAAAACCGCTCACCGTTCTCAAGGAACATCCAGTTGGTCTTGTGCTTATAGTTGGTATCAATGATGCACGGCATGTTGGCCAGATCACCCGGTTTCTCAGGCATCCCATGCGCTTCCCAGTAAGCGGGAGACGCACAAACCACCACACGCACATCACGGATCTTGCGGGCAATCAGGCTGGAATCTTCAAGTTCGGCCACGCGGATAGCAACGTCATACCCTTCCTCGACAATGTCAACGAAGCGATCTTCCATCTCAATATCCAGCTCAACCCGCGGATGTTCCTGCAGGAAGGAAGCCAGCACTCTGCCCAGCGTCGCTTCAGAAAAAGACCGTGGCGCACTCAACCGCAACCTGCCGCGCACCTCCCGGTGATCCTGCTGCACAGCGTCCTTCAGATCATCAAAGCGCTGCAACAACTCACCTGCTTCGCGGAAGTAGGCTTCCCCAACCTGTGTCAGAGAAATTTGGCGTGTGGTTCTATTGAGCAAGCGCACGCCCAGCTCATCTTCCAGCTCACTCACATATTTGGAGATCAGGGCTTTGGAGCGCCCCATGTCTCGCGCCGCTGCTGAAAAGCCACCGCTTTCGACCACCTGCAAAAAACATCTAATTCGTGTGATGGAATCCATCGGTCAAACCTCTCACAGCATATCTCTGGAACGCAAAACCAGTTTGCGGACAGCGACACGCAAAATCAAAGCGAACGAGCCTCGGCCTGCTGCTTTTCACGGCGCTTTCGGCGGCGGCGAACACGCCCACCAAGTCCAGCCAGACGCAACATAAACAAACCCGCAGCAAAGCCAAGCCCGGCCAACACACCGCCTTCAACGGTCACCGGCACGGCGGGCTCAAAGTCTTCCCAGGTTGCTTTGGAAAGTTTGGTGTCGGGTTCCTTCATGAAGATCCAGACACGCTCAAATGCAGCGGCGGTCGCCATCGCCAGTTGCTGGTCTTTCAACGCCTCAAGCCGATCCAGAGACCGCTCAATGCTCGTCCCGCGCAACTGCACAAACTCATCTGCACTCTGCGCCATATGAGCCAGAGCCTCAGAAATGCTCCGGTTGGTGGCAGATGCATCTGCTACAAAGTCAGCTTTCACTTCCTCCAGCGCATCAATGGCACCGCCCATGCGCTGTCGGTATTGCTGAGCAAACTCAGGAAGCTGAGAGGTCACAGTGCCGCTTACAAGCGCAACGCCAAGCGTCAGAACTCTTGCAAACATCATCGCAAACCTCCCACACCCAAATTAATCCAGCAGAGTGATCACTCCAGCAGCACCTTCTTCTGTACCAAACGCCAGACGATCGCCCTTCTTATCCCACGCAAGCGCAGAAACAGGACCAGCACCCGGACGGCGCAGCAGAACCTCGGCATTATCAGAGAACCGCACAGCCATCACCATGCCATCCTGATAACCAATCGCCAGCATCTCTTCCTGCGGATGGCAGCAAACGGTCGTCACCATACTGTCGCCACGCACGCCCAGCTCCAGAGGCGCCTGCCCCATTGGGCCAGACTTACCCATGAATGGCCACAGGATCGCAGCCTGCGCACCGGATGTCGCTAGATACTTACCCTTTGCAGACCAGCTCACAGACTTCACCTTGGCCGGATAGCCCGTCATCCGCATGTCCTGACTGTCGGCCAGACGCCACCCATGCAGAGCGTTCTCCTGCATGGTGGTCACAAGGTATTTGCCATCTGGAGAGTAAGTCACATGACCATGTGCACCCTTCCAGCTCAGCTCCTGCGGATCACCAGCAGCATTCACCCAAAACAGCGTCACACCGTCATAACGGGACGCTGCAAGGCGCATACCCTTTGGCGCAAAAGCCAAACCTGCAAACGCACGTGGCAGCTGAAACTCTTTGATCTCACCTGTCTTCAGGCGAACCCAAGCCGTACGGCCAGAGGCAAACGCCACACTGTCTTGCGGACCTGCAGCAATAATGTCGATCCACTTGCGAGGTTGTTCAGCAAGCTCTTCAACACTGCCATCAGCACTGACCTTGCAGATCTTCCCATCACCACCACCGGTGATCAGAGACTTGCCATCCAGTGAAGGCGTTGCACAGAGCAAACCGTTTTTGTGAACCGGTGTTTGCGTTTCAGGACCACCAGCAAAAAAGACAGAACCTTCACCACTGGCAAAGGCTGCTACGTCTCCGAGGAAGGTTGCCGAAACAACAAAACCGTCGGTATCAAGAGGAGCAGTTACAGGCACCAGAACTTACTCCGCAACACAAGCTTCAAACGCAGTCTTCAGCGCTGCACCATCCAGCTCACGACCGATAAACACGATCCGGCTCTCACGCTTCTCATCGTCTTTCCAGTCACGCTGATGGTTGCCTTCCACGATCATATGAATGCCCTGCACCACATAACGCTGCGGGTCATCTTTAAAGGCCAGAATACCCTTCATACGCAGGATGTTCGGACCTTGAATCTGGGTCACCTGATTGATCCAGTCGAAGAACACCTTCGGCTCCAGATCACCTGCAGTGAAGGAGAAGGACTTTACGGAGTGCGTGTCTTCATGATCATGATCGCAGTCCGGACCACATTCATGGTCAGGATGATCGTGATCATGTGCGTGGTCGTGATCATGCGCGTGGCCGTGGTCATGCCCGTGATGGTGATGATCGTGATCACAATCCGGACCACACTCATGATCATGCGCGTGCTCGGCTTTCTTCAGGAACTCAGGGTCCAGATCCAGAATACGGTCCAGCTCGAAAGCGCCACGATCCAGAACATCACCGATCTCAATCTGGCAACGCTCTGTGTGATGGATCTTCGCATATGGATTGATCTTGCGGATCGCCGCTTCAACACCAACAAGTTCCTCAGCAGAAACAAGGTCGGTCTTGTTCAGCAAAATCACGTCAGAAAACGCGATCTGGTCTTCAGCTTCCTTGGTGTCTTTCAGGCGCTGCTGAACGTGGCGGGCATCAACAACAGCAACCACTGCATCCAGCTTCGCCGCTTCACGCACATCATCATCCATGAAGAACGTCTGCGCCACAGGGGCTGGGTCAGCCACGCCAGTGGTCTCAACGATAATCGCGTCGAACGCACCTTTGCGCTTCATCAGGTTTTCAACGGTACGGATCAGATCGCCACGAACGGTACAGCAGATGCAGCCGTTGTTCATTTCATAGACTTCCTCGTCGGACTCAACGAGAAGGTCATTGTCGATACCGATTTCACCAAACTCATTGACGATCACAGCATAGCGCGTGCCGTGGTTTTCGCTCAGAATACGGTTCAGCAAGGTGGTTTTACCTGCGCCCAGATACCCGGTCAGCACGGTAACAGGAATACGGCTATCAGCAGCCTCGGACATTTACGTCTCCTTGGATGGGCGTGCGCTCGCAATCAGCTGGCACGATAATTTCGTGCCCTCAATATAGACAGTTGATCTGCCAGCAAAAGACCCTAGCTGCTGATTGTTTAATATCCGGGTTCCTGTCCCCCAGGAATTGGCTAATACCTCTCGATGGAGATCACAGCCCCAGCTTGTATCGAAGCTCCAGAACAAGCAGGAAAACAATGCAGAAGACGATGAAAAACACCACAACGCTGATCGCAATCGGCATGCTGCTGTTCAGCAGGGGTGAGAAGAAAAGCAGATAAATCGAAATCAGGATCGCCATTGTCACAAATGTGCGCGCCGGGCTTCTTGTCACAAACTGGAAAACACCCATAGACCTGATTGCCTCAGGCACACGAAGGCTACTCATAAAAATCTCCAATCAAAATACATGGAGATCCTAGGCCCGTTATTTGACAGAAGCAAGAAGCCAACATCAATGACCGAAGCGGGCACAAGCAATCGCAAGTGGCTCACCCCACTCTACTATTTTCTGTTTGCATTCAATCGCTTCCATCCCCTACCATCCAGCCGATTGTTTTGGGGGACTGGGAGGCCGACCATCATGCTGAAAACCGTAGAAGCGTTTGACCGCATCGGAGATGAAAACGCATTCGCCGTTTTGGCACGCGCAACTGAGCTTACCCAGCAAGGCCGCGACATCATCAATCTCGGCATCGGTCAGCCTGATTTCCAAACTCCGGAACACATCGTGGAAGCAGCCGTCAAAGCCCTGCGCGACGGACACCACGGCTACACCGGCGCCACAGGTATTCTCCCGCTACGCGAAACCATCGCCTCAAGCCTTCATGCGGAAACAGGCACAAGCGTCTCTCCTGACAACATCATGGTCGTCCCCGGCGGCAAGGTCACCATGTTCATGGCCATCCTAATGTTTGGTGAACCCGGCAAAGAGATCCTCTACCCGGATCCCGGCTTCCCGATCTATCGTTCCATGATCGAGTTCACGGGCGCCACACCCATCCCGGTGCCAATCCGAGAGGAAAACGACTTCGCCTTCTCAGCCGAGGAAACGCTGAACCTCATCAATAAACGCACGGCCCTTCTCATCCTCAACTCACCAGCCAACCCAACAGGCGGCGTTACACCACGTTCAGAGATTGAGAAACTGGTCAAAGGCCTGGAGAACCACTCAAATCTGCCGGTGCTTTCAGATGAGGTCTATTCCCGCATGACCTATGACGGGCTCAAACACACATCCTTGCTGGAGTTTGAGCAGCTGAAAGACCAGCTCATCCTACTCAACGGCTGGTCCAAAACATGGGCGATGACCGGTTGGCGCATGGGCTATTCCGTCTGGCCATCATCACTTATCGACAAAGCCCGCAAACTAGCGGTGAACTGCTGGTCCTGCGTCAACACACCCAGCCAATACGCTGGCATCGCCGCAATTGAAGGGCCACAGGATGCGGTTGATCAGATGATGCAAGCCTTCGACAGCAGGCGCAAACTGGTGGTGGAAGGCCTCAACGCCCTCCCCGGCATCTCCTGCAAAACACCCAAAGGCGCCTTCTACGCTTTCCCAAACATCAAGGAAACTGGCTGGCAAGCCAAACCTCTGGCATCAGCTCTGTTGGAGAAGGCAGGCGTTGCTCTCATCGGCGGACCGGATTTCGGCGTCTTGGGAGAAGGCTATCTACGCTTCTCCTACGCCAACTCAGAGGAAAACAACAGCCGCGCATTAGACCGCGTGGCCGACTTTCTAAGCACCCGCAAGAGCTAGACTTTAGCGCTGTGCTGTTACTACGATGGCTTTTTCGATCAGCTCGGAAAGGTCGGAAGCTTTGCTGTCATGATGCACTGGCTGCATGATGAGGAACAGCGAGGACGGACCAACGGAGGTCAAACCATCCAGTTCGTCAATATCGAACTGGAGCACCACCTGCCCTTCGGCATCCAGAAGAGACAAACCTTCTTCATAGCTCCACTGCCACGCCGTGGCTTTGGAGATTGGCGCATAAAGCCCCTGACAATTGGTTGTCTTGAATGCATTGCCATACCCGCTCGCAGCTGGCTCAGTCTCCAGTTGCGCAGAACAGGTTTTGGATGACAACGCATCAGAAATAGACCAGTGGCCGGAAATCACGCTGGCCTGACTGGAAAGGACGCCTAAGCCAGCAAACGCCAGGGTTGCGCCAGCCATTACTACTGTTTTTCTCAAAATCCCATGCATGCGAACAGCCTCCAGGATCTGTTTATGTTCAGATTCTGGGCGCAATCAGTTAACTCAAGGTTAACAAGAAATTAAGCGAGAGATAACAGCTCTAAAAACATAAATTATTCATGGATTTAACACAAAAACAAATACACGCATTACTTGTGAAGTACAGATACAATCTAAAATAAATCAAATTATATACTAGTTATTATTTACATGAAGTGCAAAGCACATCCGCTTTAGGTGATTTGCTTCACAAATCGCCCGCCTCTTCGTCTTCTAAGGTCAGCGGCCCTTCCCGCATTCAAAGCAACAACAAACAAGGAAGACGAAATGGCGTACGTTATGAACCAGGCCTGTAACCCCCAGGCATTGGCTGAGCAGGAGTTTGCCACCCCAACCGGCCTGCTCGATTATGCAATCACAACGACATTGAACTCTTGCATCGGCGTCGCCGTCCGCGTTGGCAATCGCTTCATGTCTGCTCATCTCGTCATGTACGGCCAGCAAATCCCATATGTTGCGCCAGCCAATCTGCAGATCTTCAACGCTGCAGATGCAGACACAGTCTTCGCTTACATCGACAGCCTGCGCCTGCAAGAAAACTCTGCCAACTTCGACGAAGCCATTTTATTCGGGGCAACGGATGAATGGAGAAATACCGGCGGAGCGCTTACAAATGGCTACAACCGCCTGCGCGACCTGATCAGGCAACGCAATAACAACCAGCCTCCTGTCAGCAATGATACAGGCGACGGCAAGCACATCATCCGCATTCAGGGCGGCAACTTGAACATCAGAAATATCGGCTAAACACTAAGCCAACAAAGGGAGCGCTCATTCCAGAGCGTTCCTTAATCAAAACAGATGAGTCGTTTGATTGATTAGCCGACGAGCAGCACCATACAAGTCATGGCCAGCGTAAAAAAGCCGAACATCTTCAGGTCTTTATGATCTTCAACACTACCGCGGAAACTGATCATGGTGAAACTCCGAAACGCAATACAAGATGCCGCTTAGATAAGCGCGGCATAGTAAACATAGAGTTTCAATGCGGCAGTTTCACGATCACGCAGCCACCACACCATTTCAAAGGTCAGTTACTCAGGATTCGCTCACAACCCATCCACGGAAACAAGGCGCTCACCCGGAGGTGGAGCACTCTCGCGAATGCGCAGCTTTGGCTCGATTAACATCAACTCGCTGTTGAGCTTTTCGCCTTTCATCTGCGAAAGCATGAGCTCTGCAGCCTTTACGCCAATGGTGCTCGCGCCATTGTCCACAGTGGTCAAAGCGGGTGTACGATTTTCGGTGCCGTCAGTGTCATCATAGCCAACAATCGCCAGCTCCGGCCCCGGTTCCACACCGAGTCGCCGCACAGCACTCATCACGCCCAGCGCCACAAGGTCATTGAAACACACCACAGCCGTTGGCTTCGGGTCTGCCTCAACAATCTGCCTGGCAACAGACCGGCCATCATCCTGCGTCATCAGCTCCGGAATATCCATCTGGTCATCCGCATTGATGCCCGCATCTTCCAAAGCAGAGCGCCAACCACGGTTTCTGTCCCGGCCAGCAGAACTACCACGCCGACCGCCAACCATAGCGATCTGCGTATGTCCCTGCTCAATCAGATGCTTCGTAATGCGATAAGACCCAAGAAAGTCATCCCCGCGAACACAAGGTGCATCCGCACCAGCCACATCCCGGCACACCAACGTCACCGGCACACCCTGTCGTACGATTGAGTTGATGTCCTTCTCCGTGGTGCCAACAGAAGCGCAAAGAATAAGCCCATCTACGCGATGCTGCAGCAGCGTGTCCGTGAAGTGCTTCTGGCGCTCCACAATATCGCGGTGATTACAGATCAGGATGGTCTTGTTGTGCTGCGCCAGCGTTTCTTCCAGCCCACGAAACACCTCAGCAAAGTAAGGATTGAGAATATCGTGAACCGCCACCCCAATCATGTTGGATTGAGATGTCCGCAAAGATGCTGCCGAGCGGTTATAGATATAACCCACTTCCTCAGCATAGGCTTTCACCCGCGCTTTAGTGGCTTTGGCGATTAAAGGAGAATCTCTCAGAGCCAAGGAAACTGTAGCCGTCGAAACACCCAGTTTCTCAGCAAGATCGCCTAATCTCAATGGTTTACCAGTGCCGCTCAATGCTGATGTCCTCGCATATCCAGCCGGATCCGTTTTGTATTCTTAAGCACTTATGCACAGCAACATTAGCAAATAGCAATACTCCAGACTGCCAACAAAGAGAATTCATTATGAATTCTCAAGTTTCGGTCACTTGTTAAACCCATCAGACATCCTGATATATTTGCCGATAACTCATAATCGCATTGGCAGGTTTCAGAATATGTATTCCGACTTCAAATTGCTCGCCCAATACAACACCTGGATGAACACCCGGCTCTACACATGTGCGGAGCAACTCAGCGAGGAGCAGCTGAAGGAAGATCGCGGCGCATTTTTCCAATCCATCTTTGCAACCTTCAACCATATCGTGGTGGGAGACCTGACGTGGTTACGCCGCTTCGCCCAGCATTCCCCAAGCTACAAAAGCCTGCAGAAACTAGAGTCATTTCCAGTCCCAACAGCGCTCACCTCCATCCCTTTTGAAAACTGGGAAGAGCTGAAAGCAGCACGTCAGAGCCTGGATAAAATCATTGAAGAATTTGCAGGGGACATCACCCCATCTGAGGCAGATGAGGCTCTTTCATATGCCAACATGAAGGGCATACCAGCGACGAAGAACTTCGGCGATCTGGTGCTGCATTTCTTCAACCACCAAACCCACCACCGGGGGCAGATAACAACTCTGCTCACCCAGTTCGGATTGGAAACACCAGATACAGACCTGCTGTTTCTCTGCCAGGACGCTTAGAGCGCGTTCTGTTTGATTGAGTTCAATCAAACGACAAGAATTCGCTCAAAATAAAGAAGTTGGAGTATGGGGCGTGAATGCAAATGAACGCAGGCATGCTCTAAATCTATAAAATATAAAGGCCTGTGTTCAATGCGCAGGCCTGAAGCCGTCAGCTCAATCAGCCGCTTCCAGCTCTACTTTCTTTTCTGCCTGCGCTTCAGCAGTTTTGTCTTCATTCTCCAGCTCATCTTCCAGATCCGGATCATCTTCAAAGCTGGCAGAAAGGTTCTTCTCAACCTGACGCAACAAACGACGCAGCTTCTTGCGGTCCTTGTCATCCATGCCAGCCAGCGCTTCTTTCTCAAGACGCTTCCATGCACGGTCGACCTGCAAAATCCGCTCACGGCCTTCTTCACTCAAAAACACCCGCGCAAGCCGGCCATCAGTCTCAGAGATCCGACGAAACACAAGCCCCTGCGCCGTCAGACGTGTCACCATCTTCGTAACAGTCGGTGGCTGTACACCAAGCGCCAGAGCCAGCTGGCTCATGGTCTTGCCATCTGTCTCGCTCAAAACCTTCAGAACCGCTTCCTGCCCCGGATGCAATCCAATGCGCGATAAGTGTGCCCCAGAACGCGCACGCTGCGCTTTCGCGGCCTGAGCAAGACGAAAAGTCGTGCTCTTTTTGAAATTGAAACCCATGGTCTGGCTAATCTCGCTGCTGTCCCGATCAACGTAAAACGCCCGAAAAAAGGCGCCGTACAGCAGTGATAGCCGCCGAATATATAACTCAGATGACAGTTCGATAATTATTTAGTGACCTAATGAGATTTCTTAGGCGAATAAGCTCTTTAAGTTCTACTCAGTGGGATTTTTGAGGTTACGCGGATACTTTTATCCGGTGCCCCATGGCCTGTTCCAAAGCATCCACCGCTTCACGGCAATACGCCGCGTACTGTGATTCCATGCGGTAGTTCAGCGAGCGTGGATAAGATGCATCCAGCGTCATATCATGAGTAATCCGCCCCGGCCCAGCGGCCATCACCACAATGCGGGAAGACAGAAACACGCTCTCATAAACAGAGTGCGTCACAAACAAAATGGTCCAGTCATGGGTGGATTTCAGCTCAAGCAGATCGTCATTCAGCTTGTTACGGGTAATCTCATCCAGTGCCGCAAACGGTTCATCCATCAGCAACAGCTTCGGCTTGGTCACAAGAGCCCGCGCAATGGAAACCCGCATCTTCATGCCGCCAGAAAGCTCAGAGGGCATATGCGTCGCAAAACTGGAAAGCCCAACCATCTCCAGCGCTTCTTCCACGCGATCCTTCGCATCACGCTTGGAAACACCCTTCACCTTCAGCGGCCAATAGACATTCTCAAAGGTATTCGCCCACGGCAGTAAGGTCGGTTCCTGAAACACAAACCCAACCTCACCCTGTCCAGACCGAACAATCTCACCTGAGCTTGGCTCCTCTAGCCCGGAAATGAGCCGCAGAATAGTAGACTTCCCACACCCTGACGGCCCCAGAATACTCAAAAACTCCCCCGCCTTCACATCCAGATCAAACCTATCGATAGCAGTGGTGCCGTTATCAAAGGTCTTGGTGATGTTGTTTAGGGATAGGAGGGGGAGAGGCATCTTTAGCACTTGCTTATCTTGTTAAACGTAAGATTACGGGCATTGTTTCCTATCTAGTGTTCCAGGACCACACAAGATCTTATAATCTCCTCCACTTTCGAATAAGCTCGGTCGATATGCAAAAGATCTTATCGGATTGTCATTTGCGTTCACGGGCAGAAATGTTTCACGCAACTTATCATTAAATTTCGTAAACATCGCCTCTCTCTCCTGAGCATCTAGCATTTGCATCCCTGTCAGCTCAAGAACACTCAAAACATTTTCGCAATGGGTCTTAAATATGTTTGCGAATTGTTTTCCTGCCAATAATTCCAAATTGACACTTTGGTGTGCCCAACGAGCATTAATAGCACTCAATGTAAACCCGGAGGCAGCAGCAAGGTTTTGATCCAGCAGCCTCCGTTTATCCGTGTACCGTGTATCTTTTAAAACTCCACCGCCACCAACTAAAGCAACGTTTCCGGCCCAACCCGAAATTACTGCGGTATCGTCAAGTTTCAAGTGCTTCTGCAATTCTGAAAGAAGACTCGGCCCATTGCCATTATTCGTTCTGCTACCTGCTTGACAAGAAACTGTCAGAACATTTTTGAGCTCGCTTTGATCATTCTGCTCCTTTCTTATATTCTGGGCAAATGCTGTGTTGCCGATGCCCCCAACCGCACCACAGCTGCCATGAGACGTAATAAAAAGCGTATCCAGGTTTTGAAAGTCATCCTGTCCTTTCACCCGAACTATCGTTCCATCTCTCCGCATGTAAAAGACATTCTCATACTCCTGATTATTGTTTTGATCAGACTGTAATTGCGCCCAAATCACATCACGCGGATTGGTAAAACTATTACAATATGCTTGCGTCATAAGTATACCGCCCGCAGCCCCAGCCTCACCAGCCATCAGCCCAGCCAGCGCCAGTGCAACGCCGCCGAGCAGTCCTTTTCGTGTCTTTCTGGAAAACATATTCGGCTTCTCCTTCTTATTGTTAGCCACCAAGAAGGACGGAGCCCGGCTCCCCGCGTGAGCCATTCGCCCCAACAGCCGATCACCAGAGTAAACGCCTCCCTACCCACTACCTCTGAAAAACCAGAGCATCCCATGCCTTCGCCCATGACGTCCGCGCTCCGACGCGTTACTCTGCGCGCAAGACAACAAGCACCGGATAAGAGTATGAGCGCCCTGCCCCGCCGTTTTTGGTATGAGATGACAACGACTGACTTCTCTGAGAGTGACACCAGCGAGTGGATCGCGGTATTGCCGATTGCAGCGATTGAGCAGCATGGCCCTCACCTGCCGGTCTACACGGACACCTGCATCGCGGAAGGGCAAGTCGCTCGCACGGTTGAGCTGCTGCCAGATGATCTGCCGGTCACATTCCTGCCCGTTCAGGCCGTCGGCAAGTCAGACGAGCATCACTCATTCCCGGGCACACTCAGCCTCACATGGGAAACTGCTGTCAAAGCATGGATTGAGATTGGGGAATGTGTTGCCAGAGCAGGCATCCGTAAACTGGTGATAGCCAACTCCCACGGCGGCAACTCACCGCTGATGGACATCATCACCCGCGACCTGCGCCTCAAACACAACATGCTCGCCGTGGAATCCAGCTGGCTCCGCTTCGGCCAACCGGAAGGTCTCTTCTCCGAGGAAGAGTTCACCTACGGCATTCATGGCGGCGACATCGAAACATCCATCATGCTGGCTCTGCGCCCAGATCTGGTGCGCATGGATCGGGCAACAGACTTCACCTCCACACAAACCGACCACATCAACAACGATGCTTACCTACGAGCCCATGGTCGCCATCAATATGGCTGGATGAGCGAGGATCTGAATAAGACCGGTGCCCTCGGCAACGCGGCCCTCGCCACAGCGGAGAAAGGTCATGCCTCCCTCACACACGCCTCGCAGGAGTTCATCAAACTCCTGCGCGATGTGCAAAGATTTGATGTTTCATCTTTCGGTAAGAACTAACCAGAGCCTGAATTAATCACGCAATTTCAACGCGGTAATACCTCGTAAAAATTCCTCTTGCCATAAATTGTCATTTATGACAGCTTACTCAAAACAAACACATGAGGTTGGCAATGAAGATCTGTCTCATCAAAGCATCTGCACCGAGCTACTTTAAAGATTACAAGAAAGCGCGTGGAGGCCCGCCTCAGTCCATCTTCTCAGCTGCGGCAGCAACCCCCCGCCATTTTCAGCTGGAGATGCATGACGAAACCATCAGGATGGTCGACCCCCGCAAGGTGACCGCCGACCTCGTGGTGCTTTTCTTCGCAACCCCTGATGCCAACCGAGGCTACGAGCTCGCCTCAGCTTTCTCGGAAAAAGGCAGTCAGGTTGTGATCGGCGGCCTCCACGCCACCTTCATGCCGGATGAAGCCAGCGAATACGCAGATGCAGTGATGACAGGTGAATGCGAAAACGTCTGGGATGAGCTGCTACAGGACGCCCAGAACCGCGACCTCAAACCAAGGTACACCGGCACCTATGCCGACATGTCCAAACTCAACCCGTACCCACGCCACCTCATCACGGCAGAACAGTACAATTGGGAGTGGTCCGTACTGGTGAGCCGTGGTTGCAAACACAATTGCAGCTTCTGCCTCATCCCCGGCATGCTTGGAAAAACCCGCTACCGGCCTATTCCAGACATTATTAATGAGATTTCTGAAATGGAAACGGATTGGGTGGAGCTTCACGCCGACCACCTAACCGAGGATCGCGACTACGCTCTGGAGCTGTTCAAAGCGTTAGAACCGCTCAAGATTAGATGGGCTGGTGAGACCACTATTCGCATAGCAGATGACCCAGAACTTCTCGAAGCAGCTGCCCGCTCTGGTGCGAAGTACTTGCTGATTGGAATAGAAACTCCATCCAAAGCAGCTCTTAAGCGTGCCGGAAAGGGTTTTGTGAAACCTGAAAACTTAAAATCTCAAATTTCTAACATTCATGCACATGGTATTATTGTCGACACCACAGCAATTTTTGGCTTTGACGAACATACACCAGAAATTTTCATCGAAACCGCCAAGTTCTACCATGAGATAGGGGTCGATATTACAGCCCCAGCCATTGCCATTCCGTTCCCTGGTTCACGCTTCTACAAACAGCTGGAACAGGAAGACAGATTACTCTCTGACAACTGGGGGGAATACGATGGCGCCCACGCCGTCTACCAACCAAAAAACATGAGCTGTGAAGAGCTTGAGGCAGGGGCGGAAGAATTCTCGCAGCATTTTTACTCAGTGTCGCGGTCAGCTTCGAGAAAACTTCGTCAGATAAAAGATTTCGGGTTGGCAACCACGCTTCAGATTTCGTGATTGCCAGCGCCTCATACCATTGGAAGGATGGCAAAGCCCAAAGGATCCCAACCCTGGAACTTTTCCGTCCAAAAAAGGAGAGCTTTTACAGCTCTCCTTTTTCCATAATTTCACCCCACAAAGCCGCATCAAAACCAAGCATAAGCTGCTTTCCGCCAGTAATAAGTGGCCTTTTAATTAATGAAGTTTCTTGCATCATCAACGCGATAGCAGAAGCCTGATCACTCACGCCCGCCTTGGTTTCATCATCCAGTTTGCGCCATGTGGTACCGCGTTTGTTAAGAACGGACTCCCACCCGAATCTCTCGCAGGCCTCGTTCAGTGCATTTTCATCTGCACCATCTTTTTTGTAATCGTGAAAAGTGTAGTCGACTTTTGATTCATCCAGAAGTTTACGAGCCTTGCGAACACTGTCGCAATTGCGAATACCATACATAATCAACAAGATCAGAACCCTTCATTTCCTCATCATTAGATGAAATATACTCATCTTAACGTTGGAGTGTCTCTCAACTGATACGCATTAAACCGCAAGAAATACATCCCTTAGCGCCTGAATACGCTATGAAATTGCGCTGCTCCCACATTATTTCCTCGTTTCAACTACGCAATGCCCCCTAGACGCATTCATTCATATGGGTAATATCACTAAGACGCCAGAATCCGCCTAATAAGTGGACGGCGAAACCAGAGGGGCCCCTGCAGAACACTTAATTATCTGCATGAGGGGGACAAGGGGAGTAAAAATAGAATGCGTTTAAAGATTGCATCCGCTGCATTGGCTATGACGCTTGCTGCCGGAACTCAGGCAAATGCAGAAACGTTTAAGTTCGCGTTTCAGGGAACATACAACCAGCTGGACCCATACAGCCTGAACGAAACCTTTACACTCGGCATGCACGGCAACGTATATGAAGGCCTCGTGCGCCGTTCCGCAGACCTTAAGATTGAACCAGCTCTTGCTGAAAGCTGGGAAGTTCTTGAGCCAACCCGCTGGCGCTTCCACCTGCGCAAAGGCGTAAAGTTCCACAACGGTAACGACTTCACAGCTGACGACGTGGTCTTCTCTGCAGACCGTGTACGCGCTGAAGGCTCCGACATGACAACCCGCATCGCGAAAGACGTGAAGGTTGTTAAGGTCGATGACTACACCGTTGACTTCATACTGCCAGGCGTAAACCCAATCCTGCACTCCGAGTGGTCCACTTGGTACATCATGGATAAGGAATGGACTGAAGCAAACAACGCTGTAAAGGTAACTTCTGCTTCTGACACCAATCCAAACTACGCATCTTTGAACACAAACGGCACCGGCCCGTTCAAGATCGCAACGCACGAGCCAGGCGTTAAAACCACTTTCACCGTAAACGACGGTTGGTGGGACAACAAAGTACACAATCTGACTGGCGTTGAGTTCACTCCAATCGGATCTGACGCAACCCGCGTTGCAGCTCTTCTCTCTGGCGAGCTGGACATGGCGTTCCCGATCCCGGTACAGGACATCAAGCGTGTAGACGGCAATGCAGGCACCACTGCTCTGACCGGTCCTGAGCTGCGCACCATCTTCCTCGGTTTCGACCAGAAGCGTGACGAGCTGCTCCACTCCAACATCAAAGGCAAGAACCCATTCAAGGACGTTCGCGTTCGTAAGGCGTTCTATCAGGCAATTGACGTTGATGCGATCAAAGCGAAAATCATGCGTGGTCTGTCCGAGCCAGCAGCTCTGATGATCTCACCATTCCTGTTCGCAAACTCCGGCGACTTCTCTCGTTACCCATACGATCCAGCAGCATCCAAGAAGCTTCTTGAAGAAGCTGGCTACGGTGACGGCTTTGAAGTTTCCATGGACTGCCCGAACGATCGTTACGTGAACGACGAAGCAATCTGTCAGGCAACTGCAGCATTCCTCGCACGCGTCGGCATCAAAGTGAACCTGAACGCACAGCCTAAAGCGAAGTACTTCGCGAAGGTTCTCGCGTCCGGCGGTTACGACACCTCCTTCTACATGCTCGGCTGGACCCCAGGTTCCTTCGACAGCTACAACATTCTGTTGAACCTGAACAACTGTCGTGACGACAAAGGCGCTGGCGGCCCATTCAACCTGGGTGGTTACTGTAACCCGAAAATTGACGAGCTGACCAAGAAGGTTCTCTCCGAAAACGACGAAGAGAAGCGTAACGCTCTGATTTCAGAAGCTTACACAATCCTGAACGACGAAGTATCTCACATTCCTCTGCACCAGCAGGGTCTGGCTTGGGGTGTTTCCGACAAGGTTACTCTGAAGCAGCGCGCGGATAACGAGTTCCACTTCAAATATGTAGTGAAGAACTAAGTTTAACGCTTAGCCAAAAAAAGATAATAGCCCGGCGCCCTCGGCGCCGGGCACCTCTATTCTCAGGAACAACTATAAAACACCATGTTTGGCTTTATCTCCCGGCGTATCGCCATGGCTCTCGTGGTCATGTTTGTCGTAGCCTTAATCTCCTTCCTGCTTTTCCGCTTCGTTGGAGATCCTGTAAACCAGATGGTGGGCATTGAGACCACCCCAGAGCAACGTGAAGCCCTGCGCCAAAGCCTCGGCCTGAATGACCCTGTTCTCGTTCAGTTTTTCCGCTATGTCATGGGTGCGATCCAGTTCGACTTCGGTAACTCCTACCAGTTCAAGCAGCCTGTGGCAGACCTGATCGGTCGCCGTCTGCCTGCAACTCTGGAACTGTCCTTTGCTTCTGCAGTTTTCGCACTGGCACTCGGCATTCCAATGGGCGTTTACACCGGTCTGAACCGCGATTCATGGCTCTCGAAGATGTTCCTGTCGGTGTCTCTCGTAGGTATCTCCCTGCCAACATTCTTTATCGGCATTCTGTTTATCTTCCTGTTCTCAGTCACCTTGCAGTGGCTGCCAAGCTTCGGTCGTGGCGAAGTCACCGAGCTCGGCTCGTTCTGGGATACAGGCTTCCTGACCATCAGTGGTATCAAGGCAATCATCCTGCCTGCTATCACACTTGGTCTTTATCAGATGACCCTCATCATGCGCCTGATCCGCGCTGAGATGCTGGAAGTTCTGCGCACCGACCACATCAAGTTCGCCCGCGCACGCGGCCTGCCGAACCGGTCCGTCTATTACATCCACGCACTCAAAAACACGATGGTGCCTGTTATCACCATCACCGGCCTGCAGCTCGGCTCCATCATCGCCTTCGCGATTATCACCGAGACCGTGTTCCAGTGGCCTGGTATGGGCATCCTGTTCCTGCAAGCCGTGCAGAACGTGGATATTCCGATCATGGCAGCTTACCTGCTGCTCACCGCTTTCATCTTCGTGGTCATCAACCTCATCGTAGACATTCTCTACGTTGTGATTGACCCACGCCTGCGCACCGAACGCGGCCGCGCATAAGAAACGGTAAGGACAACAATCATGACAGATAACACACCAACCGTTTCCGGCAGCGAGGCTTCAGAAGCCTCCCGCTCCGCATTAGCTCGTTTTCTGGACAGCGACTTGCTGCACAGCTTCCTCAGCTCCAAGGTGACCGTTCTGGCGGCAATCACAACGCTGGGTCTGATGCTGGCCGCTCTGTTTGCACCAATCGTGGCACCGTTCAACCCGTTCGATCTGGCGCAGATCAGCATTCTGGACGCGCGCATCCCGCCAATCGGCATGGAATGGTCCGACCCGCGCTACCTGCTCGGCACAGACGATCAGGGCCGCGACCTGCTCTCCGGCATCCTGTACGGCATGCGCATTTCTCTGGCAGTGGGCTTCCTGTCCGTTGCGTTCGCAGCTGTGCTCGGCATTTCTCTGGGCCTGATTTCCGGCTATGTTGGTGGCCGCACAGATGCGATCATCATGCGTATCGCAGAAGTTCAGCTCACCTTCCCGGCAATCCTGCTGGCGCTGCTCATTGACGGTATCGCAAACGGTATCTTCGGCAACATCGACCGTGAAACCTGGGCAATCTGGATTCTCACCTTCTCCATCGGTCTGTCCTTCTGGGTGCAGTACGCACGTACAGTGCGCGGCTCCACGCTGGTTGAAAAGAACAAGGAATACGTTCAGGCCGCCCGCGTGATCGGCATTCCAGCATGGATCATCATGATCCGTCATGTGCTGCCAAACGTGCTTGGCCCGGTTCTGGTTATTGCAACCATCAACCTGGCTCTGGCAATCATCACAGAAGCAACTCTCTCCTTCCTCGGCGTTGGTGTTCCATCAACACAGCCATCTCTGGGCACGTTGATCCGCATCGGTAACGACTTCCTGTTCTCAGGCGAGTGGTGGATTGCGATCTTCCCAGGTCTGGCGCTCGCGATCCTTGTTCTGGCAGTGAACCTGCTGGGCGATTGGCTCCGCGACGCACTGAACCCGAAACTGCGCTAGGGAGAGAGTCCATGAGCATCTTAGATATTCGCGGCCTCACAGTTCAGTTTCCGAGCCGCAAAGACGTCTTCACGGCGTCCCGCAATGTCAATCTCTCCGTAGACGCCGGTAAAATCCTCGGCGTTGTGGGCGAGAGTGGCGCTGGTAAGTCCACCGTGGGTAACGCCACCATTGGCTTGCTGGAACATCCGGGCCGCATTGCAGAAGGTGAAATCCACCTCGATGGTCAGCGCATCGACAATCTTGATCCGGAAAGCATGCGTAAGCTGCGCGGTAAGCGCATCGGCATGATCTTCCAGGATCCGTTGACCTCGCTGGATCCACTTCAGACCATCGAGTTCCAGCTGGTCGAAACCATCCGCCTGCACCTGCCCCTTTCCAAAGAAGAAGCACGTGCCCGCGCGGTGGATCTGCTGGATCAGGTCGGCATTCCAAACCCGCAAGAGCGTATCTCGCAGTACCCGCACCAGTTCTCTGGTGGTATGCGTCAGCGCGTTGTGATCGCACTTGCTCTCTGCGCAGACCCGGAAGTTGTCATCGCTGATGAACCGACAACCGCTCTGGACGTATCCATTCAGGCGCAGATCCTGAAGCTGATGAAACGTCTCTGCGAAGAGAAAAACGTGGCGATGGTCGTCATCACCCACGACATGGGCGTGATCGCAGACCTTACCGACCACGTTGCGGTTATGTATCGTGGTGATCTGGTTGAGTATGGCGAGTCCAAGCAGGTATTGGGCGCTCCAAAGCATCCATACACCCAGAGCCTGATCGCTGCTGTGCCGCGTCCGGACGTGAAAGTGCATCGCTTCCCGCAGGTGGATTACATTGAAGGCTCTGCAAAGCCATTCAAGCAGATCGACATTGCCACCCATTGGCTGGGCAAGGCACGTGACTACAAGTCTGTCGATGGTCCACTGCTGGATGTAAAAGACATCACCATGAAGTTTCTGACCAAGGACGCATGGATTTCTAAGAACAGGCAGTATTTCACCGCTCTGGATAAAGTCAGCTTTGACATCCACGCAGGTGAAACCTTTGGCCTCGTGGGCGAAAGTGGTTCCGGTAAATCGACCATGGCCCGCGTCATCACTGGCTTGTACCATCCAGCAGGTGGCACCGCCCACTTCGCCGGGCAGGAACTGACCAGCCTGAAGGACAAGAAGCAGGTTCTGACAATGCGTCGTCAGATGCAGATGATCTTCCAGGATCCGTTCTCGTCCCTGAACTCCCGTATGCGTGTACGTGACATTGTTGCGGAACCAATCAAGTTCCACAAACTGGCCAGCACCAACAGCGAAGTAAACCAGATCGTTGATGACCTTCTGGAACACGTCGGCCTTGGTGTTGCAGCGGCAGCCAAGTTCCCGCACGAGTTCTCCGGCGGTCAGCGTCAGCGTATCTCCATTGCCCGCGCACTGGCGACCCGCCCACGCTTCCTGGTGTGTGACGAGCCGACCTCTGCGCTGGACGTGTCCATTCAGGCACAGATCCTCAACCTGCTGAAGGATCTTCAGGACGAGCTGGGCCTCACCATGCTGTTCATCAGCCACGACCTCGCCGTCATCCGGCAGATGTGTAACCGCACCGGCGTTATGCGCCATGGCCAGCTTCTGGAAGTCGCGGACACCGAAGACCTCTTCGACAACCCGCAACACGCTTACACCAAGGAGCTCCTCTCCCTGATGCCAAGCATGGAAGGCCTGTCCCGCCAGAACCTAGAAGAAGAACTGGCCTGACGCCAACCAACTTCCAATCATCAGAAAAGGGCCCTCACGGGCCCTTTTCTTTTGCCTGCATGCCAGACAAGTTAACGCAATCCAGCTGCCTCTAACTCAATAGCGTTTAAAGTCTCAGGCAGCCACTTCAGCTTGCATTACCCTAGGATACACTTCCTCCCAACATCTAGCATTTTCATTAAGACTGCCATCCCTAAGCTCTGCTCATCCGCAAGGATACAAAAGCTACAAATGCGAACCCACTTCGATCAGAGCAGGCTCAAATATGAAAAAAACAACTGCTTCCATCGCAGGCTTAGGCATCCTAGCCCTCGCGATCTATCCAGTCTTTGCTGACAATCATGATGCAACAGGGAAAACCACCGTTGAGTTTTCTGAACTGTCACTGGTGAACGGTCAGCCTGATGATGGCACCTGTAAAACCCGTTACTCCGACGGATACTCTGCTGTCCATAAGGGCAAAAATGATGATGGCCATCAGCAGGTTGAATCAGAAAAAGGTCATGACATTCTCATTACTGAAACTGACGGAACTGTTGGAGAAGGCATCTTCACAGTCACCAACAGCTATGAAATCGTTTTTCCAGATAGCGAAGACAAAGCTCCCGTCGAAGTAACAATGTTCGCATCAGGTTTGAGCGGCGAAAGCCCAGTTGTTGGCGTGTTCTCTGATGGGACCTGTCGCGGACATATCACCATTCACGATGCCACAGATAAATCCTAGTAGGCTAAAACTGGAGACGTTCATGAAAGACCTTAACAAACTGCATGCAGCAGCTCAAAACCCTTTCACCCATAAATCCGTTACACCAAACCAAAAAGCAGCTTGTTTCTTTTTCGGAGGCTTGCCATTCAGCAAAGCTGAAAACAAACCTGACGTCAAAGAAGACGACAAAGACTAGAAAAACTGAGCGCGCCGCACTTTACTCGCGACGCGCTCTTACCGCTCAAACCTTAACTCCATCTCCAAAAAAGAGTAACAAAGATGGATTGGTATCCAGCCGAACGTACTTCCAACACCGTAGGCCGTCAGAAAATTGCCGCCTTGGACCTTGAGTGTGTCTTCAATCAGCTCGTGGGCTCAGTTGAAACTGGTGGTTACGAATGGCCATCAAAAGAAGCTCGCATAGCAATCGACCAATATCGGGACTTCCTTATCGATACACTAGAGTTGAACATTGAAACCAAAGAGGGCCGTGCAAACGACGCCCGCGCTTGGCCGTCCAAAGCTGTAGACATCGTTTGGCACACACACATCCTCTTTACTGAAAAGTACTTCAAAGATTGCGACGAGATTTTTGGGCATTACCTCCACCATCGGCCACAGGTTCCGCCACCAGTCTTTGAATAATCACCCCAGCCCCTCAATTCATTTCCATCACAGGACACCCATATTGTGCCCTTCTCACTCTCTAATTTCTGCCAGGCAGCGCAACATCAAAGAACACTTTTCCATCTGGACAAGTTCATTGCTCACCGAAGCCCTCAGCTTGAGAGTGTGGAAGCTCGCCCTGAAGAGCTCCAGCAGATCGATGCTTGTATTGAGCAAGAAATCAAAGCGTTGAATCTTGCCAATTACAACATCAAGGCAGCCACAGAATTGGAAGCGGCCATCAGCCGACTAAACCACCTTCCCGAAAACTGTGGTGTTTTGCTGGGTAGCAGTGTCATTTCTTTCGTTGAAGAGCTGTTACTGGCATTTGCGAAGGACACATCAGTTCTTACTCCGCAGTTTGATTATTTTCTCTACGACATCACGTTCGAGAAGCTGCGCATCAAGTCCCATAAATTCGGCATCACCCAAGGCGGACACTGGGATTTAGAAGATGCATTGCGAATGCAGCGGGAGCATGAACCCGCTATCACCCTGCTAAGTACGCCAAACAATCCCATCTCCAGAGCCACCCCGCTGGAGTTCATCGATGCGTTAGCCAGCAACACAAACGGCCTTTTAGTCATTGATGAAGTTTACCATCTGCACGCCAATGATCCTCACGGGATTTGCCGTCTACTCAACACCCACGAAAATCTAGTCATCCTACGAAGCATGGCCAAAAATGCGTTCGCTGCAACCAGCTTTGGCTATGCTATGGGCAACAGCGAAGTCATAGACTGCCTCAAGATACTAAAAGGCGGAACCACCATCTCACCACTCAGCATTGCTGCAGGAAAAGCACTAATTGAGAACCACGAAATCCTTGCAAAGCACATCAGCTCCCGCTGTCAGTGGCGAAATCATATGAGAAGTAGCATAGAGCAGCACACTTCGTTTACCTGTCTACCCAGCGAAACGGATTTCCTGATTATCGAAACACCTGAGGGCCAAGCTGATGCCTATACAGCTCATCTTCAGAACGCTGGAATCCCTTGCATAAGTTACGCTCCCATCCCCCAGCTCAGCAATTGCATTCGCCTTATGCCCTCAAACATCCCAGATACGGAAGCCCTGAACGACCTCATCTACTTGCTCACGACACTCCATCTCTCAAAACCAGAAATCTCCCAAAAACCCAACGTTTCCACCAAATGATTGCGCTGTCACATATTCGCCAAAGTTAGGCTTACACATAGCAGGTTCGCATCTTGTTTCTTTCACAGACGAAAACCTGTCATGTTTATGCGCCTTTCCATAATCGGAGTAATCACCTTACTCCTCATGTCCTTTTTGGGCATGATCCATCCGCTAGGCGATAGCTTGTCAGTGTTCCGGCTGCCATTGGCGGTCCTGCTCGCGGTCCTCACCCTGTTTTGCTATCGTCAGCCCACCATGATGATCACCGGCGTCATCATCGCCATCTTCAGCAGCGCAACGGTTTTATGGGCGTATCAGGGAGAAAGCGTTCCAAACAGCTATGACCTCACCGTCTACCAGAAGAACCTGAGCTTCCGCCCCGGCGACCGCGTTGATGTGCTGGAAGATATCCTGATGCTGAAACCAGACGTCATCACCATGCAGGAGGTCCATAAAAGACACCTGCCGCTGATCAATGCGCTGAAGGAAAACTACCCCTACCACATCGTCTGCCCGTTCACGGCCGTCGGCGCTGTGGCCGTGCTCTCCCGCCTACCTCTCGCTACAGATTCCTTCCGCTGTGAGATCGGCCTGGGTATCGCTGCCCTGCATATCCAAAGCAAGGAAGGTCCGCTCTGGGTCGTTTCCATCCACCAGCACTGGCCTTGGCCATTTTATCAGGAAAATCAGGCAGGACAGATCATCCCAATCCTGTCTGAGCTAAAGGGCCTCAAACTCGTGGCGGGTGATTTCAATATGGTGCCGTGGTCCCATATTATGGGCCAGTACACTGAGGTAACGAACACACAGATGGCTGGCCCGTTCAAAGCCAGCTTCCTGTTCAAAGGCACCTACGCCATGCGTATTGACCATGTGCTCGCACCAAAGGGCGGCCAAACATTTCTCCGCCCTTACTACGGCTCAGACCACCACGGCCTCTATGCGCAGGTCGACCTCTAAGCAGCCTGAACCTTCCGCGCCACAATAAAGCGGCCCATAGGCGAAGATGGATAGTTTCCGGTTTCAACTATCTTGAAACCCGACTGCTCAATCATCCGCTCCAGCTGCACCTGCTTCAGGTAGTTCACATAGGGCGCGTAACCAACAAGACGCATCACGTTGATCAACCACCGCCAGTAAAACGGACAGTCACCCACGCACGGCGTTTTGGTGATAAACAACCCATCCGGCTTCAACATCCGGTGCACCTGCTTGAGAACACTGGCAGGCCCTTTGATCAGATGGACCACATTAAAGGCCATCACCACATCATAGCTCTTGCCCTCAAACACACTGCTGCCAGCGGGAGTATGCACAAAGCTGATATTCTCAATGCCATCGTTCCAGGCCTTTTCCTGCCCAAACTCGATCATCTTTCCGGAAATATCGCTGGCAGTCATGTGCTTGACATGCTTGGCCAAAAGCATCGCGGTTGAACCACTGCCACACCCCAGCTCCAGCACCTCTTGCTCAGGGGTGAGATAAGAGCGAACACGGTCCATTGCCTTCTCATAGGAAGCAACGTCTTTCATAGGACGCGCCACATACCCCGGCGCCTGTTTGTCCCAAAATCCTGCGGAATCCTGCATAGAAAACCCTCCATTTCCTGCAGTGTATCCATGCATATTCTCAAAAAAAATTGCCAAAATTCGCAGCTGAGGTATACAAATATGCATGAATTGGCAGAGCGTCTCTTTTGATTGGAACCAGGCCCGCGCTTTTCTCGTCACTGCGGAGGAAGGCTCCCTCTCGGCTGCAGCAAGGGCTTTGGGCCTCACCCAGCCCACATTGGGCAGGCAGGTCACAGCGCTGGAGGAAGCCCTTGGCGTAACCCTGTTTGAACGCGCTGGCCGCTCGCTCTCCCTTACGCAGGCAGGCATGGAACTGCTGGAACACGTGAAGTCCATGGGCGAGGCTGCCAACCGCATCTCCTTGACGGCTTCAGGCCAATCGCAGGAAATCGATGGTACCGTCTGCATCAGTGCCAGTGACACGGCTTCGGCCTATATCCTCCCACCAATCCTGAAGAAACTGAGAGAGATCGCACCCGGCATCCATATTGAGATCGTCGCCACCAACGCTGTCAGCGACCTTCAGCTGCGCGAAGCCGACATTGCCATTCGCCATGTTAGGCCGGAACAGCCAGACCTCACCGCACGGCTCGTTAGGGAAACAACGGCGCACTTTTACGCCAGCAAAAACTATCTGGACCGCAAAGGCCGCCCTCAGTCCACCAGCGACATGGCAACCCACGAGTTCATCGCCTTTGATCGGCCAGATCTGTTCCTCAAGCATTTCAGCGAAACAGACCTGCCGCTAAGCGAGCACAACTTCAAGCAAACCACCGCCAGCGGTCTGGTGGGGTGGGAACTGGCGAGAAACGATCTCGGCATTATCGTCATGATCCGAGAGATCGCAGATAAGTTTCCAGAGATGGAACAGGTGCTGCCAAGCTTCGAGCCGTTCAATGTGCCCTTCTGGCTGGCAACACACCGCGAGCTACACACCTCAAAGCGCATCCGCCTGGTCTTCGACCTGCTGGCGGACACGCTCTCTGCAAAGCAGTGGTTATGCTGAAACAGGTTCTCCAGCCATCACGTAACACAGCTTGTCAAACCGCTGACGCCAAGCAGAAACCTCTGCAAGATACTGTTCTGGCTGGTCAGAACGCAGCGCTGCCGCAATCAGGCAGGCCATCTCAGCAGCATGTTCCACACCAACACCCCAGCGCACCAGTTCAGGGGTGCCAATGCGCAGCCCGTTCATATCGCCGTCCACCTCAGCAATCGGCAATCCGATGCCACAAGCAAGGAAGCCAGCCTTGCGAAGCTTTTTGGAAGCAGCCTGCCCGCCACCAAACTCAGCAGCTTCAACCGCAAACTGGTGCGACTGCGTAAAGCCCTGGGCCTTGGCAAAGACCGGAATACCTTCCGCATCTAATGCCTGAGCCAGAGCCTTAGAGACAGCGATCATCTCGGCAGCATAAGCCTGCCCATACTCTTTCCAATCCAGCATGGTCACAGCCAAAGCAGCAGACTTCGCTGCATCAAAGTTGGCCGTCATACCGGGAAACGCAATGGCATCCATCCGCTCAATCAGCTCAGCATCGTTGGAAACAATCAGACCACCTGCAGGCCCGCCAAGGCTTTTGTAGGTGCTCATGGTCATGAAGTGCGCCCCCTCTTCCAGTGGGTTCGCCCAGGCCTTACCTGCAATAATCCCGCACTGATGGGCCGCATCAAACATCACCTTCGCGCCCACCTCATCGGCAATCTCACGAACAGCGCGTACAGGATGCTCGAAGAGGTTGAGGCTGGACCCAACTGTGATCAGCTTAGGCTTTTCCGCTTTGACAAGTTCACGAAGCCCATCCACATCAATGGTGTAGCCATCCGCATTCACCGGAGCTGGCACAGTGAGCAACCCATAAAGGCCCGCACAGCCTGCAATGTGATGGGTCACATGCCCACCGATGGAAGCTGGTGGTGCGATGATCGTATCTCCCGGCTGGCAAGTGGCCATGAACCCATAAAGATTGGCGATGGCCCCAGAAGGAACGCGGATCTCAGCATACTGTGCATCAAACACTTCCGCACTCAGCTCAGCGGCAATCACCTCAATCTCTTCGATGGCTTCCAGCCCCATCTCGTACTTGTCACCGGGGTAACCGAGCGAAGGGCGAGAGCCAATGCCAGAAGCCAGAAACGATTCCGCGCGTGGGTTCATCACATTGGTCGCCGGGTTCAGGTTGAAGCACTGCTCCTCATGGATCTCCCTGTTCTGAGCAGTCAGCGTATCCAGTCTGTCCAGCAAAGCCACAGAACTCTGCGTTTGCGTACGCTGCGCAACCTCCTGCACCAGTGCTTCACAGTCAGCCGGAACCCAATTTCGTTTCGCTAAAACCATCACAACCTCCCAATTGCTAAGAGCAGTGTGCGGACAGGATGCTTGAGAGCGCAAACCAGAATATGTAATTATTGGCCTAGAAAAACTAAGGCTAAGTGATGTCAGTTTCTCCAACCCGGCCCAAAGGCCCGCCCCTCAACGCCCTCCGCGCTTTCGAAGCAGCGGCCCGTCTTGGCGGCTTTGCCAACGCAGCAGAAGAGCTGAGCGTCACACCCGGCGCCGTCTCTCAGCACATCAAGGCACTGGAAGAATGGGTCGGCGCAGACCTGTTCGAGCGTCGCTCCCAAGGCGTTCACCTGACGGAGCTGGGACAGGAGATCGCCCCACATTTCTCAAAGGCTTTTGATGAGTTGGGCAATGCCGTCAGACAGCTGAGAGCCAAAACCAGCCGCAAAACTATTCACATAGCCGCCCTGCCAAGTGTCGCTCAACTCTGGCTCTCTCCACGCCTGCCGAAGATCCGCGCCGCCCTACCAGACACCAACATCTCCGTCATCGCACTGGAAACACCGCCCAATCTGGACCGTGAGATCTACGACCTCTCCATCTTCATCGGCAAACCCAAAGGTACAGCTCAGGAACGGATCATCGCAGAAGACTTCATCACTCCGGTCTGTGCCCCCTCAACAGCAAGCTTGCTGCAAACATCGGAAGATCTGGAGCAAACCACACTCCTGCATGACGCAATCTGGGCCGAAGACTGGCAACTCTGGGCAAATGCAAACGCACCAAAACTCAAAGGCTTAAACCAAGGCCCGAGTTACTCCCTCTATGCCATCGCATTGGAAGAAGCCAAAAACGGTGCTGGCGTTCTGATGGGTCACAAAGCCCTCATCGAACCGTCTTTGCAAAAGGGTGATCTCAAAGCCCCCTTCACCGGGTGGCACCCAACCGGAAAGTCCCTCATCCTGGAATGCGCCAGCCTGCCAAACCCACCGGAAGAGATCAACCAGATCACCTCCCTGCTCACCGCGTAGTTTCAACCACTTCCCATAACGTGACTATCCACAGCACCACGTTTCAACACAACACGGCCAAAACACCGCAAAGAGCCTCAAACCCTATGTGTTCTCTGCAAATTTGATCAAAGCGTGATCGCAGCTTTGATCACGATCACAGCAGCTCTACATCACATAGGGGAGCTTGCGTATTCACCCGCTCTACAACCTCTTGACCCACCATCACCAATGGTAATAAGTCCTGATGGTCTGAACTCGGCAACCGAAGATAGCTCTGATGAACACACCCTCAGCCTCCGCAGCCCAAACCGTCAAACTCGACATCACCGGAATGACGTGCGCAGGTTGCGCCTCCCGCTTGGAAAAGACATTGAAAGCGACTGAAGGTGTGGTCAACGCCACCGTCAACTTCGCGCTGGAAATGGCAGAGGTCGACCACCTGCCACAGATCGCTGCAAACGATCTGGTTGATGTGGTCACCACAGCTGGTTTTGAGGCCAAAGAGCGCCGGGATGAAGCCGAGGCAGCACAAAAGGCTTTTGAAGAGCGCGAAGCACATAGCGACGCAGAAGAACGCAAAACCTTTCAACTTTTCGCGCTATCAACGCTTCTGGCAATTCCTCTAGTGATTCCAATGGTTTTGATGGCATTTGGGGTGCAGTTTGAGCTCTCTGGCGTACTGCAGTTTGCATTAGCAACGCCAATCCAAATTTTCGTCGGTGCGCGATTCTATAAGGGTGCATTCGCAGCCCTGCGCCATGGCGGCGCAAACATGGATGTCCTCGTTTCTCTGGGCACATCCGCCGCGTATCTTTACAGCGTATACAACGTCTTCTTCGCATCTCAGGCTGAGGCTGCCGACCTTTATTTCGAGGCCTCCGCTGTCATCCTCACCCTGATCCTGATGGGTAAGTATCTGGAAATCAGAGCAAAACGCTCAACATCCGCTGCTGTCCGTTCTCTGATTGCCCTGCGCCCGACAACCGCCAACAAAATCGTTGGCGACAAGATTATCCCCGTCAGCATCTCTGATCTGCGCCTGGGTGATTACATTGTTGTCAAACCGGGTGAGCGTGTTCCAACCGATGGCCTGATTGAAGACGGCGAAAGCGAGCTGGATGAATCTATGCTCACCGGCGAGAGCCTGCCCGTGCACAAAAACACAGGCGATCAGGTAACCGGTGGAACAATCAACGGTTCCGGTGCAATCTTTGTGCGCACCACAGCCCTTGGTGAATCAACCCGCTTAGCCCAGATTATCCGCCTTGTTGAAGGCGCACAGGCCTCCAAGGCACCTCTGCAGAAGTTAGTCGACAAAGTCGCCGCTATTTTTGTCCCCGTTATCGTCCTGATCGCACTGGCAACCTTCGCTGGTTGGATGGTCTACTCCGGCGATGTCACAACAGCCGTCGGCGCCTCCGTTGCTGTCCTCGTCATCGCCTGCCCTTGTGCACTGGGACTTGCTACCCCGACAGCTCTGGTTGCGGGCACTGGCGCAGCAGCGAAAGCAGGCATACTTATCCGCGATATCGAAGCGCTGGAACGGGCACACAAAGTCGACACCATCCTCTTCGACAAAACCGGCACACTCACAGTTGGCAAGCCAGTTCTGACGGATGCACAGGCCTTTGACCGCAACGACGATCGCCTGCTGACCATCGCCGCCAGCATCCAGCTGGGCAGTGAACACCCACTCGCCAGCGCACTTATCCGCGCTGCAGAAGAGCGCAACCTCAAGCTCACCCGCCCACGGTCCATCAAAGCTATCCCTGGCAAAGGCCTGATCGCAGAGCTCACCGGCCAGCAAGTCTCCATCGGCAACGCAGCCTTGATGAAAGACCTCAACGTAGCCCCCTCAATGATGGGCGATGGCCTTGTAAAGACTTATGAATCCGCCGGCAAGACCGCCGTCACAGTCGCCCTCGGCGACCGCGCCATTGGCGTCCTCGCCTTCGTAGATCAGGCTAGAGACTCCGCTCGGGAAGCTGTAGAATCCCTTAAAAATCAAGGCATTCGCACAGTCATGATCACCGGCGACACCGAACTCGCCGCCAAAAACATCGCTGATCAAGTCGGCGTAGACGAGTTCCAGGCCCGCGTTCAGCCAGAAGGCAAGAACGAAGTCGTCAACGATCTGAAAGAACAAGGCTATCATGTAGCTATGGTTGGCGATGGCATCAACGATGCCCCTGCTCTGGCTGCTGCTGATCTAGGCATAGCCATGGGTTCTGGTGCCGATGTTGCGTTGGAGACCGCAGGAGTTACTCTCATGCGCTCTGAGCCGAAGATGATCCCGGCAGCGCTCGACATCTCCAAAGCAACCCTCAGAAAAATCAGACAGAACCTGTTCTGGGCCTTCATCTACAACATCATCGGCATTCCGCTGGCAGCACTCGGGTTACTCTCCCCGGTCATCGCAGGCGCAGCCATGGCCATGAGTTCAGTATCTGTCGTCACTAACGCCATGCTGCTGCGGCGATGGAAGCCAAAGAACATGAACTGATATCAGCAATCACAGCCCCATGAAGACAACTTCTGGGGCTGTTTTTCTATAGAGCCTGCTCCGGTTGACCAATCTACGCATTCCCTAGAAGAATTCAGACCAATCAAAACAACTCGATTACATAGCCAAATATTTTCCTCTCACTACTGGCCTGATTAAATATATAAATTCACCTTAGACGGAAAACTAAACGCACTCACATAAGGTCAACCAATATATAAAATGGTTTGACAACTCCCCGAATCCGTCCAATTCTTTCCATTACATATCGCAGCCTCAGCATTCCTTAGTTTCATCTCACGAATACATTCGCTGCGATAATCAGGGGGGAAGCATATGTTTACGAGAAAGATTGCCAAAGCGACAGTTCTGTGCGCTGCTCTACTTGCAACAACTTCATTCGCCTACGCGAAGACATTGAAACTCAGCCACAATCAGGGGCCAGAGCATCCTCTGCACATTTCCATGCAGCACATGGCAGACAAAGTTGCGGAAGCCACCAACGGCTCACTCAAAATCCGCATCTACGGCAACGGCGCTTTGGGAACTCAAAGGGAATCCATGGAGTTAGTGCAGGAAGGCACCCTCGCCATGGCCAAAACCAACGCCAGCGAATTGGAAGCCTTTGAAGAGTCTTATTCCGCACTGAACCTGCCTTACATCTTCGTTGACGAGAACCACTATTTCGACGTGCTCAGCGGCCCAATCGGCGACGACATCCTAGCCGCTTCCAAAGACAAAGGCTTCATCGGCCTGACTTTTTACGTGGAGGGCGCCCGCTCCTTCTATGCCAACAAGGCCATCAACTCACCAGCCGATCTCAAAGGCATGAAGATCCGCGTTCAGCCATCCCCATCCGCAATCCGCATGGTGGAGCTGCTCGGCGGCAGCCCAACCCCAATTGCCTGGGGCGAACTGTACAGCGCGCTCCAACAGGGCGTGGTTGATGGTGCAGAGAATAATCCACTCGCGCTGACAACTGCACGTCACGGCGAAGTCTCCAAGGTCTATTCCGATGACGGCCACACCATGATCCCATCTATCGTGGTGATCTCAACAACCATCTGGAACACGCTAAGCGCGGACGAACAAACGGCTATTCGTGACGCCGCCAAGTCATCCATGCACTTCCACCGTGCCCAGTGGAATGATATGACCAAGAAGCACATTGAGCAGGCAAAATCTGAGCTGGGCGTGAAGTTCGTTGAGGTGGATAAAGCGCCATTCATTGAAGCCGTTTTGCCAATGCATGCAGAAGCGGCAGAAAAATCTGAAAGAGTTGGCTCCCTGATCACACGCATCAAAGCGTTGACCCAGTAAGCCCTCTACAAGAATGCGAAAGGCCAGAGTAACAACGCAGATCTCTGGCCTTTTGTCTCGCTTGCAAATCTGCTTTATTTAGTATCTTAAGCGTACAGCAATCATTAAAAATACGCCAACCGCGCAGGCATGGGAGAACAAGCGAAATGGATGGTCAGCGCCGCCGCTATCAGGAAGTAGCTGAAGTCTTGCGCAAAGAACTGAGCAACGGAACGTTCAAGGTCGGTGATCGCCTGCGTCCCGAACGCCAGATTGCTGAAGAAATGAACGTCAGTCGCTCGCTCCTGCGCGAAGCTATGATCATGCTCGAGATTGAAGGCTTGATCGATGTGCGCAAAGGTTCAGGCACTTATGTCGTTCGCCTACCGGATACAGATCAGGTTACTCCCACATCCAATCTGGAAGACATCGGCCCGTTCGAACTGCTACAGGCGCGCCAGCTGATGGAAAGCAACATCGCGGCCTTCGCCGCATCCATGGTTACCAAAGCCGACATCCTGCGCATGCGCGATGCTCTGGAACGGGAACGCGAAGACCTTGCCAAAGGCTCCGGTGGCTACGAAGCAGACGAAGAATTCCACCTTCTGATCGCAGAAGCTACTCAGAACTCCGTTTTGGTCGATATGGTCAGAAACCTCTGGCAGCAGCGCACCCGCTCCAAAATGTGGGACAAACTGCACGAACGCATCTTCGACAACACCTATCGCGAAGAATGGCTGAACGACCATCAGGACATTCTGGACGCCCTTCAACGCCGCGATCCGCAGGCCGCAAAACAAGCGATGTGGCAACACCTTGAGAACGTCAAGAAGCGCCTCATGGAACTATCAGACGTGGACGATCCGGCCTTTGATGCCTATCTGTTCCAGCAGGATCCGCTGACACCCGCGTAACGCACCAACGGGCATTCATAGAGCACATTTCATAATACCGTTGCCAAATGGGGATTATATCTTTGATAAATTCCCATAGACGTTTTGCACCCTTTACACCGGGTTGCGTTCGCGAGATGTTTACTACGTAAAATCAACAAGAGTGGGATGGAACACGCTTCCACATCGCACGCTGTGCTTAAGGTGGTCCTGCGATCATGCACGAGATTGAGCTCAAACTTTCCGTCGATGAAGCAACACTGGCGCAGCTGATCAAAGCCAAGCCACCCAAAGGCTTTGCTGTCAGCGAACAGTCGACTAAAAAGCTCCGTTCAGTCTATTACGACACGCCAGACCACACGCTCAAAAAAGCCCGCATTTCCCTCAGAACCCGCCACAACGGCACCAACTGGCTGCAAACCATCAAGCAAGGCGGCGGCATGCAGTCCGGGCTCTCCAAACGGATTGAGCTTGAGCTACCCATTGGCGGGATTGAGCCAGACTTTGGTGCGATCACAGATGAGGAAGTTCGCCAGAAGCTCTTGTCTTTGCTGGAAGATAAGGACTGGGGCATCCTTTTTGAAACCGCCATTTCGCGCACGCTGACATACTATACCGACAAAGCTGGTGCGAAGATCGAAGTCGCTTTCGACAGCGGCATTGCCAGAACGAAGACAGATGAGCATCCCATCCACGAAGTGGAACTGGAGCTCATGGAAGGTCCGGTCGAAAGCCTGTACAAACTGGCTGGGGCTCTTATGAAAGATCGACCAATTCTGTTTTCCAACAGCAACAAAGCAGGAATTGGCTACCGGCTGGCAAGTGGTCAACCACCTGAGCTCCCCTCAGAAGCACAGCATTCCAATTACATCGAGCTAGAACCAGAGGAAAGCGCAGGATCCGCCCTCCAGAAAATCCTTGGCGAATGTCTTAATCAGATCGTCGCCAACCGCTCCTGCGTTCTGCAGCAAGACATCTCCGAAGGCCCGCACCAACTGCGCGTTGGTCTTCGCCGTTTAAGAAGCGCCTTCAACATCTACAAGGCAGCCTTACCAAACAACGAAATCATCGCTGACCTCGATGCCTCCGCAAAGCAATTGGCAACAACGGCAGGAAATCAAAGGGATATCGATGTGCTGGTGGAAGACATCATCACACCCGTCATTCCTTTATTACCAGACACCCACTCCGTCGAACCGCTCTTCGAAGCCATCAAACTGGCCCATGTGGAAGCACAGGTTGAACTGAGGCAAGACCTGATAAATCCGCAGCTGAACAGCTTCCTGCTACAGCTGGGGGAACTCTCTCACAGCCCGGCATGGAAAGAAAATCTGGGCCTGACAGACACCAGAAAACTCGATCTACCAATCCAGACATTTGCACAAAACGCCCTCTCCAAACGCTGGCGGGCCTGCGAAAAGCGGGCTGAGAACCTGCAGGACCTTACGATTGAGCAACGTCATGATCTGCGTAAAGCACTCAAAAAAATGCGTTATACTGTTGAGTTCTTTCGCTCACTCTACGAGCCAGAAGATTTGCGCATATTCCTTAAGTGCCTGAAGCGGCTACAAAATACCTTCGGCTACCTGAATGATGTAGCCATGGCAGACCGTCTCGTCGCGATGAAGCTTCCGCAATCCTTACAAAACAACGAAGTCTCAACGGTCATCGGTTTCGTCGCTGGCTGGCATCAGGCCCGCGCCGACAACGCTTGGCTGGAAGCACAGGAACGCTGGAATGCAGCAGTAGAAGCTCCAAAATACTGGCTCTGATCCAAGCTCAATCGTTTCTGACAGTCAGATGCATCCTGTCAGCTGCCACATAAGCCCGACCGATTTGTATAGGTGCACCGCTCGCATTCACATTGATGGATTCCATCACAAGCACAGGCGATCCTTCAGAAATCTTCAGCAGCTCCGCATTGTGCGCACTACAAAGAGCCGCAGTAATCCGCGTTTCTTTGCGCCGGTAATCGCCGAAACCATACTTCTCCATGATCTTCGTGATTGAGTTGGTCTCCCGCAAATCTGCAGGTAGGTTTGGGAAGCAAGACACCTCAAACCAGCGTGTTCCTGCGATGATTGGCGTTCCATCCGCATAACTCACAGACTCGCATTTAAACAGCGCCGTGCCGAGGTCTACCTCCAGCAATTCAGCGGTGTAAGCATCTGCCACCACCTCTGTTGTGCGGAAGATATCCCCATAAACCTCTTGCGCCTGACCCGACAAATTCTCCGAAAAACGCGTGCGCGGACCAATGGGATAAACCAGCGGAGCCCGGGCGACAAAGGTGCCCCGCCCCTGATCTGAACGCAGAAAACCTTCTTCAATCAGCGTGGAAATTGCCCGCCGAACCGTATGTCGGTTCACCTCAAAACTTTGGGCAAGCTCTTGTTCTGTAGGAATTTTCTCGCCTTCAGAAACCTCAGCACGCGAAAGCTCAGTGCGCAGCACTTCTGCAATCTGCTTCCACATTGCAACGCCGGCACGTCGCTCAATCGGAGAAAAATCAAATTTCATCGGATTCGTCATGTCTTCGTCATGAAACAACACTACTCAGTTGGCGAGCAAAATATTTGTCTATACAACTAGACAACACTCGTTCTAGCTTAGCAACCAAATTCAGACGCGCAGACCAACCTCCTGATCAAAGCGTCACCACACAATGTCAGAGAACCAGCGTGTTCCTGAAAGTCAAAGGGGCTGAAATGACGGCAAGTTCGCTCAAAGAGCATTCACCCGAAATTGCAGCTAGGCAGAATGCTATGGGCATTCTGGCCAAGGCCTCAGCGCAAGATCTTGCTGAAGTCTGGAACAGGCTCGGTCTGGAGCCGAGCTACACCGTTATCCGTCCAGCAGAAATCGGATTGGTGATGGTCCGTGGCCGCGCTGGTGGCACCGGAGCTCCCTTCAATATGTGCGAAGCAACCGTCACCCGCTGTGTCATAGCCCTTGAAGACGGCACCACCGGTTTTGGTCAGGCCCTTGGCCGGGACAAGCAAAAGGTTCTGCAAGCCGCACTGGTCGATGCCCTCTGGCAACAGCCCGAAAACCGCGAGTTGATTGAAGCGAAAGTTCTTCAGCCATTGGCAGATGCTCAAGAGCAAGCTGAAAACGAAACACGCGCTGAAGTCGCCGCCACCAAAGTGGACTTCTTCACCATGGTACGGGGAGAATGACATGAGCACGCAAACCGCAACTTCAATTTTCGCAAAAGCACCCGCTCCCGGCTTTGCAGATCCAGTCCACAACGCCCAGTCCATCTTCCGTTCCACCATGAACGCATTGGCACAGCCAGGCACAGTGCAGCAACTGGATGATCTGACACTCACGCCTCCAGCACCATTGTCCGTCGCAGCAACTGCACTGGTGCTGACGCTCTGCGATTACGATACACCTTTATGGCTGGACCCTGCGCTTGCAGCGGATGAAGGCGTCAAAAACTACATCCGCTTCCACACAGCTGCTCCCTTTGTTGAAAGCCCTGCAGATGCAGCATTCGCATTGGTTTCAAACACTAAGCTCTTACCAGCCATCGCAAGCTTCTCCGCAGGAACCGCTGAGTATCCGGACCGCTCAACAACAATCATCCTGATGGTCGACGAACTGACCGAAGATACCGGCGTCACCCTCAAAGGCCCGGGCATCAAAACCGAGAAGCAGTTCAGTATCACGCCTACACCAGCAACCTTCTGGCAGCAGATGCAAGACAACAGCACGCTTTATCCGCTCGGCATCGACGTCATCTTCGCCGGAGCCAATCAGGTCGCAGGCCTGCCACGCTCTACAAAAATCACCGGCTTGGAGGCTTAACCTATGTATGTTGCTGTGAAAGGTGGCGAAAAAGCTATCCGAAACGCCCACAAGCTCATGGCCCGGGATCGTCGTGGCGATACCAGCATCCCGTCCCTGAGCCTCAAGCAAATCTCCGAGCAGCTCTACCTCTCCGTCTCCCGTGTGATGGCAGAAGGCTCACTGTACGACGCTGAACTAGCAGCCCTGGGCATCAAGCAATCCCGCGGCGATCTTATCGAAGCCGCCTTCCTGATGCGCGCCTACAGAACTACCCTGCCACGCTTCGGCTACTCCAAACCGATCGACACGGCAAAGATGCTGATCCGCCGTCGCATTTCCGCGACTTACAAGGATCTGCCGGGTGGACAGCTGCTTGGCCCAACCTTCGACTACACCCAGCGCCTGCTCGATTTCAAACTAGCCGCAGATGGTGAAGCACCAGAACCAGAAACTCAGGAGTTCAAGAAGGAAGAGGTCGTTCCTCGTGTCACCGATCTTCTCAATGACGAAGGTCTGATTGAAGAAGACGAGCCACGCGCACCAGATGCACCGGTTGGCGACATCACTCGCGAACCACTCACTTTCCCGGCTGATCGTGAACTGCGCTTGCAGAACCTCGCCCGCGGAGACGAAGGCTTCTTGCTGGCTCTAGGCTACTCCACCCAGCGCGGTTTTGGCAGAACTCACCCATTCGCAGGCGAAATCCGCCTGGGAGAAGTCGAGGTTGACTTCTTCATGGAAGAACTCGGTTTCGAAGTACCGCTAGGCACCATGACAGTCACCGAATGTCAGATGATCAACCAGTTCAAAGGCTCAGCTTCCGCACCTCCGCAGTTCACCCGTGGGTATGGTCTGGTGCCGGGTCAGGGCGAACGCAAAGTCATGGCCATGGCTCTGGTGGACCGCGCGCTACGCGCTGAGGAACTAGGCGAAGAGATCGACTCCCCAACACAGGATCAGGAGTTCGTTCTCTCTCACTCAGACAACGTTCAGGCCACCGGCTTTGTCGAGCACCTCAAGCTACCGCACTACGTGGACTTCCAGTCAGAGCTGGAGTTGATCCGCAAGGTTCGCAAGGAATGGCAGGAAAAGCGCGAAGCAGCTGAACAGGAACTCGTTGCGGAGGCAGCACAATGACCGAGCACGTTGAGACACAAGGCATATCCGGCGAGCACTACAACTTCGCTTATCTGGATGAGCAAACCAAACGCATGATCCGCCGCGCAATCCTCAAAGGCATTGCGATCCCTGGTTATCAGGTCCCCTTCGCCGCCCGCGAAATGCCAATGCCATACGGCTGGGGCACCGGCGGCGTGCAGGTCACTGCGGCAGTCATCGGCAAAGACGATTGCCTGAAGATGATCGATCAGGGTTCCGATGACACCACCAACGCTGTCGCCCTGCGCAACTTCTTCGTTGAGACCACAGGCGTGGAGACGACCACCAAGACCAAAAACGCCAGCATCATCCAGACGCGTCACCGTATCCCAGAAGACACGCTGACCAAGGATCAGGTGCTGGTCTATCAGGTCCCAATCCCAGAACCCCTCCGCTTTCTGGAGCCTCGCGAAACCGAAACCCGCAAAATGCATGCGTTGGAAGAGTACGGCCTCATGCATGTGAAGCTTTACGAAGACATCGCCAAGTTCGGTCACATCGCAACGGCCTACGCCTATCCGGTCATGGTGCAGGATCGCTATGTGATGGACCCGTCCCCGACGCCGAAGTTCGACAACCCGAAGATGGACCAGATGGAAGCGCTCCAGTTGTTTGGAGCTGGCCGCGAAAAGCGCATCTACGCCATCCCGCCACACACCAAGGTGGTGAGCCTCGACTTTGAAGATCATCCCTTTGAAGTCACCAAGTTCGAACAACCCTGCGCCATTTGTGGAGCAGAAGGCGTCTATCTGGATGAGGTCATTCTGGATGATGACGGAAACCGCATGTTCGTGTGCTCCGACAGTGACTTCTGTGAGGACCGCCGTGAAGCAGGCCATGGTGGTCACCTGGGAACCAACCCGCTGGAAGCAGAAGGAAACGACTAATGTCTCTGCCTATTCAAAGCACTGAAGACCTTCCGCTGCTTCAGGTCAGCAACACGACAAAACTCTATGGCGGTCGCATTGGCTGCAAGGATGTCAGCTTCGACCTCTATCCGGGTGAGGTGCTTGCCATCGTGGGTGAGAGTGGCTCGGGCAAAACAACGCTGCTCAATTGCCTTGCAACGCGCCTCACCCCAACCTCCGGCTCGGTAAACTACCGCAACCGCATGGGCCAGATGCGTAATCTCTATGAGATGAGCGAAGCAGAGCGCCGTATGCTCATGCGCACTGACTGGGGCTTCGTCCACCAACACCCGGCAGATGGCCTGCGCATGACAGTCTCAGCAGGGGCAAACGTCGGTGAACGCCTTATGGCAGTCGGCGCGCGTCACTACGGAAACATTCGTGACACCGCAACTGATTGGCTTGGCCGTGTAGAGATCGCAGAAGACCGCATCGACGATGATCCACGCGCCTTCTCTGGCGGCATGCGCCAGCGTCTGCAGATCGCGCGTAACCTTGTGACTGGCCCGCGCCTTGTGTTCATGGATGAACCAACAGGCGGTCTCGATGTTTCCGTACAGGCCCGCTTGCTGGATCTTCTGCGCGGTCTTGTGGCAGACCTCGGCCTCTCCGTGATCATCGTAACCCACGATCTGGCAGTAGCCCGTCTGCTCTCACACCGTATTCTGGTGATGCGCCACGGCCACGTGATCGAAAGCGGCCTGACAGATCAGGTGCTGGACGACCCGCAAGAGAGCTACACCCAGCTCCTCGTCTCCTCCATTCTGCAGCCTTAAGGACAAGACGATGTCAAACACACCCAAAACGAAAGTACTCGTTTCAGACCTTGCCAAGTCCTTCAAAATGCATCTGCAAGGCGGCTTGGAAATCCCGGTTGTCTCCGGCGTCAACTTCTCAGTGTCTGCTGGAGAATGCGTTGTGCTGGGCGGACCATCCGGATCAGGCAAAAGCTCGATCCTTAAGATGATCTACGCCAACTACCGCTGCCAGAAAGGCCAGATCCTGATCACGGACGGCGATGAGATCGTAAACGTGGCAGATGCAACTCCGCGCCGCATCATCCGTCTGCGCGAAACCACAATCGGATATGTCTCTCAGTTTCTGCGAGCCATCCCACGTGTACCTGCCCTCACACTGGTTGCTGAGCCTTTGATGGCGCAAGGTGTTGCGGAAGACGAAGCATTTGAGCGGGCGGGCAAACTGCTCTCCCGCCTCAACGTACCAGAACGCCTGTGGCAGCTGCCTCCAGCCACATTCTCAGGCGGCGAGCAGCAACGCGTCAACATCGCCCGCGGGTTCATCGCGCACTACCCAATCCTGCTTCTCGACGAACCAACAGCTTCCCTCGATGCAGCCAACAGAGCTGTGGTGGTGGAACTGGTGGAAGAGAAGAAGCAACAAGGTGTGGCAATGGTAGGCATCCTGCATGACCATGATGTGCGCGATGCCATTGCTGACCGGATCATCGACGTCACCTCGTTCGCCACAGCTGCTTAACGCATGCCTGCAACAGGTATGCAGAAAAGGGAAACCCGCTCCATGGTAAAGCCCCCCAAAATTGCGGAGACGGTCATCGAGTCAACCGTCACCCAAAGAGAGGCTCAGGTTGGCAAGCAATGCGAAGTGCTTGGCCCAACTTATCTGGAATATTGTGAGATCGGCGACTACTCCTACATTGGCCCGAACTCGACGGTTGCGGACACCACAATCGGCAAGTTCACGGCCATTGCATCCAATGTTCGTCTTGGTCCTCCCAATCACCCCATGGAGCGGGTTTCCCAACATCGCTTCACCTACACACCGGAGTACTACCGGGAAGACAAAGAACGGGACCACACGTTCTTTGCTGCTCGGAGAGCAGCACGCGTCACCATCGGCAATGATGTCTGGATCGGGCACGGCGTAACAGTCCTGCCCGGAGTAACCGTCGGGGACGGAGCAATCCTCGCAGCTGGTGCTGTGGTGGCAAAGGATGTTGAACCCTACACAATCGTGGGCGGTGTCCCTGCCAAACCAATCAAAAGGCGGTTCTCTCAAGAAGCAGCAGACCGCCTCATCAAACTCAAATGGTGGAACTGGCACGAAGACGATATTTTCGAGCGTCTCCCGCTGTTTCAATCAATGACTGTGGAAAGGTTTCTGGATCACTTCGAACCGGCCTGACGTGTCATAGGACTGACACTGTTTGCCCGGTAACTCGAAGCCCAAGGATATTCTGGATATGCGTTACTCAATCTACTTCACCCACCCGCAGTCAGCCAAACTTACAGAACTGGGCAGTCAGTGGCTCGGGCGATCAGCCTTCTCAAACGACACTCTTGAGCAACCACAGCTCGATGCGCTGAATGAAGAACGCCTGTATTCAATCACTGAGGGCGCACGTCGCTACGGCTTTCATGCCACCATGAAACCACCCTTTCATCTGGCAACTGGAAAGTCCTTGGAGGATATAAAAGCAGCGTTTTCCGCTTTTGCCAGCCAAACACCGGCCTTCACCATTGAAGGATTAGCACCCAATATCCTAGGCCAGTTTCTGGCACTGACACCAACCCAGCCATCAGAGCAACTCAATGGGCTGGCAGCACAATGCATCAAAGAGTTCGATCACCTACGCGCACCATTAAGCGACAAGGACATCGAACGCCGCCGTAAGGCCAACCTGACACCACAGCAGGATGCCTATATGCTGGAATGGGGCTACCCCTATATTTTCGAGCATTTCCATTTTCACATGACCCTGTCAAAACGGCTTGAAGACGAGACGGAGCGCAAAGCTCTCAAAGCTGCCGCAGAAGACCACTTCAAGCCTGTCATTCATCAGCCAATCTCCATTTCGCACCTCGCCCTCTGTGTTGAACCAGAGGCCGGAGCGCCATTTCAAGTCATTGAAATCAGACCATTGGAAGGACAATCAGCATGAGCGATGTATTAGTCGGCGAAGCGCCACACCAGACATCAACAATGGTCGAGCCACACACACCAATGACCTTCACCAACGCAAAGCTGATCCTGCCAGATCAGGTGGTGGAAGGCACGTTGGCGGTCGACAAAGGCAAAATCAGCGATTTAAGCAGCGGCAACGTTTCCCATGCGTTGGATTGTGAAGGCGATTACCTCATACCCGGCCTTGTTGAGCTGCATACTGACCACCTCGAAAACCACTACAAACCACGCCCAGGCGTCACCTGGAATGCGGTGTCAGCAGTACAAGCCCACGACGCTCAGATCGCCTGCTCTGGCATCACAACCGTGTTCGATGCTCTGCGCGTTGGCATGGAAGATGATGCAGACTTGACCGCAAAAGACATGCGCGCCATGGCGGATGCCATCGAGATCGGCCAGCAGGAAGGTCGTCTGCGCGCAGATCACTACATCCACCTGCGCTGCGAAGTCTCCGCAGACAACTGCGTGGAAGGCTTCGACCTGTTCAACGACGACCCACGCGTGCGCCTCGCTTCCTTGATGGATCACACACCAGGACAACGCCAGTTCACCTCACTGGAACAATTCGAGCTCTACTACAAAACCAAAAAAGGTTTCTCAGAGGAGCGGCTGCAGGAGTTCATGCAGCAAATGAAAGCACGTGCTGAACGCAACTCCGACAAAAACCGCAGCGCCATCGCGGAACGGGCCAAAGCAGCAGGCATAATGCTGGCAAGCCATGACGATGCTACCCTCGCCCACGTGGAAGAAGCTGTTCAGTTCGGCATCAACGTGGCTGAGTTCCCAACCACATTGGAAGCAGCCAAAGCTTCTCACGAAGCTGGCATGGCCGTGCTCATGGGCGCACCAAACGTCGTGCGTGGCAAATCCCACTCCGGCAACATCTCAGCTCGCGAGCTGGCTGAAGCTGGTTATTTGGATGTTCTGTCTTCAGACTACGTCCCAGTCTCCCTCCTGCAGGCCTCTTTCCTGCTTGCCCAGCAAATCGAAAGCATCTCACTGCCAGACGCTCTCCAGAAAGTCACGAAGATCCCGGCAGAAGCCGTTGGCCTTAGTGATCGCGGGGCACTGGAAGTTGGCCGCCGAGCTGATCTGGTTCAGGTGCGTATGGTCGGTGACGTGCCAATCGTGCGCGGTGTCTGGCGCGAAGGCTACCGCGTCGCTTAACGCAGGCAATCAGGAGATGGATCTGTCGTGACAGTTCTGGACAAAACCAGCAAGCAAGCAGACAAACTTGGTCCCGGCGCCCTGGTGATAGTCGTCGGCCCAAGTGGCGCAGGCAAAGACACGCTCATCTACGGCTATAGAGATCGATGTGAAGGAGACGCAAACATCATGTTTGCTCGCCGCTTGATCACCCGCCCGGCAGATGCAGGATCAGAGCCACATGAAGCCATCTGCAATGAGGAGATGTCTCAGCTCATTGATCAGGGCCGCGTCGCCTTATCCTGGCCCGCCCATGGATTAACCTACGCGCTACCTGAATGCGTCGATAACCACATCACCAAAGGCGGTATAGCCATCGCCAACGGATCCCGCAAAGCACTGGCGGAAGCAGTCGAGAAATACGAGAAACTGCTGGTCGTGCACATCACGGCACCGATCCACGTGCTGGCCCAGCGGTTATCAATGAGAGGCCGCGAAACCGCAGAAGACATCGAGCAACGCTTAAGACGTGCAGACTTGTCCCTGCCCGAGCTGCCGCATCTGGTGGAAATTCAGAACACCAACGATCCTCAGGTCGGCATCGACCAGTTGGAACAAGCAATCGCAGCATTTATGCGCTGAGCTTTTTGGATGCTTCCAGACCAAGAAGGTGAGCGGTGATCATACCAAACAACGCCGGTGCAAACTCATACTTGAGCGGCGCAAACTCCGGCTCTTCGTAGAGTGTAACCAGAGCTGGCGGAGGATTGGTCACAGGCCATAGCCCGGCAACAAACACATGAATGCTGAAGAACACGGCCATTGCTTCCTCAGCATTCAGCCATGGCAAACCTTTCTGCAAAACAGAAGTTGCCCGACTGGCTTCAGCCAGCAAAGCCCGCTTGAAGTTGCGAATGCAATCAATGGAGATGTTCTTTTCCATTGTCGGCGCAATTTCGCTCATCAGCTCACACAGACGCTGACGGGATGCAAACATCTCAGAAAGAAGCTGCGCCATATCTGCAGGCGCCATCTCACCAGAAACCTTCGTTTCCATATCTTCGATCAGCTCCACGAAATCGCGCAGCAGCAATTCCACCAGAATGGCTTCCCGCGTTTCGAAGTACCGATAGATGTTGGACTTCACAATGCCCGCGCGGCTGGCAATCGCCTGCAGGGTCAGTCCATCTACACCGTCCTGCTCAAGAACACAGGTCGCGGCACGAATAAGATCATTATGGCGCTGCGCCTTTGCTTCGGCGGATCTGGCGCGCTGAAAACTCTGGTTGGTCATAAAGTGGTGATATGTCCCCTTCCAATGCATGTCAATTAATCTTGGCAATGTGCATTGACAAACTTCCGTTAGATCATAAGTTAAGAGAACGAAAGTCTCCTAACTTTAAATATACGGGATCGCCAAACAAATGTACCCGAAAATTCCTCTGACCGTGAATGGTCAAAAACAAGAGATTGAAGCCGATCCGGAAATGCCACTCCTGTGGGCGCTTCGGGACATCATGGACATCAAAGGTCCCAAGTTCGGATGTGGTGTCGCCGCCTGTGGGGCTTGCACAGTTCTCATTAACGGAGAAGCTGTTCGTTCCTGTTCCCAGCCAGTAGGCGAAGTGGAAGGTGAAATCACCACCATTGAAGGCATCTCTCAGGGAGATGAGCTCCACGCCGTTCAGCAGGCCTGGATGAAACACTCCGTGCCACAATGCGGCTATTGCCAGTCCGGCCAGATCATGGCTGCGGTTGCTCTGCTGGAAGAGAACCCAGACCCATCTGATGAAGACATCAGTGATGCCATGACCAACCTGTGTCGCTGTGGCACCTATCCAAAAATCAAAGCCGCGATCAAAGACGCAGCTCAAACGCTGGGAGCTTGAAGATGAGCCGATTGGGAAAATACACCCGCCGCGCCTTTCTCGGCCTTGGCGTTGCAGCCGCCGGTGGCCTTGCAGTGGGCTACTACTTCTACCAGAAGCCCTACGCTAACCCGCTGGACGCAAAGAAGGCCGAAGGTGAGACACCCTTCAATCCCTATGTGATGGTAGATGCAGACAACACCATCACCATCATCGCCCCTCGCGCTGAAATGGGTCAGGGCGTCCACACAACCCTCGCAGCTTTGGTCGCAGAAGAGCTGGAAGTTCCACTGGAACAGGTCGTTGTAGAACACGGTCCATCCAGCCCGGCCTACTACAACTCCTCTATGCTGGAAGAGTCCGCACCATTCCCGTTCTATGATGAAAGCGTGCTGGCAGAGATGGCCCGCGGCTCCATGAAGATCGTCGCCAAGTTCCTTGGTCTGAACATGACCGGCGGCTCCTCTTCCATGACCGATGCTTTCGTAAAGATGCGCGAAGCCGGATACGCAGCAAAGTACGTCTTACTCAAAGCCGCAGCTGAACACTTTGGCACCTCTGAAGAGAACCTGACACTCGCAGACGGAACCATCACGGATAAAGCCTCCGGCAAATCCGTCACATATGGCGAACTGGCCCGCAAAGCAGCAGTTATCTCGCCACCAAGTGAGATGAAGCTGTCGAAAGCCAAAGACTGGAAGATCCTCGGCAAATCGCAGAAACGTGTCGAGCTGAAAGAAAAAGTCACCGGTGGCCGTATCTTCGGCATCGACGTCCAACTGCCGGATATGCTCTACGGCACCGTCAAAATGGCCCCACGCAAGGGCGTCAGCATCAAGAGCTATGATAAAACTGAAGCCCTCGCCATTCCTGGCGTAAAAGACGTGGTCGAGATCAAAACCATCGCAGGCGAAGGTCTCGGCATTATTGCGGCCAACACATGGGCAGCCTTCAAAGGCGCAGAGGCACTCGAAGTCGAGTGGGACGATCCGCTTTCTCTTCAGAACACGGATCAAATGTGGTCCGTCCTTGAAAACGCTCTGACACAGGAAGCTACATTTGAGCTCGGCGGCACAGGATCTGACGCAGAAGTCTTCACCTCCATCCCGGAAAGTGAAGCCGTATCAGTTCAATACCGTGTCCCATTCCTCGCCCACGCCACCATGGAGCCAATGAATGCAACCGCTCAGCATGACGGAAGCACAATCCGTGTCTGGACCGGTACGCAGGCTCCCGGCCTGATCCAGTCTGTGGTCTCCAGTCACTTCGATATGGACAGCGCAGATATAGACGTCACCACAACACGTCTCGGCGGTGGTTTTGGACGCCGTCTGGAAGTCGACTTCGCTCTCTATGCCGCAGTGATCGCAGAAGCTACTGCTCCGCATCCAGTCAAAGTCACCTGGACACGAGAAGAAGACACGCAGCATGACACGTATCGCCCAATGGCAATTGGTGAGTTCAAAGGTCAGGTCACACCAGATGGCACCTTGAAGACCATGGATATGCATGTGGCCTCCCCATCCATCATCCAAAGCGTGATGCCTAGGATCTTCCCGGGCATCAGTCCAGCTGGCCCGGATAACACAGTGCTTGATGGTGCATTCAATCAGCCTCTGGATGTCGAAAACATCCGGTGTCAGGCCCATGTGGCCGACCTTCAGGTTCCACTTGGATTCTGGCGTTCAGTCGGCAACTCCATCAACGGCTTCTTCCATGAAAGCTTCATGGACGAGGCAGCCCACAAAGCAGGCAAAGACCCGCTTGAGTTCCGCCTTGCCCATCTGACCAGCGACGAGTTCCTGCCAGCCCGTGAAGTGCTGAAACGCGTTGCAGAGATGTCTGGATGGGGCACTCCGCTGTCAGCTGGCAAAGGACGTGGCATTGCCCATGTTCTCTCCTTTGGCACATGGACAGCACAAGTGGTTCAGGTCGACGTCACAGATAACACCGTCACCATCGAGGAAGTTTGGGCAGCTGCAGATCCGGGCATCGTTCTTGATCCCGGCATGTTCAAAGACCAAATCATGTCCGGCATCAACTTCGGCCTCAGTCAGGCGCTGGGTCAGGAAATCACATGGGCAGACGGACAGGTGGAGCAAGCCAACTTCGACACCTATGACGCCATGCGCATGTATCAAGCACCGAAGATCACCATCGAGCTGCTGGAGAACTCTCCACGTATGGGGGGAGCAGGTGAACCGGGAACACCACCTTCGACACCAGCTCTGGCAAATGCGATTTTTGCAGCAACCGGCAAACGCATCAGGCAAATGCCACTCAGCAACGAGATCGACTTCATCTAACAACAGAAAAGCCCGGAGCATTCACCGCTCCGGGCTTTTTTAATTCTGATTGAACCTTAATCAGTCAGACAGGAAACCAGCAGGCATACCAAACGCTTCCTCTAATGAAGTCAGCGTTGCATCCGTATCCGCCGTTCCTTCAGCAACCGCTTCCACGTTCACATTGCCCGGCCCACGAGGCACCACATCACGTCGCTTCAGATCGCGCTTTGGAGCAGCGATAACGCGTGACTTCTTCGGTGCCTCTGCGACAGCAGCTGGTGTTGATACGGGTGCTTCACCCGGCTTCGCGACAGGCATGAGGATTTTGGAAGTGTCAGTGTTGGCAACAGCCCCTTCAGCAAGCGGAGGCAAATCCCCATCACCAATAGAAGCCGTATTCACAGTGCCTTCTTCAGCAGCAGGCTTTGCAAGCACAGTCGGCTCAGGTGTGGCTTCAGCACTTTCAGAAGATGCTGTCAGCGCATCCTTAGCAGCAGCTGCTCGCAAACGCTGAGCTTCCTCAACCGTCTTGGCTGTCTCCAGATCCTGCGCCAGCTTCTCAGAGAGCTTCTGGGTCTGCTTCACATCCCCGAAGGACGCACTCGCATACTCCTGAATATCGACAGTTTCAAAGCTCGGCAGACTGATAGAGCCGCGGATCTTCAATGGCGCCATATCAGCAGTCTGAGTGGTTGCAGTCCCCTCGCCATCCAGTTTGGACTGGTCCAGCATACTTGGCTGCAAGTACCAGAGAACCTCACCATCTTTGATGTTGATCGCGCCACGACCTTCCACCAGAGCCGTTTTACTCTGCAAGGTCAAAGCCTGAAACTCTGCAGTGCCTTGTTCAAAGATAACATCAGCACCCCAGCTGGAGAACTCAGTCTGATCCGCCTCAGCAAACGGCCAGCCGGTGATGCCTTTGTTGCCAACAGAGGCAACCAAGCGATCAACATCCAGCTCATGCAGCATGCCGTTACCAAGCTGGAAGCTCAGCGCACCGCCCATATTGACCCAAAGATCGGTCGGCGTCTTACCAGAGGTGTTTACGTCCATCTCAGCATAAAGATTGCCATCCACACGAGGCATATCTCCGAGAGAAGCAAGGAACGGAGCTGCGTTGATACCTTTTAGCGAGAACTCAGCAGAAATACCTGGCTTCACAGTCGCACCATTCAGCAGTAGCTTGCCAGCCCCTTCACCTTTGTAAAGACCAACTCGCTTCACATCCAAAGCCAACCGACCTTCTGAAAGCGCGGCTCTCAATTCAGCATTCTGTCCACGCAAAGCACCCAGCTTCAGGTCTTGAATGGTTAGCCCAAGGTCCAGATCAAAGCTGCGCAAAACAGAGAAGTCATAATCCCCTTCTCCCTTTGCATTCTTGGCATCATGACGAGAGAACATCTTGTCGAAGGAGGCATGCGCCACTTCCAGTTGGCCGCTCAGCTTTGGAACTTCACCAGTATCCAACCGTCCATTACCTTGAAGGCTTGTGTCATCCAACTGGAACTGCGCATTCTGGAACGCAACACCATTTGCATCCGCATCAAACTGGCCAGAGAGCACAAGCTTCTGTCCGCGCAGATACCGTGGCAACGGGCGCCCATACCAACGCGCAAAATTGTTAAAGTCATCAGTTTGGAATGCAAAGATACCGCCAAATCCATCACGCAGAGAGTATGGACCAGTCAGGCTGCCAGAAAACATCTCACTGGAAAAGGCCAGATCAACGTTCGCATCAGAGCGCAATCCGCCCTGCAAAACAATCGGCTCACCATTCCAACGCGCAGTGCCTTTCAGCTCAAGCGGCTTGGACAGACCAGAAAACACAAAGGTCAGATCCATATCGTCCAGAGCTTCATCACGCCCATCAACTGCCAGCAGCTTCGGCAGTTGAATTTCTGAAACACGCCCTTTGCGCAGAATAGCACCGCCATCAACTTCCAGTGCAGCAACCAGCTCATCATAAGATTGGCCAACGCCATAGAAGGAGGCATCCACATTGGCAAAACCGGAAGCAGGAACATCGATTCCAGCCAAACGCAGCAGTTGCTCAAAGTTCAAAGACTGACCGCCAACCTGCCCTTTCAGCTCATAGCCGTCTTCCAGATAGTTCAGCGCAACATCACCGCCAAAACCAACCGAGCCAGCAGTTATTGAAAGATCTTTAGTGCGGACACCACGCTGACGGAACTGAAGCTCAGTCGTAAGCGCAGCACTCCCGACAGCTTCGGGAAGTTTCGCCTCATGCTGGGCCACAACAGCAGCAAGATCCGGCAGTTCAACAGAAACCTGAAGCGTTCCGACAGGCCGCGCACCAAACGCAAGCTGACCATTAAAGCCAATCTTCTCTTGCGCTGGTCCGACAAGATGCACCTCAACAGAGGTCGCCCGCGCTTCACTCAGCGCAGTAACAGAGCCAACACGACCACCAACAGCATACTGTTCATCACCTTGAACAAACGCACCTTCTGCCGTCAGTGCATCACCGCCGCTCTCAAAGTTCAGTGTCAGGTCAATATCAGAAAACACCAGCGGAGCCGCCTGATCAGGCTCACTGTAGGAAACGACACCACGTTGAATACCGACAGTATCCAGATCCAGTTGCTGCATGAAGGAGGCCACGCGGCCCGCAATGTTGGCAGCAACCAACGAGGCTTCCCCTTCCTTGCCGTTTGCCAGCTGCGGCTGCCAGGAAGCGCCACCCTTCTGATCAAACTCCAAAGTCCAGGTCGGCTCAACAAGTTCAATGTTGCGGATGATGTTGCCGCCGGTCAGCAAACGCAGAGAGTTCAGCTCAAAACGGGCTTTCTCAACCCGCGCGAACTCAATCCCGTCAGCTCGTGCAACACCGGCAACACCAACATTCTCAATCTCGATGGCCAGCGTCGGCAGCAGATCCACACTCGTCCGCCCATCAAGACGCAGCTTCCACCCGGTCGCTGTCTCGAACGTTTCTGCAATTTGGGCTTTCAGCTGTTTTTGTGGAACGAGCAGCGGTGCAAGCACCAGACCACAAACCACAAGAGCGGCAAGAGCTCCAAAGATAAGAAGAGAGCGTTTCATTTAGTCTCAGTATCCTAGTGGACGATTTCGTGAGGCCCGGAAAAGGACTCTCATGTAAGCAGCTTGTACTCAACAAATACAGGGCAAAAAGCCCGTAGAAAACGTCTAAATTATGATTAGTTAAAGCCTTTCAAGGGCCAGAACAAAAGAACTACGTATTCTGAACCAGAGAGTCCTATCATATTTGCTCCCAATTGTCGCAGTATCACGTGGCTTCAAATTGGCGTATTTCGGTCCTTTTCTTTGGCATTTGTAATTGTTTTTGCGTATCAATAGTATTTCATTCGGACCTGAATCATCTTTAAGCACCTCAGAAAAGCACTATTTAAAAGTGCAAGAAAACCAATAGTTGCACGGAGCACATGAATGCTGGACGCCCTGAAAAAATTCTTCAAAGACCTGTCAAACGAGCAGGAGGAAGCTGGACGCTTTTCTGAAGATGATGAACGGCTGGCGGTCGCAGCACTCATGTTCCACATCATCGCCGTTGATGGCGAGATTGAGCAGCAGGAACTGGACCAGTTGAAACGCGTCTTGCAGCAACAATATGAGTTGAACGAGGAAGACACGAAAGAGCTCATGGAGCTCGCCAAAGTGCGCGACGAAGAAGCGGTCGATCTTTACGGCTTTACCTCCGTTCTCAAGCGCAAGCTGGAACCGGAACAACGCCTGAAAGTAATCGAAGCTCTCTGGGAGATGGTCTTCGCAGATGGGTCCGTCCATGAATTTGAAGACAACACAATTTGGCGCGTTGCAGAGCTCCTTGGCGTCTCCTCCAGAGACCGCATGCAGCTTAAGCAGAAAGTAGCTCAGCGACAGAGTGGTAGTAGCCCCTCCTCTACCTGAAGGTTTTAGTTTGAAATGTTAGAGCGGAATAAACAGCACCCGGCCAAAGTTCTGGTCGTACTGCATCAGGAAACATCCAACCCCGGTCGTGTCGGGCAGCAGTTGATCAAACGTGGATTTGAGCTGGACATCCGCCGCCCACGGTTCGGTGATCCTATGCCCGAAACTCTGGCAGATCACGCAGGCTCCATCATCTTCGGCGGCCCGATGAGCGCCAATGACGGCGATGACTTCGTGAAACAGGAAATCGACTGGATCAGCGTTCCGCTTAAGGAAAACAAGCCATTCCTCGGCATCTGCCTTGGAGCGCAAATGCTCTCCAAAAACCTTGGTGGCAAGGTCACCGGTCATGACGATGGTCTGGTTGAGATTGGCTATTATCCGCTGGAAGCTACCGAGTCTGGCGCCGACCTCATGGAATGGCCCAAACAGGTCTACCAATGGCACCGCGAAGGCTTCTCTCTTCCTACAGGCGCAGAACTGTTAGCCTCCAGCCCGACCTACGAAAATCAGGCCATTCGCGTTGGCGAGAATGCATTCGGCATTCAGTTTCATCCGGAACTGACCTACGCCATGATGAACCGCTGGACCACACGCGCTGCTCACCGTCTGGTACTTCCGGGAGCAAAAAAACGCGGCGAACATTTCCGCGAGCGCTTCGTGTATGACCCAGCGGTTCTGCACTGGTTGGAAGCCTTCATGGATAACTGGATCGGGTACGCATCCGAACCAGCCAGCAGTTGGTCATCCCACACAGGCAAATAACAAAAAGGCCCGGTCATTGCCGGGCCTTTTTTCATTGGTTTGGACGCAGCTTACTCAGCAGCAACAGCCTCAGCTGCAGAAACTTTCTCACCCGGCTGCAACACTGGAGAACCAACTGGCAGAACATCGCGACCACAAACATCTTTGTAGATGATGTGCGCCATCACGTACCATGCACAGAAGGAGCACAGGATCAGCACATAACCAGCAATCACGTTGAAGAATGCAGGACCAAAGTGCCCCAGAACCAGCAGAATGAAGCCAAGCAGCAGGCTACCGAAGATGGAAGCTTCTGCAGTATGAACATGCAGCGCGGCATAGAACATGATGCCGGTGTAGATGGTGAATGGCAGCAGGAAGAAGCCAATATCAGTGTGGGATGAGGTGTAGAAGCCCAGCTTGTTGCCAACAAGAATACCAGCAAACGCCAGCCAGAATGCACCGTAAATGGTGAAAGCACTATAGCCGAAGTTGTTGCCGGTTTTACCTGTCTGGAAACCTGCAACCAACTGCGCAAGGCCACCAACAAAAACGCCTAGCCAAAGAACCGGACCCATGTTGTCCAGCAGGCCAATGTTCACCATCTGCAAAACAAAGGTCGTCATACCAAATCCAGCAAGGCCGATAACTGCTGGGTTTCCTGTTTTAGTTTGCACGGTCGCACCCTCAATAAAAAACCCAACTCTGACCCATTAGGAAGACAGCTCCTGCAGAACAGAAATTGGGAAACACACTCTCGAATTAGTTGGAGCGCTGAATACAGAAGGGCCGAAACCGGAACAACCGCACTACTACGGAACGTAGCAATACCTAACGTAAAACGTAGCTTCAAAAATCAATTAAACGACTGATATAATTAGATAATTAAAACCTAGAAATGAAAAAGCCAGCAATGCATAGTGCTCATGCACCAAACGCATTGCTGGTTAATCTCAATCAATCAGTGCTGTTCAGGCACTATCTCTTAAAGGTAACAATCAGGTCCTTCGCATCAAGCTGATCGCCAGGTGCTACACAAACTTCACTGATCTCACCGTCACGTTCCGCATGCACAGATGTTTCCATCTTCATCGCTTCAATGGAGACCAACAGATCACCTGCCTTCACGGTCTGCCCCGCCTTCACAGCCAGCGTTGAGATAACGCCCGGCACAGGTGAACCAATCTGAAGCTCATTGTCATCATCTGCCTTACGGCGTGCAGGTGTGTTAGCTGCACTATGCGTACGGTCGATGATACGGATGTTGCGTGGCTGACCGTTCAGTTCAAAGAACACACGCTTTTCGCCGTGCTCATCAGTTTCACCGATGGCAAGACAGGAGATAACCATCGTCTTGCCCGGCTCCAGCTCAGCCATGATCTCATCACCAACATCCAGACCGTAGAAGTAGGTTGGAGTTGGCAGCACGCTGGTTGGACCGTACTTGTCCTGCGCTTTGGTGAACTCGGTATAAACCTTCGGGTACATGAGCATGGAAGAGAGTTCTTGCTCAGAACCTTTGCGGCCCAGAATGCCGGAGAGCTCTTCACGCTTAGCATCCATGTCCTCAGCTTCCAGCAGAGAACCCGGACGAACTGTGATCGGTTCCTGACCTTTCAGAACCTTCTTCTGCAAGTCAGCAGGCCAACCTCCAGGAGGAATGCCAAGATCACCATGCATCATGTTGACGACAGATTCTGGGAAGGAAACTTCTTTGTTCGGATCAATCACATCTTCAGGTGTGATGCCCTGAGACACCATCATCACCGCCATGTCACCAACAACCTTGGAACTTGGCGTAACCTTCACAATGTCACCAAACATCATGTTCACGTCAGCATAAGCCTTCGCAACTTCGTGCCAGCGCATTTCAAGACCAAGCGAACGAGCCTGTTCTTTCAGGTTGGTGAACTGACCACCTGGCATCTCGTGCAGGTAAACTTCAGAAGCACCAAAGCGCAGATCACTCTCGAATGCACGGTACTGAGTACGAACAGCTTCCCAGTAGAAGGAGATCTGCTGAATACGGTCAGTATCCAGACCGCTGTCGCGAGAAGTACCCTTCAGCGCTTCAACAACAGAGCCCATGCATGGCTGAGAAGTCAGGCCGGACAGGGAATCCATCGCCAGATCGACAATGTCAGCACCGCTTTCTACAGCTGCCAGAACAGTTGAGGCTGCGATACCGGAAGTGTCATGCGTGTGGAAGTGGATCGGAATTTCGATCTCATCTTTCAGCGCTTTGATCAGTACCTTAGCGGCCTGAGGCTTCAGCACGCCGCCCATATCCTTAATACCAAGAATATGCGCACCAGCCGCTTCAAGTTCTTTCGCCAGATTGACGTAGTACTTCAGATCATACTTCGGACGCGTACTGTTCAGAATGTCGCCAGTGTAACAAAGCGCTGCTTCACACAGCTTGCCCTGCTCCTGAACCGCATCCAGAGACACGCGCATGTTCTCAACCCAGTTGAGACAGTCAAACACGCGGAACACATCCACACCAGCTTCAGCAGCTTGGCGAACAAAGTGCTGCACCACGTTATCCGGATAGTTCGCATACCCCACGCCGTTGGAGCCACGCAGCAACATCTGCATCAGCAGGTTTGGCGCTTTCTCACGAACAAGGCGCAGACGCTCCCATGGATCTTCAGTCAGGAAGCGCATGGACACATCAAAGGTCGCGCCACCCCAGCACTCCAGAGAGAACAGCTCAGGCAGACCCTGCGCATAGCTGTCAGCAACCTGCACCAGATCATATGTACGCATGCGTGTAGCAAGCAAAGACTGGTGCGCATCACGCATAGTGGTGTCAGTCACCAACACTTGCGGCTGTGCTTTTACCCACTTGGCAAAGTCTTTCGGGCCAAGCTCTTCCAGCTTCTGACGCGTGCCATCCATAACTGGCAGTTTGAACTTCGGCGCGACAGGGGACGGTGCATCTGCTGGTGGCGTTGGACGGCCCTTGGTTTCCGGGTGCCCGTTCACAGTCACATCAGCGATGTAGTTCAACAGCTTCGTTGCGCGGTCAGCTGTCTTGATGTTCTCAAATAGCTCGGGCGTATTATCAATGAAGCGGGTCGTATAAGAGTTATCCTTGAATGACGGATGACCAATGATCCGCTCAAGGAAGATCAGGTTTGTCGCAACACCACGAATACGGAATTCGCGCAGAGCACGATCCATACGCGCACAAACTTCTTCAGGTGTCGGCGCCCACGCAGTGACTTTTTCAAGCAGCGGATCGTAGAAGCGGGTGATCACAGCGCCTGCATACGCAGTGCCACCATCCAAGCGAACACCAAAGCCGGTCGCACCACGATAAGCGCTGATACGTCCGTAATCCGGAATAAAGTTATGCTCTGGATCTTCGGTGGTGATACGACACTGGAGCGCATGACCATTCAGCTCAATACCAGCCTGCTCAGGAACACCGGTGACGTTCTCATCACCAATGCGACCACCTTCAGCAATACGGATCTGCGCACGAACGATGTCGATGCCGGTCACTTCTTCAGTAACCGTGTGTTCCACCTGAATACGCGGGTTCACTTCAATGAAGTAAACCTTGCCGGTATCAGCATCCATCAGGAACTCAACAGTACCGGCACCACAATAGCCAACTTCACGGCCGATCTTCAGACCATACTCGCAAAGCTCACGGCGCTTCTCTTCATCAAGATAAGGAGCCGGAGCGCGCTCAACCACTTTCTGGTGGCGGCGCTGAATGGAACAATCACGTTCAAACAGATGCACAAGGTTGCCATGCTGATCACCAAGGATCTGCACTTCAACGTGACGGGCACGCTCAACCAGTTTTTCGAGGTACACTTCGTCCTTACCAAAGGCAGCACGTGCTTCACGCTTAGCTTCAACAACTTCGCGTTCCAGCGTTTCCTCGTCTTTGATCACGCGCATACCGCGACCGCCACCGCCCCAAGATGCTTTGAGCATCACCGGATAACCGATTTCCAGCGCAAGGCGCTTCACTTCTTCCATGTCATCTGGAAGTGGATCAGTTGCAGGCATCACCGGTACGCCAGCTTTAATCGCCAGCTCGCGTGCAGAAACTTTGTTACCCAAGCGGCGCATGGTTTCAGGAGAAGGGCCAATAAAGATAATGCCGTTCTCTGCACAAGCCTCAGCAAACTCCGGGCTCTCAGAAAGGAAACCATAACCAGGGTGAATTGCATCAACGCGCTGTTCTTTTGCAACGCGGATAATTTCGTCGATAGACAAGTAAGCCTCAATCGGGCCCAGGCCTTTACCTACCTGATAAGCTTCATCTGCCTTAAAGCGATGTAAAGCCAACTTGTCTTCTTCAGCAAATACAGCAACCGTTTGGAGACCAAGTTCGTTTGCAGCTCGAAAAACTCGAATTGCAATTTCTGAGCGGTTAGCAACCAATATTCGTTGAATAGCCAAAGTAGGTCCCCCAGTCTCTATGTATTTTGGGGCTTTATAGTCGAGCAAATCCCTCTATGGAAAGATTAATTTATAGTCACTTGAGCCATTACTATATTTAACGGGTCATAAAACATTAAGAAAACGGGGAAATTCTAAGGAGTTTATCGTACAATTGAGAAAAACTAAACACGTAAAAATATATACACAAATACCCTAAATTTTGACTTCACTAATATATCTCATGCAAATTTTTCTACTTTTACGACTAAAGGAGGCAAATTATACTCATCCGCACAAGTGCAAACAGCAGGCTTCGCATAGCGAACCCTGCCGAGTGCATGTGTAGGTGTCGTTATAGCTTAACGAATAAGACCCAGGCGGAAACCTTCAGCCACCGCGTGTGTTCTGTTCGCAGCATGCAGCTTTCTGGCAGCCGAAGCCAGGTACCAATCTGCAGTATGCTGTGAGATATTCAGAATCTGGCTGATCTCCCAACTTGTCTTGCCTGCAGCGGACCACTTCAGACACTCAAGCTCGCGAGGAGTAAGGCGATGGCGAGGACGGTTGGTGTTCGCACCAACAAGCTCACGCACCTTATTACTTGCATAAATACCAACCAGATGAAGAACACTGATTTCGCGTTCATTCAAACGCACCTCAGGTCCACCAAAGATAAGCATGCCCTGATAGCCCTGAAGGCCATGCACCGGCACACAAACACCATCATACATTCCGTAATCACGTGCTTCGGAAAGGACTTGCTGTGCAGCTGCTGTCAAATTGCGATCACGTGCAACACTGGACCATAGGAATGGACGACTAGCAGTGCGCGCTTTCGCGACAATCGGATCATTTTGTACATAATCACGGTCGAGATAACGTTGTTGCCACTCAGGGCGCCAACCACTCAACATAATTGACCCATCAAAAGATGCGCCGGCTTCGGGGATCGCAGCGAGACAAAAACTTGTAAAGCCGAAAGATTGGCCAAGTTCAGCAATACGCTTAGAAACACCATCAGGTGTCTCTTCATTATTAATAGATTCAACAAATTCAAGTGCAGCAGTCAACGGATTCATTTTATACACCCCTACATATTATGCCTCCAACAACCTTACTCTACGCAATATCCACTCAATATAGAAGGTGTATCTATCACCCATCTTCTATTCGAGGCTCATTGTTTTCATATTGGGAAAGAAATCTATTCAATTTAACTTCTCTCCCAATAGAAATACGGCCATATATATTGACATTGTTAAATTGCACTATGTCTTTTTCGAAAAGTGCCGACGGGAAAACTTTAGACTTAAAACGAGAATTCTTATTTCTTAGGAAAAAGCTATTGTTAGGAGCAGGTTAACAATTCGTTAACCTTAGATTGTCCGAACATCAATACGGATGCGTATGTAATATAGGAAAAATATTCCAACCTTTTGAGACTTTTCTCAGTTGGATTCTCCGTTTCTTTTCATTCTGCATAGATGCAAAAAACTTAACGATATGCCTGAGGGGAAAGCGGGGATAACTCCACCCCGGAGAAACCCATTGGTTAAAACAGAAGTGGCAACATCCCCCCTGCAGCACTCATCCGCAGCATGTCCGGGGGCATTACCAAATGGCAAATTTTCAGCTAAAACAAGAGAGTTACTCAGAAATTTAGCTAGTAACAACTGCGAATGTGTTACACATAATCCGCGTAACAGCTGGCTTCTTGTAACCATTTAACACGATGTAACCTCCCCAAAACGGCATATAGTGCACGTTATAGTCATGCATCTTATTCAGCGAAAACCGCAGAGTGTCGATAACGTATACACAAAAAGCCCTTTTATACCGGTATGAAACTGAAACTTCATTCCAGTGCTCATCATCAGCATTTTTCGTCTTTATTCATTCCAGAGCTTTACAGCGCTTTTCTCTGCCATATAAATGCCACTTCATTGGGTGAGGCACCGCACGGGCATTTTCAGTATCCCAGCCAAAGAATTGAGTGCCGAGATACGTTTGGCCATAGACTACGGAATTGCACTTCTAGATGAACAAGAACACGTTGCACCGAACAACAAGATCACGGTCTGTCACTGCGATTTTGGGGCCAACGAACACGGGTAAGACCCATTTGGCGATCGAACGGATGAGCGCATACTCATCCGGCCTGATCGGCCTGCCCCTTCGTTTGCTGGCAAGAGAAGTCTACGGCCGCCTTGTAGAGAAGAAGGGACCTGATCTCGTCGCCCTTATTACTGGCGAAGAAAAGATCATCCCAAAGACCCCACGCTTCTGGGTCTCTACTGTAGAAGCCATGCCAAAGGATCTGGATGTAGACTTCGTCGCTATTGATGAAGTGCAGCTGGCAGGCGACCTTGAGCGCGGCCACGTCTTTACAGATCGCATCCTGAACCTGCGCGGCAGAGAAGAAACGCTCCTGCTCGGTTCTTCCACCATTCGCCCGCTGCTCGAAAAGCTGATGCCGGGTATTAATGTGATCACCCGTCCACGTATGTCCATTCTGACTTACGCTGGCTCCAAGAAGATCACACGCCTCCCACGCCGCTCTGCGATTGTCGCATTCTCCTCTGATGAAGTGTACGCCATCGCAGAACTCATTCGCCGTCAACGCGGTGGTGCTGCTGTCGTGCTCGGCTCTCTTTCTCCAAGAACGCGCAACGCACAGGTCGACCTGTTCCAGAACGGCGACGTTGATTGGCTCATCGCCACCGACGCTGTAGGCATGGGTCTGAACCTTGACGTGGACCACATCGCGTTCGCCGGACATCGCAAATTTGATGGCTATCAGTACCGTCAGCTCACCCCAGCTGAGACCGGACAGATCGCCGGACGCGCAGGCCGACACCTCAGAGATGGTACTTTTGGTGTAACTGGGCGAGTCCCTGGTTTTGATGAGGAACTGGTCCATCAACTCGAATCTCACGAGTTCGAGCCATTAAAAGTGCTGCAATGGCGCAACCCAAACCTCGATTTTTCCTCGATTCGCGCACTTTTGCGCAGTTTGGAGCATTCTCCGCGAGAAGAGGGCTTGACCAAAGCCCCTCCGGCGGAGGATATCGGTGTTCTCGAACTTGCTAATCGTGACAGGGACATTCTTTCCCTTGCGACCACGCAGGAGAGAGTTTCATTACTGTGGGATACCTGTCAGGTTCCAGACTATCGCAAGATAGCTCCGGCAAACCATGCAGATCTCGTAACAGGGATATATACCCATCTGATCCAGGACGGAGCCATTCCGGATGATTGGTTCAATAGTCAGATCAAACTGGCGGACAGGACGGATGGGGATATCGACACACTGGCGAACCGGATAGCTCATATCCGTACGTGGACCTTTGTGGCAAACCGTGCCGATTGGCTGAATGATCCTGCTCACTGGCAGGGCGTGACGCGCGGCATAGAAGATCGATTATCAGATGCCCTTCACGAACGGCTTACACAGCGGTTTGTGGATCGGCGAACCAGCGTATTGATGCGACGTCTGAGAGAGAACAAAATGCTCGAAGCGGAGATCACCGCAACCGGAGATGTCCTTGTAGAAGGACAGCACATTGGCCAGCTTCATGGCTTCCGGTTTGCTCCGGATGCAACGGCAGAAGGACAGGAAGAAAAAGCTGTCCGTGCTGCGGCCCAAAAAGCACTAGCTAGTGAGATTGAAAACCGTGCAGAACGGTTGTCTCGCGCGCCTAACGAAGAGTTCATCCTCTCCGCAGACGGCACATTAAGATGGCAGGGTGAATCTATCGCCCGCCTGACGGCTGGTGAACAGACCCTGCGCCCATCCCTGATCATTCTTGCTGATGAGCAATTGACAGGACCTGCACGCGACATGGTGCAGGAGCGCCTTGATCTATGGATCAAGACCCACATCGAAACTCTCCTGAAGCCTCTCTTCGACCTGGAACAGGCTGAAGAAGTTGAAGGCATCGCTCGCGGCGTAGCATTCCGCCTGACCGAAGGCCTCGGCATTCTTGAGCGTCAGGAGATCGCTGATGACATTCGTCAGCTTGATCAGCAGATGCGTGGTTCGCTCCGCAAACTCGGCGTTCGCTTCGGTGCATATCACATTTACGTCCCTGCACTTCTTAAGCCAGCACCAAGCCAGCTGCTTGCTCAGCTCTGGGCGCTGAAAGAAGGCAAAGGCGAAATCAAAGGCCTGACAGAGCTGCCACAGCTCTCTGCATCTGGCCGCACCTCCGTTCCAGTAGATCCGGAAATCGAGCAGGCACTGTACCGTGTCGTTGGCTTCCGCGTTTGTGGTCCACGCGCTGTTCGCGTCGACATTCTGGAGCGTCTGGCAGACATCATCCGTCCGCTGGTTGCCTGGAAGCCTCTGGAAGAAGGCGTTGAGCCACCAGAAGGCGCATTGGTAGAAGGTGGCGCATTCACCGTTACCGTTTCCATGACCTCCCTGCTCGGCTGTGCAGGCGAAGACTTCTCCAACATCCTGAAGTCTCTCGGCTACCGTCTGGAAACTCGCGAAGAACAGCGCCCTGTTACCAAGAAACCAGAAGCACCTGCTGAAGAAGCCGAAGCTCCAGCAGCTGCGGAAGTAACTGAAGCACCAGCAGAAGAAGCTGCTCCGGCAGAAGCTTCTGAAGAAGCGACAGGCGAGCAAGAGATGGAAACGGTTACCGTTGAAATCTGGCGCCCAGGTCGTTTCGGTGGTCGTCGCAGCAACAACGATCGTCAGCAGCGCAATGCACGCGGTGGCAATGAACGTCGTGGCGGTGGCGAGCGTCGTGGTGGCGGCAACAATCAGCAGCGTCGCAATCCTGGTAAGCCGGGCGGCAAAGGCCGTGGCTTTAACAAGGATCAGAACCGTGGCCATCAGGCAAAGTCTGCTCCACGCAAAGACAAGCCAATGGATCCGGATTCTCCATTCGCAGCGCTGATGTCCCTGAAACAGAACTTGGAAAAGGGCGACAAATAGTCGCACCTTCGGGATACCGCAGATGGCAACACCAGAACCACAAGGCTCAATCCGCATTGACAAGTGGCTCTGGTACGCCCGCATAACAAAGTCCCGGACGCTGGCTCAAAAACTGGCAGTGTCCGGACACGTAAGACTGAACAAAGAGAAAGTTTCAGCAGCCAAAGCAGCTGTAAAGCCCGGCGATGTACTGACCATCACAATGCCGCGGCGCCTTTTGATCCTTAAGGTTTTGAAACTTGGCACCCGCCGCGGTCCAGCCCCTGAAGCGCAGACGCTTTATGAGGACATGTCACCGCCGCCACCTCCCAAAGAAACACAGGCTCCAGTCGCACAACGCGAAGCCGGTGCGGGACGTCCAACGAAAAAAGATCGCCGCCAAATCGCCCGGATTCGGGGCTTCAACGAAATCGATCCTTTTTAGTGGCCACTTTTGGTAAATTTTGCCCCAATATTGCAATCTCTTCGCCTATGACAGCGCTTGCACTACCCAATGAAAACCGGTAGCAAAGAGCACAAAGTTTAATGGACGAAAAAATCGTCAGGGCCGCGAGAGCCCGTGCCATTTGTCTTCAGACAAATATGCAGCGCCAGAGACTAAGAGGATTGCGATGACATACGTCGTCACAGACAATTGCATCAAATGCAAATACACCGACTGTGTTGAAGTTTGCCCGGTCGATTGCTTTTACGAAGGCGAGAACATGCTCGTCATTCATCCGGACGAATGTATCGACTGCGGTGTATGTGAACCGGAATGTCCTGCCGACGCAATTCTCCCAGACACGGAGCCTGGATTGGAAAAGTGGGTCGAGCTCAATGCTGAGTACGCAGAGAAGTGGCCGAATCTGACCGTTAAGAAAGATCAGCTCCCAGAAGCAGCTGAATTTGACGGCGTAAAAGAAAAACTGGAAAAATACTTCTCCGAGAAGCCAGGTACGGGCGATTAAGCTCGTAAAAGCCTAGAGCTTCCAAACATTTATTAATTGCCAAACATTATCCGCGGATGTCTTAAATCCTCTCTTGCTTGAGAGAGGTTGGAAATCCGTGGATAATGTGCTATACAGTTTTTTACAGTCATTTGGCAGTCTGGTTGCACCCTCCCCACTCGGAGGTTTTTTTATGGTCGCAGTTCCATTGAAGTGCGCACAATAATTTATGCCAGCATTCGCCGAAGTAGCCAAAACAGAGAATTCGACTGATCACATTTGAACGCGAAACCAATTAGTGCGAGAGGTAGCTTTCCGCATACATTGGACTTTTCACGTTTTTCTACAGAGAAAGATGTAGCGATCTCGCTGCATCTAGGTTGTTTGCGTCTCCCGGACAGCAAGCCACCACTGCGCAGGAGAAGTATAGCGTATGGCCACACCCGCAAAAAAGACCGCGCAGCGTCAGGGGTTTAAAACAGGCGAGCACATCATTTATCCATCTCACGGTGTTGGATTGATTACTGCGATTGAAGAGCAGACCGTAGCTGGATACTCTCTTGAACTTCTCGTAATTGAATTCGAACAGGATAAGATGACACTCCGCGTTCCAGTAGCAAAAATTGCTTCTGTTGGAATGCGTAAGCTTTCTGATGCATCCACCGTTAAAAAATCTCTTGAAACCATTGCAGGCAAACCTCGTGTGAAGCGCACCATGTGGAGCCGCCGCGCACAGGAATACGAAGCGAAGATCAATTCCGGCGATCTTGTTTCAACCGCTGAAGTTGTTCGCGATCTCTATCGTTCTGACGCACAACCAGAGCAGTCCTACTCCGAACGCCAGCTCTATGAAGCTGCGCTCGATCGTATGGCTCGCGAAATCGCTGCGGTGCAGAAGCAGACTGACACTGAAGCAATTCGTCAGATCGAAGGTGTTCTTTCCACCGCCCCAGGTCGTGCTGCAAAAGCTGCACCTGCTGCTGGTGAAGACGGAGGTCAGGAAGAGGCTGCGTAATCAGCCTTTCCCAACTTACTTGATTAAAGAAGCCCTGCTGGTAGCGGGGCTTTCTTTTTATCTGCATAGATCCAAAAGAGTTTTCGCGCCGTATCTCAGAGCAAACTGAGGAGGCGTACATGGCTCAATATGAAAGAGACCAAAGTCTCGGGCCCCTTGCTCGCCTGGCAAGAAAAGCCCCATATCTGTCAAAAGAAGAAGAATACAAGCTTCTTGAAGGCTGGATCACAAAACGCGATCACCGCGCGCTGGACAAACTATCCTTGTCCCACTCCCGTCTGGTGATAGCCCAAGCCTTGCGCTTCAAATCCTATGGCGTCCCACTTTCTGATCTCATCCAAGAAGGCCACATCGGACTGATGGAAGCAGCCAACAGATTCAAGCTATCCAAGGATGTGCGCTTCTCCACTTACGCAAGCTGGTGGATCAAGTCCTTCATTCAGGATTACGTCCTCCGCAATCAATCCATCGTCCGCGGCGGTACATCCTCGCGCCAGAAAATGCTGTTCTTTGGCTTTAAGCGCATGCGCGCAGAGCTAGCAAGCAAACATCCTGAGCTCAGCGAAGACCAGCTTCATCAGCAGATCTCAAACCAAACCGGCGCGAACATGCGAGATATCAAGATGATGTCTTCCAGATTAGGCCGTTCGGATACATCTTTGAATGCAACGCTCAAAGGCAGCGAAACAAACCTTCAGCTCCAGGACACGCTCGCAGCAGATGAGCCTCTACCCGATGAGATCGTAGAAGTGCATCTGGACAGTGAACGCGCCGAACGTCGCCTCTTCGACGCCATCAAAACACTGCCCCCACGCGAGCAACGCGTAATAAGAGATCGCAAGCTCAGAGAAGATGGCGTGACGCTGGAAGCACTTGGCAAGAAACTGGGTGTCTCAAAAGAACGCGTCCGTCAGATCGAGTCACGTGCCATGCAGAAACTGAAAGATGCGATGGCTCCGTCTCAGGGACACGAAGCCAATCAGCCTTAATCGGTGATAACCTTCATCAGCTCACCCGGCTTGAAGCGCTGGTTCGCTTTCACCTGATTGAGGATCGTGAACAACTCCAACCGGCGGGATGGCTCCACGCCGCTCATGCCAACAGCAAGCTTACGAGCCGTCTCACCACCCTTAGCCTGAATAATCTTAACTCGAAGCGGGTTAAGGCGCGCTTGCTCTGTAGGGCTTAGCTGACGGAAACTACCGAGAGACTTCTCAAAATCCCTAGTAAATACAGCGGTCGGCGAACGATTAGCAAAGATGAACCGATATCCAGTTAAGCCAATACGAACCACACCAATGCGGAACGACCAACCATCTGTAATTGCAGAACCAATCACAGCTGGCAGACCATTAATCGTGGTCGGACGAACGCTGTTGTCGATCAGACCATTGATCCAGCCAGATAACATATAGTCAGTTAAGCTGGCGTAGCCTGTCAGATCAGCACCATCAAAACGCATTGCAGTGCCGGAGTTATTGCTCGCCAGAACCGCCTCTGCGGAGTTCTCAAGTACAAAACCCTTCGGCACGCTAAAGGAGATGCCAAGACCCTTGTGAAGGAACTGACGCCCTCTCACATAGCCTTCCAGCGGATCGTCACCAAACAGCATGCCATCCAGACTGGTCAGATACGCCTCGCGGCCATTCAAACCAATCCCTGGTGCCCCAATCTGCCGCGCACTGCGCACAGCACGCTGAATGCGATCAGGCGTATTCGGGTGAGATGAAAGAAAGTCTGGAGCCGAACTGGTTTCACCACCAAGCTGCTGATAGCGAGCAAACTGCCCCATGGTGTTAAGGAAACGCGCGGCTGCATAAGGATCATACCCAGCGCCAGCAAGCGTTCTCACACCCACATCATCCGCTTCAAGCTCTTGTTCCTGAGAAAAGCGGGCGAACTGCACCTGCTTCTCTTTCACGGCTGCATCAATCGTCCGTTGATCCTTGCCGATATTCGTCATCACCTTAGTGACAAACTCAGCTTCCTCAGCCTGACGCTGACGCTTGATCGCATGCCGAGCTGTTACGTGCGCCATCTCATGCGCCAGAACAGCAGCCAGCTCCGATGTGTCATTGGCAAGCGCAAGCAGACCACGCGTGACATAGAGATACCCGCCCGGAAGCGCAAAAGCATTCACAGCAGGACTGTTGAGAAGGGTAACACGGTAATGCGCTTCAGGATCTTCCGAAGCGGCAACAAGACCACCAACAACGCGGGCAATCGCAGTTTCCGCCTTGCCGTCTTTGTAAACACCGCCATAGGTCGCCACGACACGCGGATGCTCACGTGCACCAACATCGCTCCCAGGACCACTACGCAAGCTACCGGGTTTTTGAGCGCTTTGATTGGCAGAGCCGGTCAGCTGACACGCAACAAGTGCTGCGGTCACTGCAGATACCGTTAAAATTCTCAGGCTTGTCCGTATTCCAGACAATGCACTACTCAAAGTCATTCGCGTTTCCGGCTTTTGCCCTAGTCCAGAAGCTCCAACTGCGCTGGGTGCTTAAGCTCTATCTGTGGTCCTTGGTTCAGTTGCAAGACGCCCCTGAGGCGAACTCTCTTGCCTTTCATCACTGAAAGATCATGCCCGAACTCGGAAAAATCCGCCAGCTTTCCCCTTTGAATAATCCCGGTTAAATCCTCTGTCCAGCGCTCACCAAAATTCAAGTATGTTTTGGATCGCGTTTGCCCGACAGAAATCACGCTGGCTTCCACAAGTCCATAAAGACCAATATGCTCGTAGCTTATTGACTTATAGTCATTAATTACATTTTTAACGACCCATAATCCAACATTTTTCCGGCGAGCTTCACTCTCCAAATTAATAAGGAATTTCAAGCAATTGAAAGCTCTTAATTGTGGCTTAACAATGGCCAATCCGCCTTCAACCAGCTTGCCTGACAAATCACTCAATTCACGATCAAGCAGAATCGCAGGCAAACGCCCCCACCGATCTTTCTGCGCAACCAATGCTTTTACAAAAACTTGTCGACCACCTGAAAGCTCCTGCCCGGGAGCATGAGGGGCCTCAGGAAAAGTCAAATCAGAGAGATAATAAAACGCGCCATCACTTGCAGCAAACTTCAAAGGGCTCGCAAGCGCGTCATCCACCAAAACCGTCGGCAAGCCCTGCTCTGACACCTCAGCTTCATCACATGGCCCCGCTGCACTTGATCCAATGCCAATTAGAACCCCGTATAAAACTGACAGAAACCATCTCACCACACAGCACCCCCATAACGCATGTGGTAATAATATCAGGCCAACCCTGCCCAAACGCCCCTCAGAACCCGCAGGAAAGAAGTTAGTGAGGTATGCGCTTAGAGAATTCTCCAGTCAGAACTGGGGCCTAAAGCGTATCTCTGAAAAGTGGATCCCGGTTTTCAGAGGTACGCAAAACAAAAGCTAAAGCAGATCAAGCGGTTCAGCTTAAACGCAGCCTGCTTTAGCCTGTTCACAGAGAAGCAATCTGTCTCGCATAGCTTTGGTTTTCATGATATTTGAAAACTCGCTGCCTCATCTCAAGATGACACTCAGTGGCCCCGTAGCTCAGCTGGATAGAGCAGCCGCCTCCTAAGCGGCAGGTCAGTGGTTCGAATCCACTCGGGGTCACCATCCAAACTTAAATCTTGAAGCAGTTCCTTCATCCGCATTTAGCGAATTGAGCCCACCATCAGAGCAGAAATAACTGCACATGGAGGGTAAGCCATGAATTATATATCCAATGTGCTCAAACGGTGCGGAGATAACCTTCGCAACTGGTTTTACAATTGGATGGCCTGGATCAGTCGGCAAAAGAAGTAAGTTGAACGAGGACCGGTAGGATCCGGCACCATAAGCAGGCCATATGGGAAGCAGGCAATCCGCTTCCCACCAAGGCGACTGCGCCCAATCAGAAGAAGCTGTCATTCTGATTGTTCAAAAACTCATCCAGACTGATCTTCTTGTCATTGTTCTCATCAAAATGAGCCATCACATAGCGCAGCTCTTGCTTGTCAGCCTGTGCTTCCTCTTGCTCCAGCAATGCTTTTGCGCAATCGGCACTGATTGCCGGATCAACAGTGCCCTGAAAATCCACCAGCTCAGGCTTCGTCAGATAACCATCCACGTTCCGGTCCAGCTCAAGAAACAACTCACGCTGTTGCAACTTCACAAGATGTCGAAGCTCACCAAAATCGACGGAACCATTCTTGTCCTGATCCATTTCGGCAAACTCATCCAACAATGCCTTTGCTTCGTCAGCCTCAAACTGCTCAAAATCAGCTTTGCAAGCCTCAGGAAGCGGATCCATCTCTTCAGAGGTAAGAAGCTTCATCTCTTCCTCTGAAAGCTCCTGATCGACAAGCTCCAAAGCATCCAGAGACGTGAAGCGTTCAAACTCCTTGCGGGAGATGACACCATCTTCATTCTGGTCCATCGCAGCAAATGTAACGCGAATACCTGCATCTGCTGAAGCGGTGCTTTGAACCCCCACGTTCCACATCAAGGCAAGCGCCAGCACTGCAGCGCCACTACCGCCCCACTTCACCAGTTGCGACTTCAATTTTACGGGCATGATCGTATCTCCAGTTGGATTAACCTGTGCCTCGGCACTGGAGAGTTCTTGCTCAATCAACTGACGAATGACCTGGCTCATCGGCTGCTCTCGTTGCTTGCTCAGCTCGGAAAGTTCCAGCTTCAGATCCGGTGACATTCGGACTTCAATCGTCTCAGTTTTCTTAGCCATAACCGTTCTCCTAGCACCAAAAGCGGGTGCAATTACAGCTTTTGGAGATATATTTCGGTTTCACAACACAATTGCTGTCAGGGCAAGACGAAATCGTGTCCGGACACGCGCATAACGTTTGTCCGGACAAACAAAACAAGCAAATTCAGATAGTTATTTACCCATTACGCTTTAGTCATCTTGGGCACTTCAAAGATATTTCAGAGTACTTGGGGCATTCATAGATGAATGCGAATAATGCATTTTCCAATACTGGTAGACCTAAGTCGTATACATGTAATATTGACATATCACCGATACGTGCAATCCCTCTATACATAAAAACTAATGTTTCGGGGGGAGGCCCGTACATGGCACCAATTCTTGAAATCAGCGACCTCAAAGAACGTGCACGTAGACGCGTTCCGAAGATGTTCTTCGACTATGCAGACTCCGGTTCGTGGACCGAGAGCACCTATCAGGCGAACGAAAGCGACTTCGCCAAGATCAAGCTGCGCCAGCGCATCGCGGTCGACATGACCAACCGCACGCTCGCCACCAAAATGATCGGGCAGGATGTCTCTATGCCGGTCGCGCTTGCACCAACCGGCCTCACCGGAATGCAGCATGCCGATGGCGAGATCCTCGCAGCTCAGGCAGCAGAAGAGTTCGGCGTACCGTTCACCCTTTCAACCATGAGCATCTGCTCGATTGAAGCGGTCGCAGCCAAAACCACCAAGCCGTTCTGGTTCCAGCTCTATGTGATGAAAGATCGGGACTTCATCAACTCGCTGATCGACCGCGCAAAGAACGCAGGCTGTTCCGCACTGGTCCTCACCTTTGATCTGCAGATCCTCGGCCAGCGTCACAAAGACCTGCGCAACGGTCTGTCTGCCCCGCCAAAGTTCACGCCAAAGCACGTCTGGCAGATGGCAACCCGCCCGATGTGGTGCATGAAAATGCTCACTACCCAGAACCGCACCTTTGGTAACATTGTCGGCCACGCGAAGGGCGTTGGCGATCTTTCCTCCCTGTCCTCATGGACAGCAGAGCAGTTTGATCCGCGTTTGAGCTGGGATGACATTGAGTGGATCAAGAAACAGTGGGGCGGCCCGCTGATCCTGAAAGGCATTCTGGACAAGGAAGATGCCCGTCACGCAGTCGACTCCGGCTGTGACGCGATCATCGTCTCCAACCACGGCGGACGTCAGCTCGACGGGGCACCATCTTCCATCGAGATCCTGCCGGAAATCGTGGACGAGGTTGGCGATAAGGTGGAAATCCACATCGATGGCGGCATTCGCTCCGGTCAGGATGTGCTCAAGGCCATCTGCCTGGGTGCAAAAGGCACTTACATCGGCAGACCGTTCCTCTACGGCCTCGGTGCAGGCGGAAAGCAGGGCGTGACACAGTCACTGGAAATTCTCCAGAAAGAGCTGGATACCACCATGGCCCTGTGTGGCCGTCGCGATCTCAACACACTCAATCGCGACAACCTGTATTCCATCAACGGCGTTAAAGTTTAACGCCCACAAGACACTCAGCTGGGAGACCCAACGGTCTCCCAGCTGTCATTGCGCTCAGAACGCACAATCGCATCAATGATTTCCATGTTCTGGATCGCATCACCAACGCCATAAGGCAGCTCTTCCTCGCCTCGAACCACGCGAGAGAACAACTCACCCTGCAAAGTGTACTGATCACAGGCAGGAACACGCTCCACCTCAATCGCACCATCGCCCAGCACACTGCCGGAATCGAGACGCAGAATGGTCTCTTCACCCGCTGGCGCGTTAAACGGAATGAGAATTTCCAGACGCTTAGCAGTGCCCACCAGATTGATACGCTGATACGGAGCAGACTGCGTGGACACCGTAAACTGCGCCTGACGCCCTTCACCAAAGTCCATCATCACTGAGGTCAAACGGTCCGTGCCAAAATTCCGGTCACGATCAATCAGGCTCACAACCCGCTCAGGCTCGGCATTGAAGAAGTAACGAGATGCCACAATCGGATAGCATCCGATGTCCATCAGGCCACCACCACCAAGCTCTGCCTTGTTTCGGATGTTTTGTGGGTCCTGATTGCTGTAGCCAAAGAACGCCTGAATGCTCTGCAGCTTGCCAAGCTCACCCGACTCCACAATCTCCAGCGCACGCTGCCACTGCGGATGCGCACGCACCATAAACGCTTCCATAACAAAGCGATCATCAGGCATCTCAAGCAGAAGCCGCGCTTCATCAGCATCCAGAGCAATCGGCTTCTCACAAAGCACATGCTTACCAGCCTTCACAGCCTCAATGGTCATCGGCACATGCATGTGGTTCGGCAACGGATTGTAGATCACATCGATGTCTGGATCAGCCAGCAGCGCTTCATAGGAGCCATAGGCCTTCTCAATGCCCAGTTCAGCAGCGACCTTCTTCGCGTTCTCTTCATTGCGCGAGGCAATCGCCGCAACTTCAACACCCTTGGCTTTCTGCAGGGCTGGAATAACCTTTTCGCGGCCAATCCGTGCAGTTGATAGAACACCCCATTTAACCATCATAATTCTCCCAGTGTATCCTGCAGGAACCGCTACTTAACGCTCTCAAGCGCAACCACTTTCTGTCCAACCTCGGTTTTACAGAACCGGTCCAGCTCTGAAATGGCCGAGATGATGTGGTACAGTGAGCTTGCCGGGGCCGCTTCTTTCACAAAGGTACCATCCGGCAAAAACTTGTCTTTCCAGAGACCTGTCGGAACATCTTCAAAGAACAGCTCCAGCGCCGCCAAAGCATCCAACATGGATTGGCGATACCGAGGCCACTCGCTCTCCGGCGTGCTTTCCAGCATGGCGATAGATCCCTTGAGCCATTCGGCCTGAGACCACAGACGTGCCAACGGGTCACGCACGGAGAAGTCATCATTGATGCCCATCAGCGCAACACCGCGTTCACGATCAACTCCATGAACCTCTGCAATCTCAAAGAGGCGCGCAGCAGCAGCCTTGGCACGGTCATCACCGCGCAGCTTGTTCCAGCGGCTCAGCAGCCATGCCCATTCAAAGTGGTGGCCCGGCTCAAGTGCCCTGCCCTCATCTCCTGGCATCGGTGACCAATCCAGCGCAAAGAACTCGCGCAAGCCACCCGTCTTCTCACAAACGAAGAACTTGAGGCACAGCTCACCCAACTCATCTGCCAGAGCTGACCACACAGCCTTTTGCTCGACGCTCAGATTCTCGGAGCGCTCCCACTCAAGGCACATTTCAAACAGATGCATATGCGGGTTGGCACCCAGCGGCGCACGCGCAGGCTCCGCCTCCTGAAAACCTGCCACCGGATGCTTAAAGCGTCCTTTCAAAACCTTCAGCAGGGCATCTGCCTTGGCACAGGCTTCCTCACGCTTTTCAGCGTTCACATCAGCAATGCTGGAAAGTGCAAGCAGCGCAAAGGCTTGATTGTAAAGATCAAAGGACGTGTCCAGCAGCTCACCATCCGGCGTAGCCAGCGCACCAATGTACCCTTCAGAAGTCCCGTAGACCCGCTCCACATAAGCTTGCGTGCGCAGCGCCACATCCATCCACGGGCCATTCCAGCCCAGACGACCAGCTTCGCAATACACGAACACCATGCGCGGGTTGACGCGACCACGTCTGTTATCTGCGCTGCCCTGGCAATCCAACGTGATGGTTTCCGCAAATCCGCCATTCACAGCATCTTCGCCAGCTTTCAGCCAAAGCGGTAACGCATCTTCAAACAACCACGCGCGCAACTTATTCAGGTGATCGACAATCACTTCCGGTACTCCACACCACCAGCAGCCCGCTCCCACGAAACCCCGATGGCCTCCATATGTGCAAATGAAATCAATGCGCTTAAAGGTTCGACTAAAGGACCAAAAAACACAAATCAGAACCTACGACGAGTAGGCCACATGACAAAGCCAAACTAGCAAGTTTTTGGGGGATTATGAAGTATCAGAGAATGAGTGGTGCCGCTGATAGGACTCGAACCTACGACCCCATCATTACGAATGACGTGCTCTACCAACTGAGCTACAGCGGCATTCCAGGTGGCACGAGGAGTGTGCCGGAAAGTGGAAGCTTGATACCCAAGCTCCCGATCAGATGCAAGTTTGATTTGCAATGGCGGAACAGGCATCCACCATCTATCTGCATTCGCAGGAGCAACTGCCTCAAACACTCACTTCTGCGAAAGCAATAGTGCTAGCGGAAGAACCTAAAACTTTGATCTTTCGGCGCTTTCGGATCTTCATCATCAGGCTCAGGCCCCGGATCATCCGGCAGGTGTGAAAGCGGAAACTCAACCAGCTTCTCGTCTTTCTTTTCAGCCTTCTCATCCGTTTTGGCATCAGCCTCCTGCTCAGTCTTGGCAGGTTCATCAGCCTTTGCCTCAGCCTTTTCATTAGCTTTCGTCGGCGCCCAGCTGGAAGATTCGACAGGCACAACAGTTGCCCGAGGCTCTTCAGCCTGCGCGGTTTCCTCCGGTTTTGTCTCCGCAGGTGCTTCTGCTGCAACAGGCGTTTCTTCCTTGGCCGTTTCCGTCACAACCGGTGCTGTAGTCGCCTCTGCCTTTGCTTTTTCTACTGGAGCAGGAGCAGACACTGGCTCTTCCTTCGGCGCAGCTGGTGTCTCAGCTTCCTGAGGCTTCGGCACAACAATGTCAGCTTTTACCGGCTCATCCAGCACTTGCACGGGAGCGGCCAGCTCTGGTGGCTCAAACAACTTGTCATCGATGACTTCGATTGTCTGGTCCTGATCCATCGTGTTTTCCGGTGTCGCCCATTCATAGGCATCCACACGGCCAGTCTTTGGAGAAACCGGTGCCCAGTTTGCAGAAACAACACCATCCGCAATCCAGACCTTGTCGTGAGGCGCACGCACCGCACGGGACAGCCACTCGCGAATGCGGCCCTGATCACCATGCTCACGCTCTTCAAGATCTGCCATCAGCAGGAAGGCACGCTGTGTTGGCTCTGAGCGCAGAACGCGTTTGAGCTGCTCACGCGCTTCGTCAAACTTCTTCGCCTCAATCGCAGCAACTGCAATCGCAATTGCCCCTTCAGAGGAGTAAGCACGCATGCTTGCCAATGTTCTCACACGGCTCAATCGATCCGTAACGGAATCACCTGGGCGAACGTGGGCATAAGCTTCAGCAAGGTCCGGATGCGGGCTGAGTTTCCAGGTCGCTTCAAGGATCTTACTTGCTTTGCGGATTTCGCCGGCACGGGTCCGAAGACGCGCAGCAACAATCGCAGCCGGTACCAGGGATGGCGCAAGACCATGCGCTTCAACAGCCAGTGTACGGGCGCGATCCGGGTTTTCATTCTCCAGCTCCAGCGCACGCGCGGTCAGCAGCACAGCTTTCTGGCGACGAAGGGTTTTCTTATCCAGCATGCGAGCAGCATAGTTGCGCTCAAGCGTTGCAATGGCTTCTTCCCAATCGCCGGAAACGGCCTGATACCCAAGCACAGCATTGCCTGCCCAACGCAGACCCGGAACCAGATTAAAGGCTTCCTCAGCAAAGTGACGGGCAGCAGCCGGTTCGCTTTCACGCTCAGCTTCAATGTAAAGGCCATGCAGACCAACAGCCATCGAGCGATCATCTTCCAGCATCGCCTCAAACCGGCGACGGCTTTCTGCATGATCACCATCCAGTTGAGACGCCTGCGCAAGGAGCAAGCGGGCTGCAGGTTCATCACCATCCAGCAGCTTATCCGCCTTCAGGCCAAACTTGCGGGCATGAAGGGTATCGCCGGAACCAAGCGCCATCAGGCCTTGAGACAAAGCATCATAACCCTTGTCCTTACGGCGACGCTGCATGAAGTGAGAAACCAGCGTTGGTGACTTCCAGATCAAACGGAAGAAACCCCAGACCACAATCGAAGCAACAATCGAGGCACCAAAGGCAACAACGGTTGTCAGCAAACTTGCCTGAACAACGTAGCCTTGCCACTCAAGTGTAACCACACCCGGACGATCAGCCATCCAGGCGCCACCAAGGGCCAGCAGAAATACAAACGCGAAAAAGATGAGAACGCGGACCATGTCCTTCGCTCCTTTCCGATACTACTTGTTTTCAGAAACAAGCGACTTCAAAACTTGAGCGGTGATTTTCTTCACCAATTCATCTGCGGTCAATCGGGCTTTCACCTGCTCAGCCCACGCGGCACCAACCTTTTGCATCGGCTCTGGCAACGCATCATAAGCCTTGATCGCACCAGCCAGATCACCAGCCGTCACGCGAGCTTCCATTGTGCCAAGCACTGCGCTGGAGCTTGTGCCCTCGCTGTCATTTGGCGTACGAACGGAAACAAGTGACTTGGCGCTGGAGAACAGGCGATCAACCACATCATCATTCTCGCTAGTCAGCGACACAGCACTCATATCACGAGCAACCTGCCCGAAACCGGCAATCAAAGCAGCGGAAGAAGGAATGCCCGTTGCAGCACTTGCCTTCAACGACGCCAACTCAGCAGCATCATTTGGCAGCACAGCTTCTACTGCAGCTAACTCAGCCTCATAGCTGCCACCAGAATCAACCGCGTTCCTCAGAGAAGCAATCGCAATAGCCCGCGCAGCACGTTCCTGCGCACTCGCAGTGCCGAGCGCCTTCTCCAGACGATCAACACGAGCGGTCATCTGCTTGGTTGTTTCAGCAGTGGACTGTGTCAGCGCTTCAATCTTGCCTTCCAGAACCTTCTGTTCCGCCGTCAGCTTGCCAATCTGCGCCAGAGCTTCATCCACCTTGGAGCCAGTCACAGCCAACTGTGAACCCAGATCCTTCAGCTGTGTCGGTGCTTCTTTCAAAGCCTGAAACTGCTTTTGTAGGTCGGTCAGGCTGCCCTGCACGCCTTTCAGCACCTGCTCAGCATTCTTTTGCGAGGCAGTTGTCAGATCAGCAACCTGCTTCGCCAGCTGATCCTGTGTCTTCTTCAGGCTTGCAACAGCAGCACCATCACCAGCAGCACCGTTGGAGATGAACTCGTTGAGTTCTTTGATCTCAGCACCCAGCGTGGAGATTTGTTCCTGCACACGCTGTGTTACACCGGTTGTGGCATCATTCAGCTTTGCGCTGGTCTCTTTCTGGATCGCATCCAGCTGAGCAGTCAGCTTCTCAATGGTGTCTTTCGCCGCGTAGCTGCCGGTCGCATGGTCACGCAGAGCTGCGATCTCTTCCTTCAGCTGGGAGTAGCGGTTCTTGGAACTCTCCAGCATGGCCTGAACTTCAGTTGCATTCTGGCTGGAACCTGCGCCGACCATTTGCAACATGCCAGCCTGATGCAGACCGAAACCGGCACCCGCCACAATAAGCGCACCGATCACACCAGCGGCCAGCATTGCGCCAAACCCGGCACCCTGTTTTGGCGGATGCGGAGGCTTGTCAGCAGGGCCACCTGGGCCTTTGCCAGATGGAGGTGGCGGCGGAGGCGTGTCTTTTCCGCCAGAACCCGCCTTGTCGTCTTTTGCTTTAGCAGGCTCTTTTGCAGCAGCAGAGGTTGAGGTCTTGCTGGCAGTTGTCGCTTTGCTCGCAGCTGTTGTCTTGCCAGCTGGCGTCTTCGCAGTGCTGGCAGTATCAGCAGCTTTCTTTTCATCAGCTGCTGTTTTCTTCTCGTCAGCCGCAGTTTTCGCGCTTGCAGCAGCGGTCGGCTTGGCTGTTGAGGTAGAAGACTTAGCGCCAGCAGCTGGTTTTGCGCCTGTTGCAGGCTTTGCTTCCGCAGCTTTAGTCACTTCAGTTTTTTCAGTCTTCGCAGCAGTTTGTGATTGTTGTTTGCCGGTTGGCGGCACAGCGCCCGGCTTAGAAGAAGTTGCCTTACTCGCAGCAGCCTTGGCAGTTGCGCCAGCGCTCGCGGCAGGCTTGTCAGTCTTGGAAACGTCTTTTGCAGGCAGATCGATCGTTACAGGCTTCCGGGATCCACTGGAGAGCGGAGATTTCCGTGATGATGTTCCACCACCAGAGCCTGCCCCGGTGGACGCCCCACCCTTTTTGTCATCAGCAGCCATCAAAACCTCCTAGAATGGCGCGTTTCAAGCAGTTTCCAGCCGCGCCAATTTAATTACGCACGCAATCTCGATAAGGCATCCGCAGACGCCTCTTCCTTAACATAAGCATCCCTTTAGCAAACTGCTATCAGGGAGAATTAGCACCTTGCTCAACAAACTACGACTTCTCCATAGGGCCCAGAGAAGTGCAAATCACATCCTCTCAACTTATTGAACCTGAGAGAAGTTCAAACAAACCATCCTCACTTGGCGTTTTAGCCGTAAAAACCTCGCCAAACGAGCTTGCCTGCTCTGCAACCCGCTTAGAAACACATAATGCTTTCATAGAGTTAAGAAACACTGTGGTTTTTTCAAGATTTGAAATACTGAGAAAAATTTGAATTGTTCGCGGAGAATAAAACAACGCACAATCCAGTTTCCCAGCCTCCATCAACTCACGGGTTTTTCCAGAAAAGCCAGTCGCAGCAGCCATTTGGTAGACCTCCACCATACGGCAGGCAATGCCCTGTTGCTCCAGTTGCCCGGCAAGGTCTCCACTGCGGTCAACTGCCGCTGGATAAAACACGGGGCCGTCTTGATTGCGCTCAGCAATCAGCCTGCCAAGGGAATCAACATCCCCGTCCGCACATACGATCTTTTGGAAACCTGAGGCTTCTGCAGCTTTGGCGGTCGCCTCACCCACAGAATAAAGAGGAAGGTGCTGTAGTTTGTCGACCAGATCGTTGAAGACAAGAGCTTCAACCGCTTTCGCACTGGTCACAGCAATCGCTTTGGCGTCCCCAGCCACATCCCCATTAACGGTCAGCGGCTGGAAACTCAGCATTGGCTCAACAATCACCTCGTGTCCCATAGCAACCAGCTTCTGCGCAGTTTTATCTGCCTGTGGCTGAGGTCGGGTCACGAGTATCTTCATTAGAGCTCCAGAAAGTTCGGACCAGATTTCGCTTTCAGCTCTTTGCCAAGCTCGCGGCCGATTTCTTCCGCATCGCTTACCGGGCCTTCGCCTTCCACAGTATGTGTCTGGCTGCCATCCGGCTTGATCACCTCACCGCGGAACTTTATGCGATCACCTTCCACATGGGAGAGACCAGCAATCGGTGTCCGGCAGGAACCATCCATTTCAGCCAGATAAGCACGCTCCAGCAACAGACGGCTCTCGGTCTCAGCATGATGGATAGGCGCCAGAACGCGCGCAGTCTCTTCATCACCAAGACGCGCCTCAATGCCAATCGCACCCTGACCAACAGCTGGAAGGAAGTGCTCCAGATCCATCAGAGAGGTCACCAGATCGCCCTGTCCCAGACGACGCAGACCAGCGTAAGCGAGGAAGGTTGCGTCAACCACACCCTCGTCCAGCTTGCGCAAACGGGTCTGCAGGTTACCGCGGTACATCACAACATCCAGATCAGGACGCAGCCGCTTGATCTGTGCCTGACGGCGCAAACTGGAAGACCCAACCACAGCACCCTGTGGAAGATCTGTCAGTTTCTCAACCTTCGGAGAAATGAAAGCATCGCGCACATCTTCACGTGGAAGATAAGCGGTCATGCCCAGACCATCCGGCAGAACCGTCGGCATATCTTTGGAAGAATGAACTGCCAGATCAATCGACTTATCCAGCAAAGCTTCCTCGATTTCCTTGGTGAACAAGCCTTTACCGCCTGCTTCGGAAAGAGGCCTATCTTGAATTTGGTCTCCCGTTGTTTTTATAACAACAATCTCGAAGTCATCATCGGTAAACCCGTGTGCCTTCGCGAGACGAGCGCGTGTTTCATGCGCCTGGGCCAGTGCCAGAGCGCTTCCACGTGTACCAATTCTTATAGGTTTTGTTTGCAAGGATCACATTCCCAATGCTAGGGGCTCATGTTAGATGAGCGACATAAAATCATCGGCCCGCGAAATCAACCATGCTTATCGCATGAGAGAACGACAAAAACCAAGCGGCCAAAGGAGACCAAACGTGCTGACCATCCTCGGCATAGAGACGAGTTGTGACGAAACTGCCGCTGCTGTCCTTGAGATTGATCAAGATGGCAAATGCGTAATTTTGTCCAACGTGGTGCATTCCCAAATCGATGAGCACACACCGTTCGGCGGTGTTGTACCAGAGATTGCGGCGCGCGCCCACATTCAGTTGCTGGATGGTATCGTAGATCAGGCGATGAAAACAGCAAATGTGAAGTACTCTGATCTCTCCGCAGTTGCCGCAACCGCTGGCCCCGGCCTTATTGGCGGTGTCATCGTAGGCCTGATGACAGCAAAATCCATTGCCATGGCAATCGATAAGCCATTGATTGCAGTGAACCATTTGGAAGGTCACGCCCTCACCGCCCGCATGACGGATCAGGTGGAGTTTCCATTCCTCCTGCTCCTCGTCTCCGGTGGCCACACGCAGTACCTCCTAGTAAAAGCACTTGGGGAATACGAGCGGTTGGGCACAACCATCGATGATGCAATCGGCGAAGCATTCGACAAAACAGCCAAACTTCTCGGCCTGCCGTATCCGGGTGGCCCGGCTGTAGAAAAAGCTGCAAAACTTGGTGATCCTACTGTCTACAAGCTGCCGCGCCCACTTTTGGACCGTCCCGGCCTCGACATGTCATTCGCCGGCCTGAAAACAGCCGTCCGCACCGCAGCACTCAAAGAAGAGCCAGTCAGCGAGCAAACCGTCAACAACCTGTGCGCCTCCTTTCAGGAAGCAGTCGCCGATGTTGTCGGGAAACGCAGTGCCAGAGCCTTCGAAATGTTCAAAGAGCGCTATCCGGACACACCACCTAAGATGGTTATCGCGGGCGGCGTTGCGGCAAACGAAGCAATTAGGATTCGTCTGAACGAGGTTGCTGCAGAACATAGTGCAGAATTGATCGCCCCACCGCACAAACTGTGCACGGACAACGCAGCTATGATTGCATGGGCTGGAGCAGAGCGCCTGAGAAAACTAGTCGCCGAAGACCCGTCCATTCTGGAGCAAAACGGCAAGGGCGACGACATGAACGAAGCCCCTCGCCCACGCTGGCCACTCGACAAACTCTCCGAAAGTGTCGTCGGCTTCGGCCGCAAGGGTGCAAAGGTTTAACCTCTGCACTGCTTTCTTCCTGTCGCGTTTAGTGCTGCGTGTGCGATTGCGTAAAGCGCACGCACGCCGTCATCCCGGGCGAAGCGAAGCGTAGACCCGGGACCCATAACCCCAGTATCAGAGATTGGCTAAGGCCTGAGTTAATCAGCAAGTCAAGGGGCTATGGATCCCGGCTCGATGGCCGGGATGACACCGGAGTGGGCAGCAGACTGCATCACAAAACTTATCCCCCTCGCCTCAAACACCTGCATACTCAACATCAAGCTCATGCATACGGGCAGTTGGGGGAACGTCCCTCAGTCTGGTGTGGGCTGGTCGGAGCTACTGCGGAAGGTAACGTATTTCGCAGCAGGTTCGTGGAGGTTCCCCTTTCACCAACAGTGTTGAGGGATAGCGGATGTCCGGTCAAACCTTTGGGCGCCAACACTGAGAACTGAGGCTTTCCAACAGCCTCAGGTCTTCCAAGCGTCTTTTGGAGCTTGGCCTTAGCCTCCTACAAAAACGCCCGGGCAAGGCGAGTAGCCAATGCCGAAGAAACATATCTAACAAACAGCGCAGGTATTGCCTGCCGCCTTGCTCATCCCGATTATCGGGAACTCCAGCTTCAACACTGCCGGAAAAGTCCGAGCGGTGCTATTCGTGCTTATTATGTGCAAACTCGTCTCATGCCTTGCCTGAGACAAACTCCTGCAAATAACATCCGCCCAACTTCAATAGCATCGATTTGCTTGATTCTTGACGGAGACGACATTGCAGCCTCGGCACAAAGCTTACGTCTACATGACATGCGGCACCCACCTTCTCGTTTTTGATGAGCCGGAAACCAACATCGCTGGAACACTTCAGGTGCCCGGCGGTACGCTGGACCCGGGCGAGAGCTACCTGCACGCGGCCAAACGCGAGTTTGAGGAAGAAACCGGCCTCGACATCTCTGGCGCTCTTGAGCAGTTCGACGGTCATGACTTCCTTTATGATGATGCCCTGACCACGGGCCCGGAACTTCACCGCCGCAAATTTTTCCATCTCAAAGTTCAGGAAAAAGCAAAGCAGACTTGGGATCATTACGAAATGAGCCCAAATGACGGTGGAGATCCTATCCTCTTTCGCTTCTTCTGGGTTGATTTGGCAGACAACGAAACTAAGTCCAAGCTAACAATGCATGGAGGGTTCGATATCCCTCTTGGCCAACTGTGTGAACGACTGAACATCACCCAATAAGGAAAACAACATGACCACTGCTCTAAACAAGATCGCTGTAATTGGCGGAGGATCTTGGGGAACCGCGCTTGCTTTGGCAGCGGCAAGAGCCGGTCGTGAAGTCACCTTATGGGCCCGCGATGCAGAAACCATCGCCGCCATCAACGCCAACAAGCAAAACCCGAAGTATCTGCCTGGCATTGAATGGACTGAGCAAATCACGGCAACCGGCATCCTGAAACACGCAGTCAGCGATGCCGATGCCCTTCTGCTCGTCACCCCAGCACAGACAACCCGGGCAATGACAGAAGCAATCAAGCCGTTTCTGAAACCAGCAACCCCAATCGTGCTCTGCGCAAAAGGCATCGAGCAATCGACAGGCCAACTACTTTCCGAAGTTATCAAATCTGTGGCGCCAGACGCAATCCCGGCAGCCCTGTCCGGCCCAAGCTTTGCGCATGACGTGGCAAAGGGCTTGCCAACAGCCGTCACGATTGCAGCTGAAGACGGCGCTGTTGCCGATCAGCTTTCCGCAGCACTTGCCTCAAACAGCTTCCGCCCATACGCAACCGATGATCTTATCGGCGTGCAAATCGGTGGCGCATTGAAGAACGTTCTCGCCATCGCATGTGGCGCTGCAGTGGGCTACGGCCTTGGCGCCAGCGCTCAGGCAGCCCTGACAGCCCGCGGCTTTGCTGAACTAACCCGCCTCGGCATGGCATTGAATGCGAAGAGCGAAACCCTCACCGGCCTGTCTGGTCTGGGCGATCTGGTGCTCACCTGTTCCTCCACCCAATCCCGTAACTTCGCCTTCGGTTTGAAGATTGGACAAGGCAGAACACCTGAAGAGCTTGTCGCACCGGGCCAGAAACTGGCAGAAGGTGCTCACTCAGCCAATATCGCAGTTGCTTTGGCAGCAGAACACGGCGTTGATATGCCTATTGCCAAGACGGTTTCACAAATCGTTGCGGGTAAAATTGACGTCGCACAAGCATTAAGCGACTTAATGACGCGTCCACTCAAACGAGAGACCCACCCCTAGTAGAATCCCTTTAAAGTAGGATTTGCCTGGTTGAAAATCAGGAATTAAAAGGTTGGGTTGAAATCCCGCTACTGGAGTATCCAATATGCTGTACGCTCTCATCTGCACAGACAAGGCACATTCTGAAGACCTTCGTCAGAAGACCCGCGAAGCGCACCTCGACTTCCTCAGTGGTCTCGGCGATCGCCTGAAAGGTGCTGGCCCGTTCATGTGTGATGATCTGGTATCCCCAACCGGTTCGCTCGTAATCATCGAAGCAGCAAACCGCGACGAAGCTCTGGCTGTCGCAAACGAAGATCCATACTCACTCGCAGGTCTGTTTGAATCTGTTGAGATCCGCCCATGGAACTGGGTATTAAAAAACCCAGATATGTAAATTTGCTGTAAGCTGCGTTTTACAACATATCTAAACTGGAGCATCGGCCTTTCAAATCACGGCGGGTGCTCCATTTAATGTATGACCGATCATTCTGATCAGAACATACAATCTGTTTATATGGAGGAAGCGTTGCAATACTGGCTGTTCAAATCCGAACCTAACAAGTGGTCCTGGGATCAACAGAAAGCCAAGGGCGAAGAAGGCGAAGAGTGGGACGGCGTACGCAACTATCAGGCCCGCAACTTCATGCGCGATATGAAGATCGGCGACCGCGGCTTCTTCTATCACTCCAACATCGGCAAAGAAGTTGTCGGCATCGTTGAGGTGTGCGCACTGGCTCACCCGGATTCCACAACCGATGACCCACGCTGGGAATGCGTGGATATCAAAGCCGTCAAAGACCTCCCACAGACCGTCACACTCGCGCAGGTAAAAGCCGAAGAGCGTCTGTCCGACATGGCTCTCGTAACCTCCATGCGCCTCTCCGTTCAGCCGGTAAAGCCGGAAGAGTGGGCTGTGGTTCTGGAAATGGCAGGCATGGACCCGTCCGAGGTCTGATCTCACAATGACAATCACGGATCGGCGCAAGTTCATTCTGGAACAGACACGCATTCACCCTGTTCCCCATGCGCCGTCCATCTCCCTTCACCTCGCAGACGAAAGCGTCGACCTTTGGCGTATGGGAGAAGAAGAGCTTGAAGAACTTGGTGTCCCCTCCCCTTTCTGGGCTTTCGCATGGGCAGGCGGACAAGCGCTAGCACGGTACATTCTCGACAACCCAGAAGTGGTCCAGGGCAAGCGCATCCTAGACTTTGCCAGCGGCTCTGGCCTTGTTGCCATTGCCGCGATGAAAGCCGGAGCAGCCTCTGCAGTTGCAGCGGACATCGACGCCTTTGCTTTCGATGCTGCACTTATCAACGCAGCACAAAACCATGTCACAATTAAAGTCACAGCAGAAGACCTGCTTGAAAGCAAGCTGGATGGGTATGACCTGATCTGCTGCGGTGATGTCTTCTACGACCCGGATATGACATCAAAGGTGCTAAGTTGGTTAGATGCAAACCAGAGAGCAGAACCAATCCCGGTTCTGGTTGGAGACCCGCAACGCTCTTACTTTCCTACCTCACGGCTTAAACACCTTCAAACCTACGAAATTCCGGTTCAACGAGAGCTGGAAGATAACGAGACCAAGAAGACCTCCGTCTACGCGTTTGTATGATCAGGGGTATACTCCCAAAATCTAATACACCGAATAATTGAATTTAATTAAAAGTAGAATTAACATTCCATTGTCGATAATAGCCACTGTGTTGTCATGGAAGATCTGCAACAACTGCTCATCAACCGGATGTACTCAACCGTTGTCACCGGTAAGGGCCTAGACGATATTCTGGCACCAATCGCCGAGAAATACCCGGATTTGCCCGTCACGTTCCAGGTCCAATGCCTCACACAAAACAACTACTATCACTTCTCGGCTCTCAACGTAGACAGTGCCTACAACGAGCTCATTGCTGAATTTATCCAGTTCAATCCTTTTCCCAAACTGCTTCAATCCGTTAGTTCTGATCAGCTAGTCTACTCAGAGCGCTTCCTGACCCAACAACAGCTGGAGCAGAACGAATTTTACAACAACGTCCTCAAAGGCCGGGACAACCTCAACCGCTCACGCGGGTTCCACCTGCACAGACAAGGCTCTGACGTTGCACTCGCAGCAGTCACCATGCCCGCCCGCTTTCAGGGCACAGAGGACGAAGAACTCTGCAATCTGCTGGAACGAATTCAGCCGCACTATCAAAACGCCTTCTCTCTGTTTCTTAAACTGGAAGCCCAGAAGAGAAACGTAGACCAACACACATTCTGGCTGGAGCAAATCCCCTCCGCCGCCTTCATTCTGGATCATGGCTTCCACATAGCCCTCAGCAACCAGAAAGGCCGTTCACTACTGCAGAAAAGCCGGTTCCTTTACGCCGACAGAAGCAACAACCTCGCAACCAACCATCGGATGTACACCAATAATCTGGAGAACCTCCTCCTCCAATGCAGAACTCAAAAAGTCCCGGTTGGTCCCTTCCCTCTGGGATGTGAAACCCCAACCCAACCACTGATCTCCTACGTTCCCCTGACAGTGCTGGAACAAGACACCAACGACGTAGAGCCCTTCCTGAAGAACTGGAGCCCGGTTCTCGCAGTCATCCTCGATCCAACCGACCATCCAGTTTCAAAGGAGGCGCTTATTCAGAAAATCTGGGGTGCAACCAACCGCGAGGCAGACATCGCGCAAATGCTGATCCGAGGCTTCTCTCTGAAGGAAACCGCAAACACTCTCAACATGAGCTACAACACCGCCCGCAACCACATCGCGGGACTAACAAGCAAAGCCGACATGAAGTCACAAAGTGAGCTGATCTCCTCTCTTACCGCCACTCTCTCCCGCATGCCTGAAACAGTAAGAGCACCAGGCCCTACCGATTAGGCCGGCTCACTTCCTCATAAAACTGAGCCAGCGACGTGACATTGGCACCGGTCTGGTAAGGAGACGTCAAAGCACATTCAACAATCACAGTTCGCTTATCTACCTGAAGCGAAAAGTCACTCGTCAACGGCCACAAGCTCCAGCTGTCCCGCAACGAGTTGTACCTCAGCGACGTTCCGTAGAGCCCCTCATTCACAAGGAGATTGATCGAAATGCTGCGACGAAAATCATAGGGAACCGTTTCGAACTCAGATCGAGCGGGCAACAGGCTGACATATCGGTGGGCTTTATTGAGAAACATCCATTGCTGTTTCTCTTCTGTGACATTGCGAAAAACACTCCGATAGATCGCCATACTGCCTCGCTACGACTGCTGTTAAAACTGGTGCAATATGTGACCTGACGTCAGCTATAGCTTAGCGTGATTAAGGTGTCTTCGGGTTAGTTAAGGAGCCTCAATCGCAGTTCATTTAATTTTACTCAACTGACCCTTTTGCGAGTGATTTGCTCTTGCAATATTTCACTGCACTAGGCCAAAGTGAGGTTCATTTTCTAATCTCAATAAGAATCCGAAGTTTTTAGGGAGCGCTCCAATGCCAACCATCAATCGTCTTGCGGAAATGCACGATGAAATCACAGCATGGCGCCGTGATTTTCATGAGTATCCTGAAGTCCTTTATGAAACTCATCGCACAGCAGCAAAAGTAGCCGAGATCCTGCAAGAGATCGGCGTTGATGAAGTTACTACAGGTGTTGGCCGTACGGGCGTAGTCGGCGTTATCAAAGGCCGCAACGGCGGTGCAGGCAAATCCATCGCCCTGCGCGCTGACATGGACGCACTTCCAATGTCTGAAGAAACCGGCAAAGAGTACGCTTCCAAAAACGAAGGCGCCATGCACGCCTGTGGTCACGACGGCCACACTGCAATGCTGCTAGGTACCGCAAAATACCTTGCTGAAACCCGCAACTTCGACGGCACAGTCATCCTTGTGTTCCAGCCAGCTGAAGAAGGCGGCGCTGGCGCAAAAGCAATGATGGACGACGGCCTGTTCACCCGCTGGAATGTCGACGAGATCTACGGCCTGCACAACCAGCCTGGCACTCCAATCGACCACTTCGCAACCCGCTCAGGCCCGCTGATGGCGTCAACCGACGAGTTCACCATCACCGTAAAAGGCATCGGCGGCCACGCAGCGTATCCGCACAACACAATCGACCCTGTTGTCGTTGGCTCCCAGATCGTCTCCGCACTGCAGTCCATCGCATCCCGTAACGTTGGCCCACTGCAGTCCATCGTCATCTCCGTGACCTTCTTCCAGGCAGGTACTGCCTACAACATCATCCCTGACACAGCGAAACTCGGCGGAACCATCCGCACGCTCAATCAGGATGTCCGCAAGCAAGCTGCAGAGCGTGTGAAGCAGGTTGTCGAAGGCGTATGCGCAGCAAACGGCGCTAGCGTGGACTTCGAGTTCAACGATGGTTACCCGTCTACCTCAAACCATCCAGAACAGACCAAATTCGCAACCCAGATCGCAGCTGAAATCGCAGGCAGCGCGGATAAGGTGGACGAGAACATCGAACCAACCATGGGCGGTGAAGACTTCGCTTACTATCTGGAAGAAAAGCCAGGCGCTTTCATCTTCCTCGGCAATGGCGACACCGCAGGGCTGCACCATCCGAAATATGACTTCAACGACGAAGCCATTCCATATGGTTGTTCCTATTTTATTAAACTGGTTGAAACCGCAATGCCTGCAACTTAAAATGCGCATTGCAATTTACGAGGCCTCGGATTTTTCCGAGGCTTCTCTATATTAAAAATATTCAGGCCATTACCGTGCAGATATCCAAGCAAGCTATTGAAGTCGCTCACAAACGAATTCAGAAGTACATCCGCAAAACACCATCTATTGTAAGCGGTAACGGTACCTTCGGCCTGAAGTACTCCATCTCTTTGAAGCTCGAGCATCTGCAACACTCAGGCTCATTCAAAGCCCGTGGAGCATTCAACTCACTACTAAACAACACAATCCCGGAAGCCGGCATCGCCGCAGCATCTGGTGGCAACCATGGCGCCGCCGTTGCGTGTGCCGCCCACGCTCTTGGATTGAAAGCCAAGATCTTCGTGCCTGAGATCTCCAATCCGGCCAAGATCGACAAAATCCGCAGCTTCGGTGCGGACGTTCACGTTGAAGGCGCAGCATACGCAGATGCAGCAGCCCTGTGCTCAGAATACCAGCAGCAAACCGGCGCAATCGACATTCATCCGTACGACGCTGTTGACACCATCAACGGCCAGGGAACTGTCGCACTGGAATGGGCTGAGCAAAGCCCGGATCTCGACACCATCCTCGTGGCTGTCGGTGGCGGCGGCCTTGCAGCAGGTGTTGCAAGTTACTACGCCAACAGCCCAACCAAGATCGTCGCTGTCGAGCCATATGGCTCCTGCTCCATGCACGCAGCGCTCGAAGCTGGCGAACCAGTGGACGTCGAACTCGACAGCATCGCAGCAAACGCTCTCGGTGCGAAGCGATGCGGCAGCTTCCCGTTTGAAGTTGCCCAAAGCCATATCGCAGAATCCATTCTGGTCGAAGACGACGCCATCCTGGCAGCTCAACGCCGTCTCTGGAGAGAGATGCAGCTCGTTGTTGAACCGGGAGGCGCAACTGCCCTCGCAGCTTTGATCTCCGGCGTCTACAAGCCAGAAGAAGGCGAGCGCATTGGCGTGCTGCTCTGTGGTGGCAACGCTGAGCTCCTTCAGGTCAACAACACCCTGTCTGGCCGATAAAAGAAAAGCGGTACCACCGTCAGGTGGTACCGCTCTCAAAATTCCTTAAAGAACCTTGCGCAGGAAGCTGCGGGTTCTTGGATCATCCGGGCTGGTAAAGATCTTCTCAGGCGGCCCTTGCTCAACAATACGCCCGCCTTCCATGAACAGAACGCGATCTGCAATCTCTTTTGCAAACGCCATCTCGTGTGTCACGATCAGCATGGTCTGGTGAGCCTGCGCAACCCGCGTCAGCAACTGCAGCACCTCATCCACCCATTCCGGATCCAGCGCAGAAGTCGGCTCATCCACCAGCATCAGCTCAGAATTACTGGCCATCGCACGGCCAATTCCAACACGCTGCTGCTGACCACCGGAAAGCGAAGCCGGATAAGCATCTGCTTTATCAGCCAGACCGATGTTCTGCAGGATCTCATTGGCACGCTCAAACGCAGTCTCTTTGGCTTCACCACGAACGGTGATCAGGCCTTCTGCGATGTTCTCACGCGCCGTCTTATTGGCAAACAGAGCATAGTTCTGGAACACAAACGCTGTTCTTAAACGCATCTCTTTGATCTGCGCAGCATTGGCTTTTTGAACATCAATGCTCTCACCATCAAGGATGTACTCACCCTGCTCTGGTGTCTCAAGAAAGTTGATGCAGCGGAGCAGCGTGGACTTACCGGTCCCGGATGGACCAATAATCGCAATGCGCTCGCCTTTTTTGATATCAAGGTCGATCCCGTTCAACACAGGAACACCATTATAGATTTTTGTGAGCCCGCGGATCTGGATCATCTTGAAACAGCCTTTGATAGTCGATTTTCAATTTTGGATTGAACGAAAGCAAGGCTCTCAACAACAACCCAGTAAATCACTGCAACCACAATAAAGGTCTCGAAGTACAGGAAGCTACCTGCAGCTTCTTTTTGTGCAGCCCCCATCAGCTCTGTCACACCAAGCGTAAAGGCAAGACTGGTGCTCTTGATGAGGTCAATGAAGTAGTTGATCAGGGTCGGCGCAGCAACACGAGCAGCCTGAGGCAAAATGATACGACGCATCATCTGGCCAGTGGACATACCGATAGACTTCGCCGCTTCCCACTGGCTGCGGTCCACACCCAGAATAGCTGCACGAATACTCTCTGCCATATAAGCAGAGAAGTGCAGCGTCAGGCCAACAATCGCAGCAGTCACCCCGTCAATCGCGGTGAGGAAAGAGAACAGCTGCGGCAGGCCGTAGTAGAACAGAAACAGCTGCACCAGCAGCGGTGTTCCACGAAAGAAACTGATAAAGAGCCGAGTGGCCGCATCCAGAACAGGAAAGCGGACCACACGGATAATCGCAAACAGCGATGCAAGTATGAGCGCCAAAATCATGGACACACTTGCCATACCCAAGGTTAGGGGTAGGTACTTTAAGAGGATCGGCAAAAGGCCGAGCATATAATCCAGATCTAAGGCACGCATGGTTTGTTCTTATTATTGAAGCACACTTTCAGGAGATGAGAATAAACGCCCGAAAGTGAACCAGATCAAAAGTAAAAGCAGTCCACCTGAATAATTCAGAAGCGAACTGCTTTACCAGTAAAAAAACAGAGAGCTTTAGTCAGCTTTTGTGATGTCCGCGCCAAACCACTTGTCGGAAATCTCAGCAAGCTTACCAGAAGCCTTCAGCTCGGTGATCGCACCGTCAACCTTAGCAGCCAAAGCTTTACCATCTTCATCAGTACGGAACGGCATTGCGTTGCGAATTTCAGAGAATGGTGCACCAGCCAGAGCCAGCGGCAGCGGAGTTTCTTTAATCACCTGAGTTGCACTGATGCGGTCGTGAATGAACGCGTCAACGCGACCAAGAGCAGTGTCCTGAGCCAGGTTGCTTTCGTAAGTGCGGATGTCGATTTCATCAGCAAATGGCAGACCGCGAAGCAGCTCTTCAAAGTTGGAGCCGAGGTTTACAGCAACGCTTTTGCCTTTAAGGTCTTCAACGCCGTTGATTTCCTCGTTGCCAGCTTTCACAACAACCTGCGCACCGTCATAAACGTATGGCTGGGAGAAGGTGAACTTGGCTTCACGCTCAGGAGTAATGGTGATCTGGTTTGCAATGGTGTCAATGCGGCCAGCTTCCAGAGCACCGATCAGGCCGGAGAAGCTCATGGTTACGAATTCAACGTCGTCACCAGTCTGCTCTGCAATCGCACGAGCAACATCAACTTCAAAGCCCTGCAGAACGTCCTGCTTGACAAAAGTGAATGGGAAATATCCACCAGACATGCCCACACGGATTGTTTCAGCCTGAGCAGGAACAGCCACGAGAAGGGCAAGAGCAGCAACAGTAGAACGAGAGAACATATCTATTCCTTATTCGTATTTTTTGTTGAGCACGTTCTACCAGAATGAGGAAAATTTTCTACAATTAGCCAAGCTAGAAGCTCAATTAAATCAAATAAACTACCAATGACAGAAATTATTAGAACACAATACCAGTAAATCCGAAATGCATAAAAAATACTTCTTTTAAGGCTACAGGTGACAAAATCTGATTTGAGAACATCTTGTTAATTTCTGCAATTTCCCAGCAAGATCACGGAGATGTTACAGGCAAAACGTGCACTTGCCCCAAGATTTTAGGCGAAACGTATAACTACTGACTCGTAGCCTGAAAAAAAATGCTCCCTGCAAAACAGAGAGCATTTTGGAACCAAAAGGCAAGCAGCTGATCAGCTCACCATATCAAAGAATTCAGCCTCCAACTCACACATATGAGTAAAGCTCTCAGAGATTTCGCTCTGGCGTTTCACACGCTCCTCTTCGCCAATTGAGTTCACTTCCCGTTTGATCCATTCAATGAACTCACCAAACTCATCGGTGGCAAGAAACTCAACCCACTCCGCAAGATAGAAGCGCTCTGGACGTGGCTTGGAAGCTTCCCGGTGTCCCCATTCACGATAGATCCACTCAGAAGCAAGAAGCGTGGCCATACCATCCACGTAGTGGCCTTTGCCAGCTGTTGAGAGCAACGTTGCACCAATCGCGCGTGTCACCGTGTTCGGCTTGGCATTTTCATAAGTCTCAGGTTCAACACCCAGCTCTTTAAATGTTCGCTGGAAATATGAGAGCTCGTTGGATGTCAGCTGATGCGTAAACTCAGCAAGGCGCGCTTTTGAAGCCATAGATGGCGCTTTGGCAATCAGGAAGCCGAGAGCTGACGCCAGATCCTGAATGTAGTGATAGTCCTCAAGCAAGTAACGGAGGAACACGTCCTTGCTTACTGTGTCATTACCAACCGCACTCGTGAACGGATGATTGATTGCTCTGTTCCACGCAGGTCCTGCAGATTTCACCAGCCAATCAGTGAAGGTCTCATCCGTATGAGTGATCTTGTAATTGGCATAACTTGCAGTGTTCAGCATTCGCGTGTGCCTCCCAACACATTGTCCTAGAGCGTATCCCACAAAAGCACCTCTGGCTTTCCATCAGGAATACGCGTGGCAAAAAAGCTAAGAGCATGACACGTAAATCCTGATGAACGCGAAGTGCTCTGGCTTACATCTACTTCGAACAATGCCACTCAGAGTTGGGCTGCACTAGACGGAAATCACCGTATATGCCCCCTGCAATTTTAGGGGTATCATCGCGCGTTCGTCTGCAACCACCGCACTGCATCGGATATTGCCGATGACAAGTCAGGCCTGCCATTCATACAAAATATCCGGCGCTCCTTCTTCATTCTCTGAACCGCTTGTCCGCTTCACTTCCTTAAAGCCATGCGCTTCGTAGAATGCTCTCGCATCCACATTCTCAACAAAGCACATCAACTTAAGAGTCCCGGAAGATTGAGCTTTTGCTTGGTCTAAGAGCTTTGTACCAATGCCCTTCCGCAGATGCCGCGGATCCAGATAAAGCTGTTCTATCCAGTCATCTTTGATGGCCATCATACCTATGATTTGCTCATCTCCCATGACTATTGTCAGTTCATTGCTCTTAAAAACAATATTTTGGAAGAACCAGAGATCTTCTTCAGGCGTGTGCAATCTGGGCAAAAATGAAAGACACCGGCCTCGCGAATACCTGTACATACGCGCTACTTCCGGCAACTCATCAAATCGCGCAGCTCTAATTTCAAGTGTCTGCATAATACCCCCTCAATTTGGCAAAACCCTAGCATAGCAATTGGGTAAAGTATCCCCACAAACACCAGTGGCACCGCAGGGTTTTCTGTGCAGTGTTGGAGCTGGAGTTCCCGAGTTAATCGGGAAGAGCAAGGCGGCAGGCAATGCCTGCGCAAGTAATGAGTAAGTTAGTTTCTTCGGCATTGGCTTGTCGCCTTGCCCGGGCGTTTTTGCAGGAGGCTAAGGCCAGGGTCCAGAAGACACTTGGAAGACTTAAGGCTGTTGGAAAGCCTCAGGTCTCAGTGCTGGCGCCCACTGGTCTGGCCGGACATCCGCTATCCCTCAACACTGTTGGTGAAAGGGGAACCTCCACGGACCTGCTGCGAAATACGTTACCTTCCACAGTAGCCCCACCCAGCCTACGACCAACTGAAGGACGGTCCCCCAGCCAGCCCGTTACGCAGGCATGAGTTAAGACTACGGGAGAAATGCACGAGGGGGATAAGTTTTGTGTTTATCTTCGATGTCCCAAGCAAAAAGGGCACCCGAAAAGGTGCCCTTCGTAATCTCAATGCATGCTGCGCAACTTATGCAGCAGCTTCTGCTTTTGGCTTGATCAAGCCACGGTTCACCAGAACCTCAGCAATCTGCACGGTGTTCAGCGCAGCACCTTTACGCAGGTTATCGGAAACAACCCACATGTTCAGGCCGTTCTCAACAGTCGCATCTTCGCGGATACGGGAAACGTAAGTCGCGTCCTCACCAGCACACTCGTAAGGAGTGACGTAGCCACCGTCTTCACGCTTGTCGACAACCAGAATACCTGGCGCTTCACGCAGCAGATCCTGTGCTTCTTCAGGAGAAAGCGGGTTTTCCAATTCCATGTTAACGGACTCAGAGTGACCAACGAACACAGGTACGCGAACAGCAGTACAGGTGACTTTGATGGTCGGGTCGAGCATCTTCTTGGTCTCAGCCAGAACCTTCCACTCTTCCTTGGTGTAACCGTCTTCCATGAACTCATCGATGTGCGGGATCACGTTAAACGCAATGCGCTTAGTGAACTTCTGCGGCTCAATCGGGTCATTCACGAACACAGCGCGGGTCTGGTTGAACAGCTCATCCATCGCTTCTTTACCGCCACCAGAAACGGACTGGTAAGTGGAGACAACGAGGCGCTTGATGCCAGCTTTCTCATGGATCGGCTTCAGCGCAACAACCAGCTGTGCGGTCGAGCAGTTCGGGTTCGCAATGATGTTCTTCTTTTTAAAGTCAACGATATCGTCAGCGTTCACTTCAGGAACGATCAGCGGCACATCCGCATCATAACGCCATGCAGAAGAATTATCGATGACAACGCAGCCCTTCGCAGCGATCTTCGGTGCCCACTCTTTCGCGATAGAACCACCAGCAGACATCAGGCAGATATCAACGGAAGAGAAGTCGAAGTTCTCCATCGCCTGAACTTTCAGGGTCTTATCGCCGAAGGAAATCTCTTTGCCCTGAGAGCGACGTGACGCCAGCGCGATCACTTCATCAGCAGGGAAACCACGCTCAGCCAGAATGTCCAGCATTTCTGCGCCCACATTGCCGGTAGCACCTGCAATCGCAACCTTATAACCCATTGGTTCTGTCCTCTTTCGTCTCCCCCGCTGAGCCGCCGAGGAGCGTTCCACCCCCGGTCTGGCCCCCTAGCGCCCTCCGTCCCGGGGAGAGCGCGGGAAAGAGAGGCACCGTCAGGCGGTGGTCTTTGTCGTTTTAGTGGTGGTTTTTGTGGTAGCAGTTTTGAGCGCAACAGAAGCCATGCGCGCGGTCATCGCACGTTTCATGGTCGCCTTCATGTTGGTCATCGCAAACATCATGCTGCTAAACTCTGCCCCTAAAATTGGTCGCGCAGAAATTGCCTATATCAACCTCATTTGTCAACAGGCATATCTTGGGCAATTTGGAGAGGCCAAACTTCTGTCACTTCGCCACACCAGGAAACCACGGATTTCGGTCAGTTTTCACCGAAACACTTAATAATCACCGAAATAAGGCTGACATAATCTCAAAAGTGAGCACCCTGCATCGCAGGCTCACTCCTGAGCTGTCTCAAAGGTCGCAGCAACTATGACTTGCACACGTCATATCGAGCAACTAATAATATTTTAAACGCAATTTAATCTTCAAGATAGCTTGCTCCTGAACTGCGAATTCATGAGCATACCTAAACTTTAACGAGCGGCGCAGAGTTAACAATGAAATACACCAAGATCTTATCAGCCCTGTTTATTGGACTGACCGTAACCGCGTGTAACTATGAAACACAGGTCTCCCTGTATGCGAGTGATCTGACTGAAGACACCGCAGACAAGCCAATCTACGCCCCAATCCAGCTCGTTGGCACAGGTACTTTCTCTCAGGAAGATTGCGACAAAATCCGCGGCAAGGTTGAGCCGTCTCTAAATCGTTACTTCCAGAACGTTGAATTCAAAGGCTGCGCACGCGATTCCGGCAGTATTGATCGCAAAATCTCCTTCAGCGCAAGCGTGCCAGTTCATATCGGTTCCTGGCAGAGCAACGTTACAGAAACCAAGATCCAGCAGCCATACGGTGTTCTGATCGGCTATGATCAGGAAACACCAAAGGAAAAGCTGGTGCTGATCGCTAAGGGTGACACCTACGACGTTTTCACCAAAGAGCTTGATAACGAGCTGACTGGCTCCAAACTCTACAGCGACGGCGCCGAGATCACGATCGACCTCCAGAACGACACGCGTGAGCAGATTTCATTCATTGGATCAGGCGTCTTCGTAAACGGCACTGCGTATGGCAATGTACGTCAGATGAAATTCTCTCTGCAGCGTCGCGACAACCTGCTCATCCAGCTCTCAGACGTCTCCTCACAGCATATCAAATCTGATGGCATGGAGCTCGTGGGCACCATCAACTTCGGACAGTAATCTATAAGTCCAAGCAAACTTAGAGGCATCTCCGGATGCCTCTAGCTCACATCCCCAAACGCATTCACAAGTTGCCCACCACGTTGAACTTGCCGTAACTCCGGCACACAGCGCTCCGCATTCAGTTGCGCCGCCCACTCAACATCAGCTGCATAGCTATAATGCGTTAGCTCTTGACCGCTGACACAGCCTTCCAGCGCGCTATGCAGAGTATCTGCGCAGGAGAGATAGCCTGCTTGAGCCAGCGAGGCTTCGGGCGACAGAGAGCACTCCAGAAAATGAGCAATCGCACCACAGGCGATCTGGTCTTCGAATGCCGGTCGCAAGCTACCATTCGGCCATTTTTCTCCCGCTGCAAGCAGCAGTACCTTCCCAGGAATCTCAGCAAGATAAGCAGCAACCGCTGAGGCATTTCGCAGAGCACCAGCAAACACCCGCCCTTCTCTTGGCAAAGTAGAGAGCGTAGCCCCGTTAGGACTTGGCAGCACCAGCACCTCATCGGCAGAAAGCCCCATCAGTGTTGGAGGTGACAGAGAAAACCCACCTTCCCGCCTCTTGTGGGCACAAACACCACCGACCTCAGTGGCGAGTTTCTTCCCCTCTTCCCGATCAGCAACGGGCACCACCAAAGCACCTCTACCACAAGCGACAGCAGTCGCCGTTGAAAAGCTCAGACAGTCAACGATTACAGTCGCAGCATAGCCATCGCTGCTTGCATTGCGCCCCCATTCCACATGCACAAAGTCAGCCATAAACAACCTCAAAATGATAAAACCGTGGGCACCTGAAAAAGAGTACCAATCAATTCTTGCATGGCACCGCTTCTGCACTCAGTCTGAGAGAAGCAGTCAAAATCACAACGGAATAATGATGGATCTACTTTCTCAATTGCAAGCACTTGCTGTCGATCTCGAGCGCTCTCAGCTGCCAGAGGTCTTCAAGTATGCATGGTGGGTCTATCCGGCAATCAACACAGGCCACATCGTTGGTCTGGCCATGTTGTTCGGCTCCCTTGTGCCGCTGGACCTGCGCATGATGGGCATGTGGCGTTCGATCCCGCTGTATGATCTGGCACGCCCCCTCACCCGCATTGCACTTCTGGGAGGCCTGATCGCCATCGCAACCGGCATCTTCCTGCTCTCAGTCAAAGCTCAGGTCTACGTCAATGCCCCCATCTTCTGGGCTAAGTCTGGCTTCTTCGTGCTTGCCTTGCTGAACGCGCTGCTCCTGCGCTTCAACAAGCCTTGGCGCTATCTGGCACAAGTGGATTCCCGCGGAACCATCCCGCGTTTCAAGTCCGCTGGCTTCATTTCACTCTTCAGCTGGCTCGGCGTCCTCATATGCGGTCGCATGTTTGGGTATCTCTAACGGAACAAGTTAGACAACGCCCCAGTCTTTGCGGCATAAAGGCCGAACTAAAAACATCGGACAACACCAATGATCATCCGCGCTGAGCTACCATCTGACATCGAAATCATCCGCGATCTTGTTTACGCAGCTTTTGAAAACCATCCGCACCATGAACCCGGAGCAAAACCAACCGAACACCTGATTGTAGATCAACTGCGCGAGAACGGGGAGCTGAGCTTGTCACTCATCGCGGGACAGGCAGGCGGCATGGTAGGCCACATCGCCTTCTCTCCAATAACAATCGATGGTGAGGATAAGGGTTGGTATGGTCTTGGCCCGGTGGCAATTGTGCCGAAACATCAAGGCAAAGGTTTTGGTGCCGCTCTCATTATGGAAGGCATGCTGCAAATCAGGCAGCGTGGCGCAAAAGGCGTCGTTTTGCTTGGAGAGCCGAAATACTACAGCCGCTTTGGCTTCCAGCAGGCAGAAAGCCTCACCTTCCCCGGTGTGCCAGCAGAATACTTCATGCAGCACACCTTTGAAGGAGAGACGCCAACCGGCACTGTTGCTTATTCCGAGGCCTTCTCAGCGAGCTAAGGCGAAGAACTAAAACGGCTATTCATCACATTTGTCGGGCAAGGCCTGACTTAAAGGCTTATCCGTTGGCTTCAACTCACCCTTGTTAATCGCAATGGGAGAGTAAGGCGGATCGGTAATAGTACCCGGCACCACCATATGTAAGACATAACAACCTGCATAAACCTGAGAAGTGCCATCAGAAAGGTGCGTTTCAATCGCAACCGGAAGCGCCCAGTATATCTGACTCATGCCTGGGTCTGGCTGAGTGGATCCATAACGAAGTTGAACAGACTCAGTTGTTCGAAAACCGTCTTTCCACTTATCGAAATTCTTGGGTGGAGTATTGAAGTAGCTATACGCCTGCACATAATCTTTGCGATTGATGGCATTGTAGTAGCTCTCAATAACCGCTTCGGGAGTGCTGCGGTTGTCCATGTAAGGAATGCCATCAAACACCAATGAGTTGGCGTTCGATGCCCCCAAAACCGCGAGTATCACACAGGCTCCGGCAAAGCTCTTCCGCTTGAACATGGTTGCATCCAGTCTTGTTCTTTTTTGATGCAACCAAGTCCAGCAAAGAGAAGCTAAGGCAGGTTTAAACCGCCTAGTGCGCTCTTACGTAAACCGCTTCATTGGTAAACGAACCTGCATCCAGCAGGTGTACTGTTTGATAAACAGTCAGCTGCGAGCCATCTTCGTTCAGCTCACGCTTGGCAACCATAATAGTCAGGCCACCACGCTTGGCTTCAGAAACCAGATCACCATCTGTGTTCAGAGAAAGAGAAAGCGTATCAGCAAACGGGTTTTCTGGCATCGGGCGGTCTTCACCGTCTGGAATACCAGAGAAGTTCGCTTCCACGGTCTCTCCTTCACCCTCAACGGTTTTCATGAAGAAGCCGATCTCGCCATCCTTCTCGGCGATCGTCAGGCTTCCGCCCCACGGCACAGCACCCTGCTCATAGTTTGAGACATCCGGATCCAAAATCCAGGTACCGAGAAAGGGTCTTATACGTTCATCCATGCTCTGCCTTCCAGCAATGCTTCTCATAAAATTCTTGGTCCACGCTTATGCCGCAGTGCTGTTTTCAGCGCAACCGCGTGGCACAGCTAACTCCCGTGATTAACATCGGGTGGCCAAACTTCCAAAAAACCAATCTTAAAACGGCAGGCCCATCTAACGGAACCTTTGCGCTCTTCGCCCACAATCGCAGGCAAAAGAACCGCTCCGGAGGCCCCATGCTCAAGCGCATTGCCAGCAAACCGTTCGCCTTGTTCAAGATCACATTGGCCCTGTTTGCCTTTGTCCTTCAGCCCGTTGCAGCCAACGCCTGCACAAGCTTTGTCCTTTCCACCGTCGACAACATCCGCATGTACGGTCGCACCATGGAGTTCGGCAAACAGATCCCCACTAAAATTGGGCTCATCCCACGCGGTTACAAGTTCCAATCCAAAATCAACGATGAGATAGGGTTCAGCTGGACAGGCAAGATAGCGGTCATCGGCGCCAGTATCTTCGATAGCCCTGCCATGGTCGATGGCATGAACGAGTATGGGCTTTCAGGTGGCGCCCTCTACTTCCCCGGCTTTGCTGGTTACAAAAACCCATCACGTAGCGAAGAAGAGAGAGCTAAGGAAATCAATCAGGTAGACTTCCTCGTCTGGATGCTCTCAACCTTCAAAACGGTCGAAGAAATCAAGATCAATCTGGATAAGGTTTCTCTGGTCGGCACCTATTATGCAAACATGGATGAGATCCCACCTCTGCATTACACGCTGCATGATGCTGCCGGTTTCTCAATCGTCATTGAGCCCGTTGATGGCGAAATCAAAGTCTACGACAATCCTTACACCGTGCTCACCAACTCGCCTGACTTCGAGTGGCACACCCAGAACATCCGCAACTACCTGTTCCTCTCCCCTTTCAACATCGGCACCACCACCATTATGGGACAGGAACTGGAGCCATTTGGTCAGGGATCAGGTCTGCTTGGCATTCCCGGTGATCCAACTCCTCCCTCCCGTTTTATTCGGGCTCTAGGGCTGATCTCCACCATTGACGCCTCTGAGCTGAACAAGAACCGGCTGGTGACAATGGAGCACGTGCTGAATAACTTCGATATTCCCAAAGGGTTCGTAAGGCCTGCCATCTCGCCTACTGAGCAAGAGCAGGAAGCCAACGATTACACCCAATGGTCCGCCATCGCGGACATTGAAAACAAGATCTACTACATCAAAACCTACGAGAACACGACGCTCCACGGCGTCAGCTTTGATGACTTTGATGTCACCAGCGGCCAGCTGCAGTTTGTGAACCTGCCGAGCCCAAAACCAACACAGCCTCTGCTGCCACCTATGCAATAAAAAACAGGGCTCCCGAACCAACGGAAGCCCTGCTTCAAAACTCTAGAATTTTGGCTGTCGCTTAGGCTGAAACACCTGCAAGAGCAGTCAGCTCAGCAACAATGGCATCACCCATCTGTGCGGTGGTGATGGTTGCTTCGCCTTCTTTCGCGATGTCTTTGGTGCGCAGACCTTTATCCAGTGCGTTGGAGATAGCTTTTTCAAGCATGTCTGCCTCAGCAATTTTCTGGAAGGAGTAGCGCAGCGCCATTGCAAAGCTTGCGATCATTGCAATTGGGTTAGCCGCACCGGTGCCTGCGATGTCTGGCGCAGAACCATGCACTGGCTCATAAAGTGCCTTACGCTTGCCAGTTGCATCATCAGGCGCACCAAGAGAAGCAGATGGCAGCATGCCCAGAGAGCCGGTCAGCATCGCAGCAACATCAGAAAGCATGTCACCGAACAGGTTGTCAGTTACGATAACGTCGAACTGTTTTGGCCAGCGAACCAGCTGCATGCCACCAGCATCTGCCAGCATGTGATCCAGCTCAACATCGGCGTAATTCGCTTTGTGCGTAGCAGTTACAACTTCATTCCAAAGCACGCCGGACTTCATCACATTGCGCTTTTCCATGGAACAAACTTTGTTGTCACGGGTGCGTGCAAGATCAAATGCAACGCCAGCAATACGCTCGATCTCGTAGCTGTCATAAACCTGCGTATCGATACCGCGCTTCTGGCCGTTATCCAGCTCGATGATCTCTTTCGGTTCACCGAAGTAAACACCACCGGTCAGCTCACGAACGATCAGGATGTCCAGACCTTCAATCACTTCCGGCTTCAGAGAAGACGCATCAGCCAGCGCTGGGTAGCAGATTGCAGGGCGCAGGTTTGCAAACAGGCCAAGATCTTTACGCAGACGCAGCAGACCAGCTTCCGGACGAACCTCATAAGGAACATCATCCCACTTAGGGCCACCAACAGCACCGAAGATCACAGCATCAGCAGCCTGTGCTTTCGCCATATCTTCTTCAGAGATGGAAACGCCGTGCGCATCGTACGCGCTGCCACCAACAAGGCCTTCGTCATACTCGTAAGTATCTTCGCCCTGCTCGTTGAGCCAGGCGATAACCTTTTTCACCTCTTCCATAATTTCCGGACCAATTCCATCACCAGGAAGAAGCAGGAGCTTGTTGGATGCCATGGGTCAATATCCCGTTTTCTGCAAATTGAAGTTGACCATTTGTGCCGCCTCACCCCTGCTATTGCAAGGTTCAATATTTCAACGAAAATGGATGGGTCCTCAACAATAGTGCCTTAGACAGGTTTCTTTAATCCCACCATGATACTCTTCGGCAACTGAGCGTAGACAGTTCTAAGGCACTGCAAAATATGCATAACTTGTTAGTCATAGGTGGATCGGGCTTTGTGGGTGCATCGCTCATCCCGGCCCTAATTTCGAAGGGCTATAATGTAACCCTGCTCAACAGAGGGTCTCGCCCTGTTCCCGGAACACAACAGCTTATCGCTGACAGGAACGATCCATTCGCCATGAAGCAAGTGGCGGGCAGATACGAAGCTGTAATTGATACAAGCGCTTACACCCGTGAGCAGTCAGAAATCGCCTTCAACACCTTCGGCATTCACGCCAAAAAGTGGATCCATCTCTCCAGTGCTGCGGTCTACAAGGAAACCAAAGGGCATCTGCCAAGTGAGAAAGACTCAATTGGCGGCGCCTCTGTTTGGGGTGCCTACGGCAGAGACAAATCTGAGGCCGATCACTTCCTGCTCAATCAGGAACACACACCCGCTGTCGCTATTCGTCCGCCTTACCTGTACGGGCCAAACAACGACATCGACCGCGAGCAATTCGTCTGGGCCCGAGCCCTGACAGAACGCCCGATCATTCTGCCGGGTGATGGCCAGACCAAACTGCAGTTCCTGCATGAGGAAGATCTCGCCAGCTTCATCCTGTATCTGCTGGCAATGCACGCCATGCCGACCGAAGCGGTCAATCTGGCTGATCCGCATATCCTGACAATCGAGAAGTGGGTGCGGATGCTCTGCGACATTGTGGAGGTTGAGCCAGAAATCATCTACGGCAAAGACATGGCCCCAGGCATCCCGGCCCGCGAGTACTTCCCATTCCGCGATTATGACTGCGCGCTCGACGTCACCAGATATCTGGAGAACTTCGACTGGCAGCCTCAATATAAGTTACGGGAAGGCTTCACCCACACCTTCAAGAGCTACACCAGAGAAGAGCTTGCAAGAAGCTCCCCTCCAACACTCGCTGAAAAAGCAATCGAATACTAATCCCAAAGAGCGGTTACTGGTAACGCCCGTGCCGCTCCAGCACCTCGATGCGATATCCATCCGGATCAGTCACAAAGAAGAACCGCGCCAGCAGCTTGCCTTCCACGAAGAACTCCTTGATGTCTTCCGGAGCAAGCCCTTCCGCCTGAAAGCGCTTGTGCTCATAATCCAGATTATCCACGCAGAATGCAATGTGACCGTAACCATCACCCAGTGAGTATGGCTCGCTGCGGCCTTTGTTGACGGTCAACTCAACCTCAAAGTCGTTCTCCGCATTGCGCAGATAAACCAGCGTGAAGCTATCAAAGTCCAGTCTCTCCGCAACCTCCAGACCAAACGCCTTGCGGTAAAACGCAAGCGACCGTTCTTCATCCAGAACACGAACCATCATGTGAATTGCTTTTGCCATGGAAAGACCTCTCAGCAGAAATTACTGCATGAGAAGTAGGTCGCTTGCCGCACTCCCGTCAACCGCAACAACACGCAAAATCGGTCTGTCATATAGCAGTTTACAAATCTTGCTCAATTCAGATCATCCACTTGCGGTCAAAAACCACTCCACCTATGATCGCGACGTGGTTAGGGCACCCGCCGCTCGCAAGCAATACCGCTCTGGTGAAGCTCCACTTTTCTTCAACAAACCGCATGTTTTCAGCGGTTTACTGGCAACGCGAGCACCAGCACTTTCCCGCATTTTGAACTGAAAGCAGTTTCGATGTCTGAAGTTTCTTCTTCTCAACCGGACAACATTTTCTTATCCGGCTCAATACCTATTCTCTTCGCAAAAACAGCTCTGCCAATCAGCATCGTCATGATGGTGAACGGCTTGCACACCGTCGTTGATGCGTACTTTCTGGGCACATATGTAGGTACGCAGGCGCTCACTGGCGTCACACTCATGTTCCCACTTTTCATGATCCTTGTTTCGCTGTTCACTCTCGTGTCCAACGGGTTCGCAAGCATCTATGCCCGAGCTTTCGGGGCAAGCAACTTCCGCATCGCAACGAAGATCATCGACAGTGCTATCTGTCTTGCTCTGATTTTCTGCTCACTCCTTATCCTGAGCTTTCTCGCAGCTGGCTTTCAGCTGGCTCTGTTCCTGACCAACGGTTCTCACGAGCTGGCCGAGATCGGCTATGAGTACATGGCCATTCTCATTCTGGGCTCCCCGCTCGGCTTCATTCTGTCCATCAACATCGACAGATTACGGTGCGAAGGCCTGTTGCCGCTGATGACCGTCATCACGCTCAGCTCAGCCTTCCTCAACATCTTCTTTGACTGGCTCTACGTGGTCCAGTTCGGCTGGGGCGTGGCAGGCTCTGCGTATGGCACTTTGACCGCGCAGCTCATCTCTCTGGCTGCGATGGTTACTTACTACACCTCAAAGCGTGGCGAGTTTTCATTCCTGAACTGGCGACCAGTCAGCTTCCAGTGGAAGTCTCTGATCGCACTCGGCGTTCCACAAAGCCTTGGTTACACGGGTGTTTCTCTGGCAGCAGCTGTCACCTTGTTCGCCATCCAACTCTGGCCCGAAAGTGGCTATGAAACCACCGCTGGCGCCTACGGCATCCTCACCAGAATGCTGACCTTCACCTTCCTACCACTGCTCGGCATCAGCATGGCTCTGCAGTCTATTTCAGGAAACAACTTCGGCGCTCAAAAGCATGACAGAACATCACAGACCCTGAAGATCGCGCTCATAATCTCACTCGTTTATTGCGTTGTTGTTCAGGCAATCTACTTCCTGTTCAGCACTCAATTGGGCGCGATTTTTGTCGATGACGCAGCCACGATCTCAGAGGTTGCGCGCATCACACCAATCGTCACGCTGATCTTCTTCCTCTCAGGCCCACTGATGATGATCGGCACCTTCTTTCAGGCCATTGGGGATGCTGCTCGTGCAGGCATTCTGCTGCTGGCCAAAACCTACCTGTTCGCCATCCCCCTCACCCTTGTGCTGCCTTATGCAGTGGGTGAAGCAGGCATCTGGTACAGCAGCGCCCTGGCAGAGATCCTGCTGCTTGGACTGACATTCATCGTCGTGGTCTCCCACAAGAAAGCAGCCGCTCCTGCAGCTGCAGTAGCAAGCTCATAAGCAATCAGCCCTCGCAGACCAGCAGGATCTGCGAGGGCTGAAAGTTCTCAAACCAACTGTACCAAACAAGACAGCGCCCTCATCTCACCTTCGCTAGTACTGAACCAACGGAATATGCGTCCTATGGTGAGGTGCACAAGCATGACGGATTTGGTGAACGCACTGCTGATCGAACTCGGCAACAGAATTGGGTTCGACAACTTTTCTCTCAATGAAGACGGCCAGATCTTTCTCGGCCTTGATCAGAACCTCGCCATGAGCATCGTCTGGCGGGATGAGAGCCAGACCCTGCTCTTCAACTCTGTCATCAGCAAGCAAAACTCCGACGACCCGCAAGTGCTGCAAGCATTGATGCAAGCGAACTGTGTGTTTGCAGATAGCCACGCCATGGCCTTCAACATCAGCCCCAAAGAGCGCCATATCAATCTGTCCATGGTGGTGACCATCTCTGACAGATCATCCTTCGCTCTGCACAACAAGCTGGACATGTTCATCCGCACGGCAGCCTCCTGGCACGAACGCCTAAAAAACCCGGAGGGGCTAACCCCAGACTGGGATAATCCAAACCACGCAACACCGTGCAAAACCAATAATCTCTCAGGCCTTGGAGTAAGAGTATGAGCGCGATCCAACTCTCCAGCTTTGTAGAAGCCGCCCAATTCGACAATGGCTTGGACAAACTACACACCACTAACGAGGAAGTTACACAGCGCACCTCCCACACATCAGTGGGCGGAAAGCTGCTCTCCTGGGCCCTGAATGGTGGGCAGAAATCAGCCGATCAAAGCCGCTTTCAGGAAGCCTTGAAAGCTGAGTTCGGAGACGATACCGCCCAAGCCGCTTACGACGCATTTGCACCCAAAGGCAGCAAATCCCACAGCCTGACAAAAGCACAGGTTCTGGACACCGTCGAGTTTGCACTCAGAACGCAGGAAGACAAGGCCGAAGAACGCAACACATCTGCGCAGACAGATATCCTTGCAAGTGTCCGAAAAACTTATGGCGATGCAGTCGCTTCTGAAACCAGTACACTTTTGGAAGGTTCCAGTGAATTTGCCAAGGCTGCTGAGAACCCTGAACAGATCAAGGCAACCGTTAGAGAAATTGCAGAGGGCATCTATCAAGGACGCCTTGCCGAAGTTAGTCAGGATATCTCATCTCGGCTGGGCAAACTGAATGAACCGGGCGCACTTGAAGCATATGCAGAAAAAGCTTCCATAAACATCGATTGGCCTTCTGTGTCTGAAGATGATCGAAACCAACTTCTGAGTTCATTGAAAGTGAAACTCATCAAGCAAAGTCATGCAAGCGCGCAAGAACCGAAGCAACGACAGTTCCTCACAGATGAGAAAGTCGATCAGGCTATCACCAATCAGCTACTTATTCTGACAGAAATAAAAATGGCTCTGCCGGGTGGGGAAGTCTTCGATCAAACCCTGGAAGAGCTGGGGCTGCAGTCCAGTGAGTTGAGTCCTGAGTTCCAGACGAAAATCTCAGAAGACCTGTCTCATGAACTACAGATCTTGCTGGGTGAGGATGGCACAAAAACAATCACGGGTGATCTGAGGACGACAGAAAAAAAGATCATCCAACAAGCGGTTTCCATGGTGCTTCTTAAAGATGTCGCACGTGCTGAAACCAAAACACAGGCCTTCAAGGAAGCCATCGCGCGCTTTAACCCCGAAGAAACTCCTGAGATTTCCGCCTACATGGAGAAGCTTTTCTCACATCTGGGTAGAAGTCAGGTAGAGGCTGACATGCTTGCAGGAAAATCCTTTGAAGAAAGCGGCGGTGTTGTCGAAGCTACAAAGGCCGAGGTTTGGAAGCAGCTGAGCCACTTTGAAACAGCAGGTACCGCTCTTGTAGGTTTCATTGATCAACTCAACAGCAAAGATCTGAACGCAGGCAAGTTCTCTGAAATTGCCAAAACATTTGCCGCAAACGCAAAATCCAGCGGTGCTGACGACATCGGCAAAATTCTGGACATTCAGCTCGCCAACATTTTCCGAAGCAATCCTGACCTGAAACAGAGTCTGCTGCAAAATGTTGAGAGTGGGCAGCTTACTGCACACGCAAATGCACTAGGAGCTGGCATGAACCTACTGCGCAATGCAGTAGAGAACCAACTGATATTGAAAGCGAACAGGGATGGAATTGATCCTGACTCTGCCGTTTTGGAAGTAAACACCATCACAGCAACTGCAACCCGACCAATCGACTATCTGCTTTCCAACTTTGTCGAAGCTATCTCAAATCTGGAAAAGCAAACGGTGGTATCAGATGCAACTGAACTGAAAGCTCTCAGTGAAGAGGGGCGCTCGCAAAATGATGCAGCAGTGAAGCACAACGAAGAAGTAAAGCAGAAGTACCACGGTATTATGCAAGCGTTTGCTGCACCAGAGAAGGATAAAGTAAACGCCCCTAAGGTTGCCGCAGGTCTGGCCAATAATTTGTCTGAGCAGCTCAAGGCCCACGATATCACTGTATCATTCTAACTCTCGAAAGTTTCGATAAGTTACAAGAACACAGCGTCGGCAACATCTCCTTGCCGACGCTTCAGCATTAAAAGTATCCCTTACAGCAAAATCACCGCTGTCCCGAGCAGGGAAAGCGCGGCTCCGCCCCAGGCCAGTGGGCGGGGCATATTGCCCGTGTTCATCCAAAGCAATGGCAGAATGAAAACAGGTGAGAGCGAACCAAGCACACTGGCAATCGCCGCATCATAATGCGCGTAGGCATAGAGCAGCAGCGAAACCGATATGCCGTAGCCAATAAACCCGGGAAGCACCACGCGGAACAGCAGCATCCAGCTCATCTCTGTCGTCGCCTGAACCGCAGACAGAGGCATCAACCCAACCAGCGCCACAATAAACGCAGCCCCCGTAACGCGTATCGCCGATGCCGCCAAAGGCTCAGTTCCGGAAAGAAGCAAAGGCTTGAGGACCAACATCCCAATCCCTTGTGAGGCAGCTGCGATAAGCGCCAGCACAACAATCGCCACCAGTCCCCCACTGCGACGGGTGGCTTCTGCTTCCTGATCAGAACTTCCGAACAAAATGGCTAAGCAAATGCCAAAGAGAGCGATTGCGATGCCAATCATTTCCGTAAAGCTCAGCTCTTCACCCAGAAACGCAAAGGCCAGCACGGCCACAATCGGCGTTTTAAGTGAAAGCAATAACTCTGTTTGCCTTGGCCCAGCTCTCTTCAGGCATTCCAACAAAGCAACATTGCCGATAATCACGCTGACTACCACACTCACCACAAAGGCAGGCCACTGGCTCCAGTCAACAGTTTGCCAGTACCCCAACACAGAGCACAGCACACATAGGATAGCCCCTGAAGTCAGTAACTGAATACGAGTAAATTCAAAAACACCAACACGTTGTAGCGGTCGGTGGGACAACATAGAACCACAGGCCCACCCCAATGATGCCGCCAGAGCAGACGACACAGCGAAAACAACCATAGTAAAACTTTCCAAACGTGCTACAATATGCGTAGCAACACATCGCTACATTAAACCTAGCAAAAAAGAAAGCCCATAATCTGTGAAAATACCTAAGGCAGGACAACTGGTTCGCGGATCAAAATCCGGCAAGCCAATCATGGTTCTTTTTGATTTGCTGGGCAGAAGATGGGCTCTTGGCATCATCTGGAATCTCTCAACCGGCCCGCAAACCTTCCGCGCACTCCAGTCCAACTGCGACTCTGTATCGCCCACTGTGCTCAATACGCGCTTGAAAGAACTACGAGAATGCGGGATCGTCAGAAACGGAGAGAACGGTTACGAACTGACAGAGGAAGGTGAAGACCTGTTCACCTATCTGCAACCCTTGGGCCACTGGTCTCAAACATGGTCCCACGCAGCCAAACTGAAAGAAGTTCAATGAAATTCAATCACATCGGCATTCCGACCAAGGGCTACTTTGCGGAAGAGATTCCCCTGCCCCACCTGCACATGACCGTCAGCGACCACAAAAACAATCCATTTGGCATCCAATGGCAGCGTTATGACGAAGACGCCCCGTATCCGGAAATCGTCAAAACCGTCGCCCATGTCGCCTTTGAAGTCGATAATCTGGAAGAGGCTTTAAAAGACCAGAAGGTTATCATTGAGCCCAATTCTCCTATTGAAGGCCTGACCGTCGCGTTCATCGAAGTGCACGGAGCACCCGTTGAACTGATGGAAGTTGACCGCTCGATATGCAAGGAAGACATCTAGCCCAGCGCCTACAGCTAACAGCAGCTTAATGCCAGCAAGCCGCTTACCACCTGCACTCTCAGTCTTTTTTCAGGCCCTCCTTTTAAAGTTCAGGGTGTCGAGGACTATGCCGGTGGCCCATGCAGCAGGAAAAATCGCCCAGCGCACCACATAAGATCGCCTTTATACCTCTGGTGCTGATCACCACAGCGCTGTTCATGACCCTGCGCAACATGCCTATGATGGCAGAAACCGGCATGCAGATGGTCCTGCTCAACGCCATCACCGTCTTCGCATACCTCATCCCCACAGCACTAATTTCAGCCGAGCTCGCAACAGGTTGGCCACAGAACGGTGTATTCCACTGGGTCGAAGCAGCTTTCGGAACACCCATCGGTTTCATCGCTGTTTTCCTGCAATGGATCCAGTCCATATTCGGTGTCACATCCATCGTTGCCTACGCCACCGCAACGCTCACCTATGCCTTTGATCCGGAACTCGGCTCCAACCGCTACTACATCACCTTCTCGGTGCTTGCCCTCTACTGGGCCGCAACGCTCATCAACTTCAAAGGTACGGAAACCTCAGAAAAGATCTCAGGCTACGCCGTCTCTCTCGGCGTCTTCTTCCCCTCCGCATTGCTGATCGCCTTTGGCATCTACTACCTGTTCTCCGGTGAAACCATCGCGCTTGATACCTCGGCGACGGTCGCAAACTGGGTGCCTTCTCTATCCAATACCACCAGCCTCGTTTTCTTCATGAGTTTCGTCTTCGGCTTTGTCGGCATCGAAGTCTCCGCCTGCCACGCCAACGAAGTCGAAAACCCGCAAAAGAACTATCCCCGTGCCATCTTCACAGCAGCCATCGCAGGTTTTGTCATCACGCTAGCAGGCGGTCTGGCTGTCTCCCTGATCCTTGTGAAAGGCAATATTTCCAACATCAACGGAGCCCTTCAGGCCTTCTCCGCCTATCTGGATGCCTACGGTCTTGCCATCCTCACCCCGTTCATCGCCTTGCTGGTTGCGATCGGCGCTGCCGGTCAGGTCAGCACTTGGATTGTAGGCCCGGTCAAAGGCATGTGGGCTGCCAGCCGCAAGGGCCTGTTGCCCCCTCGCTTCGCCAAAGCCAACAAGAACAACGTACCCACGGCCTTGCTTATCCTGCAAGCTTCACTCATCTCATTGATCGCCCTGAGCTTTGTGGTGTTTGAGAACGTCAACCTCGTCTTCCTCATCCTCACCTCAACCGCAGTGCTTTTGTACTCTATGATGTACTTGCTGATGTTCATCGCAGCTATTCGCCTGCGTTACACTCATCCGCATATCCCACGCCCCTACAAAGTCCCCGGTGGCAACTGGGGCATCTGGCTTCTGGGCGGCATCGGCATGCTGACCGCCATCAGCTGTTTCGCCATAGGCTTCATCCCTCCTCCATCCTTGCCCTTCTCACTGGAGAGCTTTGAGGGACTGATGATTGTAGCCGTCATCCTTGCCCTGCTCATTCCTTTGGCGATCTGGTTCATACATCGCAAAAACATCCATCACCCTTCTCAGAATGAAGGGCAAAGGTAATGGGCAAAACACCACGCAATCAGCCAAAGCACCACATCACTCTTTGGCACCTGGTGTTTATGACGACAGCCCTCTTTATGACCATGCTGAACATGCCTCTCATGGCCCAAACCGGCATGAAGATCCTGTTCTTCAACAGCGCAGTCATCCTTTGCTACATCTTACCGGTTGCCCTGATTTCAGCTGAACTGGCAACAGGTTGGCCCAAACACGGCGTTTACACCTGGGTGCAGGAAGCTTTTGGAGCACCCTTCGGCTTTATGGCCATCTTCCTGCAATGGTTTCAAGCCATCTTCGCCATGGTCGCCACAGTCGCCTATACCACTGCGGCCCTCGCCTTCGTCTTTGACAGGCCTCTCGATGAAAACCCATGGCTCATGTTCACGGGCGTCATCATCATCTACTGGGGGGCCACCTTCGCCAACTTCCGCGGTACCCGAATAACCAAGCGCATCGCCAGTTACTGCTTGCTGGCGGGTACCATCTTTCCATCACTCACCATGATCACGCTCGGCCTGCTATACGTTTCAGGCCCAGCCCAGCCGGTCATAGACGTCAGCCTCACCACCGCCAATGTGGTCCCATCCCTCTCACAGACCTCAACACTGTTCCTCTTCCTCAGCTTCCTCTTCGGTTTCATCGGAATGGAAGTCTCCGCCGGCCACGCAACCGAGGTCCAGAACGTCCGCCGCACCTACCCAATCGCGATCCTCATCGCCGCATTCATAGGTTTTTCAATATCCCTCCTAGGCGGCCTGACCATAGCGATGATCATCCCAGACAAAGAGATCTCAAACACCTTGGGCGTGCTGCAAACCTATACAATTTTGCTGGATCACTACGGCGTACCGGATATCCTCCCCATCGCCGCGATGTTCATTGCAGTAGGAGCAGCAGGGCAAGTCAGCACCTGGATCGCAGGCCCAGTCAAAAGCCTCGCCGTTGCTGGGCGTGATGGCATGTTGCCCAAGTTCCTACATGGCTCAAATGCTTATGACATGCCTGTCCCACTGATGATCGTTCAAGCAACTATCGCCACCCTCATCGCAACAGCATTCCTGCTTCACGTTAAAACGAACGAGGTTTTCTTATATCTGACATCAACAGCAGTCCTGCTCTACTCTGTCATGTACCTGCTGCTTTACAGCACAGCCATTCGTCTACGTTACAAACGCCCAAATGTTCCCCGCACCTACAAAGTGCCTTTTGGCAACTGGGGCATTTGGGTCCTCGGCAGTATTGGTTTTTCCATCTCCCTCATCGCCTTCCTTATCGGCTTCCGCCCACCCGACGAACCAGACTTCCCAGCGACCACATACCTCGCGATCATTATTCCTGGTGTGTTCCTCACACTCAGCGTTCCGTTCATCCTCTGGAAAGTCAGCAGCCCCAACTGGAAGGCTCGCAAGAAAGCAAAAAAGCCACGCCCTACACCGTAGAACGTGGCCTTCTCAAAATTCTTCAGATCAAAGAGCTTACTTTTTCTCTTCGGCAGTCGCAGGAACATGTTCAGCAGTTTCTTGCTCTTTCATGCGAGCCCGCAAATCCTGAGCATCTTCAAAGATCTCTGTTTCTTTGTTCATGACACGCAAGGAGCCTGATCCAATATCAAACCACGCACCATGAATGTGCAAGTTGCCTTGAGTGACCAGCTTCTCAATGAACGGGAAAGTCATCAGGTTCTTCAGGCTCTGGCGAATACCAGCATATTCCAATGCCAGCTGAGGGTCTTCGTTCTTGTCTACCGGAGTACAAGCCAGCGTAATCGCAGCAGGCTCTAGCATCTTGATCCAAGGACCTACGAACTGGCCGGTCTTGCTCAGCTTACCGTTGCTTTCACGGAATGCCTGCACACCACCGCACTTACAGTGGCCCAGAACAACAAGGTGCTTCACCTTCAGGCCAGTCACCGCATACTCAAGTGCGGCACTGGTGCCGTGTGTACCACCACCCTGAATAAATGGAGGCACAAGGTTCGCTACGTTACGAACCACGAACAATTCGCCCGGCTGCGCGTGGAAAATACCTTCTGGTGTCACGCGGCTATCACAGCAGGAAATCACCATAACTTCAGGCTCTTGGCCATAGATGGCGAGGTTTTGATATTCCTCTTCAAACTGGCTATAAATCCGTTCTTTATAAAGGCCATATCCAGCCAGCAGTTCTCTCGGAAAATCAGTCATTCGTCGCCATCTCTTTAAAGCCATCTCCAAAAGCCAAAGGCCTTCGGGGATGAGCGAAGTTAATCCTTGAAAGCAGCTTGTCAGCAAAACACGCCGCTTTTGTCCCTCTATGATCTGCCTATATAGCTAAGGCAATCGATCTTTCAACTGGCGATAAGACCAGAAAGCTAAAAGTCTTAGCACTCACCTCATGAGCAAGCATCTTACCAGTTAAAAGCCAGAGATAAATCGGGTTCAGCCTCTACGCGCCGTCACCTCAATTTCAACCTTCATTTCTTCTTTGATGAGATCACAGATAACCATCGTGGCTGCAGGTCGAATGTCGCCAAAATACTCGCCAAGAACAGCAAACACCGCCTCAACATTACTCCGGTCAGTTACGTAATAGCGCGCGCGCACAACGTCATTAAGCGAACATCCTGCCTCAGCAAGCGCCCCCTTAATAGTCTCAAGAATATTGACGGTTTGTGCGCCAACATCCTCTGGCATCTGCATAGTGGAATAATCGTAACCGGTCGTTCCAGAAACATGAACGAAGTCACCATCGACAACAGCGCGAGAATATCCGGCTGTCTTTTCAAAAGGTGAACCTGAAGAAATAAGGGTTCTCTCTGACATCACAACCTCCCTGAACCAAAGCTCAACATACTGCGGCAGAAACCACCGCCAGTATCCATTGTTTCAAGGATACAACCAACCTCATCCCGATCAATTGAGAAATTGCCGCCTTAATCCTGACTACTTGATGAGAAGAAGCAGCTAAGGCCAAGAGCAGTCCAAAGCGCAATACCGATCCAGTACATCAAAGGATCAACAGATCTGTAGATCACGTCATAGAGAAGCGTGTATCCCGCATAAAGATCCCACGCGACCCAAGCCAGCAATACAACACCAACAATCCGCCAGAAAAAGCTCACCATGGGCACAAACCTCCCTCTACTCATAGTAACGCGTTGATCTGGAAGAAAAACCTGCGGTTTTAGGGGGCCAAACAGTGAACATCACTACTTCAGCCTCTCAAGTGAATCAGCTGAGATTTGCTAACATTTTTAGTGATTCGCTTGCACAATCCTACAATTTCAACGTCAGGATGTAGGTTCAGCTAAAAACACGACACGATTACCTAACTAATATCTACATTTAATTTGCTCATTTCTCCTGATTCTGAGATATAAAGGGGTTCAAACGGACAGAAAGCTTGCTCGTTTCTCTCGAGCTTTTTTGTCGATCATCTGGAGCACGGAGTGCGGGAACCACCACATTATCCGTCAAGCTATTGAATTTGTTTAATAAAACAAGTCAATCGGACAACTAAGGAAAATACAAAGGCACAAGAAAAAAGATCAAAAGCGACAGATACTATGCGAAGTGTCAACCTTCTAAGGTGTTGCTTGATAACTAAAAATACTTCTTATTCAATGCCTGCCGTGTTGTTGTTGGGGGACTACATACATGACGTTAACTGCGGTTAAGACAAAAACGTCTTGCGGTAACTTTTTTGAAGATTTTCACGTGGGCCAGGTCATAAGACATGGAACACCAAAGACAATAAACGAAGGAGATACAGCTCTTTATACTGCATTGTACGGATCTCGATTTGCGGTACAGTCGGGAACTGCTTTTGCAGAAGAAATTGGCTACCCGTATTACCCACTGGATGACTTATTAGTCTTTCACGTGGTCTTCGGCAAAACAGTGGGAGATATTTCACTAAATGCCGTCGCTAATCTGGGTTACTCCGATTGCCGTTTCCTGATGCCTGTCTATGCCGGAGACACACTCTCTGCCACGTCAGAAGTCATCGGGTTGAAAGAAAACTCAAACGGCAAAACCGGTGTTGTTTACGTGCGCTCTACGGGCTATCGCCACAAGGAGCCAGGAAACCCTGAAAAGGTTCTGGAATACACCCGCTGGGTCATGGTGAAGAAGCGTGATGAAAACGCGCCCGCACCAGAAGCCACCCTGCCGGAGTTGCCAGAAGGTGTTTCTGAAGGCACTCTGGGACAAGCCGTTCCGGAGCTATCCATCGAGAATTGGGACTTTGATCTGTCCGGATCTCCATTCCGCTTTGATGACTACGAAGTGGGTGAGAAGATCGATCACGTTGATGGTATGACCGTGGAAGAAGCTGAGCATCAGCTGGCCACACGTCTCTACCAAAACACAGCAAAGGTCCACTTCAATCACCACAGTGAGAAGAACAGCCGCTTCGGCAAGCGCCTGATCTACGGCGGTCACGTCATCTCGCTCGCGCGTGCGTTGTCTTTCAATGGTTTGGGCAATGCATTCCACATCACAGGCATCAATGCAGGACGCCACGTTGCCCCGCTCTTCGCAGGCGACACCGTTTACGCATGGTCTGAAGTGCTGGACAAAAAACGGATTGAAGGCAGAAGCGACATCGCAGCCATGCGCCTGCGCCTTGTCGCCACCAAAGATCTCACCTGCGGAGATTTCCCTTACAAAAACGAAGAAGGGAAATTCGAAGACGGCGTGATCCTCGATCTGGATTACTGGGTCGTCATCCCGGTCTGATCTTGAAAGATTTAGAGAGGCCAATGGCCTCTCTCTGAGCCAAACAAACCAAATAACAGAATAAAAACAACACACCCAAAGCCCGGCGCACCTCCTGCCCGGGCTTTTTCACTGCGTTATCTATCTAGTTTCACCGACGGGTCAACAGCTCATCCAGATAGCGGAGGACGTCGATGGATGCGGTCTCCATGCGCTTGTAAGCGGCGTCGGCACCTTCGTGGTTGCCAGTTTCCAGCATGCGGGCGCATTCTTTCCCTTGTTCGTGCACTTCGGCGTGAACGGGCAGAAGTTTCTTGAAGGCGAGGCTGTCGCGCAAGCGGGGATCTTCCACCTTGTCATACCACTTGCCAAGACGACACTGGTGATGATCAGAAAGCTCAGTCACCTGCAAGCTGCTGAGGCCTACAGACATTTCCGCAAGGCGTTTCTTCCAGATGATATGATCTGCCTTCGCGCGGTGCAGAATGAAGTTCGGCACACCACGCTTCTCAAACTCGGTGAATTGTTCTTCAACGATAGATTCTGACTGAGCAACAGTTTGGATCACATGCTCAATCCGCTCATTTACATCACGTGCATGACCTGCGATGGAATGAACACCGCGATTTATCTCATGCGTCGCTTCTTCCTGCTGGGTTAGCTGGCGCGCAATCTCACGCATCTGGGTGCTTGCAACGCCGACATCACGGAGCACTTCAGAAATCAGGCTTTCAGCATTCTGAGAGTTATCAATGCTCTTACCGACCAGTGACTGCGCATCACTCACAGAGGAGTTCACATCATTCACATGGCCCTGAAGTGTCTCGATCCGGGTCCGGATGTCATCCGTCGCCTGCTGGGTCTGGCCAGATAGGTCCTTCACCTCCGACGCAACAACCGCAAAACCTTTGCCGGCCTCTCCAGCTCGTGCAGCTTCAATCGTCGCATTCAGCGCAAGCAGGTTGGTCTGCTTTGCAAGACCCTCGATAGTGCCAACAAAGGTGCCAATCTGCACTGCTGCTGCCGTCAACTCATTTGCAGCCTCAATCATTGTCTCAAAGAACTGACCAATATGCTGGCTCGCATCTGCGGACTCACGCGTCGCAGCCTCGCCTTGCTGCATGGCGACATTTGCCGATTCAACGGCATCCGCTGCACCTTGCGCACTGGAGGCGATTTCAGAGAACGAAACGTTCAATTCTTCAACGCCAGTTGCGATCGTCTGCGCGCCTTCATCCGCTTTACGAATGTGCCAGGTGATCTGGGAGATCGCCGCCATGGATTCACTGGCTTGCAACGAGTACTCTACCGTCTGACCAAGTGTGTTCTCGTCTTGAGTGTCCATCTTCTGTTTCAGCGCCTCAAATCGCTGATAAAGATCTGGTGAAATTCCATCCACTTCAGGCAGCGGACGATCCTCCATCAAAGCCAACAGAAGTGCATCAATTCCCTCACGACTGATGAGTTCCACATCCGCTTCATGTGATGCCTGAGCTTTTGGTGAGCCCTTCAACATACCGGACCAATTCATCTTGAATTACCTTCTAAACTGCACATCCAGTGCAGATAATCCCTGACACGCCGCCTTCTCATCCACTCAACTCACCCGAGCAAAGTGAGCATCAAATAAGTAAGATCAGCGTATTTACGTACCCTACGACAAGTCATCCAGTACAATCAGCGCAACTATCCCAACGTCACCTACATGAATTCGGAGGACTCATGTTTTAAACATACATAAATTAATACTAATAATAGTTAACCATCCTAATAAATATCATATTTACCTGAAACTTCAGTAGGTTCCCGCAGAGGCCAGGCAAAACAAAAACCCCGACCTTTTCAGACCGGGGCTCACAATGCATAAGTTATGCTAAGCTATCAGCTGACTTCGTGCTTCAACGCGTTGCGGGCAAGCATCTCGCCCTGCTTCTTGGTTTTCAGAATTTCGCGCGCTTTCTCAAACTTCGGATCCTCCCAGAAGATCATGCAGCCGTTACAGCCACGACCACAGCACCCTTCCAGACCAAGGCGTGGAGACTTCGGTTTACGATCCTGGCTGCCTTCCGCAATCGCATCAATCAGCCGATCACGCTGGCTCTCATATTTGTTCTGCTGTGCGTCAGTCGCTTCACCACGTGCTTCAATGCGCTCCGCGGTGCGGTCCAGCTTCAGGCGGCTCCACTGCTCTGGGGTCAGCGGACGTTCTTTACGCACCACAGTGTTAACCGGGAAGCGCTCTTTGAATGTCGCTGCATCTTCTTTATCGAACAATGTGAACGGAATACGCACGACCGGCTGCTTACCAGCCTGCACTTCCTGTGTCATCTCACCGGACTTTGCATCTTCAAAGTCATAGATACGCAGCAGGATGCTGTCATCAGACAACGGCTGCAAGAACTCCAGAACCTCACCGGCAACGATCTTGTTCTTCACCTTCATGTAGAAGGCTTCGTCTGTCACATCCTCAATGATACCCGCAAATTCCCATTCTCCGATGGAATGCGTATCTTCGTAGTTGTGGGCGTAGTTGTTCAGGCGGCCTTCGTGGAACGCAGTGGTGTAGCCACGGTTGGCAACACTGTACATCTCATCCATGTACTTCTGCGGGTTCCAGTTCTCCGGATCACGGTAGTAGTCATCAATCGCCATGCGGTAGGCACGTGCAACAACAGCCACGTAGTACATGGACTTGTTGCGACCTTCCACTTTCAGCGAGTCCACACCAATGCGCAGATAGTCATTGAGCTTTGGCATCAGGCAAAGGTCTTTGGAGTTCAGAATGTAAGACCCACGACCGTCTTCCAGAATTGGCATCAGCTCACCCGGACGGCAGCCTTCTTCCAGCAGGAACTCGAACATGCCGATATTATCTTCGTTCAGCTCAAGTTCGTTGATGGTGCCGTCTTTCATGCGCATGCGTACTTTGTAGTTCCAACGGCAGGAGTTCGCGCAGTTCCCCTGGTTCGCGCCACGCTCCGCCATAAAGTTGGAAAGCAGGCAGCGACCAGAATAGGTCATGCACATCGCACCATGAACAAACGCCTCAAGACGGATATCCGGGCACTTCTCACGAATCTCAGAAAGCTCAGGGAAGGAAACTTCACGGGCCAGAACAACCAGATCCGCGCCCTGTTCTTTCCAGAAGTCAACAGAAAGCCAGGAACACACGTTCGCCTGGGTGGAGATGTGCAGCGGTACGTTCGGCAGTTCTTTACGCATAAATTGGAATACGCCCGGATCAGCAATGATCAACCCATCTGGATTGATATCGCGAATAGTCTCCGCATATTCCTTCAGCTTAGGAACGTCTTTGTTGTGAGAGAACAGGTTCAGCGTCAGGTAAACACGTTTGCCGTGCTTATGCGCAAACTCAATACCTTCAACGACCTGCTCAAGCGTAAACTCTGCCTTCGTGCGCAGGGACATATCTGGCGTACCAAGGTAGATTGCATCTGCTCCGTAAAGAACGGCAATCTTAAGCTTCTGCAAGTTGCCCGCAGGCATCAGGAGTTCTGAGGTTCTCATTCTGGCGACCAAATTCTCTGGTGTTTTCTAAAGCTCTTTTATGGAGCTATTGAGCGGCGCCTCATACTTTGTCTTTGGGAAACAGCAAAGGAGCGCCTGTTTACGGTGCTTCTAAGGGATTTCATCAAGGATGAACAGAAGAATTTTGTCTCAGGTATATGGGTAGGCCCTAGCCCTCACGAACTCACTGTAAAAATTCAGTTCCTCAAAGCACATCAGATACAAAATCGTTTTCTGAAAACCAAAATGGGTGGGCACATACGTACCCACCCAAATCAAACACTCAGCAATGCAAACTGGTAGTTGCCCGCCCGATACCAGTCACATGCCGTAATGTCTTTTAGTCGACAAGCGCCGCAACCGGCTCATACGCTTCTTCATCGACAAAGTCGTAACGCAGCTGGCTTTCCAGCCAATCACGGAAGCTACGGATTTTTGGTTCAGCACCGCGCTTCTCACGCCACATCAGCTTATGCTCACGACCATCCCGCTGATACTCTGGGAAGATTGGCACAAGGCGACCGGCAGTCTCTGCTTCTGCACTCAGAAGGTTGGATTCCAGCACAATGCCAAAGCCCTTCTCAGCGGCATCCAGAGCAAGCGCTGCATTCTCAAACACCATCATCTCATTGACGATTGGGTTTGGAACACCAGCTTCAGACAGCCATGTTTCCCAAGAAACCGTCGCCCCTTCACTGCGAATAATCGGCAGCTTCAGCAGCTCATTCGGCTTCTTCGGATAACCAAGCGTATCCAACAGTTCTGGCGAGATCAGAGGACGGAACTTTTCACGTCCCAGTGTCAGCTCTTCAAACTCATCCGGAGTGTTGGACTGACGCGTGAAGACGAGGTCATAAAGACCACCTTCAATACTCTGATCAGCACCACTGCTTGAGACAGTTACTGTGATTTCAGAGTTGTGCGCAGTAAAGGAGCGAAGGCGGCGTAGCAACCAGTTGCTCGCAAAGCTGGAAGAACAATGGATACTCAGCGTATCTCTGTTCCCGACAGCTTCAATAGTGCGCGTCGCAGTCGAAATTCTGTCAAACGCCTCTGCAATTTCTGAGGCATATCTATAAGCGGCCGCAGTTGGGAACACAGCACGGGACCGACGCTCAAACAGCTCCAGACCCAAGTGATCCTCCAGCGCTTTGAGCCGGTGACTGACCGCACTAGCAGTAATCGCTAGTTTTTGGGCCGCTGAAACCAAACTCCCAGTTTCCATAACTGCACGAAACGCGACCAAAGCATTCAAAGGGGGCAAACGATTCATGAAATGCCTTATTCTTGATAGAGTGAGAGATACAACGAATATTCCGATTAATGATGTAGACGTAACATAGCGCCTCCCCAATTTGAACACCCTCAAATCAACTAGGTCACGTCAAAAATTATGTAAAAAGCCACATTTCCACAATAGATAACATCGATATGCAACTACTCAATTATTGATAATCTAGGGAATACTTACAGATAATCAGAACAAATAATCGATACAAATATAATTACAGAGAAAGAACATAATTTTCTGAATTTTACGCTAGGAAACTGTAGAATAATGCCCAGATACACGCTCAGGTTAAAGATCAAAAAAATTAACTATTCAACTGAGCCGTGCTTCAGGTTGGACGAATACCAACATATGCAGCACGCGGACGTATTTGTTCTTGCATTTGATATTGTTCCAGCGCTTGCGCGATCCATCCGCTAATTCTTGAAATACAAAACAAAATTCCGGCGGAATTTTTTGGTAGCGCGAGAATCTGCTCCAAAAGTGCTAGTGGAATATCCACATTCACGGGCTTTCCAAACAGCTCACGTGACCTTTCCAGTAACTGTGGAATCAATTCAATGAGTGGGTGATTCAGGTCACTTTGCATGAGTTTGTCTAATAGGAATTTGCCCCGAGGGTCCATCCCACCATAGATAGAATGGCCCAATCCCGGCAGATATTCGCCGTTCATACAACGCTCTTGCAGCACGTTCTCTATATCGTCAACATCATGAATATGCTTCAGCCAACTCAGCACACGCTCGGCATTTGTTCCATGTCTTGGCCCCATGAACGCCCCAAGCCCGGATACTAGAACCGCATGCAGCGGCGCTCGGGTAGAAGCAGCACATCGCACAGCATAAGCACTGGTGTTCAGTTCATGGTCCGCACACAAAACCAGTGTCGCACGGATCAGATCAATGGCCTTCTCATCCTTGATCCCCCAAGCCCGCGCAATCTGCCGATGCATCGGATCAGTGCTCGGCTCCTGCATCAACAGCGCACTGGCAGCCAGGCGAATGAGGCTCGCGCCCTTCTTCTTCAAAAGCTCCTGAGACAGCGTATAAGCCGCATTGTCCTGCTCCGGCCACGAACACAATGCAACAATCGCCCGCTCAACAGGCCGCTGATGCGAACTGAAGCCTCCAATGCCCTTTGGAGCAGGCTGAGCAAACGGATCATTCTCACAGTCCCACAACAACGTCGCCACGCTCTCAAGCGTCCCCGCCTTCGCCAACTCAAGCGCAGACTGTCCCCGGTAGTAGTGCCCATCTTCAGTCAGAAGGGTAAGCTTTGTCTCCAACACGCCCTTGGCCGCTGCGCTGTGGGATTGCCCTTCCTTATCTTCCACGCCCTCACCAGCCCGTCGACTTCTCAGGAAGCGGATGTCTGAAGCATCATAAAGCCGGGTGCGCCCCGGTCCCTGAACGGAGCGGACAAGCCCACGGCTCACATAGGCATAAAGCGTGGCTGGGCGCACACCCAACTCATTGGCAGCTTCTTTGGCGGAAAGATAAATAACCTCAGACATGGCGCACCTATTACATGATCAACATTGATCATACGAATAAGACGCTCGCGCGCAACAGCTACAGAAAGCCTATCTGAAGATCATCAGTTGTCCTCAGGCGTATTAGCAGCCACAGCCGCTGCAATCAGGTCCTTGCCGATCTGATCCTCAAAGTCACCCCACACAGGCCGCATCACATCCACCCACTGCTGGCGCTGCTCAGGTGTCAGCTCACGCACGGTATAACCTGCATCAACAATCCGTTGCCGGTTCTCTTCGCTGGTCTGGGCTGCTTGTGCATTGGCCTTCACCAATGTTTCCCGGAAGATTGTCAGAAACTGATCCCGCAAATCAGGTTCAAGGCTCTCCAACCATTCCTTGGGTGCAAACACCACATAGGCCAGCAATTGATGATTGGTCTCGGTGATACCGTTCTGGACCTCATAGAAGCGTGACGTGAAGATGTTGGACCAACTGTTCTCCTGCCCATCGACAACACCCAGCTGTAACGCCCCGTAGACTTCCTTGAACGCTAGCTTCTGAGCACTCGCCCCCATCGCCTCAATCATCGCCACAGCCACATCAGAGTTCTGCACGCGGAATTTCAAGCCTGCCCCGTCAGAAGGAACGAGCAACGGCTTGTCTGCAGAAAAGTGCTTCAGGCCATCAAAGAGATACCCAAGTCCCACAACCCCAAAGTCAGACATCACATCAAGCAGCTCTTGCCCTTGGTCGCTGGCAGTAAACCGCTGCACCGCATCCATATCCTCAAACAGGAAAGGCAAATCGAAGAGCCGGTACTTGTTGGTGTAAACTTCCAGCTTCGAAAGAGAAGGCGCAGCCAACTGCACATCACCTAGTATCAAGGCTTCCATCACCTTCTCATCATCATAAAGCTGGGAAAAGGGAAACACCTGCATACACGCCCTGCCATTCATCTCGGAGTTCACCCGTTCCGCCAGCATGCGCGCAAAATCCCCCTTAGGATGGCCTCTTGGCGGCACAACATGGCTGAACTTAATGACAACTTCGCCAGGCTTACACTCAATCTGGGCGAACGCAGGTGAAGCAAAAGCAACGCCCAGAGCGAAAATGATAGAAACGATCGCTCTCTTCATCAGCTCCTCACGCAAACATTGGGGAACCTCTATTGTCGCATTTTACCCCGAAAGTCAGCCTAAGCTATTTCAGCGAATTTGCTGCAAATCAGTGGGATACAAAAAAGCCGGAGCAAATGCCCCGGCTTTTCAAAGAACTCATTAGTTCCGCTATTTGACGATGACCTCTGGCCCCATCATGTAGGTCGGCAGCGCCGTGGAGAGCCACGGCAAGTACGTGACCAACACGAGGAACACCAGCAGAACCATCACGAACGGCGCAGCAGCACGCACCACCTGCACCAGACTCATGCCCGTTATGCCCGACGTCACAAACAGGTTTAGTCCGATTGGCGGCGTGATCATGCCGATCTCCATGTTCACCACCATGATGATACCGAGGTGGATTGGATCAACACCCAGCTCAATCGCAATCGGGAACACCACAGGCGCCACAATCAGCAGCAGGCCGGATGGCTCCATGAACTGACCACCGATCAGCAAGATGATGTTCACTGCAATCAGGAAGGTGAACCAGTTGAAGCCAGCACCAATCATCCAGTCAGTGATGATCTGCGGAATACGTTCAGCTGTCAGCGTATGCGCAAACAGCAGCGCGTTCACGATGATGAACATCAGCATGATTGTGGTCTTGCCACTCTCAACCAGCACCTTGCGGGTATCGCGGTGGAAGAACGCAGGGAAGAAGTAAAGAACCAGCAGACCAATGTTACGGCCAACAGCTTCAATCAGGCTTTCACCCGGCTTACGCCACTTCTTATCCTTCAGCGGCCCCATATCACGGTAGATGAACAGAGCAATCAGACACGCATAAACAGCGGCCACAGCAGCAGCTTCAGTTGGCGTGAACACACCAGCATAAATACCGCCAAGAATGATCACGATCAGGAACATGCCGAAGGCAGCTTCTGCAAACGTGGTCCAAAGCACCTTCATGCTTGGGAATGGCAATGCAGCCAGATTTTTCTTACGCGCGATGAAGTAGATGGTCACCATCAGCATCAGACCGGCAACGATGCCCGGAATAACACCCGCGAGGAACATACGACCCACGGAAACGTTGGTCGCAGCTGCATAGACAACCATCACGATGGATGGCGGGATCAGAATACCCAGCGTACCAGCATTGGCGATGATACCGGCAGCAAACTCCTTGGAGTAACCGGCCTGACGCATCGCGGCAATCGCAATGGTACCAATCGCAACCACGGTCGCAGGAGATGAACCGGACAGCGCAGCGAAGATCATACAGGCCAGCACGCCAGCCATTGCCAGACCACCACGGACCCAGCCAACAGTCGCAACGGCGAAGTTCACGATACGACGTGCCACACCACCGGTGGACATGAAGCTGGAGGCCAGAATAAAGAACGGGATCGCAAGCAGTGTAAAGTTCTGTGACGCATTGAACATCTGAATGGTCACAGAGCTCATGGAGTCATGAGAGAACAGCGCGATATAGAGAACGGAAGACAAGCCAAGCGCAATCGCGATTGGTGCCCCGATAAGAAGCAGCCCAAAGAGCAGCAAAAAGAGAACAGCGGTTTCCATTGGGCTTAGTCCTTCAGCACGTCTTTGTTTTCTTCAACGAGCTCTTCAGCTTCGTGCGCAGCAATCATCGTGTCGCGTTGGCCGGTCAGAATGAGCCAGCACATTTGCAGCGACCGGAAAGCAAGAAGGGCAAGGCCGATTGGCAGAATGACGTAACCCCACCAGCGAGGAACGCGCTCTTTCACGCCAAACATCTCCTGATACCACTCAGGGAATTTCAGATCTTCCATGCCGATTGGAAGCTTGTAGTACTTGGCCACGTAGTCGAACGCACCACCGGTAGAACCGCGGTTTTCCAGTCCGAGCAATACACCAAACCAGTCCGCATCAAACAGCAGCGCGGCATAAAGCAATGTCACCAGCGCGCCCAGAAGCCCAAATGCGCGGAAGATTGGTTTTGGAAACAGGCGGATGAAAGCATCAACGCCAAGGTGTGAGCCAATTTTCAGGCCGTAGCTCATACCGAAGAGAATAAGCCACGCAAACAGTACGCGGGTGAACTGTAGCGCGCCACCCCAACCCGAGTTAAAGCCGTACCGCATGACGACCTGCCAGAAGGTTACCAGCGTCATCACAGCAAGGATGGTGGCAATAAACCCTTCTTCGAAAGCATCTATTATTTTATTTAGTCGAGACAAAGCGCCCTCCCCCAACAGCACTCTCATTTCTCAGTGTGTTGCGGCACCGAGAAAGAAACCATTGTGGTTTTTCAGGGTCCGCCCGACCAATGGCCGGACGGTCCTATCAAAATGTGTTGGATTAGTTGTTTGCTGCGACGGCAGCGTCGATCACATCCTGACCGATGTCATCAGCAAATTTGCCCCATACAGGCTTCATCACGTCAACCCACTGCTGACGCTGCTCAGGTGTCAGAGTGCGAACTTCTACACCAGCTTCGATGATCTTCTGCTTGTTAGCTTCGTTGATAGCGGAAGAACGAGCGTTCGCATCGTTGGTCACTTCAGTGAAGATAGTGATGAACTGATCGCGAACTTCTGGATCAAGGCTGTCGAGCCATTCCTGAGAAGTCACAGCCAGGTAAGACAGCAGCTGGTGGCTGGTTTCTGTAATACCGTCCTGAACTTCAAAGAACTTCTTGGTGTAGATGTTGGACCAGGTGTTTTCCTGACCATCAACAACGCCGGTCTGCAGAGCGCCGTACACTTCTTTAAATGCAAGCTTCTGAGCGTTTGCTTCCATCGCTTCAATCATTGCCACAGCAACGTCAGAGGTCTGAACGCGGAACTTCAGGCCAGCCGCATCAGCAGGTGTCACCAGTGGCTTGTTTGCTGAGAAGTGCTTGATACCGTTGTAAACATAACCAAGACCTACAAAGCCGATGTCAGACATCGCGCCCAACAGTTCCTGACCTTTTTCACCCTGTGTGAACTTGTTCACTGCATCCATGTCAGAGAACAGGAACGGAAGGTCAAACACACGGTACTTGAGTGTGTAAGCTTCGAATTTCGCAAGAGAAGGCGCAGCGATCTGAACGTCGCCGAGCAGCAGAGCTTCCATCACTTTGTCATCATCAAACAGCTGGGAGCTTGGGAAAACCTGCATACAGGCCTTACCATTCATCTCATTGTTGATGCGCTCAGCAAGTGCAGTTGCGAAGTCACCTTTTGGGTGGCCGGTCGCGGACACAACGTGACTGAACTTGATAACGACTTCACCCGGATCACACGCTTCAGCAGCAACAGCCTGAGTAGCAGTGAACATGCCAGCTGCAACTGTGGCAGCAGTAATAATCTTCTTCATAGTATCCTCCCAGATGGAACGGAGCGAAGCTCCTCACACTACTAAAAGCAATCTGCGTGCCAGTTTAAATACCTATAATAAATACAGCTACTTACGGAATTTCACCTAATTATTCAAAGTGCATTTGTTTCGAATAAGTAACATTGACTATTCAAAAATGTGTCGAATTCGACACATTTCTATTCGCCAACCTCATCCTTGCTCAGCCCATACTTCTTCATCTTCTCGTAAAGTGCCTTGCGGGAGACGGATAGGGCTTCGTATGTCGGCTTGATCTTGCCGTCGTTTTTCTCAAGTTCAGCTGCAATGATATCGCGCTCATAAGCACTGACGCGCTCAGCCAGCGTGCCGCTCTGCGGTCCGGCAACAGCAGCAGCAGCCCCAGCTGCCTTAGGTTGGCCCTCCAGCCCCAACACGAACCGGTCCGCCACATTGCGCAGTTCACGCACGTTACCCGGCCACTCACGTTGCATCAGCTCTGAGAGAAACTCTCTCGAAATCTCAGGGACTTCTTTGCGATAACGTGCCCGTGCCCCTCGCGTCAGATAATGGAACAGCACCGGAATATCCTCCAGCCGCTCCCGCAGAGGCGGAATAGCCAGCGTGATCACATTGAGGCGGTAGAACAGATCCTTCCTGAACCGCCCTTCATTAGAAGCAGCCTCTAGATCTTCCTTGGTGGCAGCCACAAACCGCAGATCAAGTGGAATAGCCTTGTTGGAACCGAGGCGCTCAATCGTCCGCGTCTCAAACACCCGCAGCAACTTCACCTGCAAGTCGAGCGGCATGGACTCGATCTCATCCAGAAATACCGTGCCACCATGAGCATGCTCCAGCTTACCTATCCGCTGACCACTCGCCCCGGTAAACGCACCTTTCTCGTGCCCAAACAGTTCGCTCTCGATGATATCCGCTGGCAACGCCCCGCAGTTCAGCGCCACAAACGGTCCATCTTTGCGAAGGCCTTCCTCGTGCAGCGCACGGGCGACCACTTCCTTACCAGAGCCGGTCTCACCCAGAATAAGCACATCCGCATCCGTGCCAGACAGCGCCGTAATCGTGTTGCGCAGCGCTTCCATGGACGGTGACTTGCCCACGATGCGCTCTTCCAGACCGGAAAGGTTGCCCAGCTCCTCACGCAGCACACGGTTTTCCAGTGTCAGGCGACGTTTCTCCAGCCCACGCTCCACGACAGCAACCAACCCACTGACGGGGAACGGCTTTTCTTTGAAGTCATAGGCGCCGGCGCGCATGGCTTCCACCGCCAGCGGCACATCACCATGGCCAGTAATCAGCACCACAGGCAACGCGCTGTCGATTTCAAAGGCGGCTTTCATCAGATCAAAGCCACCCATCTTCGGCATACGGATATCGCTCACCAAAACGCCGTAGAACTCATGCGTGATATGCTCCAGCGCTTCTTCAGCGCGGGAAAACGGCACCACGTGGTAGTCGGCCAGTTCCAGCCCCTCTACCAGCGCCTCACGCATATCCTCATCGTCATCGACCAGAAGAATGGTGGCTTTATCGATCGCCCATACGTCCATACTAAACTTCTTCTTCCTCAGGATCGCCGGAAGTCTCCGAGACGTCCTTCAGCACAATCACAAAACACGCACCGCCAAGCTCAGACTGCTCATAGTGCAGCTGCCCTTCAAGGTCCTCGATTATCTTATAGGCGATGGAAAGACCAAGCCCCAATCCTTCACCAACATCCTTTGTAGTGAAGAACGGATCAAAGATGCTGGCAACAACATCTTCAGGCACACCCGGACCGTTGTCCTCAAACCGAATAACCACCTGTTGCTCCTGGTGAGAAACAGTGATCCGAATGCGCGGCTCCAGCTGCTCTTTCATCGCATCCAGCGCATTGCTCATCAGGTTCATCAACACCTGCGCAAGGCGCACCTGCCCGGCCAAAACCTCAATGGACTTGTCGTCCTGCACCACCTCAGTGTGCACACCCATTTGCTTACAGCGCGGCCCCGTCAGCATCAGCACTTCACCAACAACGGCAGAAACCTTCACCGGCACCAGATCACGCCCTGCTTTTCGGGTGAACCCTTTCAGTATCTGGCTGATCGCCGCCATCCGTTCCACCATGGCAACAATCTTGCCAAGGCTCTTCAGCGCCCGATCAGACTTACCCGTCTCAATCAGCACCTGCGCATTTTCTGAGTGGGTACGGATCGCGCCCAACGGCTGGTTAAACTCATGGGATATCGCAGCAGACATCTCGCCCAGCGTCGCCAGCTTGGCGGACTGCACCAGCCCCGCCTGCGCCTGCTGAAGCTCTTTCTCCGCTGCCTCGCGCTCTTTCACTTCCTGAGCCAGCAACGCGTTCATGTTGGAAAGCTCTCGTGTGCGCTCATGCACCCGCTCTTCCAGCCGCGCCGCATAAACCTTGTCCTGCCGGATCCGCTCCAGCAATCTCCGCCGCCGCTCACCCGCCATCCAGAACAAACCACCGCTGACAACACACAGCAGCAACGCCACCAGTGCCGCCCAGATGGACTGCTGCCGAACCTGAGAGGTATCTGCAAACAGCACCACCTTCCAGTTCAACACCGGAAGCTCCTGCTCAATCATCTGGAAGTTGGTTTTGTTGAAGGGAGGGCTCAGACGCACCAGCTCAAAGTCCAGATCATACCAGCGCTGGTCGATCACGCCATTCTGCGTCCCCGAAACTCGTCCGCGCCGTGTCGTCCGCTGCGCAAACAGTCGCTCTCCGCGCCAGCTGGATTGGTTGGTTGCTACTACAATGCCGTTCTGGTCCACCGCAACAAGGCGATCCTTGGAGAGCGCCCAATTCTGCTCCACCTCCTCAAGGCTCACACGTACAGCAATAAAGCCGTAATCCTGCTCACCTTGCCGAACCGGCGCGATAAACACGTAGCTGGCAGGCCCGCCATTGCGGGAGAGCACCAGCTGACGCCCAAGCCGTCCCTGCCGCGCCGCTTTCAAAGCGTCAGCGTAAGAGGACATGCCCCGCTCAGCCATACTGGCGTTGTCGATCAGGTTGGACGCAACAATCTCGCCATCCGGTTTCTGAAACCAGACTTCCTGCGCACCGGACATGCCCGCGATTACCTTGGCAACGTTCTGCCCGCGCTCATGTTCATCTTCAGCAAGGATCTGCACAATATCCGAGCGCCGCGCCAACAACGGAGGCAACAGACGATACTTGTCGAGATACTTCTCAAGCCCCGCCGCCTGCACAGACAAAGTCGCCTGACTGCGCGTTTGCAGGTCTGCCATATAAAACTGGCCGCTGAGCTGCATCACGACCCAGGCCACAACAAGCGCAAACACAGCAAACGTCACCAGTGCAACACTGGAGACCCGTTGCCATCGCTCAGATCTGCTTGTCCTGTTCACGTCACTTGTCCGATTTAGAATATGGTGCCGATGCCTCCCGAGACATCACCAAATGCGCTCAATCACGTACGGTGTAACGCGTGTTCGTTCACTGGTCTAGCGCAACACTTTTGATCAAAGCAAATACCTGTTGTCCGGCAGCGAGCTTTAGTTCATGCACGGAGTGACGCGTCAGCCGCGCCCGCAAATGCTGTTCCCCAACCCGGCAATCCACTTCAGCATAAGGGCCAGAGGTCTCCGTAATCCCTTCAATCACGACGGAAAGTACATTACGAACAGAGGCCTCTTCCGGCGCTTTACGTGCCAGAGCCACATCCTTCGCCTTGATGCGAATGCGGGCATCCTGCCCTACTGTGCCCAGTTGCCCCGGCAACTGCAGCATCTGTCCTTCCAGACCAAACTCAGTGATCTGCCACTGCTCATCATAGGCGTTCAGCGTAGCAAACAACAGTGAGCCAGCATCCGGCCCGCTTGCCAATTGAGGCAGCTCCAGATTACTCAACATCTGCGCAATCGGCCCATGCGCCACCACGGACCCGGCATCCAGCAACACCAGCGTATCCGCTAGCTGCTCAATCTCACCAAGACTGTGGCTCACATAGAGCATGGGAATGCCGAACTCGTTCTTCAGTTTCAGAAGATACGGCAGGATCTCCGCTTTACGTGAGGCATCCAGTGACGCCAACGGCTCATCCAGCACAAGCAGTTGCGGATTGGAAAGCAACGCCCGCCCAATCGCCACGCGTTGCTTCTCACCGCCCGAAAGCCCATGAGGCCGTCGTTTCAGCAAGTGGGAGATCCCCAGCAACTCCGCAATCTCAGCAAGACCAACAGCAGATTTCCGCCCTGCAGCCCACTGGCTGTAAAGCAGGTTCCGCTCCACGTTCATATGCGGAAACAGGCGGGAATCCTGAAACACCATGCCCACCCCGCGCTGCTGAATAGGCACGTTGATGGATGCAGCCCGGTCAAAAACAACCTGCTCGCCCAGCGCAATACGGCCATTATCCGGAGCGGACAGCCCGGCAATCATGCGGATCAACGAGGACTTACCAGCACCCGACTTACCAAAGATCGCCGTGATCCCGCTGTTCACCTCAAACTTGGCAGAAAGCGAGAAGTCACCCAACCGGCTGGAGATATCGACGTCAATCATGCTGCCCTCCCAACTTGCGGGAGAGGCGTCGCGAAATCACCTCAGAGAACACCAGTGCGCAGATGGAAACCACAATCGCAATCACCGTCAGGCGGATTGCGCCCGCATCACCGGAAAGGCTCTGCATCTCCGTATAAAGCGCAAGCGACAGTGTGCGGGTCTCACCGGGAATGTTGGAAACAAACGTAATCGTCGCCCCAAACTCACCCATCGCCTTGGCAAATCCAAGGATCGCACCACTCAGGATACCCGGCAGCGCCAATGGCAGCGTAATCAGCAAAAAGGTTTTGAGGCGAGACGTTCCCAGCGAATGCGCCGCTTCTTCCAACTGCCCATCAGACAACTCAAAGGATAGCTTTACAGGCCGAATGATCAGCGGAAACGCCATGATCCCCGCCGCCAGTGCAGCACCTGTCCAGCGGAAGGCAAACACAATGCCAAACACATCTGCAAAAAAGCTGCCCAACATGCCCTGACGCCCAAACAACACCAGCAGCACATAACCTGTCACCACAGGCGGCAACACAATCGGCAAATGCACGAGGGCATTCACTAGCGTGTATCCGGGAAACTTCCAGCGGGCGAGAGCATAGCCGAGCAGAACTGCAGGCGGCAGCGCAATCGCAATTGCAAGGCTCGCAACCTGCAGCGACAGCTGTATCGCTGCCCATTCTGCATCCGTCAGATAAAAGCTCAATCGCCGCTCACTTTGAAACCATGAGCCTGAAAGATCTTGCGCCCCTCAGCACTCTTCAAAAACTCCATAAAACCTTCGCTAGCCTTGGAATGGCCAGAGGTCAAGGCTCCCGGAATAACAATAGCACGATGACTGTCCTGCGGTATTTCTGCAAGCACCCGCACACCGTGTTCCACTTTCGCGTCAGAAGAATAAACCAGCGCCAGAGGCACTTCACCCCGTGCAGCAGCTGCCAGAGCAACGCGTACATTCTCCATAGGAGCCACGCGCTGCGCCACGCTTTGCCACAAACCAAGGTTGGTCAGCGCCTCTTTGCCATAACGTCCGGCAGGCACCGTCTCAGGCTCTCCCATGGCAAGACGTCCATCCACCAGCACAGCCTGCAAAGCCTCAGCAGTCAGCTCAACATCCTCAGCGCCCAGCGCCTCAGAGCCAACCAGCACAAGCCCGTTGGATGCCAGCTCCACCACACTGTCATCCACCAGCACACCATTCTTCACGGCATACGCCATCCACGCATCATCAGCTGTCACCAGTACATCAGCAGGCGCACCGGCGACTACATGGCGGGTAATGGTCTGCGAACCACCAAAGGAGAATTCTGTCTTAGTGTTGTGAGACTGATCAAACTGAGCGCCAGCATCCTCCAGCACATCTTTCAGGCTGGAAGCCGCGAACACCAGAATACGCTCCGGCTCCTGCGCAAACGAGCCAGCCCCACCGCCAACAATCAGCGCAAGGCTTACAACAGCCGTAGAAAGAAAACGCCAGAAACCAGTCACAACCAGATAACTCCATTTCGCGAGTCCGGCTTGAACTATAAGGACCTAACCCACTCGAACCACTGACTCATATCAAGGCCCACACAGGTTTCGTCAAGCGTATTCGTCTCTACAGCGCCTCCCCGAACACTAGAAGGCGATATTCGCTGAAGGTTTGACTGAGGCTCTAAGCCGCAATGGCCCGGGGTGACTTCACCTTCTCGGCAAGTCCTTTCAAGTTACCTAGAATTACTTTGCCCATCCCGCTTTTCACGAGCGTTTGGCCCAGCAACCACCCCAACGGCCCGTACTTCATGCGATACTCCAGGTACCAGATGATCTGCGATTTTCCACCGGCGTAAGGCTTAATGCAGATCTCTGCTTGCGCTTCCTTCAGCGGTAAAGCGTCCATAGAAAACATACGCACTCGCATTCTATGATTGGGCTCCCATTCCATCACTTCCTCGTCGAGGAAGGTGCCATTCTCAAAGTGACAGCGACGCACTGAACCAACACCGTCAGCCCCTTCGGTCAACGCCTCAACAGACTTCACAAGAGGGGCGAACTCATCCAGATCCATGTACCGGCCAATAACATTCCAAATAGCTTCCGGACTGGCATCAATCACCATTGTTCTTTCGCAGCGTATCATCGGGTTCTCCTCAATCATCGCAAACATCTTGCGTGGTGCTGAACCATTGATACAGTGGCGCTGCTGACACCGTTATGGCAGCAGCATGACAGCAGGAGCCCGCAATGCGTCGTACAGAACGCCTTTTCCACATCATCCAGATTTTGCGGTCCAGCCGGTCTCCTGTCACAGGCCGTGCCCTCGCGGATGAGCTCGAAATCTCCCTGCGCACATTGTATCGCGACATGGCAGAACTCATGGCCCAGCGCGTACCCATCACCGGAGAAGCCGGAACAGGCTACGTGCTCGACGATGCCTACGACATGCCGCCATTGATGCTGACGGCAGATGAACTGGAAGCCGCTGCACTAGGCGCAGCTTGGGTGGCAACACAAGCAGATCCATCTCTTGCCCGCTCTGCCAGAGATCTGGTCGCCAAACTCTCTGCTGCCATACCGTCAGAGCTACGCCCGATCATACTCGATGCTGGCGTCAAACCCATCGCAACCAAACCACCCACCAACGATCAGTTCGACGGCGTCATACTAAGACGCGCCATTAGAAGCAGAACCAAACTGCAGCTCATCTACAAAGACCAGAGCGAGCAACTCACCACCCGCATCATCTGGCCCCTGTTCATCGCCTATCTGGATAAGGTCCGTTACATCGTCGCGTGGTGCGAGAGCAGAGACGATTATCGGCACTTCCGCACCGACCGGGTTCACTCCATGGAAGTTCAGCCCGATAAATACCCCGCCCGCCGCGCCTCTCTCATCAAGGGCTGGGAAGAAACCGTAGCCTCCAGGCGACAAGTCTCGAAATAACAGGAACTTACCAAGCCATCTCCTCAGGTGCCCTTTAGGCCCCGCAAGCAAGCGCTGACAGCTAAACTTGACACCGCTCACCATAACTGTTTAGAAGTATCTAAACAGTATAGAATCTACTAAACCATGATCGACCTGAACACCACATTCGCCGCCCTTGCCAATCCGGTTCGCCGACAGATGCTGGATGACCTGCTCCACGGCAGCAAAACCGTGAAAGAGTTGAGCCACCACCACGACATGACACCGGGCGCAATCTCGCAGCACCTCAAGGTTCTTGAGGAAGCCCAGCTCATCAAACGCACCGTAAAAGGTCGGGAGCACCACTGCGAGCTGGCCACAGCAGGCCTCGACCCCATGCTGGAATGGACAGAGCGACACAAAGCCTTCTGGCAACAGAAACTGACCTCCTTCGGCACTTATCTCGAAAAACAGGGAGATGGCGATGGCTAGCACAGCGAACCCCGACTACAGCGTCAACGAGAGCATGTGGTTTGACACGGATCTGGAAACCGCCTTCACAGGCTGGACAGATCCACAAGCCATTGCCAGCTGGTTCGGCCCACCCGGCTACACAGCGGAAGTTCTGGAGCTGGACCTCACCCCCGGTGGCCACTGGCGATTTCGTATGGTGCCGGAGACAGGGGCCCACTCACACCATTCAGGCCGATACGTCGAAATCTCCCGCCCCAACACCCTGATCTTCACGTGGGAGAGTGAGGAAGACAAGCACCTCACACAAGGACGCGACACACTGGTGACCATCACATTCACCGAGGAAGCCGGCGGCGTCCGCATCACCATCCTTCACGAACACCTGCCAACACAGGAAGCAGCACAGACCCTCACCTACGGCTGGGGCCGCGGCATCATCTGTTTTGGCCACTGGCTAAGGAGATTGGAAGAATGACAGAGCAACTCACCGGCGGATGCGCCTGCGGTGCAGTCCGTTATGAAGCAGATGGCGAAATCGAATTTTCCTTCAACTGTCACTGCCGAAAGTGCCAGCAGGCGACCGGCACTGGCCATTCATCAGCCTTTGCAGTGGCAACCAGTCAAGTTCAGTTTCACGGAGAAATCCGCGAGTACAAAGCCTCAAGCGACAACGGTGCAGCAACCTATTCCGGCTTCTGCCCCACCTGCGGTTCCCCACTCACCAGCCGCACAGAACGCTTCCCGGACCGCATCTACATCCACGCCGCCACACTGGACGATCCAAGCCACTTCTCTCCCGCTTTCACCGTTTTCGAAGAAGCCGCTCAGCCATGGGATCCACCAATGAAAGAGTTGGAGGCAGCACCAAGATAAAGCGCCTCTACAACTCCGGATCAAGCAATGACCGATGCACCTGCATTCCGGCCCAGGCACCGTCCCCCACGGCAAAGGAAACGGAATGCGGAACGCGGGCCACGTCCCCACAGGCAAACACACCGCGAACGGTTGTCTCCTTGAACTCAGAGGTCACGATCTGCTGTCCCATGGGGTGATCCTCCAACGCACACCCGGCAGCCTGAGCCAGCCCACTAGATGGATAGGTGTTGGAGACAACAAAAATTGCAGAAAACGACAATATACGCCCATCTTCAAGCACCACATCCGCAGCGCCCTCAATACGGCTAATCTGAATATCTTCAAAGGTAACGCCACTGCGCAGCAGATGTTCGCACTGCTCATCCTCCAGGGGAACTGTGCCATTGGTGAAGAAGGTCGTCGGTCCCCACTCCGGCATAATCTCCGCCTGATGTAAGGAAACGGGATTGAAAGCAATCACAGCAATCGGTTCTTTGTTTAGCTCATAGCCATGACAATACGGGCAATGCAAAACAGACGTGCCCCAACGCTCTGCCAATCCCGGAATATCCGGCAGCTCATCCCGCACACCCGTAGCCAGCAAAATCCGGTGCGCTGTGAAATCTGTGCCCTTATCAGTACTGACCCGAAACGCTCCAATCTCACCTAAGATCTCCTGCACCTGTCCCTCGTACCAGGTCAGATCAGGATAGGCATCCAGCTGCTGTCGTGCCTGCGCCCAGATATCATCGGGCTTCGCCCCATCCTGCCCAAGAAAGCCATAGGCATGCTCAGAAAAGCGGTTCCGCCGTTCACCCGCATCAATCACCAGAACAGACCTGCGCGCCCGCAACAGCTGCAAAGCCGCCGCCATCCCGGCATAACTCCCCCCAACCACAATCACATCATGCATCTTCAGGGCCCTCTGCTGCTGGCATCCAGTTCCTTGGCCAACAGTACTTCACCCTCACCAAAGCATCCTTAAACACAACAGGACATCATCACCGCCAAATAAAAAAGGGAGCCAATCGAAGGCTCCCTCATTCCAAACAGTTCATGGCTTCTTTGTAATCTGCTGCAGAAGCGTAGCAATCTCTTCAACGTGCCAAAGCCCGTTGATCTTGCCGTTCTCATCAAACTCCCAAAGCTCCATTCCCGCAGCATCAAACTCATTGCCGGAAGCCGGAACACCAAAGAGAGGGCCGTCATGTGTGCCCACATAGCGCCAACGCACAAGCGCTTTGCTGTCACCAACAGGCTCAATAAACGTGATCTCGTGACGCCCATCAGACGAGCCATCTTGCAGAGACTTATAAAAGTCCGCCACAATATCCCCGCTGCTTTCATTTGTCTGGCCCGGACGCGGATCATGGTTTGTATGCGTCTCGGAGAAGAACGAGACAAAAGTCTCCCGGTCGAACGGGCGCGCATCCGCCACTTCATAAAATGCGGCCATCGCATCAACGGGCGCCAGCTTCTCGGCAATAGCACCAGTCACACTCAACACAGACAGCACCAGCCCGATGCCCAGCGATTTCAACTTCAACATAAAAAGTCCTTCAGCTTCGGGAAGCACGAGCCCCGCACTTCCTGTTAAACGGAAGTGCTCTTTCTTTACCAACTTTACAAGATTCGCAAGTTTGTAAAGCTTGACAAGTTCGTGATCAGCACTATGACTTTCCGCATTCAGGGAGACTGCTGTGCAAACCAATCCTCAAAAACCTCGCGATACCCGGGCGCGTATTCTGAGCTCGGCCGTTGAGGTGTTCATGCAGTTTGGCTTCAGAAAATCGTCACTTAATGACGTCGCCCAAGCCGCAAATGTCTCCCGGCAGGCGCTTTATCTTCACTTCAAAGACAAGACAGACCTCTTCCGCGAAGCCAGTGCATTCACGTTTGAAGAAAACCTAAAGCTGGTGCAGCAAGCCGCCCATTCTGGCAAACCTCTGCAAGACATAATCACGGAAATGTTCGGCATCTGGCACGGCCAGTACGTTGGCAAGATCGACCATGTCGCCTCAGACTTTGTAGCAGCCGCGATTGAAACAACTGGCGACATCATGCAGTCCGCAGAAGCCAGCTTCCTGTCTGAAGTCGCAGCAGCAATTGAGCAGGCAAACCTGCCTCATCTGCAGCAAACAGCAGAAGGCACACCGCTCAAGATCGCGCGGCTTCTCAACACCTACTCAAAAGGCCTGAAGCAGGAAATCACAACGGAAAAACAGTACCGCGCGGGCATGACAGAAGCCGCGGAAACAATGCTTGGGCTGAGCAAATAGCCCTCACACCTCATCCAACAATTCGCCAGAACTCAATCGTTTCCGATGCTCCGTAGGGGACAGATGCCTCCAGATTTCAGCGGGAGGTCTTTCCGGTAAATTGATGTCACCAACGTGGTGAGCCCCAAGCCGTTTGGCGAGGGACCGTGAGCCTTCGTTTTCCCGCACAATAACGCTGATTGCCGTTTCCCAGCCCAGCTCATCATAAACGTACCCCAAAGCCGCCTGCACAGCCTCAAAGGCATAGCCTTTTCCCTGAGCCTCCGGGATCAACGCATACCCGATTTCCGGCTCAGGCCACTCAAGCGGATACCACGGCCCAGCATAACCGATGGTTTTGCCATCCTCTTTCCGCTCCACAGCAAACACCGTAAACCCGCGCATATGCCAGTGCCCGATGATGGTCGCCATCTGTCTCCAGACCATATGTTCTGAGCGGGCACCACCAACATATCGGGCAGTCTCCTCATCGCAGAAAATAGTCTTGAGACACTCGAAGTCCTGCTCCTGCCAGGAACGCAGAACCAGCCGCTCAGTCTCTAGTCTGGGAACCGGAAGTTCAGTAAACGACACAGCAAAGCCCCTTAAGCTGCCACCACAGAGTTCTTGCGATCCTCACGGATCATGTCTGATGCCTTTTCCGCAATCATGATCGTCGGAGAGTTGGTGTTGCCGGAAACGATGCGTGGCATCACGGAGGCATCGACAACGCGCAATCCCTCAATGCCTTTCACCTTCAGCCGCTCATCAACCACCGTGCCCATGGAACAGGTGCCGACTGGGTGGAAGATCGTGGTGCCAATATCTCCCGCAGCGATGGCAAGGTCTTCATCACTCACCAGATGCGCACCCGGCAGATACTCCTCCGGTGAAAACTCAGCCATCGCCTTGGTTTGCATAATCGACCGCGTCAGACGCAAACTATCTGCCGCCACGCGTCGGTCACTCTCCTCAGAAAGGTAGTTCGGCTGGATCTTCGGATGCGCCATCGCATTGCCAGAACCGATATGAACACTGCCGCGAGACTCTGGCCGCAAGTTGCAGACACTTGCCGTAATCGCAGGGAACTCATGCAGAGGATCGCCAAACTTATCCAGCGACAGCGGCTGTATGTGATACTCAATATTCGGCGTCTCAAAAGAGCTGTCAGAGCGTGTGAACACCCCAAGCTGGCTCGGGGCCATAGACATCGGCCCAGACCGGCTCAGCGCATACTCTGCTGCAATCTTTGCCTTACCAATCAACGAGTTCGCTCGCTGGTTTAGCGTCACTGTATTCTGAACTTTATAGATACTGCGGATCTGCAAATGGTCTTGCAAATTCTCACCCACCTGCGGCTGATCCAGCACCATGTCGATCCCATGTCCAGTCAACCGCTCAGCGGCTCCAATGCCAGACAGTTCAAGGATCTGCGGCGATCCGATCGCCCCCGCGCTTAAAATAATCTCACCGGTGCAGGCGGCAGAAACCATCTCACCTTTGACCATCATGCAAACGCCCGTCGCGCGGCGTCCGCCAAACTCCAGAGCCGTCACCTGCGCATCTGTCAGAACCTTCAGATTGCTGCGCCCTGCCGCTGGTTTCAGAAACCCCTTGGAGGTGTTCCACCGCACGCCTTTGCGCTGGTTCACCTGAAAGTAAGAGGAACCGAAGTTGTCACCGCCATTGAAGTCATCGATCTTCGGAATGCCCACTTCCTCGCAGGCATCACGGAACCTATCAAGGATCGGCCAGGACAGACGTTGCTCCTCAACGCGCCATTCGCCGCCTTCCCCATGCACCTCAGAAGAGCCTGCATAGTGATCTTCTGATTTCAGGAAGTATGGCAGCACATCATCCCAACCCCAACCGGTTAGCCCCAGCTGGCGCCAGTTGTCATAATCCTGCGCCTGCCCGCGCAAGTAAAGCATACCATTGATGGAGGAGCACCCGCCCAGCAGCTTGCCACGCGGGTAGTTCAGCTTACGCCCGTTCAGCCCCGGCTCCGCCTCAGTCTGGAAGCCCCAGTCCATGCGCGGATTGCCCATGCAGTACAGATAGCCAACGGGAATATGCACCCACGGATGTTTGTCATTGCCGCCCGCTTCCAGCAGCAGCACTTTCACATCCGGGTCTTGAGAAAGCCGGTTCGCGACAACACAGCCAGCCGAACCGGCTCCAACCACGATGTAATCCCAGGTTCCCAATGCGCGCATATCGGCCCTCCCAAGCCCCAAGTCTCTTTGCGACCTAAGATAGAAACTGAACGGGCCAATTGCACTAGTAAGATATGTTTAGATCACCCGCGATGCGCCACCGCCGCAAAGCACCCACGCCGTGCATAATGCATTTGAATATAAGAGACATCCGGGTTCTCAAAGAAGCTTTCCAACATCGGTTTGATATCATCACCCTGCGCGATATCCGCCTCAACCATCATGTGGTTTGCATCAAACCCACGCAGCGACAACAGGCGAGAAGAAAGCGACACCGGAACCTCGTTTTCATAAGGCGTAGCATCAGAAGCATTCTCACGCACAAAAATCGCATGAGAGGCTTTGTAAGGCGTGTCATTTGGCTGGTAGGCGTAGTTCAGCAGAAACACCCGCTCCCCAACCTCGGCATCATCCAGCGTGATGCGGCACGGAAAACCTGGCTTTTCATCAGCCACATAAACAACCACATTGCGCTTCGCCAATTGCTCTTCGCTCAGGCCATTCAGTGCTTCAAACTCGTTGGATTTCAATCCGGAAATAATAAAAGCCATAGGTCACTCCTTAAGTTGGGAGCAACCTATGGCCTTCCGCAAACCGTAACCACCCGATTTGCGAGCAATACATTTTTAAGCGCGGTTATGCCTGCGCTTGAGCCGCGGCAATCGCCTTGTCCAGCTCCGTAACCAAACCGCTATCCAGCTGTAATCGCGCAGCCAGCATCATCAGATACGCCTGCTCTGCCGGAAGGTCCGGATCAATCGCAAGACGGGATGCGGTGTAAATCTCTGCTGCGGTTTCCGGGCAGGTCGCAAACGCCACCACACGGTCGATATCCAGTGGTGCGCGCATCTCATCCAGAACGAACGCTTTTTCCTCTGCACCCAGACCAAGCTCATCCAGCTTTTCAAAGATGCGCTGCATCTCTTCGCCATCTACATTGCCATCCGCCTTGGCCGCCTGGATCATCGCAACGATCAGCGCCATAGCAAACTCTTTGGCATCACCATTCCCTGCATCCGGGTCAAACGCAGTGCCAGTCGGGTCCGGCAGGGCAAGAGGCTCTGGCACAGGCACCACAGTTGCGGGAGCCGCCTGTGTCTGCGTCTGGGCAGAACCATGGGAAGCTGCAGCACCACCGCCACCGCCGCCATTGTTCTTGCCGTCCTGCCATGTCTGGAAAGCTTTGTAGGCAAGGCCGCCAACCAGCGCCATGCCACCGTACTTCACGGCCTTTTTGCCAAGTTTCTTGCCCTTCTTGCTGCCAAGAAGGTAACCAGCCAAGCCTCCGGCTACAGCACCACCTGCAAGTCCGCCAGCGTTGTTTTTGATGTACGACTGCCCTTTCTCCATGGCACCACGGGCCTGATTACCCCCGTTGGAACCTAAGAACTGATCAAGAAGTGCCTTGCTGTCGAACATCTGTAATCCTATCTCGTTGATCTTGGGCGCTACACGCCAAACCTCTTAGGACATGGGAAGCCATCAAATTCACTTCAAGATGCTCTCTCCCGCAAAAGTGCAACCTGACAAAATTGTAATGTTTGAGAGCACACCTACTGCCCGAGCGGCAGATGGTTATCGTCCCGCAGCGTATCCATCGCGATGGAGCTGCGCACATTCTGCACCGCCTCATGGGGCAGCAGATCATTGTTGATCACCTCGCTCAAGGCCTTCAGATCTTTCACCCGGATCTTGAGCATGTAATCCATGTCCCCCGTCATGGCATAGGCTTCCTGCACGCTGGGAATGGTGCGCACCAGATCACGAAACAGCCGGGCGTTCTCCTTGTTGTGCGTAGCCAGCGCCACCCCCACAAACGCCATCACATCCAGCCCCAGATACTCCGGCGAAAGATCAGCCTTATAGCGACGGATCACCCGCTCCTGCTCCAGCCGTGTCCGCCGCCGTGAAACCTGCGAGGCTGAAAGGTGAATCACCTCCCCCAATTCCTGATTGGTCTGGCTGGCGTCTTCTTGCAGCGCTGCAAGTAACTTAAGGTCAAACTGGTCAAGCTCAATCATCTTTCGCACCAAATCAAAATATGACGCACAATTTGTGCATATACTGCGTGATTTTACGTAAGAATGCAAACCTGTCGCGCCACAGATATTTCAGAATAGTTCCAAGTTGCAGTGTATCGCCGAAAAGTGGGAACCGGTTTTCGGACAAAGATACGCAGAACAGATGCGAATGCAGTTTTCATCATCTCAAATGATGACAAACAGCATTCATCGCCTTGTTTGAGGAGGAACAAATGGGCCCATTTCCGCACGATGCAGGACCAGCTGAGATCACAGCAGAAAACCCGGCTGGTACCGACGGTTTCGAATTCGTTGAGTTTGCGCATCCGGAGCCGGAAAAGCTGGACGTTCTCTTCCGCCGCATGGGCTTTGAGCCTGTCGCCAAGCACAAGAGCAAGGAAATCACCGTCTATCGTCAAGGCGATGTGAACTACATCCTCAATGCTGAGCCAAACAGCTTCGCCTCCCGCTTCATCGACGAACACGGCCCTTGCGCCCCGTCCATGGCTTGGCGCGTTGTAGACGCACAAACGGCGTTTGAGCATGCCGTCAATCGCGGCGCAGAGCCTTACACCGGCTCCGACAAAACCCTCGATGCACCTGCCATCATGGGCATCGGCGGCTCCCTGCTCTACTTCATCGACAAATACGGCGACAAAGGCTCTGCCTACTCAGAAGAGTTCGACTGGCTCGGCGAAATAAACGCCAAACCAACCGGCAAGACCTTCTATTACCTCGACCACCTGACCCATAACGTCTATCGCGGCAACATGGACAAGTGGTGGGCGTTCTACCGTGAGCTCTTCAACTTCAAACAGATCCACTTCTTCGACATTGATGGCCGCATCACCGGCCTCGTCAGCCGCGCGATCACATCCCCATGTGGCAAAATCCGCATCCCGCTGAACGAGTCCAAGGACGACACCAGCCAGATCGAAGAATACCTGAAGAAGTACAAAGGCGAAGGCATCCAGCACATCGCCGTTGGCACCGATGACATCTACGAAGCCACCGACATGCTGGCAGAAGATGGCCTCAAGTTCATGCCAGGTCCACCACAGACCTACTACGACCGCAGCGCCGAGCGCGTCCACGGCCACACCGAACCACTCGACCGCATGGCCAAACACGGCATCCTTATTGATGGTGAAGGCGTTGTGGGCGGCGGCATGACAAAGATCCTGCTCCAGATCTTCTCCAAAACCGTCATCGGCCCAATCTTCTTTGAGTTCATCCAGCGCAAAGGCGACGAAGGCTTCGGCGAAGGCAACTTCCGCGCCCTTTTTGAGAGCATCGAAGAAGACCAGATCCAACGCGGCGTCCTAAAACAATCCGCCGCCGAATAACCAGCAGGACCCACTGCTGAAAAAAGACCGGAAGCGACGGGGGCGCTTTCGGTCTTTTTTGTGTTTTGGGGAGAGCAAGGACTCAAAGCCCCTAACGCGAACATCGGCATCCAGCCTTTAGCCGCATTTGCAGCGCTTTTCTGCGTTCCTTGCTTGGCAACAAAACAGCCCCGATGGGAAGCCATCGGGGCTGTTTCTCAAACCTTACAAAATTGCCTTAGACGAAGGAAAAATCATCCTGATGCAGATCAGAAAGGGTAACGCCTTCCAACGTGATGGAGGTATCTTCATCAATGCTGATCACCGTATTCGCACCATCCTGCGCAGCTGCGGCAAGAACAGCATCAAAATCAGCAAAGACTGAAGCTTCAAACTCAATCACATCAGAAGCACCTTCACCACCAGCAAAGTCCTTAATGGTGTCATGCCCAGTTTCACCAGCAGCAAAGACAAACGTATCCTTACCCTCACCACCAGTTAGGACGTCATCTCCAGCCCCGCCATCAATAACATCATCACCGCCATTGCCGCTGAACGTATCGGCTAGTTCCCCACCTTGAAGCGCATCATTGGCATCACTGCCCTTATACTCCATGGCGGCTAGGCCAAGATCAGTAATCTCCACTGGGCCGGTAGGCTCATAGACGGTGCCATCAGGGCCTGTGTAAGAACCATCCTCATTAGGGGTAAACACATAAATGGAACCCGAGTCTCTGCCTTTATCATCGTCAGCATTTGCACCAACAATAATTGTACCATTGTCAGTAATGGAGACTGAACCTCCAAAGTAATCATACGCAGCTCCATCAAAAGCAGTAAGCTTAAATCGCGTATAACCACCTGCATCATCAGGTCTAAAGACTTCAACAATACCATTGCCTGTAATAGCATTGCCGACGACAATCACACCGTTCGTGTTCATATCAAAGGCGAAATAAGCATCTGCAGCAAATTTCGAGATCGCATAGTTACCCGCACCATCTGGCTCATAAATGTAGATTTCATCGGAACCACTTACGATGATCGTGCCATCATTCTCAACTGCCACATGCTGACCAAAGCTACGATTCGAGTCGGGAGAAGTTAGTATCTGTTCATTGAAGCCTCCCACACTATTCGGAGTAAAGATACTAACAACGCCTTTGCCCCCTACAGAGATCACTCCTTCATTGTTAATATGAATACCACGGTTGGAAGACTGGCCATCCTCAGGCACTGGCAAGCTTACCTGCGAGTATCTACCATCTCCGTCAGGCGTAAAAACCACAACCCTGTCACTTTCCCTATTAAAAGCCCCTGCTACAATTACGCCTGTATCATTGATAACAAGATCCTGCCCTAGATAATCTTGTATAACCGCGTCAGTGGCTGTCAGCTTGACCTCGTCATAACCTCCTCCAATAGTGGGAGAATAGACATAGATTGCACCTGCTTGGAATCCCTTGTCATCATCATGAGCGCTCACAGCAATAACACCGGAGTTATTAATCGCAGTAGCGGCACCGAGAAAGTCATTTTTCGCACCATCAGAGGCCACCAACTTAGTCTCGCGAAACCCTCCTTCCCCATCTGGAATATAGACATAAACAATACCAGAGTTCTCAGCCCGGTAATCGTTTGCCGACCCAGTGACAATTACGCCCTTGTCATTTATTTGCACTGCGCTGCCAAAACGATCATATTCATCCCCATCAGAAGCCTTAATCTTAACCGGCTGTATGTTTGCCTCACTCTCCCCATTCACAGTCACCGTAACCGTCTCGGTAGAGCTCACCCCAGACGCATCAGTAACCGTATAGGTAAAGCTATCCGTCCCGCTCTCACCTTGGTCCAGATCATCAAACTGGCCATTGGGATTGTAGGTGAAGGTACCATCATCATTGATTGTAACAGTGCCAGTCGTGCTGCTTGTATCGACGGTGAAGGTGTGTGTATCGGTGGTATCGGGATCCACAAAGTCCGGCACAATCACCAGTGCGCTGCTTTCAGTGGTGCTGACGTTCATCGCAGCAGCAACAGGGGCATCGTTTCTGCCTGTGACTGTGATGGTTATGGTATCTGTATCACTTGCCCCATGACTATCCGTCACTGTGTAGGTGAAGGTGGTGGTGGCTGTTTCACCGACTGCCAGATAATCAAAATCAATGCTCGGGTCATATTCAAAAACACCATCACCCGTCTCAATCAAAGTGCCTTTCAGGCCATCCGTGTTGAGTGAATAAGTGTGCGTATCGCCCACATCCGGATCATGGAAGATCGTACGGAAAACAATCTTGCTATCTTCGTCAGTGGTAAACTCGTACGGGAAAGTATCCGGTGATGTGTTTGTAACAACACCATTGATTGTGACAGTAACAGTTTCAGTGGAGCTTTCTCCAGCTGCATCTGTCACCGTATAGGTAAAGGTGTCTGTCGCAGTCTCGCCCGGTTTCAGATAGTCAAAAGCACCATTGGGATCGTAGGCAAAAGTGCCATCTTCATTGACGACAACGGCACCTTTGGTATCTGCAGTATCAACTGTAAACGTATGGCTGTCCCCCACATCGGCATCACTGAAGTCTGGAGTAATCGCAACCGAGGTATTCTCATCTGTTTCAGCAGCCACGGATACAGCCACCGGTCCGTCATTTTGGCCTGTAATAGTGATTGTAACTGTCTGAGTAGAAGTCGCTCCAGAGCTGTCTGTTACCGTATAGCTGAAGGTGTCAGTCGCTGTCTCGCTTGGTTTCAGGTAGTCAAAGGCAGTGCCTGGATCATATCGGAATGTTTCCTCATCAATGACCGTACCTGAACCGATCATATCTTCGCTATGAAGCTCCAGACTATGGGTATCTCCCAGATCAAAATCCTGAAAGAACACGCGGATTTCCACTTCACCATTTTCATTCAATCGAACTGAAATCGGAAAAGCTTGCGGGGCCGTATTAGTCATGCACTGCACTCCAAGTGTATAATAAAACACAAACAACCTATGAGTGCACACTTACTCGAAACTGACTGATTTTATCAGACAACTCGCAAAAATCAGAACGAATAAACAATGCCTGAATTCAATTAAACGACCATTTTCCTAAGCTGCTTATCTAAACCAACTCACCCAACCATTCCCCAAAACTGCTCCAGCTCTCTGGGATGCTCAAATCGCAGCATCTGCCCTTCAAAACACGCTAGCTTCTCAAGGTCACGTGGCCGGTTTGTCCGCTTGTAGTTGAGGACAAACCAGAGAAATTTCCAGTCAAAGCGCTCTTCACAGCCCTCAACAAACTCAGCCTCTCGTCTCTTTCCCAGCCCAGCAACCATTCGACGGAACACACGATACAGGCAGATGTAGGTCGGGAAGTCGAGATGGATCACGGTATCAGCACAGGCAATCCTCTGCTCCAAAGTGCCACCATAGTTTCCATCAATGATCCAGCGCGGCTGAGCAGCAAAGGTCTCTACCTTTTCGGCCCAAACATCGCTCTCAGTCCGAACCCATCCGGACTGCCAGTAATGAAAGTCCAGATGCACAAGCGGCAGCCCCGTAACAGCAGCCAACCGCTTAGCCACCGTCGTCTTTCCCGCACCCGGACACCCAACAATCATCACTCGCTGCATCACAACTCCATAGCTCTGCTATCTCACATCACACTGATCTCGTTTTAAAGCAAACCACCACACCCGGTAACGAAAAAACCGGAAGCCCATCAGCTCCCGGTCTTCATATCCGGCAAACAAGCTCCAACCAGCCCAATATCTTACCAACCGTCAGAACTTGCCGTTCTCATGAGCCATTTCGGCTGGCGTTGGGGACACAACATCCCAGTGCTCAACGATCTTGCCGTTTTCTACGCGCCACAGATCAAAGAAGGCCCACGGCTCGCCGCCCATGGTGGCATCGGAGGCGACGAAGACGAAGTTGCCTTCTGCAACAACCAGCTGCGGCTCAAACTTGGTGATCACTTGGCCTTGTGCAGCAAAGGCTTCAATGGCGGCCATCAGTCCGGCTAGTCCATCGTCAATGGAAGGATTGTGCTGCATGTAAATGGCAGGATCCATGTAGTTGGTGACCTTCTCCGGCGCTGCACCGCCAAGCACATCGCGAACGAAGCCAACAACCAGCTCCTTGTTTGCCTGTGTCTGGTCAAGATCAGTGATCTCAGTCGGCCCATCTGTCATACCACGCCCGGATGCAGTCACCTCAGGTACAGGCTGAAGGTTATCCCAGTGCTCAACGACCTTACCATCCTGCACGCGAAAAACATCAAAGGCCGCAAGAGAAGAAGCGCCGAACGCCTCAGCATTCTCATAGGTGTTGTGAAGCACGACCAGATCACCCTCTGTGATGACACGGTGGGTTTTCACGGTCACACCTGCCTGATCCACAATCGGGATCAGCCCGAGCAAACCTTCTGCCCCTGTAGGCACCTGCGGATTGTGCTGAATGTAATCCGGTGCAGTCACCTGGCGGGCGGCTTCCGGGTCGTGATCGGCAAAAACAGCCATGAAAAGAGTGAGGACCAGTTCTTTCGGTGTCATGAAGAATCTCCTTCTGATTTGATGATGGATACATGGTATTCAAAACGCACCAAGTTGCAATTACGCACTTTAAAAGCACCTGGTTTGCTAAAGCATACCGCCTTTAAAATCTGACACTTGCTAAGAGATATTCTGGTATTATTATTGATGTAGGTATTCAAAAGGTTCCAGAGGTCGCCATGCTACCAATCGGTGTCGCAAGCAAAGCCGAAGCATCCAACTGCTCCATCCGTTCCATTCTCTCAAACGTGACGGGCAAATGGCGGATGATCATCATTCTGGCATTGGAAGATGAGCCCAAACGATTTGGCCAGATCAAACGCTGCATCGGCGATATCACCCAGCGCGTGCTGACAGAAAACCTGCGCGGCCTTCAACGCGACGGATACCTGACCCGTACCGTCGAACCCGGCCCGCCCGTCGCCGTCTCCTACGAGCTTACCCCCCTTGGCCGCAGCCTGCTGGAAACACTAAAGCCCCTCGTCTACTGGTCCCACGAGCAAATGGACCACATAAAAACCGCCCGCATAGAGTACGACAGAACGCAGGCTGACTGATGCACGAGCCTTTGCCGTTTTCCTGCAAAGGCAAACTCACCCCACACCCAACACCGTCAGCCCCCAAATCCAGCCATAGCTCACCGCCACGCAAAACACGGTGATGGGCAGCATCCACCAGCAGAATTGCCAGAAGGTGAAGGGGGTTGCGCCGAATTTCTCTGCCTGCTGCACCACAATCACGTTGCTGGCGGCGGAGATGATGAAGAGGTTTCCGGCCACGGTGGAGATGGTGGAGAGCATCATGAAGGTGCCAACCTCACCGCCATCCAGCAGCTTCAGGTAAAGCTCCACCACAGGCACGTTGGAGAACAGTTGGCTAGCCCAAAAGCTCACCAGCGCGGTCACGGTCAGGTCTGCCAGCTCATTCTGTAGGGAGCCAAGCAGATATTGCAGAGAGCCGGACTGGTAGAGCGATCCGGTCACAACGAACATGGCCACAAAGAAGATCAGCGTCGCCCAGTCCACCTCTTTGAACACCCGCAAACGCTCATCCCCCGCAAGATAGATCGGCAGGCACGAGACCAGCCCCACCCAGCCAAACGGCAGCGGGCCGAGGTGAAAGTATGTCCGCCCCAAACTGTCGCCCGTGATGATGCCCACCAGCAGCAGGGCAGAAACCATCGCAGGCCATTGCCGTCGGCTTACCTCCACCGCCTCGGCCTGCGTCTCCACCTCTTTTGAGACCAGTGCGCTCTCATCTGAGCCATTCTTCTTCACCAACCGGTGGAAGCGGAAGAACACAGCCACAAGGCAGATCACGCCGGGCACCAGAGCCCATACGATGAACGTTGCCAACATGTTCTGAAAATTGGCGGCGTTCACCACCAGAATGTTCTGCGGATTGCCAACGGGAGACACCATGGAGCCAACCGTCACCGCCGCACACAGCGCCACCAGAACGACCGCCAGTTTCCACCGGAACGCCCGGCTCAGGATAATCGCGATGGGTACACCAATCACCGCCGCAGCATCATTGGTCAGCACCGCCGCGCAGATCGCAGAAGCCACAATGAACCACAGCAGCACCATGCCAGACTGCGACCGCTTAAGCAGCATATCCGCGATATCCTGAGAAAGGCCGGTGTCATACAGCGATGAGGCGATGCTGAACACAGCAAACAGATAGAAGATCAACTGCCAGTCCACCGCATGGAAAGCCGCCAGCGGTGTAATCTCACCCAGCACCAACAACACAACCGCCCCGGCCAGCATGATGTGCCAGATCCGCACCATAGGCGGGAGCCATTGGCGCACGGCAATTCCGAGGAAAATGAGGGCGGAAATACCAAGAGAGACCGACATGCCTCACCCTATCCAGCGTGGTTTGACAGCAGCTTAACCACCACCGCCACAATCGAGCGAAATCCTTGGCAGCTTCTTAGAGCCATCCCCCTATCCTCGGCAGGCACAGCAAACCGGATCAGGGTCTCCATGAAGCTCAACAAGGCAATGCTATCGACGAACTTCTTCGCGGGCGATGTCGTGGGCGGAATTGGGCCTTATCTGGCGATCTACCTGCTCACCGGCCTGCACTGGTCCCCCGGCAACATCGGGCTGGTGCTGGCCATCGGCTCGCTGACAACCGTCGCCCTGCAAACACCCGCAGGCGCCTTCATCGATAGCACCCGCAGCAAGCGCATGCTGCTTGCCTCCTGCGCCCTGCTCATCGGCTGTGCCACCATCTCAATCCTGCTGTTCTCGCAGTACCCGGTGGTCATCTACATCGCCCAGATCTTCATGGGCATCGCCGTCGCCTTTGTTGGCCCCTGCATCGCTGCCATAACCCTCGGTATATCAGGGCCAGAGCACTTCACCGTACAGATGGGCGCCAATCAGGCCGCCAATCACTCCGGCAATGTCTTCGCCGCCATTCTGGGCGCCGGACTGGCTCTCTGGATCTCGGCCGAAGGCGTGTTCTGGCTGGTGGCAATCATGGCCCTCGGCATGGCGATCAGCATCGGCATGGTCAGCGGCTCGGCCATCAACCACAACGCCGCTCGTGGTGGCCTGCATCACAATCCGAATGATGGCGATGAACCCTCCACCATCGGTACCATCGCGGCAGACAAGCGCCTGCTCACACTGGTGCTCTGCGTGTTCATGTTCCACTTCGCCAATGCGGCTATGCTGCCGCTGGTGGGGCAGAAGCTCTCCGTCAACTCCAACGTCAACATCGGCATTGCTTTCGCCGCCGCCTGCATCGTGGTTGCACAGTTCTGGATGACCATCATGTCCATCCTCTGCGCCGCCAGAGCGGATGTCTGGGGCCGCAAACCGCTCTTCCTGCTGGCCTTCTTCATCCTGCCTATTCGCGGCATGCTGTTCATGTGGCTGGAGGATCCCGTAGCCCTCATCTCCGTGCAATCACTGGATGGCATCGCCAACGGCATCTTCGGCGTGATCATCCTGCTCATCGCCGCAGACCTGACACGTGGCACAGGCCGCTTCAATCTGGTGCAAGGTGCCCTTGCCGCCGTGGTAGGCATCGGCTCGGCAGCCTCCAACCTGCTGGCAGAAGAAATCGTGCAGTTCTTCGGCTATTCCCCGGCCTTCATCACACTGGCGATTCTCGCTTTCATCGGCGGCACGATGTACCTGTTCCTGATGCCGGAAACTTTGCCAGCTCAAATTGATAAGGACGACGGCACAGCACCCCAACAAACGGGCTAATGCTTACGATTAGGTCACTTCAACTTTCGGGTGAAAACGCTGATTTATACGGTTCCTCCCTTTATTTACTGGTCCTCAAAAACTTATGCTTATTGCGTCAAACAAAGAACGCGCGCAAAAAAGCAAATGTTCAGAGCCTCATGCGTAAATGCAAATGAATGCTTGTGAACTCAAAGCGCGAAGTGCAGGCCAGTACTCGAATGATCGAAAAAGCCAGTAGAGAGCAGGTTCGTCGCCAAAACCGGTTCGTGGTGCTGTCCACGTTGCGGCGTCACACCACGCTGGCCCGTGTCGACCTTGGCCGGCTCACAGGTCTGTCCCTCGCGGCTGTCACCTCCATCACCGCAGATCTAAAAGATCGCGGCCTGATCGCAGAGGTGGAAGAACAGCCCAACCCGGATGCCAACACACGAGGCCGCCCGCGCACCTACCTGCGCCTGCGCGATGATGTGGCTCACGTCATCACCGTCAAGCTCTCGGTAGACCGTGTCTCGCTTGCTCTGGTGGACTACACCGGCCACCAGCATGCCGAAGCCAAATTCATGGTGGAATCCTCCGATATGGGCGGCGACGCGTTCATCGCCCTGCTCGCACAGGAGATCAAAGCCCTGCTGAAAGCAGAGCCACTCCGCGCCCGCAGTGTCATGGAAATCACCGTGGCCACGCAAGGCATCGTCGGCAAACGCAACGGCTCCATCATCTGGTCACCCACCATTGCAGAGCGGCAAGTGGAGCTCACTGCAAAGCTCTCCAAAACTCTTGGCATCACCTGCACGCTCTACAACGACACCAACATGATCGCCGAGGCCCTGCACCGGCAGGACGCAGAGAAATACAGCGGCAACTTCGTGGTGGTGTACATCGACCGCGGCGTCGGCATGGGCATCTTCATCAAGAACGCCCTGTATCGTGGTGAAACTGGAGCCGCCGCCGAATACGGCCACTCCCCATTCACCCCAGATGGCGCCGCCTGTAGATGCGGCAAGAAAGGCTGTCTGGAAGCTTACATCGCCGACTACGCCCTCTACCGCGAAGCCCAGAAGCTGCCGAAGGAAACCTCTCCTTCTGCCATGTTTTATGGGCCGGAATACATCCAGAACCTGCGTGCCCGCGCCCGTGTGGGCGATGCACAGGCACAAAAGGTCTTCACTGATGCTGGGTTTGCTCTGGGCGTCAGCCTTGCCCGCACAATCTCACTGCTGGACCCAAGCCGCATCGTCCTCACCGGCAAGGCCATGCAGGCCTACGACCTCTTCAAGCACGGCATGAATAAGGGTCTCGAAAGCAGTCTGCTGGCCCCACTGCTCGATGCCGTCAATTTGGAAGTCCTGCCATGGGATGAAGACTTCATCCTCCAGGGCCTCCTCATCAAAGCCCTGAAACACCTGGATCAGGCATTGGTGCACTAAAAAAGCCGGCCTCAACGGAACCGGCTTCTTCAAAACACATTGTCGCAAATTTAGCTGCGGGACAGCATCGCAGATGGCAAACCGCGTGCGATGGTGTGTGCCACCAACGTTGCCAGAGCCACCTTGATCAGATCACCCGGAATAAACGGCAGGCTACCCACCATGATGGCTTTGTCCAGCGTCATACCAGCTTTGTAAGCCAGCACCGGCACGCCAAGCGCATGCACCACAACAATGCCGCCAATCACGCCGGAAACAACCGCACCAAACACCACGTTCATGTTACGCATGGCTTTCATGATTGCGCCAACCACAATCGCGCCGACAAAGTAACCGGCCAGATAGCCAGCAGTTGCGCCATAAAACACGCCAATGCCACCACGGCCACCCGCAAGAAATGGCAAGCCAAGCGCCACGAGGAACAGGAACAAAGCAACAGCAAGCCCACCACGCACCGGGCCAAGCATCATACCGGCCAGCATCACACCAAGCGACTGCGCTGTAATTGGAATTCCGCCAGCAAGACCCAGCTCAATCTTAGGCACCAGCCCAAGAGCAGCAATCAGGGCCGCATAAAATGCAATCTGAACAAGAGAACGATCACTAGACATAGTCATCCTAACTTCTTTTGTGATCATCAAAGCCGTCAGCACCACCACGGGCTGTCAGAGCTTCGGCAACATGATCTGTCATTTTTATCGCGTGCAAGGCAAATGGAGCAAGCAAGCGCCAGCTGTTGGCGTGGGCTGTTCTGGCTTTATACGCTTCTTGCAGTGACGCATAAACCGCCAGCAGCACCGGCACAAACCGGATAACCAAAGCAACTGCCAGCGAAACGCGTCTTGGGGAAATGCCAAACACACGCAGAGGCTTGAACAGCGGCTCCACCGCATCCATCAAAGCCTCCATGTGGGTTGTTATACTAATAAAATTGGCAAGGAGCACCATCGCCAATAGGCGCAACACAGCAATAATGCCCTGCTCGATGTCTCCCAGAAACACATGCACCAGAAAGATGATACCCATCATCCAGAGCAGTGGCCGCACCACCTTGAGTTTCTCAAGGCCCTGCTTGCCAAGCGTGGCATACAGCCCAACCACAAACACCAGCAGCAGAGCAGAAAACCAAAGCGTGTTGAACGGGATGATCAGCAGGCTCAGCACAAACAGAAAGATCAGCTTCACTCTGGCAGGAAGCCGATGCGCCCAACTGTTACCCGCCATGTAAAGGGAGATCATGCGCGCGCAGCTCCCACAAAATGAAGGTCTGCGCCAGAAAGCTCATGCTCCTGATAGGCCGCAAGCACATCAGAAGGCGCACCAAACTGCTTGACCGCACCATCCTCAATCCAGAGCACCTTGTCGTAATCACTCAAGGCATCCAGCTCATGGCTCACGAAGATGACTTGCTGATCCAGCTTCTCCAGCTTACGCCGCAACGCCGCTCGGGTGCGCAGATCCAGACTGGAGAACGGCTCATCCAGCACCACCAGCTTCGGCTCCATGATGAGCACAGCCAGAATACAGATCAACTGCTTCTGCCCCTCTGAAAGCTCATGAACGGGCCGTTCAGCCAATGGCGCAATGCCATGGTCCTGCAACAACGCAAGCCCCTGCGCCTTCGCATCCGCCTTGCCGACACCAAGCTGCCGCAAGCCAAAGCTCAGCTCTTCCAGGGCAGTGGGAAAGATCAGCTGGTGGTCCGGGTTCTGAAACACAAAGCCCGTCACCCGCGCCAGCTTTTTGGCACCTTCTTCAGCTGAAACACCATGAACATGCAAAGACCCGGCACTCACAGGCAGCAAACCATTCAGGCTGCGCACAAGCGTAGACTTGCCAGATCCATTACGGCCAATGATCCCAACCCGCTGATCCGGCAGCTGGACTGTCAGATCATGAATGATCGTCGCCCCACTGCGCTCAATGGAAACATGGTCAAAGCTGATTGTTTTAGAAGTCTCGTTCACGCCGCAAATTCACCTGCCAAAGGAGTTGCACTCCTATACACAATGCAGAAAACCCACGCCATGGAAATCTGTAAGCTCTAGGCTGGCTATCTCCGCTCGACAAACCTTTTCCTATGTGCCACGTTCGCACCCTTTTCAGCAAATTATCAGCTTAGAGGTATTGCAATGTCAGCCGAGCAGTTCACTGATGCACTCGTTGCCAACCATTAGGACCAGAACGCAGATCAATGGAAAAAAGACGTAGACACAGGTTTAGTTGTCTATCGGGATCTGTTCACATCTCCAGCATTTGCGGGAACGGAATAAGGTCTCAAACTCAAAAGTAAACTCTGGCTATCTTTAATGATTGACAGAGGCAGTTTAAAGTAAATCTCAACTTCTGTTTTCGATTCGCGGTGAAGGCTTTGCAAATTCTTATAGTCATTAGTATAGTTTGTTTTGTAATCGTACTGGTATGTAGCTACCCGGTAATAAAATTGCGATTATCAGTTGTAGTTTCTCCAGATCTTCAATTTCCTATGGTTCTTATGGTTATAGTTTTACTCGTGGGTAGCTATGGCTTTTTTGTGCATGAGAATATGTTGGCGTCCCTTGGGCAGGTAACGGATCTAGCAAAGTTTGCACAGTTTGGAGATAGCTTTGGTGTCTTAACTTCTCTCTTTACTGCTTTGGCATTTGGTGGTGTTTTGTTGACTTTGAAATTTCAAAGGGATGACCTAAATCTAACGCGAAAGGAAATGGCTTCTCAAAGACATGAAAGCGCTTTAATGCGCATGCTGGAGGTGCATACCTCTATAATATCTGATTTAGATATCGAGAAAACTGCGATTAAATCCGGATTTCTATCAAGTTATGATCATGATCAAGTCTATCAGGGGCGAGACTGCTTTGAGTTTTACTATAGGGAGTTCATTGAAGATCTCTGTAGTTATACAGAATTGATGGATAAAACATTTGGTTCTGAGATATACGAAGAGATTATGGAGTGTCCAAGAAAATTATTATCGCAATTTCATCGAGATGATATTGTAGATTGCTATGATAATACTTACAAAAAGTATGGATCTGATCTCGGCCATTACTTTCGAAGTCTTTACAGTATTTTTAGATATATAGGAAGTACAAATAGTGAGGAGCTGCAAACATTTGCCAAAGTAGTGCGCGCGCAGTTGTCTGAATATGAACTGGCGTTATTGTATCTGAACGCACAGTCACAACGCGGAATACCGTTTAAGGAACATATAAATAACTTTAGCCTTTTTGACAATCTACCGGAAGATTTTCGCGCAAACAGCGACTTTGAAGATGGAATTGAAGATCGCGCATTTAATACGCCAAATCCACTTGTGATTTGATGCTGTATCTACTCTTCCTCCGCACCAAAGGAAGTGCCCTCTTTAGTTTGGGCAATTAAGTACAGATTTTGAGAACAGCAATTTCGGTCATGTCGTACTTTGTTCTAGTAGCAAAGAGCATCTTCTAGTTACAGGGCAACTTTGGCAGAGGATTCGTCAACTAAGGACGAATGTCTATAGACAATCATCAGCGATATGCAGTTTGTACGATGTAATCGCAAGCACTTTATTGATCTTGGCTGCGGGGAAGGCAACAACACTCGAAATCACATAATCTAAGAGCTAGCCCAGCACATCCCGCAGGGAAGTCAGCCATGTTTTCACATCTGTAGACACTTTGGCATGGTCCAGCCCCTCGAAGGCGTCCCAGCTCCAACCATCCTCAGGACAAAGCTCATCCAGAAACGCATGCAGCTCCTTTTGCTTGCCCTCAGGCAACGGCAGGTTGGCAGCATGTTTCAGCAGAAGCACCTGCTCCTGAAGCCGCAAAAACACCCAGAAGGCTTCCATCATAGGCCGCAGCAAATGCGGCTGCGTCTGCCATGTGCTTCCGGAAAACAGATCCTGAGTGACGATCGGCCCGGCCCCATGACAGTGAAACTGTACGCAGCCCATGTACCCCGTCGTCGCCAGATCAGAATGGATCTTGCACGTGCCGCAGCTCTCAAGATTTCGGCAAGGCTCGCCCGCAGCTTTATCAAACGGAAAAACGCTCGACTTATCAAAGGCAAGCGCAACACAACACAAGGCTGCACACTTCTCACAGTCAGCTTTCAGGCGGTCATCTAGTTGGTTCAGATCCATTGCGCCTTATTGGCACAAAACAGCAGGCAACGAAAGCAATCTGAAGTTTCGGCAAGCAAAGCATCACAGAAGCAACACCACTAAGAATAACGCAGTCTGTGAGAAGGGGAATAACGTCTGCCAGAAATATTCAGGCCAGAGCGACGTAAAGCGGGCATATCTTTTTCGCTGGTTTCAGAGAGAAAATCTTACTCCCCTCCTCAATAACCATGCTAGCGCAATTGGGAACTAGCCTCCGCACACGCCTAACCGAAGGCATTGTCAACTTTCACGACTTCAAACATAACAACGCCGAAAAACCACTTTCAACGCACCCAACACGCAAAAAACGCAAATCAACGCACAAAAGAACGCAAAGTAGCACTACTTTGCAATTCACCTGCAAAATCAAGCAGGTACGAAACCAATCTCTTTCTGCAGCTTCTTGGTCAGCTTCTTCGCGATGATACTATGCGCTTCTGTGATGTAATCTTTGATATCACCATCAGCCATCGCATCCATCGTCTCCAGCTGAACCCACTTGGCACGAGCCAGATAAGGCGCAGGAATTATCCCCTCTTGCTCAGTCAGGATCTGATAGGAAAGATCCGAGCACTTAAAGCTGATCTTGATCCCTTCCATCTCCGGGCGATCCTCACCCCAGTTGGAACAAATCGCAAAGATCTTCCCCCCAACCTTCCAAACCGAAGCATTCCCCCACTGAATGACATTCGTCGTCCCAATCAAAGACTTACAAAACCCATCAAACTCATCCCGCGTCAAAGCAACACCTCATTGAAATCGATTTATTCAAAGCAACACCACTGTACCTGAAATATTTCTCACACAGGCAAAAAACTTTAAACTTGAGGAGTCTTAATTTCACCTTTTAAAGTAGCCGACATACATAAAAATATATTTATTCCCCATCGAGATATTCATGCCAGACAAACCTATTCACGACTATGGGTATTTTTGCTCGGAAATTACAGAGTGGCCCCAATGGCAACTCGCCCACAAACACATCTCCGAAGCAACACTACACCACACTCTCTGCGAAAGCCCAGAGAATTTCAGGGCTCTCGTCATAGAGCGATTGCTCAGCAACGCGGCTATCAGCCACGTTCACGCCAAACCTAATGTCTTCAGCCGCTCATCTTCTCATATTGCCCAAAGCCCGATGGATGTCATCCTCGTCCAATACTACCTCTCGACGACAGGTTGCTTTATTTCCAACGAGTTAACTTCTCAGAAAATACAATCAGGCACAATCGTCATCCACGATATGCTCGAGCCTTTCAAAGTAGTCCATGGCACATATGAAGTCGTAAGCGTCATCCTCCCAAGATCAGCATTCAGAGATCTACTCCACATCGGGATCACCTATCCCGGCAGAATATTGAGCCCGACATATCCCACCACATCATCATTGAAAACACTGCTCTATTCGCTCAAGCAAGATATGGAGACAGCTGATATTGAGACCCTCGACGTCTTCGTAGAATGCATCACAAAACTCGCCGCCCTTACCCTTGCCGAAACACATGAAAACCTACACAACATAACTGGGCGAAAGCAAAAGCAATTCCTGCGCCAGCTACAAGCCCAGCAAATAGTTCGTGCCCACATCACGAACTCAAATCTGAATACGGAAACTCTTTCAAACCTGATGGGCGTCTCTCGAGCAACGCTCTCTCGAATGTTTAAACCCGCAGGTGGCCTCGCCCAATATATGAAGCGAACTAGGTTACTCAAAGCCCGGCATATGATCTTGCATGATCCGGGCTGCGAAGTCCAAAAGGTCGCTAGTCGCTGTGGCTTCAAGCATCCGGAGAGCTTTTCCCGCGCATTCAAGCAAGAGTTCGGCAAGTCACCCGCCATCCTACGCAAGCAACACGACGACGCCACCACAAATGCACTGGCCGCCTACGCAACATGGGTTCAAGCTCGCTAAACAGCAGACACAAGAGTCGCACCCCAATAATCGATATGCACAAGCCACATGATCATATGCGTCAAAAGCACTCTACGGCCCATCCAACGCATAACCCTATGGTTCAACTTTGTATATCAATCTAACCGTTTGAATTAAAACACTTATCAACCTACCCTTCTCGCAAGAAAACATCATTTTATCCAGTGTTGCACTCTAACTCTCATCACTCCACCGCCTAGCTAAAACTCAGATAACACCCCTTCTGAGAAAGCAAAAAAGATGAGAGACGGGAAAGGTTCTGATATGCCAAGGTTGCTCCATCCAACCACCTCATTTGCTCTTATCTTTCTCTCACTTACAGCCTCCCAAACCTCAGCTGAATCTCTGGACGACATCGGCACTGTACCTGGCGCAGACACAATCAGGCCTTTCCTCACCAACTCAGATGGATCAATCATTTCTGGCAACGTATCTGCCCCAGGCACCATCGCTTTTCGCTGGACACAAGCAACAGGAATGCAAAGCTTGGGCATGTTACCGGGCGGCCTCTTCTCAGATGCAGCAGCAATGGATGTAACCGGCTCCACAATCGTAGGAAGGTCAGGAAGCACAGCTGGCCAACGCGCCTTTCGTTGGACAGAAGCGACAGGGATGCAAAGCCTGGGAGTTTTAACCGGAGGCTTTTACTCCGCAGCAGAGGACGTGAGCGCAGATGGCTCTGTTATCACTGGATTTTCCGACTCTGCAACAGGTCTGAGAGCATTCCGCTGGACACAGGCTGGGGGAATGACCAGCCTTGGCGTATTGACTGGAGGCACTGAATCTCGAGCAGAGGCTATCAGCGGAGATGGGTCCACAATCATTGGTCAATCGGAAAGCACTGGCGGAGATCGCGCATTCCGCTGGACACAAGGCACCGGGATGGTCAGTCTTGGTGTACTTGCCGGGGAGACATATTCCGACGCAAAAGCTGTCAGCTATGACGGCACTGTTATTGTAGGTAAGTCAGGCAGTCCCAGCGGTTCAAAAGCATTCCGTTGGACGCAAGGCACGGGAATGCAAAACCTCGGCGTATTAACAGGACATGCTTCTTCTGAAGCAACCACCATGAACTCTGATGGATCTGTTGTCATAGGCAAATCAATCGGCTCAGGAATAAGCCGAGCATTCCGATGGACACAAAGTACCGGTATGCAAAACCTCGGTACTCTATCTGGAAACGCACACTCCTCCGCTAAAGCAGTAAGCGAAGACGGAAGCGTCATCGTCGGAGACTCAGAAGGTGGAGCCTCAGGCACACGAGCCTTCAAATGGACAGAAGCAACCGGTATGCAAAGCCTCGGCACTTTAACTGGCGGAAGTTACTCCAGAGCCTCTACGATCAGTGCCGATGGAAAAGTCATTCTGGGATACTCAAACAGCAGCTCAGGGGAGCGGGCTTTTATCTTTATCAATCAGATACAGGATCTTGAGAACCTCCAGAACTCAGTCGTGGATGTAGCCAATGGGGTAGCTGCCAGCGTTGATCGCAACACCCACATTGCCCGTCGCCTCCGTCGGGACACCTGTACAATCGCAGACCAGGCACAGGGCTGTATTGGCCTTTCTGGACTGGCATCTTCCCTCCTACAGGGCACAAACGCCTTTGGTGGCAGCATCATGGGCAGCTACAAAGCCACAGAAACGGTCCGTGTAGGGGCCAGCGTCGGTCTTTACGGAGAAAGCAGAGTTTCTCAGACCATCAATCCTGATTACGGCGTCGGCATCGGCGCTTACGCTGATATTCGGCTTGGCCAGCTAGCTGCGTTCAACTCACAGGCCAACATTGGTGTCCGTATAGATGGCTCCTGGTTCTATACAGACGCAGAAATCACACGCGGCGCAGGATACTCAGACGTTCAGCAGGAAAGCGGCTCATCTAACTTCAATACAGGTACAGCAGGCCTCCAGCTCTACGCCAATCATGTAGCAACGTCTAACCTGTTGCTTCACTCCTATCTGGGAACTTATTGGGAAGGCACAGGGCAGAACGGCTATACAGAACAAGGCATTGCCGACACCAATACGCGTATCAATAGCCAGTTTTACAACGCCGCTACAGCCACGATGGGTATCGATGCTGCCTACAAACTCACCGCCAATATGCAGCTTGCCTTTGGAGTAGGACTGGAAGCAGATTTTTATTCCGATGGGATCCAGGTCTCTGGAACCTCCAACATCCCGGGCCTCACAGACTTCACTATCGGTGCTGACGCCGCCCGCAACTGGGTCAGGCCAACCCTAAAAGCCGGCCTCGCCTACACCTTCACCAACCAAGGCATTCTGGAACTCGACGCCCAAATCTTCTCCCCCCGCTACCAGAAAAAACTAGGCGCTGACCTCTCTCTAAAATACTCAGTGAGTTTCTAGCTCACTTGCTGAATCAATCTCATCCACATTCACAGATGACGCCGCATACAAAGCAAAGATTATCATACGTCTATGGCGTCATTAGTGCACCAACACTAATCAATCACTTCAACCCGATCACAGCATTGCAGCACAACAGCATCTCAGGCCTTGAGCACGGTAAGCCTATTTAGAAGCAAGGTTTAACAGGGAGAGGCTCTGACGGCACTCCACACTTTGCAGTAGCCGCAGCGTTTTCTATTAAGAGGCTCCATTCAAAAACTGAAGCTATATGACCGTTTAATGAGAGATCTCCAACCAGGTGCAGCCTACTCAGCCATTTTCCTCACCGGTGGCAGTGCTTTTGTGTCTTCGACATTTATCGCTGAGTGTTAGACATGTACCAGTAACCTCTTGAAGTTTCGGTAGGTCTGTTGCTATGGCCTTCTATTCTTTGAAGCTTTGGCCAGTTTCTCTGCGAAGGTTTGCTTTTGGGATGAGGGATTTTGGGAAGCTCTATAAGAGGGACATTCAGGCTTAGCGCACTGCCCTTGCCCTCACCTCATCTTTCACTAGACGCACAAAAGCCCCCGAGCGTTATGCATCAGGGGCTTTTGTGTGATCTGGTGTTCTGTTTTATTTTGAGAGATTGTGTGTGTCTTATTCATGCCCGGCGGCGCCCTACTCTCCCGCGTCTTAAGACGAAGTACCATTGGCGCAGGGGCGTTTCACTTCCGAGTTCGGGATGGGATCGGGTGGGGGCGCCCCGCCATAGCCACCGGGCAGGAATAAGTCACATATGAACTGGTCTGTTTTGTTTTTTTCAAGCTCTGCGTTTTAGCAGTTTTTATGATTATAGCTTAATGGGAGTGATCAAGATCGATCGAGCTATTAGTAAGGCTCAGCTTCGGATGTTACCACCCTTCCACATGCCTCCTATCGACGTGGTGGTCTTCCACGGCTCTCAAGGGATATCTAGTTTTGAGGTTGGTTTCCCGCTTAGATGCCTTCAGCGGTTATCCATTCCGTACATAGCTACCCTGCAATGCGGCTGGCGCCACAACAGGTCCACCAGAGGTACGTCCATCCCGGTCCTCTCGTACTAGGGACAGATCCTCTCAAATTTCCTACACCCACGGCAGATAGGGACCGAACTGTCTCGCGACGTTCTGAACCCAGCTCACGTACCGCTTTAATTGGCGAACAGCCAAACCCTTGGGACCTGCTCCAGCCCCAGGATGCGATGAGCCGACATCGAGGTGCCAAACAATGCCGTCGATATGGACTCTTGGGCATCATCAGCCTGTTATCCCCGGCGTACCTTTTATCCGTTGAGCGATGGCCCTTCCACGAGGGACCACCGGATCACTATGACCGACTTTCGTCTCTGCTCGACTTGTCAGTCTCGCAGTCAGGCAGGCTTATGCCATTGCACTCAACGAGCGATTTCCGACCGCTCTGAGCCTACCTTCGCGCGCCTCCGTTACCATTTGGGAGGCGACCGCCCCAGTCAAACTACCCGCCACACACGGTCCCGGATATTGTAGTACCGCGGTTAGATATCCATGAGGACAAGGGTGGTATTTCAAGGATGGCTCCACCCGAGCTGGCGCCCGGGGTTCAACGCCTACCACCTATCCTACACATGTCATCACGAATACCAGTGTGAAGCTGTAGTAAAGGTGCACGGGGTCTTTCCGTCTGACCGCAGGAACCCCGCATCTTCACGGGGAATTCAATTTCACTGAGTCTGTGCTGGAGACAGCGGGGAAGTCGTTACGCCATTCGTGCAGGTCGGAACTTACCCGACAAGGAATTTCGCTACCTTAGGACCGTTATAGTTACGGCCGCCGTTTACTGGGGCTTCAATTCGGTGCTTGCACACCTCCTCTTAACCTTCCAGCACCGGGCAGGCGTCAGACCCTATACGTCGCCTTGCGGCTTCGCAGAGCCCTGTGTTTTTGATAAACAGTCGCAACCCCCTATTCTGTGCCCCCGATACAAAGTTGCCTTCGTACCGGGCTCCCTTCTCGCGAACTTACGGGAGCAATTTGCCGAGTTCCTTCAGCACAGTTCTCTCAAGCGCCTTGGTATACTCTACCTGTCCACCTGTGTCGGTTTCGGGTACGGTCTTAGCGTGGGAGCTATTTCCAGGAACACCTTCACCGCATCTCCAATCCAATAAGGAGATACGATACACGGCATCCGTCACTACCCACTGGCCGGGGAATATTAACCCCGTTCCCATCGACTACGCCTTTCGGCCTCGCCTTAGGGGCCGGCTAACCCTGCGCCGATTAGCGTTGCGCAGGAACCCTTGGACTTTCGGCGAGAGGGTCTCTCACCCTCTTTATCGTTACTCA
>NC_016642.1:5362071-5472071 GCF_000236645.1 Pseudovibrio sp. FO-BEG1
CTAACCATGCAACACCGCAGACGGACAAGTCCGGGTTCTTTGATAATTGAAGAAAGAAAAGCACCATCTCACCACGAAGTGGGAGAGGTATGCAATGCAGGCAGATCCCTGATGCCAAGGCCAAGCCAACGAGGGATCATGCATCTAAAAGAAACGGCAAATGACTGTCAGCAGCTAAAACTACGAAAGGAAGAATACCGAAAGCTAACATCATCACTTACGCAGAAACTGCTCCAAGAGGTAACGCCCCTCAAACTGCCAATGCGACAGGCGTCCTGTATGTCCCATAACCAGCAGGCCCATACAATGAGCAATAGAGCCTGCAGTCCATTCCTTTGCTCGATCACCAAACTCAGCCGCCGCACTGCATTCAATCACACGAACGGTTGCACCGACCTGGCGATTGAGCACAGCATCAAGCTCACGGCCCAGACCAACCGGCTTGAGACCGTTGAACAGATATAGGCCAAGCGCAAGGTCATCTGGGCGACTGTCATAAAAGTCAAAGAACGCAAGTACTCCGGCAGAGGCAGACTGCGCCGAAGAGGCAGCACCCTCGATTGCTTCGGTTACCGCATGATGAAGCTGTTCAAGTGTTTCTTGCAGGACAGCACAATAGAGCTCTTCTTTGCCGTGAAAGTAAGGATAGATGGCTCCTGTCGTACAACCCGCAGCGCGGGCGATGGACCGCATTGATGCTCCATCAAGCCCGTCTTGTGAAAACACGTCGCGGGCAGCTTCGACAATGAGGGAACGGCGAGCTTCACGCAAATGCTCAGCCCGCTTCTGCCGTGCCTCAGCTTCTGCATCTTCCTGATGATTTAAGTTGGCCATAGTCACTTACATTATAGAGGAGCATTTATCGGTCTGTTTGCGGTCCAGTCAAAAGTACCTTGATCACGCTCACGAACAGCCTGCTTCCAGGAGACATCTTCAGCTCGTTTCTTGAAGTTCATCCCTTCCGGGCTATGTCGAGTAATACCATCAAACAGCGTGGCAATCATTTGTGTCTGGTAAAGCCCCATGGACTCGATCGCCTGATTGATCATGAGTTTTTGCATCATCAACTGGTTTACTGGAATGCCTGCCATACGCTCGGCCAGTCTTTCAACTTCCGCATCAAGCTGATCAGCTGGCACTGCCTTTTGAACCAGTCCAATGCGCTCAGCCTCACGGCCATCAATCTTGTCACCTGTTAGCAGCATACGCTTCGCACGTTCAGCACCAAGCCGGTATACCCACATTGCAGTCGTTGGACAGCCCCAAACACGCACGGGCATGTAGCCGATGTGAGCATCTTCCGACATCACAATCATATCTGAGCAAAGAGCAATATCTGAACCGCCAGCAACGGCATGGCCATGCACCTTAGCAATAACAGGCCGGTAACTGCGCCATAATGACATGAACAGGTCCGTGTTCTGCTTCATGAAGGCATAGTCCTTCATCGGATCCCATGGCATTTCTTGAACACCCGGGTTGCAGCCTTCGGTTTCGGCATAAGCCGTCAGATCATAACCTGCACAAAACGCCGGGCCGTTTCCTCCCAGCACGATCACATGAACACCGTCATCTGCATTGGCTCGTGTCACACAGGCAGCCAACTCATGCGGAATATCCATATCAATGGCATTCATCACATCAGGTCGGTTTAATGTAATGCGCGCAATCCGACCGTCTTTCTCATAAAGTACCTTTGCCATGATCCTCTCCCATAACGACTCAATTAAAATATAACAGTGTTATATCGAGAGGAATTGGCCAAAAGAAGAACCCGGCAACACCATCAGTTACCGGGTTTTAGAGAGCTAGAGCTTTTCCAGATTGGGAAGCGCCATACGATCAAGGACGAGAAGCGGCGTGATCCACTGATCTGGGCGATTGTACGCCCCACAAAAAACAGTGACGACAATATCAAGAGCCGGCACCACAAAAAGTCGTTGCCCACCATTCCCAGCACCTGAGATGACAGGAAAAGCACGATTGGCCGCTGGTACGAAATGCTCCTGCCAATACCAGGAATTGCTGTAGTGCGAACCAAACGCAGTTCTCACCTGCGGCGCCATATAAGTCTCAAGCCATTCTTGAGGAACAATCTGTCGCTCATTCCATCGCCCACCAGCAGCAACCATCTGACCAATGCGGGTCAATCCTTCTGCCGTCAATCTTAGGCCGGAAGCTGGAGAAGGAACCCCATCCGAGCCACGCATCCATTGGAACTGCGAAATGCCGAGAGGTGCGAACAGCTGCTCTTTGGCAAACTCTTCAAGATCCTGCCCTGTTCCCGTAGAAATCAATTGCCCCAACAAAGCAGTGCAACCACCATTATAATGCCAACGCACGCCCGGCTGCTCGATGATCGGGCGATCCAGAATAAAGCGATATCTATCTGGAGCATTCTCCATCATGATCTCACTGTTGCGTGGGTCAGAGTACGGCAAATCTTCGTTCCACTCAGTACCCATCGTCATGTTCAGCGCATTGCTGATGGTCCAGGCCGCACGCTGCGGGTCTTCTTTCAGATCCACATAGTCTGGAAAAGCGTCGAGCAAAGGCGTATCTGGCGATGGCACCTTGCCCATCCCCAAGGCAATGCCATAGAGCAAGCTGGTGATGCTTTTGGTTACAGAGCGCAGATCATGCAGCGTGTCACGCTCAAACTTCACAGTGCCCAGATCATCTGCCCAGGCAAAATCCCGCCCTTCAAAAAAGTGCTCAAACACAACCTTGTCGCCATGGGCAATCATCACACCATGCAAATCGGTCAAAAGTCCCGACTTCACGCCAAGTTCCAGTTTCTCAGAAAGATCATGCGCTGTTTTGAACTGAGCCTGCACCGCTCCAGCACCAGCAGCGAAGGTTAAGCTTCCAACCGCCATTTTCAGCACACTCCGTCTGTTCATTGTCATTCTGATGATCCTATTCCAGTGCCGAGATGTCCCCTTGCTCGCAAAACGCGTGAGGAAAAAGCCTGAGAAGGTTGAGAGTAATCCCGGCAGAAAAGCCAACTGGCAAAATTCTAGTAGTATTTATTGTGGTTCCAAAACGGAAAAATCGAAGATTTTGGAAAGATCATTGAAGGCACGCCAGAGTGTCGCCCTGCGCAGAAAACGCAAGATCCAGATTTAAGATAGAAACTACTTCCAACTCCATCAAGGCGGAAACTGGTATCTCCGCCCTGAAACTGAAAAGAAAACACTGCGTATTTTTCACTTAAAGCTCAAGCAGAAGCTCTGCGCCTGCATCTTTTGCACGTGAGCAGCATAGAACCAGCGTGTCTTCTTTCTCTTTTCCGCTCAGTACAAAGTCACGGTGCTCAACATCGGCACCTTTGTATTTTGCGGTGCAGACGCCACAGATACCGTCTGAGCACTTGGTTGGAACAGAGATACCCTTCTCATTCAGCACATCCGCTGCGCTTTTGTCCTCCGGGATCTCAATGCGTTCACCCGTTGAGGCCAGTTTCACAAAGAAGCTGGTGTTCACATAGTCGCCCTGATCCGGAACGGAGAAGTACTCTTTGTGCAGGCTTTCTTCTGACCAGCCATTAGCAGCAGCTGTATCCAACACACCATCCATGAAGACATCAGGGCCACACGTATAGACATGATAGCCATCCTCATAGCCGGCAAGAATAGACTTCAGATCAGCCCGCGTGCCTTCGCTGGAACAATGAATGAAGGCTTTATCTGCCCACTGCGTATTCTGGATTTCTTCGATGAAACCCGCTTTGTGGCGATGACGGAAGCAGTAATGCAGCTCAAAAGGTTTGCCAAGCGCATGTAGCCGGTGCGCCATGGCGATCATCGGCGTCACCCCGATCCCACCACCAAACAAGAGCGTCTTCTTGGCATCTTCATGCAAAGGGAAATGGTTGATCGGCTTGGAAATGAAGACGCGGCGCCCTTCGTGGAAGATCCGGTGCATCAGTGCAGAACCACCGCGCCCTTCTTTTTCTTCCAAAACGCCAATAACATACTTGCTGTTGTCTGCCGGATCACCCGCCAGCGAGTATTGGCGCAGGAACTCAGGTGCAACAACCACATCAATATGGGCACCCGCCTCAAATACAGGAAGCGGAGAACCATCATCCAATGTGAACTCGTAACGCGACACGCCTTCAGCTTCCGCATTCACTTTGGATAGGCGCACAGCCAGAACAGGCGAGGAGCTTGCACTCACCTCGTACACAGGAGCAAGATCGTTAGACCCGGAAGCGAGACGAGCCCTGTACTCTTCCGCAGAAATCATGCCCTGATAAGCCTTGATGCCCGCTTCACGGTCCATCATGAACGGGAACGGCCACGGATGCGGCGCGAGGTTGGCCGGGTACACAGCGAGGGTCTGGTCTTCGTACTTCAGATCGAGGTCAAGCTGCAACTCACGCGCGTTGGTCTCCTCCGCGATCACGTAGTTCCCTTCACCGCTGGCAACCAGATCCCACCACCATTTCTTGACGGGATTGATGGAACCGTTCCCCAGCTTGTCATCAAGTTTGGCCAGCATCCTGGCCGAAGAAGGCATCTTCATAGCCGTCCAGCGGAACGGGGCTTCGCTAAACAGCCCCTCAAGGTTCCAAGGGCAGGTTTTCATGCAGCGGCCACACAAGGAGCCAGCAGGCTGAGACACACGGTAGCGGGCGCATTTCTCGGAGTCTGACTTCCAGATCTCATAACCGTTGAACATACGTTTCGGCCCGGCAGTGATTGCGCCTGATGGACACTCGCGGGCGCACTTGTTACAGCTTTCGCAGAACCGCTGCAGACCGAAGTCGATGGGCTTGTCGTAGGTAAACGGCATATCGGTGGTCACGACGCCGGACTTGAGACGCGGGCCGAGATACGGGTTCAGAATAACCTCACCAATGCGGCTCACTTCACCAAGTCCAGAGAGCAACAACAGCGGTGGTTGGAGCACTTCACCGTCCACGACGGAGTGACACCGCGCCGGATAACCAAGACGGCGGATCTGCTCAGCCACGATACCACCGATGATGGAAGTACGCAGATAGGCGCGCATGGACTGGGCGCCAGAGATCCAGTCATCTCCGCTGGCCCCCTCCATCGTCTCATGGCCCTGATCCACCAGAATGGAGATCGCATTCTTATGATACGGCGTAATCGGCTCGCCGCGCGCGTCGTGGGAGTAATAGGCGTAGTCCGGGCAGCGGGACAGACCAACGGCATCCGCGCCGAGGAAATACAGCGCTGACTTCACGTTGGCTGCATTTTTATCCGGATCCATCGCGCTTGATGAGACCTCCAGCGCAGTATCACCATCCTGCAGCAGGATCAGCGCGGCAAGGGCGCGGCGAGCGCAGTATCCCATCGGGTTCTTTGCCAGATAGCCGCCGTTTTTGGCAGCCTCCTGCAACGGTTTGCCCATATCGCCAAACAGCGCACGCGCGAACATGTCGGTGCGCTTGGGAACGCGAGGCACGCGCGGTTCATCAATAAAAGTCGTCGTCTCTTCAACCCGCTTGATCCGCTCAAACGGAAACGCCCCCATATGATAGTCACGGTTTTCAAAAGGCTTACGGTTGAAGGCGTTTTTAAACGTCCCCATACCCAGCTGCCAGGCAGGGCCGTGAGAACTCCAGATATCCGCCAGGTTGCGAGGTGCAAGCGGCTTGTCCGGCGTCAGCGCCAGCGTCGTGGTGACGGAGGCCAGAGTGAACTCGCGGCCAACATACGGATTGGAGACAACCGTCTCCCCATCCTTCTCCACCACCTCAACGAGACCTGCTGAAACAGCAAGCCGGTTCAGATCCACATCCGCACTGCTGGTGGTGTGCGCACGCGCTTCCACACCCAGCAGGCGCAGATAGTTGGCCAGCACCACGGCCACTTCCGCTGCCCGAATGGCAGAGCGCTGCTCGCAGGTGCCGGTGATCCAGTCCCCGCCCGGTTCATCGGCTCTTGGCGCACGTGGATGTTCCATCAACACAACAAGCGCAGATCCATGGTGCGTGACAGGTCCGGGCGTGGCAGCTGCACTATCACGCACATCTGCCATGGTCACGTCGATACCGGCAGCCAGTGTCTTCGGTTGGAATGTCTGCAGATCTTTCGCAAGCTTATCCAGATCTGGATTGCGCAATGGCTGATCAAGGAAGTGCTCAGGAACCAGATCACAGGTCCCCATCATGGTCGCATCAAAGAAGTAACCCGCGGCCTTCAGATGATTGGCCCGCTCCTGCGGATCATCAGGAATCTCAGAGAGCTTTGCATTGTGCGCGCCATCACGGATCGCATCCATGATCGCGCTGAACGACGCCATCGAGTTACTCAGGATCTCGGGATTTTCTGCTTGAGAGTAAATCGTCGGCTGCACACGGGGCACACGTCCCAGATCAACAGCCTCGTGCGTCCGCTTCAGTCGTTCAGAAGGATACGGCCCAAGATGAACCTTTCTGTTTTTGTATGAAAACAGACGCATAATATTCTCCCCCAACCGGTGTGAGCTTGGCGATGCTCTTATTCCGGTTTTTTAAGCAGCAGCAGTAGTACAGCCCTCCCCGACCGGACCACCGCGAAAATTCAACAATCAACTCATAGGCATTGCTGAGCTCATGTCAACAATAAGCACCCAGATCACGACGACGTGAAAGGAAACCCGCAGCCAAGCGACAATATAATTGCCAGCAAAGCGACCACAATTGAGATTTTCACTCAAATCACCTTGCATTTGAGGGGATACTGCCAGTTTTAACCCGACACCACCCAATCTCAATTCCATCTGCCGGAACCGGCCAGACGCACACCAGCAAACCCCACAAACAGCATATGATCACCAAATCTGCTTCAGCCAAATCACAGAGACACGAAGGACAGCGCCGTCATCCGCACATAAAAAAAGAGGCTCAGCATTTTCAGCTAAACCTCTTATGCGATGGAGCCTGCGAGCTTTTACTTGATCTCAATCTCATAGGTATTTCCGCCGGAGATCACGCGACCTGACGTGTACATCCGAAACTTCGTCACCACTTTGTCTGTGCCGCGAAAGTCCTTGTCCGGCGAGTAGTACATGATCAGATCGTTCGTCACCTTGCCCGCGCACTTACCTGCAGAACTTGGCAGCGCAGAGCGGGATTGCACAAAACGTACAACACCATGCTCCGGCTTTTTGACGAAAGAGACCTTAGGCAGCTCAGCGGAGCCGCAGGTTTCAGGAACGTAATAGCTATAAACGTTGAGTTTTGCAGTGCGATTGGCTGCAACCTGCTTCCGAATAATGTCCGCATTTACACTGAATGAGAACATCACAAACACGAAGACTAAAAAATACTTCATCGCAATTCTCCCAAAATTTAATTCAAAATTATATAAACTAGAGAATCGACAAAGCACAATAAAACATATGTAATATTCATATTGAGCACACAGATAGATCTATTCTTTAATTTCAAGCACCTCCTTTACGTCAGGTTCTATTTTAGCAAAACAACACAAGCTAATATTTAGAACACTAACTCTAGTTCTACATCGAATTCTTATAAATCATTGATTGTGCAAGGCTCATGCAGATATTCGCAGCACTTGAGTGACCAGTTCCTCTCGTGTAAGCCGTCCATCCAATCGCAAAGCGGGCTTACCGCAGCTTTTCATCCACGCCTCATGCCGATGCCGGCTTCTACCAGTGAACTCGGGATCTTCATATTGAGATGCCCATTTAAAGAAGGCTTCATGGATCTCAAACATGTCACCACCTTCCAGAATGCGGTCTCCAAAACGCTCCTGCTCGCGCTGCTTCAGGCGCTGCAACCGCAACTCTTGCGGCAAGCTGAGAAAAACAATCAGGGTCGCATCCGCAATAAAATCTCTGGCCCAGTTCTCACAGGCACCAGTCAACACCCAGCTACCGTCTCCCAGAACTGGCGCCATAAGCCTCACCCGCTCTTCCTCAGGCCGCTTAATGGAAAACGGTGGATCTGTTTGCTCCCAGAAGTAATCATCTGAATCCGCATGAGGAATGGAAAGGGCTTGTGACAAGCCACGCCCAAGCGTGGTTGACCCGGAGCAGGAAGCCCCGAAAACATAAATTCGATTGTGCATCGCTAAAACCTTTTGGAAAGGCAATCAGGAAGGGATACGCGCGGCAAGATCACTGGCAAACCGAACAAGTTCACTTTGCGAGACAAAGCCAACCTTCTCAGTTATTCGTGCCAGATGATTACGCGCAGTGTTATAACTAATCTGCATTTTGTCAGCTGTCTCGCGCATTGACAGCCCACCCACAAGACATTGCACCAACTCAGCTTCTCGCAGTGAAATGCTTAGATAGCTCTGCAGCATCTGAACGTCAGTCACCGGAAGATCTGCCGGATCAATGAGAATGCAAAGGACTGGCTGATATTCACCGAGAAAACAATCAAGATAGGGCTGTGTCGCCATTAAAGTTTCAAGCGGAACTGCGGCAAAAATCATTGAAGCTCGCTCTTCACTCTGAAGCACACAAGGAACCTGAGGCATCTGTGTTGCGCGTGCCATGTGAACAGAACGCTCAATATGCGCACGATGAGAATGACACTTGCTTGAAAGGGAGACACTACGGTCAACAAGCAGTCTTTCTCCTTTACGCAGCACAGCTTCTCCCCGCTGGTTTGCAAGCGCTACATGCAGGCCATGGTCCAGCACGAAAGCAGCACTCGGTATGCGCTCCAGCCAAAACAACTGATCATCACACTCAAACCGCCGCCGCTCCAACTCCAACCCAAGGGCAAAAGCGGACTGAAAGCGCGGCCTGATAAACTCCAATATCGAGCAAAGTTCATCATCCTCCTGCCCCACAAACTTCTCTGGCATTGTCGCCGTGATGACAGCACCATCGGTTCCATTCCGGTGCAGGATAATGCCACGTGAACGATCACACTTGTTCTGTCTGGAAAGAACACGCTCATAGAACTCAGAGCGTTTGACTTGATCAGGACTAATGAAGCGCTCGCTGTAAATCACTTCATCAAAAGCAGCAGCATCCATGAGAGCTGGAAACGGGTTCATACTCTCCCCATCCCGCATGTCCAGCTCAAAGCCATCATCGCAGTTCCAAAAAGCAAGATGATGCGTTTTCAGCTTGCGAAAGCACTGGGCCTGCACGCCAAACAACACCTCCGGATACGTGTGCGCCATCGGTTCAAGCGCACTGAAGATATCCTCTCCAAGGGCCGCACAGGCATACATACGTTTCACAAGAGTATCTTGCAGGTTCTGCAACGGATTTCTCCAGAAAGTGCTGGCTGATCTGCGCCAACAAAACAGTCATTCTAGCGAGGTATTCTCGCTGAAAGGTCACTGGCCAAACGCACCAGTTCACTTTGCGAGCCTAAGGATACCCGGTCGGTAATACGGGCCAGATGGTTGCGGGCGGTGTTGTAGCTGATCTGCATTTTGTCGGCTGTTTCACGAACCGACAAACCAACCACAAGGTTCTGGATCAACTCCGCTTCTCGTTTAGAAACATCCATACACTCCTGCAGATAAGTCACGGGTGCAACGGACAAACTGGACGGATCGATGACAATCGCAAGCACCGCCTCATCCGCAGGAACAAAACAATCAAGATAAGCAGGCGAGCGCTCCAACACCCGAATGGGTGTCATCGCAAAAAGCGCGCCCGGCATAAACTCCCCGTGCAAGGCCAAAGGCCCTATAGGCCTCTTATTTAGCCGAACATTTGCCGCCGTATCTTCCAGCAATTTACGTTGGCTATGAGAGCGGGTGGAAAGCTCACCACGGCAATCCACGTCTATCAAATCTGAGGAGCGAAACATCCGTTCAGCCTCAGCATTGGCAACAGCAACATGCAAGCCGCGATCAAGAACCATCGCCGCACTGGGAATGCGTTCAAGCCAATGTGCACCAAGATAAGCCTTCTGCTCTCGCTGCCTCAACTCAAGAGCCAGAGAGAATGCCCGCTGAAAATGAGGCCGAATGCGCTCCAATGTATCGCAAAGGAACAGGTCTTCTTTGCCGACAAAATCATCCGGCATTGTAAACGCGACAATCGCCGCATCGCCATCCTTCCGATGCATCAGAAAGCCACGGGAGCGATCAAACGTGTTTCGCTTGCTCAAAACTCGCTCATAAAACTCTGAGCGTTTGACCATTTCCGGCGCAATATAGCGCTCGCTGTAAAGAACAGACTGAAACGGGATAATCGCAGCCAGCGGCGGAAACGGATTGCAGCTCCCGGCCTCATCCATGTCTTGCGCCATCCCTTCCTCAGCATTTTGAAAGGACATGTAATAGTAGTCATTGTTCAGATAACACTGCACCTGAACACCAAACAAAACATCACGGTTTGCTGCAGCAAGACCCTCAAAAGCCTGCCCAAGATCCTGCCCCAGTATCACACTGGAGTACATTCTCCCGATCAGGTCTTCAGCAACGCTCATCTCACCCTCTATCGCGGCACTCTCGCTGCCAGATCGCTCGCAAGGCGCACCAACTCACTTTGTGAGTTTACGGAGACCTTATCGGCAATGCGCGCCATATGATTGCGGGCGGTATTGTAGCTTATATCCAGCGCATGCGAGGTTTCTCCCATAGAAGCGCCGTGCACCAGATGCTGCAGCAACTCCGCCTCTCGCTTTGAGATGCCAAAGTAATGTTGGAGGTTCTCCAGCTCTGCCAATGGTCGATCACCCGGATCCATAATCATGCAAAGTAATGGCTGCAGCCCACGCACAAACGGTGCCAGATAAGCGGGTGTTTCAGCCAACACGTCGATAGGCATCACCACAAAGAATGGATTGGGTGCAGCTTCCCCGTCCAAAATCAAAGGTCCCAACGGCTTGCTCGTCACCCGGCATTTGGTAACAGCATCCTCAAACAACTTGCGATGCCCATTGTGGCGGGAGGAAACCTCACCACGTCGGTCAATGAAAAAGCTTTCGTTACTTCCAAAGAACACTTCAGCCTGCTTGTTCGCAAAGGCAACATGCATGCCCTGATCCAGAATAAAGGCAGCGCTGGGAATGCGATCCAGCCAGAACGTATAAGCATCCGTCAGCCCCCGCCGTTGCTCCAAATGCAACGCCACCGAAAATGCACTTTGGAAATGAGGTCGTACCGTATCGAGGGTCTTATCAAGCTGCATAGCATCAGAACCGTCAAAGTCGGACTGAACGGCAACTGAAACCATGGCCGTATCCATACCATTGCGATGGATCAGAAAGGCTCGAACACGGTCAAACGTGCCGTAGTCGCTGAATACGAGATCAAAGAAATCCGTATCACGGATTTCATCCGGGCTGATGAAGTCCTCAGTATGGATCAAGCCATTCATAGGCGCGAACTTGGCAAAGCGCGGAAGTGGGTTGCTCTGCCCAGCGGCAACAATCTTCGCCGCCATGTCCTCCTCTGTATTGTGCAAGGCCATGTGGTGATATTGGAGCGAGTTGAGAGAAACGATCTTGTAGCAGAGCAAGGTTTCACGAAAGGAGGATGCCATTGGTGCAAAAGCCTGACCGATATCCTCTCCAAGAGCGATATTGGCGTAGAGCTTCCTCACCATCTCATCATGCACACCCTGCATAAGCCCACCCGAATCGAATAAACACCCTTTCTGTCTCTACGTAAATTAAATAGTAAAAATTCCAGATAGCAACAAATTGAGATAATATTTTCTTCAGGCACCGATACGAAAAGCAAATCGCACCGATAACACTCCAGGAATGCCTCTGAAAAAACTCAGATATTCATGATGAATACAAACAAATACGTACGCTACTTAGCGAACAACTGCCGCTCATTATCACTTAAGGCTTGCGCGTCTCTTTCAACACCAGTCGCGTCACAATCGCATTGTCCCGCTCTTCCAGAGTGAACTCCCACCCCATCCGCCGGGCAATGCGTTCACACAAGGAAAGCCCGAAGCCAAAGCTCTCTTCATAGATCGAGGCAGCTCCTTCTTTCTTGCCGGTGGCAACCGGATTTTCGATCATGAACACACCATCACGATAGCTGATCTTGATCTCACCTTTTTGGGCATGCTGGAACGCATTTCGGATCAGGTTGCCAAACAGAATAAGCAGCGGTGCCTTCGGAAGCTCAGCTTCATCCTCACTCAGATCCAGATGCTCCGTCAGTGGCTTGTTGCCCTTCAGATAATCCAGCTCCTCAATGCAGCCCATGATCAGCTTCGCAGGCACAAGCTTCTCCACAAGCGGAGGCGCAGAACTCTCCCGCCCCAACCACAACAACGTCTCAACAATGATCCGCATGTTAAGGTTCGCCCGCTGAATGCGCTCTACCGGCACGGCATCCTCCGGATCACTCTCCCGGCTCTTCAGCAGCGAGATGTTGCCGGCAATCACCGTGATCGGCGTCCGCAGCTCATGGCTCGCGTAACGCAGGAACGTCTGCTCCCGCTCCACAAACTCCGAGATCCGCGCCACTGTACGGGAGAGCTTCACAGCAAGATTGTTTAGCTCCCGATACCGGAAGTCCGGCGGCGCTTCACCCGCATTTTCGCTATCCAGAGACTGCGCCCAGTTCTCGAGCGCTGCGATGGGCTTGATCAGGCGCTTGGAAAGAATGCGGGCACACACAAAGGTCGCCAGCAGGTTGATGAACCCAACAATCGCGAAAGCTATGATGACAACCTGATCCTCTTCGGAGCCTTCAACATACTCCTCCGTGCTCTCAAGCGTGATGTAGAGATTCCGCCCATCTTCAAGTGGATAGATGTAGAGATAGAGGTAATACGTCGACTTGCAGTTGCCCTCCGCATCACACTCCTGATCTTCCTCATCAAAATACAGCTCCAGCGGCTCCAGAACCTCATCCTTAAAGTGCCGCGCCATGTCCGGCGGTAATGTCTCCAAAGAAAATGCACTTCGGATCAGATAAGTCTCAGGCAATGGAGCATTCGGATCAACCTGTGCGGCTTCCTCATAGGACCGCCCCAGATCATCCATCATGTAAATGATGCTCTCATCAGAGCCGGCGATGAAGAATATCGGCAACAAAAACGTATAAAGCAGCAGCAACAGAATGACGCTGATGAAGAACGTGATGCCAAGCTCACGAAAGATGCTGCGTCCGCGCACCCCAACGGCTGCCTTACTCGCCATCCACTTTCTCCCGAAGACTGTATCCCCCATTGGCATCGCGATAGATCACCTCAACCTCATCGGGTTGCTGAAGTTGCTGGCGGAGTTTGTAGAGATGCACATTCAGGCTGTTACTTTCTGGCGGTTCATCACCCCACAACGCCCGCTCTAACTGCTCCCGGCTCACGGAGGCCGGACTGTGCTTGACCAGAACACTCAGGATCTTCCAGGCCGTTGGCGACAAACGCAGCACTCGATCCCCACGCTTGGCGATGTTGCGCGCAAAATCCACCTGCAGATCCGCAAGCTCAAACAACTTCGACTGCGCACTTCGCCGTCCCGACAACGCCCGTATCCGCACCACAAGTTCTTCAAAGGCGAAAGGCTTGACAAGATAGTCATCCGTCCCGGCCTCAAACCCGGCCAGCTTGTCGGAAAGCTCATCCCGCGCCGTCAGCATCAGCACCGGTCGATCAATCCCTTCACTGCGCAAGGTCTCGCAAACAGTCAGCCCATCCATCTTCGGCAATGTCAGATCAAGGATGATGACGTCAAAATATCCTTCCCGAGCAAACTCGAGCCCCGCCTCGCCGTTGTAAGCGTGATCACAGCTGATGCCGTGCATCTTCAGCACATCAGAAATCGTGCCCGCCAGATCCAGATCATCCTCGATCAGAAGCGCAAGCAGGTTCTCTTTTTCGGTTTGTGCCATCATCTCATTTGCCCAACGTGCTCAACCACCACAAAACTCTCAGGTACACAGCACCCCATGGCAGCATGCATCCCACTCTCAGCATTCATCAATAGGCCATTGCCAATAACCAACGAGTGAACGCCGACGCACTTTCTGCCAACCACAGATATTTACCTGGAGCCTCCACTGGCCATATACATAGCCAAACAACACACCACCCGGAAATGTACCTGAGAAGTCGATATGCCAATCAGAATGAAACCCAAGTCCTATGGCCCCCTCACCGTTGCGTCTCATGAGTACGGCCAGTTCTGGGTGACTAACGAGTTCGGACATCAGTACTCAGCAGGTCTGGGAGACTCCGATGAGTTCTCCGCTCCATCAGACCTGATCATGTCCGCCCTTGGGTCGTGTATGGCAATCTCTTTGGAAATGGTAGCCAAGCAGCAAAAGGTAGCGCTTGGCAATGTCTACATCACTGTAAACGCGGAAAAGGCATCCACATTGCCCCACCGCTTTGGCAGCTTCCATCTGGAGTTTGCTCTCCCGGAGTTTGAGGACCGCGAGAAAGCAGAAGCCATGCTCAAAGCTGCCAAAGAAATTTGCACAGTGTCCAACACGCTCAACGCAGAGATCAGCTTCTCACTCGTTTAGCGCGAAACACCAGCCTCAGGCTTTCACAATCATCTTGCCGGTATTGGCACCAGTGAACAGACCACACAGCGCCTCTGGCAATTTCTCAAAGCCATCAATCACGGTCTCGTTGTACCTGATCTTGCCGTCCCGCACCCACGGCCCCATCACTTTCAGCATTTCATCCATGCGGGCAGTGTAATCCCGTGCCAAAACTCCAGTCATAGTCGCGCGTTTGTAAAGGAAGTGATGCAGCAAGCGTGGCCCCATATTAGGCACCTCCAGACCAGACTGATACTGACTAATCTGACCGCAAATGATGATACGCGCCCGCAGGTTCATGCTCTCGATGAAGGCGTCTGTCGTAACGCCGCCCGTGTTGTCGTAGTAGATATCGACACCATCCGGAGCATGTTCCGCAAAGGCCTGCTTCATGCCCTCAACATCAGTCACCTGCCGATAATTGATGGCCGCATCAAAACCAAGTTCTTCGGTAATCCAGCGCGCTTTCTCATCAGAGCCAACCACACCAATCACCCGCAGCCCAGCCAACTTGCCGATCTGGCCAACAATGGAACCAACCGCACCCGCAGCACCGCTCACTACCAGAGTTTCACCCGGTCTTGGCTTTCCAGCTTCCAGCAAACCGAAATAAGCAATCCGCCCCGGCATACCAAGCACATGCAACGCTGTTGAAGGCGAAACCTCATCAGCATTCAGCAAGCGGCAGTCTGCAACGGCCCGAAGTCCTGCACTGCTCCAGCCCATATAGGTTTCAACCCAATCACCCACTTTGAGAGCCGTAACCCCCTCTCCCACACGGGTGACCCGGCCAACAACAGCTGCGCCTTGCACCTCTCCAGTTGGATGCGGCGCTTCCCAGGTGTCTTTGGAGCTTTGCTGAATACGCATATATGGGTCGACGGACCAATACACTCCTTCAACCACAACCTCACCCCGCACAGGCGTAAGGTCTTGCTCTACTTCCTCATACCGATAGTTCGCAGGAGATACATCCGCTTCCGGCCGCACCTCATAAATCCACTGTTTAACCAGCACCATGTTCTTCTTCTTTTCAGTAAGAAGCCCGAGACAGATCTGCCTCGGGCCAAAATATCAGCTCATCAAAAGGCAGTATCAGCACATCTGGCGCGCACTGCCGGAAATGCGAATGGAGGAACCTGCTTCAGCTGGGATATGAGCAGTAATGAGAGACTTTGATCCCATATCCTCACCCTGCACAATGTGGATTTCACCACCATGAGCCCAGCCAATATCTCGCAGATAACCGGAAAACGCCGCAGCAGCTGCCCCCGTGGCAGGGTCTTCAAACACACCGGCTGAGGCAAACGCATTGCGCACATCAAACTCTTGCGGTCCACGAACATGAACCAGCATGATCGTCACCAAGCCCTGCCCAAGCATGAACTGCTTCATGACTTCTAGATCATAGGCCATCCCAGCCAGCTTGGCCCTGTCACTCAAAGCGAGCACCAGATGGTTTGCACCGCCGTGAATGCGAGCTGGCGGTATCCGACGGTCCAGATCACTTTCGCTCAAACCAAGCAGCCCAAGTAGCTCAGCTTTTACCTCATCTTCCAAGCCCGCACTCTTGGTCAGCGGAGATTGCAAAGCGGCTTTCAGCTGCCCATTCTCCTGCCAGCTCTCAACGGAGATGACGGTTTCATTCAGTTCAAGCTGATGCGTTTTTCGGCCATGTTGCTGAGCCAGTACCGCACCCAATGCAATCGTTGCATGCCCGCAAAACGGCACTTCATTTTCTGGCGAAAAATACCGCACCCGATACCCATCTTTATCAGCAAGAGGCACCGCAAACACGGTCTCAGAATAACCGAGATCAGCCGCAATAGACTGCATCTGCGCATCTGGAAGCATCGCCTCCCCCACAAGAACACCAGCAGGGTTGCCACCCTCCTCTCCATGGGAGAATGCTGAGATGTGTTGAAGCGCTAAAAGATCTGTCTGCATGAGAACCTCCAATCGTCATGACTGAAAAAATAGCCAGCAACGGCTTTCTGCTATATAGAGAATGAAAGGCAAATTGCACGAAATGCCTTCACATTTTAAAGCGAGAGAACAAAAGTGCCTAAGGAGATTAAACAGCTAGACGAAACTGCCTGCAAAATCCTCGAGATTCTGGAGCGTGATGCCCGCATATCCATCAGCGAACTGGCCAGTCGCATCGGCCTCTCCGCCCCCAGCACAACAGAGCGCGTCCGCAAGCTGGAACAAGACGGCATCATCACAGGCTTTACGGTAGAGATAAACCCAAAGGCGCTTGGCTACATTTTGGAAGCAATCGTGCGCGTCAAACCAAGCCCGGGCAATCTGCATGTGGTGGAACAGCTCATCCTCAACGAGCCCCGCTTTACCTCCTGCGATAAAGTCACCGGAGAAGACTGCTTCGTCACCCGCATCTACCTAAAAGACGTCAGCGAACTCGACGACCTGCTCGACCCTCTCCACGAAAAAGCAATGACCAACACCTCAATTGTGAAAGCTTCTCCGATTAAGAACCGGATGGTCCCGCTTCGGTGAGCGTATCTGGCTTCAGAAGCTCAGCTTATTCTCAGTACCGGAGAGCAATCTGCCGATATTCGCGCGGTGCTTGGCAACCACCATGGAGGCCATCGCTAGTGCGAAGATCTGGAAGTAGATTGTGTGACCAAACATCGGGATGAAGGAAAGCGCTACGAACAGCAGCGCGGCGCAGATGGAACCCAGAGAAACATAGCGGGTCGCAGCAACGATGAGCACAAAAGAACCCAGACAGCTTGCGGCAATAATCGGATCCAGCATGAACAGCACAGCGGCAGCCGTCAGCACACCTTTGCCGCCTCTGAAGCCGAAAAACACAGGCCAGTTGTGACCAACAATAGCACCAGCCCCGGCAAGCAACATGCTCACACTGTCCACCGCAACACCAGAACCTGCATAAACGCCAAGGTACAGGCCAACCAAACAGGCAACGATGCCTTTCAGGATATCTCCGAAAAGAACAACCAAAGCAGCAGGTTTTCCCAGAACACGAAGTGTGTTGGTCAGTCCAGCAGACTTGCTGCCATGCTCACGGATATCCTTGCCATAGGCTTTCCCAACCAGCACAGCCGTGCTGATACTGCCCAGCAGATAACCCGCTCCAAGAGCTGCAATTAATTTAATCAGATCAATCACAGGAATAGCCCCTAGCCCACAACGCCCTGTAGCACCAGTTTCTGATGCACCTCGATAATCTCATCGATACTAAGGCGTCCGTCGGGGCGATACCAGAAGCAAACGCCAGTCAGCATGGCGATAATGGCAAAAGCAGCAACTTCCAGATCCACTTTGGGAAACGCACCAGCCTTCACACCATCAGAGAGGATGCTACGCAGGTTCGCTTCGTACTGGCTGCGTTTGGTTACCACATCCGCGCGATAATCCTCCCCCAGAGATCGCAGCTCCAGATTCGCAATCACGACATCTGCGCGGCGCTCAATGTGGTAGCGGATGTGAAACGCAACAAAGGCTTTGAGACGGGAAATTGGATCATCCCCCTTGCCTTCCAGCTTCTCCCAGTTCTCAATCAGGCTCACCATATGCTGGTTCATCAGCGCCTGAAGCAGTTCATCCTTACTCTCCACATAGCGATAGACGGAACCCGGTTGCACGCCCACCTCAGCCGCGAGCTGACGAAGTGTCATCGCCTCAAAGCCCTTGGCTTCAATCAGCTTTTTCGCTGCGGAGTAGATTGCAGTCTTCGTATCTGCGCCAACGGAGCCTTTGGTTCGTGCCACGATCTGAGCCTTTATCATTCAACATAGGAGACGCAGTGTTTCAGCGCGTACCCTAGAGTTGCCTAGCAGTTTTCGGGAAAGAATACGCAACAGGAAATGCGCCCTAAGGGTTATTGCATAGTAACTGAGCGCCTGCTATTAATCAAACGAACGTTCGTTTAATTAATTTGCGATCCACTGGGAAGCTCAACAAAGAGCGTGGATTGACTGGATCGGTAGCAGGAGGAAGCGCCGTGTTTGACGCCGTAATGAATTTTGGTCTTGGTGAAGACATTGATGCTCTGCGCGAAACCATTCGCCGTTGGGCACAGGACAAACTCGCACCGCGCGCCGCTGAGATCGACGAGACCAACGAGTTCCCGAATGACCTCTGGACAGAGATGGGCGAACTCGGCGTGCTGGGCATGACGGCTGACCCGGAATACGGCGGCACCGGCATGGGCTACCTCGCCCACGTTGTTGCAGTTGAGGAAATCTCCCGCGCTTCTGCATCCGTCGGCCTGTCCTACGGCGCACACTCCAACCTGTGCGTGAACCAGATCAATCGGCACGGCACGCCTGAGCAAAAAGCAAAGTACCTGCCAAAGCTCTGCTCCGGTGAGCATGTAGGCTCTCTGGCCATGTCTGAGCCTGGCGCTGGCTCTGACGTTGTTTCCATGAAACTGCGCGCTGAAAAGCGCAACGACCGCTACGTGCTCAACGGCAACAAAATGTGGATCACAAACGGCCCGGACGCTTCCACTCTGGTTGTTTACGCGAAGACCGATCCGGATGCTGGCCCGCGCGGCATGACAGCATTCATCATCGAAAAAGACATGAAAGGCTTCTCAACAGCCCAGAAGCTGGACAAATTGGGCATGCGCGGTTCCAACACCTGTGAACTGGTTTTTGAAGACTGCGAAGTCCCCTACGAGAACGTGCTCGGTGAAGAAGGCAAGGGCGTAAACGTGCTGATGTCCGGTCTGGACTACGAGCGTGTTGTGCTTTCCGGTGGCCCTCTGGGCATCATGGCGGCGGCTATGGATGTCGTTGTACCCTACATCCACGAGCGTAAGCAGTTCGGCAAAGCGATTGGTGAGTTCCAGCTGATGCAGGGCAAAATCGCAGACATGTACACCTTGATGAATGCCTCCCGCACCTACGTGTACGCGGTTGCTGCTGCGTGTGATCGAGGCGAAACCACCCGTAAGGATTCCGCTGGCTGTATTCTTTACTCTGCAGAAAACGCAACCAAGCTGGCATTGGAAGCAATCCAGTCCCTCGGCGGAAATGGTTACATCAACGAATACCCAACCGGTCGCCTGCTGCGTGACGCGAAACTCTATGAAATCGGCGCTGGCACATCCGAAATCCGCCGCATGTTGATTGGCCGTGAGCTCTTCCAGGAAACCAAATAATGGCTGCCATCAAGTCTCAGGCTACAACGGGTTCGGAAAGCTACAAGAACAACCGCACCCAGCACCTCGCCGCGATGGATGAGGTCCGCGCAGCAAGCCAGCAAGCACTGTTAGGCGGGGGCGAAGGCCCTCGCGAGCGGCACGTGTCTCGTGGGAAAATCCTCCCGCGCGAGCGCGTTGCCCGTCTGATCGATCCAGGTTCTCCATTTCTGGAAGTCGGTCAGTTTGCTGCCTATAACATGTACGACAACGCCTCCCCTTCGGCTGGCATTGTCACCGGCATCGGTCGGGTCAACGGCATCGAATGTATGATCGTTGCCAACGATGCCACGGTTAAGGGCGGCACTTATTATCCGCTGACGGTGAAGAAGCACCTCCGCGCCCAAGAAATCGCCATGGAGAACAATCTCACATGCATTTACTTGGTAGATTCTGGCGGAGCTAACCTGCCTCAGCAGGATGAAGTGTTCCCGGATAAAGAACACTTCGGCCGTATTTTCTACAATCAAGCCAACATGTCCGCACAGGGCATTCCGCAAATCGCGGTGGTCATGGGCTCCTGTACCGCTGGCGGCGCATACGTGCCAGCCATGTGTGATGAGACCATTATCGTGAAAGAGCAAGGCACCATCTTCCTCGCCGGTCCTCCACTGGTGAAAGCCGCCACGGGCGAAGTGGTTTCTGCTGAAGATCTGGGCGGCGGGGATGTTCACACCCGCCTCTCCGGTGTGGCAGACCACTTGGCCCGTGACGACGCTCATGCTCTGGCACTGGCCCGTCAGGCAGTCTCGAACCTCAACCGTCGCAAGCCGGATCAGCTTCTGCTGCAAACGCCGGAAGATCCGCTCTACGACCCAGAAGAAATCCTCGGCGTTGTCCCGGCTGACCTGAAAACCCCATACGACGTGCGCGAAGTTATCGCCCGTGTGGTAGATGGCTCCCGCTTCGACGAGTTCAAAGCCCGCTACGGCACCACGCTCGTTACTGGTTTTGCGCACATCCACGGCATGCCTGTCGGTATCATCGCCAACAACGGCATCCTGTTCTCCGAAGCTGCCCTCAAAGGCGCGCACTTCGTCGAGCTGTGCTGCCAGCGCAAAATCCCGCTGGTCTTCCTGCAAAACATTACCGGCTTTATGGTCGGTCAGAAGTACGAAGCAGGCGGCATCGCAAAAGACGGTGCAAAGCTCGTCACCGCAGTGGCATGTGCCAAAGTTCCAAAGATCACCATGCTGATCGGCGGCTCCTTCGGGGCTGGCAACTACGGCATGTGTGGCCGCGCCTACTCACCGCGCATGCTCTGGACATGGCCAAGCTCCCGCATCTCCGTCATGGGTGGCCCGCAGGCTGCTGGCGTACTGGCAACTGTGCGTCGTGACGGCATTGAGCGTAAAGGCGGCACATGGTCAGCGGAAGAAGAAGCAACCTTCAAACAGCCGATCATTGATCAGTTTGAAGAGCAAGGGCACCCACTCTACGCATCTGCACGCCTCTGGGATGATGGCATTGTCGACCCGCGCAAAACCCGCGACGTGCTGGCTCTGTCCATCGCTGCAACCCTCAACGCACCAATCGAAGACACGCCATTCGGCATCTTCCGCATGTAAGGGGGCCGCGACATGTTCAAGAAAATCCTTATTGCCAACCGCGGTGAAATTGCTTGCCGTGTTGCAAAGTCTGCAAAAGCCCTCGGCATCAAAGTTGTGGCCGTCTACTCAGACGCCGACCGCGATGCCCGTCATGTGCAAATGGCAGATGAAGCTTACCGCCTCGGCCCAGCGCCAGTGGCAGAAAGCTACCTCAACATTCCTGAGCTGCTCGCCGCAGCTAAAACCAGCGGCGCAGACGCGATCCATCCGGGCTACGGTTTCCTTTCAGAAAACCCAGAGTTTGTGGAAGCAGTCGAAGCAGCTGGTCTCGTCTTCATCGGCCCACCAGCGGACGCAATCCGCGCAATGGGCTTGAAAGACGCTGCAAAGAAGCTGATGGAAGAATCCGGCGTTCCTGTTGTGCCGGGCTATCATGGTGAAAACCAAGACGGCGAGTTCCTGAAAGCGGAAGCTGAAAAGATCGGTTATCCGGTTCTCATCAAAGCCCGCGCAGGCGGCGGCGGTAAAGGTATGCGCCGCGTTGATGACCCGGCAAACTTCATCGAAGCACTGGAAGGTGCTCAGCGAGAAGGCCAGTCCAGCTTTGGCGATCCGCGCGTGCTCATCGAGAAGTACATCCTGTCCCCTCGCCATATCGAGGTTCAGGTCTTCTGTGATGGCCATGGCAACGCCGTTCACCTGTTCGAACGCGACTGCTCCTTGCAGCGTCGCCACCAGAAGGTGATCGAAGAAGCCCCTGCCCCTGGCATGACCGAAGAGATGCGCAACGCCATGGGCGAAGCTGCCGTCAAAGCAGCACAAGCTGTTGGCTATGAAGGGGCTGGCACTGTTGAGTTCATCGTTGATGGCTCTGATGGTCTGCGTTCTGATCGCTTCTGGTTCATGGAAATGAACACCCGCTTGCAGGTAGAACACCCTGTGACAGAGGCCATCACTGGTCAAGATCTGGTCAACTGGCAGCTTTCCGTAGCAGCTGGTGGCACTCTGCCTCTGATGCAGGATGAGCTCACGATCTTTGGACATGCGTTCGAAGCACGTATCTACGCTGAGGATGCTGAAGCAGGCTTCCTGCCAGCAACCGGAACGCTGAACGAGCTCAAGCTGCCAGAACTGTTTGCCCGCATCGATAGTGGTGTGCGCAAAGGCGACACGATCACCCCTTACTACGATCCAATGATCGCGAAGGTGATCTGCCACGGCGAAACTCGTGAAGCTGCTCTGGCCAAGATGTCTCTGGCATTGGAAAAGAGCCACGCTGTCGGCTGCACCACCAACATCACCTTCCTGCATCGCCTGTGTAATCACGAGGGCTTTGCGAAAGGTGAGATGGATACCGGTCTTATCGACCGTGAGCTGGAAGCTCTCACCAAACCAACAGCCCCAACCCGGTATGCTTTTGCAATGGCTGCTCTCATCGAGCTCGGCTTTGCAACTGAGACTGCCGTGGTCGACGATGATCCATGGGTAAGCCTCACCGGTTGGCGTCACTGGACAGCTGCAAAACAGTTCGCACACCTCTCATGGCGTGATGAAGTGACCGAGGTTGTTGCAAGCCGTCATCATGATGGCAGCCTGACAGTGACGGTTGATGGTGAGACCTTCGATCTGCAGATCCTCTCCGTAGATAACAACCACATGCGTGTGGATTTCTCCGGTCAGATCACCTCTGCAGATTTCTTCGTCGAAGACACCAGCCTCACACTGTTCTCCGGTGGTGTGACATGGCGCTTCGACCTGCCGGATCATCTGGCAGAGCAGGATGACAGTGCAGCATCAGGCAATGCAATCACCTCTCCAATGCCGGGCCTCGTGCGTGCAGTAAACTGCAAGCCGGGTGATAAGGTATCTGAGGGCGATACCCTGATCGTCACTGAAGCCATGAAGATGGAACACTCTCTCAAAGCACCACGTGATGGTGTGGTGGCAGAAGTGATGGCGAACGCAGGTGACCAGGTGGAAGAAGGCGTTATACTCCTCACGCTTGAGGAGGAGGAATAACCGTTGTTGCCATCTGCGAATACCTATGAGGAGCTCCGAGAAAAGTTTCAGTGGGACATCCCGGAGTTCTTCAACATCGGCGTAGATATCTGTGACAAGTGGGCGGACAAAGATGCCGCCCGCGAAGCACTCATCTTCGCTGAAGAAGAAGGGCCAACAACCACCTACACGTTCGGTGACTTGAAAAAGCTGAGCAATCAGCTGGCCAACCTGCTCGTTTCACAAGGCATCACTCGCGGTGATCGTGTTGGCATCCTGTTGCCGCAAGCGCCAGAAACAGCCTTCTCCCATATCGCAATTCACAAGCTCGGCGGCATCTCCATTCCGCTCTTCTCCCTGTTTGGCGAAGAGGCACTGGAGTACCGACTAGGTAACTCCGGCGCCAAAGCTCTCATCACCAACAACGCTGGTGCTGCAAAGCTTGAAAAGATCCGCGAAAACCTGCCTGAGCTTGAACTGATCCTGAACATCGAGGGCACTGACTTCGGCAACCGTTCGCTCCATGCTGAAATGGCAGAGCAGAGCGAAGACTTCACCCCGGTAAAGACCAAAGCCGAAGATCCTGCCATCATCATCTACACCTCCGGCACCACAGGCCAGCCGAAAGGCGCGCTGCACGCGCACCGCACGCTGCTCGGCCACCTGCCCGGCGTGGAGATGCCGCACAACATGTTCCCGAAGGAAGGTGATCGCTTCTGGACACCTGCAGACTGGGCATGGATTGGCGGTTTGATTGATGTTCTCCTGCCGAGCCTGCACCACGGTGTTACAGTCGTCGCCTGTCGCTTCAAAAAGTTCAGCGGCGAAGCAGCTTTTCAGCTGATGCAGGATCTGAGAATTCGCAATGCCTTCATCCCACCAACCGCGTTGAAGATGATGCGGCAGGTTGAGAACCCGAAGGACCGCTGGAACTATTCTCTCCGCTCTCTCGGCAGTGGTGGCGAAGCCCTTGGCGCAGAACTGATCCAATGGGGCCGCGATACATTTGGCCTGACAATCAGCGAGTTTTACGGCCAGACCGAATGCAATCTGGTTGTTTCCACCTGCGCAGAGCTGATGGAAACCCGCCCCGGTGTCACCGGCAAAGCCGTGCCGGGCTTTGATGTACAGATCGTAGACGACAACGGCACCATTCTGGAAACCGGTCAGCTCGGCAACATCGGCGTTCGCGCTCCAAACCCTGTTATGTTCCTGCAATACTGGAACAACCCGGAAGCCACGAAGAAGAAGTTCTCCGGCGACTTCCTCATCACGGGCGATAAAGGCGTGATGGACAAGGACGGCTGGATCCAGTTTGTTGGCCGCGATGATGATGTCATCACATCTTCCGGCTATCGCATCGGCCCGGGTGAGATTGAAGACTGCCTGCTGAAACATGACGCTGTTGCCATGGCAGGTGTGATCGGCAAACCGGACAAACTGCGAACTGAGATCGTCAAAGCCTACATTGTGCTGAAGGAAGGTATGGAGCCTTCCGATGAACTCGCCAAGGAACTATCTGAGTTTGTTAAGCAGCGTCTGGCTGCTCATGAATATCCAAGAGAACTGGAATTTGTCGAAGCCCTGCCAATGACAACAACCGGTAAGGTAATCCGCAGAGAACTTCGTGCCCGCGCTATCGACGAGGAGGTTTGATCAGCGATGAGCAAGAAACTAAACATTTTTGAAATGGGTCCACGCGATGGCCTTCAGAATGAAAAAACGCTGATCCCGACAGCAAACAAGATCGAACTGATCAACCGCCTTTCCGAATGCGGGTTTGAGAAGATCGAGACATCCAGCTTCGTTTCTCCTAAGTGGGTGCCACAAATGGCAGATGCTGCAGAAGTGTTTGCAGGCATCAACCGCAAGCCCGGCATTCGCTACACCGCGCTAACGCCAAACATCAAAGGCTACGAGCGTGCCAAAGCATCTGGTGCAGATGAAGTTGCAATCTTCGCATCAGCGTCTGAAGGCTTCTCTCAAAAGAACATCAACTGTTCCATTGAAGAGAGCTTTGAACGGTTCGCTCCAATCGTGGAAGCCGCAAAAGCAGACGGCATTCCGGTTCGTGGTTACGTCTCCTGCGTTGTCGAGTGCCCCTATGATGGCCCGACACCAGTTGAGAACACAGCCATGGTCTCCGAACGCTTGCTGCAGATGGGCTGCTACGAGGTATCCCTCGGCGACACCATAGGCGCAGCTACGCCGGAAACAACCGAGGCCATGCTGGACGCAGTGCTGAAGGTTGTTCCTGTTGAACAGCTTGCCGGCCACTTCCACGATACCAAAGATCTGGCTCTGGCTAACATCATGTCCAGCATCAAGATGGGCCTGCGGACATTCGATTCCGCAATCGGTGGCTTGGGCGGATGCCCTTATGCTCCGGGCGCCAAAGGCAACGTCAGCACACTGGCCGTCGCCAAAATGGCAAAACTGCTGGACTACGACACCGGTCTGGACATCGAAAAGCTGGAACAAACGCAAGAGTTCATTCTCTCCATTAAAGAGGCAGCCGCCGCATGACCTTTGAGAACATTCGCATAGAGAAAGCCGAAAACGGCATCACCACTCTCTGGCTAGCACGCTCTAAAAAGCACAACGCCATGAATGCAGAAATGATAGACGAACTTGCAGCAGCAGCCGAAGAGCTGGACAACTGCAAGCAAACCCGCGCCGTCATTCTGGCAGCAGATGGCGAAACCTTCTGCGCTGGCGGCGACCTCAAATGGATGCAAGCACAAGCTGAGAAGGACCGCATCGGTAAGATGCAGGAAGCCAACCGTCTGGCAGGCATGCTCAAACGCCTCGACAGCATGAAAAAGCCCCTGATCGCCCGCGTTCACGGCCCGGCCTATGGAGGCGGCGTTGGCATGCTCAGTGTGTGTGATCTGGTGGTCGCAGCCGACAACACCAAGTTCGCCCTCACAGAAACCCGCCTCGGCCTGATCCCGGCAACCATCGGCCCGTATGTTGTACGCCGTCTGGGAGAAGGCCATGCCCGTCAGGTGTTCATGAACGCCCGCCCATTTGGCGCAGAAAGAGCCCATCATCTGGGTCTGGTTTCACTGGTGACATCAGCCGATGACCTGCACGCAGTAACGCAGAAAGAAGCAGAAGCTTATCTGAACTGCGCACCGGGAGCCGTGGCAGACGCAAAAGCACTTTGCCAGAACTTGGCACGCATGCCAGTAGAAGATCAGATTGACTACACAGCAAATGCCCTAGCGGACAGATGGGAAACATCTGAAGCGCAAGCCGGAATTGCTGCCTTCTTCGCTAAAGAAACACCACCTTGGCGTAAATAAATCTTCATGATGACTGTTTGACCTGCGGCATATGCACAAATGCTGAGTTTTTTCTTTACTTGCTGGAGCGCTTTGTTACATAGCATTTAGCGAAAAAACGAGAAAAGAATGCTGCCGGCACTGCAAGCTATCAGGTCAAAACAGGATTTTCATACCCTTGTCTTCATTGCAGGGACTGTTTTGCTGAACGCGATTGGTGCTGGTTTGATCATTCCGGTGACCCCAGCACTGGTCGCAGAACTCAGCCAAACCACCATCGCAGACGCAGCCCTCTGGGGTGGCTACATCGCGGCAAGCTACGCTGCCATGCAGTTCCTCTTCGGCCCTGCCGTTGGTGCAATTTCAGACCGCTTTGGCCGCCGTCCGGTGCTGTTGATCTCACTGGCTGTCCTGACAATCGACTACCTGATCATGACCTTCGCAGGCTCACTCTGGGTCTTGTTCATCGGCAGGCTACTCGCCGGAGTGGCCAGTGCCACCTACGCCACCGCTTATGCAGCCGTCTCTGACATCTCCCACAACGGCAAACGCGCCACCCGCTTCGGCATGGTTGGTGCAGCCATCGGCTTCGGTTTTGTGATCGGCCCTGTCATCGGCGGCACCCTCGCCCTCTTCGGCATCCGCGTTCCGTTCTATATCTCAGCAATCCTGATCGCCATCACCTTCGTCTACGGCCTGTTCTACATGCCGGAGACCCTGCCAAAAGCAGCAAGAAAAGCCATCCGCTGGCGCAGAGCAAATCCGGTTGGTGCTGCTTTGGACATCGCCCAAACGCCTGTACTGATGTGGCTGTTCATCGCCCTCTTTCTGTTTGAAATGGCGAACTTCGTGTACCCGGCCATCTGGCCCTACTACACCATCGAAGCCTTCCACTGGACCACCGCACAAGTTGGCCTCTCTCTCGCCATCGTCGGTATCGGCTTTTCCAGCGTCAAAGGCGGCCTCATCCGTTGGATTATCCCTCGCAAAGGGGAAGCCAAAACGGTTCTCTATGGCTTTTTCTTCGCCGTTATCGCCTTGTTAGGGTTCGCCTTCGCGCCCAACACACTCACTGTCATCCTGCTGCTTCCACCTGCAGCGCTCGGTGCCATGATCCCGCCCGCCATGATCGCCCTGATGAGCCACCACGTCTCTCAGGACAAACAGGGCCGTCTGCAAGGCGCACTGACCAGTATCATCGGCCTCACATTGGTGCTCTCTACGTTGATGATGACCCAGCTCTTCACCCACTTCACAGCTGATGGAGCAGAGCTTTATTACCCTGGTGCACCGTTCCTGCTCGCAGCAACATTCATGGTACTTGCCATAGGTCCATTCCTGATCGGCTTGAAGAAAATCAGCGGCAACTCACAGCCCGTTGCCCTGCCAGAAAGCACACTCGCAGAGTAACTTCTCAGGCTATCGAATTTCGTTGCAGATACTCTGTTGTTGAGACGATATTGCTGCAAATAAACGACAGCGAAGCCATGATCGCGGCCTGCACAAACTCCTGTTGCGACGACTGGTCATTAGCTCCCGGCTCACGCGTCGCACAAGCATCATAGATAATCGTAATCGGATACCCCAGTTCCGTCGTTGCATGAGCTGCCGCGGCGATACAGTCCTTGCTCATGGACCCGCAAATCACCAGTTCCTCAACATTCTCATCATCCAGAATTTGCTTGAGATTGTTATTGAGGAAGATGTTGGAGGTGTACTTGGTCACTACAGGCTCGTGCGGCAACGGCTTGGCCATATCGTGGATTTCCGCCCCGATGGTCCCCTCAACGGTAAACGGCGCATCCTTCTCTTTGAAATGGTGCTGAATGTGAACGATGGTCTGATCCTGAGCGCGTGCATTTGCAAGCAACATCTGAATGTTCCCTGCAGCTTCCAACTGCCCTTCCAACTCACATTTCCCACCGGGAAAGAAGTCGTTCTGACAGTCAATTATCAGCAGCGCCGTCCTCGTCATTTTCCGTTCAACACCTCCTGTCACAGGCAGTTCACTAACACTCTAATAGATATCGATTGACGGAACTGAGCCAGAAAAACCCGCATTTTTCATAAAATCTAGAGGTAAGCGCCAGACCTTATAAAGAGCGGGCAGCGCACATGCAGCCAGGCTCAGACAGCCAGATATTCTTCAGTGGTAATCACTTTGCCATAGGCGAAGGAAAGTGCAGCCATGATTGCCCCTTGCACATACTTTGCAGGCACAACTTCCCCCTCAAACTCAAGATCACACGTTGCACAAGCATCATAGATAACGGTAATCGGATACCCCAGATCAACGGTCGCCCGCGCCGCTGCATCAATGCACAAATGAGACATCCCCCCGCAGATAACAATCTCCTCAACCCCGGCATCCTCAAGGATTTGCTGAAGGTTGGTGTTGAGATAGCTGTTCGCCGTGTACTTCACCACCACATGCTCCCCTTCCACCGGCTTGCAGCTGTCATGTAGCTCAGCTCCAATGGTTCCTTCAGCCAGGAAGGGTGCATACTTGTCTTTGAAAAAATGCTGAATATGGACAACGATATCTTTGTTGTCGCGCGCCGCTTTGAGCAAGCGCTGAATGTTTGCTGCAGATTCGACCTGCCCCACCAACTCACACTTCCCACCCGGGAAGAAGTCATTCTGACAATCAATGATGATAAGGGCCTTTTTGGTCATATCCCCTCTACAGGTTGTTCATGAAAAAAGTCGCTTACGCTCCATTCACCGTGTCCAGAAACTCATCCGTCGAAATCACGTTGCTATGCGCAAACCGCAGAGACGCCATCATAGCGGTATGAACGTGATCTGCTGGCACTTTCACACCATTGAACTCAAGGTCTTCCGTCGCACAGGCGTCATAAATAATCGTCAGCGGATAGCCCAGGTCCAGAGTTTGCCGCGCGGTCGCGTTCACGCAATTCTGGCTCATGGAACCACACATCACGATTTCATCAATACCTGCCTCAACAAGGATCTGCTGCAGGTTGGTGTCCTTATAGCCGTTCATGTAGTTTTTAACGACAACCGGCTCCCCATCGACGGGCTTGGCGCACTCGTTAATCTCTACCCCGGGAGATCCTTCAACCAGATAAGGCTCTGACTTATCTTTATACATATGCTGGAGATGAATGACGTTCTCATCGTTGTCGCGAACCACCTCCAGAAGACGGGCAATGTTTTTTCCTGCTTCAACTTGCCCAGCTAAAGGGCAGGCACCACCTGGAAAATAATCGTTCTGGCAGTCGACAATAATTAGGGCCCTTTTTGGCATAAGCACACCTCAGTCCTATTGGTCTTTTCAGCGCAGACAATAAGGGCAACACGTTTAAGCATGCCGGATTTTAAGAAGCAGATTTTATAAAATCCCGAGCTAACAACGCCAAAAGCCAGCTTGAACAGCTGGCTCCTGAACTCATCTGAAAGTGCGCGCTTATCCCGCCAGATAGTCGTCTGTCGTAATCACCTTGCCGTAAGCAAATGCCAGAGACGCCATGAAGGCACCGTGCACATACTTTGCAGGGATCACTTCACCATTGTGCTCCATGTCCAAAGTTGCACAGGCATCATCAATGATGGTTGCGGTGTAACCCAGATCAACAGCGCCGCGCACAGTCGCATCAATGCAGTTATGAGACATGGAACCAACAACAACCAGATGCTCAATGCCCTGCTCGTCCAGCACCTCTTTCAGGTTGGTCTCAAGGAAGCTGTTTGCAAACTGCTTCACAACAAGCGGCTCACCATCCTGTGGCAACACAGTTTCATGGATCTTCACGCCTTCAGTACCTTTGTTGAAGAACGGGGCATCACCTGCTTCCACCACATGCTGGATATGGATGATTGGTGTGTTCTTGCTGCGGCTGTCTTCCAGCAGGCGCTTTACGTTCTGAGCAGCTTCAACCTGCCCTTTCAGTTCCCAGGCACCGCCCGGGAAGTAATCGTTCTGCACATCGACGATAACCAGTGCTGACTTAGACATGTATGCCTCCATCGGTTTGATCTTATGCAGCCAACCTAATCCGCATCCGCCAATCACTCGATTGGCATATACGACATAAAACATGCTATAATCGCCAAATGAGCAACTCAAATAAGCATCATCGCATCGGCATCATCTCCTACCCGGGTGCCCAGCTTTCAGCTGTTTACGGCCTTGTTGACATGCTCAACGCCGCAAACAAGGGAGAAGCAACGTGCATAGAGGCTGTAATCCTTCAGCAAGATCAACTGCCGACTATGGAGAGCTGCACGTTCTCAGCAGTCATCCTTCCTCCCAGTCTGGCAGCTCAACAACCAACTGTTTCCGCTAGTCTAACCCAATGGCTCAAACAACAGCATGAGCACGGCGCTATCCTCTGCTCCATTTGCGTTGGCGCTGTCTTACTTGCTGAAACAGGCATTCTTGATGGCAGGCCCGCAACAACCCATTGGGCGATTACAGAGAGCTTTGCAGAACGGTTCCCGCTTGTGAAACTCGACACAGACAAGATGATCGTGGACGAAGGCGATGTAATCACCGCCGGCGGCATCATGGCCTGGACTGATCTCGGATTAAGGCTCATCGATCACTTCGCAGGCCATGCAACCATGCTGGACGTCGCCCGTCATTTTCTCATAGACCCGGCTGGACGGGAGCAAAAAAACTATCGCCGCTTCTATCCCGACCTCTCCCATGGCGATCAAGCAATCCTCAAAGCCCAGCACTGGCTGCAGATGGCTTATAAGCAAAAGCTGACTGTGCCCGACATGGCAGAGAAAGCCGGCCTCACCGGCAGAACATTCCTACGCCGTTTTGAAACCGCAACAGGCCACACACCCAACGCTTACCTTCAGCAACTGCGCATCACTGAAGCCCGTCAGCAACTGGAGCAAACCAAACGCTCTTTCAATGAGATCGCGTGGGAAGTTGGCTACGACGACCCAACCGCCTGTCGCCGTGTCTTTATCAAAACCACAGGTCTAAGCCCCGGCCAGTACCGTCAGAAGTTCGGCTACCAAAGCCATGCTGCTTAGTGAGGCTGTGTCAGAAACTCATCCGTCGATACCACGGACGCATTCGAGAAGATAAGCGAAGCCATAATCGCAGCCTGCACATCATCAACGGAGACTTCACGCCCGCGGAACTCCATGCAACTCGCTGCACAGGCATCATAAATTACAGTAACCGGATACCCCAGATCCATGGTGGCACGCGCTGTTTCAACAATGCAGTACTGAGTCATTGATCCGCAGATCACCAGATCATCAATCTTGTGATCCGTCAGCAACTGCTTGAGATTGGTACCTTCTAATGCATTGAAACTGTACTTGGTGACAATCGGCTCGTCTTGTTTGGGCCAGACCATCTTATTGATCTCAGCCCCAAATGATCCTTCGGCCATGAAAGGAGAATTAGGATCTTTGTAGACATGCTTGATATGAATGACGAACTCGTGGTGCTGCCTCGCATCTTTCAGCAGTTCAACAATATTCCCCGCAGCTTCCATCTGCTTGGGCAACTCAAACTTCCCACCCGGGAAATGGTCATTCTGACATGCAATGATGAGCAAAGCGGTGTTATGCGTCATACCCAACCCTCTACAGCGCATCCCAGTAGGACGGTTCAGCATCCCAAAGGAAACGCGCAACAAGCGTCAGAGCCTGAAGAAAGCTGCTCATGAGCGCGTCAGGCCCTAGTGAAAATTCACCAGCCCACATACTAGGCCCCAATTCATTTAGGCCACGCGCACGCAATCAGTCGGATTTTAGAGATCTGAGTGGGTTAGCTTGTACTCTCGGCTTCTTCCACCTGAACAAACTTGAGCACCAACCAAGTTGAAATACGGAGTGCCAGCCATCGCAAAAGCAGTGAGACAAACATACTAAAAAAGAACATCAAAATCGCAAAAAGGGCGAATTTTTCAGTACTTTCCCGAACTCCCCAATGTGCTATTACATCAGAAAAATCTACTGAATTTGAGTAAAGCAGGATCGAGATGGCCCAATAGAACAAGAGATCAATAATCACGCTAAAAGCAGCAAGATAAAACATCTGGTTTTGGGAGAGAGCAATGTTACGCCATTTAATCGTGAGTGTAACAACGCTAAGAGAAGCAACAAGAGTTGGCGCAAATAATCCTATCGCTCCTACCGTAATAATTTCCCGGAATGACAGGTCAATCGAAAGCACTTCACCGGTTAATCGTTCAATTGCAAAAGCAATCAAAACGTATAATACGGCCATTCCTAAGACCCACTGCAAACTTACTTTCTTCATTTCAAATCTCATCTCCCCAACGCATTTCTTGTAAGCTCGGCAAACTTATCTATCTAAACACACTAGGATCCTCTGGGTGTTCCTTGATGATAAATCATGCGCCATCGGTGGCCTGCGAACATCCAGATGGATGTTCGACGCGTTCCATTCTCCGCAATATCGTAAAAAACCTGAACAAGCCCCTCACCAAGTTCACGTATCTGAAAACCTTCAATCGTTCTGGTCGGATAACCATGCGCCTCAGCCGGAAGTTCATCAAGGACCTGTTGACGATCATATGTTCGACCGCTCGCACCAATCTCAACAAAGTCCACATGCAACAACCGTTCGAGTTTCTTCCGGACCCTTCGAACTGCAGGATCCAGGAGCTGTTTTTCAAAAGACAAAAGCAACTCAGTCAATGACTGCTCAGCTGCTTCCGCAGCGCGTTTTGCAGCTTTCTTCTCTCCGGTTCGAAATCCCCATTTGAATCCAAACCAGATCATCCAAAAAATGAAGATGGCAGGAAAAAATAGCGAGAAAACACCTTCAACTGTAGTTTTCGGAAACCACGCTAAACTCGGATCTACAAGTATCGCAACTAACGTGAAAATCACTTCAATAATAAGGAAACTAAGCAGGCAAAAACCAGAGAGCTTTAGTAAGCATGTACCTTCAAGGCCAACACCATTTCTTCTATAGATCGTTTCTCCAACACTCTCCCCACAGGCAATAGCAAGCATCCAATCGAAGTATTGTAAAGGAGAGTCGACCTCCCAGACGTACTGCAAAGGGAATTCTACATCCCACACAAGAAAGTCAATCATCAGAATAATAAAGATAGCTGCTTTAGCCAGCACGAAAATCGCAATAAAGCGAGCAACGTACGCCCACAAACTAATCTGCGAACGACCCACAATCATTACTTAAATATCCTCAATTATAAGTTGCACTAATTATAGCTCGCCCTAGTCAGAGGGCAATAAAAAACCCGGCGCCTCTCGACACCGGGTCTCTTAATTCTCGCAGTGCTTTCAGCGGTTAGCCGCCGAAGTCGTCCAGCATGATGTCTTCACGTTCCACGCCCAGATCAAGCAGCATGTTGATCACGGACTGGTTCATGATCGGAGGACCACACATGTAGTACTCGCAGTCTTCTGGCGCAGCGTGGTCCTTCAGGTACTCGTTGTAGAGCACGTTGTGAATGAACCCGGTGTAACCGTCCCAGTCATCATCTGGCTGCGGATCAGAAAGCGCCACATGCCATGTGAAGTTCGGGAACTCTTTCGCCAGCTGATCGAAGTCCTCAACGAAGAACATCTCTTTCTTAGAACGTGCACCGTACCAGAAAGTGATCTTACGATCGCGGTTCTCAAGACGCTTCAGCTGATCGAAGATGTGCGAGCGCATAGGCGCCATACCAGCACCACCACCGATGAACACCATTTCCTTATCAGTTTCGCGAGCGAAGAACTCACCGAACGGACCGGAGATGGTCACCTTGTCACCTGGCTTCAGGTTGAAGATGAACGAAGACATCTTACCAGCCGGAATACCTGTGGTGCCAGGAGGTGGAGAAGCAACACGAACGTTCAGCATGATCATGCCTTTTTCGTCCGGGTAGTTCGCCATGGAATAAGCACGCTCAACTGGCTCGTCCACGATGGACTCATATTGCCACAGATTGAACTTGTCCCAATCTTCGCGGTACTGCTCTTCGATGTCGAAGTCGGTGTACTTCAGCTTGTGCGCAGGCGCTTCAATCTGAATGTAACCACCTGCACGGAAGTTCACGTCTTCGCCTTCTGGCAGGTCCAGAACCAGCGCTTTAATGAAGGTCGCAACGTTTTCGTTGGAGCGAACAGTACACTCCCACTTTTTCACGCCGAACACTTCTTCAGGCACTTCAATCTTCATGTCCTGCTTCACAGCAACCTGACAGGAAAGACGGTCACCACAGCGTGCTTCACGCTTGGTGATGTGGCTTTCCTCAGTTGCCAGAATGGAACCACCGCCCTCGTGCACTTTCACGCGGCACTGAGCACAGGTACCACCGCCACCACAGGCGGAAGGAACGAAGATCTTCTGATCAGCCAGAACGTTGAGCAGCTTACCGCCCGCAGGAACGGAAACAGTGCGCTCACCGTTGATTTCGATGTTAACGTCGCCGGAAGCAACCAGCTTGCTGCGCGCCATGAGAATGACGATCACCAGCGCAAGCACGATCAGAGTGAAGAGCGTAATGCCCCAGGTAAAGTCTTGCATCTGCTCGTCTCCCTTACAGCTTCACGCCTGAGAAAGCCATGAAACCCATAGCCATCAGACCAGCGGTGATGAAGGTGATGCCAAGACCCTGCAATCCATCAGGAACGTCAGAGTACTTCAGCTTCTCACGCACACCAGCCATTGCAGTAATCGCGAGCGCCCAACCAATACCGGAAGCAACACCGTAAACGGAGGATTCTGCTAGGTTGTAGTCACGCTCCACCATGAACAGAGAACCACCCATGATGGCGCAGTTCACAGTGATCAGCGGCAGGAAGATACCCAGCGCATTGTACAGCGCAGGGACATAGCGATCGAGGAACATTTCAAGGATCTGCACCACAGCAGCGATAACGCCGATGTAAGAGATCAGACCCAGGAAGCGCAGATCAGTACCTTCAAGACCAGCCCACTCCAGCGCGCCTTCGTTCAGCAGCGTGGTGTAGAGCAGGTTATTGATTGGCACAGTCAGAGCCTGCACAACAACAACGGAGATACCCAGACCCAGCGCAGTCTCAACCTTCTTGGAAACCGCAAGGAACGTACACATTCCAAGGAAGAAGGAGAGCGCAAGGTTTTCGATAAAGATCGCCTTTACGGCGAGGGAAAGAAGCCCTTCCATAATCAGTGAGCTCCCTCAGTTTCCATGATTTTATATTCGCGCTTCTCAACCTGCGCAGGCTTCCAGGTACGGAATGCCCAGATCAGCAGGCCAATCACGAAGAACGCGGATGGAGGCAGCAGCAGCAGACCATTTGGCACGTACCAGCCACCGTTGTTGACAGTCTCTAGGATCTGAACACCAAACAGGGAACCTGAGCCGAACAGCTCACGAACAACACCAACCAGCAGCAGGATCAGGGAATAACCCAGACCGTTACCGATACCATCAAGGAAGGATGGGATTGGTGGGTTCTTCATTGCAAATGCTTCAGCGCGACCCATCACGATACAGTTGGTGATGATCAGACCAACGAACACGGAAAGCGTCTTGGAGATCTCATAGAGATACGCCTTCAGGATCTGGTCAACCAGAATAACGAGAGACGCAATAATCACCATCTGCACGATAATGCGGATAGAAGACGGGATCTGGTTACGCAGAATGGAGATGAAGAAGTTGGAGAACGCTGTCACAAGCGTCACCGCAATCGCCATCACAAACGCAACTTTCAGAGAGGACGTTACCGCCAGTGCGGAACAGATGCCAAGAACCTGAAGCGTGATCGGGTTATTATCGACCAACGGATCCTTGAGCATGGAGAAGTCTTTGCCAGCCATTACGCCTCTCCTTTTTTCAGATTGTCGAGGAAGGTCTTGAAGCCCTGCTCGCCCATCCAGAATTTGACGAGGTTGTCGACACCACGGGAGGTCAGCGTTGCACCTGCAATCGCGTCAATGTGGTGTTTGGAGCCATCAATACCTGCTGGAGCAGCTTTGCCGACGCCAATGTTAACTGCGCCGTTATCGCCATAAACCAGCTTGCCAGGCCACTGAGCCATCCATTTTGGATTGTCTACTTCAGCGCCGAGACCTGGTGTCTCACCGTGAGCGTAGAAACGCAGGCCGTACACTTCATTGCCATCAGCATTCAGGGCGATGAAGCCATAAAGCGTGGACCACAGGCCGTAACCGTGAACCGGCAAAACGATGCGTTCGATTTTACCTGCATCATCACGAAGCAGATAAACGGAAGCCAGTTTTGCCTGACGCTTGATGGATGCCGGATCGTTTGCCAGAGCGATAGAACGAGCTGGATCTTTCGCAGCAACACGCTGGTCATAGGTCGCAGCGTCTTCTGCATCAGAAAACTTTCCGGACGCAACATCAACAAGACGAGGTTCGAATGCACCAAATGCCTTCTCAACATCGATGCCGTCCTGATAGAGGCCAGCAACCTTGAGGATGTTGGTCTTCTTATCCAGTGTCTTGTTGATTTCCTGCTGAGGCTTCAACATCACCGCAGCGCCGGAAACAATCATGGAACAGATCAGACACAGAACCACAGCAACGGTAATCGTGCGCGGTGCAGAGTCCAGAGGCATCGCGTTGAAGCGCGCCCACAGACCTGTTGGAGCTGTTGTGTTTTCAGCATTAGGCATGGCGCTTCATCCTCCGTGTGATGTTCGCCTTCACAACGAAGTAGTCGATCAGCGGGGAGAAGATGTTACCGAACAGAATTGCCAGCATCATACCTTCAGGGAAGGCCGGGTTGATGACGCGGATCAGGATACACATCACGCCAATCAGTGCAGCATAGATGTAGCGGCCCGGATTGGTCATTGCAGCCGTCACAGGCTCAGTTACCATGAACACCAGACCGAACATGAAGCCACCAGTGACAAGGTGCCAGTACCAAGGCATTGCAAACATTGGATTACTGTCAGAACCAATCAGGTTCAGCAGTAAGCTGAAGCCGATCATACCAGCCAGACAGCCAACGATCAGACGGTAGTTCGCGATACCAGTGGTCACAAGGAACACGCCGCCGATCGCAATTGCAATCGTGGAGGTCTCACCAAAGGAGCCCTGAATAGTACCGATGAAGGAGCTGGTCCAGGTGATGCCATTCGCAGCGAGACCCTGCATGCCGTCAGCAGCAGCAACACCCAGTGCAGTCGCACCAGAGAAGCCGTCAACTGGCGTCCACACCGCATCACCGGACATTGCTGCCGGATAAGCGAAGTATAGGAACGCACGGCCAACAAGCGCCGGGTTCAGGAAGTTTTTGCCGGTACCACCGAACACTTCTTTGCCAATCACCACACCAAATGCGATACCAAGACCAACCTGCCACAGCGGCGTAGAAGCTGGAAGGATCAGCGTGTAGAGCATGGAAGAAACGAAGAAGCCTTCGTTCACTTCGTGGCCACGCACAATGGCGAACAGCACTTCGAAGATACCACCAACACCGAGTGTTACGATGTAGATTGGCAGGAAGTACAGAGCACCATGCGCCATGTTGGCGAAGATGTTGTCCGGATTAAAGCCGATACCCAGCAGAGACAGGATCGCAGCGCGCCAACCAGCTGGCTCGGTGATGCCCATAGCAGCCAGTGCTGAGTTGGTCTGCATGCCGGTGTTGTACATACCAAACAGGATCGCAGGGATCGTCGCCAGCACAACGTAAGTCATGACACGCTTAAGGTCAGCATGGTCACGAGCGTGCGGCGCAACGCTGGTCACTGTTTTTGGAGTGTAGATGAAAGTGTCCACCATCTCGTAGACGGCGTAGAACTTTTCGTATTTGCCACCCTTTTCAAAGAGCGGCGCAATACGATCAAACTTATCGCGCAAGCTCACGGGTTAGCCCTCTTTCTCGATTTTATCAAGATTTGCACGCAGCGCAGCTCCGTATTCATTCTTGGAATGGCAGATGAAGGTGCATAGCGCCAAATCTTCTTCGTCCAACTCCAGAGCACCAAGCTTCTGCGCCATGTCAGTGTCCAGCACCATCAGGGCACGGAGCAGCTGAGTTGGAAGAACATCGAGCGGCATTACCTTCTCATAAGTACCCAATGGAACGATCGCACGGATGGAGCCGTTCTTGTTGGTACCAAACGGGAACTTCAGCTTGCTGCGGAAGAAACCGGAAGGATGCACATTAAGGTTAGACCACTTGGTCATGAATGGGCGAACCCAGCCAACAACGTCTTGCTTGCGGTCTTCTTCCATCAGCGTCACCTGAGTGTGGTAACGGCCAAGGAAGGCAAACTGGTCTTCGGCAATCGTGCCGGAGAGAATAGAGCCGGAAACCACGCGAGCAGGAACACCCGGTAGAGTTTCACCAGCCAGCAACTCAGTCAGATCAGCACCAACGCGAGTTGTTACCAGACGTGGCTTGGTCGCCAGCGGGCCAGCAACAGAAACAACGCGGGAAACATCCAGCTCACCTGTCAGGAACAGGTTACCGATTGCGATGACATCCTGATAACCGATGGTCCAGACAGTCTTGTTCTCGTTGACCGGATCAAGGAAGTGAATGTGAGTACCCGAATTACCTGCTGGGTGCTTACCTTCAAAGCTTTCCATCTGCACATCAGCAACATCAGCACCTGGGAGCTTGTCCTTAGGGCTGTGGCAGACGAATGTGCGGCCATCGGTCAGTTTAGAGACAACCTGAAGCCCTGCTTCAAACGCGCCAGCATTCGCATTGATGATCACACCAGCATCCGCAGCAAGCGGGTTGGTGTCCATCGCAGTTACGAAAATGGAACGCGGCTGCGTTTCAAAAACCGGAACCTTGGAGTATGGGCGGGTGCGGAAGCTTGTCCAAAGACCAGACTTGGCAAGCTGCTCACGAACGACAGTTGCGTCCAGAGTTGCCAAAGCGCCAGCCTCAAACTTTGAGAAAGCGACCTGTTCTTCGTTGCCATCGTCCAATTTGATAACGATGGTTTCCAGAACGCGACGTGCACCACGATTGACTGCTTCAACGACACCAGCACCCGGAGCAACATAGTTGATTTCAGGAGAGCGTTTGTCGATGAAAAGTGGTTGACCCTTTACGACGCGATCGCCTTCAGCAACCAGCATACGCGGTTTCAACCCGTTGTAATCTCCACCATTCACGGCAACACGACGAACCTCTTGACCCTTGTGGATCTCTTGGTTCGGAGCACCGGTGATCGGCAGATCCAATCCTTTTGTAATCTTCATCCCTTACCCTGTCAGGCTTCTTATAGGGCAAACCACTAGATGTTCACGGGATATCTACGGGTAAGTGATGCTAAGTCATTCTGCTACGTACAAAATGCCGCGCATGCGGATTATTGACTTTGGCAAGTCGAACCGAGATAAATCCCCCCACAGATCGCATTTTCAGCAACAAAGCCCGAGCATTGCTGAACGTAACTCATCCGTGGCTCCGGTTAGGAGTAACCGCCCGCATACCATTAAAGTGTGCCGCGGTCAGCTATTCCTACGGATTTATGCGGGCCAATACCCTGATATACCGCAAATTTCAATAGGGATTCGTGATATTGACGCAACGGCAATAAGGGTGTTTCGCGAAAATTTTATCTCAAATAAGTTTTCCCCGAACTTTTCACATGCACGTAGTACCACCTACGACTTTCTTCATCTTCAACTAATGCTGATCTTAGTCGCGGCAGTAACCTCCCCCTATTTAACTTGACAGAAAACCAGAATAAGCCGATTACGCGGGGAAATGAAAAAACTCTGAGGCCGAAATGCGCTTCCTCATTACAGCTCTCGTACTCATCTTTGTCACTGCATGTGTACCCAATGACAAAAGCCGCGAAGAAATCGTACTTCACGGCAAAACCATGGGCACAACATTTAATGTCAAAGCCATCAAAGGGTCGTCTTCTGTAACCCAGCAGGAGTTGCAAAAGCAGGTCGATGATGCTCTCGTTGGCGTCAACAAGGCCATGTCCAACTGGGACAAAAACTCAGAGATCAGCCGTTTTAACCGCTCCACCAGCACCGAATGGACGCCAATCTCTCGCGATTTCAGCATCGTGATGCAGGAAGCTCTGCGCATCCATAATCTGACGGGCGGCTACTTTGACGTCACCCTCGCACCACTCATCGAGTTGTGGGGCTTCGGCACCAAGCAGGACACTCCTCCGCAGCCGAGCCCACTTGAAATCCGCGAGGCACTCGAGTCCGTCGGCATGAGTACCATGCTTGAGTTCGAGACCGATCCTCCGGCTCTGCGTAAGGTCAACACGGACACCTCCGTGAACCTCTCCGCAATCGCAAAGGGCTTCGGCATCGACAAAGTTGCCTCCGTTCTGGAGCAAAACGGCATCAACGAATATCTCGTCGAAATCGGCGGTGATCTGGTTACCAAAGGCAACAACGCCAAGAATGAACCTTGGGTCGTTGGCATCGAAAAGCCGGATTCCGCAACGCGAACAGTTCAGCAAATCGTTCGTATCAGCGATAAAGGCATGGCAACCTCCGGCGACTATCGCATATATAAGGAAGTCAACGGCAAGCGCTTCTCACACATTATTGATGCTGCATCTGGGCGTCCTGTAACGCATAAACTTGCATCAGTAACTGTAATTGCTGACAATGCGATGCGCGCTGACGGTCTGGCAACAGCTCTCCTGGCAATGGGAGACAAGCGCGGCATGGCTCTGGCAGAGCGTGAAGGGATTGCCGCATTTTTCATCGTTCGTGAAGGGGACCACTTCATCACCCGGTCTTCCAGCGCGTTTAGAAAATTCGAGCAGTCTGCAGAGAAATAACGGAATATCGAAATGGCAACTTTCATCATCGCGTTTGTCATGCTGATCCTGATCGTAGCAGGAATGGCAATTGGCGCCGTTTTCAGAAACAAGCCAATCACTGGCAGCTGCGGCGGCTTGAACGCTATTGAAGGCGCAGACCATTGCGTCGTCTGTAAGCGTGAAATCGACCCGAACAGCCCGCTGCGTGAAAAGCTGCAGCCTTGCAAACGCAAACAGGCGATGGAAGAGCAAAGCGCAGCTTAACGGCACTCCGTTTCAGCAAATCCGAAGGGGCCACACGGCCCCTTTTTCATACCTGCTATTTGTCAGCTGTGTAATCCCGCGCTGCATCTGGCCCTTCACCGCCAATCAGCTTGGCAAAGAAACCGGCCACGATCCCAAAACCTACGCCAATAGCAACAAAGCCGATGCCGAGGAACAAGCTTCCCAGAGTCGGAAAGATCCCCTGCCCGATTGATGTCAGGCTATCTCCACCAATCAGCCAGAGCAGCAAGTTCATCCATCCGCAGATGAAACCGCCAGAGAACCAGCTCGGCATGCTCGACTTGAGCAGCGGGTGGTAGTTGATCACACCAATCAGCGCCACCAGACCACCAAGCGTAATGCACCAGAGGATCAGACCGAACTGAACCACAAACGACACATTCAGATTAAGCCAGGCAATGAGGTAGAGACACAGAAGCCCAAACGCCAGTCCAAACAACTTGGCAGTGATCCCTCGTCTGAGCAGTGACGGTTTAGAAAACATAAGGTCTGGCTCCCATCGGTTCATGCGGCTGGCCAATGCCATGAGTATACCACCATAAACCAAGGGTCTTAAAACTAGTTTTCTGCAATCAGAAGATTATCTGTTCGCCCAGCCAAAATCGAAAACGCCGAACACCATCAGGCAGAAGCTGACAAGCGCCAGCAGACCAAACACCCAACACTTAAGCTTCCAGCGACCAGTCTGGCCTTTCCAGGCATCACGGAACAAGCGACCGCTCAGCACAAACACCACAAGCAGGATCACGCCGACCCAGGATGGTATGTCGCTAAAGAAGTTTGAGAGCTGACCCATTGTGCCTCCGCATTGTTGTTGCCTCTCTTTAGTTCTGCCTTTCCAAAAAGGCAAACGCTCAAAGCAATCACACCGCCACCTTGCCAAAACCAGAAGTCAAAATGCTCAGCTACCCCAGCAGCACATCCAACACCAAAGCCTCATTTCCTGAATGGGCAAAACATTGTTAGGCCATCACCAGAGCAATCAACCTCCCCATTACCTCGCCCTTCTAAACGCCCAAATACAGCCAACTTACATGCATCTTTCATATCTATTTTTCATATTTCATTGACCTTTTCAGCTAGGCAGACTACAAGGCCCACGAAGAAAAGAGCTCGCTTGCCATTTGCCGCCTCATGATCTCCCCGTTACGGTTCATGAGTGAGCGGAAGCGATGGGTAGGGCAACAAAGCTCTTGCTTTACAGATAATGACCCTCCTCGAAAGAAATACTAAATGACGATACCTGAAGGGGTTTCCCCGGCGCTTTCTACCGCACTAGAAAAGCGCGAATACACGTCTCTCACCCCGGTCCAGACCGCCGTTCTTGATGAAGAGCTGAAAGGCAAAGACCTTTTGGTTTCTGCTCAGACTGGCTCTGGTAAAACCGTTGCATTCGGCATCGCAATTGCGCCGGAACTGCTGGGTGACGAAGAGCGTATGGGCCGGGCAAACGAACCTCTTGCATTGTGTGTTGCGCCAACCCGTGAGCTGGCAATCCAGGTCTCCAAAGAACTGGAATGGCTCTACGGCGAAGCTGGAGCTCGTATCACCACCTGTGTGGGTGGCATGGACATGCGCCGTGAACGCCGCAATCTTTCTGCAGGCGCGCACATCGTAGTCGGCACCCCAGGCCGCCTGCGTGACCATATTGAACGCGGTTCTTTTGACACCTCCGCTCTGCGCACTGTTGTGCTCGACGAAGCGGACGAAATGCTGGACCTCGGTTTCCGCGAAGACCTTGAGTTTATTCTCGATGCAGCACCAGAAGAACGCCGCACTCTGCTGTTCTCTGCAACTGTTCCTCCGCAGATCGAAAGCCTCGCGAAGCGTTTCCAGCGGGATGCACAGCGCATCTCTACTGTAACCAATCGCGAACAGCACGCAGACATTGAATACCGCGCAATGCAGGTCGCTCCCAACGACCGCGAAAACGCAATCATCAACGTCCTGCGTTTCTACGAAGCACAAAACACCATCATCTTCTGCGGCACCCGCGAGATGGTGAAACACCTTTCCGCACGCCTCGGCAACCGTGGTTTCGCAGTTGTGGCTCTCTCCGGTGAGCTGAGCCAGGCTGAACGTAACCATGCGCTTGGTGCAATGCGTAATGGCCGTGCCCGCGTTTGTGTGGCAACCGACGTCGCAGCACGCGGCATCGACTTGCCAAACCTGGATCTCGTGATCCACGCAGACCTGCCAAACAACGCAGAAACCCTGCTGCACCGTTCCGGTCGTACCGGTCGTGCAGGCCGTAAGGGCGTTTGTACGCTGGTTGTGCCACACACCCGCCGCCGCTCCGCAACGCGCCTTCTCGGCTTTGCGAAAGTGAAAGCAGAATGGGGTCCGGCACCAACAGCACAGCAAATTCGCGACAAAGACCGTGAGCGCATCCTTGCGTCTACCGATCTGCAGGAAGCACCAAGCGAAGAAGATCTGCCAATGGTTCAGGAGCTTCTTGAGAAGTTCACACCAGAACAGATCGCAGCCGCTTACATGCGCCAGATCCATCAGGGTCTGCCTGCACCGGAAGAACTGCTGGCAAGCTCCTTCGAAGACCGTGAGCGTAAGCCACGTAAGGACTTCGACAACGGTGTTTGGTTCCGTCTCAACGTTGGCCGCAAGCATAATGCAGAACCTCGCTGGCTCCTGCCAATGATCTGCCGTGCAGGTCACATCACCAAAAAAGACATCGGCTCCATCCGCATCTTTGATGCAGACAGCCGCTTCGAGCTCGACGCAAAACTCGCTGACAAGTTCCAGGAAACCGTCAAAGAAAACGGCACCGGTGAAAAATCAATCACCATTACCCGTATCGAAGGCAATCCTGAGCGCGGCAGCAGCGGTCGTCCAGGCGGTCGTCGCAACCACCGTGGTGGTGGCGGCGGTGGTTACCGTGGCGAAGGCGGACGCGGCGAAGGTCGTGGCCGTGGTCGTGGTGGCGAAGGCGGCGGTTACCGCGGTCGTCGTGATCGTGATGGCGAAGGTCGTGGTCGTGGCCGCGGCGAAAACAAGCCAGGCGGTGGCAAAAGCTTCCGCGACAACCGCGGCGGCGAATAAGCCTCACATCTTAAGATTTGCAAACGGGCCTCTCGAGGCCCGTTTTCTTTTGCAGCCAGCTTACCAACCAAACTGCACAAACACGAACAGCACCGCATGACATCCCATGCAGTGGTGAGGCTGAAAGTCCCCGCAAGGCGGGTGGAGCAAGACGAACAGGCTGAGCCTGCGCTACTTGTTAGAAATGAGTCTTCGGCAACAGCTGGTCGCCTCGCTCGGGTCTTTTAATATGGACAACATCGCCTCTTATCCTGAAAGACACGATGGCCAGTTTCCTGGAAAGACAAAGCTGCCCTCGCAACGGGTTTCCCCAAAAGCAAAAGCTCTTTGCCTCTGGCATTCACCGCTCTGACCAGTAAATGCCACCGCTTGATGCCCTTCAGACTTGGGCCCTTCCTCCCAGACCATGCGGTCACGCCTGAAAATCGGTTCCACCGGACAACCGAAAGATGCGTTACTTCTCCCGAAAGCCCAACCCCGCCCACGCCGCGAGATGGACGGTCCACCCCGGCCCGATTGCGTGGGCACACAACAAAGATAAAGCCGCTAAGTGGGAGGGGGATAAGTTTTCTTGAGCCCTTGTGTCCTGACCACCCAACCAGCATTCAATGCAGGAGGCTCCCCTTCCTTCGTCATCCCGCACAAACGCAGTGCGATGCGGGGCCTAGAGCCCCAAGTCAAAACCTCTCTTCTGGATACCGGATCTCCACTTCGCTCCGTCCGGCATGACGGCAGGGGCGCTCTCTTCGGTGTCATCCCGGCCACCGAGCCGGGATCCATAACCACAAACGCCTCTCCAACGGCTTCCTCAGCAACTACTCAAAGCAGCCAAGAACGTCCTTCGCGAAATACGGCTCCTGATTGACCCAGAACATGTAATCGACCTTCAAAAATTCCTCCGCAAATGCGTGCAGCAGGGGGACGATGTTTTGTTTGCTGTCAATCACTTCGGTGGTTCCGGTGCGGCCCGTGTAGTTGCCGTCCTGAATAGCGATGCCAAGGGGGGCGGTGTAGTCCCGCTCGTGCATCATCGCGATTGGGTGGTTCAGTTGTCCCTTGCGCTTGACCATCAGGTCCGGTGAACCCAGACCAACGCCGATGCTCTCGCCATGTTCATAGACGGATTTCAGATAGCCCTCGTCCTCAAACGGAAGCCACTCACCCGGCATAAAGTTGGCATATTGCATTACCACCGAGGTCGAGAATGCAGCCTTCATAGATGACATGTTGTGCTTCAGGCCATCAGCATACTTGGCTGGCGTAAACTGCTGGTCTTGCTCTTTGGAAACACCAATAGCGGACTCTTGCAGGTTGATCCCTTCAACCCGCCCATCAAAGGCCTCTCCAAGCGCCAGAAGCAGTTTAGCAAACCGATCCTGCACCTTGCTGTTCCAACGCTTCGCAACCCAGCCTTCTGCGCGATTGTCATCATCAAACTGCTGAACAGCTCCGCCAGCATACACATCCACTAAAAGATAATCAGGAACAGGCACATAGTCAGGATTGAACGAAGCATCCTGAAGCTGGACAAAAAGCGTCTTCCCCTTGGACTGGAGATAAGCAAGATCAGCTTCGATCTGGGAGAAATCATAGTCCCCCTCACCTTTCTCAAGTTCCCGCCACGGATACATGATCTGCGCACCTTCAAACCGTGCATGATCAAGAAACGGATGATCCTTAATCGCCTCGCGGTCTCTGGCAAAATAAACGAAGTGCTTCATGCCATCTTGAGCAATCGGGCAAGACGCCCCCAGATACTGCTTGTAGGCCTCAGCATACCGGTCAGCAGGGTTCTGCCACTTGGCAAATGCAGATGGGGCGGAGAATGAAAAAAGCGCAACAAGGCCAATGGCAACAGAGGTGCACACCTTAAGAACTGGCATAGAGGAATAACCTGACATCTATCGAAAATAGATCATCAGAAAACCGCGCAACTTTGTCGACAAAGAGGCTTACAGCACGGCGGACACCACTTACACCAAGCTAATGCGTCAACGCCGTACTCTTACATAAGGGAGGGGAGCCTCTTCCCTAAACAGCAAAGCCCTGACGCTTCAACTGCTGCACAATCTGATCCATCTTCTGCAAAAACTGCGAGCGATCTTTCTGAGAGAACGGCCTTGGCCCACCTGTCTGCTCCCCAAAGCTGCGCAGGTCTTCCATCAGGTTTCGCGTTGCCAGAGCCATGCCGATGGACGCCTCATCAAACACCTTCCCTTTCGGCGAGAGCGCAATCGCACCAGCTTTCACAACACGGTCTGCCAGCGGAATATCCTGGGTTACGACGATGTCACCCGGCACAGCGCGCTCAGCAATCCAGTCATCTGCCACATCAGGCCCATCCGGCACAATCACCCGCTCAACATCCATATCGCGCGGCGTGTTGATGAAGCTGTTAGCGACAACAAACACCTTCAGGCGATACCGGTCCGCGACTTTGTAAACCTCGTCTTTGACAGGGCAAGCATCAGCATCAATGTAAATAAGTATCTTTTTCGCGCTGGTCACAGCCGCATATCTCCTGCAATGCAGCGCACTCTCCAATGTGGGTCCGATTTTCGGGCAGGAATGCGCTCAACTCACGCCTTTACTCGCGCAGGAGCTATCACCTTGTCAATCAGGCTTGCCATTTCAAGCACATGCCAGTCACTTCCAGCACGTCCAAACAGCATCAAACCCGTACCCGGTGTGCCATAGGTGTTCATCGGAATAGTCGCAGCACAGCCATCCACCCAGTTCACCGCCCGCGTATTCTGCGAAAGCTGAGAACCAATCTTCTCCAGATTGCTGTCAATGTCACTCAGCATCGGCGCAATAATTGGTACAGTCGGCGCAATCAGAATATCAAACTTGCCCGCCATCTCTTTAAAGGCCCGAATAGCTTCCACCCGCTTGGACCGCGCCTCTTCCATCTCTTTGCTGGTCACTTCAGCAGACTGGAGAATCCGCTCAAGCAAATAAGGATCTGCGGTTTGCTTGAGCCCTTCCAGATATCCGGAAACCAACGCAGTCGCCTCGTAACTACAGATCGTTCCAAGGCACGTCGTGCTGTGACACAAGGCAGGCTCTGAAACCGGAGCAATGATAGCTCCAGCATCCCGGATCGCCAGCATCGCGCGATCAAAGTCAGCGCTGACTTGAGTATCCAGCCCCTCAGCCAAAGGCGAAGCAACCAGCCCCACATGCAAGCCATCGAGGCTGCTGATCTTGCGTGGTACAAGACATTGCCCGGAAAGCACCGCATGCAATCGGGTACACATATGCAGCGATCGTGCAATAAAGCCGACCGTATCAAACGAGGGACAAATCGAGAAAACGCCCTTGGTAGAGATCGCCGCGCGCGTCGGCTTGAACCCATAAAGGCTGTTCAGAGCTGCCGGAATACGTACAGACCCGCCCGTATCCGTTGCCAGCGCTGCATCACACAGCCCAAGCCCAACACTCGCCATCGCACCGGAGGATGACCCACCAGGAATGCGCAGTGCATCAAGAATATTCTCGGGAGATCCAAAATGAGGATTAAGCCCTAACCCGGTGAAGGCCAGCTCACTCATGTTGGTGCGGCCACATGTGAAAGCACCAGCGGCTTTCAGCGCAGAAACCACCTTTGCATCTTCACAGGCCGGAGCCCGATTGCGCAGGAAGGAAGAGCCTGCACTGGTGACAATGCCAAACTCATCAAACAGATCCTTAAGAGAGACCGCAACGCCATGCAGAGGCAGCGTGCCATACGCATCCTTCTGCCGTTGATCAGCAGCCTCAGCTGATCGCATGATCCGCTCAGCGTCAAATTCCAGAAAGATACGCTCCACATATCCATCAGGCAGGTCCATTGCCCGATCAATATACCGGCGCGCTACATCTACCGCTCTGAAGTGTATACGAGGATCCGTCGACAAGTTAGCTCCACTCATCACACATGCATGTTATAGCAGTCTAATGGTTGTCGCTCGTTTTGCGCTTAAGTTCAATCATCTCCAAACAAAAGAGATACCAGTCTGTTAATCCGCCAACGTGAAGCGCAACAAACTGCGTTTATGCAGCGAGGGAAGAAGCGGCAGAGCTTAACGCGTCAACACTCTCCAACAGATCCGGCAGAGCCAACCCGCTCAGCGCTAGGCGAGACCACATCACCACAGAGCCATCCTCCCCTTGCCCGACGATGATCGGATGTCCAGAAACATCAGGCAAATTCAGCGTCAGCAGATTGCCATCACTCAGGCTCTCATGAATAGCCTCACGCTCAACCCGAACCAGCAGCTTGATGTAATCTGGCTCATTCCCCACAAAGTACATGCTGAACTGGCCATCAACATCCACCTGATAAACCTCATTCTCCTCGTACTCGTTGATCAGGTACTGCCGCATGAGGTCTTTCATCAGGTGATGGAAGTTCACATTCTCAGAAACCATGCTTCTTCCCTGCCTTCAGCCCCGCATACTTCTCATTGAAATACGCACCCGTTATCTCATCCGCCTGCACGGTATCCGCAGTCCAGTCCGTCACATAAGTCGTTGCTGGGTTCTCCATGGTGCTCAGGTGTGAAGACATAAATTTGGATCTCGAGTTTTGCTCGACAATAAAACGCTCAAGTTTCTTGCCCGGCTCACTGGGAACATCCAGTGACTTGAAGAAGTCCTGAATCTCCTCAAAAGGAACTGGCTTCAGCCCCTCAATATCCAAGGTCAGTGAAGGCTTTGGCCCGGCTTTCGTCCACGACACCACGGTCGGCGCCTCACCCATTATCGTTTGCTTCCCGTCCTGAAGCCGAAAAGCCCCCGGAAACGTCGGCCATGCATCCACAACAACAGCCTCTTGCGTCGGATCTCTGGGATCACCAATCATGCAAAACGCATGGTCCACCATCGAAGAGGAAACGCGAGCCACCGGACTCTCCGTTTCAGATGCTGCCAGAAGCTTGTAACTCACCTCCGCATGCCCAGAGCAGTTTCCGGCCTGCACACGCAAAGAACTCTCCGCTAAACCGCCATTTTGTGATGCTTTAGCCAGCCCATAATTAGCCCGCAGATAGCTCTCACCGCGCGAAGCAAAGACGTCTGACGGCAAGTTACCTGCTCCATGAGGCAACAACTGCTTGGTCTGCCAGATAACTTTCTGCGCAGTCTTCAAGTCCTCAAAAGTCTGCGCAGACACACGCACTTCTTGCCCTTGAAACTCACCAAGGTACTTCTGTGCTTTCTTCACTGTTGTGAAATTAACAGTATCAGGTGTCTCAGCAGTATTCGAACGAAGACAATGAACAAGCGAACTAAACGTCGGCACCTGAACCTCCCATTACACAACCTAAACTAGAAATAATCTCTCAAAATCGATAGTAATAGCGAGAGAAAATCTAACTGTCAGATTCAGCACAGGAGCCGATTACATAAAATTGAAGATCAGAAACCAAAAATTCGATAAAGCATGCAACCATATGATTTTCATAAGCTTTGCCAGATCTTCATCCCAACCGTCCAATCCAAAACAAATAAAATTTATTTAAAACAACTGCATTTTAGCCATCAAAAAAGCCCGCCAGCAGAACCGGCGGACTCTTTGAAACTCAATTAAAGAGCGAACTTAGCGCTTCGGCTTATTGAACGCCGCAGCCAGTGCAGCAGCCATGGCGTTGTTGCCACCACCACCATTATCCGCTGGCTTATTACCTCCACGGCCACCACCGCGAGGCCCACCACCACGGTTGCCACCATTCGGGCGATTGCCGCCACCCGGACGACCACCACCGTGATTGCGTCCACCGCCACGCTCAGCCTGACGCTCCCGTGCATTTTCGCGAGCATCCGCGCTGTCTTTGCGCAAGGTCAGACCGATACGTTTGCGGGCAATGTCCACCTCAACAACACGCACCTTCACGATGTCGCCAGCCTTCACCACCGTATGCGGATCATCCACGAACCGGTCAGCCAGCTGAGACACATGCACCAGACCATCCTGATGCACACCGATATCAACGAAAGCGCCAAAGTTGGTTACGTTGGTGACAGTGCCTTCCAGCATCATACCCGGCTTCAGATCCTGCATGGTCTCAACACCATCCTGGAAAGAGGCGGTCTTGAACTCAGGGCGCGGATCACGGCCCGGCTTTTCCAGCTCTGAGAAGATGTCCTTCACAGTCGGCAAGCCGAACTTCTCATCCGTAAACTCTTTCGGATCCAGATTGCTCAGCAGGTTGGAACCCATGATCTCGCGAATGTCCCGACCACACGCTTTGATGATCTTCTGCGCCACCGGATAAGCTTCCGGGTGAACAGAAGACGCGTCCAGCGGGTTATCGCCATCTGCAATCCGCAGGAAGCCCGCACACTGCTCAAACGCTTTCGGCCCAAGACGAGCCACCTTCAGCAGTTCTTTGCGGTTTTTGAACGCACCAACTGTGTCACGATACTCAACCACCGCCTTGGCAAGGCTATCAGTCAGGCCGGAGATATGTGCCAGCAGCGGAGCCGACGCTGTGTTGAGATCAACCCCAACCGCGTTCACCGCATCCTCAACAACACCGTCCAGAGAACGTGCCAGCTTGGTCTGGTTCACATCATGCTGATATTGCCCAACACCAATGGATTTCGGCTCAATTTTCACCAGCTCCGCCAGCGGATCTTGCAAACGACGACCGATCGAAGCCGCACCGCGAAGCGACACATCAACATCCGGCATCTCTTTCGCTGCCAACGCAGAGGCTGAGTAAACAGAAGCACCTGCCTCGTTCACCATCACCTTGGTTGGGCGATGCTCGGCAGGAATGTCCTTCAGCAAGTCTGCAGCCAATTTATCCGTCTCACGGCTCGCAGTACCATTACCAATCGCAATCAGGCTCACGCCATGCTTGGCAACCAGCATCCGCAGCGTTGCTAATGAGCCCCGAATGTCATTGCGTGGCTGGAATGGGTAGATGGTCGCCGTATCTACCAGCTTGCCCGTAGCATCAACAACAGCCACCTTCACACCGGTACGAATACCCGGATCAAGCCCCAGCGTCGCACGCGGACCAGCAGGAGCTGCCAACAGCAAGTCTTTCAAGTTGCGAGCAAAAACCTTGATCGCTTCTTCTTCCGCCTTGTCGCGCAGCTCACTCATCAGGTCCAGCTCAACATGAAGGCCAATCTTCACCTTCCACGTCCAGCGACACACATCAGAAAGCCACTTGTCAGCAGGGCGGCCCTTATTTTCGATACCCGCAGCATCCGCAATCATCTGCTCAACCGGCTTCACAGCGGAAACATCATCCTCATCCACCTTCAGGTCCAGCGCCAGAATGCCTTCGTTACGACCACGCAACAGCGCCAGTGCACGGTGACTTGGAATGTTCTTCCAATTCTCGGAGTAGCCGAAGTAATCAGAGAACTTCGCGCCTTCCTGCTCTTTGCCCGCAACAACTTCCGCCTTCACAGCACCTTGACGCGCCACATAGTTACGCAGCTTACCAACCAGCTGAGCGTTCTCGGAAAACCGCTCCATGAGGATCTGACGTGCCCCATCCAGCACGGCCTTTGTGTCCGCAAAGCCCTTCTCCGCATCAACAAAACTACCCGCTTCACTCTCAGGCATCTTGCTCGGATCACCCAGCAGCAGATCAGCCAGCGGCTCAATGCCAGCTTCGCGCGCAATCTGCGCTTTGGTGCGGCGCTTCTTTTTGTAAGGCAAATAGAGATCTTCTAGCGCAGCTTTGTTATCCGCCGACGCAATCTGCTTTGCCAGCTCGTCGGTGAGCTTGCCCTGCTCATCAATGGATTTCACAATCGCTTTGCGGCGATCTTCCATCTCACGCATGTAAATCAGGCGCTCTTCCAACGTACGCAGCTGGCTATCATCCAACCCGCCCGTCGCTTCTTTACGGTAACGTGCAATAAACGGAACCGTAGAGCCTTCATCCAACAACTGCACCGCAGAATTCACCTGCCCCGGCGCACAGCCAATTTCACCAGCAATCCGCTGAGAAATCCGCAAAGCAACATCCGCAGGCAATGCACCAGCTTTGGCAGGAGAGGAAGAGGAAGCAACAGAGCTCAGATCAGACATTCAAATCTCATAGGCTTATTAATATTGAAAGCCCACCCTAGGTCCCCAATGCGGGCAAAACTAGGTGCGAGAAGGGAATATGAACAGGGAAAGAAAGGGGTGATACCTGCAAGAGCATCATCCGGAAGATCAGCTCCATTTTCTGTCTTCTCAAGACAACACAATTTGTAGATGGTGATACTATAAATCATACAAATGGAGCTTTGCTATGAAATCACGGATCACATTATCAATAAGGAGCGACGGCTCTTTTGAAATGTTTCTCAATGAAGCTGGCCGTGATGATCTTGTAGAACTGCTTCAATCTCTCTCCAAAGAGAATGATCACTTCCATCTTGCACCTAAGGAACTTGAGTTGGATTGCGAGATATCAGAGATCCCCTATCGAGAATCCGACCGATTATTGTCGAACGGTAAAGTACTTTTTCGCCCCGACGATTGGGACCGTCTTTATTTCCCACACGTGATGAATGACGAGCCTTGTTGAGTGTGTGAATTAAGAGGGATATCTCATGGAAATGAAAATCGTCATTTTACCGGGTTTAGATGGCACAGGAGTTCTCTCCTGCAAGATCCGTGAGTCTCTTTCTGCAAATCACAAAGTTGAGACGATTTCATATCCTCCAAACCTATCCCATTATAATGAGCTTTTAGACTGGCTTTATGCGTTACTTCCCAGTGAAGATTTCATCATTGTAGCTGAGTCATTCTCAGGCCCCCTCGCAGCCATGATCGCTGCAAAGCACCCCAAATTCTTAAAAGGTGTTGTGTTCGTCGCAACCTTTGCTCAAAGGCCACGAAACCTGCCCGCATCATTCGCGTACATCCTTCAAGTTGTTCCAATAAAATCTAGTTACCTAGCGCAGATGGTACAGCCAATCTTGATGGGAAAGTGGTCTAACCGTGATTTTACGAGCACATTCAAACAGGCATTGAATAAGGTTCCAGCATCGACTCTTTCCAAACGGCTGGCGGAAGTTCTTAAAGTTGATGTGATTTCGCAACTTACTGAGATAAGCGTGCCTACATTGTATTTGCAGGCAAAAAACGACCGATTGGTACCACAGAGAATGTCAGCTCCCTTTAATCGCGCGTCAGCTACATTCTGCACGATTGAGGGGCCGCACTTCCTATTGCAAGCAAATGCTGGAGAGACTGCTACAAAAATATCGGAGTTCATAGGAAGTCTGGGTTGAACTTTAACTCACGAAGACTGTGATAGTTGAATTTGTTACTACCATAGCCAGACAACACTACCCTTCCAACGCCTCAATCATCTCCACGCGCATTGCATGTCGCCCGCCTTCGAACTGAGCGGATAAGAACGCATCCACGATATCGAGTGCAACTCCTTTGCCAATCACACCGTCTCACCAGTCTGCTCAGCAACTCTCCCCCTCCCCTTCGTCGTCCCCAGATAGACCGAGCCAATGATAACAAGCAGCGCGATAAAGCGCTGAGGGGTCATCGCTTCACCCAACAGAACAACGCTAAGAATAGCGCCGCCAACAGGCACGGCAAAGTTGACCTGAGACATTCTGTTGGCACCAATTTGGGGGACCAGATAGAAGTAAATCAAATTGGCGCACGCTGTTGAGATCACGCCTAGATAGACAACTGCACCAAGAGAAGATCCAGTCAGCTCAATGGCTGAAAAGTCTGTGCCTGTAGCAACGGCATAAATCCCGATAGTGACCGTCCCCACAATCATTGAACCAGCCGCCATCTCCAGAGGTGGGCGCTTCACATACTTTCTGATGTAAACCGTTGAGGTTGCGTAAGAAGCTGTTGCAGCGATGATGGCAAACTGCCCCGTAACCTGCATACCCAATCCAGAAAGCGCACTTGGTCCAACAAGGATTGCAACGCCGGTTAATCCACCCAATACACCAAGTATGGTTCTAAGCGTGAGCGCTTCCTCAGGAACAAGCCATGCGGCAAGCAACAAAGTCACCATCGGGGACGTCCCCATGAGAATGGAGGTCAAAGCGCTGTCGACCGACTGCTCTCCATAACTGATAAGCAGAAAAGGAAGTGCACTGCCCAGAAGCCCTGTCACCGCATAGGAAACCCAGTCAGCAAGATCTTTGGAAAGAGAAAGACCGCGAATTTTCAAAGCACTAAAGATTATCAAGCTGCCAACAAGCATCCGCCCGAAAACCAGCAATGCGGGCTCAAGGGAAGCAACGCCAATCTTGATCACAACATAAGACGAGCTCCACATTGCAGCGAGAAGTAGCCATAAGGAAAGATGAAAAAGAGTTGTCTTGTGCATTCTCTGAAATCCGATAAATTGCTACTATATTAGAAGCATTACACCGCTTCGATTTTAGAAGCAAGGAACATGCACTATGAGTGAAGAAGACCGTCCAGTCGCAAAACATGGCGAACCAGTACCCGGCTCCCAAAGCGGGCAGCCGATCATGGTCCTCTTCGACCTGCTCAGCAGGCGATGGGCGATGGGCATACTGTGGGGGCTGAGCGAGAAAAACCGCACATTTCGCGAGCTTCAGGCCTATTGCGGCTCAGCTTCGCCAAGCGTCTTGAACACACGCCTCAAAGAACTGCGCAGCGTCGGTCTCATTGAAAAAGCCTCAGACGGCTACACCCTGACCAAGACAGGCCGGGAACTCTATAACCGATTGGAACCTTTAGGCGACTGGGCTATGGAATGGGTGCCGACAATTTAAAGAGCGCACCCAACAGCACAAAAGCAGCTCTGAAACGATCTCAATAAATTATCGGCCTATACGAAAAGCCAAAGAAAATAGCATTGCTATTTCTGCATGGGCTTCTGAACTTGGCGAGCAGCTGGCACACCTATACCATCAGCAGCAGTTGAATCACGAGCACAGCATCCCAGACGGAATGGAGCATAAGCATGGCAGTTTCTAAGAGTGATCTAGAGAAGTACGCTTCAGTGACCACGGATAAACTCCGCTATTGCGATGCGGACAGCCAGGGCCATGTCAATAATGCCGTGTTCAGCACATTCTTAGAAACCGGACGGACCGAACTGTTCATCCATGAGAAGCTAAACCTGTTCACCAAAACCAGCGGCTTCGCTCTGGCGAACCTCAACATGGACTTCCTGCGCCCAGTGTTCTGGCCCGGAGAAGTGCAGATCTACACCGGCATTTCCAAAATTGGCGGAAGCTCACTGGAACTTCATCAACTCGTCATCCAAAACAACGAAATCGCCGCTTCAGCTAAAACCACTATGGTTCAGATCGACCTGACCACAAACAAAGCCAAGAAGTTCACCGATGACATCCGTCAGGAACTGTCGAACTATCTTCTTTAGAGGGTCTTACCATGAGGCGATGACACAGCCAGAAGGATCTTCCACGATCATTGACGCAGCATTGCCTCTCACCGCACCACTGTAATTTTCTTCGCAGCACGAGTCACAGCGGTGTAGAGCCAGCGGGTTTTGTGCTCACGGAAGGCCCAGCTTTCGTCAAACAGCACCACATCATCCCATTGAGAACCCTGCGATTTATGCACGGTCAGCGCGTAGCCGTAGTCGAATTCATCGGCACGACGACGGATGGCGTAAGGGAGCTGCTCGCTGCCTTCTTCAAACATCGCTGGCAGCACCTTCACCTTCACGGCTTTCTTGGAAAAATCATCCTCTGAAATCACGTCAAAGCGCAGAGTGTTTCCGCGTGGCGGACGCAAGCGGGAGACTTCCCAAAGGCCGCCATTCAGCAAGCCCTTAGTCTTGTCATTACGCAGGCACACCAGCTTATCACCTACGGACGGCATCTGCGTGGTGAAGCCTTTCAGATCACGGATACGGCCATTGTAAAGGCGACGTGTCTTGTTGGTCCCAACCAGCACCTGATCAGAGGCAAGGATGCGCTCCTTGTCGATCTCCCGACGGGAAATCACGGCGCTGTCACCATACTGGCCAAAGTCCAGTTCTTCCCCATCACGAATGTCCATGGACATGCGCACGATCGGATTGTCTTTCGCCTGACGGTGAACCTCGGTGAGCATGATGTCCGGCTCTGCCTCAGTGAAGAAGCCACCACCACGCACAGGTGGCAACTGCGCAGGGTCACCCAGCACCAGCACCTTTTTGCCAAAGGAAAGCAGATCTCGGCCCAGCTCTTCATCCACCATGGAACATTCATCAATGATGATCAGATCCACTTTGGCGGCAGGACTATCGCGGTTGATAGCAAACTGCGGGCTTTCATCTTCGTCTTCATCATCCTTCTTCGTCCCCTTGGGGCGATAGATCAACGAGTGGATGGTCGACGCATCCGCACACCCTTTTTGCCGAAGAACATGCGCAGCCTTACCGGTGAACGCACCAAAGGCCACTTCGCCATCCAAACCCTCTGCCAAATGTCGGGCCAGTGTGGTCTTTCCGGTTCCAGCATACCCAAACAAGCGAAACACCTGTGGCCCGTGAGAGCGTGCCCAGCGCGCCACTTCAGTGAGTGCATCGTCTTGTTGCGGAGACCAATCCATTCCAGACCACCTGTAATAACTTTCTCAAACGTCAATGAGTAATAAACGAAGCTGACCTGAAACGCCCTCGTTTTCTTAAAAAGGTCAACAGGACACTCCAAATTGAACGTGTGAAACTTACGCGGAATTCAGGCACTGTCGCTAGGGTTGCATCAGCCTATCAATTTCGGAGCAACCCCATGCCACTGTGGAAGACATGTGCCAGCGAAAGTCCCGACATCTACGCCACGGCCCGCGCCGTTGAAGGCTTAGCCAAAGCCCGCATTCCAGAAACCGGAGTGAGCCCTGAAGAAGCCTACAATCTTGTGCGGGACGAGCTGTATCTGGATGGCAACGCACGGCAAAACCTCGCCACGTTCTGCACCACGTGGGTGGAGGATGAAGTCCACAAACTCATGGCTGATTGCATCGACAAGAACATGATCGACAAGGATGAGTATCCGCAAACTGCAGAGATTGAAGCCCGCTGCGTTCACATCATCGCCAGCCTCTGGAACTCACCGGAAGCCGAAGAAACGATCGGTTGCTCTACAACTGGCTCCTCAGAAGCCGCCATGCTGGGTGGCCTTGCCCTGAAATGGGCATGGAGAGACCGCCGCAAGAAGGAAGGCAAACCTCACGACAAGCCCAATATGGTGTGTGGCCCTGTTCAGGTGTGCTGGCACAAGTTTGCAAAGTACTTCGATGTGGAACTCCGCCAGATCCCACTCAGCGAAGGCTCCCTCCACATGCGGCCTGAGCAGCTGAAAGACTACGTGGACGAAAACACAATCTGTGTCGTCCCCACATTGGGCGTAACCTTCACTGGCGTTTACGAACCCGTCAAAGAAATCTGCCAGGAGTTGGATAGGCTTCAAACCGAAACCGGTTTGGACATTCCAGTCCATGTGGACGCTGCATCCGGTGGCTTTGTTGCGCCCTTCCTGCATCCAGAACTGCTGTGGGATTTCCGCCTAGACCGCGTGAAATCCATCAACGCTTCCGGCCACAAGTTCGGTCTCGCACCTCTGGGCGTGGGCTGGGTAATCTGGCGCGATAAGAAAGAGTTGCCGTCTGACCTGGTGTTCAACGTCGATTATCTGGGCGGCAACATGCCAACCTTCGCGCTGAACTTCTCCCGCCCCGGCGGGCAGATCGTCATCCAATATTACAACTTCATGCGGTTAGGTTGGGATGGCTACCGGGACATCCAGTCCGCCTGCGCAGAAAATGCTCAGTATCTAGCAGAGAAACTATCGGAACTGCCGGAGCTGGATATCCTTTACGACGGCAACGGTGCCCTACCCTGCGTATGCTATCGCCTCAAACATCCGGACAAAGCTCACTACACGCTCTACGATCTTTCAGAGCGCGTGCGCATGAATGGATGGCAAATCGCATCCTACCCGCTGCCATCAGATATGGAAGACACTGTTGTCCAGCGCGTCATGATCCGCCACGGCGTCTCTCACGATGCCGTCGAGCAGCTCTACTTGGACATCAAAAAAGCCCTGAACTATCTGGATAAAAACAACATCAAGTGGTCCGAGGCAGGACCAAGTTTCTCTCACGGATAGAGCATATCCCCGAAAAGCGGAAACCGGTTTTCGGAAAAGGATATGCCCCAAACAAACCCGTGAGAGACAGTCTTTGAGTATCAGGCCAGCTGTTCCAGCAGCTGCGCCAGATATTCTGGCTCATCAAGATGGTTCTCAACCATCAGCTCAAACTCTTTGTAAGTCGCCACGTACTGCACAGCCCCCATCAGATCACGGGTTTCATTCTCCCGCGCGGCCAATGGGTGAGACGAGCCTTTAAGCCCAGCAAAGTAAGCATCAACAAACGCTTCGCCCAGCGACTTGTCGATCTCGCAGAGGAACGGATAGACGCCAGCCACATCATAAACCGGCAGATCCCAGCGGCATTCATCCCAGTCCAGAATACCAACCAGCTCACCAGAGTTCTCGCTGATCAGTGTGTTCGGCGGGCCAAAATCACCATGGATCAGATGCTTGGTCTCGTTCAACTTCGCGAGCGCACCAAGGGCATCATTCAGTGACGCCTCCACATCAGTCCAGTACTCTGAGGTCAGGTACTTGCCATCGATGTTCTTGGAAGCTTCCATGCTGGAAAGCGCTTCCAGCAATTCAGCGCCAGATTTCAGCGTCTCCTTGCTGACACCGGGACGTTCTTCCTCTGCAAATTTAAACGCATCCCGCTCCTCCCAAAGCTTGATGTGCAGATTTGCCAGAGCCTGACCGCTTTGCTTGCAGGTCTCAACCTTGTCCAGTGGAGGTGTCTCACCCTCGATCAGCTCAAAGAGAGAGTAGTGTGCACCTTCCACCTCGGTCACGCGCTCCTGATTAACACCGTAAAGCGCCTTAGGAACCTCATAGCCAATCAGATCATGAAGCAGGTCCAGACATTTGAACTCGGAGAGGATCTGCTCTTCGGTTCTGTTTGGATTGTGACGACGAAGAACCACAGGCTCGTCACCGTCTATCTCTCCCAACCATGTTTCATTGGCATGGCCTTCTCCAAAAGAGGACCACTTGGTGTTTTCCGGCAAGGCAAAAGCTTCATCAAGGAGCTTGATTTCCTGCTTATTCATTTGCATCCCCCATTAACTCGCCAAAATCTCCCAGTGCATAGCGCGTATTGCCATCACGACCTGTCACGCGTTTTGCATTCAACATTGAATTGACGATTGCTTCTTCTGTAGCTTCTGCTGCTGCTCTAAACACTCTGTCAATTCGCCGCTCATCCATTTGTTCCACCGAATGCGTACGTTTTCTGCTCTTAATGTCCACCGGATCCGCAGTTGTGAACGCTAAAGCTATATCGCCACTTCCATGACCAAGGAATGAACCAGTTCGTGCAAGTCCTACGGATGTCCGTCTGGCTACTCGCTTCAACTGTCGTTCGCTCAGTGGCAGATCCGTTCCAACGATCATGATGATGGACCCTTTCTCAGGCCCACTCTCATCACGTGCTAGCTTCTCTTCAATCTGTGGACCAATGTGCCGTCCAGCCAATGTAAAGTCCGGCATGCGGCCCATATTGGAAAGCACCAGAGCACCCACATGGTACTCTTTATTGCCCAGCGTCACCTGACGAGAGGCACTCCCAATGCCCCCCTTCAGCCCATAACAGGACATGCCGCGTCCTGCACCAACTGCACCTTGTTCAAACTCGTCTGAAACTGCAGAAATCGCCTCCAGAGCATGGTTTGGACGAACATACAACGCACTGATCTTGTTCAGAAAAGCATCATTACACTCAAACACAACAGGGTTGATGGTTCCCATCACAAAATCGATGTCTGGCGTTTCTGCCAGCGTATGCTGGATAAGCCCCTCACTCACAGCACCAACGCTCAACGTGTTGGTCAGCAGGATAGGCGTTTCCAGCTCTCCCAGTTCCTCAACCTGCACCAGCCCGACGCTTTTGCCGAACCCATTGAAAACATGGGAAGCCGCGCGGGTTCTCAGGTTAAAGGCGTTCTCATTGTGAGTGGTAATTGCTGTCACGCCAGTCTGGCAGTCTCCATCTGAAAGCGTCACGTGTCCGACTTTGACACCCGGAACATCACAGATTGTGTTCCGCTGACCCTTTGGCAAAGACCCAATATTGATTTTCTGAAACATTCCAACCTCTGGCACAAATCGTATTCCACTCAGGTGTACCAGTCCTATTTCATAGTTAATCAGCAAACAACGCCGCCATGGCAAATGGCGGCTTATTTCAGGAAAGATCCGCCTCAATATTGGCCGACCAATTTCACCTCCAGTATAACCTCCCTGTATATATCCGATGGTTTTCCCGTTTTAACTCATCAAGAATTTCAATAAAATCAACGAAAATAAGTGTAAGCAGCTAATTGCAAAATACCCCGAAATATCGGAAAATGGTCTACCAATTAGCTGTCACCACATTCCAAGCATCAGAATCTTTCCTGCATCATATCAACCGCTCCGGCTGCAGGAAACTGATAGGACTGGCCAAAAGTGACGCATGCTGCCTGATACACTTTGAACAATGAGGACAAAATGACCGCAGAAATCATCAGCTTTGGGGAGCCATTGTTCGAGTTCAATCAGGTCAAGGAATACAGCGGTGAAGGCCCGGACTATCTCTCCGGCTTCGGTGGTGATGCCTCAAACTTCGCATGCTGCGCTGCCCGTCAGGGCGCTAGCGTCGCGATTCTGACCCATCTGGGCAATGATGTTTTCGGCAACAAGTTCATTGATCTTTGGGAGAAAGAAGGCGTCCAGACGCACCTTGTTGAACGCAACGCCATTGCGCCAACCGGTATTTACTTCATCTCTCACGACGAGCAAGGTCACCACTTCAGCTTTGCCCGCAAAGGCTCCGCCGCATCGCAGATCACACCAGAGCAGCTGCCAGCAGATGCAATCCGCGCAGCGAAGCTGTTCCACGTCACCGCAATCACACAGGCCATCTCCACCAGTTCTTGCGACAGCGTATTCAAAGGCATCGAGATTGCAAAAGAAGGAGGTACGCTCACCTCTTTCGACACCAACCTGCGTCTCAAACTGTGGGATCTGAACCGCGCCCGCGGCATCATCCACGAAACTGCACGTCTCGTTGATTTCATCATGCCAAGCGTTGATGAAGCCGAAGTGCTGACCGGCCTGTCTGATCCGGACAAAATCTGTGACTTCTACCTCAACCTCGGCTCAAAGAACGTTATTCTGAAGCTGGGTAAAGAAGGCGCCATGTACGCCACCGCATCTGAGAGAAATCGCGTGGCAGGTAATCCGGTTGAGGCTATCGATGCAACAGGCGCTGGCGACTGCTTCTCCGGCTCGTTCTTCACCAATGTGGTGGCTGGCAAGTCACTGGAAGACAGCCTCAAATACGCCAACGCCGCAGCAGCACTGACCACTCAGGGCTATGGCGCAGTTGCTCCAATCCCAACACGGGATCAGGTCGAGGCCTTCATGAAGGCCCGAGACATCTGATAGGCAAGTTTGAGAGAAGCCTCGCTTCTAATACAGCGGGCCTTCTTATTTGAACTGATCGCCAAAGAAGCCGATGTGATTGCGCATTTCCCGGCGCGCACCTTCCACATCCCGTGCGCGGATCGCATCCAGAATGGCCTTATGCTCTTCAATGCCATGACGACGCGCAAACTCCGGCAGCAGCGGGTAAAGCCCCTTGCTCATGTTCATACCCACGAGGATCTGCGGCTTCATCAGCTCATAAACAGCGGCGGCATATTCATTCTTCGCTGCTTTTACCACCGCAGCATGGAACCGCATATCACCATCAATGGTACCGACAGAGTCCAGGCCATCGCTATGGATCTGCGCCAGCGCGGCATCCAGCTCTTCCATTTCCTCGTCTGTCCAGCGTTCAGCAGCCAGCGCCGCCATCTCGCCTTCAAACGCCATACGGGTTTCCTGACATTGGATGACATCGCCAATACCAGAGATCGCAAACTCACCAAGGGTTGGAGCAAAAGGAGTTGGGGTGACGTGCTCTTTGATGACAAAGCTGCCAGAACCACGCACAGTCTTGATGTAGCCTTCCTTGCGCAAACGCTCCATCGCACCGCGCACAACAGGCCGCGAGACGCCGTACCGCTCACAAAGCGCGTTTTCAGTCGGAAGCTTCAAGCCTTCCGGAAATTCTCCGGAATCGACAGCTTCTTTCATCTTGTCGTAAACCGCATTCGAGAGGTTTGCTGGACGGGCCACCGCTCACTCCAATTATTCTTGTTTTTCTTAGCTGTTTGCAGCCTTTGGAACTGCATTAATTTACAACAGCCCGCCTGAGCTAACAAGCTTGCCACCCTAAACCCGTCCAAAACACATCACGTAAAAACATCAGCAGAAAAACTATAGTAAATTCAAATAACTACGCCACTTATGAGTTCATCCAGATAAGCGAACAACCATGTCTGCTTAAGCAACTGCGACATTATGTAGTCTACTTATTTACAGCGCATCTTTCTAATATATCTGAGAGGGATTGTGGGGTCTCTCCAAGGTTGGGGGTGTTATTATGCGTCGACTTCCTTTCAAGACTATTCAGTGTGCGGCAACTGACTTTTGTGGCACTTTGGCTGTCACCAGTATCCTCGTAGGCCTCCTTTATCTGATCTTCACGCTGACCTGAGTTCTCTGCGTTTTCCAACAGCTTAGGACGCAGCATCTGTTGGACAGATCAAACTCTGCTCTGGCGAACTTCCGCAACTTGAGTCATTCTTGACGGTGACGTTCAAGTAATCTTCAGATGACTGTACATGACCGATGTTCTGCAACTAAGCCCTTATGCACCCGATGAAATCAACGAGGAGATGGATCGCCGCTTCTCGCCCGCCCGCTATTGGGAGTTTCAGCAGGACGAAGACCTGAAAGCGCAAATCCTGCCAAACATTCGTGTGGTCGCCGCCAAGGGAGATGTGGGCCTGCCAACAGAACTCATGGCCTCCCTACCCAATCTGGAGCTCATCACGGTCTACGGTGCAGGCTACGATAAAATCGATCTGGATCAGGCCCGCAGCCGCAACATCATCATCACCACCACACCTGATGCACTGACCGAAGCCGTCGCCGATCATGTGGTCGCGCTCGCCCTCGCCTCCTCTCGCAGAGTTGCAGAGGGGGACCGCTTTATCCGCAATGGTGACTGGCTCAGGGGCAAACTCGGCATCGGCTACAGCTTACGCGGTAAAACACTCGGCATTTTTGGGTATGGGCGCATTGGCAGAAAAACCGCAGAGATTCTCGGCGGTACATTTGGCATGCATATCTTGTATTGCGACAGGAACAGCGACCCAGCCGAAGACAGCCAATGTAGAGCCACACCTCTTGAGCTGGCAAACGAATCTGACGTGGTGGTTATTGCCGCTTCAGGCAGTTCCGACACAAAAAATATTATAGATATTAATATATTAGAAGCACTCGGACCTCAGGGCCTTCTTATCAATATTGCCCGCGGTTCATTAGTAAACACTCAACATTTGATCGCTGCACTTGAGAGCAGAAAACTGGGCGCAGCAGCATTGGATGTATTTCCAGATGAGCCCAATGTTCCCAATGAACTGATCAGTTCACCCTACACAACACTCACACCCCATCTCGCAAGTGCCACACTGGAAACGCGATTGGAGATGGGACGCCAAGTAATTGAAAATATTTCATCTTATACGCGAAATGGAGAAGTATTTAGCCGACTAAATTTCTAACCTATACGTAACCCCAACAACATTTACTTAGAAAAACAAAAATATAGCTCACACCCACTCGATTCAGGTGTTATTGTTACCTGCGAGTTCCACTTACTTTATAAATAAAGCAAATTCATGCCTTTAAAAAAATCCAGAGTTACTGTGTCCGATATTGCGAAAGCAGCGGGGGTATCGGTAGCGACCGTGTCGAATACAATAAACGACACCGGGCGCATGACGGAAGAAACCAAAGCTCGCGTAAAGAAAGCAATGCAGGAACTGGGCTTTGTAAGAGATTACAACGCCGCCAAACTCCGTTCCGGCCGCTCACGCCTTATTGGCGTACTCGTGCCGGACATCTCGATCCCATTTTATGCCGAGTTCTGCACCTCACTGGAAGCCGCACTTTCAGAACACGGCTATCTGCCTGTGATCGCAAATGTCGGAGAGGACACCAAGCGCCAGCAAACCATGCTGGAAGAAGTCATCGGCCACGGCGTTGCCGGCATCGCCATCAGCCCAAGCGCGGGCACCAAACGCAGTGATTTCGAGATTGCCAGCACACGTAAAATCCCAGTCGTTACCTTCTGTCGTGAGATTGAGGGATTGGCGATGGATTACATCGGCTCCAACAACTATCAGGCCGCTCAGCTGGCCACCAAACACCTGTTGGAACAAGGCCACCGCAAGTTCGCAATGATCGCAGGCTTGCAGGAAACAATGCCAGGCCGCGAGCGCAAGCGTGGTTTCTACGACGCCTTGAAAGCAGCAGGCATTCCTGAAGCAGATATCCATGTGGAAGTATGTGGCTTCGATCGTGAATGCGGCCGCATCAAAGCGCAGGAGTTGATCTCAAACCAAACCGAGTTCACCGCCCTGCTCTGCCACAATGATCTGGTGTCAGTCGGCGCAGCAGCAGAGCTGAAGAAAGCAGGCCGCAATATTGGTGAGGATCTCGCCGTGGTTGGCTTCGACAATCTTCCAGAGGGAGAAGCATGGACACCGGCCCTCACCTCAGTGGAGAGTTACCCACGCACCATCGGCAAGGACGTCGCCAACCTGCTCATCAAACGCCTTGATGGAGACACCGCACCCACCATGACGGAGCGCGTAGAGCCGCATCTGTTGGTACGCGACTCTTCCAGATTCCAGGTCTGACGCCTTTACTCAGGACGAGGCTCATCCCAGAGGTTTTCCCAGGTGTAAGGGCTACCGGACAGGAAGTACTCATCGCCAGGAATGAAGCGATGGTTCTTGTCTAGATGCGCGATACGGGACATGTCGTGCTCATCAAGATCGCACGCGAGCGCCGCAAGGTTCTGCGCAAGGCGCTCAGGATTGCCTGACTTCGGCACAACGATAATGCCGTTCTGGATTGCCCATTTCAGCACCACCTGAGATGTGGTCGCATCATGCTTCTCGGCGATCTCTTCAATAACAGGATGTGCCAGAACAACTTCCTGCTTCTGCTGCTCAGTTAAATCAGCAGGAATGCCGCGGCCAAGCGGCGAGTAAGCCGTAATCGCGATGTTGTTGTGCAGGCAGTATGAGCGCAGTTCATTCTGCTGAAGGAACGGATGCAGCTCCACCTGATTAACCGCAGGCGCAACCCGCGCTTCCATGATCAGGTCTTCCAGCTTGTGAGTGCTGAAGTTGGAAACGCCGATGGTGTTCACCAAACCCTCATCAAAGCACTCTTCCAGCTCACGCCACGTGCTCATCAGCGGCACGTCCTCAAGCGAGTAGTAATCCGCTGAGCTACTTGGCTTCTTCACGCCCTTCTTCAGAGCAACAGGCCAGTGCATGAGATAGAGGTCGAGATACTCCATCTGAAGATCCGCAAGCGTCTTTTCCAACGCGCCTCTCACATCCTCAGGCTTGTGAAAGCTGTTCCAAAGCTTGGAAGTGATGAAGAGATCGCTACGCTTGATGCCATCTTCTTTCATCGCATCCGCGATTGCCTGACCAATCTCCGCTTCGTTGTCGTACATCATCGCGCAATCGATGTGACGATACCCGGCCTTCAACGCCGCACGCAGCGCAGGATAGGTTTTGCCTTCTCCAAAGTTCACCGTGCCAAGGCCCAGCATTGGCATCTTGTAACCGGTGGAAAGTGTCTTAGATCGCATGATGCCCCCTCAAAAAAGAAAACCTGCCAGCACACCGCCAGCAGGTTTCCTTACAACGTATTGTGCACCAGATAAACACCAGCGCAAACCATTTCAGCTCATCAAAGAGCCAAATACTCTAAGCCACGTACTTATTGAGCACCTCTAATGCAGCCAGCTTGCGGGAGAGATCTCCATCCAGCCATCGCTCCATGGCATCGAGGACCTTTTCCTGAGAATAACAACGCAGGCACGTTGCAGCTCCCGGTATAAGAACCCCGTTTTCCATCTGCGCAGCTTCGAAGATATCGTCCAGCGCCCCAGTATCAGCTTTAGCGCTCACAAGCTCCAGAGCAATCACCCGCAAACGACGACGCGGACTTGATAGATAGCTACGCACATCAATGTTAGCCTCAGCTTTTCCGGCCAAAACTTTCAGTGCAGACGCGGACACAGCATCGGTCTTGTCTTTCAACGCAGCTGTCACAACCTTCTCAGCTTCCGGCTTGGAAGAGGTACCAAGCAGCTCAACACGCATGGCACGCACGGCAACATCGTTCTCAGGCGGCAGGGCGAGAATGCGGTCAATCGCATCTTCGGAAAGCTCAAGGCCATTCTCAATCAGATGCACGAGGCTCTGACTCGCGGCAAAGCGAACCTGCATCTGACGATCAGACAGTGCTGAGACCAGCGCATCAATCAGCTCCGGACGCTTCGCATCACCACAGATACGCAGAGCCAGAAGACGGATGTCCAGCGCAGGATCATCAGGACGACCCGGCACAACACGCTTCTTTTCGATCAGCTCATTCGCCAACTCAAGGAAGTGCATGTCTTTCTTGCCAAGCTCAACAGGCTCTTCTGCAAGCTTCTCAAGCTCGTCTTCAGTGTTCAGGATCGCGCCAAGGGTAGAACCAGGGAAGGCAACAACATTGTCCGGCAGATCTTCAACACTCTCAATCGCACCTTCCGGCACCTCTTCTGAGACCACCTCGTTTGCGCCTGAAGTCACCTTCGTAACCAGCTCCTCAGCAGCAGGCTCTTCCGCCACTACCTCTTCTTCAGCAATAACGTCTTCCTGTGTCTGCGGCTCAATCACATTGCCTTCGCGGTCAATCTGAACACGTGGTGGCTTGTCTTCACCTTTGCCGTTGTTGCCTAGATCAGACGGATCTTTCTCTTTCGCAGTGTCGAGAATATCCTGATCATGCGCTTCAGGCATCAGCTTGCCGGAAACAGCCCAAACCAGCTGCACAGATGCATTGTCTGCAATGTCACCCTCACCTTCAGCCAGCTTGGCAAGCGAGTTCAAAGCAGCGAGGCGGATTTCCTGTTCAGCACTGGTAACCTGCTCCTGCAGCACAGCCAGCCCTTCAACGCTCGGCTTCTCCCCATGCTGCACGATGAATGCCTTCAGAACAGCTTCTTCCGTGCGGTGGGTCGCTATTTCAGTCAGCAGTGAGGTTGCAGCTTCACTATCAACCTTTGCCAGTACTGGAATCAGAGCGGCAACAAACACATCGCTCGCGCTGCGCAGAGAACGTTCAATCCGCTCAATCAACGCATCAGGCTTGGCGATCTCAATGGAAGCCATCCGCTCCAGCGCCATCACACGCAGAGTTTCTTCCTCATCCTCAAAAGCCACTTTTTCAAGCTTGGAGTAAGAGATCCTTCCCGGAGCCTTCAGAGCAAGCCGACGCATCTGCGGCTCATTATCCGCCAGCAGAACAGCCAGATCAGCTTCTTCACCACGTGTCATCAGCACTTCAGCTGCTGCAACACGAACATCCGGATCAGCATCAACAAACAGAGCCCGCAGGATCTCACCAACGCGCTCATCTTTCGCAGAAGAAAGCGCACGCGCCGTATGCTCGCGCACACGAGCGGAAGCATCAGACGCCAGCCCAGCCAGTTCCAGCAAGCCAGTCACACCCATTTCAGCGAGCGCCACAGTCACTTCCGGCCAGACTTCCTGACCAAACGGATCCCGTGCAGCTTCCAGCAAAGTAGCCGCCGATGCTTCACACTTAAGCGTGCCAAGTGCAAGAATGGACTTGCGCTGCACATCCAGCCAATCATCCCACTCAGCACCGTAACCATCCCAGGCTACGTCATCTTCGCAGCGATCTTTGGCAAGCTTCATCAGCCACTCTTCAGCAACTGTTCCGCCCACAATTGCAAGACCATCAATGGCCGAGAGCTTAACTTCCAGCACAGGGTCGTTCAGCAGGCTCCAGAGAAGCACATCAGCATCAAGGCCTTTACCCGCACTGATCAGAGCTTCAACCGCATCACTGCGAACGTCTTCATCCTCATCCCGCAGAGCTTCCGCGAGCGCAGCCTGAGCTGTCGAATTTCCAAATTTTCCAAGAATTTGAGCGGACAAACACTTTTCACGCTCTTCGCCGTTTGCAAGTAACTCACACAGGATCTTCACGAGCTTGTCGGTAGCTTCGGTTTGCTCAATTGCAAAATCCTGATCCAAACGCCTGGTGGAAACCGTCATGATTGGCTTTTCTCCTCAAGCGTATTCTCGAAAAGTGGGCACCGGATCACGGCAAGAATACGCAAAACTAAAACTCAAAGCAGGTTGAATGTTCAACATCGAAAGCCAACCGCTTCAAGGTCCACTTCTGCAAAAGGGCTGATCTCTGAAAGCCCCTTGGCACAAGCGGAAAAAGAACTGGCGGGGTGCGCCCGCCAGTTCCTGATTTCTTATGCAATATCGCGACGTGCGAAAGACATAGACCGGAAACTATCCTTGTATGGGCTTGTGCCGATCTTCTTGATGCGACCAACACCCATCTTGTAGTTGTAGTTACCGCTGATCCAGTCCACCACGCGGCCAGACAGAGCGTTCGCTGGCTGTGCAGTGTGCAGGAAGTCCATGTAAAGCATGCCCTTCTTCAGCGCTGGGGTAACAATTGCTACCGCAGTGATCGCTGCTTCGGTCAGCTCAATGTGGCCTTCGTCCATCAGCTTGGTGAAGGTGAAGTCATCGCCTTCGATACCTACTGTGGTGTCTGTCTGAACCGGAATGCGGTCAGAATAGAGCATCACATAGTCACCGTTCTCGATACCGCGCTCTTTCGCATCATCTGGGTGGATTTCAACCCAGTTTTCAGGCCAGCGCTGTACGATGTAAGGACGACGGCGGTCATCATAACCAGACTGCCAACGCTCGTTGATACGACCGGAAGTAACCCAGAGCTCATCATCCTTAGGCTTCATCCATGCCCAGTAATCGGAGAACAGGCTCCATGGGCTCTTCTGGATGTTACACTTACCAGTCTGAGAGTTGAAGTGAGTGAGCTTCTTGTTGTAGCGGTTGGAACCACTTGGACCAGTCGCAGACAGTTCACGGGTGGTATCATGCAGACGCTTGGTACCCTGCAAGGTGCCGTCTTCAAGCATAACAACCGGGCCCTGAATACCGTCAGTACCGAACTCAGCAAACTTCTCGTGAAGTGTCTTGCCTTCTTTCTGCGCAGCAACCTTCAACATAAAGAAGTCTTTACGGCTGCCACGAGAGAAGCGGGCTGCTTCTTCAAGCACTTCGTTGGAGTCTTTCCAATCGTAGCCTTTGAAGCCCATTTTCTTCGCGAGGTTCGCAACAATCCACCAGTCAGGTTTTGCTTCACCTGGTGCATCGTAGAATTTTGGATACAGACGCAGACGACGCTCACCGTTTGCACGGGTGAAGGTGTCTTCACCCCAACCTGCAGCTGGGAAGACGATGTCAGCGAAACGTGCACCAATTGGATCTACGAGGTAGATGTCCTGGTTCACAACAACCATACCACCGCTGTCTACACGCTTTTTCAGTGTGTCGATGATGGTTTGCTTGTCGTAAGAACGCACTTGATTTGGATTCTGAACGGTCAGCTCTTCAAACTTCGCAGCAAGAGACTGGGAACCACACATGGACTGGATCCAGGTGTTGCCGATCACGTGAGCAAAGCGGGTGTGACCACTCATCAGATACCGGTCGGTATCCATTGCGCGGCGACGACGGCCTGGCAGTTTCTCAGGAGACTTGTTGCGTGGGTAAGAACCACCCTTCAAGCCACCACGCTGGTGACCACCAGCACGACCGATAACCTGACCTGGGCGACCACCACAGCCACAGATAATACCAAGGGAAGAAATCGCATTGGTGTTACCGGTGTTGTTGGACCAGTAGAAGCCCTTCTCGATCATGATGGACGTCTTAGGACGGGATCCATCTTCACGAGGTTTCGCCATCCACTCAGCAGCTGTGTAGATTTTCTCTACATCGATCTGAGCGATTTCAGCAGCTGCAGTTGGTTCAAACTCATCCTGAGCCATCAACCACTTAACGAAGTCTTCGTAGCCTTTGGTCTGGAATTTGCCCCAAGTGGTACGCCACTGCCATGGAGTATTACGGGTACCCTGACCGAAGCCTGAGGAGCTTTCCCATTTGTTGTTGACCCAGTCACGGATCCACTCAGCATCCTGCCAGCCGTTTTCGATGATCACACGAGCAATCGCGTTCACAACGAGAAGGTCAGTACCAGGCTGGATGTCGAGCCACAGACCGCCATTCTTCTCAGCGTAAGCCACACCAGCGGTCTTACGTGGGATCATGAAGATGGTCTTCTGACCATTCTGGATCGCAGGCATCATCCAGTCAGTGAATAGGATGGTCTTGGACTCATATGGGTCCGTACCGCAAACCATCAGGGTCTCAGCATCTTTCCAATCCTGATAGGACGGACCGAAGTTGTCGAAACCAGCATCACGGAAGCCTGGTGTGGAGGTCACATCAGACGGAGTGTCGTGGAACGTGAAGTTCGCAGTGCTAACAGAGCGCAGAGCATACTTGGAAATCGCATAGGTGTTTTCCATGTAGCCGTAGGAGAATGTTTTCACGCAGAAAGCGTTCTCGCCGTGCTTCTTGATAACGTGCTTACCAACTTCCGCAGCAACTTCCAGAGCCAGATCCCAGGTCACAGGCATCAGAGTGCCGAACATGCGGATCATTGGTGACTTCAGACGATCACGGGTTGGGGTCTGAGGGTTGTAAACCTTCTTCGCCAGCGCACCACCACGGATAGAAGAGTTACCATTGATGTTTACATGCTTGGTATCTTTATCCGGAATGATGATCACATGGTGAGGTTCCCCCTTGTGCAGCACAACGTTGTACTGGTTAGGAGCAACCCATGGACCCAGCGGATCAACCGGGAAGTCCACGCCAAAGGCGTTTTCAGCGGCTTTCTCACCACCTACTTTTCCGCCCTTAACAGGCCATCGATAGATCTTATAACCACACGCTACGATACAATAATCACAAGCAGTGGAAAGAACATCAGCGTCTACCGGAGGCAGCGGAATGTTTGTTCCAGGAATGTAGTAGGGAGTTGACATGATTTACTCCTCACCCTTTGAGATTGTCGTAGCGGCCATAGATCAGCCCGAACATACCAACAGCGTAGATATCGTCGCCGTCCAGCTCGAGAAGAACCTGAGGCAGACTCTGGTAAGCCTGGCCGGAGATGAAGATACCGTGACGGGTTAGGTCAAAGGTGGTCAGGTGCAGTGGGCATGGGCCCAGTGCCTTATCACCTTTCTGATAGGTACCCTGCAGCGGACCACCCTGGTGAGTACAGGTGTAGTTGAACGCAACAATGTCCTTGTCAGTACCGATACCGCCGCCAGCTTCCTTGCCCAGTTTAACAATCATGGACTCGGAGTAAGCGCCATCATCTGGGTAGCTGAAGTCAAATGGCTCGTCTTCTTTCAGATCAGAAAGCTTACAAATGAACTTGCGTTCATAAGTGGAGACCATTGCAGGCACCTTCGCGGAGGAAGGACCAGACTTCAGTGCCACCATTACGGTGAAGGTAGAAATACCGGAAGTCAGCAGGAACTGACGGCGTGTCATCACGCAGCGCTTGCCAGTTTTCGCGATTTCCTCAGGGCCGTTAACGACCTCAATCATCTCAGGAGAGACGGACTTAGGTTGATGTGTCATCTCCATCTCCTCTTAGTTCGTTACAGCCGGAAGCGGTTCATACTCAGGAAGATCAGGTGTTTCCATGAGAAGACGCTCGCCAGAGAAGCTTTCTACGAAGGCCACCAGATCAGCTTTCTCTTTGTCGGTCAGACCAAGAGGTTTGATCAGGTCAGTTTTCGTTGCTGCCCAGTCGTTAGTGCCACCACCCTGGTTGTAGAACTCAACTACGTCTTCCAGAGTTTCCAGCATGCCGTTGTGCATGTAAGGAGCGGTGTACTTGGTGTAACGCAGAGAAGGCACACGGAATTTACCGAGGTCAGCTTCCTGCTTGGTCACGAAGTAAAGGCCCGGATCGTCCTTCCACTTGCGATATTTCTCTTCCGTAGAGCCTTTTGCATAAAGCTCGAAGCGGAAGGTGATCTGTGCAAGCTCATCATCTTCCCAGCCGTCATAAGCTGGAACGCCGAGGTTGTAGTACTTCTGGTTGGAGATCAGAGCACCGTCGTGACAGGTGGAACAACCTGCTTTGCCAGTGAACAGTTCCATACCACGCTTCTGCTGGTCAGACAGAGCATTGTCATCACCCAGCATGTACAGATCGAACGGAGTATCGCGCTGAACGATGGAACGTTCAAATGCAGCAATCGCCATGTAAGCGTCACGCATCAGCGGATATTCTGTACCGAACACGTCATTGAAGCGTTCACGATATTCAGGAATGAACGCAAGGCGTGCTTCCATCATGTCGTCTTCACCGTTACCGGCAACGCCACCACGTGCAGCTGTACGGGCTTCAGCTTCCAGAGATTTGGAAACACCAGTCCAGAACAGGTTGCCATAGTAAGCAGAGTTCACAATGGTTGGTGAGTTACGCCAGTGAACAGTACCTGGGTAGCCCAGAGAGATCTTGTCCGGGAAATCCCAGCCAAGTTCTGGAAGGTGACAAGCCGAACAAGGCATTGCACCGTTACCGGAGAGGCGTGGATCGAAGAACAGAAGCTTACCCAGCTCAACCTTTTCAGGTGTCATTGGGTTATCTGGTGGAGAAGGAGGCTCTCCCAAAGGAGCCAGCTCTGCCGGGCGTTTTTCAGCCGCTTGAACACCAGCTGCCACTGCAACAATGGAAACACCAGCAAGTGCAATCGCACTAATGGTTTTTTTGAATGTTGTCATTTTAGCAGCCCCCTAGTTCTTCTTGTTTTTCCAGTCTTCGATCAACTCGTAAGAGTAGTCGTCGGCTGTCCAAACGTATTCAGGAGTATCGAAGCTGTCGCCAGACAAGGACTTAAGGAACGCGACCAGATTGGCTTTTTCGCTATTCTTCAGGTTGAGTGGCTTCAGACGTAAGTCTTTGTTGACATCATCACCACCACCCTGGTTGTAGAATTCTACAACGTCTTCAAGGGTCGCCAGCATGCCGTTGTGCATGTAAGGCGCGGTGTAGGTCAGCTCACGAAGAGTTGGGGTCAGGAAGGAACGCTTGTTCTCTTCTTTGTGATCCCGGATGTATGCACCCTGATCTTCACGCAGGTTCATGTAGTTTTCTACGCCCATGAACTTCGCATAAGTCACATAGGTGATGTGACGCAGTGGATCAGACCAGATATCTGGGTTGTTTGGAACACCGGTATTGTGTGGCTGATCATCAGTGAAGCGGTTGCCGGAGTGACAGGAAGAACATCCTGCTTTGCCCATGAAGAGTTCATAACCGCGTCTCTCAGCGACGGTCAGCTCACCACGGTCAAACGCGGAACCTTGAGATGTAATGGATTTAAGGAATGCTTCCAAAGCACCACGAGCACCACCGTTGGATGGTTCGCCCTTGCCCGCAGCTTTAAACATTTCAACGTAAACAGGATCCTGTTTAAAGCGCTCCTGCATAATACGCATATCCATGTTCATGATGTAGGTCTCGGTGATCATACCACGAGACACGTCGTTCAGGTTTGTACCCAAACGGCCATCATGCATCCATGCAGCACGGTGTCCGACGTTCGCCAGTGTTGGCGTGTTACGGAAACCTTCTGTACCTGTATATGCGGTAGAAAGCTGCTCGCCATCTGTGAACGCCTTAGCTGGATCATGACATGTTGAACAGCTAAGGTTGGTGTCACCAGACAAACGGCTATCATAGAATAAGCGTTTTCCCAGTTCTACGAGAGCAGGATTCTGCTCAATTTTTGCAACAGGCCCTAAATCTGTTGCGAATGCCGCAGTGCTTGTCATCAAAGCAATCGACATACCGACGAGAAGGCGCATTGTTACCCCCAGTTTGCCTAGGATGACGCCGCCTGGATTCGTTGCCAAGCGGCGTCGATCCCCGAATACGCATTATTTCTGCATGGGGTTGAACTGCATTCATTGATTGCAATCAGAAGCTGGATTTAAGAGTTCTAAACAATGATATTTTTTCACCTTCATCCGGTAACAAAATGTTGAATAAAAGTAATCCTTAGAATATTGATTTATATCAATGTCCTTTACTACAGGGGACTTTACGCCAAATCACGTAATAAGCGGGGAGCTTAACGCATGTCGGGGACAACCCCTCCTAAGATAGCGTCATCGCCTGACCAACCATCTTTTGAATGTGTTCATGAAACCTGCGGTTTTAAGGGCGAAGAATGCATCTGCCGCCCTATGCATCTTCACTTCGACAGAGCTGAACTTCGCACCGCCCGAACCATCGAGCTGAACGAAGGTGATCAGCTGGCGCCCGAAGACTTTCCGGAACCAGTCGTCTTTGCTGTTCTCACTGGTGTGATTGCTGTCGAGAGTCATTTAAGTGATGGCCGCCGCTCTCTACTGACACTCCGCTTCCCAGGCGAATACCTCGACATGAACCGCGCGGACAGACACGCATCCGGCGAGGTTGTCGCGCTTGCGCCGACATCCGTAAAGCTCGTCCCGCGTAATGTGTTCGAAGAACTGCTCCTGCGGGATGGCAACCTGCGCCGCATCTATTGGCGCCGCGCAACAGACATCATGCACCAGCAGTTCGACCATTCCTCTGATCTGGGCAAGAAGACCCCAACAGAGCGCATGGCCTCCTTTATCTTTGAGCTGCGCAACCGCATGAATATCCCGCGCTTTGTGGAAGAGTTCACTCTGCCAATCTCCAGACAGTCTATCGCGGACTATCTCGGCCTGCGCGCTGAAACCGTCAGCCGTGTTCTAAAGAGTCTGGAGAAAGAAGGCGCAGTCAAACTCATCGGCAAGCACAAGATTGAAGTTCTGGACTTCAAAGGTCTGCGCAAGATCGCCAACGGCGCCCGCCCACGCCTATCCAACCACCGCTGATCTAATCGGCAAGCACAAGAGCTGGAAAAACCACCAGCTCTTACCCGTCCCTACTCTTCCTCTACATTATTAATACGCGCAGTAATCTCGTTAAGACGGGTCAGGCTCTGCATCGTCATGGGCAGCATGATGGCCGCTTCCACAAACTCCCATGAATAAGCGACGATAGAGAAGATCATCCCTGTGCTCATATCCGGTAGGCCAGCTGCAAGCACCAGGTTGGTGACGATGAAGGCAATCTGAAACAGGAAGATCACGCCATAAACGATCGCTTCCGTATCTGAAAGCCGCACTTCATGGATCCGCAAGGCCCTAAGATGCCGCCAGACCCCTTTCCGACTACCCCGCTCCAGCACGTTCACCTGATTTTCGCTCTCCGCATTCAGTGAGGAGTTCAGAAGATAGAATCGGCTATTGAACGCCGAGTAGGTCAGCAGCAGCAGGAGAACAACTGCAAAAGCAGAAGCTGACAGTAACAAATGAAACCCAGCGAGCACCACCAGAGCTACAATGATCTGAATAACCGCTGAAAGCACCTCAGGTACTTCGCCCTCCAGATAATCCACCAGCTCCCGGCTCATGTTCAGCCGCGCCGCCCGTTTTGAGACCGGCTTATTCTGATGCTTCTGATCCAGTGCAGCGCCAAGGTGAACGCGGATAGTGCCGTAGGCGCGAGTATCATAAATCCGTCGGGCAACAGCAATCACCGTCAGCCCGACAAGCACGGCACCCATTATAATGACATTATCATAGGCACCCTGCAGTAGGTCATCAATGGCAAACCCGATCAGCAGCGGGATCAACGCCATCAGAAAGTTCTCTGCGAGCACACCAGCCCATGTCAGACAGATCCGATAAGGAAAGGTCTTCACAATGGTAGAAAGCCCAAGATGCCCCTCTAAACGCATTCTGTCCTCAACACGAAGATAATAGATTGTCATTTTAGATAATCTATTATCTCATTGTGTCAAGGCCTGCCCGTTGCAGAGCTAAGCCATCATCTCTTCAACACCAACCAGCTCAAATGAACCAACCGGGGTTTCAACTCCATTCAGCAAAACCGCCAGCTTGTGCTCTCCATCGTAATACCGCCGGGTCGTAATGGGCCGCATGCTATGCTGACCTGTAACAGAAAGCGTCTGCCCTGCACGCAACTCCCCGCGCTTCCACTTGAACACCTTGGGCGCCAAAATCCCGTTGGCTTTCCGATGGTAGATTACGAAGTCCAGCATGTAAGAGATCGGCAGGTCGGAGGAGTTCGCGATCTCAGCAGCAAAGGAGAGCTTGGAGCCAAACTCCACGCGACTATCCCGCAGCTCACCGGAGACAACCTGCGCATGTTTGGGATCATACCCAAGCACCGCGAGGCTCGGCAGATGCGCAGCTTTCACATTGCTCCGCAGAGCATGACGCACCATCCGCTTCCGCTGCTCAGTAGGCTCTTCCATCCATCTCTTACACACCTCAGCTGTCAGATCCGGATGATCCTTTGAGATGTCATTCAGATGATTGGCAACAGACCGGCGCACATACTCGGTTTCGTCATCCTTCAACGCCTCCAGCAAAGGCAAACACTTCTCCGGCGCTTCAATGAACCCCTTCAACCGCTGCCCCCATGGCAACCGTGGTCGCGTCCCCTCAGAAACGAGCCGCCGAACATGGGCGCTTTCATCCTTGGCCCATTCAGTCAACAACACCATCGCTTCATCTTCATAGCGCTCAATGAAGGCACGAATAGCAAACTCAGCAGAGAACCTACTGGTCATCTCTTTCATGGCCGCCATGGAAAGCTCAAAGTGCTCCAGACCATAAAGCAGAACATAGTCTGAGTACGGCATAGTGATGAAACCATAGAGCCCATCCCCTTCATGCTCCCAGACAGGCTCGTCATCCATAGCCAGCGGGGCAGAAAGCGTCGCCATCATGATCCAGAGCGCATCGCTGTAATCTTCCGGCAGATAACGACGCAGACAACGTGCCAAATGAAGTGAGCGCTCCTTCAGCTCCAGGTCACTCAATCCCTCCAGCGCTTCAACCATAAAACCAGCACTGTCAAACGCAGGATGAACCCTCGCCAAAGCAGAGGCCACACGTTGAATAGAGGCTTGATTGAAAACCTCTTTAAATGGCTCAGCCATAAGTCCCCACCACGCTAAAAAACTCCATTGCACCCGCTTTACGTGGCTGATGCTCGCGGCTCATATCGATCATTGAAAAATACGCCTGCCCGGCTTCGTGCTGACCAGCCGCAGCAAATGCCCGCTCACTCGCGCTGCTGTCCGCCCAAACCACAATATCAGCATAGGCACCATCCTCATGCTTCACCAGTGAACGACGCACAAAGCCCTTATGCCCATCCAAAAATTCACTCTGAAACCGCTCAGACGCAGCGATAAGATCCGCTTCCGTCTTATCAGCAGCAAGATGAAAAGGAGCAAACTCAATCACTTGGTTGGTCATCATTATTATCCTTAAAAGTCTCGATGACCCGTTTGTATGGACAAATATGCCATTTAATGACACATTTCTTTCATGACCACAGAGAGAACCAGAGCAACCGCGCTGGAGCGCCTAGATCGACTTGAACAAATCGAGACGCTGCTGAAGTCCGGCGAGTGCCCGACAACCCATGATCTAGCGAAAGAACTCGGTATTTCTCAAAGAACCCTGTTCCGGGATCTGGAGTTACTCCGCGAACGCGGCCTGCCAATCGAAGCGGACAAAGGCCGCGGCGGCGGCATTCGCCTGCAATCCCGTTGGGGAGTTGGTCGTCTCAAGCTGGAGTATAAAGAGGCCATCGATCTGCTCATCTGCCTCGCCATCGCTGAGAGCATGCACTCCCCTCTCCTGCTGGCCAACCTCAAACCAATCCGCCGAAAACTAATCGCCTCTTTCTCTCCAGAACTTCGCTCACGTGTCGACACCCTGAAGTCTCGCATCTGGATTGGGGGAACGGCTTCAGTCTATGTCTACGGATCCTTTGAGGAAATCGACAGCGAGGCCATGAGCCCGATCAACGAAGCCTTTTTGATGAGCAAATGCATCCAGATCGAGTACAGCGATCAAAACGGCAATCTCTCCCAGCGTACCATCGAACCGCACTACCTCTTCCTGAGCTATCCGGTCTGGTACATCATGGCCTGGGACCACCTGCGCGACGCCGTCCGTACCTTCCGCCTCGACCGCATAAAATCCGCCCAAATGCTCGAAAAAAGCTTCCCCCTAAAACCCAAACAACCCTTCATAGACGCCATCGACGGCATAGAACCAACAACCCCGTAAGTGCAGTTTCTCTGGGTTTCACGCGACGTCATCAAAGCTTCAACAAACATTCATAGGCCTGCCATGCGGGGCCCCTAACCAGAAAGCACTTAACCGCAAAACTCTTCTGACAGGGGATTTTCATGCGCGTTCTTCGCACTTCACTTATGGGCGGCATTTCGGTTGCCATGTTGGCAGCAGGCCTTTCCGCTGCAACAGCATCTGAAGCAAAATTCTTTAAACGCATCGCGACCATGCCGGTTTACGAAACACTGGCTGAAGGCGTAGACCGCAAGTCTGAAACCGTGGCGGAAATCATCGCCGCTTCCGAAGACGGCATGACCCTTGCCTTCACCGATGGCCCTCAGAATGAGATCGTCTTCCTCGATGCTTCCAACGCCGCGCAGCCAGTTCCAGCAGAGCGTACAGCTCTCGGCGGTGAACCAACTTCTGTAGCGATTTCAGGCAAGTATGCGCTTGCAGGCGTGAACACCTCCGAAAGCTACACCAAGCCTTCCGGTTACCTCGCTATCATCGATTTGGCGACCAAACAGATCTCCGCAAAGTGCGATGTCAAAGGCCAGCCTGACTCTGTAGCTATTTCCAAAGACGGCAAGTTCCTCGCAATCGCTATTGAAAACGAACGTGACGAAGACCTGAACGACGGCGCTTTACCTCAGCTGCCAGCAGGTTTTCTAACTATCTTCGACCTAGACGAAAACGGCATGCCAACAAACTGCGATGCTGTTCGTATCGTGGAAATGACAGGTCTTGCGGCAGAAGGTGGCGATGATCCGGAGCCAGAATATGTCGCCATCAACAGCAAGGGCGAAGCTGTTGTAACTCTTCAGGAAAACAACCACCTCGCTATCGTGGATCTGAATTCCGGTAAGATAATCAACCACTTCTCTGCGGGTACAGCAACCGTTGAAAACGTGCCGGTTAAGAAGGCGCGTCTCTCTGATGCGTCGGGTTCGAAGGTGGATGTTCCTCGTGAACCGGATGCTGTGGCGTGGATTGATGACAATCGCTTTGTGACAGCTAACGAAGGGGATTACAAAGGCGGCTCTCGCGGCTTCACCATCTGGAACAAGGATGGCACCATCGAGTTTGACAGCGGCAACCAGATGGAACATCTGGCTATGTCCCGCGGGCATTACCCTGCCAAGCGCGCGCACAAGAAGGGCACTGAGCCTGAGGGCGTAACTGTTGGTAAGTTCGGTGGCGAGACTCTGATCTTCGTAAACTCCGAGCGCGGAAACTTCGTCGCTGTCTATCGCGATACAGGCGCTGAGCCTGAGTTCGTCCAGTTCCTGCCAACCCACATCGGCCCGGAAGGCCTGCTGGCGATCCCATCCCGCAACCTCTTCGTTGTCGCCAACGAGAAGGACAATGCAGAAGACAAGGTCCGCGCCCACGTTGGCCTCTACGAGTTTGGTGCAACATCTGCTGAGTACCCGCAGCTGGTCTCCAACATCGATCCGGAAACCAACGCACCAATCGGCTGGGGCGCAATCTCCGGCATGGTGGCAGACAAAGACGACGCCAACAAACTCTATGCCGTCTCTGACAGCTTCTACGACAAAGCCCGCATCTTCACGCTGGACGTTTCCAAGCAGCCGGTTGAAATCACAGGCCACATGGACCTGACAGGCGGCACCGCGAAAAAGTACGATCTGGAAGGCATCGCCCTGCGCAAAGACGGTGGTTTCTGGTTGGCATCTGAAGGCAACGCAAAGAAGGAAATGGAGCACTTCCTGCTTCAGGCCTCTGCCAATGGTGAGATCCAGAAAGAAATCAAGCTGCCAGCAAGCCTCGTCGCACAGGCAAAGCGCTTCTCTCTAGAAGGCGTGGCCGAGTTTGAAATGAACGGCAGAACCCTCGTAGCTGTCGCAGTTCAGCGCGAATGGAACGACGATCCAAAGGGCATGACCAAAATCGGCATCTACAACCCTGCCAATGAAAGCTGGGGCTTCGTCCACTACCCGCTGGATGCACCGCGCAGTTCTGCCGGTGGCTGGGTCGGCCTCTCCGAAATCACAGCTCTCGGCAACGGCAAGTTTGCTGTTCTGGAGCGCGACAACAAAGGCGGTAAGGAAGCAGCTATCAAGCAGGTAACCACAGTCTCTTTGGGAGGTATCACCCCTGCTCCACACGGCACCGAGCTGCCAGTGCTAACCAAGAAAGTCGTACTCGACCTGCTGCCAGCCATGTCCGCAACCAACGGCTGGACACCGGATAAGGTGGAAGGCTTGGCAATCACCAAAGATGGCCGCATCCTAGTCTCTACCGACAATGACGGCGTAGACGATGCCAGCGGCGAAAGCCTCTTCTTCTCCATGGGTGATGCAGCACAGCTGAACTAAGAGCAACACAACTGAATGAAGAACAGCCCGGCGGAACATTTCGCCGGGTTTTTCAATGCCGTGATTGGGAAATTCTGGCGGTGTCCCTCCGCAGCCTTAAACTAGGTAAGCATTATCACGTATAAACAATCTATACGTGCTGTATCAAATGATACAACAGTTACCCAAGCAAAGCACCAATAGTGAATTCAGATAAATACTTCCGATTCTCAATAAACTCGGTGCACATATGCCTATATCTAATGTAAATACACCACAAACAACTGTGCAAATAGATCAAAGCGCAAGCTTCGCGCAAGTCAACACAAAAGATGCACAAGACACTAACTTGAGTGAGTCCACTTCACAGACAGATACCCCTAAAAAAACAGGCTTTTACTACGCCCCTTTCGCATCTGAAGATATTTTAGACTACGCCGCAGGCGCTAATCGAACCAGAAACACCTCTGGCAAAGAGCCACGCAATATCATCGTGGCAAATGACGCAGACAAGGCCAAGCTGGAAACCCTGAAGCAACAACTGATTGAAAAAAAGCATGCACAAGCCTGCGACATGCGCAAGACAGCAAATGCAGTTATCTCAGAACTGAACCTTGAAGGTTTTGAGCTTCTGGATTTCGTGTCTTCAGACGATTACAAAGCCATGATGAAACTAGCGCAAAACTACACTTTCGAGGCTCATGTTTTGCAGCAGTCAGACATTATCAGCAATGAAAACACCGGCATTCTGGGCACATTGAAGAGCAGCGAAAACAAGCTTTATGTTCTCGGTCATGGCTCTTCCGGCTCCAACGAAATATCCAGTAAAAGGAGTGCCAGTGAAGAAGGCTATGAAATAGTCTCCTCAAGGGATCTTGCCGAGCAACTCTCCAAAGGTGGACTGGACAAATCTTTCTCTGACATCCGTGTCGCAAGTTGCTTCAGCGCTGATACAACCAAGCCAGAGTCGTTTGATCCAGCTGAACTCAAACTGGCAGCTGAGCCGGGTTATATCGACGCCCCGGAAGATCCCGAACTGGACGGCACAAAGGTGGTCCCATTTGCCCAATCGCTTGCAAATGATCTGAAAGAGGTTGGCTTCGAAAAAGTTGAAGTTGCAGGTTATCACGGCACAAGTACAGCCATCTCAGATGACACACATAGATACCAGACACTTCATACAGACGATGCACCAGTAGCCAGAAGCTCCGAAGTGCGAGAGTTGTTCCTGCCCGTCTGAGCTTACCACTCTCCCAGCTGAATGCATAAAGCCCGACAAAGCTTCTTCGCCGGGCCTTCTGCTTAGCGCTGACTTTCTGCCAGCCTACGCAGAATATCATCAGCACGGGTCCAAAGGATCGCACTTCCCTCCTCTGCAACCTGATGCAGCTCGGAGCGGCTTAGTCGCTTGGCAAGCGTAGCGCCAAAATCAGGCGAATGGACTGGGCTGGTATCCTTCAATCCATACCATAACTGCACATCCTGCTTGATGTTTTCGACGTTGAACGACCAACGTCTCATGGCAAGCCCAGTATCACGGGCATACCCGGCAGCACCCTGAGAGAAGCCGGCAGCAAGTGCATCCCGATAAAGAGGAGCAAACGATGCTGAGGCATAGAACGCACGGTCCTCAGGCCCACTCATCCCTTCAATCATCTGCCACAACCAGTCAGCCGTCGCCATGCCTGTAATGTCTGCCTCAAGACGATCCGGATCATCACAAGCAAGCGAAACCATGCCCTTCAACTCATCAGGGAGCATGGCAAATAGCTCTGGAGAGGCCAGCTCATCCTGACCGGAGACAACCGCAACGCCATCAACAAGGCCAGCATCAGCCAACGCCAACGCAAACGGAGCCCCTTGCGAGAAGCCAATCGCAAACGCCTGATCAGCCTTCACAAAATCAAGCAGTTCCTTGATATCCGCTGCCCAACTTTCAAAACTCTTCTCAGGATCAGCCTCGGAGTTCCCCAGCCCAGGACGATCAACGGAGAAAATACGCAGACCAAGATCTGCTGCAGCCTGCTCTCCGAACGGAATGGCCGAGGCCATCCCCGCGCCCTGACACAAAATCACGGGCCGCCCGTCTGCGGCACCCCACTCGCTCCACGCAAGGGCGCGGTCACCGGAAAGTTTCAGTGTTCCATCTTGCAGCTTCACAAACATATTCCTCAATGCAAATTCAAAAGCTAAATCAACAAACTAATAAGGCAGGCAGTCTCTTTTTTAACCTAAAAGCTGCAACTAACAATACGGGTAATCACGGCCAGCTCAAGCCAACAATCTCAATTTCCCCGATCTCACAAACACGATTTAAAAAGAAAGCCCGGAGAAACACCCCGGGCCTTATCGCTTATTTCTTAGTAGCAAGCTGCTCGCCCATGGAAGCCAGCTCTTCAACATGCCAGAACTCCCGGATCTTGCCGTCTTCAACGCGGTAGACCTCAAAGCCTGCAATATCAAAGGTGTTACCGTTCGCTTCAGAGCCAAACAGACCATCGGTGTTTGTGCCTTTATAGCGCCAGTAAATCAGAACCTTATCGTCACCAACCGGCTCAACCATACCAAGCTCATGGCGAGAGTCCGGCGCACCAGCTGCCAGTGCTGTGAAGGTGTCCAGCGCGGCCTGCTTGGCGTTCTGACCGTCATGACCGTTGTGGTCCACCATATCGTCTGCGTAGAACTCAGCCAATTTCGCGCGGTCAAACGGGCGGCTATCAGCAACCTCATAAAATTTGCTTAGAAGATCAGTGGCTTCAGTCGCACCGGCAACCGCAGTTGAAAGGGCAAGAGCTGCACCTGCAGCAGCGAGCTTCACTTTGTTCATTGGTGTATTTCCCTTGTTTTCATTAGGCAAACCCCATATGAAAGCAAAGAAACAAAAGGTCTAGTACGCACTATTTTAGCAGCTAGTATATAAAAGGGTACTGCATACCATGAGCGATGACAGCACAGACACACCAAGTGGAGCATTCGTTGGCTACGAAACATGCCCGGTGCGCCGAACGCTCACCGTTCTCAATGGAAAATGGAAGCTCTTGATTATATACGAACTTTTGCCCGCTCCATGCCGCTTTAACGAGCTGAAGCGCAGACTGCCCGGCGTCTCTCAACGCTTGCTTACAGCCCAACTGAGATCACTGGAAGCAGACGGAATTGTCGATCGCATGGTGATGGAAGTTGTCCCGCCCCATGTGGAATACTCCCTCTCCGAAAAAGGCAGATCCCTGCAGCCTGTGCTTCAGGCAATGGAGTTGTGGGGCGAAAACGAGATCAAAAATTCCCCGATAAGCTAGTCTTTGCGCTCATAGTGATAGGTGATCTTGGGCTTGTTCTTACCGAATAGGATCTTCAGGATCACAAGGGGAATAGTGATGGCAATGATGGCCAGCATCAGGCCTGAGGCAAACCCGATCACAAGGAGGATAAATGCCAGTAAAGCCATTGCGAACAATATCGCGATAACTCGTCCGGTCACATATTCCAGAAAATTCAGCATCACCATCTCCAACGGGCATATCTCTGAGAACCACACAGCGGTTTCTGACCGAGAATACGCAGATAAACATCCAAAACAGCGCCGTTGCTATGTGCGCTGTCTCAGAGCTACCCCAAGGGTACACCACTAAAAGATGGCGATGCAACTGAAGAGAATCAAGCGTTCTCGTGCTTTTTAGCTGCTGAGTTATTCCCGCTCTCTGCATTCAGATCAGCAAAGGTCCGGCCAGAAGCAACCAGCTCCTCCAGCAGTTTTGCGGGCTGCCAGAAGTAGGCATCTTCTTCAGCATACGCCTTGATATTGCTGAGGATTTTCTCCAGACCAATCTCATCGGCATACTGCATAGGACCGCCACGCCAACGCGGGAACCCATAGCCGTAGATCAGCGTCATATCCACGTCCAATGGCCGCAAAGCAATGCCGTCTTCAACCACCTTCGCAGCCTCATTCACCATCGCCGCCATGTACCGATCGAGGATTTGCGTTTTTGTGAGTTTTTTTGCGTTGATCCGCTTTTCTTTGCGTTCTTCTGTCAAAATGTCGAGAACAGCCGGGTTCGGCGTGCCCTTCCGCGCACCATCCTCATAAACGTAATAGCCCTTGCTGGTTTTTTGCCCAAACCAGCCCTGCTCACACATGCGGTCTGCAAATGTGAAATAGCGTTCACGTGGATCACGAGTTGGCGCTTTATGCTTGCGAGTTGCCCAGCCGATATCCAGACCTGCCAGATCGGCCACTGCGTACGGCCCCATCGGAAAGCCGAACTCCAGCATCACCTCGTCCACCTCAAACGGCGTAGACCCATCCACCACAATCGCATCTGCAGCAGCACGATAGGTCGCCAGAATGCGGTTGCCGATGAAGCCATCACAAACACCTGCCCGAACAGCGACCTTGCGCATGATCTTGCCAAGCAGGAAACCAGTAGCAATCACATCCGGAGCCGTCTTGTCCGCAACCACCACTTCCAACAGCTTCATGATGTGCGCTGGAGAGAAGAAATGCAGGCCAATCACATCCTGCGGACGCTTGGTGACGGCGGCAATGGCGTTCACATCCAGATAGGAGGTGTTAGTTGCCAGAACAGCACCCTCCTTACAAACCTCATCCAACTTCTCGAAGACCTGCTTCTTCACGTCGATGTCTTCAAACACCGCCTCAACAACCAGATCCAATTCAGAGAGCGAGGCGTAGTCCGTGCTCAAAGACAGCGCTTCTGCAAAAATCCGTTGTTCTTGATCTGCTGAAAGCTTGCCCTTCTTGACGGCTCCGCCAACATTCTTGGCAATCGTCGCTTTCGCACGGCCAAGAGCATCATCATCGCGCTCGATCAGCGTAACGGAAAGCCCGTTCATCAGCGCACCGGTCGCAATGCCCGCGCCCATGGTACCGCCGCCGATCACACCGATAGACTTCAGCATACGCGGGGCAATGCCTTCAATCTCAGGAAGCTTTCCGAGAGCGCGATCAGCAAAGAAGGCATGTGACAAAGCACGGTGCTGGGCTGAGTTCTTCAGCTCCATAAACATCTCACGCTCTTTCGCCATGCCATCCACAAAGCTGGTCTGGCTGGCAACCTCAATGGCTTCAACACAAACCACTGGCGACTTCTGACCACGTGCTCGCTTGGCAACAGCAGCCTTGGCATCCACAAATACCTGAGCATCAACAGCAGGAGCAACCAACTCGGAACAACGGCGCAGTGGAGTTCCGTTGTCAATCACAGACCGCGCAAACGCCAGACCCGCAGCAACCGCATCAGCCTCATCGCTCACGCCATCCAGAATACCAGCGGACTTCGCAGCATCCGCCCCAATAGGCGCACCACTCGGGATCATCTCCAGCGCTTTCTCATAGCCCGCCAGTCGCGGCAACCGCTGCGTACCACCAGCGCCCGGAATGATGCCCAGATGCACTTCTGGCAGACCAACCTTCGCGCCCTTCACTCCAACACGGAAGTGACAGCCCAACGCAACCTCAAGCCCGCCGCCCAGCGCAACACCATGAATGGCCGCAATCACAGGCTTGGAGCAGGCTTCAATACTATCAATCACATCCGGCAGATGTGGTTCAGTGGCCGGGCGCTTGAACTCACGAATATCCGCTCCCGCGATAAACACTTTATCTTCCCCAACAATCACCGCAGCTTTCGCCGCTTCGTCTTCCTCAAACTGCTTGATGCGCGCAACCAGATCCTGCCGGATCGCCAGAGACAACGCATTCACCGGCGCATTGCTCACGGTCATAACCGCAACATCACCGCGCAATTCATAGGAAACCTGACCTGATGACTTAAATGAAGAAGACACTCGAAACTCCCTGAGGCAAAGCGCACTCCCGCGCCGCACTATCACTCGCAATTCCACGTAGTTTAGCAGGGCGCAGCAGGAATTCCAGTTGTAAAATACAATTCCAATATGCGGAATTAGAAGCAGTAAACCATGACTGACTTCACCGCCTAAGCTGGCTCCTCCAACCCATTAGGCAAAGAAATCCAGATCACGGTCTGAACCTCCGGAGAATGACGCGAAAGGTGGCCTTTGCCATGCGTATCCTCAATCATCAAAAACTCACCAGCCTCAACTGTGCGAACCTCACCATCACTGGTCTCATACTCAACCGCCCCATCAAGCCGCACAGTCAAAACCCGATCAGGAACTGTATGCCATTCCACTTGGCGCATCCCAGCTGGAATACGGGTAATGCGGACGCGTGAAGCCGGATAGCTGGCAGTCACATCAAACGGCACAGCATCAGGATGCACCGACACCTGATTGGTCGGTATCTCAATTTCATCGAAATGCGATTCCCCATCCGGCGTTGCATAGATACGTAGGCACTTCACAGCAGCAGCCTCCCTCAATCTGACCAAGACATCGCGAGATCTACCTAGCACACCACAACCAGAAGACGAAACAACCACCTTGGTTGGAGCTCCGCTCCTAAGCAGCCCAACCACCCAACAAAAAACCCGGCACCTTATGTGGCACCGGGTTTCTCGTTTAGTCTTGGAAGCGCATCATCGAAAACGACCTCTGTTCCCGATGATGGACACCTTTGAAGCAGCGCTTACTTGGAAGCGTCTGCCCAGCTCTTGATCAGCTCGTCGTAGTCAACGGTGACTGGAGTTGGTTTCTCGTTAGCCAGTTTGGCTTTAGGTGCGCCTGGCTGGTTCAGCCAGTAGTCACGATCCTTAACTTCGTTGAGCTTAGGACCACATTCGCCCTGAACACCAGCACGCTCAAGACGCTTCAGAACTTTGTCCTGAGCAGCAGCAAGAGCAGTCATAGCTTCCTGAGGAGTTTTCGCGCCTGAGGATGCATCACCAATGTTCTGCCACCACAGCTGAGCCAGCTTTGGATAGTCAGGAACGTTGGTACCGGTTGGGGTCCACTGTACGCGAGCTGGTGAACGGTAGAATTCAACCAGACCACCCAGCTTAGGTGCGCGCTCAGTGAAGGATGCATCACGAACGTCACTGTCACGCACAAAAGTCAGACCAACGTGAGACTTCTTCAAAGAAGTTGTCTTTGCAACGGTGAACTGAGCGTACAGCCATGCAGCTTTCGCACGATCTTCCGGAGTAGACTTCATCAGAGTCCAGGAACCAGCGTCCTGATAACCCAGCTTCATGCCTTCTTCCCAGTAAGCACCCTTCGGAGAAGGAGCCATACGCCACTTAGGAGTGCCGTCTGCGTTCACAACTGGAATACCGTCTTTCACCATGTCTGCGGTGAACGCGGTGTACCAGAAGATCTGCTGAGCAACAGAACCTTGTGCCGGAACCGGACCAGCTTCGGAGAACACCATGCCTGGCGCTTCAGCTGGAGCGTACTTCTTCAGCCACTCGATGTACTTGGTGATGGAGTAAACCGCTGCAGGACCATCAGTTGCACCACCGCGCTCAACAGAAGAACCAGCTGGGGAACAGCCGTTCACGCGAATGCCCCACTCGTCAACTGGCAGACCATTCGGGATACCCTTGTCGCCAGCACCAGCCATGGAGAGCCATGCATCGGTAAAGCGCCAACCCAGGGATGGGTCTTTTTTACCGTAGTCCATGTGGCCATAGACTTTTTCGCCGTTGATTTCTTTCACGTCGTTGGTGAAGAACTCAGCGATGTCTTCGTAAGCAGACCAGTTAACCGGAACACCCAGCTCGTAGCCGTATTTCGCTTTAAACTGAGCTTTGATGTCTGGGTTGGTGAACCAGTCATAGCGGAACCAGTAAAGGTTCGCGAACTGCTGATCAGGAAGCTGGTAAAGCTTACCGTCTGGACCAGTGGTGAAGGACTTGCCGATGAAGTCTTCAATGTCCAGCGTTGGCAGAGTTACGTCTTTACCTTCGTTCGCCATCCAGTCGGTCAGGTTACGAACCTGCTGGTAACGAGCGTGAGTACCGATCAGGTCGGAGTCGTTGATGTACGCGTCGTAGATGTTCTCGCCAGACTGCATCTGGGTCTGAAGCTTCTCAACAACGTCACCTTCACCGATCAGATCGTGAGTAACTTTAATACCGGTGATTTCGGTAAATGCTTTTGCAAGAACCTTAGCTTCGTATTCGTGGGTCGCAATGGTCTCGGAAACCACTTTGATTTCCATACCTTTGAAAGGCTCAGCTGCTTTGATGAACCAGTCCATTTCCTTCATCTGCTCTTCCTGAGAAAGAGTAGAAGGCTGGAACTCGTCGCTCACCCACTTCTTAGCGGCTTCCATGTCTGCAAATGCAGAGCTGGAAGCACAGATCATGGCTGCAAAGCCAACGGACGCTAATAGCTGACGTCTCATATATATTCCTCCCGACTATAATTTATTGCACTGACAGTTCCCCTAGACGTCAGTGCGGAGAAAAAAGCTCATTCCTAAACCCAGCGGAACACGCAAAACGCATATGCCACACAGACCAACAGAGCCCACCAAAGGTTTGCGCTAACAAACCCAAGCCAAAACAGGCAGATAAACGCACTGCCCAACAGCGAGACAAACAAGCGGTCGCCGCGTGTTGTCTCAAATCTCAAGATGCCATGCCGCGGGCTTCCCCCCGGCACAAACCACTCCCAAACCGCCATTCCGGAAAGAAACAGCGCAATCATGGAAAAGAAAATCGCTGTTGGCTGCGTCCAGGCCATCCAAGAAAAATCCATGCCTTGCTCTCCTGATTAAACGCGGCCCAGGGCAAAGCCCTTAGCGATGTAGTTACGTACGAAGTAGATCACCAACGCACCCGGAATAATGGTCAAAATCCCGGCTGCTGCGAGTACACCCCAATCCATGCCGGAAGCTGAAACCGTACGGGTCATAGTCGCCGCAATCGGCTTAGCCGCAGTGGTTGTCAGCGTACGGGCAATCAGCAGCTCAACCCATGAGAACATGAAGCAGAAGAACGCTGCCACGCCGATGCCGCTTGCAATCAGAGGCATGAAGATCTTGCCGAAGAATTTCGGGAAGGAGTAGCCATCGATATACGCAGTCTCGTCGATCTCTTTCGGAACGCCGGACATAAAGCCTTCCAGGATCCACACAGCCAGCGGTACGTTGAACAGACAGTGAGCCAGAGCCACAGCAATGTGCGTGTCGATCAGACCGAAAGCGGAGTAAAGCTGGAAGAACGGCAGCGCAAACACCGCCGGAGGTGCCATACGGTTGGTCAGCAGCCAGAAGAACAGGTGCTTATCGCCCAGAAACTTGTAGCGAGAGAACGCATAAGCTGCTGGCAGCGCAACCGCTACGGAGATCACCGTGTTCAGCGCCACATAGGTGATGGAGTTGATGTAACCGCTGTACCAGCTAGGGTCTGTGAAGATCACCATGTAATTGGCGAGCGTAGGCTCATCCGGCCACAAGGTGAACTTGCTCAGGATCTCTTGGTTGGTCTTCAGGCTCATGTTGAAGAGCCAGTAGATTGGCAGCATCAAAAATGTGATGTACAGAGTCGGCACGAGGAAGGAATAACGGCTTCCTGTTCTTTGTGCCTTCGCGCGGGTCCGGCTGCGCGGAGCCTGTCCACCAGCAGCAACACCCTGATCAATTGCAGCAGTTCCAGTTGTTGTCGACATGGTGCTTACTCCTCGCCTGCGTATTGTTTTTTCTCAGTCCCGGCATTGTTCATCACGGTATAGAACACCCAGGAGAACAGCAGGATGATGAGGAAGTAGACGAGTGACATTGCAGCAGCTGGTCCAAGGTCAAACTGACCAATCGCCATCTTCACAAGGTCGATACTCAGGAAGGTCGTGGAGTTACCCGGTCCGCCACCTGTGACCACAAACGGCTCGGTGTAAATCATGAAGCTGTCCATGAAGCGCAGCAGAACCGCAATCAGCAACACACTGTGCATTTTTGGCAGCTGGATGTAACGGAACACGGCCCAGCGGGACGCACCATCAATGCGCGCAGCCTGATAATAAGCTTCAGGAATGGAAACCAGACCCGCATAGCACAGCAGCACAACAAGGCTGGTCCAGTGCCAAACATCCATAACAATCACGGTGGCCCATGCAGCAACAGGGTCCTGCGTGTAGTTGTAGTTGATGCCCAGCGAGTTCAGGAAGTAACCAAGCAGACCGATGTCCGCACGGCCAAACACCTGCCAGATGGTACCAACCACGTTCCACGGCACGAGCAGTGGCAGTGCCATCAGCACCAGACAAACCGGAACGCCCCAGCCCTTTTTAGGCATGCAAAGCGCGATACCGATGCCCAGCGGAATTTCAATCGCAAGGATCGTGAAAGAGAAGATCAGGTTACGCACCAGAGCATCATGAAAACGCTCTGAAGCAAGAAGTTCCTGAAACCATTCAATACCAACCCAGAAGAACTGGTTGTTTCCAAAGCTGTCCTGAAACGCGTAGTTCACAACGGTCATCAATGGAATAACAGCGGTAAAGGCCACCAGCAAAAGAACCGGTAAAACCATGAACCAGGCTTTGTTGTTTACGGTCTTTTCCATGGCTTAAGCCCCCTCGCTTACGAGCCAGCTATCGGCATAAAGGTTCGTCTGTGTCGGGTCGAAGAGAGCTGTCGGACTTTCCGGAATACTCTCGCCTTCGCCAACAATCGCGTTCAGCGCAATGCCATCCATCTCACCGCGCAGAATGCGGTAACGTCCGATGTCTTCCACATTGTTGACAGTCAGCGGCAGGCCTTCGCCAGCACCACCCAGCTTCACGAACTCAGGGCGAATACCCACTTCGGTCTTCTGAGCAACCTTTTTCGGGTTAAGACCGCACTGCAGCGGAACACTGTGGTCGCCAATGCGCGCCATGGTGCCATCCACCTCACACGGCAGAACATTCATGCCCGGGGAACCGATGAAGTAACCAACAAACGTATGCTGCGGGCGACGGAACAGCTCATCCGGCGTTCCGATCTGCACCACTTCACCGCCATACATCACCACAACCTTATCCGCGAAGGTCAAGGCCTCGGTCTGGTCGTGGGTCACGTAAACCATGGTGAAGCCGAACTGCTTGTGCAGGTGCTTCAGCTGCGAGCGCAGAACCCACTTCATGTGCGGGTCAATCACGGTCAGCGGCTCATCAAACAGGATCGCGTTGGTGTCAGAACGCACCAGCCCACGGCCCAGAGAAATCTTCTGCTTCTCATCAGCTGTCAGACCCTGCGCCTTGCGCTTGGCCTTGCTCTCCAGATCAATGATCCTCAGAATTTCATTGACCTTCTGATCAACCTCAGCCGCCGGAACACCACGGTTGCGAAGCGGAAACGCCAGGTTGTCGTAAACAGACATGGTGTCGTAAACGACCGGGAACTGGAACACCTGCGCGATGTTGCGTGCTTCGGTAGAAAGCTCTGTCACCGGCTTGCCATCAAACAGCAGCTCACCCTCAGACGGGGTCAGCAGACCGGAGATGATGTTCAGAAGAGTTGTCTTGCCACAGCCGGAAGAGCCAAGAAGCGCATAAGCACCGCCGTCTTCAAAGGTCAGATTAACTTCCTTCAAAGCGTAGTCGCTTGGGCTTGTTGGGTTCGGCAGATAAGAGTGGCGAATGTGGTCGAGATCAATACGTGCCATGCTCGCCTCCTTAAGCCGCTTCGCTCATGAGAGACGCAACAGAGCGGCCCTCATCATCAAAGATCATGAAGTTCTTGGCGTCCACGTACACCTCGATCTCAGCATCCACATCCACGTTATGAATGCCATGCTCCAGCGCCACCCAGCGGTGGTTCAGGCAGGTCAGGTGGATGAAGCTCTCAGATCCGGTGATCTCGGAGACGTCAACAACGGCTGGAAGACACACAGCATCTTCGCTCGGGCGCTGCAGGTAGAGGTGATGGGGCCGGAAACCTGCTTTGTAATGTCCATCAGGAAGACGCTTCTCTTCCTCAGACGCCGGAATGACTGTGCCGTTGGACGTACGGAACTCACTTCCGCTTTTTGTCAGGCCCAACAGGTTCAGCGGCGGATCAGAGAAAGTTTGCGCAGTGACGATGTCCTGAGGATTTCTGTAAACATCGATGGTGTCACCAAACTGAGAAACACGGCCTTCATGCAAGGTCGCAGTGCGCCCGCCAAGCAGCAGCGCTTCAGTTGGCTCAGTGGTCGCGTAAACAAACACGGCACCGCTTTCAGAGAAGATCTTCGGCAGCTCGTCGCGCAGTTCTTCACGCAGCTTATAGTCCAGGTTCGCCAGCGGCTCATCCATCAGCACCAGATGCGCACCTTTCACCAGCGCGCGCGCCAAAGCAGTACGCTGCTGCTGACCACCGGAAAGGTTCAGCGGAGTTCTGTCCAGATACGGTGAGAGCTTCATCAGATCCGCAGCTTTGCGCACTTGGCTTTCGATCTCATCTCCCTTCAGCCCTGCAACGCGCAGCGGGCTGGCGATGTTTTCGTAAACCGTGAGAGCCGGGTAGTTGATGAACTGCTGATAGACCATGGCGACATCGCGCTTGCGCACGGAAACACCGGTCATATCCTGTCCATTTACGAGCACTTGCCCTGCAGTTGGTTTGTCCAGCCCTGCCATCAAACGCATCAGCGTTGTTTTGCCCGACAGTGTTGGTCCCAACAATACGTTTAATGAACCACTTTCAAGACGCAGAGACACGTCACGAATATGATCCATGCCGTCAACAGTTTTGCTGACGCCCCTTAATTCAAGCATGTTGCCCTCCCGGAACAGAAAGCGACCCGACTGCTTTCTGCGGTACGCGCTGCTTGCACTGCGGTACCTTTAAATTCCTGACTGTAATTCCATAAACAGCTCAAAACCGAGCTGAATCCCATAGTAAAGGCCGAGGCCTTTTAAAGAACATCGCAGCTTTTTGATGCTGCGTTCCTGTCAAATTTTCACGAGCCTCCCCGAACACTTTCAAGTTCTGCTTTCTTACGCAGCTCCGTCCCTACAAAGTGCCATTAGAGACCAAAATTAAACTACGTCCTAACCTACACGTCAATTTTCGTTTACAGCCGATTACGCGCATATTCGCGTAATTTCGAAATATAAGCGAAACCACTTAAGCGTCAATTCGAAAATTGACAAAACGAAACTCCCGGTTGTTATCCATTAGGATGAGAACGCACCACGTGCGGCTGGAAATGGTGAAGATCTGTCATTCCTGCACCCCACACCCGTCTCCTTTAACACCTTGAAAAGACTGAGGTGTTCACTCAAACTCAAATATACTGAGCCAACTAATATTTTCGCGGCGAAATAATTCGAACCTATTTTCGGTAATCTGACGTTCTCCACCGGGTGTGTTCAAATCCTGAATTTCCTTTGCTTAAAGATCGATTCTGGAACCCAGCTTGACGGCTCGAACCCGCGCCTCCCACCAGTTTCGCAGCACCCCTTGCCCTACAGGTAGATGCAACTCTATTGTCGTGAAGCAAGATTAAACTGAAGCGGTAGGCTTTGGTTGATCAGGGAGGGGAACTGCATCATGGATTTTTGCCTACAGCTTTACAGCGCACGAAACTTCCAGCCCTGGAAAGAGGTCATTCAGGAAACCGCTCTCCTCGGATACACACAGGTCGAAGGCTTTGAAGAGCTCTATCCCACATTGGAGGCAGCTCAGGAAATCCGCGAGCTGCTCGACCAATACGACCTGGACATGCCCTCCGGCCATTTTGATCTGAAGGATCTGGAAGAAAACCTCGATCAGTGCATCAAGATCGCAGTCCTCCTTGGTATGCACACCATCTTTGCTCCCTACCTCACGCCAGAAGACCGCCCCAAAACCAAGCACGAATGGACCGTCTTCGCCCACCGGCTGGAGCATCTTGCAGGCACGCTCAAGCACAAAGGCTTTCACTTCGGCTGGCACAATCACGATTTCGAGTTCCGCCCCCTCCCCGATGGCACCATACCCATGGAGATCATCATCTCCGAAGCACCTTCAGTGGAATGGGAGATCGACGCCGCATGGATCATCAAGGCAGACCTTGATCCGCTGGATTGGATCGAAGCCCACGGCACCCGCATCACCGCCGTCCATATCAAAGACATCGCGCCGGAAGGCGAAGGTGCGGATGAAGATGGTTGGGCAGATGTAGGTTTTGGCACCGTTCCATGGGGCCACATCCTCGCTGCCCTGCAGGAAAAAAGCCGTACCAAAATCTACATTCTGGAACACGACGACCCGAACAATTTTCTCCGCTTCGCTGACCGTTCCTTAACCTCACTTAAAATGCTTGAGGGCGTATAGGTAGTTTGCCATAGACACGCCTCTCCCATGCATTAAGGCAAGCCGATTGTCTCCACCAGGGAGACGGCATAAGGGAGAGGTAGGATGAACAGACGAGAGTTTCTCGGAGCATCTGCCCTAACAATTTCCAGCGCCTATTACATGGGCATCGTGGCTGGACCAGTCTTCGCAGAAAGCAAAGACAAAGCAAATTCCATCAAAAACGCAAAGGTCACATACTTTGACGCCCGCCCCGGCGCGCGCTCCAGAGACGTTGGCTTCGATTCCGATGGCATGGTTTGGTATTGCGGACAGGCAGATGGCACGCTCACACGTCTTGATCCTGACACTGGAGAACTTCACCCGGTTTCACTGGGCGAAAAAGCAGCGCCACACGGCGTGGTACTTGGCCCGGACAATGCTATGTGGGTCACAGAAGGCGGACAGAACGCCATAGCCCGCGTAGATCCGGCCACCGACGCCGTCACCCTCATTCCGCTTCCAGCCGAGTTTGAGGACGCAAACCTCAACACCGGCGTGTTTGACCACGACGGCATCTACTGGTTCACCGGACAAAACGGCGTCTATGGCCGCGTTGATCCCGTAACGCAGGAAATTGAAGTCTGGCCAAGCCCACAAGGTCCCGGCCCTTATGGCATCACCGTCACCCCGCAAGGAGATGTCTGGTACGCGTCCCTCGCAGGCAGCCATATCGCCAACATCGACAGAACCAACGGACGCGCCCGCATTGTTACACCTCCCACAGAGGAACAAGGCGCCCGCCGTGTCTGGTCCAACTCAGAAGGCAAACTCTGGGTCAGTGAATGGCTCTCAGGGCAGGTCAGCGAATACGACCCGCAAGCCGACACATGGCGCGAATGGCGCCTCCCCGGCAACGATCCACTACCCTACTCTGTCTATGTCGATGAAAACGACAAGGTCTGGCTCACCGACTTCGATGCCGACGCCGTTGTCTACTTTGACCCAGACACAGAAGAGTTCACCAGCTTCCCAAGCAACAAAACCGACTCTGATGTCCGCCAACTGGCAGGACGCAAAGGTGAAGTTTGGGGCGGAGAGTCTGGAACTGACAGGATCGTTCGCATTCAGTTTGAAGAAACAGAAACAACGCCATCCTGATCCAATCACATCGGCAAAAAAGAAGGGCGCTCATCCGGGCGCCCTTTTTGCTTAGAAGGAAAATGCCATCTGGTCTTTGTTGGCTTTGGTTCCATGAGGAATACCTTCATGATCCAACAGCCAGATTTTTGTATCTATGCCACCACCAAAACCAACCAGAGCCCCATTTGAGCCGATCACACGGTGGCAGGGAATAACAATCGGCAGCGGGTTCGCATTGTTCGCCAACCCAACGGCACGGCTCGCCCCCGGATTGCCCAGCGCCTTCGCCACATCGCCATAGCTGCGCGTCTCACCAAACGGGATCGCCGCAAGCTGCTCCCAGACACTCTTTTGAAACTCAGTGCCAATCAGCTTCCAATTGAGAGAAAACTCCTTCAGGTCACCAGCAAAATACGCTGCCAACTGCGCAATCAGATCTGCGTAAGGCGTTGCATTTTCAATCCAGCCATCCTCAACGTACCGTCTGCGCGCACTTTCAGGAAAATGGATAAACTCCAGCCCACCAGCTTCACCACCAATCAAAAGCTCCCCGACAGGGCTCTCATAAGTGCAATATGTGATTGGTTCTGCATCAGTGGTCATGCTCATCCCCTCCTTCGGAAGCTCATGAAAAAACTCTCCGCCGCAAACTGCAGCGGAGAGTTCTATAAAGCTTATTGAAGGCATCAGAGCTTAGCAAGCTCACGGCCCTCATTCAGCGGCATAAGTAACCTGTTTTTGAACACCGAGACCTTCGATGCCCAGCTCCATCTTGTCGCCCGGCTTCAGGTAAGTCTCTGGCTTCTGGCCCATACCAACACCCGGAGGCGTACCGGTGGAGATCACATCACCCGGCTGCAGGCTCATGAACTGGGACAGGTGCGAAATCACCTGCGCCACACCAAACACCATGGTCTTGGTAGAACCGTCCTGATAACGGTGGCCGTTCACTTCCAGATACATGGAAAGGTTCTGCGGGTCTTCCACTTCATCACGGGTCACAAGCCATGGACCAATCGGGCCAAAGGTATCGGCAGACTTGCCCTTTACCCACTGACCGCTGCGATGCAGCTGAAAATCACGCTCGGACAGATCATTGACCACGCAATAGCCAGCTACGTGGTCCAGCGCCTCTTCCTCACTCACATACTTGGTGTGCTTACCGATCACCACACCAAGCTCCACTTCCCAGTCTGTCTTCACAGAACCGCGTGGGATCTCAATGTCATCGTTCGGACCACAAATGGCAGAGGTCGCCTTGAAGAACGTCACTGGCTCTTCCGGCACCTGCATGCCAGCTTCCGCAGCATGGTCGGAATAGTTCAGGCCGATGCAGATGAACTTGCCAACATGACCAACACAAGCACCAATGCGCGGGTTCCCGTCCACTACTGGCAGGCTGTTCAGATCCAGAGCCGCAATCTTCGCAAGTCCCTCTGCGCTCAGCGTGTCACCGGCAATATCACCAACCACACCAGAAAGATCACGAATATTGCCATCCGCGTCCAGAACACCTGGCTTCTCGGCGTTCATCTCACCAAATCTAAGGAGCTTCATGTCCTACCCTTCTTATTAAACCGCCCAACCGCCATCAATGGCGTGTGTCTGTCCGGTTGTAAATCCGCTTTCATCGCTACCAAGGTACACAGCCAGCGCAGCAATTTCCTCTGGCTTGCCAATGCGTCCCATGGGCTGACGCGCAATAAAATCTTTCATGGCCTGTTCGTAGTTCCCGGTCGCCTTCAGGCGGTCATGCAGGGATGGACTATCAACCGTACCCGGACAAATCGCATTACAGCGAATGCCCTTGGTCACGAAATCCGCCGCAATCGCCTTGGTCAGGCCAATCACCGCCGCTTTGGAAGAACAGTATACGAACCGGTTCGGCACGCCTTTCAGCGAAGACGCCACGGACGACATGTTGATGATGGACCCACCACCATTTTCCAGCATGGCCGGAATCGCCGCACGGCATAGACGGTACATCGCCTTCACATTCAGATTGAAAGAGAAGTCCCAGGCATCCTCATCACACTCCAGAATCGTTCCGTTGTGCACGAAGCCAGCGCAGTTGAACAAGATGTCCAGCGGACCGGTCTTCTTCAGGGTTTCCTGATCCTCATCCGCATTGGTCACATCCAGCTTCAGGCCGGTGACACCATCAATAGCGTTTAACTCTGCAAGCGCAGCCTCGTTGATATCAGTCGCAAAAACCTTTGCACCTTCAGCGGCATAGGCTTCCACCGTCGCACGGCCAATCCCCTGCCCTGCCGCAGTGATCAGGGCTGTCTTGCCAGTAAGTCGTCCCATGTGTCCTCCCCCGGACTGAATTTCTAAAAAATATAGGCTCGGCCGAACCAACCAGAAACGCGGATTATTAGAGAGGAAGCACTGCTTATCGTCAAAGCAAAAGGCAGCTGACCCCTTGGCCTTCTCCCAAAGACCGCAGAAATCCGTCAGTTCACCAAATCACATAATGGCATAACTTAAATATAAAAACTTCTTTCAAATGTAAATTAGAAATTGACAACCGCCGGTTTTGCATCAAACAATAAGCTCAAATCGAACAGAGCTGATTATGGCAGACACACAAGCAGTAAAAGACAAAGCTGAGAAATACCGCGCGCCCGCCCTGGAGAAGGGACTGGATATTCTGGAGTTACTCTCCCAGTACGCATCCGGCCTGTCTCAGGCAGAAATCGCGAAAGCACTCGACCGATCTCCGAACGAGATCTACCGCATGCTCACCACTCTGGTGCGCCGCGAGTATGTTTCTCGCTCCATCGAGGGCGACCGCTTTCAGCTCAGCCTGAAAATGTATTCCATGTCGCATCGCCACCCACCGGTGACCCGCCTGCTGGAAGCAGCGGTACCCATGATGCGCAAGACGGCCAAAGACGTTCACCAGTCCAGCCACATCGGCATGGAACATCAGGGAGAGATCGTCGTTGTCGCCAGCGTGGAAGCACCGGGCAACTGGAGTTTCGTGCTCAAAACCGGCTCAGTCATCGGCCTCTGGAACACAGGCACCGGACGGGCAATCGCTGCCTTCCAGAAGCCGGAGATCCGCGAGCTCATGTACAACCAGCATGAACGCGCCCTTGGAGAACCGGAGATGAGCTACGACCAGTTCCATGCCATTCTGGAGGAGGTGCAGCAGCAAGGTTTCGTGCGTATGCCATCTGCCAGCACGGTCGGTGTTACCAATCTGGCATTTCCAATTCTGGGACCGGACGGTCATGCGGTTGCGGCACTCAGCTGCCCGTTCATGGAGCGGATAGACGACTTTAAAGCACCGGGAATTGAAGAGGTTCAGGAGGCCTATGCACAGGTCGCAAAGGACATAACCAACATTTACGGCACAGTAACAACCTAAGGAAATCGCTATGGGCTTGGGAGGGAAGCTGGCTCATCGACAATTGGGAGGAACAAATCTGCAGCTACCGACGTTGGGGATCGGCGGCGCAGCATTTGGCGGGCTGTTTGCAACAGCACCTCGCAAAGAGTCCATGAGCACATTGGATCGCGCCAAAGAGGTTGGTCTCACATACATTGATACCGCCCCTTACTACGGCTTTGGCCGCTCTGAACGCGTCATTGGAGATGCCGTGCGCAAGTACGACTACATCATCTCCACCAAGGTTGGCCGCCTGCTGAAACCCGGCATGGCGGACAATCCGGCCCAGTTCGGCTGGCCTGATCCGCTTCCCTTCCACCCGGTCTACGATTACTCGTATGACGGCATCATGCGCTCCTATGAGGCCAGCCTGCATCGCACTGGCCTTGATCGCCTCGACATCCTGCTGGTCCACGACATCGGCACCGCCACCCACGGCCCGGAAGAAAACCTGCGTCATATGAAAGACCTGAAAGGCGGTATCAGAGCCCTTCAGGAACTCAAGAGCTCCGGCGCCATCTCAGCCATGGGCCTCGGCGTCAATGAGACGGCCATCTGCATGGAGTTGATGCAGCAAGCCCATTGGGATGCCTTCCTGCTCGCAGGCCGTTACACCTTGCTGGAACAAGCCCCTCTGCAAGACCTGCTGCCAGCCTGCCTTGAAGCGAAAACCTCCATCATTCTGGGTGGCCCCTTCAACTCTGGCATCCTCGTTGGCGGCAACACCTGGAACTATGAAAGCGCACCACCTGAGATACTGACACATGTGAACGCGCTGAAAGAGTGCTGTCAGGAGTTCTCCGTTGATCTCGCAGCCGCGGCCCTCCACTTCCCGCTCGCACACCCAGCAGTCGCCAGCGTCATTCCCGGAATGCGCAACCGCAATGAGCTGGAAGGCACCCTCAAATGGATCGCAGCTGACATCCCGGATGCCTTCTGGGCCCAGTTAAAAGAAAGAGAACTACTCCCGGCAAACGCCCCTGTCCCTTCTGGCAATCTTTTCTTCGAACAAGAGGTGAAGCATGCTTAGGATTGATGCCCACCACCATTTCTGGAAGCTTTCCCGCGGCGACTACAGCTGGCTGACACCAGACCTGAACGTCCTCTATCGCGACTTCCTCGTCAGCGACATCCAGCCCCTGCTCACGCAAGCCAAGATGGATGGAACCATCCTCGTTCAGGCCGCTGACACCGTTGATGAAACCCACTTCATGCTGGAACTGGCCGCAGAGCACGACTGGATCCTCGGCGTCGTCGGCTGGGTAGACATGGAAGCCACGAACGCACCTGAGGTCATTCGGGAACTCTCGCAAAACCCGAAACTCGTCGGCATTCGTCCGATGATACAGGACATTGAAGACGATGAGTGGATGCTGCAGGACAACCTGCACCCCGCCATTCAGGCCCTCATCGACAACAACCTGACGCTCGACCTACTAGTCCAGCCCCGGCACCTGCCACACCTTAAAACCTTCCTCAGCCGTTATCCGGATCTGCGCGCCGTCATCGACCATGGCGCAAAACCGGATATCCGCAACAAGGCCATCGAGACGTGGTCCCAACACGTCGGCGACATCGCCCGCACCTCCAACGTCTGCTGCAAACTCTCAGGCCTTCTGACCGAAGCCTCCGAGAATGCAGAGATCGAGGACATCGCCCCCTACGCCTTTCACATCCTGAAATGCTTTGGGCCCGAACGCGTGATGTTCGGCAGCGACTGGCCGGTCCTTCTCCTCGCGAACACCTATCAAAACTGGGTGGATATGGTGGAGCAGCTCACCGCTGACCTGCCTCAGGCAGATTGGGAGGCCATCTTTGGTGGCACCGCTGCAAAGTTCTACCTCACCAAAACAATGGAAACTCTCTGAAATGTCGGCACCCATTCCAGCCAGCGTCAAACTCCAGCCAGCGGATAACGTCATCATCGCCACAAGAGCGCTACAGCCGGGCGATCAGGCAGGCGACCTTCAGGTTCGCGACAACATCCCGGCAGGCCACAAAATCGCTGAGCGTGACATCAAGCAAGGCGAAGCACTCATCAAGTTCGGCCAAACAATCGGCTTCGCCATAACCGACATTCAGGCAGGCTCCCACGTGCATTCGCACAACATGGAGTTCTCCGATCCCGGCGTGCACCACAGCTTCTGTAAAGACTACAAGCCAACCCAATACGCAGAGCGCCCGGAAGAACGAACCTTCCTCGGCTATCACCGCGAAGACGGCAGCGTCGGCACCCGCAACTACATCGCCGTGCTCACCAGCGTAAACTGCTCTGCCACAGCAGCCCACCGCATCGCCGATGCGTTCAGCGACGAAGATCTGCTCCAGTTTGAGAACGTCGACGGTGTTGCCTCTTTCGCCCACGGCACAGGCTGCGGCATGGCAGGCGACAACGAAGGCTTCGCAAACCTGCAACGCGTCCTCTGGGGTTACGCCAGAAATCCAAATGTCGGCGGCGTTCTGCTCGTGGGCCTGGGCTGCGAAGTCAATCAGATCGACTTCCTGCTGGATGCCTACGGCCTGAAGCAGTCACCAACCTTCCAGTTCATGAACATTCAGGGCATGGGCGGCCTGCGCAAAACCATCGAAGCAGGCATTGAAAAGGTCAAAGCCATGCTGCCGGAAGTCAACAAAGCCACCCGCCAACCAGCACCAGTTTCCAAGTTAATGGTCGGCCTGCAATGCGGCGGCTCCGATGGCTGGTCCGGCGTCACGGCCAACCCAGCCCTTGGTTATGCAACAGACCTGCTCGTCAAATACGGCGGCACCTCAGTTCTTTCTGAAACCTCAGAGATCTACGGCGCTGAACACCTGCTCACCAGCCGCGCTGCGAACCAGAAGATAGCTGAAAAGTTGGTGGAACGGGTCCGCTGGTGGGAGGACTACACCGCCCGCAACAACGGCACCATGGACAACAACCCTTCTCCGGGCAACAAACGCGGCGGCCTGACAACCATCCTCGAAAAATCCCTCGGCGCAGTCGCCAAAGGCGGGACGACAGCGCTGGAAGGCGTCTACAAATACGGCGAACCTATCGAGACCAACGGTTTCGTCTTCATGGACAGTCCCGGCTACGACCCAGCCTCTGTCACCGGCCAGATCGCCAGCGGCTGCAACCTGATCGTCTTCACCACTGGCCGTGGCTCTGCTTTTGGCAGCAAGCCATCGCCAACCATCAAAGTCGCCAGCAACACGCCTCTCTTCGAGCATATGCCCGAGGATATGGACCTCAACGCAGGCTCCATCATCTCCGAAGGAAGATCCGTCGAAGAGGTCGGAACAGAACTGTTTGAGCTGATGATCAAAGTCGCTTCTGGCGAACACAGCAAATCAGAAGCGCAAGGTCTGGGCGACTACGAGTTCGTGCCTTGGCAAATTGGCGCGGTGATGTAGCCAGCCAGCTACCGGCGAAACCTCGCCCTGTACTCGCGCGGTGTCATGCCTTTCACCGCGCGAAACTGGCGATTAAAGTTGGCCAGCGCCGAATACCCAACATTATGAGCAATGAGCGACACAGGGGCATCGCCGCCAGAAAGCTGCGCGCACGCATCCCCAATCCGAATACGTTTCAGATACTCAGAGACCGTCTGCCCGGTATGGCGTTGAAACAGCCGGTGCACTCCTGAAACACTGAGTGCCGCAGTTTCTGCCAGTTCTTCCAAAGGCAACACCCGTGAATATTCGGAATGAATTAGCGTCAGCACCCGGTCAATCCGTTCATTCCCACCATCCGCGCTGGAAAGCACCACCGGATCATGCGCAAGCTGCATCGCATATTCATCTTCAGAAAGCTCCGCCAGCACCCGCAGGATGGTGAACAAACGCTCCAACGGATCTTCCTTAAAGAATCTCCTGATCTTCGGCACCACCCGATGCCTTGCATCATCGCTGAAACTCAGGCCTGCCAAGGCCCGCTGAAACAGCTTCTTCACGCCGGAGAGCTCTGACATCTCATTGGTGATACGCTCAATCCACTCCGGCTCAAACCAGATCACCAGCGCCTGATGAGGTTCATCATCATCGGGCTTGCTGTTGGACGCCCAAGTATGCGGAAGATTAGGTCCAAGCAGCACAAGGTCCGCATGCCCATAATCGCCCACATGATCACCCACATAGCGCTGGCCTTCAGAGTTCAACGTCAGCGTCAGCTCATACTCAGGATGATGATGCCAGGAGAACGGAATGCCATCATGAAGACGCCGGTTCATCACCTTGAATGAACCGTCTTCAGACTCTGGCACTTTCTCCAGATATGACCGCATTTCACCCTCTGAACCAGTAAGACGCCAGAATAGTATCAGTATCAGCTAGTTTAGAACAACTCTCACATACCAAAGTGAATAAACTTACAAGCCATTGAAGGATCTGGGAGGACCACATGGACGCTGAACTGCTTGCAGACAATCACTGGGGCTCAACCGCAACTAACACCCAGTTGAAGGACATCAAGAAAACCCTGCCCTTGCGCGTACTTTCAGAAGATGACTGGCAACATTGGATCACCCGTGGCTATGTCATCGTACGTCAGGCCGTTCCGCAGGAAAACGTAAAACGCCTAGTGGATCTGCTTTGGGAGTTTGATGAGAAAGATCCTAAGGATCCATCCACCTGGTACACCCCACAACGCCGCGCTCACAAAATGCTGGAGCTTAACAATGCGGGCATGCTGGAGATTTATAACCACCAGTACCTGTGGGACAACCGCATGCAGCAACGCATCTACGATGCCTTCGTAGATATCTGGGACCGCGAAGACCTCTGGGTCAGCATCGACCGCGCCAATCTCAACCCACCCAAGAAAGACCGCGACGGCAAACCCGGCTTCATTCATTGGGATGTCGACACATCCCTACGCCCGCTGCCAATAAGCGTGCAAGGCGTCCTCTCACTGGTAAAGCAGGACGAAGAAACCGGCGGCTTCCAATGCATCCCCAAACTCTTCGAAGACTTTGAGGAGTGGGTTAAAACCCAACCGGAGGATCGTGATCCCAAACATCCAGACTACTCGGGCTTTGAAATTGAAAAGATCGAGATGGAACCGGGCGACTTGATGATCTTCAATGCGCTCCTCGCCCACGGCATCCGTCCCAACAACTCCAAAGACAAGGTACGCATCGCCCAATACATCTCCATGTTCCCATCTGAGCAGAGCAATGAAGATCTGAGGCAGGAGCGCATCCATCAGTGGCGCAATATGGAACCGCCGCAAAGAGCATCCTTCCCCGGCGACCCACGCGAATGGGAGAAGAAAAACGCCCAAACTGCTGAACTGACCGACCTCGGCAAAAAGCTTCTGGGGCTGGACCTCTGGTAAAACGAAAAAGAGCGCTTCCTCATTATGGGGAAACGCTCTTGCACCGGTACACATTGCTCTATGCGTAGCTGACGACCTCAAACTCAATGCCGTCATCATCATCGAAATAGAAGCGGCGACCAGGCTCGTAATCTGCGTGATTTCGGGTCTTATACCCGCCTGCCAGCACTTTCTTCTCAACCGCATCCAGATCATCAACCACTACACCAACGTGGTTCAGACTGCCGTGAGTGACGTAATTGTCTTCCTTGGTCGCATTGGTGTTTCCAAGAGAATAAACGGCGATATAACTGTCATCTGTTCCAACATGAACAGTGGTTCCACCCGCCCGGGCAGCACCCTGCCAACGCACATGCCAGCCAAACCAATCTGAAAGACGGCCTGCGGTCGCAATTGGGTCAGAAACGGTGATGTTTACGTGCTCTAAAAAACTCTTTGTCATCGCAATAGCCTTTCTTTTGACTTCTGATGACACCCTGTTTAGGACTTCAAGTTAAGTTTAAGTCAAGCACTATTTTTGAGAAATTTATGAAGCACTCAGACGTCATGACAATCGGTGAACTCGCCGAAAGATCCGGCCTCACCACATCCGCCATCCGCTTTTACGAAACCAAGGGAATAGTCACAGCCAGCCGCAACGCAGGCGGCCAACGCCGCTTCATGCGCGCTGACATCCGCCGCTTGTCTTTTGCTCTCGTCGCACAAGAGTTTGGCTTCACCATCAAAGAGATTTCAGAGCAACTGGGAACGTTGCCACCAGGCCGTGCACCCAACAAAGCGGAATGGAAACGCCTGAGCCAACAGTTCAAAGTGCACTTAGATGAACGTATCACCCGCATGGAACGCTTAAGATCCCAACTGGAAGGCTGCATGGGCTGTGGCTGCCTCTCGCTCGACAAATGCGAGCTCTACAACGCTGGCGACGCCGCCGCCAGCTACGGCCGCGGCCCTCGCTTCATCTACGGTGACAAATCATTCAGGCAGCAAGCAGAACCAGCTGAATGACAAGGACAGGTCCGTCCTTGTCATCATCAACCACACCGGTTGAAATGCGGGCAAAGCTGGAGAGCTAAGGCTTTCATGGGCCTGCCTGCGAAAAACCTTTAATTCTGCACCAGAAGCACTTGCCCACTCTCTGAACTGCTAAGAACATCACGGTAATGCTCCGCAACCTTGGCAGCAGGTACACAATGCGTGCTATCCATGCCAAACTTCTCAGCGGACTCTTTCACCAGCGAGAGGCTCACAGAGTTGATGCGCTTATCATCAGCCAGCTCCAGCGCCACAGTTCGCACAAACGCGTCAACACCTGCCGTTGCAATTGCGATTGCAGCAGTATTCGGCATCGGATGTTGGGCGGCAGCACCGGAGGTTAGAGTAATGGAGCCACCCTTGTTGAGGTACTTGTGACCAACACGGGTCAAGTTCACCTGCCCCATGACTTTACTCTGCAAAGCCCGCTCATAAGCATGGTCGCCTTCCTCATCAAAGCCGCCAAACACACCATCACCAGCAACACTGATGATCGCATCTACGGCCCCAATCTTTTCAAAAAGCGCCTCAAGAGAAGCTTTGTCTTCAATATCAGCCTGCATATCACCACTGGACCTGCCAACAGTGATCACGTCATGCTCTTGTCCCAGCAGTTTCGCAACTTCACTTCCAACGAGGCCAGTACCACCTACAACAACAGTTTTCATCTCAAACTCCTAATCAGTCTGTGTTTCTTGAAAACTGATGTACGCCCCAACTCATTCAGAAAAAAGCATAGCTTTCTGACCAACTCCGTCACATTATTAGACCATGACAAACTTAGATCATCTCAATGCCATCAGCACGATCTGTGAGGTCGGAAGCTTCCAACTCGCGAGCGAAAAGCTGAACAAAGCACGCTCTGCAGTATCCTATTCAGTAAAGCAGGTCGAAGAATTCTATCAACTCCAGATCTTCGATCGCTCCAAGTACCGCCCAAAGCTCACGCCTGAAGGAAAAACTCTACTGGTTCAGATCAGAAGACTTCTGGAACAAGCCAAAGCCTTCGAAGATTCGGTGAAAGACCTCAAGGGAGAAAACGAGCCTGAGATCCGCTTGGCAGTTAGCAGCATCTTTCCAGTCACTTGGATCACGGACCTCCTAAAGTCACTCCGTACCAAGTTCCCTCAGACAACGATCCACTTGGATGTAGAAGTAGCCTCCGGAGAGCGCGTGCTCCTGTCTGAAGCTGTCGACATGGCAATCTTCGCCGCCCCAACTCGCAATGCATCCTTGGATTACAAGCCCATCACCAGTATGGATGTACCCCTTGTCATCTCTTATGGCTTGCTTGGTGACAATGCCCCGCATTCGCTCACGCGAGCTAGTTTGGCTGAGCATCCTCAGATCGTGGTGAAGTCCTCTGATGCCCAATCTCCGGACACCGGCCTGCTTGCGGACGCACCAAAGTGGTTTGTGACGGATCTGCAGGCCAAAAAGGACCTGATCACATCAGGACTGGGCTGGGGCCGTCTTCCCCGTCATATGATTGCTCAGGAGGTCACTGAGGGCGTTCTGAAGCCACTCCCAACCCTGGGCGAGATCAGCTTGTCAATCTGCCTTGCCAGGCGCGGCAACCACCATTTGGGTCCGGTGGCCTCACATATCTGGAATTACTTTGATGGAGAGCACAGCTTCCCGGCCTAGGCGGGTTAGTTGCCGGTTTCTGTTTTAAAATTTAAACAACAAAAAACCCGCCATCTTTGCGATAGCGGGTTTGATATTTTGGTTGCGGGGGCAGGATTTGAACCTGCGACCTTCAGGTTATGAGCCTGACGAGCTACCGGGCTGCTCCACCCCGCGGTAATAAGGTATGTTCTGTTTTATTTTGAGAGATTGTGTGTGTCTTATTCATGCCCGGCGGCGCCCTACTCTCCCGCGTCTTAAGACGAAGTACCATTGGCGCAGGGGCGTTTCACTTCCGAGTTCGGGATGGGATCGGGTGGGGGCGCCCCGCCATAGCCACCGGGCAGGAATAAGTCACATATGAACTGGTCTGTTTTGTTTTTTTCAAGCTCTGCGTTTTAGCAGTTTTTATGATTATAGCTTAATGGGAGTGATCAAGATCGATCGAGCTATTAGTAAGGCTCAGCTTCGGATGTTACCACCCTTCCACATGCCTCCTATCGACGTGGTGGTCTTCCACGGCTCTCAAGGGATATCTAGTTTTGAGGTTGGTTTCCCGCTTAGATGCCTTCAGCGGTTATCCATTCCGTACATAGCTACCCTGCAATGCGGCTGGCGCCACAACAGGTCCACCAGAGGTACGTCCATCCCGGTCCTCTCGTACTAGGGACAGATCCTCTCAAATTTCCTACACCCACGGCAGATAGGGACCGAACTGTCTCGCGACGTTCTGAACCCAGCTCACGTACCGCTTTAATTGGCGAACAGCCAAACCCTTGGGACCTGCTCCAGCCCCAGGATGCGATGAGCCGACATCGAGGTGCCAAACAATGCCGTCGATATGGACTCTTGGGCATCATCAGCCTGTTATCCCCGGCGTACCTTTTATCCGTTGAGCGATGGCCCTTCCACGAGGGACCACCGGATCACTATGACCGACTTTCGTCTCTGCTCGACTTGTCAGTCTCGCAGTCAGGCAGGCTTATGCCATTGCACTCAACGAGCGATTTCCGACCGCTCTGAGCCTACCTTCGCGCGCCTCCGTTACCATTTGGGAGGCGACCGCCCCAGTCAAACTACCCGCCACACACGGTCCCGGATATTGTAGTACCGCGGTTAGATATCCATGAGGACAAGGGTGGTATTTCAAGGATGGCTCCACCCGAGCTGGCGCCCGGGGTTCAACGCCTACCACCTATCCTACACATGTCATCACGAATACCAGTGTGAAGCTGTAGTAAAGGTGCACGGGGTCTTTCCGTCTGACCGCAGGAACCCCGCATCTTCACGGGGAATTCAATTTCACTGAGTCTGTGCTGGAGACAGCGGGGAAGTCGTTACGCCATTCGTGCAGGTCGGAACTTACCCGACAAGGAATTTCGCTACCTTAGGACCGTTATAGTTACGGCCGCCGTTTACTGGGGCTTCAATTCGGTGCTTGCACACCTCCTCTTAACCTTCCAGCACCGGGCAGGCGTCAGACCCTATACGTCGCCTTGCGGCTTCGCAGAGCCCTGTGTTTTTGATAAACAGTCGCAACCCCCTATTCTGTGCCCCCGATACAAAGTTGCCTTCGTACCGGGCTCCCTTCTCGCGAACTTACGGGAGCAATTTGCCGAGTTCCTTCAGCACAGTTCTCTCAAGCGCCTTGGTATACTCTACCTGTCCACCTGTGTCGGTTTCGGGTACGGTCTTAGCGTGGGAGCTATTTCCAGGAACACCTTCACCGCATCTCCAATCCAATAAGGAGATACGATACACGGCATCCGTCACTACCCACTGGCCGGGGAATATTAACCCCGTTCCCATCGACTACGCCTTTCGGCCTCGCCTTAGGGGCCGGCTAACCCTGCGCCGATTAGCGTTGCGCAGGAACCCTTGGACTTTCGGCGAGAGGGTCTCTCACCCTCTTTATCGTTACTCATGTCAGCATTCGCACTTCTGATACCTCCAGCAGCCCTCACGGGTCCACCTTCATCAGCTTACAGAACGCTCCGCTACCGCGCGTCATAAGACGCACCCGCAGTTTCGGTGTATGGCTTTAGCCCCGGTACATTTTCGGCGCGGAGACCCTTATTTAGACCAGTGAGCTGTTACGCTTTCTTTAAATGATGGCTGCTTCTAAGCCAACATCCTGGTTGTTTTGGGATCTCTACATCCTTTCCCACTTAGCCATAA
>NC_016646.1:0-441112 GCF_000236645.1 Pseudovibrio sp. FO-BEG1
GCGGCACATCGATGGAATTTCGGATAGTTGCCATTAGTTCCCGAAGGTTATGAGCAACCGGCTGTTCGATAAAATCTGGTTGAAAAGTCGCGATGTCACGAACGCACGCTAGGGCAGAATCGTGGTGCAGGCCCTGATTGTAGTCCACGCGAATGGAAAACTCAGGATAGTTCATGCGTAGGTGCTCCATACGCATCATATCAAACTCATGTCCTTTGAACCCAGTTTTGAGCTTGATGATGCGCACGCCATCGTCTTTCAAACGCTCCATCAATGCCAGATCACGATCGAAATCAGGATCAGCAATGGAGCAGGAAAGTGGAATGGTATCCCGGCATTTGCCGCCCAGAAGCGCCCAGACTGGCAAATCAGAGATTCGGCCCTGAAGATCCAGCAGGGCAGATTCCAGCGCAGCTTTTGCTTCCGTGCAATGTGCCACTGCCTTTTGAGCATCCTTCATGATCGTGGCACGCTCACCAATGGTGCGGCCAACAACAAGCGGACGGATGTAACGATCAAGTGCCGCAAAGGTGGCCTCTGCAGAGCCGGTGAATACGGACCAAGGGGATGCCTCTCCCCAACCGTTCTCGCCTCCCTCCGCCGTTAAGCGGAGGACGACAATATCAACGGCGTGTTCAACGGAGCCAATGCCATGGTCGCGGCGGGCGTTGACTGGCAACTGCACGTGCCAGACATCCATTCCAACGATCTTCTGTTCTGCGTTCATGGCTCTTATCCCATCCAGCGGCGCACAGGGGCGTTTGCTTCTTCAAGAGGCTGGGTCACAACGTCGATCAGTGTCGGGCCATCGTGCTCAATCGCCTCTTTGAGCACGCGCTCCAGATCATCTGGGTTTTCAACGCGCCAGCTCTTCACGCCATAAGCAGCTGCAACAGCGGCCTGATCAGTGCGGTTGAAGTCTACGTTGTAGTAGCGCGCATCTGTGTCCGCATACTGGCTTGCTTTGATCCAGCCGTAGTTGGAGTTGGAGAACACGATGTAAGTGATTGGTGCGCGAGAACGGCATACCGTTTCCAACTCACCACAGGTGAAGCCGAAGGACCCATCACCCATCATGGCAACCACTTTGCTGCTTGGACGGCCATACCATGCACCCAGCGCTGCAGAGAGTGAGTAACCCAATGCGCCATGCGCACGGTTGGTGATGAAATGACGACCAGACTGCGGCAGCTGATAATACGCAGAGAAGTAAGGGCAGGAGGTGCCAGGGTCAGAGATGACGGTCGCATCCACCGGCAGCACCTTCATCATCGCATCAATCACGCGTTCCGGACGGATCGGCGCTTCGCCACTCTGCGCCAGTTTGTTGAAGATCTCAAACTTGCGCTTCTTGATATCCGCAACAGCAGCCGCACCGCCAAAGGTGTCTCCACCCTGATCACGCTTATCAAGAACAGCGTTGACCTGCTCCAGTGACAGTTTCAGGTCACCAACAACCCCAACTTCCACTTCGTAGTTCGCACCGATCACCATCGGATCGTTATCAAAGTGAACCACACGGGTCTTAGCAGATGGCGCTTCCCAGCGGGAGGTGGTGGTGGAACCGGCACGGGCGCCCATGAACACCACGAGATCCGCGTTTGCCATCGCTTCCCATGTCTCATCCGTACCACCGTTGGAGCCAACGACGCCAACACAGTTTGGGTGGGTTTCTGCCAGTGAGCCCTGACCGGAGATGGAGGTTGCGACCGGAATATCGAGGCGAGTTGCCAGACGATCCAGCTCTTCCATCGCGCCTGCAATGACAACGCCGCCGCCACACACGATCAGAGGCTTCTTTGCAGAAAGGATCGCATCAACAGCCGCTTCTGCAGCACCCGGGGCCGGGGCCTGACGGTAAGCTGGATAAGAGGTGAGCTGCTGGTCTGCCCAGATATCAGACGGATCAACGGCATCATACTGAATGTCGTAGGGTAGGCCGAGGTGGGCCGCACCGGAACGACCGGTTGTCATGGCGCGGAAGGCTTTACGAACCATACGAGGAATGTGATCGGCACGCTTGATCACGGTGTTCCACTTGGTCAGCGGGCGCATCAGCGCTTCCTGATCCACTTCTGTCAGTGGGTACTTGCCATAGGACGCTACAGAAATATCCGTTGTAATGCCAAGCACCGCATAGGAGCTTTCAGAGGCTTCAATCAGACCCGGCAGAATGTAAGTTGCGCCACCACCGGATGGCCCCTCACACACACCCGGACGACCAGTCACTCGTGAATACGCGTCCGCCATGTATGTGGCGCAGCGCTCATCACGGGTCAAAACGTGGGTCATCTTGTGATCAAGCTTATACATCGCGTCATAGAACGGCAGAGTTGTATCGCCGCAAAGACCGAAAATGTGCTGAACGCCCTGAGCCTCCAGCATTTTTACCATGGCTTCGGCACCATTCATCTTATTCGTCACAGTGTCACCTATCAGACCCGTCCCACCCGTTAAGCAGGCAATTTACTAAACCCGAAAGAATGCAGAATCGATTGCACTCAAAATTGTATACAGCACCATATTCAATATTGAGCGCAGGTCAAATGGAATGTACAGTTCGCATATGACGTGGTAAGTGCTGAGCCGATTTTTGGGGCCTGCAGCGGCAGGATTGAGAGCGATTTTGGAATGACAAAAGCTGATAGCAACGTGGACCGCATCTACGAAAAACTACGGAAAATGGCGGCCTATTTTGAATTTAAGCCGGACGCCCGTATCAACGAGAGCGCGTTATCCACAGAGTTGGGCGCAAGCCGGACACCCCTGCGCGATGCGTTGAATCGACTCGTCGCAGAAGGCTTCCTCACGTTCCAGAGTGGCCGCGGCTTCTTTTGCCGACCGCTGAGCCCGAAGCTTATTCTTGACCTTTATGAAGCACGTGTCGCCATTGAGACGGAGATTGTCCGCCTTGTTTGCCGCCGCGCCAGTGATGAGGAGCTTCAGGATCTGATGGAGTTCCTGAAATCCACGGAACCGGACTACGACAGCTGCGAAGACCCGATGGAGCTTTTGAGCATGGACGAGGCGTATCACATGCGCATCGCCGCTCTGTCTCAAAGCAACGAGCTGGTCCGCATTCTGGAAAACCTGAATGACCGCGTGCGCTACATCCGTCTTGTCGACCTGAAGTACTTGCGCGGCAAGACCCCTGTTTCCACGCAGGAGGAAGCCCAGCTTTCAGCCCACCGTGTGGTGCTGACCGCCCTGATCAACCGTGACGAAGACAAAGCGGTTTCCACCATGCGCCATCATATTGAACGCCGCCGCGACGAGGCCACCGAAGCCGTGCGCATTGCCTATTCGCAGCTCTACGTTCCAGCCGATTAACGCGTACTCCCGAAGGCGCTTTTTGCTTTCGGGGGGAGGGTACGCGGAAAACCAAGAGCAAAGCAGCCTGAGGATCCCCAATACTCCGGCTGCTTTGATCCCCCCAATTTAAGGAAGAGGTTTTGAATTATGTCCGTTGAGTATGGAGGCAAGACCGTATTTGGTGCCTCGGTCGGCATTCTCATGCTGGAGACCAAGTTCCCGCGTATTTACGGCGATATTGGCAATGCCCAGACATGGCCATTCCCGGTGCATTACCGCGTGGTGCGCGGCGCGACCCCAAACAAGGTGGTGCGCAACGACCCGCGTGAGCTGGTGAATGAGTTTATTGAAGCAGGCCGCGATCTGGTGCGCATGGGCTGTGACGGCATCACCACCAACTGCGGTTTTCTCGCGCTCATTCAGGATGAAGTAAAGGAAGCACTTGGCGTTCCTGTTGCCACTTCTTCTTTGATGCAAATCCCAAGCGTGCAGCAACTTCTGCCAAACGACAAACGCGTTGGCGTCATCACCATTTCCAAAGAAACGCTGACCAAGGAACACCTGAAAGCAGCTGGTGCGCCAGAAGATACAGTGATCGTTGGTACGGATGGCTTGCGTAACTTCACGCGCGAAGTGCTGGATGATTACGACGCCATCAACTTTGAAGATGCCCGCCTTGATCTGCTGGACGCTGCCGCTGAACTGGTGACCAAAAACGAAGGCATCGGCGCAATTGTTCTGGAATGCACCAACATGGTGCCCTACGCCAATGACATCCGCAAACTCACCGGTTTGCCGGTATATTCCATCTACACTTTCGTGAACTGGTTCCAATCCGGTCTGGTTCCGCGTAAGTTCCCGCTGGAACTGGATGACCCGCGTTTGAATTTAGCGACCTACGGAAATTAATCGATGTCCAAGCCTAGTCAGATTGAAGAGATAAACACAAACGGCCTTGTTTTGCTTGGCTGCGGAAAGATGGGCTCGGCCATGCTGAAAGGCTGGCTGGAAGCAGGCGTTCTGCCGTCCAGCACCACCGTGATTGACCCTTATCCATCTGACTGGCTCCGGTCATTGGAAGATCACGGCCTGAACCTGAACAAGACACTGCCAGCAAACCCGGCCGTCTGCATTCTGGCCGTGAAGCCGCAGATGATGGGCGATGCAACCCCCCAGGTGATTGCCCTGGGCGGCGGTGGAACTGTGTTCATTTCCGTTGCAGCTGGCACAAATCTGAATACGCTTCTTTCTCTGGTGGGAGAGGGCAGCCCAATCGTGCGCGCCATGCCAAACACACCGGCAGCCATTGGCCGCGGCATCACCGCGCTCATTCCAAACAGCCATTGTTCAGATAATAATCTGGCCATGGCGCAGGAACTGCTCGCTGCTGTTGGCCAGACAGTGGTGCTGGAAAATGAAGGCCAGATGGATGCTGTGACGGCTGTGTCCGGCTCCGGTCCGGCCTATGTGTTCCATCTGATTGAGTGCCTTGCCAAAGCGGGTGCCGAGCAAGGCCTGCCAGAAGAGCTGGCCATGCAATTGGCAAAAGCCACCGTTGGCGGAGCAGGGCAACTGGCAGAAGATGCCAGCGACAGCCCATCTCAGCTGCGCATCAACGTGACCTCGCCCAATGGCACCACAGCTGCAGCACTGAACGTGCTCATGAACGAAGAGGATGGCATGCCACCGCTTCTTTCTCGCGCTGTTGCAGCAGCCAAGAAGCGCAGCGAGGAACTGGCTTAACCACCTCTGATTACTTCGAGTTTTAAACCCCGCTTTCCATCAGGACGGCGGGGTTTTCTTTTGCTCCGATTGCAGCTCTCAGAATTAGGCTTGACCAATTTCGATTCTTATATAACCATACGGTTATGCAACAACTAAACCAGACACCTCAGCCCCAAAACCTTGATGCCGTGTTTGCAGCACTGGCCGACCCCACCCGCCGCGCGATCCTGACACGGCTCGCCAATGGAGAGGCCTCGGTCAATGAGCTGGCTGAGCCGTTTCGCATGAGCCAACCAGCAGTTTCAAAGCATCTGAAAGTTCTGGAGCGAGCAGGGCTGGTTGAACGCGCCATAGACAAACAGCGCCGACCGGCCCGGCTAAAGGCCGCGCCCATGCGTGAGGCCGTCAGATGGCTGGAAGAGTTTAGCAAGTTCTGGTCAACCAGCTTCGATCAGCTGGATGATCTTCTGGAGGAATTGAAGAAATCCGAGAGTTGAGGAGGGAATGGGAATGAGCGAACTACCAACCTATGTTCTGGAACGCACCTTTAACGCCCCGCGCGAACTGGTCTGGCGTACGTGGACTGAGCCAGATCTGGTCTCCCGTTGGTATGGCCCAAACGTAGAGAGCATTCCGCACAAGATGGATGTGGAGCAAGGCGGTCTCTGGCTGCACGAAATGAAGTGGGGTGACAACTCCAATTACCAGCGCGCCGAGTACATTGAAGTCTCAAAGCCTGAGAAGCTCGTCTGGCTTCATTCCAACGCTGATGAAAACTGGGAGATCGCAGGCAATCCTATGATGCCTGACTGGCCACGCATCCTGCTGACCACCGTGACTTTCGAGGAAAACGGCGATCAGACCAACACCCGCCTTACATGGGTTCCCCATGACGCTACCGAAGCCGAAATAACCTGCTTCGAAGCTGCCATCAGCGGTATGAACAAAGGCTGGAACGCCGGCATGGCCCTCCTGGAAGACCTCCTCGCCGAGCTTCAGGCAAGTTTGACGGCGTAGGGTGGATTGGAGACCTCTCCTCAGCCCCGACCTCTCCCTAAGAGGCGGGGTTTTTCTTTGGGTTGATTGAGGTCTTTTGACGCATCGGTAAGCAGTTTTTACGCAGAAATCTGCCCTATCGGAAATATTATAAGTAATTGTTCTGATTATATTTCTGCATATTACCGAGCGGAATAGATCAAAATTTAATTTGTTATTAGTAAGTCCGCCATACCCCTAAAACTAACAGTGGTATTCTTAGAAAATACCCGCAGCGGAAAATAAGAATATTTATGGGGCACTAATGCACTTTTCCGGTATTAAACTCACCACAAAAATCGCTCTCGCAGTTTCATTTGCCATTGTCCTGACAACTGGCATTCTGGTGTTGGCCGCAGACCTTTTACTCTGGGGTACGCTGAGCGATGAAGTGGACAAACGTCACGATATCAATCTTCGTATTGCGGCCGCACAACTCCAACAAGAGTTCCCATCAGCGACTGTCAAACTGGATCACAACTCCAACGTTTCCAAGATCATCATCAGTGATCCGCTGAAGTTTTCTAATAATGATCTTGTCGATCACATCGGTCATCTGACCGGTGAGACTGCCACTGTGTTTGTGTGGGATGCCTCCAACCAGGATTACTGGCGCAAAACCACCAATATTAAGAATAAGGCAGGCACGCGCGCTGTTGATACGCCATTGGGCAAGGGCGGTGCTGTTTACCCGATCATCAAGTCCGGCAAAACGTTCCGCGGCGAAGCCAACATTCTTGGCATGGCTTATTACACGCTCTACCAGCCGATCTTTGACAGCAACAATCGTGTCACCGGCATTCTTTATGTGGGCGTTGAAAAATCTCACATTGAAGCACAGGTTGATCACGTCACATGGAACCTGCTGTACGCTGCTATCGGTCTGGCAATTGTTCTCGTTCTGCTGGCCTACTTCGGCTTCAAGATGATGCTGAAACCAATCCCGGCCATGACATGTGCCCTGCGTGATCTTTCCGAGAACAAGCTGGACATCAAGATTGGCTACTCCGATCGCAAAGATGAGATCGGTGAAATGGCGCAGGCGATTGAAGTGCTCCGCCAGAACAACGTTGAGCGCATTCGCCTGCAGGAACAGAGCGACGAAGAGCACGGCGCACGTGAGCAGCGTCAAAGCCGGATCGAGAACCTTCTCAGCCAGTTTGGTGCTGAGGTGACTGAAGCCCTGCAGAGCGTTGATCAGCGTTCGCAGGAAATGGAGCACACTGCAACCCGCTTGACCGGCATTGCCGAAGACTCTGCGCTTCGCTCCAACACCGCCCGTGATGCCTCTGAAGAAGCTTCCGCCAACGTGCAGACCGTTGCAACGGCAGCGGAAGAGCTGAGCGCGTCTATCGAAGAGATCAGCCGCCAGCTAGGTGAAACCAACCGCGTGGTGGGTGCAGCAACAAGCGGCGCAGAAGAGAGCAGCCAGAAGGTGCAGGCTCTGGACAGCGCAGCGCAGAAGATTGGCGAAGTGGTCAACCTCATCCGCGACATTGCTGAACAGACCAACCTGCTGGCCCTGAACGCCACCATCGAGGCAGCTCGCGCCGGTGAGATGGGCAAGGGCTTTGCGGTTGTGGCTTCTGAAGTGAAGGAGCTGGCAACGCAGACCTCCAAAGCAACAGAAGAAATCTCCGCGCAGATCTCTGGCATCCAGAACTCCTCCAAGGAGACCGTGGAAGCTATCGTGGGCATCAGCGACACCATGAGCGAAGTAAACAAGCACGCCACCTCCATTGCAAACGCTGTTGAGCAGCAGGGGTCTGCGACCATGGAGATCAGCGAGAACGTTCAGATGGCAGCTCAGGGCACCCGCAGCGCAGCGCACAATGTGAGCGAGGTTTCCGTGAAAGTGACCGAGACGCAGGAAGCAGCTTCTCAAGTGCTGGATGCATCTCAGGCAGTGGCTGACAATGCAGCTCGCCTGCGCAAGACCATCAACTCCTTCATGGAAGACATTCGCGCAGCCTAATCGCGCGCGTATCAATCAAATCTGAATAGCCGCATTTTCCGAGTGAGAATGCGGCTATTTTCTTTTCTGGTGAAGGACTGGTCATCCGGCGTTCACTTGCCCGTTTCTATAACCGACTGTATTGATTGACCTGTTGGGGGCACACATGAAGAAACTCAAATCAAAAATCAAACTGCTCGGGTACTCATTGCTGGCAAGTGCCAGTGCGATGCTGACACTGAGCTCAGCATCATATGCGGCAGGGCAAGACCTGATTGTCATTGCGGCACCATCCATCAGCGACACCTATGATGATCCGGAGTATGCGGAGCTCTTTCAAGGCATCGTGGACTTCGACATTGCCTACGCAAACGCTGTTTATGGAAACGACCAAGTGCGGATCGTCGTGGATGCCCAGACCCGACCTTACTTTGCGGGCAAGGTGCCGGAAGAAATCATCATCAATGACTATCTCCCGCACATCTGGGCGCGGGATTACACCGTCATCAATCCGAGCAAACCGGTTCAGTTTCGCTACACACCCGTCACGTTTGAAGGCGATCAGGCCGTTGCAGATGAAATGCAGGATGGCTTCAACGCATTTGCAACTGCGAGGGGCCTGAAGTTCAGCAAGACAAAATACATGCTGGATGGCGGCAACATCGTCGACAACCACGCAGGCCGCGTGATCACCACAACCCGTTTTCTGGAGGACAATGATCTTTCCTACGAAGACGGCAAGGCGGTGCTGAAAGAGCTGCTGAATGCGAAGGAAGTCGCGATCCTGCCACCGGATGAAGAGGTGATGGCGCACAGCGATGGCATGGTGATGTTTGCGGAAGAAAACACCCTCATCCTCAATCGCTATGACGAGCCGATGTACTCTGAGATTTTGGAGGAGCTGGAAACCTCATTCCCGGGTATCAAGATCGTAGATGTGGATGCCATGTGGGATGAGACGAACCTGTCCAGCGCGTGCGGTGTCAACGTCAACGCAGCTATGACCAGCAACTTCATCTACATGCCGCACTTTGGTGACAAAAACAGCGACAAGGTGATGAAGACCATTCAGGCCAACACCAGCAAAAAAGTCGTTCCGGTGCCAGCCAATTCCGTCTGCAAACTCGGCGGCTCCGTCCGCTGCCTCACTTTGCAGCTGAAAGGCGAATCCGCTCAGGCATTTTTGCAGAACTGAACGGCAAAACCCCGCCTCATGGGCCAAGGCGGGGTTTCTTCCAGGCAAGCGGCAACTTGCTAAGACAGCTGCCGCACTGCTTGACTCAGAATAGCTGTCCTAGGGCATCCAGAAGACCCAGCGTTGCCGTGAGCACCAGAAATCCACCAAGCCCCGGCACGATCCAGTTGAACACCTTGCTCTCATCAAAGACCTGAAGAGACAGCTGCCCCAGAAATCCGTAGACCATAAAACAGATGAGTGCGATCAGCCCGATTGGCAGAAACACAGAACTGAGTGCTCCGGCATTGGTCGCGATCTCACTGTTCACGAACTGCGGGAACAGCGCCACAAAGAACAGGATTGCCTTGGGATTGAAAAACGCGATTAAAAAGCCGGTCTGAAATCCTTCGCTCGCCTTTGAAAGCTGCTTCTCTGCCCCGTCCGTTTCCAGCTTAAAGCTGCCGCCGTGTCGGATGAAGATGTATCCAATATAGGCGATGTAAAGCGCGCCGACCGCTTGCACTGTCAGCAGAACGCGCGGTTCAAGTGACACCACTGAGCGGAAGGCGAAAAACGCAATCAGCGCCTGCCCCAGAGAGGCCGTGACATTCCCCAAAGCAGGAGGAACGACGCCGTTCACGCCACCCCGGGCCCCTTCTGTAAAGGCAAGAGCCATGCTGGGGCCGGGAATGATCGAGACAGAAAAAATCGCGATGCAATACAGGATGAGTTGGTCGACACTCATTTAAATTCTTTCAGTAACATTCTGACGGTTATTCGCGGTGTTGTCGGAATTGATCACACCGCTATGAATCGCCTCACCAATTTTGAAACCTTCATGGATGTACTCATCAATGACTTTCTGGCCTTCTTCTTTTTTAAGAAGCCGAACGATGTGACCCATGAACACCTCCCCTAATATGGAAAGGCGGTAGTCCTCATCGCTCTCGATAACCAGAGCTTCATCAATCAGGTCCTGCAATGTGGAGAGCTGGGATGCATCAACATCCCCAGCTTCGATCATTGCGTGAAGCCTGTCTTTTTTCAAGCCTTGATAGAACAACGGGAACGTCCATAGGGACATGTCCTTCTGGTGATGCAATGCCGACTTTCTCAGGTTGAAGCCGAACTCCCCATTGCCAATGGCAGCCTTCCAGTGATTGATATCGACGGTGTTTTCAAATCGCACGCCCGGGGCAGAGCCAATGGCCTGCGCGCCTGCTGCAATTAGGAAGGTATCGTAGTGTGCCGCCCCAATGCATTCATTGCCGGGAAGATGATCCAGAACCGACGGATCGACAGAGGCCCGGTCCACATAGGTGTTAGTCCCCCGGCGCACCCAGCCCGCCTGCTGCAAGGTGCTGTAAGAATGAAGCCGCATCACCGCCTGCTCTTTATGCGTTGGCACATGCGGAACCTTTTCCCCTTTCACATCAGCCACCAGAGAAGGGGCAGCCCCGGGCGTAAGCAGATAGGTGCTGACGGCATTGATGACCGGATGTTTCAGAGCATAACTGAGATCTGCTTCCACATCCGCCAGCGTTTGCCCCGGTAGGCCGGTGATGAAATCTGCGTTTACAATCGGGATTTGCCCGGCAACATACTCGCAGAGTTCCTCCACTTTTCGCATGGAACGCGGCAGGCGCACATTGGCTCTGATCTGCGGATTGATGCTTTGCACACCGAAGCTGAGTTTGGTCACCTTGTGGGCGATCAGCTCATCCAGAAAATCCGGTTTGGTTGTCGAGGGGGCGCATTCAATGGCGATCTCGGTGTTGTCGTCGATCCCGTCCAGCCCGCGCACGTGCGACAGGAGCTTGCCAATCTGGCCGCGCACAAGATCCGGACTGCCGCCACCGATGTGGACGGACCGAATACGATTTTGCCCATAGGCGGGTGTGATCTGCAGGATCTTATCGAGCTGTTTGATCAAAAGCGCGATGTACTCACGCGCATCAGCAAAATCTAACGTGTTGCCACCAGAGAATGCACAAAACGAGCATTTCTGTGCGCAGTACGGAATATGAAGGTACAACTGAAAGGTTGTCTGCTCCGTTACCGGGGCAGAGGCGATTGAATGCACGACCTCCGCTTCACTCAGCTTTTTGCTGTCCGCCACCATCCAGTAATCGATCGTGTTGCGCGCCATGTAGTGGAAACGGGTATTTAAAAGACTTTCATCACCTTTACGAAGATCAACCATTCATCACCCAATACTTAGATCAGAAGTTTCGGGTGAGATCCTATTAACGCAGAGGCATATAAAGCAATTATACGAGATATATTATACAGTGAAATAATCTAATCCCCACAATGACTTAACAGAAGCAGAAGAGAACGCAATTCATTAAATAAAATCAAAGCACAAATAAGCAATATACCTAATATTATTAATAATAGAAAAGCATCTCCGAGCGGACATTTCTAAGCTCATGGCACCTTAGTTACTGGAATGAAACGAAGTGTGACTGCTAAGACTATAAGATCAGAGATCGCGGAATGGGCAATTCAGCGAATGTCGCCAAAACAAGGAGTATCCGACAGCTGAGAAATACTTTGCTGTTTCTCAAAAGCGAAACTCATCACATCAAAACTGAAGATCTACATTCTCCAAAAATCTTCATTTGACAGAAAATGCGTTGGTCACTGGACCTAAAAACGCGGCGTGGCCTATGGCTACTCAGCGCCCATCTTTCTGGCGATCACCAGTTGCCCGGTGATTGGGTTACCGTGTTCAAGCCGGATTATCATTTCAGTGCGATCCAGCAGTTCCAGACTGTTCTGCGTCAGCAGGCGCTGAATGTAGTCCAGTGAGTGGGCGTAACGACAGTGCTTGCCCATCAGGTAGGACTGGCCGTTGAAGTTTTCTTCCGGCTGAACCTCATTTGAGAAAAGAAAGATACCATCAGGCGTCATGCTGCCAGCAATGTGCGAGAACATCTCATCCAGAGTACCATTGTACGGAATAACGTCAGTTGAGACGACGAGATCCCAAGGCTCAGTGCAGTTTGCCTTGAGGAACCGCGTGATCTCTTCTTCGTGCAAGACATCGTAGAGCCCTTTCTCCCGAGCTTTCTCAAGCATCTCTGCAGAAAGATCCAAACCAGTCTTGTGAGTGACCTGCTCTTTCAAAACCTCACAGCAAAGCCCGGTTCCGCAGCCAAGATCCAGCATGCGTTTGAAAGGGCCGAGCCCGAGCGCAGCAAATCTTTCGCCCACTTTCTCTGGAATGGCATACTTCAGGTTTTCCAGAAGACGTTGATCGTAGGTTCCGGACATCTGGCCAAACAGCGACAGAATGTGGGCTTCGGGCATGCTACTGGGCACATCCCTTTTACCAATAGCGGCCAGATGGAGGGCGGCGCCTATGCTGTCTTCGGGGTCATTACGCAACATCTTCTCAAAAGCTTCTGCGGCTTCATCGTATTTGCCGGAGGCTTCCAGATCCAAAGCGTTGTTGAGCTCAAAAAAGTCAGAAATAATATCTGCAACGGGATTAAAGTGATTGTTATCGCCAATATCATTGCCCATGGCTCACGCCCTCATGATTTCAGGTGAGCGCAGTTGGCCATAAAACACTTAAGGAGCCACCCCTGCAGTCTGGCTGATCTTCCGAAAACTGTAATCAGTCTGTTGAGAGGTCTTGTCAAAAGGCAAAGAAAAACCCCGCCTCACGAGGAAGCGGGGTTCTCAATAACAGAAGCTGGGTCAGCTTAGCCGAGGATCTTGCCCAGGTTCATGGCAACCATCTTGTCACCGCCAATCTTGATCTTGCCCATCATCACCGCAGTCATCGGGTTGACGGAACCATCCACCAAACCTTTGAAGGTCTTTGCAGAACAAGAGATTGTGCAGTCTGCCTCTGCTTCTTCTGCGCGCGCACCGTTCTCGTCAACGATGATGGAGCCCTCATCCTTGATGTTGAGCGCGATAGACTTTGACATATCGACGCCATCAAGCTTGTCGTTGATTCCGGATACGATCTTCTGGATGAATTCGGACATCTGATCCTCTGGCTGTTTTTCTGTTTCGGGAGGGCAAACCCTCCAAATTATTTCAGCTACTTAACCACTATCTGTGGCGATAACAAGCGCCTCAAAGGTCTAGTATACGTAAACTGCTAGACCAATTCGTCATAGTGCCATGCAATATGGTCCTGCATAAAGGACGCAATGCAGTAGTAGCTGTGATCATATCCGCCGTGCATGCGCAGGGTCAGATCAACGCCTTCATCCCGGCAAGCTTTTTCAAAGACCCAAGGTTTCAGCTGCTCTTCCAGGAAGCCATCAGCAGAGCCCTGATCAATCAGAATACGGCCTTTCCAGCCGCGGGACTTCACCAGCTCACACGCATCATAGTTTGCCCAGGTAGACCGGTCGTCACCCAGATAGCCAGAGAACGCCTTCTCCCCCCATGGGCAGTTGATCGGGTTCACGATTGGCGCAAAGGCGGAAACGCTTTTAAACAGGCCTGGATTTTTCATCGCAAGGGTCAGCGCTCCATGACCGCCCATGGAGTGGCCGGTGATGCCCAGAGCGCTCAGGTCAATCGGGAAGTGCTCTTCCAGAATCTCCGGCAGCTCCTGCGTGATGTACTCTTCCATGCGGTAGTGCTTGGCCCATGGCTCCTGCGTGGCGTTCAGGTAGAAGCCTGCGCTTTTGCCCATGTCCCAGCCATCGTCGTCCGCCACATCATCACCGCGTGGAGATGTATCCGGTGCAACGATGATCATGCCCATCTCAGCTGCAGCGCGTTGGCTGCCTGCTTTGGTGACCATGTTCTCCCATGTGCAGGTGAGGCCGGAGAGGAACATCAGGGTTGGGCACTCTTCGCCGTTCAGCGCGCGGCGCGGTAGAAACACGGCGAACTCCATTGGCGTGCCTGTGGACTTGCTGTCATGGCGGTAAACGCGCTGCTCGCCATCAAAACAGCGCCAGCTTTGGATCAGCTCAATCATAATAGCTCTCTTACAGCGCATTCCCGAAAACGGCTCCGGTTTTCGGAAAAGAATACGCATTAAAATGAAGGTCTAAGCAGGTTGAATGCCCGCTTAGACCTTTTAAATACGAAAAAACCAGAGGAAGGCTCTAGAACGTCACAACAGAACGGATGGACTTGCCTTCATGCATCAGATCGAACGCGGTATTGATCTCTTCCAACGGCATGGTGTGGGTGATCATGTGGTCAATGTCGATCTTGCCATCCATGTACCAGTCCACGATCTTCGGCACATCCGTACGACCACGCGCACCACCAAATGCAGTGCCTCTCCAGGAGCGGCCAGTGACCAACTGGAATGGACGGGTGGAGATTTCCTGACCAGCACCAGCAACGCCGATGATGATGCTTTCGCCCCAGCCTTTGTGACAGCACTCAAGCGCCTGACGCATGGTGGTTGGGTGGCCGATACACTCGAAGGAGTAGTCCGCACCGCCGCCTGTCAGGTCAACAAGGTAAGGCACCAGATCGCCTTCAACTTCCTTCGGGTTCACGAAGTCGGTCATACCGTACTTTTCAGCCAGATTTTTCTTGGCTGGGTTCAGGTCCACGCCAACAATCTGGTCCGCACCGATCAGACGAAGGCCCTGCACAACGTTAAGACCGATACCACCGAGGCCGAAGACAACAGCCTTACAGCCCGGCTCTGCCTTTGCTGTGTTGATCACAGCACCAACGCCTGTGGTCACGCCGCAGCCGATGTAGCAAACCTTATCGAACGGCGCATCCTGACGGATCTTCGCAAGGGAGATCTCTGGCAGAACGGTGAAGTTGGAGAAGGTGCTGGTGCCCATGTAGTGGTGAACTTTTTCACCGTTGATGGAAAAACGGCTGGTGCCGTCCGGCATCACACCTGCGCCCTGCGTTGTACGGATAGACTGACACAGGTTGGTTTTTGGGTTGAGGCAGTACTCACACTCGCGGCACTCTGGTGTGTAAAGCGGGATCACGTGATCGCCCGGCTTCAGCGAGGTCACGCCTTTGCCAACTTCGCGCACGATGCCCGCGCCTTCGTGGCCCAAAATGGCTGGGAACAGACCCTCAGGGTCATCACCGGAAAGGGTGAAGGCATCCGTATGGCATACGCCAGTTGCCATAATTTCAACCAGAACCTCAAAGGGTTTCGGGCCTTCTAGCTGAACCGTTTCGATGGAAAGAGGGGCTCCGGCTTTATAAGCGACAGCGGCGCGTGTATCCATATTTTAAACCTATACGTCTTGTAATCGACCCACCGAAAATGGCAGGCCCTCCCCAAAGTTGTTGAATGCGGCGCACACCTCCCGCGTGTCACCACCAAACTTGCACCCACAACTTATAACGCGCAAAGACGCGAATTGCATCAGCCAATTCAGGAGTTTTGCTTAGAGATGAAAGTTCCTAACAAACAACATTTTTGAGTGCACAGAGTGGACTTCATTGCGCGTTTCAATCATTAGATTGTTGTTTTCAGGAGAAAATTATGAGTGGCCTGACCAAGGGTAAGATTCTCGAATTTTTGCAGGGCTATCCGGTTTACCTTCTGGCCCTGACGTTGGCTGGGATCACCGCTTTTCTTGCCTTCTATTTGCTCGCCATCTTCCCACCTGTCGGCTTTGTGCTCCTTTACATCCTGCAGGACAGGATCCCGCTCACAACGTTCATCCCTTTCATCGCTGGCCCCGCCATACCGGCAGCCATCGTCTTCTACCTCATCCTCAGAAAGACGCGGTTGAGGCTTACCATTCCAGCAGTCTTGGTCGCCTATGCAGCAGGGAACGCTACAGCCATCCTGCTCCTGCCTCTCATCGCGACGCCAGCGGTTGCAAGGCTGGATGGCTTCCTGATTTTCTTAGGGCTTGCCTGCTCAGTGGGATACGCATTCGTTTATTGGCGACGCGATACAGCTGAAGCAACAGATAATAAGCAAGCCCCTGATCACTCATCATAGCTTTCAATGCACGCTTATTGCATGATCAGATCATTGCTGGATGTGAGAGATAGATAAACAAATGCGCGACAGAATTTTTGAGTTTTTTCGCCTCTATGCAATCTATAACATTGCAATCGTTCTTGCTGGTCTCACTACCTTCATAGTCTTTGCTTTGCTCGTGCGCTTCACACCAGTAGGCTTTATAGTCTTTATGTTTCTTCGAGAGGTTACGCGTACTGAGGATGTTGCTCCTCTTATTTTAGTTTCCAGCCTACCGGCAGTTTCGGTGTTTTACTTCTTCCTCAAAAGAACAGCTTTGAGGATCTCTCTAAAGGCAACTTTCCTCTGCTATGCAGCAGGGAACGCTACAGCCATCCTGCTCTTGCCCCTCATCGCAACACCCTCAGTCACAAGGCTGGATGGTTTCCTGATTTTCTTAGGACTCGCCTGCACCGTTGGCTACGCATTCGTTTATTGGCGGCGGGTACCAAACCAACCTCACAGTCCTATAGTAGATACTTGATTGCAAGGATGATGCCGCCAAGCAGCAGAAGTGTCTCCGCGACGATGACGAACAGGTGCTGGTGGCCAAGGCTGACCAGGGTTTTCAGGGTGGTCATGACACCCAGAGCCGAGATCGCGATGACGAGGCACCAGGTGGACGCATCCACGAGGATCAAGCGGGGTGTTTCCGGTATCCAGCCCAGTGAGTTGACCACGACCAGAGCCGCAAAGCCGAATGCGAAGTAAGGGACAGGAGCTTTGGCCTCCAGCGTGGCCGTCGTGGCCTTGCCTTTGGTATGCAGCCATTTGGCGGACCAGAGGGAGATGATGAAGATCACCGGCAGAAGCATCATCACCCGCATCAGCTTTACCACCGTCCCGATTTCTCCTGCGCTGTCCGACACCGCAAAACCAGCCCCGACAACCTGCGCCACATCGTGAATAGTCGCGCCAAAGAAGATGCCAAGCTGCACATCATTGAGGCCGAACATCTGGCCGATGCTGGGGTAAAGGATCATGGCAAGCGTGGAGAGGGCGGTGACGGCAATCACTGTAAACAGGGTGTTCTGCTCATTTTCCTTCGAACTCGGCAGCACAGAGGAAATCGCCAGAGCTGCGGAGGCACCGCAGATGCCCACAGCCCCACCGGTGAGCAGGCCGAAGCTGGCGGAACGACCCAATAAGCGTGCCACAATGAGCCCGACAAACAGCATGGCGAGCACAGAAAGGATCACCAGCGCCAGAGTTTGCCAGCCGAGCTCAAGAATCTGCGCAAAGGAAACGCGCAGGCCCAGCAGGATCACACCCAGACGCAGCACCTTTTTGGCCGCAAAACTCAATCCCGCTTGACAGTTTCCATCCTCATAAATGGAATGCACCGCCATGCCGATAAGCAAGGCGTAAAGCATCACCGGACCGCCCTGATGCTCAGAGATGTAACGCGCGGCAATGGCGATCACTGTTGCGATGATGAGGCCGGGAATGATCTCTCGGCCCTCTTTCATCCATCTGGAGAAGAACGGGCCGGACTCTTCCGGCTGGTCTGGCAGGCTGGAATCGGCTGGCATGAAACGAACCCTTGCAATATCCCCGTGCCTCCAGTTGGAAACACGGGGAAGAGCATAAAGATCCGGCATGGGGAAGTGGTTACGCCAGCCAAAGAAACAGCCACACCCCATGGCAATTCAGGGGTGTGGCTTGCGTAAGTACGCAGGCTTATTGCGTTTCGCTGGCCTCGGCGGGCTGAGCAGATCCACCAGCAAGACTGAGAGCCAGACCGCTGCAGGCGATGAACGCGGTGAGGGCGAGGATCAGCCAGCCGGTGTATTCAACGGAGGTCACCAGACCAACCAGCAGGCCGGACAGTGGCAGGGTGAAGTTGTTGAACAGGATGATCACGCCAACAGTTTTGCCGTAGTCCTCTGGCGGAATGATCTTCTGTCGTGCACTGCGGATATAGACGTTGAACATGCTGTCGAAACCAAGGATCACACAGTAACCCAGCAGATAAATCCAGTAGTTGCTGGTAAAGCCGGTGATCACGCCGCCAATCACCAGTCCGCTGTAGGAAATGATGCCGATATGGGGCAGTTTCAGACGGCTCGCGCCTGTGATCAGCAAAACTGCGAAAGTCGCAATTGCCCCAACAGATTGCAGCAGGGCGTAGTATTCCTCTGACTGTTCATAGAGGCCGGTGACCATACTAGCAGAGGTTGCCAGCGTTACGCCGAAGACCAGATTGACCAGCGCGGTGAGCGCCACGATACGCTTCAGACCCGGCAGATAAAACAGGTGGTTGAGCGCGGTGCGGAAAGGTTTGGTCCAGTGCCCTTCCAGCGGCTTGGCTTCTTTCAGCTTCACACCACTCAGTCGGCGCCAGATGGAAATGAGCGCGTCGGCACTGACAAACAGGGCGCCTGACATAACGACCACAATTTCCCAGCCGAACAGGTTGAACAGTGCGGCTGCAATCACCGGGCCAAGAACCACGCAGATCTGGTCTACACTCTGCGCGTAGGATTGCACCTTGGTGAAGGCTACATCCTTAAAGATTTGCGGCAGCATCACTTCACGAGCCATGAACCCTTGCGTGGTGAGCACACCGGAAAGCGCTGCAATGGCAACAATCCAGCCAACATGGGGCATGAAGTATTGGCCCAGCAGACCTATGGCACACACGAGTGAGCGGCCCGCTTGAGAGATGCGAACCAATGTGACGGGAGAAAAACGGTCCGCCAGAATTCCGCAAACCGGAAAACACAGGATACGCGGCAGCGTTTCAGCTGCAAAAGCAAGACCGGAAAGCGACACACTGCCAGTGGTTTGGAAGACAACAAGAGGAACGACGAAAAGCAGCAGTTGGTCCCCCAAACGGGAACCGAACATGGAGCCAAAGAACAAAAAAACGGAGCTTTTCACTCTGTATTCCAGACATAATTGGATGAGGAAACGAACAGGGGTGCTCGCGGCACAAGGTGATCCGCTGAAGATCAGGGGAGGTGGGATAAGGCCATCAGCCTAAGAAGATCAGCTTGCAGGTTGCGTCGGCGAGTTATTTTTGTGTGGCGACCTTGTTTTGAAGGTCATCAAGGAAAAGAGAAACAGCCTCCTTGTTCAGGCGAAAATACACCCAGTTGCTGTTGCGCGTGGGCGTCACCAATCCGGCATTCACCAGCACCTTCATATGATTGGTCGCGGTGGGCTGAGAAATGCCGAGTTTTCGAGCAATTGCCCCCAAACACACACCGTGTTCAATCAGATCGCCATTCTTCTGCGGCGGAAAATGCGCCACAGGATCCTGAAGCCATTCCAGGATGGTCAATCTGTTCTCGTTGGCCAGTGTTTTAAGGATCTCAATCAAGCTCATGCCCCAACTATATAGCAGATTACCTATATAGCAATCCAGCAATATAGCTTATCAACTATATTCAAAATTCAGAACTGAGCGTTACCTGTCGCACCACGTACAATGCCATTGAAACCGCGCAGAAAATGGGGTGTTATTGGCTTATTGCTCTTCACTGTTTTTTTCAGAAAGCCCATTCTGTGCCGCATCTTCAGTCGATTTTCTCTCATATGTTTTCCGCATTGCTCGCAGTCTTCCTTGCAACAACAGGGGCAAAGGCCACGCAACTCTATCCGTTATCGCTGGACCTGAAAGGAGAGGGCCAACTCATTGTCGTGTTCATTCATGGCAACGGCAGCAACGCCTCAGCCTGGAGCAACATCGAACCGCAGATACGCAGCATGGGCGTGCAGACAGTCGTTTATGACCGGGTCATCCTTGATCCTCACCCAATGTGGGAGGGGGGATATGCGGTTGAGCACGAGGCGAAAGATCTGATCGCCGCACTCTCCAACCTCACAGAAGCTGCCCCCATCATTCTCGTCGCACATTCCTACGGCGGCTACATTGCCAGTCTACTGGCGGAAGAACTGGAGCTGGTGCAAGGCATCGTATTTGTCGATGCAGGTATCCCGCAGGACATGAGCGCAGAGCTGGTGAGTTTCGTTCTGGCCGAATACACCCCGCGCTTCGAAGCGCTTGAGAAAGCAGCGCCAGAGCTGGCGAAAACCGTCATCCCAATCATCAAAGCCTATCCAGCCACAGCACAGCGCATGGGGTCTGTCACCATCCCTCAGCATCTGCCTGTCATCGACATTGTAGCTGAAGCCTCATGGGTGAAAGATGAGAAGGTTGTCGCGCAGATGCACAAGGCCCATGCAGACTTCACCGCAGCATCCCCGACCCGCACCAGCGTTTTCGCAAAAGGGAGCGGGCACAACGTGATGCAGGATAAGCCGGAGTATGTGATTGAGGCCATTAAACGCATGGTGGAACAGGTGAGGGACAAGTGAAACTCACCCACATCAACCTCGTTGCCCGCGATGCAAAGGCTTTGGCCGCGTTTTATGAAGCCGTGTTCCAATGCGAGCAAATGCGGCCAGCCAGAGTTCTGTCAGGTGAAAGGGTCTCCAAAGGGAACGGTCTGCCCAACTCCGAGATCCTCAGCATCTGGTTGACGTTCCCCGATTGCGACACGCCGTTTCTGGAGTTGCACCAACATGCTGTAACCGAAGACAGAGGTATTGCGCCCGTGAACACCACTGGCTTTGGGCATCTTGCATTTCAGACGCCCGACCTCCACGAGTTGATCACGAAGGTTCTTTCCGCCGGTGGCAGCAAGCAGGGGGAGGTCACGAACTTTGGAACCTCAGAAAGACCACACCTGATCACCTATATGCGTGACCCTGAAGGCAACATTCTTGAGCTGGAGCAGCCCTATTGCACACAGGAGGAGGATCAGCAGCAATCCTCCGACCGCTGCCAATCAGCTTAGTTTTCTGCGCCTAACCCGCTGGCACGAGGGCCAATGCGCGGATCGGGCTGCCGGTGCCATTGGCAATCTTCAGCGGAGCGGCGATTAGGATGGCGCCTTTGGACGGCAACTTGTCCAGATTGGCAAGGCTGGCGAGGCCGTAGCGGTTGGCGGCGTGCAGCAGGTTGTGTGCCGGATAAGGTGGCTCCATACCACCCGCACAGCCTGCATCCGTGCCGATACACTCATTGCCCCAACCAAGGATGCCCTTGGAGAGGAGATACTCGATACAGTCTACGGTTGGCCCCGGAGAATGCGGGCCGTTTTCATCTACGTTGAGAAACTTCGCTTCATCCGTATTGCGGTGATACCAGTCGCTACGCATCACGACCCATTCACCGGCATTGATCTCGCCGTGTTCCGCCTCCCACTCCTTCACGCGGTCCGCTGTCAGCAGAAAATCTGCATTCTCAGCGGTCTCTGCAGAGCAGTCGATCACGTTCACAGGTGCCACGAAGTTTTGCGGTGAGATGGTGTCAGTATATCCATCTGCATAGTCTTTGCCGGTGATCCAGTGGTGCGGAGCATCAAAGTGGGTGCCTGAGTGCTCTCCCAGTTTCATCCAGTTCCACGCGAAGAACGGACCATCCTCGTCATACTCGGAGATCTTATGGATCTCCACTTTCGGTGTGTTTTTGGCAAAGTCTGGCGGCAGTTGCAAAATAGGCGTATCCGGCCCTAATCGACCAGATAAATCAATTACCTCTACATCTCCGGAAATCAGTTTTGCGCCAAGGTCTTCCAATATGCTTTTGGTCAGCATCCTTCTTTCTCCCTCCCAGAAAGTGGTCGATCCTAAAGTGAGAAGCACACCGTCCCATGAGCCTCTCATGGGACTACGCTAACCAGATTTATATGTATATGCAAATATTATCAGGGATGCATGACGTACGAAGAGGGCAGGACCTGCGCGCAAGACACAGATATCCTTCACTAAATCCGTATCTCTTTTCAAGAAAGAGGACTGATCATCAGGAAGCAGCGTCGATCAGCGCCTTTGCAGCTTTCTTAGCCTCACCTGCCGGGTCATCACTGTTACCGAAATGCGCAGTAATAATCGCGCCTTCCTGCAGCATCAGCAGTTGGCGGGCCAGAGCTTCAGGGTTCTTCAGATGCGCTGCTTCCACCAGAGCCAGCACGCCCTGATACATGGTGTTGCGCTGTTCAACAGTTTGCTGGTGGATGGGGTGGTCTGCTTCCGGATACTCAGAGCTGGCCTTGATGAACATGCAGCTTTTGAACGTGTCTTCACGAAACCATTCGCCCAGCACATCAAACAGGGCTAGCAGTTGATCCTTAGGTTCGCTGGCAAGCTCGCTGACACGCTTTGTCGACCAATCGTGAAACTGCTGCTCGCGCAACCCAAGCGCAGCCAGGATCAGGTCTTCCTTGCTTTTGAAGTGTTTGTACATGGAGGTTTTGGAAATGCCGGATTCAGCAACCAGCATGTCCATACCGGTGGCGTGAAACCCATTTCTGTAGAAGGTTTCCATCGCCTTTTCTACGAGTTCATCCCGTTTATTTTTGCGCATACCAACCTCAAGGTTTACTGATCAGTACATATAACGAAATAAATATGGCCGAACAAGGGAATTCATTTTTATCGCGAAATCAAAGGGCTTTGCAAAAGCATGTGATGTGCATCACGCAGCTCGCAAATTGGTGATTTGACTGAGTGCACAGATCGGTACACCTTGCTATCAATAACTGTACCGATCAGTAAACCACAAGAGGCAACAAAATGCTCAGTTTATCAATGCGCCCCATAACAGACGACGCTGCGGTAGCAAAAGTAAGAGCTGCGGAAGATGCGTGGAACTCACGCTGTCCGACAATTGTTGTCCGAAACGTATCCCGCGATTGCCTGTGGCATGACCGGAACCAGACCATTGAAGGTCGACCACAGATTATGGGTTTCCTTTCTGCCAAATGGAGAACCCAGCTTCATTATCGCCATATCAAAGAACTTTGGAGTTTTAACAAGAACCGCTTCTCTATTCGCATCGTCAGTGAGTGGCGAACTATACACAACAAATGGTTCCGCTCCTGCGGTAACGAGAACTGGGAGTTTGACAACAACGGTCTCATGAAGAAGCGGATTACGTGCATCACAGATACGGAAATCAACGAGAATGAGCGGCTCTTCGTCTGGCCCTTTGGTCGCCGCCCGGATAACCACCCCGGCCTGTCGGAGATGAACTTATAAGGAGCTCCACAGGAGGAACGCGTCCATCCGCTTAGAGTGCCAAGCACGGCCCCATCGACTTGGCCTTCCAGAACACTGCGGACCTACCCCAGTTCCTCCAGCTCTCCCCAGAGCAGTGCGACGACTACTTCCTGCCCGAGGTAGTCGTCGCATTTTTCGTTTTAGCCCCCATATGCAAGCATATTGCTTCATTTATTTGGGGGCTCCTATGCCAAAAGCTTTTGCTCAGATTGCCTTTACGCCTGCCGCTCAAACTTTTCAGGACCGATACGGAACCAAAGAGGCGTATGCCAGGTTTCTGGAAGGGGAAGAGCTGAATGGTCACACCATTGACCCGGACCATGCCGCTTTCATAAAGAACATGGATGGGTTCTATCTCTCAACAATTTCAGAGACTGGCTGGCCTTATGTACAGTTCAAAGGCGGGCCGCAAGGATTCCTGAGGGTGCTGGATGACAGGCACTTTGCCTATGCAGATTATCGCGGCAACCGGCAGTACTTAAGCGCTGGAAACATCTCCCAGAACGCCCGCGTATCACTCATCCTCGTGAACTACGAAACACAGGAAAGACTGAAGATCTGGGGTGAGGCGCGGATTGTGTCTTTGGAAGGCGATCGTGATTTCGTGCTGGACCTGATGCCCTCAGACTACAAAGCCGAGCCGGAGCGGGCGATTGTGCTCAAGACCATGGCACTGGAATGGGATTGCCCCAGACATATTCCTCAGCGCTCAACCGTAGTATCGTGACGATGACTGTTCGGTATTTGAATTTGCCTGAGGACTGAGAAAGGCCTGTCATGCCACATATTGTTGTTTATTCCCCGCGTTTGACCCGAGAAAAGAAAGTTGCCTGCGTTGCTGCTCTGACGGAGGCGTTTTGTGCCTCAACCGGCTTGGAGAAAGAGAACCTCGTCATCCATATCGAAGAACATTTCTACGACAACATTGCGGTTGGCGGAAAGTTGCTCACGGACGCATTTCCTGAGATTGCGGAGCGAGAAAAGGCATATCAACTCGCGAGTGAGTGATTTTTCAGTCGGAAAAGCAGAATTGACCCAAAACCACCCACCACCGCGGCTTCCACTCCGCAGTGGTGGGTCTTCGGCGACTGTTATGGACACACACATCGCCTACTAGGCTGGGTCGCGGCCAACCTTGGTTTTGGGGATCAACAGGACTTGGTGCCTGTGATCCGGATAGTGGCGTCGCCGCGCTCAAACACCTTCGGCGAGAGCGAAATACCGAGGCCCGGTGCGGTTGGAGCCAGTAGATAGCCGTTTTCGAAAACAGGCAGACCTTCCATCAACTCGCTGTACCAGCCGAAATAGAATGCCCTCACCATCTCCTGAACCAGCGCGTTTGGCAGGTTGATGGACAGGTGCACAGCAGCCGTTAGCAGGCCCGGACCAGTGCAATCATGCGGCGCAACAGGCAACTCGTAGGTTTCGGCCATGGTGGCGATTTTCTTGGCTTCTGTCAGGCCGCCGCACCAACCGATATCCAGCATGCAGACATCCGTTGCGCGTTTTTCGAAGAGCTCGCGGAACGACCAGCGGGTGGCGAGGTTCTCGCTTGCGGTGACCCAGGTCTCTGCCCGGCGGGCGTACTCGGCCAGTGCGTCCACGTTGGTCATCTTGATCGGGTCTTCCAGCCAAAACACATTGTAGGGTTTCAACGCGCGTGCGATCTTCTCGGCCATGGGCAGGTTCCACACGCTGTGCAGCTCCACGTGAATGTCCATGGCATCGCCCACGGCTTCGCGGATCTGCTTGAAAGGGCGCAGGCCTGCTTCCAGATCTTCCGGTGAGATGTAGGTGCCGTTGGTTTTGACGGCGAACTGGTCAAACGGCCAGATCTTCATACCTCGGAAACCCATGTCCAGCAGGCTCTTTGCCAGCGTACCCGCATCAGACAGGAAGGCCTCCAGATCCTCATAGGGGCCTTCCGCAACGGATTCGGTGCTCCAGTCCTCTGTGGTGTTGACCTGCTTGTCCTTCACATACTCGTAGCCCGCGCAGGTGTTATACGCGCGGATCTTGTCGCGGCTTTTGCCACCCAGCAGCTGATGCACCGGCACGCCAAGAGTTTTGCCCGCAAGATCCCAAAGGGCGATATCAATGGCAGACGCCGCCCGCATTTCAGCGCCGGTGGAGTTGAACCCGCAGATGGGGTTGAGCAGCAGGCGGGAGATGGCATCGATCTGGGTTGGATCACGGCCAATCAGCTCATCTGCCAGTGTTTCATGGATAAAACCGCACACCGCATCTGAGCCATAAAACGTTTCGCCCAGACCAAAGCTACCAGCATCGGTGTGCACACGCACCCAGGTTACATTGCGAAATTCTTTGAGATTGATGGTTTCAATACCGGTAATTTTCATGGGGCTTCTCGAAAAGGGATCTAGGGATAAGGATGAGGTGCTCAATCAGAGGTGAGGCGGTCACGTTCGTTCTGCATCACCACGTTGGCCAACGAGTTCTCGCGGATCTCTTCGTTCAGATCACTCAGGTCAAGATCATAGGCCGCGCGGTCGATGATGCGCACGGAGGCTTTGCGGGCCGCTTCTGCATCCCGCAGGCGGATGGCTTCCAGCAGATGGCGGTGGCGTTCCAGACTGTCACTCAACTCCTGGACAGCTTCGGTGGTTTTCTTGATCAGAAAGAAAACGGCAGGCATGGTGCTGCGTCCGATCTGCACCCAGACCAGATTGTGCGAGGCCTGATAGATCGCCTCATGAAACTGAGTATCGTACTGCTGAAAGTGCTTGCCGCGATAGATCAGATCATCCTTCTGCATGGCCGCATACATGCCGTTCCATGCCGCTTCGATCTTCATCAGATCCTTGGCTGTGGCACGACGGGCAGCTTCCATGGCGATGAAGGGTTCCACAGACGTGCGGAAACGGAAAATCTCACGGGCGAAGATGAGCGTGTTGCCGCCATACTGCGCAATCCACGTGGCCACTTGCGGGGAGAGGATGTTCCAGTCCTGATAGTCTTTGACGCGGGTGCCGAAGCCGGAGATGCGCTCGATGATGCCGTGGTTGGTGAAAGTGGCCAGCGCACTGCGCATGGTGGCACGGCTGACACCAAACTGTTCCGTCAGTTCCAGTTCCTTTGGCAGGAAGTCACCCGGTTTCAGTTCCGCCGAAAACAGCTGGCGAGCCAGTTCCTCAGTTATCTGATCTCGCAGATCCTGCGTGTATGTGGACACCATCGCGCTTCAGCCTCATCAAAAGAGCAGAATGATAGGACTAGCCTAATCCATGTCTGACATACAATTAAATATGACTGAATACTTAGTTATCAACACGCATATCTGGAGATAATTTAAGTTACCATGAGTTATTCTATGTTCGATAATTCAATATTTATAAATATAATTTTTCCACATCACCTATAAATATTATTGCACCGCAACAACAGCCAATATCAACTCAAACAATCCAGACACCAATACATCCAGAGAAGCAACTTCACTAATATCATCAATACCTTAATCTGCGCAGCAAGGCAGAAGAGGCGTAACGGTGCTCCAAACGGCATCACCAACTTCAGAGCAAACAGGGAGCAGGGGACCGCGGCATCCGTCGTGTTCTGCTTGCGATGAAGCGGGAACACGACGGATGCCGGTTTTTCGTTTCAGGTGACGCGCTCACACCGTTTGAAGAGAGGTGCTCTGGTCTGGATCAGCATCTTTCCCCTCACCCTGATCTCTCAGGCGTACATTTTCCGGGTCCCACAGCGGGCCATCGGGTTGAACAACGGCTTTGTGGGGCTTGCCGTAGATCTTAATGGTCAGCTCAGTTCCCGGTTCACCCAGATCAGCGTGCACCACCCCAAGCGCGATGGAGGCATTGATGCGGTAGCCCCAGCCGCCGGAGGTGACTTCACCAACCATCTGATCTCCCTGCCAAATGGTGGACATATACTGTGCATCGCAGTCGCCAGCCTCCACAATCATGGTCACGAAGCGACGCTTCACACCATCCGCCGCCTCCTTCAGCAAGGTAGCTTTGCCGGGGAAGTTTTGCGGTTTATTGAGCTTCACGAACCGGTCCAGCCCAGCCTCAAACAGCGTGTAGTCCGTTGAAAGATCACCTTTCCAGCTTCGATAACCTTTCTCCAGTCGCAAGGTATTAAGCGCATACATGCCGAAGGGTTTCGCACCAGAACCAAGAAGAGCCTCGTAGATCTCAGGCATATCCTCATTGCTGGCGTGGATTTCCCAGCCTAGCTCTCCGGCAAACGACACGCGCACCAGAAGCGCTTGCTTTCCAAGAACCATCGCCTGCTGAAGGCTAAGCCAACTGAGGGAAAGGTCCGCCTCTGTCATGCCTGCAAGCAACTGACGGGATTGAGGGCCGGTGACAATCAGAGTTGTGACATCCCGCGTCTGATCTTCCAACAATAATCCTTCCGGTAAACGAGCATTCAGCAGCTCAAAGTCATGCCACTGGGCCAGAGCTGCGGTGATCAGCGTGAACTCATCCGCCCCATGCCGCAGGATCGACATTTCCGTCAACACCCGCCCGCGCTCATCTGGGAAATAGCCAAGTGTCATGCGGCCAACTTTCGGCAGGGCACCGGCAATCTGCTCCCGCAGCCACTCAGCGGCACCTTCGCCGGAGAGTTTGAACCTTGAAAACCCTGGCAGATCCAGCACGCCGACATAGTCACGTACTGCTTCGCATTCCTCACGCACCCGCTGCTCCCACGGGCCGGAGCGGGCCCAGGTTTGGGTTGCCTCTTCAGAGGTGTCATCGCCCGCCTTTGCAAACCAGTTGGCGCGCTCCCAGCCGTTGTAGGCACCCATCTGTCCGCCAAGCTCCAGCAGTTTGGTGTGGTTGGGAGAGAGTTTACGGTCCCGCCCAGCAGGCCATTCGTGATGCGGGAAGTGCATGGCGTATTCGTGGCCATACACTTCCTTCGCTTTATCGATGCAGTACTGCTTGTCAGTGTAATCGGTGTAGCGTCGTGGATCGACGGCCCACATGTCCCACTCAGTCTGGCCGTTGACGATCCATTCCGCTGCCACCTTGCCAGCGCCGCCGCCCTGCGCAATGCCGAAGGTGAAGGAATGGGCCTCAAACGCATTGGGCACACCGGGCATAGGGCCAATCATGGGCAGACCATCAGGGGCGTAGGGAATAGGCCCGTTGATGTTGCGTTTCACCCCTTGCGTTCCCAGCAAAGGCACACGCGCCATGGCGTCTTCAATGTAAAACTCCAGCCGCTCCAGATCATCCGGATAAAGCTGGAAGCTGAAGTCCTCCGGCATCGGATCATCCGGTGTTGTCCATGCCGTCCGGCAAGCACGCTCATACGGCCCCAGATTGAACCCGCCCGTCTCTTGCCGCAGATAGTAGGAGGTGTCCGGGTCTCGCAGCATAGGCAGTTTACGGCCATGCTGTTTGGTCCAGGCTTCCACTTCTGGGATCGCTTCCGTCATGAAGTACTGGTGGCTCATGGTGATGGTCGGCACGCTGCGCCCGCCATAAGGCTCAAACCATTCGCCCACACGGGCGGCATAATAGCCAGCCGCATTGACCACATATTCGCAGCGGATCTCGCCCGCTTCGGTGCAGACAATCCATTCGCCGCCTTCACGGCGCACGCCCGTGGCAGGCGTAAAGCGCAGGATGCGGGCACCCAGATCACGTGCACCTTTGGCAAGGGCCTGTGTCACCTGCGCAGGATCAATATCGCCATCCAGCGGATCCCAAAGCCCGCCTTCCAGATCATGAACTTCCATGAAGGGGAAGTGCTCCTGCAGTTGATCCGGGGTGCACATGTCCATGGACAAACCCATATGCTCGGCCATGGCGGCCACGTGCTCAAACTCCATCATCCGTTCATGGCTATGTGCCAGCCGGATGGCGCCTGTCACGTGGTAGTTGATGGGGTAGTTGACCTCTTCCGCCAGCCCGCGATACAGCTCCAGTCCGTAGCGCTGCATGTTCATCACCGCGTAGCTGGTGGCGAAGTTGGGGCAGTTGCCCGCCGCATGCCATGTGGACCCTGCCGTCAGCTCGTTCTTTTCCAAAAGAACGCAGTCGCTCCAGCCCATTTTGGCCAGATGATACAGCGTGGAAACGCCAACAACACCGCCGCCGATAATCACAACCCGCGCTGTATCCGGAATAGACATGCGCACTTCCTCCCAAAAACTATAAATCCATCAGGTAGTCCTCTCCCGCTTTTCTCTGTGAGGCGGGTATTATTCTTTTTTAGAAATCGAATGCTGAAGCTGCGCCGGAGATCCGGCACGGCTTTTAATAAACCGGCGGTGAGATCACCCAGATGGCCACGGCAGGTTCTGTGTAGGGATTGGACCAGCGGTAAGACGTTTCCTTGATGCGAAAGCTGTCGCCCGCCGCCACCGTGAACATGTCCTCGCCAATCCACACATCCAGCTTACCGGAGACCATATAAGCCACCTCCTGCGTTGGCCGCGTGATCGCCTCACTGCGGTTAGAGCTGGGCTGAAACGTGGAGTGGATCATCTCAAAACTGTCGGTCAGGTCCGGAGAAACGAGCGTCTCCAGAAGGCCCTTATCCCGCTCGCCAATCACACGGCGGTTGCCGGAGCGTACAACCCGACCTTGCTCATTTTCCGGTGCGTCTGCATCTCCAAAGAACAAGGAAAGCTGAACACCAAACACCTCAGCAAACTGCTTCAGATCCGTATGGCGCGGTGTAGACTTATCCCGCTCCACCTGAGACAGCCAGCCCACAGACCGGCCCATCTTCCTCGCAACCTCTTCCAACGTCATCCCACGTGAGGTGCGGAGCGCCTTCAGATCTTCCCCCAATGTGCTGCCAACTGTCATGACTCATGATTCCGTGAAAAATTCCAGGATATTTTCATGAAGGGGTATGAAAATTTCAAGCATTTTTTCACGAAAAATAGCCTAATGGCTTGCGGCTCTAAGCAACCAACCTCCATTAACCCCACCTAATCAGTAGCTTAGAAAGTTTGGCAGCTTACCTATATTAGGCGCTGCAAATATATCACTACCCTCTTATTTTTCAGGAGAGCGGTTCCGCAGAGCGAGTCGGTTGGCTAGGTTTGGGCATAGCCATTTCTTTGATTTTTCCTGCCGTTCAGCATGTCCGTGCTGACCGGTTCATGTTCTGAACTGAGGCATTTATGCATAATTTAAGCGTTAACGTGGTCGGCGCCGGCATCACCGGAGCAATGATCGCGTACAAGCTCGCGCGTCTGGGTTTCAAGGTTACTTTGTTTGATGCAAACCACTGTGTGGGCGGAGATGTCTCACGTACTTCCTTTGGCTGGATTGGCCATATCGCCAATGATCCTATCGAGAGCCCAGAGCTGTTCCCCCTGCTGACCGATGGCATGGCGCGCTACAAGACACTGAATGCTGAGTTTGACGGCGCTCTGTTTGGCGCCAACAACGGCGCCATCGTCTGGCGCGCAACACCGGAAGAAACGCAGGACCTGATTGACCGTCAACGGCAGGCAGGTACCCGCACGCGCCTCATGAGCAAGCAGGAACTTCAGGACCTTTTGCCCGCGCTCACCAATCCGCCAGAGTTTGCAGCCTATTCAGAAGATGATGTCTGCTGGTACCCGCCTAAAGTTATCGAAAAGCTGGTTGATGCTCTGACCCGTCTGGGCGGAGAGGTGGTGCTGAATAGCTCAGTGAGTGCACTGGATGTCACCGACCATACCTGCAACGGCATCCGCATGAATGACGAGCTCTTTGCCAGCGACTTCACCGTACTGGCAACTGGTGGCCGCAATGGTGGTCTGATCGCTCCATATGAGCCGGAGCACGGCCTTTACACCTCACCAGCCACGTATATCGAAATCAGCGCAGAACTGCCAGAGTACACCCCTGTGCTGCTAACGCCAGATATCGAGATGCGCAGCCTTGGTCTGGGCAACTTCGCAATGGCCGAAAATCCACCGGAAACGGATGATCCCGCCGAGCTGGAGCGTATGGGCGCGCGGCTGGTGCAGGCCGTCAAAGACACCTTCACCAGCGCTGGTCAGGTGGAGCTGCTGTCCATTCAGGTCGGTCAGCGCCCCGCCAGCCACTCAGCTGAGCCTCTGGCCCGCCCCATCAACGGCTTTACCAACGCCTTCGTCGCAGGCAGTCACCCCGGCGTCATCCTCGCCCCTCTGATCGCAGAAAAAATCTGCAACCAGATCACAGAGCAGGCGCTGTCCCGCTCGGTGGTTTAGGAGTGTCCGTTCAGGTGTTATGCACGCAGCCAAGCATCATTGGAAAGGTGGAGGTCTTGCGTGCTTTCAGTCTCTGACGCATTGAGAGACTGAAGGGTTGCGCGCCAGAGCTTCACCAGTTTGATGAAGGTGTCGAGCTTCTCTTCCAGCTGCTGAACCGCGAGGTTTTGAGCGGAAAATCGCGAGTTTAGCGCCGGTTGATTGTCACCTTCTGTCATTGCCAGAACCGCGTCACCAGTGCCTTTGCCCAGCAGGTTGGCCTGAAGCAGCAAGCGATATCCGGCCTCACGCTTGTCTTTCTGGATGTCTGGCAGAAGAGCAAACAGGATCACTTCATCCTGATTGTTTGCACCCAGAGTGAGCGTAAACTCGTCTTCCACTTCAAAAGAGCAAAGCCCTTCCTCATCCAGCTCAAGGTTTGGCAGGCCGATCTTTTCGCCCAGCTCGGCAAGGAGTGTTGCAGCGTATTTCATTTTTCTTTCCTTACATGGCCTCAGGCTTCACCAACGGTTTTACCGGCGGCATAACTGTGCTCGTCAAAGTAATCCAGCGTGGCATCAAAAGCGCTTTCCTTGGCGCGCTCCAAGGCTTCACCGGTCTCGGTTCCATCGTAAAGCTCGATAAACTCATTAAGGTCAGAGACATAGCTGGAGGATTCTATCTGTGTTCCATCCGGCTTCGCACGGGCGAGGCCAAGATCAAGCCCCAGCGTGCCATCCAACTCCTGCCCGACCCAAAGGGCCTCGTGGATTGAGTGACCGCCATCAAAATTCAGGAACATGGTGTTGGCGACCATGTAGTCTTTGGAATCCGGGATCAGATCCGGGTTTGGGGAGGTGTGCCGGAGATAGTGCAGAAAGTGCAAGTTCAGGTTGGTAGATCCGGACACACCGGAGGCAAACGGAATGCCGCGAGACAGGGCTTCCACCTGCGACTTGCTCGGCTCCTGCAGTTTGGGCAGGTTCACATCCGCCGGGTGCGTACTTGGGATCTTATCTGGGTCACCCTCAAACGTGACACTGCCGGGTTGATAGCCAAGCGTAATCCCAGCATGCGCACTCTTTGGCGTGTCCGTGCGGCCCACCTTAGGGCGATCTTCTCGTTTCAGGTCTGGATCTTCCGGCGCGTTGGTGCGGTTGGCTTCCTTGCAAATCCCCTGATAGGCCTTGTTTGCCACCTTCACATAAGCCGGCAGGTCCGCAACTTTTTTACCGTTCATGACGAGCGGCTGGCGGTCTTCAGGCACTGTTTTGGTCAGCAGAGCATGCAGGGCAACGGTGCCTTTCACAACCAGCATCGGGACGGCAATGGCGTCATATCCGTTGCGGGTTGGGGCACTCAGGAACTTGTCCAGATTGGTCAGTGCATCCTGACGGGGACCTTGCACGAACTCCATCAGTTCTGGGCATTCAGGCATCCAGAAGCGCTCATTGCCTGCCATCATCTTATGCATTGTCATCGCAGTCTGGTTCTGCACCCGTGGGGTCTGGATGGAGATCACATCTCGCAGGCCGTCTTTCACTAGCTGTGCTGAATCCATCACCGGCTGCGGGGTATCTTCCACCAGATCGGCAATAAACGTACTGTCGAGCACACGGGAGTAAATCGCATCATGCAGGCGGGTCAGCGGTGGGTTATCGCTTTTGCCCAACTGGCTCTGCAGCACCTTGGTCTGGTCAGCAAGGTTCTTGAAGCCAATCTCTTCCAGCCTGTCCCCAACCACGGTCAACAGTTCGCGGGTTTCCGGTACAGAGATCCTATGGCCCAGCACCTGATCCTTCACATAGCCATCAACTTCAGCCAACAGGTCCGCAGTTGCCGGGTCCAGATCCGGGCTTTGGGCCTCATCTCTGATCAACGCCAGAAGATGGGTGGTAACCTCACCCGGCACGCGGGCCACTTCGCCGCCTTGTGCTGCATTCTGGGTGCGAACGCTTTCAGGATAAACCAGCGTGGAATGCACAGCTTTAAGCGCAATCGGCACGGCTTCTTTCAAAACAGCGTCATCAGAACCACCGAGGAAGCTCAGGGATCGAACAAGGCTGGAAATACCATCTGCATCCGCTGTCTTGGCAAGTTCAACGATGCGAGCTGTCAGTACTTCAGCAGCCTTCTTTGGGTCATCAGGGATCGCAGCCCCTTCAAAAAAGGTTTCCAGCGTCAGCCGGGTGCCGTAGGCATGTGCTTCCTCAAACAGCGCTGCCACTTTTTCCTGCGCCTGCTGAGAGGCCTTGCTTGGCACATGAAGCAGGGTCGCAAGCACACTGGATTTTGGCAGATGAGGTTTGGTGGAAAGGAAGTGATCTACCACCTTCTCAGTCACTTCAGTGCTGAAGTAGGAGTTGAGCTCACGCTTGATCTCGCCCAGGACAGCCTCGTGCTGAGCAGTTTTCTTCGTCACATAGTTGAGCGAGTATTCAACGATACGTTCGCTCGGCTTTGGCGGCACGACATCGGCATACTGAGCCACATTAGGCTGCGGGGCAGGCGGCTGGGAGTTTGAAACAGATAGATTTGATCCGGTCATGCGAGCACCATCACTTTACGAATAACATTCCGCCGGAAACTGTAGAAACAGGCCCGGTCCACGCTTTTATGAATCCTCTTAAAAGCTTTGGCTTTTCAGGTCTGTGCTGACAGGCACTCTCTCAGATTGTAGCGGTAAAAAAGATGGAGGACGCGACACAGGCCATTGATGAGCGTTACGTTCCAACAACGCCACCTAAACAGCAGAAAATCTAATTTTATTACAAAACTACTTAGTTACATAAATAGTCACTCTTTGAATATTCCGAATAGCCATTTCATTTACTAGATTTCGCACCTTGGTTTTCCTTATTTCTCCTGTATAGCTATTTCTAGTCTTGTTGTTTTCCTTTCCAATCACCGGGTTCAACGAGTAGGGTAACGGCCACATGTTTTCATTGAAGGGCAAGAAAGCCCTTATTGTTGGGGTGGCGAACAGCCAGTCCATTGCATGGGGATGCGCCAAAGCCATGAAGGCTCAAGGTGCGGAACTGGCACTTACATACCTGAATGACAAAGCAAAAAAGCATGTGGCCCCGCTGGCAGAAGAAGCCAACGCCGCCATTTTTGCGCCGCTGGATGTGACCCAGCCCGAGCAGGTGGATGCCCTGTATGAGCAGATCGAGAAGGTCTGGGGCACGCTGGATGTTCTGCTCCACTCCATCGCCTTTTGCCCGCAGGCCGACCTGCATGGCCGGGTGGTGGATTGCTCGGCAGAAGGGTTTGGCGTGGCCATGGACATTTCCGTGCATTCTTTCCTGCGCCTGATCCGCAAATCCGAACCGCTGATGCCGCCGGGCTCCAGCGTGATGACCGTGACCTTCCACGGCTCGGAAAAGGTGATCAGCCACTACAACATCATGGGTCCGGTGAAAGCCGCGCTGGAAAGCACCACACGGTATGTGGCGGCTGAGCTGGGCCAGAAGGGGATTTCCGTCAACGCGCTGTCTCCCGGCCCGTTGGCCACACGCGCTGCAAGCGGCATCGCCAGCTTTGACGAAATGCTGGCAGACGCCACCGAGCGCGCGCCCACACGAAAACTCGCAAGCATTGAAGACATTGGCGCTTATGCCGCCTTTCTGGCCAGTGATGAAGCCCGCAACATCACGGGTGTGGTTCACCCCATTGACGGCGGTTACCGCATCATTGGCTAGGCAGGCACCGAGGTAGATTATGCAAATAGAACTCTTTACCCAGCGCACGGCCCAGTACTTTGAGGCACTTGCGCAGCAAAACCAGTTTTTGCAGGTTGCCAACTCACGGCGCTCCACCCGCCTGATGAAGGACTTCCAGAAAAAGCAGGAGAAGTCCAAGATCAAAGGCGAAGCGCTGGCCGCCTCCTGGGCACCGTATGACACGCCCAAGAAGGTCATGGATGCCTGGACCCATTATCTGAAGGAGTCCAGCGAACGGGCGATCCTGACCATGGATGCCCTGCGCGAAAGCAGCGACACATATTTTGACCACATGGCCAAGGGCTGCCCTCCGGTACTCGTCTATGATTATGAGGTCATCGTGGAGGGGCGAAACCTGCCACGGCCCTGCAACTACATGCTGTTGAAGATCATTCCGCCCGAAGGGATGGAGGTGTTTGACTGGAAGCGCCCCTATGTGATCATTGATCCGCGCGCTGGACACGGTGCAGGCATCGGTGGCTTTAAGGATGACAGTCAGGTGGGTGTTGCCCTGCGCGGCGGCCATCCAGTGTACTTCGTCGCCTTCCACCCGATGCCAGAACCGCATCAGGAACTGTCGCATGTCACCCATGCGGAGGCGGCATTCCTGCGGGAGATCATCTCACGTCACCCGGACAGCCCGAAACCCATCGTGGTGGGCAACTGTCAGGGTGGATGGGCGACGGCCATTCTGGCGGCGGTTTATCCGGATCTGGTGGGACCGATCGTGCTCAACGGAGCGCCCATGTCCTACTGGAGCGGCAAGATGGGGCAGGACCCCATGCGCTACTCCGCAGGCCTGACCGGCGGCATCGTGCCGGCTCTGCTCTCTGCAGATCTGGGCAATGGCGTGTTTGACGGCGCCAATCTGGTGCAGAACTTTGAGATGCTGAACCCGGGCCGCAACTGGTTCCGCAAGTACTATGACCTTTACACCAGTATCGACAGCGGCGAAGAGCGCTATCTGGAGTTCCAGAAGTGGTGGAACGGCTTTTATTACATGACCGAGGAGGAGTTCCGCTGGATTCTGGACAACCTCTTCATCGGCAACAAGCTGGCCAAGAACGAAGCGTTTCTGGAGCCCGGACGACCTATTGATCTGAAGACCATCAAGTCACCGATCATCGTCTTTTCCTCTTACGGCGATAACATCACACCGCCCGATCAGGCCCTCAACTGGATCGCGGATACCTACACGGATGACGCGGAGATCGAGATCCTTGGCCAGCGTATCCTTTACATGCTTCATGATCAGGTCGGGCATCTGGGCATCTTCGTGTCCTCTAGCGTCGCCAAGCGGGAACACACGCAGGTGGCGTCTACCTTGAAGACCATCGAGGCCATGCCTCCGGGGCTCTACAAGCTGCAGATTGAAGAGCAGAAGGGCAAAGGCTGCGATGCCAAGTTCAAGGTGAGTTTTGCTCGCAAAACCATCGATGAAATGCTGCTGGAAACCGGCGAGCGCGACGAGGAAAAAGCCTTTGCCGGTGTCGCCCGTTTCTCGGAAAGCTGGGAAGACATGTACGACAGCACCATCGGCCCGGTGCTGAAAACCATGAACAGCTCACAAACAGCGGAAGTCACGCGAGATCTGCACCCTATGCGGCTCGCCAACGGCGCGTTTGCCTCCACCAACCCTTTCATGTTCTGGCCCACCATGGCAGCCGCTGCGGTGAAGCAGAACCACAAGCCCAACATGGCTAAAACGCCCTTCCACTATTGGGAAGAGATGGTGGCGGACAGCATCGAGTACGGTTGGGATGCGCTGAAAGATATGCGCGAAGCGATGATTGAAAACAGCTTCCTCACCTTCTGGGCCTCTCCCCAAGCGGTGGAATACGGCAAGGCCTTGTCCTTCCGCAGACCTAAGGTGCCAATGCAGGACCTGCACAGTCTGGCCAGCATTCAAAACGCCCTGAAGAAGATCGAAAAAGGCGGGGCTGCTGCAGCCATCGTGCGCATTGTACTGATGATTGCTGATACCCGCACCGAGGTGCGCGGCGAAAAGCTGGAGCGCTTCAACGAGGTGCTGACCACATGGGCGCCGTTCAAGTCCATGGACCCGAAAGAGCGCAACTTCCTCATTCACGACCAGACGCTGATTGCACGGTTTGAGATGGAGGCGGGCTACAACGCCCTGCCACTGTTGCTGAAGAACGAGAAGGACAAAACCTTCGCCTACAAGGCGGTGACCTACATCATCGGCAACGAGGAAGACATGGCGCCCAACTCGCTGGAACTGTGGCATTGCCTGAAGAAAACGCTCAAGTGGGGGTAGTTGAGGAGATGACAACGACCTACAAGAACACGCCGTATGATCAGATCGAAGTGGGCATGGAAGCCACCTATGAGCGGACCTGTTCTGCTGATGACTTCTATGTTTCCGCCCATGCCTCCGGCGACCTCAACCCCATCCACCTGCCCAAGGAAGACCGCGAGGGGGAAGGGGACTTTGAGGGCGTTGCGCCCTCACTGTGGGTCGCCAGCCTGATCTCCGCTGTGCTGGGCAACCAGATGCCCGGGCCGGGCACGCTTTATAGGAGCCAGAACCTGCGTTTTCTGGGCCGGGCTTATGAAGGGGACCACCTGACAGCACGGGTTAAGGTAACCGAGAAGCTGCCGGATTATGTGGTGAAACTGCAAACCACCGTGGAACGCGCTGATGGTCAGATGATCGTGGAGGGAGAGGCGGAAGTTATCGCCCCGCGCACCAGCAAGATCGCCAAGGCTGTCAGCCTGCCGGGACTGACCGTGCGCAGTTACGAGCACTTTGAGCGCTTGCTGGACCTCGCTCGCCCGTTGCCACCGCTCATCACCGCCGTTGTGGCGCCGGAAGACCGTAAGTCTCTGGGCGGCGCATTGCTGGCGGCGGAAAACACCTTAATTGAGCCAATCCTGATCGGGGATCGGAATAAGATCGAGGATGCTGCTGAACGGCTTGGAAAGGATCTGGCCCACTGCACAATCCTTGATGTGGCAGGCCACACACAAGCCGCTGCGCAGGCGGTGGCCATGGTGCGTGAGGGCAAGGCGCAGGCGATCATGAAGGGCCAGCTGCACACGGATGTGCTGCTTGCCCAGATCGTGAAGCGGGACATTGGCCTGCGCACAGACAACCGCCTCAGCCATGTGTTTGTGATGGACGTTCCTGGGCTGGATCATCTGCTCTTCATCAGCGATGCGGCCATCAACATCTCGCCAGATCTGGAAGCCAAGGTGGACATTGTTCAAAACGCCATCAATCTGGCACAGGCTCTGGGGCAGCAGCAGCCCAAGGTGGGCATTCTTTCAGCCGTGGAAACGGTGAACACCAAGATCCCTTCCACCCTTGATGCAGCGATCCTTTCTAAAATGGCAGAACGCGGCCAGATCAAGGGCGGGATTGTTGACGGACCGCTGGCCATGGACAACGCCATCGACATTGATGCAGCGGTCACCAAGGGCATCACCTCCTTGGTTGCAGGGAGGGCAGATGTACTGGTTGTGCCCAATCTGGAATCTGGCAATATGCTAGCCAAGGAACTGGCCTTTGTTGCCCATGCTCAGGTGTGCGGCGTTGTGATGGGTGCCCGGTGTCCGGTGATCCTCACCAGCCGTGCCGATGACGACAAAGCCCGTTTGATGTCTTGCGCTGTTGCGCTTCTTTACGCTGCGAGCCAGAAAGCATGAGTTTTTATTTTACGCTCAATACCGGATCGTCCTCCATCAAATTCGCGCTTTACAAAGCGGCAGCAGAACCGGAGCTTTTCATCTCCGGCATTATTGAGCGTCTTGGCCCTCAAGCCCGTCTGAAAATGCAGACCTCAACCGAGCAGATCGTGGAAGATCTGGGTCATGTTGACCATGCCGGTGCCGTTGTTTCCATCTTCACCCGTGTGGAACCCCATCTGAAGGGCAAATCCGTGGTTGGCATTGGCCACCGCATCGTCCATGGCGGCAATGCGTTTTATAAGCCAACAGAGCTGACCTCTGAAGTGCTGCAGGAGCTGGAACAACTGATCCCGCTGGCCCCGCTGCACCAGCCTTACAGTCTGGCAACCATCCGCGCGGCCAAGCAGGTGTTTCCGGGCGTGCTGCAAATCGGCTGTTTTGATACCGCCTTCCATGCCGGTCACACCTTCCCCAATGACGCCTTTGCCATCCCACGCCATTTTTATGAGGAAGGCGTGCGGCGTTACGGCTTCCACGGGCTTTCCTTTGATTACATCTGCAGCGAGGTGCGCCGGAAATATCCTGATGTGGCACGCGGACGACTTGTGATCGCTCATCTGGGCAATGGCGCTTCCATGTGTGCCGTGGAGGACGGACGCTCCATCAACGCCAGCACCAGCTTTTCCGCCGTGGATGGCTTGCCCATGGGCACACGCTGCGGGCGGCTGGATCCGGGTGTGATGCTCTACCTGATGCAGGAAAAAGAGCTGTCACCGGAAGAGATCGAGAGCATCATCTACCGTCGCAGTGGCCTGCTGGGTTTGTCTGAAGAATCTTCCGATATGCGCGTGCTGGAGCATTCCGAAGAGCTGTTCGCCAAACAGGCCATCAACTACTACAGCTACCAGATCCGCCGGGAAGTCGGCGCCATGGCCGCCAGTCTGGAAGGCATCGACGCGCTCATCTTTAGTGCAGGCGTGGGCGAAAACTCCGCACGGGTGCGCTCCAACGTGTGCGAACCGCTGGAGTTTTTGGGCATCACCATTGATCAGGAAAAGAACAAGGCCAACGCACCGGAAATCGGCACCGGACGGGTGCGGGTGCTGATCATCCCCACCAACGAAGAGCAGGTCATCGCCCGCGCTGTGGCAACCGCTTGCAGCAAATCTCAATAGAGAGAGACTGGGACTCAGGAAAACTTCGCGGTAAACTTCCCGTATATTTCATGCTGCACATTTTAAGTGAGTCCCGTTATGTCAGTCCTCTCGCCCACCATCATCGTCCGCCGCCTGACCATTGACGACTATGAGGATTATCTCGGCCTCCTGCATGAGCTGACAGAAGGTGTTCCGCTGGCACGCGGAGAGGAGGGGCGTGCCCACTTCGCCAAGCTTCTGGACCACGACGGCACCATGGTGTTCGGGTTGGAGATTTACGACCAGATCGTCTCCTGCGCCACGCTCCACATTCTGCCCAACATGACCTTTGATGGCCGCCCGTACTGCCTTGTTGAGAATGTGGTGACCCTGCAAGCCTACCGGGGCCGAGGTTTTGGCCGCATGGTCATGGACACCCTGCGCAACGAGGCCTGGCAAGCCAACGCCTACAAAATCATGCTCCTCACCGGAAAGCACCGCAGCGCCAAAGGCTTCTATGAAAGCCTCGGCTACAAAGCCGACCAAAAACACGGCATGGTCCTACGACAAGTCCCGCCCTACAAGGCACCGGTAACAAAGAGCTGAGGGGATCAGATCTGCCGATGCGCCTTGATGTGCTCAATGAAGAGGCGGAGGGGGAGCATTTCTTTGTATTCGCGGGGGTAGAAAAGGTAGATCGGCTCAAGCGGTTTCAGGTAGTCCTGAAGCATCAGTTGCACATTACTTTCATTGCATTGCATCAGCGCGTAATCGCGGAAGGTGAGTACCAGCCCCATGCCCTGTTCCATGAGTTGCAGCTGGGCGGGCAGGGTGTTGACGATCAGTCCGTTGCGAACATCAATCTCAACACGGTTGCCATTCACCTCAAAGGCCCAGGGGGCGATCTGCTTTGAGGTTTGAAACCGGTAGTGAATGCAGGTGTGATGCAGCAGGTCTTCCGGCACCTGCGGCACGCCGTTGGCCTCCAAATAAGCCGTGCTGCCCAAAACCGCCAGATGCTGCGGACCGGAGACGCGCAGCCCAACCATATCCTGCGCGATCAGACCTCCCAGCCGAAACCCACCGTGCAGGCCCTCCTTGACGATGTCAACGATGGCATCGCTCAGCACCAGTTCCAGCTCGATATCAGGATATTTCTTGCGAAAGCTTGGCAGCAAGTCCGCCAGATAGCTGTGAAACACAAACTCCGGCAGAGTGAGCTTCAGGTGACCGCGTGCGCTGCTGCCGTGTTGCTGGGCGTCCTCAACCGCGTGCTGCAGCAAGTCAAACGCAGGCGCAGCTCCACTTTGCAAGGCCCGCCCGGCATCCGTGAGCGTGACAGAGCGAGTGGTACGGATGAACAGAGCCGTCCCAAGGTGCTGTTCCAGCGTTTTAAGTTGATGGCTGACCGTTGACGGTTTCAAGCCCAACGCAGTGGCCGCACCCTTCAAACTGCCATTTTCAGCAATGGCGTTGAACGTTTCCAGCATCGCCAACGGCAATCTCATTATGCGATCTCATACATCTATCAAGTCAATATTCTGGATATTAATAGCATTAGGCAGATGAATTACAAAGGGAGCAGTTTCAAAACAACGAAGGCCCTGCCATGAAAACGCTTGTTCTTACCGCACACCCAGACCTGACCCGCTCCCGTATCAACCGTCACTGGTTTCACGCCTTTTCTCAGGCATCCGAGGTCACGCTGCTTGACCTGACTGCTATCGGCGGCCCGACCCTGAGCTTTAACCTGGCAGAACAGCAGGACCTCCTGCTTGCCCACGACCGCATCGTCTTCCAGTTTCCATTCTACTGGTACTCCGCGCCGCCAGTCCTGAAAGCATGGATGGATCAGGTCCTCTCCTACGGCTTTGCGTATGGCCCCGGCGGCAACAAGCTTGCAGGCAAGGAGCTGGTGCTGGCGATTTCCACGGGAGGCCCTGAGGACAGCTACCACGCAGGGGGGTACAACAACTTCAGCATGGACGAGCTGCTCAAGCCCTTCCAGCAGACCGCCCTGTTGACCGGCATGACGTATCTGCGCCCCTTCGTGTTCCACGGGCTGGCTGTCGTCAGTGATGAGGATATCATCGCCTCCAAAGCCACCTTGCTGGCCCATGCGCTGGACCCGGAACTGAACCCGGCCATCAAAAAAGCGCGACTGGATAAAATGCTGGAAGAAGACGCCAAGCTGGCCGCTCGTGTCAGCGCTTAATCTCCACCAGTACAAGACAACTCAAAGGCGGGCCCACGAGCTCGCCTTTTGGCATTTTGCAGCACGGACAAGCCTGCTACCGTTTTCAAAATTACGCAAGGAAGGCCATCCGGTTGCTGACAATGCATGGCGGATACAGCACATAATTAAAAATCGATTCGATCTTTAGTGACCATCTTCTAACCTGCCATCCGTTTCTTTTAACTCAGCGTTTCAAAGCACAGCTTTGTTTTAGCAATTTGTTTCATGCCCTTGTTTTACTGCAGGTCCTTCGGGAGGATACTCACACTGTGGCATTATGGATGGGGTGACATGACGGTGACTATGTTTTCGGTGTCATGATCTGATGATCAGCACTGCATTCTTTTTCAGAATTCTTTTTCATGGCCAAAACTCGGGGATCGCATTCCTGAAGCTTGGTCATCTGAAGGCTGGAGTGAACACGTTCCTGTCAGAGTTAACCCGCTACACATTGCAGACCACCGCCTTGCCTCCAACCATAAGCAGGACCACGGAAGCAATGCCCGTATTGCATCCTTTTCAACGGGAGGGGACACAAACTGACAGAACGGAGTGGCCTCGCAGGTCTCTTTCTCAATCGGGACCGAAGCTCCTTCGTTCTCCAGCCTTCAGGAATATTTTGAGTGCAGACTGGAATTGCCTTGCATGAGTTGCAGTATAGTATCGAGTAGAATGTCTGTTGAACCGAAGAACTCAATGAAGAACCTGAAACCCGAGGTGATCTACCGGCCCAGCATCAACTGGGAAGAATGGCGCGAGGGCGTGGCAGAAGCGTCTGGCGAGGTGTGTCTCTCCTCCAGCAGCGCTTCACCAGAGGCCTTTGGTGCAGGGGTACGCGGATCCCGCTTTGAGAGCGGGTTTGTCGCAACCATCAACGCAACCCCGCACAGGTTCATCCGCTCCAGCCAACGCATCGCACGCGATGGAATGGACGCGGTGTTCGTGCAGTTTTACGACCACACCCACAACTGCATCACCCACATGGGCAGACACAGCGTGGACATTGAACCGGGTCAGCTCATCATTCAGGATATGGCAGAACCGTTTGTGGTGGAGCACAGCTCTTACAAGCAGATGACACTTGCACTACCACGGGCGACCCTTGCTCCGTTTTTGCATGGCGACCGCACCTATCCCACCTTATGCATCCCGGCCATTGGCGGTTCAGCCAATACGGTGATCAGCATGATGCAGCTGTTACGCGGTCAGCTAGGGGATCTGACAGATGAAGACGTTGCACCCATTGTGGAGTGCATCGCCAAGCTTGTTGCCAACCAGATGAACAACGGCCCATGCGTCTCATTCGCTCTTGATGAGAACAGCCAAAACGCAGCGCGCTTTTTACAAGCTGCGGAGTACATCAGCCGCACCTATTCCAACCCGCGGCTCAACAGCACTGAGGTGGCAAAGCACCTCAACATTTCCCGTACAACGCTCTATCGGCTGTTTGAGCCCATGGGTGGGTTCGTCGCCTTTCTGCGCTACATCCGCATGAAACACGCCATGCGCAAACTGCTGCACACCGGAACCGAGGTGGTGAAGGTTCAGCAGATTGCCGAGAGCTGCGGCTTCTCCCACGCCTCCAGCTTCACCCGAAGCTTCAAAGAGCACTACGGCGTCTCACCCCGCGACATCCTGATGGACGCCGCCGCCGGACACGACCAACAACTACGCACCTCCAGCGGCATCTTCGCCAACTGGCTCGCCACACTGAACGGGGCAACGCTGAACTGAGGGGGAGGACACTGAGCGGCTTAAGCTCAACCTCCGGCTGTTCATCTCTTGCAAACAACGGATAAGGCGTTATGGTCCTTATCGATTTTATTTTGTGATTTTCTGTAGGCTTTTATGATGTGGCGTTGGCTTGTTAAAAAGACTTTTTATTACAAAATCATGAGCGCTCTAAAGCTCTGGGGAGTTTGCGGAGCTCTTTTACAATTCGCCAACAAAGGACCAATGCGAGCGATGGTATCTGTGTGTTGTGTCTTCGCAGCATTCATTGCCTATAACTTCGCTACCGGCCTGGTTGCATCCTTCTTCACCGACTTCGAAAACGACTTGGTTCTGAAGAACATTCTGTTTTTGATTGTTGTTATGCCAGTCTTCCTTTGGATATGCGCATTGGCAATTGACCTGTTTATTGCCGGATTGCGTGCTCGGCGAAAGTTTCTGCTCTGGAATCTCTTCTGCAGCGACAAGCACGATCAAGAGATGCAAGAGTACATTCAGTGGGTGAAGGACCAATCCAAGAAGCAACAGGTCAATTGATCACCCAGTACCTTGGTCAACTGGTCCATGCCTACAGCGTTCCCATTGTGAACTGGTACAAAGCTATCGGCTTAACGGCTGCCATTATTCAAACATGGCGCGATTTGCGAGTGGAAACATAGCAACGCAGGAAAACGCAAAAGCTTTCAAAGGAACGCACAAAACAACGCAAACGCTCACAGATTTAGGTGCTACCAATTTTCATATCAGATATATCATTTAATTCAGCATGTTAGCAGTTCACCTCTCAGCATATTCATATGAGAGGCAGCCCTGAGCGCCGGATTGGTAGCATTGACAAGGCGCGTGGTGCGCCGAAGAGTTGCTGTGATTTATTCTCTGATAAGTTTTGAGCGGCGCAATGATTGTACTTGGAAATTCTGAAAGCTGGCCGGGCATTGGCACCACGGCGGACCACCTGCAAAACGGAGCACATGGGCTGGATGCGTTGGTGCCCGGGCTGTCTCTGGTGGAAGCGGAAACCAAGGTGCGCAGTGTAGGCTATGGCGGCTGGCCCAACCTTCTGGGAGATATGGAGTTCGACGCCAGCGTCATGAATGGCACCACACGGGATTATGGCGCTGTGGCTGGTGTGCCGATGACGCTGGAAGTCACACGACTGGCAAAGGCCGTGCTGGATAATCTGCCTCACACCATGTTGGTGGGTGAGGGCGCACGACGTTATGCCGATGAGCTGGGGTTTGCCAAAGATCCTGCGCTTCTGGACCACAGTAAAAAAGTCTGGTGGCGCAAGCTGGAGGAGGTGATGAGCGAGGAGCAAAAGGCTGCATTCCCCAACACGGATCTTGCCCCTCTCACCAAGGCCATCACCGATCCGGAAAAGGTGCGCGACACCACCGTATTCCTTTGCAAAGACGGCGGGAACAACATCTGCACGGCCACGTCAACATCCGGTTGGGCCTGGAAGTATCCTGGACGGGTAGGGGACTCTCCGATCCCCGGTGCAGGCTTTTATGCGGACAGCCGATATGGCGCGGCGGCCTGTACACACACCGGCGAAATGACCATGCGCTGTGGCACAGCCCGCACTGTGGTGCTAGCCATGAAACTGGGCATCTCACTGGATGATGCGTTGCGGCTGGCGATCTCTGAACTGCAGGAGCTGGAGAGCGGCTATATTGGCGGTGTGGTGATCCATGCCATTGATGCTGCGGGCAAACACCGCGTGGTCAATGTGTGCTGTGATGAGGAGATCGTCTATTGGGTCTGGACACCTGAGCTGGGCCAACCGGAAAAGCGCAAAGCAATCCTTGCAGAAGACCTGCTCGCGGGGCAGGTGGAGGCGCTGTCATGAAGCTGGAAGTCTGTGTCGACAGCATTGCCGGACTGAACGCCGCTGTTGCCGGTGGCGCTGACAGGATTGAGCTGTGCTCATGCCTTGCCATGGGAGGACTAACGCCCTCCGTCGGTCTGATGGAACTGGCTGCCCAAGCCCCCATCCCGGTCTACGCCATGATCCGCCCGCGCGGGGGTAACTTCATCTTTTCCCCGCAGGAAGTGGACCAGATGAAGCGGGAAATCGATGCAGTTCGTAATACCAACTTGGCCGGCGTCGTCCTCGGCGCAAACCAACATAGCAGCGCACTTGACGCTAACCTATTGGAAAAGCTGATAGATCACTCAGCAGGGCTTGGATTGACCCTCCACCGGGTTATTGATTTGGCACCTGATCTGGTGGAAGCAACAGAAACCGCGATGGACCTTGGCTTCGAACGCATCCTCAGTTCCGGCGGTGCTCACAAAGCACTTGATGGGATTGAGAGTTTGGCAGCGATGCATCACGCAGCAGCCGGGCACCTTTCTGTCATGCCGGGCTCAGGTATCAACGCGAAGACGGCCCCAGAGATCCTGCAAGCTGCTGACTTTACTGAGATTCATGCCGGATGCGGTTCAACTTATCCGCAGGACCAAAGGCTGCTGGATTTTGGTTTCGAAGCGACTGGCGAAAAGAAGACTGATGAAAATCAGGTTAGACTGCTAAAGACTATACTTATTGATCTATCTCAAAATACATTAGACAACTAGCTGATTGCACCAAAAAACTAATAATTATACTGTCGCATCAATTTTGGACTTCAATGATTTACTTTACCCGAGAACATGCAAAATCTAAGCGATACAGAACGGAAGATCCTTTCTCTTTTGCAGGAGAACGCGCGGCAGTCTCTCACAGAGATTGCCCAGAAGATCGGCACATCCAGAACCAACGTAAAGACAAAGATCGACCGGCTTTATGATGCTGGTATCATTAAGAGATTTACGGTTGACTTAGAGGATACTGATGTCAGAAACACTGGCACGTTGAAGAGTTTCTTCCACGTTCATCTGACAGAACCAGCCTGCGAAACACTGTTTGACCACGTCAAAAAATGGGAGGAAGTGAAGGGCTGTTGGACTGTTTCCTCTCCAACCACCGATATGATCGTGATGGTAGAGGCAATCTCACAGGAAGCATTGGAATCAGCTAGATTCCGCATCAGCAAGTTACCTTATGTAGATTCTATGCACACGACCTTCGTTCTAAGAGAGTGGCAGCATAAACTCTAACGATTTTTGTCGTATTACTTTGAAGTACGCACTGCGTAGATGAAACGATCAAAGGCATTTCTGCTGTGGAAGCAAATGTTAAGGTGAAAACGCCCTTGATCGTTACCTTCCGCGCGATCGGCTCATCGCGAAGAATTCAATTACATCAGCACTTTACCGCAAAGCTGATGCAGAGGCCGCCCCCTCAACGCCTCTGAACAGGAGGACCGGAGAGGATATTGCCCAACCGCCTCTATCGATAAATTCCTCTATTTTTCAGGGTAATGCCAGAGTGCAAAGTGTCCAAAATTTTCGTTTCGAAACAGTCGCGTACAGTAAATAACTCAGCAAAATCAATTGATAGCGACCAGTTGGTTGCTAAGGCATGCCAGCCAGCGCTACGCCTGAACGCAACGTTCCGGTGACCGGGGAAACGAGGATACTGATGAACTTGTTGACCTCCGACACAGAGGAGTTGGCAACATAGATCACATCTTTGTCTTTGATCTCAAAGGCTTGCGTCAGGAACAACCCACTGGGTTCTTTCAGGTTGAGACGATAAACAACGGGAACAGTTTCAAACTCATTGTGCTGCTCATGCGGCGGAAGCAGCGGCATCATCTTCTGCCGATCCTCAAACCGGAACAGGAACACACCCGTCGCATCCGCAGTTCCATCATGCAAACCACCAGACATTCCAATGGCTTCTGACAGATTCAATCGTGAGGACGGGAAGTCATGTTTGCGTCGGGCGACCACAGCCCCGAATACCGTAAAGGACTTCGGCTGGTGCGTAATGGAGACGATATCTTTCGGTCTTAGCCAGATGTTGTTGGCCGGTTGCTCTGCAATATCATCCAGCCCAAACCGGAACTTCTTATCATCCCGCACAACGGTGACGAACGACTCGTAATCCGGGTTCCTTGTCCCCCCAGCCTCCGAGATCGCCTCGACCAGACTCAGCCCATCTTCATGCACGCGGAACTGGCCGGGCCGAGCCACATCGCCGATCACGATCACTTTGTGTGACCCATTAGCCTGAAGGTTTACAACCACTTGCGGGTCAACGGCCTTCCCCTCCAAACCAGCAAGGATCAGCTCACGCACCTCAGAGATTGTTTTGTTCTCTACATTCAGCTCGCCAACATAGGGCACGTAAATCTTGCCCTTATCATCCACGACAAGGCCAAGTTCCGTTCGTTTCTGACCTTGCGTGGAGAACAGGCCATTGGGAATGGACTCCCAGATCCCGACGGAGAGCTGATCGCCAACACCAACACGGATTGTACTCCGTTTGCCTTTGCCAACGCGGAACTCTTTGGGAGGTAAGTTACTGGCGTAATTGGATAAGTGCTGGATCGTCGGCACATCTACATCTAACATGACATAGCTCAGGGATTGCTCATCACTCTGCGAGGTTGCCGTTTCAACCTGATAAGCGCTTGGGCCATGTCCTGGAATTTCCGAGCACCCGGCGACAGCCAGTAGTAGCGCAGATGCAACAAGGAACTCCAACCAGCCAGATATGTGCAAACATGTTTTCACATGTCGACACTGCCGTATTCGCAAGCGTTGGAGTAGCCGCCGGATTTAGCTATTGCAGTTTAAACGCAGGACGATGAGGGGAGGTAAATACTGCAATTTATGCGGTTAAATTATTGAGAGGAATATACAACCTATTGAAACTATGAGACGTTTCAAAATCACCACATGAGGGCAATGCTCGCTTTGGACCACGAGCATTGCAGGGGAAATCCTACCCGATTATGGGCAGGCGATCATTTCGATCTCTACCAGAGCATCTTTTGGAAGACGTGCAACTTCCACGCAGGAGCGTGCTGGGAACGGTGCATTATTGTCTTCAAAGAACTTGCCATAGACCTCGTTCACGCGACCAAAGTCGTTGAGGTCTTTCACGAAAACAGTTGTCTTCTTGATGTTTTTCGCAGCAAGGCCTGCTTCTTCAACAATCGCCAGGCCGTTCTTCAGGGACTGAAGAGTCTGCTCGGCAACATCAGCAGGCATCTCACCGGTTTCCGGGTTGATCGGCAACTGACCGGAGGTGATCACCATCTGGCCAAGGTTAACACCTTGAACATAAGGGCCAATTGCTGCAGGTGCTTTGGAGGTATCGATAGCTGTCATTGTTTTTCCTGTTTTATAGGCTTATTAAGTCGAACTGTTCGGATGGTGAGACGAATTCCTGTTGAGCAGCAATAGTTTGCAGCTCCCATTCGCCTTTTTCCTGCGTGGTTTTAAGCACGCCGTATACCGCGTTGTTACAGTGCTGGAACGCTTCTACTTCAGAAAGCCCATTCAGATAACCAGCGGCAAATACAGATGTGATCAGATCGCCAACACCAACTGGCTGGCGCTCAAACGGCAAATGCGGGCGCTGAGCCAGATAGCTGCCTTGCGCATTGGCGAACGTCATGGTGAAAGCTTCATCAGAGACGCTGTGCAGGTGCTTGGCCAGAACCATTTTCGGTCCTTTTTCCATAGCCTTAGCACAGGCTTGTTTGGCTTGCTCCAGCGTTTCAACCGGCTCGCCAATGAACTGTGAGAGCTCGAACTGGTTCGGCACGATCACATCAGCAATCGGCATCACTTTGCTGACCAGCAGTTCAGCCACACCTTCGCTGACGATGCAGCCTTTATCAGGTGCGCCCATCACCGGATCACAGAAATAGAGACAATCAGGGTTGTGACGGCGAACTTCCTGCACGATGTCGACAATAACATCACAATGAGAAGGGCCTCCAAGGTACCCTGTTACAATACCTTTGATCTGAGAAAGAACATTCAGCTTCGCAAGTCCCTCAAAGATTTCAGAGATTTGCTTGGCATCATGGGCCTGTCCGGTCCAACCTTGCGGGTGCTGGGTGTGGTTTGAAAACTGGACTGTGTTGATCGCCCAGACTTCGTGTCCCATGCGTTGCATTGGAAATACAGCACAGCCGTTGCCAGCATGGCCGTATGTCACGTGGGATTGGATGGAGAGTATGCCTTTCATTTCAATTTCCTCGTTTAAACTGAGGCTCACATTTGCGAGCCTCAGCAGAGCGTAAAGCCATTCTCGGCGCTATGGGTAAACTGGAAGTGCGTTGAACATTCCAAGCACATGGCTGACGGCAACCAGAATGCCGAAACCAAAGACCACCCAGACCAATGCCTCGCCACCCCAGACACGGAACTGAGGATTACCGAACTTCTTGCGGCTGACGCGCACCATCAGGGCTGGAACGATCGCAGTCCAGACGGTCGCTGCAAGGCCAGCGTAACCAATCGCGATGATGAAACCATCCGGGAAGAAGATGCCACCGATCAGCGGAGGTACGAAGGTTACTGCAGCGGTTTTCGCACGACCTGCCTGGCTGTCATCAAACTTCAGGAAGTCTGCAAGGAAGTCGAACAGACCAAGCGCAACGCCCAGGAAGGAGCTCGCCACAGCCATGTTGCCAAATGCGGACAACATGTTGGATGCAGAGGTATTTTCTACTGCACGGCCAAGAGCTTCCACCAGTACGCCGATGTTACCGCCCTGTTCAATGATCGGACCAAAATCAGCTCGTGAGATATTGCCCAATGTGGCGAACAGCCAGACAATGTAAAGTACCAGTGCGAGGAAAGTGCCTGTACCAAGGCAGAGCAGAATCTTCTTAGGCTCCTTGCCATAGTACTTCATCAGGCTTGGTACGTTGTGGTGATAACCGAAGGATGCCAGACAGAATGGCATTGCTGCGAACAGGTACGGGAAGTAGCTCCCCAGCCCCATACCATTGTCGCTGTCAAAGAACACGGCGGCCTTCATGTTGAAGGTGTAGCCTGTCACGGACATGAAGAACGTGATGATCATGCCACCGAGCAGAATTGTTGTAATGCGGTCAACGGCTTTGGTGGACCACCAGACGAAGAACGCAAGACCCAGCGCGAAGATCAGGCCTGCAATCATCTGCGGAGGAGCAACGCCAACTGTTGCATCCAGCGTATGCACCACGATGGAACCGCCACCAGAGATATACGCGTAGCAGAGAATGTAGCCAACGAACGCTACGGCGATATTGTTGATGGTGTTCCACCCATTCCCAAGGGTGTCTTTCACCATCGTGTCGAAGCTGGAGCCGACCGGGTAATTCAGGTTTGTTTCCAGGATCATAAGACCGGAATGCAGCATACAGAACCAGGTAAAGGCCAGCGCAAAGATCGCCCAGATACTCCACATGCCAGCGCTGACGGTTGGAACGGAAAACATACCAGCGCCGACCGCGGTTCCGGCGATGATCATTGCACCGCCTAGGAAGGATGGACTGGTTGTTGCAGCGGCGTTGCCTATGCCACCGACTTGTGTGCCCTCAGACATTTACTTCTCTCCCGTGAAGTAGTTTTGTTATATCCGTGAGGAAAAGAGGGAGGCACAGAGCAGCGCCTCCCGAGGTGCCAACTTACTTGATTGGCTTCAGACGTGCAGTGAAGTGACGCAGAACAGGTGGCTCGTATTCAAACTCGAAGCCTTTGATATCCTTTGCGTTCTTCGCAACGTTGATCAGAGCATCCGCGATGTAATCCATGTGGTCATTGGTGTACACACGACGTGGGATTGTGAGGCGCATGAGTTCCAGTGGGGACTCTTTTTGCTGGCCGGTTGCAGGATCGCGGCCAAGTAAGAATGAGCCAATTTCAACTGGGCGTACGCCGGATTCCAGGTACAGCGCGTTACACAGAGCCTGCGCCGGGAACTGGTCTCCCGGGATGTGCGGAAGGATCTTCTTCGCGTCTACGAACACCGCGTGACCACCGGTTGGGTACTGAATTGGCACGCCGCCTTCAACAAGACGATCGCCCAAATACTTAACCTGGCCAATACGATAGTGCAGGAAGTTCTCATCCGCACCCTCATGCAGACCACGTGCCAGCGCTTCCATGTCGCGGCCGGCTAATCCCCCATAAGTTACGAAGCCTTCCATTGGGACGCAGAGGGTTTGGACGGCCTGGAACAGCTCTTTCTTCTCGCGGATTGCGCACATGCCGCCGATGTTGACCAGCGGGTCTTTCTTTGCGGACATGGTGAGCATATCGCCGTAGGAGTACATCTCGCGGATGATGTCGGTGATGGACTTATCCGCGTAACCTTCCTCACGCTGCTTGATGAAATACGCGTTTTCGCAGTAACGGGCGGAGTCGATCACAACCGGAATGTCGTATTTCTGGCCGATTTCGTAAACAGCGCGCATATTCGCCATGGATACTGGCTGACCGCCAGAGCTGTTACAGGTCACTGTGGTGATGATCGCGGTGACGTTCTTCGCGCCGTGTTCTTTGATCGCCGCTTCCAGCTTCTCCAGATCGAAGTCACCCTTCCAGTCGTAGTAAGTGGTTGTGTCATAAGCACGTTCGTCCACCACGTTAACTGCCTGACCACCGTTCAGCTCCACGTGCGCGGCTGTGGTGTCGAAGTGGTAGTTGGAGATGAAGATGTGCTTGTCTGCACCACGAACTTCCTTCGCGCGGCGGATCAGAGCAGGGAACAGGATCTGTTCTGCACCACGCCCCTGGTGGGTTGGCACCAGATATTCATAACGGAAGAAGTGATGAACCGCGTCCTTCAGGTTGTAAAAGTTGCGGGAGCCGGCATAGGCTTCGTCGCCCATCATCATACCTGCCCACTGGTAGTCAGACATGGCGCCCGTGCCGGAGTCTGTCAGAAGATCGATGTAAACGTCATCACTTGCAAGCAGGAATGGGTTGTAGCCAGCTTCTGCCAATGCCTTTTCGCGGTCTGCGAAACTGGTCATTTTGATTGGCTCAACCATTTTGATGCGGAACGGCTCAGGGATACGTTTCATTGTTCTAGTCCTTGCATTTTTACTGCGCATTCTTCTCAGAAACTTGTTTCCCACCGTTGGGAATACGCAGCTGCGCACAGGTTGGGTCGCTCTCCAACCCTTTGGCGCGAAAGTTACAACTGCCTGAAAGTGCAGGCATTCCGTTTGGAATTAACGTGTTGCGGCAGCAGTCCCGGTTTTGAATGAAAGACGCAGCTCACCTGTTCCCGCCAATGGCAGAGCAAGTAAAGGTGACCGATAAACCACGAAACTAGGTGTAGTTATCCCGTAGCCCCAAGTAGACTGGGCATCACTCATTCAAATTTTCAAAGGGACTGATGGGCCTGTAGGCTTATACGCACGCATTTGGGAAGTCATAGGCAAGACGAACATCTTGCGTAAACCACGCCAAGCTCTTTTTATTGCGATACTGAAGAACCAGTACTGACCGGCTCATGACCTAATCCTCATCTTTACTGCATATCATGTGATAGCAAAGGCATATGAAACCACAATTGCCCATGTGTCAAGCAGCTATTCTACCTCTTTCCTACGGGGTTGCCCCTAGAACAAGTAGATAAGACAGTATAGACTTCACACCGCATTAACAGGCGCTGTATTTTTCAAGGCAGCACAGTAAATAATTCTGTAAATTCTTAGTTTTTGCTTAGAACCAATGTTCTTTCCCATGTGCAAAAGCCGTTCCACCTGAAAACGCCCAAGGGTGAGCCACATAAATTGATTATCAGGGAGCATGAGCCGCCACGAACTCTTGATATCTCAGAGATTTTTCTCCTGTTAAATTTCACAGGAGCCAATTATTCCAAGTTATTTGCAGCAAGGCCTCCCTCAGCGACACTTTCCGGCTCGCACCCCGTTATCCCCGCAACAAAATTGCGCGGCCCCGCACTTATCCTCCTCAGACCACAGAACAGCCCGTTGCAGTGGCAGTTGATAACTTCCCAACCCACCGGGCATAAGTCACTCTCAACTGCCAAAACCAGACCCCATCATCCATGAAACCCGCTCAGCAATCCCCCTCACATAGCAACGCGTTCATTTGCGTTCTTTCGTGTTTTCCTGCGTTTTTTAAGGATTTCATTGTGCAGTGCGGGAAGGCGAAGTGTTCCCTTGCCGATCATTGTGCTAACCAATACTGAATACTTTAGTTATTGCTTATAGCTAGAGAACACTACAAGTTTATCATTTCGGAGGTTTGGCAAATGCGTTTACGAACGCTTCTCCGTTGAGTTCAAACTGCGCGAGTCTAGCTGCCACCTCTGTGGCGTTCTTCGCAACATTAGGATCTACTAACTGTCTAGCAAAACCTCTAAGGTTGTTACGAAGTTTCTCCAGCCCAAAATGTTCAATAACAAACATCAAACTGACTTGGTTGGCAGCCTGCCCCAAAATGCGCTCTGGATGTATCATAATCGGCAAGTAGCTCGATGCAGCATATCTTTCTTTGAACCATTCAACAGATTGCCCTAGCTGACCTGCATCTTTTTTGGAAATTCCATTTCCTGCCGTCACCCCATTCTTACATTCAATAATGAGGAAGTCCCCATTAGGGAGAGCCCACAGATTGTCTGGTCCTTCCTTGTATTGTCTTTCGGGACGCTGGCCGCATATTCCGAGGAAAAACGCAAGTTCATTAACTGCTGCTTCAAAAAGGTCGGCTGTTTCGGGTTTAAACTGAAGATCATTGCAGAGATCATCAGCAAAGAGCTTCATATCAGTAGAATCCATAAACCGCGCTTGATGGTTTGCAATTAGCAAAGCGGCTTGCTGCCCCACAGCAGCAGTAAGTTGCTTGTAAGTCGTTCCATGCATCGGTTTTGTGACAGCAGGTTCAAGGCGGTGTGCAGCCGCGATTGTCCTTTGTGCGGCAGCTGCATCCATTGGATGTTCGAAAATTGCCTTGCGAGACAATAGCCATGCTTTTATCTGATCATCACTTGTCTGGTCGATTTCTTGATCTACTGTAGCAAGAGCAATCGGATGCTGGTTACTTCGTACATTGTCAAATGCGGAACGCAGTGTGAGTTTTGCAGAGTCAAACCTGAGAGCATCGTCTCCCTTGAGGTTCACGAGCACCTTCTTACTCACTTTTACCCAGTTGGGGTCTCGAGCAAGACACTGAAGAATAACTTCAATAATATCTTGGGTAGATGGGAGATTAAGTCTTTGCGCAATCTGCCTCGAGAGGTTGAGTTGAGCTCGAGTTGCTGAAGTCAACATTGCCTGTCCCTCCGGTGAGCGAAGACGGCTAGTTAGCTTTGTACCCAATAACAAAACGGCACAAAAATCATCATTTGAGCGGACACCGCGTCCCATTCCTTGTTCAATGCGCTCAACATGTCGTCGTAGATTTACGCTAGATCCATCGAGAACTTCGCTATCAACCAAGTCAGCACCCGAATTGACCTCCGGGAGGTCTACAATTGCGAGAACGCGACAAGCATTTCCGGGAAGGTCTATTCCATCATATCTATTAACAAGGATTGTTAATCCGACATGCCCAGATCGCAATAGTTCAACTCCCTCAGGCACATTATCGCCAATCAATATTTGGTCAGCAACATTCTCCCATTCTTGAGAAGCTAATTCAGAGGGGACGATTACAACCACATTACCCTGACAAGACAGTTGTTTCAGCATTCCCTGAACGTCCATAAGCGTTAGTTCTGGATTTAGCTCCTGTGGCATCAGAATCATTCGCTCCCCCATAGATTGGCTGGAGGAAGGTACAATTGGTTGCCCTAGCTTCTCGGGATCAGCTCCGAAATGTGTAGCTAACACACTATCATCAGACAACGTGGCCGTCATATAGATGCGCCGCTTCGCGCGTCGGAATGATTGAATAAGATCTGTTGCAGGATATAAAGGCTCGATCTCTAGGAACTGCCCTCCAACAATGCAACGGCACAGATGTAAAAGTTCTTTAAGTAGTGGGTAGACAAATTTTAAGTTGTCATCTGATCGATATTTATGGAGCACCCTGAGAATATCTTCTTGACGTTCATGCCAAGTCCAAAACGGCACTTCCATATATGCACGTGGATCACCATCTTTAATTTCTAAGAAGCGAGACTGATTGTAACCAATCAAGTCTTCGGATATAATAGAAATCACCTCAGAGTATACATTGTGATTATTTCGTATTGATATTCTGAATTGCTTAGTAATAGTTGATACGCAAGCATGCGCATCATCAATTATTACACTGCCAATATTAATATCACTCCTACCAACCCCAAAAACTGAAAGGCCATTAAATAACTTGTAGACGTTTACTACGCATATACGTTCACCAGCTGCATAAGCGCCATCTCGAGGATCATCAGTAACATCCAAACCAAGTGCTTCGGCTTCTTTTATTACCTGTTTAGCGAGTTGGATGTCTGGAGCCACATATAATGCAGGGCCTTTGCCTTCGTTTAACGAACTCTGCAGCAACAGCAAACCAACTATTGTTTTTCCGCTACCAACGTTCAGCTTTATGACACTATTTACTTCATCTCGTCGCTCAAACCACTGATTCATTACCTCGGTCTGGATATCTCGAGGAAAAGAGAACTGCGATTGCCTATTTAATGTGAAGAAAATATCCCTTGGATGAAGAACATCTTCACCTTCGCCATTGAGCATATCTGAGAAATCGATACCCATTTTGTCCTCCATCCCTTATTGGATTGCAATATTAGAGGGTATTTATGCATTTTTTCAATCTTTGATTGCATGTGTTTATTGCGAGAATTGAGGGGCAAAAAGTTCACTAGTTTTTCCAACTTTTGGTTTCCATACCTTACTCCCAGAAGCAAAAGTCCTCCCCCCACAAACACCACTCCCCATTGCACTTTGGCGCTGAGTGTCCGGATGTTGGCGTGATGTGCCCTTCCGGGTGCTCGTGTTTTATGGGGGCAGGAGAGCTGCCCGTCGGTGGTGAGGGGTGTTCTCCGTTCCCTGAAGCAACGCGCCAACCATAAAACCTGAGGCTCTTTTCAATAACATCGCGGCCCTGCCGGTTCTTCTTCTCCCGCAGTCTCTGCTTGCCGGGGAGGTGATTTATGAGGGGGCGGTTGTGGCGCGTAGTTTGTGCGTGGTGGACCTTTGACCATCGCTGAGGACACGCATAGGTGGTTCACTGATGAACATCCACCAGCTCACCCCCGAAACGACCGAAAGACCTCATAGAGTTGGAAGAGTTGCTTCTGGGAGTTGATGCCCATTTTGTAGAGGGCGGATTTGAGCTGTTTGCGGACGGTGTCCAGTCGCACAGACCTGTCCTGTGCATAGTTCTGCAGGGATTTGCTGGAAAGGACGGCACAGATGACGTTGCCCTCTGCCTTGGAGAGGCGGAAGACGTCAGTTAGCTTCTCGATCACAGCAGGGTCGGCATTGGCGGTTGCGCTGGTCATCATGATCTTCACGGCCAGATATTGCGCTGTTTCCAATGATCCGTCAGATGCCTGGGGCTTTGGGTTGAAGATCTGGATCAGGTACGTTGTCCCTGTGCGTTCATCCGTCAGGTTCACAATCGGCAGTCCCCCGACCAGCGCGCTGATCTGAGCCTCTTCCAGTTTCTTGTTTTGCTTGCGGTCAGAGCAGGAAATCCCGGTCTTCCTGAGCCTCAGGAACCCGTGCTCCAATATCTCAAGGGCTCTTGGGTTGATGGAGTTGATATCATACTGCGTGAAGATGATGAGCCCGTATGGCAGGTTTCCAGTAACCGAGTCCTTCAGCGCCAGTCTCATCTCAAGGCTTCTGACCCTCTGCCGATAATGCAGGGCTCTGCTGGCATGAGGGATCATGTTCTCAAACATCTTGCGCTGGAGGGGGGAGAACCCGTCTCCCGGATTGAGCGAAGACACACCAAACCAGCCGAAGTTATCGCCCTTGGTCAGGTTGGTTCCCATGAGGTCATAGACTTCGAACTTGGGAAGCAACTGATGTATGGGATTGGTTTTCAAGCCATATTCGGTCGTCATCTCTGCATCAGTGACGATCTGTCCGTAAGGGGATCTGTTGACCCGGTCTATTCTGTAATCATGAGCAAAATAGTTCTCAGTGTATTCCGGCTCAAAAGAAGGATCGATCCGCGCGACATAGTTCAACCGCTCCTCCGGCTTGGCCGCATCATAAGTGTAAAGATGCATTCCGGAAGCTCTCAGCAAATCACTGGCAGTAAGAAGTGCATCCTCGAACAACTCAGGGTGTTCAACGGCCTCGTAAAGCTGAGTAAGGAAGAGATCAAAGTCCTTTGGCATGGATATGCAATATGTAAACAGCAATGATTCGCGCAGCAATCGATAAACTTACCGTAACGGATAGCAAGTAAACATCAAATAGCATTTAAGTAGAACTACCAGTTCCCATGGTAGCGGAGAGGCTCTGATTCTGAGGAATGAACACATACCTCTCTTTTGAGCGCGCGCGAAGGCTGAACCTTTTTCTTTAACAAGCCCCCATTTGAGGAATGTTTTACACCTCGGGCTTTCCCTAGCATGGCCTCAGGCTGATTACATTTTCTAAGCAATCACTGTGTTTCGTGGCCATAAAGCAGGCCACACATCAGCCGATTTATCCTGGACTTGGGGAGGTTCAGTGAAGAGATGATGCAGGCACGGCCAAGGCCATAGCTGACCTCTTCAACAGAGCCGCCCAAACCAGATTCAGCATTGATTTAACAGTTATGGGGGGAAGGGAATACTCGAATGTATAGTTCGTAACTTATTGTATTTATATTTGAAATTCATACCAAGCAGAGATGACGATTAAACCAGAATGTAATCTAAGTCATTTGCTTTAAAACAGCTCGCAAGCCTCCATCGCGAGCTGTTTTTTGTTTCACAAAGCGCAGTTGCTTAAGCTGATTTGTCAGTGGCAAGGGTGAGCGATGCCTGATCGCTTTGGGCTCGGCGCAGGGCCATGGTGGCTTCCAGGGCGGCGAGGGCTACGATGAGGTAGAGCAGCGGGGCCGTACCCAGTTCCACAATCATCCAGCCTGCAATCAGCGGAAAGCCGAAGATGCCGATGAAGTAGGTCAGCGCGAACAGCTGTAAGGTTTGCGGCACCAGATCTTCCTGCGCATCATTGGCTGCCATGGCCGCCAGTACCGGATAAGAGGCACCATATCCAACCCCAAACAGGATCGCGACCACGATGTAAGCCGGAACGCTTGCGCCGGAAAACGCAAAGAGCAAGACGCTGCCAGCCATCACATATTGCAGGGCTGCAATGGTCATGTAAGGCTGCGTGCCACCTTTGAACTTGGCCAGCGCCACACGGCAGATAACAACGGTGATGGTGTAGGCGAGGAAGAAGTGAGCGTAGTCGAGCCCTCTGGCATCTGCAAACACCGTCTGGAAGTTGTTCATGCCCGCAAACACGCTGGCTCCAAGGCACACCATGATAATCGGCAGAACCGCTTTGCCCTTCAAAATGCGGCCCACATAGCCAAGGCTGAGGCGAGATCTGGCCTCAGGTCCCGGATTGATGGCATGTCGGCGCACAGGCGCAACCAGCACAAAAAACAGCAGGGCACTGAGAACGCACAGACCGGAGGTGATGAGAAACGCATCCGCAATGGTGCCACCTGCCGCTTCAATCTGGGAGGCCATAACAGGTGAGAGCCCAAAGCCAACCATCAGAACCACTGAGTGCAAAGCAAAGTAGCGGATACGCTCGTCCGCTGTCACAAGCCGGGTCAGCACAACCGGTGCCAGTGCGTAAGTAAGCCCCCAACCCGCACCCAGCAACAAGCTGGCGAGGACGACCATTGCGTTCACTCCATCCGCCACAGCAAACAGCGCGAGAGCCGCAGAGATGGCTAGGCAGGCGAGCCCAAGGGTAACCACACGGCCAAACCAATCAGACAGATGCCCGGAGAAGTACACGGCGATCAACGTGGAAACGGTTGCCACCAGCAGGATGAGGCCGACGGCTTTCTCATTGGCTCCGAACGTGGCGAACAGCCGTGGGAGCATAAAGGTCAGGCCATAAGCTCCCGCTTGCAGCAGCACGGCCAGTAGGTAAACGACAAATGTCAGAGTGCGAGACATGCACGGGCACCTCAAATAATCGTGTTTGAAAAGCAGGCGCTGATCAAACTCACTTGATCTGAGCCACCTTTGCTTCTGACAGGCACACTAAGCGCACGATTGGCACTTCAAAAGAACCAGTAAATGTAAATACTGAGGAACCAGTTAGGCTGATTGCTTATCACCTCCATGCGTACACTTCACGCAATAACTCTTATATTGCAATGAGTTACCGGAATATCGCTCGACGTATTCCAGTTACCCTGAGATTTTATCGATTCCATTGACGCACCGTTCGCCCTGAAACCATCCCGTTATTTGGGAAAACCGCAGAGTACTCCAGAATAAGAGCAGTCCCGGAAGTGACATGGAGCTCATGGATGCCTAAGACGAAGAAGGAACAAGACAAAACCTCCAGTGACCCGAAAGTGGTGAAGTGGATCAACGCGGTTTCAAAGCTCCTGCACATCAATCAGGAGGAAGCGAGTGCTAGGGGTGGTTCCAATGGTGATGATACGAACCACCTGGAAAGACCACAGGGCAACGGCATCTCACTAGAGCCTGATGTGCCTACTCAGGACACGACACCTCCTGAGACACAGATCCTGGATCTCACACCAGAGATCAAAAAAGCACAAACTAAGTTCGAGGCCTACAAAAAGCGCCGAAACATCTTCAAGGATGTGAATGATCTGGAGGTCTTCGACAAATTCGTCAAATCCACCGCAGAATTTCTGGACAAGGCCAGCGACCTGAACAAGCAGCAAGATGTTTCCGGTGCTATCGACTCTTTGGACAATGCGACTCTGACGATGAAGGAAGTCGAAAAGATCTACGCCCGCGGTGTTGACTCTGCATGTATTCTGCTACACCGAAAACAGGAACTGGCAGACATTCGAGCCCGTTTAAAGTTCCTCAACAGCTTTGATCTGGAAGGATTTTCCGAACAACGACAGAGAGAAGCTCCTCGTTTTGCCGAGTTCGTCAAAACCAATGCAGATAAAGCAGAGGCACAGCTGAAAGCTGGTGAAATCAAAGCCAGCCGGGATACCTTTGTAACACTGCATACCTATCTGGATACGCTGGAGCGGATACTCAAGGAAAAACCATCAAAGGAAACTCAAAAGCCGCGCAAGGAAATCACGGTTAAAGCTTATACCGGCGACAACTCGGTAGCTGGGGCACAGGAAATACTGACTGAACTGAATAGATTGTATGAGGAGCAGCGCAAGATCCCGTACACGGATAAAGAAGCCTACGCACAGAGCAGGGAAAAGATAGCGGCTCAAAGGGAATTGCTCAAAAACCCTGATCACCGGATCAACAATGCTGACCGTGATGGAATCTTTACTCAGTTTGAGCCTCTGGGCGAGGATGGCAAGTCTGTTCTTGATAGCGGCGAATACGAGAAAGCCGGAAACAAGATCCACTTGAGCGTCCAGATGGGTCAGCTGGAGCAAGCCGGTAACGTCCTGACACCCCTTTTGCTCTCGCCAGATAACCCGTTCCTCTCGTTCAAAGTCACCAACATGGACGGAGCAGTGGCGGCGTTTAAAGATGATGAGAAGCAGTATTCCGCTGATACGCCTGAGGCCAAAGCCAAACTGGCAGAGCAAAAAGCGTACTTCGATCGCGTCACCCAGGGTGCACAGATCACGCTTTATCCGTACACCAAGGACACAAGTTATCCTGATGGCGCTGAGGACTTCGGCTTCTTTTTAAAACTGCTGGAACAGGAACTGGCAGCCGCTGGAATCCAGCCGGGCAAGAATCCGGATTCCGATGCCAGCCTCGAGGGCTTGAGCTTTGCGACCTTCCGCAACGAAGAAGGCTCACGCGGTGTTGGCGTGGACGATGAAGACCAGCTTGAAGAGAACAGAAAAATGCTTCGGAGCAAGCCGTTCTATCAGGCCCTCACCAACAAGGATTACAAGCCTGAAAAACCTGAAGAGAGCCCACCATCTCAGCAAGACGAGCCAGAGAGTAGGAAGAGTGCCCGATAAGGCGTACCGCCCCGATTGATCGTGATCGGCTCGTGCTGGGTGATCTCGCAGAATGATCCGGCGAGGGACGCGCGAACGCGGTTCAGTCGCGTCTCCCAGTCATCATAGGGCAGAAGGCCTGCTACAAGTACGTTGCTGTCTTGGGCTGGCTTCGGCAGGAATCCGAAATGGCGGGGGTCACTTCCCAGAACTCGCACTTCCGCCTGATCACCAAGGGCATAGGATATCTTGGCACCATCGATCCAGTTGAGGGTGTAAAGCGGGGTTGGCTCGCCTTCTTGCAGCAGTCCGCGACTGATCAGAGCGTCCTTCGCCTCAAACCAATCCATGGCACGAATGGTCTCATCCCAGCGCGGTGGAGGGGAGCCAAGCGGTCGTGTCAGCAGTCCTGTTTTGAAATGCAGCCCTCCAAGTACCACGACGATCAGGATAAGCGCGGCTGAGGCTGTGAAGGCGCGCTTGGCAAAAACAACACCAGATGGCTTCAGCTTGGCAAACCAACTGCCCAAAAGCGGGAAGAGGAACAGGTATCCGGCCATGGGCCAGTGAGGCAGCGTGTTTCGGGAAAGCAAGGCCACTGCGTTAAACACGATGATCGGGATAATCGCGAGGCACAGGAAGTACCGGTCAGTCTCAGGCTTCTCACCAGCACGGAAGAACCGCACCACAAGCCATAAGCACACGATCAGTGTCACCGGCTGCAGATAGGCCAGTTGCCCCAGAAGCATACGCCCGGAGTTGAGGAGGTGGACGGGAAGGTCAAAGCCACTGGACGTCACCGAGCGGGAAAGCTGAAACCCGAATGACTGCCAACCGTTCATGGCATTCCACCAGATGACGGGGCTGAAGACCAGAAGAGCGACGGCACTGGCAATGTACGGGCCACGGGTACGCAGGAGAGGGCGGAGTTCTCTTCCCGTGAGCAGGAACAGCAAGGCACCCACCCCAGTCAAAACCGCCATGTACTTGGAGAGTAGAGCCAGACCAAACGCCAGTCCGACAGCGATCCAACGGGCATCGCTTATGCGGCGTGTGTTTGGGTTCAGAAGCGGTATGAGCAGACTGGCCGCAATCAGCAGGAAGAGCATCATCGGCCCGTCGGGAACCACCCAGCTTCCTGCGGAGAGGAGGAAGAACGGCGAGATGGAAAACCAGGCTATCGCCCAGGTGCCGGCCTTTGCACCGTAAAAGCGGGAAGTTAGCTGAAACAGCAGCAGGGTGGAGAGCACCGACATGGCGATGAAGGGAAAGCGGAGCACGAAGCCTGCTTCTGAGCCTGTCAGCCATGCTGTTGCGTGAATGATCCAGAAGGTCAGTGGCGGATGGTCAAAATAGCTGAGAGAGGGATGGCGCGCCATGGCAACCATGTAGCTTTCATCCACCCCGAGACCGAGCAGGGCAGCGCCATAAAAACGGGCGAGGGTGGCAGCAAAAATTATAATGAAAACAACAATGGCAATACGGGCTGGTGTGACGGCTCTGTCAATCATCAGCTGCCTCATGATCAGGTTACTTCGCTTTTTGTTATGATGAGGATCAGAGAGCCTTGAGCAGCCGAACAGCGGAAACGCCAATGCAGTTTCCCTATGGTTCAGCAGCCTTCAGACAATCACTCCACCTCCAAAGCCCTTCTTCCTTATGAGCCTGAAGCTAACCTGAAAATTATGTAGTATTTTTATCAGTGAGACCGAGGAGCACAGCAGAAAAGCTGGCAGACACGTACAAAAAAGCCCGCGACACAGCGGCATCGCGGGCTATTGATTTAGATGGCTACAACTCAGGCAGCGGCGAGTTTTTCGCTGCGCAGTTTGTCGAGCGCGCTTTCGGTCACTTCAAAGCGTGGGCCATACGCTGCAGCCAGTTCGTCCGCGCGCTTCTTGAAGGCATCAAGACCTACGCCGTGGATGAACTGGAGGGCACCACCGGTGTGAGCCGGGAAGCCAATGGCGAAGATGGAGCCGATGTTGGCTTCCACTTCCGTGCGCAGCACGCCTTCATCCAGACAGCGCAGGGTCTCGATGGCCTGACGGTACATCATACGGTCTTCCGCATCCTGCATGGATACGTTCAGATCCCGCTCCTTGAACTGGGACAGACCATCCCACAGCTTCTTGGTGCCATCCTCGGCATACTCGTAGAAGCCGCCGCCGTAGTGACGGCCACCACGGCCCATGTTCACCATGGACTGGCCAACCTTCACGTTGGAGCTGTCATCTGCCGGGAACCCGTTTTCAACGCCAAGACGTGCATCCAGCGCGATGTGGGTCTCGTGGATCTTCTTGGTCAGCACCATGGAGACTTCATCATGCACCGCCAGTGGACCAACCGGCATGCCGATTTTCCAGGCGGCGCGTTCAATGGCAACCGGGCTCATGCCATCGCGCATCAGAGCCAGGCCTTCGTCCAGATAGGTGCCAAACACACGGCTGGTGAAGAAGCCACGCTTGTCGTTGACCACGATTGGCAGATAGCCGATCTGCTGCACATAGTCATAGGCTTTGCGCAGGGTCTCTTCGCTGGTTTTGTCGCCGACAATGATCTCAACGATCTTCATCTTATCGACAGGCGAGAAGAAGTGCAGGCCGATGAAGCGGGTCGGATCCGGGCAGCTTTCTGCCAGAATGGAGATTGGCAGAGTGGACGTGTTGGAGCCGTAGATGCCGGTGTCGGACAACTGCTTGTAGGTTTGAGGGATAACCTTCTCTTTCAGGGAGATATCCTCGAACACCGCCTCGATAATGATGTCTGTGCCTGCAAAGGTCTCGTCACTGTCCGTTGGCGTGATGCAGCTCAGCAGAGCGTCCTTCTTGGCTTCATCCATACGGCCACGCTTGATGGCTTTGTCTGCCAGCTTGACGGAGTAGCCTTTGCCTTTTTCCGCATTCTCAAGGCTCATGTCCTTCAGCGCTGTTGGTAGGCCGCGGCTGGCATGCGCCCAGGCGATGCCTGAGCCCATCATGCCAGCACCGAGGATCGCAGAGCTTCCCGCTTTCCACGCGTCGCCTTGTGGGCGGACCTTGCCAGACTTGATCGCCTGCATGCCGAAGAAGAAGGTGGTGATCGCAGCACGGGCTTCTGTGGAACGCAGCAGGGCTGCAAAGCCGCGGCTTTCATTACGCAGCGCGCTGTCAAAACCCATGCGCATGGAGTTGACGGCGATATCCATCACCTTTTCCGGTGCTGGCATCAGGCCGCGTGTTTTGTTGTAAAGCATGGTTGGTGCCATGGCTGCCACCATGCGCACATTGGCGCTGTCTGCATTGCCACCCGGATAGTGGAAGCCTTTTTGATCCCACGGCTGCGCGGCAGCTTCAGGGTTGGCTTTGATCCACGCTTTTGCAGCCGGGATCAAATCTTCCTGTGTATCCACCAGCTCTTCCACCAGCCCGGCTTTCAGCGCCTTTTCCTGACGCAGTTGCTTGCCTTCAGCCAGCAGAGGCAGAGCCGCTTCCAGACCCAGTTTTGCAGTGAGACGGACAACACCCCCAGCGCCCGGCAACAGGCCAAGGGTTGCTTCCGGCAGGCCGACAACAGCCTTTGGTGAGTTGAGCAGAACGCGGTGGTTACAGGCAAGGCAGATCTCAAAACCGCCGCCAAGAGCCGCGCCGTTGATGGCCGCGACCACTGGCACCGGCAGCTTTTCCAGCTGGCGCAGTGGGGCTTTCATTTCTTCCACGTAGGCAAAGATGTCTTCCGGATCCATGCTGCCGTGGAGCATCTCCTCCAGATCACCACCCGCGAAGAAGGTCTTCTTGGCAGAGGCGATGACAACACCGGTGAGGCCTTCTTCAGCAGATAGCTTGGCCATCAGCTCTTTCATGCCCTCAAACCAGGCACGGGTCATGGTGTTTGCGGACTTGCCCTGTGAGTCAAACGTGATCGTAACAATGCCGCTTGCGTCTTTTTCGTAAGTGTATTCAGACATGGTCTTCCCCGTTATACGCGCTCGATGATGGACGCGATGCCCATGCCGCCACCAACACACATGGTGATCAGCGCACGCTTCTGGTTACGGCGCTCCAGCTCGTCGATCATGGTGGACACCAGCATGCCGCCGGTTGCGCCCAGTGGATGACCCATGGCGATCGCACCACCAACAACGTTCAGCTTCTCATCCGGCACGTTGAGGTCCTTCTGAAGACGCATCATCACAGAGGCAAAAGCTTCGTTGATCTCAACCAGATCGATGTCATCAATGGTCAGACCTGCCTTGGCGAGTGCCTTCTTGGAAGCTGGTCCCGGTCCGGTGAGCATGATGGTTGGGTCAGAGGCAGTGACCGCTACTGAGAGCACGCGGGCACGTGGGGTCAGGCCCATGTCCTTGCCCACCTGTTCACTGCCAAGCAGGATCAGTGAAGCACCATCCACGATGCCGGAGGAGTTGCCCGGTGTGTGGACGTGGTTGATCTTTTCAACTTCAGGGTAGCGGGCCAATGCCACCGCATCAAAACCCATGGCGCCATGCTTTTCAAAGCTTGGACGCAGAGCACCCAGTGCCTGCATATCCGTGTTTGGCTTGATGAAGTCATCTTTTTCTAAAACGATGATGCCGTTCTCATCCTTCACCGGCACAACGGACTTGTCGAACCAACCGTTATCGCGCGCATGTGCTGCACGTTGCTGGCTGGCGACGGCTGCTGCATCTACATCATCACGGCTCCAGCCCTCGATCGTAGCGATCAGGTCTGCACCGATGCCCTGCGGTACAAAGCCGGTGGCAAGCACGGTTTCAGGGTCTTCGCTGAACGGACCACCATCGGTACCCATCGGCGCGCGGCTCATGCTTTCATAGCCGCCTGCGCAGATCATATCCTCCCAGCCGGACGCGATGCGCGCTGCAGCGGAGTTGAAGGTATCCAGACCAGACGCACAGAAACGGTTGACCTGCGCCCCTGCCACGGTCTGATCCCAGCCCGCTTTCTGCAAGGCAATCTTTGGCAGAACAGCGCCCTGTTCGCGTACCGGTGTCACACAGCCCATGACAACATCATCCACCCGGGAGGTGTCGAGGTCGTGCCGGCTTTGCATTTCATCCAGCAGTGTGGTCACCAGATTGATTGGTTTGACTTCGTTGAGAGACCCGTCCGGCTTTCCTTTGGAACGCGGAGTGCGGATCGCATCATAGACGTATGCTGTCGTCGCCATGTTTATCTACCGTGTCTTATCTTGAAATAAGGGTTTAAGGCCGGGGCAACCGCGTCGCCCCGGCTGAACTCAGGCAATCTCGCGGTCGTGCTTCTCCCAGAACGGCTCGCGGAGTTTGTTCTTCAAAACTTTGTTCATGGCAGAGAGCGGCAACTCTTCCACCAGCGAAATCGAGCGCGGGCATTTGTAGCCAGCAATGCGCTCTTTTGTGTGGGCGCGGATCTCTTCAAAGGTTGGGGTCTTGCCTTCCTTCGGCACAATCACCGCATGCACGGCCTCGCCGTAGGTTTCATCAGGAATACCGATGACCGCCACCATGGAGACATCCGGGTGCGTGGAGATCGCGCTTTCCACCTCGGCGGTGTACACATTCTCTGCACCTGTAATGATCATGTCCTTCTTGCGGTCTTTCAGCGAGAGGATGCCCATCTCATCCAGCATGCCCACATCACCGGTGCGATACCCGCCGTTCTTCAGCACAGCTGCGGTCTGCTCCGGTGCATCGTAGTAACGGCACATCACGGCAGGGGAGTAGAACACGACCTCGCCAATGGTGTTCGGCGGCAACTCATTGCCTTCATCATCTTCAATGCGCAGCTGGATGAGCGGAGAGGCGGCTTGACCGGCTGCACCCATTTTCATCAGATCGCCACTGTGGAACTGAGGATGCAGGAAGGTGCCTGCTCCAGCCTCAGTCATGCCGTAGACCTGCGTGAGCTCCGTCTTCGGGAACTTCTCCTGCACCAGCTTCAGCAGACCTTCCGAGATCGGAGAGGCCCCGTAGACGATCTGCGCCACACGCAAGAAGTCCTCGGATTTAAACTCCGGCGAATGGATCAGCATCTGGAACATGGCAGGCGCCATGAGGAACGACGACACCTCAAACGCCTTAACTGCAGCCACCACAATATCCGGGCGGAACATGGGCACGATCAGGGATGGCTTGTTCTGGATGAGACGGGCGAGCAGCAGGCCGTAGCCGGACAGGTGGAACAGCGGCATCACCATCATCGCCAAGCGATCATGATAAGGAACACCATTCGCCGCCACGATGTTCGCACTGGCCAGCATGGATTTGTGGGTGTGCACCACGCCTTTCGAGAACCCAGTCGTGCCGCCGGTGTAGCTCATGAAGCACTCGGTCTCTACATCGCGGCCCAGTTCCAGCGCAATCGGCTCACTCAGGCAGTCGGCATAGGCTCTGGTGCCCTCCGGCTGTTCTTTCTCTCCCACATGAATGAAATGCTTCAGGCTGTCGGCACGCTCTTTAATCGCAGCGACCATGGGCGTGAAGGTGTCATCATAAATGATCGCGGACATGCTGGAATGGCCGATGGCATAGAGCATCTCTTCAGCGGACCAGCGGATGTTGAGTGGAACGGAGATCATGCCTGCAATCATGGTGCCGATCATGGCTTCCACATACTCAACTGAGTTGAGGCTGAGAATGGCAACGCGGGCACCGGGCTCAAGGCCCATGTCTTGCAGACCTTTGGCAAACTGGCGCGTGCGCGTGGCAAACTGCGGGTTGCTGAAGGCACGACCGCCAAGGTCTTTAAACAATGGAATGCCAGTGTCCACCTTCTGCAGATGGTTCACGAGCATATCAAAATTCATGGCACCTGCCGGTACTCCAGTATGTGTTCCAACCATATTCCCCTCCCAAGTCATAGGTTGATCAGCGCGGTGTGCGCTGTGTTTTAAAATATGAAGCCTGTTCTCCTCATGGTGCGCTCGTGGTGGCGCTTATTATTATTCAGGCAATGATGGTATCAATGAATACGCTGCCGGTTTCAGCAGAGTAATATCGAGGCTCGGATGCAGCTTTTGCTGCAGCGCGACCCCAAGCAAATAACTTCCGATGGAAACGGCCTGAATGCCGGAATCCAGATCTTTTGGAAACGCACCTTCCGCCTTGCCGCGCTCCAGATAAGAGACAAGCAAGCGTTTGACGAAATCATGCGCACGCGTCACCGCATCTCCCAAGAGGGCATAGTCTGTGACACTGCCCGCCATCAGCGCAAAGTAGGCCTGATAACTGGGCTTGTTCTGCAAATCATCAAAGTGAATGTCGATGTACCGCCGGATCGCTTCTCTGGCATCTGTCTCCGCCGGTATCTGGCTGGTGATGTGCTCCTCCGTTTCGCTCACCATGCGGTCGATCAGCTTAACGAACATCTCGTCTTTTTTGCCAAGCCGCTGAATGGTGAGGCCGCGACTGTATCCGGCTTTCAGACCAATGCTCTCGCAAGTCGCCATCTGAATGCCGTCCTCATTGATGATGGTCACCAGCGCATCAAAGAGCTTGCGTTCAGATTCCTCACGCCGTTCTGCCTGTGTCTTTTTCTTTTCCAAAGCCAGCCAACATTCACTCAAGTTAATTGTTGAACGTTTAGCAAATAAGGAAAAGAGAGTCCATGACGTAAACGTCATATCATTGATGAATGAGCCTAAGGAATAAGAGGAGCTGTTTGCAATCGGTGAGAAATGAGGGGCGCACGTGTTGAAGGAGGGACCAGTGACAGCCTCGCAAAGTGTATCTGAAGGAGAGATTGAACCTGCGAATCCATCTGGAGCTTCCTTCTTTTAAAAAGAGAGGCGATTTCGGCTCTCTGACCCCATGCGCGATCGCTGCAAACACATCCGTTCCTCACATGTCAGGGCTAAACTGACTGAGCGGACGTCTCATTTTTGATGTGAATAACATCAGAGTTATTACGTATAGCGCTACTACGGATCGCACTTTGCCAGTTGCCCTGACATGATGCGACCACCTGAACAGCTTCGGCAGAACCCTTAAGATTGAATACCTAAGGTATTTTGGCGAAATTCTGCGCTTTCTGAAGACCAATAGTCATGGAATATTTATTTCATAGATTGGAATATTGGCTCAATTCATCCAAATGTCTGCATAAAAATTCCATCAGATATTGAAGCGTGTCTTCAAAACAGGCGGTAAAAGTTCGTATTCTGGTTGATTTCCATCAGGAAAATCTTTTTGCCGCCTAATGAGCTTAATACAGCGCTTGAGCTCAGTTTCCATATCATGGGTGATTACGAAGTCCATCTGGCCATTCTCCAGCAGCCTGCGGGAGTTCTCATTGAGCTCGTGGCCAATAAAGGCGATCGGTAAACCCAGCTCACGGATCGCCTTGGCAATGCCCGTGTTTCCGCCAGCCACGTTATAGACGCCAAGCGGTTTGGCCCCTTCATCCAGTCTGCTTTTGAAAAGCTTGTAAACCGTCTCCGCATCATCATTGGAGTTGATGATTTCTGAGATGGTGAGGTTCGGGTACTCCTTGCGTAACAGGCGGCGGAACCCGGTCTCACGCCCCTCCTGACAGCGGTAGTGTGCGCTGGTCGCAAGGAAGATTTCGCCAGACCGGTCACCTGAAAGTTTACCAAGCAACTGCGCGGCGCAAAGACCGGCTGCAATCTGATCCATCCCAACGTAACCAAGGTGTTTAGGGCTCTCCTGGTCCGTGGTCAGGCATATAACAGGCGTTCCATTTTCGCTGATTTCTTCAATAGCGCGGGTGATCGCAGGGTGTTCGCGCACGGCGATGATGATGCCGTCATACTTGCGCGCCCAGGCAATCATCTGCTCGGAAAACACACTCGGTTCAAAGTCTTTGGTGTGGGATGTGAAGCACTTGAAGCGCACATTCGGGTCATCCCCATAGCGGCGTTCCACCAGCTCCAGAAGCTCCTCAATGAAGCTCGTTCCGGAATCCACCAGCAGTCCAACCGTTATCGGAGAAACTGTTTCTGAGACAACCTCTTCCGGCGCACGCAGCTCGTTCAGAGCCTTATGAACCAGCTCCACCTTCCTCTTGGAAACACCACCCCGTTTATTGAGGACACGGTCAACTGTCGCGGTCGAAACTCCTGCCTTGTTTGCGATGTCCAACACGCTCGGATTCTGCCAGCTGCCCCGCCTCATATATATCACCTTTGATTGTTAAGCCATCAAACACATCAATCTTTACGCCGAAATTCACATTTTGACTTCGGGAGAGCAAACCTTCCAAAATATTGAATTCATGGAATATTCGTTCTCTGAATCCGATTTTATCAGTAATTTCAGACTCTAAATTGACAGGTACCATTACTTACATATCATCTTTAGCAGATCAAATTGATGTTTATACATCGGACATTGGGAGAAGTCGTTTGTCGGGAAACATCAACTTCGCATTGAACCACATGCTGGCACCTCAAATGACGTTGGACGCGTTTTTTGGAATGGCAGCTTCCATGGGGATCAATGCCGTAGAAATCCGCAATGACATTGCTGGCAATCCGTTCGAACTGAACACGCCAGCGGAAGACGTCAAGGCACTGGCTGTTAAGCACGGTGTCGAAATCATCAGCATCAATGCACTTCAACGGTTCAACGAGTGGTCAGAGGTTCGCCTTGCTGAAGCAAACGAACTGATCGGCTTTGCTGAGCGTTGTGGCTCCAAGGCCCTCGTCATGTGTCCGGTCAACGACCATGACTATGGCAAAAGCGATGATGAACTGGCAGCGAACCTGCGCCAGTCGCTGAAAGAACTCAAGCCTCTGCTGGAAACCGCCGGTGTAACCGGTCTGGTTGAGCCTCTCGGCTTCCCGCAGTGCTCCTTGCGCCGCAAGGCGGATGCTGTAGCAGCGATCCGCGATGTGGACGGTGAGGGCGTGTTCAAGCTGGTGCATGACACATTCCATCATCACCTTGCTGAAGAAACCGAATTCTTCGCTGACCAGACAGGTCTCATGCACATTTCCGGCGTGGAAGATCCAGCTCTTTCCATCGCTGAAATGCTGGATGACCACCGTCTTCTGGTGGGTGAAGCGGACCGTCTGGGCAACGCTGCCCAGATCAAAACCATGCTTGCAAACGGGTATACGGGCCACGTGTCTCTGGAGCCATTTTCTCCAGTTGTGCATGCCCTTGAAAACGTGGTGGACGCCACGCAGGCAAGCTTTGATTTCCTGAAAAAAGAATTGCAGGCAGCCAACGCTGCCTGAGTATCCAGGCGACTGATTTCGCTAAATTAATTGGCGCAGGTGGGGACTTGCGCCAGCATAATCTTGGGAGAAGTGCCACCTAAGGCACGGAGGAGGAAGTAATGAAACGTACTCTACTGGCTCTTGCTGCATCGGCAATGATGACAACCAGCGTCATGGCTGAGAACATCGGCGTTTCAATGGCTTATTTTGATGATAACTTCTTGACCATTCTGCGTAACGCAATGGGTGAAGAAGCAGCCAAGTCCAACGGCGTTGAAATTCAGTTTGAAGACGCACGCGGTGACATCGGCAAGCAGATCGACCAGGTGCAGAACTTCGTTGCACAGGGCGTTGACGCAATCATCGTAAACCCGGCTGATACTTCCGCAACACCACGCATCACCAAACTGGCCAACAGCGCCGGTATCCCACTCGTTTACGTAAACCGTAAGCCAGAAGACAAAGAACTGCCTGAAAAGGTTGTGTTCGTGGGCTCTGATGAAGTTGTTGCCGGACGTTTGCAGATGGAAGAACTGGCAAAGCAGATGGGTGGCAAGGGTAACGTTGCTATCATGCTTGGCGAACTGGCTTCCAACGGTACCCGTGGCCGTACACAGGGCGTGAAGGAAGTTCTGGGCAACTATCCAGACATCAAGGTTGTTGAAGAGCAGACCGCTGACTTCCAGCGCGCAGAAGCAATCGACCTGATGAACAACTGGATCGTTTCCGGCACCAAAATCGACGCTGTTGCAGCTAACAACGACGAAATGGCTCTGGGCGCTCTGATCGCGATGAAGCAGGCTGGCATCGCAGCAAGCGACATCGCAGTTGCAGGTGTTGACGCTACTCCGGACGCTCTTGCTTCCATGAAAGCTGGTCAGCTGTTCGCAACCGTGTTCCAGGACGCTAAAGGCCAGGGCGCAGGTTCCGTTAAAGCTGCTCTGAAGCTGGCTCGCGGCGAAAAAGTAGACACCATTGTTTGGATCCCATTCAAGCTGGTGAACAAAGCTAACCTTGGCGAGTACCTCGACAAGTAAGCAGTTGAGCGGAAGGCTTTGACAGTCTTCCGCTTTTGCCTTGCAGCGCCGTCCGCCTGACAAACTCAGGCAAACGAGAGGACCGCGCGCAGGCACCAAGTGATCAAGCTTCCGGGCCAGGCACCCGGGAGCCCCTCACACTGCCAGCAGAAAAATGGAGTTCACGGACTGTGAGTTTAAGCACACAAGAAGCGGTACGTGAGAATAAGGGTGCCGCAGCCCAACAAAAGTACCTGCTAGAAGTCGATAGTGTGCGCAAGGAGTTCCCCGGTGTTGTTGCACTGGATGATGTGAACCTGCGTATCCGACCCGGCACAGTTCATGCCCTCATGGGAGAAAACGGGGCGGGTAAATCCACCCTGATGAAAATCATTGCAGGCATCTACCAGCCAGATCGAGGCGAGGTCCGTCTGGGTGGCAAGCAGGTGCAAATGCACACGCCGCTGGATGCTCTGGAGCAAGGCGTTGCCATGATCCACCAGGAACTCAACCTGATGCCGTTCATGACCATCGCCGAAAACATCTGGATCCGCCGGGAGCCACTCACCAAGCTTGGGTTTGTTGACCACAAAGCCCTGCGTGAGAACACCCAGAAGCTGTTTGACCGACTGAACATCAGTCTGGATCCGGAAACTGAAGTTCGTGACCTTTCCATCGCCAACCGGCAGATGGTCGAGATTGCAAAAGCAATTTCCTATGAATCCGATGTTCTGATCATGGACGAGCCAACCTCGGCCCTGACAGACCGTGAAGTTGAACACCTCTTCCAGATCATTGCCAGCCTGAAGGCTGACGGAAAAGGCATCGTCTACATCACCCATAAGATGGACGAGGTTTTTGAGATTGCAGATGACGTGTCCGTCTTCCGCGATGGCAAGTACATCGGTACCGATCTGGCCAGCAATCTGGACAGCGACCAGCTTATCCGCATGATGGTGGGCCGCGAGATCACCCAGATGTTCCCGAAAGAGGAAGTGCCAATCGGGGACGTGGTTCTCTCTGTAAAGGACCTGTGTCTAGACGGTGTGTTCGAGAACGTGAGCTTTGATCTGCGGGCAGGCGAAATCCTCGGCGTTGCCGGTCTGGTGGGCTCAGGCCGCACCAACGTGGCAGAGACCATCTACGGCGTGACACCAGCCACCGCTGGCACCATCGATGTGTTTGGCGAGACGGTTGAGATCAAAACACCGGCTGAAGCCATGGATCATGGCATGGCGCTGCTGACTGAAGACCGTAAAGACACTGGTCTGTTCCTGATGCTCGACATTCAGGAGAACATGCAGATCGCTTTGCTCAGTCAGGATCACGTGAAAGGCGGCTTTGTCGCTGAGAGCACTGTTTCCAAGCTCTGCAAGGAGATGAGTGACGCACTTCGTGTGAAAACGCCGGGCATGAACGAGCGCATCGAGAACCTGTCTGGTGGCAACCAGCAGAAGGTTCTGATCGGTCGCTGGCTGCTGACCAAACCCCGCATTCTCATTCTGGATGAGCCAACCCGCGGCATCGACGTGGGCGCGAAGGCTGAAATCCATAAGCTCATTACCAAACTGGCAGGTGAGGGCGTTGCTGTTCTCATGATCTCCTCCGAGATGCCGGAGGTGCTGGGCATGAGTGACCGCGTGATGGTGATGCACGAAGGACATGTCACCGGAATTCTGGACCGAGCTGAAGCAGATCAGGTCAGCGTTATGCGCCTTGCTTCCAACTAAGAATTTTCATGCGCGGCAGCTTTAAGCGCCCGACGCAGAGATTGAAAGGACTTGCCAGATGGCAAATGCAACAGACGTAGCTGAGAACAACGCTCCAGCTAGAAAACTGCCGGTCGAGGCCAACATCTTCCTCGTTCTGATCGGCATTGCAGTCTTTTTTGAAGTACTGGGCTGGATTGTGAAGGGCGATACCTTCCTGTTTAACCCACAGCGCCTGCTGATCATGGTTCTGCAGGTTTCCATCATCGGCCTTCTGGCCATTGGCGTAACACAGGTGATCATCACCGGCGGTATTGACCTGTCCTCAGGTTCGGTGCTTGCACTCTCGGCCATGGTGGCGGCCAGTTTTGCGCAAACCTCCGACTATGCCCGTGCTGTCTTCCCGATGTTCACGGATATGCCGTTCCTCGTACCAGTGTTCGCAGGTATCGCCGTCGGGGCCTTAGCCGGGTTCATAAACGGGTCGCTCATAGCCTACACGGCCATCCCTCCGTTTATCGCAACTCTGGGCATGATGGTAACTGCACGCGGTCTGGCACGCTACTACACCAAGGGCCAGCCAATCAGCCTGCTTTCTGAAGAATATATGTGGCTCGGTTCCGGTACCATTCCAGTGATCATCTTCCTGATGGCTGCGGTGATCTTCCACATAGCCTTGCGCTTCACCCGTTACGGCAAGTTCACCTACGCAACCGGTGCAAACGTTCAGGCTGCAAAAGTGTCCGGCATCAACGTTGGTCGTCACCTGATCAAAGTGTACACCCTTGCTGGTCTGCTGGCTGGTCTGGGTGGTGTTGTAGCCGCAGCGCGTGCTGGTAGTGGACAGGCAGGTATGGGCCTTGCATATGAGCTTGACGCCATCGCTGCAGCTGTTATTGGCGGAACAAGTCTTGCAGGCGGCGTCGGTCGCATCACAGGCACCGTTATTGGCACCATTATTCTGGGTACAATGATGAGTGGTTTCACCTTCCTTGGTATTGATGCTTACATCCAAGACATCGTGAAAGGTGGTATCATTGTAGCTGCAGTGGTTGCGGACCAATACCGCCAGCGCAAACGGGCAAAAGCCTAGTTAGCCAGTTAAAGATTTTAGGCTAAAACCTCCCACGGATGATGCCTAATACCCGAGCAGGAGAGCCCTCGTCCGGCCTCCTGCTCTTTTTCTTTCTACATGCTTTGAAAGTGCCTCAGATGTAGGCTTTGGAAGGTTCAGCTTCCCGCACATCTGCGCGTGTGCCAGTGCGCGAAGAAGTCTCGATCGCTTCGATCAACGCATGGACCATTAGAGCATCATGACCTGTCACTTTCGGGTCGCGATGTTCAATGATGGAGAGCGCAAAATCGTCGATCAGATCCCGGTGCCAGTCACACGGAAACGCCATAGGGTTTGCACCACCGCCTGTGCCATCCTTCGAACCATTGCGCCCGCCAAACACATCGATAGAGCCATCACGATAGGTCACCGTCAGCTTGCTGCCTTCCAGATGCGCAGAAGCCTTGGAGCCATCAAACACCAGTGTCTCTTTTGCATCCGGATAGGTCGCAGTGGTCGCCATGATGGAACCGACCGCACCACTGTGGAACTCAACACCCGCAGTGGCAAAGTCTTCCGCTTCCATCTTGTGCGCACCGGTCGTGGCACAAAGAGCCTGAACGGATTTGGCCGGTCCAGTCAGGCTGAGCATCAGGTCCAGCACATGGATTGCTTGCGTAATGAGCACGCCGCCACCGTCTCTTTCATAAGTGCCCCGGCCTGCCTGATCATAATAAGCCTGATCCCGCCACCACGGAATGTTTGCGCGCACCAGATGAATGTCGCCCAAAGCACCTTCAGAAAGCAGCGCTCTGAGCTGCTTTGCCCCTTCGCGGAACCTGTGTTGAAACACAACGCCGTACTTTATGCCTGCGTAGTCACAGAGCTCCACCAGTTCAGCCGCAGCCTCATAAGTTCGTTCCAGTGGCTTTTCTGTCAGGATGTGCTTGCCAGCGTTGGAGAATAGCTCCACCAGATCATGCCGTTGGTCTGGCGGTGTCAGCAGAAGGACGGCATCGATCTCCGGATCGCCTGCGATCTCTTCGGGGCTATCGAAACACGTCCAGCCGTACTTTTCAGCAACGGCCTCAGCCTTGGCTTTGGTTCGATTGTAAAGGCCAGCAACCTCGACGTGATTTCTCAAAAGATCAAGCGCTTCGAGATGTGGTTTTGCGGCCATTCCCAAACCAACAACGGCCAGACTGATCGACGGCATTCAGAGCACTTCCTTCTGCACTGGTTATATATCAGGCAGTGTTTATACCAGTTTAGGTTGCCCCAGAAGAACGTGAAAACCCTGAGTCCAGAAAGGTGGTTCGTTGTCGAAACAACGAACCAGTTCGGGGAACTTATACGGGAGACTCCAGCCGCATTTCCGTTCGAGCATCAAACATATGCAGTTTTTCTTTCACGTAAGACACGTGCACTTGCGTGCCTTCAGCGATATCAGGCCGGTCGAGTGTGAAGATTTTAAGGCTGTGCTGACCAACACGCACATGAACCAGCGTGGAAAGCCCCATGGGCTCAATCAGATCTACTGTTGCGGGAAGGGTTGCCGGGCCTTCCTCCGTGATCATCAGATGCTCAGGCCGCACACCCAGCATGATGTCCATCTGGTCCTTCAAACCCGCACTTTCCGGCAGAATAATCTGATGGTTTTCTTCCGTTTGCAGATGATAACCGTCACCAGAAGCTGTGGCGGTGCCCTGAATAAAGTTCATGGCCGGAGACCCGATGAAAGAGGCAACAAAAACATTTGCTGGCTTATCGTAGATTTCCAGCGGTGTGCCCACTTGCTGGATATAGCCATCGTGCATGGCCACGATTCTGTCGGCCATGGTCATGGCTTCAATCTGGTCATGGGTCACATAGATGGAGGTCGCTTTCAGCTTGCGGTGCAGCTTGCGGATTTCAGACCGCATTTGCTCGCGAAGGCGTGCGTCCAGATTGGAGAGCGGTTCATCAAACAAAAATGCCTGCGGATCACGCACAATCGCCCGCCCCATAGCAACACGCTGCCGCTGACCTCCGGAGAGTGCTTTCGGGCGGCGTTCCAACAGACCATTCAGGCCGAGGATGTTGGAGACCCCATTGACCGCACTTGCAATCTTCTCCTTTGGCGACTTGCGAAGGGTCATCGCGTAGCTGATGTTCTCTTCCACGCTCATATGCGGGTAGAGCGCGTAGGACTGGAACACCATGGCGATATCCCGATCGCGCGGCGGCAGATCATTGATGATCCGCTCGTTGATGGAGATTGAGCCAGACGTCACTTCTTCAAGCCCTGCAATCATGCGCAGCAAAGTGGATTTTCCGCAGCCGGACGGGCCTACCAGCACAATGAACTCGCCATCCTGAATGTTCAGATCAATTCCATGCAGTACGGCAGTGTTGCCGTAGGATTTGGTTGCCTCGGTGATTTGAATAGAAGCCATAGAGTACCTCGTTATCCTTTGACCGCACCGGCGGTAAGACCCTGCACCAGATAACGCTGGATGAGGAAGAAGAAGATTGCTGCCGGAATGAGCGCCAGGAAACCCGCTGCCATCATCTGCCCGAAATCGACAGAGAACTTGGAGATGAACGTCAGCAGACCAACAGGGAAGGTGACAGCATCCGGACTGCTGACCAGCATGAGCGCAAAGAGCAATTCACTCCACGCCGCGGTGAACACAAAGCCAAGTGTGGCTGCAATACCCGGCAGGGTGAGCGGGAAGATGATCTTCACCAGCGCCCCAAAACGCGTATTGCCATCAATCATGGCTGCTTCTTCAAGGTCTTTGGGAATGCCATCAAAAAACGACTGCATCAGAAAGGTCGCAAAAGGAACATTGAAGGCCGTGTAGACCACAACAAGCCCAAGCAGACTATCCGTCAGCCCCAGTGGTGTGAGAATACGGAAGATCGGTGCAATCAGCATCACCAGCGGGAACATCTGGGTGATCAGCATCAGCACGATAATGATGGCCTTGCCGCGATACTGGAACCGCGAGAATGAGTAGCCCGCAGCTGCCGCAATCAGCGTGGAAATGAGAGCCGTTGCGCCAGACACAATAGCCGAGTTGATGAAGAACTGCGGGAAGTCCGTATCCGTCATCACCTGCGCGAAGTTCGCCCATGTGGTTTCAGAGGGCCACATGCGGATGCCTTCAGAATAGAGCAGGTTCGTGGGTGTCACAGCCACCTTGAACAGCCAGAAGAGCGGGAACAGGGCAAAGAACAGAAAACAAGCGAGCAGGCCGTAATGGACACTCCAATCCACCACCCGTTGGCCCTTTGATTTTGCATAGTATGCCATAACAGAGCCTCAGGCTTCGCGCAGCAGACTGCGTCTGATGAAGATGATGGAGACCGCATAAGCCAGCAGCAGAACCAGCAGTACAGCCGCGATCGCGGAGGCATAGCCAAAGTCCAGACGGCGGAAGGCCTGCGTGAAGATGTAGCTGGAGACAATCTGCGTTGAATCCGCCGGGCCACCATTGGTCATAACGATGATCAGATCAGCAAAGTTGGCGATCCAGATGGTGCGCAGCATCAGCGTAATCGCGATGGTCGGCGCAAGAAACGGCAGCGTGATACTGACAAACTGCTGCCTGCGGCTCGCGCCATCAATGGAAGCCGCCTCATAAATCTCACCTGGAATGGATTGAAGCGCTGCGAGCAAGGTGATGGCAAAAAACGGTATGCCGAACCAGATGTTGGCAACAATCGGTCCCCACATGGCCAGATCAGGATCCGACAGGATATTTGTCGGCTCGCTCAGGATGCCAAGCGCAAACAACCAATGGGGCAGGGGACTGATGACCGGATTAAACATCCACGCCCAATTAAGGCCCGACAAAAACGCAGGCACGGCCCATGGCAGGAACACAAGAGACTGGATGATGCGTCGCCCGGGAAAAGTGCGATTGAGCAAGAGAGCGAGCGTCAACCCCAGAAAGAATTGAAAGAACAGCGACGTAACTGTCCACCAAAAGGTATTGAAAAGCGCATTATGGAAGTTCTGGTCGTGCCAGACCGCTTCAAAATGCGCAAAGCCCACATAGCCGCCGCTGAACGGGTTTAGGATGCGGATGTCTCTGACCGTATACGTCAGGCCAACCACCAGCGGCACCATCATCACCGTCACCAACAGCACAATGGCCGGGCTGGCGTAAAAGTAGGGCTCAAGTCGGGATAGGAATCTGCGGGAGGTCACACCCTGCCGATTGGCAGGGTGTGCTCCAAGGTCTATAGCAGCTGTCATCACTGTTTAGCCAGCCACTTTTTCTGTGCTGCAGAGAGGTAATCCCCCCACTCTTTGCCCAGCTCTTCCGCAGATTTGCGGCCCAGCAGAGCTTCCTGACTGGTACGGATGGACATGGAGTCTTTGAAGAACGCAAACTCTTCAAGGTGAGTTGGCATGGTCAGCGGGTGTACGTCCGGATCGGACAGCTCTTCAAACCAACCAGCAAACTGCGGGGTGTTGTAGTGCGGATCGCTCTCAGCATCCTTGTAGATTGGCAGAGTACCAACACGCTTGGACCATTCAAGGTTCGCATCACGGCTCTGCAGCTTCGCGATCAGCTTCCACGAGGCGTCTTTGTGCTCACTGTCAGAGAACATGGACCAGCCTGCGTATCCGATGGTTGGATAAGCTTTGCCATTTGGCCCTTTTGGCATGGTGGTTACGCCAAAGTCGTTCGGGTCCATGCGCTGCGCAATACCAATCAAAGCATCTGGATCCTGATCCAACATGGCGCAGGTGCCGGAGTAGAAACCAGCCACGATTTCGTTGAAGCCCCAGTTCAGGCTGTCTTTTGGTGCAAGGCCATCCTGATAAAGATCCACCATGAACTGCGCACCTTTGATCCACGCCTCGGTGGACATGATGCTGTTGCCTTCTTCATCGAAGAACTGATCAGTGCCAGCCGTTGTCGCACCGAACACCGCCCAACCATTCAGACCACCCGAACCGCCGCGCAGACAGAAACCGTATTTACCTGGCAGTGCAGAAACCTTCTCAGCAGCCTCACGGAAGTCATCCAATGTCAACGGTGGCTTCTCAACACCAGCTTCCTTGAAGAGCTTCTTGTTATAGAACATAGCGCGCAGATAGAAGCCGTAAGGCAGCATGTAAGCGGTGCCGGTGCCACTGCGGGCCATCTCAATGGTGCGGGCATTCAGCTTGTCTGTGCCGTCCCAGCTTGTGAGGTAAGGCTCGAGGCTTTCCAGAGCGCCGTTATTGGCGTAAAGCGCAGCCCATGTGTCTGGCATTTCAACCACATCCGGTGTCTGGCCAGCAGAGACCATGGTCGCGAACTTCTCGAATGCCTGCCCCCATGGCAACGAGATGATTTCAACTTTGGTGCCCGGGTTTTCTGCTTCAAACTCAGAAACGATACCCTGCAAAACCTTGGTACGTTCCGGGCTCGTGATCACTTCCACCAGCTGAAGGTTGGTTTCAGCAACTGCCGGACCTGCAATAGCTGTTGCCACAAGACTTGCAGCCAATAACTTCTTCAAACTCATAATTGCCTCTCCTCTAGCAATGTTATTCTGATGCGGCTCCCAACGCTTCTTGGAGGTCCCCCCAGAGATCCTCAGGGTCTTCAAGGCCGACATTCAGGCGAACGACGTGCGGTGACACGCCAAAGAATGCGGTAGAGTTCGGTCCTCCCGACTGGATAAGAGAGGCCTGTGCAGGGCAAATCAGGCTTTCATGCCCACCCCAACTCACACCGATTTTGAAAATTTTCAGGTGGTTACAAAGCGCTTCGACGCTGACATTTTCAGCCAGCTCGATTGAAAAGAGACCGGAGGTTCCACGCAGACCCGGGTGAGCCTTGTTCTGGAACGCCGGATGGAAAACCGTTTTAACCGCAGGATGTTCCGCCAGTCTTTTAGCGATCTCCATACCTGCCTGCTCATGGGCTTTCATGCGTAGCGGCAAGGTCCGTAAACCACGCAGGAGCAGCCAAGCCTCAAACGGTGACAACTTGCTACCCAGATACTGGGTCACTTCCCCACGGATCTGCGCAACGCGCTCTGCGGATGTGGCGATCACACCGGCCACCACATCACTATGGCCGCTGATGTACTTAGAGGCCGAATGCACCACGATATCACAGCCCAGTTTAATCGGGTTTTGGAAGATCGGCGAAGCCCAGCTGTTGTCGATGATCGTGGTAACACCGGCCTCTTTGGCACGCTCACACAGTGCCTTCACATCGTGGGCCTCCATGATCCAGCTTGTCGGGCTTTCGAGATAAAATAGGGAGTGGCCGGGCAGGGCGGCTTCAACGGTCGCCAGATTGCTGCCGTCGATATAATCGACACTGACACCGAACTTGCGCAGGAAAATCTCGAAAAAGCGGAAGGTATCCGGATAAACATGTTTGACGGAAAGGATCCGGTCTCCGGGTTTCACCACCGACAAGATGGCAGAAGAAATAGCAGCCATTCCGCTGGAAAGCGCGAGAGCATCTTCAGAGCCCTCCAGCTTTGCGATTTTCTCCTCAAACGCCCGCACAGTTGGGTTGATGCCACGGGTGTAAACCGGACGGTTGATCTTGCCCGCGAAGGTGTCACACATCTCCTGATAGGAGGAGAACGTGAAAAGCGAGTTCTGGAAAATCGGCGGCACCACTGCATCCGCAAAGGATGCTTCGTCATGCGCGACAACTGTTGCTGTGTCCTCCCCCCACAGATCGATCATACTAGGTCCGTTTCCTGTGCCATCTGCACAATATCTTCTTCTACCACACTCAAAATTTCCAAGGTATGTTTGCGGGCCTTCTCCGTGTCTCCACTGGCGATGGCGTCAAATAATTGTCGGTGAAATGGAAAAGACCGTCCGGCAAAATCCTTGCGGTCGAACGGCATCTCAAAAAAGCTCTCAAAAGACTCGCGCATCTGCTGCAACAGTTGCTCAAACAGCGGGTTTCCTGCTGCACGGTAGATGGAGAGGTGAAATTCAAGGTCCTCAGGGCCGGCTGTGCCATTAAGGTGATGGACCGCTTCCATGTGCTCCAGCTTGGTGCGCATCTCTTCGATCTCATCAGGTGTTGCCCGCTGTGCTGCCAGAATGGAGGCTTCCACCTCCAACGCCCGGCGCACTTCCAGCGTCTGCAACAGGCCATCCCGTTTAGTGGCAATGGACAGCGGCAGATAAACCGTTTTCTCTGAAAGTGGGCGCTTCAGGTAAGTGCCGGACCCACGACGGATCTCAACAATACCCAGTGCTTGCAAATGACGGATCACCTCACGAATGGACGAGCGGCCAACCTTCAGGCCGTTCATCAGCTCTCGTTCCGTGGGCAGTCTGTCACCGGGCTGCAAGCCTTCCTCCACGATGAAGTCTGTCAGCGATTGCAGGATCGCATTGCTTCTGTCCTCGGTCTTGATTGGCCGAATTTTATTATTGGATGGGCTTGGCAAGTTGGGCTCCGCACAGATGTTCGTTTCGTTTTGTCTGCCATCAGACGTCAGACCAATTTTAGAAACATGATTTTCCGCTTGTAAATCCCGGCTGTGCACAACCCCTGATTTATCGCAGCGCACCTAGAAGGAAACCTGTGAAATATCAGATAAGTATGTTGAGTAAAGAAAGTTGAGACAACAGACAGGCACAAAAAGCAAAAAAGGACGCATCTGAAACAGAGCGTCCTCATTCAATAGCAAATCGTATTTAGACGATTCTGATCATCGTCCAACTTTTGAAAAGCTCAGCCAGTCGACCTAATGAGCGATACCACCAGAACCCTTTTTCACGATATCCGTCAGCACATGTGATGGCACAGGCAGCATGACCTGGCCGAGGTTTTTGAGGGTTTCGGCAAAGTTTGCGGCGGCTTGTTCAACTTCCTCGCAGCGCTGAGGGCAGGTGATGTGTTGCAGGCAGAATTTTGCTGTGTCCGTATCGTGCTGGAGCCCAGCAATCAGACCCATCGTCAGGCATTCTTCGACACAAAGATGCTGAGAATCGTAGGGATAGCACCGAAGCGGGCAGGCGGCACAGCGTTTCAGTGTGCGCACATATTGGGAGAGGCTTGCCAGAGCGACGCCAGCATCCTGATGTCCAAGAGCTTCGCTGTACAAATCCCAAGCCATTTCCCAAGGCGCGATGGAACCGGTTTCAAAGCCGGAAGACCACCGACGATAACCTTCCAGAACCAGTCTTTCTGGTTGGCGTTCCAGATAAACATCATTTGCCCCAACATCCATGGGTAGCGCCTCTTCCGTGCCTCTGGCGGCATCTCACTCCGCCAGCAATTTAAATATGAGTATCACAGTATAGTTTAATTACACCCATGTGTTCAAGCAGGAGTTTTGGGTAGACGGTCATTTTGCGGTTGAGGCCTCTTGATACACAGGGTGGTTGTGCTGGATAGCAAACTCATGCAAGCTCCGGTGCTTGCAACAGCACACCAAGAGGACCGGATGAGCGAAACGAGAGACGACCGTCAGACAGCCACCATTGTGGATGTGGCCGAACGTGCCGGTGTGGCCGTTGGCACGGTGTCCCGTTTCATCAATGGGCGCGAGGTCCGCAAGACCAACGAGTTGCGCATTCGCGAAGCGATCAAGGAACTGGGCTACCAGACCAACACCTTCGCGCAGGCCATGAAGACCGATGTCACTAAGACCGTTGCCGTGGTGATGGATGGCTTTGACGAGTTCCACACGCAGGTGCTCTCCAATGTCATCACCCAGTTTTTTGACCACGGCTATCAGGTCACCACCTATCACCTGAAGAACGAACCGGGCGAGTTGGACAACCTTATGTCCATCATGACGGCCCGCAAGTTTGATGGGGTGGTGATGAGCGGCACGTTCAACAACACCATCTCACTGGATCAACTGCGCTCCCTACAAAAGCCGATCGTCCTGTTCAACGATGAAGCCACCGGCATTGATATTGACCGAGTACTGGTGAACAACCGCGAAGCCTCCAAGCGAGCCGTTCAGCATATGATCGAGATGGGACATGAACGCATCGCGATCATCAAGGCCAGTGATCTGCAATCCTCTTCCCGCGGGCGTTATCAGGGGTTCTGTGATGCTATGGAAGAAGCAGGCCTTCAGGTCATAGAAGAATACGTCTGCGAAGGGTCGTGGCGGCTATCAGATGGCTACTTCGCACTTCAGCAGTTGATGGCGTTGGACGAACCGCCAACCGCACTGTTCTCCGTCAACTACGAGATGACCATGGGCGTGCTGGAAGCGATGAAGGAGCAGGGGCTGCAAGTTGCAAAGGACCTGTCTCTGGTCAGCTACGACGACCCGTATTTCTTCCGCTTGCTTACCCCAAGCATCACCGCAATTGCGCAGCCGCATGATGTAATTGCGTCGCGTTTGGTGGAGATGATGCTGACGCGGCTCAACAACGGGATTTCTTCCTCATCCCGCAAGATGACCGTCTCTTGCGATGTGATCCTGCGTGATTCCGTGGCGCGTCTGCGCTGATTTTTTCACAAGCGCCGAAGAACGGGAAAGTGTTTTTGTTTCAGAAGACATAGGATCTGTGCAGAGCAAATATGCCGCTTTGCAGCAAAGTTGAAACTGTTGAAATTAGTTGACAACGGTATCAACTAAAGGAAAACTTCCAGCATGACGCAGGGTCTCGATGGGGGAGAACCTGCCAGTCTGGGGGGATATTATGAAACTCATTCGGCTCGCGGCAGCGGCTTCATTTTTTGCGTGTTCATCATTTTCATTGGCCAGTGCTGAGACAGAACTCAAGGTCTGGAACCTGACCAGTTCTTCTGATGCGGTCAACAAACACTGGGAAGAGGTGATCACCACCTTCGAGGAGGCTCATCCCGGCATCTCAATCAACTATGAGACCTTTCCGACGGATGCCTACAAAACAGGTTTGCAGGTGGCACTGGCCTCTGATGCAGGGCCGGACATCTTCTTCAACTGGTCTGGCGAAGATGCAGCCGTGCTTTCACGCAATGGCCTCACGGCAGATCTGACAGAGATTGGCGCACTGCCAGGTATGTGGGGCGAAAAGATCGCACCGGGCATGTTTGATGCGTTCTCCGTGAACGGAAAAATCCATGGCGTACCAACGCACCTGATCACCAAATACATGTTCTACAACACCAACTTTTTTGCTGACAACAACCTGAGCGTGCCGACCACACTTGGCGAGCTGAAAGCCTCTTGTAAGGCAATCCGCGACATCAATCCGCGCATGTCGCCTATCTCACTTGGCAATGCGGAGAAGTGGAAAGGTGTCCACTACATTTCCACGCTGAACCAAAAGATTGTAGGTGAGGCACAAGTCGCCAAAGACTATGCGCTGCAAGGCAAAGCCTCTGAACTATTCTCCGATCCCGGTTATGTGGAAGCCCTGCAAACGCTGGTCGATCTCAGTCAGGCTGGTTGCTTCAACAAAGCACCAAACGCCACCACAGCCGATGCCTCCCGCAGCCTTTTTGCAGCTGGTCAGGCAGCTATGATCTACTGCGGAAACTGGTGCCCTGGCACTTTCGACAGCGAAGGTCTTGAAGGCGGATATGACCTGGCCCGCTTCCCGGCAGCCGAAAACGGCAAAGGCAATCAGGACTATAACTTCGCCTTGCTGGAAGGCTACCAGATCTCTGCCAGAACGAAGAATATAGACGCCGCTTCCACCTTCGTGAACTTCCTCGTTTCCGGCGAAACACAGGCCAAACGCGCTCGTGACTTTGGGCGCCTACCAGTCAACGCCTCTCACATGGGTGAAGAAGACGGCACACCGATCTTCCGCAAAATCGCCAAGGATGCAGGCAGTTATGCCGGTCTCGTGCTTATTCTGGATGTGGGATTGGAGAAGTCTGTTTCTGAGCACTACCTCAGCATCATTCAGGAAGTGCTGAATGAAACCAAGACTCCCGAGCAAGCCATGGATGAAATCCGTGCGCGCGCTCAAAAGGCAAAAGAGCAACAGGGCTAAGCCCTTCCACTCTCAGCAGAGTCTTATCTATGACAGTACTTCTGGAACAGGAGAGCGCGGCCCGCCGCGCCACTCCATCCTCCATCTTCGGCACGAGTTCCGTCTTCGGATGGATCATGGTGTTACCGGCCCTCAGCCTGTTCGCCCTGTTCATCCTCGTGCCGTTTATCCAAACACTCGTTTACTCGCTCTACAAATTCGGGCTCACATCGCCCACCAAACAGTTCGTTGGTTTCTCTCATTACATTGAGATCGTGCAGGACGATGTGTTCTGGATCGCGTTTGAAAACAACATCATCATCGCAGTCACAGGCATCATTTTACAGATTGGTGTAGGCTTGCTGCTCGCCGCCATTCTGGATCGCGGCATCAAACGCGGGAAGAGCGTGATCAGCGCGATTATCTTCATGCCCATCGTGATCTCTACCATTGCCATTGGTCTGTTGTGGCGGCTGGTGTTTGACCCAAACACGGGCATGATTGAAGAGCTGTTCTTCAACATGGGTTGGTCAACACCTATGCGTGGTTGGCTGGGCGATCCTGATATCGCCCTTTACGCCATCATCTTCGTGGGCTTCTGGCAATACACCGGCTTCATGATGATCATCCTGCTGGCTGCAATGCAGGGCATCCCGCGGGAGCTTTATGAAGCTGCCAAACTGGACGGGGCAGGGCCGATCCTCAGCTTCTTCAACGTGACACTGCCAGAGCTGCGCAACGTGCTGATTGTTTGCGTTCTCATCACCGTCATCAGCGCCTTCAAGGTGTTTGATCTTGTTTATGTTCTCACCTCGGGTGGCCCCGGCAACTCAACGCAGGTGATGGGCTCCTACATCGTCCAGAACGCCTTCACCATCGGGCGGATGGGATATGCTAACGCGGTTTCGGTTGTCCTCCTCGTGATCGCTCTCGGCCTCGGTCTCATTCAACTGCGCACCAGCCGGAGGGACAGATGATCAAGATGCCCTTCAAAACGCTCCGGCTCATGATGTACATCTTCATCGGCGGCTACTGCGTGTTCATTCTCACACCGCTCAGCTGGATGGTGTTCACCGCATTCAAGAAGCGTGGTGAGATCTTCGCCAATCCGTCCGGCCTGCCGAATGAGCTTTACTTCGGCAACTTTGAGCGGGTGTTCTCATCCGGGATTGGAACTTACTTCCTCAACTCGCTGATCACCTCCGTGTTCTCGGTGACAGGTATCGTCGCAATCTCCACACTGGCGGCTTACGCTCTGGCACGCATTCCGTTCAAGGGCCGCATGTGGGTCTATATGCTCATCGTGGCCTCTTATGCAGTGCCACTGCATGCTGTGCTGGTGCCCATGTTCCAGTTGCTGGATGGGTTCGGGTTGCTCAACACGCTGGCGGGTTTGATCCTGCCTTACATCGCCTTTGGCATCCCGTTCACGGTTATCCTGCTTTACGCGTTCTTTCTGGAGTTTCCCAAAGACCTTGAGGAAGCCGCCAAGCTGGATGGATGCTCGCAGCTGCGCACGGTGTTTTTCATCGTGTTGCCGCTCTCAAAACCAGCTCTGCTCAGCGCTGCGATCTTTCAGGTGGTGTTTGTCTGGAACGAGTTCCTCATCGCCCTTTTGATCCTCACCTCCAAAGACGTGAAGACACTGCCGCTAGGGCTGACGTCCTTTCAGGGTCAGTACTCCAGTGACTGGGGGGCGATCATGGCTGCGGTGCTGCTTTCAGCGTTGCCCATCGTTGCGCTGTATCTGGCCATGCAAAAGCATTTTGTTCGTTCTCTTACAGGCATGGGAAAATAAATGACGACGCTAACTATTTCTAATCTCTGTAAGAGTTTCGGCGATGTGGACGTGCTACATGACATCAATCTGGCCGTGCAAAGCGGTGAGTTTGTTGTGCTTGTCGGCCCTAGCGGTTGCGGAAAATCGACTCTCCTGAGGCTGATTGCCGGCCTTGAAAACATCATTGATGGCACCATCCAGATTGGTGAGCGTGTCATCAATGATGTCGAGGCCGACAAGCGCGGCATCGCAATGGTATTCCAATCCTACGCGCTCTACCCGCATATGAGCGTAGAGCAGAACATCGGCTTCTGCCTGCGCGTGGCGCGGCAACCTTCCGCTTTGATCCGTGAGAAAGTGCAGGACGTTGCACAGACTTTGCAGATTGAGCAACTGTTGAAACGCAAACCGGGGGAACTATCCGGCGGGCAGCGTCAACGCGTTGCCATTGGCCGCGCCATTGTTCGAGACCCGGATGTGTTCCTGTTCGATGAACCGCTCTCCAATCTGGATGCAGAGCTGCGTGTCCAGATGCGCCTTGAGCTGATGAAGCTGCATAACAGGCTCAAGGCCACCATGATCTACGTAACTCACGATCAGGTGGAAGCGCTGACCATGGCCGACAAGATTGTCGTAATGCGTGACGGAGTGATTGAGCAGGTGGGTACACCCATCGAGCTCTTCAATAACCCTTGCAACAAGTTCGTCGCTGGCTTCATCGGAACGCCCAAGATGAACTTCCTGCATGGCCACATCACAACCGTTACCGAGCAAAGCTTGCATCTAGAACTGGGCGATGGCGTCGGGCTTGAGCTGCCAAACCGCTGGCGGGGACACGACGCTGTAGCTAGTGGCCAGAAAGTCTGTGTGGGCATTCGGCCCAACGAGGTGGTGGAAGGGGAACGTGGCCTTTCCACGTTGCGCGGCACCATCAGCGTTGTTGAGCAACTGGGCCGCGAGACGCTCTCGCACATGGTCTTGCCCAACAAGCAATACATTTCCGTTTTGGAGAACGGGCAGCACTTTCACGAGCCCGGTACGCCATGGACGGTCTCCTTAAAACCCGAAGCTATTTATCTGTTTGACGAGCACGAACAAACCATCGCGCTCACCAAGGAATTTGCATAATGACGAGAAGAACGCTGAATGATCCGTTGTTGCTGCGGCAGGTGCATCTAGATTTTCATACTGGCTCGCACGTCCCTGATATTGGGCTGCATTTTGATGAAGACGAGTTTGGCGACACCTTGGTGAAGGCGGGCGTGCAATCCATCACCCTCTTTGCCAAATGCCACCACGGTTATTCCTACCATCCCACGAAGGTTGGCAAGCCACACCCCAACCTCAAGACCAACCTGCTGCGCCGGCAGATAGATGCCTGCAAAGCCCGGGGCATTGCCACACCCATTTATCTGAGCTGCGCATGGGATGAGCTGGCCTGCCATGAGCACCCGGAATGGCGCGTGGTGGATGAACACGGCAAGTGGATTACCACGGGTGGGATTGATCATCTGCAGGGACCAAGCTGGGGCATTCTGGACTTCGGAACCAGCTATCTGGATTACCTTTGCGCCCAGATTGAAGAGGTGGCCCGGCTGTTTCCGGAAAACGACGGCATCTTCCTCGACATCTGCCACCAGTATGTGAGCCTCAGCTCACAAAGCATGGATGCTTTGAAGACCAAAGGGCTGGATTGGCAGAACACCGAACACCTCGTGCGCCATGCAGCAGATATGCGCGATGAGTTTTTGCGCAGAACAACAGCCGCTGCACGTTGTGTTCATGCAGACTTGCCAGTCTTTCACAACCACGGCCATGTGACCCGTGGCGACAGACGTATCCTTGGTTTCGACAGTCATTTGGAAATTGAGAGTCTGCCAACAGGCGGTTGGGGCTATGAGCACTTTCCCGTCTCCGCCCGCTATGCCGAAACCATCGGCGCCAAGTATCTGGGCATGACGGGCAAGTTCCACACCTTCTGGGGCGAGTTTGGCACGTATAAACCCGGCGATGCTCTGGAGCAGGAAAGCGCCATGATGCTGGCCTTCGGGGCAGGCAGCTCGGTGGGGGATCAGTTGCATCCCTCAGGCATTATTGACCAGACCACCTACGAGCGAATTGGGCAGGCTTTCAAGCTGATTGAAGATCGAGAAGCTTATCACTCTGGCAGTGAAGGCCTTGCCGAGATCGGTGTCTTGTCTGCTGAAGCCATCAACGATCCTTACACCATCCGCACCTGGCCCAAACACGTGCCGGGAGACGAGGGCGTTGTGCGCTTGCTGCTGGAATGTCAGATGCAGTTTGATGTTCTGGACAGGAGCTGTGATCTCAGCCCTTACAAACTCCTGATCCTGCCTGATGAGGTGCAGGTGGATGCTGACCTCAAGGCCAAGCTGGACGCTTATCTGGCAGGTGGCGGCAAGCTTCTTCTCTCCGGCAAAAGTGGCCTTGGCGAAGATGGGTTCCTGTTTGATATCGGCGCAGAGTATTACGGCACCAGCCCGTTTGACGTGGATTACGCACTTCTATCGGCCCCAGAGTTTGGTGATGCGCCGAAAACACCTGTGTGCCTCTATGAAGGATCTCAACGGATCAGGGTAACCGATGGCACGTCTCTTGGAGATGTCTATGAGCCGTACTTTGCACGTTCCATCAAGCATTTCTGCGGACACCAGCACACACCGAACCGACGCGAAAAGTCAGGCTATGCAGTCGGTGTCAGCAAAGGTCAGATCACCTATCTCGCGCATTCCGTCTTTTCTATCTACATGCAGAAGGGGCCTGTGGTTTTGCTGGAGGCCCTGCGCAATCTCATTGGCTCTTTGCTGGAAGAGCCGATGGTCACCACCACCCATGAGCCTATGCCCGGTCTCAGGGTGATCCTGCGCCACCAGCCGGAGAACAAGCGCTATTTGCTGCATACCTTGTTCTCGACTCCACGGCTGCGTGGCCAAAACAAGAGCACCAACATTGAAGTCATTCAGGAGAAAGTCCGGCTGCGCGACATCTCGCTGGATCTCAAGCTTCCCCGATCAATCACAGGTGCCGAGAGTGTGGATGCGGGCGAGGTAACGCTCAGCACAGTGGGCGGTATCCAGCGCCTCCTGATTGGCGAACTCAACGGACATGCTGTCGTTCCATTGAGTTACGCCTGACGGGATGATTGCATCCTCTTTTAACCCGGGAGGCCTCAGGTCTCCCGGTCTTTTTTGAAAAGCTAAAGCCCGGTGAGCACCATGTGAGGCTCACCATCAGAGGTCTTCTCACTGGTCACTCCATCTGCATTCAATGTGCAGGTCACACGGTGGCGGAAGGAGGAGAAACTGTCAAAACTCACCACATCCACTGCCTCATCAAACTGCAAAGTCAACCGCACCCGGCAAGCTGCTACTGAACTCTGCACACCAAGAACTTCAGCATCAAACCGCTGACCAAGGTACTTGCCCTGAACTCTGTCGCCGGGACGTAGATACAGCACGGGCGGACGATTGCCGACAGCGGCATAAAGGGTGTTCCAGTCCCGATAACCATGCTGGTGGGCGATGAGTTCCAGTGTCTGGGAGTGCGAAATGGTTTCGCCGCGTTTTTCCAGCGCAGCACGCAATTGCTTTGCCTGCGCTTTTAACGCGGAAAGGGAAGGAAGAGATCCATTCATGTCATAGCCTCAAACTATGCGGGATCAATTTGATGGGGCTCGCATTGCCACCAACCCGCTTGTTTAGGCTGATGTCGTCTCTCTTGTTTCAGGCTTCACCATGAGCATGTGCTCTGCGAGCGGCAGGGGCCTGAACCCTTGCCGCGCAACCTACAGAGGAAGCCGGAAACTGTCAAACACTGAGGTGAGGGCCTAATAGAACTTGCCGCGCGCAGTCACATGCCAGAGCGTTTCCACCACACCACCGCGTACACCTACATACCAGTCGTGCAGGTTACAAGTCGGGTCACAATGCCCCGGCACGAGCTTGATCTTGTCGTTGATTTTCAAAGTGTTCTGCGGATCTTTGAGAACACCGTGTTCATCTGAGTAATCAAGGCTCTGCAGGTCAGGACGCTCAAACACCTCTGGTGGTCCTGAATCGATACTGTGCGCCTTCAGTCCCGCATCACAAACAGCCTGACCATCAATGTCGGTGGACATGATTGAGGTTAGCAGAAAAAGCGCATGCTCAAAGGCGGGCAGATACTGACCATCTTTATCTTTCACGCGGCGATAGTCCGCATCCATGAACAGATAGGACCCACATTGCAGCTCGTTGAACACACCTGAAGCAGCCTCAAACGGGTAAGAGCCTGTGCCTCCACCACCAACAATATCGCAATGGATCTCCTTGCTTTCCAACAGATCAACCGCGTCCTTGGTGATGGTGATCGCCGTATCTAAAAGAGCCTTCCGATCCGCGTACTCATAAGCATGTTGAGCCGCCCCCTGATAGGACTGGATACCAGCAAAACGCAGGTTCGGAGCTTTAATGATCGCAGTTGCCAACTCCAGCACAGCAGCACTGTCCGCCACACCGCAGCGGCTACCGCCGCAGTCCAGCTCCACCAGAACTTCAAGTTCCGTACCATGCTTCACGGCAGCCTCAGAAAGGGCCGCGATGTTTGGCAGGTTATCCGTGCAGACGAGAATACGTGCGCCCAGTTTTGGCAGTTGAGCCAGACGGTCAATCTTGTAAGGATCGCAAACCTCGTTGGACACCATGATGTCCGTGATGCCTGTTCTTGCCAGCGCTTCGGCCTCGCTCACCTTTTGGCAGCACACACCACAAGCATGGCCTTGTTCCATCTGCAGTTTCGCGATCTCAGCAGATTTGTGCATTTTGCAATGTGCCCGATGGCGCACGCCGTACTTGGCGATCTCGTCCCGCATCTTCAAAAGGTTATGGTCGAAGGCATCCAGTTCCACGATCAGCGCAGGTGTTTGTACGTCCTCTACCTTCATCCCAGGCAAAGCGGGGATGTCATAGCCAAGCGTGTACTGGGAGAAATCTAAGGTCACGGCGAAATCCTTGCAGCAGGCAGCGTTCGTTGAGCGCAATGATCAAAACAGCAGAAGCAATGCACCACACATCGCTTCTGCCATGCAAGCCTAACTTGCCTTGATGTAGCGAATCTTGCCGCCTGTCGAAATCGTTTCAGCCGCACGCAAAATCGACTGGGTATCGATGCCGTAATGCGCATAAAGATCAGCGATGGTGCCCGTTTGGCCAAAGTGCTCCACACCAAGCGTGCGGATACTGTTGCCTTTAACGGCCCCCAACCAAGCAAGCGTTGCTGGGTGGCCATCCAGCACAGTGATCAGCGAGCAATTATCCGGCACATCATCAAACAGGCGCTCAATATGACTGCGGGCATGCAACGCACCGCGATCTCGCGCGCGCTGTGCAGCTGTCCAGCCTGCATTGAGGCGGTCTGCAGACGTGATGGCAAGCAGCCCCACATCACGGCGATCCTCTGCCATCAGACCAACAGCGTTGATCGCTTCAGGAGCAACAGCGCCGGTATACGCAATCACAATCTCCGCATTCGGCCCCGGCTTGCGTAGCCAGTACGCGCCATCGACAATATCCTGCTCTTCTTCAGGTGTGAAAGTGCGCAGCGGTTGTTCCAGCGGACGAGTGGAAAGGCGCAGATAGATGGAGCCACCAGTCTGATCCCGCAGCCAGGTGCGTTCATCTGGATCACCCTCACCATCACGCTGCATATAGTCGAACCCAAAGCGCATAATGGTTGCCAGCTCATCCACAAAGGCAGGTTCAAACGCAGCAAGTCCGTCCTGTGCCATTCCAATCAACGGCGTGCTGATGGATTGGTGTGCCCCGCCTTCTGGTGCCAACGTGACACCTGACGGCGTTGCCACCAGCATGAAGCGGGCATCCTGATAACAGGCGTAGTTGAGCTGATCTGCGGCTCGCAGAATGAACGGATCGTAGACCGTGCCAATCGGCAGCAGGCGCTGACCGTTAATGCTGTGAGACAGCCCCAATGCGGAAAGCAGCAGGAACAAGTTGGACTCAGCAATCCCAAGCTCAATATGCTGGCCTTGCGGAGAAAACGCCCATTTGAAGGTGGAAGGGATCCGTTCTGCCTTGAACGTATCGGCTAATTCTTCCTTGGCAAACAAACCACGCTGGTTCACCCAGGGGCCGAGGTTTGTGGAAACGGTGACATCCGGTGCGGTGGTGACGATGTGCTTTGCCAGCTCTTCATCCTGCTTAGAAATTTCATGCAGAATTTGCCCAAACCCCATTTGGGTGGAGAGCATCTTCTCCGCAGCATTTGGAGCAGGTAACTGCGAAGGAACAGGCACAGTCTTAGCGGAATACCGGCGGCTGCCTTTGGAGAAGAAGGGCGCTTCAGCAACAAACTTTTCCAAGTCCTGCGGGTCTGAAGCACTCTCCCACTTGTCCCACTCATGCCCTTCGCGAATACCTTCCAGTTTGCGGTACTCTTCTATCTGCTTGGACGTCATCAACCCTGCATGGTTGTCTTTGTGTCCAGCAAGAGGAAGACCAAAGCCTTTAACCGTGTAGCATAGGAAAAGAACAGGCCGGTCATGCTTGCCTGCCTTCTCGAAGGCTTCGATCAGGGAGGGCAGGTCATGACCACCCAGATTGCACATGAGCTTTGAAAGCTCTTCATCACTGCGGCGCTCGATCAGTTCAGTAACTTCACCCTGATCTCCCAGATCATCCAGCAGACGCTTACGCCACGCAGCACCGCCCTGATAGGCCAGGGCGCAGTAAAGCTGGTTGGGGCATAGGTCGATCCAATCACGCAGCTTGTTGCCACCCGGCTCTTTGAAAGCCTCTTCCTGCAAACTGCCATACTTGAGGGTGACTACGTCCCAACCGAAGTTACGGAAGATGCTTTCGAACTTCTCCCAAAGCCCTTCACGGATCACCGCATCCAGAGACTGACGGTTATAGTCCACGATCCACCAGCAGTTGCGCAGGCCATGCTTCCAGCCTTCCAGCAATGCCTCGTAGATGTTGCCTTCGTCCATCTCGGCATCGCCGACCAGAGAGATCATACGACCTTCCGGTGCTTTATTGAGACCGCCATGGGCCTTCACATAATCCTGCACCAGTGAGGAAAACAGCGTCTGGGCAACACCAAGACCAACGGAGCCGGTTGAGAAGTCAACGTCATCAACGTCCTTAGTGCGTGATGGGTAAGACTGTGCACCATGAAATCCACGGAAGTTCTGCAGCTTTTCCAGACTCTGGTTCCCGGCCAGATACTGGATTGCATGAAAAATCGGTCCAGCATGGGGCTTCACGGCCACCCGATCCTGTGGGCGCAGGCTATGAAAATAGAGCGCAGTCATGATGGTGCTGATGGAGGCACAGGAGGCCTGATGGCCGCCAACTTTCACATCACCAACATCAGCCCCACGCAGATGATTGGCATTGTGAATGGTCCAGGAGGCAAGCCATCGCACACGGCTTTCCAGTGTTCCCAAAGTTTCCAGTGAAGCTGCGCTCATTAAACTCCCCGTCGGTTTCATTGGAATAATTATTATTCCGCGAGGCTATCAGGTTGCCCTGAGAATTAATGTCTTGAGCCGATTGATATACCTTCATGAATAAGGGAAATTTTTGAGCTTTGGTCCAATTTGAGGAAAATACTTCCGCCTAACCTATTCGGAATGCATTTTTCAGCTCAACCCCTACGTAGATTCACGCCTGATCATTGAGTGGGTTGGAGGACTTAGAGTGCCTCAGCAACAGCGGCACAAGGAAGGTCAGGAGTAGGAGGCGGAAGACGTGGTGGGCAGCGACGAAGGTGGGGTCTAGTCCGCTCTGTACCGCGATTGCTGCCATGGCTTCTACGCCGCCGGGAGCAAAGGCCACAAACAGCAGGCTCGGGTCCAGACCAACCAGAGGCATGGCCAATACAACGCCGAGGACTGCCATACCGACAGTGATGAGAGTAACAGCAACACCTGCGCCGATGGCCTTGGCAAAAAGATCTGGGCTAATGCCTTTGAAGCGGGTGCCGATCAAAGCTCCCATGATCAGAAATGAGCCAATAGTGGCCCAATCCGGCATCTTGCCCGGAGTGAACTCCGTCAGGTGCCCAAGCGAGGACACCAGCATTCCGCCGAGCAAGTAAGCGGCAGGCAGTTTCATCTTCAGGAAGATGGTTCCCACCACAGCAGCGCCCAGCAGAAGATAAACTGCGGAGAGTGGGGTGATGTTTTGCGCCGGAAGGAAAGAGGTGCCGGTTTCTTCAAAAAGCAGAGTGATGAAGAGAGGCACGCAGATAGTGAGGAAGAGCACCCGCGTGCTCTGGGCAAGGCCGATACGCGTCACATCAGCCTTGGCATCTGCCGCCATGCTGAGGATGTAGCTCAGGTGCCCCGGTGAAGAGGCTAATGAAGCATTGTAGGCATCAAAGCCGAAAAACCGCACCAGAACCATGCGGCTGAGAAGCATGCTCAGGACAAGGCTGATGCCGAGAGCGAGGAAGCTGGCAGGCCATGTTACGGCGGCCTCAATGACGGCTGGTGTAACCCCAGAACCAATGCCTGTGCCGAGCACGATAAAGCACAGGGTCCGCAGCCAAAGGGGAACGGTGACCGGCGCACCGAGCATACCACCAATAGAAACAGCCAGAGCTGAACCGGTGAGGGGGGCAGCGGGGAAACCGAGGAGAGAAAAAAGACCAGCTCCAGCGCCCGCAATCGCAAGCGTTATGGAAAGGTTGAAAAGGTTTTTTCTCTCAAATAACAAAACTCAGTTTCCCAGCTGCTGTGTCATCAGTCGCTTTCAGCGGCCTGCAGTTCCTGTTTGCGTACCCGGCGCGCGCGGATGGTTGGCAGCACGACCAGAACAACCGCCAGAGCCAGCAGGCCCATGGTCATCGGGCGTTCCAGAATAAAGCCAATGCCATCGTAAAGCTGCATGGAGCGTGAGAAGTTATCTTCCAACATGCTGCCCAGAATGAAACCGATCAGCAGCGGTGCCAGCGGATAGTTGGCAAAGCGCAGAAGCGTTGCACACACCCCAAAGCCCACGAGCATCAGCAGTTCTGTCGCGTTGTTTTGCCCAATATATGCCCCCATAAGGGTGAAGAACAGAATGAACGGAATGAGATAATTGCGTGGAACAGCCAGCACCTTGGCGATGTAAGGGATCAGCGGCAGGTTCAGGATCAGCAAGATCACATTGCCCACATACATGGAGATGATCACGGACCAGAAGATCTCCGGTTGATCTACCATCAGGCGAGGACCCGGCGAGACGTTCAGTGCGATGAGAGCACCGAGCAGGATCGCCGTAGTTCCAGACCCCGGGATGCCGAGGGTCAGCAGGGGAACGAAGGAACCAGTACACGCCGCGTTGTTGGCGGACTCCGGAGCGGCGAGGCCTTTGACGGAGCCATTGCCAAACTCGGCCTGTTCCTCTTTTGGCGCGATGTTGCGCTCCACGGCATAACCGAGGAAGGACGCAATGGTCGCGCCAGCACCGGGCAGAACGCCGATCAGAAAGCCCTGAATGGATTGGCGTCCAATCACTGGGGTGATCTTCTTGGCTTCTTCCTTGGTGATGCGCAGATCTTTGATGTCGCCGCCATTGCCACCAGAGTTAGAGCGGGATGGGTCCAGCACGAGGAACAATGCTTCTGGCAGAGCGAACATGGCCATGGCCAATGTGATGAAGCCGAAGCCGGACTGAAGGTCCAGAATGCCCATTGTAAAGCGTGGCTGGTTAAACAGTGCGCCTTCGCCAACGGTTGCCATCATTAGACCGACCAGCGTCATCAGCAGCGCTTTTGCCACCTGTCCGCTGCCTGCAAACGCTGCAATAGCAGAAAGACCGACTACCATGAGCGCGAAGTACTCAGCAGAGTGGAAGAGCAGGGCGACAGAGGCCAACGCCGGAGCAAAGATCATCAGCAGGATTGCGCCGATGCTGCCGCCTGCGAAAGAAGCGATTGCGGCCACAGTCAGCGCTTTACCAGCCTTGCCCTGACGGGCTAACGGATAGCCATCGAAGCTGGTGGCAACGGTGGAAGCCACACCCGGCGCATTGATGAGGATGGAAGACGTGGAACCGCCAAAGATCGCGCCGTAATAGACGCCTGCGAGCAGGATCAGAGCGGCAGATGGATCACCGATGGAGATTGCCACCGGGATCATGATAGCGATGATAGACATGGGGCCAAGGCCCGGCAGCATACCGATGAACGTGCCGATCAAGCAGCCGCCAATCACCATCAGCAGATTGGAGAATGAGAAAGCCGTCGAGAGGCCAATCCAGATACCGTCTAACATTGTGGCCTCCTAGTTTAAGAATGTCGGCAGCGGGCTGAGGTAGATACCCAGCGTTTGCTGAACCAGATACCAGACGCCACCAGCGGCAACGGCGGCAACAGGCACGAGGATCGTGAAGCGTCGCTCGCCCAAGAGGGCTGCGCCAATCACGATGAAGAGCAGAGTGGAGAGCAGGAAGCCAGCAGGGCGTAACAACAAGGCGTAGGCCACCATCAACACCAGCAGAAAAACCGCCTGTCCGAAATTGTAGTCCCACAGTCGGCTGAAATCGATCTCGTCCGCATCGCTTTCGGCAGGCTTCTTTTCAAAGCCGAGCAGAATGGCAAGGCTGGTGATTGCGGCCAATATTGCAATGACTTTTGGAAACGTGCTTGGCCAGATCGGGTTAAACCGCATGAAAGGCGGCAGGCCTGCGTCCATCAAAAAGAACGCTGTGTATCCGTAGCTGAGGCTCACTGCCAGAATGACAAGAGCAATCCATCGGTCCAGTGCCATCATCCCCTCCCGTTGGCGTGGCAAGTGGATGCGCCCATAAGAGCGCATCCCTTTATTTTTATTGGTTTAGAGGAAGCCCAGCTTCTTCATGAGATCGCCGATGGCCTTTTCCTGTCCTTCAAGGAAAGCCTGGAAGTCTTCGCCGGAATTATGGATGTTGACCCAGCCATTACGTGCACGCACTTCTTCCCACTCAGGGGTGGCATACATCTTTGCAATTGCTTCCTGATAAGCAGTCAGCTGTGCTTCTGGCAGGCCAGGCGCCGCGAAGAACCCACGCCAGTTGACGAAGGTGGTGTCGATGCCCTGTTCCTTCATGGTTGGCGCATCGCCATAGGCTGCAACGCGCTCGTCAGCGGTCACGCCGATGATCTTCACTTCACCTGCTTTTGCCAGTTCAACTGCCTCAGAGAAGCCCGTTGAAAGCGCTGCAATCTCGCCAGAAAGAAGGGCTGCCATTGCTTTGCCGCCGGCATCGTACGGGATGTACTTTACAGCAGTTGCGTCTTCGCCAGCTGCTTCCATCACCATGGCTGCAACGAGGTGGTCCATACCGCCTGGAACGGAGCCGCCGCCGATGGCCGTGCCGCGTTTGTCAGCTTTGTAGGCTGCCAGCAGATCGCCCATGGAGTTGATGGAACTGTCCTTGCCAACCACGATAGCTGCGTAGTCACCGATTGTGCCGGAAACCAGCGTCAGATCACGGAAGTTATGCGGGAACACACCGGTCAGAGAACGGATCACGATTGGCGTGGAGTTCACCATCAGCGTGCCGTGCTGGCTTGCTGCGTTCTCGATCAGATAACCGATGGCCTTGCCGCCACCGCCGCCGGACATGTTCTCGTAGGATGCATTGCCGACAAGACCGGATTTGGTCAGTGCTTCGCCTGTGCCGCGTGCGGTGCCATCCCAGCCGCCGCCAGCACCACCTGGAATGAGGAAGTGGATGCTTTCAACCACTGGCTCTGCAATTGAAGCTGCAGGTAGTGAGAAAGTCGCCGCGGCCATAGCCGCTGCCGCAACCAAGCGGCGCGCCCGAATAAAACTCATTTTGTCCTCCCATTTGACAGGGGCAGCATTTGTCGCCCATGACTTACGTGAAAACACGGAAACCTGACACAAACCTGTCACCTCCTTGATTTTTTGGGGAAGCTAAAGATGAGATTTCTTCTCGTTGAAGATAACGCCAAACTGGCCACCTCCATCGTCGAGCGCCTGACGCTGGACGGCCATGTAGTTGATCACGCTGCTGAAATTTCGATTGCTGAGGACTTTATCTCAACGGCAGACTACGACATGATCCTGCTAGATATTATGCTTCCCGACGGCGATGGACGAGATTTTCTAAATGAACACCGAGGGCGTCAGGATGATACTCCAGTTATTGTTCTGACCGCGCGCTCGGAGGTTTCTGATCGGGTAGGGGTGCTTGACCTTGGAGCCGATGACTACATCACAAAACCCTTTGATTTCTCAGAGTTAGAAGCCCGCTGCAGGGCTGTGATGCGTCGTAAATCCGGCGGTGTGACCAACGCAAAACGATTCGGTGATCTGGTGTTCGATTCCTTAGCCGGAACACTGAAAATCGGCAGCAAAACAGTGAGCCTTCGGAACAAAGAGCTGCGTCTTTTGGAGATTTTTTTCAGCGCTCCGGACGTTATTTTCTCAAAAACCAAGCTTGTAGACAGATTATTTTCATATGACGAGGACGTCTCTGAAAATGCCATTGAGGTCTATGTGGCCCGTCTGCGCAGGCATATATCTTCCTCCTCCGTGCAGATCATCACCGTGCGCGGGCTGGGTTATCGGTTGAGCCTGACATGACGTTAGAGGCCAACATCTCCGGCTCCATCCGCCGCCGTTTGACCCTGCAACTGCTCGGCATCGCAGCTGTGCTTGCAGCTCTGTTGTTTGTGATGGTGATGACCTATGCCAAGCAGGTGGCCGAAGAATCTCAGGATAACATCCTGTCCGCCTCAGCGACTTCCATTCTGGACAGCGCCGCCATTCAGAGCGGAGAAGTCACCGTCGACATTCCATATTCCGCACTCTCCATGCTCGGTAATGTGAGTGATGATCGCGTGTTCTACCGTGTTGTTGCTGATGGAAAGTACCTGACTGGATATGAGAGCTTACCCGATGCCTACACGGCGAAAGGGCGAGAGAACCACCGCTTCATCACCTCTCACTATCTGGGCGAGAGCATCCGTATGGTGTCGGCTACACGACGCCTTTCCAATGCATCCGGACCTGTCGAAGTCACTGTTTCTGTTGCTCAAACACTGAAGCGCCAACGTGAAACACTGGAGCGCATTTCCACCAACGCCGCTTACCTGGGTTTTGGTTTCTTCATTGCTGCTGCAGTGTTGGGGGTGTTGACAGCTCAATCCGCAGTTCGGCCTGTACAGACACTAGCAAATTCCGTTTCCAGAAGAGGCCCGCAAGACCTGCGTGCCGTGCAAGCCCCTGTGCCGGGCGAGATGGCACCGCTGGTTGTTGCGCTCAACCGTTTCATGGCCCGCTTAAAGAAATCGCTGACACGATCCGAAGAGTTCATCGCCGAAGCAGCCCACCGCATCCGCACGCCACTTGCAGTGCTGCGCACACAAGCTGAAATAGCCCTGCGCCGCGTGGAACGTCCTGAAAACAGAGCCGCGTTGAAAGAGATGATCCGCGCTATTGATGAAAGCTCGCGCGCGGCTGGCCAGTTGCTTGATCACGCCATGGTCTCCTTCCGCACAGACCATCTGGAAGTGAAGGAAATCAATCTGCTGGAGCTTGCCGATGAAACATTGGAACGCTTACGGCCTCTTGCAGAAATGCAGGACAAAACGCTCAGCTTGCATGGAGAGAAACCTCCCTTCATCAACGGTGATGCGATCCTCATCCAAAACGCTCTGAGCAACATTCTGGACAACGCCATCAAATACGCCCCGCAAGGGGAGGACGTAAAGATTACCGTCACTCATGAAGAGAAATGGGTGGTGCTCTCGATCTATGATCAAGGCCCGGGCTTTGCGCCGGAAGACATCGAGAAGCTTACGGAACGGTTCTCGCGCGGCAAAAACGCTGAGGACACCGTTGGCTCTGGTCTGGGACTTACTATTGCCGAAGAGGTAACACAGGCTCACGGCGGACACCTGAAACTTTCAAACAGAACAAATGTCAGAGGCGCATGCGTATCCTTCTATTTCCCTCAGTCCTGATTGTGTTGTTGGTGTCGCTGGTTTCAGCCCGCGCCTATGAGATTGAGCAGCACAAGGTCTTCCCAGCCTCACAGGATGCGCAGACTCTACGCATCATCTCCAACTCCGACATCGATATCTTCGCCCCGATGGTGGAAGCCTTCCAGCGCAAATACCCGAGCGTCTCCATCGATTACACCGTGGTCAGCAGTACGGAGCTGATGAAAGCGCTCTATGAGGAACGGCAGGTGTTTGACGTGGCTATCTCCTCGGCTATGGATCTGCAGGTAAAACTGGCAAATGATGGCTTCACAAAGCCACACAGCTCCTCAGTTGCTGGCCTAATGCCAGATTGGGCCCGCTGGCGCGACCACGTGTTTGCCTTCACGCAGGAACCAGCCTCCGTGGTTTACTCCAAGTCCGCCTTTGAGGGGTTGGAGGTGCCAACCTCACGGCAGAACCTCATCTCGACCTTGCGCAACAATCCAGACCGCTTCCTCAACAAAGTCGGTACCTACGACATTCGCCAGAGCGGGCTTGGCTTTCTCTTCGCCACGCAAGACGCACGCACCTCAGACACCTTCTGGCGCCTCAACGAAGTGATGGGTAGCCTCAATGCCAAGCTTTATTGCTGCTCTGCGGATATGATCTCTGACATCACAACAGGCGATCTGGCTGTAGCCTACAACGTGCTCGGCTCCTACGCCTCAGCGCGAGCAGAAAAAGACCCTGATGTTGGCATTCTGGAACTGGAAGATTTCACCACATTGATGCTCCGCTCCGCCATCATTCCGGCAGGTGCAGAACAGCCAGAAATCGCAGGTGATTTCATTGATCATCTGATCACCGCCAGCTGGAGCGAGGAGGGCGCAGACTATTACCCTTACCCAAAGCTCAATCATAGCGAAGTGGCACCAAACCTGTCGTTACGCGCCATTCGATTGGGGCCGGGACTGCTGGTTTATCAGGATAATTTGAAGCGGAAGCACTTTTTGCAGGAATGGCAAAACGCAATCATTCAGCAGTGATAAGGAGATAAGCCTTTTTCTCTTTTCAGCTGACTGAGTTTGTGGCATGACACGCCTCCCAAATTCAGATGAGTGAAGTCCATGAGTGTTATGATCCGCCCGCTAGAAATCACCGATGCCCCACACTGCGCGCAGATCTATTATGATGCGATCATTATCGGCGCGAAGGATTACTACACAACGGAACAGCTCAACGCGTGGGCAGGCCCTCAACCCAACCCGGAAGGCTGGACCAAGAATCTGGATGGAATGACAGGTTTTGTGGCTATCAAAGAAGATGCCGTCATCGGTTTCATGACCATAGATATGGAAGGCTACATCAAGTTTGCATTTGTTAGCCCGTTTGAGAGCCGCAAAGGCGTTGCAACAGCCATCTACAACGCGCTGCTGAACTGGGCAAATGAGCACAACATCCCAACTCTGTCGTCAGACATCAGCCTTGCCGCCAGGCCCTTCTTCCTCCGTCAGGACTGGCAAGTGGTCCGCCAACAAGCTCCGGTGTGCAGAGGCATCACGCTTACGAATTTCCATATGACCAAAGCGCTGATCGCTTAGTTCACCACCTTCAGTCGGCTTACTGCTGTTACCGGCAAGGCATAGCCTTGACCCCCAAGCCCATATGGTCACTATAGAAACGCTTAACCTGCGGCTTACTCATTCAGCAGGCTGCATTTTGCTTATTGATTTCATATATTTTCTTTAGAGGCCACATTGTCAGACGCCACTTTAAAAGCCAGATGGGGGCAGATCAGCCTACTGTTTTCTGCAAATTTTCTGTCGCTTCTCGGCAATGGTTTGTCTGCAATTGCCATCCCGTGGTTCGTGTATGATTTGACGGGCAACGCCGTTATCACCGCAACGGTCGCCATTGCAGGACAACTGCCCAACATCATCGTCGGCCTCTTCAGCGGCCCCTTGATTGACCGCTACTCCGCCAGAACCGTGAGCATCTTCTGTGATGCTGTTAACGCTGTCGCAGTGCTGCTTATCCCGCTGCTTTATGCCGTCGAGATGCTGGACGTGGCCTTGCTTGGCTTCCTCGTCTTTCTGTCTCAGGTGATTGACGTTCCGGGGCAAACCTCCAAAGCTGTCATGATCCCGGCTTTGATCGACAAAGAAGGCTTGCCACGCGAACGGGTCAACGGGCTCAACTCTCTGCTGGAGACTGGCGCTGATCTTTTGACACCATCACTGGCAGGTATTCTCATCGCCGCTTTTGGCGCGACCACGGTGCTGCTTCTGGACTCCCTCAGCTTTCTGATGGCCCTGATGATCGTCTCCATGGGCATCAAAGCCAGCCATGTCAGCGCTCCGCCCCAATCAGAGCCACAGCCAACAAAAGAAGCGTGGAAGTGGATGTTCACCACGCCCAGCATTTTGAAACTCGGTATCTATGATCTGATCATCAACACCGTCGCCGTTTCCTTGTTGTCACTCGTCCTACCCGTGCTGGCAAACACGAATGATAAACAAGCTATCTGGCTGGGCATCTGGCTCACTTGCTTTGCCTGCGGAACCACACTTACAACCATCGCCTACACGGTTCTGGGCCACCGCATCTCATCTCTCCGCTTGCTGCAGCTCACACCAATCGGCCAGGCCATTGGCCTTGGCCTCCTGCTTTGGGTGTTCGCTGACATGGCCAACACGAACCTCACCTCAACGACTGGCATCATCGCCGCACTGGGAATGTTCCTCTACGGCCTAAACCTCGGTGTCGGAAGCGTGGTTGACGCAACCGTGCTCCAGAAACTCGTCCCTGAAGCTAAACGCGGCACCGTCTTCTCCACCTTCTCCTCCCTCCGCTACACCGGCGTCCCCCTAGGCCTCCTCCTCAGCGGCATCCTCCTGGAACAAAACAACCCAATAACGTTATTCAGCACATTCATAGGTTTGCTGCTGGTGAATGCTGTGATTTGGCTGTGGGGCAGATTGGAAGTGTGAGGAAGGTGGTTTTTAGAGCAGACACCCCTAGGTTCCATAAGATACCTTCTGCGAAATAGAGTTTGTTAAGCGGTACTTTTGCCCTCCAACCTCTTATAATTGCGGATTAAAGCAAGAACATAGATCCTGCGTTATAGCTTTCGGAGGATCTCTACCGTGATATTTGCTTCAGAACGGTATTCTTGGTCAGTAAAGATACATGTTCGATCAGATGGTGAGCGCCTGCCGATGGTCGTCAATGGCAATGGTGTTCCAGTTCACTATCCGACCTGCCTGATCCTTTCAAAGCGCAGCAGAAGCTTAGCGTCAGCTTCCTTGCGTGCCGTTGCGACTGATCTGGTTCATTTGGGCCAGTGTACCATCCGAATGGGGATTGATCTGAATGAGCGCCTTGAAAATGTCATGTTTGGCTTGGTTCAGGTTATGCTCGGGAGCGTGGGATGGGTGGTTATGAGTAATTCTACTTCTGATCTTGAACCAACTCCGGCGGCAGAAATGACTCGAAGAGCATCACAGCTTTAAGGCCTCGCGCGAGACAGTACATGAATAGATGATCGTGGCCAGGAACAGGCTTAATTAAGCGCAGCGGCACAAGTTTAACCAACTGCAGAAACACAGCGAAGCCTACTGTGAGCTTATCCAGATAAATGGAAGCAATATCCGCCGGTTCGAAGATCGCGGTGAGACACGCCCCTATTCATCTTTGTCGATGATGCGATGTCAAACTGAATGCACCTGCAGTTTGTGCCCTCAGAAAGTACGATTTCTTAATTTCCGCCGTCGAACAGTATTTAGATAAAGATGGCCGCCAGAGGTGTTTTGATCTGACAAACGCAGCGTGTTTAAGATGGTTGATGCTGAGGCCAAAGGCGGTGCTCGCATGACCTAGTTTCGCCATGCCCTGGCAGAGCCTAGCATTGAGATTTTGTACGCCAATACCTCGCTGGTCAAGTGCCGATGGTATGCACCTGCCGGCCCCTGCAGGATCGTTGGTTAAGTAACTGCGTCTTGCCGGACACAGTGACATGGAAGCAGGCAATGCGTTCCTAGAAGGGTTCACAGAACGCTTTTGTGCCAGATTTACCAAGGTCACAGCTCACCCGGACATCCTGTATTGGGCGCTTAATATAGAACCGGACCGGTTTGCCGAAATCCTGTGCAGGCACGGGAAGTACTATGTAACTCAGCAGCCTGGAGCTCAATAACTTAAGTCAAAAGCTGCAAAGCAAATATGCCGACACCTACCAGTTTGCCGATAACCGCATGCAACTATGCTGGCAAAGCATGGTGTTGCCACAGAAGGCATTTGGCAAAGAAGAGCGCGTTACTCACGCCGTAATCACTAACAATATGCGTCCGGACGAAGGGCTTAACTTTATGAAGAAAGAACAAGAGGCCAGTCCTCCCCGAATGCAAGTAAAGAGCTTATCCGACAAAGACGGTTATAAGAAACGTGAGCGCAAGCTTGGACAACCAAGGCACACTCAAAGTATAGGTCGCAGCCGTGCAGAGTCTTTGGCTAACTAAGAGGAGTTCAAGTAAAAGCACGCCAAGCTGAAGTTATGAGGATACGTTGCCGCCCTTCCCTTTCAAGTTGTGTTCTAGTTGCTTGAGCATATAAGCCCATTGCTGATCTTAGGTAGAGTAAAGAACTTCGTGGGTGATGTAAGTCGCTTTCCAGCTCCTTAGGCTTTCAAAGTTCTGTTCAAGCACAGTCGCCTGGCGCACAATGCGTCAAAGACTCAAGCCATTTTCAGTGTTCGTCAACATACAAGCCGTAAAGCGACCTAACCTCTACCCTCACTAATTAATTATCAGCATCACAAAGATTGCTCGATGACGATTGCATTAGCTAATGTCCAAATGACCTTTGCCGAGTGTCCATGATCCTCTTCTCGGCTACATTCCCCTTCCACGTTTCATTGCTTTTAGCAAAAAGACGTTCAACTTCTTTTTGTTGTGAAGATTCAAAAGTATAAATAATTTCAGCCAATAAATGATTGGAAAGCCGACCTAAGAAGGTTCGAACTAGATGAAATGAGCAACAAAAAATATAACCACCAACGAGACTACATAGGCTCAAAAACTTTTTTGTCGGCGACTATCGCCAAGGTACTCAGATTGTTTCCAATGGCGGCACATTGTCGAATAGTGAGGCCGGCCATACTGGCCAGTTCAACTGGAAGTGTTGAGGTGACAGGCAATGGTTCAAATTGAGTAAACTCAGACACTCTATTTGTTGGTCGCTATAGCAATAGCACGCTGACGTTTTCCAAAGATGCAACAATACGTGTGTCGTGGGAGGAACCGGCAGGATTCTAGCTCAACGGGTGCTAGCATTTTGAGCATCGGTGCTGCAACTTGAGTTGCTACAGTGGGGGCGGGAGTGCTCAACATTACAACTATAGTCTTTTGTCTCAGGACAAGTACTATCAACTTCAATCACAAGGGTACTAATTATATTTTGCCCCCAGATCGTTGGGAACGGAGTGGTCTATCAACTATCCAACACTACAATTCTGTCTATTTCCAACAAGGGCTACATTGGTGGTACGATGGCCTCGGAAAGAGCAATGGTTGTTGATGGCGTTACTAGCAATGCTTCGGTAGATGGGGACCCTTGTTGGGGTAAAGGCGGTTACCATCACTTCTGGAACTGTAATTGTGCCGGGCAATTCCACCGGCACACTAAATACGATATCGACCGTTTTCAATACCAATTTGGTTTATGAGGTTGAGCTGAACGATGGCGATACTGCAGCGAGTATCAATAATGATCTGCTAGCTGCCAATGACGCCACTACCATCAAAGGTGGAAAGGTGAATGTCTTGCCGGAGAACGGATCTGAAAACGGATCAACCTATATCGCTGGCACGGAATACACCATTGTAACAGAAGACGGCGGCATTAATGGAACACTTGCTTCCTCTATGCCAACCGACGATTTTGCAAACATCAATTTTCCCTGTCCTATGAATCCAATAGCGGTTTCTGACTTCAGAATTTGCTGTATCCATATTCTACGATTCAAGAGAAAAGGCACAGTCTGAAAACACCTCAGCGAGAACGCCTCTTTCCCTGAGCAAGGTTTTGGTGCCCGGGGAGCTAGAGTGGAAACCACAACACTGCAGGGCTTGATCGCTCAGTAAGCGAGTTGTTTGTGGATGGAGATATCCTAATCGCTGAGAATATCCGCCTATGAGCCTTTGGTGGTTACGATAATATTAGTTTCAAAAAAGTGCAAAGCCTCGATGCGATCACTTACAGACGCTCAATCTTAGACTATGATCCCAATGTCTATCAAACTAAAGTTAGTAGGCACTTCTGCACGAAGTTCGTTTTTTACAGAAGTCTTCGATCAGGCGATTTTAGTTCTTGACAATACTACTAGAATGCCTGCTGTTAACCCTTACTTTCTACAAGATCACATGGCTTGAGCTGTGTTCAAAACGAATAGTCACAGAGCATTTGGATCGCTATGTTTGAAATCGACCTCACTCCAACGCAGAAGATGCTTTGTAGAGGGTGTTTTTGGTGCTTTCTATGTGGTTCCACATGGCGTTGTAGGCGCGTTTGGGATCTCGGGCTTCGATAGCATCGAGGATTAGCTGGTGCTCCTGGTGCCAGCTGTTCAGGTCGTTCACATCAATATGCGTGTGCAGGTTTTGCCAAAGTGGGTTTGCTGTGCGGTCATGCCACAGAATCTCCTCCAGCATTGCCAGAACCGGGTTAGAGGATGATCTGGCCAGTGCGATGTGAAACTCTTTGTCCCACTTTGAATCGCGAGAACGATCTTCCACTAATGCGTTTTTTTGGATTCTTCTGAGTTCTTCTATGTCTTTTTGCGTTGCATTGATCGCTGCCAGTTCTGCAATCATGCATTCATAATTTTGGCGTGCCTCAAGCAACTCGAAAGGACCAGTACTTTTCAAATCAGCTGAAACTCGCGAAAGGATACTATCGAGCTCCTCAGGAGCCTGCTCCACCCTTTTGGGCTGATCACTCAGAATATGAATTCCCGAGCCCTTACGTACAGAGACAATCCCCTCAATCTCCAGCATAATAATAGCTTCACGTACCACGGTTCGACTAACACCGAGTTCCTGACAGATTGTACGCTCTGGCGGCAACTTCCCTCCAATAGCATATTCTTTATTTCTGATTTTCTCTTTGAGTTGCTCGCCGATCATACGGTACAGGCGATTATTAGCTTCAGTCATTCAAACTCCAGATCCAAGATCATACTGCGGAAGCATTTGCCTCCCAAGATAAGCTCAAAGATCCGTCTCCTCGAATCCAATGGTTTACACTGTCTTTTCAGGGATTAGCTCTCATCAAATTCAGCGATTAAAAAACAACATTCTCGCCAATGGGAAAGAACTCACTCTAAAATTTGGCTTCGATTTTAAGACAAAACATTCCTCTCTTCAATTGGTATAACAAAAAATCACTGTATTGCATTTCGGGTTTTAGACATCAATTCCACATCTGTGAGAAATCTGTAAACCGCTGCGACAAAATTCACCAATTTACCGCATATGATATTGATTTAAATAAATATTATTTGTCATACCAATATTTGACATGCCACCCAACAACCCCATTTTCTTGGATTTTTATTTGCTAACATTGGATTATTGGTATAACAAATTCAATAGCGCTAGACTCTTTGGACGGAGTAAGCGCAATGGGAAATAAAATCTACCAATCCGTATCGGAGGTTTTGGTCGAACCAATTTTACCACATATCCGCTTAGTTTCGGGCTGCTATAGATCAATTTAGCTAAGCATTATGAGGGAAGTGGTTCTTCCAAGAAGTTGGGATTACATGACTAATAAATACTCAAAGCTAGCACTCGGCCTGGTTGTTGCTCTACCTGCTGCATTTTCTTCTGTTTCTGCCTATGCATTGGAAGCAGTGACCTTGCGCCTCGCCCACAATCTGGACCCGAGCCACGTTGTTGCGCAGACACTTGAAAAAATGGCTGAAGACATGAAAGAGCTGTCTGATGGCAAAATGAAGCTTCGGATTTATCCGGGTGGTCAGATGGGTGGCCCTCGTGAAACGCTCGAAATGCTTCAGCAAGGCGCATTGGACATGACAAAGGGCTCCGCCAGTGAGATGGAATCTTTTGAAAGCGCATTCTCCGTCTTCAGCATGCCTTACCTTTTCCGTTCCAAAGAACACTTCAACCAAGTTCTTTTTGGTGAAGTTGGTCGTGAGATGATGCAGCTGCCGAAGGAAAAAGGCTTCCTTCCAATTGCTGGTTACGTGGCCGGTGAGCGTAGCTTTTACGCGGGAAAACCTATTCAGTCTCCTGAAGATATGAAAGGCATGAAAATTCGCGTTGTTTCAACACCAACAACCAACAAAATGATTGAGTTGCTTGGTGGTTCTCCTGCTCCGATCTCATTTGGTGAAGTCTACACAGCACTACAGCAAGGCGTCATTGATGGGGCGGAAAACAACGAGCCTTCTTATTATCAAACTCGTCACGTGGAAGTCGCAAAGCACTACTCTGAAGACCGCCATACCTCGGTTCCAGATTATCTCGTGATCGCAACCCAGACTTGGGACGCTCTTTCAGAAGAACAGCGTGAAATTCTTATGAAGGCTGCTGAGATGTCCGAAAAGTATGAGCAAGTTCTCTGGGATAAAGAAGTTCAGAATTCTCGTGAGAAAGCCGCTGCATCAGGAGCAACGTTCTACAAGGTTGATAAAGCACCATTCCGTGCGGCTCTTCAGCCTCTGTATGACGATGCCAAGAAAGATCCAAAGAAATACTCCTGGATTGAGCGCATCGAGGCTGTTGGCAAATAACTTCAACATGCCTGGAGGGGCACACTGTGTCCCTCCATCTTTCAGCAGCAACGCTTGAGTTGCACTCTCTTTATACCTGTTTTGGAGAGGCGTGATGCTTCCAAACAAACTCAAAAAGTTCATTGACGTGATCATTGCTGCTTTTAGCGTATCCGTCATGGCCCTGCTGGTGGTGTGTGTCACCTGGCAGGTTGTGAGCCGCTATATACTTGGCCAACCAAGCACATTCACCGATGAAATCGCTCGGTTTTCGATGATTTGGGTTGGTTTACTGGGCGGGGCTTACTGTGTTGGGGCACAGCGTCATTTGGCGATTGACCTTTTTACTGGCCGATTGACAGGTCGCAAAAAGCTACTCTTTACGGCATACTCCAATCTGGTTGTTGGAGGCTTTGCTGCTGCCACAATGATTTTTGGTGGCATGCGACTGCTCCTCAAGGTACAGGCAACGGGCCAACTGTCTCCGGCTATGCTGCTGCCAATGGAGTACATCTATCTTGTTCTCCCCTTAAGCGGCGGCGTAATCGTGATTTACTCTCTTCATTTTGCCATTGAAGCACTGCGGAACTTACTTGGTTTCGAGAAGACTATAGCTGCTCATAATCTCTCCGGTGAACTCGAGCAGGATGGAGTAGCGTGATGGAATGGTATGTTGCTCTAGCTCTGTTTGGGTCTTTCTTCTTTCTTGTCTTTACAGGCGTTCCGATTGCGTTTTCTCTCGGTGTTTCTGCAATCATCGCCGGCGCTATGATGATGCCTTTAGAGGTAATCCTTGCCGTCATTAGTCAGCGCATGGTCGCTGGATTGGATAGCTTTGCGCTTCTGGCAATTCCATTCTTCATTCTTGCTGGCGTGCTGATGAACAGCGGCGGTATTGCTATACGCCTGATAAACTTCTCTCAGATCCTGGTTGGCCGCATGCCAGGTTCGCTGGCACACGTTAATGTCATGGCGAACATGTTGTTTGGATCGATCTCAGGCTCAGCAACAGCGGCGGCAGCTGCGGTTGGTGGCACGATGGCTCCATTGCAGAAGAAGTCCGGCTATCATCCCGCTTATTCAGCTGCAGTGAACGTCACTTCCTGCATTACTGGTCTGCTCATACCGCCCTCCAACGTATTGATCATTTACGCACTCACTGCAGGTGGTGTGTCAGTTGCAACACTATTTATGGCTGGTTACCTGCCGGGTATTCTCATGGGGCTGAGCCTCATGATGGTTGGTAGTTTCATCGCAAAACGACGCGGGTATCCGGTCGCCGAGCGCCCAACTCTCAAGCAAGCCTTGAAAGTGACGTGGGATGCGATACCAAGTCTTTTGCTCGTCATTATTGTGATGGGGGGAATTCTGGGCGGCGTATTTACAGCAACTGAAGCCTCAGCGATCGCGGTAGTTTATGCGTTCTTTCTCTCTGTGATCGTATACCGCGAAATCAAACTTCATCAGCTGCCCAAACTGCTTTTGGAGGCTGTCGTCACCACATCAATCGTAATGGTGCTTATCGCAATCTCCATTGGCATGTCCTGGGTTATGACCCGCGCCGACATTCCTTATATGATTACAGATGCACTGCTGGCGATCTCTGAGAACCCTATCGTCATCTTGCTCATCATTAATGTGATCTTGTTGATCGTTGGTGTGTTCATGGACATGACACCAGCCGTTCTCATCTTCACTCCAATCTTTCTGCCAATTGCAAAAGATCTGGGCATGGATCCAGTGCATTTTGGGATCATGTTGGTCGCCAACCTGTGTATCGGCTTGTGCACTCCACCCGTTGGAGCGGCGCTGTTCGTCGGTTGTTCGGTTTCAGATGTCAAACTACACGACATGATCCGACCAATGCTGCCATTCTTTGGTGCTCTGCTGATTGCACTACTAGCTATCATTTACATTCCAGAGCTCTCACTCTTCTTACCGGGTCTGTTTGGCATGCACTGACCAGCATGAAGGATGCACTGTCACCCTTCAAACCCCTCCCTCAAAATCAACGAAAAAGCCCGTGTTTGTTGCACGGATAGACATGGTCTGGAGTCACCGTGAGATCCCATATGCAAATTCATCGCGATGATACTGTTCTCGTTGCTTTGAAGTCATTCAAGAAAAATGAAATTATCGAAGGCGTTAGCCTTCTTCAAGATATACCTGCAGGTCACAAGATTGCACGAGCTGACATTGCTGAAGGTGAGCATGTCATCAAGTATGGCGCTTCCATTGGACGTGCGCGCTCGGCAATCAAATGCGGAGAACATATTCACTCTCATAACTTGAAGACCGGACTTGGAACCGACGAGACTTACACATACGCAGGTGCACCAGAGCAACAGGAACGTGAAACAAAAGTTCCGCAGATTTTGGCATTTGAACGAGCAAACGGCGACATTGGCATTCGTAACGATCTATGGATTGTCCCACTTGTTGGCTGCGTAAATGGTGTTGCTCAAGCCGTTGCACGTCAGTTTGAGCGCAGCGAAGAACTTCCTGAAGGCACCCAAGTAACTGTATTGGCGCATCCTTTTGGATGCTCCCAGCTTGGCGATGATCACGTCAATACGCGCACTATCCTGCAAAATCTGGTCATGCATCCGAATGCAGGTGGCGTTCTGGTGATGGGGCTTGGCTGTGAGAACAACACGCTTACCGAGTTCCTCGAAAACCTGGAGATGTCCGATCAATCGCGCCTGCGCTGCATGGTCGCCCAAGAAACCGAAAATGAGTTCGAAACAGCATATCGCCACTTGCAGGATCTTGCAGGTATTCTGAGCTCCGACAAACGTGTGCCGGTAGGTGTTGATCGTTTGCGGATTGGTTTGAAATGCGGAGGCTCCGACGGGTTCTCTGGCATAACGGCGAACCCATTGCTGGGTGCTTTGTCAGATTGGCTTTGCAGCAGAGGTGGCGCCACGGTTCTTACAGAAGTACCTGAAATGTTTGGTGCTGAACGCATCTTGATGAAGCGCGCTGAAAACCAGTCCGTGTTTGCTGACATCGTTTCGCTGATTAATGACTTCAAGCAGTATTACATCGACCATGATCAGCCCATTTATGAGAACCCATCGCCCGGCAACAAAGAGGGTGGGATCACCACGTTAGAAGAGAAGTCTCTTGGCTGCACGCAGAAAGCAGGTACTTCGATCATTACAGACGTACTGCGCTATCAGGATCGCTTAAGCAAGAACGGACTAAACCTTCTGGAAGCTCCCGGAAATGATGGAACGGCGATCACGTCTCTGGCAGCCGCGGGCTGTCATATGGTGCTGTTTACAACTGGCCGCGGCAATCCTCTTGGGACTGTCGTTCCAACCGTAAAAGTCGCTTCCAACACTGAGCTTGCTGATCGAAAAAAGCACTGGATCGATTTTTCAGCAGGCACGCTGATTCACGACGATACGAGCTTGGATGAGCTGTGCACTGACTTTGCAGACTACTTAATGCAAGTCGCCAGCGGCAAACAGACACTCAATGAAATCAATCGCATGCAAGAGATCGTCATCTTCAAGACGGGCGTCACTCTGTAGCTGGAAACATCACAAGGAGATAGATTTATGAACCGTATCTCAGAGAAAAACCTGGCAGGTCGTCCTCGCCCAACACCAAGAGTGATCCAGTTCGGAGAAGGTAACTTCCTACGCGCTTTCATGGATTGGAAAATTGATCGTATGAATGAACGCGCAGGTACTGACTTTGGTGTTGTTGTGGTCCGGCCCATTGACGGTGGAATCCCATTCTCACTCAATGAGACTGACGGCGCATACACCGCAATCACTCGTGGGGTTGATCAGGATGGGAAACCTGTTTCTGATGTTCGTCAGGTCGCATGCATTCGAAAAGAAATGTCTGCAGTCAGTGAGTGGAATGAGGTTCTTGCCCTCGCGAGAAACTCAGACTTTACGACGGTTATCTCCAACACTACAGAAGCAGGCATCACCTATCTGCCTGACTGCAAGCTTCAGGATGAACCTCCTGTTTCATTTCCTGCAAAAGTGACGAGACTACTCCTGGAGCGCTTCAATAGCTGCGGTGCCTCAGACGTGCTTGGTTTTCAGTTCTTGCCATGTGAGTTGATAGAAAAGAACGGAGACACTCTTGAAGAGATTGTCCTCCAGCATGCTCGTGATTGGAATCTGCCTACAGAGTTTATCAACTGGGTCAGAACACATTCCGCATTTTACAACACGCTCGTCGACTGCATTGTTCCAGGTTATCCTCGTGATGAGGCGAAGACATTTGAGGCAGAGCTTGGCTATGAAGACCCTTTGATGGTCACAGCAGAGCTCTTTCATTTTCTTGTTATCGAGAAACGAGAAGATCAACCTGAGTTGCTCTTGCCTTTGGGAGAGTATGATGACGGCACACTGATAACTTCCAATGCAGATGGCTACAAAGAGCGAAAGGTGGCAATCCTCAATGGCGCTCACACTGGGTTTTGCCCGCTCGCATTACTTTCTCAAACTGAAACCGTGCAGTCAGCAATCGAACATCCTGTCGGCAGGGCATTTCTGGAAGGTATGTTGCAGGATGAAATCATCCCATTCCTCTCATTGCCAAAAGACGAACTGAGCGCATTTAGCGACGAAGTGCTGCGCCGCTTCTCCAACCCATATATCAAGCATCGCTGGCACGACATATCGCTCAACGGCATTGCAAAGTTTCAAACCCGAAATCTTCCGCGATTTGAAAGCTATACTGCCGCCAAGGGCAAGCCTCCTCGATACATGGCACTTTCTCTTGCTGCGTGGCTGACTTTCTATACCGGCGCCTTCAAGCACGCTGAGGAGTTTCCTGCCCGTGACTCTGACGAAGTCCTCGAGCGTTTTAAGACGCTCAACACTCTGCAAGATACAGAAGGCACAGACACTATGATCCGAGCGTTTCTCAATGAAGAAGCGTTCTGGGGCAAGTCTATTGCAAGTGATGCTCTAGTGGCTTTGATACTTGAAGCGCTTGCTTTCCTTCAAGCTGAACCATTCACGCTTGATCGCCTAGCGGATTGGACTGGTACTGCATCCTCCTAACTGTTTCAGACCCCGATATTTCTCCAGCTGAAAGTATCAAAATGACCACTTTTCTAACTGACGATTTCCTTCTGCATTCTGAAGTTGCACGCGAGCTTTATCATGACTTCGCGAAGGAAATGCCGATCATTGATTACCATTGCCATCTGCCACCAGAGCAAGTTGCTGACGACTATCAGTTCGCAAATCTAGGAGAGATCTGGCTCAAAGGAGACCACTACAAATGGCGCGCTATGCGTGCCAATGGTGTTGAAGAGAAGTATTGCACTGGCAAAGACATATCTGACCGTGAAAAGTTCCAGAAATGGGCTGAAACTGTACCAGCAACCATCGGCAACCCGCTTTATCACTGGACACACTTGGAGCTACGCCGCCCCTTCGGAATTGATGATAGTTTGTTAAATGGCGCTACAGCTGAGAATATTTGGAACCGTGCAAATGAAATGCTGGCCTCACCGGAGTTTTCAGCACGCTCCGTCATGAGAAAAATGAATGTGCGTATGGTCGGTACAACTGATGATCCAATTGATGATCTAAGGGCGCATAAGAAAACAGCGGAAGACAATAGTTTTTCTATTAGGATGAACCCATCCTGGCGCCCCGATAAGTCATTTCTGATCAACGCAACGGGCTATGTCGATTACATCGCCAAGCTCTCTGAAGTGTCTGATACTGAAATCAATAGCTTCGCAGAATTGTGTGCTGCACTGTCTAAGCGGCTAGACCACTTTGCAGAGCACGGCTGCACAATATCCGATCATGCTCTCGATACAGTTGTTTATGAAGAAGCTTCTGAGGCTGAGCTCAACAACATCCTTTCAAACCGCCTTTCCGGTTCCTTCGTCAGTGAAAAAGAAGCCGCAGCATTTAAAACAGCCGTCTTGATCTATCTGGGCAAAGAATATGCGCACCGCGGTTGGGCCATGCAGTATCACATTGGTGCACTTCGCAATAACAGCTCCCGTATGTTGAGCCTGTTGGGACCAGATACTGGCTTCGACAGCATCAATGACGGCCTGATTGCGCAGCCACTCAGCAGACTGCTCAATAAGCTTGATGAAGAAGATGCTCTGCCGAAAACAATCCTTTACGCACTTAATCCAAGAGACAATGAAGTACTTGCAACCATGTGCGGCAACTTCCAGGGTGGTGGGATTCCAGGCAAAATTCAGTTTGGGTCTGGCTGGTGGTTTAACGACCAAAAGGACGGTATGTTACGTCAGATGGAGCAGTTATCCCAACTTGGCCTGCTGTCACGTTTCATAGGAATGCTGACAGATAGTCGATCTTTCTTGTCGTACACCCGCCACGAGTACTTCCGTCGCATCCTCTGTAACATGATCGGCACCTGGGTGATTGATGGCGAAGCACCAAAAGATATGAAGCTGCTTGGTGGCATGGTTCAGGATATCAGTTTCAACAATGCAAATCGCTATTTTGAACTGAATATCACTCTCTAAAATTGATACAGCCAACATGATCACAGGCATCGTTGGCTGTTCATTTTTCCACCTTTTGCTGATGTTGTGTACGGGCCTCTCAATGTTAAAATCAAAAAGAAAATCCATCGCTTGCATTGGAGAATGCATGCTGGAACTTGCTCCAACAGCAAACGGTTTGTTCAAGCAGTCTTTTGCTGGAGACACTTTCAATACTGCAGTTTATCTGGCGCGTCAGTTCGGTGACGAACTGGATGTTTCCTTCATCACAGGTGTTGGATGTGACACATACAGTCAAAAAATGGTCACTGCATTTGAAAGCGAAGGTATACGTACGAATGCGCTTCAATGCATTGAGGGGCGTACGCCCGGCCTTTACATAATCGAAAACGACGCTTCTGGTGAGCGCTACTTCCATTATTGGCGCTCAGCATCTGCCGCCCGCCATATGTTTGATGGCTGGAACTCCGCAAGAATTGCAGAGCTATTAGTATCCTATGACAGCCTGTACCTCTCCGGTATATCGCTCGCCATACTAGATGAAGCACAACGACACAATCTGATTGAAGCACTGCGTGTTGTAAAACCACATTGCCTCATTGCCTACGACCCCAACTACCGGGCAGACCTGTGGCCTGATAATGACATCTGCCGTCAAGCCAACAAACAACTCGCAAAGCTAGCTGATATCGCGCTTGTCTCAAAGGAAGATCACATCACTCTTTGGGAACAGACATCAAAAGATATGATCGCAACCACTTGGTCTTCATGGGGTTCAACAGAGGTTGTCGTAAAAGATGGCGGCAATGATTGTTTGATCTTGATGGACGGAGAGAAAACCACCGTCTCCCCACAAAGCTGCATTATCCCAATCGACACCACCGGAGCAGGAGACGCGTTTGCCGCAGGATATGTTGGTTCAAGATTGTTAGAGCGAACAACATCTGAAGCAGCGAAAGAGGCTCATTCCATCGCGGCTAAGGTAGTTCAGTTTAAGGGGGCGCTTGCAAGTCACAAGACAGCTGCACCCAATGGAAACTCAAACTGTATATAAGCAGGTATGCGGATGCGGGGTATGGTTTTGGGGGTGGAGAGGATGAGCGGAGTTAAGGCATTGGGCCTTGGTTTTGCTGGAAGCTTCACTTGCTTTGGTTGGGAACCGTAGCAGGAGTGTGAAGAGAACTGGAACTGATCCGGGGCAGTGGCGACAAGTGCGCGAACCCCGCAGCGGCTTTCGTTGATGAGCCAAATTAAGCTACGAGCAAATGCTCTGGTGTTAGATCAGTCTGTCTGCATACCTTCGCAAATGTTTGTCTTGTTCATCTGGAAAGATCCTTTCCGGAAATGAGGTGTCGTGTCTCCCGTTCTGCGGTCTCTGACTGAAGCAACATAAAAAGCTGCTTTCAGAAAGGGAGAGGATATGATTGGGGCACTTAAGAGATTTTCACGCACAACGGCATTGGCTCTGTCACTTGGCATGGCTGGATTCGCTGGTGGACAGGCGCAAGCGGAAGAAAGCCTGATCTTGGCACATGCGATGAATACAGATCACGTATTCCACGCGCTTTCCGAGCGTTTTATGGGAGAGCTGGACGGTAAAGCCATCAACATTGATTATCATCCTGGTGGCGATCTCGGAGACTGGACCTCCCTATTTGAGCAGTCCATGCAGGGTGTTGTGCCAATGAGCCTCACATGGGGTGCATCTGAGTTTGATGGCCGGTTGGATCTCGCTTACCTCGGCTACGTGGTTTCCAATTGGGAGCAGGCGCAGAGGCTTTATGGCCCGGGCTCAGATATGCTGGATATCTACAACGGTATCCTTCATGAACTCGGCTTGCATGCGGTTGGGATTATTCCAACGGATTTTGGTTCTGTCGTGATCCGCAAAGGCGTTAGCAAGGTGCCGGTCAATTTTCCTGCTGATGCCAATGGTTTGAAGATCCGTGTTCCGGGTCTGCCGATGGCAGTGGAACGCTTCAACAATCTGGGCTTTTCCGCTGTGCCGATCCCACTGGCAGAGGTTTACACCGCCCTTCAGCTTGGTACGGTCGATGCGCGTTCATTCTCAACCGCGGTTGAGACTTACTCACTGCGTGACGTTCTGGAAACCAACATCCTCACCAATGACTATTTCGAGCACGCCTTCTGGCTAGTGAACAAGGACTGGTGGGAAGGCCTTGAGACGACTGATCGTGAAGCCCTGCAAACTGCGATCGACACCACACTTGAGTGGTCTTGGGGAGAAGCGCAAGCAAAGAGTGAAGAGTTCCTGCAAAAAGCCAGAGATGCCGGGATCAAGGTGGTTGAACTGGATGATGCCCAGCTGGCAGCTGCACGCAAGATTGCTCATGAAACGGAATGGCCAGCCATGGAGAAAATTATTGGCTCTGAGATCATGAGCCAGATCCGCCAAGCTGCTGCAAACTAATAATAATTGAAGAGAAGGCCGGAGCGTGCTCCGGTCTTCGGTTGGGAGGCATATGACCGTGAACCGCGAGTCTAAACAGCACCCGCGTGCGCCGGTGCAGGTCGCTTCATTCATCTATGATCCGGAAATTACTGAAACAGAACCGCCGGACCATGTCACCGCAATCCCCGAAGGTCCGCAATCCAGAAGCATGACTGCACTGCTGAAAGCGGAGCGGTTTTTGGAGAGGTCTCTGTATTTTGGCCTGGTGCTGATGGGCATCGGTCTTGCCGCAATCATGTTTGTGCAGGTTCTGCTCCGCTATGTGTTTGCGCTGCCGTTTGTTGGCATTGAAGAGTTGGCTCTGCTGATGGGCGCCTGGTTTTACTTTCTGGGGCTTGCTTATGTGACCCGTAATGGAGAGCACATTCACGGTGGCATCGTGACACTGCTGATCAAAAGCCCGCGAAAGATCCAAGGCATCCGTTTGATCATGACACTGGCCAGTATCGCAGCATGTCTGGTGTTTGGATACTACGCCAGCAAGTACGCGATCTTTGAAATAGAGCGTGGGCGCGCAAGTTCTTACATGCGCTGGCCGAAGGGGCTGTGGTCTGCCTCCATGATCATCGGATTTGCAGGCACCATCATCTACCTCTCGCTGCAAGCCATCAATCAAACCATCGATCTCAAAACAAGACTGTCAGTCGTGAAGAAGGGCTAATCATGTTCATATTTCTTGCCTCTCTTCTGCTTATCGTCGTGCTATTGCTGGCTGAAATGCCAATCGCATTTGCGTTTGGTGTTGGCGCGCTGGTGTTCGGCATTGCGTCAGACTCGAACGTCTCCTTCCTGATCCCTTACGCCTATCAGACCACACTCAGCTTCGCTCTACTGGCGCTGCCACTGTTCGTGCTGGCTGGAACTCTGATGGCTGAAGGCGGCATCTCAGATCGCCTGCTCAGTTTCGTGAATGCGTTTGTCGGACGTATGAAAGGTGGGCTTGGTGCGGTGACTGTCATCACCTGTGCCTTGTTCGGTGCAATCTCGGGCTCGTCATCTGCCGCCATTGCGGCGATTGGGCAGATCATGATCCCACGGATGGTGAAGGAAGGCTATCCGGTTGGCCATGCAACAGCGTTGGTTGCGTGTTCTTCTGTACTTGCGCTGATGATCCCGCCATCTATTCCGATGATTGTGTTTGCAGTGACGGGTGGCTTGTCCGTTGGGGCTGCGTTCCTGTCGACGGTTATACCGGGTGTCCTGCTGGCTCTGGTTTACATCGGCCTCAACTTCTTCTTCCTGCGCAAGGTGGATACCATTCAGGTCGAGGAACCTTTGCCGTTTAGGGAAGCGGCGCAGAATGTTGCCAGCAGCGGACTGAAGGCAACCTGGGCGCTGATGATGCCATTGCTGGTGCTGGGAGTGATCTACTCCGGTATTGCCACGCCAACAGAAGCTGCTGCAATCTCACTGGTTTATGCGATTGTTGTTGGGGTGTTCATCTATAAAGGGCTGAGCTTTAAGGATATTCCAGCGGCCTTTGTGCGGGCGGCGATCACCACGAGTTCCATCATCGCAGTGCTGTTCTTCCTGTTTGTGATGAGCCGGGCAATGATCCTGCAGCAAGTGCCGCGTGAGGTGGCTGAAGTACTCATCTCGCTGACGGAAAACAAGATCCTGATCCTGTTGCTGATCAACCTTATTTTGCTGCTCATTGGTATGATCGTGGATGATGTATCCGGCAGTGTGTTGGCGGCAATTGTATTGCTTCCGGTGGCAACGGAGATTGGCGTTCATCCAATTCACTTTGCAGCGATTGTTGGCACCAATCTGGGGCTGGGGAATGTATCCCCACCGTGTGCGCCCATGCTCTATATGGCCGCCGGGGTGAGCAAGCTCACGCTGGACAAGTACGTGGGCATCACACTCAAGTTTCTGCTGCTTGGGCATTTACCGATGGTTCTCATCGTCACTTTCTTCCCTGAACTGTCGCTGGCTCTGCCAAGACTAATCATGGGTATCGACGTTTAATCCATCCCATCCTCTGCGGTGATCTCATCGCAGAGGATCAGTTGGCTGAGAGTTTGATGACCTTCAGCGCACTCCCGGCAAGATACTCGTGAAGCTTCAAAAGCTGTTCTTTCGCGGCGATCTCGTTGCCGATGGCTACTGAGCGCATGATATCTGCGTGGAACTGGCTGCAGACCATGGTGTCGTCGCGCGTTTTATTGGCAAACCAGAACCGGCGGGATTGGCTCTGCACACGGGCGAGCGCATGGTGGAAGTATGGGTTGCCGCTGGCATTGGTAATGGCGAAGTGAATACCTCTCAAAGCCTCCAGCAGACTGGCATCTTCATCGCCCTGCGCACTTTCTAAAATGTTCTGCGCCAGTTGCAACATATGAACGCGGTGCTCGCTGCTACCACGCAGGATCGCATATTTGATGCAAGTGGGCTCAATCTCTTTGCGGATCTCCAAAAGCTGAAGTTGCTGCGCAGCTGAAATCTCCAGAAACTCGACACCCTTTCGTGCATGCACTTTCAGCATGTCTTCCTGTTCCAGAGCCTGAAGTGCTTCTCTGACAGGGGTGCGCCCAAGCTGTAACATGGCAGAGAGCTTGTTTTCTGAATAAAGCTGCTCTGTATCCAGCTCCCTGAAAATGACTTTGCGCTCTATCTCAGCCTTGGCAAAAGCTGCTTGTGTTGTTGCTTGGAAATCAGACACCCGGTGCTCCGCTTGCTTAAGCTGGCATGTAAATTCTTGGGGTGAAGCTAGAGCAATGGAATCTGCGAGTGAAGTAATCTGTTTATTTCCACATTTGTACTTAGGATAAGTTTCAAACTGTATATCTGGTAATAGTGCTTAGCTGTGCACAAGTATATGTACAGATGACTGCTGTGTATTTTCTATCTGTATACATATCGCATAACAGACACTTCGATAACCATTCGCCTATCTATCTGTTCTGTAAAGGTAATTTCTGTATGATTGAGAATTAAGAGCTGCTTCCCACAACACTGTCAGTGACTATTTCAGCTGACTGTATGTACGTTCTTCTACTTTTGTCAGTGCCCGCTCTTCGTGATGTGTTTCACAATATGTTAGTTAGGAAGAGAGGGCTCATAAGTCAGCTCATCCTCTCATATTAGCGTTATATAACAATATGTTATCTTATATGTGAGTGGCGATATGGCTTGGAAGGAATTAGCATTAAGCGCAGTCGATAGTCCGGTGTTGGACGAGGCTGATGTTGTGGTGTGTGGAGGTGGCCCGGCAGGTGTTGCGGCGGCTGTGATGAGCGCCCGGGATGGCCTTAAAACAATCCTTGTCGAGAAAAATGGCTTTTGCGGTGGCGCTGCGACAGCAGGCCTGTCTGGGACGATCTGCGGTCTATACCTGACGCAGGATGAAATTGCCAAGAAAACACCTAAGCAGGTCGTCTTTGGTTTTGCAGAAGAGTTTCGTCAGAGACTGGAAGGAAAGCAGGGCGTTACAGAGCCCCAGATCTACGGCAACACGCATGTGTTGACATTTGACCCACTGCGTTGGCGCGAGGTGGCTGATGATCTGCTGGAAGAAGCTGGTGTAACATGTTTGTATCACTGCCTCATCACTGAAGTGATGAGAGAGGATCAGCGCATCAAGGCGATCAAACTGGAAAGTTCAGCGGGGAGCACCTTCCTGAAAGCCAAGGCTTTCATTGATGCGACGGGTGATGCTGCTGTACTGGCAAAAGCCGGATGCGAGCATTCCTATGGCGACAAGGGTAACATCCAGAACCCAACCATGATGTTCCGCCTGTCTAACGTGGAAGCAGAGGGTTTTTACAAGGTCTTTGGTGAGGACACCATTTCACCGGCTGAGGTCACCGAGAAGATCCGCGAAGTCAACGCAAGTGGTGAGCGTCATCTGCCGCGGGACAAGGTCTGGGTCTTCCCGACACCGCAGGACGGTGTATTTTTGATGAACTGCACTCGCCTTGCGGGGCAAGGTGGCCGGATGCTGAATGTCATCAATCCAGCTGACCGAACCTATGCAGAGATCTATGGCCGCCGTTCAGCCCGTGACTATCATGCCTTCTTCAAGGAGAACGTTGAGGGCTTTGAGAAAACACAGCTGATCGACATGCCGCCGGAAATCGGCGTGCGCCAGACCCGCACGATCCGTGGCGCCAAAACACTAACAAACGATCAGGTCGTGAACTGCGAAAAGCCAGCGGACGGCATTGCCCGCTCATCCTGGCCAATCGAGCTGCATGCAGGCAAGCAGAGTAAGCTGCATTGGCTGATGAACGACTACTACGAAATCCCTTGGGGAACGCTTGTTCCTGAGGAACTAGAGAACACCATTGTCGCCGGCCGTTGCCTGAGCGCAGAGCATGAGGCGTTGGCATCTGCCCGCGTGACTGCTCAATGCTTTGAAATGGGCCATGCAGCGGCTGTCGCAACCAAAATTTCACTCGAAAGCGCAGTGAAATACAAAGATCTGGATCCGGAGCAAATCCGCCAGAAAATGCGCGTGAATAACAGCGCATTGTAGCACCTAGTCACATTCAAACTAACCACAAGTAACTGTAGGAAGCTGTAGCCGTAAGGATGCTGCTTCCTGCAAAGGGGCTCGTGCGGCCTGACGCCGCCGAAACCCTTGTCTGAAGGCCAAACATCGGGAGAGATATTATGGCTTTGGAGGAACCCATGACAAAACCAACCACAAATAAGGGGGAGATACTTAAGCCCAGCTTGGACAAGTCCATTTTCTTACCAAGCCTACTCTTCAGCCTTGCGATCATCATTCCGATGATCCTGATGGGTGAGGCACTCAATCCTTACATCACAGCAATCAATAATTTCGTGTCGCACAGCTTTGGCTGGGCATACATGGCTTACGGCACCATTGGCCTGTTCTTCCTGGCATGGGTGGCCTTTGGCCCACTGGCCAACGTGAAGCTGGGCAATGCAGACGATAAACCAGCCTTTAACGATTCAAGCTGGGCTTTCATGATCCTGGCAGCCGGTTTCGGTATCGGCGTGGTCAACTGGTCCATGGTTGAGCCGATGATTACCATGGCCTCTGCTCCTGCTGGTGCAGAACCATTTTCCGCAAAAGCTGCTGAAGATGCGCTTGCTTATGGTCTGATCCACTGGGGCCCGTTCCTTTGGGTAGGCTACATGGCGCTCGGCCTTCCATTCGCGTACTTCTTGTTTGCACGTAAGCCAAAGGTGCAGCGTTTCGCTCTCTGTTTTGAGCCAATTCTCGGACAAAAGCGGGTTGAGGGACCAATCGGTACCGCAATCAATGCATTCGCTGTATTCGGTCTTATCGGTGGTATCGGCACGACCCTTGGTCTTGCTATTCCGCTGCTGGCTGGTCTGCTTTCTGTGTTTATCGGTATCGAGCACACCATGTTCGTGGAAGTCGGCGTTCTGCTCTTCTTCGGTGCGTTGACCATGTACTCCCTTTCCAAAACCATTTCGAAAGGGATGAAACTGCTCTCAGATTTCAACGGTTGGCTTGTTGTTGTTGTGCTGGGCGCGATGATCTTGTTTGGACCAACGGCTTACATCATGAACAGCTTCACCAGCATCTTCGGTAATGCAATGGAGCTGATGCCTCACGTGTTCACCTGGACGGATACATATGGCCTGTCCAACGGTTATGCGCAGGACCAGAGCGTGTTCTACATGGCTTGGTACATCGCATACGCACCACAGATGGGTCTGTTCGTGGCATGTGTGTCTCGCGGCAGAACTCTGAAGAACGTTGTACTGGGCTGCGTTGGTTACGGCTCTCTGTCTGCCTTCGTATTCTTCGCAATTCTGGGTGCTTTCGCTGTTCAGCTTCAGCTTTCCGGTACTGTTGACCTCGCCGCGAACTTCAATGAGCACGGTATTCCGTCAACAGTGGCGCTGGCGTTGAGCAATACCCCGCTTCCAGCACTGGCTGTGCCAATCTATCTGGTGATGGTGGCAATCTTCGTGATCACCACGATCGAAGCTTGCACCCGTAACCTGGCATCCATGACCAACAAGAACATCAGCGGCGACATTGAGCCTTCAACCTCTTCTCGTCTGATCTGGTGCGCAATCATCATTGCAATCAGCTTCGGTGTGATCCTTGTTGGCGGTCTGGATGTGGTTGTGACACTGGCATTGGTGCCAACAGTGCCACTCGTAGCGCTCAGCTTCCTTGCGACCTACTGTATGGTCAAGGCAGCTCGCAAAGACTTCCCGCACTTGTTCCGCTCCAAATACACCGCCATCGAGCGGCATGAAGATGGATCTTTGACGGTCAAAACCGCAGAACTCTAAGAACCCTGAGAGAGGCAGCAATCGCTGCCTCTTTTACTTTTCCCTCAAGGCTGCTTTTGCGATCAGCTCAATTCCCTCTGGAATAAGCGCGTTATCGATCACCGAATATCCTAGACGGATATGGTTCAGGTTCTCACTTGGATTGGAAAAGGTGAAGCCACCCGTTTCAAAGTAAACGCTGGACTCCATCACCTTCTGCTGCAGCTTCCCAGCATCAATGTCTTCCGGCAATTTCAACCAGATGCTTCCACCACCAAACTCTGGCAGTACTGAAGCACCCGGAAAGTGCGCTTCAAGCGATTGATGCATCGTCTTGCATCTGGCTTTGTACTCATTTGAGATCTTTGCAAGGAACCGGTCAAAGTAGCCCCGCTGCAGGAACAGGGCGACACTGCGCTGGTTGTTCACGGGTGGGTGCCGTAGAATGTGGTGTCGCAACGCCTTGGCCTCGCGAATGAACTCTCTGTCTGCTACCAGATAGCCAATGCGCAGCCCCGGCATCAGGCTCTTGGACAGGCTGCCCGCATAAATCACATTCCCACATCGATCCAGGCTCTTGAGAGCAGGCGGCGGCGTCTTGTCAAAGGCAATCTCTGCCTCGTAATCATCCTCAATGATGAACTGACGGTTTTGCGCCGTGATGCGCAGCAATTCTTCCCGTCGCTCAACGGGCATGGTGACAGTAGTTGGAAACTGATGGCTCGGCGTAGTGTAAAGGCATTTGCATTGGTTGATCTCATCACTCAGGATCATCCCACCTTTATCGATCGGCAATCTGCGCACATTCAGGTTTTCCATCTGCGCCATGTTCAGAATGTCCGGATATCCCGGATCTTCTATGCCGATTGTCTCACCTGTCCGTAGCAGCAGTTTGACAGCAAGGTACAGCGCTTGCTGTCCTCCCAATGTGATTAGGATTTCTTCCGGGTGAGCGATGATCCCGCGCTTGGACAGCACACGCTGCATCAGCTGCTCAACAAGCAACTCATCATCAATGGAGGAGTAATCTGTCGCCCAGTTTCGCATCTCCACCACATTGACAGAGTCGCGAATACACTCGCGCCAGCTGGCAATTGGAAACAGGTTCGGATCGATCAGCCCACAGATGAATGGGAAGCGAAACCGGACGAGGCTGTCACTTGGCTTCACCACACGAGGCATGTTGAAACTCCGCCCACGAAAATGCGAGTTGAAGTCCATCTTAATCACATCTGTATCACTACTATTGGCAGGTGATGTGTACAGATCCTGTGAGGCCTGACTGGAGAGCAATGCATCCTCGCGAATGTAGATGCCAGCCCGGTCCCGGCTCTCCACAAACCCGTCCTGCTTCAGGCTCTCATAGGCCAGTGAAACCGTTGTTACACTCACCCCTAAGTCTTTGGAAAGCTTGCGAATTGAAGGTAATGGACGATGAATAGGAAACTGCCGGTTCACAATTGCAATTGCCAGCTGACGCCGAATTTGTGTCTGCAAACTCTCGGATGAATTTCGGTCAATTCGGATCAGGTTGGCGTACATTTTCTTCTCTTTCCAAATCCAGTCAACTCAACTGTATATATGGAAGAGAGTTACTGTATATAAAATAAAATGACAATCAAAAATAGACTGCCTCTCAATTCAGAAGGGCAAAGAGGCACCACAAACGCTCTCCAGCTCCTCTGACATTAACGGGAAGCTGAACCGCGCAAAGCGGATCAGGATTACTTGGGAGCAGACTATGTCAGTTGAGTTTTCCGTCGAAAACAAAGTGGCCTACATACAGCTGAATCGGCCTAAACAGCGCAACGCGCAAAACAAAGAAATGCTGGATCTGTTGGATGCGGCTCTGGAGCGGGTTGAAACCTGCGACACCATCAATGCAGCCATAATTTTCGGCGCAGATCCATCCTTCTGTGCAGGCAGTGATCTGACAGAACTGGGTGCGTTGGATCTGGATGGCATTTGCGACGTTGAAAAGCGCAAAGCAGCCTTTCTGCGCCGCATTTCACTCTGCCCAAAACCAATCATCGCAGCCGTACAGGGCTATGCTGTGGGTGGCGGAGCCTTCCTTGCTGCAGCGTGTGATGTGGTCGTGGCCGCAGAGAACGTGAAGTTCAAAGGCATGGAAGTGCCAAATGGCTGGATCACTCCATGGGGTTTCCATGCACTGAACGCCCGCATGGCTCCGCGCCACGCACAGCGCGCTGCATGGGGTTACAAGTTCATCACCGCAACAGAAGCTCTGCGCATCGGTCTGGTTGATGAAGTGGTTGCACTGGAAGACCTGTTTGTGACAGCCCGTACCATTGCTGAGGAACTCGCAGCACTTCCACCGGTTTCAGTACAAGCGACAAAGCGCTGGTATCTGAATGCTTGTCTGGCGGATGGAGAGGCCGAAGACGCCAAGCTGAATTCTCTCTTCCGCCAGCATTGCCAGATGGAAGCTGCGCAAGAAACCTTCAAAAAATTCGAAAAATAAAAGATCACTGGGAGATAACTGTGACTAAATTTTCAACTCTGGAACAGGCTCTGTCTGTCATCAAAGACGGCGACACTGTTGCCTCCACCGGCGTGATCGGCTGGATCACACCAGACGTTCTGCTCAAAGGCATTTCTGATCGCTTTGAAGCAACTGGCCATCCAAATAATCTGGATTTCTACTTCCCATGTGGCACCGGCGATGCAATGCACATCGGCGGCATGGACCACATCGCGAAGAAGGGCCTACTGCGCCGTATCATGGCAGGCTCCATGCTCAACCCGGTTCACCCTGAAACCGGTGAACGCCCAAAACTGATGCAGATGATCCAGAACAATGAGATCGAGTGCTTCAGCTGGGCCATGGGCACCTCCATGCATTGGTTCCGCGAAGTTGCGCGCCGCAGCCCGGGCTACCTGACCAAAACCGGCATCGGTACCTTTGTTGATCCGGACGTATGTGGTGGCAAGTTCACCGAGAGCTCTCAGGACGGTCTGGTCGAGAAGATCAAATTCAAGGGCGAAGACTACCTGTTCTACCCAACCCGTCCAATCCATGTTGGCCTGCTGCGTGCAACCAGTGCAGATGACAACGGCAACCTGTCTTTTGAGAACGAAGCGCTGCTGTCCTCCAACATCGCTATTGCAACAGCCGTTCGTGCATCTGGCGGCGTTGTCATTGCACAGGTAGAAAACAAGGTAGACCGCGGCAGCCGTCCAACCAACATCGTGAAGCTGCCGGGTGCTCTGGTGGATCACGTGGTTCTGGTAGACAGCGCTCAGCAGCCTATGGTCACCGACATCGATTATGATGCCAACTACCTCGGCCTCAACCGCATCGAGATGACCGAACTGCCACGCCCTCCTGTTTGCGTCGACAAGATCATTGCCCGCCGCGCATCTTGGGAAACCAAGAAGCATGAACTCGGCATCCTCGGCTTCGGCGCTTCCGGCGACATTCCGCTGGTGATGGCAGAAGATGGTAAGTTCGATGGTGACGAAATCTACGACTACCAGTTCACCACAGAGCACGGCTCTTATGGCGGCGTGGTTATGATGGGCTGGCAGTTCTCAGCCAACGCTAACCCGGAAGCGCTCGTAGATGGCCTGACCCAGTTTGACGTCATCGAAGGTGGTCTGTGCAAGTTCGCAGCCCTGGCCTTTGCTGAGTTCGACTCCAAAGGCACCATCAACGTCAGTAAGTTCGGCAAGGTGAACCCGGGCTCAGGTGGCTTCATCAACATCGCGCACAACGCAGAACGTCTGGTCTTCACCGGCACCTTCACAACTGCTGGCCTGAAAACCGCAGTTAAAGACGGCAAGCTTGAAATCGTTAAAGAAGGCAAGATCAAGAAGTTCGTCGAAACTGCCCAGCACATCACCTATCTGGTGAAAGAAGGCGTAGTGAAACGCAACCAGCAAGCCAAGATCGTCACTGAACGTGCTGTGTTTGAAGTGCATGAAGATGGTCTGCATCTGGTTGAAATCGCACCAGGCATCGACCTGCAGACCCAGATTCTGGATCAGATGGACTATGCGCCTGCAAGAGTTGCAGAGCCACTTCCGCTCATGGATGCAGAACTCTTTGCTGAAGACTACGTCGAGTAGTCAAAAGCATCGTGGAGTGGGAAAGCTTGTTGCCCACTCCACCGACCTTCCAAAAGGAACTCCCAGAGAGTTTGTAAAACCCTGCTGACTGCCCCTGTGTGCCACAAACTCTCTCCCCGCTTCAGCCAGCCAAGCCATCACAAACCCCGCTGACCTGGCTGAAGCGTTGGATTATGTATCATGAAGTAACTCGAATGCTACTGAAAGATTGCCGAAACTGTTTGTTGAAATGCACCCGAAATTTTTCCTAGCCATAATTCCTACATTCAAAGCAAACCCTACCCAATAATGCATAATAATAGATAATAATAAATATCCTAAAGGTTATTATTACATAATAACTGCGCTGAATTTGCCAAATCGACTACAACAGCACTTATTATTCATTAGATTATCTTAATAATCACTCATCAATCACATAATTTTTCTTATTCTGGCCACACAAATTATCTACTAAGGCGCATTAGTTGCTCTCTATTCAATTGTCACGACTGCGGACCCGGAAGTGATGCTGCCGCCGCAGCCAATGGCATCGCCCACACGGGCTGCGGGTTTTCCGTCTATTGTGACGATGGCTGAACCTGCTGAGATCGAGCGTGGGTGCGGTGGAGCAGGACATACAGCGCATCCATGGGGGACAAGGGCATCTCCGACACGGGCCGCTGGCAAGCCATCGATCTTCACAACGGGACTGCCTGAGATAATCGGAGTTGGCGGGTAGTGGCAACCATGTCCTGATCCAGTATCACTAAGACGAGCAGCTTTGGGCATAGGAATGCTCCTTAATTGGCCATAGGTGCAGCGAGGACTCTGTCACCTGCGATAAACCGAAGTTTGCCATCAAAGTTTGACTTCTCCCAATTGTAAAGGCAGGGATCGGTTCTGTTTAAAAAAGGATTGAGTTCAATGAGTTGTGCCTGAAGTTTCTCATTCTGATTGGCCAGGAATACATCGGCAACGACCGTATCCAAATGAGATTCCTTATAAAAAAACAAGCAGAATTCAATGAGAGCTTCCCGGATTTTATCCAGATTCTCCTGAAGCGCTGGGAACTGTTCATCAGTATAATATTGGGAAACTCCGATAATCTTGCGATCCCGCATGAAGATCCGGAACTCACTCCAACGCGGGATATCGACCCACTTACGTAAGTAAAAATTAGCACCTGTGTTATTGATGACAGGATCCATGAGTGCTGAGGCGACCCGCTGGTTGGGCTGTAATACGATTGCTTCCACTTCTCCTAAAGATTTTGCAGGTGCATTGAGTAGGCAGCTTGTTTTCCAGGAACAATAATCCAGTCGCGGGAAGGCCCCGTCTTTGAACTTTTCTAACCCCTTTGAGATTGTATCCCTGAACTCTTCCGATAGCCCATAATGGTTGAAGATACCAAACTGCTCACAAAACTCAGGGGTGTTTGCCGCAAGAGCAAGAACATCTTCAGGGCTGATCGGGATTTCCTCGTGCGGTACACTGGCTTGTTTCAGGGCATCCGGCCAACTGGCAAAAAATGTATCTGAGACGGCCTTGGGATACGCCATCTTAAAACTCTACTTTTTTGATTAGATTTTCAGGTACGGGGCGATACCAATAATCATACCCGAACTTATCCGGGGTTTCGAAAAGTTTTTCATAGATAAATTCACGAAATGAGTTGGCTATCAAATGTGCCCGCATCACTGGTTCGTTTTCATCAGGCCCAGGACCAAAGTGAATTACATAAAGCTTACCGTGCGTATCCTGTTCCAATGATATAACAACTTCCATACCACTAGGATCTGCACCTATGGGAATACAATTTTTAGGTCGCACGGTTTCCTGATAATTGTCACCGTATAATTCTTCAACGTAATCCCACTCAAAAAGAGGATCAAGCAACGCAATATTATCAGGCCACTGCCAGAATTCTTGGGGAACATTGGGTCTGAATTGCAATGGATAAACTCGCCCCCCATCATATTTTACCATGAAAGCTCGATAATCTTCTGGGAGGCGAGCACGAGCAAGCTCCCACAGTTTAATTTTTTGCTCTACAACCGGAACAAGGTCCCATTCATTTTGCTTCTTGCGAACTAATACGTCCATCAAAAATCTCCTAAAAATCAGCTGTATGGCTCGCACCAGGTCTATACAGGGCCGCACCGCCTGTATGTGGTGTACTCGCACCACCGCCAGTAGCATGATACTTACTTGGGATAAGCTGCATGGTCACACCATCTTCTTTATGATGCCAGGTGTGGTCCCGAGGTCGTTCCCAACTTGAATCACCTAGTTTGGCCTGCATAGCTTTATCTGCTGCTTTGAAATCATCGTAGTTGTTTCCCTTCATTGCGATTTCCACGTCCCCTTTTGATAAAGGCCCGTAGTCGGGAAAACCGTTTTTATATTCGACTGGAGGATTGCCATTTGCCGGCACCCACTTGCTCTCGCCACGCTCACCTTCCCATTTTCCCTTAGGGCCATCTTTGGGAATGTTCTTGTACTGCGGTCCTTTAAGATGTGCTTTTTCATCCCGGCAAGCCTTTGTCTTGCAGTTCTTAATGGCATCATCGTAGGCTTTGCGGTTTTTCGTTGCCAGATCGTCCCAGTATTTGGCAGCAACTTCCTTTGTCTTGTTAAAACTCTTCTGCAGGCCCGGACCGGCAATGTTGATGGCCTTGCGGATATCATTTAACTTGTCTGCGATCTTCCCGCCCTTGGCAAGGATATCTACGACAGGAATAAAGCCAACCAGGTCAAGACCTACCCCCCACCAATCTCCCTTGCTAAACGAGTATCCAACCGCTCCAATATCTGCTGGCAAGTTAAAAGGAGGTGGGAGTGCGCCTCCGGCTGCAAGGCCTGCTTGAATGGTGAGATCCAGATACTCAGCCTGCATGTTTTGAAGTTGTTTGAAGTCTGAACGAGCCTTGTCTACATCCACGCCCGAATCTTTAAGTTGCTGTCCCATACTTAATCTTTAAACCTCAACTCATGCGGGTAGTTGGCGCGTAGTTCTGCTATGATTTCCGGGTACCAGTAGCGTTCATCCGGATGCATGATGGCCTCAACAGCAAGCTCTTTAGGAACACTGTAAAACCGGTCGATACGCTCTTCCTCCGGCGTCTTCTGATCCTCTGCAACCTCTTTAAAGCCCGGGAACTGCCAGAAGTTAGCCGCCACCTTCCACATCAGGGTCACAAAGTGGAACTGCCATTCAGGATTATTGAAACCAAACCGCCGAGCGTAATTGCGTCCATTGATCACCATCTCGCGCTTGCCTTCATCCGAGACAGCAAAGTAGTAGTTCTGAAGGTTCTTCTTCATGAAGTCTTCCACATACCACTCGGCAAAATCAGCATCATCGTGCAGGTTTGCCAGCATCTGATCCTTGTTGAACTTCATAGGCATGATCAGCTTGCCTCCTGAGCAGGTGAGGATGCATCTTTCGTGAAGGCTGGAAGCGCGATGGTGTTTCGTAGAAGTTTGCCGTCCTCGGCCTGGAACACGCATAGCTCTTCAGAATTGAGCGTGTTTTCCAGCACAAGCGTATCAATGCCTTTGAAGAACACAGTCAGCTGCTCAGATGTGAACACCGGCAGGTATTGGCGAATGGTCTGAGGGTCATAAAACCTGAAGAAGTGCTCTGATCCGCCTTCATCTTCGATCAGGGTAAACTTCCGTAAGTGGCGTACAAAGCCATTCAGCTCCAGCGGCGAAAGCGCAAAAATCACCCAGCGCTTGCCAAAGCCTTCTTCCGCCAACCAGTCCAGCACATCTTCATCTGCCCGGATCTCTACGACCCATGCCGTGTCATCTCCAAACTCAACAAGTGCCTGGCCTTTATACAAACAGCTATAGTTATTGGAGAGAGCACTGATTGTCGGTGGTATCATCATGGGGTCACGCGATGCATCAACCACAGCATAAATGCGCAACTCCTGATCTGATGTTTTTTGCCCCTGTAGTGAGGTAAATGTTTCTTCTAAGAACTCTGCAAGATCTTCAGCCATGACACCCTCTATTTTCCGCACTTTTCTGCCATGGCTTTGTCGGTGTTCTTGCCACCGCTCCCGCCCTTCAGATTGATAGAAGGGGCCAGCAAATCGATCTTCTTGCCCTTGATGACGACACCGCTTTTACAAAGCTCTATCTGCCCGCCAGGTGTAGCAAGAACGATTTTGTCCTTGGCCAAGATGGTGTGGAGTTCCGTTTTTGAGGTTATCTTTTTACCGACTTCCACGTCATACTTTTCGCCGACTGTCAGCTTGGACTGTTTTCCAACCATGATGGATTGGACTGCGCCTACGACTGTGTTCTTCATCATTCCGATTTGCTCGGTACGCGCCATGCCAACGGTGTCAGAGCGGAACTTCTCGACAACGACGCTCAGCGTCCCCGACCCTGGCATGAACTTTGAAAGCAGCCCGCCAATCGCAGAGCCAGCTCCGGCCTGAGCTTTTCCGCCTTCGAAGAAATGGTCTCCGCTTTTTAGAAAATCGACTCCGGCACTGACAGATTGGGCTTCAATACCAGCACCTACTTTTGCAACCACAGACGCAAAATCGGTAACTGGTGCACTGCCGGCTTTCTTAGCACCTTTCTTGGAATTCTTGCCGCCGGACTTTACCAGGGCACCTAAAGCCCCCAGCAATCCGCCAGCCGCGCCACCGCCGCCTACCGAAAGGTTCATGTTGCCACCAACTTTTTCCTGATGATTGGCTCCAACCGTGATGGACTTATTAGCCCCGATATTTTCAACCTGATTGGCAAGTACATTTTTGGAGCGATTGTTCAGGACTTTGATTGTCTGATCCTTTTGGGCATGCAGGAAGATGTTCTCCTGTCCTCCCTGATCTTCAAAGGACAGCTCATTGTAGCCTGCGGCCTTATGACTATCTGAGCGGATGACCATTTTGGTCTTATGGTCTGGTAGCTTATAAGGAGGCTGGTTTTTGGCGTGATAGGTTCGTCCCGTCAAAATAGGCTGATCGGGATCTCCTTCGAGGAAGTCAACAATGACTTCCTGCCCAATCCGGGGAATTGCCATATGCCCCCACATTGGACCTGCCCAGTTTTGCGCAACGCGTATCCAGCAAGATGATTTGTCATCAAAGCCACCACGTCGATCCCATGGAAATTGGACTTTCACACGTCCATGCTCATCACAGAAAATCTCTTCCCCTTTGGGACCTACCACATGAGCCATTTGCGGCCCGTCTACGAGTGGTTTACGGGTCAACGGAGGGCGATAAGCGATCCGTGCCGGCATGGCCTTGAAACAGGCCTCGTACTCAGTTGGCGCACTCTTGTCGCCATCTTCTTCCAGAACCTGTGGCTGTGATCCACTATGGATGACAGACAACACCATATACTTGATGTTGTAGTCCTGAATATCGTGATCACTTAAGCTCGTCAGATAGCCCGGAGAAAGGTGGACGTAGTTGGTTTTCCCTCTGGCTGTTGTTGCATCAACACGGGCCGCTTCAAGCCTGTGACGGGTGAAGGCTTTTCCAATCAGGTCACTTTTGTACCTACCCGGTGCGTCATAGACGACATAATCTCCTGCAAGACCATTATCTTCCTGACGCTGTTCTTTTTGCTCCAGATTGTATTTTGGATTTTTGAAGGTGTAATCGCGCTGAATGTAGCTGCTGGAATGGACTTCCTCACTAAACGCAAACTCATAAACGAACTGACCACGTGTCATACCACCCGTAGTTGCGTTGTAAATAAGTGCGGGAGAATGTTCTAGCGTAGGTGCAATCTGGTTTTGGTCCAAAAACACAAGCCGATGAACTCCGTCATCGAGGTGTTCAAAGAAGTACCATATCCCCTCTTCAGCCGCTAACCGCTCAATGAAGTCCCAACAGGTCTCGCGATACTGAACGCAGTATTCGCGTTCAGCGTGGGCTTCAACAAGATCCCATTTGACGTCAACCACATGATGCTCTGAAAGTAGTTCCTTGATGATATCTGGCACGCTCATGCGCTGGAAAATTCTGGAATCGGCAACGTGATAGAGCCGATGTGCTGCCGGTCTCAAGGTTACCTTATAGGCCGTATGATGGTGTCCGCGATCACGCCGTTCAGCTTTTGAGATCACACCAGAAATAAACCGGGGTGGACTGAACTTATTCAGGATCCGAAGAACAGCAGGTCCGTCTACGATCTCCTGTAAATCAATCTGTTCATCTCGGCTAACCAGATCTATTTCGAGCTCATACAGCCCGAACAATTGCTCCTGGCCCTTGAACTGAACAACCTTCAGATCTCCGTCTTCCACAGCGGAGCAAGAGAAGGAAAAGGCAAGGTCCTGATTATTGGGAAGAACTGCAGAGAGATTAGAAACGGACATAGTAGAAACCTGATTGTTCTGAAATGAACTGCTGACGCAAATCAGCCTTTAAAAAAGGTAAATTAGAGCTGAGAGGAAAGCTTTGCGTCCACCGATGTGTAGATCATCAAAGCCTCTCTTTCTGCGCTGACTCTCCTGGCTTGGCCATCAAGCGATGGCCGGGAAACTGATCCAGAAAACCTCGGATCTCTAGCTCATCAGACAGATCTTCATTCAGAACGTCCGCACTGCGTTTTGGTCGGTCCCGGCCAGCCAGAACTACATGAGCTGTTCCAGCTGGATCGCTCTGTTTGGGAGCGTCCTCTGCGCTTGCTTCAACTTTCCGATGTCGCCACAACAGGTTGCGAAAGAAACTGGAAAGATAGCCACGTTTTCTGGAGGTTTTGCCTGAGACAAACCGCATACTGGAACTCCGCAGAGCTGATCAACAGACCGCCCCTTGTAAACCTCACCCAAAGGCAGTGCCCGGGTCAAAGCTGACCCGGATCTGACCTCATACCATTTGGAAAACAGCGTTAAGCTGCTGGCGCACGCCAGTCGTCAGCGCCGGAAGTGCCGGAGACGGTGTGTTCCCACATGATTTTGCGGTAGGAAAGTTCAATGGTCAGAAGCTGAGTGAAGTCAGCGTTTTTTGGATCCTGACAATGCGGCAGATCACACTCGATGTTGGTGACTAGTGCATCTTCCAATGTGGTGGTGAAGAAGTGTTCCTGCTTGCCGGAAGAGTTGGTGCGATACCATTTCACTTCACACTTTGGCAGCATCTCACCGGTGCACAGGGCGTTGTACAGCAGAGGGATGGACTTGTTCATGGAGCAAGTGAATTTGAACGGTGTATGCACACGCTGACCTGCAGGCTGGCCGGACTGTGGGTCACGCGGAATGATCACTGTATGATCAATCTGCTGCACCATGATTTCATCTTCATGGCCTTCCTGCCATACGTTACCGACAGAATCTTCGGTGAACGCACCTTGAGTAATTGGACCCTGGGTTGACCCTTCAATGCTGATATAAGCGGGAGTTGGCATTACATGCTCCTTAAAATCAATGAATAAACCCCATTCAATAAAAATGGGCAGCCCCGCCATTCCTCACTCAGCGGACGCTTGCCAACACATCAGCAATTTATGTGCCAGTTGTGTTGTTGCGAGAACGAGGTAAGGCTTTTTAATTTTATCTTATTGATTTTAAATAAGAAAATACTTAGACATAATTATGTTTTGCGTATCTCGGTATCTGCAGAAATACAATTGGGGTCCCTGGTGGGCCATAGATGGCTTTGGGATGGCCATATATGGATTCAAGAGTTATTTGTATTCCGAGCTGCGGCTAGTTTGGAGTTTTATAAAAGCGCTTTATAACTTGAACATTTCAGCCGCTTCTGAAGCGTTCGAGACGTGGAATCCTTAAATGATGACATACGGATAGGAGTATTGGTTCTGCCGTAACTAAGAGACTTCTTCTTTTCTGATAAGCGGGTTTGAAGTGTTTGGATAACATAGCTTAAGGTGCGTGGTTGTAAGGTTCAAGATGTTGCTATTGAGGTGCTTTGATCGAGCTCGGCAGCACAGTCATCCGTGCCACCGTTTCTCTTGTGTCTCTTTTTACATCACAACCTTAGCACCTGCCTGAATCTTCACGCGGCGGACGATTTCGGCGTCGCGGTTGGACTTGAATTGGTCAGGGTCACGGTCTTTCCAGTTATAGAAACCTTGACCGGAGCGCATGCCGGTGTGGCCTTCTTTCAGGAGTTTGCCGATTGAGGTCTCGTGTGGATCACTGACGTTGTAAAGGTCTTTCCAGACGGCTTGTGCGGCATCGCCGCTGATCAGGTCCAGACCGGCAAGATCAGCATGTTCGAAGGCGCCCATTGCCGGAAGGCGTGAGGCATAACCTTGCTTCAGGATTGTGTCACAAGCCTCTGGTGTAACGAGGCCTTTGTCCACGAGGCAAACAAACTCACGCAGGACTGCATGCTGGATGCGAGCCCAGAGGAAGCCTGGGATATCCGGACAGAGAACAGGTGTTTTACCAGTATCGTTCAGCAGCTGTGTAACAGCTTCAGTCACCGCATCATCCGTCTGCTCACCCGGAACCACCTCAACAAGCTTTACCAAATATGCTGGCTGTGCGTAGTGAGCGATACAGAAGCGGCTTGGCTTGTTCAGGGCAGCATGAATGGAGGTTGCACTCAGAGCAGATGTGGTTGAAGACAGGATTGCGTCTTCTGAACAGAACTCCTCTGCCTGTTTCAGCACGGCTTGTTTGATACCGATGTCTTCCAGCACGGCCTCAATAATAAAGCCTGCTGGCTCTGCTGCTTTCTTCATGTCGTTGGTGAAGGAAATGCGCTTGAGAACAGCTTCTTTGTCTTCTGCTTTGGCGAGGCCTTCAGAAACCACAAAGTCAAAAGCCTGTTCTGCACGTTTTGCGGAATCTGCTAGATCAGCTTCCGGGCGATCCCAAACAGCAACTTCAGCTCCACCGAGGGCCAATGAGAACGCAATGTGCGTTCCCATGGTGCCGGCGCCAATCACGGTGCATTTTGGCAATTTACTCACCGCAGTATACCCATCCGTTGTTTTCTTTTTTCACGACACCCTTCATTTCGAAGGTATTCAGGCTCGCGTTGATAGAAACAAGTGCACGCCATTCGCGAATCATGCCCTGATCGTCGCAAGCACGGTCACGGATTTCCCGGAAGGAAATGCCAGGCTTTTCCTTAATTGCGTCTAGAATGGACTTTTCAACCTGATCTACACGGCGACGGCAGTCACTGAGAAGTTCCATGGTACCTTCAACGCCCATAGGTTCTTCGTGCGCAAAAATCACGGTTTCTACATTGCGCTCCTTCAGGAAGCGTTCCAGCTTATCGAAGGTTGCCCGTATGGTTTTTGGGCATTCGTAGAGGTACAGAACCGGATTGATCTTCGGCAGAAGTGGATCTGCAATAACAAGGGTTTTGGTGGATTCTTCGAAGAAGCCGATTTCAGCCATGGAGTGACCGAGGAACTCGATGGTCTCCAAAACTACTCCACCGCCAAGATCAATCTTGTCGCCTTCGGTGATGATCATGTCCAAGCCAGCAGCCGTTGGACCCATCCAGTCCAGATATTCTGGATCCAGATCGAACTCTTCCCCTTCAGCGAAGGCGTGGACGATGGTTTTTGCGTTTAGCATGTTGTCGGCAATGCGGTCCATGCGGCCTGGATGAGACAGGATTTTGCAGCCAGTTTCTTCTTTCAGCCAACCATTATTGCCAACATGGTCCATGTGTTCATGGGTAATCAGCAGGTAATCCAGATCGGACTTTTTGTATCCCAACTCATCGAATGCCTTTTTAAGATCTGGCAATCCGCCATAAAGACCGGAATCGATGAGTGCCAGCTTGTTTTCACCTTTTACGAAGAACACGCGGGTTGCGGTTTTACCTTCGTGATCGCCCGGAAGACCCATGCTGACTGTCGCAAATGGACCTTTTCTATAACTAATGACGCTATCGGACATTTTTCTTCCTTCGCTATGAATTTTATTATTTGCCCTGAAACACAGGGTCTCGTTTCTCAATGAAGGCAGCGATGCCTTCTTTTCCGTCTTCGGTCGCGTAAAGAGCGCCCAGAACACGCTGCTCAAATGTCAGGCCAGCGCTCAGCGCTGCATCCAAGCCATCATCGTTGACGCGTTTACCTTCCCGCAGAGCTACGGGGGCTTGAGCTGCAAGAGTTTCTGCCAGTTCCATAGCGCGAGGCATCAGTTCATCAGGCGCGCAGGCTTCCAATGCGGCGCCATACTCAACAGCTTCCTTCGCAGTGATCATGCGACCTGTTAGCAGGATTTCCTTTGCGCGCATTGGCCCAACAAGGCGTGGCAGGCGCTGTGTCCCGCCCCCACCTGGCAACAGGCCAAGCTTGATCTCCGGCAGACCAAGTTTGGTTTTTTCATTCACAAGAATGAAATCGCAGCACATAGCGATCTCGAAGCCGCCGCCCAGAGCATATCCATTGACTGCACAAATGGTGATTTGTGGCAGGTTCGCGATGGTATCGAAGGTCTGGCGGGAACGACGCTGGAAATCGTCGAAGACTGTCTGGCCTACATTGTGGTAGCCGGTGATATCCGCGCCAGCCACAAAACCGCGGCCAGTTCCCGTGATGATCAACACGCGAACTTCGTCTTTACGGGCATAAAGCTCATTCACATAGTTGCCGATGGCTTCCTGAATTTCGAAGTTGAGAGCACCCAGCGCTTCTTCCCGGTCAATGCGCAAGATCTCGATGGGGCCTTTGCGCTCAAGTACCAAATGTTTATGGAGACGTTCTTCCATCTCAGAGTGCTCCAGCTTCGCCGAGCTTGCGATAGGTGTCCTCGCCCAGCATTTCAGTGATAACTTCTTCTGTGTGCTGACCAACGGTAGGTGCAGCAGATTTTGTCTGAACTGGAGTTCCGTATAGCGTGATTGGATTGCCCACCGCTTTGACTTCGCCCGCTACCGGGTGCTGCATAGTGACCAGTCGGCCAGAATCCAGATCAACCAGTTCCTGCATGGCTTCATGCGCGTTTCGGATTGGCGCTGCCCACACATCCTGCTCACGGAACTGTTTCATCCACTCTTCGGTGGATTTTGCGACTGTCAGAGATTCAATGAGGCGTTTTGCTTCGTTGCGCTCTTCCCAGGAATCCAGCTTGCCGAGTTCCTCACTGCCAAGGATGTCGCCTAGTTTGTCCAGCGGGCACATCGCGATGCAGACCCAGCCGTCTTTTGTTGGGTAGCTGCCGTAAGGCGCATCATTCCATGCAGATGCAATACCTGCTTCGGAGCGCTCCAGAGCGATGTCCTGATTGAGAACGGCAAAATTCTCCTGTCCCATCATCGCAAGAGTTGCAGAATAGAGGTTTGTTTCCAGCTTCTGGCCTACACCGTGTGTGTTGCGGGCGATGATTGCGCCGAGAATGCCAATCGCCAATGCTTGTGAGGCTGCAAAGTCTGCAACTGCAGTACCACAAGCAGTTGGTGCGTCGCTCTTTTTGCCGGTGTTGAACATTATGCCAGACATGGCCTGAATCAGAAGATCTTGCCCCGGCCAGTTGTCTTTAGCGAGATAGCTATAGGTGCCCCAACCGTTGCCGGAGGCATAAATGATTTTCGGATTGACCTCTTTGAAATCCTCGTACCCCAGCCCGAGACGATCCATGACGCCAGAACGGTAGTTTTCGACGACAACATCGCAATTTTTTGCCATTTCAAGGAGCGCAGCACGGCCTTCTTCAGCTTTCAAGTTGACGGTGATGGAACGCTTATTGCGGTTGAATGCATGAAATGCAGCACCATCACCGCCAACCAGCTCGCCGAGAATAGGCATGGAACGAATCCATTCGCCTTTTCCCGGGCGCTCAACTTTGATGACATCAGCTCCAAGGTCAGCCAGGTTTTGTGTGCACAGTGGACCAAGCATCATCTGCGTAAAGTCAAGTACTCTGATCCCTTCAAGAGCCCCAACCTGCTTAGCAGTACTCATTTTTACCTCTTTAGATTATCTCAATATTCAAAAACCCATGAGCTATCGAAGGCCGCAGGAAGCAACCCGCTCGAAATGAAATTTCGAGGCGCTAAGTGGGATAAATTGAAAGAAGCGAATGGCCCTGTTTTTGTGTGAAGGGTTCATCCGTTACGCCAAACGTTTCCCGAATTTTGAATTTTGTAAAGAGCAAAAAATATCTTTTTCAGAGAATCCGTATTCATGGGTACAACGTTTTACCACTCAAAAAAAATTTGGTAAAAGTGTTGAGCAATCGTTTTACCAATGCTACCAAAATCACGAATTGATTTCGAATCGAGTTTTTTCGATGAGCCAACACAGGGGAGCCTAGGGTGGTTACAATAACAGACATTGCAAATCGTGCAGGTGTCTCTCCAAGCGTTGTGTCGAGGATCGTCAACGGAGATAAAAAACTCCGTGTTAGTGCTGCAACCAGAGCGCGCGTTCAGGCGATTATTGAGGAAACCGGATATAAACCAAATGTGGCTGCCCGGTCTCTTCGATCCTCAGAAACAGGACTTCTTGCACTCGTTGTACATGACATTACTAATCCCGTTTACTCAGAGATCGTTGCTGGCGCGCAAGCTGGTGCCTCTGAGTTCGACAAGATTATTCTGGTTGGAGAGGCAGATAGTCTTGGCGCCAACGTATCCAAGATTGAAAGCCTTATTGCCGGTGGCGGAGTAGACGGACTTATACTTCAAGGTGCAGGCACAGAGCTCGACAAAGCGATCGAACATGCTGTCAGTCGCAAAATCCCGCTCGTTTTCCTGCAATCTGGCGATATCAACATTGCCCCGGTTCTGCGTATGGATGATCTTCTCGCAGGCAAAATGGCCACGCAGTATCTGATTGATCACGGACATAAGAATATCGGCGTTATCAGCACCAAAAGAAACCTTCAGTTCAGTGAGGCTCGTTTGGATGGTTGGAAGCAGGCACTTGTGGAGGCAAGCCTGCCAATCAGTGAAAGCGCTATAGCTGCGGCAAATCCTAATTATGAGAGCGGATATCACGCAGCAAAGGAGCTGTTTGAGCAACGCCCAGACATTACAGCGATTTTGGTATCGAACGCTATGTCAGCCGTGGGAGCGCTGGCTTATCTGAACGATGCTGGAAAACGCGTTCCAGAGGATGTCTCTGTCATCGGTATTAATGACGTCAACTTGGCTGAGTTTGTTCGGCCGGCTTTGACAGTTGTGAAAATGCCTCTTCGCACTATGGGACTGGAAGCTGTGCGGATGATTTGCTCTGGCAAAACAAGTTCAAACAAGAAACTGGAAATTCTCGATCAAGCCCCATTGCTTGTAGAAAGATCGAGTGTCTCAAAAAGATAATAATCAAGTTAAGTGACTTTACACAGGGAGAAAATCGTGAAAAACGACGTTAAAAGATCACGCTTAACACTGGGTACTGCCCTTGGGAGTGCTGTATTTGCAGCAGCTAGTCTTGCATTGGTATCAACATCACTTGCAGATACCTTTTCATTTCGGGTAGGTTCCGGCCACCCTGTCAAAGGCCTCTCCCATATGGAAGCCTTGGAATATCAATTCCTTCCTGAAGTGGCCAAACGCGTTGAAGAGCGGACTGACCACAAAATCAAATGGATCAAAGCTTATTCTGGTTCATTGGTTAAACTGCCAGAAACTCTGGGTGCAACCCAGAAGGGTCTGATTGATATTGGTGTTATCAATTACCCTCATATCACTGAGCTGTTTGTTCAGAATTTCCCATTCTACTTCCCGTTCCAGACTGGCGACGCTGTTATGGCGACAAAAGCTGTACGCGCAACGTTTGATGAAGTGCCTTGGCTCACAAAGTCTTTCGAAGAAAAATATAACCAGAAGCTGCTTGCAATTGGTGCAAACGGCAACTACGGTATTGGCACGACCTTCCCATTTGAGAAGTTTGAAGACCTGAAGGGCAAGAAGGTTGGTGCGGGCGGACCAAACCTGCTGTGGTTTGAAGGCACTGGTGTTGCGCCTGTTACAACCAATCTAGGCGAAGCTTACAACGCTTTGAAGTCTGGCATTTATGACGGCCTGGTTATTTTCCCTGGACCTTACTATGGCTTCAAGCTGCAGGAAGTGGGCACGAACTTTACCGTGGCGAACTTCGGGTCCCCATCTGCACTTTCAATCAATATGAATCTGGACCGCTGGAACAAGCTTCCAAAAGAAGTTCAGGACGTCTTCCTCGAAGTTTCTGCTGAGTATGAAATCCACTCTTCAGAGCTGGCGAATGAAGCAGATGCGAAAGGGCTGGAGCATCTGAAAGCGGCTGGCACAAACATCATCAACCTGCCAATTGAAGAACAAGCAAAATGGGCTCGTGGTCTGGCTGAGTATCCGAACCGTCAGGCAGAAGAAGCAACCTCCCGTGGAGCTCCTGGCACCGAGATCTTCAGAACTTACATCAAGAACCTGAAAGAACTCGGCTATCAGTGGCCACATGAATACCAGATCAAATAGGACTGCGTTCGGCCGGGAGGGATCACCTCCCGGCCAATGGCGCCACTTGCTCTGAGTTTAAAGCGGCAAGTCATTGCAGAGCCTGATTCTGGATCCTCTGGTTATTTCCTACCTCTAGTGCGTATGTGGGGCGCAGATGACAATAAGAAGCGCAATAAGTGCCATAAACAGAGGGGTGTACATGTTGAGTGCGCTTCTAATACTGTTTGTCACTTCTTTGATTGTGTTGGATGTTCTGGGGCGTGGCTTATTCAATAAGCCTTTGACTGGCACAGTAGAAATTGTGAGCAATATTATTGTTGTTATCGCATTTCTTCAAATCTCTTACTCCATCCAGACAAATGGCATGTTCCACACGGACATGTTCGTAAATTTACTTCCCGAAGGCTTGAAGAAATTCGTTCGACTGCTCGGTGAGCTTGCAGGAGCAGCTCTGCTCGGAATGATGATTTATGCTTCCTGGGAGCCGATGCTGCACTCATGGAGCATTGGCGAATACTTTGGCGGCGGCCAGTTTCGCTTTCCCGTCTACCCGGTAAGAACAGTCGTAGTTTTCTGCTGCTGCCTTGCTTTCCTCAATTACTTGCTTCGCGCCTTTGATGCTGTGACTGGCAGTAATTCCTCAGTTTCTCAAGAGGAGCTCTGATCATGTCCGAACTTACGCTTGTCTCCTGCATGTTTGGCGGTCTGCTGCTTCTGATCTTTGCTGGCTTCCATATCTTTGTCGCATTGGGCCTGGTAACAATCGCGGGTGTCTGGGCTTTCTCCGGCAGTTTTGATCTGGCCATGACGCTTCTCTCCACCACGCTGATTGAAGCATTGCGAGAGTACGTTTTTGCGGTCATTCCGCTGTTCGTCCTAATGGGTGAGTTTTTAGCGCGTAGTGGCGCGGCGAAAGACTTGTACAGGGTCATGAACAAGGCCTTCCGTCGCCTTCCTGGCCGGCTGGCTGTGGCAACGGTTGCTGGTAACACCGTCTTTGCAGCTGCTGTTGGTGTAAGCATTGCGTCTGCAGCTACCTTCACCCGGATTGCTTATCCAGAAATGAAGCAGCAGAACTACAATGATTCTATCTCTCTTGGCTGTATTGCTGGCAGCGCGTGTCTCGGCATGCTCATTCCGCCAAGCACGCTACTGATCATCTATGGCATGCTCACAGAGATGTCGATTGGCAAACTCTTTGCTGCTGCCCTTATTCCGGGCCTCGCTCTGGCAACCTTGTTCGCGCTGTATGTTGTCGGACTGGCGATTTTCAGACCGGAATGGCTTGGTGAAACCAAGGGGAATGATCAGGTTCAGTACAATGAGGAACCTCTGGGCCGTGTTGAATACATTGGTGGTTTGGGCACCATCTGCGTGATCTTCCTCGTACTTGGCGGTATCTGGTTCGGCTGGTTCACTCCAACTGAAGCTGCTGGCTTCGGTGCTCTGCTGGGCTTCATCCTGGCACTGATCAAAGGTTTGAAGAAAGACCAGATCGTTGAATCCATCCTACACACAGGTCGGGTCTCAGCACCTCTGCTTTTGCTGCTAATCTTTGGTTCTTTCTATGGTCGTCTGCTGGCATTCGGCGGGGTTATTGATCTGGTAGATGGCGTGATTGGCGGCTGGGGTCTGTCTCCGGGAATGCTGCTGGTGGTGATGGTCTTTGTCTGGTTCATCATGGGCATGTTCATCGACTCCAACTCGATCATTCTACTGTCCATTCCGATCTTTGCTCCGATTGCAATCGCGGCAGGTTACGAGCCTCTCCAGTTTGCAATCATCGCGATCCTGGCAATCGAAGCAGGTATACTGACACCTCCACTAGGGCTCTGCGTCTACACGGTGAAAGCGGCGCTCAATGACCCCGCAATCACTTTGGGCCAGATCTTCAAGGGGGCAGCACCCTACTGGATCATGCTGCTTATCCTGATCATTCTTCTGGTTAAGGTGCCAATGGTCACCAATTACCTGCCGAGCATCATGTAGCTCCCGACTTAGAGAAAGAGCCCCCCTACGGAGGTTTCCCCTCTATGGCTCTTTCTCTGCTCCTCCCAAAACGAAGGCCTTTCTCGTCCGGTTCTGCATCCGGCCTGATCCTTCCAAAAACAGAACACAGTTGCACAGAGATAAAATGATTAATTTCAAAGGTATGACGTGGGATCACCCGCGCGGTGTAGATCCTCTGATCGCAGCCTCAGAAGAATACAGCCGACGAAACCCAGGTGTTTCTTTCCAATGGGAGAAGCGCTCCTTGCAGGCGTTCGGTGATCAGCCCCTCGACACACTCGCTACCACCTATGACTTTATGGTCATTGACCATCCGCATGTTGGCGAAGCAAGTGAGCAAAATATTCTGGCCTCGCTTTCGCTGCCAGAGTACGCCGATGAGCTTGCTGATCTGGCCCAGAACACAATCGGCCCATCTCACGAAAGCTATGAGTGGAATGGAGCGCAATGGGCACTGGCAATTGATGCTGCTGCTCAAGTGTCAGCCCGTCGCCGTGACCTGCTTGAGGAACCGGTGACTAAATGGGATGAGGTGATCCGCCTCGCAGAGCAGGGTAAGGTGCTCTATCCGCTGAAACCAGTTGATGCCATTGACGGCTTCATGAGCCTTTGCGCAAACGTTGGTGACCCATGCGGCACGACGCAGGAGTATCTGGTCACCCGCGAAACAGGACGGTTTGTGCTTGAGCAAATGCGCGCTGTCGCTAAGAACGTTTACACCTCCTGCTTCGACATGAACCCGATTGGCGCACTGGACATCCTGTCTTCCTGCGATGACTTTTCTTACGCGCCTGTGCTGTTTGGCTATGTCAATTATTCTCAGGCAGGCTTCCGCGAGAAGATCGTTCATCAGGAGAACCTGCCTGCCTTGGGTGATAACGGGCCTGTTGGTTCCATCATCGGCGGTACCGGTATCAGCGTTTCTGCTAAATGCACCCACAAAGAAGAAGCCATCAAGTTCGCTTACTGGCTTGCTGGCAAAGAATGTCAAACCGGCGTTTATGTCCAGAACAACGGTCAACCCGGACATGCTGCAGCATGGAACGATGACGCGGCTAATGAGCTGTCGAATGATTGGTTCCGCAATATCCGCGAGACGATGGATCGCAGCTGGCTACGCCCGCGTTATGCAGGTTTCCTCCCGTTTATTGATGATGCAGGCAACTATGTAAATGCCTTCCTCCGCGGAGATATGGGCACAGAAGAGACCCTGCATCTCATCGACACAGCCTACCGAAAATCTTTCAAGTCCTGATAATACAAGCACAAACGAGAACAAAAATGTCTGTAACCTACGATTACAAAGGCAAGCTGGTTGTTGTAACTGGTGGTGCACGTGGCCTCGGCTTCGCGATGGCGCAAAGGCTAATCAACTCCAATGCAAAGGTGGTTATCACTGATCTTCAGGAAGAGAGCCTCAAGTCTGCATGTGAGCAGCTCGGAGATAATGCCGCCTATCGCGTTCACAACGTGACGGCTTATGACAGCACACCTGCGCTTGTCGATGACATCGAAGCGAAGGAAGGCCCTATCTTTGGTCTGGTCAACAATGCTGGCGTACACCTGAAAAAGCCAATCTGGGATGTGACCGATGAGGAATGGCTGAACGTGGTCAACATCAACCAGAACGGCTTGTTCGTGATGACCCGCGAAGTGCTGCGCCACATGCGCCCACGCAAAGATGGTTCCATCGTGAACGTATCTTCGATGGGCGGTTTGCTGGCCCTGCCAACCGCACCAGCCTACGTCACTACAAAAACAGCAGTTATTGGTTTGACCCGTAACCTGGCCGTGGACTTGGGACCGGAAAACATCCGCGTCAATGCCATCTGCCCAGGCTTCATCGACACGGAAATGACACGTGCAGTTCTGGATGGTGATCCAGTCCGTGGTGCAAAAATAAAAGGCCGCATCCCAATGCCACGCCTTGCTCAGCCTGAAGAGATCGCTGCGATGGTCGCCTTCCTTTGCTCTGAAGATGCAGCTTACGTCAGCGGCCAGTCCATCGCCGTCGATGGCGGTTTTTCTGTAGGGTTCTGATCATGACCATCTCCTACACAAAATCTCTTTTGACCTCCGCAAAGACCATTGAAGTAGTTGAGGCAGAAATGCCTGAAACCATCGAGAAAGATCATGTGCGCCTGCGTTTGGCAACGGCAAGCATCTGTGGCACAGACATGCACTACTTCCGCCACTTCGCGAACTCTGGCTTCTATTTGGATTATCCTGTTACATTGGGTCACGAAGCCAGTGCTTATGTCGTCGATGCCAACGGTCACTCATTTGAAGCCGGTCAGCTGGTCGCAATCAATCCGGTGATCGAGTGTGGTTCCTGTCCGAAATGTCAGTCTGGCGACATCAACATGTGTGCCACCAAGCGCTTTCCTGGTTCAGCAACCACAAAACCGCATATTGACGGGTTCTTTCGTGAGTACTTCGATTTTCCTGCCCGCTGTCTGCGTGCGGTTTCTCCGGATGCCAATCCTGAGCATTTGACATTTGCCGAACCATTGGCTTGTGCGATGCATTCAGTGAACCGCGCAGAGGTGAAAGCAGGCGATAAAGTTCTCGTCACGGGTATGGGGCCAATGGGTCTTCTAGCCACCATCGCGGCGCATGCATTGGGAGCGGAAGTGAATGCAACTGACCTGAATGCTGAAGCCCTTGAAGCGGCTAAAGCTGTTGGGGCTTCCAAAGGATACCTAGGCGGCCCAGATGTAGATGTGAAAGTGCCTGAAAACCTATATGATGTGGTGATTGAAGCAAGCGGTTCACCGCACGCTTACAATCAGGCGCTGGCATCAGTGCGCAAGCAGGGCACAATCTCAATCCTGTCTTTGATCCAGCCAACGTCTGTTCCGATAAACTTACACCTCAACACTCTTAAAGAGGTCCGTTCCATCGGCAGCATCCTCTTCACCAACGAATATGATCAAGCTGTGAAGTTGATTGAATCCGGCTTGGTGAACTTTGATGCAATCATCGCCGGTCGCTATCCAATCTCACAGGTTCAGGAAGCTTGCGAGTTCATGAACAGCGGTAAAGCAGTTGGCAAAGTACTTGTACAACGGGACTAAGAACCTCCCTGCCACTAGTGAACATTGACCTCACGAGGCGAACTTGGGGTGCCGAGTGGCAGAAAAAGGACTATCAGCCTGCTCCTACAGGCTGATAGTCCGCAAACCAACCAAAAACAAAAATTACTTCAAGCTTGGTTTTTTGAAGCCAAGAACAGCCCCTTTGTGCCTTCTCACTTAACGGGAGAACACTAGGCGGTGGGAGATTTCTTATGAAAGTTGTCGCTCTTGGTGAATGCATGATTGAACTGGCAGAGGCAGGTCCAGGCCATTACAAGCAAGGATTTGCAGGAGATACCTTCAACACGGCAGTCTATCTCTCCAGACAGTTTTCTCCAGACCTGGAAGTATCTTATCTCACTGGCCTCGGTTCAGATAGTTTCAGTCAGGCAATGCGCGCAGCCATGGTCAAAGAAGGCATTGATACCTCTCATATTATGGAGATCCCTGAGGGGCAGCCGGGCCTTTACATGGTGGAAACAGATGATGAAGGCGAGCGTAGTTTCCATTACTGGCGTGAAAACTCGGCAGCTCGCCAGATGTTTGCTGATTGGTCTGTTCATCAGATCTGCGAGTACTTGTCGCCCTTTGAGATGATCTACTTTTCAGGCATCTCCCTTGCAATTCTGGACGCACAACAGCAAGACAATCTCATGAGCGCATTGCAAGAGCTCTCCGGATCCACAAAAATAGCCTTTGATCCCAACTTCCGAGTCCGCCTTTGGCCCCATCAAAATCGCTGCCGATCACTCTTCCAAAGAGCAGCTTCCATAGCGGATATTGCCTTAGTCACGACTGATGACCACTTAGCTCTCTGGCAAGAAAACACCCCCAAAACCATCGCCCAAAACTGGCTGGACTGGGGTGCAAAAGAAGTCGTCGTCAAAGAAGGCGCCAATACCTGTATAATTCTAACCCAAGAAGGCCTGACCGAAGCTCCACCCCCTCAAAAAATCACCCCAACAGACACCACCGGCGCCGGCGATTCCTTCGCCGCCGGCTACCTAGGCGCCCGCTTAATAGGCAAGCCCATCGAACACGCAGCAGTATTAGCGCACAGCATTGCAGCTAAGGTGATACAGCGCCCGGGAGCCATTATTGATGAAATAGCTCATTAGGACAACAGGTTGTATCCCATCATAACATATCCAGATAGCAAGTTTTATCCCTAAGTTAAGTATTATGCTGAAACCGTGAAGGCTCCAGCATGCTGTTTTTGGGTCATATTAGTTCAGCTTGAGAGAGATGAAGATACTGCATGAAGCGTTCGTATTGGGTCACCACATCCGCGATCAGCTGTTCTTCTGTATAGCCAAGAACATCATATTCCTGTCCACCTTGAGCTAGAAACACCTCGACGCGGTAGTAGTTTGTGCCTTCATCATCGCTTTCTTCCTCGCCGTCTTCATCATCAATCAAGTGACCAGGACCAATCGCCAAAGCAGTGGTGAAATAGCGTTTTCGCAGACCATAGACGAAGATGGTTTCCTCCGATTGCTCTATGGTCAGGCGGTAGTTCCTAGACCCGGTCAGCGTGGTGGTGAAACCGCGTTTCTCGAACTCTTCCTGAACCTTCTCCAGCGCAGGCTTGCCCACGGTTTGCATAAACTGCCGTGCATCTTGCAATGTGGCATTCTCGGTCAAAGTTCCAATGCGCTGGCGCCAGTCCACTGTGCTCTTGGTGTATTGAACCGTGGTGTGGTGCATCTGCAGGTTTTTGGTGCGCAAAGCATCATCCTGCAACGCTCTGTAAAGCCCAAAACACATCAGCAGCATCACAATGAGGAAGGGCAAGGCACTGGCAATTGTCGCCGTCTGAAGGGCGCCAAGACCACCGGCATAGAGCAAGATGATAGCCACAAGACCCTGCAAGACCGCCCAGAACACACGCTGCCATACAGGTGAGTTGATGTCGCCGCCGGATGTCAGGCTATCGATCACCAATGAACCGGAGTCAGAAGAGGTCACAAAGAACACAACCACCAGAACGATGCCGAGCATGGACAGCACAGATGAGAACGGCATGTATTCAAAGAACTTGAAGAGCGCCAGTGATACATCCGATGAGACTGCTTCAGCCAGATTGTCTGCACCGCCATGAAGGATCAGATCGATACCGGTGTTTCCAAATATCGTAAACCAGATCAGACTGAAACCGGTTGGTACAAACAGTAGACCCACGAGAAACTCACGAATGGAACGGCCGCGTGAGACGCGGGCGATAAATGTGCCCACAAACGGGGACCATGAAATCCACCAACCCCAGTAGAGCAGGGTCCAACCACCCAGCCATTCGTCTTTTCTATCATAGGCATAAAGGTTGAATGTCTTATGGATCAGGTCACCCAGATATGCACCCGCATTTTGAACCGCTGTCTGCAACAGCGTAACGGTAGGCCCCACGATCAGCACCAGCAACATGATGCAAACCGCAAGAATGAGGTTCGTCTCTGAAAGCCGCTTCACGCCTCTGTCGAGGCCAGAAAAGACTGATGCGGTTGCCATGCTGGAGATCAAGACAATCAGGACAATCTGCGATGTCGTCGAAACCGGAACATCAAACAGATAGTTCAGGCCTGAGTTCACCTGAAATGCGCCGTATCCGAGCGATGTGGAAACGCCAAACAGCGTTCCAAGCACTGCGAACGTATCCACCGCATGACCAATCGGGCCATAGATGCGTTCTCCAATGAGCGGATAGAGTGCCGAACGAGGCAGCAACGGCAGCTGGTGGCGATAGGTGAAGTAGGCCAGTGACAGGGCAACCACGCCGTAGATCGCCCAGGCATGCAGCCCCCAATGGAACATGGTGATCTTCATGGCCTCGCGAGCAGCTTCAATCGTGTAACCTTCCATTCCCGGAGGGGACATGAAGTGCATGATTGGCTCAGCAACACCAAAGAACACAAGTCCGATCCCCATGCCTGCTGAAAATAGCATGGCAAACCAGCTTTTGTAGCTGTAGTCCGGTTCAGCATGGTCGGGGCCCAGTTTGATGTCCCCAAACCGGCTCACCATGATGAACAGGATGAACAGCAGAAAGATCGCAACGGCGAGAATGTAAAGCCACCCGGTATTGGTTTCGATCCAGTCCTGAATGCTGGTGTAAAACTCCTGAGACCCCTTCGGCCAGATCACCGCAGTGAGAAGCAGTAGGAAGATCAGCGAGATCGAACTGATAAAGACGGGGGGATTGAACTTATGTTTTATTGTCATGGCGTGCTTCAACAAGCGCCGAAAAATGCAAAAAGACGCACGAGTGACGAGACCTGCATTTTTCATGGTCAAACTAACTTGGTTGTGTAGACGGTCCCTTAAAACAACCAGTCCAACTCTGGCTTGTTCTGATTGAACTCAAAGCAGAACAGCAAAAGCGGGGCGCTGGAGATACGCCCACTCCATCTGCCAGGCAAATGCTTTTGTGTCGCAGTCCGCATGACCTATTACTCGGTTATTTTTCGCAGTTTGAGCTTACTTTAAAGTAATGCGCTTGGATGAAATGGTATTCACGACGCAAAGGGCTAAGAAATGGCCTGCTCAACACTCAATTCATCTAAAAATGGCACTCAAAAACGCTTCTCAGAGTGTTTTGGTGCAACCAATCCTGAAAAAGCCTGATTTAGCGCCTGTATGGTGTTGACCGTTCAAATCCAAAAAGGTTAGCTGCGGCATTACAACTGTTTCTCGCGTGGGCTGTGCTATAGGGGCACGAACCACCAGACAAAGAAAAACACCATGTTTGTGCAGCACCAACGTGCGCGCGAAGTGGTTTACCATTGTTAAACTCCTTGGAAGATCTTGATGAACACATCCAGACCGCTCGAAAAAATTAGTCACAACACCCTGTTCCGGGAAGGTGATATCTTCGTTCTGTTCGGCGAGCTTTTTGGACGCGGCTATGCCACTGGCCTGCTGGAGCAAGCCAAAGCTGCAGGCATGGACGTCATCGGCATCACCGTTGGTCGCCGCGACGCTGACAACACACTGCGTGCGCTGACAGACGAAGAGCTGGCAGAAGCTGAAGCGAACCTTGGCGGCAAAATCATCAACGTGCCTCTGATGGCTGGCTTTGATCAGGATGCGCCGGAAGGCACACCAACGCCAACCGAACTGGTCAACGAAATGACCATGGATTCCTGGCAGGAGCACAAGCTCGACTGGGATCATCTGGCAAAATGCCGTGAGCTGGGCACCGAGCGTTTTAAAGCGTCCCTGGCAAAGATCATGGAACAGCTGAATGGCATGATCCCGGCAGGCAAGAACGTGTTCTTCGCCCACACCATGGCTGGCGGCATCCCACGTGCGAAAGTCTTCATGGCAATCGCAAACCGCATCTATAAAGGCCGCGGTGCACGTCACATGCCATCTCAGAATCTGATCGACAGCGATCTGGGCAAGCTGATCCTGCAGAACTTCGACGAAGTGACCGCAAACAGCTTCGGTCATCTGCTGGAAGCAAGTAAATCCATCCGTGAGCGCATTGAAGCAGACGGTGGTCAGGTGCGCTACACCGCTTACGGTTACCACGGCACCCGCGTTCTGATCGAGGGCGAGTACAAATGGCAGACCTACACTAGCTATACGCAGGGCTTTGCCAAAATGAACCTGGAAAACTTTGCGAAAACGGCTTGGGATAATGGCGTGAAGGCAACTGTCTTCAACTGTCCAGAAATCCGCACCAACTCTTCTGATGTTTTCGCAGGCATTGAGCTGTCTCTTCTGCCTCTGCTTGCAGCCTTCAAAAAAGAAGGTGGCGGTGCATGGGTGGATGGTATTTGGCAGAAATGTCAGGACCTGCTGAAAGACGACGCGACCGTGGAAGGCATGCTGCAGAAAGTCTCTGACTATCAGCAGGATGATGCCATGCAGCCGTTCTACAACTTCGAAGCATGGCCAATGCAGAACTCTGCAGCGCAGGTCGACAAGACCGTTGGCACCTCTCAGGAAATCGTAGACCTGCACAAAAACCGCAAAGAGCTGATCAGCGATGAGCTGAGCCAGCACGTGGTCGCAGCAACCGGCGCGCTCATCTTCGGCGAAGCCAGCGAACCAGCAGCACCAGTCCTCTGGCTCGACCACGACATGGTCGCCCAAAGCCTCATTCAGTCAAACTGAACCTGAGCGATAAAAAAGTAGAAGCGACACATGATTTATGTGTCGCTTTTTAATAAGCTATCCAGCTAAATTGCCTTTTGCTCCTAACTTTCTTCTGGATCAAAGAATACTTGCGAACACACACCCTCAACCCTCCTTAACACTTCTCCCCTACGCTTTCCGCTCAAATCAAAAGCCCATAGGGGGAGAGAATGTGTGATGCGTGTGTGATGGAGGTGGTGAAGGGGCGGTTGTCGAGGAGGGGGTTTTTGAGTGGGGCTGTGGCTTCTGCGGCAGGCGGGGCGGTGTTGAGTGCTTCGGCGCTTTCTGCGACTGCGAATGTGTTGCCGGAGAGTGTTTCGTTTTCCAATGTGATTGACCTGACACAGACACTGACGCCGGACTTTCCCACGTTTGAAGGCGGGCCTGCTTTTGAAGAGAGTTACGAGTATACTTTTGCAAAAGATGGCTTGAACCTTAAGACCTTGCACTATCACGAGCATGTGGGCACGCACTTTGATGCGCCGATCCATTTCAACAAGGATGGGCAGTCTATTGATGAGATCCCCATTGAAAAGTTTGTCTGCCCTCTGGCGGTGATTGATGTGCGGGATCAGGCGGCGAACAATGCTGACTACCGTGTTATGCCAGAAGATATTCGGGCTTATGAACAGCAACATGGCCGCATTCCGGACAGATCCTGCGTGGCAATGCTTTCTGGATGGCCACAATATGTGGGAACGGAGAAGTATCGGGGGGAAGACAGCAAAGGTGTGCTGCATTTCCCTGGGTTTCATGAGGAAACAGCTAAATTTCTGATAAATGAGCGCAGCGTTTATGGGCTTGGGGTAGACACCCTCTCCATAGATTATGGACCGACGAAGGACTTTCCCGTGCACTACCTGTGGCTTGGGTCCGGACGGTATGGCATTGAGAACCTCACCAATCTGGATCAGGTGCCCTTGGCAGGCGCGACGATCATTGCTGGAGCGCCGAAATTTAAAGGCGGGACCGGCGGTCCAGGGCGGGTTCTAGCCGTTTACTGATGCAAAAAAGGAGAGTGGCCTTCGCCTCATAGGCGCTAACTTAAGGAATAACGGCTTGAAATTGTTGATGTAATTTTGATTGTTGTTGCCAGCTAGAAATAATCACCATGGTTCTTTCAAAACCGATACCAGCACTGCGGTGCAGAAACTGCAGTGCTGGTGTTTTAGGCAAAAAATCAGATAAACTGGAAGTCGTCCGTGTGTAGTTCTGACACCTGAATTCCTTTCAGTGTCAACGAGTTGTTTCCATCTAAGCTAATTACAGTATCACTTCCATTCGTACTTGCTGCAGCTAACACAGTTTCAAAATTCGCAAAGAACGCGCTGTCGAAATGAATAACATCGTCAGAGCCAGCTCCAGCTTCAAAATCTTTGATTGTATCATTTCCAAAATGAGCATTACCAAATACGAAGATGTCTGAGCCTTGTCCCCCAATCAGTGTATCATTGCCATTGCCACCAATTAGCGTATCGTTCCCTGCATATCCATTCAGGATATTGGCACTATCATCTCCCACAAGATGATCATCTCCGAAGTTTGATCCAATCACGTTTTCAATGGAAACATAGACATCTCCTGAAGCATCTCCAGTGAGGCCAATTTTATCTTGAAGATTAACACTGACACCGCCAGAACGCGCCCAGTAGTACCGGACGGTATCGTTTCCTTCGCCCCCGTCAATATAGTCTGACCCGGAGCTGTAACCATTCAGAGTATCGTTGCCATCGTTTCCATAGAGTTTGTCGCGCCCCGATCCTCCATAGAGTTGGTCATTTCCATCTCCTCCAAAAATCGTATCATTTCCGTCACGACCAATGATCTGCTGGTCACCATTTCCACCCTTTATGATGTCATCACCAAGAGTGTCCGTTAGTTTTAGGCTGCCATCAGCTCTCACTTCGATTTTTGACAGTGTCGTCCCGTCAGCAAACTCGAACATTTCGATTTCAGCTTCTTTCTGTATTAAAAGAGCTGCTTCTCCTGACCAATTGAAATGCCATGCACCATTCCACTCGCTTGCTGGATCGGTAGTCGCGTAACCTATGGTCAGTTCTGCTAGGGTCAGATCAATAAATCGGATAGTATCTGTCCCCATGCCAACTTCTTCCGCATCACCGGTGATACGCACATCTCCACTGTTTTTGCTTATTACATAAGTGTCATTACCTTCGCGCCCGTAAAGGTGTTGACTGCCGCTGTCGGTAACTCCAGCAGGTAACTTTGCATTTGCGGCGATTAGCGTATCATTGCCTTTTTCACCGTACAGTCTGAGAGCTTTATAACCATTAGCTCGGATACCAGTAACGACGTCATCGCTGTCTGTTCCATGGTAATTGTCAGCACCATCTACATTGAGCTTAATTGCCCTAAGCATGACCCCATCAGCAAACTGAAAACGCTCAATGTTGTTGCCCTCAAAGGAAATTTGGAGCTTACCCGGATCATCTTTATCCCAGGTGGCAATCAATGCTTTGCCGTAACTTTCAGTGTTTGCGTACTCAAAGGAAATGTCAGAAAGCAAGAGATCTGAAAATTTTATCGTGTCTGTTCCATCATGGCTTTCCTCGTGTATTACGGTAAGCCCACTGTTCTTGGCGATTAGGTAAGTGTCATTGCCAGATTGCCCTCGTGCATGTTGCCATGAACCATTTCCGGTGCCGACATCCAGAATATCATTTCCTTGGCCTGCATAGATGAAGTCATCAAGATCTGTACCAGTGATGAAATCATTGCCATCAGTCCCGCGCAACTCCAAGCGGCCATCTGCGCGTATCTTGAGGCTGCTCAATGCGCGCCCATCAGCAAACTGAAAGCGTTCGATGTGTTCACCCAGGTCTGAGAGGAAGAGAGAGCCGGACTGACCATCCTTGTCCCATTGCAGGCGAAGGGCCTGGCCATAGTTGCCGTGGGTATAGTAGCTGAACTGCAGATCATTCAATGTGAGCTCTTTGAAGATGACAGTGTCATACCCACTGTTTGACCACTCTGCCTCTTGAGTGATCCAGACATCCTTGTTCTCATTGCTGATCAGATAGGTATCGTTCCCTTTTTGACCACGAAGATGTTGCCAATGCTCTGAGTATCCACCAGCTTCGAGCGTATCATTCCCGTCACCAGCATTGATAATGTTGCTCCGCTCACCACCTACAATCACATCATTGCCGCCAGTTCCCTGAAGAACAACACGGCCAATACTGTCGATCCGGATACTGGATACAGTATTGCCATCAGCAAACTGAAAACGTTCGATGTGTTTACCCAGATCTGATAAGAAGAGAGAGCCGGACTGACCATCCTTGTCCCATTGCAGGCGAAGGGCCTGGCCATAGTTGCCGTGGGTATAGTAGCTGAACTGCAGATCATTCAATGTGAGCTCTTTGAAGATGACAGTGTCATACCCACTGTTTGACCACTCTGCCTCTTGAGTGATCCAGACGATATTGTTCTCATTGTCGATCAGATAAGTATCGTTCCCTTTTTGACCTCGAAGATGTTGGTAATGCTTTGAGTATCCACCAGCTTCGAGCCTATCATTTCCATCACCAGCATTGATAATGTTACTCCGTTCACCACCTACAATTATGTCATTTCCACTAGTTCCCTGAAGAACAACGCGGCCAAGGCTGTCAATTGTGATTCCATTGGTAATGCTTCCGTCCGCGAACTCAAAGCGTTCGATGTGTTTACCAAGGTCCGATAGAAAGAGAGAACCGGACTGACCATCCTTGTCCCATTGGAACCGAAGAGCTTGACCATAGTCGTCATGGTCATAGGTCGTAATTTTTAGATCACTCAAAGATAGGTTTTTGAAGTGGACTGTATCAGTTCCACCTCCGGCATTTTCACCATACTGCGTGATCCAGATTTCTCCGTCATCGGCTCCGATCAGATAGGTGTCGTTGCCTCCCTTACCTTGCAGGTGCTGCCAGGAACTGGAGTATCCTCCTGCGTCAAGAATATCATTGCCGGCACCTGCATTGATGTAATTGCTTGTTTTTGTACCGACGATGAAATCATTTCCTGATGTGCCATCAAGACGGACACGGTTATCAGAAACCTCTGAAGCCGTTGCTGAAGTGCTTTCGATTTCAGAGAGTTTCACCTCAAATCCATCTCCAAACCTAAGCGTATCAATGCGCTTGGAGGCTGAGTTCCAGTTTTGGATGCGGATAGAACCATCCAGGTCAGCCAAAGGCGTGTCGGGATTGTCTTTGTCGAGCACATAGACAATCATGTCATTGCCTTCACGACGCAGTGTTACGTCATCCAAGGTTAGATCTGACAAGACCAGCACATCTGCACTGCCGCTGCTGTCAGAGATGGTGTCTTTGCCATCCCCACGCTTGTAGGCGTAAACGTCATTGCCGGAGCCGCCCTCTAGTCGGTCATTACCTTCGCCACCTGTCAGCACGTCAGTGCTATCACCGCCCTTGAGCGTGTCATTGCCTTGACCTCCCACTAGAGTGTCGAGGCCCTTGCCCCCGTTTAAGGTATCGTTGCCTTTGCCGCCATAAAGCAGGTCATTACTGTTTCCGCCAGTGATGGTGTCATTGCCACCGCCGCCAAATGCAGCATCCGCTGAGCCTATCTGGAGCGTATCGGCCCCATCTGTTCCAAGCTTGACCTCCATGTCATTGGTCTTGATGGCAGGCCCTTCCTCACCGAACGAGGCAAACAGATCCTCTTCTTTTTCCAGATCGAACAGGAAGACATCTTCGTTGTTTGTTTGCCCGGTGTTGTTGCCGGTCACCTTGTGTTCTACCGACCGGGCCAGATCTACGCTGAGCTGTGCGCGGGTGAATGTACCTGCGTTAAGGTCTTCAAGATGCTCTGCCAGTTCTGCAAGTTCAGGTTCCCGGCCAAGTGTGTTTTGATAGGCTCTTGCGACAAAGCCCGCATCACTTAAGGTGCCATAACGAGTGGTGTACTCATCGGAAGCAAGCAGCGCCTGTGCCAGAGCAGTGTGATTAAGCTGGCTGTTGTCCGCGTATTGAACAAGCACCTCAATCTCAGAGATGTCCATCTTTCTGTCGAGCACGCTGTCATAGATTTGAGCTGCTTCTTGCAGCAAACGGTTTTTCGCCGCCTCATCAAAGCGCTGTAAGCTTACCGTGGTTGAACCGTTGGCAGTCTTTTCTATGCGCCAGGTCTCCAGACCATGGGCATCGATCTCATGGCTCACTTTGATATGTTCATTGCTTGAAGACGCACTTACCCCGTTGTCCCAGGTGTAACTGCCATCGTTTAACACTGAACGTGCGATGGTCTGCGTGATGCCATCGCGCACAATTGTGGTGGTCAGACCGTCAGATGAGGTTTGGGTCACAAAGCTCTTTTGAGCTGAACCGTTGGCACTGTAAGCCGTCTCCGTGACTGTCTTACTGCCATCTGCCAGCGTTTTGGTGACCTCTGTTTTATCTTTCCTGCCATCCCCATCAAAGTCATAACTCTTCGAGACTGTTCGGCCATCTGCACTGGTGACTTCCTGGTAGCTGGAGCGCAGGCTTCCGCCCTCATAGCGCTCCGTGCTGGTAAAGGTGGTGCTGCCGTCTGTCCCCAAAATGGTTTCATCAACGGTGGTGGTATCTGTTTCACCATCACCATTGGAATCAACCGTAGTTGTTGCGGTCAGGCCATTGCCTGATGTGACAGTGGTACTGGTGTACTTGAGTGTATCGCCATCCTTTTCCTCAAACACCTTCACCTGATTGCCAGCCTCATCATAAGAGATACTGGTCTTGCGCAAGATATCCGCACGGCCATCCCCATCCAGATCGAACGCATAGGATTGCTCATGCCCGTTGGCTGAGGTGGTCTGAGTAACAATGGTTCCCGCAGTCCCATCTTCGCGAAGTTGAGAATGGACTGTGGTTTGATTGCCGCTTAGGTCCAGCTGTGTTTCGATCTTTTGATCTGTCACACCATCGCCGTCCAGATCAATGGTAGAGGTCCGACTGCGCTCATCTGCACTGGTCACTGTCGTGGTGCTATAGAGTTTCTGTCCATCATCGGCGCTGAGCGTGAGCGTTTCTGTTCCGCCGCCTGAGGCCCCCAGTTCACGGTCTACAGAACGGTTGGTGGTTCCGTCGCCGTTAAAGTCGGTGGTCTCGCTCACGTGCAGACTGTCACCGCTTGTAGTGACAGTGGTTTTTGCGACCACTGAGCCACCGGTATCTGTTGTTGTCGTGGTTCGCGTCACATCTCCATTGCTGGCAAAGTCTGTTTCAAACGAAGAACGAGTTTCAAAAATACCATTGCCATCCCGGTCAAGGCGCACCTGGCCGCTCAGTCCATCATCATCAGTCTGTGTCTCAAGACGGGCGGCCGTATAGCCTTGACCATTCATATGGGTCACGGTCTGTGTCCGGCTGCCATCATCAGACAGGACTGTGACATCACTGATGCTGCGATCTGTTACGCCATCTCCATCCAGATCAAACGTCGTGGTGTTTTCCAAGCCATTGCCGTTTTTGCTTTGCACCGTTTTGGCCAGCAAACCGCCGCTCTCAGAGTAGTAGGCCATTGTAGATGTGGTCACGCCATCATCACCAATCACGGTGCTGACAACCTCATCTTGATGACCATTGCCATCCATATCCACCGACCGTGTGCTAGAGCGCTCATCTGCACTCATCGTGCTTACAGTCTTGCTCAGCAACGAGCCATTTTGAGCTGTAATGCTGCTGGTTGTGGTCTGGCTGCCATCTGCGCCAAGCACCCTTTGAGTGTTGGTTGTCCGATCGCTCTGACCATCACCATCCAAGTCATCACGGCGCGTGGAGACCAACGTGTCATCTGATACCTCCAAAACCGTATGTTTCAGAAGCGTACCATCCTGCCCCTTCAAAGAGGTCGTGGTGGTTTGGGAACCATCATCATTCAGGCTGCGGGTGGTTTCATTGCGGCGCTCATAAACACCGTCACCATCCTGATCAAACTGCTCTGTGACGCTCAGGCCATTGGCGCTGGTCAGCGTCACGCTTTCACTTTGCAACTCGCCGTCTTTTGACTGCGTGCGCACAGATGTTGTGACCTGACCATCTTCTGCAACAGTCTGCGTGGTGATCTGGTCAACCTGACCATCACCATTTACGTCCACCTTGCTTGTGCGGTAGCGTTCATTGTCTGAGACTGTTTCAACAGAACGGGTGCGCAGCGCACCAGAACCATCACGCAGCTCAACTGTGGTGACAAGGGAGCCATCTGCCTGAAGCTCAGCTACTGTTGTTTTGACAAGGTCGTAGGTGCCGTCACCATCCGCGTCTGTCTTAACAACAGAGCTTAACTCATCATCGCTGAGGCTCGCCTGCGTACGGCTCAGGAGCGATCCATTATCAGAGCGGGTCTCAGACGTGCGAACAGTGCTGCCGTCGGCTTTAAGCACAGTGGTGTCCTTAACACTGCGCTCAAAGGTGCCATCACCATCATCATCCGTTTTCGTGATGCTCTGAAGGCCGTCATCACTGACGCTTACCGTGCTTTGGCTGCGCAAAGAGCCGTCTGCATTCCGGCTTTCCTGGGAAGTGGTTTTGCTGCCATCAGCATTCAGCACTGTTTCACTTGTAACCGTCACATCAGCAGATAAATCACCATCCAGATCTCTTGCAATGCTTGTGGTCAGACCATTGGCACTGCTGGTGGTCAGTGTTTGTCCAAGCGCCGTGCCATCATTGGCATAAGAGGTTTCCTGAAGGCTGACGGAACCGTCTGTCTGTTCCGTGCGAATGGAAACGGCATCACTGTTACCATCGCCGTCCAGATCAGTACTGGTGGTCTTCACACGCCGGTCTGCGCTTTCGTCCACGACCTGTTTTGAGATCAGGCTGCCATCACCAGCATAGTCTGAACGGGTCTGACGAGTACCGCCATCGGTCTCCTTCGCCAGAACCTCAATCGTTCGGACGTCGATCTGACCGTCCCCATCAACGTCAGTGGTTGTGGTAACACTCAAACCATCCGCACTGGTGCTGACCTTTGCTTGAGAACGCAGCGAGCCGTCAGAATTGCGCGTGGTGAGGGTTCGCGTTGAGTTGCCGCCTCCATCAATGCTGGTGATGTCTTGAACAGAGACGTCCGTATCACCATCCCCATCACGGTCTGTGTGCGTGGTGGTCCGCAGACCGTCTGCACTGGTGGTGGCGACCGTCTTTGCATTGACAGAACCATCCGCATTACGGGTCCAGCTTGTGGCAATTCGATCCTGAGTTGTAGAGCTGGACACGACTGAAGACACAACCTCGTTTGCCTCAAGGCTCCCATTCTGGTTGAGGTCCACAAATGTCTGTTGGCTGACCTTGTCCGCGCCCAGTGTTTCCCGGGTCTTCGAGCGCACAGATCCATCCGCATTGGTCTGCGTAACCACCTGCTCACGGCTGCCATCTGCGGCAATCGTGGTGGTATCCACGATGGTCAGATCGATGTCGCCATCGCCATCCTGATCCGCTGTTGTGGTCTTGGTCAGCGCATCAGCAGACTGAACGGTTGTGGTTGAACTGCGCAGGGAACCATCACCGTTCTTAACGGCAAGTTCAGAGGTCGTCTGGCCATCTGCTGCAACTGTAATTGACAGCTCTTCACGGGTGTCCGTGTCACCGTCACCATCCAGATCCCGCTCAACCACTTTTGTGCGGCCATCTGCGCTGACATCTTCCTTCACGTGTGAGCGCAGTGAGCCATCCTGGTTGGTAATCGCGATCGTCTCAGACCGGCTGTCATCACCGTTTACGGTTACACTGTGGGTCTGGGTGGTATCAGCGGACCCGTCACCATCCTGATCGTGCCCATCTACACGCACGGAACCGTCGCTGGAGACCGTTTCGCTGCGAGAGGTGATCACAGACCCGTCCTTGGCCAGAGCACTGATGGTAATGGCCTTGCTGCCGTCGCTTTGCGTTGCCCGCACTTCGCGCTGGTCGAACCAGCCACCGCCTGTCATGTCGCGCTCAATGGTCAGGGTGTTTCCATCTGCGCTGGTTGTGGTCTGGGTTCGGCTGCGCAGGACTGCGCTGGCCATATCGCTGCCAGCAAAATTGCTCTCTGTTTGCGTGCGGCTGCCATCAGAGCCAACCACCGTCACAATACTCTGGATCCGGTTGGTGACCCCATCCCCATTGTCATCATAGCGGTTGGTGATAGAAAGCCCATCTGCGCTGGTGACAGAGTGGATCTCATAGGCTTTGCTGCCATCACTCTCATAGGCCGTCGCAATCAGCGTGCGGGCGCCAGAGCCATCAACACTTTCCACCTGTTCGACCCGGTAGCCCATGTCGGATGCAGCAAGCTTCATGTCGCCCACTGTGCCTGTGGTTCCATCTGCACGGGTAAAGGTGGTTTGCCCGGCGATGACAGAACCATCGCTAAGCTCAATATTCGTCGCATCCGCCGTCAGGTTGATCTGCGTAATCCCAAGCTCAGTCAGTGTCTTGACGCTGGTGGACCCGTCCGGATTGGTCACCAGCAGCTTAAACTTGGCAAAGGCAGCATCATCTGCACTCAGGACACCATCGCCATTGCTGTCAAAGACAGAGGCCAGCGCCTCCATGTCACTGGTTGCTGTTGGATCCCACTCGGTGAACACAAACTGACGCTTTTCGGTGATCGCATCGCGGCCATCGGGATCATAAAACAGCACCCCATCACCACTGGCCGCCCAGGCCGTGCGATGCTCCAGACCGTCCCCGCCTGCATCCATGAACATGGTCGACTGATCCAGCCGCGTCACCTGAATGCCATTGCCATCCAAATCAAGAATAACCGGATCAACGAACTTGTTGTGCACCCTAAAGTCTGCCGCCACATAAGTGTGCAGACCCTCAACCGTGAAGTTGTAAACCGTATGTCGGCCTTCAACGTCCGCAATCTGCTCAATGGTATGGAGCGAGCCATCTGCGCGAACGATCTGATCTCCAGCGCGAAGCTCGGCAACAGGTCGGAAGCTACCATCAGCCAGCAAGAACGGATGCTCAGAGGTGACCTGCACACCATCTACATCCAGAACTTGTCTTTTGCCATGGACAAACAGATCAGTAACTTCGCGCGGCTCAAGCGCACCAAGACCATCAAAGGCCATCACTTGATCTTCAAGAGTAACTTGCTCAATCGGCTTGGCAGAGCCATCCGACATCAGGATCAGCGTGCCGGCAACAAAACAGGTGCCATGTTCGCGGCTACCTACGTCACGGCTATCACTTGAGCCTCCTTTACCATCATAATCATCACGCCGATCTCCTACTGTCCGGTCATGGCGATCATTATCGTTTCGGCCATGTGGATCTCCGCCATCAGAGCGACCATAGTTCGGCTCAGGTCTTCCTGATTTCTCCTTATCATCGTTATGATCATTTTGCGGGGGCGATGTCGGCTTAGGCGGCGGTGTAGGAATGGGCTTAGCTATCGGAGTTGGTACTGTATCACTACTACCAGGCCATGAGGTTGGCGCGTTGTCTAAATCCCGATATAGTTGGCTTAGAGGATCTACTGGGAGCGCAGGGCCAGAGGGAGGAGTGTTTCGGTCATGCGATCCGCGCAAATCCCAATTATAATCTATTTTGGCATCAAATGGCCCACGAAAGTCTGGATCAATATCCAATTCTTTCGAAGGCTGTGGAGCTCCCTCTCGGTCGTCAAGTAATTTCTTGAGATTTTTACTTATAGGCTCAGGTTCCAGCGGATAATCACCATAATAATTTTGGTATAATTTATTGTCTTGATTATAAAGATATCTTGCTTCGTCAAAGGTCACTTCAAGATCTTTAGATATTCTATCTATATAAGCGTGATCTAAAGATAAAGAGTCAATTTCTGTTAGCTCCTTGAGTGCCTCCTTTAGTAGATCAGCCAATTTCTCAGCAGCCGGCTTCGCAGCTTTGTAAATCATAAGTTTCTCCGCTAACAACTTTTTTCAGCAATATTAATTGAGATACTGGCTGGAATGCAGGATGAAAACAAGTATGAATTTTAAACTCATAAATCAGCAATTTATACGTTAATAGTACGTATAATTCACGTCTTAAAAATATTTATATTTGTATATTTTAGTAAATTAAAGTAATAATCAGACGGATCATAAAAATTGCTATTGAAGTATAGCTCACTTAGGCCGAACAATATTACTATATATATTAATACTATGAACGAACTCCCTTTATTGGTTCCATGGTTGAGCTCTTTAGTACAGAACATAGATAATGGCATTAATATAACATACAAACCTCCGATGAATGAGCTAATGAAATTCAGGTAGAAATTCTCTTTGAAGATAACACCATCTCCGAAAAACGTAAGAATAAATATTATAGATGACAAAGGTATTAAATATACTCTTCCAGATACAAGGTAAGTACCAAGAAATGGAAATAATATATTTATAAGATATTTAAATATACTCAATTGAAGATCCTTTATTAGATTTTGTTGTTGTTAATTTTTATAGACACTTGCTACAATTGTAGTGTTAAGTTTGAGACCCAACGAAATGTAATCTTATCACCTAATATAAAATCTAAAGTCGCATCATAAAACAGGCTGTTCGATATCAGTCATTTGCCGACACCAGTTTCGCAGCACAATCACGGATCATATTGTTTTCGAAGTGATCTCCTTGCTTGCGAGAAACTTCTAGTGCTAAATGATTGGCAATACACTCTAATGAGGGATATTCAGAATCAGCCAGTGAGTAAAAAATAAACCTGATATCACGGTCGTCACTAAGGGCAGCTTTTAGACTAACATCAGTAGCTGGCTTTTTAATCGCTTCAATGTGTTTGAATATCTCAGGTAATTCTTCTGCTCCTGGCGCAAACCGCGCATCATCCCAAGTCTTTAACAGGTAGACCACATAATTTGCTTCATTGAGATCCTTGGGCCTGAATGATCCGTTGATTTCTGGATTTGATTGTTCAAGGTGAGCATAAAAAGTATCACTTTGAGATGTACTCATGCCGGAAAAGATGAGTACGCGCTTTTTTTCGGTTTCTTCACTTATCGCCATTGCCCCCATTGAAAGAAAAGCCAGAAGGAAAAAACATAAACTCCGCATCGATAATCCTCATTAGCCAGACGTGTTTTTGCTTATTGAATCTATTTTGCTCTATGGAACTTCGTGCTCATATCGTTTCGGACAACCCATACCGAACACGCGCTACAAGCTTTTAACATGTAGAGAGCATAAAGAGTTCAAGCGACAAGAAAACCAAAAGCTGAGAATTGTTGATGCTGGGACCACAGGTTTATTTCGCCCGGCATAACAGGTCAGAGCTCACCGTGATCTACTCAGGCAAGAAAAGTATGATCATCCTTCAGCCGTAACGCTCCACCTTTCACCGCTTATCCCTAAGCTGCATGATGGTCTGTCGGCTAACACCACGCTTTCTGGCAGCTACACAAGTATGCTCCTCCCCTACACCATATCTCGCTGAACTTTTTGCTTCTTCTGTGATGATTGTCGCAGCAACCTGCTGAGGAATTTACCTTGAGCCTAGGCTCACTACAGCTTCAGTTGCGCACATTTCACCAGAAGACCTCACTCCAACTGAGCCATTGCATTGATCACATATATGGTCATCTTGCCGGAGGAACTAGTAGCATAAACCACGCCCGCAAGTTGCTTTTAAAGCGTGATGAGTAGGTGATTATGAACTATGAACTCCTGAGATAGAAAGAACCTCTCCGACACGGTTGATTAGTTCTGTAGAAACAACGCCTCTCTTTCAGAGAGTTTTGCCTCAAAAGAAGGCATACAGAACTTCAGGAAATCTACTTGAGCTTCTTCACTACTTCCCCAATAAGCAAGTCCGTTTACATCGCGTTTAAGCCTGTCTGGAGAGTTGCCTTGATCAACGTTTGCCTCCCTCCGCTGAGGCGCGCAACGGCAACCAGCAACTGGCGTGATCAAAACCAGAAATCCCATACTCGCATCTCTTCAACTTATCTTTGACACGCCAGTTCTGGGACAAACGTTTTCATTGCCAAACCAAAGGCAGCAGGCCGAAAGTTCGATCTTGTTGTGGAATCGAAAAAGTCATTGTGGACCTTTGGAATCATTGTGTGATTCACGAGGTGATGACCTCTGCTCCTCTTTTGTCATCTGAATGGGAAGATGCTCTATCTTCTCTTCCTGCAACTCTTGATCTGGACCATACTGCTGTTAAGTTTGGCGCACTGAAGAGAAGACGGGAAATCTCAAGCGGTAAAGATCTGCTCCGCCTCGCATTTGCTTACGGGCCTTGCGGTATGTCCCTTCGCAGCACTGCAGCCTGGGCATGTATGACCGGTCTGGGTAAGCTTTCTGATGTTGCTATACTCAACCGGCTTAGGGGAGCAACACAATGGCTGGAGTACATCGCTACTGAGTTGCTGGCAGATACAAGCCGCGCTGATTTCCCGAGTGGGTATCGGCTGCGTCTGGTTGATGGAACCACCGTGTCTGCGCCGGGGAGCAAAGGGACAGACTTTAAAATCCATGCCAGCTATGATCCGGCCACTGCACGCTTTGCACATCTTGAAATTTCAGACGGTCACGGGGCAGAATGCCTGACACGGAATCTGGTTAATCCGGGTGAGATTCACATTGCGGACCGAGGGTATGCCTTTGCGAAAGGGCTGCATCCTATCATCAGTAATGGCGGTGATTTCATAGTCCGTACCGGCTGGCGAAAGTTCCGCTTATTTCATCCGGACGGTTCCCGGTTAGATCTGTTCTCTGTTTTGACAGAAGCCACAAATGCAACGCCGATTGATCGTCTGGTTATTATTCAAGGACGCTCAAAAGCCTATGACGTACCCGCCCGTCTGATTGCCATCCGCAAACCACCAGCAGCGATAGAACAAGAGAAAAAGCGCCTGCGCCGTATCTCCAGTAAAAAAGGATCAAAGCTAACTCCAAAATCTCTGATTGCTGCCGAGTATATGTTGCTGGTCACGTCCCTCCCGAAAGAAGACTTCAACACGGCAAGCGTTGCGGACCTCTATCGCTTGCGATGGCAAATCGAACTTGCATTCAAGCGCCTGAAAAGCATCCTCCACATCGACCGCCTGCCTGCAAAAGACCCAGCCTTAGCAAAGTCCTGGCTTCTAGCCCACCTCATCCTCGCCCTTCTGATTGAACGCAAAAGCGAGGACCTGCTGGCACACGCACCCGAGGAAGAGAGCAAACAAAGCTGGAACCCTTCCACCTGGCGCATATACAAACTGCTGCGCCAGTCATTGATCTCAGCTATTCAGGGCGTTTGTGACATGAGCAGTGTTATACATCATGGCCACACGTTCTGGAGAACCATATGGGAGCCTCCAAGGCGACGAAAACGCCAACAAATTCCGAGACTTCCATCCTTAAGTTAGCGCCCATGGGCCTTCGCCTACTCTCCTTCTGAATTGTCAGTTTGACGGACGGGAGGCCACTTGAGGTTCACCGCTGTTCATCTCTTTGGCGCGTTTGACGATTTCTTCAACACGCGTTGCCCAGATTGGGCGTTCTTCTGCGGTTTTCCATGGCACTTGGGGCCACCATGCTGTGGTGGAGACCACCTGCCCCGGCTCAACAGAACCACCCGGCAGCGGCACAGCCAGATCAACACCATATTTTTCAGCGGCAACCATCACTCGCTCAACAGGTTCTGTCCAGTTGTGGGAGGACAGGTCAAACAGGCCCCAGTGAACCGGCAACATGGTTTTACCCTTCACCAGTTTGTGGGCCAGAACCGCTTGCTCCGGACCGAGATGGGTGTCCTTCCAAAGTGGGTTGTACGCGCCGGTCTCGATCACCGTCAGATCAAACGGGCCGAGGCGTTCACCAATCTCCTCAAAGCGATCATGCATGCCGGTGTCGCCGGAGTAGAACACGGCGTGCTCAGGACCATTGAAGGCCCAGCCTGCCCAGAGCGTTGCATTAACATCGCTGAAGGTGACAGACCGGCCAGAGCGGTGGCGGGACGGTGTGGCGGTCACAGTAGTCTCTTCCACCATTGCGGACTGCCACCAGTCGAGCTCGGTGATGTCAGCGCTCGCAACGCCCCAGTATTCCAAGTGAGATCCTACTCCCAGCGGAACGATCCATTTCACCTGTTGTTGCGCCAGCTTTTGAACGGTTGCCATGTCCAGATGGTCGTAGTGATCGTGAGAGATCACCACCGCATCAATTTCAGGCAGGTCTTCCAGTGCAATCAGCGGATCATAGAAGCGCTCTACCCCCGCCCATGGAAGTGGAGAGGCGCGCTTGCTCCAGACCGGGTCGATCAGGATACGTGTCTCTTCCAGCTCCACCAGAAGCGTGGAGTGGCCGAACCAAGTCACGCGGGCACCAGACTCAGGTGGTGTGTTCAGACGGTCGCCGATGGTCTCGGTTGGAACAGGTTGCTGCGGGCGGTTGTGATCGGTCGGCTCCAAAATGAACTGACGGAAGATCTCGCTCAGTGGTCCGCGGACCATGGGAAGCTTGTTTGCAAAGCTGCCATCAGCCCATTGGTCAGACTGGGCTAGCTGCGCTTTGTGTTCCTCATCTGGCTTCTGCCCCATATTGGTGTAGGCACTGGCGTAGATCGCACCAACTCCAATCACCACAACGCCCAGCACTCCACCAGCAATTTTCTTAATCATTCTCTTTTTGCAATCTCTTACAGCCGAGCTTTTGGCGCTTTGCCAGCTCTTGTTGCCCTTCTCTCGCTGCTTAAACTAGGAAGCACGAAGTGTACATACCAGACGCAATTTGTAAATTTTGCACCTTGCCCTGCAAAACTGTGACGTCCATCACAAAATGCAGGCGCTGTGAGATGCTTCGATCACTCTAGTACTCTTAGTGAAAATTCGCAGCAAAACATCGTACGTGGCTCAAGTCGCGGTTAACTGAACTGCTCATTTGACAGTATCTCCCTTAAGAATGCTCAGTATTTTAGCCTTATAGATGATGAAAAGCCAAAGTATGCGCAGTCGTTTGGAGCATCTCGATGCCGAAGTCTAACCCCACCCCCGAGCAGGAACAGTGGACCGAACTGGTCCTCAAACACTTGAACTTGAAGAACGTGGATGAGGTGCAACTGGACGAGAGCAATGCAGGCCATACGCAGCCCAACGAGGTCAATCCGGGCAAACGAGCCGCCCGCCGCGCGCGCGTGCTGGTTTCCAAAGACAGTCCCGCGGCCTATCAGCAGCAGGCTGAGCAGGCGGCAGAGCAGTTCAAAGCTGAGATCACGCAACTCTCCAATCGGTATCAGACACTGGCCACCAACGCCCAGAAACTGGACGCGCAGGCCCGAAAGCAGTTGGTCACCAAGGAGCATATCGAGGCGTTTAAGGTGCAGGTTGAGAAGATCAGCAACACCTTCAAGCAGTTCAATAAGAATTTTTCTGGTCAGCAGCGCCCGGATGCGGGAACCATCAGCCTGCTGAAAACCTTGCTGGACAAGGTGCAATATCACATCAGCGAAGGCAAAAAGGTTCTGCAGCAGGGCTGCAAGCATGCAGACGAGATGATCGCCAAAGAAATGCCTGCTGTTGAGGCCTACAAGAACACCGTTGAAGACACCTACAAACACCGCGATGAACTGGTGCAGTGGGGCGTTGAGACGGCCGCCTTCGACAAAGCGCACCGCATCGCCAACCTTCCTCTGCTTCGGATGCAAAAGGCGATTGCTGACCACAGCTATCCGGGCCTGAAGTTCATGCTTGGCAAGATCAAAGGCAAGAAGGAAGGTTTCGTTAAAGCCTATGAGGATGCCAAGGAGCAGATTGAGAAGAACCGGGAGGATGCGCAGCAGCGGCTGGATAAAACCCTTGCAGACGCCACCGCGTTGAACAAGCGTTCCTCAGAATTGGAGCATGCACCGGAGGCACTCGCTCAGTTTACCGCTGCCTTTGACAAGGTGGCCGCTGCCACTCCAAAGGGCCTGCAAGCGCTTTCCGGCGGAGATTATCAAGGTGCCATTGCAGTGGTGCATGAAAATGAAAGCGCGCTGTTTGATATGCAGCAGATCTGGTTTGCCAGTGCTTCAACATCAGAAGACGAAACAGATGGGCCAGTTGAAAAGGGCAAGCCCATCCCAACCCGCAAGAAGATCGAGAACCTGCGCAATGCCTTGGATCAGGCATATGAACGGCTGCCTTTCATTAAAGACTGTCTGCCCAACGCCCACCAGTATGAAGCAGAGTGCAAGTCTTTGAAGACATTGCTCACCTCAGCGCAGTCTGATTTGATTTCCGGCAGGGTTGAAGAAGCTGAAGAAAAAGTACTTCCACTCAGGAAAATCCGCTTCCAGCTCTACAGCATGACCCACAAGGCCAAAGGGCAGCTGGAGTGGGTTGAAAAACAGCTCCTTCAGCTAAAAGATGAAGCAAAGTCCTGGCTGGATCAGCACAAAGACCTCAAGCTCATCAGCCAATCTGATGAGAACGCCAAGCAAAGCTTTGATGCCTATGTGAAAGAAGCGGATGTAGTGAAAGGCCACTTCGATAATGCACAAGGCCACCTTGAGAACGGCAAGGCCATTCAGGCGCAAAAATCCGTCGATGAAGGCACCAACAGCCTGAAACGCCTCATCTCACACGCCACCGACATTGAGCTGGATTAGGCCCCTCTTCCCCTAAGGCTGTAGAAGTTTTCTGATGCTTTTTGCAAGCGCCTGCTTGGTTTCCTCGCCGCTGACTTTGTCGGTCATCAGCCAGCGGGTGAGCAGGCGGTGGGCCATGCCCATGATGGCCTGTCCCAGCAGCTCAGCGGATGTTTCATCCCAGACGGTTCCCTCACTCTGGCCATCTGCGATGATGCGGGTGGTTTCATCATGCAAAGCAACGTGCGTGAACTGGGTTTGCCCCATCCAATAGGCTTGCGGAATGTTCAGAAACACGATGCGGGCGATGCTTGGGTTGGCGAAATAGAACTCGCACCAGATATCCAGAAAGGTAAGGCATTTATCGACCGTGCTCTCAGCCTCTCGGGCAGCCTGCATTGCTTCTGCATACAGGTTTTCAAGATCCCCTTTGATGCAGGCGTAGAGCATCTCTTCCTTGTTGCCAAAGTACTTGTAAACCGTTTGTGGGCTCACACGCGCCTGCTGACAGATCTGCCGGATTCCCACGTCCTGATACATTCCGGAGGAAAAGATCTCCAGAATGGTTTTGCGAAGTGTTTCGAGCGCTTCTGGCTTTATTGTTCTACGGTCTACGTCCACGGTCATTCTTATTGGCTCCCCCCAACTTCTCCCATTGTATCCGGTTTTCATTTGTCTCCTAGCCGCCTTGTCCCAAGATGTACCGAAAAACACTCCGGAATTGATCGAGATCAATTAACTTGACACATCAACAAGACTCGGTAACGCTGTTTCCACAATTTGGGAGGGAGAACTTTGGGGGAGTTTCAAACTTATCTGCCAATTTACGCAATTGTTCTCGCAGCAATACTCTGCGTAGGCGAAACACTCATTTTGGTCAGAACCAACAAATATTGGCCGCTGTCCATTGATGACTATCTGGCTTGCGGCGTGCTCATCATTTCTGCTTTGATTTTTGAAAGTGCAGCCGGTGTTGTTCTTATGCTTTGCGCATGGGCGTTCATGACCGGCAATCTTTACGCTATGCTGTTTACGCGGTTGGACCCGCACACCGGCACACGCGAACGCATACCGGCACTTTCAGTTCTTCTTGGCGCAGCCTCACTCGGTCTTGTTGCAACCTTCGCAACGCTTATTTCAAGGATGGTTCCAGCATGACATTGACAGACACCGCCAACACAATCGACACAGGCCAATACCAAAGCGAGGGCTTTTTATTCCCAATCAAGGTTTTGGGATCAGACGACGCCATCCGCATGCGTGCAGAGCTGGAGGCCGTTGAGAAGCTTCAAGGCCATCCGCTCGACAAGGCCCAGTGTAACAAATCCTACCTGCTGTATGACTGGGCGGACGAGTTGGTGCACCATCCGGTTATTCTGGATGCAGTTGAACAGCTGATCGGCCCGGACATCCTGTGCCTGATGACCAACCTGTTCACCAAGGAAGCGGGCAGCAAATCCTACGTCTCCATGCATCAGGACGCTGCGTATTGGGGGGTGGACGCGGATGATGTGGTCACCGCCTGGGTTGCGCTCAGCCCTGCGACGGCTCAATCCGGCGTGATGAAGGTGGAACCGGGTAGCCACAAATCCATCCGCACGCAGATCAACACCTACGCCAAAGACAACCTGCTCACCCGCGGACAGGAAATTCCGGTTGAGGAGCTGGAACCGGAACGTCAGATCTATATGGAGCTGAAGCCCGGTGAGATGTCTCTGCACCACTTCCAGCTGGTGCATGGTTCTGACGCCAACACCACGGATGACCGGCGTATCGGCTTTGCCATTCGCTATGTGGCGGCCAAAAGCAATGTGCGGGCCGACAACCAGTCCGCTTTGCTGGTGCGCGGCCAAAACCACACCAACATCACCATGGAACAGCGCGGCAAGGGCCAGAGCCCGACACAGCGCTATCGCGAGCATGCCCGCGCCATGCGTAGATTGGTCAGGTCTATGCTTCTTCCGGAAAAAGAGGCAGGATTGGGAGAACGCGCGCGATTGTTCATCACGCGTCAGGCCGCAGTGCTGCTAACGTACTATCGGCAGATTAAGGGGGGATAATGCAATGAGTGAAGCCAACAATAGCCATAACCAGCAGTTTGGCAGTTTCAAAGAGTTCTATCCGTTTTATTTGGCAGAACACCAGAACGTGGTCAGCCGCCGCCTGCACTTCACCGGAACAGCCCTTGTACTTGGTCTGGTCGCCTACATCATTACGTTCGGCCTCTGGACGTGGCTGCTCGCCGTGCCTGTGGTTGGCTATGGCTTTGCATGGATTGGGCATTTCTTTTTTGAAAAGAACAAGCCAGCCACATTCAAGTTCCCGTTCTACAGCCTTCTCGGCGATTTCGTGATGTTCTTCGACATCCTACGCGGCAAGGTTTCCATCCTCAGATGAGGTCACTGCACCTTCTTTGGGACGGAGGGAAGGTGCGTAAAGATGACGGCAGTAACTTTCGGATCATGGCGAAACCCTGAGGGTAAAGCCAGCAGATCTTGGTGATTGTGTTGGTCATGTCAGCAACTCAAAATGCTCATGTGACCAATACAAACTTGAGTCTGTGATGAAAAACCTATGCCTTGCTGCTTCTCTTCTGCTTGCCTCATCCAGCGTCGCAACTGCGGGAATGACCTCTGATCTTAACGCAGCAATCGCCAACATGTGCGAGAAGCTGAAGGCTTGCGCTTTTGAGCAGATGGGCATTGATGCATCCTCAAAGCAGCATCCCACGGCAACGGCCATCAACAACAGCGTCAATCAGGCGTGCGCGGTAATCAAAGCCGACTTTGCCAGTGAGGCCACCTCCAACGCGCAAAAAAGACAAGCGATTGCCTGCGTTTCATCCGTGACGAGAAAGACCTGCGGCGAACTCAGCCAACCCAACGCCAAAAGCCCCAAGGCCTGCAAAGGCTTCCAAAGCTTCAACCGCGCCAACTAGGCGAGCGCCAATACACCTTTCCCGATTGCCATGGTTTTCTCTCAAGCCTCTTCACCCACGCTAACCATCAGGCCGGCAACCGCTGAAGACGCGGAACCACTGGCAGTAATCGGACTGGAAGCCTGGCGCAAAGGCATCAAACCGCTTGTGCCCGCTCACATCGCGAAGGAGTTTGAGGTCAGCAATCCCTTCCTACCTTTCCTGAAAGCATGCCATGCACACGTACTGGTCGCGCAGATCGGCAATCAACTCGCAGGTTTCGGCGCAAGAGAACATGCTGACAACCGTATCACCGACCTCTGGATCGCTCCCACCTTCGAAGGCCAGGGCCTCGCCACCGCCCTCTTGCGCTCACTGGAAGCCCAAATCACCCACTCCCACGCACTCATCACCGTCACCGCCCAAAACACAAGAGCCCTCACCCTCTACCAGCACCTCGGCTACCGCGAATACCACCGCGAAGCCCGCTATGACGCAACTCTCAAGACGACCTTCGAGAAGGTGGATATGCGGAAGGTGTTGAGGGGTAGCAAAATTTCACTAGCCCAATATTGAGGGAATTTCTGTAGTGCATTTGCTGTAGGGGACTTCCCTAGGTGTCGTGTTGTGTTATACAGCGCTCAATCCTTTAGCCGACGCCCGAGGAGTAAACTTAATCTTCTTCGGGTAGTTAAAGATGTCGCCGACCTTAGCTTCGATCTTTATGAACGAGCGTCGCTCGTTGATTGGCAGTATTTTGCGTATTGTGAAGGATCCCGGCATTGCTGAGGACCTTTCTCAGGAAGCCTATCTCCGAGCACAAAGAACTTCAGAATCACAGCAGATCAGTCATGTTGAAGGCTTTTTGCATCAGACTGCCCGAAATCTTGCATTAGACCATCTGCGCCGAAGCAAAACACGCCAAACCTACGAGATGGATAACGGTGCGCCGGACGCTTTGGATAGCATTCCTGCAGATGTCTACTCCCTGGAAAATGCTTTGATAGAACGTGAGCGTTTTAGGGAGTTTCATAGCGCGCTTTCCTGTCTTCCGTCACGGGCGCAAACGGTCATCGTTTTAAGCCGTATAGAAGAATGGCCAAATCACAGAATTGCCAAGCATCTGGATGTTTCTGAACGAACCGTGTTCAACGATCTAAAGTTGGCCATGGCTCATTGCCGGGATGCACTCCATCGGCTTGAGCGAAAATAAAATTTTTTCCGAACCTAAAACAATAATTATTTCAAGCAGTTTCTTATGAACTCGTTCCAAGATAACAACACCAAAGACGACCAAGAAGCCAGAGTTTTCAGGCACCCTGATCCCGTTGCTGATGAAGCACTGAACTGGTTTCTAAAGCTGCAAGAAGATGCCTCCGAAAATCAAAGGAAACAGTTCTCAGCCTGGTTCAACACCAGTGAGCGACATCGCCAGGAGTTCACCAGACTGGAAGAGATTTGGGGAGCATCAGCCTTTAAGAAGGCGGTGCGGGAGTTGAAGACTTTTTCAGCTCGTCGACCCGCGACGGAAACTCATCCGCGGAAGGCTTTCCGAAGGCTGGTTGGAATAGCAGCTGCTTTCACTTTGATGGTCGGAGCGACACAATTTTCTGATTGGTGGATCTATTTGCAGGCTGATTACACGACTCAATCTGCACAAATGCGACAGATTTCTCTGCCGGATGGCTCTTCTATGCTCATGAACAGCGAAACAGCTGTTGCGCTGGATTTTGAAGGTACACAACGCCGCGTTCACGTTCTTCGCGGAGAAGCCTATTTTGATGTCTTGTATGATGCTCAAAGACCGTTTCAGGTCACCGGTGGTTATGGAGAAGTGACAGTTCTCGGCACCGCCTTTTCGGTGCTGACAAGCAAGACTGAAGACCGAGTGGTGTTGGAGAGAGGTCGTGTGGAACTCACACGGGCAAATGATGCAGATACAGCCAGAGAGCTGAAGCCGGGGGAGTTGAGCCGCATCTCCTCAAAAGGAATTGGAGAGAGCACAGAGATTAATCCAGCTGAAGTTCTGGCTTGGCGAGAGGGCCGGCTGGTGCTTGAGGATGTCCCCCTTTCAAAGGCAGTTGAAGAAATTGAACGATACTACAACAGCTCCATTTTCATTACCTCGTCTGCTCTTCGTGACATACGGGTAAGTGGTTATTTTAAAACAGACAATCTAGTTGAAGCTATTGAGACACTCACCCTCGCAGCAGGGGCGAAACTTTATCGATTGCCAACTGGAATCTATTTCATGAATTAAATACTCAACTTTTTTTGCCGGATTGGAATGTTTCAAACGTCGTTCTTTTTAGATGGCGATATTTGAAGCATCGCTGAGTGAACTGCACGGCAAAAAGTTGGGACAATATGCACTTGCTCGCTGATATTCTGGGAAAGAAAAATACCCAGAGATTAAACAGAAACTCTGTTTCACATCTTCTGGTTACAGCTCTTTTGGGTTGCTCTGCACTTACAACCGGTTCAGTCGTTTTCAACCAACATGTTGCGGCAATCGCTCAAGAACAGTCTGTTTCATTTTCGATCAGCGCACAGCCGCTTTCCTCAGCGATCAGAGAGTTCATCGCAACGACCGGCTGGCAGATCAGTTACTCCAGTGATGCGGTTGCTGGCAAACGTTCTTCTGGCGTCTCTGGTAACATGTCACCAGAAGCTGCTCTGAGAAAGCTCATTAGTGGAACCGGCTTACAACTTCGCAAGCGCTCATCCACCTCCGTCGCACTACTCCCTTTCGGAAGCAAAGCAGATGCCTCAGCCGACAGCGAGTTACTGGATGAGGTTGTCGTTTATGCCAACACCAATCCTTCCAATACAGAGAGCTTATTTGGTGACGGAGACCCTCGCGCCATCGGCAAAACAACAATCAGTCGCAGCCTTATTAAAACCGGAGGAGATGCAGGCGGCGATATCAACTCCCAGCTCAAGACACTTCCGAATGTTCAGTGGCAAAATCATACGAGCACTGACGCAGGCGATAATGCGACAAATGAGCAAGATTTACGTCCTGGTCAGTATTCCATTTCGGGTGCAGATGTAGACGCAAATCTTTTTATGCTTGATGGAATTGGCATTAACTCTCGTGGAGCAGGATATGACGATAAAGCAGACCTTCCCCTTGACGAAAAGATTATCGACTTAAAAGCAACCTATGGGTTGCACTCTCAAACAGTCTATATCCCAGATGCAGTCGTACAGACCCTCACCGTCCAAGATAGCGATATTTCTGCACGTTATGGCGGTTTTCAAGGAGGCGTCATTGAAGCTGAAACAATCAATCCTACTACAGATCGTTGGTCAGGCTTTGCATCTATTGAGGGCACAGCAGACACATTAGCTAAGTTTAACATCGCTACTGATGATGGCAAAAACCCTTATGATGTTAAGCCCTACGAGTTCCTTAAACTTAACGGATCAATCGGAGTAAGCGGACCAATTGCAGATGGGTTATCAATTCTTTCAAGCTTCTCTAACCGATACGCCAACACAACACGCGAACGAGAACCTCAATTTGTTGAACAAAAAGACGTTTCAACAAACACGCAGTCTATGACTTTCCTAAACAAGCTGAAGCTAGATCGGGACTGGGGAGAGTTATCCGTTACGAATACTACAACGCTTTACGATCAAGAGTTTGAATCTCATCGCTATTTAATGGACGAGGCGGCTGAGATTACCGGCGACGGGTCTTCCACTCAACTTAGCTTCCAAAAAGACTTCGGCGATCTGGGCGAGATTAGTAACCTGAACTTTGACTCAAAATTCTTCATCAACACCTCCAAGAAGGGAAACATTGACAAAAACAACGCGTTTTATGCACTGACAGCTAAGCCTAGAAATGGTGATTTCGTCGATGGGTTGAGTGATGTTTGTCGTGACCTCCCTGGTGAAAGTTATATCGGCTGCTTCTACGGAGGACTCGGCGAAAAAACTCAATCAGAAACCAGTTTAGGTTCAAGCTTCAGTGTTGACGGGGATTGGCTTGAGCATAAGTTCTCAGCAGGCGCTGGCGTCAATCGTATCTTCGCTCGTCGCGAGCGGCCGACAGAGTTGACGTTTTACTCCTCATCCAAAATCGGTACGTTTGACTGCGTATCAGCAGATGATCCAGCTTGCTGGAATGATGAAATGTATGCTCGTTCTCGTGTTACTTACTCCCCGTACGAAACCAACGTGGCATTAACTGAAGTAAATTTGTGGGCTGAAACTGAACTCAACTATGGCAACTTCCAGTTCCAGCCTGGGGTGCGGTTGGACTACGAAAATTTTTTAAATAATGTGAATGTTGCTCCACGTTTAAAGGCGTCATGGGAAGCAACTGATCGTGTCGTTATCTCAGGTGGCTTTAATCGTTACTATGACGACAGCATGCTTGGATATGCTCTAAAGTCTGGCGACAGCAAAAGTGTAACTCACTGGCGAAATATTGAAAATGGAAATATTAGCAACGCGTTAGATACCGAAGGCGGTTGGTATTACAAAAGCAGCAAAACGGCTATTGACTACGCAAGTTTTGGCCTGAGGACACCCTACAACGATGAGTACACAGTCGGCGCAAGTGTAACAGATCCACTCATTGATGGTGTATTTCGCATCAAATACTTACATCGAAAGGGTGAAGATCGCTTCGCAAAAAATGAAGCTGGCGATGCTTTGACTAATGATGGTTCAAGTAAGTACGACAGTGTTTCAGTTGAGTACGCTAAGACCTGGAGCGATCTTTCATTCGGACCGCTTAACACGCTCGGTTTCAGTGTCAGCGCTTCATGGGCGAAACGTCATGTCACGAATAACAGCTACTTCGAAGAAGTCGAATTAGAAGACTACATTTACTACAAGGGCAAGTCTTACACGGAATCCGGATTTGATGGGGTAAAGGGCAATCTAGACATCCCAATCCGGGGTGGCCTTCGTTTGCAAGCCGGATTGTTGGATAATCGCCTGAAACTCTGGAGCAGCGCTTCTTTTACTCTGCCGTATGACGGTGTCATCGACAGCAAGGAAAACATTGATATTGAAGTCGATGGCACAGAGCAGAAGCATGATGTCTACGTTGATCACCGCTATGATTTCACAACCTATGTAAACGCTGGCGCCTCCTACCAACTTGCCAAGACCGAGTTCGGAGAAACGGTTGTTACTGCAAAGGTAAATAACGTCTTCAACGAGACCGGGAATGCGACTGCGTCAGACACAAATCCCTTCAAAAAAGGTCGTCAGTTCTGGTTGGGGTTGAAGACGAGCTTCTAAAGTTTGGGCCGGGGAGCTGGCCTTTTTCTTTTTCATGACAATAAAAGCAAAGTAACATGCTTAAGAAGATCACTGTTTCCAGGGTGACTGCTGCGGTTTCTGCAGCGGTGCTCCTATTGCCTGCGGCTGGCGCTGTTTTCGCGCAAACTTCTGCAGGTGAGCCGCTTCGTGCCATCTATCAAAAGCCGGTATCAGAATGGCCTGCACCAACCATTGATGAAGGTGTTGAGTGGAGCGAGATGGCTCCGCTGCAGCTACCCATGAGACCTGAGAAAGGTTCAAAGGAGCATCTGATTGCTGCGCTTGGCGCGAAGCTGTTTGATGATCCAATTCTTTCCAAGAGCGGACAGATTTCCTGTCAGAGTTGCCACAACAGGGAACTTGGATGGGCGGATGGCGTCAAAACCTCATTTGGTCATGACCGTCAAAGGGGCAACCGAAATGCACCAGCGGTGATAACTGCCGTGCATCGCCCTTCCCTCTTTTGGGATGGCCGCGCTGCAACGCTGGAGGAGCAGGCACTCGGGCCAATTGAAAATCCGATTGAGATGGCAGCTGAGCTTGATAAAGTTCTTGAGCGGTTGAACACCCATGACGTCTACCCCGAGATGTTTTTCGATGCTTTTGAAGCCAACCGAATCTCAGCGGATCTTCTGGCAACCGCGCTTGCCTCTTTTGAACGCGGACTGGAGCGGAAAACACGGCTGGATCTGTTTATGGAGGGTCGCCACAGCGTCTTGAGCGACAGCCAGATCCGCGGCCTGCATCTGTTTCGTACCAAAGCCCGCTGCATGAACTGCCACAATGGTCCAGCTCTGACAGATGGCAAGTTCCACAATCTTGGCCTGACTTACTTCGGTAAGCCACTGGAGGATTTAGGGCGTTATCAAGTTACCAATGATCCGAAAGATGTTGGTGCCTTCGCAACACCTAGCCTGCGCCATATCCGTAACAGCGCACCTTACATGCACAATGGTGTCATATCTTCACTGCGCAAAGTCGTGTTGCTCTATAACTTCGGCGGCGGTCGCGAGCGGCCGCGCACCAAGAAAGAAGCAGCTGATCCGCTGTTTCCCACGCACTCCAATCTGTTGCAGCCATTGAAACTGAACAGGACCGAGATCGAAGATCTAGTGAGTTTCCTTGAGGCTCTTTGAACCGCAGTTGAACAGTGTTGAGCGGCGATAAAGTACGCCACTCAATCCACCTAACCCGGCTCACTAAATCGCTCTCGCAGAACGTTCTTTTGAACCTTGCCCATAGTGTTGCGGGGGAGTTCGTTTACCACTAGCAGCTTTTGGGGGTGTTTGAAGCGGGCGAGGCGGTCTTTGACGGTTGTCATGATGGCGTCCAGGTCAGGTGTCTGGCCTTTTTCGGCGACGAGAATGCCCAATGGAGCTTCGCCGAAGTCTGCGTGAGGTACGCCGATCACGGCGCTTTCCAGAACGCCGGGTTGCTCATCCAGCAGGAGTTCGATTTCTTTCGGGTAGATGTTGTAACCGCCTGAGATGATGAGGTCTTTGTTGCGGCCAACAATGTGGACGTAACCATCTTCATCCACTTTGCCCATGTCACCGGTGATGAAGAAGCCATCCTCCCGCAGTTCTGCGGCGGTTTTCTCCGGCATCTGCCAGTAGCCTTTGAAGACGTTTCTTCCGCGAACTTCGATGACCCCAATGGCACCTTGCTCCAGCTCAGTACCACTTTCAGGATCAGTGATCTTCAGCTCCACACCCGGTAGAGGGAAACCAACAGTGCCTGCCCGCCGTTCTCCATCATAGGGGTTGGAGGTGCTCATGTTGGTTTCTGTCATGCCGTAGCGTTCAAGAATGCGGTGATTGGTGCGGTCTTCAAATTGGCGATGAGTTTCCGCCAGCAATGGCGCACTACCAGAGGTGAACAGCCGTATGTGGCCTGTCAGCTCTTTGGTGAAGCGTTCATCTCCAAGCAATCGGGTATAGAACGTTGGCACACCCATCATGGAGGTCGCATCCGGCAGCTTCTCGATGATCTTATCCAGATTGAACTTGGGCAGGAAGATCATAGAGCCGCCTACAGCCAAGATCACATTGGTCGCAACAAACAGGCCGTGTGTATGGAAAATCGGTAGCGCATGCAGCAGTACATCTTCCTCAGAAAAGCGCCAGTACTCAACAAGAGTATCTGCGTTGGAAAGCAAGTTATCTTGCGTCAGCATGGCCCCTTTAGAACGACCCGTGGTGCCTGAGGTGTAGAGGAAGGCGGAGAGATCCTGAAGGTCTCGGTCTACTGTTTCAAATGCTGTCGGTTGGCTATTGGCTTCATCCATCAACGTGCCGGTGCCATCTGCGTTGAGCGTGCGTAGGACCACACCTAGCTCATCAGCAAGTACCTGTAGTTTCTCCGCTTTAGCCCCATCACAGACAACCACCGATGCACCGCTGTTATCGAGGAAGTAGGAAAGTTCTTCAACGGTGTAGGCGATATTCAACGGTAGAAAGATCAGGCCAGCCTGAACGCAAGCGGCATAAAGCGCCAGCGCTTGCGGTGTCTTTTCCGTTTGCATGGCCACGCGATCACCCGGCTGCAAACCATGCTTCACGAGCGCATGGGCAAGCTGCGCTGTCATTTCAAGAAAATGTGCGTATGAGATGGTTGTTCCATCAGGCAAATACAGGAAAGGCTTGGTTTTGGATGCATGGATGCCGAACAAACGATCATAAAGCGGGTTCGCCATGTAAGTGCCTTTCTCTGCTGTCGCGAGCCAAGCGGTGGGCCAAAGTCGCACGCTGGAACTGATTCATCCAGATAAGAGTAATGCGATCCTACAGCCCTGAACAGTTGGCACTCCGTCGAGATAGGGTCTGCTCTACCCCCATTTGTCTTGGTGCGGATCTGCGCCTATGCTGCTGGCATTCTCTGAGAAAGCTTTTTTTAAAAATGAATACACGCAATATCTTCACGGACCCTGCTGTCGCGCAGTTTTATGAACTGACACCCCGCGACCGACAGGACCATATGTTCTGTAAATCACTTGCTCGCAACGCCAGGTCTGTCCTTGATCTGGGCTGTGGCACTGGAGAGCTCACCGTACAGCTGGTGAAGGGGCGCCGCGTTGTTGGGCTCGATCCAGCCGGAGCAATGCTGGATATCGCCCGCACTCGTCCCGGTGGAGAGCAGGTGACATGGGTAGAAGGTGACGCCCGCTCGTTTGATCTGGGAGAGACCTTTGATCTTATCTGCCTGACGGGACATTCCTTCCAATTTTTCCTGACTAAAGAAGACCAGCGCGCAGCGCTATCCTGCATTGCAAAGCACCTGAGCCCAACAGGTCAGTTTGTCTTCGACACCCGCAATCCAGACTTTCCGGGCAGGAAGACCCGCAGCAAACAAGAAACGCTATCTCAGTCCATGCATTCGAAACTAGGGCCTATCGAGAGCTGGAACATCTCGGAGTATGATGAGGCAGAACAGATCCTCAGCTTTATCAATGCTTACAAGTCACTGGAGACAGGAGAGATTTTCAGCGCCCCCTCCCAACTCAAATACACCTCACAAAAGAAACTGGCGCAGTTGATGGCTGACACGGGTTTGCAAGTCACAGACTGGCTGGGGGAATGGACTGGAGAGCCCTATCACCCGTTATCGCGTGAGATTATCCCCGTTGGCGGGAAGGCTTAGGTTCTTAAAAACTCACACTCTGGTTCGTAAATCGTCCTCCTTTCTGCAAACAACCAAAAATGAGGACATAATGAAAAGCAAAAAACATCTCACATTTAGTCTATGCGCTTTTATAGCAGCTAGTGCATTCTTCACACAGCCCGCTACGAGTGAAGCAATCTATCGTGGATTACTAGAGGGTGGACACGGTGTCTTGGACCTCAGAGAAAATCGCTTTAATTTCGGAGGAGGAGGCCTCTCTTTCAACAAAGACATGGCACAGATCATGGCAGCACCACAGAATTTCAACTGTGCACTGATGTTGGATACTACCAATCCAATCCCAGTTGTTGGCAATCAATCCGCGATTAATCAATTCCCAGGATTTGACGCGACTTTTGATCAAAACCCACCGGCAATCCCTCAGGGTCATGTCAGCGTAAATGATAATCCAGCAGTTGCAAATCCAGCACGGGCATTCGCAAACCAAATTGCCGATATTGCACGTAACAATCCCGCTACTTTCAATGATGACCACATCGTAGGTGTCCATCTTACAGATGATGAATGTCGCGATAAACCAAAATGGCTTAACCAGTAAATCGTACGCAAGCTAGCTCTACTTCTGCAATAAGCGGAAGTGGAGCCTCACCGCTCAAACCGTGCCAACGCGAGGCCGATGCCGGAACCGATGAAGAGTGTGCCGGTGAGCTTGTGGCGCAGGTGGCCAATGCTTTTGAAGAGCGGTGTTGCAGAGCGGGCGAGAGCGGCCCAACACAGGTCTCCGCCAAAGATAACAAGCAGATAGATCAGTGCAGGCTGAGCCAATGCGTAGGTTGCGCTCTGGTTGCTGACGAACTGAGGCAGAAAGGCTGCGCTGAAGACAAGTGTCTTCGGGTTGATCATAGCAAGCAGCATGCCCTGCCAGAAGAGACTGCGCAAAGGTGTTGCGCTGGCTTGCGCGTTCTCCAGCATATCCGCCCGTTCTCGCCATGATTTGATGCCAAGATAGATCAGGTAAGCCGCACCAGCCCATTTCACCCACAAGAAGGCATCTGCCACAAACGTCAATAGAGCCGTAAATCCAAGCACGACAATGCTAAGCTGAATGGCAACGCCGAGGGTTGTTCCAAGAACAGTCACAGCGCCAAAGCGGAACCCATGGCTGATGGTATTGGCAGCAATGAGCGCAACATTGGGGCCTGGAATGGCCACCAGAGCAGCTGTTGCAATCACAAGCGCAAATATCATCTCAACTGACATGAGTTCCCCTCCCAAACATCAGCGGGCAGTTTGGAAGGTTCTCGCAATGAATGCAAGGCGGGCTTTAGGTGACCTGCCCTTGCCTCACTGAACCGCAGAAAGTTTATCTGGATTGCGCTGCGCGTAGATGGCGTTGACCTTCATCTCCTCATCATAGCCAAAGGTGAAGGTTGTGACGATGCCGCCGCCATCGACTGTCACCAGAGACAGACACGCATTGAGTTCTTCCACCCAGGCTCTTCCGCTGCTTGCCGCTGGCGAGATGGCCTTGTCGATAAAGCCAAGCACCTGCTCCAGCCCCACAAGTGGTTTTGGAATAGCATTGACCTTGCCGCCGCCGTCAGACAGTAGCGCCACATCAGCTGCCAGCAACTGGGAAAGCTGAGAGGTCTCGCCTGTTTCCAGCGCGGATTGGAATGCATGAACCATCTCGCGCTGTTTTTCGGCAGATGCAACAAACCGCTGAGATTTTTGCTGGATGTTGGCTTTGGCCCGTGAAACCAGCTTGCGGCAACTGGCCGGAGTGACCTCCAGAATATCTGCGACTTCCTCATAACTGGAGGAGAACACCTCACGCAGCAAAAAGGCAGCGCGCTCTTTTGGGGCGAGCCGTTCCATCACCAGCAGGAACGCCATGGTGAGACTCTCGGAGAGTTCTACCCGATCCTCGGGTGTGTCCTGTGTTGTGGTGTGCAAAGGCTCCGGCAGCCACATACCAACGTAATTTTCACGTTTTTTACGCGCTGATTTGAGATGATCAAGCGCTTTTCGCGTGCAAACGGTGGTAAGCCATGCCTCCGCATTGGAGATGTCATCATGAATGGCGGATGACCAGCTGAGGTATGTTTCCTGCACCACGTCTTCGGCTTCGGCCGTGGAACCCAACAAGCGATAAGCCAGCCCCATCAGCATGGGTCTGGCCTGTTCAAATGCACAAAGTGATTTATCTGATGTCATGATCAATGGTTCGATATTGCAATCCGGTTCCAAAGGTTGATCATGCCAACCATGGCCGTCATCGTGGAAATTTCCTGATCACTGTAATGCTTTTTCAGCTCCTGGCGAAGACGTGGAAGCTGATCTTCCTTGTTTAGTTCTGTCAGAGCTTCGGTCCATTCAAACGCCAGCTTCTCTTTTTCAGAAAAATCATCGCTATGACGCCAGATGATGAGATGGTCCAGACGGTGATTGGTTTCCCCCGCCTTGCGGGCATCGCGGGTGTGCATCTTCACACAGAAACCACAGCCGTTGATCTGAGAGGCGCGCAGCAGGATGAGGTGATGCAGTTTTTCGTCAAATCCTGTTGCAGCAATAACCTCTTCCACGCCCTGAAGGGCTGCCATAATCTGCGCACCGCTCTCATAGTGATTGATGGTGGTGTGAACGTTCATCGTCATCTCCAGTGATTGTTTTGTTGCGTTCACTGGTTCGACGAGACAGCGCCTTCAGATGTGACGTGGTGCTAAAGAAAAAACGAGGCCTCTGGTCTCAAAGTCCTACAAAGCAGGATGGCGATAGACCAGATCGACAGGATCATGGCGTTCCGCATCCGGGTCAATGACAGCGCCCATACGTTCTGCCAATTTGCGCGAACGCTCGTTTTTTGGGTCGATGTAGCTGACCAGCGTTTTCAGGCCTAGCTCTTCAAAGGCCCATTTGCGCATCCGCTGAGCTGCTTCCAAGGCATAGCCGTGCCCTTCAAAGCCATCATAAAGGAACCAGCCCAGCTCATGTTCCGGAAACAATGGTCCATGATTGAGCCCGACCTGACCAACTGTTTTGCCCGTTGTTTTGTCATCCACCATCAAAGCGCCGTGCCCAAACAAGACCCAATGCGCGATATCATGACTGAAGATGCCCCAGGTCACATGCCTTGACGTTGGGCCGCCCATAAACTGAGAACGATCCGACTGCATCAGCAGCTCATACTGCGGCCAATCCTCAATCGTCATCGGACGGAGGCGCAATCTTTCGGTTTCGAGGGTCGGTATCACAGTCATTTGATCAATCCAGCAATGAAAAAAGGAATCTCTGAGCGTATTGTCAGCGGCGAACAATATTCCGGCAGCTGCTTTGAAAAAAGCAATTTTTAATCTGGCATGTTGGGAACTTTCAAGATGGACTATGCAGCAAGGCGTGTCAGCCAAGACCTTGTTTTTGATGGCACACTTGATTTTGTTAAGGACTCACCCATCTGTTGAGATGAAAAAGACAGCCGCAAAGCTGTCCGTTCCCATTTGCTAATAATCAATACGGAGCCACAATTTCATGAGTGATAAGCAAGAGTATACCCCACCAAAGGTTTGGAAGTGGGAACAGAAAAACGGCGGCCAGTTCGCAAACATCAACCGCCCGATTGCTGGCCCAACCCATGACAAAGATCTACAGGTTGGCAAGCATCCGCTGCAGCTTTATTCGCTGGCAACGCCAAACGGCGTGAAAGTCACCATCATGCTGGAAGAGCTTCTGGCAGCTGGCTTCAGCGAAGCAGAATACGATGCCTGGCTGATCAACATCGGCGAAGGTGACCAGTTCTCCAGCGGCTTTGTTGGCGCAAACCCGAACTCCAAAATCCCGGCACTGGTGGACCACAGCACCGACACACCAACTCGCGTATTCGAGTCCGGTTCCATCCTGCTGTACCTGGCAGAAAAGTTCGGCGCCTTCTTGCCGAAAGATCCGGCAGCCCGCACAGAAGCCATGAACTGGCTGTTCTGGCAGATGGGTTCCGCTCCATATCTGGGCGGCGGTTTCGGCCACTTCTACGCTTACGCGCCAGAAAAGTTTGAGTACCCAATCAACCGCTTTGCTATGGAAGCCAAGCGTCAGCTGGACGTGCTGGACCGCAATCTGGCGGAACGCCGCTTCATGGCTGGCGACGAGTACTCCATCGCAGATATGGCGATCTTCCCGTGGTACGGCGCATTGGTGCTCGGCTCACTCTACAGCGCTGCTGAGTTCCTCTCCGTTGACGAGTACAAGAACGTGAAACGTTGGGCAGAAGAAATCGCTGAGCGCCCTGCCGTTAAACGCGGCAAACGCGTCAACCGCACCTGGGGTGATGAAGACCAACAAGTCCCAGAACGCCACGACGCAAGCGACCTTGACCCAAAACCAGCCTCTGAAAAAGCGTAATCGCGTAGTCAGTACTGAAAAACGCAAAACCCGGCTTCGATGAGGCCGGGTTTTCTCGTATCTACGGCATCACCCACCAATCAGCACAAGAGGTGGTGGGGTGATGCCCTGCTTGTGAGATTTCGTTCTAGAAGGAACTCCCGCTGATGGGCTTTGCCTCACAGGAGTGGGCGCATCTGCGATCTTGTCAAAGTATGAACTGTCATTGACCAGATAAACGTTCTTTTTGTAGGTGTAAGCCAATCGCTCGATCAGTCGGTTAAAGACCCATTCAGGTGAGTAATACTTGTTAAAGCCAATAGATAATGACTCCATCGTACCTTTGCCGGGGTCTCCTGAAACCTCAAACCGGTAAACAATACCCTGAGCTTTCTGGCCAAGGAAAACATAACCCTTTATTCGACCCGTTGCTGATCCTTTAAAGCCGAATACTGTCGAGTATCTCACCTTCGTTAGCACTATGGTCATGTTTTGCGCTGGAGTTCCGGCAGGCACCCACTTTGCACTCTCACGAGCAACCTGATTAAACTTTCGCTTTAACTGCTTTGCCACCAAAGCGCTATGTTCTCCATTGGGAACAATAACTTTGACTTTATTGATGCGATAAGCTCCGCGTTCTTCCGGTGTTTTGGTTGTAACACAACCAGCAAGCAGCAGAAATGAAGCTAAAATAATCAGAAACCGAGCCATATTATGAATACCTGCAATTATATATATGCAATTTACAGTTGCGAAAGTTAAACAGCGTTTAATTTCGAGCAATTGCAGGTCCACTCTCTGATGCCTACTAACCCACCCTGTGCACCATCATTCTTTTCCAATCGGAAATTGCGGTAGTTCAATTCCTCGCCTGTCGCACGGGTTTAAGATTTGTTCCAAAGAGCAAAAAGGAACGAACCCATGTCGGAGCTTCTCAAACGGTTTAAGGGCATTACAGAAGACCCAGGCCTCTCCTTTACGCAAAAGGCGCGTTATCTCTCGCTGGAGGCAGAAAACTCTCTGCCTTATCCTGAGCTTGATGAGGAAACCGCAAAGGCATTGGAAGAGCGCGTTATCTGCGACATGTACGAGGGACATGCGCCTTTCAAACCACGCTATGTGATGCCCGACTATTCCGTTGTTCTTGAAAAAGGCAGCACCTTCCTGGAGCTGGACCCAGCCACGACGCTGGATGAGGCCATCAACTCCCTCATGATTGCCTATCATCACGTGCCATCCGTCACCAACATGCCGGTGTTTATTGGCCGCCTCGACAATCTACTGCTGCCGTATTGTGATGATGTCAGTGATGAAGACCTTTACAAGAAACTGAAGCTGTTCTGGCGCTATCTGGACCGTGTCCTGCCGGACGCTTTCATGCATGCCAATGTGGGGCCAACGGATAACCGCGTTGCCCGCACCATCATGCGCATTGATGCCGAGCTGAAGCAGATCGCTCCGAACCTGACCTTCATCTGGGATCCGAACGTCAGCTCTGACGAAATCTTCTCTCAGGCTTGCGAAAGCATTATTGAATGCTCCAAACCGCACATCGCCAATAACCCACTGCATCAACCGCTGTTTGACGAATACGGCTACGGTGTTGCCAGCTGCTACAACGTGTTGCCACTGTGTGGTGGTGCATCCACGCTCACCCGCATCAATCTGCGAGAAGTGGCGCGTCGCTCCAAAAACACGGCAGACTTCTTCGAGAATGTTCTGCCGAAATACATCGACCTTAACTTCCGCCTGACTGAAGCGCGGATTGATCACCTCTTCAGCAAATCTGGTTTCTTTGAAAGCTTCCTCGTGAAGGAAGGTTGGATCCGTAAAGACCGCTTCACCGCCATGTACGGCATCTTTGCCATGGCGCAGTGCGTGGACGAGCTGCAGGCCAAGGAAGGCCGTTCGGGTAAATACGGTCATGATGAGACTGCCAACCAGCTTGGACACCGCATCTCCAGAGTGCTTTTCGAAGCTGTTGAAGCACGCCCAATGGAAAATTGTTGGCAAGGCAAGGCTATGCTGCATTCGCAAGCCGGCCTCAGCGATGATGATGGCTGCACACCGGGTGTTCGCATCCCTTATGGCAGCGAGCCAGATCCAGTCACGCATGTACAGGCACTGGCAGAACACCATGCGTTCTATCCATCCGGTGTTTCAGAAATCCTGACACTGGACGAGACCATCGAGAACAATCCGGCAGCGTTGGAGCAGCTGGTCAAAGGTGCATTCCAACTGGGCTTCCGTGAGTTTTCTGCCAACGTCTCCAACAATGATCTGGTGCGTATCACCGGTTACATGGTCCGCTTGTCAGACATCGCAAAGTTCAAGGAATGTGGCGGGTCTCGCATCAACACAACTGTGCTGGGCGCCGAAGCGGCTGATAAAGGTAAAATACTGGAGCGCGCACCGCGGGTGATGAGCCATGAACTTGCCCCTCGCTACAGTCAGTAAGGTTTTAAAGTTCTCTTGCGTGGATGGGCCGGGCAACCGGCTTGTCCTGTTTCTGCAAGGCTGCAACTTCGCCTGCCCAACTTGCCACAATCCGCATACCATGAAGCTATGCAACGACTGCGGTGACTGCGTGCCAGAGTGCCCAACCGGCGCTCTGACCATCGTGCAAGGCAAGGTGGTACATGATCCAAGCATTTGCGACCAGTGTGATAAGTGCTTGGACGTCTGCCCCATCAATGCCAACCCTAAGGTGACACAGTACAGAGTTGATGATGTTCTGGCTCTGCTTTATCAGAACAAACCATTCCTGAATGGCATTACCATTTCCGGCGGTGAGGCAACTACGCAGCTGAAGTTCATCATCGCTCTGTTTACGGCTATCAAGTCCGATGAGAAGCTAAAGGATCTCACCTGCTTCATCGACAGCAACGGCTATCTGCCTGAAGCAGCATGGAAGACAGTTCTGCCTGTTACCGACGGCGTGATGCTGGACATCAAAGCCTTCGACAACACCCTGCACAGCCTGCTCACCACGCGCCAAAACGAACGCGTTCTGGCCTCCGCCAAGCTGCTCTTCGAGGCCGGTAAGCTGCATGAACTGCGCTATCTGCTCATTCCAGAACGCACCGATAACCCTGAAGAGATCAAAGAACTCATCAGTTTCGTAGAAGCCCTGAGCACTGACCTGCCCTTACGCCTCAACGCCTACCAACACCACGGCGTCAAAGGCGAAGCCCTCACATGGCCCACGATGAAGGAGCCAGATGTGGAACGCATCGCCGCGGAGTTGCGGTCAGCGGGGCTGACGAACGTGGTGACGCCAGCGGTCTATATTTGAATGCTGTTTAGCGTGGTCAAGTCAACACCATCATCGCACTAGTGTAGAAATTTCTGACTTCCATTACCCATGGTACCATTGCGAACAGAAAGACTGGCACGCGCAAAAATGGCTTATTCCATCGCTCGGTAATCAAACCAACAATCGCCGGTATCAGTAGATAAGTCGCAAGCATCATGACGGTTAGTGACGAAAAAGCCGTCCAATATGTAACCTGCGTCTTGTAATAATCTGCGACACCTAAATTTGACCAAATCCACACCCAGTAAAAAGGGCTGCAGCCTGCAAACATCAAAGCAAAAACAGCAACTGCACTTCGTACTTCGAAATTCTTTGCCAGTGTAGAAATCGAAGGCTTGAGCAGGCAAACAAGAGCTAAACATACCAATGTAAAAGGCAATCCTAATTGTAGAAATTTCCCAGCCTGTACCCATGGAGCATCAAGACTCGAAATTGCCTCAACTTCATTCAAAGAGCCTTGTACAACAACAATGCCAAGTATCTGCACTACACTGACAGCGAGAAATTCTTTAGGCTTAAGCAAGCGCAACGCAATAAGCATGATTGGAAACGTGAAAATAATTAGGTCACGTGCACCAAGCTCTGAAAAACGAGCCAACGCTTCCCACGCGGTAAAACTCGCGACACTCACAACTTCCAACATCTTCAATCACCAAATGCACAAATAAAGTCGTAGCGATGATAGGCGTTTAAGCAGTTGCTGCAATTAATTTTTCCGCTGCATCCGGAACTTCTGCGGTGAGATGCCGATGGCGGCTTCGAAGGCGCGGGAGAAGGCACTGCGGCTGCGAAAGCCGATGAGGTGGGAGACGCGCTCAATAGGGTGGTCGGTCTCCAGCAGCATGGTGGCGGCACGGCGCATGCGGACATCTCGCAGCAGCTCCATAGGGCCACTGCCATAAGCTTCCTGAAAGCGTTTAGCAAAGCCGCTGCGGCTCATTCCAGCAAGGGACGCGAGGCTTTCCACGGAATGTGGCTCGCCCGGTGTGTCGAGGATATGGCGAAGCACTGGCCACATGCGTGGGTCACGCAGCGCGGCCATCCATTCCAGTCCGCCATGCTGATCATTGAAACGGCGGCGCATCAGCTCGATCATGCATTGCATCAGGAGTGCGCGTACCATGGCAAGGCTGCCCGGCGCCGGGTTGGCGAGTTCCAGAAGCAATCGGCGGATCGGCGCTTCGCAGGCATCTTCACCGGCCTGATACTCAACAATCGGTTCCTGCACCAGATCAATCAGATTTTCCATTTGCCGCAGACTGAGCGAAATGCGGGAGCAGATGGCGATGAGCTGGCCTTTGTCCTGGCTTTCACTGCTATGGATCAGATGCGCCATTTTCAGCTTGTCCGGATTGCAGCTGGGGATCGGGTCCTGAACCTGCCCAAAACTGCGCAGCACGTGCTTTTTGAGCGCGGGCACAAGGATCAATGAGCCTTTGCGCACGGGGATCGCGGGACGTCCAGGAAGCACCAGCTCCCCTTCCCCGGCCAGCACATAATGCAAGGTCGCCAAAGGATCTTTGTCCAGATCGAGGTCACAGGCGCCATTCAACTCACACAGAGCAAACGGGTGAGCCTGTATCTCCATTTCATCAAGAATAAAATGCATATCCATGCAGTCATCTATAACGGCCCAAGCGATGGAATGATACATATCAAGACGAAAAGGTACCAATTTTGGACCATAAGGCACATGGCATCTCCCATCTTCTCATCATCAAACATGAGAAGGAACAGACGATGTGTAATGACCATGATCACAAGAAAACACTCAGCCGCCGTGATGCTCTGCGCGGTGGCCTGACCGCTGCTGCAGCTGTCGGTGGTGCGGCAGTTGCGGGTGTCGCCCACGCCAAAGCACAGGACAAAGTGAAAGACCCATACGCACCACCAGCAAAGTCTGTTCTGCCTCCAAGTGACATGAAGCTGGACCTGAGCCGCGCTGCACTTGTGGTGACTGACCCTCAGAATGACTTCCTGTCTCCTGATGGCGTAACCTGGGGCGTTGTAGGCGAGAGCGTGACCCGCAACAACACCGTGAACAACATCGAGCGTCTGTTCAAAGCTGCAAAGGCAGCGGACATCACCGTGGCTGTTTCTCCTCACTACTACTACCCAACTGATCACGGTTGGAAGTTTGAAGGCGCACTGGAAAAGCTGATGCACAACATCGGCATGTTCGATCGCAAAGGCGCTCTCAATGTGGATGGTTTTGAAGGTTCCGGTGCGGACTGGCTGGACGTCTACAAGCCTTACATCAACGACGGCAAAACCATCGTTACTTCCCCACACAAGGTCTACGGCAACGACACCAACGACCTCTCCCTTCAGCTGCGCAAGCAGGGCGTGGATCAGGTGATCCTGGCTGGCATGTCTGCAAACCTTTGCACCGAGAGCCACATGCGTGAGCTGATCGAGCAAGGCTTTGAAGTTGCTGTGGTGAGTGATGGCACAGCGGCAGCTGTTATTCCGGATGGCGATGGCTATCTGGCCGCTCTGACCAACTTCCGCTTTATCGCGAACGCCGTCTGGACAACGGACGAAGCTATTAAGCTGCTTCAGGCTTAACCAACAAACGCACCGCCTACCTCCTCAGGGCGGTGCGTTTTTGCTTCTCCCAAAACGAACACCCGGATTTGAACTGCACTTCCTTATAGTTTCAGGTAGATAAGAGCTATGGCTCAAAAGACAAAAATTGGCCGCCGGGTTGGTGGCTGGCTCTACCTGCATCGCTCTGGCATCGATCTGCTCGCACCGGAAGACGCTGATCGACTGGCTCAGGTCACGGCAAAACACCCGGATACACCATGGAACCTTTGCAAGATCGCGAAGGGCAAAGTTTCCTTGCTGCACTACGAAGATTTTGAGAGCTCCGGCTTCCCTGCCCTGCTGCATTCAATCACGTTTGATCTTGCCATCCAGACCAGCAAGGCCATCGACTACTCCAAGCGCGATAACCCACCCATCTTGCATCGCAAAGAACTGCTGCTGCCGGATGGTGAACCCAACATCCCGATGTATGCTGCGCTAACGAAGGCTGCTGAAGAGGCTGGCCTTTTTGAAAAGCCTGCTGGCATTGGCACGCGCAAAGCTTGGGAGAAGCGGATTGCAGAGGCGGGGCTTCAGCTTCAGGGCCACCAGCTCCTGAAAAAGTAAAGGGAGGCAGCGCCTCCCCTTTTTATTCCCAAGGCTCAAACCAGCCGAATAGACACCCCACCATCTGCCGTCATGGCACTCCCAGTGACAAAGCTTGCGCGATCTGACAGCAAGAACAGAGCGGCCTGCGCAATCTCTTTTGGGTTCGCCATGCGCTTGAGAGGATGAAGGTTGGAGATGAAGGCATGGCCTTCCGGGTCATCGCCTGCCATGGCTGTTTTCGTGCCTCCAGGCAGAAGCGCATTCACGCGGATACCATCTGGTCCATGATCAGCCGCCAATGATTTCACCAGACCTACCAATCCTGCCTTGCTGGCAGCATAAGCTCCCATACCCGGCATGCCGCTGTTTGTGTGGCCAACGAAGGATGAGGTGAAAACAATTGCACTCTGACTGGTGTTTTTAAGCACCGGGATCTGCGCCTTGGCTGCATAGAAGGCGCTGGTCAGATTGGTGCGCAGCACGCCGTTCCAGTTGTCCGTATCCATCTCCGGCACCGGCTCCATGTCTCCCATGATGCCTGCATTGTTGAAAGCACCGTGCAGTCTGCCATAGGTGTTGAGTGCATGTTCAACCAGAGCGGCAGCATACGTCTCATCCGTGACATCTCCGGCAAGATAGGTCGCCGAACCGCCTTGCTCAGTAATACCGCCCGCCAGTTTGGCAAGCTCAGCTTCGCGTCTGGCACCCAGTACAACATTGGCACCTTCTGAGGCGAAGAGTTCGGCAGCAGCAGCACCGATGCCGCTGCTTGCGCCTGTTACGATAATCGTCTGTCCATGTAGTTCCATAGTTCCCTCCAGTGGTTCACTGGGAGAACTATTGAGCGACACGCAGCCAAAACCCACCCGATTTGCGAGACCTCAGATCTTAAGCAAATCCGAAGTCTCGAACCGGCTGTTTAAGGCATCAGGTATTGCATCTGAGAACTCAGGTTATCGACCGGCATCTCCGGCATGGAGACTGGATCATCTGACGGAAACTTGGCCAGCTCCACCAGTTCCTGTACCCAGAAGCTGGTGTACTTCACAAACAACTTCACCGTGTCAGCAAACTCTTCAGCTGACAGCTTGTCTGCTTGAATGGCCTGTGTCAGCAGCACTTCCGAGCTGCGCAGGTTGATGGAAAGCGCTGCCGCGCCTGTTCCGATACCGTTGTAGTTTGCCTCCAGCAAGTGCTGATAAAGCGATTTCGGCACGCTGTTCAGATTGGCCAGTTTGCTGTTCAACCGGATGACGTTTGTTTTGAAATCCAGAACCTGAAAAAACACCTCGATCTCACCATCGACGGTCAATGAGCAGATGTTTTCGCTGTCTAGCTTCAGGTCAGATAACCCGATCGTCTCGCCAAACTGCCGGATTACGGTTTCAACCAGTTCCATATGATGCCCCTTTTGTTTTGAAAGGCCATTTGCGTCTCCTGCTCGCAAATGGCGCAAAACCCAGCGCTTTTGAGCCTCATGCAAGGTTACAAAAGACGCTGGGTGTTGAATTACACGAGAGGGTGCCCAAGCAGTCTGCACTGCTTTTCCTCTCGTATTATCGTGAGTTTAAAGAGTTAACTTCCCGGTGAAGGTATGCTCAAACGAGCTGTCCAACAGCTCGAGTTCACCGCGCGCGGCTGCTTCACCAGAGATGAGAATCTCACCATCTAACTGAATGGAGAGCGCGCTCGAAATGCCGCTTGCTTTCTCTTCATCAGTGTTCGCAGCATGGATTGGATTGCGCGGGTCAAACAAAACGGTGCTCCCGTTTTCATCCTTGATCCCAACGGCCAGCAGCTCCCAATCAATCGCAACTTTGAAGTCACCACTTTCCGTCTTGGTGACCGTATACTCCGCGCCACCAACCTGTATACCAGGATTTTCAACCTGCCTCACACCGTCAGAGCCGTGCACATTCGCAAAGGCATACTCTTTAGGTGCTAATGTAAGGCGAACAACCTGACCATCATCATTCACCATCTTGGAGGACAGGTCTCGCCAACCATACTGGTGCACGACACTGGAAAGAACCTTTGTGGCCTCATCAGAACCAGTAAACTCCCGGGCAAACGCAACAGATTCAGCGACCTTTGCAGGTGCCTCATCCGGCCCTCCTGTATTGGTTGTATTGTGCGTGCGGTCACCATCTACAAAGTTGATGTTTGAACGCGGCCAATCAGCCACCGCTTTGGTGGAGACATCCACACCACCAACATTCTCAAAACTACCTTTTGTCAGATAGTTCTCGCCAGTATGCTTGAGCACTTCTCCGGGTGTCTCGTTGTGATCACCCCGGAAAATCTGGACATCATTGCGCGTTGTGTTCACCGTACCATCATCGGCAACCGGGAAAAGCCCTTGTGAGACGCTTCGAACGTCCGCGAGCGCCTGACCTTTCAGCTCATTCTTAACCAGCTTCAAGGCAGTGGGAATTTCACTTTTGACGTCTTCGATAAAGTTGATTTCCGCACTGAGGTCACTGACGGACATCAGGCCGGATTTCACCAGACCTTCTGAGATATGCAGCGAACGCACTGCATGCGCAGAATGATCACGAACAAGACGTTCGCCATCCTCTTTGAAGTCGTGAAGGCGGATTGCTTCGCGGTCTTGCGTTGAAAGCTGAGAGGCTGCTTCCTGCAGTTTCTCAGAAACGAACGCGCGTGGGTTTTCTGGCTGCAAGTTTTCAGCCACGCTGTGCAGCTGTGTAAAGCTCTGATAGGCCTCCACCAACCTACCGTCTTTCAAGCTGCTTATAATTTCAGAAGCAGCGCCCTTTGATGTTTCCTGCTGTCGCTCAACAACCGCATCGGCCCGAGCTTGTTTCCAATCGTTGTACTTGCTGGAAACACTGTCAAAAAATCCGGATATTTTGCTGGTGAAATTATTCCAGCCCTCACTAATCCGCGTTCCAAGTGATTTTGAAACTGTATGACCGTCCAGCTCTGCCGCCTGTTGAGCTGCCGGTGCATTCACTTCAAGTGGGGCATGGTGCGTAGAAACACCGCCAACTGAAATGTCTGTCATATCTAATGCCTAAAGTTCTTCCGATGGCCGGACTCTAACCAACGGCGCTCCCTTTAGGTGTGTTGAACAAGACAGACCTCTGTTTTTAAAGTCCCTAATTTTTCAGGGTATTACTCCGCCAGCGGATAGTTCCGGATAAACCGGTCTGTGAAGATCAGCAGGATGATGCCGGGGATTGAGGCGATCAGGGCGATGCCTGCGCCAGTTGCGTCCAGTGCTCCACCGGAAATTTTAGCGAAGAGCAGTGTTGGCAGGGTGATGATCTGGCCTTGACCGATGAAGAACGTCAGCAAAAACAAGTTGGTAGAGACCAGGAAGGTAAACAGGCAACCTGCGATGACACCCGGTAGGATCATGGGCAGGGTGACACGGAAGAAGATTTGCCTGCGATTAGCGCCAAGAACACGGGCATGGTCTTCAGCGTCCGTTCCATGGCCCTGATAAACAGCCGTCAGCATCCGCACCATGTAGGGAATGGTTGGGATCAGGTGCACCACAATCACGCCCGCATACGTACCAGCAAGACCTATTGCAATGAAGATCATCAGCAGGGCGATGCCAATGGCAGCTTCTGGCAAAAGAAGCGGCAGAGCGATCAAAAACTCCAGTTGGTTTTTGCCACGGAAGTTGCACTGCGCCAGCACGCGTGCAGCGGGCAGACAGATGAGCAGGCACAGCAGCGTGACTGCAATTCCGATGCCGAGCGTGTTGAGGGTTGCCTCCCCAACGCGGGAGCTCGGCGAAAACACATAATCCCATGCCAACGGAAACGGCGAGCGTTCACGCTGCTCATGCCACCACACTGTTGGCAGAATGTTGGGCCACGCCCACCGGAAGGCCAGTGACTGGATAATCAGCGGCGCAAACGGAGCGATGGTAAAAGTCGCCATGGTCAGCACGAGGAGGCGTTGCCAGGGGCTGATCGCCTTAAGATCACGGAGTTTGGAGGTCTGACTAAGCATCACACACGCCCCCGCGCACGTTCCCATCTGCGGTAGCCCAGCAAATAAGCACCGAGGAAGACGCCGGAAACCAAGGCCAGAGACACTACCACAGCCATGCCTTGCAGCTGAAAGGCGTAGTTTGCATCCTGAAAGTATCGCCACGCCAGAACCGGCAGCGTATCCGGATAGCCACCGCCCAGAATAAACGGAGCTTCAAAAGCGCCGATGTTGAAGGCAAAGCAGATGAGCGAAGCGGAGACAATGCCCGGCATGATCTGCGGAAGCGTGACGCGCCAGAAGATCTGCCTTGAACTTGCTCCCAGCACCATAGCAGCCTCTACCGTATCTTCCCCTTTGCGGGCCAGAACAGCCGAGAGAGTCAGCGTCATGAATGGCACTTGCTTCCAGACATAAACGGCGATAATCCCGCAGCCCCAATGGGTCTTGAGGATCTGTACAAACTGTGAGGGATCGTCAATCAAGCCAAGCCCGGCGGAGATGCGGGAGAGCAGACCGCCATTGCCCAGCATCACCAATGCCAGCGCGATGCCAACCGTATAAGGCACCATCAAAGGCAGGCGAATGAGGGCACCGAATAGACGGGACGCTTTGAACTTTTTGGAAAGCGCAATGCTCAGCGGAACAGAGAGCACAAGACCAATCAGGGTTGCGGCGAAACCGTAGTAAAGCGTCAGTCCGAGAGATACCCAGAAATCGGAGGAAAGCCAGAGGCGTTCATAATACTCAGTGGTTGGAAACTCGTTGATGCCAAACCAAGGTGCATAGCCAAAGCTTTGCAGAACGCCCAGAACAACGGCCCCTCCAAACAGCCCCAGCAAAACCACGAGCAGTGGTGTAATTTCTGCAATGTCACGCAGGTTCTGCATGAATGCAGGGGAGGCAGAGGTGTTGGAGTGAGCTGAAAGCGCCTTGGGCATCATCAATCGTTTCGTAAAGGAGCGGATGGCAGCAGCCCGCCATCCGCAAGACTATCAGTTGTTCAGTTCGCCAGAAACCTGCGCCACGATGTCGGCCAGTGGCTTATCTTCCTTGCGCTCAATCACGGCCAACCAGGTGGCTTCGATCACATCAACAAGGCTCGCGTTGGTGTCTGGTGCGATGTTGTCGTCCAGCTGCTGCTGAGTGACGCCGTAGTGAGGTGGTGCGGAAGCTTCGATTTCAGCAGACTCTTCCTCACTCAATCGCCACAGATCCAAACCAACTGGCATACCTGCTGTCTTCAACTTGGAAGCCTGAGCTTCCGCTGAAGAGAAGTAGTTGATCGCCACAAGAGCGGCCGCCGGATGCGGGCTGTTGAGTGGTACGGCAAGGTAGTTCTTATTCTTGATCATGTTGCCAGCCGGGAAGATCATCTCTTCCGCCTGCTCTGGATAGGCACCGGTGATCAGGCCGTTATGGTTGCCGAACACGCCGAACTTACAGTTGAAGTGAACCTCGGAGTTGAGGAACAGATTGTCCAGTTCGCCAGAGTTTTCAGGATAGCGCGGCTTGCCAGAGGCACCACCAAGCAACAGCGGTTCGATGCTCTTCAGATACTCAATGCCCGGTTCCATCAGGCGTGCCAGTTCTGCGCCGCCCAGCTCTTCAAAGCTTTTCTGGTATGGCTCAGCGCCAGTACCATCCGGGTTATGCGCATAAAGCACAGACTGCACAAAGGTGTTGCCGAGATAATGCGGTGGCTTCACATAAGTGAACTTGCCCGGGTTGGCTTCCAGATAGGTCTTCAGCTGCGCAAAGGTCGCCGGAGTGTTTTCTGCGGAAACATGAGCGCGGTTGACGGAGCACACATACTGCTCACCAGACCATGGCATTTCCTGAAAACCGGTCTCAACACCATAGTCACGCAGATTGAGGAGGGAACGCGGATCGTTCTCATCCCACTCAAAGTTCACGGAGTTTGGCAGGCGATTGGCGAACGCACCCCACAGTGCGTTTTGCTGTTTCAAAGAGTAAAAGTTCTCGCCGTTGACCCAAACCAGATCCACACTGCCCTGCTCCTCACCGCGACCAGCGGCCAGTTCAGCGATCACCACATCCACGGTGTCTTTGGTGGCTGTGATGCGAACCGGGTTGAGGCGCACGCCCTCTGCAGCGAGAGCCGGTGTTGCCACCTGATCCACCCACAGGTTGATGATGTCAGAGCCGCCCCAGTAATAGAAGTTAACGGTGCCTTCCTCACGGGCTTTGGCGGTAACATCCTCCCAGCCCAGATTGCCTTTCAGGAACTCACTACGGAACATGCCCGGCGCGTCCTCTGCCTGTGCAACGCCGCTCCAGCTGACAACAGCGAGCGTGCTTGCAAGAAGCATCTGTCTGGTGAGTGATTTTGTTCTTTGCATAAATTGCCCCCAACCGGTTCTTCAGCCGCTTATTGCAGCAGCCAAATTTGTTCTGGCGGTAGTGTCACAGTGACCGCATCGCCTGTTTTTCTTTTGATTGTAGATGCTTCTTCAACAGTCAGAGATCCCTCTCCCACCTGAAGCGTGTAGCGCATCATCGCGCCAAGAAATTCTGCTCGTGTGATTGTACCGGAAAACGCATTGTTCTGCGGTGCTTCGCAGCACTCTCCAATCTGAATACTCTCAAACCGCAACATAGCCTTGGAGGGCTGTACGGCACCCCGTGCTGATGCTTCCCCCAAACTAAGCTGACCAAACGGGCTGTCGATATGACTTTCCGAAGTGCGCGCGCACTCAAAGATGTTGGAGTGCCCCATGAAACGGGCAGTCTGCTCATTTGCAGGGCGCTGGTAAATCTCATCGGGCGCGGCGAGCTGTGCAACCTTGCCATCAAACATCACCGCAATCCGGTCCGCCAGGTCCATTGCTTCGATCTGATCATGGGTGACCAGCAGCGTTGTCATGCCATACTCATCATGCAGGTCGCGGATGAACTGGCGCATTTCAGTGCGCAAAAGCGTATCGAGGCTCGCCATCGGCTCATCCAGCAACAGCACTTCCGGCTTGGTCACCAGCGTTCTGGCAATCGCCACGCGCTGCATCTGTCCACCAGACAGCTGAGAAGGAAACCGCTTGGCAAAGGCTGAGAGACGCACAATCTCTAGCATCTCTCCCACCTGCCGCATCTGCTCCTCAGCAGGCATACCGCGCACGGAGAGCCCAAACGCCACGTTCTGCTCCACCGTCATATGCGGGAACAGGCCGAAGCGCTGGGAAACAAGGCCAACTTTTCGTTTCTGGACAGGCAGACTAGTCACATCCTGACCATTGAACCAGATGGAACCGGAGGTCGGTTGCTCCAGCCCGCAGACCATGCGCAGGCTCGTGGTTTTGCCGCAGCCGGAAGGCCCCAGTAGCACCAGAAACTCACCGCAGGCCACATCAAGATTGATGGCATCAACCGCAGGTGTTCCGGAGAACACTTTTGAGAGGTTTTTAAGCTGAACCTGCGTCACACGGCGCCTCTTCACTCATCTTGATCGGGACGTTTGCGTCCATCTGCTGTTATTATTGTTGTTTTCAAGCGGCAGCGAAACCTGCGCAATAGCGCTAACCTCTCCAATATTCCGGAGGGCGTCAGGATTCTCCTGTCAGTTGAGTGATTTGCACACTATGCCAGCGCATTGCTGACGGTACAGTAAAACCGGCGTGAGTTTGGCGTTATGATGGCTGGCTTACAGATAATCAGCGGCTCGCCCACACCCAAGGCTGTTCATTTCACGCACACTCACCGCAAGCAAGCTCACGCACCTTGCTTTGCCCGCTTATTCAAGCCTTTCTGGTTACAATGGAAATTACAGTAGGTGACACCAAACACCGCGCTTAAAGCTGATCAGGCATCATCTGTGGCGAATGCAAACCAGAACTGTTCTGCCACCGATTTCGTCTGTGAATAGATTTTGCGGAAAGGACTGGGATAGTTGGCTTTGGCGAACGCGATATCACCTTCCAGAAAATGCCTGCGATAAATCCCTTCTAAATCCTCCGAAATCACCGCAGCCCTATCGCCCTGGCGGCAATACTCTGCAGCACATTTCATCAGATGCGCCCGCAAGCCTTCATCCTCAATTTTCACCAGATGCTGGATCACGGAAAGGCCCGGGTCAGGGTGAGGCTGTTCGGTGCACTCTGTCAGGTCTTCGCCTCCAAGCAACTTCAACTCAAAGAACTTGTTGAACTGCCCTGCCAGCTCAGAGGCTTTGGTCTCAACAGCTTCCCAAGGCAGGAAGGTGGTGCCAGCGTTATCCAGCTGATCCGCAATGGCTTGCCAGGAGAAGGCATCCGTCACAGCCAGATTGGCAAACTCATGGAAGTTGTTGCGTGAAGCATACCCCGTCTGACTTTGTAGAAAGCAGGAGATCAGGAAGTCTGTTCTTTCGCGCAGAACCACAAGCGTCCTCACGGAAACATCGGCCCGCTGCAGCCCTTCCACCAGTTGCACATAACGTTTCAGATGTTGATAGAAGCCGCCTTTTTGAAAAGGCCTGCCCATCAAACGTTCGCAGGAAAGCCGGTAGGTCTCCATATCAGGCCGGTAAACGGCTTCCTGAAACAGCTCCGCCAGCTGAGAGGCTTTGGGCTTGACCAGGCGATCCTCATAGAGCTTCATGAAGCGACTGTTTTCAAAGTGCGCTGGGTCTACGAAACGCTCCGGATCCTTAGCATAGAGTTGCTGCTGGAGCGCGGTAGAACCTGTTGTGTGGGCACCGATATGGATCAGAACCTTTTTCATCAGCACAGACCTTAAGAGACGAGCATCCGCTCAGCCTAAACACATTGGCCTGTACTGCTATTCCTAAATATTGGCCCCTTTAAAGAGAGAGGCCATGTTCGTCAGTGAGGACCGACTTCGGCAAGGAACTGCTCAAGCTGCAAGCTGCGCACCGCTGTTTGATCTCCCATGCAAACCGACATGGTAAGCGGGGCGTGGGTGCCGCCTTCATAGATCAACGCATTGGCCGAGCAGGTGTCATCGCGGAACTTGATCCAGTTGCGCTGCGCATTCTTCAGGCTTGCTTTCACATTGGTGCTCGCAATATCCATAATCTCAGCGTAAGCCGCGGTGAGACGCTGGTCCCACACCGCATACTCCTGCACGGCGCAGTAGATCATGTGGCTGTTTTGATACTTGGTGCCAATGCACTGTTCCATCACCTCACCAAAACAGGCCATCGCCGGATAACCGCCGCCCTTTTCTGCAACGCATTTGGCAATTGTGGTGACTTGCTCTTCTGTTGGCTCATCCGCCGCCTGCACAGAAGTGCCAAGCAACAGAGCCACAGGCAAAGTCAGCATGATCGTGCGCGCAAAACTCATAGAAGCCTCAAAGTAATTGTTACCGTAAAACTTGATAGGTGATCTGCTCTGAGAAACTACTAACCTGATTCAGCAGAAAACGCCTAGGTAATCTCCGCACAAGCTTGGAGATATCCTTTCAACCTCAATAATCACCTCTTGAGTTTGAAACATCGCTCTCAAGGGGGCCTGATCATCCAACCCGTTACATGCAGCAGTCTTCTTCAAACTCTGGCAAAAGCGAGTCAGATAACGGGAAATCAGCAAAATAATCACCACATTACGCTTTTGTGAGAGGCTGGGGAAAACGCACCTCGTGCGCATTTTCAAGCAGCGACTTGCGATTACTTTGCCAACTAACATTAATTCAGAAAATTCAATAGGTTGGACTTATCAGAAGGAATTGGTTGTCCAATAGCAAAGTGATCACGAAAGACCTCAAAAAACGCACTTATTGCGTAAATTTCTCGCCATAATTGAGCTTAACATATTGAGTTATCGACATAACTGTCTTAAGTTATTTATCAAATCATTGAGGTGGCTAATTTTAGTTGCCGGATCGATTTCAAGAATCCGCAAGAGCTCCCAAGGCGCGCGATGCGATCACTTGCTTTCCCTCTCGTCATTTCCGGGGGAAGCGAGGGATCTCGCATATTCTGATAGTCCGACAACATCTGCTTAAAGACCTTTGCCGCACACCACGACAACTGCGTTTAAGTGAGCCTCCTATTAATAACCGCAAGAGCTGAATCCGGAGGCTGTGATGAGCAGTTTTGAAATACTTCTACACCTTGCTGCAGGTATTTCCCTATTGTTTTGGGCAACCAGAATGATCCGGACTGGCGTTGAGCGCGCGGTAGGCCAGAAGTTTCAGGGCTGGATGCAGCAGGCCTCCAAAAACCGTTACACCAGCTTCACCACTGGCTTTCTGGTTTCCATCATTTTGCAAAGTGCGACAGCTACGGCCATTCTTGCCCGTGGGTTCATCAGCAAAGGCTCCATCACACTGGCCGCAGGCCTTGCCATCATGCTTGGCGCGGATCTGGGCTCCACGATGGTCGTGCAGGTGCTTTCCCTCGACCTGAGCTGGTTGCTGCCGGTCTGTCTCGTGGTGGGTGGTGCTCTGTTCTCCCGCGGCAGTACGCGCACCATGCGCCAGACAGGCCGTATCATCATCGGTGTAGGCCAAATGTTGATCGCACTGTCCTTCATCAGCATGGCTTCTGAGCCTTTGCGCGAAAGTGGCTCTCTGCCAGTCATCCTGAATCTGCTGATTGGTGATCCGTTTGTGGCGATCATCACCGCTGCTGCCCTTACTTGGCTATTGCACTCATCTGTTGCTGTTGTGCTGATGATCATGACACTGGCAAGCACCGGCGTTCTGCCGATGGAAGGTGCCTTACTCTTCATTCTGGGTGCTAACATCGGCTCCAGCATTATTCCACTGGTGCTCACCATGAGTGACAGTGCTGAAGTACGCCGTGTTCCGCTTGGCAACATGATCTTCCGTGTGGCTGGTGTGTTGATCACCTTGCTTCTCATGCGCTTTGATGTGCTCACCCTCGATATGCTGGGTGATGACCCTGCCCGCGCCATCGCCAACTTCCACAGTGGTTTCAACCTGGGTGTTGTCCTGCTCGGTATTCCAACAATCGGTCTTGTGGCCCGCCTGACCAAGCTCATCATTTCCGACAGTGCTGGCCAATCAGAGGAAGACGCCGTCATGGAACGGCTCAGCCTGCTGGACCGTAAACTGCTGGAAACCCCTGACCTTGCCTTCAATGCGGCCACGCGCGAAATGCTGCATATGAGCGAAAAAGTGGAAGCCATGCTACGCGGCGTGATGGTTGTGTTCCGCGGAGATGATGCGCAAACAGCCAAACGACTGATGAAGATGGATGATGAGATTGATGATCTGCACCGTTCCATCAAAGAATACCTGACGGATGTAACCACCCAGTCCATGAGCGATGAGGACTACCAGAAGTATACTGAGCTCATGAACTACTGCGTCTGTCTGGAACAGATGGGCGACGTCATTCAGCGTAACCTGCTGGTGCTGGCCGAGAAGATTTCCGGTCTGAACAAGGAGTTCTCTCAGGAAGGCTGGAAGGAAATTAAAGACCTGCACGCTGCCGTGCTGCAAAACCTGCAGATCTCCCTGCGCGTGCTCATCACCCGCGATCCGGATCTGGCACGGGATCTTGTTTCCCGCAAAGTGCTGGTGCGTGAGTTGGAATACAAGAGCCGCGAAGCACACCTGCGCCGTCTGAGCCAGAACCGCAAATCCAGCCGGACCACTAGCTCCATCCATCTGGAAACCATCAGCGATCTGAAGTACCTGAACGCGCTGTTGACCACCGTGGCCTACCCGATTGTTGAGGGCGAAGGTGAGCTGTTGCGCAGCCGTTTGGCCAACGAACCGCAAAAAAGTCAAAGTGACATGCTACCCGCAGCTACCTGAACGCCTCTCCTAACTTTGAGGGAGGCACGGCCTGAATCAGATTGATAATCTGATTTGAAACGCAAGCCAGTGTTTCCCCCGAAGGTCAGGAGCAGCAAGCCATGTTTGACAAGGACTATGATGTAACCTTTTCACTCAAACGGCTTTGGATACTTCTCGGCGTTGGCATGGTCCTCGCCTTTGGTGTCCTTCTCTTTTTTGGCGCTGAAATCTACCGCATGAAACCACCTATTCCCAACATGGTGGTCTCAGACAGCGGCGATGTGATTTACACGAAAGATGACATCGAAGAAGGTCAGAACGTCTGGCAATCTCTTGGCGGTATGCAGCAAGGCAGCATCTGGGGGCATGGCAGTTACGTGGCGCCAGACTGGTCCACGGACTGGCTGCACAGAGAAGCGCTGGCACTGCGGGATGTTTTCCACCGGGCACGGGTCGGCACAGGTTACACCCCACCAAGTGATGAGCAAAAAGCTTTTCTTCAGGTTCTCATTGAAGAGGAGATGCGGCGCAATCGCTACAATCCGGCCAATGAGACCATTACCATTTCAGATGATCGGGCTACGGCTGTCAAACAGGTGGAAGATCATTTCACACGACTGTTTGCCTCCTACGACAACATCGACGGGCAAAACCTTCGCGATGATTATGCCTTTCCTCCCAACATTCTAATCACTCCCGAACAAGCTCAAAAACTCTCCGCTTTCTTCTTCTGGACCTCCTGGAGTTCGGTGACCAACCGTCCAGATGATACCATCACCTACACCAGCAACTGGCCCCATGAACCACTGGTTGGCAATCAGCCAAGCGGTGCTGCGTTCATTTGGACCATCATCAGTATCCTCTTGCTGCTTGGCTGTGCTGGTGCGCTGTGCTTCTACTACGTCCGCCAGTATGATCTTTGGCGCGAGCGGATCATTCCGGAAGGCGGCGCTGCTGCAAAGAACCCTCTGGCGAATGTGAAGATAACCCCTTCCATGCGGGCGACAGCCAAGTACTTCTGGGTGGTTGTGGGCCTCATGATTGCGCAGGTCGCGCTTGGCATCCTCACCGCGCACTACGCAGTTGAAGGTCAGGATCTTTATGGCATTCCGCTGGCCGAAATCATTCCCTACTCCATCTCCCGCACCTGGCACACGCAGTTGGCGGTGTTCTGGATCGCGACAGCGTGGCTGGGAACAGGCCTGTTCATGGCCCCACTGCTTTCCGGCAAGGATCCCGCCTATCAAACACTCGGCGTCAACTTCCTCTGGATCTGTCTGATCATCATCGTGGTGGGCTCGTTTGCGGGTGAGTGGCTCGGGGTGAACCAGTTCTTCTCCCGCACCATGAACTTCTGGTTCGGTCATCAGGGCTATGAGTATGTTGATCTGGGCCGTTTCTGGCAGATCTTCCTCTTCGTCGGGCTCCTGCTCTGGCTGGTACTTGTGCTGCGTGCGCTTTATCCGGCCCTCAAAGGCGGCCACAACCGCAGCCTCATCGCCTTGACGTTGCTCTCCGCCACCGCAATCGGCCTGCTCTACGGTGCGGGTCTGTTCTGGGGGCAGAACACGCATATCAGCGTTATGGAATACTGGCGCTGGTGGGTGGTGCATTTGTGGGTTGAGGGCGTCTTTGAGGTGTTTGCGACAGCCATTATCGCGCTCATCTTCGTCAACCTGAAGCTGCTCCGAGCGTCCACTGCTGCAGTTGCGGTGATCTTCGCCACCATCATCTTCATGTCCGGCGGCGTGCTGGGCACATTCCACCACCTCTATTGGAGCGGCACACCGATTGGCGTGCTGGCGCTGGGGGCCGTATTCTCAGCACTGGAAGTCGTGCCACTACTGGTGATTGGCTTTGAGGCCTACCAGACCCACAAATTGGAGCAGAACACCAAGTGGATCGAACATTACAAATGGCCGCTTAACTTCTTCGCTTCCGTTCTGTTCTGGAACCTCGTTGGTGCCGGTTTGCTCGGCTTCTTCATCAACCCGCCACTGGCGCTCTATTACATGCAGGGCCTCAATTCCACACCGGCCCACGGTCACGCGGCCATGTTCGGGGTTTATGGCTTGCTGGGCATTGGGTTGATGCTGTTCTGCCTACGCTCACTCATTCCTGACAATCGGTGGAGCGACAAGTGGCTGCAGCAGGCGTTCTGGGGTCTCAACATCGGTCTGGCCATGATGCTGGCGCTCTCCCTGATCCCGCAGGGCATCTATCAGGCTTACATCAGCTTTACTGAGAGCTACTGGCTTGCCCGCGCACCGGAGACAATCCACGGTCCGGTAATGACCGCGTTGGTCTGGGCCCGCGTACCGGGAGACCTGGTCTTCGGCTGGGGCATCTTCGCCATCGTCATGTTCATGTATCGTGCTTACTTTGGAGAACCAATAAACGAGAAAGAACAGGCGGCGAAGGCCTGATTGTGGGCTCTTGTAGCCTGCCGACAAGCACCTCTTGAGCCTCGCCCGCTTAGCCGGCGAGGCTCAAAAACGTAGCGGCCTAAGCCATTTGTGGCGCCCCGGCAACACATGCATTCATTCTGTGTATAGCCATGTGTATCGCGTAAAAGTGTCTCTACAACCTTTGATAGCTATATATACTGATTTCGATTTTTAGTTTTATTTCCGTAAGGTACATTTTCTAATTGCTTAGATTTCCGCTGTTTCATCATGAACTGACGCGGGTTCTGCGCATTTCAGGTCCATTAATGCTGGCTATGTCTGGCCGGACTCTGATGATGATTGTAGATCGACTGTGTCTCGCCGCCTACTCAGAACAGACGCTCACGGCTTCCGGCCCCGCTGTCTTCATGGGCATGTCCGCAATCTCTTTCTTCTCTGGTGTCACGCAGATTGGCCGCTCGGTTATTGCTGAAGCTTATGCACGTAGCGGGATTGAAGCGGCCCACAAAATGGGAGGCAGACTGTTTGCTGTCGCCATCCTGTGCGTGTTGGGCCTCATTCTCACATTGCCGCTGCTGATGAACATCTCCCAGCTTAGCGGCAGGCCAGAAGAAGTCGTAGCGCTGGAAAATGTCTACCTCAGCTGGGCCATGCTGTTTGGCTCCATCATGATTTTGGATAGCGCTGCCAGCTGTTACTTCGGCGCCATCGGCAACACCCGCCTCATCTTCAAGGCCAGCCTTGCAGGGCAATTGGTTGCCATGCCCATGACCTATCTGCTGGTGTTTGGTGCCTATGGCTTTCTAGAGTTGGGCATGGCCGGTTCTGCCATTGGCACGGTGCTCGGCTCTCTGGCAGTGCTGATTGTCTATCTCCGCAAAACACCCCGCGCCTTGCGGGTTGCGGCCTGGAAAGAAGCCCGTGCCTTGCTCAGCAAATCCCGGCGAGCGCTCGACGTCCTCGCCCTGTTCAAGCGTGGCATGCCCCTTGGCGCCCATGACAGTACAGACGAGATCGGCAACACGGCGATCATCTGGGCCGTCGCCATTGTGGGTACGACAGCGCTGGCAGCCAACAACTTCAATGTCATCCTCAATTACATCGGTATCGTGCCCGTGGTTGGTATTGCCAACGGGGCGACGATCCTGTCCTCTCAGGCCATTGGCCGCAATCAGTATGATCGCATTCCCAAGATCATCAGCGCCTCACTGTTTGTCGCATTCTCGTATGTGGCGATTGTTACGGTGATCCTGCAAAGCTTTGACCGGGAGATAACCTCGCTGTTCTCTCTTGGCAGCTACGGACAGGATATCTTTGAGCTCTCCGTCTCCGTCACCTCGCACATCTGGTACTATGCAGTGGCGTTTGCTGTGTCTTTCATCGCCAGCGGTATGTTGCAGAGTTTTCATCAGAACACGTTTGTCTTCAAAACCCGTATCCTCACCATGTGGTTCGGCAGCGTACCTGCCTCCTACCTGATCGCGTACAACTGGAGCATCGAGGAAGGGGCGCTTCAGCTCATCTGGATCTCGCTGAGCACCTTTGAACTCGCTCTCGGCCTGCTGTTCACCGCCAAGATCTTCTCGTGCCTAAGAGACCGCAATGTCCCCGGAGATCTATGGGAAACACCAATTAAGAGAACAGAAGTCACTTAATCCACAGCTTAATATTAGATTTATCTAATTTACCAAGCTGTCCCTCTGGAAATTTCGGATCAACCGGTTCTACGCTAACCGGAGCACGAGCAACTTCGCCCGTGCTTCCTTAGCTCAACCTCACAATTTCCAAAGAGTGCATCATGTTTTCTCAAAGCAGTTACCAACGCTTATTCAGGTTCTTTTGCATCTATGATGTTCTGGCACTGGCACCTTTTGCCATCCCCTTCATCAACAGTGCCCACATAGAAACGTTGAGCAGCCTCAATGTAGCGCTTGGAGGTCAGACATGGCCTGTTTTTCTGCCAGTTCAACTGCTGTTCGGGCAGATGCTCGGTGTATTGGGAGCAGGATGGGCGATTTGGCGTTGGCGCAATTTTTCAGTCTCCATCGGCAGATATGAAGGCATATTGCGGCTCCTCTTCGCCGCCTCCATGCTTTGGGCCTATGCCCTCTCCCCTCACCCACTCCTGCTGGTGTTTGCGGTGATCGATGGTGTTGGAGGAGTTCTACATCTGGCCTCACCGCAAAGGCAGCAGATCAGTCAACGAACAGCATAACAACCAGGCTACTGAATGAGCGTCTCCACGTAATCCGCTACATCTCTGGCATCGACGGAGGCCTCACGGACGAGCCAGTCGAAGTGGTCGGTCAGGGAACTGACCCGCTCCGCTTCCCGGAACGCGAGGTAATACTGGCCCACATAGATCACCGCCAGATTGGGCCCGAAGATAGTGATGGGGGCGCTGAACACTTTGTGCGCATCAAACAGGAACAAACGCAGACGAGGAAACATCTGGCGGCAGGTATCCGCAACAAACTGCAGTTGCTCGCGGCGAGTGTCTTCCTCCAGATGGGCATAGTAGCCAATGCCCTGGGCGCAGGCCTGTATCTCATGCAGCGGTATGGAGATTTCGTAGTCTGACTGGCGTGAGCGCAGCCAGTCCAGCTGTCCGCGAATGGAGCCAACCACCTCTTCCGCATCCAACCCACGAAATGAGGCGTACTCCCAGGCCAGCATCCTGTCTGTTTTCAAGATATCCGGCAGGGTGGCGGGCACGTGGCGCACCTTCAGGCCGGTGGCTTCCTTGTGCCAGTTGAGGATCTGCTCATCGACCGAAGAGCGTTCTGCCGGGCTCATGGCCATGGCTGCCGCGATGATGTCACCGGGGCGTTCAGGTCTGTTGGTCAGCCCCAGCAACCAGTCGGCACTCACACCAAGGGATGCTGCAAGGTCTGCCAGCAACTGGCTGTTAGGCAGCCGTGGGATTTCGTTGTTCAGCAGCTGGCCGATGGTGGAGCGATCCACACCTGCATTTCGGGCCAGCTGGCTGCGTGTCACATCTGCCTGTGCCATGGCTTCAGTCAGCCGGTTTTTAAACAAAACAGCCCTGTCACGCTTGTCCATTATAATCACCATTGCAGAATAAAATCACCAAAATGAATTTATTGCAGCTCAAATACCAAATGTCCAATCCGCATTTTTTCCGGTAGCAACGAAGACAGGATTTACATTCTTACCCGGACGTCGCAGATGGATTCAGCCTCACGCATTTTTACAAAATCAGTTACCTGGCAGATCATGGGCCTCGTCTCTATGACGTTGATCGGCCTTGTGTTTACCGGCTCAGTCACCGTGGGCGGAAGCATTGCAATCGTCAGCTCCATCCTCGGCTTTATCTTCTATTTCCTGCATGAGCTGGTCTGGTCCAACATCAAATGGGGTCGCAAAATCACTGTTCCGGAAGCCCAGCAGGAGAGCCAGAGCTGACATTCAGGAGTGCTATTGAAGCGCTCCTTCTTCTTTCAATTTCTCAAAGACATTCTGGTATTCAGCAAAGGCAAGATCGGGCAGCCTGATCGCTTCTTCAAATGCCACCCACCGCACTTCAGAGTGCTCGTCGCCCAGGTTCTCCGGCGTGCCCTTCCATTGGTCGACTGTGAACATATGAAAGGTGATTGAACCCTCACCGCTTGGGGCCGGAGCTGTAAACTCGAAGACCTTCGCAAACCGCTGCGCTTTGACGCCAACTTCCTCGCCAAGCTCTCTGATAAGAGCCTGTTCCAGAGTTTCTCCGTCTTCTACGTGCCCACCCACAAAGCTCCAGAGGCCGGGATAGTTTTTGCGCGATGCAGAGCGTAGACCCATGAGAACACGTCCGTTCTGCACCAGCAAGCCATTCACAATATCAGTCATCTCACCATTTCTCCCCGCATCGAATCTGAGCCCGAAAGCGCCATCATAAAGAGGCGCTTTCGGATTGTTGAGGTCAGACTTCCTTAAACCGCACTCCTTTGAAGCACCGTACCGGATTGCCTCGTTCCAATTGGTGGTGGAGCAAGCGTTCAGATTTTCGCAGGCGCGCACCTTCTTCAGCCGAAAGACCAGAGAGCTTTTCCTGCAAACGCTGTAGGGCGATCTGCTTGTTCCGGTGTTGGGAGCGTTCGTCCCGCGCCACAACAGAAAGACCTGTGGGCACATGGGTGACCCGTACTGCACTTTCGGTCTTGTTCTGATGCTGCCCACCCGGACCGCCAGCCCGCAAAGTTTCAAAGCGCAGGTCTTCTGCGTTAAACTCTTCAGCCTCTGCTGCAGAAGTTGGCAGCTCATAGACACCAATGAACCAGTTCTGCCGTTTATGGTTTGGGCGGAAGGGGCTCTGGCAGGTCCACTTGATCGTGCCGCACCATGCCCTGGCAAAAGCCTTGGCCCCCTCACCCGCAAGTGTCACTTCAGCAGACGCAACATTTGCGGAAAGGTCAGCACGTTCCGGATCACTGGCAAAGGAGAGCCCAAGCTTTTTTGCTGTTTTCTCCATAGTTGCAACGCTGTGGCAAAGGGCGAGCCTGCATTCCGCAGGCCCGTCTCCGGATGACAACAGCAAACGAACGGTTGTCTTTTCCGTCATCGCTTGCTCCTCCGCTCGTCTGCCCCACGCGCGGTTTTGAACGTGACAACAGGTGTCATCACCCCCACACACGTGGCCAGCTCTGCCTCAACCAGCTGTGCAAGAACATCCTCGGAGTTCTTGTAGGCTTGTGGTGCTTCTTCCACGAGGAGCTGTTTGTCCTCACAGACCACGCGGCCTCCGTAAGAGGTGCGTGACAAGGCATTGCGAACGGACTTCGGCTTGCCAATCCGGCCATGCATGGAGGCTCGGTCATATTTGCGGCCTGCTCCATGAGCCAGAGATGCCAATGCCTCCGGTTTGTTGCCGATTGGCTTCAGCAGAAAGCTCTTTGCATCGCGAGAGCCAGCCAGCGGAACAAGGTCAACATCCGCTTTCGCAGCGCCTTTGCGGTGCAGGAATCCATCACCATATCGCTCAATGAGGTTATGGCTGCTGTCGACCACCAGCTCCACATCACAGCGCAGAGCAGCGGCGGCACATTGTGCAATGATCTGCCGGTTCAGGCTTGCCCATCGCACAGCAAGATCATGCATTTTGAGGTAAGCCGCTGTGCGCTCATCCTCTGCCGCCAGCCCTTCCGAACCAACCTCTGCATAATCAGCAAAGATGCTGGCTCCGAAGGAACGGGAGCCGGAGTGGACGAAGAGCAGCACGTCACCTTTGGCGACACCTGCCTTGGCAGCAAGCTCGACATCCGGCGTTTCTGCCAGAACCTGCACTTCGCAGAAGTGGTTGCCGCCACCTATGGTGCCGATGGCTGTGACTGCAAGATCATCCGGCAAGTCAGCACTGCGCAAATGCGCCTGTCCCTCAGCCGGATCGGTGTAATCCTGCAACACACGCAAGCGGTCTGCCAGCTTTTGCGGCTTCAGTTTGTGAGCGCTTAGGGAGGTGCGGAACACAGTCATGCCGCAGCCGATGTCATTGCCGATCATGTGCGGGTGCACCCTGTCAGACAGGATGGCAACACCCACCGGACCGGGGTGAAGATCAGGAAACGCCGCGATCTGGTGGACCGCCTCAAGCTGCGCAAGTTTATTGAGTTGGACTTCTGCATCTCCAAGGATCCAGGCGGAAGTCCCGTAAAATCGATGGATTGGCGCAGGCGCAACTGTAGCGCTGCCCGCACAATCCAAGCGTAAATTGCCCATGAAAATGGCCTATAGTTCTTGAGAGTGTTTCCGAGCGTTGGCTCGAAAGAAGATCCTACAGGCCGCTAGCGCTGGCTCTGAGAAGGATCAGTGCCCTTTAAAGGGCGAAACACGGAAAGACATGGTTCGCTCCATACTGTGCTGCGCACCAATTGCTGCAGCTGAGGGCTGGGGAAATATCAGAGCCTCATCAGTTGGTCAACATTACTCTGGTTGTGAAACCTGAAGGTGTGGCTGGACAAACACATACAGCTCGCTAGGTTGGGTGCACGAATGGGGAGAACATCATGCGGGTTTTGGTTGTTGGTGGAACGGGTTTTTTAGGCGGTGCACTAACAGAGGCACTTGCCAGCGCAGGACATGAAGTGTCCGTTCTGGTGCGCGGCAACACCAACCGCTCCCCGCCAAATGGCGTGAAGGCCATCACAGCGGATCGCTATGGAGATCTGAGCATCTTGCGGGAACAGCAGTTCGACTGGGCCTTCGATACCTGCGCTTTTGAACCGAACGGTGTGCGCCATCTACTTGAAGCGCTAGGAGACAACCTCCAGCGCTACGTGTTCATCTCCTCCATCTCCGCCTATGGAACCTTCACCAAGCCTTTGCTTAATGAGCAGGATGCGGTGCCCCTTCCAACCGAGGAAGATCTTGCACTCGCCCGAAATCTGGAACCGCAGGAGCGCAGCTCGGCAAACTCCTACGGCGCCTCCTATGGCCGCCTTAAACGCGCGTGCGAGCTTGCTGCAGAGGACATGCTTGGAGATCGGGTGACGTCTCTGCGTGTGGGACTGCTGGTCGGTGCAGGAGATTATTCGGATCGATTGACTTGGTGGGTCCGCCGGATAGATCAAGCCACAGCTGACAAGCCAGAGGTGCCAGCCCCTGCTCCGGCCTCCCGAAATGTGCAGATGATTGATGTGCGGGATGTGGCGGAGTTTGCTCTGGCCTGCGCAGAGGAAAAGCGCGGTGGGATCTGGAATGTGACCAGCACCCCGATGCAACTGGGCGATATGCTTCAGCAGATCATCTCAGTCTCCGGCTCCCCCGCCCGCCTGAAGTGGGTGGACGAGGAACACATCCTAGAAGCTGGCATTCAGCCGTGGATAGATCTTCCCGTCATGATCCCGTCCGCCTCAGACTACACACACTTCATGAACGTGTACACCACCCGCGCAGAGGCCGCAGGATTGGCCTGTCGGCCACTTTCCGAAACGCTTGAGCCATTGCTTGAGTGGGATCGGACACGGCGGGATGTTCCGCTGAAATGTGGCCTATCAGCGGAACAAGAAGCAGCTCTGTTGGAAGAGCACTCTCAGGCAAAGGTTTGACGGACGAGTCGACTACCGCGTCCCCACAAACGGCGCAGTTTCGAACCAGCGCTCATCCAGAACCACCCGCAGCATGAAAGCGCTGAGCTGGGTTACATCCACACGGAAGCCTTGCGTCTCCGTCTCACTGGTTTGCAGCTGGCCTTTCACATTGGCAGCAAACGCTTTTCAACTTAACCTATGCATATGACTGAGTATTTTGAACTACTTGCCGCAGGCGACCGTGATACGATTTTACTGACTTCCGCCGGATACTTCGCACTGATGGGTGTGTACTCGTTGATATACATGTACCGGATAAGCAAATGGCCAAATGTCATCGGTAAACTGCATGAGGAATCGGTCCATGGCTGGGGTGGTGGTTCACATGATGGAACCAATTACAGAGCGAAGGTGCTTTACAGCTACTCTGTTGATGGTGTGCCCTATGAAAGCGATAGGATTAACGTCTGGCACGTCCAAGTATCCTACAATCTGCGGGCATTGTTGAAATGGCAGCTCAGCTACATAGACCACCACGACAATTCAGAGGTAACAGTATTCTACCATCCCGGTAAGCCGCAAAAGGCCTACCTGGTTGCTCCTGGATGGAAGCAAATGGCACTGGTATTCATGCTGAGTTTTGGTAGTGCAGCGCTTATCCTCTCGGCGTTGTAGATCATCTGCCAGTTTGTCTCTTTTCCAGCTTAGACCTCTCAAGTCCAACACCGCCAGAACCTCTAAACATATGCATCTACCGCTCGCACTAGACACCTGCGCCAAGGTGTTCCAAACTGTTAGGCATTTCTAAGCCACACATCCCCCGTGGCGATTGCACCCTATTCTTGGAGTGCACCGATAATCCTCAGTCCTACCGTAACTTTTCAGAGCCTTGCAGCATGTTAAAATTTGACCATATCACGGTGATTGCGCCGACCTTGAAGGATGGCGTCAAGCACGTTGAAGACTGCCTTGGTCTTCAGGTTCCTTTTGGCGTTTGTCATGATTACATGGGAACACACAATCACCGCCTCCAGCTCGGTGGAACGCTCTATCTTGAAGTCGTTGCACTTGATCCAACCTGCCCCACTCCCAACCGCGCACGATGGTTCGGCCTGGATGATCAGAAGACGATAAAAGCCGAATGGAACGCTGGACGCCGTTTAAGAGGCTGGGTTGCTGGCGTGGAATCCATCGATCCAGTCCTCACCAAACACCCAAATATTTTTGGAGAGCATGTTCCGCTACCTCAAGACGATCCTGAGTTTGCCTTTTCCATTGCCAAGGATGGAAGCCTGCCGCTGGAGGGCGCTGCACCTTCACTGATTGACCGTTATGGCGTGCCTGAAAACCCTTCAGACATTCCGGATCTGGGCGCGCGGCTTGAGACGTTTACTCTGGAGCATCCTGAACCTGAAACCATAAAAGCGCTCTATGGCGACCTCGCGATTAACTTTCCAATCGAAGTTATTTATGGCCCTAAAATCAAATACACAGCCAAGATCCGCACACCTACAGGGTTGAGGGAGTTAACGTGAGCAGAACTCCCTCAGCTGCCATCAAGAATTACCCCATAAAATACTTTTACCAACTGATCAAAAATCTTAGTTTTGAAGTTTTCTTCGCCCTTGATAAATATTTTCACTCTAATACTTTGCGAAAATCTAGTAAAATTTGCTCTGACCTACTTGCGCAATACATATTTTCAGGTTAGTTAGCCGACTTTAGCAGAACAATCTCATCAGGCTGTATTCAGCCTCACAGTGCATGTAGTGCAACTACCGGCAAACGGTAATGTCATCACTACTTCTTGCTGTGGGTGCTGTTTTTGCACGCGCATACTTGCGCCCTGCTAAGATTTACTGTCTCAGAAAATTAGATATACATCAGGATCTAGAACATGGCGCAAACCCAAGTTATGGATGAGACTTCGCGCGGCCAATCCCGCCTCATGGAGCCAGCCATCCTTCCCGTCTGGCTTAATCAACGTGCCATTTCCAATCGCGGTTACATTGGACTTTGGATCTCGATGGCGGTGATCATCGCAACCTTCCAGCTGGGTGCTGGCGGTGTGGCGGGTCTCCCTCTTCCAATCGTTATTGCAACAATCTTTTTCGCCAACCTGCTGCTCGGCATCGTCATGGCGATGACAGCAGACATCGGCACCGAGCACGGCATTTCCTTCGCCGTTTACCTGCGCGCGCCGTTTGGCACTGTGGGCACACACATTCCATCCATCACCCGCGGCATCGTGGCAGCCATCTGGTTCGGCATTCAAACCTACCTTGGCGCACTGGCGCTGAACGGCATCTTCTCCTACCTCACCGGTTTTGATAACTGGGTGGTCTGGTACATCGGCTTCGCTGTATTGCAGGTGATCAACACCGCCATGGGCATCCGCGCCGTTGAGCGTCTTGCGAAAATCGCAGCTCCAGCGATTATGGCCATCTCCGTCTGGATGTACTTCACCCTTGATGGTCTGGCCACAGCAAGCGGCAAAGACATCTGGTCCTTTGCAGGTGATGCAGAAATCTCCATCGTGGCTTTGTTTGTTGCCAACATGGCCTTCTGGTCTTCTCTGGCAGTCGACATTCCAAACATCACCCGCTTCCTGAAAGTTGAGGCTGGCACCAAGAGCTTCTTCAAGCGCAACAAGAACGTGTTTCTGGCACAGTTCATCGCCCTGCCAGTGGTGCAGAGCTGGATCGCGCTGATCGGTGCTGTCTCCTTCATTGCGGCAGGTGACTGGAACCCGATCACAGTTATTCAGGGTCAGGGCACCGGCATCACTCTGGTGGTTCTGCTGGTCATGGTCGTGCTGGCGCAGTGGTCTACCAACACCAGTGCAAACCTGATCCCAGCCGCGCTGACCTTCGTGAATGCAGGCGCTCCATGGATCACCTACGCCATGGGTCTGGTTCTGGCAGCAATCGTCGGTACGCTGGCAATGCCTTGGCTGATCCTTGACCACCTCTTCACATATCTCGGCCTTTACGGCGCCATGCTCGCCTCTCTGGGTGGCATCATGATCTGCGATTACTTTGTAATCCGCAAACGCCGCCTGAACGTGCCAGAGCTTTATGAGGAAGAAGGTCAGTTCAAATACATCGCAGGCTGCAACCCGGCTGGCCTGATTGCCTGGGCCGTAGGTGGTGCACTGGCGATCTACGCCATTGACCTTTCCTACTTCGTTGGCTTCTTCACCGCCTTTGCTCTCTACTGGGTACTGATGAAGGCATGGATCTTGCCGAAGTTCAAACAGGATGAGCTGGTGCACACAGATGATGAGAAGTATCTGGCAACCAGCATCAACCGCAACTGGGTGTATCTGGATGGTCAGGGCATGGTGAAAATGGATTGCTCCAGCATTCCGGCCCACGCTCTTTCCCGCGAAGACCTCTAGGCTTTTTCTGAGACTGACATAGAAAGCCCCTTGCGCCTGCCGGCGTGAGGGGTTTTCTCTTTGCACGGATATGCTGTAGGCTGCACCTGTCCTTTTTAATTAGTGCCTGTTTTATGAATACACCCAGCGACCTTGCCCTGCCGCCCCTCACCCTTCACGAAATCTGCGAGGAGGATGCTCTTGATGTTCTGGAATTTGAGAGCAGCAACAGCACCTTCTTTGAAAAATGGGTACCAGCTCGCGGGCCGGAGCATTTTGAGGAAGAGTCTCTGAAGCAGGTCATTCGTGATCTGATGGCGGATCCGGACCGGTTTTATCTGATGCGTTCTGAGGCGGGTGAACTGGTGGGCCGCATTAACCTGCGCAAACTGGGTTCCGAGCCTTTGGACACGGCAGAACTGGGCTACCGCGTAGGTGAAAAGCACCTCGGCAAAGGCTACGCCAAAGCCGCCGTAGTTGCCGTTGCGGATCTGGTGCGGGCGCAAGGAGATCTGACGGAGTTGGAAGCCTTTGCGGCGGACAACAATCCGGCCTCTTCCAACGTGCTGCGTGCCTGTGGTTTCCGTTGGGATAAAGACGGAACCAAGACCGTCCACCTGAACGGCAACCCGTTGACATTGCACCGCTTTACTCTGATGCTTTAAGCCACAACTTATCCAGCGCGTAGTATCTCTGACCCGCGCTATTACAGACGATCTGCCGGTCTTTCACGCCTACACTCCTCTTCCAATAAGAAAGAAAATGGAAGATGGATCCACTCGTCATACAGGGCTTTGGGCTGGCGGCCTATGCCGTCAACATGGTTGGTTTTTCCACCAAGCGTGATCAACTGTTTCGCGGCCTGCTTTTTGTCAGCGGCTCCCTGTTCTGCATCCATTATGTGCTCATGGGCGCTTATGTGGCTGGCGCAAACCTTGGCATCAATGGTGTGCGGTCCTTCGTTTCCCTGCGCTTCAAAGGCTACACGTGGTTTGGCATCTTTGCTGTCATCCAAACCATCATGAGTGTGATGGTGTATGAAGGCCTCATTGACCTGCTGCCATGGACTGCCTCTCTCATGAGCGGCTTCGCGCTCTTCTGCCTCAGTGGAATCCAGATGCGCATCGCCATGTTCTCCTGTGCACTTACATGGATGGTCAACGCCCTGATCGTGGGATCCTGGGGTGGGTCGCTCAACGACATCACCAATGCCACGCTGCTGGCGATCACCATTTACCGTATGAAATCCGCAACTGAACGGGAGGCCGGGCAAGCCGCACTCTGACAATCCGTAGCACTCAATCTCACCCCACCAAAACAACCCCAAAAAACGCCGGATTTTCAGCAGTTTGGTCAAGGCCTATAAAGTTGATGATGCATGTTCTGGCAAGAAAGAAAGCAGGGTTGGAGAGCCGATGCCCGTTTACCTGACCGGCCTTGCGACAGCGGTGCCGCCCTATGAATTACCCCAGACTCTGGTGCTGGATTACGCTCGCCGGATTCTTGGGCCAAAGTTTGCGCAGTTTGAGCGCATGGCTGGCACGTTTCTGACCGCCGGGGTCAAAACCCGATACTCCTTTGCGCCACTGGAATGGTTCCTGGAACCTCAGGACTGGAAAACCAGAAACGAAACCTATGTGCGCGGCGCAACGGAACTGTTCATCACCGCCGCCCGCAAAGCGCTGCTTAAAGCAGGGTTGCGTGCGGATGAGATCGACACGGTCGTCACCGTCTCTTCCACCGGGATCGCAACCCCAACGCTGGAAGCGCAGGCCTGGAAGCAGATGGGCTTCCGGCAAGACATCATGCGCGTGCCGGTGTTCGGGCTCGGGTGTGCCGGAGGCGTTTCCGGCCTCTCCATCGCGCAGCAGCTGGCGCAGGCAAAACCGGGCAGCAACGTGCTGATGGTCGCTCTGGAAGGCTGTACGCTCTCCTTCCGCAGTGACCGGCTCACCAAGGCCGATATCATTGCCACCGTTCTGTTTGGTGACGGCGCAGCAGCCGCCTGCCTTTCCACCGGCAAGCCGGAAGGGTCTAAACCAGTGTTCCAGCTGGGAGCGGGTCATCAGGAGATGTGGCCAGACACGCTCAACATCATGGGCTGGAACGTGGAAGAACACGGCCTCGGCGTGGTGTTTGACCGCTCTATCCCCGACTTCGCCACCGAGCACTTCCGTGATGTAACAGAGCGCAGTCTCAGTGCCCTTTCCATGGAAAGGACTGGCGTTGACCGCTTCGTCTGCCACCCGGGCGGCGCGAAGGTGGTGCAAGCGCTGGAAGGCGCGTTGGATCTGCCCACTGGTGTTCTGGATGTGGAGCGCGAGATCCTGCAGGAGTTCGGCAACATGTCCGCTCCAACTGTGTTGTTTGTACTTGAACGAGTACTAGAGCGCACCGCACAGGGCAACATGGTCATGTGCGCCCTTGGCCCCGGTTTCACAGCCTCGTTCCAACCGGTCACTGTCATCCCATCAGGGGCTGGCGGGCACCGAGACACAACTGATTTTTCAAAACCAGAGGGGGTGATCAATGCCTGATGCTTCCTTAGCTGCCCTGCTGTTTCTGGGCTTTATCATCCTCCAGCGCCTGTCCGAGCTGGTCATCGCCCGCAGCAACACCAAGCGCTTGCTGGAGCAAGGGGCTTATGAGGTTGGCGCTTCTCACTACCCGCTGATTGTCAGCGTGCATGTGGCGTGGATCATCGCGCTTGTTGTGCTGGGCTACGACAAACCGGTATCCATTCCGTGGCTGATGGTGTTCGCCGTCTTGCAGGTGTTCCGCCTCTGGATTCTGCTCAGCATGGGCCGTCGCTGGACCACGCGCATTATTGTGGCGAAAACACCTCTGGTGACCAAAGGACCGTTTGCGTTTGTGCGCCATCCCAATTACTTGCTGGTGGCACTGGAGATCTTCACCGCGCCCATGGTGCTCGGCCTGTTTCCGATCGCCTTCCTGTTCTCCGGCTTTAACGGTGCCATCCTTGCCCTGCGAATTCGCGTGGAAGATGAGGCCCTTACGGATCTGCGGTAGAAAAGACCTTTGCACAATATGAAGTTATCGGCTTGAACCTGACAAAAGATAGTGATATATCACTGTCAAAATTCAGCTATGGGCTGCACATCAGCGCCGCAGCGCCTACCAGATAACTTCATGTGCCGAGGAAACGATGCTAACAGGTTGCCATCTCATCGCCGGAGAATGGGTCGATAACGCCCAGAAATTCGAGTCATCCCCGTTCTCGGGCCCTGCCCAAAGCTATGCCTGCGGCACCACCGAACTGGTTGACCGCGCCGTCACAGCTGCCGAAGACGCCTTCATGACCTTCGGCTGGACCACCCGCGCAGAACGCGCCAAGTTCCTGCGTGCTGTGGCGGACGAGATCGATGCGCGCGGCGCAGAAATCACCGAAGTGGGCTGCGCAGAAACCGGCCTGCCGGAAATGCGCCTCAACGGTGAGCGTGGCCGCACAGTTGGCCAGCTACGCCTGTTCGCCGACCATATTGAGAAGGGCGAGTATTTGGACCTCACCCACGATGAAGCCATGCCAGACCGTGCACCTCTGCCACGTCCTGACCTGCGCCTCAGCCAGCGTCCGGTTGGTCCTGTGGCTGTGTTCGGCGCCTCCAACTTCCCGCTGGCGTTCTCCACCGCAGGCGGTGATACGGCCTCAGCGCTGGCTGCGGGCTGTCCGGTGGTCGTGAAGGGCCATGAGGCTCATCCGGGCACAGCGGAGATCGTGGCACAAGCCATTGACGCAGCGATCAAATCCTGTGGCATGCATCCGGGTGTATTCTCACTGGTTCAAGGCGGTAGCCGTGAGGTTGGTACAGCCCTTGTGCAGCACCCCCTGATCAAAGCCGTTGGCTTTACCGGCTCTCTGGCCGGTGGCCGCGCGCTGTTTGATCTGTGCGCCTCCCGCCCTGAGCCGATCCCTTTCTTCGGTGAGCTTGGCTCCGTCAATCCAAACTTCATCTTCCCGAATGCGCTCGCCAACCGTGGTGATGCCATCGCGGCCGGTTGGGCTGGTTCCCTATGCATGGGGGCAGGCCAGTTCTGCACCAATCCGGGTGTGGTTCTGCTGGTGGAAGGCGCTGAGGCAGATGCTTTCATCACTAAGGCTCAGGAGGCTCTAGGCGCCACTGGTGAACAGCCTATGCTGACAGACGGCATCGCAGCGGCTTACCGCTCCGGCGCTGAAAAGATTGCTAGCGAAGCGGGTGTTGAAGAGCTGGTGGGCACAGCCTGCGCAACCCGTGGCGCCAAGCCGTATATGTTCGTGACGGATGCTGAAAACTGGCTCGGCAACAAAGAGCTGCAGGAAGAAGTGTTCGGTCCGCTCGGCATTGTCGTCAAGCTGAAGAGCATCGAGCAGATGCGGGACGTGGCCCGCACCATTGAAGGCCAGCTGACCTGCACCATCCACATAGATGCTGCAGACCACGCAGAAGCCCGCAAGCTGATGCCATTGCTGGAGCGCAAAGCAGGCCGCGTACTGGCAAACGGTTTCCCGACTGGCGTGGAAGTGTGTGATGCCATGGTTCATGGTGGCCCTTACCCGGCCTCCACCAACTTCGGCGCAACCTCTGTCGGCACCATGGCGATCCGCCGCTTCCTGCGTCCGGTTTGCTATCAGGATATGCCGCTGGAGCTGGTTCCGGGGTTTGAAATGGAAGAAATGGCGTAGGCCGGCCTCCCTATAGGCTAAAGCAGCGCGTCCTCCTGAAAACCAGAGCCGCTTTTGGGGAGGACGCGACAACGGCAAAAGCCCTGAGCATGTGCTCAGGGCTTTTCTTTGTTTACGTCAATCCGGCAGATCAAGCTGCGGCCCTGCCGAAAAGTGGTAACAGGCTTTCGGCAAAGGCTCGCCCCAAAAGAACTTAAGCTGCCAGATTGCGCAGGGTCTCTCCGTCAAACACATGGCATTTATCAAGGGCCATGTTGAAGCTCAGCGTTTCCCCAGCATGCACTGTGCGCGGATTATACATGATGGACTGAACCGGAGAGCCTGCCAGCTCCGTAAACAAAGTTGCCTCTGAGCCCAGGTCTTCAGAGAGCAATACAGGCAGTTGCAGTTGTGCGATTTCACCGGCTGTCGGCAAGGCATTCCCTTCCGGCGAAATGTCTTCTGGCCGCACGCCCAGCTTCACCGCTTTGCCTGCTTCCAGTGTGTTGCGCAGCCGAGCAGGTGCACTCAGCTCACTGCCATCACCTAGTTTCAACACCGGATCGCCGTTGCTGCTGGCCACGTGGGCATCAATCAGGTTCATGGGCGGCGAGCCGATGAAGGTCGCCACGAACGTGTTGTTCGGCTTTTCAAAAACCTCACGCGGGCTGCCCACCTGCTCAATGATGCCATCCCGCATAATCACGATACGGTCGGCCAGTGTCATGGCTTCCACCTGATCGTGGGTCACGTAGATGATGGTGTTGCCCACGCGCTGATGCAGCTTTTTGATCTCAATGCGCATCTGGGTGCGAAGCTTGGCATCCAGATTGGAGAGCGGCTCGTCAAACAGGTACACATCCGGGTGGCGCACGATAGCACGGCCCATGGCAACACGCTGGCGCTGACCGCCGGAAAGCTGGCCTGGCTTGCGCTTCAGGTAGGGCTCCAGCCCTAGAATACCTGCCGCATCCGCCACACGCTTTTCAATCTCGGACTGGGAAACCCCAGCGATCTTCAGCGAGAAGCCGAGGTTTTTGGCAACCGTCATATGCGGATAGAGCGCATAGTCCTGAAACACCATGGAGATGTTGCGCTGGCGTGGCGGCATGTCGTTGACCACCCGGTCGCCAATGACCAGCTCCCCACCAGAAATCGTTTCAAGGCCAGCGATCATGCGCAGGGTGGTGGATTTTCCGCAGCCGGACGGCCCGACAAAGACGACAAATTCCTTGTCTTTGATCTCCAGATCAATGCCATGAATGACCTTGGTTGGACCGTAGGACTTTTCGAGATTTTTCAAAGTAACTTGTGCCATGCTTTCCCCCCTCAGGCATCCTTCAGTTCCAGCCAGACCGGCAAATGGTCAGAGCCTTTCGCGTCTTTATCCACCCACATGCCCGCAATGCGGTGGCGCAGAGAAGCGCCCACAAACACATGGTCAATGCGGCGGGTGTCGAAATGCGCGGTCTTGCCACTCATCTCCTCGTTGCCCAGCCACACCCATGGGTCGACAAAGCCATCCAGCGTCTGCACCCGGCCACCTTCTTCTGATGGCGGGCCGGTGAACACCTCATAGACCGGCGTGCCCGGACCGTTGTTCATATCGCCCAGCAAAATGCAGTCGGTTGGCATGGTTGGCTGCGGTTCGTCATTGAGCCAGTGGGCATCAATGCCCGGACCACCACACCACGCACCACCCTCAGACGGAGCTGTCTTGATGCGGTCCCTTACAAACTGTGCCTGCACCAGCGCAAAGTCTGGCGACCAGTAGAACAGGTGGGTGTTGTAGACCCGCAGCGGGCCTCCCGGCGCGTCGATGACAGCTTCCAGAAGCGCGGCCTGAATGGCGTGGCGGGTGATGGAGCCCATCTTGGGCAATGGATAGGTACGGGTGGAAATGATCGGGTATTTGGAAAGGATCATTTCCCCATGCTGACGGCGGCGGTTGACCAGCTTGCCGTTTTCATCATGAAACGAGGCGTCCATATCAAGGCCCGGGCCATAGACCCAGCGATATCCACCGAGCAGATCGGCCAGTTCCGCAGCCTGATCCACATTGCCGTTTCGTTTCCAGAAGCGGTCAACTTCCTGCAGGCCGATGATGTCGGCCCCTTCAAGTTCTCCTGCAATTCTCTCCAGATCGACTTTACCGTCGATGCCGGTTCCGTATTGAATGTTGTAGCTAACTATCTTCATGGGTTTTTCCGGAGGCTTTCCGAGCAACTCCTAAGGAGCCGCGCAGCTTGAGCGCGCAATTGACGCGAATATTGCGAGGGTGATCAGGCGCCGTTCCATCCAGCCGGCTCAGCACGATCTCCGTCAGATGACGGGCAATCTGCTCAATGGGCTGTTCAATGGCGGTGATGCCCGGCGGGATCAGCCGGAACATGTCCGGATCATCAAAGGTGACAAGATCAATGTCTTTGCCCACCTGTTTGCCGTTGCTGGACAAACAGTCCAGACCACCAATGGTCATAAGGTAATTGGAGAAGAACACAGCACTTGGTGGATTTTCCATACCAAGGAACCTGTCCATGGCGGTGTATCCATCCAGCTGGCCCCAATTGCCAACGTAAACCAACTCCTCATCAACACTCAGGCCTGCTTGCTCATGGGCTTTTTTGTAGCCCTGCAACCGGTTTTGCCCTGTGCTTCCATTCAGGTCCCCCGTCACCACGCCAATGCGGGTGTGGCCAAAGTCGATCATGCGGCTCACTGCATCTTGCGCAGCGGCCTCATCGTTGACCAGCACCTTGTCCGTTTCCACGCCCGGCACATCGTTGTTGAAGATTATGACCGGTTGCTCCCCGGTCAGCAGCTCCTGCACCTTCTCCGTCACTTCATGAGTGCCGGACAAGATGATGGCATCGATGCGCCGTGAAGACGCTGATTCCAGCGCCTCGTTGATGGCATCCGCTTCATCGGAATGGTGAAAGGTTACAATGGAATACCCACGGGCACGCAGAGACCGCACCAGTTGGGTCAAAATCCCCGAGTTGAACTCGTCAAACTTGGGAACCAGATACCCGACTGTGTTTGTGCGCTCTGTTTTCATGGCGCGGGCAAGCGTATTGGCCCGGTATCCCAGATCAGCAATCGCTTGTTCGATCCGGGTCCGGTTGTCCTTCCTGATGCGTTGATCGTTCAGATAGCGTGAAACGGTGCCAACGGCGACGCCTGCGGTATCTGCTACATCGAGGATGGTTGGTTTCTTCACTGCACTGCCCTTTTATTCCGCAGCCACTGCGTTATCTGCCTGTGAGATAACGGCGGCCCCATGGATATGAAGGCTAGGAAAGACGATGTGCAGCTTTTTGTCGAGACTGTCATACTGCCATGGCAGTGTTTTACCCGAATAAGCGCAGGTCACGTCCGTTGGCTCTTCGTCCATACGCACCCAGGCTTTGGCTTCTTTAAGCTCCGGCGCATCCTCGATGATCTCAACCGCACGGGTCTGACCATCATTGTACGGCACACCGCTGCCGCGCAGCTGAGTTGGTGCGTAAAGCACGTGTAGTACCTGACGTTGCTCATCTGCCTGTTTCATCAGTGACATACGCGTTGCTGATGGCAGCTCGGTGCCGATCAGCTGGTTTGGCATCAGGCGGTTGATGAGCCCGCGCACCAGATACTTGTAAAGCGTCTGGCCCGTTGTGCCGTAAAGGCGGAACAGCGGATAAGCCACATACGCCACGTTCCCCTTCTGCAGGATTGCCGGACCAAGCGGCGCTGCATCCGGGTCTTCCGGCGTGTGAAGATGCGAGCAGAACTTGTCCCATGTGCGGTTGAAATAGGATGGACGGACGTCAGCCAGCACATCACCATCTGTTGCGCGCAGAGATGCCCCCTTCTCGTACATAACAACAGAAGCATCGACCAGATCATCGTCCAGCTTTCCCCGACAGGACAGATAGCTCGGGTCGTACTCCATTGGTGTGTCAGACAGTTCTGCTCCGATGTCGAGGAGGTATCGCTTGCCCTCAACATCAAGGCCGGACTCGCCAGTGGCCAGAATGGCGCCGCCTGCGTCCGTAAACGCTTTCAGGCGAACCGCAAGGTCGTCATTCAGGCGAATGCTGTCCGGCAAAATAATCAGCTTGTAGTCATCAAAGCTGCTGGAAGAGGAAATGAGATCAAACGGGATCTGCATTTCCAGCAGCATGCGGGCAGAAGCAGAATCGCTCGGCTCACTGCGATGCCCCAGATGGCTGCCAAGCTGGGAGACCTGCGCCTCAACAGAAAGGATCGCCACCTCCCGCTGGTAGGTCGCGTTGCTCGCATATGGCTCCAGCGCTTTAACGCGGGAATAAGCCGGGCGGATCAGATCGTAGGTCGCAAAGTCCATATGCCCGTTCGGGTGCAGCTGATCGCCAATGGAACAGCGTGCACCCAGAGACACCATCAGGCAGCACTCATAGGTCAGCGCGTCAGCCCGCTTAAAGCCGCCGAACTCACCCCAATGCGTATGGAAGCGTCCCGTCATACCCAGGTACGGCAGGTTCAATGTATCCGCGTACCGTGCTGAGACGGGAAAATGGTCATAGCCCCAGCCACCGGTCGGCAGGCTCTCCAGCTCCAGATGACCGTAGTACTGGTAGCGTTCATCCTGGCCTTTGTAGATGTGGCCAGAGTTGAAGAAAATTCGTGTATCCGGGAACTCTCCGTTGACCGCTTGCGAAAACCTTTCAAAAAAACGCAAAAGAACGCGTTTATCGTGACTCTTGCGATCATCCGCGCTCAGCGGGTCCAAACCCTCTGATTTCATTGAGGAAAGGCAGGCGTTACAGGTGCATTCCCACGAGGCGAGGATGTCCATAAACAACGCTGGCGGATTATACCGCGCGCAAACTTCCTTCGCGATGTCGATCTGCCGTTGGATCGCACCTTCGTGGTTCAGACAGATGGTGTGCCATGTGGGAGTAAGCTGGTTCATGGCGGAAGGCTCGGTGCCCGGATAGTTGGCCGCTGTGTTCTGCGCCTGCATCACACGCCATTCCGGATGCTCGCGGGCTGTCAGCTCATCCCATTGAACTGTCAGGTAAATTGGGGTCGCAATGTCGGCAGCATGACAGGCCTTGATCATGTCCCCCAACAGGTCAGCGTTTTGCAGTTCCGGGTGCGGCTTGCCCACATTGGTGGGGTAATAACTCCAGCCGTGATGGCAGCGGGCGAACAGGGTGACGGAGTCCACCTCGCCATGCTTCAGCGTCTCAACAAACTGCGTCGGATCAAACTTGGACCCGATCCCTCCAATATGTTCAGAGGTATGAAAATCCAGATGAATCTGGCGGTATCGGAAGTCTTTTACTTCTTTTTTCTGGCACATGATTTAGCCCTTGGAGCCGCTGTTATTTTTGCCGTCAGCGGAGAAATACTTCTGGAAGAACAAGAAGATAATGAGTGGTAAGATGGAGGTGATGATGGTCGCAACCGCACGCTGATCCCAGTTGGGTTCATAGGTTCCGGAGATCGTGGAGAGCATCACCGGCAGCGTCGCATTTTCCCGCAGGAACAACATCGGCAGCAGAAGCGAGTTCCACGTCCACATAAACTGCAGAATGCCAACCGCAGCCATCGCCGTCAGCGTGTTTGGTAGCACGATAAAAAAGTAGGTCCGCAAATGCCCACACCCATCCACCTGCGCCGCATCAATCAGCGAGCGCGGGAAGTTGGAAAGGAAGTTTTTGACCAGCAGAACCGACCAGGCGAAGGACAGACCCACGAACGGAATAACCACAGACCAGTAGGTGTCGATCAGCCCCATCTCGCGCCACAGCTTGAAGAGGGGAATGATAACCACCTGATTTGGCACAACAAATGCGTTCACGAGAATGAGCAGCAAGATCCGGCGGAACGGGAACTTGAGATAGTGGAACGCATAGGCCGCTGCTGGTGCAAACAGAACCGGGAGGATAGTCGCGAAACTGGCTACGGCCAGAGAGTTCAGAAACGCGCGGCCAATCGGGTAGTTGACCCAGACCTCACGCCAGGCTTCCAGCGTGAACGTGAAAGGCTCAATCGTCCACCAGCCATTGACAATCTCGCCTTCCGGACGGATCGACATGGCGATGATACCCACCAGCGGCACAATCCAGATAACTGCAACAGACCCCAGCACAAAAACAGGCCATTTTGGAGTTTGATTGATCATTTGCTCTCCGATGCCTTGTCCAGAATGAGTGGGATGGAACAGACGATAACCGCGAGCAGAAGCACCACCGTACTTGCAGCCCCATAGCCCTGCTTGAAGTAGACAACGGACTCCTGGTACATAAAGTAACCAACTGTTTCTGTTGAACGAATTGGTCCACCAGCTGTCAGGATGTGGATCATGTCAAACGCTTTGAGGCTGTTCAGCAAGTTGATGAAGATCGCAATGCGCACACCGGGAAGGCTGAGAGGTGCCATGATGTAGCGCAGGATCTGGAAATGGGTTGCCCCATCCATATGCGCCGCTTCAATCTGACTTTTCGGGATCGCCTGAATGGCTGCATAGCAGGTGAGCAGAGGCAGACCTGCCTGCGTCCAGACATAGGCCGCAACAACACCCCAGATCGCGGTGGACGGTTCCCCCAGCCATGGAGAGGCCCAGCCTTCCAGCCCGATAATGCGCAGCACGCCGTTGAGAAGACCAAAATCCGGCTGCAAAATGCCCAGCCACATCAAACCACTAGCGGTTTCAGAGATGCCGTAGGCTGCAAAGATGGCCACGCGGAACGGTGCAGTCTGCTTGGGAGCCAGACCGGAAATCAGCGCAACGCTCCAACCAATAAAGACGGAAATACCGGTACAAGCCAGTGTCCAGGTCAGCGTCACCCGCAGCGCGTTCCAGAAGTTCGCGTCATTGAACAGCTTGATATAGTTAGAGAAACCTGCAGGTTTCGGTTGGCTCAATCCGGTCCAGTCAAGAAAACTCACACGGATCGTCTCAAAGAGCGGATACAGCACACCAATGCTGAAGAAGATCAGTGTCGGCGCCAGCAGTGCAAATGCAATCCAGTCGGCGCGGCGCAGGTTACCTCCGAAGAGCCGGGTGGCGAGGCCCGCAAAAGGCCCCGCCTGGGTCTGGGAGGTTAAGATAGACCCATGTTGTACACTCATTGATAAAGCTCACTCGCTTTAGCTTCGAGCGCTGCAGTGACAGCATCAATGTTCGCATCGCTTGGGTCGCGAAGGAATTTCTGCAAGCCAACGCGGAACTCACCGCTCAATTCAGCTGGCAGAAGATCATCAAGAACAAAGAAAACGTCTACGAGCGGCAGAATCTGAGCGTATTTACGCACGATTGGATCGTAGGACGAGGGATCCACGTGCGCGCTCGGTGTTGCAAGGTTCTGCTCTGCAATGATTGCAGCGCCTTCCTTGCTCAGAACGAAATCAATAAACAGTTCTGCACCTTCCGGGTTCTTCGCTTGCTTCATCACAAGGAAGTTCTTTCCATCAACACTCATCGCGTTGCCGTATTCCGGCTTGATCACCGGGAACTGCATGAAGGAGTAGTCTTTCACCGGAGTCAGGGAGTACTCATTCTTGGCGCGCTGGTTTGCCCAGGAGCCAATCAGCATGAACCCGGCCTTTTTGTTTTTCAGCACGGCATCCGCAGCATCTGTCCAGTGAGAACTGAGCATCGCACCCGGCTCTGCGCAGCAGTCCGCTTCCAGCATATCACGCAGATTGCGGAAGGTTTCCTTCACGCGGTCGTCCGTCCACGCCACTTTGTGCTCAGAAAGTTCCTTGGCAAAGGCTGGACCAGCAGTGCGCAGCAGTGCGTTTTCAAACCATTCGGTCTGCGCCCAGCTCCGCGCACCGATGGAAACAGGTAGCATTCCGATTTCTTTCAAGGCACTGAAAGAGCTCAGGAAGTCCTTCCACTGGGTTGGCTCCCCCGCGATACCAGCTTTCGCCAATGTATCCGGACGATACCAAACACCGGAACGGTTGCCCGCGATGAAGTATGCCCCATAGGTTTTGCCATGATAGGTTGCCAGATTGCGCCAACTGTCATTCAACGCAGATGACCAGCCATACTGCTCCCATGCAGCATCAATCGAACGGATCAGATCAGCATCCACCAGCTCTTTCTCAAAGGATGGCCAGGTGTTGAGCAGGAGATCAAACTGTTCGCCAGAAAGCATTGCAGAACGAATGCCGGAACGCGGGTCATCCCCACCCGCTGCCGGATTGATGTCCTTGATCTCATAGTCTGGATATTTGGCGGTAAAGCCCTCTTCCAGCGCGATGATCAGATCACGTTCTGAGCCACCCAGCCAGTTGAAGATCACAAGCTCTTTGTCAGCTGCATATGCGGTCCCCCCCGCAAATGTCATAGCGGCAATTGCGAGCGCAGATGCCGAATTCAATATTTTCATAACAAGCTCCCAAATATGAAACGTTATCAACTTAGATAGATTTTCGGAGCGCTGTCTAGAAAAATTTACGTATTTTTGATGAGCGAATGCGACCTGCTACGTCGAATTAGCAAAATTCTGCGGCTTTTCTGATAAGAATTCGATTGAATTTTCTCATGTATAAATATTGGAGAAATACGATTCTGAGAACTGTTTTGAGAGAATCTGGTTTAAAGGCAGCCCTAAACCGCATCAGATTACCAACTTAATTAGAAAGGTTTCAAGTTTCTCATCAAGAAGGATGCATGTTCGAGAGGCAAGCCCTTTAAAGCATGACGCAAAGAGCTGTTGTCTCAAACGAAGGATAGCGAACACGGCCAAACAAATTGGAAAAGTTGGCGCTCATCAAGGAGCGTGACGGATGCAAGGTCCGCTTTCAGGATGACAACCACGAAGACAAGCCCCCACTCGCCTTCGCTTTTACGCGCCCATCTCAACCTGAAAACGGACCTAAACGGAGAAGTCCCCCATCATCCAGGACAACTGAGAAGCCCTGACCTCCAAAAAAGAGCAAGTGACTTGCGAGATGATCTATTCACCCACCAGCCCAAAATGGAAGGCGCGCCTCCATGCAGCGGTGGCGAATGTCGCTCTCTCACTTACTCTTTCAGACAAGCTGCTCAGTTGCTGGCTATCACCCTACTGTTATTGAAGAATTAGCCAATCCACGGATCATGGGTGCCGCAGTTTGAAGGGTCAGGATTGTTGGCAGGTAATTCAGTAAAGGCTCATGGCCCCGCCATTTTCTTCCCATAGTTTTCGGGAGATGGATTACCTCCACCAGATCGCGTTGATTGCGTGCATCTGGTTCTGTGCTCAGATGCCTTTGCTCGTTCAAGCCTGAGGATTGAACTGCCTTCTCTACCCGACCCAAAATCGCTGGCGATGCCCGGAGTGGACCATGGAAAAACCAACTGATCAAAACCCAGAGAGCACCCATGACAGCCGCTATGGAACCACACCGGGATACATGGCCGGATTTGGCAATGATTTTGAGAGCGAGGCCCTCAAGGGGGCTCTGCCACAAGGACGAAACTCACCGCAACGGGTTGAGTACGGCCTATATGCCGAACAGCTCTCCGGCTCTCCTTTCACCGCACCCCACAGAACACTGGAGCGTTCCTGGCTTTATCGCATCAGGCCCTCTGTTAAGCATCTGAGCCGCTTGCAGAAAATCACGCATCCCTACTGGAAAACCGCTCCCAACAAGATCCCTGATGTTGTCTCACTTGGCCAGTATCGTTGGGATCCCGTTCCGTTTCCTGAAGACCAAAAGCTCACGTTCATCGATGGTATCCGCACCATGACCACAGCCGGCGACGTCGGCATACAGATGGGCATGGCGGCTCATGTGTATCTGGCCAACGCGGATATGGAGGACGAGTACTTTTATAATGCCGATGCGGAGTTGCTGGTGGTGCCCCAGATCGGCCGCCTGAAGATCGCAACCGAATTCGGCGTGATTGACTTGGAACCGCTGGAAATCTGCATTTTGCCGCGTGGTATGGTGTTCAAAGTAAGCCTTCTTGACGGCAAGGCCAGAGGCTTCATCTGCGAGAATTACGGCGCCAAGTTCACGCTACCTAACCGCGGTCCCATCGGTGCCAATTGCCTTGCAAACCCAAGAGACTTCAAAACGCCAGTTGCGCAATTTGAAGACATCGAGCGCCCTTGCCATGTGACGGTCAAATGGTGCGGGGAATTTCACCGGACGACCATCGATCACTCACCGCTGGACGTTGTGGCATGGCACGGCAACTATGCCCCTTATAAATATGACCTTCGCCACTTCTCACCCGTGGGCGCAATCAGCTTCGACCACCCAGACCCTTCAATCTTCACTGTTCTTACAGCCCCAACCTCAGAGGAAGGTACGGCCAACATCGACTTCGTGATCTTCCCACCCCGCTGGCTGCCGCAGGAAGATACCTTCCGGCCACCTTGGTACCATAAGAACATCATGTCTGAACTGATGGGTAATATTTATGGGCAGTATGATGCCAAACCGCACGGTTTCGTCCCCGGTGGCATCAGTCTACACAACTGCATGCTGCCCCATGGCCCGGATCAGGAAGCTTTTGAAAAAGCCTCTCACAGCAGCTGGGATCCGGTGAAGCTGAAAGACACCATGAGCTTCATGTTCGAAACCCGCTTTCCGCAGCAATTGACTGAATTTGCGGGAAAAGAAGCTCCTTTGCAGGATGATTATGTGGACTGCTGGTCTGGCCTAGAACGCAAGTTTGATGGCACTCCCGGCTTGAAATAACGCTTTTTCATGGGAGCTGACGGTTATTCGGAGTTCACTCTGAAAAATGGCAGGTATTCACATAAGCTCCCCATTGCGCTATCTTTCGTAACGGTTTTTCACGGGAGCAGCGTATGAGTAAGCCTTTTTCACAGGCCGTAACAGTTTTTCACGAAAGCTGGCTTCCCGTACCTGCAACCCCGGCAGGCTACTCAGCGCTTATTGATGCCTATGACTTAAGAGTACCACTTCCGCACAGATTATGCGCCATTGGAGATCGCCACAAGATCATCGATCAAGACGGCTGGCGTATTTTCACACCTCGCCACGCCCCGGAAGCCACACTGTTGGGCCACCTTACTTTTGCGCTGAAAAACGAAGGGCTGGACCTTGCACTGCTCAAGCGCCTGTTCCTTGCCTGCGGCCCGGAACCCATTGAAGAACTGGTAAGATCTCGCCCAACAGGCCGCTACACACGGCGTATCTGGTTTCTCTATGAATGGTTGCTTAGCGAGCAACTGGACCTGCCCGATGTTGAGTCAGGAGCTTATGTGGATGCCCTGAATACTACCAAGCAATTCGGTGGCAGCTCTATCTCCTCACCCCGTCACCGCGTGCGCAACAACCTGCCCGGGACACCTCAGTTCTGCCCTCTCATCTTCCGCAATAAGGATCTGGAGGCCTTCCAGCAGGCCAAACTACAAGAAAAAGCAATGGATGCAGCCGCATCCGTTCCCAAAGACCTACTCGCTCGCACAGCGGCATTTCTGCTCCTTAAAGATAGCAAGTCCAGCTTCGCCATTGAGGGAGAGCGCCCCGCACATGACCGCATCCAACGCTGGGGTCGCGCCATCGCAGAGGCTGGCAAAACACCGCTGAGCATCGACGAGTTCCTTCGCCTCCAACGCATCGTGATTGGCGATGACCGCTTCGTTCATCTGGGCCTGCGTGAAGAAGGCGGCTTCGTCGGCATGCACGACCGCGAAACTCGTATGCCCGTGCCAGATCACATCAGCGCAAAACCCGAAGATCTGCGAAGCCTGATGAAAGGCATGATCGATTTTGCACATGACCATGCCAAACATCTGGACCCTGTTCTGGCGGCGGCCATTCTCGCCTTCGGCTTCGTTTATGTGCATCCGTTTGAGGATGGCAATGGAAGGCTCCACCGCTATCTGATCCACCACGCACTGGCACAGCGCGGCTTCAACCCACCCGGTGTGGTGTTCCCGGTCTCCTCGGTGATTCTGGAGCGAATCGATACTTACAGACAAGTGCTGGAAGACTACTCAGCACGCCTCCTCGGTAAGGTTGACTGGCAACCCACATCCCACGGCAACCTCACCGTGACCAACGAAACAGCAGATTTTTACCGATTCTTTGACGCCACCGCCCACGCAGAATTCCTCTACGCCTGTGTAAAACGTACGGTTGAACATGATTTACCCGAGGAAGCCCGCTTCTTGCAAAACCACGACCGCTTCCAACGCGAGCTCTCCCAACTCATCGACATGCCCGCCCGCCTGTCCGATCTCCTCTTCCGATTCCTGAATCAAAATAACGGAAAACTCTCCCACCGCGCGAAATCAAAAGAATTCGAAGCACTGACCGAAGAAGAAACGAAGCGTATTGAGGAGATTTACGAGCGGTATTTTGAGTAAAAATCTCAGCATAATCAAGAAAAATTTTATTTATTAAAATTCGACTTACGATGCAAAGTAATTTCCAGCCCTGCCATCAAAGCTTAATTAATCTAATCATTTATTGCTTTTCTAAGGCACAGTTTTCAGCAAATGATAAGTTTCGACAACCACCCATTACTTTTTCTTATAATCAAGAAATGATCAAAAAACTGACTGAGGCACTTACTATCAAGCAAGTTTTCTGTTGATGCTTGCTTTTTTAAAAGTACATTCCCGTTTAGGTTATATATGGAACTTTAAGTTTAGTTACAGGCATCACAACCCTAGATGATGCTGACCCCAGATTTGAGTGAGTTTTACTGCGTGTTGGAAATTGTTGGCCTATCCGTTCGAGTACCCGGTGCTTCATGCAAGGAAGAACTGTGGCAGTTACTAAGGGAAGAACGGAATAGCATAACTGAAATCCCTACAGATCGCTGGTCTCATTTCCGCTACTTACACCCTCGAGTGTCAGAGCCAGGAAAGGCATATACTTTCAAGGCAGGGATTGTAGAAGATCTCTGGGATTTTGATCCAACTGCATTTGGCATCTCACCTAGAGAGGCAGAGCAGATGGATCCGCAGCAACGCATCCTTTTGCAGCTTACCTGGGAAGCAATTGAAGACGCTGGTATTTCGCAGGAAACTCTCGCAGGCGATCATGTTGGTGTTTATGTAGGCGCGTCAGCCCTTGATTATGCCAATGAAAGCCTTTTCGATCCAAATGTTGCGACTGGTCACTTCATGACTGGTAACACGCTTTCCATTATTTCAAATCGTCTTTCTTATATCTTTGATTTGAAAGGCCCGAGCTTTACAGTTGATACTGCATGCTCATCTTCTTTGGTTGCGCTCCACGAAGCATACCGTGCCCTCAGCTCCGGGCGTATTGATTGTGCAATTGTGGCAGGTGTTAACGTACTGGCCAGTCCGTTCCCCTTTGTCGGTTTTGCGCAGGCAACCATGTTGTCTCCAGATGGTCAGTGTAAAGCTTTCGATGCCAATGGTAATGGGTATGTACGCTCTGAAGGTGGTGTTGTACTCGTACTCAAACGGAAGGACGCTCCACGCTGGAAAGGCCAGCGCTCACACGCTGATATCGTAGCTGTTGACGTCAACTCTGATGGTCGCACTGTCGGTATGTCACTCCCATCTGATGTGGAACAAGCCAATCTGCTCGAGCGCGTATACAAGACGCATGGAATTGACCCAAACCAGCTCGCATTTGTTGAAGCTCACGGGACAGGTACACGTGTGGGTGATCCGGCTGAAGCTGGCTCCATTGGTCGAACTCTTGCACAAAAACGACGCGCACCCCTGCCTATTGGCTCGGTGAAAACCAATGTTGGTCACTTGGAGCCGGCATCTGGTTTAGTTGGACTAGCAAAATCAATCCTGGCTCTGCAGAATGATTACTTCCCAGCCAGTCTGCACTTTAAAGATCCAAACCCAGATATCGATTTTGATGGCTTAAACATTAAAGTCGCAGGTGAAGGCGTTGAACTTCCTCGTGCAGGTGCTCCGCGTTTTGCTGGCGTGAACTCATTTGGTTTTGGGGGCACCAACGCCCACGTCATCATCAGTGATCCGGATACGCCAGCTGAAAATGTAACTCAGCTCAATACTCAGCAAAATCAGAGAGCTTTGCTTCTTAGCGCGCCAACCAAAGAAGCACTTGTTGAACTCGCACAAAAGTATACGCAAGAAAATCTTTTAACTGAAAGAGACAGTCAAAAAATTTGTGCAGCGACATTCCATCGGAAGCGGGCTTTTCAGGAAAAAGCCGTCTTTACAGGCGCAGATCTAACCTTATTGAAGACGGCGCTTTCCGACTTTGCGAATGACCAGAAAAACACGAATGTCATCTATTCTAACAAAGCTGCAAGCACTGGAAAGTGTGCGTTTGCATTTTCAGGGAATGGTGCTCAGTGGGCAGGCATGGGCCGTGATGCTTACGCTGCAAACGGATCGTTTAAGCAGGTCTTTGACAATGTAGATACGATCTTCACAGGTTTGTCTGGTTGGTCATTGAAGACTGAACTTTTCAATGAAACGCTTGAAGAAGATCTAAAAAAGACCAGTATCGCACAGCCGCTTCTGTTTGCTGTTCAGGTTGCCCTGTGCAAGGCTCTGGAAGATTACGCACTAAAACCAGACATGGTGCTAGGCCACAGCATCGGTGAAGTCGCAGCCGCTCACATTGCAGGCGCGCTCACTCTGGAAGCTGCTGTAAATCTAGTTTTCCATCGATCTGCGGAGCAAGAAGTGGTTGCTGGTCACGGCACCATGGCAGCACTTGTGCTCCCTGCCGATGAAGCGCGCCGCCTTGTTGCTAAAAGCGGTTTTGACTCTATTGAAGTTGCAGCTGAAAACAGTCCAAAGTCGGTCAGTTTGTCTGGCACCAAAGAAGACATGGACGGCTTTGCTAAGTTTGCCCGTGCCAACCATGTTGCCTTCAGAAAAGTTGCGCTGAACTATCCATTCCACAGTCAACTTATTGAACCTGTTGAGCGGCCATTCCGCAACGCAGTTGGAACGGTTGAATCTACATCAAGTCACATCCCATTCATCTCCACTGTCACAGGTGCTGTCGCTGATGGTGAGGATTTGAATGCTGATTACTGGTGGCGAAACCTTCGCAAACCAGTGCTCTTTTCCAAAGCTGTTGCAACTGCTTTGGATCTTGGTGCTGAAACCATCATCGAGATTGGTCCAAAACCAATTCTGCAGAGTTATCTCCGCCAGGTTGCAGCTGACAAAGGCGGAAAAGGTTCCGTCCTTTCCAGCTTATCCAATGAGCAGCTGAATGGTGCAGATCCTGTCATTAATCTGGTGGCACGCGCTTTTGTTGCAGGCATTAAAGTCGATACAGACAAGCTATTCGGCAAAAATCCAGAGGAGCCAGTCAATCTGCCACCTCTGCCTTGGCAAAACAAAAGCTTCCGCTTTGAAAACAGTCATGAAGCCAACATGGGCATCTTCCGGGGGGGAGAACACCCTCTGCTTGGATGGCGCCCAAACAACAATTACAATCTCTGGACGACCCATCTGGACCGCTTCACCGTTCCATTCCTGGAAGATCACGTCATTAACGGCCAGATGATCTTCCCGGGTGCTGGTTATGTTGAGATGGCTCTGGCAGCAGGCGCTTCTTTGTATGGCTCTGAGGCTGTTGAACTTCGCTCCATGGATATCTTGCAGGCGCTTGTCTTAAGTGACGAGTATCTGACGGAAGTTCAAACTGAAATCTCTGAGGAAACAGGCACAGTTAAAATATCTAGTCGCATGCGCCTGAGTGGTGATGACTGGACACTGCATGCCGTTGGCCGCGTTGGGAAGCTGGAGACAACAGCTCCTGACATTCAGCTGGATTTTGAAGCTGCCAGCCTCATCAACAGTGGCGAGGAGATTTATAAAGCTGCTCTAACCTACGGCTTGGAATTTGGGCCACGCTTCCAGCGCACTCAAAACGTTTCTCAGCTAGATCAAGGTACCTTTATCGTCCATCTGTCTGCTCTGGACGAAGTTGATCAGGTCTCCGCCTTCGGTATCCATCCCGCTGAGCTAGATGGGTGTTTCCATGGGTTGCTGTCCTTGTTCAGAGAAACAACGACACAAAACAGCCGTCCTAAGGCTTACGTGCCGATCTTCTTTGATAAAGTTCGTCAGTATAAATCAGGCTCATCCCCTGCTTATGTACGCATTCAGGTAAAACGTGCATCTGATCTCTCAATTCTGGCAGATTTCCAGATCTTTGATGAAGATGACAACGTCATCATCGCAATCAAAGGCGGGCGTTTCAGAGCAACCGAGCTCGGCAGAAAAGACAATCCTTCTGATCTGATTTATCGCGTAGAGTCTGCTCTGCAGCGTCGCCCATCAGCTCAAGCAAACAAGCTGGCTCACGTCTTCCCTGCGATTGAGGATTACGTTGCTGAAAAGTTCCGGACCGTTGAAGACGAAGCAGAGCGTGAAGCTTACTTGCTGCTCAACGCAGCGGCACAGCGGACGGCTTTCGATATCATCTCAAAATTCGCCGATGATGATCAGACCGTTACTATCGAAAGCCTGCCTTTCAATCACCGACGCTATTTCATCAATCTTCTGAGTATTCTGGAAGAAGCCGGTGCGGCGACTGACTGTGGTGCAGGTCGATTTGATTTGAACAGCGATTTTGAACTTCCAGAGTTCGATTTGCTGGTTGAAAGTGTGCTTGAGGAAAGTCCAAAAGATATCGCTGCGGCCACAATCCTTGCGACCACCCGCAAACATGTTCTTGAAAGCCTTCAACGCGGTGCTGTTGATGAGGAAAACCTCGAGCATTCCAGCGCGATGTTGGAACAGTATTGGTACTCTTCACCAGAAGCACAAACACGCAGCAAAAGCGTGTCGCAATGGTTGAAAACTGCGCTTGCTGATTGGGATCTGAACACGCCACTACACGTTTTGGACCTGAGCGGCTCTGGCCTGAACCTGGCAAAGGATGTTCAGCAGCTTCTTCCAAATCGGATCACGCGCATTTCCATCGCGGACAGCATTCACAAAAGTGCAGCGCGCTTGACCGCCAGTGTTCTGGACGAGCCGAACATTACTGTTTTCGACACTAGCAATCTGGATGCCGGTCACACTTGGGAAGCAGCCCTGGAACAAGGGCCATTCGACATTATCGTCTCTTCTGGCCTGCTGCACACAGCATGTCAGAGCGAGCCTCAGCTCTTCGATAAGTTGGGGCAGTCACTCTCAGAAGGTGGCCAGTTCCTTGCGATTGAACCTCTGACCGATGTCTTCCATGACGTTGCCTTTGGCTTGTCTCAAGACTGGTTTGTGGGTTCTTTGTCCGATGAGTTCCCAGTAGGCCCACTCAAGTCAAGCAATGACTGGCTGGATCAGTTCAGTAACACGTCTTTTGAGGCGCCAATTGCAATTGAAGCACTGAAAGATGGGGCTTCCGTTGTTCTGCTAAAAGCAACGTCTAACGCTTCTAAAGCTGAGCAGCAGCAAAATGCACCTCTTGATCTGATAGATAGTGATGCTCTCCTTGTTCTTACCGGCAATGCTAAGCAAGAACAGGAGATCGCCAAGGCAATCAAAGCAGATGAACGCCTCACCTCTTGCAATGTCACCATTCTGGATGCTGACAGCGATCAGTTTGATCTGAATGAAGCGAGCGGATGGAAGACTGCTCTGGCGGGCTCTGCTTTCCTCGATGCTGATCAGAAAACGATCATCCACCTTTATGGTTTGGCTGAAACTGGCGATAATCCTGTCGACCAGGTGATGAAGCGCTGCGCAACCTGCGTCGGTCTTGTCAAAGCGTATCCAGGGCTTGCTGGGCAGCTCACATTCGTTGCTCCTGGCGGCAGTGGTCACAGTTCAAAACAGGAAGCGCCAGTACAAAGTGCTGCATGGACGTTTGCACGTGTGCTTGGAAACGAAGCACCAGAGCTTACACCACTCACACTGGATGTGGCGCTTGATAAGTCCATAGAGGACATTACCTCAGATGTTCTGGAAGCTGTGTTCTCACAAAATCAGGAGAACGAACTTCTTCTACCGCATGAAAATCAAGTGGTTTCACGCGTCAAATCTGGTTTTGGCCAATCGTCCTGGGTACCAGCAGAAAACGTTGAACTTAACTTCTCTGAAGCGGGTTCCCTAAACCACCTGGACTGGCGTGGACAGGAGCGTATTGAGCCTACACAGGATCAGGTTGAGATCAAGGTTGCAGCAACCGGCCTTAACTTCCGTGATGTGATGTGGACTCTGGGGATGCTGCCTGAAGAAGCTCTTGAAGATGGATATGGCGGTCCAAATCTGGGATTGGAGATCTCCGGTACGGTTACCCGTGTTGGTGAGAATGTGAGCGATGTCTCAATTGGAGACAAAGTGGTCGCCTTCACTTCTGGTGGTTACTCCTCTTATGTAACATGTCCTAAGTTCGCGGTCGCAAAGCTTGATCAGAGCCAGGAGCTGGTATCAGCTGCAACCTATCCAGTTGCCTTCCTGACAGCTTACTACTCTCTCATTCACCTTGGAGAACTCAAAGAAGATCAATGGGTTCTCATTCATGGTGGTGCCGGTGGCGTTGGCCTTGCTGCATTGCAGATCGCAAAGCACGTTGGTGCAAAAATTATCGCAACTGCGGGTTCTGAAGAGAAACGTGAGATTCTGCGCCTGCTTGGAGCAGACCACATTCTCGATTCCCGCAGTCTCGAGTTCCCTGACAAGGTCATGGAAATCACAGATGGGAAAGGCGTTCATGCTGTTCTGAACTCCCTCGCTGGCGAAGCGATGGAAGCGAGTATCAACATTGTTCGCCCATTTGGCCGCTTCCTTGAGCTTGGTAAGCGCGATTACTACGCAAATACCAAAATCGGCCTGCGCCCATTCCGTCGCAATGTGTCTTACTTCGGCATCGATCTGGATCAGATCCTTCTGCATGACAGTGATCTGGCCCGTAAGCTGATTGAAGATGTTTTTGAGCTGATCAAAGATGGCACCTTCACTCCATTGCCATATCGCGTGTTCGAAGGTCGCAACGTGCAGGATGCCTTCCGATTGATGCAGCGCTCCGGCCACATCGGGAAGATCCTGATTACACCTCCTCAGCCAGAAGAGGTCCGCGTCCCTCAGGAACGCAAGCCTCTGGAGTTCTCCGCTGATGGGCATCATGTTGTCATTGGTGGCCTGGGTGGTTTCGGTCTCGAGATCTGCCGCTGGATGGCGGACAATGGCGCACGCCGTATCACTCTGACAAGCCGCTCTGCAAACGTCAGTGAAGCGCATGAGACGCTGTTTGAGACACTTGCCAACAAGGGCGTTACTGTCTCTGCAGTCAGCTGTGATGTAACTGACCGGGCTGCGATCAACACTCTGTTGACCGAGCTGCGCCAGTCTGCGCCAATCAAGAGCGTTACCCATGCAGCGATGGTGCTTGATGACGGTATCATTCAGCAACTTGATGAAAAGCGCTTCCGCAAGGTTCTGGAGCCAAAAGTTCAGGGTGCAAGTCTGCTTGATGAGCTGACACGCGGCGATGAGCTTGATCAGTTCATTCTGTTCTCCTCAGCGACAACGCTGATTGGTAACCCGGGTCAGTCTCATTATGTGGCGGCCAACGGTTATCTGGAAGGCCTCGCAAGAGCGCGCCGTAAAGTGGGCAAACCTGCTACAGCCGTTGGCTGGGGTGCGATCGGCGATGTAGGCTTCCTTGCCAGAAACGCAGATGTTTCTGACAAACTTTCCCGCCACCTTGGTGAAGCAACCATCAAAGCACGTGAAGGCTTGGATATTCTGAAGCTGGCGATGGAACAGGATGACGGATCTGCACCAGGTGCAGTTGTCCATATCGGCCGCTTCGCGTGGGCAGCAGCACATCAGTCTCTGTCCCTGCTCAGCAAGCCTCTCTTTCAGGAGATCGTGGGCCGCACTGACGTTGATGGCGACAGTGATGGAGCAACAGACATCCTTTCACTGATTGAAGGCAAGTCTGATGCTGAAGCCAAAGACGTTGTCGCGCATATTCTTGCCGGTGAAATTGGTCGTATCCTACGCCTTCCTGCGGAAGACATCTCTCATCAGCGCCCACTGGCCGAGTTCGGTATGGATTCGTTGATGGGGCTGGAACTGCGAATGGGTATCCAGAAGCGTTTCAATCTGGAGATTCCGCTGGTTTCTATCTCTGGCGGGACATGCTTGGATGATTTTGCAGCTCAGATTCTGCAAAAACTCCGCAAACGTGAAGGTGGTGATGCCTCTTCTGAGGATGGCTCGCACAACGTTCTGGCAAGCCAGCACCTTTCTGATGATCTCGATGACGCTCAAAAATCGAGCGTGCGCGAGATCCTCGATACCCATCAAGACAAGAGCGCAAGAATTTTGAATTAATGGCCAAGTCAGAAAAGAAAAAACTGAGCAAAGACGACCGTTTAAATGCTTTGAGCGCTGTGCGGCGCTCAAAGTCGTCTGCTCCTAAGCCAAAGGCAACCAAACCAGCTCAGACACAGGCAATCGCTCCAAAATTTGCTGACTTGCCGGGTTTCAAAGAAATTCGCCTTCAAAAAGCCGCGGCTGATCTGTTGCAGATCAACAACCCGTTTTTCCGCGCCCATGAAGCACGTGCCGGGGCGACAACCCAGATTGATGGAGAGACGTACCTTAACTTCTCATCCTACGATTATCTCGGATTGAACGGCCACGAGAAGGTTCAGCAAGCCGCAAAAACTGCCGTTGACCACTATGGCATCTCCGCCAGCGCAAGCCGGGTTGTAGCTGGTGAGCGGGTGATCCACACAGAGCTGGAAGAACTCATTGCGAAGATGCATGGTGTCGAGAGCTCTGTTGCATTTGTCAGCGGTCATGCCACCAACGTCACCAGTATCGGCCAGCTAATGCAGCCGGATGATCTGATTATCCACGACAGCTACATCCACAACAGCATTGTAACCGGCGCCAAACTCTCCGGTGCTGTGCGCCAGTCCTTCCCGCACAACAATCTGGATGCCCTTGAAAATATTCTGGAATTGCGCGCGCACAAGCACCCACGCGTTCTGATCGTGGTGGAAGGCGTGTACTCCATGGATGGTGATTATCCGGATCTGCCACGCCTTATCGAGATCAAGAAAAAGTATGGTGCGTGGCTCATGGTCGATGAGGCGCACTCCATCGGCATTCTTGGTAAGACGGGTCGCGGGATCGCTGAGCACTTCCAGACTGATCCAAAAGACGTCGACATCTGGATGGGCACATTCTCCAAGACACTGGCCGGATGTGGTGGTTATATCGCCGGCTGTAGTGATCTGGTTGATTATCTGAAGCTCACCGCTTCCGGCTTTGTGTTCAGCGTTGGCATCGCCCCACCAATTGCCGCAGCCGTATGCGAAGCCATTCGCCTGATGGAAGCAGAGCCAGAACGTGTTCAAGCAGCACAATCCAATGGTCAATACTTCCTGGAAAAAGCACAAGCGGCAAATCTTGATACCGGTGTAAGCCAGGGCTGTGCTGTGGTTCCAATTATGGTTGGTGATTCCTTGAAGGCAACCGTTCTGGCAGCTCGACTGTTGGATCGCGGCCTAAACGTGTTGCCAATCATTTATCCAGCAGTGCCGGAAAAATCTGCTCGTCTGCGCTTCTTTATTACATCAGAGCACACCGAGGAGCAGCTGGACCAGGCAATTCAGCTGGTGAATGAAGAGATGGCGACTTACAACAGCAACCCCATCTCTATTCAACAAGTCATGTCAGCTTAATTCGCACTAACTATTTGAATCAGCGCTGATAATTGAAGCGCTGATTTCCAAGCCGCCGCAACTGCCATGGCAGCAGTTTTCCAATCCGAATGCTCAAAGCAAGCTGCCACGGAAACGCATAAAACGCTCTTTTCCGCGCAATCGCCTTCTTGATCTTTGCCGCCGCCTGTTCCGCAGTGAACTCATAGGGGCGCCAGCTCTTAAACTGATCTGCCATCGGTGTGAGAATATAACCGGGGCAAATCACAGAAACGAACACTCCCCACTTATGCAAGTGATCGCGCATTGCTTCCCCATAAGCAATAATGCCCGCCTTTGAGGCCCCATAAGCAGGGCCATCCGAAATAGGTTGCATTCCAGCAAGCGAACTGATCAAAGCAATACGCCCGTTTTTGCGCTTTTGCATGTAAGGAGCTACGGCCGTGAGCAAATTGACTGTTCCACCAAGATTCGTCGCAATCTGTGCATGCGCCGTCTCAGCAGTTTCAACAGAACCGTCAATGCCATGAGAACCCGTAATGCCCGCATTGGAAATCACCAGATCCAGTGAAATCTCCTGCTCCAGCTCATCGACCCAACTGTGAACAGCTTGCGCATTACAAATGTCCAGCGGTCTCCAAAGCACCCGGCAGCCACGTTCTTCCGCAGCCCGCACAGTCTCCCCCAACCGCTCCTCATTTCGCCCTGTCAAACAAAGCGTTACACCTGCCCCAGCATAACCCAGCGCAATAGCCCGCCCTAAACCCGAACTAGCACCAGTGATGAGAATCGACTTGGGTTTGAACATGGTGAATCAGCCTCCAGACACCCACACCTCGCCATTCATGGCAAACAGATGGTTAATTTCCAACGCGGTCTTGTAACTGCGCACAGCTATGACCGCATTCTCCATAGAAAACAACAGCCAGTTGCATCTGCTCGGGCATACGCATTTGTTTTTTTGCTCCAAATGGGGTATGAAAGCCCTCATATATGGACTGAGTATTTATTACAATCTCAATTCGATTTTGACGGAAACGTGGATAGAGTTTTATGAAGTTTTCTAGTCGTTTAGCGAATGCAAACAAGATCTCAGATAAGTCTCGATTCTTTAAATCTGCAGCCGTCGTTACACCTCTTCTCGCTCTATTAGCTGGATGCGCAGCGCTTCCTTCTGCAGGACCAGTTTCCTCTGAAATCCAAGCAGCTTCGTCTGATCGGCGTGCCGAGCCTTTCGACTATCATCTGATTGATTTGGATGACAATGTTACCTCAGTCCTTTCAGCTTACCAACCGAACGGTCTGGCGAAGGTATTTACTGGCGGGAAATGGGCGCCTAAGCATATTGTTGGGATCGGCGATACTGTTTCAGTAGTCGTTTGGGAACAAGGCAATGATCGCCTGTTTACACCAACTGGTCAGGCAGGCGGCGTAGAGCTTGGTCCGTTCATGGTCAATCAAAGTGGCGCGATTACAATCCCATACGTCGGCAAGGTGCATGCACGAGGTAAATCTGTTGAGCGGCTTCAGGAAGCGCTCCAGGTGGCACTCGATCGCAAAGCCACCAATCCACAAGTGATCGTTACTCTGAAGCAAAACGCCAGCAGCCTCGTGACTGTGAATGGTGCCGTTCGTAAGCCGGGCCAATATCCATTAGATCTTGGCGGCAAAAAACTGCTTGATGTTGTCGCTAATGCTGGAGGCAATTCGTCACCAGCAACAGAAAGCTATGTCTCAGTCTCCCGAAATGGCAGACAAGCAAAACAGCTCCTGAGCAACGTTTTCCTCAACAATGGTGAGAATGTTTACATGCGTCCCGGCGATCGTGTTTTTGTAACGCACGATCCGCAGACGTTTACAGCATTTGGTGCCGTGCCAAAAGTTGGTGAGTACCCACTACAGGCATCCAACGTCTCACTTGTTGAAGCATTAGGCCGCATTGGTGGTTTGGATAAGAATGCAGCAAACTCTCAAGGACTCTTCGTATTCCGCTATGAAGATTCTCAGGTAATTGCACAACTTAAAACGGAGTATCGTGACTCAAACTCAGGCAAGGTTCCTGTGATCTACCGTTTAAACATGAGAGACGCCCGCTCATACTTCAAAGGCCAGCTGTTCACTTTGAGAGACAAAGACGTTGTTTACGTCTCAAGCGCTTACGGGGCAGAACTTAATAAGTTTATCAAAATTCTGAGTGGAACTCTTGCGATTGGAAAAGCTGTAAACTCTTTCTAAGTCAGGAAGACATGATAAAAACTAATTTTTTTAGTTTATAAAACCTAAATTACATTCTCAATCGTAACCTTCATGTTATGATTCGGGATATATCCTCTGCTTCAACTAGAGGGTTTAGCTTAAACTCTCAGCTATCCTTTAGGAACAAAAGGTAAAAGCTTGCTATGGAAAAAGGGACTACCGCAAAGGTTGCCGAAATTCGTCCTGCCTCAGCCAATGCTGCAGAAGCCAATAAAACCAAGCAAGTTCAAAAGGCGGTTAAGGGAAAGGCAAACAGTACCGCAACCAAGAAAAAGCCTATCCCAAAAAAGCCGGCTTCAGTTGTCCCACTACCAGTTGATAATGTAACCCCTTTAAAGACCACAGATGCTAGTGGTCTATTCAATCTTCGGACCCTAAGACCTCAGCAGATAAGAAGAAAAATTTTAGCTATTTCATTTATGTTAATGGTGCTTCTACCTAGCTTACTGGGTGCAACATATTTCCTAATAATTGCATCGGATAGATATTCCTCGACAATTGGCTTTTCGGTTAGAGGAATGGATGGAACCTCTGCAGGAGGCGATTTTCTTGGTGCGCTAACAGGCTTAGCTAGTGTTGGTACAACTACTACGGATTCTTTTATCCTGATGGATTACCTAGAAGGCCGAGAGGTTGTTGAGCGGTTAAATGTTGATTTGAGCGTTTCAGACCACTTTAGCAAAGATTCTGTCGATTTCATTTATCGTCTGGATCAAGAGATTTCTATTGAAGAGCTTGTATCATATTGGCAAGGAATGATCTCAACTAGCTTCGACAACACCTCGAGTATTATAGAGGTTGAAGTTCAAGCTTTCTCACCTGATATGGCAGAAAACATTGCCAACAAAATCCTTTCTTATGGAGCTGAGCTCGTAAATACACTTTCTCAGAATGCAAGAAAAGATGCCGTTCGATTTGCAGAAGAAGAAGTTAGGCGTGCAGAACTACGCCTAAAAATCATTCGTATGAGAATGAAGGACTTTCGAAGTACAGAGAGTTCCATTGATCCAACTAAAAATGCTGAAGTCCAAATTGAACTTATTGCAGGGCTAGAGAAGCAGCTTTTGGACACAAGATCACGTTTGGCAACTCTTGTTGGGACGATTGATGAAAGCTCTCCAACGATTCGTCAACTTCGTAAACAAGAAGAAGTTTTAATCCAACAGATACTTAGTAAACGTGACGAAATTAGTGGAAATAGTCCAACCCAAATTCAAGACACAACAGCGGGATCGGACCGACTTTCTTCTCTTTCAGCTTTGCTGGCAAACTATGAAGAACTAGTTGTTGAACAGGAATTCGCGCAACAGGCTTATACTGCAGCACTCGCTGGCTTGGAACGTTCCCGCGCCGAGGCTGATCGCCAACAAAGATATCTTGCTGTCTTCAATCCTCCATCGAAGCCACAAGACGCAATCTATCCACGTCGTATAATCAACTCCTTCATTTTATTCCTAGGCTTACTTGCTATCTGGGCTCTTGGTACAGTAATCACTTATTCGATCAGAGATCACTTGAAGTAATCTAACTGCTATGGATAACGTACTGACCGTTCAAGCTCGCGTCATCGGAGCACTTGTTTTAAGAGAAACTAGAACTGCATTTGGTAACACTCAACTCGGTTATCTATGGGCGATTGTTAACCCAGCTCTGAGCACACTGGTGTTAGTCCTAATTTTTTCCACCGTTGGGAGGTCCCCTGCGTTTGGAACTAGTTTTGCCCTGTTTTTTGCGACAGGAATCTTGCCTTTCCAAACCTATTCCAAACTAGCCGGTTCTCTTATGACGGCTGTAAACACCAGTAAAGGGCTTCTAAGTTATCCACTTGTCAATGAGATTGATATTTTGATATCCAAATATATTTTGGTCACCCTTACATATATAATGATTATTATTTTATTCTTTTCGCTTATTGTTTGGGGTGATGGGGCCCAACTTCCAGTTTACGCCGAAGAATGCTCAATAGCTTTCATTGTTTTGTCGCTACTTGGCCTAGGTGCTGGCACAACTAATGCGGTACTATTCAGACTATGGCCGACTTGGAAGCAATTGGAATCAATAATAAGTAGGCCGCTTTTCTTTCTTTCTGGAATATTTTATGTTCCGAGTGACTTTCCAACACATATTGTGAAATTATTATCGTGGAACCCTGTACTCCATGGAATAGAGTGGTTTAGAGAAGGATATTACGGTAATTATAACAGTATCGTTTTGAGTAAGTCCTATTTATTAACTTGTGTTATCATTTTGCTGCTGCTTGGATTTTTCGGAGAGCGCCTCTATAGAAAGAAGTCTTTCTAATGATTGAGTTCCATAATGTCCGGAAATCTTATCGTCTTAAGGGCGTCACTAAAACAGTTCTAAATGGACTAACAACCCGATTTCCCAAAGGCCGAAATATAGGCATATTGGGCCATAATGGTGCAGGTAAGTCTACTTTGATGCGTCTCATCGCAGGAGCAGAGCTTCCTGACAGCGGCAAAATTAAACGAAATGTAAAAGTATCTTGGCCGCTGGGTTTTGGCGGTGGTTTTGCTGGCAAGATGACTGGTATTGAAAATGTACGTTTTGTTGCTCGCATGTATGGCGAGGACACAGAACGGATGGTTGAATTTGTTGAAGACTTTTCTGAACTTGGGCCGTCAATGGCACTACCCATCCAAACATACTCTAGTGGGATGAAAGCTCGTCTTGCATTTGGTGTTAGTATGGCTATTAATTTCAGATGCTATTTGATAGATGAAGTAACCGCCGTTGGCGATAGGCGTTTTAAGCGGAAGTGTGATGAAGTTTTCGAAACTAAACTCAAACACGCAAATATAATCATGATTTCACATTCAGAACGAACAATAAAAAAGCTCTGCGATAGTGCTTGCCTCTTACATAATGGCGAATTGACTATGTTTGACTCAGTAGAAGAAGCACTGGCACAACATCGTAAGAATCAACTTAAGTAGTGAGCATTGTTTCTATGTCAGGGCGGTCGGTTCTTATTTTGCAGTCTCATCCATCCGGGTTTTGTCGGGCGTTGGTGAAGGAGTTTGAGGCGCAGGGCGTTGCTTATACTGTTGTCAATTTTTCACTGAGTGACTGGTATTTTCGTGTTGGGTTGGGCGCGAAGAATTATTGGGGGCGGTTGAAGTCGTGGCGGGCCAGGCTTGAGAAGCTGATTGATGAGAAGGGGGTGACGGACATCCTCTATTATGCGGATCGGCGGCCTTATCATCGTATTGCGCATGATGTTGCCATGAAGCGCGGCATCAACACCTTTGCCTATGAATTTGGGTATATGCGGCCAGACTGGATCACGCTGGAGCGTGGCGGGATGGGGGTCTATTCTCACTTCCCCAACGATCCTGAGCAAATTCAGAAATGTGCAGCAAATCTGCCAGGCCTTCGGGCGGCGGGGCGGTTTCCGCATGCCTTTTTGCAGGAAGCGACCAATGAGGTGATTTGCAACCTCATTCCGGTGTTCTTTCCTTATCTCTACCCATTTTATCAGCGTGACCGGTATTATCATCCGTTTCGTGATTACTTCAGTTACATCCCGCGACTGATGCGTCAGAAGCGGCTTGGCGTGGAAGCGGAAGAGACAATTGCGCGGCTTGTTGAGGAGCATGCCAACTACTTTGTGATTCCTATGCAGATGCAGGGGGATTATCAGATCCGGCACCACTCGCCTTACAAGCACCTTTCCAGCTTTATTCGGGAGCTTTTCAGCACGTTTGCGGAAAGTGCGCCTGCTGACAACAAGCTGGTGTTTAAGCTTCATCCGTTTGACAACAACGTGGAGAACTGGCCGCAAGTTATCCGGGATGTAGCAGCTGAGTTCGGGTGCCAGGACCGAACTATCATCATCGATGGCGGAAACCTGAGAAAGCTACTCAAGCACTCCCGTGGCTGCGTGCTGGTGAACAGTACGGTGGGCATGGAATCCCTCAGTATCGGCGTGCCGGTGAAGGCGATGGGCACCGCCGTCTATGATATTGCCGGATTGACGGATCAGCGCTCTTTGGGTGAGTTTTGGAAGGAACCTTTAAAGCCGAATGCTGACCTTTATCACGATCTGGAAAAGCTCATGGGACATACCATTCAGGTGCGTGGAAGCTTTTTCAATCCGGAAGGCAGGCAGCTGGCTGCAAAAGAGTTTGTGAAACGCATATTGAATGACGGCGTCAACGGGCATGGCGCTTATGTTGAAACACCCCCGCGTCTGGCGCAGGCCAAGGCTGCGGGTACTCCTATTCCAGATGATTGTTACTGGAGTGACAAATGACTTCAGAAAACAACCGCTGCATTTTGCTGCTGCAAGGGCCTCTTTCCAAATACTACGCACGCACTGCGCACCACCTGGAGCAACTGGGTGCGAAGACGCTGAAGGTGCATTTTTGCGGCAGTGATGTGCATGACTGGGAGCAGACTGACTCCATTCACTTTGCGGAGCCGGAAGAGAACTGGGAGCTGTTTCTGGAAGCACTTATCGTTGCGCATGGCGTGACGGACATTCTGCTGCATGGAGATCGACGCTACTATCACAAGGTGGCCATTGGCGTTGCCAAGCGGTTGGATGTGAACATCATCGCCACCGAGCTTGGCTATCTGCGCCCTGACTGGATGACGGTGGAATTTGGCGGCTGTTCCGCGCTCTCGCACTTCCCGCAGAGCAAGCAGGAGTTGATGGCACTGGAAACGCCTGCGCAAGAGGACAGCAGTGCTGTAGTTTATCCGGGCAGTTACAAGCAGATTGTGTTGCAGGAGCTGGGTTTCACCTTCTACAACGCGTTGCACGCTCGCAAGTTTCCGCATTACCGCAATCACCGCACGGAGCCACGCACACAGGTTTATGGTGGCTGGCTGAAGGCGCGGATCCAGGCCAAGACACGGCAGCAGGAAGCTGAGGTGATCTGGGAGCAGCTGAAGCAAAGCGGCACGCCTTACTATCTGTTCGCGTTGCAACTGAATGGTGATTTTCAGATCAGGGACCACTCCCCGTTTGGCAGCATCTATGAGGCGATTGAGAAAGTCATCACCTCCTTTGCACGCAATGCGCCGGATGGGACGCTGCTGCTGTTCAAAAGCCATCCGCTGGAGTACCGCTTCAAGGATCTTTCCCGCGCCATCGTTGAGGCAAGCCGTAAACATGGGGTTGAGGGTCGGACCCAGCTCATTCATGGGCGGACGATCAAAGAGCTGGCAGAACCATCCCTTGGCATGCTGACTATCAACAGTTCAGCGGGTATTGAGGCGCTGGAGTACGGCGTACCGACCTGCTGCATTCTGCCAACCATTTACGATATGGACGGCCTGACCCATCAGGGCGATTGGGAAGAATTCTGGCGCTCCGCGACGCCGCCAGAACCAGATGTGTTCCGTAAGTTTGTGGAGGCGCTCAAAGCCACCATTCAGGTGCGCGGCACGCTTTATAATGCTGAGGGGCTGGAAGCGGCTGCGAAGGGAACGGCAAAGAAGATCCTCTCCACCGCCTATGCTGAGCAACGTTTGAAGCGCATGGAGCCACCACGCATGGCCAAGGCGCGGAAGATGGGCGTAACCTACGATCACTTTATGTAGTTTGAGGGGGTGCAGTGCAGATCTGTCTCATTTCCAACGCGAGTGTCTACACAGATGCGGCCCTGCATTCATTGCTGGCTCACCCTGAGATCAAGATCGCAGGATTGGTGAAGTGTACCTCTGTCGTTGGCAAACGGGATGACTGGCGGGCCTATAAAGATCTGATCCTGCGCTCTGGTCCGCTATATGCAGGCTATCTGGGTGCAATCACCAAGCCTGCTTACCGGCTACCTCACGTCCCAAAATGGAAGAGCATGAGCGTTTGGGCGCACAGCCTGCAATGCCCTATCCTGCACACAACGGATGTAAGTGCCCCACAAACTTTGGATTTCATAGAGAGCTGCCAGCCGGATATCACCCTCACAGTACATCTGGGGCAGATCCTGAATGCAGCATTCTATGAGCGCTTCGCGGGCAAGACCTACAACATCCACCCGGGCAAACTGCCGATCTATAAAGGGCCGGATCCGGTCTTTCATGCGATCATGGAAAATGAGCAGGCCTTTACGGTGAGCCTGCATGAGAGCATTCAGAGGATTGATGCGGGCAAGGTGCTGGCGGAAACGACGGTGGTGCCTGTGAGGCGAACGCTCTTCCGTACCAATCTGGAGCTTTTCAGCAAAGCGGGGCAATTGGTCGGCTCGCATTTCCTTGGCAAGAATGACTGCATGCCTGTGCCAGATGACAGGGCCCCGCGATATCGCAGCTGGCCCACCAATGGCGAGGTTCTGCGTTTTCTGGCGCGAGGCCACAGGCTCTAAGCTCTGATTACACGAACTATCGCAGAACCTGCAAACACATTCTAGTCAGCTCTGACAGCCACCTTCTCAGCCGCTTCCGGCTCGTCAGCTGCTGCCTTTTCAGCATCGCGGATGCGCTGACGGGAGAGCGAGAACAGGCCTGCGCCAACAACGATGATCGCGCCAAGGATTGTACTCCAAACCGGCAGATCAGCGAACACGATGAAACCGATGGGGATGGACCAGACGAGCTGCAAATAGTTGAACGGCTGGATATCGCTTGCCTGTGCCAGCGAAAGGGCCTTCATCAGCAGGAAATGCGCGGAGGTTCCCGTGGCACAGATGCCAAGCAGCAGAAGCCACTCCACCTCATCAAACGCCATCATGTACTGGGAGCCGATGATGGTGGAAAGCACCGTGCCCACAATGCCCACGTAAAGGAAAGAAGTCAGCGCGCTGTCATCCTGGCTCGCAAGGCGGGTGAACAGCTGGTAGAGCGCAAAGCTGACGGACGCGGCCAAAGCCACAACAGCGCCCCATCCACCAATGTTGCCATCCGGCTGCAACATGATCAGCAGGCCCGCCATGCCGCACACCATTGCCGTAATGCGGCGCCAGCCAACGGTTTCACCTAAAAACACAGCAGCAAGGCCAGTCACGATCAACGGATGGGCCTGAAAGATTGCGGTCACATCCGCCAGCCCCAGCATGCTGAAGGCAAAGGTAATCAGGCAGATTTCGGCAAACAGTAAGAGGCCGCGGAAGATTTGCAGGCCCGGGCGCTTTGTGCGCACCACATTGTAAAGCCCCTGCTCGCTGATCATGGCCCAACCAACAGCAATCGCCAGCAAAACCCAGAAACGCACCATCATGATGAACCAGACCGGATGATCTGACACCAGCTGCTTGGTGATCGCATCCTGCATCGCGAAGATGAGCGTAGACAGGATTGTAAGCGCGATACCCATGTTTCGCTTGCTGAGGAACTGAGCCATTTTTTGTCCTTGCTAGCAGCACAAATCCGCTTACGGAGACGAACCAGAAAGCGAATGAAGAGGGAGGAAATGTGCTGAAAAGTAATTCTGAATGCCAACCGACATTAATAATGCACGTATACTCTGATGCATCACAAAGCAAATGCAAAAAACGCAGAGCAGCTATTTTTGCATCACAGTTCGTTTAGGCGGCATAGTTTTGCGGAAGTGAGAGCGCTTTTGCGCCGGTTCTGGTTACGTTTGCGATAGCTCAACAGCGGCTGAAACCAAAGGATTTGAGAATGAAACACCTTTTCCGGCTATTGGTTTTTCTCTCCCTCGCTCTGCCCTCAGCCAGCGCTGTCTCTGCTGATCAGCTGGATCCAAACGTTGCTGTAGCCAGAAGTTCTCTGAAAGACTTTGCCCTGATCTCCTGCCTCATAGCCATCGATCCAGGCAGCTCGCTTGCCAATGATCTGGCGCTGTCAAAGCGGGCGTTTTCCTTCGCGGGCAAGGGCCACTACATGATTATGCAGGATGAGTATACGTTAGAAATGACACACGATCCCTACTATGAAACGGTCGTTCTCATGCTTCAGGAAGCACAGAAGTTCATCGGGATCATGAAAAGCGGAGAGGTCTCACAGAGCTACGGTTGTTTTCAGGTCTACCACTCGCAAACCTTTGATGCATTTATTGCCACGCAGGATGAGTACATCTTGCCGAACTGATGGCCGCACAATCAGCAGCCTTCTGGTGCCTCGTGCAGCTCAGCAGGTTCGTCGCATACACGCACGACTTTGGACAGCAGTACAGTCACAAACGGGAAGACCAGTGAGCTGATGACCACGGCCAGAGCAAACGCGACGGAAAAGGACTTGAACCACAGGGCCATAAAGTTTTCGACGAACCCGAGGTTCAAAACCAGCATGGCGAAGGACATCAACAGGCTCATAAAAAAGGAAATGCTGATCCGCAGCAGGTAGCCATAGGTTCGTGGGGAAACATTCATACACTTATCTCTTATTTATTTTGAACTCAAAATATATGAAATCAAGTCAAACTGTCAAGATACCCCGTTGCATGGCAGATATGCAGTTTTACGGTTACATCCGCCCCTTCAGGACCACCAGCAATTGCATTGTATTTTCAATATGATCCGAAGTTTATTTCAGCGAATTATTAAAAAGGCCGCGGCTACACTCCGCCATCGGGTCAATCCCGCGAGGACCCTCGATGTGACCAGTATGATGCAATCGAGTCAGGCTCTATGGATACAAACAACAGCTTATATCGCCCCCCGGCACCTCACCCTTACACCGAAGGTACGGGGGATTTTGATGGCGTTGAAACAAACCTCCTAAAGCACCTTCCCGAAGAACTTTACAAAGCAGATGTCGTTGATATCTCTACCTCTGACCGCACCAACTATCTGGTCAACGACCCTGATCTGATCTCCGTTATTTTTGAAGAAAAGCCCGAAATCTTCGTCAAAGCGGAAGGCATGATCGAGCTGCTGCGCCCATTGCTGGGTGACCACCCGATCGTAACCAGCAACAACCGCTGTCTGGACCAGCGCGACATGATCCGCCCCATCGGCACCATGCGCACGCAGCAGGTCAACTTTGAGCATATTCAGGATTCCATTGGCCGGTTTAGCGATTACTGCGAAGAAATTCAGAACGAAAACCGGGTCATCGACCTGTCTTTGCTGCTTCGCCGTCTCAATGCAGATATCGCGTATCGCATGCTGTTCTCCAACGAGCTGCCCAAAGACGTATTCAAGGAGATCAACTCCCACGCCCGCGATTTTGAGCTGCGCATCTCTCAGCTGATCCGCGAAACGGCTGAGCAAGGCGTTGCCTGGCAACTGCCCAAGCTGCCGCAAACGGCCATGTATGCCGCGCAGCAGCTGCGCTATCTGGTGAGCATGCTCATTGATGGCAACATCCAGAGCAACAGCTTCTCCCACCACAGTTTCCTGCACAAGTTCCTCATCGCCCGTTCTCCTGAAACCAACATTCCCTTCACCCGCAAGCAGTTGATTGACCACGTCACCACCATCCTGAACAGTCAGGAGCTTGCCGCCGCCGTGCTGATGTGGGCATTCTTTGTGCTGTCCCAGTGCCCTGAGGCTAAGCAGAAGATCAGAGAAGAAGTGCGCAAGGTCGCCGGGCATGATGACATTCACTTTGAGCAGCTCTCCCGCCTTAGATACACCCGCAATGTGTTCCGCGAGATCCTGCGCCTTTACCCGCCGATCCCACACCTGACCCGCCGCGCCAGCAGGCCGCTCAAGCTGGGCAAGCTGGATTTGCAGGAAGGAACGCAGATCACCGTTTCTCCATGGATCGTGCACCGGCACAAACAGTACTGGTTCAACCCGGATCGGTTCGATCCGGAGCGCTACATGCGCAAGGATCAGCACATCATTATGAAGAGCTTTCTGCCGTTTGGCCGTGGCCTGCGCATGTGCACCGGCGCCAGCTCCGCCATTCTGCAAGGCACCCTCATCCTCGCCCGCATCGTCAGCAAGTTCGACATCGACATCCTCAACGCCGACAAGGTGGAGCCGGAAGGCGTCCTCTTCCTGGAACCAACCCGCCCCATCGTCTGCAAGGTCACACCGGTTTAAACTCCAATACCCCTCGACGTCCCTTCATCATCAATGCTAGGGAAGCGCAGTGCTGCGCGCCGGGGGGGAAGAGCGATGTCCATTGAACTGAAACCGATGACACAGGCCGATGTGTCTGCGCTGATGAACCTGTTTCAGCTCTACCTCTATGACATGTCAAAATACATGCACTGGCCGATCTCCCAGGAAGGTCGGTTTGAGTTTGACGAGAACATCGTGCTTGCCTACTTCCGGCAGGCAGATCATCACCCCTATTTCATCATGAGCAACGGCGAGATCGCAGGGTTCGCGCTGGTCCGGCGCTATCCTTATGACGCCGATCTCATCGACATGGGCCAGTTCTTCATTCTTGGCAAATTTAAACGGCAAGGACTGGGACAAGCCGCGTTAAAAGCCTGCCTGCAACAACACCCCGGCGATTGGCAAGTGCGTGTCCTGCCCAAAAACGCAGGCGCCCAGAGCTTCTGGACCAAAGCCATCACTGTCCTCACCAACGACTCTCATCATACCAGCTCGGGCGATTATCAGGGCACTGAGATGACCTTCATCCATTTCTCCAGCAAGAGCGCTCTTTGCTCTGCGGACTAGCAAAGTCATAGGAAGATCAATCACAAACGGGTTACAGGGGCTTTTCGTTGACGGGAGCTCTGCCTATTATCTCTTCAAAATTTGAGTAGTGATTGGAGAATTGAATGAGCCAGCATGCGGTTAAGGCCCACAGCCTTCTTGGTGCATTTGTTGCGGATGCGGCGTCACTTGGGCTGCACTGGCTTTATGATGTTGAGCGCATTCACCATGTCACGCAGGAGCAACACGATTCCGCTGCCTTTGTTCCGCTGACACCATCCTACTTTGAGGGCGTGCCTGCCTACTTCGCCCATGCCAACCGGCAGGATGGTCAGTTCACCCAATACGGTGAAAACCTGCATCTGGCACTTCAGCACCTGCTGGCACACGACAAGCACCTGAAGATGGAAGAGTTTCAGCAGGCTTTTGCCGCGCATTTCGGTGCTGGCGGCACCTACAACGGTTACATCGACCGCCCAACCCGTGGCACGCTGGAAAACATCGCCAGTGAGAAGCTGACGCCTTCCGGTGTTGATGACGATCAGCTCCCGGCCCTCTCCAAAATCCCAGCAGTGTTGTTTGCCTACGACCAGAGTGATCAGATGCAGGATCAGGTGGAGGCCATCATCCGCTCCACCAACGACAACGAGGAATCTGTCGCCTACGGCTTTGTGTTTGCAGACCTTCTGGACCGCGTGGTCAATGGCGAAGAGCTGCAGGACGCTTTGGCAGCAGCGACTGATAGCTCACATCCTGACATTCAGGGCAAACTGAAAGCCGCGCTGGAGGCAACAGAAACGGACTCCGTCAGCTACGGCGAGACCACAGGCCGCGCCTGCCACCTTGAAATGGGCGTCCCACTCAGCTTCCACATTCTGAAGAATACGGCATCTTATCGCGAAGCCATTGAGACCAACATTCTGGCAGGCGGCGACAGCGCCGGACGTTCCATCCTCATCGGCACAGTGCTCGGTGCCATCCACGGTCTGGACGCCGACAAAGGCATCCCGCTCTCGTGGATCCTAAAGGTGCAAAATAACACCCACCTCTGGCAAGAATGCTGCGAACTGACGGGACATAGCTAGGGGAAGTTCTCGGTGGAGTAGCTACTTTAGCTCCAGCGAACTTCAGGAACTCTCAGGTGGTCTGCATTTTGAAGCGCGTAGGCCACTCCAGAAACGAGAGAACCATCGGGCAGCTCGCAGGCAAGCGGGGTTCGGGCAAATTCCTTGAACCCCAGTTTTCGGGCAAGTCGTGCGCTACCTTCGTTTGGTTCAGCATGCCCGGTGGATACCAGACGCGCTGACAATGCATCAAAAGCAACCACGACCATCGCGCTTACGGCTTCAGAACCGTACCCACGCCGAGCCCACTGAGAACGTATCCAGTAAGTCAGCCGAAACTGACCGCGTCGCCAGATCGGCAAAAGCTCAATAAAGCCAACGAACTTATCATCATGAAAGATGCTGAAAGGCAGCCGCTCTCTCAGGTCAAATAATCGTATTTGCTCACCCAGCTGTGTTGCCTGCCAACTCTGGCTGGCTTCCTGTTCCCTGTCTCCCATCACTTCGTGAAACCACGGCAAAAGCTCATCAAAACTTTCAGCGCGGGCTTCAGCGAGCTGCGCCGCTGTGTTCTCGGCGGGCTTCAAGATCTGCAAATGCTTTGTCTGCACCTGTTCAGGCACTGAAATGGAAAGAGGGTCTATAAGACGCGCCTTTGGCAACATGGTCCGATCTCTGCAGCATGGAGTAACTCAGAAACTATGCATGAAGACTGCTTGGAAATGAAGCGCTGCTTTAACGTCTGAGCCATTTGAGAAAAACAGTCGAGCAAAGGTCGTTCTGATTGAGATTTCCGAGGTGCATCAGTTATTTTATGCATGCTGCGTGAATGCGATTAAACGTAGGGTTTTCTGAGAGGTTTGAAAGTGTCTCGACGCTTTCTCGGTTTGTTAGGGCTGTCCCTGAGTTTCCCTTGTGGGTGGAGATAAAACACCTCAAGGTTGCAGGCGCATCTCTTTCAAACCAAAGTGTTTCCCATGGTCATTCCTCCCCGTAAACGCAGCATTAGCCGCCGGAATTTCCTAAAGACATCAGCATCTTCTATTGTGGTTGCCAGCTTATTTGAGCTGAACCTGAACAAGCCCAATGTGTCCTCCAGTGGCAAAAGCGTCATCATTGTTGGCGCTGGTATTGCCGGTTTGACCGCCGCCCGTGATCTGATGGATGCGGGCTACACCGTGCTCGTGCTGGAGGCTAGCAACAAAATTGGCGGTCGCATCCGCACCAACCGCGCGCTTGGCGTTCCCATCGAAGAAGGGGCTGGTTGGATCCACGGGCCGGATGATAACCCCATCATGAAGCTTGCCGATCAGATGGGCCAAAAAACCTTCGTGACCAAGGACTCCAACTTCACCGTCTATGACCATCGCGGCCAGACGGTTTCCAACGAGATGATCTCGAAGATGGGTGAAGAGCACTATGAGATGCTGAATCTGATCAGCAACGGCATGACGAAAGATATGCCCCTTTCTGAAGCGCTCGAACATATTGCACCGAAGATGTCCCGCGATCCGGTGTTCAAGTGGATGACCTCCGCCTATACCGAATTCGACACCGGCAGCCCGGTCAACGAGCTCTCAGCCATGTACTTCAGTCAGGATGACATGTTCGAGGGCGAGGATGTGGTGTTGGTAGATGGGTACGACCGGCTTTTGGAACCGCTCACCCATGGTATCGCGATACTCACGCGCAAACCTGTCCGCCGCATCGCGTACCATGATCGCGCGGGCGTGTTCGTACAGACCGACCGGGAGATTTTTGAGAGTGATTTTGTGATTGTCACGGCACCGCTCGGGGTGCTCAAGTCTGAGGACATTGAGTTCATCCCGCCGCTGCCCGAAACACATAGGAACGCAATTGAACGCGTTGGTATGGGAGACGTCACAAAAGTCGCAATGAAATTCGACGACCTGCACTGGCCTGAAAACACTCAATATTTTGGCTTAATGACGCAAACGCAGGGCCGCTGGAATTATTTTCTCAATCATAAGCCCTTTATCGACGCAAACGTACTCACCGCGCTCAGCTTCGGCAACTATTCCCGTATGATCGAGACCATGGATCACGACTATATGCTTGAAGATGCTATGAAAGCGGTGCGTGTTATGTTTGGCGCAGACACGCCGGATCCCCGTCACTACATCGCAACCCGCTGGTCGCAGGATCCTTTCACCAAAGGCGCTTTCTCCTACGCCAAAGTCGGCTGTAATCCTTATGATTTCAATGTGTTATCTGAACCTGTCGGCAAATGCCTGGCACTGGCCGGTGAGCACACCAACTTTCAATACCACGGTACCGTCCATGGCGCTCACTTGAGCGGAAAAAAGGCGGCGAAAATTGCAATGAAAACAATGATGTAGCGTTTGGGGTATTTCATGCAAGAAGCCGCAGAAAATGGCTTCAGCGGCTTTCGGTTATTCAAAATTATGCTGTTAATGCAAGACCTTATGCTTTAGCATCAATCTCTTCAAGCACGTCCAGAAGCTGGTGCGGAAGGCCGATTGTGTAATCCGGCACTTCATCCTGATTGGCAGGTTCTTTTGGATAGCGCGGGGTCCAGTTGATCCAGACAGATTTCATCCCCAACCGGTTCGCTCCTGCCACATCACGTTCAAGGTTATTCCCCACCATGACGCAGCCTGCATAGTCCTGTTCTTCAAGCCCCAGAAGCTTCACCGCTTCAAGGAACATACGCGGATCGGGCTTATGGCAGCCCACGGCTTCGGAGATGGAGCGCGCATCGAATTTATGCCAGAAATCCATAGCCTTATGGACGTTCTCAAAGCTCTCAACCAGACCATCAGCCACCAGCGCCACCATGTAGCCGCGCTCCTTGAGCCAGTCCACTAGCTTGTCCCCACCCGGGATTGGCTCTGCCGAGAGCACTAATTCCCCCTCAACAAAAATCTGAGAGCTCTCGTCAATCAAAGTATCCCCGCTATCAAGGAACACCGCCTTCACGCCTTTCGCCTCACTGCGCAGCTCTTTCACAACAGCGCGAACCCGAGATGGAATAGAAGCCTTCAGCTCTTCCCAAGGCATCATCTCAACAGAGCGCAGATCGAAGATCTGATCGAAATGATAGGATGGCTTGAAAGCTTTTGATTCCATATACTTACGCGCGACATGATGATCATAAGGCTTCAAATCTGCCAGCTCCGCGGCAAACATATCCTGCACTAGAATAGTCCCGGAACCTGCTCGCTCACCACAGCAAATGGTCGTTATCGCAAAGTTGGACCGCAGCGCTTCAGAACTTGCCGCAAAAGCGTGTTTTCCTGGTTCAGAATAAAGGGTTACACGCCCTTCTTCCATCGGCACCTGACCGTTCCAAGAGCTCAATTCCCCCGCACAGCCATGGGCGCTGCCTTCTACACGCACCACTTCACCCGCTTCGGAGAGGTACACCCAGATGTGCTCCAGCTCGTAAAGGTGTTGGATATCCCAGTCCCACCAGATGGCATACTCAATAGCAAGCGCAGCGCCGTTTAGCTTTATTTTCTGGGCACTTGAGACGGAAACACCGTCCTGATCGTAAAGCGTATATCCCAGTGCAGACGGGAGGAAAGGTTCTTTGTCATCAAACCGGATAACAGGCGCATGCTGCTTCACCAGCTCTGCGATATCTGCTGATGTTGCCTCAGAAAAAGACAGAGGGGCTGCGGAAATATTCAATTGAAACTCCTTGTTCTTCTTGTCCGGGAAGAAGGCTGGCGCTTTAGGCAGCGCTTGTAGAAAGAGGAAGGGATCCCTTGCGGGGATGGGAAACGGAACGCCGTTGTTTCAACTCAACGGGCTTGGTCTCATGCAGGCGCTTGCTGGAAGGATTGCGTATCTTTTCAATGATATAGCGGGCCGCAGACGCGCCCATCTCAGCAATTGGCTGCTGGATGGTGGAGAGCTGCGGAGAGGTGATGCTGCTGATCGGGATACCATCGTACCCGAGAATGGAAACATCCTCCGGTACGCGCAAACCACGGTCAAAGCACGCATGCATCGCACCAATGGCTGCCGTATCCGTTATCGCAAAAAGCGCTGTGATTTCAGGGTTCTGATCCAACAGTTCGTTGGCTGTCGCATACCCCAAATCATACCGTTTGCGCTCATTGGGTTCCGGCAGATGCACCGACTTTTCAATCTGGTATTCGCGGGCAACTTCCAGCAGCCCACGCATGCGCAGGTTGCCCACGCTCTCCCGGCGCGGGTCATGGTCTGCCTTGGTGGCGAGCACACCGATATGTTTATGCCCCAACGCCACCAGGTAGCGCATACCGATGCGCCCACCTTCCGTGTTGTCGCAAACCACAAAGGATTCAGAACGACGACCGGGCAGAATATCGACATAGACTGTCGGAATATCGTTCGCTTGCAAGCGCTTAACGTTCTTCAGCGTTTCGGCAGCTGAGTTGGAGGGGCGTACGATTGCCCCCGCCACCTGCATCTCGATCATGGTCTGCGTGTACTTGCGTTCACGCTCCGCTTCTCCCCGTGTGCAGCAGGAGAGGACTTTGAAGCCCTCATCATGCAGCGTCTTTTCGATGGACGCATAGAGCATGGTCGCAAACGGGGATTTCTGGTTTTCCAGAAACAGCGCAACCAGATTGGAATCCTGCCGGCGCAAAGAGGTGGCCAGACGGTTGGGGCGATACCCCAACTCATCAATCACAGCCTGAATCTTGGCGCGGGTTTCTTCCTTCACCCGCTCGTCCTTATTCAACACCCGGGAAACGGTTGCCGTTGAAACGCCTGCCTTTTCTGCCACATCACGGATACTTGCCATCGGTGCTACCCCGCCATCGCTTCCAATTGGTCCGCGGGCGTATTTTGCACCACATCAGGGTGATGGCAAGCAAGCATATGGTCCGTGCTGATCTCACCAAGCGATGGATCAGAACTCTCACAAATGCTTGTGGCATAACGACATCTCGGCGCAAACGGACAGCCCTTCGGCAAGTTTGCCGGGTCTGGCACGTTGCCTTCCAGCCGGATGCGCGTGTCATCCGCATGCGCGTTTGGCACTGGCTCCAAAATGGCACTCATCAACGCTTCGGTGTAGGGGTGCCGCGGGGCATTAAAGATCGTCTCGGTGTCCGCCAGCTCCACAATTCGGCCCGCATACATAACCGCAACACGGTCACTGATATGCGCCACCACACTCAGGTCGTGGCTGATGAACAGGTAGGTGAGGTTCAGCTCTTCCTGCAGATCTTTCAAGAGGTTAAGGATCTGCGCCTGTACGGAAACATCCAGTGCAGACACCGCTTCATCGGCAATAATCACTTTTGGATACGGCGCCAGAGCGCGGGCGATACCGATGCGCTGACGCTGGCCGCCACTGAAGGCATGAGGATAACGCTTCAAGAACTCCTTTGAGAATCCGATCTTATCCATCACTTCAAGCACGCGCTTTTCAATATCTTTCGTGCTCTTCAACTCCTGCCCGACACGCAGCACTTCGGCAATGATGTCGTACACCGCCATACGCGGGTTGAGCGAGGAGTTGGGATCCTGAAACACCATGCGGATATCCGCCCAGTAAGGTCGCAGCTGGCTATCCGTTTTGCCGGTCAGCTCAACCACTTCCTCCTCAGGACGGAACATCACCTTACCAGTCGTTGCCTTATGTAGGCCGATAATGGTCTGCCCCAGAGTGGACTTGCCACAACCAGATTCCCCAACAAGACCAAGGGTTTCCCCACGCCAAATTTTCAGTGACACATCGTTGAGCGAGCGCACTGTTCCGGTCTGGCGGTTGAAGAAACCAGATCGGATCGGGAAGTGTTTGCTCACATTTTGCAGTTCCAGAATAGGCGCTTGTGAGCGGTCTACCGGGTTTGGAGCATGCAGGCAGTCATCAACTTGGGAGGTCGACGTATGTAGTGGGACAAGATCAGCCTGTGCCCCAAACCCGTGACAGCGGACGCTTTGCACGCCACTGATCGCAGTAAGCTCCGGTAGTTTTTCATTACAAAGGCCGGTGACAAAGTGGTCACAACGGTCCTGAAACGGACAGCCTTTAGGTCTGTTCTGAAGGCTTGGCACCACACCCGGAATGGCATTCAAACGCGCGCGTCGTTTCCCGTCCGTATGTGGCAGAGAAGCCAAAAGCCCTTTTGTATAAGGGTGTTGAGGATTGGTCAGGATCTGTTCAACAGGCCCCTGCTCCACCACATTGCCCAGATACATGATGACCACTTCATCAGCGATATCTGCCACCACGCCCAGATCATGGGTGATGAACAACATAGACATGTTGCGCGTCTTTTGCAGATCGCGCATCAGGTCCAGAATGATCGCTTGTGTGGTCACATCCAGCGCAGTGGTCGGTTCATCGGCTATCAGCAGGCGCGGGTTACAAATCAGCGCCATCGCAATCATGGCTCGCTGGCGCATACCGCCGGAAAGCTCGAAAGTGTAGCTGTCAAACCGATCTGCAGCAGAGGGAATGCCCACCAGTCGCAGCATCTCAATGGCCTGGAACTTGGCTTCTTCAAAGCTCAGGTTCGTATGCCAACGCAACACTTCAACGATCTGGTTGCCAATGGTGTAGAGCGGAGACAGCGATGTCATCGGCTCCTGATAGATCATGGAGATCTCGTTGCCCTGAATGGCACGAATATGTTTAGCTTTTGCAGGGCCTTGGGCAAGATCCAACAGATCTCCATCGGCGCGCTGGTATTCTATCCTGCCGCTTTCAATGGCAGCATGATTGTCCAGAATACGCAGCAGCGCCTTTGCGGTGACGGACTTTCCGCAACCGGATTCCCCCACCAAACACACCGTTTTTCCTTCGGGAATGGAAAAGCTGATGTTGTCCAACGCGGTTACCTTCCCATCATCACCGGAGAAGGAAACGCTGAGATCCGTGACGTTAATCAAGGGTTTCATAGTCTCGTTCCTCACTTGGAATAAGGGTCGGCAGCATCACGCAAGCCGTCACCGAAAAAGTTGAGTGCAAGCACAGCGATCACGACCATCACACCCGGCCAGAACAGCCACGGAGCGTTGGCGATGGAGCGGATGTTCTGTGCTTCCTGAAGCAGAACACCCCAGCTGACCACGGGCTGGCGCAGGCCGATGCCAAGGAAAGACAGAGAGGTTTCAGCCACGATCATGCCCGGAATGGCGAGCGTCACTACTGCAATGATATGACTGATGAAACTCGGCACCATATGGCGTACCAGAACGCGCGGCACCGAACATCCGTCCAACCTTGCAGCTTTTACGAAGTCCTCCGATTTGAGGGAAATAAATTTGCCGCGCACCACACGGGCCAGCCCCGTCCAGCCGATGATCGACAGGATAACCGTGATCAGCAGATAGGTTTGCAGAGGCGGCGTATCTGGTGGAATAGCAGCGGCCAGACCAATCCAGAGCGGGATACTTGGCAGGGATTGCAGGAACTCGACAACACGCTGCGTAACCGTATCCACCCAGCCGCCGAAGTAGCCCGAAAGCCCGCCAATCAGCACGCCAAGCACAAGGCTCAGCGCCACGCCAACAAGGCCAATGGTCATGGACACGCGAGTCCCATGGATCGTGCGGCTCAGTACATCGCGGCCAAGACGGTCTGCCCCCAACAGGAACATGCGGTCACGCTTCTTGACTGGCGCAAACAGGCGGCGTTCTGCGGGAATAAAGCCGAACAGCTTGTAGGGTTTGCCTTTGACGAAGAAGCCTAGCTTCACAACTCGGCGCGGATCTTCCACAAAGGTGCGGCGCCCGGAATTATAGTCGATCTTGGAGCGATACCCCAGCACATGAGGCTGGAACACAGTGCCTTCTTTTGTCTCCAGAAACCAGTTGATGCTCTGCGGCGGCGCATACGTGTTGCGCACGCTAAAGTCATTGGGGTCATGGGGCGCAAGAAATTCTACAAAAGCGGCGATCAGATAGATCAGCAGTGTGATGATGCCACCCAACATGCCCAGCTTGTGTTTGCGGAAACGGCGCCACATCAGGCGCCACTGGCCTTCATAAGCTCTTGAGTTTGCCGGAACTCCGGCCACGTCTACAGCGCTCATCACAGCCCCCCGTTGTTGAACTGGCGGCGGATACGTGGATCAAGCCAGGCAAGTAGAATGTCAGAGAACAACGTTCCAAGAACTGTAAGGAAGCTCAGGAACATGATGAGAGCAGCTGCCAGATACATATCTTCCTGGCGCAGCGCATCAAACAACAGCGGGCCGGTGGTTTGCAGGCCCAACACGATGGAAACAATGGTGGAGCCAGACACGATCTGTACAAACAACTCGTTGAGGCTGGAAACAAATGGGTTCAGCGCATGGCGAACCGGGTACTTGGCCAGCACCCAGTGCTCCGGCATGCCTTTTGCGCGGGCCGTCACAACATAAGGACGGTGCAGCTCATCGAGCAGGTTGGCGCGGATTGTGCGGATCACGCTGGCTGTACCAGCGGTGCCTAGCACAATCATCGGGATCCAGATATGACTCATCAGGTCGCCGATACGGGCGAACGACCACGACGCGTTGACATACTCAGGTGAGAACAAGCCCCCCACGCTCTGCCCGAAATAGCGGAACGAAACATACATCAGCACGAGCGCCAGCAGGAAGTTGGGCACTGCGAGGCCAATGAAGCCAAGGAAAGTGGCGATGTAATCGCCGAAGGAATATTTGCGAACGGCAGAGAAAATGCCAACTGGAATAGCAACGGTCCAGATGAAAACCATAGAGCAGATGGAGAGCAAGGTGGTCATGCCCAACCGATCCCAGATCAGCTCTTCCACGGGCAGCTCATAGCTGAAGGAGCGCCCTAAATCTCCATGAACAACCATATTCCAGACCCAGTCAAAGTACTGAGCCATAACGGATTTATCCAAACCGTATATCTTCCGCAAACCGTCGGCTTCAGCAGCGGTGATGTAGTCACCATCCATTGATGCTTCCAAAACCAGTCGGTCGATATAGTCTCCGGGTGGCAGCGTGATCACCAAAAACGCGACGAGTGAAATCGCGAGCAAGGTTGGGATCATCAGCAGGACCCGTTTGACAACAAACATTCCCATTTAAAGCAGATATCCTAGTTGCAAGGCTCTGCCCCTCCCCACAGGAAGGGGCAGATTGGTTCAGGCGATCGATTACTTCTTGGAAGGATCGATGTAGAAGCTGGAGAAGTTCACCGGAGCAGGCCCCGGATACAGCCAGCCTTCCAACAGTGTGTCCGGCACGTTGCGCAGCTTGTTGCTGATGGAGCGGAACCCGCCGCCCGGCAACGCAATGCCCATGGACAGGAAGTTATCTGCAGAAAGCTGCATGAACTCTTCCATCAGCTCAGTCTGCTCAGCACCCACCTTGGTTGGCACCAGATCAGCGATCTCGTACATGCGCTTCACAGCTGCTGGTGGCTCAGTTGGAACAACGCCTTCGCGGATGGTCTTGTTCGGATCTTTCTTCAGATCGTACCACGCATCCCAGCCTTCCCAGTTGCCGTGCTCTTTGAAGTTGGTCAGGCGCTCAAGGTTCACCAGTGGGAACTGGCCGCAGCCATTTTCACCCACCCAGATGGTGATCTCTTTATCCTGACGCTGCAGGGTCGCCATGTGGATTTCATCACTGGCCACGCTCACCACCACATCAAGACCCAGCTCCTGCCAGTCTTTTGCGATGATCTGCATCATATCCACCCAGTCCGGACGGAAGCCTTCGTTGACGTGCACGATGAACTTGAACGGCTTGCCGTCAGGGCCAACGCGTTTGCCATCCGGTCCCATAGGCAGGATCTTGTCCAGATGCTCAGCGGCAAGGTCAGGATCAAACACGGTGTACTGACGGGCCAGCTGATCGTTGTAGTAAGGAGATTCAGGACGTGGGCTGACCTGATATGGCTCTCCCTGCCCCAGATACACGGCATCAATGATCAGATCACGGTCCATCCCCAACGACAGACCAATGCGGAAGTCCTTGCTCTGGAACACCTGCGCCTTGACCGGATCAGGGTGGTTCATGGCGAACATGAACTGCGCGTTGTTGTAGTTACAGCTGTTTGCTGTCACCAGACGGTAGTTGCCGCGCTCTTTGTTGTCGAAGAACACCGCACGGTTTGGAGGCGTGGAGATGTTACGCGGAGAAATGTCGATCTCACCCTGAACAGTCTTCAGCAGCGCTACTTCCGGATCCTTCGCCAGCACCCAGGTGCGTTTGTCGATGTATGGCAGCTGGTTACAGGAGCTGTCGACCTTCCAGTAGTATGGGTTGCGCTCAAAGGTGAAACGCTCTTTACCCAGAACCGCTTCGGTCGGACGCCATGCAAGCATGGTTGGGCGGTTCGGATCATTGTGCTCAGCATTTTTGCCGTAGGTTCCAATGCGGCCCAGCCACCATTTACCGAAGTCAGCCTCACCCGCATCTGACATCATCTTGGCAACGCCATCCGGGTTCAGCTCTTTCATAAAGTCTTTGACGTAGTGCTCAGCAAACTGAACCACGCGCTGGCCGTATGGAGACGCCATATCCAGCAGGAACACACCGTTTGGCTGACTCCAGGAGAAGCGCACTGTTGTGTCGTTCAGTGCTTCAACCTTCGCTTCTTCACCATTAACGATGAACATCTTGCGAGGCCCTTTGGGGTTGATCTCGCGGTTGGTTTCAATGTGATCCCACCAGAACTGGATGTCCTTGGCTGTGAACGGCTTCCCGTCGGACCACTTCAACCCTTCACGCAGTTTGAATGTGTATGTGGTCGCGTCCGCTGAGATATCCCAAGTCTCAGCAATATTAGGCAGAACCTCAGAGCCATCCGGGCTCCAGCGTACTAGCGGGTCATATCCATAACGACGATAATCACCAATACGCGAACCTGCATAAACGTCGGTCATCTCACCGCCGTAAGTACCGATGCCCTCAATCCCTTCAACAACGAGTGGATTAACCGGCAGACGATCCGCGACAGCTGGCAGACCGGACATCTGATCCAGAAGCGGTGCCTGATTATATGCTGAACATTGATTGGCAGAAGCTGCAGCTGTGGCTGCCACAAGGGCCAGCGCGCTTACTGCTCCGGCGAAAACCACCTGCCGACTACGTTTCAAACTCATTGCAAAATTCCTCCGCAAGCTTTGTGTAAAGACTACCAGCAATTGGAATCGCTGTAATCCTTTTCACTTTTTTGCTTCTACACATGACACTCATATGACGAATCGGCGTCATATATTGAAGCTTGCCAGCAGGTCTCCTCCCATACCGACGTCCTTAGGTGAGCTATATAATTCGCAGAATTGCAACAGTTGTGAGTTTCAATTTCACTTGTTACGCCCCGAAAATTAGTATAAACCCATAAATAGCAGCCGTGAAATATCAAAGTGTAACGTTTACATGTTTTTGATCGTATTTTTACATGACTGTTTTATGAAACTCTGATTCATCGAGACCCGCTCCCACACTTCTATGAGTGTTGCATAATAATATATTTTCGCGAGGACTTTTTTGGCATGACCGATATTCGTCGTGTAGCAGAGGTAGCAGGTGTATCCACGGCTACCGTGTCGCGGGTCATCAACAACACTGGCCCTGTGAACGCCAAAACTCGTGAAAAAGTGCAGCAAGCAATTATTGAGCTGGATTATCGCCCAAACAAACTGGCGAGCAGCCTGCGGCAGAAAGAAACCCGCATCGTCGGCATTCTTCAGACCGATCACAGCACGCATTTCAGTTCCATCTTCGCCGACGCGGCCGAAGACACGCTCTTCAATCATGGCTTCACCACGATCATGAGCAACACCTACGGCGAGCGGACGATGGAAGAAGAGCAGATCGAGTTTCTGCTCGATATGCGCGTCGGCGGTATTCTTCTGCGTCCATTCAAAGATACCTCGCACATCCCGTCCCTCATCCAACGTCTGGAAAAGGCAAATGTGGCGTGTGTGTTGGTGGAAAGCTATCCGGTTGATCCGCTACAGTTTCATGCCAACCTCAACAATGTGCAGGGTGGGCACATCGCCATTCAGCATCTTCTGGAACTGGGCCACCGTTCCATTGGCATGCTGCTGCCGTTTGAACCGTGGCACACGGAAGGCCCGCATGATCTGCGCCTGGCAGCCGTGCAGCGCGCAATTGCTCAGTTTCCAGAGCCTGTCGAGCTGCACATCAAGCGGCACAACGCAAAGGATCAGGTCGCCTTTGGCTTTGAAGCAACGCGGTCTTTGCTGGAGGCCTCTCCTGAAATCACTGCGATCTTTGGAACCACAGACCTGCTGGCCGCAGGCGCGCTCCACGCTGCTCAGGAGATGACCCTTTCAGTCCCGACCGATCTTTCAATCATCGGATATGACGACAGCTATGTCGCCTCTTCCATGCACCCTCGCCTGACCACTGTTTCCCAACCCATCACCGCTCTCGGAGAAGCCACCGGAAAACTTCTGCTTTCCATCATAGAAGACCCGGCAATCCCGCCCCGCTCCGTTTCCATTTCCAACATTTTGAAGGTTCGGGACAGCACCGGACCTGCCCGAACTTCTTAGGATAGTCATCGTGATTACAGATTTCTTCCCAAACGCCGATCCGGCACATACGCTCTGGTACGACACCCCCGCAGCTCATTGGAATGAAGCCTTACCTCTTGGAAACGGTCGCTTGGGGGCTATGGTCTACGGCAATCCGCTGAGTGCACGCATTCACCTTAATGAAGACACGCTCTATTCAGGTGAACCGACCCGCATCTATCCGGTGCCCGAAATCGCACATCAGATTGATCACGTGGAAGCTCTGCTAAGAGACGGCAAGCTGTTCGAAGCTCAGGAATTTGTGCGCAAAAACTGGACAGGGCGGCAGGGGCAGGCGTATCAGCCGGTTGGCAATCTGTTCATCACCATGGCCGATGACAGTCCCGTTTCGAACTACCGCCGGGCACTGGACATCCGTCACTCCCTGCATCATGAGAGCTACGAGCAAAACCGCACGACGTTCGAGCGCACCAGTTTTGCGAGCTTCCCGGACAACGTCATTGTTGTGCGCCTGACAGCAGATAAGCCCGGCACCCTCTCCTTCAGCCTGCGCTACGACAGCCCACACCCGACCTGCCGCACCACGCACGAAGCGGAGAATACACGCCTGCACCTTCGTGGACAGGCACCAGCCTTCACCAGCAGCCGTGTGATTGAGCGCATCGAGCATGATCAGGAGCAGAGCCGGAACCCAGAAATCTTTGGCGCAGATGGCAAACTCCGCCCCTTCGCTGAAAACGAGCAGGATGGACATCGCGGCGGTATCGTCTACAGCGAGGATGGTTTAGGCGAAGGCACTTACTTTGAAGCAGGCCTTTCTGTTGAACTGGAAGGCGGACGCATTCGCCCGGAACGAGGTGAGCTGCATATTGAAGGCGCGACAGCTGTTACCCTTCGTATCGCAATAGCGACCAGCTTCAACGGGCCGGACAAGAGCCCAAGCCGGGAAGGAAAAGATCCGGCTCCAATCGTGAAGAGTGCATTGGATACAGCGGGTTCTGTTTCCTATGAGGATACTCTGCAAAAGCACAGTGACGACGTGTTGAGACTGTTTGATCGCGTCTCGCTCAAACTGGGCAATAACGCCATCCCTGATCTGCCAACCAGTACGCGGCTGGAGCAGTTTCAGGAAAAAGGTGATCCTGCCCTCGCTGCGTTGCAGTTTCAATATGGTCGCTATCTTCTGATTGCCTCATCACGTGGAGGTAGCCAGCCGCCTAACTTGCAGGGCATCTGGAGCAATTTGCGCCGCCCGCAGTGGTCCTCCAACTACACCATGAACATCAATCTGGAGATGAACTACTGGCCTGCGGAGATCACGGGTCTTTCAGACCTGCATGAGCCGCTTTTCATGCTGATCGAAGAACTGGCAGTATCCGGCGCTCGAACAGCCAAGAAGATGTTCAACGCGCCCGGCTGGTGCGCCTTCCACAACACGACCATCTGGCGCGATAGCGTCCCCTCTCCATGTGATCCTGCCTCTGCGTTCTGGCCAATGGCGGCAGGATGGCTGCTCTCTCATATGTGGGAACACTTCCTTTATACAGGCGACAAGGAGTTCCTGAAGAACCGCGCGTATCCGCTGATGAAGTCTGCCGCTGAATTTTATGAATGGTGGCTTTGTGAGAACAAGGATGGCTATCTGGTGCCAAAAGTCAGCACCAGCCCGGAGAACCGATATCTGGATGAAGACGGCCATGTCATCACCGTCGATCAAGGCAGCACCATGGACTGCGCGATCATCCGTGAGACCTTCACCAACACAGCAGCCGCCGCGAAACTGCTGGGACTAGATGCTGAACTGGCAAATACGCTGGAAGCGAAGGCTGCACGGTTACTGCCTTATCAGATTGGCGCGCAAGGCCAAGTGCAGGAATGGTCTCAGGATTTCAAGGAGTTCATGCCGACTCACCGCCACCTCTCCCATCTTTACGGCCTGTTCCCGTGCGATCAGATCGGCAAAGACACGCCTGATCTGCTGAAGGCGTCCGTTCGGTCTCTGGAGATCCGCGGTGATCTGGCGACAGGTTGGAGTATGGGCTGGAAGATCTGCCTTTGGGCACGTGTGGGCGACGGCGATCATGCCTATAAGATCATCCATAACATGTTCAATCGGGTAGAGAATGAAGCGCCAAAGAGTGAAGAGGGTGGCCTCTATGGCAACCTCATGATCGCACACCCTCCGTTCCAGATTGATGGCAACTTTGGCTACACACGCGGTGTTGCCGAAATGCTGATGAACACCACCCATAACGGCATCGAACTTCTACCTGCTTTGCCAAGCGCTTGGCCTGAGGGTGAAGTCCGGGGTCTGCGGGCGAGAGGTGGGTTTGAAGTTGACCTGAACTGGCAGCGCGGCAAACCAACTCAGGCCAAGATTATCAGCCATCATGGCGGCGAACTAAAGGTGCTTTGCAAACTGCCGTTTGCTGGGTCCAGCTTCGACGCAACCCTGCAACTTTATGTGGCAACGCAAAATACTGTCGCGGGGGAAACGTTGACGCTTACCTTTGATGAAGCTTTGGTGAACTCCTAGTCCGTAAAACCTTCTAGAAAATGAGGTGACTAGCTATGGAATCCCCGTAAAAACTTGAGGTTACTTAGAGGGGTTCCATAGTGCGCAGTAAATCGGTTGCACTGCAACAAATGTTTCGGTGAATTTCTTGATATTTCATTGGCATTTCATACCAAGGTTGAAGCAGAGTTGAAGTCAACCGCGTTCTGCGGTCCCAAGACGCGATAGCATCGCACCTACACAAATGAACAATTCCGCAGTCTTTCTCGCAATGAGGAAGGCCCTTTTCCATATGGCCGTTTTGTCTGGTCCTCAGGCAAGACACTCCACATTTATCGGAATACGCCAATGATTAAGACCATTGTCTGGGGCGAAAACGTCCACGAGCAAGAGAACAAAATTGTTGCAGACATCTATCCAGATGGCATGCACAATCACATCGCTGCTGCTTTGAACAATGATCCAGAAATTTCTGCCACAACCGCCGTTCTTCAGGACCCGGAACACGGCCTTACCGAAGAGCGCCTTGCAGACACAGACGTTTTGATCTGGTGGGGCCATGCGGCACACGGCGACGTGTCTGATGAGATTGTTGAGCGTGTGTGCGAGCGCGTCTGGTCCGGCATGGGCATGATCTTCCTGCACTCCGCGCACTTTGCAAAACCATTCAAACGCCTGATGGGCGCACCTTGTAACCTGACATGGCGTGAAGCTGGCGAGCGTGAGCGTCTTTGGGTGACATCCCGCAACCACCCGATCACTGCGGGCATTCCGGACAGCTTCGAGCTGGAAAACGAAGAAATGTACGGCGAGCCATTTGGAGTGCCGGAGCCGCTGGAAACTGTCTTCATCAGCTGGTTCCAGGGCGGCGAAGTGTTCCGTTCCGGTCTGACCTACAAGCGCGGTGCAGGTAACATCTTCTACTTCCGCCCAGGGCATGAAACCTATCCAACCTATCACAATGAAACCGTTCAGCGCGTTATCGCCAATGGCGTGAAGTGGGCCTACAACCCGCAGCCACGCGTGGCAGATCCGAATGCAGCGCCAAACGTTCCGGTCGATCAGGCTCCTGAGAAGATCGAGGAACGTGGCCCACGTCTGCACAAAGCTGGCGAGGAAGGCTACCGGTAATGCGTCTGGTCATTGTAGGAACTGGCGGCATGGCAAACAGCCATGCCAAGAAGTTCGGCGAAATTGAAGGTGTAGACATCGTCGGCGGTGTAGACCGCAACGAAGAGCGCCTGACTGCGTTTTGCGATGAACATAACATCGAGAAGCGCTTCACCTCCCTGGAAGATGCTCTTGCATGGGGTGAGTTTGATGCCGTGGCAAACGTGACACCGGATGCCGTGCACCACCCAACCACCATGCCGCTTCTGGCCGCTGGCAAGCACGTCTTCTGCGAAAAGCCGCTGGCAAGCAACTTCGCTGATGCGAATGAGATGGCAACTGCAGCAGATCAGGCTGGTTTGATCAACATGGTCAACCTGTCCTACCGCGATGTATCTGCGCTTCAGAAAGCCCATGAGCTGATTGCTGCTGGCGAGATTGGTGAAATCCGTCACTTCGAGGCTTCTTACCTGCAAAGCTGGCTGACCCAGCCTGCGTGGGGCCATTGGGACAAAGAAGAAAAGTGGCTGTGGCGCTTGTCTGAATCCCACGGTTCACTTGGGGTTCTGGGTGATGTGGGCATTCACATCCTCGACTTTGCGGGCTTTGCCATCGGCGCGCCGTACCAGTCTGTCTCCTGTCACTTGAAAACCTTCGACAAAGCACCGGGCAATCAGATTGGTGAGTACAAGCTGGACGCCAATGACAGCTTCACCATGATGGCTGAAACGGCATCAGGTGCTGTTGGCGTCGTTCACGCCAGCCGCTTTGCCTCTGGCCACATGAACGATCTGCATCTTCAGATTCACGGCACAAAGGGCGGTATCAAAGTCACCAACACGGGTGATTTGGGTGAACTGTTTGTTTGTTCTGGCCCTAATCTGGAAAAGGCAGAGTGGGAGCAGGTTGAACTGAGCCCGACGCCAAACAACTACCGCAAGTTTGCAGAAGCGGTGAAATCCGGCGTCAACGGACACCCGACATTCCGCCATGCAGCGAATCTTCAGCAGGTGCTGGACCTTGCTGTTGAGAGCAGCAAGGCTGGTGGACGCAAGGATATACCGTTATCCACGCAACTGCAGGATGCATAAGAAACCAAGGGGGAGCCTCGGCTCCCCTTTTTTATATGCAACCTACTCTTGTATTGTCCGGACAATTCATGGACAAAAAACAGAATTTACCCTCTATTTATAAATGTAATGGTCAATATTCTTTTCCAGCTGGTCAAATAAAGCCCGTTCTTATGTTGAACCCTTGTTCTATTTTCTAAGAAACGACCGCCTACACTTAATCACCAACCCGACCAGACCATTTAGTACTAATATTTCAAAATTATCTAAAATATAGTCACATAATAATACTTGAATATACTATGATGTTTAGACTTCATTATTCCTAAATGAAATATTAAAGACAATTAAAACTAAATCTTTCCCTTAATTATCTGCGATGAACCATTGCGCTTATCTTTCAGTTTAATTATTCAGTGCATGCAATTTAGTTTAAAGTCTTGCCGAGGATATTGTGCTCGTACCTCCTGAGCTTCTGTCAGTTGCAGTAGAACAGTGTGCTGAAACCATCATGGTTGCAGATCATGAAGGTACAATTGTCTATGTAAACTCTCAGTTTGAGAAGACCACAGGGTACTCCGCAGACTACGCCGTTGGCCGCAATCTGGATTTTCTCCGCTCCGGCAAAACCCCTCCTGAAACCTTCGAAGATCTCTGGTCCACTTTGGGCAAAGGAGAACCATGGGAAGGCGAGTTCATCAACCGCCGGCAGGATGGAACAGAGTACGTTGAGCACTCCAAAATCTCCCCGATTGAATGGGAAGGTGGCAGCGCCAACAAAAACTACTATCTGGCCATCAAAAAAGACATCACCGAGAAGAAGCAGAGCGAAGTCGAGCTCTCCAAACTTGCCTACACAGATGCGCTGACTGGGTTGCCGAACCGCGCGCACTTTCTGCAAGAGCTGGATAAGGCCGTTGACGATACCAAACGCGACGAGAGCCAATGCGCTGTCATCTATATGGATCTGGACCGCTTCAAGGAAATCAACGACACCCTGGGCCATGATGCCGGTGATGAGTTTCTGGTTGAAGCCGCCAAGCGCTTTGAAGGTGTTCTGAACGAGAACGGCCTGCTCTCCCGCCTGGGCGGCGACGAGTTTGTCATTCTGCTTCGCGAGACGTCCAACGCAGAAGCGGAGATGACCGTTCATCGGCTGCAGACAGCGATGGTAGCCCCGATTGATCTTGGCGAGCAATCACCGATCCTTTCCGCCAGCATTGGCGTGGCCGTAAGCCAGTTGGCCAGCGCATCCAGCAGCACCATGCTGAAGCAGGCTGATATCGCCATGTACCATTCCAAGTACAACAATCTCGGCTTCAGCTTCTACACCTGCCAGATGGAAGAAGCCGTTGTTCGTAAGGTACTGATTTCAGAAAAGCTCACAACGGCAATCCACGAAGGCAATCTGCGACTGAACTATCAGCCAATTGTTGAGCTGAAGAACGACAAGCTTTCTGGTGTGGAAGCTTTGATGCGTTGGGAAGACCCGGACCTTGGTCCGATCTCACCATCTGAGTTCATTCCGATCGCTGAGTGTCAGAACATGATCGACGATATCTCTGACTGGCTCTTCCGCGAAACCGCCTGTCAGTATCGCAAATGGATTTCAGAAGGCTTTGAGTTCACCGGACGTATTGCCATCAATATCTCTGAGCGTGAACTGGCAAAGCCAAACCGTGTGACAGAGATTCTCGCGCTTCTGGAAAGTTTGGGCGTTCCACCGGAAACCTATGAAATCGAGCTGAGCGAGTCTGCTTTCGTCAACGATACCGGCCATACGCAGGAAAATCTGGATGCTTTGGCCAACGCAGGCATGATCATCGCCATTGATGACTTTGGCACCGGCCATTCTGCCCTCTGGCAGCTGCGCACGCAGAAGCTGGACAAGCTCAAGATCGATCACAGCTTCGTTCAGCGCATGGAATCCGATCAGGCCACCCGTGATATCGTTGAGGCGATCACGGCGATGGCGAGCCTGCTGGACCTGAAAGTTATTGCAGAAGGTGTCGAGAACCTGACGCAGGTCGACATTTTAAGAGACATCAAATGCTGCTATGCGCAGGGCTATCACTTCGCCAAGCCGCTCACAGCAGATATCTTCGCATCTGATTGGCTGGAGAAAGCTCAGGCGGTCGCCTAAGCCTTCACTCCGGTGAGTTCGAACTCCCGACCGTCTTCTCCCAACGAAAACTCAGGATACTCTTTGATCGCAGCAGCAACTGCTGGTCTGGAAGCGTCATCAATGTGATAGAGCACCCAGCGGCTTCCCGCTTTGCGCTGCAAGCCTTTTACATCTGCCCATGATCCATGCCCATTGGCAGCAGTCATGTACTCGCATTCAATAAAGGCCAGATCCGCCTGCGCCGCCAATTCTTCACCTTTTGGAGAGAGCAGGCCATCCCCTGAGTAGAACAGTACCTCACCGTCGCTCTTCAGCTGCAGACTGCGGTTGGGTACTGAGTGATTGCTTGGCGTCGTTTCTGCGCGCCATGGGCCAACTTCAGTCAGCTCCTCTGAATCTTTCCAATGAAGCTCAAAGCCTAGATCTTTTTCCGGCCAATAAGCAAACTCCATCAAACGATAAAGCGCCTGATGCTGGGACGCCTGACGATAGATGGTCAGCGGTTTGGATCGCTTGAAGGACTTCATGTAGTTCAACAGCGTTGTCAGACCAAGGCAATGGTCCGGATGACAATGTGAGATGTAAATGCAGCTGATATCATCAGCCGTCATCCCATAGGCAAACAGAGCCTGAGGCACGGTTGGGCCGCAATCGATAAGCAGTTTGAAATCACTCTCTGAAATCAGCAGAGATGAATTCGTTTTTTGCGCATCATACGCGTCGCCACAGCCCAGCATTTTTACATGCATAATGTTCCCCCTCACAGTGATCCCCCAGTTTTAGAGCAGAGAGATTTAACAAGCAAAACATTATGTAGTTGTAAGCGCATAATCTATGCGGCTGTTCCCAATACTTTTTCCCGATGCCACATGTAGATGGCCGACCCAAAAATGATGGCCGCACCAGCCAGCGTCAGAGTATCCGGGAACTCGCCGAAGAACATAAGGCCAATCAACATAGCCCAGATGAGGCTGCTGTAGCTGAACGGCGCAATGGTGGACGCTTCCCCAAACGAGAAGGCCTTCACAATGGCATAGTGGCCCAGACCAGACACGGCGCCAATCAAAGCCAGCAGTGCCCAGCCTTCCATGTCCGGTGCTTGCCAGAAGTACGGCGTGAATAGCGTGGTGACCACCGCTCCCAGCAGCGCAGTATGGAACAGCACGGTTGATGGTGTATCAAATTTGCTCGCATATCGCGCCACGATGTGTCCGGCGGAGTAAACAACAATGGTCGCCACTGCGATCAGCGCACCCAGATCAAGCACATCAGCCCCCGGCTTCACAATCAAAAGCGCGCCAACAAACGCAACCAGAATGGATGTCCAGCGGCGAAGGCCAACCTTTTCACCCAGAACCGGCACTGACATAGCCGTCACCATCATGGGAGAAAGCAATGCGATCGCGTGCAGCGTTGCAACCGGGATCAACTGGGCTGCGGCAACAGACCCGATAGTCATCACCAAAACAAGAACCGCGCGCAGATAAACAACCGAACCATTGTTTGGCACCATCATGGTCTTAACCCGCGGCGCCATAAAGATCAGCATGAACAGCAGATGGAAGAACATCCGCCCCCAAACCACTTGCAGAACCGGATAGGACAGAGACAGATACTTGCCCACACTGTCGACAATGACGAACATAAACATGGCTGCCACCATCCAGAGGATGCCATACTTAACGTTGCCCTGAGCCGGGGCATGGGAAACCATCTCACTCATAACAAGCCTGCAATGTCCGGGTTCATGCCGTTCGTCTCGCGGGATTGAAATCCGCGAGTGGCACACCGTTCGGTTTTGAGGAAAGGCACCGAAGCTTGTATTTCAGCACCAAAGATTACTTGCCACCTAACTCAGTTTTTTACGTTTTTCTATTCGTTTCTATGGCGTGAGGTAGAATTAATTTTCGTCTTTGGCATCTCAATCATTTTCGCATGATTTGTTGCTGTTTATTGCCAAGATGCCGCGCAGATATATTTGAAAATTACTCAGCCTGTGAGCAACTTTTTCCTCCGGTGACGCGACAGGACCATGCATTCCATAAGGGAAGGACAAGCCAACTTGAGATGAGTCTGCAGGACTGCTTGACCGGTTGTGATTCTTCATTTAACTTTTTTATTAATTAATGAGATGGTGAAATGAATACACAAACCAACTTGCCGGAAGTTTTTGGAGCCTTAGCAGACCCGACACGGTTTGCCATCGTTGAGCGACTTTTGAAGGAAGGTGACTTGCCCGTCGGGCAACTCGCCGAGCCATTTAAAATGTCAGCTCCTGCCATCTCCCGGCATATCAAACTGCTTGAAAACGCTGGCCTCATCGAACGACGCATTGAAAAGCAATGGAGGGTTTGTGCATTGAAGAAAGACCGATTTGCAGACCTGCATCAATGGATCGAGCGCTACCGCACTTTCTGGAACACCAGTTTTGACCGGCTGGAAGCACTGCTCGACAAACAGCAAGGGGAAGATGATGACAGCAGCCGATAGCATGACACAGGAAGAAACCACTCTGCGGATCACCCGCGACTTCAAAGCCTCACCTGAAAAGGTCTATGATGCCTGGACCAATCCTGAAATGCTCGTTCAGTGGTGGGGACCAGAAGGCATGACCACCCCAGACTGTGAAATGGATGTGCGCGCAGGCGGCCATTGGAAAACTACGATGACCTCAACCAAAGAAGGCGGCGCTTACACTGTCTCCGGCATCTACAAAGTTCTGGAACGCCCAAACCGCCTCTGTTTCTCGTGGGGCTGGATCAATGATGGTGTTCGTGGTCATGAAACCGACGTAGACCTCACCTTTGAAGCCATCGAGGGTGGAACGCGCATGACCATGGTCCAGAAAGTCTTCGCCGATCCAGAGCAGACCAAAAACCACGATCAAGGCTGGAGCAGCAGTTTCAACGACCTGCAACGCTTCGTGGAAGCCTAAACTCCATCCCCCGGCCGCTCCCAGCCTTCAAACTTGCTTTGCAGGCTGGGCTCCTCTCCCTAAAAACTGCTCACCAGCCAGTTCAACAGCGCTGGCATCAACTGATGATCAAACTCATCTGGCCCTTCCAGAACTCCGAAGACATGGTCCGTTTCGAGCACAGTCAAATGCAGTAAAGCGCTTTACAGCTTATGGGCTTGGGGATTCAAGCGTTCTTGTCAGCAAATTCATCAGAAACTGACTTTTTGCAATTTTGCCTTTCAGAGGGCTTTGCCCTCAGAAAGTCTCAATTTGAACCTAAGTGCACCTTTATCCATCAGTTTCTGCTGACAATCTAAAAAAAAATCAGTAACTGTGGCATACGATTTCGAACGGCCCCATTCAAAGCCGGCAACCGCTTGATAATTTCAAACACACAATGTATCGCAAACACCAATCCTGCATTGAACTTCAGAGAACTGTCCCTTGAGTACTAAACTACCGATTTCTGCTTTTATCATCAGCCAGAATGAAGAAGACCGCATTTTAAAAGCGATCAATAGTCTTAAGTCTTGGGTGGATGAAGTCATAGTGGTTGATTCTGGCTCTACAGATAAAACAGTAGAAGTTGCTGAAAACGCTGGAGCCAAAGTCATCTACAATAAATGGAATGGATATGGGGAGCAAAAACGCTTTGCCGAGGATCAATGCCAAAACACATGGCTCTTGAACATTGATGCCGACGAAGAAATAACTCCTGCGCTAGCTATAGAAATCAAAAACCTTTTTCAACCAGTACCTCAACACGACATTTTTAAAGTCCATATTGTGGATGTGTTTCCGCATGAAAAGACGGCTAAGCCTTGGGCCTATGGGTATTGGCAATATCGGCTTTACAATCGCGAAAAGGGACGTTTTTCAACCTCTAGCGTTCATGACACAGTGAGACCAAATGAAGGTGCAGTGACGTCTAAACTGAAAGGCAAGGTTGACCATCGCTCTCAACGATCAATCCAGTTTGCTGTAGAAAAACTAAACCGCTACTCTGATATGCAAGTAAGAGACATGATCAGTAGGGGCCGGCAAGTTTCTAAGTTTAGATTACTATCTGAATTTCCTATCTCATTTCTGAAGAGTTACATCTTACGTAGAGGTTTTCTTTATGGCTTGTGGGGGGTAGTAGATGCCCACAATTATGCATACTCTCGTTTCATTCGATTAGCTAAATTTTACCAGTATCAATTGATTGAAAAAGCAAAAAGGTCTAATAAGTAAAGACTATTTTCGCTATCAATTATGCAGGTCCTATCGTGAAACCGCTGATCAGTTATCTAATAACTGTCTACAATAAGGAACGTGAGCTTCCTGAAACGATCGAGTGCCTCAGAAACCAACAAGGTTTGGAGGGAGCAGAAATCGAACTGATTTTTGTTGACGATTGCTCTTCAGATCGCTCTGTTGAGTATCTGAAAAGTCAAACTGCAAATGATGCAAGAATTAAAGTTGTAGAGAACCATCAGAACTACGGACCAGCAAGACGTATTAACCAAGCAGCTAATCATGCTAATGGCAGTTACTTTATCCCTATCGATGCAGACGATTTCCTTACAACGAACGGCACTCGAACTCTCTTAAACATTGCAGGTGACAAAGGAGCCCCACTTGTATTTGGGAGGTCGAAACGTGGATATCGGACGCAAGCTAGAGTTGATCCTACCTCTTTAATTACAGTCTCAACCGACCCGCTCGCTTATTGTGCACGAAAACAAATAGTGCATATGGGTTTCCTCGTTGACGCCCAACTTTGGAAATACTCAGGAGGTGCTGATGAGCGGGTATTTATCCAAGATCAATCTTTACCATTACGCTTAAGCGAGCAAGCCAACAGATTAGCATATGTCCATGATGTCGTTTACTGGTTGCGTCCACCGGACAACAACAATCTTAGCGTAAACACAACACAGCAACATCATGATCGTTTCTTTTCAGCATTCTTTCAACTCGAGAAACCAAATATCTCCGTAAAAGCTAAGCAATTTTTGACTAAGCAAATTTTATCTTCTAGATGGAAATTAGAACGAGATAATAGGAGGTTTGGCTCTTACTTCTCTGAGGCTTTTCGAAGCTATCTAATGAATAAGATATCTCCCCAAACCACTATAACCGAACAGAAGCTCGAGTTTTACGCAGATGAAATGATGTCTCGTAAAGGAGTTCGACGGATTACCTCCTCTTAGCTAACCAAAGCTTTGCTAGCGCAAAAAGTCGATAAAATGCAAAAAGAAACAAAAGACATATTTGTGATCCGCTGCAACATACTCGGAGATCAGAATAACATTCTGGGTTTAGCTAAAGCTCTTCAAGAAGAGTTTGGCGGGGTGATCAAGATTCTTGATATCAGGTTTCGCAGCCGGATGTTTGAGACCTTATTTCTCCATCTGATACAGCAAAAGCAATTTGGGCGCATTTTGGAGCAAATCGCTTCATTGTTTTGCATAGGAGACGTTCCTTCTAAAGAAGATGTACAGGATGCATTTGTCATCTCAACTTTAGGGTCTGGAGAGTTACCTGCTGCTTTTCTTTCAAAAAGTCTCGGAGGCTTCTCTATCCATCTCGGCGAGGTCAAACGGATTCCCCCGGAAATGGTCGACTTGGTTATTTCGCACCCCGGACATACCGCTAAAAGAAATGAGTATCAATTACCCTATGCCCCTTCTCAAATCGACGGTAAGGCACTATTGCCTCCTGCGGAACGAAGTAAACTTCTCGTCGCATTCGGTGGCAACGCTGGATCACATCAATACTCTGAGGAGTATTATTATCGGGTACTTCATTTAGCTGCTTCAATCGCGAAAAAAGAAAGTCTTGAGTTATCCGTGACAACGTCACATCGCACAGGAACTCAAAATGAGACAAAAATTAAAAACTACATTCACGAAAGCAACATAAAAGTTAACCAGCTAATCCTTTACAGTGAAGGCGATAGCCCGAGTATGCAGTCTTTATTAAATGATGCCGCTTGTGCAATCGTTAGTGCGGAAAGCGTCTCTATGGTCTCGGAGGCCTTGGCATCATTTACTAAAACGGTCGCAGTATATGAACACTCCTTACCAAGAGAACTACGTATCTCTCGGTTTTTGAAAGATCAATCTGATAGTAATCAAATATCGCTAGTGGACGTATGCTCCTCAAACAGAATTGATGTGCAGACTATGGAAACTCCCAGTATTTCATGGAAACGTTCATTTCTCTCCGCAGTACATTACAAACTAAATAAGAAAAAAATAGAAGAAGCTGCCTGATGTTCAAATATGTTTTGATGAATGACACTTTCGACACGTGGCATCATGGATGTCGAGCAGTATCACGCGTAATTCGGAAAGAAATGGAGCACAGAGGGTTTAGTTTGTCTGCGACCTCTCGAGTAGGCGCTTCTTGGTGGGAGGATTCTGTGTTTGTTGAGCACGCGAAGCAAGCAGACCTAATACTTATTAATGGCGAAGGCACATTTCATAGCGGAAGCTCGGAAGCAGAAAAATGCATGCGCATATTTCAAGAGAAAACCTCAAGCAATCGCATCGCACTAATTAATAGTATTTGGCAAGACAACCCTACCTCTTGGGTCGATATTATCTCGAACGCATCCTACATCTCTTTAAGAGATACCAACAGTCAAAAAAAACTGACCGAACATGGCGTCCAAGCTCATTATTGTCCTGACTTAAGTCTTATCAGTTCTAAACCCATTTCCACTTTAAATCCACGCAGTGGAGTCGCATGGGGTGATGCCCTCAAAAGAAATGTCACACGAGATTTGTATAAAGGATTTAGATCATCGAGAGGAGAAAACTACTTTGCAAGCGTACGTCCAACTTATCGTTCTCCTTTAACATCATATCCATTAAAAGATTTGCGCTACAGTCTTACATGCTGGTGGAAAAATTATAGTTGCTTCAATGATGATGAAGAACTGGCACGGTTCTTAGCCCAACGAAATTTGTACATTACCGGACGTTTCCATGGTGCATGCTTGGCTTTGTGCGCTGGCACACCTTTTGTTGCAGTTGCATCAAATACAAAAAAAATCACATTTCTTTTGAATGACATGGGGTTAAATCCCGCGCGTGTATTTACTGACACCAAACACCTTTTGACAGCATCTCCAGAACAGTGGTGCTGGAGTCCGGATGAACAGGAAAGTCTTAAAGAAAACCTCGAGAACGCAAGGTCTCGAGCAACTAAAATGTTTGATGAAATTTGTGCTTGCTAATTATTTTGATGGCATCTAATGCATCTCGAAAGTTCTGCTAAAAGCAAATTTTCCGCTTAGAGTTCCCAAGACCAAATGCCAATGTTTGAACTTGGCGAACCAATCTGGAGAAGCACAATCGTTATATTTGATGAAATCTCGTTACCGAAACCTAGCCGTTTCTTCAAACGACAGCTCAGCGTAGATGGTATCCGATACAAGGCCAATGTCGCTTCGTGGTCATTTTACATACCAGAATTACAACTAAAGCTCCTGCACTCATTTGACGGACATTGCCATTGCATCTCCAAAGGCGCCCCTTCTCGTACTGATATACTCAATGGGCGCAACGTTCTAAGCACTGACCGTTACACAGTTAAAGACTGGCAGAACGTTTACAAAAAAACAGTCGCTCGTCGAACCGCAGAGAATTTTGTGAGCGCAGTTAGGTTACAAAATGCCGGCATAGGACCCAAAGTATTGGATGTTGCCTTTATCCGCACCTTCAATGCGTTTTACAATAGCAATCCAACATGGACTTGCGGCCTCATTATTGAAAATCTCTATAAATACCCAAGAAAGGCTCAATCTACGCTTCAAGACTTGGAACGTGCAGGAGTGATACCTGATCGTATCAATAGCTGTATTCGGCAGCAAATACACGGCTACGTAAGTGACTTGAACTCTGTTATTGGAGTAATGCCGACAAATGCAGACAAAGATATTTGTGAGTTAAGCAGTGAGCTCGAGAATGAAATTCACGCAACACTGCACCAACATAATCAATACGCATGATGCAACTGAAAAAGTATATTTCTGGCAAATCCGTCGCAGTTATCGGCAACTCAAATAATCTAATGAGTTACTCTTACGGCCGTGAAATTGATGAGCATGACATTGTCATAAGAATGAACCGTGGCATTTTAATACCTGACACGCACTGTTTTGGGGCACGGACAGATATCTGGTGCTACAGCACCTACAAGCTCGTAAAAGAAATATATCCTCTCTGCAAATGCGATATTCGTGTTTACATGTCCCCTAAAGAGAGAAAGCTCTTCAAAAAAGGTCCCGAGAATTTGTTCTTTCCCATGACATTATGGAAGAACTTAAATATGCAACTAAGTGCCAGACCATCAGTAGGTGCAATGGTGTCATACTTGCTTCTACAATGTGAACCAAGAACAGTCACATTTTATGGGTTCGACTTCAAAGCTACTAAGAGTTTTTACGAGAAGAAAAACAATACTGGATCCCACAACTTCTTGAAAGAAAAACAATTAATTCAAGATATTTCTTTGAAAAAGAATTGGGTTATAAAAGAATGCTCGAAAGAGTACAAAGGTAATACAAAATTCAATAATTACTTATTAAAAATAAAAAACTTCTTCAGGATAACATAGCTTTTATATCATTATTTTAAAAGCTACTCACCAACCAATTCAACAGTGCTGGCATCAACTGATGATCAAACTCATCCGGCCCTTCCAGAACTCCGAAGACATGGTCCGTATCAAGGACGGTCAGTTGCTTTGCCCCCAGATGTCGGCGAAGCCAGATCTCGCTGGAGGTTGGTTGAGGGAAGATGACCCGGTCATGCCGGGCAGCCACGACCAGCATGGGGCTCACAAACCCTGATCGTTCCAATACCGGAGGAACTTCAGGCAGATCCTGAAAGAAGCGGGCCTTGATCTGAATTTTGGTACCCCAGGGAAATTCTGCGGAAACCAAATGATCCGGGTCCACAAGCGCGGCACAGGTGCGGACCTTCTCTCCAACCAGATGGCGAAAGGTTTTTCGAGGGTGGACAGTTGGCGCGAGCAGAGCAATGCCATCAAGATCAGACCGCTTTATCGCAGCACATCCAGCGATATATCCGCCCTGACTCCAGCCAACCAGAATGAGTTTGGAGAACGATAGGTTTCTTTGAGCTCTGACCCAATCAACAACGGCGATTGCATCCTCAGTCTGGCTTTCAAAAGTGTTGTCTTCCCAAGCGCCGTCGCTGTCTCCTGACCCGCGAAAGTCTATCCGTAAAGTGGCGTAGCCAACTTCAGCAAGAACGCGGGCCATGCGAGAGAAGAGGCCTTCACTGGTCCCAACGATCTCAAGCTCATCGCGGCTTCCATGAAAGCCGTGAAGGAGGATCAGAAGGGGCGCGCCAACACTGGTAGAGCCTGCAAGTGTTCCGATAATCTTCTGGTCCCCAACCGGAATAGCGACCACTTGCTCTTTTTGCTTTACATCCAGCACTTTGCTTGCCCTCAACTCCCCTAACGTGAAGCTGTAAAGCTAAGTCGAAAGCTGGCACAAAAATACTGAAAGTTCTTCAGGAGCAGCCGCCCTCAATCGACCGACTGCTCCAACAGCAAAAGGCTAGAGCTGTTCCTCGAACCATTCAAGAATAGCAGGCACGACCTGCTCATCTATCATCTTTGGTCCTTCAAACGCACTCCAGACATGATCCGTATCGAGCACTAGCAGTTTCTCTTCACCATTGTGGTACCTCATCCAAGCTTCACCGATGGCGGGCTGCGGTGTAATCAGCGCATCTTTCTGAGCCATAATCACCATCAGCGGCCCATCATACTGCGCAGCTGCTGCAAGCGGGCTTGTTATCGGCAGCTCCTGATAGAAGCGAGCCTTCAGCGTCGTATCCACGCCCCACGGCAGACTGGCCGTGATTGGAGTTTCCGGATCAGAAGACATGGCCTTCTCGACAAGCTCTTTACCGAAGAGGCCAGTGAAGGTTACGAGGGGATTAGTTGCTGGGGCCATCAACACAACACTGTCGACATCTGATCTCGCAGCTGCAGCATGGCTCGCAACCAAACCACCCTGACTCCAACCGATCAACGCAAGTTTACCCCCTTTAAACGCATCTTGCGCACGAATCCACGCAATCGCGGTTACGGCATCTTTGATCTGGCTGGAGAAGGTCGTGTCCTCCCATTTACCGTCACTTTCGCCAGATCCGCGGAAGTCGATCCGCAAAGATGAAACGCCCTGTTCAGCCAAAAGGCGGGCCATGCGAGAGAAAACGCCTTCATCCGTTTCCTTCACCGGCAGTTCATCCCGCGTTCCCGTAAAACCATGCAGTAGTATGGCGATAGGTGCGTTTTCTTGTGAGGCCGTTTCAAGCGTTGCGACCATGTTTTGATCACCAACTGGTATGGAAACAATCCTCTCTTCAGCAGTGGCGCTTTGGACCAAAGAAAAACTCACAAGACTGGCTACACCAAAGCTCAGCGCAATTAATTTCTTAGATAAACACATCTCAACAATTTCCCCCAAAACTCTCATTCTAAAAACACGCAATAGTATAATCAGCCAGATTTGCTCATCAATGATTGAAAAAGCCAGAGCCTATGAGGTCAAGTTAAACACTGCCCTCCCCTTGCTAATCCTGTGACAAATAAGGGAATATACCCCATCAATCTGGGGAGGTGTTTGAGATGGCGAATGGCCGCAATGTGCTTTGGATCATGTGTGATCAGCTACGATTTGATTACCTGAGCTGTTATGGCCACCCGCATTTACACACCCCAAACATCGATAGGCTGGCGGAACGCGGCGTTCGGTTTAACCGTGCGTATGTGCAGTCCCCCATTTGTGGCCCGTCTCGCATGAGCTTCTATACAGGCCGATACGTTCGCTCCCACGGTAGCACCTGGAACGGCATTCCGCTTCGGGTGGGAGAGCCAACGCTTGGCGATCATCTGCAAGAGATCGGTGTACGCAACGTACTGGTCGGCAAAACGCATATGCGTGCTGACACCGAAGGCATGGCACGCCTGGGAATCTCACCTGAAAGCTTCATCGGCGCTCGCGTTGCCGAATGCGGGTTTGAAGTATTCGAACGCGACGATGGCCTCCACCCAGACGGGCCTTACTCACCTAACCCAGAATATGATAGCTATCTCAAAGCCAAAGGCTATGATGGGCCTAACCAGTGGGAGCGATGGGCGAACTCAGCAGAAGGCAATGATGGAGAAATCCTCTCCGGCTGGTTGCTTGGTCATTCCGATAAGCCAGCTCGCGTGGAAGCTGAGCACGCTGAAACTCCCTATATGATCCAGCGGTTTAAAGACTTTGTCGCTGTTGCTGGAGACCAACCGTGGTGTGTGCACCTTTCCCTCATCAAGCCGCACTGGCCCTACATTGTGCCAGCGCCTTATCATGACATGTACAGCGCTGAAGATGTGTTGCCTGTTGTCCGTTCCGAAGACGAGAGGCAAGATCCGCATCCCGTGTTTAAGGCGTTCATGGGAGAGCGTGTTTCTAAAGCATTTTCCAATGATGAGACCCGCGCCAAGGTCATCCCTGCCTATATGGGGCTGATCAAACAGATTGATGATGAAATCGGTAAGCTCATGAAGTTTCTCGATGAAAAGGGTCTAACCGATAACACCATGATCGTGTTCACCTCCGATCACGGTGACTATTTAGGTGACCACTGGATGGGTGAGAAGGAACTCTTCCACGAACCTTCTGTCAAAATCCCGTTGATCGTAGTCGACCCGCGCCCAGAAGCGGACAGCACACGCGGAACCACTAGTGATGATCTGGTGGAAGCCATTGATCTTGCGCCGACCTTTGTGGAGTTCTGCGGAGGCACACCCAAGCCGAACGTTCTGGAAGGTCGCTCTCTTCTGCCATTGCTGGAAAGTGCAGAGCAGGTCGCGTGGCGTGAGTTCACGATCAGCGAGTATGACTACTCCATGCGGAACGCGCGAATGGATCTTGGGCTACCGGTATCTGATTGTCGCCTGGCTATGATTATGGATAAGCGCTGGAAGTTCATTCATGCGGAAGGTTTCCGCCCTATGCTTTTTGATTTGCAGGAAGACCCACAGGAACTTCAAGACCTTGGCGCAGACCCTGCCTACGCAGCTGAGCGGGAGCGGATGAGCGAAGCTTTGTTTGCTTGGTACCGGAAGCACCATACCCGCATCACCATGACGGATGAACAGATCGCAGCGAACGCTGGCAAAGAACTGCAGGCTGGTATTCTCATCGGCTACACTGATGAGGAAGAGTTGGAAGAGGCCAAGCGGGAGCAAGGCCTCCTTTGAGGAGCGACGAGGGGGAGCATCAGCTCCCTCACCTCACAGCTTCAGAAAACGGGCAATCTCTGCAAGAATATCCGTGTGGATTTGCGCGCGGTCAGTCCCTTCCGGATCGTCACAGACCGGATCATCTTTTTCAGCTGCTAAGACTGCAGGCCCTTCCGGTTTACATTCTGCCAGAAACGTGAAGTGGTAACCGGGTTTCACGACTGCGTAAGTCGCATCCTCAAGCTTCCCAACAAGGTTGCTGCCGTCTGATCCAACATCAGCCGCCTTCCAAAGGTGCTCCTGACCGATGTTGATCAAAAGAACCGGTTGTTGAACCTTTATAAGGCTTTGCTCATCAACTGCGTAAGTAAAGCCCGGATCGATAGCAACAACAGCGGAAACGCGTGGGTCTTCAACACCCTTTGAAAATCCCGCAGGCATACGGGAGAAGTCGACACCACCTTTGGAGAGAAACACGCAGTCAGCCTGAGACTTGCCAATACCCTGGCAGTACTCGTTGTACCGATCACCATCAAAGCGCAGACCTGCAAGATTAAGTGCAGTTGCTCCACCCAACGAGAAGCCGAGGGATGTGATACGGTTCTTATCGACGTGCTCCGCGAGATAAGGGTCTGAGAGCAGTTCATCCAGAGCCGCGGTCAGATCCTGAGCCCGCTCATCCAAACGCGTCGAGCGTCTTGGGGAAGAGTCGCCAGACGTGCTGCCCTGATGATTAACCGCAAGCACCATGGCCCCTTTCAATGCCAAACCTGAGGAGAGCCACGATATCGTGTCCATGTTTCCACCAGAGCCGTGCGACAGCAATACGAGTGGATGCTTACCGTCTTGAACTGCAGCACCAACATAGGCCGAAGTGCCTTTGAATACCGCATTATCACCCACCAGACCACGATAGGTCGCAGTCTTAGCAGGATACCAGATGGAGGCGGCAACTGCTGATGTTCGATGGGCGGCTGAGACAGTGAGACGATCATAGCCCGCGTATGGCATCTCCGCCCAGGCGGCTGTGCAGGTGAGAGCGAAGATACTGCTGAGAATGATGGATTTCATGATGCTATCCTTTGCATTGAGATAGCATCTTGTTAGGTGGATGAACGCCTTAGAGCGTCCTGAAACACGAAGTAGGTCTCCCATATCGCGATTCAGGACGGCAACCAGATCAGGTGCGCATTTCGCTGTTGCTCAACGGGCCATTTCGCAGCTCGCTGATGTATTCGTTCACCGCCGAGGACAGTGATGCAATCTGCTGGTTCATTTCAACAGCAGAGCCAATCACGCTCTCAGCGGCATTTTCAGTTTCATTGGCATAAGTCGACACATCCGCCACGTTGCTGGCAACAAGGCGGGTGCCGGAATAGGCCTCTGCAATGTTTTGGGCAATCTCGGTCGTCGCTTCCGCCTGCTGCTTGGCAGAGAGCGAAATTGAATCCGTGACGCTCTCGATTTTAGAAATAGATTCTGCAACTTGTTTGAATGAGACAACCGTTTCTGCAGTGGCTGACTGGATAGCCTCAATCTGACCGGAAATCTGGCCAATCGCATCGGATGTTTGAGAGGCAAGCTCTTTTACCTCACCAGCAACAACAGCGAAGCCTTTGCCTGTTTCACCCGCGCGCGCAGCTTCAATGGTCGCGTTCAGCGCCAGCAAATGGGTTTGCTCGGCAATGGAGCTGATCAGTTCGACCACTTCACCGATGGTTTCAGCAGCTGCACTTAGACTACTGATCTTGGTTTCACCCGCTTCCACTTCCTGAACTGCGGTTTTGGTGACATCGGCGGTGAACTTCACCTGATTGCCGATCTCGGCAGCAGATGCGGAAAGCTCTTCAACGGCGGCAGATACGGTCTGCACATTGGCAGAGGTTTCTTCAGAAGCCACGGTCACAGCAGATGCGCGCTGAAGCGTCAGATCAGCAGACTGCTCCATCTGTTGCGCATTCTGGCTCATATTGTGGCCAGCGCTGGAAAGCGTATCGGTTGCCGTTTTTGTCAGCATCTCAAAAGCATCAGTCTGGCCGGAAAAGTCGCAAATGCGATCCTGAACTTTAGAGATCGCGTGATTGACCTGTTTTGCGTAGACCAAAAACGAGCCCTGCAAACCGCGTGTCACAACACGTCGATAATACTTGTTCGCGGAAAGTGCATGCGTGGACGCCACCATCTCGCGAATAAAGGAGTCCATTTTATCGGTTGAGTAGTTCACGCTGGCGAGGAGATCCTTCAGCTCCCCATGATCCATCCCAACCAGAGTGCGCGCTTCCAGATCACCGCTCGCCTGCAAAGCTGCGGTCTCAGTGATGTGCTTCAATACACGGCGCACTTTCAACATGAAGAACAGTGCAGATACAGCTGTTAACGCAGCCAACGCAGACAAAAGTGAGAGCAAACCACTCTCCTTGCCCATATTCATCAGCGCAACAACAACGCACAGTACCGCCGTCAGGCAACTTAGAAGGACACCCTTAGAGAGTGAGGATAAATTCATCATAGGTCACCCGATTATCGGAGAGGTAGTTAGCGAGAAACTCAGAGCTGTTGTGCTGTCCGTCTTTGCGGCTCTTAGGAGCCTGCTCAATCTCCAGCAGCTGCTGGTAAAACGGAATAATCGCTTCGCTGAGAATCTTGCGCTCTGGCACTCTGCGTGTTGAATGATATCCGATGATCTTTCCGGTATTATCAAAGGTGGGCGTGACATGCGCAAACACCCAATAATACTCTCCGCCCTTACAAAGGTTTTTTACATACGCGAAGACCTCTTTCCCTTCTGCGATGCGCTTCCACAAAAGCTCAAAAACGCAACGGGGCATATCCGGATGACGGATAATACTGTGTGGCTGTCCGATTAGCTCCTTATAGGAGTATCCAGCAATCTCACAGAAGATCTCATTACAATACGTTATTTTGCCCTTTAAGTCGGTCTTACTGACAATGATGTCTGCCTCACTGAATGTTTTTTCAGTATCGGACAGATGTGCACCCGACGACATAGCTGCCTCTATGTTTTTCTACTTGGTAACTTGAATGAATTAAATTCAAGCAGACAGAACATGTCCTGAATAAATTGACGGGTAGTTAAGATAAAAAACGATTCTAAGTAATTCACAAAGTCAATTCATAGTATATTCTGCATGCATATGTTATTATATACATATATATCACCAATTTATATTTCTCTTTGCGCAACAACAAAGACAAATTACTTACGGTTAAATCCGCAAATTCGAATTATTACAACTCAGAAACTCTGTTCTCTGGCTGAACAAATAACTGAAATGGATTTTCTGATTTCAGACAAAATAAAAGGCAGCTTAGAAAAACTAAGCTGCCTTCGATACTCAAGTCTTGCGTGTGATTTAGCCGACTTTTGCAACCGCTGTCAGGAAGTCGTCTACTTCACGGCCAAGAGCCCGCGTACTTTCTGTCACCTCCGTAGACGCCGTCAGCACACGTGAGGACGCCGTGTTGGTTTCACTCACCGCTTCAGACACGAGAGACATATTCTCGTTCACGCTGGATGTACCAACCGCTGCTTCCTGAACGTTGCGACTGATCTCCGTGGTCGCCGCACCCTGTTGTTCAACAGCTGTGGCAATCGCAGAGGTGAACGCAGTGACCTCATCCATCGTATTGGAAATACCCTCGATAGAAGATACGGCATCAGTTGTAGAGTTCTGAATTGCGGAGATCTGGGAGCTGATTTCCTCAGTTGCCTTGGACGTCTGGTTCGCCAGTTCCTTCACCTCAGCCGCAACAACTGCAAAGCCTTTGCCAGCCTCACCGGCGCGTGCCGCTTCGATGGTCGCATTCAGAGCCAACAGGTTGGTCTGTTCTGCAATTGCCTGGATGAGACCAACGACTTCACCAATCTTCACAGTGGCATCCGCCAGTTCATTGATGCGATCGTTGGAAACATGCGCACTTTCTGTCGCTTTCGCTACAACAGACGTTGTCGCACTCACCTGACGGGCAATCTCTTCAATGGAACTGCTCAACTCTTCAGCTGCCGCTGACACCATTTGAACGTTGTTTGCTGCATCCGTAGAAGAAGCTGCTGCACGTTCAGTCTGATCAGAGGTTCCACGAGCAAGGTCAGCCATCACGCTGGCAGTCTCACCCATCTCACCCATACTGTCATTCACAGAAGTGAGCAAGTTGGTTGCGGTGTTTCTGAAGTCGGTGATCAGCTGCTCAACTTCACGCTGCTTCTCAGCGTCCTTTTCCGCAACATGAGCCTGCTCTTCACGAAGACGCGCACGTTCCAGAGCATTGTCACGGAAGACCTGAACCGTGCGGCTCATGTCGCCAATCTCGTCTCTGCGCTTTACGCCAGCGATTTCAACGTTGGTGTCACCGTTTGCCAGGCGCTCCATGATACCGGTCAGGCGCTTGGTTGGACGAGTGATGGCCAGGGACAGACCCAGAGCGATCAATGCACCAAAAGCAAGACAGACAGCAACAGTGGTCGCAATCAGGTTGGTTGCCAGTTCACCAGCAGAGCTTGCATTTTCTGCTTCAGACGCAGCAATGTCGATGATCTGACCCTGAACAGTTTCTGACTGTTCCGTCAGCTTGGACACCAGACTTGCCAGCTCTTTCTTGCCGTTGGCCATGGAACCGAAGCCAGAACGGATCGCTGCGATTTCCTTCATCGCATCTTTGGAGGCTTTGACACCACCTTCGATGTCTTTCACACCTGCTTTGAACTCACGGCCAGCCGCACCAAGCTGATCAATCTCCTTGGAGACTTCCTCAGCCTTCACTCCAGAACCTGCACGCAGGAAGGACAGAGAAGAGGAGCTGACTGCCAGTGTCTGACGTGTAATGTTGGAAACAGATGCCAATGCAGCATCAACCTGCTGCTTGCGGTCAACCGCTTCGGCCTGCTTCTTGTTCGCATCATCAATGGAGCGATATGTGAAGCCAATCACCAACTGCGCAGTTTCACCAAGCACATCGATGCTTGCTGTGATGTCCTGACGCAGAGAATACATCTCAGAGAAATCAGTGGAGTCACGCAGTGCCTTCAGCTTCTCAACCAGCGTATCGGACACATCTGCCAGGCTCTGAAGAACCTTTGGATCCAGATGGGACAGCTCGATTTTCTGAAGCTTCTTGATCTCACGACGTGCCTTTGCAGCGCTGAGCAAGGTTTTGCGCAGAGCGCCTTCTTCAGAACTGGTGGTCGCCTTCACAAAGAAGTAGCGCATATTCAGTGCCTGACTCTGAATGGTTGCTACGAGGCGCCCTGCCTTGTCTGCTTCCTTCAACTGCTCCTTCGCCAGCGTATCCTGTTCCGCTGCTGAAGTTGCAATCTTGGAAATGTCTGCCTGCACTTTTTTGCCAATCGCCTGAAGATTGGCAACCGCAGACATCATTTTCGCGATCTGGGATTCCTGAATGTCAGTTGCCATGCGAACACGGCTGAACAAACCTTTCAGAGCCCGCACGTTTTCGTGAGTCTCTTCAAAGGCGGTGCCATCCTTGCCGTCAGCAACAACCTGCTCATGCAAAGCTTCAAGATCTGCACCCAGCAGATTCAGCTCATCAGCAGCTGCAGTTGCATCATACTTGCTCAGGCTGCGCAGATAAGTTTCGCGTGCTGAGGTCGTATCATGCAGGCCCTGCATTAAACGCATGGTTGCATTCGTCATGTCGGTTTGCTTGGTGAGCTGAGAGATAGAAAAGATTCCGATCCCACCAGCTGCAGCAGAAAGCAAGAGAACGATGATGAAGCCACCGCCGATTTTCGTCGACAGTCGCAAATTAGTAAAAAGCTGGAGGACCCGCCTCATGACCTTATTTCTCCCGAATAAAAGTCGTTGCCCATGACTTGGCGGCATCCTAAGCTTGTAAATCTCAACCAGTAGTTAACCCGTAGGTATTTACGGCATTAATTGAGTAATTTCTGAAAGTTTTATCTGTTTATGCGTCCAACATAGATTTATTATAAGTGCAAATAATCATTAGATTTTTAACGATCAAGAATCAGCAACCTCTAGTAGAAGAGCTTCAAGTGCACTGCGCAGATTGAGAGAGAGCGCTTGAGGTCGACGACTGGTGCGATCTACGTACACATGCGTAAAAAATCCCTGTGCCGCGGCAGTCTCCGCACCTGGCGCAAACAGAGCTAACTCATAACGCACAGAGCTGTTTCCCAGATGACCGACACGCAAACCGATATCGATCTTTTGCGGATAAGCGATCTCTGAAAAGTACTGGCAGCCAGATTCAACCACCAAACCAATCTCGTCCCCTTCGTGAATGTTAAGTGCATCGTTTGCTATGAGGTAAGCATTCACTGCGCTGTCAAAGTAGCTGTAATAGACCGCATTATTGATGTGGCCGTAAATGTCATTGTCTTCCCAACGGGTTTGGACCTCACTGAAGAACTTATATTGATCCCGTGTTTCCGGAGTCGGCTTCTTAGGTTTGCTCATCTGAATAACTCCGTGCACTTAAAGGGCTTGCATATAAATTTGTAGCGCGGCGTCTTCATCCACCTCCCGCGGATTATTGACGAGCAAACGTGTCTGCTTCATCGCTTCACTGGCAAGTTTGGCCATATGCTGTTCTTCAATGCCAACCTCTCGAAGTGTTGTTTCAACGCCAAGCACTTTGGCAAGCTCAGCCAACCGATCCGCAAACACACTGCCCCGGGTATCAGAAGGTACTTCGATCAGTTCCGGGAACACCAGTGGAGCGAGATCAGCATAGGCGTCAGCACAGGAAGGCATGTTGAACCGCATCACATGCGGCAGAACGAGCGCGTTGGAAACACCATGCGGCACATGAAAGATGCCTCCGATTGGATAAGCCAGCGCATGCACCGCAGCTACTGGTGAGTTAGCAAATGCCTGCCCGGCCAACATGGAGCCCAACAGCATGTTAGAGCGGGCTTCTTTATCCTGAGGCGTGTTCACGGCCTTCTCAATGTTCGCCCCAAGCAATCGCAGAGCTTCCTTGGCCAGAACCTTTGAAACCGGATTGTTGTTTTCGGAGGTAGACGTGTAGGCTTCAATTGCGTGCACCATGGCATCAATGCCTGTTGCAGCGGTCACATGTGCAGGCAGCCCAAGAGTAAGATCAGCATCCAGCACCGCCACATCCGGCAGCAACTGAGGTGACACCACGCCCTTCTTCTCAGCCTCTCCTGTTGTGATGATAGAGATCGGCGTAACTTCAGAGCCAGTACCCGCTGTTGTTGGAATGAGGATCAGCGGAAGCCGCTTTCCTTTGGCCATGCCGACACCATAGATATCCGCGAGCTGCTCCCCTCCCCCAACAAGCAGGGCAACAAGCTTTGCAACATCAAGCGATGAACCACCGCCAAGCCCGATCACACCGTCTACTTGTGCAGTCTTTGCCAGTTCAGCTGCTTGCAACACGATAGCTTCGGGTGGATCAGCCACCACATCCTCAAAGAGCGTAACGTCAATTCCGGCAGCTTCAAGCCGCGAGATCACAGGTTCAACGAGGCCTGCTTGCATGAGCCCCTTATCACTCACCAACAAAACACGTTTGCCTATGGTGTTCAGTGTCAGTTGATCCAGCTGTTGAACCGCACCGGGTTCGCAAATAATGCTTGCTGATGTGTTGAAGACAAAGCCTGTCATGGAATCCTCCCCTCACTGCTCCCTGCAGGTGGCAGGTTTGAGCAATCCGAAGAGAATGCCTCAGGTCCTCAGGAAGGTCGAGCGCAATTAAAGTCGAACCTAGACTGGCGGGTTATACGACTTCTTCCGAGATCACCGGTTCCGGATCAGGCGTCTTACCAAGGCTTAGAACTGCAATAAACCCGATAACTGCACCCACGGACATGGTCACGCCTCCGGCAAAGAAGGGCATGGAAACAAACCACTGCTCTGCCAGAAAAGCCCCGATTGGTATTGAAACAAGTGTCAGGCCCGATTGCAGCATCTCACCAACTGAAGAAACACGCCCCAGCAATTCTTCTGGTGTCTGCTTTACGATGATAGCTCCGTAAGGCACGGTTATCAGGCTGGAAAAGACACCAGCAACAAACCAAAGTGCCATCTGCTCATTGAGAGAGAATGGTTCAGGGCTGAAAGGAAGCCATCCTGCTACAATGGTCAAGGCTCCACCAAAAAACGAGCCGATAACCATCATCAGATGCAGGTTTACTCGATCACCAATCTTCGCTGTAAGATAAGTGCCGACAAGCCCGCCCACACCAATAGCGCCAATGATTGGTCCAGCAGAAGCTCCCGGTTGCCCCGTCTCCTTAATCAGAAGCAACAGTACGGCTTCATACAGGAAGACACTGAATATAAAAAGGCAGATAAGAGCGATACCTAAGAGTAGGCGTGGTGTCTTCCAGATGTAAGCAAGGCCAACCTTTGCATCGCGCAGCACACTGCCGTTGCTCTCTTGGTCAGTCTCATCGCTTGCTTGGTCTTTCTTCAGCACGCCAAGCAGCGTGACACAGAACAGCGCACCAACTGTAAAACAGAGCCCGCCAAGCAAAAAGACATTGTGCGGGCTCCAGATGGCAAGCAAAGCACCGCCAAGAACCGGCGCAAAGGTCTTCGTAGATTGAATGACAAAATGATCAATACTGACAGCCTGTGTCAGCATATTGGAGGGCACAATCTTTTTCAGCGCCAATTGCTGCGCTGGCATAAACGCTGCGGAGATTGTCGACTTCAAAAAAACAAAGGCGATGAGAAGTGCGAGAGTATTGGCAAAGAAGAACATACCAACCATAACAGCGGCCCGAATAACAAGGCCAGCCATCAGCACGGGCCCAGCTCCTATACGATCCACCAGAATACCCGCAGGCAACCCAAATAGAACGCGTGGTAATGTGGCGGCCATGATCACACTGGCAACCTCGGTAGCGCCCATGCCCCATGTGTAGTTCACCAGCACCATGATCGCGATAAAGTCAATCCAGTCCGCAAAGGCCGCAGGAACAAGAACACCAATAAACCGACGAAACGCGCTCAGCTTAAACAATGCCAAAACGGAAGTATTTACTGCTTCATCCTGCATAACAAAGCTCGCCTCAAATTCATTTCTTCAAAAAAGCCAGAAAAATCAGCGCACAGAATGCCACGCCAACGGAAAGAGCAATCCCGTTAGCTTAACCAAGCCCTTTCCAGATGCAAGGCGTATATAGGTGAAGATAACTACGGCTAAGTTGGCACGCAATTGCCCCGATCATTGAAATTCATCTGAGCTTATCCAGCTCAGATCTTGTGGCCTTCATTTACGTTGTCACTGCTTAACATATTGAAATGACGATCTAGGCGCCGCTCAATCCTTTTTTTTCGGAAGTATTCAATCTTATTTATAGGAATAAACTGATGATCTAAGTAATTCTTCACATCAAAGCACTTAATGTACGTCTGCCCATTTGCATCGATAACAATTCCCATATTTTCAGGACGATCTGCAAAGCACGAGACATGATGGCTACGCAAAATCTTAAAATAGTCAATTAGAGCACGAATAAGTTCTTGGTCTTTTATTCGCCCGTGGTGCCGAATGTAATCACGAACACTTCGAATATCTGGATCGACAAAATTATCAATTTTCTCGATCATTAAGGCTGGGCCTTGATTTGTCTGAACAACCCCATAGATGCGCGTAAACGCTCTATGATCTGCGAGCCCCACATCTTGAATATGTGACCACCCTAACAACTCGTCCTGATTACCGCTCAGTCGCTGCTTTTTGTATCCGAGCTTTGCACGTACTGATCGGAAAACATCCTTCAGCAAACCCCGTTTTTTTACTTTACGTTCTCCAGATTCGTAACGATCAAACTTCAGAAGCTTGGTAGGATCAGAAGCGCATTCATAAGTGTCGCGAAATCCGCCACCACGGACAAAATCACCAACCTGATAAACTTGATTTTCCTGCAACACAGTCAATTTTGAGCCAGTCTTTTTCGTAAATTTGAGCCACTTACATAACAAATTATAATAGTTTGAAAAGCACCAATCTTGCCACACATGATCAAGCTATTGTTTTCAAACGGCTTTCAAGAGATCGATTGTACCTTAACCGGACTTTTTAGTGTTTGCGGGATAATCTTCTCAAAACAACACGGACACAAACTCCGGGAACCAGCAGGATGCAGATCTGCAGTGCGCGTGAAATTGCGGCCTTTGTGCAAGATGGCGATACCATTGTGATTGGCGGTTGCGGATGGGGCCTTGCCACACCTGAAGCACTGCTGGAAGCCATCGAACAACGGTTCCTCTCGACCGGTCATCCCAAGAACCTCTTCATCATCAACTCTCTTTCGATCGGAGATGGTGACAAGCGCGGGCTGAACCGCTTTTCGCATAAGGGGATGTTGCGAGGCATTATCTCCTCTCACTTTGCATTGACGCCATCGCTGCAAAAACTCATCTCTCAGGACAACCTGGAGGCCTATTGTCTGCCAGCTGGTGTAATTCAGCAATTGATTCGTGAAATTGGAGCGGGTCGCCCCGGTCTTCTCACCCGAACGGGACTTGGCACATTTGTCGATCCCAGACACGGTGGTGGTAAGTGCAGCAAGTCCTGTAAACATGATCTGGTTGAATTGCTGCACCTGCATGGTCAAGAGTATCTCCGCTATCGCCCTTTCAAAATCAATCTCGCGTTGATTTGTGGCTCAGCTGCTGACACGAAAGGCAATCTCAGCCTTGATGAAGAGGCTGTCACTTTGGACTGTCTGAGCCTGGCAATGGCCGCTCATAACAGCGGAGGCCACTGCTTTGCGCAAGTCAGGAACATCGTAGAATCCGGTAGTCTACCTGCCCGTTCTGTTGCTATTCCCGGTGTATTTTTGGATGCTTTGGTAGAAACGCCCAGCCAAACCATTGCCTACGATACTCCATATAGTCCCGCACTTAGCGGTGACATCAAGCCGTCTCACCGGCGCGTTCAAAATGAACCCAGCGAAGTGGCGCGCAAGGTGATCGCGAGGCGGGCTGCAGAGGAGTTGATTGAAAATGCATCCGTCAACATAGGGTTTGGTGTGCCTGCAGGCGTTCGCTTTACAGATCAACGCAAGAAGTTAGCTGAGCAGATCTGGCTTTCTTGCGAACATGGCCATCATAACGGTCAATTTCTCGGTGATACGCTTTATGGCGCAGCGCAAGGGTCTGAAGCTCTTCTGTCTTCATTGGATCAGTTTGATTTTTACAATGGTGGCGGGCTGGACATCGCCTTTTTAGGCATGAGCGAAGTAGACAGACACGGCAACGTAAATCTCTCCCAAATAGGCGGAAAAATTGTTGGTCCGGGCAGTTTTATCGATATCTCACAGAATGCACGAAAACTAGTGTTCTGCGGCCTTCTCACTGGCGTCGATACGCGCGTGGAGTATCGCAAAGATAAGCTAAAGATTACCAAAAACGGAGGACATACAAAGTTTGTCGAGCAAACAGACCACATCACGTTCAACGCGATCAATGCCCGCAACAATGGTCAAGAAGTGCTCTATGTAACGGAGCGTGCTGTGTTCCAACTTGGGCCGAATGGGCTTGTGCTGACCGAAGTTGCGCCAGGGATCAAACCTAAACGCAACGTGCTGGCCCACATGGGCTTTGCCTGCAAAGTAGACGTGCAACGCAAGATGCCAGAGCACATCTTCAACGCACTCTGAGGCGCAAACGGCGCCAACAATTAGAACTCATTGATTTTAGAGCGATCACTTCCCGGAATATTAAGCGTCTTCCGGGAAGTGTAGGTTTCTTTAGAAGGCTTAGTCGCAAGCTGCTGTAATGATGACTTCCACAAGTAGTTCCTGGGAAGCAAGGCGCGCTTCACCGCATGCCCGTGCTGGCGCATGTCCTTCCGGAACCCAGGCATCCCAGACTTCATTCATTTCTGCGAAATCGCGCATGTCTGAAAGCCAAACGATAGCCTGCAAGATTTTTTCGCGGCCGGAACCAGCTTCAATCAGCAGTTCATCAACGCGGCGCAGACATTCTGCGGTCTGTTCCTTGATGCTATCGCCGCGATTACCAACCTGCCCGCACAGATAAACTGTACCATTGTGCTTGACGATTTTGCTCATACGCTGCTTGGTGTGCATGCGTTCAATCATTTTGTTACCCCTTTAAGATCGGGAGGCATGAACCCGAAAAACTACGAGGTTTCATATCTCCAATTTCAGCAAGACAACATGACTGAAAGCACTGGCAAGTGCACTGTGACATTTGCGAGTGTCCAAGCTTTTCTGATTGCGGGTACTTATGCCGTTGCTTTTTCAAGGTGATGCTGAAGAAACCAGTTGTAAGTCTCCGCAATCCCCTCATCCAGAGAGATGGATGGCTTCCAACCCAACTGGACTAGTCGCTCCGAGCTCATAAGTTTTCTCGGAGTTCCGTCCGGCTTAGTGGTGTCCGTCTCAATAGAGCCTTCAAACCCCAGAATACTCGCTATTTTCTCAGCAAGTCCCAGAATAGAGATGTCCGTGCCGAAACCGACATTGATGTGCTCATCAGCTGAGTAATTCTTCAGCAAGTACACCAGTGCGTCTGCGCAGTCATCACAATGGAGAAACTCTCGCCGTGGCGCTCCTGTTCCCCAAATCTCAAAGGAAGACGCACCACTCGCCTTTGCTTCGTGCACTTTACGCATGAGTGCCGGCAGTACATGACTGGTTGTCAGATCAAAGTTATCGCCCGGTCCATAAAGGTTGGTTGGCATTGCGGAGATGAAATCACATCCATGCTGTTTTCGAAAAGCCTGACAAAGCTTTATTCCGGCAATCTTGGCAATGGCATACCACTCATTGGTTGGCTCCAGAGGTCCGGAGAGCAACGCTTCCTCCGAAATCGGTTGTGGCGCATGTTTTGGATAAATACAGGATGAGCCCAGAAACAGCAGCTTTTGCACGTTGGCTGCATAGGCTCCACGGATGAGGTTGGTTTCTATCGCAAGGTTTTCATAAAGAAAATCAGCAGGATACTCATTGTTCGCCCATATCCCCCCTACTTTGGCCGCCGCAACAATCACCGCATCCGGCTTCGTATCCTGCAAAAACATTAGTGTTTCACTTTGAGCAGTAAGATCCACTTGTTTGCGGTCAGCCGTTAAAAGCGAGCAATCCTCTCGTTCCAAACGGCGCATCAACGCGCCGCCAACCATGCCTTTGTGCCCAGTTACAAAAACCGTTTTTCCCACAAGGTCAAATTTGGTCTCCGATAAATCAGGCATCTTCTAGTACCCGATACTGTTGAAGTTCCTTCAAATCGGCCTGCACCATCTCTTGCACCAACACCTCTAGAGAGGTTTTGGGCTCCCATCCCAACTTCTGCCGCGCCTTTCTTGCATCGCCTAACAGTTCATTCACCTCAGAGGGACGGAAATACCTCGGATCAATTTCGATCAGTGAACGACCGGTTCGCGCGCAAAGGCCCCGCTCCTCAACGCCCTCTCCCTGCCATTCAATGTCAGTGCCACAATGAGCGAAGGCCATTTCTACAAAGCGCCGAACGGACGTCATCGTTCCGGTCGCCAAAACATAGTCGTCCGGCTGTTCCTGTTGCAGCATCATCCACATGCCTTCAATGAAATCGCGTGCGTGCCCCCAGTCTCGTTGAGCATCAATGTTGCCTAAGTAGAGCTTCTCTTGCTGGCCCAGGCTGATTGCCGCAGCAGCGCGTGTGATTTTTCGCGTTACGAACGTCTCACCACGCAGCGGACTCTCATGGTTAAAGAGGATGCCGTTTGACGCATGGATTCCGTAGGCTTCGCGGTAGTTTACAGCGATCCAATAGGCATAGAGTTTTGCTGCAGCATATGGAGACCTCGGATAAAAAGGCGTGCTTTCTTTTTGCGGAACTTCCTGAACCAGGCCATAGAGCTCTGATGTTGACGCCTGATAAAACCTTGTTTTCTTTTCCAATTCAAGAATGCGGATTGCTTCCAACAACCGCAGAGCACCAAGAGCATCGCTGTTGGCCGTGTATTCCGGGGTTTCAAAACTCACCTTAACGTGTGACTGAGCACCAAGGTTATAGACCTCATCCGGTTGCACCTCCTGCATAATCCGGATCAGGTTGGTCGCATCCGTCAGATCTCCGTAGTGAAGAATAAAACGTGCATCTTCTTCATGTGGGTCTTGGTAAATTCCTTCAATCCGCCCGGTATTGAAACTGGAGGAGCGGCGCTTGACACCATGCACTATGTAGCCCTTATCAAGCAGAAAACGGCTCAGATAAGCGCCATCTTGTCCAGTCACACCCGTTATCAATGCTGTCTTTTGCAGGGTCATCACACGCCCAAAATCTTAAGGAAACAGAGCATGAACCTAGGAGGAAACTGGTTATTGTCGCAATTCTGAAAACATGCCCCCTCATTCTCTAGGTCACTTTGCAGTGCAATGTTTTTAAACAAGGTTTCAGCTTCGCCCACAAGGATATCCAAGTTCCCTCAAAATTAACTGGCAATCCCACAGCTCACCGTGTATCAAGCTCGCCCTCCCAAACGCCTTGGGGAGGTATCCCGAACCTGAATATCCAAACGCAGCCGTTACTCAGGCAACTGCATAGCTTTGCCTGACAAAAGGCATGATGAGAGGTCTAAAAATGAACAGCGCATTCGCAGGCATCGATTTTGGCACCTCCAACTCCACAGTGGGCATCTACTCAGGCGAAACACCAGAACTGGTGATGCTGGAAGAAGGCCATACGGAAATGCCGTCTGCCATTTTCTTCAATTTTGAGGACGAGCAGATCGTTTATGGGCGGCAGGCGAAAGAAGAGTACATCAGAGGCGATGAGGGCCGCCTTATGCAGGCTCTCAAGAGTGTTCTGGGTACATCTCTCATTCAGGAAAAAACGGCTGTCATGGGCGGTCGTATGGCGTTTCGTGACATCATTGCACTGTACCTGCGCCAGTTGAAACGCAAGCTTGATGCACACATGCAGGAAGATGTCACCAAGGTGGTTCTGGGTCGTCCGGTACATTTCATCGACGGTGATGAAGTCGCTGACCGCGCAGCGCAAAACACGCTGGAAGGTATCGCTCGCCAGGAAGGCTTTGAGCATATTGCATTCCAGTATGAGCCAATTGCAGCTGCGTTGGCCTATGAGCAGTCTGTTACCCGTGAAGAGCTTATTCTGGTGTTGGATATCGGTGGTGGTACAGCTGACTTTTCCGTTATTCGCGTTTCTCCTGAACGGCGGAATGCGGCTGACCGCACTGGCGATATTCTTGCCAACACAGGTGTTCACATCGGTGGTACAGATTTCGACCGTCTGCTGTCGCTTGCGCAGGTAATGCCGCATCTGGGCTATAAAACTCTCACCAAAGACGGCAAACGCGCGCTGCCCTCCAAATACTACTTCGATCTGGCTACCTGGCAGTTCATCAACCAGCTGTATTCTCCAAGCATTTTGCGCGAGCTCGGCGAAGTCAGACGCGAAGCAGCGCAGCCTCATCTGGTAGAGCGCCTACGTGAAGTTATCCGCGCAAAAGATGGCCACATGCTTGCTACACGTGTTGAGCAAACCAAGATTGACCTGTCTTCTTCAGAGATTGCCAGCCTCAAGATTGAGCTGGAGGAAGAAGACGTTCAGGTGGATGCATCCAATGCCGATTTCCACGCAGCAATCGCAACTTCTGTCGGGAAAATCGATACCACCATTCAGGAAGCCCTCAACAAGGCAGGCGTGACAGCAGATCAGATCAACAGTATGTTCCTGACCGGCGGCACCACGCGTATCCCGATGCTTCGAGATCACTTCAAGTCCCTGATGCCAAACGCTTCTATCGTGGAAGGCGACGTTTTTGGCGCCGTAGGCCTTGGCCTTGCAGCAGACGCAAAACGAAAGTTCGGCTAAGGCTAAGCCCTCACAAAAAGTCTTTTCTTTTTCTTGTAATCCGGCGTGACAGACCTGAGGAAGCTATCCCATTCATCTGTCACCCGCTCAGGCGTAAACGCAGAGATTTTTTGCCTTTAGCACCCGTCTTGGTTCCATAAAGCGATACCCCTTTTTTTCACCCTCGCTTTCTCATTCCTCTGATTTCAGAATTGTCACATTCAACCAATTCAGGTTCCCTAGTTGCAATTGTTAATGAAGTCTTAAGAGGGCGGCGCGCGCTGTTTTAGCTGTGTGCCGGGTTGGGGATCGGGATGTTGCAGCGGCATAATAAGTGTTTCAAACACTGCTGGCTCTATCCGATGATAGGCGCAGTCGCATTAGGATCAGCCGGATCTTCCGCTGAGGCAACAACTCTACGTGAAGCGCTAGAAGACACCTTGCGTTTTAACCAAACGCTAAATCTAACAAGCTGGAAGACGGCATCAAAACAACAGAAAAGTGAGGTTCTGAGTGGAGCAGTTGCTGCATATGCTGCACTCTACTTAGCAACGCAACATTCGCACGTTTATCTGAGCTCCCTAAGGGATTTAGACGAGATAACCGCAGTTTTAGAGAGACACTCTGAAAGCAAAACAACTCAAATTTTGGAGCACATTGAAGCGTTGGAAGCGCAGCGCAGCTCAATCAGTGATACTCTAATGGAACTGCAGCAGAACGCACTCCTTTTTGCGCAAACGACCTTCACACAGTACACGGGTAGCCGCAGTTTCAACCTTCAGTCAGTGATCACTTCATCTCTGTTGAATGGTTCAGGATCGCCTACAGATGTACGCGAGGAAAGTGAAGCACTTTCCAAAGCAATCAAAACCTATAGGCAGCTTCAGTTCGGAGTAACGCGCCAGAGGCGAAATTATGAGGCCGCACTTGCTCAGACCAAGGTAGGTCCTGAGCATGTTCCTGCATACCTCACCGTTTTAACCGAACTTCAGAAAACAGAACTTCAGCTGATCTCGGCTGAAGCAGAACTCACTCGCCTTCATTTTGCAGACAAAGCTCAGCGTTCGACGCTTTTACTGCACCTCGGTCTTTCTGAGCGATTGCTTGAGAAAAACCGGAAACGAGAACTGCGGCGACTGGCGAACCAACGGATCAATTAACGCATCAACAATCTGAAAAGAGGAGGAATGCAGTCATGGCTCACATCAACTCAGCGCCTACGAACACACCTGCTTTGCAGTCCCCTCCTCCAATTCTGTTAGCTGAACCTCTGCCACCTTCGCGTGGCGCAATCCTACTCAAGCGGGAAAACGGACAGCTGGTTGATCTTTCCAAAACGATCGGGACAGCTCAACTTGCCCGAGATGGTTCCCAGTTGCACATTCGGCAAGCTGATGGACAGATTATCGTGATTGAAGGCTTCTTTGGTGGGCCGGCCAACGAGTTCTTTATTTTGATGCCATCCGGCCCGCTCACAACACAAAGTCAGTTCTTGGCAGCAGTGCAAATCGATGCTGCGTTGGAACTTGGCAGCTTTCAGGAAGATGTCCCCTCCCCTGCCCAAAGCAGAACAAACAAACCTGCCGAAGAATCTCATCAGTCTTCGGATACGGCTAGTTTTCCAACTTTGCATCAAACACCTAGATTGGCAGAGTTAAGTTCTGCCACCAGCCACAGTCACTTTGCGGAAAACAAGAACTCCAACTTGGAAGGCGCTCCTTTTGCTCTTTCAAAAATAAGTAATCCTGAGAGTATTGCAGTTCCTCAGTTTTCTCCCGTAGACTTGTATGTTCAACCAAACTCGACAGTTTCCCGAGCAAACGATCTTCCGATACTCAAAGTAGAGGAAGCATCCCTTCGCACATCCACCGATATTTCAGTCAGCGATAGCCTCGCTATTGATTTTGGCGTGGATGGTACCAACTCCCGCGCACTGCTATTTACACTTGATGCAGCTGGACGCCCACTCGGCCGCTCAGGTGATCCGCTCGATATTACCTCCGGCGGTGCGCGGGTTCTTTTTCAGTCAGAATTTGGCCCACAAGGTCAACATATTCTGAAAGGCCTAAAAGGCGATGGTACGCTCGTTTTCAAAGTAACGTTGGATCCCACATCAACCAACGGCACCTATACTTATCAGCAGTTTACGCAGTTAGATCACCCAGTTAGCAATTCAGATCTTCTACTTAGTTTTCGATTCATTGCAAAAGATGCAGATGGAGACAGTCTGATCTCTTATCTGGATCTCCGCGTAACCGACGATCCTATGCCTTCGGAATGGAACCTAACAGCAACCGTATCTGAGGCAGGCTTAGCGGGAGGGTCAGATGGAGATCCGAACAGCGCCTCAACATCAGGCATTCTGCCTATGGGCTCACAACAAGGCCCAGTCACACTGACATGGGATGATCCTACTCCAACATCGGGCTTCAGCTTTGCTCAAGAAGGGCAAACACTTCTTATCCTACAAGGTGGGCAAATCGTTTTATCTGTATCTCTGAATGCATCGACTGGCACCTACAGTGTGACGCAACACAACACAATCATAAACGCAGGGAACGGTGACGCGGTATTCAACCTGAACTTCTCAGCGACAAACACCCAAGGCCAAAATGCAATTGGCACTCTTATCGTCACGTCGCTGGACGATACACCCAAGGCGTTCCCACTCAACCAGATCGTTTTTGATGAAAGCCAGTTGAGCGACGAAGCTGAACTGAGTTTCTCATCAGATTACCTGCCTCATAACGCTGGAGCAGATACTGCAAACATCAGTTGGCAATTGCCGGAAGATCCAGACGGTCTGCTTTACATCATCGAAGGGCAGCTGCTCAGCGTAAAACAGGGCAATACGCTGATCCTGACGGCACAGTTTACGGATGGCAAGGGAGCCTACACAGTCAAGCAACATAACCCGCTTCAACACACCAATGGGCTAGATCAGGAAGAAATCAAACTCCACTACGTGATCACCGATGGAGATGGCGACACAGACCAAGGGCACTTCAACGTTTCAATCAAAGACGATAGTCCCACTGTTGGAGCGCCGATCGAACTCACGCTGAGCGACGATGCGTTTACGCAAATAGATCAAAGCAACGCATCGGCTGAGGATAGTCTTGGTCTGACAGGTGTACTCCCAGTCTCCGCTGGTGTAGATGGAATACAGGTCTCATGGACAGAAGCTCCTCTTCCAACAGGCTTCAGCTGGGATCTTTCAGGCGACAAGATAACGCTTCTGCAAGGTACGACGGCAATTTTCAGCGCGACGCTGAATTCCGCCAGTGGAGCGTATTCTGTTACACAGCATGCTCCCCTCAATCATTCTCAGAGCGTTGACCAGTTTCAACTGCAGTACATAGCGACCGACTTTGATGGAGATGCAGCAACTGGGACACTGCAGATTTCAATCTCAGATAGCGTACCTGTCGCAAGTTCTGCGCCTGAGATTATAGGCCTTTCCGAAACAGACCTCTTTGAAGCGCGTATGAACGGAGATGCATCTATTTCCCAGTCCGGCACGCTCAACATTCAGTGGGGAGCAGATGTCGGGTCAACAAAAGCACTCTCATTCTCATCCGGCATGAGCGGCACGCCTGCCCCATTTACCGTTAATGGAGCGCAGGTCTTCTATTCCATATCAGGTATCGGAAACGAACTCGTCGCGAAGACTCAAGATGGTACGCTAGTCTTCAAAGTCACATTGGACCCAGGCAATACAGGTTCCTATACAGTCGAGTGCCTCACTCCGATTGATCATGCGGCGCTATCCGAAATGTCGATGGCGTTCGACATCATCGCCACTGACGGAGATGAAGATACTCTTCCGCTCTCATTCTCTTTCGACATTACTGATGGAAAGTCTGTCGCCATTGCTGACCAGTTCACAGGCAAGGAAGACACACCGCTCGTTTTAGATCTACTGGGAAACGACATTCTGAACAGTGAAGGTTACTCCGTTCATATCGTCTTGGCACCTGCCAAGGGTCATCTGGCACAGAACGCGGACAACACATTCAACTATACCGGACATCCCAACGCCAATGGGTCTGATAGCTTTAGCTACTATATTCAGGATGCTGACGGTGAACGCAGTGAGACCGTGACTGTCTCCATCGAGCTCAGTCCAGAGAATGATGCGCCGATCTTTTCAGGTGTCGGACAAGACACGCCTCTTCATTTGACCGTCGAAGACAATGGACCACAGGATGTCTTCACTGCGAACGCATCAGACGCTGATGGAGACAGCCTCCATTTTTTTCTCCAAGGGCCTGATGCGGCCCATTTCAATATCGACGCACAAACAGGCAAAGTCAGCTGGAAGGACGAAATCTCTTATGATGTTCCGAGAGATCAAGATGGCGACAATATCTATGACGTGACGATCATCGCCAGAGATCCATCAGGCGCAGAAGCTTCGCAGGCCTATCAGATCCAGGTCACCGAAGGGGGTGATACGCCAACCCCGCCTCCAACAGTTTACCTTCACACACGCGAAGCTGGCAGCTACCAAGTCAGTTGGGACTTCGACTCTGATAACTACACCAGCAATATCTCCGATGATATTCGGTCCGACGCGTGGAAAGAGTCTGGAGATGACGGCTTAGCTACCACCTCAAATGATGGTTCCTCCGACATTTACATTGATAACGCAACGGGCGAACTCGTTCTGACTGATCAGTCTAGCGCTTCCGCAAATGGCGACGATAATCTTGCAAGCCTCAGCAAAACTTTTGATCTAACGGGTGCGCAGTTAGCGCAGCTTTCGCTTAGCTATTCCGCTAACTTCAGTTCATCAGAGACAAGTAAACTCTTCTATATTGAAGTCATGATGGCCGATGGCTCCGTTCAGAGGATTGCAGAGATCAGCAGCACTGAAGATCATTCGCAGTCGAAAACTATAAGCTTCGACCTCAGCAACCATATCTCTTCGGCCACGACGATAAGGTTGGTTGCTCCAGGTGAACTCTCGTCTGCAGACACTCTCAGGATCAGCAATCTCACGGTCTCAGTTGAGCAACCTGATCCTCTGGAGGAACGGCACATAGATGCCAGTTACCAAATTGGTGGAGAGGACTTGGCAGTTGCCAAGTCTGCCAAGATTGACGGATTACAGGAACCATTAACTGGACTAACACTAAAACTCTTCAATGCTCAAAACGGCGATGTCCTGAACTATACAGCAATCGATGGTCTCACGGGTGAGCTGCAAGATAACAACAACGGCGTATTCACATTGAATTTCTCAGGCAACCTCAATGCTTCAAATTATCAAAACTTGATCAACTCGCTTACGTTCTCAACCAACTCAGATAGTCTTGAAGCAAGAAGTCTTTCCGTGGTCCTTCATACAGAGAGTGGTAGTTCATCACCGTCCATTTCGACAATTCATATGCTTCCCACCGTTGATGGAGAGACCGGAAGCGACAAGAACCCAGTTAATGGAAGCTCGGCAGATGACACACTGCGAGGCACTGAAGGTGACGATGCAATCAACGGATTTGAGGGCAACGATCATCTCTATGCTGGTGAAGGACAAGATACTCTGACGGGCGGCGAAGGCTCAGATATCTACTTCTTTGAGCAACTGGATGGAGCAGCAGATCATATCGCGGACTATCAAGCAAACTCACTTAACGGCACTGATCGCGATATCATTGACGTATCGAAGCTCCTTAGCGACTACGGCGAAGGTGGACTTAGTCAGTATCGCTACTTCACTGAGCAATATGTGCGCTTGGTGAAAGATCAAAATGAGCAATACGCCTTACAGGTTGATCTAGATGCGTATGATAATGACCATAGTTGGGAAACATTGACCACACTGGAGATTCAAAACGCAGATGTTCCAGGAGGTTCGGTCAGCATTGATGTATTCTCTGTAGCACCCGAATTTGAGATACCAATCGAAAACGCATTTCCTGTAACCTGATCACGCAAGCCAAGAAACTTGGCAGCTGCCAAGTCGTTTATCGCAAATAAAATTACTATTCTGCTTTGGTAGAGCTTGCTCTCGTATACGGTATGGCTAAACTTTCTCTGTTATTGCTTCAGAGGATCTTTCATGCGTTCAGATACCCCCATTCAGAAGTTCGTTTCAGCTGGAGATCATCAGATCTGTCTTCACGAGTGGGCTGGTGAAGGACCAACATTTCTGCTGCTTCACGCGACTGGATTTCATGGTCGCGTCTGGGATTACATCATCAAGCACTTTCCAGGCAGACACGTGATCGCCTGGGATATGCGCAGTCACGGAATGAGTGAGAACGCAGCTCTGCCGAAACTCTGGAACGACTTGGGAGAAGATCTTTTTGCCGTGGTCAGGGAACTCGGCTTGAAGCAAGTCTATGGGGTGGGGCACTCTTGCGGTGGTCATTTGACAATCTTGGCAGCTGCCAAGTTTCCAGAACTCTACCAAAACATTCTTTTGCTCGACCCGGTCGTCTTTCCGAAGCCACTGCTTCCGATCTTCAAAAACATCGCTGATCAAGACCACCCAGTGGCACGCCGTCGGAACCAATGGAGCAATGTTGGTGAAATGTACGAGCGGTTCAAGGATCGCAAACCCTACAACAGCTGGCTCCCCGAGATCCTGCAGGACTATTGTCAGCATGGCCTGATAGAAACAGAACAGGGCGAGGGTTACCAACTTGCGTGCCCGCCAGATGCAGAAGCTGAAGTCTACCGTACCTGTTATGGGGATCACATCTATCCATTGTTAGATTCCGTCACTGTACCAACCACAGTAGTACGCGCACGCCGCAGAAAGCCGGAGGAACCACTGCATGACTTCTCGCCATCTCCGACCTGGGAACTTCTGGCAGAGAACATGCCGAATGCAAAAGACATCTACGTTCCAGATCACACCCATTTTCTGCCAATGGAAAATCCTGATGCCGTTTTGAACATGATGGTTCAGATGGAGAGGGGAGAGGAAATCCGCTGGCAGGGTAATGGAGCAATCTTGAAAGACATGTAACCAACACGTTTGGCAGGGATCATATTGTAAAACCAAACCTGCCAAGTGAGGGGAGGGGACTATGGGAAGTTTTGAAATACACGGAGCATTGGGCTCACCGTACTCCATGAAAGTGCGAGCCGCATTCAGAGCTAAACGCATTCCACACGCATGGAAACTCTGTGCGCCGATGGGGCCAAACAGCCCGGTCAAACACGTTAAAGTTCCAGTTATCCCTGTCGTCAAGTTTCCGGATGAGACTTGGATGAACGATTCCACCCCGCTGCTGCTTCATCTGGAAACAAAGGGGGAGGGGAGGTCACTCCTGCCTGACGATCCGCTGCTCCGTTTTGCGTGTTACTTGATTGAGGACATGGCGGATGAATGGCTCGTCAAAGCGATGTTCCATTACCGCTGGTTTTATGAGGAAGATCGAAAGGTTGTACCAAGCTGGCTGTTGTATGATGCTTGTCTGGGATTGGACGAAAACACGATCAAAGCCATGGGTCAGCAATTTGGGGCTCGACAGATCAGCCGCATGCCGAAGGTAGGGTGTACTCCCGAAACGGCGCCGATCATCGAAACCTCAACCAAACGCATGCTCGCCATTCTTGAAAAGGCAGTCGTCTCCAAGCAGCACTTCCTGTTCGGCGATATAGCTTCCTTGGCAGACGTGGCAATCTTCGGTCAACTCTACCAACTCAAAGACGATCCCACTCCCTCTGCCATGTTGCAGAAAGAGTTCCCATTTGTGTTCCGATGGCTCGATCACATCGACGACGCCTCAGGCTTTGAAGGGGAGTGGGTTTCTGAACTGACACCAGCTCTCAAAGATCTTCTCAAAATGGCTGGAGATACTTACCTTCCATTCTTGTCGGCGAACGCCAGAGCCATCGATAAGGGGGAAACCACCTTTACCGCCGACTTACCGGAAGGGTTCTTCACGCAGGAGATCTTCAAGTATCAGAAAAAGTGCCTTGATCGGTTACGGGATGAGTGGACGAAACTTACACCGGCACACCGGGAAACATTGAGCGAGTATCTGATGGGCGGCACCGAGATCCTCGATTGCTCACTGGCCCAGCCCGCAACCTGATTGAAATGACTTGGCAGCAATTATTGGCAGCTGCCAAGTCCAATTCTGGGCTGCCAAATTCTCCTTAGCCCACACTCTACAACAACGCTTTTCCCCAAAACTGGCGGAAAACCTTAGGTATTTTGCATCAAACTGTATCGCAAACCGTGTTTATCCGCCCAATTTGTAACTGAGTTTGTCAGCCTCAGAGCATCACGACAGGCGATTACAAAACTCAAATTGCTTCAATTCGATCGATCTCCGATAGTCCCTTCAACGCAATCACCGCAGCCCGGCGATCATATTCCATCGCCACGCCGAGCTGACTTATTGGACGACTGAACCGGAGATCAAAATGAAAAGAATTGCTATTGCAGGCGCCGCTCTTGTTACTCTTTCAGGCGCAGCTTTCGCCGATGCTTTAACCTTTTATGACGGCAACGGCACCAAAACGATTATCCAGACAAACTCATTAACGGGTTGTGTTGCTATTTATGACTCCGGTCGCAACCCACTCCAAATCTGTCGATTGAACACTGCGCCTAAGGCCGTTGTTGTGCCAGCCCCCGCTACAACAATTGTCACACCGGCTCCAACAACCACTGTTGTTACACCTGCACCGGTCGCAGTTGCCCCCAATGCATGGGACCGTCGTCAGGACAGAGCTACCGCGCGTCGTGTCATTCGCAGAACCGAAGCTCGTCAGGATCTTTTTGACTAAGCTTCATCTTTAAGTTGCCTTGACCCCCAATGCTGGCAACTGTGCCCGCCTCCTACCCGGGGCGGGCACATCTTTATGAAAAAACTAAGCAATCTGATTGGAATATTTCCCAATATTTTTAATGGGTTAGTGAAAGTGTAACGACCTGTCACAATGCCCGGAACGAAGACGTTCTCTTACACTATTTGGTTTGCACTTACCGCTGCGTACCTTCAGAGTTTCCAAAAGCAACAGCAGAAAAACAGGAGTCCCCATGTTCAAGGCAATTGCCCTCTCCCTGTCCGTCCTCTTTGCAACGCCACTCGTTGCCTATGCTGATCCTGGTAAAGGACAGCAACGCATGGAGATGATGGCGGAAAGGCTTCAGCTAACTGATGCGCAGAAGGAAAAAGTGAGCCCTATTATGCAGCAGGCGATGGAAGAACGTCGCGCCATCCTGAAAGGGGCTGGTATTGAGCGCGGTAAGAAGCCAACCATCGCTCAACTTCGAGAAGTTCGTGGCCCAATGCAAGAATCTCGCGAGAAACTCGATCAGCAAATGGCTCAGGTCTTGAGCACGGAGCAAATGGCGACCTTCCGCGAGATGCAGCAGGAAATGCGTGACAAAATGAGAAAGAAATTCAGAGAAGGCAAATAGGCCTCACTTGAAAACAGAGTAGGGGAGCCAATGCTCCTCTTATCTAGTTTAGAGAATACTTTCAGCTTTTCGTTTCAGGTCCACCATCGCCTCGCGATAAGGACCAGGACCGAAGCTCACACGAGAAACACCCAGTTTTCCAAGTTCAGCAATCTCCGGCATACCTTTCATCATGTAGGCATTGACCGGTAGAGGTACATTTTCGCAAATTTTGGCGATCTGATCTGTGTCCGAAAGGGCTGGGATGAAAAAACCGCTGGCACCTGCTTCCGCATATCGCTTCCCGCGTTCAGTTGCTTCTTCAACCAATCCCGCATGTTTGCTCGCATCCGGTTCATTCAGGAACATATCAGTGCGGGCGTTGATGAAGAACGGGATGCCTGCCTCATCCGCAGCTTCTCGGAAAGCAGAAATCCGCGCGCATTGCTCATCAACGCTGTAAAGACCACTGCCGTTGACCTTCTGATCTTCAAAATTGACGCCAACAGCGCCTGTTTTGATGATCCGAGCCGCATTTTCCTTTACATCAGCAGGGCTATCAGCGTATGCACCTTCGAAATCGAGAGAGAAGGGAACTTCCACGCTCTCAGCAATGCGGCTTGCGATGATTTCGACCAGTGAAAGAGGGATTTTCTCGCCATCTTCATAGCCATGGGCTGCAGCAACAGAGGCACTTCCCGTTGCAACGGCCTTGGCACCTGCCTTTGCCACGGCCTGGGCAGTGCCAGCATCCCAAATGTTGTAGATGGTGATTGGCTCGCCTTTAACATGGAGAGCGGCAAATTGTTTTGCTTTGTCAGCCTGAGACATCAATAAGGCCTTTCGATCTTGCTATTTTCAGTTCCACATCAATCAATTTCTGCTTTCGCCACAAACCACCACCATACCCGGTCAAGCGTCCATCCATTCCAACAACCCTGTGGCATGGAATAACGATGGCAATCTGGTTCGCCCCATTGGCGCGAGCAACAGCGCGGGTTGAGTTCGGCTTCCCGATCTGTTTCGCCAATTGGCTGTAGCTTTTAGTGGCACCAATCGGAATGCGGCGCAGCTCGCGCCAAACATCCTTGGTAAACTCAGTGCCATGCATCACCAGCGGCACGTCGAAATCCAGACGCTTGCCTTCAAAGAACTCACCAAGTTCACTTGCGATCTGATCCGTTGGTGCCGTGCGGCCAAGGCCCAGACCTCCCTTCACTTGCTTGCGCAAACGGGAGAGTTCAGCGGGGAGGGCTTTACGGTCTGCAAACTCCAGCAAGTGCAGTGCGCGATCATCACTTACGGCGATCATTGCGCCAAGCGGAGTGTCAAACCAATCCGCTTTGAGAAGACCATTGCCCTTTAGTTCAGCCGGCTTACAGCCAAGCAATCGCGCAAAAGCCTGACGGAATGCGTCTGGAGATGAAAAGCCGGAGGCAAGCTGCGCATCAATCACCTTGCCACCATCGGAAAGTGTTTCAAATCCGTCACGCAAACGGGAGAGGCGTGCCATTTCCAGAAATGTAATTCCGTACTGACGTTTGAAGCTTCTGCGCACGGTAGATGGATCCAGTCCAAGACGAACGATGTCCGCTTCTGACCATTTATGGTGCGGTTTTGCTTCAAACTCACAGAGCAAACGTGTCACCACTTCATCATTATCCGCGGACGTTCCCACCGGATGGCAGCGCTTGCAAGGGCGAAATCCGGCTTCAAAACATTCTGCGATCGTCTCGAAGAAGCAGCAGTTCTCATACTTCGGCTTGCGAGCAGGGCAGGTGAGGCGGCAAAACACACCGGTTGAGCGCACGCCAACATAAGCCCGGCCATCATAGTCCGGATCGCGATCAAGAAGTGCCTGATAGAGCACTTTGGTATCTGGTAGTTCAAAAAGCATGATTTCTTGTAGTGTCAGGAGTCATTTTCAGCGCACGGTTTTCGGGCGTTTATTCAGGACATCTGATTTTTGGTGTCTTCCGCAATGTGTAAGGCTAATTGATAGCATTCAATTGCACAGCACCGGCAAGTAAAATTATGAGGTACCGGTCAGGCTCACTGCACTAGTCCAGTTTCAGGTTCCCGATCCGCGCTTGCATGATGTGCGCTGGCGTGTATGTGTCCGGAACCACTTCCAACTCAGAAGGACCGCAGTCAATAAAGCCAATTTTCTGGTAGAAACGCTTTGCATCTTCAGCTTCTTTCAGGACATAGATTCCGGCAACCTGATCAGGCGAGTACTCCGCCATCGCTTGCTTCATCAATTGCCGCGCCAATCCTTTGCCCTGATAGGCGCTGTCGAGATAGCAGGCCCAGATGTAAACCACTTCACCACGGACAGCACAGGCGAGAGAGCCAACAATCTTCTCGCCAATTTTTGCCAGGTGAAGCTGGCCATCCGGCCCAGGAACCACGCCGCCCAAGTCATCCGTCTCAAGCCGCGCAACCAGTCGCTTTGTCAGGTCGTCGCCCAGTTCCGTCAGATGCGCCTCAGTCCAGGCAACTGCCAGAAAATTCCGCAAGGATTGCTTGTCGCTTTCCTCAAATAGAACCACTTGGGCATTTTCAATAGCAGCTGCATTTTGAGACATATCCATTGCGTCCAGTTCTGGTTGATTGACCCTTCAGGAGCTTAGTCTGAAAGGTCGGCTAGTTTTCGGCGGCCGCTGATCCACCGGAAGCTGCAAGGCCAAACAATGTGCGATGCAGAGCCAGTTTGCCATCAACCGCACGATCGATACAGGCGCGGAAATATCCGGCCGGGCGAGCAATGCTTTCCGGATCGCGCAAGGCCTTTTCAACCGTGGTGATCAGGACCGCCGCGGCCGTATAGTCGCCAACCCTGTTTCTCGCATCAAACCAGCCTTTTTGAGAGAGGCCAATCAACAGGCGCATATCATCGGAACTGTCGATCAGACTGCTCCAACTGGAAAGATCAAGCCCCAACGCACCTTGCGTTTCCTGAGTTGCTGAGCCGAGCAAGCCAAGAGAAACCTCTGACAGGAGAGGGGAGAATTGATCACTCTCGTGAGGATCAGCATGTTCTGACCAATTCAGACTTTCAGTTTTACCTGAAGTTTGAGATATGGCACGAGTTTCGCTTTTTGGATCCTTTTCAAGAGCCATTTCAAATTCGGTGTAACCGGATTTGTGGTTATTTATGGATGCATCGTTAGATGCATGCTGCTGTTTACTTTTAATCCAAGAGTCTTGAGAGGTTGTATTATTATAAGGGGTGACATCATTGTCTTGTGTGCATGACATTTCTGATTTTTCTTCAAAAAAAACAGCACTTTCTTGCCGTTCAGCACCACCCTTTTCTGAGGTATCTTCTGTAGTTTCAAATCGCGCAACAAGAAGCTCGTGAAGCATTGTCAGTGCTTCAGCTCGTTCAACGATCCCCATCGGTTGATCCAACAGCTCATTGAAGGCACGGGCGATCTCAGAAACATCGAGTTCTTCATGAGCAGCCAGGCGAAACAGATCGGTCATCGCTCTGGAGAGACGGCTGACTGTACGCTTTGCTTCTTTTTCCTGGGCAAGGCGGGCTGCAAACTCAGCGCCAATCTGCTTCAACTCGTCCAGACGTTGCCGTGCTGGAGAAAAGTCCAGTCCATAACCACGCTCAATCTGACGGTCTTCTCCCGCGCGATAGATATAGCGGCGACCTGTTGGGCTGTCTTTGTAGGCAAGAACGCCAGCTTCCACCAATCTACGCAGGGAACGAACCACTGTGCGAGAAGAGCGGCTGACGTATTCGGCCAGTTTTTCATTAGAGATCGCGACCAGTGGGCGGCGGTCCTGCGACCAGTCCTCTGCGGCTGTCAGGCCAATCAGAATGTCGAGAATATGATAGGTGGTGCCATCAATTCCCAAGGCAGGGGCAGCCTTTTTCAAAGCCATCGCAACTTCTGATTTTGTCGTCTTTACAATGTCATTGGCCATTGCCAGCTTTTGACTGGCAACCATTGCCGGCGTCAGTTTTCTGAACGACGCCACTGAACCAACAGATTGCATAGCTACACCGTTCACCCACTAAGTCTAGTAGGTGTTCTCAAGGGTCAGGACGCAAAACATCCTCCCCAAACTGAGGATAAACGGGACAAACTGGCGATTAGCATGCAGAAAGACGCTTCAACTCCTTGCTCAAGGGTTGATTCGTACCGCGTCTCGAAGTAATTTGAAGGTGCAAAATATGGTTACATCGAGCGCTATCGTTTGTTTGTACCCAAGGAATTTCGGTCTTGTTGATTGCCGTCAGCAGGACCGTTTTTCTTTGGAAGAGACGTGATTAAACCGTCATGCATCCTCCTTCAGAACTTCTTGTTCAAACTCATCCATCAGATCCGGCAGGCGGCGCTTCAAAAACGCGGCCAGTTCAGGTTGCTTCTTCGCATCTACCTGAAAGCTTAGCGCATTTGGGCCGTCCTTCATCAGGATCTGTTTGTTGCCAATCCAGCTCTTTGCAGCTGTGGCAATGGAACCTGTGGTCGCTGCGTTTGTCTCAGCAGACTTACAGGCAGAAAGAATAGCGCTGAAACGCTCATCACTCGCAGAGAGCTCAAAGTCTGCGCTGATCATCACAGCATCTACCCGCGCCTTGAACGGTTCAGGCAGTTTGCCATTGAGGAAATGTCCCGCCAGCTCTTCCCAGCGTGGACGCCCGATCTTAGGCGCAGGCCCGATCTCGCGGACGAACTCTTCCGGCAGCGCATTCATCAGCTTTAGCAGCTTGGATACGGTGGTCGCATCCTTACCAATCGCCTTTGAAATTACAGTCTGCGGGAAGCTTTTGGCCAAACGGGAGGCAAACAAAGCGGTTTCGATGAAAGACAGGTTCTTACGCTCATGGTTTTCCTGACCCTGAGCAATCAGAAGGGCTTCATCGGAAAGCTCTTTGATGATGCCCCGAACAGGCAGACCAAGGTCTTTACAGGCACGCCAACGACGGTGACCGAAAGCGATCTGATAACGGCCCGGAGCTTCCGGATGCGGACGCACCAGAATTGGAACCTGCTGGCCGCTGGCAGAGATGGACGCCTTGAGTTTCTCAAAGTCCTCATCATTGGCCACGACCATGCGATCGGCCACGAAAGACGGGTCAAGGTCGTCCGTGCTCAACTCATGAGCAACGCTGCCGTCCTCGATCATCTGGCGCAGCTTTTCGTTCTCCTTCTCCACGTCGGAGAAGGTATTGCGCATGGACTTGATCGCGCCAGAAGACACCCGCTGCTTGGTTGTTGCCGTCATAGACGGGGCAGGGTTGGGGGATTTTGCCAGTTCAGCCGGGTCTACCCCGCCGAACATGGCCCGCATCTTCTTGGAACGATCAGTAGCCTTGTTCATGGACGACCCCATACCTGTTTGATCAGTTGGAACACTTCCGTATTTGCCGCATCAACGGACTCCAGAGCACGATTAAGGGTATCGCGGGTCATGTTTCCGCGCTCAACCTCGTAAAGGCTCTTCTTTTCAAGTCCAGCATTGGCAATTGCTGTGGTCTCCACGATGGAAGCTGCCAGCACATCCTCACCAAAAAGACCTCTCAAAAGCGCTGCAACGTTCACCTGCGGCACATCGTGCGGTGTATGGCGTGTAAGCAGGTAGCGCACGAAATCGTGGCTCAGGCTGCCGCCAGCCTCTTCAATCACCGCCAGCAGTTCAGAGGTCATGGAGAGGAACTGGTTCATGGACGATACATCCAGCATGGCCGGATGCACGGTGATGACAATACCGGTTGCCGCATAGAGCGCGCCAAGGGTGAGGTAACCCAGTTGTGGCGGCGCATCGATAAGCACAACATCATAGTCATCTTCCACCTCCTTCAGGACGGTCGCCATGCGGCGGAAGAACATGCCATCGCCGCGCGAAAGCCCCTGAGCAATTGCTTGCGGGGTTTCGTGCTCATATTCCATCAGTTCCAGGTTACCGGGGACAAGATCGAGCCCATCAAAGTACGTTTTGCGGATAACATGGCTGAGTGGAACGCGCTCTTCATCGTCATAACGGATGGCGGCATAGAGCGTCTGGTTCTCGTCAACGTCGAACTCTGGCTGGTACCCAAACATGGCAGAGAGTGATGCCTGCGGATCGAGGTCAATCGCGAGCACGCGCAGGCCCTGAAGCGCTAAATAGTGCGCTAAATGGACGGTTGTCGTGGTCTTTGCAGAGCCGCCTTTGAAGTTCGCAACCGCCAGAACCTGCATCTTCTCACCATGACGGCGGCGCGGGTCCAGACGAAGCGCATCAGCAGGGCGTTTTTCTGCCAGATAGCGACGTAATTCGTTGATCTGCGGAAGGGTATAAATGCGTCTGCCGTTTTCCAGCCTTTCGGGGATAACTGCTTCGCCATTGAGGGAAAGCTGACGCAAACTGGATTCGGCAACACCGAGCAGCCCCGCAACCTCGCGCGAAGAGAACGTCTTCAGCTTCTTTTGAGCCTCAGGCGGATACATCTTCTCCCTTAAGGATTGCAGTTGCCGTGACAACAAGTCAGAATGGCGTGCAATCTTCTCAGCAGAAGTCTCATCATGTTCAGCAGCGAGCAGCATATTGCCTCTTACCCTTTATGACGGTTTTGAAGTGCAGAGCGATAATAATCCGTCACAGCGCATCCTTCTCCGATTCAAAGGACGCGTCAATCTCTTTATAGTTAACGCTCATTAACCAATATTAAGAGTCTGTTAACGAACTTTTAGCGGCGGCTTTCTGATTGTGACGCGAAATTACTATATATTGCGTAAGAGCCGGTTTTTGCAGCAATATTTCCATAATGCAGCAAAACAATCTTATTAAGAAACGTCATTTTTGCCAAGCCAACAAAAGAACTTAGACATGACGGTTTTTGTGCAAAAATCGACGAAATACCGATTTGACAGAAGCAAGCAACGTCACCTGAGCCGTTCCAAACGTGAATCAGTCATAGATTCGCACTGAGTCGCAACCCCACCTAACACACGCAAAAACCTAAACCATTAGAGCTTTCCCAAGTTCCGCAAGGCTTTGGCGAGAACCTGTCTTGTACAGTCCCACCGAACCGGTTTTGTCACTCTGTCCTGGCTACTAGTTGATCTTTGGGGGGCCTGTGGTTTTCGCTGTCAAACTCCATCTCTTCCGCGTGTCCAACTCAAACAATGAAGTGGTGTTTTCTAAAGGCGCTCTTCAAAAACTTGGTGCCGCTCCCGGCGAGCATCTTTCCTTTAAGATCGGCGCCTGCCACCGCTTTTCCGCAAAAGCCGCTGTCTCCACTGACCGCCGGGCAGCACTGGGGTTGCCATCAGATGTGTTTGACGAACTTGGTCTTGCCCTCATCGATGGCCTGCATGTGAAGCGGGAAGGGGACACCATCCATATTGGCCCGACCATCGGTATCATGGGGGCCGGTAAGTTTGATCCGGAGCGGCGCCACCAGCAAGACATGCTGAACTACGCCCAGACACAGGGCTACATCGCCTTTCTGTTTTCGCCTGAAGACTACAACTGGGCCACCAACACAATCACCGGTGAGACCATGCCCGGCCATCGTCAGCCCGGATTGCCACTGCCAACGGCTATCTATAACCGCATCCATACCCGCGATGAGGAACACAAGCTGCGCGTCGAAGCCATCAAGAACCGAATGCGGGCGCTTGGCTCCCACATCTACAATCCCGGCTTTTTCGATAAGTGGGAGGTGCATGAGCATCTGATGCATGGCCAAAAGCTGCGCAAGTATCTGCCAGAGACGCATCGTGCACCCACGCCAGCGCTGCTCAAAAAGATCCTTGGCCGCCATCACTCTGCTTATCTGAAGCCAGTCGATGGACGCGGTGGCAAGATGTTGATGCGACTGACCAAACGAGAAAAGGGCTACCGCCTTCAATGGCTGACGGACCTGTCCTGTCCTCATGCAAACTTCGTCCAGCTGGAAGATGCATTTGAGTTCGCTTTCTGCCACACCTCGCTGGATCAGTATCTGGTTCAGCAAAGCCTCGACTTTTCGTCATTTGATGGACGCTCCGTAGATTGCCGCGTGCAGATGCACAAGGACATCAGCGGCACATGGCGGTGTTTGATGATCGGCCCGCGGGTCTGTGCGCACGGCTGCATTTCCTCTCACTTCAGTCAAGGAGCTGACATTGTCGGGACCGACGACTACTTCATCAATGCCTTTGGCAAGAAGGCTGATACGGTAAAGGCAGCCGTCGAGGAATGCGGCTTTGCGATTGCCCACCGGATGGACGAGTACCACACATCCCCCATTGGTGAGTTGGGACTGGATGTTGGCATCGATAAATCCGGCCATCCAAAGCTTCTGGAAATCAACGCCAAACCGGGCCGCATGATCTTCCTAGATCCCCGCCACGCAGAAGCACGTGTCTCCACGCTGGAAGCCAGCATTGATTACGGTGCTTTCCTTTCCGGTTTTGGAGAAGATCCTGAATGAGCCGCGGCGAAACATATAGATGTCGGGAAGCTCTTAGCGCTCCGGTTACTTTGTTTATTGTTTGGCCTGTCAGCTTCGCCTCTGTTGAGCAAAAACATACGGCATCCGGTCTAGAACAACTCTTTGAGCACCAACGCGAGCAAGATCACTCGAGAGATTTCAGTCGCATCTGGAGGTCACCGTGGCGCGGAAATTGAATGAATCCTCAGCAGTCATTGTCGGAGGCACTTCTGGTATCGGTTTTGCCACAGCCAAATCTCTTCTCAGATCAGGTCTTCAAAAGCTCACCATCTGCGCCCGTGATGTCACCAAGGGGCGCAATGCCTTGAGCAAGCTGGCTGCCGAGTTTCCTGGCGCTTACCTGCATTTTGTGCAGTGTGATGCATCCGATCCAGCCCGCACCGAAACTGCAATTACCCATGCAGAATTGGCCATGGGGCGAATCGATGTGCTGGTCAGCACCGGTGGTGGAGGCATCATCCCCAAGCCATTGCAGGAAGTGAAAGTGCATGAGTTGATGCCCACAATCACCTCCTTGATGAACAGTATCCTACACCCGATCCACGCTGTTTATCCGGTTATGGCAAAACAGCGCTGCGGAGCAATTATTTGTTTAACCTCGGATGTTTCCATAATCCCGACCTACGGCAGCACCATTGTGGGGGCGGGTATGGCCGGTATTTCCATGTTCTGCCGTTCCCTAGCGGTAGAAGCCAAACAGCATTGCATCCGGGTCAATTGTGTCAGTCCCAGTGTTGTACGTGGAACCCCTCTTTATGATAAGCTTGAGAGAGATCCTTTTGCTGCCACCCTCATTTCAAAAGTCGAGCAAAATGCCCATTTAGGCGTGATCATGCCCGACGAAGTAGCCGAAGCGATCTGTTTTCTCGCCGGTCCGGGCTCCGCTAAAATAACAGGACAAGTCATTAGCGTTTCCGGAGGAGGCACACCGATTTAATTTTACAGGTCACCGGTCCAATGGACAGTTTAGAGCGTACTTTTACCCTTTCTGAAATGAGCAAGACTCCCGCTTTCATTCCAACCATCGCCCATCGCATCTGGCAGGCGTGGTGGCAGGATAAAGGAGTTTTGCAAAACGAAATTGAAACCAAACTCCGCGCAGCTCTTTGTCCTGAAGCTGTGCCCACCGCCTACGTGGCCCATCGCGGCGACACCTATCTGGGCAGTGCACTCCTGATCGAAAGCGATTTTGCCGCGCGCCCGCATCTCACCCCTTGGGTCGCTGCCGTCTGGACCGAAGAAGTTCACCGCCGTGAAGGCATTGGTACTGCTCTGGTCAAACGCATGGCACAACTGGCGTTCGAGAGCGGGTTCTCACGGGCCTATCTGTGCGCGTCAGACGATAACACGCCCTTTTACGAGAAGATGGGATGGAAAGTTCTGGAGTACCACGTCAAGCAGTTGAACGTGCTGGCACTGGACAAACCTAACTGATCATCAGCTGGCTGGGTGTTACCCCAAGACGTTTCTTGAAAGTAGAGCTCATATGCGCGTGGGAGGAAAACCCGCAGGCATAAGCCACATCGCTGAGATTTTTCTGCGACTTGGCCAGAAGCCTGCGCGCCCGCGCCACGCGCCGCTCCACTACATAGTCATGGGGCGTTTTGCCCGTTGCCGCTTTGAAAGCGCGATTGAAGAAGCCAGATGATAGATCTACGCAGCTTGCCAGATCTGAAATGGAAATCTGCTCAGAAAGCTGGGCTTCAACCAGCTCTTCAACGCGTTTAAGGCGCGCTTCAGTCATAGAGGCGGAAACGAGAGGCTCATACAACGAGCCTGCTTGCACTTGATCCACCACATCCAGCAGAGCAAAAAGCTGCGTTTCAAGTTCCAGCGCGTCAGAATGCTCACCAGCCAGCAACGCCTTGCGCAACTCATAGGCTGCTGCGATTGCTTCTCTTGAGATGGCGTGATTGAATCGTAAGGCATTTTCATCCGTGCGAAGATGCTCTTCAGGAACCGTGAATGTCAGATACTCACCACCCCGTTCGCTTTCCGAGGTCACCGCACAGCCCTCAGGTACAAAGGCGAGGCTGTTGGGACGGGTCCAGAAATCAACCCGGCGGTCGCTGTTGAACGAATGAACCCCGCGCTGGCTTTCAAACGCAAACCCGACAGAGGCCTGAGCGGCAGTATAAGACACAGCATAGGCATTGCTCGGCAACAGCTGCACCTTCCACTTGCTGATAATGTCCCGCCTTAAACTCATAGTCTCATGTATTTCAATAGGTTCTCACCATCTGCCTCACACGCAGACGCCCTTATCTATAAGCTGAACTGTAGAAGTATGACAAGGTGACATCCGTAGAAGGATGTTTAGGTCAGTATTTTGAAAGCCAGCGGATCTGGCTGGCTCTACCATCACGGCAAAGCATTTTGGTTTGTCATGAGGATTTTGAATGCCGTTGTTTTCTTTGCAAGATCTGGAAGCTGCTCGCACCACCGTTCGTCAGTTTGTCCCCGAAACACCTGTTTACGCCTGGCCTCTGCTCAAGGAGCGGACCGGCGTTGATATCTATGTGAAGCATGAGAACCATACGCCGACCGGCTCGTTCAAAGCGCGTGGTGGGTTCACCTATGTTGATGCGCTGATGAAGTCTGGCGAAAAGCCGAATGGCTTGGTCACAGCCACCCGCGGCAACCACGGCCAGTCCGTTGCGCTTGGAGCCACCCGCAATGGCATTCCCTCATACATCGTCGTGCCTGAAGGCAACTCGCAGGAAAAGAACGCGGCCATGCGTGCCTTTGGAGCCAACGTGATCATCGCAGGCAAGGATTTTGACGAGAGCCGCGTGGTTGCTCAGCAGCTGAAGGATGAGCATGGCTATCACATGGTACCGCCATTCCATGAGAACCTGGTCAAAGGCGTTTCCACCTATGCGCTGGAGCTCTATCGCGCCATTGCGGATCTGGATGTGGTTTACGTTCCTATCGGCATGGGCTCCGGCATTTGCAGTCTGATCACAGTTCGCGATTTGCTGGGACTGAAGACGAAGATTATCGGCGTGACCGCTCAAAACGCCAATGCCTTTGCTTTGTCTTTTGCCGCAGGAAAGGCAGTGCCGACAGAAACAGCCAACACCTTCGCCGACGGCATGGCCTGCCGTGATCCGCAAGCACAGCCGCTAGAGATTATCTTGAAGGGGGCAGAGGATGTGGTTAGCGTCAGTGAAGCCCAGATCGCAGAAGCGATGATGGCCTATTACAAAGACACCCATAACCTCGCTGAAGGGGCGGGCGCTGCACCACTGGCAGCCCTGATGGCCAACCGCACCAACCTGCAAGGCAAACGCGTCGCCACCATCCTCACCGGCGGCAACATCGACCTTACCACCTTCCTGAGTGTGATGAACACTCACACGCAGGAAACCGGCGAACTGGCATCAGCCTGATAAGACAACAAGGAGAGGGGACAACCCTCTCCAACATTGCTGAGTTTAAGCCTGATCCTGTTGAGGCTTGAGCTCAGGTTCTTCCCTTGTGTCAGACGTATCAAACGATAAGAACCGCTTGTTCGCCCAAGCAATGCCAACCAGCGTCAATCCAAGGCCGATGAATGAGGTTGCTCGAGCGAGACCATAAAGGCCTGACATATCGATGAAGAACACCTTGAGGCACGTAATGATAATAAAGGCGAGCCCAAGTTGACCGACACGTTTGCGCTGTTTAACAGAGGCAAACGCAATCAGCCCGACCGAGAAGATCAGCATCGCAACGGTGTAGCTGTAAAGCTCTTCAAGAACGACCCCTGACCCAGTCAGAACCGGGCCTTGCCAGAAGGCACGGATTTCCAGTCCCACGTACATGATCAGCAGAATCCCAGCCAAGCTTCGGGTCACGTTATGTAGCTTCGGCTCAGATATCCAAAAGCGTTCTGTGGCAAGCAGCAATGCAAGGGCTGGGTAGAGATAGGCGATGGAAAGGCTATCAATCGGGAAATAGCCAAAGACATAGTCCTGCCTCAAAGGATTTGAGATGATAACAACGATGCAGTTGAGAACAGCCAGCGCCCAGTACCCCTGAAACAAACCTGCTCTGAGGTTCGCAAAGCTGTTTGCCACACTCATGCGCTTGAGTTGAACGGAGAATTGTATTGCAAACACGAGCGCGTAGGAGCCGTGCATCACATAGGCCGGCATATCACCCTGATCACGATAGAACACCTGCAACAACGCGCAAAACGCTAGGGATAATGCAGCCCAAACGGTCGTCTCAAAGACAACCGCTTCACTTGCATCACCGCGTTGTTTTCCGCGCCACCAGCCAATACCTGCCAGTACAAGAACAGGTAGGAACAGCACTGCAATTTCTCCATACCCGGCATCAACGAACCCATCGATGTAACGCTTCGTTGTAAAGTAGATGACACCGCTCAGGTACACATAGAAGGCTTTGCGCGCCAGCTTGAGCGAGAAGAGGTCTGCTAACTCAAGCACCGCGACTGCGCCTACCATCAAAGCAATTGGAAGAGTGACGTCTCCAAAGAAGAAGTAGGCAAATGGCAAGAACAAGAGGAAGGCGACACCTGCACTTCCCTCAGTTCCCAACTCGAACTTCCACGCAGATTTCCGGAAGTAAACAGTCACACAGACCGACAGGACTAATGCCAGCAAATACCCAAAGGCACCTGTTGTGCTTTGTAGCTCTGGCGCACTAAGAACCGTATAGACAAAGTAGATTAGCGCACCAACACCCGGCAGGGCGACAGCTCCCCAATTCCAGAACCATGCCCGCGTTGACGCTTGGCTGCGCAACAAACTTCCGCCTGTTACCGTACTAATAGTCACCACCAACACTGCCAGATGATAGGAAACATTGCCCGGTTCGCTCACCCAATGCGGCGTGTCCGGCAGCCACATGACCAGTGCGAATGCCGCCAAAAGCGCAGGTCCAACCAGATCCAGCACTTCAGCTTTGCTCAAGAAGAATACATGCGCCACAAGAAGCCCGGCAAACATCAACAATGTCGGCTCAACCAGAGCCAAATCTTCACCGGCAAAGAAGAGCCCGAAGAGGATTACAAGGCCAGTCACTACGTAGCTGAGAAGAGCTGGATAGGTTTTCTTGTAGTCCAAGAATTCCTTATCCAACGGCCAGCAAGCAAGGGAAGACTTTGGCGGGAAGCCGAAGGCAGGCACTGTTACGGTCAGAGCAAGGATGGTGGCCAGCATAACAGGAGATAGCAAATGCTCGCCCATAGAGACTTGCAGGACAAAAACCCAGAAGAAGGCAGAGAGGACGCTAAGAGACGACAGCCAGATCCAACGCTGCAAACGCTCAACCGTATAACTCACCCCGAGTACCATGGCGAAATAGAGATAAAGCAGCGGCGATGGGTCAGTCCCGCCAACCAGAAGAGGCGAATAGTAAGCCCCCAGAATGCCGATGGTTGCTAGAACAGGCCCATAAAGCAGGCCGCCACCAATGGCGATCCAGGATACAATTGCCAAACCGATGAAGGTCGTGGTTGGTCCAATCAGTCCATACAGTGAGTAAGCGCCAATCGTCGCCCCAAACAAGGATGCAAGGCCACCACTGGCAGCCGCAACAAGCGGCCCAAACGGATCAACGCTTTTATCTTTCTGGCGAAGACGGAAAAACTCTGCACCTGCAATGAGCAACACACCAAACGCCAGCGCACAACTGATACGCATAGCAGGTGATAGAACCCCATTTTCAATCCCATACTGAACAAAGAAAATGCCACCGAACGCCAGAGACAGGGCGCCTAACCAGACAACCCAGTTCTTACGGAAATTGTCATAGACACTGCGAGCAATGCCCGAAACCCACTCTTCAATTGGAGTAGGTTCCGGTGGCCTTGGTGAGAAACTAGGCTTTTCAGAGGATGTTTTCGGCTTACTTTCTCGCGTTTCCAGCTCAACATTTTTCTTCGCGAGTTGACCGGTTTCTGCAGGCTGGGCTTTCTCTTCAGGTTCTTCATTAGGGGCCGCTGCCGCCCATTCACTAGCTAATTCGGCCCGCTTTTCAGCATCAAGCTTATCATCATCTGTTGCTTCTTTTTTGAAGGCAATCGTATCTGGAGTAATCGACCTAACAGGCTTGGCTTCTGGTTTTGGCGTTTCCTGAGGTTTGCTCTGCGGCGCTGCCTCCGTTGAAGGGGCTTGCGTACTTGCCGCATTCTCCTGCATTGCAGGTTGGGGCGGGTATTCCGGCTTAGCGCTGGTTTGTGCCTGCAGCTGCTCCATGCTTTTGTGGAGCTCTTTCATCTGCGTGTTCAGAAAGGTGAGCTTGACCGTGATATCTGACAGGCGGTTATAAAACGCAAAGGCGACGGCCAGAAAAATGCCAGTAACGACAATAACAATGAGTTCCATGGAAACCTGAGGAAGCAAGTAATAAAGAAAAGCAGTGAAGCAAACCTACACCCATTGCCCGTTAAGAGCCACGACTATCTTTCGCGTGGCTGACCTGCTGATCCTCAAGAACTTCATCAAAAAAAGCAGAAGATGTATCTCCATCTCCTGCCTTCCGATCTCATTGAACTTAGAACTTTGTTGTGCCTACAGCCCCAGCTGCTCCTTCAAGCCGTTTATGAAGGTGGCGTCGTCTAGGGCTTTGCGGTTATCGAGGAACTGGACGGCGTCGGGGCCGGCGCGGTAGCGCAGGGTGTCGGTGCCATCGGTGACGGCGGTGTAGATGACTTCTGCGACCACGATCGGGTCAGAGGACGGCATGTCGCCGCTCATTGCACCGAAAAAGGCCTGCACTACGCCCTGGTATTCCGTCAGGCTTTCATCATTAGTGAAGTCGAAGGAACGGCCCGCGAAGTCGGTCCGGATCATGCCCGGCTCTACGATCTTCATTTTGATACCAGCAGCTTCCAGCTCGTAGTGCAGCGCTTCAGAGATCCCTTCAACAGCGAACTTGGTGCCGTGGTAGAGCGCGCCGAGTGGGAAGGTCATCTGACCGCCGATGGACGAGATGTTGACGATGGTGCCGGACTTATTGGCGCGCAGGTGTGGCAGAACGCCTTTGGTCACTGCGATCAGGCCAATCACGTTGGTTTCAAACTGACGGCGGATCTTGTCCATGGAAAACGCTTCCAGTGGGCCATAGGCACCATACCCGGCATTGTTGAGCAGCACGTCAATCTTGCCGAAGCGCGCGATACCCTCTGCAACAGCAGCTTCAATGGACGCTTCATCGGTCACATCCAGACGGGTGACGAGAGTGTTGTCGAGTTTGGTCAGCTCTTCTTCTTTTTCCGGCTGGCGCATTGTGGCTATGATGTTCCAGCCTTTGTCGTGGAAGTACTTTGCCGTGGATTTGCCGATACCGGAGGATGCGCCAGTGATAAGGATTGTGTTGGACATGAGAAACTCCTGAAACCCTGTGTGAAGCCTCTTTGCCTAAGACTTCATTTGTTGTTCTTGGTCCCTTTCAAATTAGGGACCGGCCAGGAGTTACACAAAGCCATATCGCGCCAAATGACTCGCAAATGGCGCCAATTTTTAGTCTTCCTCCTTGCTGCACTTGGTACAGTTACAGAGGGCTGTTCGACCAATTACTGGCGGGCTGCGTTAACGGGTCGCAACTGCATTCCTGCTATTACAGGCTACAAAAAGCCACAGAGAAGTGGGTATTCTGGCTCAGCTGATTGGCAAAGTCCCGAAGGACAACAAGAACAATAAAGATTCCTGCCGCCGCAGCTGCCAGTATTTTGGAGCTGATTATGCAAAACGGACTGGAACACAGCACTGCAATGCACGAGCTTCCCGTCTCCCAGCAGCCGGAGGTCGACTATGTGCGCGTCCGCTTTGCAGGAGACTCGGGCGACGGCATTCAGATGACGGGCACGCGGCTGGCCGAAAGCGCTGCCAGATTTGGCAATGACATTGCAACCTTTCCTGATTTTCCAGCAGACATCCGCGCCCCAAGCGGCACGATCTATGGCGTTTCAGCTTACTCCCTCAACATCGGCCACACGGAAGTTGATACCTTCGGCGATGAGACCGATGCCCTTGTGGCGCTGAACCCGGCTGCCCTGCGCAAATATCTGGAAGGCGTGAAGCAGAACGGCCTGCTCATCATCGATATGGATGCGTTCACCGAGCGGGCCATTGCCAAGGCTGGTTTTTCCGGCAACCCGCTAGAAGATGGCTCTCTCACCAGCTTCCGCGTACTGCCGCTGGAGATTACCAGCAATACAGAAAAGGCCCTGAAGGAAACCGGGCTTTCTGCCAAGGACGCCCGCCGCTGTAAGAACATGTGGACCCTTGGTCTCGTGCTTTGGCTGTTTGAACGCTCCACGGCAGACGTTGAGCATTGGATTGAGCAGAAGTTCCACAAAAAGCCTGAGGTGGCCAAAGCGAACATCATGGCGCTGCAGGCGGGCCACCTTTACGGCGAGGTTGCTGATCTGCCGCCGGATGTCTCTCGCTACCGCATTCAGCCAGCACCGCTGATGGAAGGGGAGTACCGCTCCATCAATGGCAACGAGGGCATGGCCTATGGTCTTTATGCCGGTGCCACCCTAGCCAATCTTGAGCTGTTTTATGGCTCCTATCCAATCACCCCAGCGTCCCCATTGCTGCACACCGTGGCAAAACTGAAAGAGCTGGGTGCGATCTCGTTTCAGGCAGAAGACGAGATTGCCGCCATCTGCGCCGCTATCGGTGCGTCTTATGCCGGTCATCTGGGTGTGACCGGATCTTCCGGTCCCGGCATCGCGCTGAAAACCGAGGCGATCGGTCTTGCCATTATGACTGAGCTGCCATTGGTGATCGTGAATGTGCAACGCGGCGGGCCTTCCACCGGTCTGCCAACCAAGACGGAACAATCCGATCTGTTTCAGGCCATCTGGGGCCGCAACGGTGATGCACCGCTGCCCGTTATTGCGCCCGCCCATCCGGGGGAGTGTTTTGACATGGGCGTGGAAGCAGCCAAGCTTGCCACCAAACATATGACCCCACTTATGGTGCTGACTGATGGCTACATCGCCAACGCCAGTGCCCCGTGGAAACTGCCGGACTTCAGCGATCCGGCCTATGAACCGTTCCCCGTTGAGCAGGTTAAGGACCCGAACGGGTTCCTGCCGTATGACCATGACCCAGAAACCATGGCCCGCCCATGGGCGGTGCCTGGCACGGCTGAGCTGATGCACCGCATTGGCGGGCTGGAGAAGCAGGCAGGCAGTGGTAACATCTCTTATGACGGTGAGAACCACCAGCTCATGACCCAGATCCGCGCGCAGAAGCTGGATGCGATTGCCAAGAGTATTCCGCCGCAGCATGTGGAATCCGGTAAGACCACCGGCAAGCTGGCTTTGCTGGGGTGGGGCTCCAGCTGGGGTCCAATCCGCGTGGCGGCCCGCCGTGCAGAGCTGGAAGGCAAATCTGTTTCCCATATTCACCTGCGCCATCTCTGGCCGCTTCCGCCTAATCTGGAAGAGCTGCTTTCCGGCTTTGATCGGGTGATCATTCCGGAAATGAACAATGGGCAGCTGGCAACGGTGCTGCGCAGCCAGATGGATATTCCGGTTGAAAGCGTTTCCTGCGTGAAGGGACGTCCGTTCCTCGTTCGCGAAATTGCAAAAATCATCGACGACGCGCTGGGAGCTTAATCATGACTGATCTGAAACCAAAAGATTTCGCCAGCTCCCTCGATGTTCGCTGGTGCCCCGGCTGCGGTGACTACGCTGTTTTGAAAAGCCTGCACAAGATGCTGGCAGATACAGGCGCAAAGCTGGAGGACACACTGTGTGTCTCCGGCATCGGCTGTTCCTCCCGCTTGCCGTATTACATGGCAACCTATGGCTTCCATACGATCCATGGCCGCGCGCCTGCCATCGCTTCAGGCGCAAAGCTGGCCAATCCGGAACTGGATGTTTGGGTGTTTACCGGTGACGGAGACGGCCTATCTATCGGCGGCAACCATCTGCTCCATGCTCTGCGTCGGAATCTGGATATGCAGATCGTTCTGTTCAACAACCAGATCTACGGGCTGACCAAGGGCCAGTATTCGCCAACCTCGCAAAAGGGCGTGCGCACGCCGAGTTCTCCGGGCGGCACGGTGGAAATGCCGCTCAATCCGGCCCGTTTTGCCATTGGGGCAGGGTCCAAGTTCATCGCCCGCAGCATTGATACGCAGGCCAAAGTGCTTGGCCCTATTCTGGAAGCGGCCCGAGCTTTTGACGGCACCGCCTTTGTGGAAGTGCTGCAGAACTGCGTGATCTTCAACGACGGTGTGTTTGATCACCTGAAGGACAAGAAGCAGGGGCCAGACCACACCATCGTGGTGGAACATGGTCAGCCCATGGTGTTTGGCGTCAATAAAGACAAAGGCATCCGCGCAAAAGCAGGTGGTTTTGGACTGGACGTCGTTTCACTGGAAGAGGGCGGCTGTACTGAAGCTGACCTGCTGGTGCATGATGAGACCAACCACGCGCTGGCTGTTGCTCTGGCAGAGCTGGGAGAAAAGGACGGTGAACCAACCGTTCTTGGCATCCTGTTCCGCGAGCCTGCCACCGAGTTTGGCGCGGCCAGCCGCGTTGGCCTGCCAGAAAAGCCGCTGAGCATGAATGAGAAACTCACCCACCTCTCCGCAACCCTACGCGCTGCAGAAACGTGGGATGTGGGAGAAGACGCAGCTTAGGCTTAAAGCACCTAATGAACTCAGCGGAGCCTGATGGTTTTTCCTTCTGGCTCCGCTGAAACCAACACAGATCTCAATTCCCCCAACAGCTCAGAACGCATATGCTTTGCGAAGCTCAAGGCAATTGATAAGTATGGGCTCAATGACTTCAATTGAGGGGAGTGCAGATAGCAAATTACAAGAACAACTGTTTTAATTATGAAGTAAACTACAGGTAGAAAGAGTAACAATACTATACTCTTTAGATACGTTGATTTTTTAACAAACTCCTATAATTAAAAACAAAAATAGGGAATAAGTATGTTAAGGCGTAGCTTAGTAATATGTGCAGCGACACTTTCAATCGCTGGCTGTGTATCTAATACAAAAGATATTGGTGACTATCGGCAGACAATGATTCATTACTCGGGTGGTGTACTTAACAAAAAAGTACCTGAGGTTGTAGGCGCGTATAAAACTGCTTTTAGATGCTGGGAGAGAAGTCCGGCAAATACTAACAAGCTGCAACTCTCACAACTTTCTTTTAATGATGAAGACGACATCATAACCGCTAGTTACAAGTACCCAACTGGATCGAAAAAAACTGCTGTAACTTTTGAAGTGATTTTGGGAACCGGGTTTTGGTCTACTCCATTCCGCGTTAAGACGTCAGGCCCTGAGCGCCACGGTCCCTTGGCCAACCATATCTTGAGCCAACACGAGTTTGCTTATGTGAAACTATGTGGTGTTGGCAGCTTAGCTATTCGGCAGAAGGTCTCCCTTTAACAGATTGTGATGGTGTGGTGCATCCAATGAATTAAGAGTTGCTTGTAGCCCCTCTAATCCCCACGCGGAAATACCTAGAAGCCACCCTCAATTTCATAGTCAAACTGGTCGAGAAACACCGTACTGACAACTTTTGCCAGAATCCATGATCCGGAAGGCAATCCCATTGAGCTTTGGGAACCTGCTGCTTAACGCGTCTTTCACATTCAAAACCGGAAAAGGCCTGCAAACACAACCACTTGCGGCCTCTTGTCTTGACAGAGTGTGTTTCACCTCCCACGTCTGCGACCAGAACAGATGCGGGGAATGGACATGACGCTTGAACAGATCTGGCAAGAGTATCGCGCGGCGCTCAAAGCGTTTTTGCATTCCAAGCTGAGCAACCCGGCGGATGTTGACGATCTTTTGCAGGACATTCTCATCAAGACATTCGAGAAGCGTGGTGAACTGAAAGACCAGACCGCGCTCAAGTCCTGGCTGTTTCAGGTGGCCAACAATGCCATCATCGACCACTACCGCAAGAACGCCACCCGCAGTGACACCTCCGCCGCTGAGGATTGGCACAAGCAGGACGCGGCCAGCATCGAGCAGGATCTGGCTGTGTGCATCCGCCCGTTCATCGCCTCATTGCCTTATGACAGTGCCGAGCTGCTGACCCGTATTGATCTGGAGGGAATCTCGCAGAAGGATCTGGCCGCAGAGATGGGCATCAGCTACTCCACGCTGAAGTCCCGGGTGCAAAAGAGCCGCGGTCAGATGCGTAAACTCTATGAGGATTGCTGCAAGATGACGTTGGACACCGAAGGCCGCGTCGCAGATTATCAAGAAAAATCAGATAGCTGTAAGAATTGCTAGATTTTCTTTCGTCTTTTCTCGTCCTCGTCCGTCTAACAGGCGAAACACAACGAGGATACAAAGATGCTCAAGATCATCAGCTATAAAATCTGCCCGTTTGTCCAGCGCGTCACTGCCATGCTGGAAGCCAAGCAGATGCCCTATCAAATCGACTACATCAGCCTGAAAGACAAGCCCGACTGGTTCCTGGAAATCTCCCCCAATGGACAAGTGCCTGTGCTGATCACCGAAAACGGTACAGCGCTCTTTGAGTCAGATGCCATTGTCGAGTACATCGACGAAATCGCACCGCCGCTGCATCCTGCGCTTTCACCAGAGCAAAAGGCGATTGAGCGGGCGTGGAGCTATCAAGCCGCCAAGAACTATCTGGTTCAGTGCAGCACCATCCGCAGTCATGACAGGGCTACACTGGAAGAACGCGCTGAAAAGCTGAATGCCCTGTTTGCCAAAGCCGAAAAGCAGATCTCAGGGGAGGGGTTCTTCTTCGGCCCTCAGCCCGGCAACGTGGATATGGCATGGCTGCCGTTGCTTCACCGAGCGGACATCATCCAGCGCCATGCAGGCTATGATTTCGTGAAGAACTTCCCCTCTGTGAAAGCTTGGCAAAAACGTCTGCTGGCAACAGGTCTGGCAGAAAAGTCCGTTTCAGAAGACTTTGAAGAGCTGTTCGTCAACTTCTACCTCTCCGACCAGACTTATCTGGGTTCCGGAAAGTGCTGCGCCTCTCCAAAGGAAGATGTCTGTAAAACAGGCGCTTGCTGTTAAGACGGAGAAACAAGAAGAGCGGCCCCAATCCGCTCTTCTTGGCAGTGTGGTTGTTACAGCGCTTTTTGCGCCGTCATCACGATCATACCTCGCTCCACAAACTCGCTGACCACCTCAAGCCCGTGCGCCGCGAAGGTTCGCCGCACATCTTCCGCAGAGAGTTTGATCTTCGGATAGGCGCTGCGTTTCAGCTGCCAGCCGTCGTTGGTCCGCACATGGATGAGATCATGCACCATCACGTGCTGCTCCTGATCCTCCAGAAAGCACATCATGATGCGGTCTTCATCACTGTTGACCGGAATGAACCGATCTACACCTTTTGGCACATTGCTCAGATCACGCCAGGAGAACACCAGCTTGCCACCGGGTTTCAGGCCACCGGCCAAAACAGCAATCAGCTCTTCCACTTCCTTCAGACTGCCCAAATGGGTGAGCGTGTCCCCCATACAAAGCGCCGCATCGACAGGCGTTGAGATGATCGCTGAAGCATCGCGGATATCTTCACGCAGACAGGTGATCCGGCCCCCATGGTCCCGCTGTTGCAGCTCCTTCAGCAGGTGAGGTGAGGTATCAACAGCGGTCACCTGCTCAAACCCCATTTGCACCAGCGCCATGGATTGAAAGCCAGAGCCAGCACCAAGATCAACCGCGGTTTGCCCTTGGCTGAGACCAGCCCGTTCCAGCAGCGCCCGCTGCTCGGCAACCTTCTCGTCAAAAGGCATGCGGAACATCCATGTATAATGTTCAGCCAACAGGGTCTCATAGTGATCTTCGTAGCTCATAAACAATCTCACACAATCTCTTGCGCCGATGACCTGTGCCATAGAGGCATGGATTGGTCATCCCGGCATGTAAATCCATAAAACAGAATTCGGCAGGCTTCAGATGTGGTGTGAGCCCAATCCATTTCTCCAACCAGAGAAAGACGGCCGTCCATTCCTTGCAGCATGCACAGTTTAATCATCAAAGATCCTGCCACGCCACAAACACAACATTATTTCTCGTCAGAGAAGCCTACTTCGTCATTCAAACAACGATTCCATTTTTTCAGAAAACACTTTGCGACATTACAGAATGAAAAAGACAGGCCTTTCTCTCATCGCCGCCACTTTACTCGGCAGCCTCACAGCTCTTCCAGCCCATGCCCAACTGGACTGCGCCAACAAACCACCGTTGCAAGAGCGCTTCACCGTCAACAGCGCTTTGGTCAAGCAGACCGGATACGCTCTGGAATGGAAGCGATGTGCTGAGGGCATGGCATGGGAAAGCGAGACGCAAACCTGTAGCGGCGAGCCACTGGAACTCACTCAGGATGTGGCCGCTTCCCACTTTGCGAAGAACAAGGAGGGTTGGCGCCTCCCGACTATCCGCGAACTTTACGGTCTTCTGGATTCCACATGCGCTGAAAAAGAAGAGCTTCACGCCATCTTTCCAGATCTCGCAACACCAGCTTTCATCGACTATGCCGACTTCTGGTCCGCCACGGGTGATCGAAAGCTGGACGGCATGTACTACTATCTGGACTTCATCACTTACGCCCTCGACTTTCACAGCCAGGGCTACTCACTCGCCGTCCGCGCCGTGCGCGATAGCAAATAAGCCCTCTCCCTAAAGGCGCACTGTGTAGTGTTCTGCCCGCAGGTTTCGCTCAGAGCTTCACAGCGCACTTTTAGGTCTGCGAGACCTTCATTTCCCTGATGACCTTACCAAGGGATTCCCTCGCATTGAGGGGTAGTACTGTCATTTTTGGGATTTTGACTCGGCTAAAAACGGCTTTCGAAATCTTTCGGATAGGTGTTTTTCCGATTTTTCTTTCTCAATCTAATAAATTTTGCAGCATCAAGATTTGCAATTTAAAGATGTAATAGTCATACAAAACAAACACTTGCAGCTTCAGTAAAAAACAAGTGGCTCAAAGGCTTCTTTCATCCCCGTCACATACACAGAAAAGTGTAAGCAAGGGGGTTGAAGATCAAAGAAAAACAAGACTAATAGCGCGCAGGATTCTTGTAGATTAAACGCTTAACACTCAGGACCCATTCTGAGAAATATTAGGCGGATTTCTTTAAAGCACTTTGCGACCAATAATAATGACGAAACGACCATTTTCACTGGCCGGGTTTGCCACCCTTTTTGCTCTTAGTTTGCCAGCCCCAACACTTGCCGAAGTCGATTGCAGCAACAAACCTCATATCCGAGACAGGTTCTCTGTAAGTGGCCCTTTTGTGACGCAGCTGGACCAACCATTGGAATGGAAGCGTTGTGCAGAGGGCACCCGCTGGGATTCAAAGAAGCGCCGCTGTTATGGCGAGCCGCTGCTGATCTCACAGGATCAAGCGGTGCTGCGCTTTGAGGACAACAAAAACGGCTGGCGCCTGCCAACCATTCAGGAACTCTTCAGCCTGCTCTACTCAACTTGCGCCAACAAAAAAGAACTGCGCACACTGTTCCCAGATCTAAGATTACCAATCTTCAGGGAATCCGCGCACTTCTGGTCAACAACGCAAGATGAAGACCTGACGCGCATGTACTACTATCTGGACTTCAAAAGCTACGCCCTCGACTTCCACAGCCAGGGCTACTCCCTCGCCGTCCGCGCCGTCCGCGACACCAACTAATCCTACTGAGCAAACAGGAAGTGGTCTTCCCATTCGCTGTGGGGGATCAGGTCGCCCCTTAGGAATTCCAGGGCGGTGACGAGGTTTGTGGTGGGGTTCCAGGTGCATTTATAGGTGAGGTGGTACCACTCGCCCTTGCTGCGAAAGGCGGCACCTTCTGCGGTGACGGTGTCGCCGAAGACCACCGGGTCTTTGTAGGCGAAGGCGACCACGCGTTCCGGGTTGAAGCTCTCATTCCAGAGATGGATCTGCTCCATCACTTCCAGATTACACAGTTGTTCACGCTGATCTGATGGGTCAAACAAAACCAGAGACTCTTTCAGCTCCTTGTTCTCCGGTGCTTCCAACAGGCGGCCAAGCTGGAAGTTGTCTGCAATCACCGGCTGAGGGCCTTTAACTGGCTCCTCCCGCACCACTGGGGGCGGCAGCTCCTGCGGTTTGTCCTCTACGATTGGGGCAGGGGAGAGGGAGGCCGTGGGCGGTTCCTCAACAACGGGCGGGGCGAACAGCTTTTCAAACTGGGCCGTGCCGATGAGTTCAACACCAATGCTTTTGACGGGCCGGGCACGAAACCCACGGGGCAGGTTGGACATGGCGAGCAGCCAGAAGGCAAACAGATGCGCCAGCAGCGAGAAGGTGAAAAGCATCGTGTAGGCCTTGTTAGATCCTACAAATACATAGTCTGTTCGTTCTGCTTGCAGCACCTGCACGGAATCACACCTGCATCCTACCCCTGATTGCACCCAGAGTTGTGGCAGAACACGGCGAAAATCCGGCAGTCATCCCTCACATTTCACTTTACCCGCAACTGATTAGAGATTGTTGCCAGTGTATGAAATCTGCGTACAGCGCATGGCAGGTATCGCGCCTCTGACAAGCTATTTTAGAATTATTTGACATTGCACAAATATGAATATTACATTCATGTTTATAAGGGGTGTTAATTGGGGAAGTTCGACCTCACTCCATCACAGCGGTCGAATGTGCCTTCTGTACGAAGATAAAAATGAGCGGGGCCAAGCCTTCGCCGACCGAGACCGAAGACATGCAGCAAACTCATACCATGCCGAACCTTCCCGGCGCCAAAACGGCCTTTTCCTGGGAAGCCTTTTTATCCCTCGGCTTTCGTCCGTTTTATATTGCCGGTGCGGCCTATGCAGCCATCAGCGTTCCGCTGTGGGTGGCCTCCATTATCGGTTTTGTAGACATCAACGGCCCGCTGGACGGTGTGCTTTGGCATTCCCACGAGCTGATCTTCGGCTTTGCAGTCGCCATTCTCATCGGCTTCCTTTACACCGCCGTGCAAAACTGGACGGGGCGAAAAACGCCCAACGGCCTTGTGCTGGGTGGATTGCTTGGGATGTGGCTGGCAGCACGTATTTTGCTGTTTGTCGGCAGTGGCCCGCTCGGCTCTCTCGGTCAGATCATCGACCTTCTCTTCCTGCCGCTTGCCGCGCTCGGCATAGCCATTCCGCTGTACCAGGCGAAAAACACGCGCAACTACTTTACCGTCGCCCTGCTGCTGGTGCTCGCTGTCGGCAACGGGCTATTTCACGCCATTGCGTTGGATATGGTCAGCTATGACGGGGCGGATGTGTTCCTGTGGGCCGTGGATGTCTTTGCGATCTTCATCACGGTGATCGGTGGCCGCATCATTCCGCTGTTCACCAACAACGCTCTGGGCGTTAGACGTGCTGTGCGCAGTCAGCGTCTGGAAGATGTCATCGGCCTTGGCATGGTGCTGCTGCTGGTCAGCGATATCTATTACGGCCTGACCTATGAAGCGGCGACTATTCGGGCTGTTGGCCTTCTGGTTCTCGCCGGTCTGCACTTCTTCAAGATGGGACTGTGGCAGCCGCAGATCACCTGGGGCAAGCCGATCCTCTGGATCCTGCCTGTGTCTTACGCTTGGTTACCAATCGCTTTGCTTCTGCGGGCAGGGGCTCTGCTGGATATGCCGTGGGATCAGGTGCTGGCCGTGCACGCGATCACCGTTGGCTCCATGGCTGGCATGATGCTGGCCATGATGACCCGTAGTGCGCTGGGTCACTCCGGTCGGCCTCTGGTACCAACATGGGTGGAGATCACCATCTACTATCTCATCGTGGCCAGCGCTGCGGTGCGGGTGTTCGGCATCCTGCTTTATCCGGAAGGGTATTTCGTGGTGCTTGGTGTTTCCGCCCTGTGCTGGGTAGGTGCCTTTGGCCTGTTCACCGGCAGGTATTGGGGCATTGTCACGCGTCCCCGCTTTTAATCGCTTCTCACGAAGGCCCGGCATTGTCCGGGCCTTTTTCATTTCATATGCAATCAGACTATCAGCATCCCCTAATATATACTTATGCACTGTTGCTGATATATCGCAACGTCAATTTCTTTTTTGATCAAACAGTCAACTTACTTGATTTAACCAATCAGCCAGCTCAATACTTAAGCGGTTTCTTTATTAGAGATCTTTGATTGCCGATTTGACCCTTTCACATCGAGCCCAATTGCAGACAACCAGATATGACACCGCTTCTGGATCAGATTATCAGCGATATTTTCCGGACCTTCATGAATGAAGAGCCGCTTGAAAACGCGTTGAAGCAACTGCAGACAAAGTACTCAGAATTTCCCTTTGCCATCAACGTGCAGAGCCTGGTGGACAGTCACTACGACTACCGCAAGGTGCTCAATGTGGACCACACGTTCCATTCCACGTTTGACCCGGTGGCGCACTTCAATCCGCTACCAGCCGTGTTCCGCAGTGTGGATATTGAGGGCCCGGTGCGCCCGCACCGTCATTTCCGCAAGGAAGATGTGCATCCGGATTACGTTGGTACCTTCATTGAAGCCAATAACAACATCGACCGCGCCATCACGCTGATGATCGATCGGCAGGATGGCCTGTGTTCTTATGTTAACATTTGCCTTCCGGATGGGGTGAGTGAGAAGGACGAAGATCAACTCTATGAGGAAGTGAAGTTCCTGCAGCCTTACTTCCGCAACGCTTTTCAACTGGCCCTGCAGCGCCGCATGCGCGAAGCGGTGGCGCCGACCAAGGATCTGGGCAAGTTCTGGCTGGAGCAGATGCCATTCAGCGCGCTGGTGGTGGATGAACACTGCTGCGTGCAGGTGATGAACGGACGGGCAGAACGGCTGCTGGGCAAGCACACCAACCTGCAGCTTGGCCGCTATATGCGCGTTTCCGCCAAGGCGCTGGATGAAGCAACGGCGCTGGAAAGTGCCATCAAGCAGAGCATCTACACCAACACGCTGCCGTCACCGGTGATCATCCGCAATGAGTTTGGTCCGAACACGCTGGTGTTTATTCAGCCCATCGAGACCCAGAAGGACGCGCCTGACTATCTTTCGCAGTTTTTGGCTAGACCAAAATTCTGTCTTCTCATGGTATTTGATCCGACCGATTTTGCCGATGTGCCCGATAAGATGATCAGCCATCTGCTGAATCTGACGCCAAAAGAAACCGAGGTTGTGAAGGCGCTGACCAACGGCGCGTCCACGAGAGACGCTGCTGATCTGCTCGGCATTTCTTACAATACGGCACGGAACCATATTGCAAACGTTTCAAGACGACTGGATGTTGGCTCACAAACAGAGATCGTCCGGCTGGTGATGACGACGCTCTCCCGCTACCCCTGGCAGGCCTGATCCATTCTCATTCAGGGATTTCCCTCAGTGCCTTAAACGCACTCTCTCATTTTCATGCATCTGACATATTGAAGAGAAAAATAATCTGATATTTTCTTTAGATATATCAGAGCGTTACCCTTGAATTTTAGAGTTTTATGTTTTTCTGCAGAAAATTAGTGCAATTGCATCAAGTCGCCTCGGAAAATTCTGAGTAAATTTAACTCAGCAAACAAGAGGCGTCGGGAGCACAGGTTTTCGGGGGCAGCCTTGGCACAGAAGGCACACCTTCAGCCGCAATTCGGTCCTTAAGTTTGCTGCTTGGTGGTTTGTTTGCTTGGGAAATGAACCACTCATATTGTTACAAATTATTGCCTAACCGGCTTAGCCTTCCATATTTCAAAAGGCGACGCCGGTCTTTTCTTGCTAAATTGAAGTCGCTGGATTGAACGCTGTCATCGCCCATGGCAGAGTGATCTTCTCCTCGTTCATCACGGTGCTCCTATGACCTCCTCAGATATTTCCGACGCTCTGACGTTCAAAACATTCTCTGCGCTTTTGCAGTCTGGTAAACCAATTGAAAATGCAGAGCTGGAAGCCTCATGGCTGGAGGGGAAGGACCTGCGTGAAGTGGTGTTTCGCAACTGCAGTTTTGAGCCGGGCAGTGAGTTCAACGGCATCGACATGCGCGAGAGCATCTGGAAGGACACGCAGTTTCCGGCAGGCACCTTCAAAAGCTGCGATCTGCGGGAAGCCAAGTTTGAGAACTGCGGCTTTTACTACGCCGACACGCGCGGCGGCTCCTGTTTTCGCCATACCGACCTGAGTGATGTGGAGTTTCACAACTGCGATCTGCGACTGACCATCTTTCCGTATTCAGAAATGTTCTGCATCGCGTTCCAGAACTGCCGTCTCACCGGTGCATCCCTGGAAGGCTGTGACTTTGGCAAAGTGGCCGGAAAGCATGCGCTCAAACCACGGGCGAGCTTCACCGATTGCCAGCTGAACTACGCAACTCTGTCTGATCTGGACCTGGAAGAGTGCATCATGACCGATTGCGATCTCACCAGCAGCAATCTGACCAACACCAACCTCACCAACGCAGACCTGAAACGCACCACGCTTTCTGACGCTGAGACCGACGATCTGGATCTCACCTACGCAGATTTGAGAGGTGCAAACCTTGGGGCCATGTTCCTCACCAGCCTGCGCGGCTACCGCGGCATGGTCATCTCCGCTAGCCAACAACACCTGTTGTTGCAAGGATTGGGCATCAAAGTAGACCCGGACTGAGCCCCAAGAACACAAAAACCCCGCCTCGGATGAGACGGGGTTTTAAGTTTATTGCCCGGAGAGTGTTTTGCTTATTTTGCAAGGCCTTTGATGCGTGCAACCAGATCAGCCAGTTTAGGTGACTTTTCTGCAAGCGCGTCATGCATTGGCAGAACTGCGCTGATGAATGGGCCTTTTTCTACTTCAACAAACTTCACTTCAAGCTTGGTTTTTGCAGCTTCAATCGCTTCAAGGGTCTGCTTGTTGTAAAGGTCGCGGTGGAAGTCCATCATTTCACGCGCCGCTGTTTTCAGTGCTTTCTGGCTGTCTGCTTCCAGACCATCCCACACTTTGGTGGAGATCATCAGAACGCCTGGAATCATGGTGTGTTCATCGCGGGAGTAGACTTTAGCAACTTCACCGTGACGCACGTCCACCAGAGCCTGCGGGTTGTTTTCAGCACCATCAACCACGCCCTGCTGCAGAGCAGAGTACAGCTCACCGAAGGAGATTGGGGTTGGTGCACCGCCAAGCAGTTCTACCATCTGGATAGCGGATGGAGATGGCTGCACGCGGATCTTCATACCCTTCAGATCAGCTGGGCTGTTGATCTCTTTATTTGCGTAGAACGAGCGGGAGCCGTCTACCATGAAGGCAAGACCAACAAAGCCTTTGTCTTTGGAAGCCATGAAGACGTCTTCAGCAACATCTGAGGTCAGCACTTTGTAATAGTGCTCTTCGCTCTCGAAGATGTAAGGGAGGGTCAACGCGGAGTAAGACTCTTCAAAGGCTTCCATTTCTGCTGCGTTGGAACGGGCCATGTCCAGAAGGCCGTTCTGCATCAGTTCAACGGATTCACGCTGTGTGCCAAGCTGAGCGTTTGCGAAGATGCGCATTTTAACATCGCCGCCGGAAAGCTCTTTCACACGCTTTGCCATGAACTCCAGAGAGATATGTGCCGGATTGTCAGTCGGCAGGTTGTGGCTGACTTTCAAGGTCTTTGCTTCTGCAACAGTAGCGCCCACCATAAGAGCAGATGTAAGCACAGCACCAATTAAATGAGACTTGCGGAACATTCTTCTAAATTCTCCCTTGAAGTACACAGACAAGAAGCATCTGGTACGGAATTCCCGAATTACGAAATGAGACCGAACTTCCCCTCGGCAACATCTCTTGCTGGTATTTCTGACCAATTTCATTAAAAGGTCAACCAAAATATCAATTCTAGGTGTTGGCACTGACAATTGGTCGCGCCTCTGACAATCCCGGATTTTAAATAGAATAAAGATGACACAGATCACATAAACTGCGGTCTTTCTATGTGAGTTATGTTGTTTATGTATTTATTGCTATATGAAAGCCACTCTAGGCACCAATTCGCTTAAATACATCACTTATAACTTCACAAAGCATAGAGACCACTCATATTATTTACAGATCAACTATCAAACACCCTTTGCAATCCATCTGGAAATTGCCGACCAATACGCACTTAGATTTCGAGAAATTCTATAAATAGGTCGACCAAATAACATGATCAGTCTGCCTTCCGCTACATTGATAGCCCGTGAGATTCGGAAATTCAGCGCAGATTCCCTCTCAAAATAATTGGCTGACCAATATTCAAGACGGTCTAACCTCTGGCAGTGCGCAGGCCTTGGCAATTGTATCAGGGACAATATAAGGGTGCGTAAGATCGGTTTTTCCTCGCATCGCCTCACCAAATAGGAGATATATCAGCTTTCTGATTTATCCCTTTGTGAGGCTCTCCATGACACAGCACTGCGATTTTCTGGTTATCGGCGGCGGCATTGCCGGCATCAGCGCGGCCTCACAACTGGCTGAGCACGCCAAAACCATTGTGCTGGAAATGGAAGAGGTGATTGGTCATCACTCCACCGGGCGCTCTGCCGCGATCTTCATTCGCAACTATGGCAATGCGGTCATCCGCGCGCTCAATACTGCTTCTGAACCAACGCTCATGAACCCGCAAGGCATTTGCGACAGCACTGTCCTTTCCTTACGCGGTCTGCTGATGTTGGCGGAAGAGGGCCAGGAAGATCAGCTGGAAACCTTCGAAGAGGATGCCGTTGGCCTGGAAACCCGCAGCGCAAAGCAAGCGTTGGAAATGGTGCCGATCCTCGATCCGGATAAAGTGTCCTCCGCCCTTTATGAGCCCAACGCCTTTGATATCGACGTGGACCGGCTGTTTCAGGGCTACGCCCGCCTGCTCAAATCCCGTGGCGGAGAGATCGTGCTCTCCGCGCCAGCAACAACAATTGAGCGCGTCAATGATCTCTGGCAGGTCACCACACCCAAGGGCGTGTTCACCGCGCCTGTTCTCATCAACGCCGCTGGCGCGTGGGCAGACAAGATTGCGGAACTTGCTGGTGTCACCACCATAGGCCTGACCCCCAAGCGCCGCACCGCCGCCATTCTGCCTCTGCCAGAGGGTGTAGACAGCAGCGACTGGCCGCTGTTTGAAGGCGCAGCGGAACCGTTTTACGCCAAACCTGAAGCGGGCAAGCTACTCGTTTCGCCCGTTGATGCTGACCCTGTTGAGCCCCATGACGCCTTCGTGGACGATATGGTGCTCGCCGAAGGGCTATATCGGTTTGAAAATGCCGTCAACTTCCCCGTCACACGCGTGGAACACAGTTGGGCAGGCTTGCGCAGCTTTGTTGAAGACCGCAGCCCGGTTGTCGGCTTTGCGCCAGATGCAGACGGCTTCTTCTGGCTGGCCGCTCAAGGCGGTTATGGCATCCAGACCAGCCCGGCCCTTTCCCGCCTCACCGCAGACCTCTGCCTCAATCGCCCCTCCGAATTGCCGGAGGAGATCGTGGCAGCTCTTTCACCCCACCGTTTTACGTAAAAGCATAGGACTACCCCATGTCTGACATTACCCGTCTGAACAAAGGCCCACGCATGAGCCAGGCCGTCATTTACAACGGCATCGTGCATCTTTCCGGTCAGGTCGACACCAACGGCAAAACCGCCGCCGATCAGACCCGCGCTATTCTGGCAAACATCGAAACACTGCTGGAAGAAGCCGGATCCAACAAATCCCGCATCCTGCAAGCCACCATCTGGCTGAACGATGTTGCTGACTTTGACGAGATGAACTCCGTCTGGGACGCATGGGTTGACCCGCAAAACCCACCAGCCCGCGCCTGCGGCGAATGCAAACTCGCCCTAGACAGCCTCAAAGTAGAAATCCTCATCACAGCCGCCACGGCTTGATCAAAATGGCATAGAACTCGGGGAGGGGGACTTGGTCTTTCTCTCTGAGATCTAGAAGGCGAGGAGGGTGAGGAAGATGCCAATATAGAGCGCGGCGTTCATTCCTTGGTAATCTCCCTGCAGCCAGTTATCTCTGAGTGCTTATTCTTCGAACACATTCCGTTCAAACAGAATGCCACAAGCTTGGAGGAGGGGGACAAGTTCTTTCTCAGATCAGAGATTATAAAGGTAATCGGCCAGTCATATAGAAGTAGATGAAATCCAGCAGAGTGGGATAGCCCAACATCCCGAACAGGGCGCCAAACACATGAACAAGACCAATCTTAGCCAGCTTCACATAGGCGGGCTTCAGTGCTGGCTCCTTCTTGTACCAAAATGCGGGCAGCAGGAAGATGAAATTCAGACTGCGCGCGAGATTGCGCTTTCTCAGCTCTTCGTATTCTGGCCTCTGACGGATTTTATGAAACGAATAGATAGTTCCAGCGAAAATCGCGATTATTCCGATGTACCGTAAAGCATCCATCATCTGATTTGTCTTATGCCCCTCAGCAAGCCAACTTATGCCCGCGCGGTGAAGCGCCGTAGCGTTGGTCTTTTAGTTTGGTGAAGGGCGCCCCTAGCACATATGCAAAGAACAATCATCAGCAAAGCGCAGCCTATCAGGATACAGTGGTGAGAACCTACCGTGGTGGTGGGGTACGCCGCTTTCCTAAAGGTCCTTTTCTACCGAATTTCACATTGCAACGCATAAAAACGCAAAACCTTGCAAAGTAACGCACAGATTAACGCAGGTGCGCACGTGCTGGTTCGTGAGCTACACACAGGGTTGCTTCTATGTCAGGTTGTCGCATCCGCCGAAGTGATGAACTGGTATATCTAACTTCTACTAGAGACTAAGATATAAATATATTTCAGTTAAACTGCCACTTTGGGCACAGTTTTCCTCTTCCCACCTTAAGAGCAAATGCAAGTATAAACCGCAATAAACTGCCGAAAACGAGGTTTATACTCACAATCGCTCTTATATATGTGAACTATATTGAGATTCATTCAATTTCACTTATCCACCTCGTTCTTTAGTTTGAGCTCAAACACTTGGGTAAAGGTTTCATTCTGGCGTTCAGATAGTGCTTTACCCTACTGGGATTTGAACGGGGTCCATTTTAAAGATGAAGGGATTCCGAAGTTTTTAGGAGAGACTTGCAGTTTACGCCAAGGAGCTTAACCTGCCTTGCGAACGAGATTGCTCAAAGAGATTCCTTTGGTCAGTTCGATAAAGTTTAGGGCCTTTGGTGCATTGCACAAAAACGGAACCAGCCACTACGCTGGGAAAGAGAACAAAAACGATTGGAACAGTTGGTAACGAGCGATTTCTGCTGGAAACCTATTTAACAGGCAAGAGGTTAGAACATGATCATAGGGGCTGCCAAGGAAGTCCTTGACGGGGAACGTCGGGTCGCGTTGACGCCGGACAGCGCCCGACAGCTGCAAAAGCTGGGATACGAGTGCGCTATTGAATCCGGTGCAGGTGAAGCTGCAAACTTCTCTGACAAAGATTATACAGAGGCTGATGTAAAGGTTGTCGCAGACGCAAAAACGCTCTGGGAAACCTCAGACATTGTTATCAAAGTCCGTCCGCCCGAAACTTCTGAACTGGAACTGACGCACGAAGGACAAACCGTCATCAGCTTCTTCTGGCCAGCCCAGAATGGTGAGCTCCTTCAGCAGTTTGCCGATAAGAAGGTGAATGTGCTGGCGATGGATATGGTGCCGCGTATTTCCCGCGCGCAGAAGATGGATGCTCTGTCATCCATGGCCAACATCGCCGGTTATCGCGCTGTTATTGAAGCGGGTAACAACTTCGGTCGCTTCTTCACCGGTCAGATCACCGCTGCTGGTAAAGTGCCACCAGCCAAAGTGCTCGTCATCGGCGCTGGCGTTGCCGGCCTTGCCGCAATCGGTGCTTCCACATCTCTGGGCGCAATCACTCTGGCCTTCGACGTTCGCCCGGAAGTGGCTGAGCAGGTCGAGTCCATGGGCGCTGAGTTCGTTTATCTGGACTTTGAGGAAGAGCAGCAGGACGGCGCAGCCACAGGCGGCTATGCCTCTGTTTCTTCACCGGAATTCCGTGAAGCACAGCTGGCGAAGTTCCGTGAGCTGGCACCGGAAGTCGACATCGTCATCACCACAGCTCTGATCCCAGGCCGCGATGCGCCTGAGCTCTGGACCGAAGACATGGTCCAGTCCATGAAGCCGGGTTCCGTGATTGTCGACCTCGCTGCTGAAAAGGGCGGCAACTGTAAACTGACCAAGATGGACGAGAAGATCGTCACCGAAAACGGCATCACCGTGATCGGCTACACAGACTTCCCATCCCGCATGGCAACGCAGTCGTCTACGCTGTACGCAACCAACATCCGTCACATGATGACAGACTTGACCCCTGAGAAGGACGGTCAGATCAACATCGACATGGAAGACGATGTGATCCGCGGTGCAACGGCAACCAAGGACGGGGAAATCACCTTCCCGCCACCAAAGCCGAAAATCGCTGCGATTGCTGCCCAAAAACCGAAGGAAAAAGCACCAGAGCTGACGCCGGAAGAACGCCGTGCCGCTGAAGTTGCGGCCTTCAAAGACCAGACCAAGAAGCAGGTTGCTCTGCTTGCTGGTGGTGGCGCGTTGCTGCTGCTCGTTGGCCTTGTTGCACCAGCAAGCTTCATGCAGCACTTCATCGTGTTTGTTCTGGCTTGTTTCGTTGGCTTCCAGGTTATCTGGGGTGTTGCACACTCTCTGCATACTCCGCTGATGGCTGTCACCAACGCGATTTCTTCCATCGTTATCCTGGGTGCACTGTTGCAAATCGGGTCTGGCAGCTGGCTTGTCATTCTCCTTGCTGCTGTTTCAGTCTTTATGGCTGGTATCAACATCTTCGGTGGCTTCCTCGTAACCCGGCGCATGCTCGCCATGTTCCAGAAGTCTTAAGGGGGCCGGTACTATGGAATTTGGTTTCACTACCGCCGCTTATGTTGTTGCGGCTGTTCTCTTCATTCTGTCTCTGGGTGGTCTGTCCGGTCAGGAAAGCGCTAAGCGTGCTGTATGGTACGGTATCGCGGGTATGGCACTGGCAGTTGTTGCCACGCTCATCGGTCCGGGTTCCGGCCTCTGGCTGCTCTCCGTCATCCTGATCGCCGCTGGCGGCGTGATCGGTTACTACGTGGCACAGCGCGTGCAGATGACCGAAATGCCTCAGCTGGTTGCTGCGATGCATTCGCTGGTTGGTCTGGCTGCTGTGTTCGTTGGCTTTAACGCTGATATCGAGCTGGGCCGTGTGCTTGCAATGGACGACACTGCACGTAAAGCACTGGAAGGCTTTGCTGCGGTTCTGGCGAAAAAGACCAGCGTTGAAGTCTCCATTCTTCGCGTAGAAGTCTTCCTCGGCGTGTTCATTGGTGCGGTGACCTTCACTGGTTCTGTCGTTGCATTCGGCAAGCTGGCAGGTAAGCTCAACTCCAAGGCGATCAAGCTGCCGGGCGGTCATGCGCTCAACGCAGGTGCTGCGATTGCTTCCATTATTCTGGGCATCATGTACTTCAACGACGCAGGTATCTGGACTCTGATCCTGATGACCCTGCTGGCATTCTTCATCGGTTACCACTTGATCATGGGTATCGGTGGTGCAGATATGCCTGTTGTTGTTTCCATGCTGAACTCCTACTCAGGTTGGGCAGCTGCAGCGATTGGTTTCTCCCTCGGCAACGACCTTCTCATCGTTGTGGGTGCGCTCGTTGGTTCCTCAGGTGCAATTCTCTCTTACATCATGTGTAAGGCGATGAACCGCCACTTCGTCTCCGTTATTCTGGGTGGCTTTGGTAACACCTCTGGCCCTGCTCAGGAAATCGAAGGCGAGATGGTTCCAACCGATACCGACTTCGTTGCAGAAACGCTTTCTGAAGCTGACCGCATCGTCATCGTACCAGGTTACGGCATGGCTGTTGCTCAGGCTCAGCAGTCCGTTTCTGAGCTGACCAAGCGTCTGCGTGACAAAGGTAAAAACGTACGCTTTGCAATCCACCCGGTTGCAGGTCGTCTGCCAGGTCACATGAACGTTCTGCTGGCTGAAGCGAAAGTACCTTACGATATCGTTCTGGAAATGGACGAGATCAACGATGACTTCCCGGATACAGATGTTGTGATCATCATCGGTGCGAACGACATCGTGAACCCGGCCGCACAGGAAGATCCAAACTCTCCAATCGCTGGCATGCCAGTTCTGGAAGTCTGGAAAGCCAAGCACGTGTTCATCTCCAAGCGTGGTCAGGGCACCGGTTACTCCGGTATCGAGAACCCACTGTTCTACAAGGAAAACTCTCGCATGTACTACGGTGATGCAAAGTCTTCCATGGACGCCCTGCTCGGCAAAATCAGCTAAGCTGAATCAGAGTTGAAACAAAGAAACCCCGGAGTGTGATGAACACTCCGGGGTTTTGCTTTTAGCAAAAGAGAGCCAAACTCTATTTCACTTGCATCTTATAGTTATCGTGGAGATAGCGCAGCGTGCTCCGGTTTGCATATTTCGGCATAGAGTACTTAGTCGAGAACTCATCTGGACCGCGATAACCTCTCTTTGGCGTATAGATAATATCTACGCCTTTGAACTTTTTGCCTTTGCACTTGCCTTTTTCAGGTACCCAAACGCTTCGAACAATTTTTACGGAGCCGTGCTTCGGTTCTTTTTTGAGTTTAACCTGAGCAATCGGGCCTGAACTGCACAATTGACTATTGTAATAAAAGTGCCTGTTCACAATCGTAGATCTGTTTGCACGAACATCACCAGAGTGGTCTTCAGCCATCGCAACGCTGGTTCCGGCAAGCAAAAAAGCAATTGCAGCAATTTGCCTAATCATCTCAATCCCCCAACAACATCATTTAGTTGCTTAATCTCATTTGCTCTCCGCAGAGCAATAAAGAGCTAATGCCCGCAATTTTAATCGAGCACAACCGTATGGGGTAGATATACGCATGTATATGATATTGATCAGGAACGCGTAGTTCAGATGCAACGCGTTCCTGTGTCTCTTACTGACAGCCCAGCTTCTCAAGCAATTCCGGGCTCGCATCAGCTGTGGAGTTACCACCGAGCTTACCGTCGTAGCCGCAGAGGCGGACTTTGGCGGTTTCGTCGATCATGTCGGGTTGGTCGGTGAAGGCGACCATGCCGGTGCCGAGGAGGGTGTAGAGGCCCTTGGAGGTTGGTGGAGACAGGTAGCCTTCCGCCTGAACCAGGCCAACTTTGCCGTCAAAAATGCCGGTTTCCAGAGAAGTGGCGCGGATGCTGCCGGCTTCAGGAATACCGGTTACCCGAATAACATCACCAGATTCCACGTGCTGCGGAATGATGCCTGCGATCAGGGTGTTTCCGATCTGAGGCACATTACTGGCGCCGACGGAAAGGTTGCTACCAATGATCACGGCGGACTGGCGTGGCGGAACCACTTCAACGCGTGTTGCGACCACATCTTCATCCTGCCAGAGACCACTGATCGCGACCCAATCACCTTGCTTCACAGTGGTCGCAATGGACAGCGGAACATGGACAGCTGTTCCCATGATCTCAAAGGTTCTGCCGGTCTCATCGGAGCTGATTTCTGAGACTGGACCAATGATTGGCAAAATGCGGCGGATGCTTTGAGCTTCCCAGTTTGCACCTGTCAGATCAGCCACAACGGCGACCGTATCACCCGGCACCAGCTGCGCGGCAGTAAGAGGGCCAAGTTCGTTTTTCACCGGCAGATCAGCAGGGAAGGTGATCCGCTGCTCGTTGACGATGATACTGCCAAGGCGTGTGATTGTACCGACAATGCCGGTCCCCAAAATACCGCCTTCACGCTCCTCTTCTGCATGTCCTGCAGCTGGAGCAATCAGAAAACTGGACGCAATCAGAGCGGAAAGTGTGTGCCTCCAAACCATCATGCAGCCGCCTCATCAGAGGACGGCTTTTTTGGAAGGACGTAGGCCCCAAAGGCAAAACGGCCATTTGCGGTCTGTTCCGCATCATTCATCTGCATCTCCCTCGCCAGAGCGTTGACTTCTTCCAAAAGCATCTGGGCTTTCTCTTGCGTCAGCCTGTTCAGCGTCTCGACTGACTCATCAGATAAATGTGAGTAGCGCAGGATTCGATCAAAATTGAGGGAGGTTCCTTCAGGAGCAATTAAGTTGTGGGTAGCCGCTGTCAGATGGGTGGAAAGCGTCGCCTGATAGGCCGCGACCTGTTCTGCACTTCCAGCAGCCGGAAGTAAGGCATGAGTCAATAAACGATAAAATCCGTCATCTAATTCCGTAACGACACCTTGTTCAATAAGCGCTTCCAGAACCGTTCCCGGCGCCATATCTGCGCGCGTCAAACGCACAAGTTCATCAAAGCCCGGTTCCTTTTCACTCCCGTGCCGAGGCAGGTCGCGCGGCGTTCCTTCACTGCTTTGAAACTCCGGCGCGGTGGCCCAATAGCTGATGGCGAGCGCAGAGGCATTAACGGATTTCTTAAGAGAACCGCCGTTTTCGTCGGTTCGTAACCGCTTGACATCCTTACGATGAATTCCGGTCTTCAGGCTAACCCGACTGTCTGTCGTTTTGCCTGGGGTTTCCTCCAGTGCGGCTTGCAGCAGGGCGCGTTTTAAGGCCTCGGTCGCTGGCCCGATTGTGACGCCACGCGCCACCATCGCTTTCGCCAGCGGGGCAAGAAGCGCTGTGAGGGCAGTCTCAAAAGGGTCTGTTTGCTCGGGACTCATTTCCGTTTCCTGTGCTGTCCAGTTCTCTAATCATTACACCAAAATTTTTCATCCTACGAATTCGTTACTGCTTGTTGAACACTTGTTATACTCAAATGGGAATTTTTCCCATTATCTAGAATGAGTGTTTATCACCATAAGAGGGACTCGCCATGCGGGATATTGCTGCAGATTATCTAAATGACATTCGGCCAGTGTTTCCGGCCATGCCAAAACTGGCAGGGGTTGCACCACGCAATCCGCTTCTGTCGGCATTGAGCGATTTTGATCAGGAACGTTTTCTGGAATTTGGATGGGGACCAGAAACCGCGCCACGCTTTCCAACCATCATTTCCGCAATGAACCACTTTATGGCTGCACAGCCAAATGCCATCGCTGCTGAGTATCAGGGAGAGGAGATCAGCTACGGTGCATTGAACATTGCTGCCAATCGGCTGGCCAACACGCTGGTTCAGCACGGTGTAAAGCGTGGAGACGCCGTTTGTCTCTACCTACACCGTTCCATTCCAATGATCGTGGGCATTGTCGCCGCCCTTCGTGTTGGCGCTGCTTACATTCCGCAACACGTGGGCGTTGCTCCGGAAAAGACGCTGAGCCACATCGCCAATATCACGGGCGCGAAAGTCATCCTGACACTGCGCGAGTTGCGCGAGCAGGTGCCTGTCGCAGAAGGGCAAACGCTCATTTCCATTGAAGATGTGATGGAAGATGACGCACTGCCAACCATGCCACCATTGGGAGAGCAGTACAAAACTCAGCCTGATGACCTTTGCATGATCCTGTTCACCTCTGGCACCACAGGTGTTCCAAACGGCGTTCAGGTCACACACAAAAACCTATGTAACATTCTACAAACCGGACCGGGTGACCTAGGTATGCGTCCGGGGTTGCGGGTGGGTCAAATTCTCTCCATCGCCTTTGATATGGCGGCCTGGGAAACTCTTGGTGCAATCTCCAACGGTGCAACGCTCGTCATTCGCGGCAAGAGCATTCAGGAGACAGCAGAGAAAGTGGATGTGTTGATCGCAACACCGTCCATTTTGAACTCCCTTGACCATTCCCGTTGCCAGCAAGTGCAGACCGCCGCTGTTGCCGGTGAGCCTTGCCCGCGTCCACTGGCGGATGCATGGAGCAGTTTCTGCCGGTTCTACAACTCTTGTGGCCCGACTGAGACCACCATCATCAACACAGCAGAACCGCACTATCCGGGCAAGGAAGTGCTGTCCATCGGTCGCCCGACACCAAACAACACGGTCTACGTTCTGGATGAAAATCTGCGCCCTGTTGCCATTGGTGAAAAAGGTGAGATGTGGGCCGGTGGTGATTGTGTGACCGCTGGCTACCTCGCCAATCCGGAACTGACACTGGATCGGTATCGTCCGGACCCATTCCGTCCCGGCCACATGATGTTCCGCACCAAAGACCTTGGTCGCTGGACCAATACCGGTGAGCTGGAACACTTCGGGCGCGTTGATGATCTGGTGAAAATCCGCGGCTTCCGTGTGGAGTTGGATGGGGTTTCTAACACATTGGAAGCAACGGAAGGCTGTGATCAGGCCGTCACGCTCAAGTTCGATAGTCGCAATCTGGTGGCCTTTGTCAGCCCTGCGAACGTGAGCACAGAAGATGCCGCTCAGTCTGTGAAAGACAAACTTCCTTACTATTGCAGTCCAACGCTGATCCTTGCCATGGATGAGCTGCCTCGCACGCCACGCGGCAAGTTGGACAAACGCCTGCTGTTGAAGCTGGCACAAGACCATATTGACGCTCAGGGTGTGGAGTTAAATTAATGACCATTGAAGCAACAGCTGCCGAAACGCGCAGCTATAACTGGCGCCGTGTAACTCGCCATCCATCTTTGATGGAATACAACCGACTTGTCGTGCTCGTTGCGGTGGTCAACATTGCAGTTTTCATTGCAGGCTTGCAGGATGGCCGCTGGTTCTCTGAAACCGGCTTTGCGCTTGGCGCCATTGCAGATATGGCGTTGATTAACCTGTCTCTGGGCATCTTAATCCGCCAGCAGCGGGTGGTGAATGCGCTGTTCTGGCTGGCAACCCGCATTCCAACCAGTTGGCCACTTTGGATCCGCTGGGGCGCGGGCAAGGTGTTCCACTTTGGCGGACTTCATTCCAGCAGCACCGTATCTGGTACAATCTGGTTTGGTTTTTTGCTGTACGCGATGGTGGCAAATCGTGTTGAAGGGGCAGCTCTGCCATCTGACCAGACGCTTGCTTTGAGCGGTGCCATGGTTGCGCTGATGGTTCTGCTGATCATCACAGCACAGGGTGGTTTCCGGGCGCGCTATCACAACACCTTTGAAAAGGTACACCGCTTTGTGGGCTGGACTGTTCTGGGTCTTTTCTGGGCACAGACGATCTCCATCACACAAGATACAAGTGGCGTTCTGCTGGAAACTCCAGCTTTCTGGATGCTTTGCCTGATCACGCTTTCCATCGTCTCCCCATGGTTGACACTGAAGCGTGTGAAGGTGGATGTTGTTAAGCCGTCCAACCATGCGGTTCTGGCAAAGTTCAACTACGGAGACACTCCGTTCCCGGGCAGCTCCAACGCCATCAGCCACACACCATTTGGCGAGTACCATGCCTTCGCCAACATCCCATCCCCGCATGAGCCGGGATATCGCCTCGCAATCAGCCGGGCAGGGGACTGGACCGGTGAGTTTATTGAAAACCCGCCAAGCCATGTTTGGGTAAAAGGCATCACCACCTCTGGTGTGGCTCGCATCGAAGTGCTGTTCAAGAAGGTGGTCTACGTGGGAACAGGGTCCGGCATTGGACCTATCGTACCGCATTTGCTTGCAGGCAAAGTGCCGAACAAGGTGATTTGGTCCACACGCAATCCGCGTAAAACCTACGGCGATGCTTTCGTGGATGAGATTATGTCCAGCACAGAGGATCCGGTGATTTGGGATACAGATGCCCAGGGCAAGCCGGACCTGACAGCTCTCACAATGAAAGCAGTACAGGAGAGTGGGGCGGAGGCCGTGATTGTGATCTCCAACCAGAAACTGACCCGCAAACTCGTTCATGACATGGAAAGCCTCGGCATTCCTGCCTATGGCGCAATCTGGGATAGCTGATCATGTATGAAACCATTGAAACATCTGTCGAAGGGCGCGTGGCAACCATCCGCTTCAATCGCCCGAAAGCTCTGAATGCGCTGAACTCCAAGGTTCTGGAAGAAGTGCTGGATGCGGCAACCAAATATGACGCCAATCCGGCAATTGGGTGTCTGATCCTGACCGGAAACGAGCAGGCCTTTGCTGCTGGTGCTGATATCGCTGAGCTCAACGAGCAAGACTACGCCAGCATGTATGCCAGCAACTTCTTCACCGGATGGGATCGCTTCGCTGCACTCCGTATTCCGAAGATTGCTGCGGTTTCCGGTTATGCTCTTGGTGGCGGCTGTGAAGTTGCCATGATGTGCGATATCATTCTGGCAGCTGACACTGCCAAATTCGGCCAACCAGAAGTGAAGATCGGCTGTATTCCGGGCATTGGTGGGTCTCAACGCCTTACCAAGCTGGTCGGCAAAGCACGAGCGATGGATCTGATCCTGACGGGCCGTATGATCGATGCGCAAGAAGCGTACGATATGGGCCTCATAAGCCGAAAAATCCCGGCAGACGAACTGCTTTCCGTTGCAAAGGAAACGGCTGGGACTATCGCAGGCTATGCACGGGACATCACCATGATGGCCCGGGCCTGTGTGAATGCAGCCGATGAGAACTCGCTGGAAAATGGCATCCGCTTTGAACGGCAGATGTACCATGCGCTGTTTGGCTCTCCCGCTCAACAGGAGGGCATGACTGCCTTCCTTGAAAAGCGTAAGCCAAACTTCAATGAGCAGGCTAAGCTGGAAGACGCTTAGAGCTCAAGAAAGCGCCCGGGTGTGAGAGGGTTACCCCGGGCGTTTTTTTCTGGTGAACTATTCGCCAATGAAAGGATTGTCCCGCAATCTCTTGGCAGCAAAATCCACGAAGGATCTCACCTTCGCACTGGCACGCCGGCCTTCCATGTAAACGATATGGACCGGGAGTGGATCGGGTTCATACTCCTCCAGTGCCAACTGCAATGCTCCGTTCGCCACATCCTTCGCCACCTGATAGGACAGCAGGCGCGTGATCCCGGCGCCTCCCGTAGCGGCCTGAATGGCAGCGCAGTTCTGGTTACAGCGCAGGTGAGGTTTGATCTTCACCACCTCCGATTTTTCGCCAGAAAACTTCCATTGATTGCTGGTTTCCACCGCAGTGGGCTGGATGATCTTGTGGTCTGCCAGATCGGACGGGGTTTGCGGAACTCCATACTCCGCAAAATACTCAGGAGCGGCACAAATCACACGGCGGATGCTCCCCACGCGAGTGGCATAAAGGCTGGAATCCTGCAGGTTCCCGATACGAATGGCCACATCCAGATTGTCTTCCACCATATTGACGATGCGATCATAGAACACTGCATTGACGCTGACTTCCGGATAGAGATCCAGATACTGGGTGATCAGAGGGATGATGTACTTCTGCCCGAACAATACGGGGGCTGTGATGGAAAGCTCCCCAATCGGCTTTGCGAAACTGCCCGTTACTGCGGCTTCCGCCTGTTCAACGCTTTCCAGAATGCCTTTCACGTCACACAGATAATGCCGACCCGCATCTGTCAGGCGGACATGGCGGGTGGTTCGGTTGAACAATCTTGTGCCAAGGGATTGCTCCAGCCGGGCGACGGAGCGGGTCACCGCAGGAGCTGAAAGGCCAAGCTTTTTGCTGGCTTCCACGAAACTCTCCCGCTCAGCCACCTCCACGAAGACCTGCATTGTTTCAAGTTTGTCCATAACAATCCCGCAATCACACTCATTTATTACAGCAAGTGTAATAGTGAATTGCACAGAAGCCCAATTATTTCCTTTCAAACATTGGTTACATGAAGACCATCATCCGGTTTCAATAATAAGGAGATAATCAATGTCACGCATTTCTACCCCATCCTCCATCGAAGCCGCTCCTCAGGAGTCTCAGGCTTCCCTTCAGGCCGTTAAGTCTCAGCTCGGCTCCGTGCCGAACCTGTTCCGTATCGTTGCCAACAGCCCGCAAACCCTGGAAGGTTACCTCGGTTTGAACGGCGCGCTTGGCAAGGGAACTTTGCCCGCCGCAACCCGAGAGCGTATCGCTCTGGCCGTGGCCGAGCTGAATGGCTGTAACTACTGCCTCTCCGCACACACCTACCTTGCATCCAACCTTGCCAAGCTCTCTGAAGATGAGATCGTGAAGAACCGCAAAGGCAGCTCAGAGGACGCGAAAGCCGCTGTTGCTGTTGAGTTCGCGGTCGCCGTCGTCAAGAACCGCGGTCAGGTTTCCGATGCAGCAGTGCAGGCTGTGCGCGATGCAGGCTACTCCGATGCAGAGCTCGTTGAGATTGTTGGACATGTGGCCCTGAACACGCTGACCAATTACATGAACGAGGTTCTGGGAACGGAAGTGGACTTCCCAGCCGCTAAAGAACTTGCCTGATACCACAGGCAGGTGGGGCCCAATCCACCTGCCACCCTTCCGGAGATCGTCATGACCAGACCACCACTCCCACCGTTCACACGGGAAACAGCCAGCGCCAAGATCCGTGCGGCGGAAGATGGCTGGAACTCAAGGGATCCGCAAAAGGTTGCATTGGCCTACACGCCAGACTGCCAATGGCGGAACAGAGCCGAATTTGTAACCGGTCGCCACGAGATTGAGCAGCTGCTCACTCGCAAATGGACCCGAGAGCTCGATTACCGCCTTATTAAAGAGCTATGGGCCTATGAAGGTGACCGCATCGCAGTTCGCTTTGCCTATGAGTATCATGACGACTCCGGACAGTGGTTCCGCGCATATGGCAACGAAAACTGGGAGTTCGCAGAAGACGGCCTGATGAAGCGCCGCATTGCGAGCATCAATGAGCACACGATCAAGCCGGAGGAGCGCAAGTTCCATTGGCCCCTCGGTCGCCGCCCGGATGATCATGCCAGCCTGAGTGATCTGGGTCTTTAACTGGAGGAACCCCCATGTATTCCAGTGATATTGCCTTTACGCCCACCGTCAAAGCCATCCAGAGCCGCAAAGGCTCGCGCCATGGCTATGCCAGCATGGAAGAAAGCGGTGGCTGGAAGACCGAAGTCACCGACGATCTGGCGCAATACATCGCCGCGCAGCGCAGTTTCTTTCTGGCAACCTCCAATGCAGATGGTCAGCCATATATTCAGCACCGCGGCGGACCGATGGGTTTCCTGAAGGTGCTCGACAATCGGCGCCTCGGTTTTGCGGATTTTCGCGGCAATCGGCAGTACATCAGTCAGGGCAATCTGGAGGACAACTCCAAGGCCTTCATCTTCCTGATCGATTACCTGCAAAAGACCCGCATCAAGATCTGGGGCACGGCGAAAGTCATTGAAGACGATCCTGAGTTGATCGAGCAATTGATGCAATACGACCAGCCTTATCGCGCCGCGCCGGAACAGGCGATCATCTTCACCATTGATGCGTGGGATGCCAATTGCCCGCAGCACATTCCTGTGCGCGTGGATGCAGAATGGGTGAGATCAGCGCTGGAAGAAAAAGAACAGAAGATTGCAGAGCTGGAAGCACAGATCCAGAAGCTGCAAAGCGCCGTACAACCTAGTTGAACATAAAATAGCGGGTGGGCAACCTCACCCGTTACTGCGTATTCCCGAGACTTATCTGGCCCTAATATCGGGAATACGCACTATCTCTTTTCTATTGTGGGCCACCATAAAAATCACCCCACTGCTTCTTCTCAATCTCTGTCACCGCCGCAATCAACTTTGCAGCGAACGCATCCGCCAATGCAGACGCCGGTCGTTGGGATGGCAGCAGAATGGAGATCGCCAACACCACCTTTGGCGCAAACGGACGGAAGACAAGCGAGCTGTGTTCCCGGGCCGTGTTCAGATAGCCATCCGCTGTCATCGGGTCACAAATGCAGTAGCATAGGCCATCTTCCACCAGCTTCAGCGCAGGCAAAAAGTTGCGCAGCTCAAAGCGTTGGTTGAACTCCGCTCTCTGGTCCTCAAAAGCCATCCGCGTGGAAACGCAGTTCGGATGCATCTCCGGCAGTGTTGCCAGTGGTTTGCCGGAGAGGTCTTTCGCCTCAATAATCTCCTTGCGCGCCAGCGGATCATCGCTGCGCAGGGCACAGATGCAGTTGAGCAGAAAGTCATGGGTGAACAGGGCCGTGTTCGGGGCAGGGGTCTCAGCCAGACCGACATCATACTGCTGAGAAGCCACCCACTCCTCAATCACGTTGGAACCGCGCATCATCAGCGAGACCTTCACATCCGGCTTGTCCTGCACAAACTCTGAGATCAGCTGCGGCACAAGCACCTGAGAAGACGCAGGCATGAATGCCACGTTGAGCCGCCCCTGTTGCAGGGAGCCGATCTCGCGCATGGTTCGTGTTGAGCGCGCCAGACGATCCAGAATGGCTTCAGCCTCTCCCAAAAAGAACTGCGCTTCCGGTTTTCGGATCAGTTTGCCGCGCTGCCGCTCAAACAACTCTATGCCCAGTTCCTGCTCCAGATTGGAGATCAGAGAACTTACCGCAGGTTGCGTTCGGCCAAGAGTACGTGCCGCTTCAGAGATGGAACCGGTGCGCATCACTTCACGAAATGCCTGCAACTGTCGAAAACTCAGGTTCATGTAACTGCCTGTAATTGTGAGGCAATCACATGCCCCATAACTTTTTTCTATACATCAATAGATTAAATCATTTTGATTTTATAGGTCAAAGTCGAAATCTTCCCCGAAACAGCACTGCGGACATCTACTTAGGGAGGATTGCTGATGGATCGCTTTATGAGCCTGCTGTTGACGGGGCTGATCTGCCTTGTTGCATTGGGCCAGTTTGTACAGGTGATCACGCGATACTTGCTTGAGATCCCAGTCCTGGGGCTGGAAGAGAGCCTGCTTTACCCAACAATGTGGCTTTACATGGCCGGTGCGGTGAACGCATCGCGCGAAAACAGCCATATCCGCGCCAACGTTCTTGAGATCTTCCTCAAAACACCAAAGCAAGTGGCCGTCCTCGCGCTCATCGGCGAAGCGCTGAGCCTCGTTATCGGCTGCTGGCTGACCTATTGGGCGTGGGACTTCACCAAATACTCCATGCGGGTCTGGAGAGAGAGCCCAACCCTCTACATCCCAACCTTCTATGTGGACGTGGCGTTGATCACCGGCCTTGTGCTGATGATGGTCTTCACTGCAATCCAGCTTGGCCGCCACATCTATCAGGTCGCGACAGGCAACTACCCACCATCAGCCACAACCACAACAGAGTCCCAACAAGAGGAGCTGGCCTGATATGGTTGAGATTGCACTTCTTTCCGTTGCAGTTCTCGTTATTCTGCTCACTCTTGGTGTGCCGCTGCCCTACTGCTTTGGCGCGGGCCTGATGACCATGTACTTCGCTGGTGACGTCATCATGAAGGGCAACATGCTCTGGGGCTTCCAGCAGCTTGGCAACCCTGTTCTGCTTGCTATTCCGCTGTTTGTGCTGGCGGGCACGATCATGAGCGTCAGCGGCATTGCCGCCAGTTTGCTCAACTTCGTCAACATCTTCATCGGCCATCTGCGCGGCGGTCTGGGCGTTGTGGCAACTGTCAGCTGTGCGCTCATTGGGGCGATCTCCGGCTCCGGCCTCACCGGTGTGGCCGCGATTGGTCCGCTTCTCATTCCTGAAATGGAAAAGCAGGGCTACCCGCGCGCTTATGCAACCGCTCTCATCGCCAACGCTTCTCTGCTCGGTCTGCTGATCCCACCAAGCGTGACCATGATCGTCTACGGCTGGGTGACAGACACATCCATCCTTGCCTGCTTCCTCGCAACGCTTGGCCCGGGCCTGCTGATCATGTCCAGCTTCTCTGTTGTGAACCTGCGTCTGGCACGCAAGTTTGACCTGAAGCTGGAAGATCGCCCGCGCGGCAAAGCCTTTGTGCAGGAAGCCAGCCATCGCGGTTTCAAGGCAACCCCGGCGCTGCTCATGCCCGTCATCATCCTTGGCGGCATCATGACGCCGACTGAAGCAGCAGCTGTTGCAGTGATCTATGCGATTCCTGTTGGCTTCCTCATCTACCGTGGTCTGGATGCCAAAACATTCCTTGGTGCAGGTAAAGAGGCAGCAACCTCCGTTGGCGCGATCATGCTGATGATCCTGTTCTCCATGATCCTTTCCCAGATGTTCGTTCTGGAAAGCGTTCCTCAGGAGCTGGTAGAAGCGATCTTCTCCATCACTGAGAACAAGATCCTGCTGCTGATCCTCATCAACATCCTGCTCTTCCTTGTGGGCATGGTGGTGAACGACGTGACCGCGATCATCCTGATTGCTCCGCTACTTCTGCCACTTATGGAAGCCATCGGTATCAGCCCGATCCAGTTTGCAGCGATCATGGGCGTGAACACAGCCATGGGCGGTGTGACCCCTCCATATGCGTCGATCCTTTATCTGGGCGCACGCATCGGCAAGGTGCCGGTCACTCAGGTGATCCGCCCGGCCATGATCCTGATCCTGTTTGGCTATCTGCCAGTGGTGTTCCTGACCTCCTTCTGGTCAGGCCTGTCTCTCTTCATTCCCCGGCTCTTTGGTTACTGACCCCATCACCAGACAAGAGCCCAAAGCGAGCTGTGGGAGCAGCTCCGATAACAGCAACCTCAGTTGCGATTGAAAACAAAACACAGAGGTGAACTATGATTTTGAAGGCATTGAAAACGACCCTTGCGCTGGCAACCATCATTGGTGGTGTAAGTGCAGCATCTGTCGCCCACGCCAAAACGCTGAAGATCAGCCACATCCGTCCGCAGGGTGCAACTGTTGATCTGGAAGTGAAAGACCTGGCTGAAGAGCTGAAAAAAGCAACCAATGGCGATCTGAAGCTGAAGATCTTTGCAGCAAGTGCACTGGGTGATTACACCACTGTGCAGGAGCGTATTTCCGTTGGTGCAATCGACATGGCTGTGCAGCCGGCAGCAACCGCTGTTGAGCGTAAAATGCAGATCAGTGCCTTCCCATATGTGGCAGAAAACTGGGAGCAGGCGCAGAAGATTTATGGTCCGGGCGGCGCAATCCATGACGCGATGAAAGAACTTTATGCCAAGCAGGACATCACCATGCTGGCAGCTTATCCGGTGTACTTCGGTGGTATCGCGCTGAACCGCGATGCTGTTGCTCCAGGCGACCCAAATGCTGACAAAGGCATCAAGGTTCGTGTGCCTGGCATCAAAAGCTTCCAGCTGACCGCAGATGCGCTGGGTTACATCAGCTCCCCAATCCCATTCTCTGAAGCTTTCACCGCTGTGCAGACCGGTGTTGTTGACGGTGTGGTTGGTTCCGGCGCTGAAGGTTACTACGCCTCTTTCCGCGATGTTGCGAAAACCTACATCCCGGTGAACACACACTTTGAAGTCTGGTACCTGATCATCAACTCTGAGCGTTTTGAAGGCCTAGATGAAAGCTCCCGCAAAGCGCTCGTAGAAGCTGCGAAAGAGTTTGAAGCCAAGCGTTGGTCCAAAGCTGAATCCGATCAGGGCGCGTTTGAGCAGAAACTGGCAGACTATGGCGCAACCATTGTCAGCCTCTCTGATGATGAGCTGGCAGCAGCGGCCAAGAAAGTACGCGCAGACGTATGGCCACAGATCCTGAACGACGTTGGTGCTGACTGGGGTCAGTCCATTCTTGAGAAAATCAAGAACTAAGCACTCAGACCGCTAGGTCTCCAATCGGATCAGGCAGTCTCGTTCCCCCACCGGCCCCGACCCCGGTGTCATCGAATTGCCTGATCCGCCCGGTTTTGGAGGCGTTTGCCTCCCAATTGAAATGTGCCAGTAAAAGGCAGGTCCAATGTTTCGCTCACTGCGCAAAACCGAGACCCCGAATGTCTCCATCACCATAAACGGGCAGGCGGTTCAGGTAGCTGAAGGCTCCAGCCTTTGGGCAGCCATGGCGCTTTCCGGCACAACGCAAACCCGTCTGGCCTCCGTCTCCGGCGATCAGCGCTCCGCCTATTGCGCGATGGGCGTGTGCTTTGAATGCCTTGTTGAGATTGATGGCGTCCCCAACCAACAGGCCTGCCTCGCCAAGGTTTCTGAAGGAATGGAAGTTCGCAGTCAGCTGCTGACCGAACAGTCCATTGCTCCACTTGGTTCAGATGAGGGAGCGCAGCATGACTGAGATTTTTGACCTCGCCATCATCGGCGCCGGCCCCGGCGGCATGTCTGCCGCCTTACAGGCCGCAGAGTTTGGCGCCTCCGTTGTGGTTCTGGACCGGAAGGCGACACCCGGCGGCCAGATCTACCGCGACGTTACGCAAAGCCCTTTGCTGGATCCATCCGTTCTGGGTGTCGAATACACAGAGGGCGCAGAGCTGGTGAACGCCTTCCTTGAGGCAGACATTGACCGCCACCAGAACGCAGATGTCTGGCACATTGGCGAGAACGGCGAAGTTCTCTATTCGCAAGACAACCAGACTCGCCGCCTTGTCGCCCGCGAACTCATCATCAGTCCCGGCGCTATGGAGCGTCCGTTCCCCATTGAAGGCTGGCATCTCCCCGGTGTGATGACCGCTGGCAGTGCGCAGGTGATGTTGAAATCGGACGGCATGGTGAAAGACGGTGCTATCTTCGCAGGCACAGGCCCGCTGCTGTACCTGATCGTCGCCCAATACCTGCGCCTTGGCGTCACCGTTAATGCCGTAGTGGACACAACACCAGCTGGCGGTGTCGGTCGCGCTCTGCAACATCTGGGCGGTGCGCTGAGCAAACCAGCTTACCTCATCAAGGGCCTGAAGCTCCTCAACGAGATCCGCAAAGCTGGCGTTCCGGTCTTTCGCCACGCATCCGATCTGAGCGTTCTGGGAGAGAGCAAGGCTGTTGGCCTCCAGTTCAAACAGGATGATCGCACACACTCCGTCAACGCAGACCACATCTTCCTGCATCAGGGCGTTATTCCCAACCTCAACATGACCCGTGCCCTTGGTATGGACCATCACTGGTCAGAGCAACAGCTCTGCTGGACGCCGACACTTGACGATTGGGGCCAGAGTTCCATCCCGCACATCGCTGTGGTTGGTGACGCCGCTGGCATTCAGGGTGCTGAAGCAGCTCGGCACGCAGGCCGTCTGGCTGCGCTGCAAGCTATGCACAAACTTGGCAGGGTGGATAAGTCGGATCTGGAGAGCATGAGTGCGGACCATTTGAAGGCGATGAACTCGTTCAAAACCTTTCGCCGTTTTCTGGACACTTACTACGCGCCTCCAACACAGCAACGCATTCCAACGCAAAATTCGACGTTGGTATGTAGATGCGAGGAACAGACCGTTGGACAGCTGCGTACCGGGTTCGAGCAAGGCGCGAAAGATCCCAATGCTCTCAAGGCGTTAACACGCTGTGGCATGGGTCCATGTCAGGGCCGTCAGTGCGGTCATACAGTCAGCGAGCTGCTGGCGGACTGGCAGAGCAAGCCTGTCTCAGAGGTTGGTTACTACCGCCTGCGCTCCCCACAAAAACTGCTAAGTGTCGAAGAACTCAGTCATTTTCAGGAGGTGCAACCTGCACCAAAACCAGCCGAGGTGTCCGCATGAATTTTGATGCAATCATCATTGGCGGTGGAATCCACGGCAGCGCAACAGCCTATCACCTTGCAAACGCTGGCATAAAAGCTCTGGTGTTGGAGAAAGACTACGTTGGCCGCCATGCCTCCGGCGTGAACGCAGGCGGCGTACGCTTGCTGGGCCGCGACTTTGCAGAAGTTCCCCTCTCCAAAGAGGCCATGACACGCTGGCAAACGCTGGATCAGGAGCTGGGTGCCGACACCGGCTTTCGCCGTCGCAGCCTGATCAACATCGCAATCGATAATGCGGATATGAGAAAAATCAGCAGTCGCATCAATCAGCTAGCAGAGCTGGGTTATGATCATGAAGTCCAGATCAACCAGCAGGAACTGCGCGATCGCCTGCCTCATGTTGCACCCAACTGCGTTGGCGGTGTCGTCTCTGAACAAGACGGTTATGCCATCCCCTACAAAGCAACCAGCGCATACCGATTAGCTGCTGAGCGCGCAGGAGCGGTCTTTCATGAAGGCGAAGCTGTTCAGTCTTTACGCCAAATCGGCGCCAACTGGCAGATCACGACTGACAAGACAACCTATAATGCCGGCATTCTGATCAACTGTTCCGGCGCTTGGGCTGACAAAACCGCGGTTCTGATGGGCGACAATGTCCCCCTCTCACACAGCGCGCCCATGCTGATGATCACTGCCCGCATGCCGCACTTTGCCGGGCCCGTGGTTGGAGCTATCTCACGTCAGCTGTCGTTCAAGCAGTTTGAGAATGGAACTGTTCTGATCGGCGGCGGAGCCAAGGGATTTGCGGACCGTGACAACAACCGCACAACGCTGGATTACAAGAAACTGGCGCTCGCGGCTGAGACGACTAAGACCTTCTTTCCTATCATGAAAAAGGCCGTCATCAATCGTATGTGGGCTGGATTAGAGGCGTATATGCCAGACAATCTGCCGGTGATCGGCGCAGGTGTGAATGCACGCAACGCCTACCATGCTTTCGGGTTTTCCGCGCACGGTTTCCAGCTTGGGCCAATTGTGGGGGATGTTCTCACTCAGTTGATCACCACCGGCAAATCCAGCTTTGATCTGAACCCGTTCCGCATTGATCGCTTTGAGCGCAAGGTGCTCTAACTCTTCAATTTTCCAAGACAACAGGAAGTAAACCAATGACCATTGAACGCGTGGACTCCAACCACCGCATGAGTAAGATCGTCAAGCACAACGGCACCATCTATCTGTGCGGCCAGACCGCTGCAGATAATCCAAGCTGGGACATCACCGAACAGACCCGGCGCTGTCTGGCAAAGGTTGATGCTCTGCTGGAACAAGCTGGCAGCGACCGCAACAAGATCCTGTCCACCACCATTTATGTGCGCGATATGAAAGACTTCGCGGCAATGAATGCAGTTTGGGATGCATGGGTTGCAGATGGCGAGAAACCAGCGCGCGCCTGTGTGGAAGCACGCATGGCTCGTCCAGACATTCTGGTTGAGTTCACTGTGGTTGCTGCGCAGTAAGATTAAGCTGAGCCCGCGTTAGCTGCGGGCTCGCTATTTCTGAACGAGGCCTTCCACCATCACCTCCCAGGAAGCCAGAAAGCGCCGTTCCACCTCGTTATTGGTGCCCTCAAGACGGCTCAGGATCAGAGTTCCTTCAAACAACTCAACGATGGCTTCGACGATATGCGTTGCATTCGCTTTGCGGATCACACCGTTTTCCATCCCCTCGACAATCTGTTCGCTGATACGGCTGCGCAGCAGGCCGAAGAACTTCTTCAACACCACGCGCGCAACGTGGTGCTTGTAAAACTCCACCCAGATTGCCGTCAGTTCTGAGTGTGTTCCAAGGTAAATCAGCGTGGTCACACAGATGGAACGGATGCGTTCCAGCACATCAGCATCTGACTCTGTTTCCTCCTTGATCTGCTCAACAATCTCGTCATCGCACATCTGCAGATACTCAGCCAGAATCTCATCCTTACTGGCAAAAATGGAGCCGATGCTTTGCTGGGAAAGCCCGGTTTCCTTGGCAATATCCTTGAAGGTGGTGTTGAAATAGCCGTTACGCGCGAAACAACACAAAGACCCTTGAAGAATGATCATACGATCATCCTGCAGTGCAGCCGGAATATCCTCTCTGCTTTGCTGGGGGCCCTTCATAAACGCTCTCCAAAGTCTCGGTTACGACCTGTTTCAAGTCGCAATACGGCTGTTTTCAGCGATTCAAGAGAGACGCTAGCATGTAATCATGCCCCCCGCGCCGGATGATCACGGGCAAGGTTGATACGCTTTTTTCCCGTTCACTAAGCTGAAAGCTTCCTTTGATTTGAGTTTGACGAATTTATGCAAGCTTACAAACTTGTAAAGTTGGTGTCCGGCAGCTGAAAAACTGGCGGGCTACTCCTTGGATGTCCCGGCAATAACGCCCCCAAGGAGATACATTATGAAAACAATCAGTATTTTGATGAGTTCTGTTCTTTTAACCGTTGCTTCAACTGGTTTTGTCGCTGCTGCTGGCACACCTGCCCCGGAGGCCGACCTTCAGATCAATACACCTTTCATTGTTGCCGATGCCCGCTCTGTTCAGGAAGAACACCGCGCTGAAAAAGCAGGATCCTGCAAAGATTACGACGACTCTTCTGAACACGGAGAAGGGCATGATGAACGCAACGAACACGACGACCGTGATGAGCACGATCGCTACGATGATCATGACGAAGATCGCAACCACGACGCTTGCGACCGCCACGATGAAGAAGTGGAACGGGAGCACGAACACGAGCGTTCAAGCCGGTCACACGGCTAATACTTCCCGCGGGTAGTCCCCAACACCGCCCGAGGAAGTGCGCATCAACGTTTCCAGACGTTGATGCGCTTTCTTGACCGGATCAACTGGTTCGTGCAAACACAACGTACTGCAGTTACTCAGAGTATCTTATGCGCATTCTTTTGCTGGAAGATGACATCGAAATCGGAACATGGGTTGAAGACGGCCTCTCCAAGGCTGGTCATGTGATAGATTGGGTCAAGGATGGCCACGATGCGTTTTTAAATGCAACGACACGCGAGTATGATGTCATCGTTCTGGATCGAATGACACCGGGTCTTGATGGCCTGTCGGTTTTGAAAGCACTGCGCTCCACCAACAACTCTGTCCCCGTCCTGTTTCTCACCGCGCTTGGTTCTGTCGAAGACCGGGTTGAAGGGTTGGATGCTGGCGGAGATGACTATCTGCCTAAACCCTTTGCTTTCTCAGAGCTTTTAGCCCGCGTTTCCGCGCTTGGTCGCCGCCCCAGTACCAACTCAGCTGAGACAACAAGCTGCCTTGAAGTGGAAAAGTTCCAACTCAATTTGCTGAAACAGCAATGCACCCGAGCAGGCCAGCCGGTCCCGCTCAATGCAAAAGAGTTTCGTTTGTTTGAAACCTTCATCCGCAACAAAGGCCGTGTATTGACCAAGAACATGTTGCTGGAGAAGGTTTGGGACATGAATTTCGACCCCACCAGCAGTGTGGTAGAGACCCATATCAGCCGCCTGCGCAGCAAAATCGAAAAGCCGTTTGATATTGAACTGATCCGGACCATTCGCGGGGCAGGGTACATACTGGATGATTAGGTCGTTCAAACACCTCTGGCAAATGTCCGCCTTACGTCAGGCCTTTGCGCTGACATTGGTGTTTCTGGGCGTGCTGCTGGCAACAGGTTTGCTGGCAGATGTCTCCATTCGCGCGAACCTCAATCAAACCATCGACAATGAGCTGCTGGACAAGTTTGATCAGATCAAGACTGATCTTTCTCGCGGGGCAACCTATCAGTCGATTGCCGGCTCTTACCAATCAGAATCGGAGCATTTCAGCGTCGATGAGTTCATCAGTTTCAAGTCTGACACAGGCAAGATCTACGGCTATCCGATCCCTGATCTATATGGCGAAACCGGTTTCATAAACCTCGCACCCTATTACTTTCATGAGGACGAAGAGGATGAGGAGAGCGGCGAGCATGTTGAATCCGAGACCAGCTGGCGAGCTTATGTAGGCCGCGTCCCCGGTGGCACGCTTGTTGTGGGTGCAAGCCTGCGGACACGTAACCAGTTACTGAACACACTGCCTTATGCGTTCCTGTTCAGCGGCGGTGTGATGATGCTGATCACGCTTGGTGGTGGCCTCTGGTTTGGTTGGCGGGCGCAGCGTCGTCTCTCCAAAATCACGCATGCTCTTGACCAAATCGCAGCCGGAGATCTGACAACCCGGATTGCCCCTCAGGACTGCAAGGATGACCTCGACATCCTTTCTGTGAAGCTGGATGACACCACGCAGCGGCTCGCAACAACTCTGCAGCAGGTTAGAGACCTTTCCGTCAATATTGCGCATGATCTGAAGACACCCCTTACACGGCTCAGAGCTCAGTTGGAGCAGACGCAGGAGCAGAACCTGAAGGGTATCAGCGATGCTGAGGGTGTTGCTGCTGCACTGAGGAAAACGGATGAACTGCTCGAAGTCTTTGATGCATTGCTGCGCATTTCACGCATCCAGTCAGGTGAAAGAAAGAAGCAGTTTCAGCAGCTCCAGTTGGATACGCTGGCAAATGAAGTTGCTGAGATCTATCAGGCTGTCATTGAGGAAACAGGCCGGTCATTCTCTTTGGAAATCAATGAGGCGACCACGATCAATGCTGACCGTGTGCTGCTCATTCAGGCGCTTGCCAACCTCATCGAAAATGCTCTCCGCCATACACCTCAGGACGCTCAGGTCACCCTTTTCGTATCAGGCAACACTCTTGGCTTGAGGGACAATGGCCCTGGTATTCCGGTAGAGTTCTATCCGCGCGTGCTTGAGCCAATGTTCCGAATGGAGAAAAGCCGCAGCACACCGGGCGCGGGGCTCGGTCTGGCACTGGTTAAAGCCATCGCGGATTTGCATCAGGCCGAGTTAATTTTGTCTGCACCTGCTTCAGGCTCGGGCCTCAGTATCGAGTTTGTTTTCGCAAAAGAGCAAACAGGAGCAAACTGACTCAATCACGGTTCAAAACCGAACTGATTGCCAAACAGTTTGCTCAGTGCGCCATGTCATCTTTCACACCAAACATTTTGGAGTGAGGTGTACTCATGAGCAGCAAGATCCTTCTGATTACCGGTGACTTTGGTGAGGACTACGAAGTCATTGTTCCCTTCATGCTGCTGAAAGCCATTGGATATGAAGTGCATGTTGCCTGCCCGCAAAAGCGGGAGGGGGATACCGTTGCCTCCTCCATTCATGACATCAACAAAAACTACCAGACCGTGACCGAGTGGGAAGGGCACCGCATCAACATCAACGTAGCTCTCGACCACCTCAATCCTGCTGACTATATCGCGCTGGTTCTCCCCGGTGGTCGCTCCTGCGAATACTTACGCACCTATCCGATTGTGCGGGAGGTAACTGCACATTTCATTACGGAAAACAAGCCAATCGCATCCATATGTCGGGGTGTTCAGATCCTGCTATCCACGGGCCTTTTGAAAGGCAAAACCATGACCGGTAACTTCGTCTGCGAGACGGAAGTTCAGATGGCGGGCAACACCTACGAGAAGCTGAACTATGAGGGCGTGGTGGTCGATGGTAACATCGTTTACGGCGTGGAATGGCACGGCCTCTGGGCCTGGATGCAGGCATTCATGGAAAAGCTTGGTGTCTCCATCGAGCTACCGCCTAAGGATGGGCGCGTGAAACCCATTCCGGGTGAAGGCTACACCTATAAAAGTCTCGGTTAGAGCACCATATAATTGATGCTCTAACCGATTGGTATCACTTAGCTGTTTGCGTCTGGCAACCGGATGGTGAGAGCCGGGTTGCGCGGGAAGAAGTTCATCGGCTGGATATGGATGGTCTTCCATTCCGTAGACATGACCGGCCAGTCTTCCATACGCGGCACATGATGGAAGCCTGCGGTGAACCAGGTCACCACGTCCTTGTTCATCAAGTCGCGATCCTGTTTCACCCATTCGGCCAGACCATCAGAGCCGTCTGAACCCATTGCCAACTCACCACCAGCGTAGCGCTCTTTTGGATCGTAAGCCGTGTTCCACACGCTGTACTCGATGTAACGGTTGCGCACGAATGGTGCATCGTTCTCAAAGTCAAACGGGGCGTAAGACACACTGCCGTGGTGGATCATGTAACCTGGCTTGTGACCAAGGTAGCCGTCCACGTTTCCGTTCATCACCATAAAGGCTTTTGGCTTCATAGAGCTGAGGCGGAAGCGGCCTTCCATCTCGCTTTTCACGGGTGTGTTCTTAACCGTCCAAAGTGAACGGCGTGGGATATTGACGGGAGGCTCACCACCAACAATTTCCTGAACCATCATTGTGTTATCTGGTCCATCGACATCAAAATCGAGGCGGAAGTTGAAGTAGTGATCGTGGAATGGGGCCACGAGATATGGCGCAATGAGCGACCCATATTTCGTATCTTCTGCAGCAGTTGGATCTGTTAGAGTTTTCGAGGCAACACCCTTCACCGCATCAAGACCAGATGCGCCCACTTTCAGGTAGATGGTGCCATCCTGCTTGAAGCGATAGTCGATCAGGTAGTCGTAATTGCCCACTTCAGAGGCGGTGCGGATGACCAGTTCTGTCTCAGGACGACCTTCCGCCGGAACGAACTCTGTTTCTGACTGAGCAAACACTTCAAAGTGACGCCATGCCGGGTTTCCAATGTCACGCTCAAAGATACAGATTGCGTCAGGGATCTCCAGTGGCTGGCCCATATCATCATGGATAAGGGCAGGGAGGAAAGTCGCATAATCCGGGCAGTCCACGTTCTTGCGCAGCGGTGTCAGGAACAAGCCAAAGCCGTACTCACCGCTGTCCATATAGGTGCGCCAGTACCAGCCTTCTGATGGGTCCATATACGGCACGAACACCTCAGAAAGGGAGGCCTGATAGAGCACAGAGCGCCAGTTGTTGCCGTCATTGGCTTTGACTTGCGACAGGACGAGACCGGGGCGTTTGTCGACGCGGTAACGCATCTTCCAGATATCCCAGGTGATCTCGCTGCCATCAATGGAGAAGTTCGGGCCACCTTCCTGACGCAGACGCGCCGGATTGGTTTTGGCTCTCAGTGCAGTGCGTTTGGCGACTTCATCTTCGTTATAGCCCCAATCATCCTCAGGCAGTGGAACAGCGCCTTCATCCAGCACATCCAGCACTTTGCGCTCAGAAAGCTCCACAACAGCCACCAGCCCCTCAACCGGTTTGGCATAGAAATTGGAACTGGTTGGGTTCACGTAACAAGGCACCTTCATCAGGCGCTTGCCTTTCTCGGCATCACTGAAGAAGTTGCCTGCCGTTAGCGGAAGGCAGAACACGTCGTCTGGTGTCAGTCCACGCTTGGCGAGACCTGCGACCATGCGCTCATCTCCCAGCGCGATCTCCATGGCTGACATGAAGTCCGCCAGCATGATCATCGGCTGACCTTCCATCGCAGAACTGCTCTCAACAGTACCCTTGGTGATGTTCACCACGGCCTGATGGAACTTGTCGTTTTCTTGAAAATGCACCGTTGCTCTGCGATCAAGGCTCCCATCCGTCGCATTGCTCAGTACTGCCTGCTTGTGTGGTTCAAGAAGCTCAATCAGCGGGTAAAGAGTTTTGTCGCTTGCGATGCTCGCTTCAATCAGCGTCGCACGAACCGCGTTAAGCTCATCGCCCGTCAAACCATCTAATGGATGAAGATCAGCAGCGTAGGACGCCGATGTGAGCATCGAAGCGGCGACGAGCCCCCCCAACAGTTTTGAAGTCATTGGTTCCCTCCCAGTAAAAGGGGAGATGAACCCTCCAGCGTTTTCTCCCCCAAATTCCGTCCAGTTAAAGCTTAGGCGAGCAACGATCTGTGAGTCTGCGCATCCTGTGCAATTTACTAGGCATATCGTTTCAGCGCTGGTTCCTTCTGCCGGATCTGCTCAGCAAAGTTGCGCGGTGACATGCCAACTTGCGCTCGGAAGGCGCGGTTGAAGGTCGACAAATCGCGGAAGCCAAACTCGAAGGCGAGCTGTGAAATTCTGAAGTCTTGTCGGGAATGCAAACGGCGGGACAGCTCTCGTTTAAACCGCCCGACACGCACCTTGGCGATCTGCTCCTTACAGCTCAGGCCATGTTCCCGAAAGAGTCGGTAAATGCTGCTGCGTGACATGCTGGAAAGCTTGGAGAGCTCATCGATGTTGAAGTTCTCTTCCAATGCGTTGTCATGAATGAGCGAGAGAAGAAGCTGCAGCTTGTCATAGCCTTCCTGCAAGGCGCCTATGTCTTCCTCCAGAAACGTTGCACTCACCACATCATGAAAAGCCCCTGACAACAAATGCTGTTTCTGGCTTCCGGGTTGAGCCGACAGCAGCATGTTCAGGTGCGCATTGATCAGTTGGCCAGCTCCTGAAGAGGCAGGGACTTTTCGCCCGCAAGCATAGGTGGAATTGAACTGTTTGTGCAGCAGATGGCGGGGGATATGGATGGAGATCTGGTCAGACCCAAGCTCCCGATTGGCGCGAAAGACAGAGGACTTTACTGAATCAATCAGCGTCATATCACCGGGGCTTGAGAGCAGGGCCGTCTGGCCATTTTGCTCCAGCTCGGCTTCGCCGCGTAATTGAAGGATCAGGAAGTAATAGGCTTCTCCGTCCTTGCTGATATCGGAAGGGCCGCGGGTAATCTCTCTGGCATTGTGCGTGACACGGGCGCAGTCTACGTCCCCCAGATGCAGCAGCGAGGCATTTCCGGTCACGCTGCCGGTCTCTGTGTTGGTGACGAAATGGCCGCAGATTTCGGTCAGCCGTGTGTTCCATTCATCCAGCTCAAATCGACAGGATTGATCTGAAGGTATCTGAATACACACTGGCGCCTCCCCTTACCAAGGGGAATGCTAGAAAGAATTTAATCAGCAATCAAGCCAGATATATGCATTTTCCTATAAATGACAGAAATAATCGGTTTTACTGGTGACCTCACCCTCCAGTCAAAAAATAGATTATTTGACTATATACATATGATTTACTTACATATTTTAGCATGCAAATGTGATTTAGCGATCAATTTTGACTGCTACTCGTTTACTTTCAAACAATGCTTAATTGCAATTCCATGCGATAGAAGCCTATCTATTTTGTAGTCACTCACGTCCCAGCGCCCAGTTGTGAGCATACTCTTTGAAAGATTTGAAGACAGGGCTCTGGTACTTCTCAGTGTTGTAAACGAGAGAGAACTGCCGGGTCATCTTGTGTTGGAGGGGAAGGATCGACAGGCGACCATCCTGAACAGCTGCGCTGACGGAGCGTCTGGAGAGGACGGCCAGTCCAAGCCCTGCAATCACTGCATTCACAATCGCCGTTGTACTGTTGAGTTCAAACGCCTCAGTCCAGTCATTCAGCTTTGATCCGACTTCCGTCAGAAAATACTCACGCGTCCCTGATCCCGGCTCACGAAGCACCCAGTTGTTGCCTTTCAACGCCTCAAGCGCGAGTGGCTCATCAGCATTGGGGCATTGAGAAGGCGCACAGATAACCACCATCTCGTCAGTCATCCAGGGCTCCACTTTCAATCGCTTGTCGCTGATCTTTGCTTCGATGAACCCGAGATCCAACTCAAAATCCAACAGCATTCGGCAGGTTTTGGTGGAGTTGGAAAGGCTCAGGGATTGATGAAGATATCCGGTGTTTTTGCGGAAATCACCGAGCAAGGTCGGCAGCAGATGATTGCCGATCGTGTAACTGGACCCCACACGCAAATTACCGTTGGTTGCATCCTCGCCCTCAAAAATCTGAGAGATCGCTTCTGCCCGGTCCAACAACTCATCAGCCAGAGGCAGCAAACGGCGCCCTTGCTCGTTTAAGATGAGCTGCTTGTTTGCCCTGTCGAACATCTTGCGTCCCAGCTGCCGCTCCAACTCCGCAAGCGCCATGGAGATGGCAGACTTGGTCAGGAATAGTTTTTCGGCAGCTGCGGTAATCGAGCCTTCCTGAGTAATAGAAACAAACACTTTAAGCTGACGAAGCGTTATATTCATTCCAATGATACGCCTGTAATTGGGATCACATCATAATGTGTTCAATTTATCTGAACATCCTATTCAATATATTCAGATTTTCAGGACATATCAAATCAGCTAGGAACTTGAGTTGCATAATTAGGTTTTTCACCCTCAGGTTACTGGCATTTTCCATGAATACTCTTCGCAGCAAACTGGCACACGTTCCGGCTCCGCTTGGTGGCCTCGCGCTTGGCATAGCAAGTCTTGGCTGGTCACTGGAAAATGCAGGCAACTTTGGAGGTGCCCTACAACTCACAGGCGCATTGATTTCCGGTGTTTTGCTGGTGCTGCTGCTTGGCAAGATCACCCTTGCACACACTGCTATTTTTGAGGATCTGAAGCACCCAGTGGTTGGCAGTGTCCTGCCTACAACAGCCATGGCGCTGATGATCGTTTCCTATGCCATCGCGCAGTATAGTTTCGCTGTCGGGCAAATGCTTTGGCTGCTGGGAATTGCACTCCACCTCACATTCCTGTGCGCCTTCACATATCATCGGGTGAAGAACTTCAACCTTCAGCACATGGTACCAAGCTGGTTTGTTCCGCCGGTCGGTATCATTGTTGCGGCGGTTTCATTTCCTGGCGGGGTGTTTGAAGGTTTTGCCAATGCCTTACTTTGGTTCGGTCTGGTCGCCTATGCCATCATGTTGCCGATGATGCTTTATCGACTGATCTTCCATCCGGAAGTGCCGGATGCAGCAAAGCCAACCATTGCTATTTTGGCTGCACCAGCGAGTCTCTCATTGGCAGGCTACCTGACACTCGCCCCAAGCCCATCTCCGATCATGGTTGCGGTTTTAGGTGGTATCGCGGTTGCGATGACAGCATTGATCTATCTGTCCTTCCTGCGCTTGTTCCGCCTGCCATTCTCTCCGGGGTTTTCTGCCTTCACCTTCCCGCTGGTGATTGGCGCAACGGCTCTTTTCAAAGCCGTAACGTGGATGGAAAGTCTTGGCGCGAACGCCAGCCTTGTGGCACAGATCAGAGCGCTGGCACATATCGAGCTCTATGTGGCCGCAGCCGTCGTTCTTTATGTGAGCTTTAAATACCTGACATTCTTCGCACCGGCCCTGATGCCAGCACGCGTCACCGAGCAGCAGCCCAACTAACTGGACTTGCTGAACATCTTGGTTTTGTCGAACAGGCTCTCGAGCGTGTTCATACGTTCTTTGGTGATCTCCCAGGTGGAAGTCGTCATCGCTTCGATCATGGCTTCCAGAATGAACATGATCACCACCGTACTATCCCACGCGGAAGGCGCTTCAATGCGGGCATTGAACACGTACTCTGCATTAACCGCCGCTGGTGACGTCCACTGATCGGTAAACACAATCACCACAACGCCCCGTTCGCGAGCCAGATCGACAAACCGCAGAATGTCGTGCTCGTATCGACGGATATCAAACACAACCACCACATCACCCTCTTTCATATTCAAAAGGTAATGCGGCCACGTGTTGGAGTTGGAGGCAATGGCGATCACATCGTCGCGGATCACCTGCAAGTGCGTGAAGAAGTAATCTGAAAGCGCGCGGGTGATACGGCCCCCAACAATGTGGACAGCGCGTTCACGATCTGTGAGCAAACGCACGGCCTGATCGAAGTCCTGCGGGTCTATTTGCTGTAAGGTTTGTTTCAGATTATCGATGACAGCGTCTGCAAACCTGTTCAGAATATGTGCATCAGGTGCATTTCGGGTCCAGCGTTCCTGTTTGGAGATCGGGTTGGAAATGGTCTCTTCCACCTCCGATCGCAGAGCGGCCTGCAACTCAGAAAATCCTGCAAAACCAATCTTCTGCGCCATTCTCACAACGGTTGGACCTGAAACATTTGCCGATTTTGCAAGCTCTGAAACACTGCCCAGCCCGCTGACTGGATAATTTGCAAGCAGAGAGACAGCCAACTGGCGCTCCGCACGAGTTAACCCATTAAAATGTCCGCGTAATTTTTCTGCGACGGTCTGTTCATTTGGGTCTCGCACGTCTCTCACCTGCCTCATGTATGTATATTTGCCTAGTTTTTAGGCTTTGTGAAACGTTCCATTCAGATTAGTCTCTTTCGAAACGTTTCTTTCAGAATCTCTTTTACGAATAAAAAGACTGAAAGTACAAGGAAAAACAAGATGCATCGGGGGGACTGTTCTTGTCTGAAGTCAAAATTGACCAGATAGAATCTGTTGGCAACGACATTGTTGAAACGATCAATACAGGAGGAGCAGCTCCGATTGTGTTGGTCTGCGAACACGCATCCAAGTTTATTCCTGCATACCTTGATGGCCTTGGTCTAAGCGAAGAAGCTGCAAGCAGCCATGCAGCCTGGGATCCGGGAGCTCTGGTAGTCGCCGAACTCCTCGCCACTAGGCTGAACGCACCCCTGGTCGCTCAACGAGTATCGCGCCTCGTTTATGATTGTAACCGCCCACCGGAGGCCCCAAGCGCCATGCCGGAAAAGAGCGAAATCTTTGAGGTGCCGGGCAATGTCTCTTTGAGTGATGAACAGCGTCTGGACCGGGTCAACAAGTATTACCGTCCCTTCCAAGCCGAAGTGAAACAGGTGATCGATGCCAAGCAGGCCTCCGGCCAGTTGCCGGTGATGATCACCATCCACTCGTTCACCCCGGTTTACAACGGCAAGAAACGCGCCGTGGAAGTGGGTGTTCTACACGACAGCGACACACGCTTTGCTGATGCGCTGCTGAACGCACTGTGCCCGTCAGATCTCTACGACATACAAAGAAACGAACCGTATGGGCCAGAAGACGGGGTTACGCATACCCTTGTTTCTCAGGCACAATCCCGCGGCCTGCTAAACGTTATGATTGAGGTACGCAACGACCTTATCGCTAAACGAGCAGACCAGGAGCAAGTTGCAGAGTTGTTGGGAGAGGCAATTCTGCAAGTCCTGCCACAGTTTAGCGCTGAAACAGCTGTGAGCGGGCAGGGGGCAACAACAAAAGCAAGGGCAGCAGATTAAAATGCCAAGGGGAATAGTTGTTTTCGTCAGATGGGTTGACTGGATCAACAAATATGTTGGCCGGTTTGCCATGTACCTCATCTTCGTGATGCTGGGAGTGCTTTTGTACTCCTCCATCGCCAAGACCTTTTTCGCACCACCACTCTGGACGCTGGAAACAGCGCAGTTCACCATGGCCGCCTACTACCTGCTGGGTGGCGCATATTCCATGCAGACGCAATCCCACGTGCGCATGGATCTGTTTTACGGAAGCTGGTCTCCACGACGTAAGGCCATCATGGATGTGATGACCATCCTGCTTCTGATTTTCTACCTCATCTTCCTCCTTTATGGCGGCCTTTCCTCATTGGAATACGCCATCAAATACAGCGAGGAAAGCTATTCGGCATGGGCGCCACCGATGGCCCCGATCAAAGCCGTAATGTGTTTTGGAATTTTCTTGATGCTGCTTCAGGCAATCGCGACATTCTTTAAGGACTTGGCCGCAGCCCTTGGGAGACCTGCGCCATGAGTTATGAACTGATCGCCATTTTGATGTTCTCCAGCATGATGCTGATGCTCCTCACCGGGCAACGCGTTTTTGCTGCAATTGGTTCCGTTGCTGTTATCGCCGCTCTGCTTCTGTGGGGTGATGGCGGCTCCGAAATTGCCTTCTCCGCCAGTATGAAGCTGATGAAGTGGTACCCGCTCCTCACGCTGCCACTGTTCATTTTCATGGGCTATATGCTCTCTGAGTCAGGCATTGCGGAAGATCTTTATAAGATGTTCCATGTCTGGACAGGTGGCCTGCATGGTGGATTGGCCATCGGCACAGTCGGCCTCATGGTGATGATTTCCGCCATGAACGGTCTGTCTGTGGCCGGTATGGCCATCGGCGCAACCATCGCTCTGCCAGAACTGCTGCGTCGCGGTTATGACAAGGTGATGGTGACCGGTGTTATTCAGGCCGGTTCCTCACTGGGCATTCTCGTGCCGCCAAGTGTGGTTCTGGTTCTGTACGGTATGATTGCCCGCCAGCCTGTGGGCAAGCTGTGGCTCGCTGGTGCTATTCCGGGTCTGCTGCTGGCAGGTCTGTTTATCCTGTACATCGTCATCCGCTGCCGCCTTCAGCCAGAACTGGGGCCAACCCTTTCTGAGGAAGAGCGCAAGGAAATCACATGGGGGGAGAAGATCAGCCTGCTGAAAGCTGGTGTGATCCCGCTGTTCATCTTCTTTGCCATGACCGGCCTGTTCCTGATGGGCGTGACCAGTCTAGTGGAAAGCTCTGCAGTTGGCGCAACCGCTGCAACACTTGCGGCATGGTTCAAAGGACGCCTGTCGTTCCGCCTGCTGCACATCACCACTGAGAAGACACTGCAGATCAGCTGTATGTTCATGTGGATCATCCTGGCCGCACTTGCCTTTGGCGCAGTGTTTGACGGTCTGGGTGCTGTGCGGGCGATTGAGAACTTCTTCGTGGGTGATCTGGGCCTCAGCCCCTGGGAGATCCTTCTTCTGATGCAGCTCTCTTACATCGTGATGGGCATGTTCCTGGATGACACCGCCATGCTGGTGATCGTGGCACCACTTTACGTGCCGCTGGTGAAAATCCTAGGTTTCGATCTTGTCTGGTACGGCGTGCTTTACACCATCACCTGTCAGATCGCCTACATGACACCGCCATTTGGCTACAACCTGTTCCTAATGCGCGCCATGGCGCCGCCGGAGATCTCACTGACAGACATCTACAAGTCCATCATTCCATTCGTGGCAATCATGGTGTTTGGCTTAGGTCTGGTGACGGTCTTCCCGCAAATCGCGCTCTGGCTGCCGAACCTTTACTACGCACGCTGACATGAGGAGACCCTACCAGCGTAACCATTGAAGTAATGCAAGAATTCCGGATGGAGACAGATAAAAATCACACCCCTCGCAATAAAAAGTCCACCGGTACTGAGGGATCCAGAAATTCATATTCCAAGGGGAATTGAGTATGACGAATAGACGTGATTTTCTTAAGAAAGCCGGTTTGACAACCGTCGCAGCTGCTGGTGCATCTACCCTTGCAGCACCGGCTGTTCATGCTGCGGGCCGCCCAATCAAGTGGCGCCTTCAGACATACGCAGGTGCAGCGCTTGCACAGCACGTAATCAAGCCATCCATTGATGCCTTCAACAAGGCAGCAAATGGTGAGATGGAAATCGAGCTGTACTACGCTGACCAGCTGGTACCAACCGGTGAACTTTTCCGCGCCATGCAGCGCGGCACCATTGATGCTGTGCAGTCAGATGATGACTCCATTGCAGCACCAGTAGATGTGTCTGTTTTCGGTGGCTATTTCCCATTCGCTTCCCGCTACAGCCTTGATGTTCCAGCCCTGTTCAACCACTGGGGCCTGAAAGAGATCTGGGAAGAAGCTTATGGCGAAGTAGAAGGCGTTAAGTGGCTTTCCGCTGGTGCCTGGGATCCTTGTCACTTCGCGACCAAAGACCCGATCCGCAGCCTTGCAGACCTCAAGGGCAAGCGCGTCTTCACCTTCCCAACCGCTGGTAAGTTCCTGACACGCTTCGGCGTTGTTCCGGTCACCCTGCCATGGGAAGACATTGAAGTTGCAATGCAGACCGGCGAACTGGACGGTATTGCATGGTCAGGCATCACCGAGGACTACACTGTAGGCTGGGCTGATGTAACCAACTACTTCCTCACCAACAACATCTCCGGTGCATGGGCTGGTTCTTACTTTGCTAACGAAGAGCGTTGGAACGAACTGCCAGACCACCTGAAGACTCTCTTCAACCTGTGTATGGACAGCTCTCACTACTACCGCCAGCACTGGTACTGGGCAGGTGAAGCGAAGCTGCGCACGCAGGGTGAAAAGCTGGAGCTGACCTCTATTCCTGACGAAGAGTGGGCAACTGTGGAAGCAGAAGCGCTCAAGTTCTGGGACGAGATTGCAGCCAAGTCCGAGCGCAATGCGCGCGTTGTTCAGATCCTGAAGGAATACAACGCAGCAATGGCAAAAGCCGGACGTCCTTACCGCTACGGTTAAGCTGATTATCCAAGAACGGTCGGCCCGGGTTTCGGGCTGACCAAGCCACACAGTGAGTAAGCAGTGTCGGTGATGCCATGCAGGAGAGGCGAGGGCATCCGCCGCTTTAACAGGGTCCTCGGGGAACAGGTATGTTGCGAGAAGAAACCAAAAAGACACGTAGAACCGGAAAACTGACCCTCGACGAGCTTCGCGAGCTGGTCGATGCGGGTGAGATTGACACAGTGATTGCAGCACAGGTGGACATGCAAGGCCGCCTGATGGGCAAGCGTTTTCAGGCAGAATTCTTCGTGAACAGCGCTTGGGAAGAGACCCACAGCTGCAACTATCTGCTTGCAACCGATATGGAGATGGCCACTCCGGACGGCTACAAGGCCACAAGCTGGGAAGCAGGCTACGGCGATTACGTCATGAAGCCAGACCTTGCCACCTTGCGCGTTATTCCGTGGCTGGAAGGCACCGCACTTGTTCTGTGCGATGTGTTGGACCACCACACCCACAAAGAAGTTCCTCATTCTCCACGCGCCATTTTGAAACGCCAGGTCGACCGCCTTGAAGGCATGGGCATGACCGCTAACATGGCAACCGAGCTGGAGTTCTTCCTCTTTAAAGAGAGTTTTGAAGAAGCCCATTCAAAGGGCTACCGCGGAATGTCTCCGATTTCCGCCTATAACGAAGACTATCACATCTTCCAGACCACCAAGGAAGAGAACGTGATGCGTGCCATCCGCAACGGTCTCAATGGTGCTGACATTCCGGTCGAATGCTCCAAGGGTGAAGCAGATGCCGGTCAGGAAGAAATCAACGTTCGTTATTCCGATGCGCTGACCATGGCTGACCGTCATTCCATCATCAAAAACGGCTGTAAAGAGATCGCCTGGCAGCAGGGCCAGAGCGTGAGCTTCATGGCGAAATGGAACTATGATGCAGCTGGCAGCTCTTCTCACGTGCACCAGTCTCTTTGGGGCAAAGACGGGGAGTCGCTGTTCTACGATCCAGCTGGTGAGTATGGCATGTCCAAAATGATGCGCCATTATCTGGCAGGTCTTTTGAAGCACGCTGATGCGATCACCTACTTCCTCGCGCCAAACATCAACTCCTACAAGCGCTTTGCAGCTGGCACTTTTGCGCCAACCAAAGCGATCTGGAGCATGGACAACCGCACTGCGGGTTACCGCGTGTGTGGCGATGGCACCAAAGCCGTGCGTGTTGAGTGCCGTGTTGGTGGGGCAGACCTGAACCCATATCTGGCGATGGCCGCTCTTTTGGCTGCTGGCATTGACGGCATTGAGAAGGAAATGGAGCTGGAGCCTGAGTTCAGAGGTGATGCCTATGGCGGTGAAGGTGCGCGCGAAATTCCAACAACCCTGCGCGATGCCGCAGTTGCAATGAAATCCTCCGAAATGCTTCGCGATGCCTTTGGGGGCGATGTAGTTGATCACTACGCACATGCCGCCAAGATTGAGCAGGATGAATATGACCGCCGTGTAACTGATTGGGAGGTTGCACGCGGATTTGAACGGGCCTGATGTGAACAGCAGTTGCTGTGAATGATGAGTTGACCATGACAAAAACACTAAAATGTATTTCGCCGGTAGATGGTTCTGTATTTGCAGAACGTCCGGTGGCAAGCCAGAAAGAAGCAGAAGCCGTCATTGCCAGTGCCAAGAGGGCGCAGAAAGAGTGGGCCGCACGCCCACTCGAAGAGCGCATCAAGTTGGTGATGGCTGGCGTTGCTAAGATTGGTGAACAGAACGACGAAATCGTTCCGGAACTTGCAAAAATGATGGGCCGTCCGGTTCGTTATGGCGGCGAGTTCGGCGGCTTTAACGAGCGCGCCTCATACATGGCAAAGATCGCGGAAGAAAGCCTGAAGCCGATCATCGCGGAAGAGAGCGACAACTTCGAACGCCGCATCGAGAAGGAGCCTCACGGCGTCATTCTTGTGATTGCACCATGGAACTATCCATACATGACCGCGATCAACACAGTGGCTCCAGCGCTGATCGCCGGTAATGCCGTGATCCTTAAGCACGCGACCCAAACCCTTCTGGTTGGCGAACGCATGGCAAAGGCCTTCGCTGAGGCGGGCGTTCCGGCAGAGGTGTTCCAAAACCTGTTCCTGGATCACGACACCACTTCTCACCTGATCGCAGGCCGTAATTTCGGTTTTGTGAACTTCACCGGCTCCGTTGGCGGTGGCCGCGCGATTGAGACAGCTGCTGCTGGCACTTTCACTGGTCTTGGCCTTGAGCTGGGCGGTAAGGATCCGGGCTATGTCATGGATGATGCGGATGTGGAGGCTGCGGCTGAAACTCTTATCGATGGCGCTATGTTCAATTCCGGCCAGTGCTGCTGTGGTATCGAGCGTATTTACGTGCACTCTTCCAAATACGATGCATTTGTGAAGAAGGCTGTCGAGATCGTTTCGGGGTATAAGCTTGGCAGTCCGCTGGATGAGAAAACTACCATCGGCCCAATGGCACATGTTCGCTTTGCGGATGTCGTGCGCAAACAGGTTGCAGATGCGGTTGAACAGGGCGCAAAGCCAATGATCGACGCTGGCCTCTTCCCTGAAGATGATGGTGGTGCGTATCTGGCTCCGCAGATCCTCGTGGACGTAAACCACGACATGGAAGTGATGCGCGAAGAGAGCTTTGGCCCCGTGGTCGGCATCATGAAAGTGGAGAGCGATGAGGAAGCGACCCTCCTGATGAACGACAGCCATTACGGCCTGACGGCCTCTCTATGGACCCAAGACCCTGCACGGGCAGCGAAAATTGGTGCGCAGATCGAGACAGGAACTGTCTTCATGAACCGCGCTGACTATCTGGATCCGGCGCTGTGCTGGACCGGCTGCAAAGACACGGGTCGCGGTGGTGCACTCTCTGAGATCGGTTATCAGAACCTGACCCGTCCAAAATCCTACCATCTCAAAAAGGCATAAGAACAATGACGTTGACAGCAAACTGGAGCTACCCAACCGCAATCCGCTTTGGTGCCGGACGCATTAAGGAACTCGCCGAAGCTTGTGCAGCTGCAGGCATCAAAAAGCCTTTGCTTGTAACTGATAAGGGCCTGGCAAACCTGCCGGTTACTGCAAGCACTTTGGACGTGATGGAAGAGGCTGGACTTGGCCGCGCCATGTTCAGTGAGGTTGACCCAAACCCGACTGAAATCAACCTGGAAGCGGGTGTTGCAGCCTTCAAGGCTGGTGGTCATGACGGCGTTATCGCGTTTGGTGGTGGCTCTGGTCTTGATCTGGGCAAACTGATCGCGTTCATGGCAGGTCAGACCCGTCCGGTCTGGGATTTTGAGGACATTGGCGACTGGTGGACCCGTGCGGATGCGGATGCGATCTATCCGAACATCGCTGTTCCAACCACTGCTGGTACCGGTTCTGAAGTTGGCCGTGCGAGTGTGATCACCAACTCAGAGAGCCACGTTAAGAAGATCATCTTCCATCCGAAGATCCTGCCAAGCGTTGTGATCTGTGATCCTGAGCTGACTGTTGGCATGCCGAAGATGATCACTGTGGGCACTGGCATTGATGCGTTTGTGCATTGTCTGGAAGCGTACAGCTCTCCGTTCTACCATCCGATGTCCCAGGGTATCGCGCTGGAAGGCATGCGTCTTGTGAAAGAGAACCTGCCGAAAGTCGTTGAAAATCCTAATGATATCGAAGCACGCGGTCATATGATGAGCGCGGCGGCTATGGGCGCAGTGGCCTTCCAGAAAGGCCTTGGCGGCATTCACGCGCTGGCTCACCCGGTTGGTGCGGTTTACAACACCCACCATGGCCTGACCAATGCTGTGATCATGCCGACTGTGCTCAAGTTCAACCGTGGTGCAATTGAAGAGCGGATCGAGAAGCTGGCGGCTTATCTCGATATCGAGGGCGGTTTCGACGGCTTCTTTGATTTTGTTATGAAAATGCGGGCGGACATGGGCGTTCCGGAGACCTTAAGCGAGTTGGGCGTTGGCACCGATAAGATCGACGTGCTGGCAGAAGAAGCGATCAAGGACCCAAGTGCCGGTGGCAACCCTGTAGAGCTGACGCTGGAGGCCGCGAAAGCTCTGCTCATTGAGGCCATCGGAGAACAGGTTTCCGCCTGATTTCCTGTTGAGCACCAATTGATTAGCCCCGCAGAGTTACTCGTTCTGCGGGGCTTTTTTACATCTCAAAGGCTGCGCTTACTCCGGTAGCTCGGTACAACGCATCAGGTAGTCATATGCATCCGGGCTCAACTCAGGGCCAAGAACCCGTTTCAAATCAGCATTGTAGTCGCCGAGCCATTTGATTTCAGCGCGGGTGAGATCAACCATGTTGAGCATCTGCGGCTCAATCGGGATGTAAGAAAGGTTGCGGAACGCGAGGAAACCATCGTCCTCCTCGACAATCTCAAAGAGGTTCTCAATCCGGATACCGTATTGATCTGCAACGTAATATCCCGGTTCAATGGACATCACCATACCAGCGACCAGATCCACCGGATTGTAAGGTTTACCGATGCGTTGTGGTTGCTCGTGGACGGAGAGGAAGTGACCGATGCCGTGGCCGGTGCCGTGATCATAGTCCAGACCCAATTCCCAGAGCGGGCGGCGGGCGAAACCATCGATGTGATGACCTTGTGTGCCTTTCGGAAATCGCAGAGATGCCAGCGCGACAAAGCCTTTGAAAACAGCGGTGTAGGCGCGTTTGAATTCCTCTGAAGTCTCAGTAAACGCGAAGGTACGCGTCGCGTCGGTGGTACCATCCTGATACTGACCGCCGGAATCCAACAGATAAGTGTTCTCTGGCAGGATTGCAGTGTTGGACGCTTCCGTGGCTGCGTAATGGCACATGGCGGCGTTGCCAGCGGCGGCTGAAATACTTCTAAAGCTCGGATATACAAAGTCTTTCTGGCGCTGACGCTCCATCAGGATGCGCTCTTCCGCTTCCAGCTCATGCACCGGATCACCCGCTTCAGCGCGCTGTGGGACTTCCCGTTTCAGCCAAGCGGAGAACTCAGTCCACGCGATACCATCTCTTATATGGCAGTCACGCAAGCCTTTGAGCTCACTCTCATTTTTCTTCGCCTTGGTGAGCGTAACGGCTCCCGGTTTCATCACCGGAACACCGCCAGCAGCCTGAACGGCGAGGCGGGTGGCGACGGGGGAGAACATTGGATCGATGAGAACCTGCGTTCCTTTATCCGTCATTTTCTCCAGCGAGCTGATGAAGCTGGACGGGTCTGCGGTTTCAACATTCTCCAGCTCATACTCGCTCAAGTCATTGGAAAGTTTGCGGGAATCGACGAACCAGCTGGCGGAACCATCGTCCTTCAACAGCAGGAAGGAATGCGGGATTGGGTTAAACTCAACATCATCACCGCGCACGTTTAAAAGCCAGGCGATGTTGTCTGGCTGGGTTTCCACCAGCACCTTTGCGCCTGCATCTTTCAACTGCAAAGCTATCTCAGCACGTTTCTCAAGACTGGTTTTACCTGCGTTTTCAAGGGAATACGGTGTGATTGGCGCGAGCGGTTTTTCCGGTTGATCAGACCAGACTGCGTCAATGATGTTGCTGGTGGTGGCAACCAGCACGGCGCCTGCATCTTCTGCCCCGCCAGCAAAGCGATCCCACCAGGTGGAGGGGATAAGCATCGGATCAACGCCGATTTGCTGACCGGCCTTCATATTGGCGGATATCCAGTTTTCCAGTGGTTCATCAAAGATATGCTGATAGGAGAACAGATCACTGCTGCATTGGTTGCGTACCTGCACGGTGTAGCGACCGTCAACGAACATAACCGCTTGATCTGCCGTGATAATCGCCAGACCTGCGGAGCCAGTGAAGCCGGTTGCCCATGCCAGTCGCTCATCATGCGGGGCGCAATATTCCCCCTGATGCTCATCAAACCGGGGGATGATAACTCCGTCCAGCCCCTTGTTCTTCAACTCGGTGCGGATGAGGTTCAAGCGGTCTGTGGTTGTCTCAAACTTCTGATTTTCCAACATTTTCTGCTCGGCTATTTGATGGGGTTTGTCGCTGATAAAAGAGCTTCGGCATGATGACAAGCCACTCTACCCAGCTCATCCATTGCCCTCAATCTGGGAATTTCACTCTGGCATCGGCCTGATGCATGGGGACATCTGGCATGGAACGCGCAGCCCTTGGGTACATTGAGCGGGCTGGGCAGTTCGCCGGAGATTGACGGGCGAGTATGGCGTTTGTCAGGATCAAGAGAAGGGGCTGCTGCCAGAAGAGCCTTGGAGTAGGGGTGTCTTGGGGCGTTGAAGAGCTGTTCGGAGTCTCCGATCTCAACAATTGATCCCAGATAAATCACCGCAACCCTGTGGGATACATGGCGCACAAGTCTGAGGTCATGGGCCACGAACAGGATGGTCAGGCCCAGCTTTTCCTGCAGTTCCAGCAGCAGGTTCACCACCTGCGCCTGCACGGAAACATCCAGCGCTGATACCAGCTCATCTGCCACAAGCACCTCCGGCTCCACCGACAAAGCGCGCGCAATGGCAATGCGTTGGCGTTGTCCTCCTGAAAACTCGTGGGGGAGCTTATCTGCAGCATCTTGTGGCAGGCGGACCAGATCCAGCAGTTCGGCAATGCGGGTTTCGATCTGCTCAGGCGGGCGCATATTGTGAACGCGGAGAGCTTCGCTCAGCACTTGCCGCACTGTCATGCGGGGATTGAGGGAGGAGTAAGGGTCCTGAAACATCATCTGGACCTTGCGGTTATACTCCCGTAATGCACCGGCATCTTTGGCAGCAACCTCTTGCCCATCATAGCGAATGGTGCCTTTGTCCGCCTCATAAAGACGGGCCAGACAACGCGCTAAAGTGGACTTTCCGCAGCCAGATTCACCAACAATGCCAAGGGTTTCACCCCGTTTCACCTCAAGGCTCACCCCATTAAGGGCTTTGACGATGCGTTTTTCTTTGCGTTGAATTGCGTCGAAGAGGGTTCTTTTGAGCGGAAAGTGTAAATGCAGGCCCTCAACTTCCAGAACCGGAGCTTCATAGGTCATGCCAGCACCTCCTCACGTATGTCTGCCATGAAATGACAGGCCGACGAAATTCCATCTCCCAGAACCGCCAGTGGTGGTTTGGTACCAAGACACACATCTTCCGCTTTCAGACAGCGCGGTGCGAAGGCGCATCCTTTGGGCAGGGCATCCAGTGCCGGTGGTGTGCCTGGCACAGAGTACAGTGATGTGCGGGGTGGAATGTTTTCTGGAACCGATTTCAGCAAGCCGAGCGTGTAAGGGTGCTGAGGTCGTTTCAGTACATCGCGAACAGAGCCGGTTTCTACCAATCGACCAGCGTACATCACCGCCACGCGATCACAGGTTTGCGCGACCACGCCCAGATCATGGGTCACCAGTACAATCGCCATGTTGAGGTTCTTGGCCAGTGACAGCAGTAGTTGCAGGATCTGATCCTGAATGGTCACGTCCAAGGCTGTAGTCGGTTCATCTGCAAGCAGTAGTTCCGGATTGGACGCCAGCGCGATGGCGATCATCACCCGTTGGCGCATGCCGCCGGAGAACTGATGCGGAAAGTCCTTGAGCCGGGACGCCGCGCTTGGAATGCCGACCATGTCCAGCAGCTCGATAGCACGGGCAGTGCGGGCGCGGCGATCCAGATCTGTGTGAGCCTTCAGGTTCTCCTCAATCTGCAAACCCACGGTGAGCAGCGGATTGAGCGACGTCATGGGCTCTTGGAAGATCATGGAGATCTGACTGCCACGCACAGATTGCAGCTGCTTGTCCGTGCGGGCCAGAAGATCTTCCCCTTTCCAGTAAACACTGCCCTCGACACTGCCGTAATCACGGGCGAGGCCGATGATAGAGCGTAGGGTGATGGACTTGCCGGACCCACTTTCTCCCACCAGACCAAGCACTTCACCAGCGCGCACATCAAAGGAGATGCCGTCAACAGCGCGCAGAACGCGGCCCTTGCTGTGAAAGGTGGTGGTGAGATCGCGAACCTGGAGCAGGCTTTCGTTTTGGTTGGTCATCACGATGCCCCCCGTGGTCTGAGAACATCGGCAAGGCTGTCACCGACAAGTGAGAACCCGAGCCCTGTCAAAACAATCGCAATCCCCGGCATCAGGCTCATCCACCACGCGGTGGTGATGAAGTTGCGGCCTTCAGCAATCAGCACGCCCCATTCCGCCTGCGGTGGCTGCGCACCTAGGCCGAGATAGCCGAGCGAGGATCCGAGCAGAATGGCGAGCGCCATATCGGTCATCCAATAGGTGATCAGCGGTGTGGTGGCGTTGGGCAGCAGGTGGCGGAAGATGATGCGGGTGGAGGAGTAGCCCATCACCTTTCCGGCGGAAGCGTAATCGCTGGTCATCTGCGTCATGATTTCAGCACGGGTGAGGCGGGCGTAGTAGACCCACTGTACCAGCGTTACCGCCACGTACATGTTGGTCAGTCCCGGTCCCAGAACCGCTACAACTGCAATGACCAGCACCAGAAACGGGAAGGTGATGGTGACATCGACCAGTCGGCCAAACAGCACATCGGCAATGCCGCCGTGATAGGCGACCAGTGATCCGACAATCACGCCGATCACCATGGCAAAGAAGGTGGCGAAGAACGCGATCTGCATATCCACCTGATAGGCCCAGATGACGCGGGAAAGCGTGTCGCGGCCCAGATTGTCCGTGCCAAACGGATGGGCCCAGCTTGGTGGTTGCTGGATGGCCATGAAGTCAAAGGCATTGGGATCATACGGCGCAAACGCCCATGGGAACACGGCAAGCAGGATGGAAGACGACAGAATGAAGAAACCGAGCAGAAACCCGGGACGCAGCAGCGCTTTCACTCGTGGGTGGAGCTTTTTCTTCTGCGGTGTGGTGCCTTGAAGAGTATCGAGCTGGGTCATGACAGGCGCAACCTCGGATCAAGCCATGCCTGCACCATATCGGTGAACAGAAACACGAGAGAAACCATAACGGCGAACGTGAGCGTGAGGCCCTGAATCAGCGGGTAATCACGAGCAAAGATCGCCTCCAGCATCAACCGGCCAAGACCGGGCACTGCGAAGACAGTTTCCGTCACCAGCGTCCCGCTCATCAGGTTGCCGATGGAAAGGCCCAGCAGGGTCACGGTGGAAATGAGCGCGTTGCGCAGAACATGTCGGCCTAAAATCACACTGCGCGACAGGCCCTTGGAGCGGGCAAACTGCACGTACTCCGCGTCCAGCACCTCAATCACCGCAGAGCGCAGGTTCCGCATGATGATGGCGGAGGTGTAAAGGGCGACCGTCAAAGCGGGCAGCATCAGGTGGTGCAAGTGCTGTAGAAAGGTTGTGCCGTAACCACCAACCGGAAACAGGCGCAGAGACGCGGCCAGAAAAGTGAGCAGCAGCAGGCCGATGTAAAACACAGGCGTTGAAAGGCCCACCTGAAAGCCACTGCGAATGGCAATGTCGAGCATGCCGTTCTTGTTGAGTGCAGCGACAAAGGCCAGCGGACCGGCAATGAGAATGGAAAGGCAAACCGCATAGATAGTGAGGAACGCGGTGACAGGAATGCGCTCCAGAATAACTTCCAGAACAGGGGCTTTGAGGAGAATGGATGTGCCCATATCTCCGGTCAGGGTGTTCTTTACAAAATAGAGGAACTGCATGACCAGCGGCTCGTTTAACCCGAGTTTTTGGCGGATGAGTTCCAGCTGAGCTTCGGTGGCTTTGGCATCGGCCATGGCAATGGCCGGATCCCCTGGCAGCATACGCACCAGCAGAAAGATAACGACCATCACAAGAAGAAAGGTCGGAATGATCTGCAACAGGCGTGACACCAGATAGGAAAGTGACGACATTCCTGATCCCTAGTAGAGGCTTAACAGTGAGAGCCGAAGCGCCGGAGTAACGGGATTGACGCTTCGGCTTTCCGGATTGCATGGGGCAGGTGGTCTGGTCCTGCCGTGTTTGAACAGACCAGCCCGCCCGGTTCAAATTGCACCCGGCCAACCTGTTGACGCAGGCCGGGCACACCCAGAGGAGGAGTTATTTTGCAATCCACGCCGAGGAGAACTCATTGTTCCCCAACGGTGTCTGGAGATAGCCGTTCACGTTGGCAGACAGCGCAACAGCAAATGGCGTTTCATAGAGGAACAGTAGCGGGGCCGCATCGCGGTAGATTTCCTGCATGCGCTTGTACTGCTCGCTGCGCTTTTCCGGATCGATCTCGGTGTTGGAGGCTTCGAACAGCGAGTTGAACTCCGCATTGTTCCAGCCAGTCCCAACAGCCTTGCGGGTTGGGTAATAGCCGAGCCAACCAGCAACCTGTGCCGGATCGTTCACGTCGTTCACCCAGCCGTAGGTGTGAACATCAAACTCGCCGGAGCGGTTCTTTGCGCCGCGGGTCGGGTTATCAACCTGCTCCACTTTCACGTTCACGCCTATAGCGCCCCACATCTGCTGAATGGCTGCAAACAGAGTTGCATCATCAGAAGAGCCTGCAAGGGTGGTTAGTGTGATTTCAGCACCTTCCAGACCAGATGATTTTGCCAGTTCCTTCGCCTTGGCAGGGTCGTATGGATAGAGCGGACCGCCATCATGTGCCAGCTGGGTTGTCGATGCCATCAGCGGGGATGTCATGGACTTGCCGGTGCCATGGGTGATCAGCTGAACCAGTGCGCCCTTGTTAGTTGCGTAGTTCAGCGCCTGACGTGCTTCTTTGGTGGCCATTGGGTTTGGCGAACCATCTGCGCGGGTCTCACGAGCGTTGATTGGCGCATAGATGATGCGGGTGGATGGGAACAGCTCCATGTTGATCGCAGGATCTGCTTCCAGCTCTGCCACGCGGGAGAATGGCACGAACTCAGCACCGTTCACTTCACCCGCTTGCAGTTTCAGGATGCGGGTCGCATCATCCGGGATGACCACAAAGCTGACTTCATCCAGATATGGCAGCGGCTTGCCATCTTCACCCTGACGCCAGTAATGCGGGTTGGCGGAGAAGGTCATGGTGCTGCCGCGGGTGCGGTCTTTCAGCGTGAAGGGGCCGGAAACCGGTGTGCCAGGCGCGAACAGAGCGGTTGCTTTTTCCTGATCATTGGCTCCTGGTGCAGCCTCAAACGCAGCCTTGGACACGATCGCGGTGTTGAACGTTGCCAGAATGGAGATGATGGTTGGGTCAGGGTTCTTCATGGAAAGCGTGACACCATTCTTGGTCTCAGTGATGCTTTCAACAGATCCCAGCAGACCGGACCATGGGCCGAAATCCGGATTAACAGCACGTTCCAATGAGAACTTCACGTCTGCCGCAGTAATCGGGGAACCATCGGAAAACTTGATGCCGTCGCGCAGGGTGATGGAGATGGTTTTACCATCGGCAGAAACCTCGTAGCCGGACGCCAGACCCGGAACGATGGTTTTGCCATCCGCCTTGGTGCGCAGAAGAGTGTCATAGAGGTTTGTGACCATCCAGATATCTGGGTTACGGTCAGCATACACCGGATCAACCAGATTGGAATCATCATAGCGGGCGAAGGTGAGCGTGCCGCCACGTTCCACGGCCTGAGCCGAATTAATGGCGAGCATCGACACGCCTGCAAGCGCGGCAATCAATAAAGTCTTCATGATAGTCCCCTCAATTGATACACGCCGGGCCTGCTTATTATTTTATGATGCATGGTGGCGTGCAGGTGGTGGCCTCTCCCAATAATTCCATTAGCCACCGGTGATATATCAGTATTATCTCTGATATATCTCTGTTTGCAAGAGGCAAAACTCATTAAAGAAAAATTTTCATGACAACAAATCTATGCAGAGAGATAGTTTAGAAGTGAAATATTGCTGAAATTACAGTTTCACTGAGAGAAACTTGCGCCCAATATTGCAGTAATTCTTGGAGCGGCATCCGAAACTCTCGGAACCAAACAATTGATTTATTCTGGAATGAGCGTCTTAAAACGCAAAAACGCAGTGCAGGAATATTTTTCCAACACCGCGTGAAAAATGAACGCCATTCATTAAATAGAGGGAGATTTTCCCTCAGGCTTCTTGTTTTGGCTCGGCCTTCTGAAAGGCTTCCAGCTGGTCAGCTTCCTTGACGATGGCGTTGATGCGGGTCAGGTGAGAGCGGTCCACACCCCAGCGATCTGCGTTGTAGACCTGCGGGATGAGACAGATATCAGCCAGCCCGACCTTATCTCCGTGACAGAACTTGCCGCTCTGTCCGTCAGTCAGCAGCTCTTCAAAGGCATTGAGACCTTTGGCGATGAACTCACGCATCCAGTTGACTTTGACCTGATCGTCTCCGCCAGACAGCTCCACGATGCGCTGAACCACACCCAGATTGCAGACCGGGTGAATGTCCATAGCGATGGCATGGGACAGCGTGCGCACGCGGGCCCGTTCACGGGCGGTGGCAGGCATCAGGGCAGGGGATGGGTGCAGCTCATCCAGATACTCGATGATGGCGAGAGACTGAGTCATCATATCGCCATCCAGATCCAGTGATGGCACAAAGCCTTGCGGGTTGCGCTTGAGGTTATCCGCATCCTTCTGCTCGCCCTTGAGCAGATTGACGGTCACCATGTCATAGCTGAGGCCTTTCAGGTTCAGCGCAATACGCACCCGATAGCTCGCAGAAGAGCGCCAGTAATCATATAAAGTAATATTGCTCATCGTATTGGCGCCCCCTCCCAGAGCTCAATTCTCTATCTTGCGCGGAACCCTTTGCGAGAACAGTCTCTCACGTTTCAAAGGTTCTGCTTCAGGACCCGTTGGCTGCCTCGGCGCTCATATCCCCAATGAGCGCTTCTGCGTTTTTCTGCACCTTTTCCATCAAGGTCAGAAGAACCGCCTGTTCTTCTGCGGAAAGGTTCTCAGTCAACGCAGCTTCCACATCTCGGACCAACGGAATGACATCATTGAAAACGGCCAGACCTTTTTCGGTCAGACGCAGCACGGACTTGCGGCGATCCTCTCCGTCAATATCGCGGCGCAGGAACTCCTTTTTGCGAAGGGCCTGAACGGCGCGGCTGACATTCACCTTGTCCATACTGGAGCGCTCAACAATCTCTGAAGCAGACAGCGCCTGATTGCGACCCAGGATCGCCATGGTGCGCCACTCAGATACGCTGAGGCCATACCGTTCCCGATAAACACTTGAGACAGCAGTACTAACGGCTGTGCCAAAAACACGGACCTTGTAGGGAAAGAACGACCCAAGCTGGAAGTCTTCCTTATCCATCGTGTTATTCGCAGTCACCATCATCACGTCTCGTTGGTTTAAAATGAAACTATTGCACATAGATACTTGCACAAATATCCTGATAGTATCAATTGCAACTATATGTCAAGACCATCAAACGGCTCACTGATATATATCCCAAAGTAGAATAATCAGCTATTTTTAGCCATTTTGCAGCATTTTAGCCCGCTTTCTTACGCTTAGGGAATTTGTTTTGGCGGAAAATGTTATTGACAAAGTTACAAGTGAAACTATTCTGAGATTAGATAAATTACAGATTGCCTGAGTCTGGGAGGACTTTGCCGCGATCTTCAATTGCCAAGGATGTGTTATGACGAGTTGGATCGAGAGTGCGAATGCAGCGCACTGCCATTTCCCAATCCAGAATCTTCCCTACGGTGTGTTTGCCAAAAACGGTGAAGAGCCACGGTGTGGTGTTGCGATCGGGGACATGGTTGTTGACATGGCTGTGCTGGAATCCGCCGGTCTTCTCAATGCAGGCGGTTCTGCCACCGTTTTCGACAAGCCAGCCCTCAATGACTTCATGGGCCTAGGCAAAGCGTCCTGGGACAGCGTGCGCGATCAGCTGACTGCCCTGCTTTCCAAAGATGGCAATGATGCTCTTTCCGGCAATGATATCCTGAAGGCAAAAGCACTGGTGCCAATGAGTGCGGCGCAGATGTACCTGCCTTTCGCGGTTTCTGAATACACCGACTTTTACGCTGGCAAGCAGCATGCCATGAACATTGGTACCATCTTGCGCGGCGCTGAGAATGCACTACCACCAAACTGGTTGCATATCCCAATCGGATACAATGGCCGCGCCTCAACGGTCGTTGTATCCGGTACAGATATTAAGCGCCCACTGGGCCAGACCAAAGCCCCAACCGCTCAGGTGCCATCCTTCAAGGCTTGTGCGCGCCTCGACATTGAGCTGGAAATGGGCGCTGTTGTTGGAACACCAAGCACCATGGGTCAGCCGATCACCGTGCAAGAAGCTGACGACATGATCTTCGGTTACGTTCTGCTCAACGACTGGTCCGCCCGTGACATTCAGGGCTGGGAATATCAGCCGCTTGGTCCGTTTCAGGCAAAAGCATTCGCGACCTCCATCAGCCCGTGGGTTGTGACGAAGGCTGCGCTGGAGTCCTTCCGCACCAGCACACCGGAGCGTGAAAAGGAACTTCTGCCTTACCTCAATGAGCCAGGTCCGATGATCTATGACATTGAGTTGCAGGCGTACATGCAGCCGGAAGGCGCGGACAAAGCGACACTGCTCTGCCACACCAACTACAACCGCATGTACTACTCTGCGGCGCAGCAGCTGACACACCATGCCATTGGCGGCTGTAAAATGAACACGGGCGACCTGCTCGGCTCCGGCACCATTTCCGGTGCGGACAAGGCCGAGTTTGGCTCGCTGATGGAACTCACATGGGGTGGCAAAGAGCCAATCACTCTGGACAGCGGTGAAAGCCGTACGTTCATCGAGGATGGTGACACCCTGACGCTGACAGGTTGGGCGCAGGGCGATGGCTTCCGCATCGGCTTCGGCGAATGCACCGGCAAAATTCTGCCAGCTCCAGATTTCAAAGCTTAATTTAGGATAGTGACGATGGCTAAAGCATTTGCATCCAGTGGCGACATGGAAGCCAAAAAGATCTCCTTCACCGAAGTTGGACGCGATCTGTACGCGTTCACCGCGGAAGGTGATCCAAACACCGGCGTTATCATTGGTGATGACAGCGTCATGGTGGTTGATGCGCAGGCAACCCCTGTCATGGCTCAGCTCGTGGTTGATAAAATCCGCGAAGTCACTGACAAGCCGATCAAATACGTAACCCTGACCCACTACCACGCTGTGCGCGTGCTGGGTGCCTCCGGTTACGGCGCCTCTGAAATCATTGCCTCTGAAAAGTGTGAGGGCATGATTTACGAACGCGGTCAGGAAGACTGGGATTCTGAGTACGGTCGTTTCCCACGCCTGTTCTCTGCAGCAGATTCCATTCCGGGCCTCACATGGCCAACCATGACCTTCAAAAACCGCATGACCATCAACATGGGCAAGCGCAAGGTTGAGCTGATGCATCTGGGCCGCGCTCACACCGCTGGCGACATCGTTGCATGGGTTCCCGATGAAGGCGTAATGTTCACCGGTGATATCGTTGAATACCACTCCGCCTGTTACTGCGGCGACGGTCACTTCAAGGACTGGGGCAACACCCTCGACGCGATCAAAGCCTACAATCCGGATGCAATTGCACCGGGCCGCGGCGATGCGCTTGTGGGCAAAGAGATGGTCAACAAAGCCATTGAGAACACCCGTGACTTTGTTGAGAGCACCTATAAACCAGCCGCCCGCGTGGCAGTACGAGGCGGCACGCTGAAAGAAGCATGGGACGCAGTGCGCGCAGAATGCGATCCGAAGTTCGCTGACTACGCAATCTACGAGCATTGTCTGCCATTCAATGTCGCACGCGCTTTTGACGAAGCCCGCGGCATTGAGACACCACGTATTTGGACTGCAGAGCGCGACCGCGAAATGTGGGCAGCATTGCAGGGCTAATATGAAGGGACTTAAGCCAGCTGACAGAGCTTATTCTGTCAGCAAAGCTTAAGTCCAACCTACTTGGGAGCCTTGAGGAACAGAGTAAATCCATAACAGAGATTGGATCCTTCCTTCGCAGAACAATTCTTACTCTGTTTGTGAACGATCGATACTGCTGGCTCCCAACATTGACGAAAAACCTCGCAGGCGAAAGCCGCCCCATATGCGTCAGAGCGCCGGATGGCCCCAAGTTCCAGCCGGCTCTCCAAAGTTGATTGATGTTTTGCCGGATGCTGGCTGAGGCATCACACTTGCTGGGAGGCAGCGTATGACGAAAAAAAAGATTTTCGAAGTTCCGCTATATCCATATGTCCGGTCGCCGGATCAGGATGCGGAAAAGGCAGTGCGCCATAAGGTTGTTGTGGTGGGAGCGGGCCCGATTGGCCTTGCTGCAGCAATTGAACTGGCCATGCAGGACATTGAAGTTGTTGTTGTCGATGACAACGACAAGGTGAGCTGGGGTTCTCGCGCGGTTTGTTATGCAAAGCGCCCACTGGAAATCCTCGACCGCATTGGTTGCGGTGATCAGTTTGTCGACAAAGGCGTTCAGTGGAACGTGGGCAAGGTGTTCTTCGATGAGCGTCAGGTCTATCAGTTCGATCTGTTGCCAGAAGATGGTCACAAGCGTCCGGCTTTCATCAACCTGCAACAGTATTACTTTGAAGAGTATCTGGTTGACCGGGTTAAAGAGCTTCAGGCACAGGGCAAGCCAATTGAGATCCGTGGCAACAACAAGGTTGTTTCCGTTGATCAGAGCAGTGACTTCGCAACTGTTGAGCTGGAAACACCGGAAGGCAACTACTCCGTTGAAGCCGACTGGGTGATCGCTTGTGATGGTGCTGCTTCTCCAATCCGCGCTATGATGGGTCTGGACTTTGTGGGCCGCATCTTTGAAGACAACTTCCTGATCGCCGATGTGGTTATGGAAGCGGACTTTCCGACAGAGCGCTGGTTTTGGTTCGATCCGCCATTCAACCGCGGTCAGTCCGCTCTGCTTCATAAGCAGCCAGACAATGTGTGGCGCATCGACCTTCAGCTGGGCTGGGATGTCGACAAGGAAGAAGAGAAGAAGCCGGAAAACGTCATCCCACGCCTGAAAGCGATGCTGGGCGAGGATGTGAACTTCGAGCTTGAGTGGGTTTCCATCTACACCTTCCAGTGCCGCCGTATGGAACAATTCCGCAAAGGCCGTGTGATCTTTGCTGGCGACAGTGCCCACCAGGTGTCTCCGTTCGGTGCTCGTGGTGCAAACTCCGGCCTGCAGGACACTGACAACCTGATCTGGAAGCTGAAACTGGTGATGGACGGCACGGCGCCAATGAGCCTGCTGGACACCTATGATGAAGAGCGCATCTACGCTGCGGATGAGAACATTTTGAACTCTTCCCGCTCTACCGACTTCATCACACCAAAATCCGCGATCAGCCGTGTGTTCCGCGATGCTGTTCTGGATCTTTCCGAGGCTGCTGAATTTGCGCGTCCACTGGTGAACTCCGGTCGTCTGTCCGTACCGGCCACCTACGACGGATCTTCGCTGAACAGCGATGATTGTGCTGGCATGCCAGTGCGTTCCCGTCCGGGCTCTCCGGCAGCGGATGCACCAACAGCAAATGGCTGGTTGTTGGATCAGCTGGGCAACAAATTCCAGTTGCTGGCAATCAACACGGATGTGCCGGACACTGTAGACGTAGGCGGCATCACCATCTCAGCGCTGCGAGTGAACGCGACAGATGAGATCAGGGATCGCTATCTGGGAGATAAGTCTTCCGCCGTTTATCTGATGCGCCCGGACCAGCACGTGGCTGCCCGTTGGGAGACCTATGACGGAGCGAACGTTGCGCAGGCTCTGAACCGCGCTATCGGCATTTTTGAGCAGGAGGCCGCACAATGAGCCATCTGAATACAAAAGCAAACATCGCCAAACCGGACGAGTTTTATCACGATCTTCTGGTCCTGCATGAAGGACGCTCTGAGAAGGAAAGCGAGGCACTTAACGCCAAGCTGGTCCTCATCCTCGCCAATCACATTGGTGATGCAGATGTTCTTCGCGAAGCAATGGACCTGGCTGCCAACACACAGGGAGGAGGCGAGGCTTAATCGCCTCGGTTAGAGTCTTATGAAAATTGAGCAAATTCACCACGTTGCTTACCGCTGTAAAGACGCAAAAGAGACCGTTGAATGGTACACCAAGAACCTCAACATGGACTTTGTGCTGGCGATTGCAGAGGACAAGGTTCCTTCCACACACGAGCCTGATCCGTACATGCACCTGTTCCTTGATGCAGGAAACGGCAACGTATTGGCGTTCTTTGAACTGCCAACCAAGCCAGAAATGGGTCGCGACGAAAACACACCAATCTGGGTGCAGCACATTGCATTCAAGGTGAAGGATCGCGAAACCCTGATCGCATTCAAGGAAAAGCTGGAAGCAAACGGCATCGACGTGCTGGGCGTGACCGATCACTCCATCTTCCACTCCATCTACTTCTTCGATCCAAACGGACACCGCATCGAGCTGGCTTGTCCGGATCCAGCAGAAGAAGAGAAGCTGAAGCGTCTCGACGCTGTGAAGTGGGACATGCTGGAAGAGTGGAGCCGCACCAAGAAAGCGCCAAAACACGCTGACTGGCTGCACGCAAAAGAACTCGGCAAAGTCTAGTTTTTTAAAGACAACCTGCCAGAAGGGCGGGGACTGGGAGGTTCCCGTTCTTCATCTGACAAAATGATTTTATTGGCATCTTAAGGGAGGGAGCCATGGAATTCTTGAAGACGAAAGTTGCTCGCCGCACGCTGCTTGGCATGGCAACAGCTGCCATGTTGGCGCCAACTGCATTTGCAACTGCTGCATACGCTGAAACAAAGCTGGTTCTTTCCAGCTGGCTGCCACCACGCCACCCGATTGTGGTCAACGCAATCAAGCCGTGGGCGAAAGAAGTTAAAAAAGTTACTGATGGCCGTGTGACCGTGCGCGTTCTGGCAAAGCCAGCCGGCGCACCACCAGCCCACTTTGACATGGCTGCTGACGGTGTTGTCGACATCACCTACGGCCTGCACTCCTTCACCAAAGACAACCGCTTCCAGCGTTCCCGTATCGGTCAGTTCTCCTTCCTGGGTGATGATGCTGTTTCCGGCTCCAAGGCATTTTGGGATGTATACGCAAATGATCTGGATGCACAGGCTGAGCACAAAGGCACCAAGGTTCTTGGTCTCTTCGTTCATGGCCCGGGCGTATTCCATAACAACGTGCGCAAGCTGAACACACCAGCTGACATCGAAGGCCTGAAGATCCGTGTACCGGGCGGTTACATTGCTGATCTGGCAAGCGATCTGGGCGCATCTCCGCTGTTCATGCCATCTGGCGAAGTTTACGAGACCCTGTCTCGCGGCATCATTGACGGCGTGACCTTCACCTATGAAGCTCTGACAGCGTTCAAACTGCTGGACCACGTGAAGTACTCCATGCGCGTTCCGGGCGGCATCTACAACACCACATGGTTCCTCGTCATGAACGACGGCAAATGGGGTGAGATCTCCGCTGAAGATCAGGCTGCAATCATGGCGATCTCCGGCGATGCGTTTGCTGAGCGCGTTGGTAAGGCATGGAACGGTGCGGATGAGAAAGCCATCGAGCGCATCAACAAAGCTGGCATCGAAATCTATGATGCATCTCCTGAAATGGTTGCGGCCATCAAGGAAAAAGCGGCTGCTTACGAGACCGAATGGGCAAAATCCGTTGCAGAAGACGGCTTTGACGGCGCTGCTGCTCTCGACAAGTTCCGTAAATCTACAGGCGTAGAAAATTGATCGGGTCTAACAACAGGTCCGGGGGCGCATCGCGGGTGCGCTCCCTCGCCAACCTCATAGAGCTTGGCCTTGGAATATGTTGCGCGTTACTCCTCGCGGGTCTGACTGGCCTTACAGTCGTTGATGTGGTTGGCCGTTACTGGTTCAACGCCCCTGTTCGCGGTGCTTTCGAAATCACCCAGCTCATGCTTGGCGCTCTGGTTTTCGCAGCTCTGCCGCTGACAACCTCTCGTAAAGAACATGTTGAAGTGGACATGATCTACGGCATGGTTCCACCCGTCATGCAATCAGTGATGAAGGGCATAGCCTGGTCGGTTTCCACCGTCACTCTTGTGATCCTCTCCTGGCGACTGGCAGCTCACGCTGAACGCCTGATGGAAGATGGCACTGTAACCAATGCTCTGGACATTCCACTGGCACCCCTTTCCTGGATCGCTGCTGTCTCTGCGCTGCTGAGCGCCTGTTACACCTTCGTATTCTTCAAAAAAGCATTCCGCAGAGGTTTTTAAAGTCATGTTTGAGTCCCTTCTCGGCTTTGCAGCTCTGCTCGTCCTCATTTTCCTGCGCGTGCCAATCGCGTTCGCCATGATCTTTGTCGGCGCCATCGGCTTTGCCTGGATGCGCGGATGGTCCGCCACATGGTCCGTTGTCAGCACCGTTGGTTTTGAAACCAGTCTGTCTTACTCGCTCTCCGTTGTTCCGCTGTTCATCCTCATGGGCAACCTGCTCACCATTTCCGGTGTCAGCCACGGCCTTTATGCTGCTGCAAACCGCCTGTTGGGCGGCGCGCGCGGAGGCCTTGCCATGGCATCAGTTGTGGCGTGTGGTGGTTTTTCTGCGGTTTGCGGATCGTCTCTGGCAACAGCGGCCACCATGTCCAAAGTGGCCATGCCGTCCATGCGCAAATACGGCTACGCGGACAGTCTTGCCTCTGGCTCCATCGCAGCAGGCGGCACCCTCGGCATTCTGATCCCACCATCTGTGGTGATGATTATCTATGGCCTGCTGACAGAATCCGACATCGGCAAGCTGTTCATCGCAGGTGTAATTCCGGGCATTTTGGGACTCTTGCTTTACATCGGCGCCATCTACGTCGCCACTTTGCTCAACCCGTCTCTCGCTCCCAAGGCTGAAGGTGTTGAACCGTTCAGCAAAAAGGAACAGCTTGGTGTCTTCGCCGTGCTTGGCCTGTTTGCTGTGATCATGGTTGGTATTTACGGCGGGTTCTTCACCCCGACTGAAGCGGCTGGTATCGGCGCTGGGACGTCGTTCCTGATCGCGCTGCTCATGGGCGGCATGACCATAAAAAACCTCTACCACGCCATGCTGGAAAGCGCGCGCACCACGGCCATGATCTTCATGATCATTATCGGCGCGGAAGTGTTCTCCAACTTCGTCAACTTTGCAGGCCTGCCGGATACACTGGCAGAATGGGTGCTGGACCTTGAGCTGAACGCCTACATGGTGATCCTCGGTATCGTACTCATCTACATCGTGCTGGGCTGTGTGCTGGAAAGCCTCTCCATGATCCTTCTGACCGTGCCGGTGTTCTACCCGCTCATCCTTGAGCTGGACTTCGGCCACGAAATGCTGGCGGATCCGGAAGCTGTACTGATCTGGTTTGCCGTGATCGTTGTGGTGGTGACGGAGATCAGTCTGATTTCACCTCCTGTCGGCCTCAACGTGTTCGTGCTGCGCAACGTGCTGCAGGATGTAAAGCTCTCCACTATCTTCAAGGGCGTGTTCCCGTTCTGGGTCTCCGACCTTGTCCGCCTCGCGCTGCTGATCGTGGTCCCCGGCTTCTCATTGTGGCTTGTTGGAGCCATGTAGATCTGAGGGATCTTTGATCATCGCAAAGGGGAGGGCATCAGCTCTCCCTTTTTGCGTTTGGGGCTGAGCGATACAAAGAATTTCATCGAACCACTTCACTCATCTCGCATCCTAACAATCCCAAGAACGGGCAATTAACCCGCAAGGCCCATAGTACCCGCAACCATAATAAGGCTGAGGGTTTCATGGCTCCTAACATCGCCATTATCGGGGCTGGCCCAACCGGGCTCACAGCAGCGATTGAACTCAAGCGTCGCGGTATCATTCCATCTTTGTTTGAAGCGCGAAACTGTCTGGGCGGACAGTGGGCCTATGAGGTCCTCACCGACGAGCCAGTAGACGTTCGCGATCCGCATAGCCAGAGCGTTTATTCCGCCATGTACCCCAAACTGCGCGCCAACCTGCCCAAACGCGCCATGCAGATCAGCGACTATAAACTGCCGGAAGAGCTGGAGCTGTTTCCAGGCCGTGTTCAAGTGCTGGACTATATCGACGCCACCGCCAGAGCCGCTGGCATCTCAAACCTCATTGAGTTCAACACACCGGTGCAACACGTTGAAAAAGCCGGCGATGGCTGGCGTGTGACAACGGAAGGCACCCAGCGGATCTTCACCCATGTGATCGTAGCGACGGGCAAGGACAGTTATCCGAACATCGCTAAGATTGATGGACTAGAGAGTTTTGAAGGCTCCGTCACCCACTCCCAGTCTTACCGCCTGCCGAACCTTTATGAGGGCAAGCGTGTTGCCTTGATCGGCGCCTGCGTATCCTCCGAAGACATTTCCTTGGACCTGAGCCCGCACGCCGAGCAGGTTTACATCTGCGGCACGTTTCCTCCCAACGGACACAAGTGCTATGTGCGCGATGGTCTTTATGGGCAGAGCCTCAACATCAGCCAGCATGACCGGCCCGCACGCGTGGAAGGCAAGAACATCTACCTGCAAAACGGCGAGGTGCTTTATGACGTTGATGCGATTATCCTTTGCACCGGTTACATCTACGACTTCCCGTTTCTGAAGGGCTCCCTGAACGACATTGAGCTGAGCGGTTGCTCCATCGGCCCGCTTTATCTCAACATGTTCTATCCATCCGACCCAACGCTCATTTTTCTCGGCCTGCCACGCTTTACGGTGCACTTTGCCAGCATCCAATTGCAGAGCGTCTACTGCGCCAAAATCCTGAGTGGGGAGTTGGAGCTGCCTCCGATTGAGGAGATTAAAGCGGAAGTCGCCAATGGCGGCTGCGTGCTGCAAAAAGACCCTGCCAATCTGGAGGAATACCACAACAGCGTGTTCGAGTGCTTTGCGCGTCTGAGTGATATGACCGGCGAGCCTCATCTGGACTGGAAGGGCTTTTTGAACACGCTGAACGACCATAAGCGCCACTACCAGCAAGACTACCGCCAGTATCCTTTCACGTATGACCTGAAAGAGTAAAACGCACCTCTCCGAAAATCTCCTCTTGCCTTTATGCGATTCATATACGATATGTATATTAAACGTATAAGGAGCCTTTCCATGGGCATTGTCAAAATCTCTGATGATCTGCACGAGGAAATCAGAAAAGCGAGCACCGTCATGTCTCGCTCCATCAACGCACAGGCGGAGTTCTGGATCAAAATGGGCATGCTCGCCGAGCTGAACCCAACCCTGACCTACTCCGAGCTGGTGCAACAGCAATTGAAAGCCTGCAAACTCGCCCCACCTGAGGTGATTGAGACATGAGTGCGATCATCATCAAAAACGCCGATGAAATTGCCCTGATGCGCCAATCCGGCAAGCTGCTGGCTCAGGTCTTCAAGATGCTGGAAGATGTTGTGAAACCCGGCGTTTCCACGCTGGAGATCAACGATCGCGTTGAAGACTACATCGTCAACGAGCTGCAAGCCCGCCCGGCCAGCAAAGGCCAATACGGCTACAAGTTCGCGCTCAACTCTTCCATCAACGAAGTGGTCTGCCACGGCATCCCGGACAAGAACCGCAAGCTGAAAGCCTCAGACATCATCAATGTTGATATCACGCTGGAAAAGGATGGCTTCATCGCAGATTCCAGCAGTACCTTCGTGATGCCCGGCGCCTCTCGTAAAACACAGAAGCTGGTCAAAACCACCTACAAAGCCATGTGGGCTGGCATCAAAGAAGTACGTCCCGGCGCAAGACTTGGGGATGTGGGCGCGGCCATTCAGCAGACCGCAGAAAACGCAGGTTACTCCGTGGTACGTGACTACTGCGGCCACGGCATTGGCCGCGACATGCACGAAGGCCCGTCCGTCATGCACTTCGGCAAACGCGGCACCGGAACCCTGTTGAAGGAAGGTATGACCTTCACAATTGAGCCAATGGTCAACGCAGGTACCGAACTCACCGTGACCAAAGAAGACGGCTGGACCGTAGAAACCCTCGATCGCCAACTCTCTGCCCAATGGGAACACACCGTGCTGGTCACAGCCGACGGGTTCGAAGTGCTGACATTGCGGGACGGGGAGAAGGTACCGGGGTAGGCTATTGCATTTGCTAACAAATCAAAGGCAATATGCAAGAATAACAATATGAGTTATCTCTTAGTATTAAAGGCACATAGATGCACATAAACACTGACAATACATTTCAAACACTCCGTTTTACCTACAAAGACAATTTTTTATACATTATCATACACTTCGCTATTTTTTTTAGCACCGCGATTTGGCTATGGCGTGTGGGATCAACATGGGCTCTAGTCGTCTCACTAATTTTATTAACAGCTATAACAGCTCTTCTGAAACGTGCTTATCTGGCACTCCATGAAACCTATGAAGTCATCATCACATCAGATGCAATCTCTGCGCCACAAGGAATATGGAAGAGGGAAATAAAAACGCTCTCATTTTCGGAAACTGATCGCTGCAAAGTGATGAATAGTCGCACTTCGCTACCGCTAGTAAGTCATTATACCCAATTATGGGACCGTTTCTTTCTAACAAAAAGCTATAATATTGAGAGGAGTATGTGTAGGAGCAGGCAAGACTTTGAAGCGATAATTGAGGCAGTAACAATACGGATCGAAGAAGCCAAAAAACATCAGTGAGCTTTATCCTGTCGTTGTACCTTTCACTACTTTTAATTAAGCGAAGGCATAAGCCATTATTCATTTCAGGTCAGTGCCGATACCGCTCCTCAGCTTCGTAATAAGCGTCAAAGCCAACGGCTTTTTGTAGGTCTTCGAAGCTCATGGCTGGGTCTGGGAAGATGCCTTGCTTCATTTGGGCCAGAGCATCCTGCTGAGCTTTGATCATGGCCATGAGGCCGGTGAAGGGGTAGGTGGAGATGGCGTAGCCCAGCTCTTGTAGTTCTGCCGGTTGAAGGAAGGGGGTTAGTCCGCCTTCCAGCATGTTTGCCATTTTGGGGCCTTTTACCTCAACGCAGTAGCGCTTCATTTCTTCAACGGTCCGCGGTGCTTCCACGAAGGTCATGTCCGCGCCAATCTCGCGGAAGGTTTGGGCGCGTGCAATGGCTTCATCCAGACCATGTTCAGCCCGTGCATCCGTGCGCGCAAGGATAAGGATATCAGCGCCTTCGTTCTTTGCATCAACCGCAGCCCGAATGCGCATGAATGCCTCGTCCCGCTCTACCACGTGCTTGCCCTTTGTGTGACCGCAGCGTTTGGGCGCAACCTGATCTTCAATCATCACACAGGCCATGCCCGCACTGGCATAACCTTTGACCGTGCGTTTGACGTTAAGCGCGTTGCCGTAACCTGTATCCCCATCTCCAATCACTGGAATACTGGTTGCAGAGGCAATGTTGCGGGCCTGATCAACCATCTCTGCGTAGGAGATGAGGCCAGCATCGGGCTGCCCAAGGCGGGAGGCAGAAACACCAAAGCCGCTCATGAAAGCAAGAGGAAAGCCTGCCTGCTCGATCAAGCGGGCGGAAAGAGCATTCCAGCAGCAAGGGGTTACATTCAGTTCGCCGCTCTCAAACAGAGCCTTGAGTACCTGAGCTTTTGACATGGTTGAGCTCCCTAGTCCTAGGTGTTGTACGGGATATACAGGGCAAGCCCTTGCCAAAAGTAAAGCAAGGCCGCTGTTGCCAGCATCATCAGCGCAAACGGCCATGCGCCTTTGGCAACCTCTGACAGTTTTGCGCCCCCAACGGCCTGAATGATAAAGAGGTTCATTCCCACCGGCGGCGTGATCAGCGCAGTCTCAATCAGCACCACAAAGAAGATGCCGAACCAGATCGGATCGATGAACATACCTTCCAGCGCTGGGAACAACACAGGCACCATAATCAGCAACATGCTGAGGGATTCCAGGAAGAACCCTACAATCAGCAGCACCAGACCAACCGCCAGAATGAACATGCCCGGTTCAGAAATGTTGGAGGTGAGCAGTGTGGAGATATCCTGCGGCAGGCGGTAGAGCGTGATGGCGTAGGAGAAGACCTTTGCTCCCGCAATGATGAGGAACACCATGGTGGTGGTCTTCATGGACTTGTAGGTGGCTTCCTTCATCTTCTCCAAGTTCATCCGCCCCATGGCGAACGTGATGATGAGCGCCATAACAAAGCCAATGCCTGCGCTTTCAGAAGGTGTTGCGATGCCCATGTAGATGGAACCGATGATGGACGCGGCAAGCAACAGGGTTGGCAGTGCCATGAAAGTTGCCCGTCTGCGTTCCTCCCAGCTCGCTTTTTCCACCCGCTCATAATTGCTGTTAAAGCGGGAGTAGAGCATACCGTAGACGATGAAGACACTGGCAAGGAACAGGCCCGGCCCGATGCCTGCAAGGAACAGTTGCGGGATCGAAGTTTCAGTCACGATACCGTAGAGGATCAACGGAATAGACGGCGGAATGAGGATACCCAGCGTACCGCCAGCGGCCAGCATACCCAGCACAAACGGGCGTTCATAACCGCGAGAGGTCATCTCAGGGATCGCAACAGTTGCGATGGTCGCTGCGGTGGCAACGGAAGAGCCGGAAACAGCGGAAAACAAGCCGCAGGACAGGATCGTCGCAACGCCAAGACCACCCGGCCAATGCCCGACCCAGCTTTGCACGGCTGCAAACAGATCTTTGCCCACACCGCCTTTCAGCAGCACGTTGGACATGAGTAGGAACATGGGTACGGCCAGCAGCTCGAAACTATCCATGGAGCCGTAAAGGCGCTGCGGCACGGCGTTAAGTGGCAGCGGGAAATACCAGAGCAGGAATACTCCGAGCGAGCCAAGCGCGAATGCGACAGGAACGCGGAAAACCAAAAGCAGCAGCAGGGCTGCAAGAATGAGAAATGCAGTCATCTTTCGCCCCTAAATCTCGTGTTCCAGTGTGTCATCAGCTGGCACGCCATCGCGCCAGATCTTTACCGCTTCTGCCATGGCTTGCAGGCCGAGCAAGGCAAAGCCAACCCAGACCGAGGCGTGGGTGAACCACTTGGGCAGAGCGAGGTAAGTGTCCGTGGTGTGGCCGCGCAGCAGAGACTTGTACCAGAGGCCATAGCCGTACCAGACAGCCGTGATGCAAAAGATCAGGATCACCAGAATAGAGAAGGTCTCAACCACCTTACGCACCAGCGTATCCGGGCTACGGAAGGCCACATCAATCACGATCATCTCGCGGTGTTTGAGGGCAAAGGCACCTGCCAGATAAGCTCCCCAGATCTGACCGATACGGGAGACTTCATCCACCCAAACGGTCGGGCTGTTGAAGACATATCGCGCAACGACTTCGTAACAGATGAAAAAACCAATTGCGAAAAACACCCAGGCAGCAAATTTGCCGGTGAATTCGGAGATGTAATCTATGAGCTTAATCACGGCTGAGCACCAAACGGATTTGCCGGAGAGCTGAACTGCACGGGCTGAAGCGATCTCTGTGTGCAGTCGTCTCCCTCAAATAAAAGGGGATCCAACAGATTGGATGGGCAGAAAAGGAGCCAAACGGCTCCCTCTCCAGATTTAAGATGATAAAGGCAGGAGAGCCTTACATGCCCTTGGCAGCGTCAATTGCCTGCTGTGCAACAGGGCCAGCGGCTTCAACAAAGCGGTCCTGAACAGAAGCGGTTGCTTCTACCCATTTGGCGCGCTCTTCATCGCTCAGGCGGATCACGTTGATCTTATCAGCAACGCTTTCAACCAGAGCATCTTCGCCAGAGTACACCTCTTCACGCAGCTGTTTTTCGACAACGGCGGCAGCGTCCAGAATGATCTTCTGGTTCTCTTCAGAAAGGCTCTCAAAGAAGTCGTTGTTGATCACCGCAACAAACTCGATGGCAAAGTCATAGGAGAGCGTCATGTTCTCCATCACTTCATAAAGCTTGCGGCTGGTCACGCCGGAGGTGCCGGTCATGCCCACATCAACAGCGCCCTGCTGGTAAGCAAGGAACTGCTTGGAACCGGACATCAGTGTTGGGGCACCGCCCAGAGCTTCCACAGTCCAGCCAAGAACTTTACCGTAGGTGCGAACTTTCTGACCTTTGATGTCTTCCGGTGTTCTGATCGGATCGCCATTGTTCAGATAGATGTTACGGCCATAAGCCTGCCACCACAGGACGCGGGCACCGGTTTCTTCCAGAACCGCTTTATCGAGAATCTCACGCATTGGAGATCCGTTGGCAGCAGCAGCGCGAAGGTGTGCTTCATCGCGGAAGAAGAACGGCAGGTTCACGATCTCAACGGCTGGAACAGACCCGGCGAAGCGGCCAAGGAATGCTGAACCAGCTTCAATCGCACCAGAACCGACAGCTTCCGGCACTTCCTTATCCTTAAACAGCTGAGCAGACGGGAAGAGCTGAAGGCTCAGTTCGCCATTGGATTTCTCTTCAATGATTTTCTTAAAGGCGTTCCAGTTTTTGCCCAGACTGTGGGTCTCAGGCAGCTGCAAAGTAACGCGAATTGTTTCAGCAGCCATTGCAGTGACGCTGGTTAAAGAAAGCGCAGCAGCGCCCAGCATTGAAATCAGTTTTACTCTCATTGGTGTCCCTCTCCCAAAACAAATTCACTGAAATATGAGGTATATTAGAGAGTGTTTTTTGAAGAAGTACAGGCCGTTATTGCTGAGAAAATGTAATTATATTGTCTAGATCTCTTCCATAACGCAACTTTGCATCGGCTCTGCATGTGATCCGCGCCTTTAGAAAAGACGTAGCGGACCGTTACGTCTCTCTGGAAATTTCGCGAGAACTGAATCTTGGTGACAGACGTGAAAATCACGTTGCAGGCAAGACGAAATATTTCGGTGAAATGAAACAAAATTAGCCGGAGTTATGAACATTCCGCGCGCGGTACATTGATTGAGGCTCTCATCTATCAGCCTCTCAGTAGCCTTTTGCCCTTGATTTTATGGAGATGAAGCCTTCCGGCGCACGTGCTTATCTAGCCTGTGTTTGGACTGCGCATTGTGACCACCTGAAAGAGTTGGGGCTAATCATGCAGGGCCTGTTTTGCCGGATCAGGGGTTCCTGAACAGCAATGCCATGGGTTCATCAGTCTGTACCAATAGGATGCTACCTCACTTTGAACTGGGTGAGTCGGCGGGAAGGGCGATTTCGTGGGTAAAGTTATGGTACTGGGCGGCGACGGTTTTTGCGGCTGGCCCACGAGTCTTTTGTTCTCCAGCCTTGGCCATGATGTCATCATCGTCGACAACCTGTCCCACCGCAAAATTGACGTTGAGCTTGAGGTCACCTCGCTCACCCCGATCCAACCGATCAGTGAGCGTCTCGCTACTTGGGAGGAGCTCACGGGCAAATCAATCCGCTTTGCCAACATTACGCTCGGCGTAGATTATGACCGGTTTCTGCAGCTGCTGAGAACGGAAAAACCAGATGCCATCATCCACTTTGCAGAACAACGAGCTGCGCCATACTCCATGAAATCCTCATGGCATCGGCGCTATACGGTCTCCAACAATCTCAACGCCACCAACGATGTGCTGTCCGCCATTGTGGAGGCGGAACTAGACCCGCATCTGGTACATCTGGGCACCATGGGGGTGTATGGATATAGCACCGTGGGCTGTGAGATTCCGGAGGGGTACTTACGCGTTCATCTGGATGTGAACGGGGATCTACGGGAGCAGGAGATCCTTTATCCCACAAGCCCGGGCTCCATCTATCACATGACCAAATCACAGGATCAGCTGTTCTTCCAGTTCTATACCAAGAACTACGGATTGCGGATTACAGACCTGCATCAGGGAATTGTCTGGGGCACACAGACTGAACAGACTTCCCTGGATGAGCGGCTGATCAACCGGTTCGATTACGATGGCGACTATGGCACTGTCCTCAACCGGTTCCTCATGCAAGGCGCAATTGGATATCCGCTGACGGTGCATGGAACAGGCGGGCAGAAGCGGGCATTTATCCATATTCAGGATACCGTGCGCTGTGTTCAGCTAGCAGTCGCAAATCCACCTAAGCGGGGAGAGCGGGTTAAAATCCTCAACCAGATGACAGAGGTGCACCGGGTAAAAGATCTGGCCGAGATGGTCGCTCAAATGACCGATGTGGAGATCGCGTATCTGGATAATCCCCGTAAGGAAGCTGCTGAAAACGACCTGATGGTTGCCAATCATCAGGTTCTGGAAATGGGATTAAAACCAATCACGCTCAGCGACCGGTTGCTGGACGAAGTGACTGAGATTGCGCGAAAATATTCTGATCGCTGTGACACCACCAAGATCCCCTGCCTGTCCCTCTGGTAATTCAGCAGGGATTGGTTGATGAAGATCGTTATCGTCTCCGATGCCTGGCATCCGCAAATCAACGGCGTTGTCCGCGTACTGGGCATTACACGCCGGGAATTAACGGCTTTGGGGCATGAGGTTATCCTGATCACGCCCGACCAGTTCCACCAGATGCCATTGCCGACCTATCCCGATATCAAGCTTGCGCTGTTTCCCTATTACAAGCTCTCCAAGATGCTGCGGGAGCTGAAGCCAGATGCATTGCATGTGATGACCGAAGGGCCGCTGGGGTGGGCTGCACGCAGGTATTGCAGGCGTAACGGGCATAAGTTCACCAGTTCATGGCTCTCCAAGTTCCCCGAGTATGCCTCCATGCGCACAGGTCTGCCCACCGCATGGTTTTATAAGTGGCTGATAAGATTCCATAATCAGGCTACCCAGACCATGGTCACCACGCAAACTATGGTGGAGGCGGCCAGGACTATCGGCATCAGGCGAGTGGTGCGTTGGCAACGAGGTGTGGAGCTGAAGAACTTCCGACCTATTCCGTCTCAGGTGTTTGCTAACTATCCCAAACCCGTGATGCTCTATGTGGGGCGGATAGCACCTGAGAAAAATCTGGAAGCCTTTCTAGATCTCAATCTTCCAGGCACCAAAGTTCTGGTGGGGGACGGGCCTGATCTGGCTTCTCTTTCCAAGAGGTATCCAGATGCGGTGTTTACGGGTGCGAAGACGGGAGATGACCTGATTGAGGCCTATTGCGGGGCTGATGTGATGGTGTTTCCGTCTAAAACGGACACGTTCGGGCTCGTCAATCTGGAAGCGATGGCCTGTGGTATCCCCGTGGCAGCTTATCCGGTAACGGGACCGAAAGACATTATTGGCGATGCTCCAGTCGGCGCGACCGATGAGGATCTGGCTATTGCCATCAAGCGGGCTTTGCCAATGAAATCAGAGGACTGTATTGCTCACGCGAAAACCTTCTCGTGGGAACGGTCCGTACAGGATTTTCTGGCAAACCTCGTGAGCTTCTCCGAAAAGCAGCCTCACGAGACCAAGGATGTCCTCACATCATCCGCTCGTAAAGATCAAACATAATCCAGAGCGTACCGCCAACCATCAGGAAGATGAGAACACCGGCAAAGCTCATGGCCAGCACATTCTCGATGGGGGTTCTGCTATCAATGCCGAGGAAATAGTGCAGGTGCACGCCCACCTGCACCAATGCGCACAAAGCGATGATGCCGAAGGTCAGCTCAACTGGAAAGACCATGGTCCAGACGACGGCGAAGGGGATCAGGGTGAGCGCCAGGGCGAGGATAAACCCGGTGATCAGCCTCTTTGCACTGTGAGATTGCGGGTGCATCTGTCTCTCCTAAATAAGCCAGCCGGGCATGTAGACGATTGAGAAAATGCCGATCCAGACGATGTCCAGGAAGTGCCAGAACATGCCGAGGCGGTGGAGACGGGATTTAACCGGAGAGGTCAGGCCTTTGATGAGGATCTGGAAGATCATCACCAAGATTCCGATCATACCGAGGCTGACGTGCGCCCCATGTGTCCCCACCAATGTGAAGAACGCGGTGAGGAAGCCACTGGTCTGCGGTCCGGCGCCAGATTGGATCATGCCAACAAATTCAATCACTTCCAGCGAGATAAAGCCTAAGCCAAGCACGATAGTGACAATCAGCCAGAACACGGCCTGACTTTTATGCTCCCTGACGGAGGCCAGTGAGGCGAAGCCAAACGTTACGCTGGAAAAGAGCAGGAACATGGTTTCGCCAAAGACGTGCTTGATATCAAACACCTCAATGGGCAAAGGCCCCGTGGCGGTGTTTTGAAACATGACCACGTAGGTTGCGAACAGAAGCGAGAAGATGATCGCGTCTGTCATCAGGTAAAGCCAGAAGCCCAAATCTCTGATGTCTAAGGTTTCTTCCGTCGGGCCGGGAGAGCCGGTGGTTTTAGGGCTGTATGTGTTCATGACCAGAAATCCCCCGGTGCTGGTTTCTTTTCCTCCAATGCCTTGATGCGGGCCTTTTCATAGGCCTCGATTTCGGCTGCAGGGATGATCTGATAAGTGTGGTCTTGCGAGCTGCGAGTTATCAAACACGCCAGCACACCAAGGAAACCAAGAGCTACAAGCCACCAGATGTACCAAGTGACCGCAAATCCAATGAGGAACCCTAGTCCACCGAGGAACACCCCAATGCCGGTGTTGCGGGGTAAGTGGATATCCTCGTAGTCCTTGGCAGGGGCATAAGCTACGCCGCGTTGCTTCATGTCCCAGAAGGCATCAATGTCCTGAATGTCGGGGATCTTGGCAAAGTTATACTCCGCTGGTGGCGATGCAGTTTGCCATTCCAGCGTCCGGCCATTGTACGGATCACCGGTGATATCGCGGTTTTTCTCACGATCACGAATGCTGACGTAAAGCTGCATACCCTGACAAACGATACCGATCAGAACGCTCAGCGCACCAATGGCCGCCACGATCAGGAACGGCTGCCATTCTGCCACGTCGTAACGCTCCATGCGGCGGGACATACCCATAAAACCAAGGGCATAGAGCGGCATGAAGGCAAGGTAGAAGCCGATAATCCAGAACCAGAACGACCGCGCGCCCCACTTTTCATCCAGTTTGAAACCGGTTGCTTTTGGGAACCAATACTGGAAGCCAGCGAAGTATCCAAACACCGCGCCAGGGATCAGCACGTTGTGGAAGTGGGCGACGAGGAAGGTGGAGTTGTGCATCAAAAAGTCGGCGGGGGGGATTGCGAGGAGGACGCCGGAGACGCCGCCGAGCACGAAGGTCACCAGAAAGCCGATGGTGAATAACATGGCGGGGTGGAAGATGATCCGCCCCTTGTACATGGTGAACACCCAGTCGAATATCTTTACGCCCGTCGGCACGGCGATGATCATGGTCACGATGCCGAACACCGCATTCACGTTGGGGCTGGAGCCCATGGTGAAGAAGTGATGCAGCCAGACGGAGAAGGACAGAACGGTGATAACCGCCGTGGCGTAGACCAGCGACTTGTAACCAAAAAGCCTTTTCTGCGAGAAGGTTGCCACAACCTCTGAGAAGACGCCGAAGGCGGGTAGAATGAGGATGTAAACTTCCGGGTGGCCCCAGATCCAGATCAGGTTGGCATAGTTCATCATGTTGCCACCTGAATCATTGGTGAAGAAATGGAACCCTAAAATACGGTCCAGACCGAGCATAGCTGCAACGACTGTCAGCGCCGGAAATGCGAAAGCCATGAGGAGGCTGGTGCATAAAGTGGTCCAGGTGAACAGCGGCATCTGCATCAGGCGCATTTTGGGGGCACGGCACTTTATGATCGTGACGACAAAATTAATCCCCGTCATCGTGCTGCCAACCCCACTGACCAGCAGCGCCCAGATCCAGTAATCCACGCCAACACCGGGGCTGTATTCTGCGCCGGAGTAGGGAGGATAACCGGTCCAGCCCGCCGTTGAGAATTTGCCGATCACCAGTGAGACCATCACCAGCGCGGCCCCGGCTGCGGTGAGCCATAAGCTGATGGAGTTCATGAACGGGAAGGCCACATCGCGCGCGCCAATCTGCTGCGGCACGACGATGTTGATCAGGCCTGTCAGGAACGGCATGGCCATGAAGAAGATCATGATCGTGCCGTGAGAGCTGAACACCTGATCGAAGTGCTCGGGCGCAAGGTAGCCATCGTTATTCAACGCCATGGCCTGCTGCGAGCGCATCATCAGCGCATCCACAAACCCGCGTACCAGCATCACCATGGCAAGGGCGATGTACATGATGCCGATGCGCTTATGGTCCAGGCTCGTCAGCCATTCTTCCCAGAAATACCGCCACTTACCGAAATATGTGACCAGCAGAAAGACGACCAGTCCGCCCAGAACAGTGATGGAAGCGCCGCCAAAAGCGATGGCGCTGTAGAAGGGGAGGGAGTCAAATCCTAATCTTCCTAGCATGGTGTATCCCCCTCACAAGCTGGCTGGGTCGTCGCTGGCGCATGTCTGCGCAAGGTGGTCTCGGGCCGGCGGGCATACTTTTTCAGGATCTCTTCAAACAAGCCCGGTTTGACCCATGAGAAGTACTCCACCCCGTGGGCAATACTGGGCTGAGCAAGCTGATCGTATGTCACCGTGGAGAGTGGTTTGGACTGCGCTTTGGCGTTGGCAACCCAGTCCTGAAACTCTTCTTCTGTCATCGCCACAGCGTCGAAGAACTGCATGGCAAAGCCATCACCGCTGTACTGTGTGTTGCGGCCACGGAAGCGTCCGGTCTCGTTGGCTTTCAGGTTCAGCTCGCTGGTCATCCCCGCCATGGCATAGATTTGTCCCCCTAATGCGGGAATGAGCAGGGAGTTCATGACTGTGTCAGAGGTCAGCTTCATGCTGACGGCTTTATCAACGGGGAAGGAGAGTTCATTGACAGAGGCAATGCCAAGGTCCGGGTAGATGAAGAGCCACTTCCAGTCCTGCGCCACCACCTGCACATTGATGGTGTTTTCTGGCGTTGCGATCTTCTTATAGGGGTCAAGCTTGTAGGAATAAGTCCAGACCAGATAGCCAAGCGTGATGATGATAGCGGCGGGAATGGACCAGACAAACACTTCAATAATGGTGGATTTGTGCCATTCCGGCTTGTATTCACCCGTCCCACCTTTTGCGCGGTAGCGCCAGATGAACCAGAACACCATGAAGTAAACGGGAATAACCACAATCAGCATTATGAAGAAGGCGGTGTAAAGCAGATCCCGCTCAATGATGGCGATGGGGCCTTTGGGGTCGGCGACTGGAGAGGTCTGCAAGCCACATCCCGCCAACACAAGCAGGAGGCCCAGCAGAGTTATTCCCCTTAGACAAGGTTTTGAAATGAAATGTTTCATCGTATTCCCGCGCAGGATTGGTGACCTAACGGGAATATTTCAAGGGGTGGGGGATTACAGAATATTTAAGGTCACGGCCTCACGGCCTGAGACCCATGAGATTTCAGGAAACAATTCTATGAGGGGAGCACAGAGATGGTTATCAATTACTCCCCTGCATCTTTCAATTTATCCAGCAGTCTTTGCAGATGCTTTAAGGGCTTCCAGCATTTCTGCCATTTTCGCCTGCACCATGGTCACCGCTTTAAGGGGGCGCAGCATGACCTTAAAATCATCAATCAGTCCCTCTTCATTCCAATGGATCATATCGACACCGTTGATGAAGATGCCGTCGACTTCTGTCTCAAACTCCAGCACAGCATTGTCGCCACAATCCAGAATGCGCACATATTTGAAGCTTGTGTTGACGCCAAGCACCTGAGCTGCGCCATAAAGATACATGACGGTGAGCTGCTGTCCCCGTTGCGGCGTGTGCACCACCGGGCTGTAAAACACGCAGTCCTTAGCGATCATGGCAGACAGTTTTGCCAGATCCTTGCCGCCCTCCAGCATATCCAGCCACTTCTGCAGGTTTTCAGAGTAGTTCGTCGACATCCGTTTATCCTCCCCAGCTGCTGCCTTTATTCTCCCAGCGCAAGCGCCAGTCAGGCAGAGCAACACCAGTCAAACCCATATTGACGTATTGGTCAACCTAGCCGGAGGGGCGGGAATAAGTGCGGGCTTGCTTGAGGATTTATGAAGAGTAACCAGGATTTTTGCGTTGTTTCCTTAGCTCGGCATTAGAGAGCTAAGTGTTAGAAAAATAACAGGAAAGATTGCTTGCGTGGACTTTGAAAGGTTTATGCGTTTTTTGCGTTTTCTGGCGTTTTTTGTTTTTCATGACCCAGAGCAGAAAATGAACGGACAAGGCTGCCACGCGATAGATATGTACCGCGAAAGAAGCAGCATACATGCCTGAACCAATCCTTTATCGGCCTCCGGCACCAACGCCCTGCAAACCGCTCCGAGGTCTGCGACTGTTTCGCGTTTTCTGGGCGCGCAATGTTTTAAATCTTATCCCCGAGGAGTTCTTCAACAGTCCGATGGAGCGGGTCTATTTCACCCGCCGTCCTTGCTTCCTGGTCAACGCACCGGATCTGGTGAACGAGGTGCTGGTTGAAAAGCGGCTGTCGTTTCCAAAATCGGATGTGATGGTGGATACGCTCAAACCGGTGATCGGGGAGAGCACGATCATTGCCAGCGGCCCGAAATGGGAAGAACAGCGTGAGATGATTGCGCCCGTGTTTTCTCATGTGGGTGTGCGCAGTGCCTTCAAGCATATTCAGGACGCCTGCAACGAGTTTCTGGCCTATCTGGATAAGGCGGCTGAGTTCGGAAAATCCATCAGCCTGCGCGATGAGATGAGCCGTCTAACCGCTGACATCATTTTCCGCACCATCTTTTCACATCCCATCGACAGCATGCGCGCCCGCAAGGTGTTTACGCAGGCCATGCAGTATCAGGCGATTACCACAACATGGGCGCGCAAGATGATCCTGCGGGGAACCGGTGAAGGGCCAAACCGGCCCATGCCGAAAGAAGCAGAGATCCTACGCGATGAAATCCGGCTGCTTCTGACAGACTTGGTAGATGAACATACCGCTGATCGGTTCGGCCAGCATGATGACATGTGCCAGCGGCTACTGGATGCCCGCCATCCGCAAACCGGTCTGCCCTTCAGCAAGGAACAGCTGGTGGACCATATCGCCACGTTCTTCCTTGCCGGGCACGAGACAACGTCTGCCGTACTCAACTGGGCATTCTTCATCCTCTCCCAGCGGCCAGACTATTCTGAGCGTATCAGGCGGGAGACGGATAGCATCACAAACGGGGAAATGCTTGAGTACAAGCACCTGTCCAAGCTGAGGTTCACCCGCAACATTTTCCGCGAAACCACGCGGCTCTATCCGCCCATCGCATTCCTCTCCCGCATGGCGGTGGAAGAGACGACCATTGGCGGTCACAAAATCCCGCGAGGGGCGTTGATCATCATTTCACCCTGGATCGTTCACCGGCACCGGTCTTACTGGCACCATCCCGACCACTTTGATCCGGACCGGTTTGAGCGCGATGATGACCCGATGACCGGGGCGTACATGCCGTTTGGCATTGGGCCGCGGGTGTGTGCAGGAGCTAGCTTCTCGACGGTTGAGGCCACCTCTGTGCTGGCTGGGGTGACGCGCCATTACAACTTCAAGGCAGAAAAGCCGGAGGAGGTTTTTCCGGAAACGGGAATTGCGCTGCGGTCTCAGTCTGAGATCCGATGCAAGCTCATCAAGCGCAGTCATATGACCCATTAGGGAAGCAAAACCTGCGAAAAGCCCGAAACTATCGGGTGGCGTCCCTGCCAATTATATGCATCATTCCGTAAGGGTAAGAAGGAGGAGGTTGGTATGCGTTGGATTGCTGGGCTGGTCATTGTCATTGTAGGCGCCGCTGCTGGCTACTATTGGTACTCCCTGCCGCCAGAATATCCAACAAAGTACATCATCACCGCCGACCGTATTCTGACCATGGACCCGGAGCGCCCGCAGGTGCAAGCCATTTTGGTTGATGGCAACGAAATCATGGCGTTAGGTGACGTGCGCCAGCTGGAAAATCAGGACAAAGCCAAACTCATCCGCCTCAAAGGCACGCTGATCCCCGGCCTGATTGAACCGCATACCCACCCGATAGCCGCCGCTTTGCTGGGCGCTGCCACCGATATCAGCGCCTTCAAATACGACAGCCGTTCGCAGATCATGAAGGCCCTTGAGGAATCGGCGGATGAGTACAGCCTAACCCCATGGGTGCTGGCCTATGGTTGGGATCCGATCGCGATCAAAGACCTTTCCCCGCCAACTTTAGCAGAACTGGACGCCATCTCTCCCGACAAGCCCATGCTGGTTCTGACCCAGATGATGCACGAGGCCTACGCCAATTCAGCGGCCCTGAAAGAAGCGGGCGTTGACCCGAGCCGCGGACCGATGCTGCGCGAGCTGGAAGAGATCAACCGCGTCGTCTCCGCAATTCCGGCCCCATCCGATGAGGCCGTGGAACTGCTGGTGCGCAAGAAGTATACGGACTATGCCAAGGCGGGTTACACCAGCATCGGCGTGACGGGCGCCGTGGGACGTCACCCCAATCCTGTGGGCCTGTTGCAGCGCATTGGGCTGGAGGATAACCCGCCAGTACGGACCTATCTTTATCTGACGGAAGATCAACTGCCCAACTGGCGCTTTGGCGGCGATGATCGCTTCACCATTTTGGGCGCCAAGTTCTGGCTGGATGGCTCTCCGTTCACCGGAGCAGCGGCCACCTATCACCCCTATGAAACCTCTGAGCTGGTGTTGGAGCGGCTTGGCCTCTCCTCAGGCCATCACGGCGAGCTCAACATGAGCGATGCGGATCTGGTGGAGAAACTGCGGGAAGTGCACAAGAAGAGCGGGCAGGTGGCCATGCATGTACAGGGCGAGCGCGCCATTGATCAGGCTTTGATGGCCATTGCCACCATTCAGGCTGAAGATCCGCGCGACGACATCCAGCATCGGCTGGAGCACAACGCGCTGATCACCCGCGAGCAGATCCAATGGGCAACAGATCTGGGCGTTTCCCTGGGCTTCTTCGTGGATCACATCACCTTTTATGGCGACCAGCTGGAAGACCTGTTCGGCAACAACCGCATGAACCGCTATATGCCCGTGCGCGATGCCAAGGATGCCGGGGCAGTGGTCACCTTCCATGGAGATCATCCCGCCACTCCCATGAACCCCATGGGCACGGTTGAAACTGCCATGTCCCGTACATCCCAAAGCGGAAACACGGTTGTTGGTGCTGATCATGCGGTGACGCTGGAAGAAGCACTGCAGGCGATGACCGTCGATGCCGCCCGCCAGCTGGGGCAGGAAGACACGCTCGGCATGATCGCGGTGGGCATGAAGGCGGACTTCACCCTGCTCAACGGCAATCCGCAGGTGATGCGCCCGGAAGGCCTGCGCCTGATCCGCCCAACCCTCACCATCCGCAACGGCCAACCCGTGGACACCCGTTTCGTCAGCTGGTTTGACCCGGAACTGGCCATCAAGGCTGTCTGGAAAATGCTGATGGGGGATGAGACGGAACCAACCAGCACTTAGGAGGCAGATTGGTTTAGGGGGGCGCGCAGACCTCAGAGGTTTCGGCTCAGCCAGTCGAGCATCTTCGCGGCGGTCTCCGGCCATTGCTCGTCAAACTGTATGTAGTGGCAAGCTCCGTCGACCTCGAGGAACTCCGAGGTCTCATAGCGCTCAGCCATCAACCGTGCGGTGCTTGGTGGCACGGCCTTGTCCTCGGTTCCTGAAACAAAGAGCAGGGGGCACGTGACCTTGTCTGGGTCCACAAACGTGGTCTGGTGAACGTCATACATCCAGAAGAAAAACTCAAACAGCACCCGACCGGACTCGGAGCCAAGACGTGCATGGATGTCACGTTGCATCTGGGGTGACAGCGTGTTGAACCCATACCTCGCCAGCAGCTCAAAATCCTGTTCCACTGCCTTTTCCCAGAAGGCGCCTGCTGAAATCAAAAGCTTCCCGAGGTCTCGTTCTTCCTCCGTGGTCGGCAGAGTGCCGTTCACAATGCTGCTGTTGAGAAGAACGCCTGCTTTGATGGCATCCTCAGCTGCCAGAAGCTGCGCAATCAACCCACCGATCGAGTGGCCGACAACAACCGGAGGCTCCCCAATCTCGTCTATGGCTTGCCGGGCATCCTGCACATAATCAGCGATGCTTAACCCGGTGAGCTTAGCATCCCGTTCCGGTCCGGGTGGCAGGTCATGATATCGGTAAGTGAGGCTGTGGCAGGCATATCCGGCAGCCTCAAGGGACGCCCGCACATTCTCCATCGCCCACGCCGCTGCGTTGGTACCGGTTAAAAGCAGGACTGGAGGCAGAGAGCTGTTAGACATCCGAAGCTCCTAAAGAACGGGGCTCCAGGTAGAGCCCCACCCTCATCGCTCTATCAGCTCAGGCTCAACGAAGTGTAAGCCCGGAACTCGCAATTTAACAGCATCATGCCGCTGCAGAGAGCAACGGCTGCCAGATCAAGTCGTCAGCGCTTCTTTGTCGCCCGTAAAACCTTCGCCACAACCTGTTCAGCAAACACTTCGTGGTTTGCGACTGCTGTGCCGATCCTTGCGTCTTTGACAATGACTTCTTTTGTCCGCGCATCAGTAACCGTCACCATGCCCGACATGGAGGATGCACCAGTCCCGAAGAGGATGTCATACCCCATGTTGGAAATGAAGAAGCTCTGAATTTTGACGTCAACGTTGACCCGTCTCGGACCATGCAGCTCTTTCAACTTGGTCTGCAGGGCCTTCTTTGTGACCTTAACGATTACGTCTTTATCGTAGTCAACGCCCAGAACATTGTTCAGCCCCTCAAACTTCCAATCACCCGTCACGGTCACCTTTGAGACCTTTACCTGGGCCTCTTCAATGTCTTTCGCCGTAATGGTCGTTTGGCAGGCTGCGAGTGTGAGCCCAAGCAGAGCGAGTACGGCTAGGTTCCGCAGGTTCTTCAGCTTCTGTTTGAGGCTATGCAAGTATTTGTTTTTCATTGAGTTATGACTTCATTACATAAAAGCAGATTTCGTAAGGAGCCATAGTGTCAGGAGAGGCTTGTGTCTGGGTGGTTGCAATTGCCTTCTGGTTTTCACCGGAGAGGCCACGAAGACGCCTCGCCACCGCCTTCTCAAAACCGCATGATTTTTGGGCAAGCTTTATGCTTTCTTTGGAGGTTCGCGCCTAAGCTTCATCCGTGAGGTGGGCTTTATCGGGCCGCTCATCATCACGTCTGTTCTCTGGTTTGGGTGAGAAAGCGCTCTTTCTCTGCCAGCTGGGGTGCGCCGGGGGGAATGCAGGAAACCCTGTCGGAAGGACGGTAGATGACACAAGGAATTGGCCTTGTCATGCAAGGCGGTGGAGCTCTTGGAGCTTATGAGGTTGGTGCCCTGACCCGCATCTATCAGGCGGGATATGTGCCGGAGATCATCACCGGAACCTCCATTGGTGCCCTCAACGCTGCTGTCATCGCTGCCCCCAAGTTCGGAGACCCGATCGAAACCCTGCACGCTCTCTGGGAACACCTCAGCCATGCACCGGGCTTTGTCTGGCATTCCAGCCAGAAACTGCTGCGGGCCAGCATGGGTCACCCGCGTTTTTTCAAGCTGCATGCCCCCTCTTTCATGGCCGAGAAGCGTCCCAGCATCTACGACATCACGCCCGCGCTGGAGACCATGGAGAAGTTCATCGACTTTGAACGTCTCAACAGCCCGGAGGCGCCACGACTGGTGATCACGGCAACCAATGTGGCGACGGGGCAGATAGAGCGGTTTTCCAACCGGGATCACTACATCACTTCCAAGCACATCATGGCCAGTGGCAGCCTGCCGCCGGGGTTCCCGCCCATTCAGCTCAACGGCAGTTACTACTGGGATGGCGGGCTTTACGACAACACGCCCATCCGCTCGTTGCTGCGCATTCTGGATGATCATCAGATCTCCCATATGCCGATTTTCCTGATCGAACTGTTCTGCCCGGAAGGCATCATTCCAACCACCGTGGAAGAAGCCGTCTACCGCATGACGGAGCTGGTGTTTGAGGACAAATTCTGGCTCATGCTGGATGGTGACAAGTCCGCCCAGCATTACTCCCACATGCTTTATGATCTGGACAAACTGGTGCCGGAAGACTCGCCCATCCGGGACTGCGAGCACTACCAGTCCCTCATGAAAATGCGCGCGCTCTCTCACATCATCACCGTCAATGCAGAACACAATGCGCTGACCGGAGTGGTGGATTTTGAACCCAAAAGCATCAACGAGCGCATCAAGACCGGCTATCTGGCCGCCGATGACGCGCTGATCCAAAACGCTGACCGGATTGAGGCCATTCTCAATGAAAAGCACGAAGGTTACATGACGGAATGTACTCATTCGCACCACACGCCGGGCTCGAAGAAAAAAAAAAGAGGTGCTCATGAGTGAAATTGATGAGCGCAAGTACGACAGTGGCGCCTATGAGAACATGTGGTTTGAAACCTCTGACGGCATCAAGCTGAACTATCGCGTCTACGGCAACGGCACCTCACAAAAGCCAGCCATCATCGCTCTGCCGGGCCTGACCCGCTGTGCCCGCGATCTGGACCCCATGGCCGCACAGCTGAGCAAGACCTACAAAATCTACGCGCTGAACCTGCGCGGGCGGGATCTGTCGGATTATGATCCCGACTACAGCAACTACAACACCACCGTTTATATTCGCGACATCTATGAGTTCTGGACGTTCACCGGTGAGCAACCCGTTGTTCTGCTTGGCTCTTCCCTTGGCGCGCTGCTGGCCATGCTGATGGTGGAAGACCACCCGGACATGCTGGCGGGCACTATCCTGAATGATCTGGGCGCCACCATCGAATTTGCCGGCATGTCCCGCATTTTTGGCTACGCCGGACAACTGGAGGATGAGGACGAACTCAGCGCTGTGGTTGAAACGGTAAAAGAGCATGTGGGCAATCAGTTTGTGAACCTGCCCGATGACAAATGGGAGCGTATGGCGCTTTCCATGTTTGGCCTGAAAGACGGCAAGTGGCACCACCGCTATGACGATAATCTGGGTGTCGCGCTCATTGAGAACAAAGAGGCCTACCGTGATCTCTGGAAGGCCCATGAGCGGGCGGCAGAACTGGATTTGCCGATCCTTTCCATTCGTGGGGAGCTTTCTGACGTCACATCTGCTGAAACGATCCGCTCCATGAAAACCATGGCACCGCGCATGCAGGCCGTGGACATTCCTGATCGTGGTCACTGTCCAATTCTGGATGAACCAAAATGCCTTGAAGCCCTTGAAGGGTTCATGGGGCAATTTGAAAACCGTGCCTGAGCCGTACGAGAGTGGAGGCGAGCATGGCCCGCAAACATCTGGTTCTGTTGAATATGATCGGGGCACTTGCTCTGGTCATGATCGACCAGACGGTGCTGGGCGTTATCCTGCCCTCGCTCCAACGCACATACGCGTTTGGCCCCGTTCACCTGCAATGGGCGGTCAACGCCTACCTGATCGCGCTGGCTTCCATGCTGATGTGCGGTGGTTGGCTGGGCGACAAGTTTGGCTATTTCACCTCCCTGCGCATGGGTGTGGCGTTGTTCACCGCTGCCTCTCTGGCCTGCGCCTATGCCCCAACTGGTGAGTTCTTCATTACTGCCCGTGTGTTTCAGGGGGCAGGTGCGGCGCTGATGCAGCCCGCCGCCACTGCGCTGGTGTTCTCAGCCTATCCTGCGGATGAACGTGGCAAGGCACTGGCCCATTATGTGGGGGCTGGTCTGTTCTTCCTGGCCTGCGGGCCTTTGGTGGGGGGACTTCTGGTGGAGTTCTTCTCCTGGCGCGTTGTCTTCCTGCTCAACGTGCCCATTGGGCTGGCTGTGCTCATCATGGCCTTTGCCATTGGCAAGAGCAAAACCAACAAGGACACGGGTAGCTTTGATTTTCAGGGCGCGATCCTGTTCGTCATGGCCCTGCTGGTTTTCACCGTGGCCGTCCAACTGTTTGGAGACTATCGCCTGTCACTGGGCGAGGGGGTGGTCTCAGCTGGGTTTGTCGTCCTTGCCTGTTCTCTTCTGTTTGTCCGCAGGCACCGCGTGGCCCATCCGTTCATTCAATTTTCGCTGTTCGAGAACAAGGTCTATCTGGGGTGCTGCCTGCTGTTGTTCTGCATTCCGTTTGCCCTGTTGGCGCAGGTGGTGTTTGGCGCGGTGTTCCTGCAAAACGTGCTCAGCCTGACGCCGCTTGAAGCCGGTCTCTCCATGTTGCCCGTGGTGCTGACGATTATCATCTGCGCGCAGTTTGGCGGGCGACTAGTGGGCAATATCAAATTTCGCAATCTGGCGGTTTGCGGCAGTCTGGCCATGGGCATCGGCTTTGCAACACAGGCGCTGGTCATCCACTTCAATAACCTGTGGCTGCTATTCCCCGGCATGATCCTGATGGGGGCAGGGCTCGGTTTTCTGATCAGTACCGTTTCAACGGAAGCGCTCTCCCACGTTTCCTTGCTGGCCCGTGCCCGCGCGACGGCCCTGCTGCAAACCTGCAGGCAGGTGGGCGGGGTGTTTGGCATTGCTTGCGTGGGCGCACTGATCAACTGGCGGGAGAAAACCATGATCTCCGCCGCTGCGGAACTGATGGAACCCAACGATGAAGATCGCGAGCTTTTGCAGCTGTTGCTTTACAAGTTCATGGGTGATCAACCCGCCGCCGCCGCCTTGCTGCACGAACGCTGGCCGCAGTCTCTTTACATCCTGAAGGCCATCAGCAGCCGGGCTCTGGCGGATGCCTATATCTTCAGTGCCGTTGTTTTGTTTGGCGCCGCTGTCATGTCGCTGTGGGCTTTCAAAGGCCACACCCCACGGCAAAGGCCTCAAGCCCCTGAAGGTCCGCCGCCGATGAACTCTGCCAATGATTAAAGGAAAGCTCCTGCCAGTGGACTTGGCAGGAGCAGGACGCCGTCAGCTCTGCGGGATCGCGAGTGTGGCATCAATCTCAAACAGCATGCCGTCCAGCGCCAGACGGTCGACCGGAATGAGCGTGCTGGCAGGCAAGTGCTCGCCAAACAGCTTGGAGATCTGCTCACCGATTGCATGGAGCTTGTCTTCTCCGTGGCCAGCCACAAGCACCTGAATTTTCACCACGTGTTCAGGCTGTCCGCCGGACGCCTCGATGGCTTTGCGCAGATTGTCAAAGGCAAGTTCAGCTTGTTTGCCCACGGTTTTGCCCAGCACGTTGCCCTCTTTATCGCCGCTGAACTGACCGGAGATGTAAACCGTCTTTGCCGATGAAGGCGCAACTACAACCTGCGAAAAGCCCCATGGGCTGGTGTCAACAATGGTCGGCGGGTTGATGCGCTCCAGGCCTTCCGCCTGTGCCATACCGGCAGCAGCAATCATCAGGGTTCCAATGGATAAAGTGGCAAGTCTTTTCATAGTGAACTCATTCTGTTCTTTCACCGAAACATGCGAGGTTTCGGTTTCACAACAGGGCTTGTAAGGCCTGAAGCTAAGTTGAGGTCAACAGCAAATCCTCGCTTTTTGCAGGGATGGAGACGCGAGTGAACCGGAGAATTGCAACCTGACGCATTGGTGCCATTTTCGTTGCATAGAGCTTTAACCCAAATTAATCGTCACAGACCAATCTCTCATTCATCTTCTTAGGCGTATGCTCTGGGCGTGACCTGAGTTATGTGCAACAGCTCATGTGAGAGACTGACGGAAACTGATTTTAAAAGCGGATTCTTGATGCATTTAAGGATATTGGCAGGTTTGGCGGGAGTTTTGGCGCTCAGCGGCTGTGAGGAGGCTAAGCCCTTGCAGCGTGAAACGCCGCAGGACGAAATCATTACAGTGCTGGATAAGCACGCCAAGGACATCCAGCGCGGCAACCCGGAAACCAGCCTGAGCGTGGCCGTTATCCGTGACGGCCAGGTCGAGTTCATCCGCCTCTATGACAAATCCAACCGCGGTAAGACCGTAAAGGGGGCACAAGAACCCATCTTTGAGGTCGCGTCCCTCGGCAAACCTGTCTTCGCTTATCTGACATTGAAGCTGGTGGATCTGGATATCCTGTCACTGGAACGTCCGCTTTATCAGTACGCACCAGACCTGTTTAAGAGCGCTGACCCGCGCCTCAAACGCATCACCGCCCGCATGCTGCTTTCCCACACCTCCGGCCTGACCAACTTTGACGAGAAAGACCCGCTGAAACTGCGCTTTGATCCGGGCACGGAGTTTACCTACTCCGGTTCAGGCTATGCTTTGTTGCAGCAGGTTCTGGAACGACGGACGGGGCTTAATCTTGAAACACTGGCCCGCATCCATGTGTTTGAGCCCCTTGGCATGGCCTCCACCAGCTTCCTCTGGCAGCACGCCTATAACTACCGCATCCGCTATGGCTACGACAAAGACGGAGACCGGATTGCCGGAAAACGCAAACCGACGACCGGTAATGCGGCGTGGAGTCTGCACACAACGGCGGGGGATTACGCCCGCTTTCTGGCAGCGATGATGGATGAAGGCGTGGAGCCGGAAGTGAAAGAGTGGATGCTGAGCAAACACAAGACCATCACGGGCAAGATCAGCTGGTCCATGGGCTGGGGCATTCAGGCGACCAAGCCCAACAGCTCCATCTGGCATTGGGGCAGCAACCCGGGTTATCGCTCCTACACGGTGGGCTACCCGGAAGAGGATCTGGGCATCGTGGTTCTTTCTAACAACGAGAAGCTGTTTGAAGGGATCGAACCGCTCATCCTGCACACAATAGGAGGGACGCTGCCCTCCTATCACTGGTTCTGATCAGGCGATTTCCCGCGCTTTGGCAAGGAACGGTGACAACCGCTCCAACGCCTCGTTGAGCTGCTCATCCGTTTGCGCAAAGCACAGGCGGAACCAGCCCGGCTCTCCCACGAGGAACGCATCTCCCGGTGCAAGCCCAACCTTGGCTTCTTCAATCAGCATGCGGGCATAGGCGATGGAATCTGTGACACCGTCCACCTTGAAGTAGGCGTAAAACGCGCTTTCCGGCACCGGACAGGTCACGCCCTCATGGGCAAGCAAGCCATTGCACACCAGGTCCCGCGCGTGCTGATAGTTCTGCGCCATTTGCGCCACGAACTCTTCGCCCTGTTCCAACGCCACCACGGCAGCACGCTGAGAGAACGGCGGAGCGCTGGCGATGGAGAATTCGGCGATCTTCTCAACAACCGGCGTCAGGCTTGGCGGCAACGTGAGCCAGCCCAGACGCCAGCCGGTCATGGCCCAGGTCTTGGAGAAGGAGTTCACCACGATCAGGCGATCTTCCGGCTCAGACACCTCAAGGAAGGACGGCGCGGCCTTGCCGGAATAGACCGTGCGGGCATAGACCTCATCTGAGATCAGCCAGGTTCCACGCTCGCGCAGCACTTCCATGATCCGCGCGATTTCATCCTTTGTCAGCATGAAGCCGGTTGGGTTGGACGGGGAGTTGAGCAGCACCACCTTGGCGCCCTTCGCCGTTTCTAAAAACGCCTCCACATCCAGAGACCACTTGCCGTCTTTCACTTCCAACGCATGGGTGATCGTGCGCGCACCCTGAAGCTTGGGAATGGAGAGCAGGTTCGGGAAGGCAGGCGTCAGCGTGACAACCGTATCGCCTTCTTCCAGCACGCTCTGGAAGGCCAGATTGAGCGCATTGCCGCCGGAGACGGTCACTGCAATGCGGTCCACACCGACGGACTTGCCATAAAGCGCACTCATATAGCTTGAGATCGCCTCACGCAGATAGGGCCGTCCCAACCCTTCCGCATAAAACGTCTCACCTGCGGCCAGAGACCGGGCTGCTTCGTCACAAATGAATTTTGGTGTAGGGATGTTTGGCTCCCCAAACCACAAAGGAATAAGGCCCTCAACGCTCATAGCCGCATTGGCCAGCTCTCGCGTGATGGATGGAGGAACCTGAATTGCACGGCTTTCCAGCCCCTGTTTTGCTTCAATAGTCAATATGTCGCCCGTCCGCCCGGATTTGAAACAATCACCAAGCACAGCTTTGCATTCGATCCTCAAAAGACCCTAAACATCACTGTCTTGAATGCTCATCATATATCAGCAAATGGAGGTTGCGAGGCTAGAGATTTCATCAAGCGTTTGGCGAGCAAAAAAAGAGCCCGTGTAGTGCTCGCACAGGGCGGCGGCGAGGCACTACACGGGTCTTCAACGCCCGGAATTAGGGATCCGGGCTCTCGGGAGGAGGGTGCTGAAGCAACAAGAGCGGCGGTCGCTTCAACCTCTCACCATCACACTGGGATCTATGGCATTAGAGGCATATCTATGCGAACACCCATCATTCGCAGATACACTCGGATCAATCCCAGGTGAATCAGGTCTCTCTCATCGCATGCGCGATCTGGTCCATCATTGGCTTGACCAGATAAGACAGTACGGACCGGTCTTCTGTCTTGATGAACGCCTCAACCGGCATGCCAGGAATGAGAGATTTGCCGTCCAGACGCTCCAGCTCATTCTCAGGAATAGCTAGCTCCGCCAGGTAGTAAGTGCTGCCTGTTCTTGGGTCTTCAACCAGATCAGGCGAGATGGTTTTCAGCCGGGCTTTCAGCTCTGGTGTGGTGCGCTTGTCAAAGGCAGGCAGACGGATGGTTGCTTCCTGATCCGGGCCGATCTGGTCCACATCAACCGGCTGAACCTTGGCTTCCACGATCAGCTGATCTTCCTCCGGCACGATCTTCATCACCACTTCGCCGCCCATGACGACACCACCGATGGTGTGAACGGCCAGATCGAACACTTTGCCGTTTTGTGGTGCGCGGATTTCTGTGCGCCGAAGTTCATCCTGCGCAGCGATGCGCCGTTCTTCCAGTTCGGAAATCTGAGCCCGTGTCTGCTGCAGCTGCTCCAGATTGTTGGAGCGAAGCTCTTCATCAGCCTGCAGGATCATGACCCGCCGCTCACTGATGGCTTCCTCTGAACGGGCGATCTGAGCAATGATGCCACCCAGCTCACCTTCCAGAGAGCTGCGCTCACGCTGGAACGCCATCACGCGGGACTCGGTCACCAGCTTCTTTTTGCGCAGGGATTCAAGTCCGCCCAGCTCAGCGTTGACCAAATCCACTTCAGTCTGCTTCGCATCCCGCTGGCGGATCAGACCGCCGATCTGCTTTTCAAACTGGACGATCTGGGTTTGCAGTTGTTCTCTCTTGCTCAGATGATTTTTCTGCCGCGCTTCCATCATGTTGCGTTGGGTTTCTTCAATCATCATCAGATGCGCACGGTGCAGCGGGCTCTGTGCACGTTTCTTGAAGCTGATCTCATTCCGTCCCTGAATCTCAGCAGTCAGCCGCGCTTCCTGCGCATAGAGCTCATCAAGCTGATTGGTCAGAACCGCAAGGTTGGAACGGGTGAGGGTATCATCCAGCCGCAGAACCAGATCACCAGCCTTCACAAAGTCGCCGTTCTTGACGAGGATCTGGTTGATGATGCCGCCGTCACGGTGCTGCACGGTCTTGGTGCTGGTCTCCACCACGATTGTGGCCGGAGCAACAACCGCGCCGGAAATCTCAGTCACGGCGGACCATGTGCCACCGCCCAAAATCAACAGGGCCGCAAGGTAACCACCAACCCGCAAGTGGCGGGAGATGCTGGCGCCGAGATCGTAGGATTTATCTGTGTTTCTAGCCATTTAACACGACCTCCTGCGGCTTGCGAAGCGGAGCGATCACCTGCTTCATGATCATGTCTTTTGCACCCAGAGCGTCTGCTTCGCCCTCATTCATGACGAGGATCTGATCCACGGCAGACGTGGCTGCCGGACGGTGCGCCACGACGATGACGATGGAGCCACGCTGGCGCATATCGTGGATTGCGTTGGTCAGCGCAGCTTCGCCTTCTGCATCCAGGTTGGAGTTTGGTTCATCCAGCACGATGAGGAATGGATTGCCATAAAGCGCGCGGGCCAGTGCAATCCGCTGACGCTGACCGCCAGACAGGCCATTGCCTGTTGCGCCGATGACGGTGTTGTAGCCTTCCGGCAGGCTCACGATCAGGTCGTGAACGTTCGCCATGCGGGCTGCTTCGATCAGCTTGTCGCTGTCCTGATCCGGCTTGAACCGCTGAATGTTCTCCGCAATGGTGCCGTCAAAGAGCTGAATGTCCTGCGGCAGATAGCCAATGAAGTCTCCCCGATCCATCGCACTCCACTGATCCAGCTCAGCACCATCAAAGCGGATGGAGCCTTTCAACGGATTGGTGATGCCAACCATGGCTCTGGTCAGCGTGGATTTGCCAGAACCGGAATGGCCGATGATGCCTAGACCATCGCCTGCTTTCAGCTCCAGAGACACGTTTTTGACAAACGCTTCCTTGGCAGCAATTGGACCACAGAACAGGCCTTCAATCGAAACGGACTCTTGTGGGAACGGGATAGAAACCCGCTGTTTTGGCTTCACTTGAGAGGCAAAAATTTCTTGCAGGCGGGCGATACCAACTCTGGCTGCCACGAAACCGCGCCAGTTGACGATGGCCATCTCAACCGGAGCCAGTGCACGGGCGGTCATGATGGACGATGCGATCATAACACCGGCGGAAACTTCCTGCTGGATGACCAGCCATGCGCCCAGACCAAGGATACCGGACTGCAGCATGAACCGCAGGGTCTTGATCATGGTGGTGAAGATGTTGGAGCGATCAGACGCTGCCCGCTGGCGACCAAGGAAGACATCATTGTTGTCTTCCCATCGGTCGCGCAGGTGGTCGATCATGCCCATGGCCTCAATGCTTTCCGCATTGCGCCGACAGGCTTCAATCAGAGTGGTCCGCTTGTTTGCTTCAACCGCTGTGTTTGCAGCCGGACGACGAGACGACAACTCGTTCAGCGCAATAAGAACACAGATGAGCAGCGCGCCAATCAGCGCCGTGGTGCCCAGAAGCGGGTGGAACAGGAACACGATGCCCAGATAAAGAGGCATCCAGGGCATATCGAAGATAGCAGATGGGCCGGAGCCGGACAGGAACTGCCGGATGGAGTCCAGATCACTGACAGGTCTGGACCGCTCGCCTTCAGCACCCAGCACCAGCGGAACGCGGGTGGACGCCTCAAAGGCAAGGCCGGTCAATTGCTCATCGACATGCTGGCCAACACGCAGCAGCAGCCGGTTCCGCAGACCATCGAGAATTCCGTAGAAGATATAGAGCACAGCCACAAACAGGCTGAGAACAACAAGGGTTGGCACGGAGCTGCTGGACAAGACGCGATCATACACCTGCAGCATGAACAAAGGGCCCGTCAACATAAGCAGGTTGATCAACATGCTGATGCCACCGATACCCCAGAATGCCCGGTAGAGTTTCCGGAATGCCTCTGAAATGTAGGATGTATGTTCTTGTGATTGCTTACCCAAAATAGCCTCCAGCCCGCTGTTTCCTTGCTGGGTTGGTTCGGGCGCCACACCCAAGCTCGTGGCGCCCGAACACTACTGATTACATCAGCATGTCATCAGAACCGTAGTCTGTTGCACCTTCCAGAACAGGAGCGTCTGCAGCAGCAACTTCTACAGGTTCAGATGCAGGGTTAAGGGCGTCATAAACGTCCTTCGCACCTTCAGCGATATTGGTGATGACGCTGACTACAGCAGTAACAGGGTTGGATGTGGCAACCCCCACGGCTATGTCCACAACAACGTCAACAACAGTGTCAACCACAGCTTCAAAAACGCCAGCGATCTTCTTGCCGAGCTCAGGCTCGCCAAGAGCTGTAGATACGCCTTCAATAACCGCGCTTACGGCTTTGGTTACTACGTTTGCGATTGCTTTAAATGGATTCCACCAGCCCATGTCTTTATCCCTTTCAGACAATAGTTAGATGCGTTTCACCGGTCCCGAAGCAGGCTCCGAGAGTCAGTGAGGTTGAATTGTTGGTGTGATACCGCTGGCAGGAGGTCCTTCAGATGGCTACACTTGTGGTGATAGCTACAAAGGGTCCCAACCCAAGTCGGTTCTCTATGTCAGGAAAGTCCCTGGGCGCACCCGAACACTGCTAATGCCGCATTCAGAATGCAAGTCTACACTACGAATATACGTCATAGCCTAGCCTCCCAGCTTCGCTAAATGCTCATAACGAGCATGCCTCATAGCGACAAACGTTTTGAGTAACGTTTAGTGTCACCCAACGAACTTCAGTTACCTGAAGTGTTGATCAAATCCCTATGCATAAATTGCAGATTTCTCATCATACCACTTTGAGTACACAATACAGATACGATGCAATCTGCCAGTTACACGCCCCCATTTTGGGAGGTGACCTGATCTGAGTTCAATATTTCGCCCCAATTGAGGCGGAAATGTGGCAAGGCTTTTTATACTTTTAGATCTAGAATAAATGTTATCCAAATGTTTAGTGCAATTACAACTCTAGGTATTACTTAAATATCAAAATTTTTATACTTAGGGTATATTTGTTTTATCTTACATAAAAATTTATCGATAAAAAAGACATTACGTTTGAGTAAGTTACCATAACACTTGTGATGCATGTCACACTCATATGTCTGTCAATACAAAAAATATGAGACTGGCACTCATTTTATGGTGAAAATATATCACAAAGGTGCCGTTAAGGTCATATATTTACCTTAAAAGTGACCGCACAACGGCAAATCAGGGCGATCAAACTCGATAATAGTGTCAGGCGTGGAGCACAAATCCGTAAATCTAGAAATGAGAAAACCTGCATTTGTGCGCACTTAATGGTTTAACCAAATTTGACGATTGAACCTCTGATTGCTTACTCTAAGTAAATACCCCGACCTACTTTCGTAGACCGGGGCATCATTCAATCAGCACTTAGGGAAGGGGCGTCAGCTAGCCCCCGGGCCTGCTGCGGATGTTCTCAGGCAGCCATGTGGCAACCTCTGGGAACGCGATGAGCACGAAGACCATCAGAACCATGATCAGGAACATCGGGAACGCAGCACGCGCGATGAAGCCCATCTGGTAATTGGTCATGCCCTGCAGCACGAACAGGTTGAAGCCGATAGGTGGCGTGATCTGCGCCATCTCAACCACCACCACGATGAAGATACCGAACCAGATCAGGTCAATGCCTGCCTGACGGATCATTGGCTCCACCACAGCCATGGTCAGCACCACAGAAGAGATGCCATCAAGGAACATGCCGAGGATGATGTAGAACACCAGCAGCACCATGAGCAGCTCAAAGCGGGACAGCTCCAGCGTTGCGATCATGTCCGCCAGCCCACGCGGCAGTCCGGTAAAGCCCATGGAAAGGGAAAGGAACGCCGCACCGGCAAGGATCAGCGCGATCATTGCGGAGGTGTAGGTTGCGCCCATCAGACTTTCCGTAAAGCTCTTCCAGTTCAGTGAGCCTTGAGAAGCCGCCAGAATAAGACTACCGATCACACCAAAGGCCGCTGCTTCTGTCGCCGTGGCAAAGCCCAGATACATGGAGCCGATCACCACCAGAATAAGCAGGATCACCGGCAACAGGAAGCGGGTGTTTGCCAGCTTCTCAGAAAAGCTCATGCGTGGCTCTTCAGTTGGGTTCCACTTGGAGGACACACGAGAGGTGATCGCCACATACGCCATGAACATGCCAGCCAGCACGATACCCGGCACAATGCCTGCGAAAAACAGCTTGGAGATACTCTCGTTGATGGTCACACCGTACACGATGAGCGTCAGGGACGGCGGGATCATCAGACCCAGCGTTGCTGCACCCGCGAGCGTGCCAATGATCATCTTTTCCGGATACTCACGCTTGCGCAGTTCTGGAATGGACATCTTTCCAACGGTAGTCAGCGTTGCAGCTGAAGATCCGGAGACCGCAGCAAACACGGTACAGCCCACAATGTTGGTGTGCACCAGACCACCCGGCAGGCGCGCCATCCAAGGTGCGAGGCCGCGGAACATATCTTCCGAGAGACGCGTTCGGTAAAGGATCTCGCCCATCCAGATGAACAGCGGCAGAGCCGTCAGTGTCCATGAGGAGGAGGAGGACCAGATGGTGGTCAACATCACGTCGCCAACAGGGCGGGTGGTGAACAGTTCCATACCGACCCATGCCACACCCATCAGCGCCAGACCGACCCAGACGCCGGTGCCAAGCAGGGTGAACATGACAAACAGGAACAGGATGATGATACTAATATTTTCCATTGCTCTTATTCTCCCGCAACTGCTTCTTCAAGTTCCGGCGCAACACGGTGCTTGCCAGTGAAAATGAGCTGAAGCAGATGATCTGTAAGAGCAATCGCCAGGATCGCGGCACCAATAAGCATGAAGCTCTGCGGCATCCAAAGTGGTGTTCTGTCCTGACCCTGAGAAATGTCGTTAAACTTCCACGACCAGTAAACAAACCGCTGTGCGTAGTACACGAAGTACCACATGGTGGCTGTGCCGATGGCAAAGCACCAAATTTCCAGCAGGCGCTGCGCGGTCTTGCCCAGCATCTGGTGTAGAATGGAAACTCGAATGTGAATGCCCTTGTTCAAGGCATTTGCGAACGCCATAAAGCTGGCCGCAGCCATTGCATAGCCGGCATATTCTGCAGCACCGGGAAAGACTTCTCCGGTCCAGCGAGCCAGCATTTGCATAACGATGAGCCCAAGAATGGCGATCAGACAGAGCGCTGAGAGAACTCCGGCCGTCTTGTAGATCCCATCAAGGCCCAAGCGCAGTGCGCGTGTAAGCTTCATTGTTCTCCCCCTCCAGAAAAAGAAAAGCCGGGGCCGCGCACGGCGGCTCCGGCCAAAGAACGAATTACTTCATTGCTTTGAATGCATCGACAACAGCTTTGCCATCGTCGCCAGCTGCTTCCAGCCACTCAGCAGTCATGGTTGCGCCGATTTCCTGAAGGTCAGCCTTCATCTGATCGCTACCTTTTTCAACCTTCATGCCGCCTTCACGCAGGCCATCAAGGGTGAAGTTTGTGTAGTCGATAGAACGCTTGAGGCCATCTGCTTCAGCAGTTGCCGCACATGCCTGAATGATGCCTTTGTTCTTTTCAGAAACACCTGCCCAGACATCAGAGTTTACGAGCATGTAGTTGCGTGGCAGCCATGCATCCACTTCGTAGAAGTAGTTGAGGCTTTCCCAAACTTTACGATCATAACCAGTTGCGCCGGAGGAGACCATGGAGTCAGCAACACCGGTTGCGAACGCCTGAGAAATCTCAGCAGCTTCAATGGAAACTGGCAGCATGCCTGTCAGCTCAGCAAGACGCGCAGTTGCGGTGTTGTAAGAGCGGAACTTGATGCCTTCCATGTCAGCAACAGAGTTGACTGCGTTTTTGAAGTACAGACCCTGTGGAGGCCATGGCACGGAATACAGCAGGGTCAGGTTCTGTTCGCCAAGAACCTTCTCAAGAGCTGGCTTTGCAGCTGTCCAGAGCTTTGCCGCATCATCAAAGGAAGTTGCAAGGAATGGAACGGAATCCACGCCGAATAGAGCATTTTCGTTCTGGTGACCGGAAAGCAGACGCTCACCGATTGGCACCTGACCGGTCTGAATTGCACGCTTGATGTCACCGCCCTTGAACAGGGAGCCGCCTGGGTGAGTGGTTACTTCGATTTCACCGCCGGTACCGGACGTAATACAAGCTGCAAATTCTGCACCTGTTACAGAGTGGAAGTTGGACCCTGAGTATGCCATTGGCAGATCCCACTTCTCAGCAGAAGCGGCTGTTGCCCCCAACGCCATAGCGGAAACACTCAAGGTAACCAGTAGACTAGACTTCTTCATATGTACTCTCCTCCAAGAAAATTAGTGATGCCCTCAGTTAAATCTCTGCGGATCGTAAGGGCTTATATCGTTATTGGGGCGTTTTCCGCTGATCAGATCAGAGACCAGCCGCCCGGTTTTTGGACCGCCCGTCAGGCCGATGTGGTGGTGTCCGAACGCTGCATAAACACCGCTCTTGCCCACTTCACCGATGAGGGGGAGACTGTCCGATGGCGCAGGGCGGAAGCCCAGCCATTCCTCTTCGCTTGAGGCTTCCAGATGTGGGAAGCTCTCGCGAACCTTTTTCCGTAGCAGGGCCAGAGGTGCTTTGGAGGCACCGGCTTCCAGCCCGCCAAACTCAACAACACCAGCACAGCGCAATCCTTGTGCCATTGGCGTTGCCACGAACTTGCCAGAGGCCACCATGATTGGCTGGTTCGGCTGTTCGTTCGGGTTCTTAAATAGGATGTGGTAACCGCGCTCAGCTTCCAGCGGCACGTTGATGCCAAGCTTCTTCATCAAAGGCTTGGACCAGACGCCGGTTGCCAGAACTGCACGATCACATTCAAAACGTCCTTTATCGGTCATCACGGCTGAAATTGAACCGCCCGACAAATCAAAGTCCTTCACCTCGGCCTGCACAAACGTGCCACCCATTTCGGTGAAGACCTTCACCAGATCCTGCACATAAGCACCCGGGTCCTGAATGAACCCGTGATCGCGCATCAAAGCCAGCAGCTTGATGTTTTTGCTCAGGATTGGTTCCATCTCGTGAACTGCATCACCTTCAATCAGTTCCGGCACAAAACCGGCATTGCGGCGCAGTTCCCAGGTGTACGCATCTGCTTCAAATGCGGCTCTGTCGTTGTAGGCAAAGCTGTAGGTGCTTTCCTGAAGCCACTTTTCAGCACTGGTTCCGTCCACCAATGCATGGTGCTGGTCTACACTGTCGCCAACGATCGGGGTCAGGCCCTGCGCAATACGCCGGGTTTCCTTATCCGTTGCATGTGACAGATAGCGTGTCAGCCAGCCCGCCAGCTTCGGCAGATAACTCCAGCGCAAAAACAGCGGGAAGTTAGGATCCAGCAGTAACTTCGGGCCTTTCAGGATCAGACCCGGCGCTGTGACAGGTGCCACGGAGCAGCTCGCCAGAACGCAGGCATTGCCAAAGGACGCCCCCATGCCGGGCTCGCCCTTGTCGATGAGGGTCACATCATGACCCTCACGCTTCAACCATAAAGCTGCTGAAACACCTACAATTCCTGCGCCGATGACAACGACATTATTTTTATTCATGCAGCCCCCATCACCGCACTCTTGGAAATCGCATAGTGCTCGACTTTTTCCAGATCCGGCCGCCCTCCCAAGCCTGCCGTTTGCGGAACGATCACATCGCCGCCTCTGGTTTCAAATGGCGTTTCCATAAGGTCTTCTACTAGGAAGTATTTTGCCTGATAAAACTCACAAGCTAAAGTGATTTCTGGCGTTGCAGCAATCATATGCGTTCCGGCAAGGTGGGCGAGACCAGATTCAAACATGTCGCCGCCGTAAGCGCTCATACCTGCAGTTGCAGCCATGCGAGCCACGGTTTGGGCCCGAGTCAAGCCTCCGGTCTTCATTATTTTGACTGAAACACCGTCAGCTATCCCCATCTTAATCGCGGTCAGCATATCCTCTGGTCCAAAGATGCTTTCATCCGCCAGAA